>NZ_FOKW01000022.1 GCF_900112205.1 Natronobacterium haloterrestre | reverse complement strand
CTCCCGTACCCATCCCGAACACGGAAGATAAGCCCGCCTGCGTATCGGCAACTACTGGAGTGGGAGACCCTCTGGGAACGTCGATTCGCCGCCCCTATTCATATCAACCTTCCCGAGAGGGATCACGGTCACGTCGAAGCGGCACTGCCGCTTTGGCTTCCATTCATTCTATTTCCTACCGATCCTGGATTAGCGGCGGTTCGATTCCGTCGGTCGGAGTACGATACTGAGCAGTGCGGTTTCCTGCGTATCTCGAGCACCTATTACGTTATCGACGTTTTTCGACTACCCAACTACTGATTACCCGACGAGCGGCGGACGGAAGACGGGCAGTCGGTCCTGCACATCATGCGCCTGCCGACGAATCGGCGTCGACCCCGAGACTGAGGATACTAAGCGACGTCGTCGCATCGGTTTCGGCATGAACGTTCGCCAGGTGGTGCCGAGAGACGCGATTCCGAGCGTGGACGATCCTCCGTTCGGGAGCGAGTACTTCGGGAACCCCGATGACGACGTGATCGTCGTCGAATCGATACCCGCGAAAGCCTATCCGGTGTCGATACTCGACTATCACGAAATCGTCAACGACGTCCTCGAGGGCGAGAGCGGGGACGAGGATGGGAGCGGAACCGAAGAGGAGGTCTCCATCGCCGTTACGTGGGTGGCGTGAGCGGAAAGCTCGCCGACGACGATCTCGTGATGTACGATCGTGAAACCGAGTCGGAGTGGAAGCAGTCCACCGGCGAGTGTATCGCCGGTCCCCTCGAAGGCCGTCAGCTCTCGATTCGATCGGCCGCCGTGATGACCTGGAACGCGTTCCGCGACCGATATCCGGGCGGCCTCGTCCTGCAACCGCTCGAGGACGCCTGTAGCGAAGCGGCGAGCGAGGGCGACGAGCCCGCGAAGATCGATTACGACGACGATCCGTACGCCCACTACTTCGAGAGCGACGGGTTCGGCCTCGAGGCACATCGCGGAACGGCGACGACGCGATCGTGGGACCGGACGGACCTGGACCCGAAGGCGGTCGTTCTGGGTCTCGAGGTCGACGACGAACCTGTGGGGTTCCCGCTGCCTCGAGTACGCGAGGCCGGGGGTGTCGTTTCCGAAACCGTCGGTTCGCGCGACGTCGTGGTGTTCGCGACCGATGGGGGGATACACGCGTTCGAGAACCCGGGATACGAGTTCGAACCGGTCGACGAGAGTGACGACGACCGTGGTGAGGGGTTCCGGGCCGATTCGACCGTGTGGGACGGCGCGACGGGCGAGTCGGCGGACGGCTGACACGACTGCCCGCGCGGCGTCTCTTCGCGTTCACCTGGCGGGACGACCACGGGCCGGAGGCCTTCTTCGAGCCCTCGGACGACGAGTCCCTGGGTGGAGAAGGGTAACCCGAGACGCGTGCTCTTTTCGGCTAGAGCGGTATCGATCGTCCTGGCCTCGCGTAGCCCCGCGGGTTCGGTCAGTCGGGCGCGTCCCGCTCGAGTCGTCCGGGATGGATAAAAACCTAATACCGGTCCCGGAAATGGACGAGGTATGCTACACGCTCGCAATCCAATGCTGACGATCGACGTCGGTGACCGGACCACGAGTGAGACGGAGATCGAATCGATCCACCGCGAGTATCTCGGCGGGCGTGGCCTCGCGACGCGTCTCGCACACGAGCGGATCCCGTTCGACGTCGATCCGTTCGACCCGGCCAATCGGCTGTTTTTCACGACTGGGCCGATGCAGGCCTCTACGATGAGTTTCACCGGGCGAATGAACTGTACCGGCGTTTCACCCCTGACGGATGGGTTGCTCTCGAGTAATGCCGGCGGCTTCATGTCCCGGAACTTCACCGCGGCCGGCTACGGCGCGGTCGAGATCGCCGGAGCGAGCGACGAACTGCTGATCCTCCACGTCCGCGACGACGGCGTCACGTTCGAACCCGTCCCGGAACTCGAGGACGCGACGGTCTCCGAGACGTTGTCCTATCTCGAGGACGAACACGGCGTGACGTCGGACCAGACCGCGGTTATCGGCCCTGCCGGCGAGCGAGAGGTCCGGTTCGCGTCGATCATGACTTCCGAGGAGCGGGCGTTCGGCCGCGGGGGGCTGGGTGCGGTGCTGGGGTCGAAGAACGTCAAGGCAGTCACTTTCGGTGGGGACAGCGACATCGACCTCGCGGGCGAAATCTCGGCGACCCAGGGGGAGATCCATCGCGAGGCGGCGACCGACGACCACATCATGAAAGAGCAGGGAACGGTCGCGGTGATGGACCTCGCCAACGAGGTCGAGGGGCTTCCCTCCTACTACTTCTCCGAGCAGCAGTTCGAGGGTGTCGACGGGATCAACGGCGCGGCCGTCGCGGACAAGAAGTACAAGAAAGGGACCTGTTCGGCCTGTGCCTTCGCCTGTAAGCTCCCGACCAGGGACGAGGACGCCGGCGTCGAGACCGAAGGCCCCGAGTTCGAGGTCGCGATGGCGTTCGGCTCGAACTCCGGGATCGACGACATCGTCGAGGTGATGAAGTCCAACAAGCTCTGCGACGAGTACGGGCTCGACGCCATCTCCGCCGGAAACACGGTCGCGGCCTACCTCGCGGCCGAGGACGAGTTCGGCAACGCTGACCTGATCCACGACCTCGTCGAGAAGATCGCCTACCGGGAGGGGGTCGGCGACGACCTCGCGGAGGGCATCGACCGCGTCCACGAGGACCTGGGCGTCGACAACTGGACGGTCAAGGGGATGGACTTCGCCGCCCACGAGGGCCGGGTGCTGCACGGCCAGGGCCTGTCCTACGCGGTCGCCAACCGTGGCGCCGACCACATGTACGCGACCTTCTACTCGGTCGAGTACCCGCTCGTCCCTGAAGAGGACGCCCTCGAGCCGACCGGCACCCTCGGCAAGGCCGACCGACTCGTCCGGCGGGAGAATCTGATGGCGCTGAACGATTCGGGCGTCGTCTGCAAGTTCTCCCGGGACTACATGACTCCCGAGCGATACGAGCACCTGTTCGACGCCGACTTCGAGGAGTTGCTCGCGGTCGGCGCCCGAACCGTCACGCTCGAGCGGCATTTCAACAACCAGCGCGGGTTCGACCGCGCGGACGACGACCTGCCCTACGACCTCCCGGACTTCGATGAGGCGCTCGAGGAGTACTACGACGTCCGCGGCTGGGACGACGGGGTCGTGCCGGAGGACGCGGTTCCTTACGCCGGCGAAGCCTGATCGACGGGCCGGGCCCGTCGCCGCACAAGCCGCGACTCCGGTACGGAGAACGAAGTAGCTCCAGGCGAAACGCCAGCCTATGCCACGCGTTCGCGTACTGAGCACCGGCGGCACGATCGCATCGACGGGCGGGCCAGATGGCGCGACCCCCTCGAAGGGCGGCGACGAACTCGTCGCGGCCGTCCCCGAACTCGAGGGGATCGCGACGCTCGAGACGGAGTCGGTCTGCGACGAACTCAGTTTTCACCTGTCGTTCGAGAACGTCGCGTCCCTCGCTCGCGCGGTCGAACGGGCCGCCGAGGACGGCGTCGACGGCGTCGTCGTCACCCACGGGACCGACACGATGGAGGAGTCGGCGTACTACCTCGACCTGGCGGTCGACGCCGACGTGCCGGTCGTCTTTACCGGCGCGCAACGGCCGGCGGACGCGGTGAGCGCCGACGGGGCCGGGAACCTCCTGCAGGCGGTCACCGTCGCCGCCGACGACCGGTTCACGGAGGGCGCCTACGTCGCCTTCGCCGACCTCGTCCACGCGGCCAGGTGGGTAACGAAAGCCCGCGCCGGACGGCCGGAGGGGTACGCCTCGCCCGCCGCCGGTCCCGTCGCGGAGGTCACGCCCGACGGCGTGGCCCTGCGGCGGGACCCACGTAGCGAGTCCGTCTCGCTCCCCGCGCTCGAGACCACGTCCCGGGTCGACCTGCTCCCCAGCGGGCTGGGTATCGACGCGCGCCAACTCGAGCGAGCCCTCGAGGACGGCGTCGACGGCCTCGTGCTGGCGGCCAGCGGGATCGGGAACACGACGCCGGCGATCGGCGACGCGGTCGCGGACGCGGTCGAAGCCGGCGTCCCGGTCGTCGTCGCGACGCGGTGTTACGACGGGGCCGTGGCCGCGCGGTACGGCGGGCCCGGCGGGAGCCGAACGGTTCGCGAGCACGGGGCGATCCCGGCCGGGGACCTCCCGCCCTGGAAGGCCCGCATCAAACTCGGCCTGGCGCTGTCGGCGTTCGACGACCTCGAGGCGGTTCGAGACGCCTTCGAGCGCCAGCGCGGCGTCGCGACGGCGTAACTACCAGAGAAGGGTTCGAGATTTAGTAACAGGAAAAAGAACACCCACTATGGCATCGATCCCCGAAGACTTCCACGACCTGTTCGAAAAGAAGACCTTCGCCCACATCTCGACGCTGTTGCCCGACGGCTCGCCCCACGTGACCCCGGTGTGGATCGACTACGACGCCGACGCCGGTCGGCTGCTGGTCAACACCGAGCGCGACCGCCGCAAGGAGAAAAACGTCCGGAACGACCCGCGGGTCGCCGTCAGCATGACCGATCCGGACGATCCCTACCGGATGCTGTCCGTGACGGGCGAGGCGGCCGAACTCACGACCGACGGCGCACGCGAACACATCGACGAACTCGCCCACCGCTATATGGGCGAGGAGTACCCGAACCCGATCGAAACGGAGCGAGTCATCATCTCGATCGAACCCGAACACGTCAGCGCGTTCGGCCCCGAGTGAACCGCCGCGATTCGGGTCGGCCGGCCTTGCACGTGCCCGCCGGGAGTACTTCCGGGATGGATCGGTACAGGCACCATCGAATGGGAGAGTGGTCCCGCGACGCTACCGAACTCGAGGGGATAGAGGAGACCGATCTCTCGACGGACGACCTCTTCCGACTCCTCGCGGATCGACGGGTCCGAACCGCGCTGGTGTTCCTGCGGGACAGGCCGGACACGACCCTCGAGCAACTCGCGTCGGTCATCGCCGCCGCAGAGGCGAACGAAGGCGAGACGAACGAGGCGGGAGACAGCTACGACCGCATCCGACACGAACTCTACCACTCGACGCTGCCCGCGCTGGACGAGGCCGGCCTGATCGCGTTCGATCCCCAGAGCAAGCGGATCAGGGTGATCGACGTCCCCAGCACGATCTACTCGCTTTTCGACGGCGAAGCCGATGACTGATCTCCATCGTAGCACATCGTTCTGACGGGTGAGAACCGACTCGAGGGGAAGAGGAGACGAGGGCCGAGAACCGAGGACGAGAGGCAGTCCCGTCGCTGCAAGCGGAGAAGAGAACGACGTCGAGAATCGGGCGTTTACGACTCGAGATCCGTCTCGGCGTCCGTGCCGGCACCAGCACTACCTGCACCGCTGGCGTCCGGTTTGATCTCCTCGAGTTCCTGCTCGACCTGCGCCTGGCCTTTCTTGAACTGACCGGCGGATTCGCCGATCGAGCGCGCGAGCGCGGGGATCTTCTGTGCGCCGAACAGCAGGACGGCGATCCCGACGATGAGCAGCAGTTCCGGTCCGCCGGGGGCCATCGGAATGAACAGCGGTGCGATCGATGTCACGTCCACACACCTGCCGAGAACACTTGTAGTCTTTTCCATCACGGGGTTCCGAATCGAGTCGATTACTGGCTCGTCAGCGGTTCCTACGGCCCCAGATCGTTCGAAAAGGTATTTTCGAGGCCTGCGACGGATCGGGAACGGGAGCGTGGCGTCGATTGCGGGATTGGCAGCGATCGGTGCCGGTGGGTGCCGATTGCGGACCGATGTCGCGACCTGCCGTGGGGATGGCAGGTCATCCGAGTGTGACGCTGTGACACGGGTAAGTCCTCTCCCACTATTATTGGGTATCGTTCGGGTACGGAGCCAAACCCCTGCCGGGCGATCAGATAACGTCCGCGTCTTTCAGTTTCTCGATCTCTCGGTCCGAGTAGCCGAGTTCGGCGAGGACGTCCGCCGAGTGTTCGCCGAGGGTCGGCGGATGGCGGCGGATCGTCGTCGGCGTTTGCGAGAGATGCATCGGACTCCCCGGGACGTCGATCGTCCCGGCGGTCGGATGGTCGATCCGACTGTGCATCCCCCGGGCCTCCACCTGGGGATGCTCGAACACGTCCTCCATGTCGTGGACCTTCCGGGCGGGGACGTCGTACTCCTCGAGCAGGTCGAGGAGGTCGTCGATCTGATACTCGACGAGTTCGCTCCGGAGTTCGGCCTCGAGGTCGCTCCGGTGTTCGACGCGGTCGGCGTTGGTCCGGAACCGGGCGTCCTCGAGCAAGTCCTCGCGCTCGAGCGCACGACAGAAGTTCCGCCAGAGTTTCTCGGAGGCCGCGGCGACGACGACGTAGCTGTTCTGGGTAGGGAACGCCTGGTAGGGGGCGATCGTCGGGTGTTTACTCCCCATTCGTTCGGGAGGCTCCCCCGAGGCGAAATAGTTCGCAGCCATGTAGGACATCCAGGCGACCTGGCCGTCGAAGAGGCTGACGTCGATCTTCTGGCCGCCGGCGTCCTGCAGTTCCCGGTGGAACAGCGCGGCGAGGATGGCCTGCGTGGCGTACATCCCGGCCCCGATGTCGGCGATGGCGACGCCGACGCGGACCGGTTCGCGGCCCTCCTCGCCGGTGATGCTCATCAGTCCACCCTCCGCCTGCATGATGAGGTCGTAGGCCGGCTTCTCGGCGTATGGCCCCCACTCGCCGTAGCCCGACAGCGAGCAGTAGATCAGGTCGTCGTTCTCCTCCCGGAGGTCCTCGTAGCCGAGGCCCCACTCCTCGAGCGTGCCGACGCGGAAGTTCTCGACGAAGACGTCGGCGTCGCGGACGAGTTCCCGAAGGAGGTCACGGCCCTCGTCGGTTTTGAGGTTCAGCGTGATCGACCGCTTGTTGCGGTTGACGCTGGCGTAGTAGGCGCTGACCGCGTCGCCGTCTCCGTCTCCGTCCCCGTCCCCCTTGCCCTCGAACTGCGGCGGATACCAGCCGCGGGTCTGGTCTCCCGTCCCGGGGCGTTCGATCTTGATCACGTCCGCGCCGAGGTCGCCCAGTTGCATCGTACAGAACGGACCGACGAGCACCTGCGAGGCGTCGACGACGGTCACTCCGTCCAGCGGGCCGGCCGAGTCGTCCGGGTCGCGTGCTTCGCCAACCATCGGTACGAGCATCTGTCGGGCGAAGCGGGTTAGGTGTTTACGTCGCCGTCTCCCACCGTCACCGGTGCGGACGCGATCCGGTCGCCCCTGTCAGTATCACCCAGCGCCGTCAGGTCACCCGCTCCAGTCCCGCGAAACCGGCGTCTCGCTCGCGTCGATCGCCTCGAGCAGCCAGTCCGCGGCCGTCTCGACGTCGTCGTCCGTGCCGGTGACCTTCAGCCGGTTGTGTCCCGCTTCGCGGTCGGGATAGCAGCCGACCGTCACGGCGAAGCGATCCATCGCCTCCTCGAGCGCGTGGACGATGTTCGCTTCGGGTTCGACGGTGTAGAGGAACCGCGAGCGGCGATCCCCGGCGAACTCCTCCGCCACCGACGCGAACATGGCCTGCAGTTCGTCGGGGATTCCCGGGAAGACGTAGACGTTCTCGAGGACACAGCCGGGCGCGAGCCCCTCGTCGTTCAGCAGCGGTCGGCTCCCCTCTGGCAGCGCGGCTTCGGCGTCGACGTCGACCGCGAGGTCGTGTTCCGGGAGCCGTTCCTGGATCTCGGCCAGGCGGCGCTCGACGTCGGACCTGGCGAGTTCGGTGACGGTCAGCTCGCGGTCGAAGGCGTCCGCGACGGCTTCCACCGTCACGTCGTCGGGCGTACCGCCGATCCCACCGGTTACGATGACGGCGTCGAACGCCTCGCCGTAGGCGGCGACGCGGTCGGCGATGCTCTCGCGGTCGTCGGGAACGGAAAGGATTCGCTCGACGGCGACGCCGCGCTCGGCGAGTTGGGTCGCCAGCCAGTTCGCGTTCGTGTTCACCGTGTCGCCCGAGAGCAGTTCGTCGCCGACCGTGATGATCGCTACGTCCATGCGGTGTCTACCGATCGATGGCGCTTCGGACGCAAAAACCCGACCGTTGAGGTCTCCGGCGGCCACCCGATGGTCCCGTCGTCACGTACCGTCGCCGTCGGACTCGAGCCCCGTCTCCGGGAGTCGCCCCGTCAGGGCTTCGCTCGCCGGGGCCAGCGAAATCGGCGAGCCGAGCCCACGGTCCGCGGCCCGTTCGTACAGCATGTGGGCCGCGGCGACCGTCTCGATCCCCGTCCCGCCGCTGTCGAACACCGTGATCTCGTCGTCGCTCGTCCGCCCGGGCGCGTTCCCGGCGACGACCTCGCCCAGTTCCGCGTGGACGTGGTCCTCCGTCACCGCCCCGTCCTCGAGCGCGGCCAGGAACGCGCCGGCGTCGTACGTAGCCCGCTCGCGCAGGTCCGGCACGTAGGTGGCCCGCTCGATCGTTCGGACGTCGAGTTCGCGGCTCCCCTCGGCGTACTGGCCCATCGCCGTCACGTGCGTGCCGGGCTCGAGGTCGTCGCCGTCGAAGACCGGCTCGCTCGACTTCGTCGCCGTGATGACGACGTCAGCGCCCGACACCGCGTCCGCACTCGAGTCGACGGCCGAGACGGCCGCCTCGAGGTGGGAATCGAACTCCTCGGCGAACGCCTCGCGGTTCTCGCGGGTGGGCGAATAGACGCGGACCGACTCGAACTCGCGGACGGTCGCGGTAGTATGTAGTTGGCCCCGCGCCTGGGAGCCGCTGCCGATGACCGCGAGCGTGGTCGCGTCCTCGCGGGCGAGTTCGTCGACGGCGACCGCGCCGGCGGCTCCGGTCTTGAACGGGTTCATGCTCGCGCCGTCGAGCAGGGCAAGCGGCTCGCCGCTCTCGGCGTCGAACAGCGGCGTCACGAACCAGGCGTCGCCCGCGCCGAACCCGGCGCCGTACATGTACCCGCCCATCGCACCCGTCTCGGGGAGCAGGGCGGCGTAGCTGGTGAACATCCCCTCGGGATCGGCCCGGCGGAACTTCTGGCGGGGGTGTGCCGGCGCGCCCTCGCCGACCTGTCGGTAGCCGTTCCTGACTGCCTCGACGTACTCCGCGGGCGTCGCGAGTCCGTCGATCTCCTCGCTCGTGAGAAAGAGCGCGTCGGTCATACCGACCCCTTCTGGGGCGAGCGGGAAAAAGTCGAGCGAAGCGGTAGGTCGTGTTCGTCGCCGGAGACGGGACGCGTATTTCGTGTCCTGTTCGGCCGTAGCACAGTCCAAGGAGTAGGTTTATACACCCATGGATGACAGTCTCTAGCATGTCAGGGGCCCGATTCACGCCGGGGCTCGATCTGGACGGGCTGTCCCCGGACGAGGCGTTCGCCGTGCTGGGAAACGAAATCCGGTTGGACATCATCCGCGTGCTGTGGCACGCCGATGCGGCCCACGAATACGACGACGTCTCCGATACCGCCGAGACGATCCCGTTTTCGGAGTTACGCCGGCTGATCGATGTCGAAGACAACGGGAAGTTCAACTACCACCTCTCACAGCTCACCCCCCACTTCGTCCGGCACACTGACGACGGCTACCGGCTGAGCGGTGCGGGCAAGCAGATAGCCAGAACCGTAATCGCCGTCTCGGGTGAGGACCAGGTCGACTTCTCCGCCCCCCTCGAGCGGGACTGTCCGTTGTGCAACGCACCCATGACCGTGGCGTACGAGGATCAGTGGATTCGGATCAGCTGTTCCGAGTGCGAAGGCGTGTTCGGCGACAAGGCGCCGGAGGAGTCGGTCTTCTTCTCGAGCTATCCGGCTGCAGGGTTAGCGGATCGCACCCCCGACGAAGCACTCAGGACCGGCTTCTACCGCTGTATGTTGGACATCGCCTACATGATGCGCGACGTCTGCAGGGAGTGTGCGGGCTCGATCTCCACGTCGGTCTCGGTCTGTGAAGATCACCGGACTCCGGCGCGAGAGCCGTGCCCTCGCTGTGGGACTCGATTCCCCGCCTGGACGGACCAGCGGTGTGATACGTGCGGATTCGCCAAGCGCCTGCCGGTGGAACCGTTCGTCCTGACGCTTTCTCCCGTCGTTGGATTCCTCGCCAGCGAGGGAATCGATATCCTCACCCCGGACTTCACCGAGATCATCGAACCCCTTCAGGACCGCGTCGAGACCACCGTCACCGAGGACCCCGTCCGCGTGTCGGTCACCATCGAGGGCGAGACACGGACGCTCAGCGTCTCACTGGACGACGAGCTAGAAGTCGTCGGCCTCGACCGACGACGGTCGGTGTGACCCCGAGGCCAGCTCGCTTTCCGGTTCGAGCGGCTACGAACCGATTTCTCGGATTCGGTGAGTGAAGAGGAGTTCACTAGACTCGATTAGAGAAATGTTGTTCTCCGAACAGGTAAGTGCGATTCTCGCGTAGATTTACCCGGTCATGACGGACCAAGACCTGATCGACTTCGGTATCTGGCGCAGAATGAACGAAGACGTCACGACCGAGGAGGCGAAGCGAGACGCCCTCGAAGCGTCTCAGGGGGCGATCGCGGAACTCCGGGAAGAGGGCCTCGAGGTCGAGTGGGTGCGGACCGACGTGCTGGAGGACCCGGACGACGACACCGATTGCGCGTACTGCCACTACCGCGCCTCGAGCGAGGAGGTCATCAGAGAACACTCCGAGCGTGCGGGCCTCCCCGTGACGGAACTCACGCGGATGGACGACCAGTTCGACCGAAGCGACCTCGAGTGACCGAACCATGTCAGAACTCAAGACGGTCAGCCTCGACGACCTCGATCTGGTCGAGGTGACCCAGTCGGAAACGGATATGGAGGTGAACGTCAATTTCCCGTTCTCACCCCACTTCCCGGCGGCAACCGGGATGGGACTCGAGGGCGGCCACAACGTCGTCTACTTCGAGATCCCGCCGGGGAAAGCGCTGGGAACCCACGAGGATAGCCCCGAAGAGATCGTAATTTGCCTCGAAGGCGAGGACGTCGAGGCCCGGGCCGGGGACGCCGAGGGCACGATCGGTGCCGGCGATCTGGCGGTGATCCCGCCGCTTGCCCCGCACGGGTTCCGAAACACGGGCGACGTGAGGGCCCGGTTCCTGGGCATCTTCTCGGATCGGACGAACATCGCCGAGTTCGAAGAGACCCTCGAACCGTTCGGAGACCGCATCCTGAAGGTCTAGCTCGAGGCGAACCGACGCTGGTGCCCCGTGGATCGACACGGGCGCGGACCGACGCTGTACACACCCACGTTCGAACGACCATGACCCGACATACGGACGCACACTCGACCGACTCCGACGAACCGACTACCGAACGGAGCGGATACGGACGCCGACCCCTGCTGAAAGCGCTCGGCATCGGTACGGCGCTTTCTGCCAGTGGTGTCGTGACGGCCCACGACGACGGCACCGACGCCGATATCGATCCGAGGTATGGAGACGCGAGGCCGAGCGCCGATCGTATTCCGGCGGACGTCCCGGATCACGAGGTCGAACTCGGAATTGCGGATCCGATCCCCGACCAACACGGCCCGCTCTTTCACTTCGACCCGACCGGACTCGCTATAGAGGCCGGCGACGTCGTGCAATTCACCCTCAGGACGCCGGACCACACGATCACGGCGTATCATCCAGGCCACGGGTTCCAGCAGCGGGTGCCCGACGGCGTCCCGCCGTTTTCCTCGCCAGTCGTCAGTGCCGGCGGAGCCTGGCTCTACGAGTTCCAGCAGGAGGGGCTGTACGATCTGTACTGCGCCCCCCATCACATCCTCGGCATGACGATGCGAATCGTCGTCGGGGACCTCGATGACGGTGACGTGCCGGAATACGAGGACACGTTCGAGGGGTCCGAAGAGCCGCCGCTCTTGCCCCCGTTTAGCAAAGCGATGCTCGAGCACGAACTCGAATCTTTCAGCGAGCAGGGGGACAACGTCCGCCCGGAGTGGGTCTGGCTGACTCCCCAGGAGGTCCTCGAGACGGAAGTGCTCGATCCGGCGCATATTCAGGAGACAGGCGCCGTAGCCTTCGATGCGGTTCTAAGTGAGATCGATCGTATGGAGGATGGGCACGAACACGGTTAGATCCTGCCACGAGCCGCATTGACGGGACCTGAACACAGGTACGCCCGATCGCGTTTTGCGGTTGGCTCGAAGTGGATGTCGGTGTCTGCCAAATCCTCCCGCTGAATCTTGTATGCGCTTTCTACCGGTTTCAGTATGGGTTGAGCGAGCCGTGCTGAACTCACTGTGCGAACTTTTTCCGCGTCGGGTTCGCCGGAGGCGAACCACTCGCGCAAAAACTTCGATGAAAAAGGCGGGCTGCTCGGCCTTCGGCCTCGCCACCCGGGAACCGCGCTCGCTTCGCTCGCGCGGAAACTGGTGCTGAATCTACCCTCTATATTAAGCAGGCAGATTCTGACAGAATCTAAGTAAAACGTTCAGTCTCTGCTGAATACAGGGCGCGAATGTGGCACAGACTGAGCGTAATCAATGCCGAGGATCAAACGCTCAGTACAGATGATATAGTGAACACGAATCTATCAAGTAAAATCTACCATCATTTATCATAGCTCATGCCGTAAGGGACCTGATCAATGATGATGCAAGTCACAAAAACTCAGGAGGTCGCCTGTCCGAAATGTGGAGAGAACAGTAGCGTACCCGCCCCGGAACGGGACGTGGAGTTGAAAGTTAGTCCGTATGTCGCCGCGTTCGGTAATCACATGGAAATCCAATGTTCAAACGAACACACCTTCTGGGTTTACTACTGCTAGCCATGCTCTCCTTCTACTGATCGCTTAATTCGCATGTCATTGGTCTTTAGCTAAGCCTCAGCGGTCGGTTGGATGGTGGTAGCGAGCTGTTCTTGAAGGATCGGTCGTTGCTTGTGGATCTTCTGAGCGTCT
>NZ_FOKW01000020.1 GCF_900112205.1 Natronobacterium haloterrestre | reverse complement strand
TTGTCGTGCACAGACTCGCCTCCTCATCCCTTTCAGAAAGTTACGCCGATAAGCGGTAGCTGTCTCTCGGTTCCCAGCTAAAGTGAAGACGAATACGATATTGAGTATCAAGATGAGGAGTTACCGGCTCTTCTGGAATTAGCTAAACAGTACGAAGGCCGCCCGTACGAATTCGATGACGCTATCCAAGATCTATTTATTACCAACGAAGACCGGGCTCCAAACGTTCGATACGGCCTTGCTCCACAGGGCTATGGGATTGTCGACGAAGACTTTGAGTTCACAGAGTTAGGCAAAGAGCTATACAAGCTACGTGATGACTCTGACGCCCTCTATGACCGGTTCGCCCAGCATATTCTTCGGAATCTTCACGGACTCAAAGGTATCGAGATCGTTGAGGATTTAGAAGCCCAGGGACGAACCACGCAGAATGACGACCTGAAACGAGAGTTCCGTGAGCAGTACGACCTCCATATTGACGAGACGAGTAACCACTGGTCACAAATGCGGGCGTGGCTGAGTAAAGCCGATATCGTCAATACAAACACTGAACACTACAAAATCGACCGTACCCGGATTGAGGAACTAATCGGCGTCGGGACAGACGACATCTTAGAATTAGACAGTCTGGATGAGGGCCAGCAAGCGTTTCTCCGGGCTCTCGCGCTCATCGATCCAGACGGTCGAATCAAGAATAAGGTCGTGAAACAGGTCGCAGAAGCCGCTTACGACGTCGAAATCAGCCAGTCGAATATCAGTAAACGAACGCTCAACCCGATTGAAGAAGCGGGATACATCGAATGGGAGCACGTCGACGGGAAAGCGAATTGGGTTGAGACAACCGACCAGTTTGACGCCGACGTCCTGAAACCGATCCTCGAGGATCTCGCCGAACGCACAGGCGTCCCCCGTAGCGTTCTCCGCCTCTCTATTGGGGAGGTTCTAGACGATCTCGACGCTGATAGCACCCACGACAAGGGCGTCGCCCTGGAGACACTCGCTGTCAAGATCGGGCGGCTCCTCGGCCTGAAGTTCGTCGGGTGGCGAGTGAGAGGACGGAAAACCGGTGGCTCAGAGGTTGACGTCGTCTTTGACGATATTGGGGAGCTATTCAATCGAGTTCAGGTACAGTGTAAGAATACAGAGAATCAGATTCAGACGAAGCATATTGCCCGCGAAGTGGGGATCTCGCGGATGCTGCAAACGAATACCGTACTAATGATAGCGAGAGGCGGTGTTTCCGGTGATGCGCGCCAATTCGCTACGCGGCTAATGCGCCAAGAAAACGTCGCGGTGATGTTCCTCACGGGAGAGGACCTCGAGGAGATCGACGAGGACCCGACTCACCTCCATCACGTTCTGCGCGGCGAGGCACGCCGAATTAGCAACCTGAAACGGCTGGGTGAATCGGAATACATCGACCGAGAGGATGAAGAGAGTCACGCTGGACGGGACGAGGAGGACGTCCTCGAGGAGTACCAAGAAGAGATTGACCAATTCCAAGAATCAGTCGAAGACGCTTCCCTGATGGATTTTAGTGAAGAGAGCTAATCGTTTGGTTCGACATCCGCGAAGTCTCCGAAGTCCGACTGATCGTCATCGTACATCATCTTCGCCTCTTCCTTCGTCACAAAGCGGAACTGTGACGTTTGGAGGTACTGCTCTTGAATCTCGAAAGCTAACCAGTTACGGTGCATCTGGCTCGCTGTCTTTCCGGTGAGATTCGAGCCGGCGAAGATATCCAGCACGACCGGTGGATCTTCGTCGTCATACGGCGGGTTCGGCGTAAGGAACGGGATGAAAAACTCCGGAATATCCCGAGGGAAGCGCGCTGGATGGGGATCTACGTCTAACTCACGACAGACGTTGAGATAGTGCGTATTGCTGGCTGTGTTGGCTGCTTCAATGAGATTCGGCGGGATTGAACCCTCTCCGTTCTCCGGGCTGTCGAACTTATCGCTGATATCGTGGCCGCTCGGCCGTTTCTTGTCCTTATACCCGTTCTCCATCAGTTCCTGCTGGGATTCGCTGTAATCCTGCAGCACACGGGTATTATCGGCTTCTGGCCGTTCGCCTTCGCCTTTGCTGAACCACCAGACGTGATTCACAGCGTCCGTTACCCGAATCCGCTCGATCGTCACCCACTGTGCCGGGGTAGGAAGCTTCGCCGGGTTGTACCAGTAGAAGTCCTGAGCTAGTTCAAATGGACCGTCTGAACCGGCTAAGTCGGTGAGTAGCTCAAAGTGATAGGTAGACCGGTAGGGCTCGCCTTTCTGCCAGCCTCCCCCGATATCGACGACAAATGAGCCGTGAGGTTTGAGGGCTGGTTTCACCTTCTCGGCGAATTGCATAAACCAGTCATTGTAGTCCTCTGAGTCCTTGTTTCCGTACTCCTTCTTCCGATTCAGGGCGAAGGGCGGAGAGGTGAGCACGAGATCGATGCTCTCCTCCGGGAGTTCGTCAAGAAGATCGAGACTGTTGCCCAGGTACGCGGCTCCGCCGTCTGCCGTGTAATAGGGCTCGGAGTCCATCAACCGCGTTACTTGGGGTGCTTCACTCATTAGCGTAGTTTCTGCGGGTTCAGTAGTGGAACGTGCCATAGATTACTTAAGCCTTCGTCACTCCGACTGTTATCGCGCTGTCTGTCGATTCTGTGCTGAGACGCATATTCTATCTATTACTGTTATCATATCGATTTAAGATAAGTGTTTCTTACTTGAGCTGAAACACCAAGGGAAGTGACACTTGTATGAGCTGAGGTATTTCGGCTTTGTACCGCAATTTGGGCCTATAGTATTTGAATCAAAATACGCATCTCCGACCTTCATCGTACTATATCTCCCTGAGTCCCCCACCTAAGTATTTTCGTAAGTAACTCGCCGACCAATTTCCAATCCGATACCAGAAGTAGGGGGGTTCGTGCACCGGAACCTATTGGTAAATCCCCATCGTCGCTTGGTGGTCCATCTCCGGTCCGTTCTTGTCGTTGGTAAGCTGTCGGAGCATATCCCACGCAGCGGCGTCCGTCCGCCACAGCCGCTTACCTCCGCCTACGGGACGGATTACGCCCCGACGCTTCGCCTGCTCGAGGATCGGCTTACCAACGCTGACCTCCGACCACCGCCATCGGCAGCTTGGATCCGGGAGCTTCGACAGCTCCCGCTGGTGGGCCCTAAACCAGTGGGGATCACTCCGGTTGTCGTAGCAGGCGGGATTGCTGGACATCGTTATGTCGGCCTCCAACCGTCGCCGTCAGGGTCGTGGATATCGCCCTGTTCGGCGAGCTTCTCGAGCGTCGCGGTGACTGTCTCCGGATCATAGTCGTCGGCGAGCGCTGCGGCGAGCGCACCGTCGCCGGCAGGTGCCATCTCGTCGACCGCCGTCTGGACGTCGTCGATCCGCTCAGCTTGCGTCGGCTCGTCGCCGTCGTCAGCCGCGTCGTCGAGTCCCGTCTGCTGGCCGTCAGCGGGCTCCTCAACGACCGTAATCGACGACTCGGGGATGACCTCGATCTGCTTAGTTCCGTCGTACTCGCCGGCTTGCGCACGGATGATCTGAATGGTCTTGCCGACGTACTGCTCGAGATCGTGGTCGCCGTCCCAGTCGATCACATCAACGACGTCGAAGCCCGCGACGAGTTGGATCTTGGTGCCGTCGCCGATCTCGGAGACACCCGACTCAGAGACCGTCCCCTGGACGGGCTTCGGGAGTGTTTTCGTCGCGGTGCCCTCGAGGATATCTGAGATCGGCGTCTGTGACACTTCGCCGTCTTCATCACCGTTGTCGGCGTCGCTGTCGCCGCCGACCTCACAGTCGGCCGGTAGGTACTCCTCGGCCGTTTCCTTCCACGCAACGCGCTCGAGGACCTGGACGCGATCACCGTCACGGCGTGGCCGGGAAGTCTCGACGTCTAGGGTCGTTCGCCTCAACTGCCGCCAGAACGTCTGATTAGCGACCGGCTCCTCGCCATTAGCCTCGCAGTACCGTGTATAGGCGCTGTAAATCCGATCCTTCCGGATTTGGTCGAAGCTATCGGTTGTGTTGGTGAGACAGTCGACGGCGAAGGCCTTGATGTGGTCGGAGTGTCGCTCGTAGAGGTCGAGTCGCTCGTCGGGGTCCTCCGGAAGCGAGATATCGCCGTGTTCGCGGAGCCGGTCGAGCCCATCGAGGGCCCGGTTGAGGATTCCGGAAAGCTCCTCGTCGGTCGTGAGATCGTCCTCGAGTCCGTACTCTCGCTGTTTCTCGTTCAGGTCGGCGGGGTCGTCGACGAACCGATACGGGAGGTAGACCGGGGCGAGCCGACGCTTGACCGCCCATGTCCGTTCGCCGAGAACCGGCGGGCTGTTGGCTGCAAACATCAATTTCGCACGGTTCCGGAAATCGAACGGATCCTGATTCTTCTTCTCAGCCGGGACCATACCGCCACCGCTCAAGTCCTTAATCGTCCCCATATCGTCGATTTTGCGCTGTGGGAGGTCCTCGGCGATATTCGCCATCTTACCAACAAGCCGCGCGCTCGAGAATCGATTTTCTGCGAGCCGTTGGAGCGTTTCGCTCGAGGTATTCTCTTCTCCGAGCAGGGCTCGCACGACGCTTAGCCAGGTGCTCTTGCCGTTCGCACCGCCGCCGAACAAGAAGAGCACGTACTCATACCGATAGTCGTCGAGGAGCGCGTTTCCAAGCAGTTCGTTGAGCGTTTTCGCGTCGGCTTCGCGCCGGGTGATCTCGTTGGTAAACTCGTCGTACGTGTCGGGTTCGGCGTCGGGGTTGTACTCGACGGGGAGCCGATTGGTAAACCGATACTCTGGGTCGTGTTCGTGTAATTCGCGCGTTTCGACATCCAACACGCCGTTTTTCACACAGACGAGTTGAGAGTCGTGCTCGCCCGCGTTGAGCTCGTCGCGGTCGACGACGTGTTCCTTGAGTCGGCCGAGTATCTCGCGACGTTCGTGCTGGGAGTAGTACCGGCCGAGTTCGGCGTCGAGTTCGCGGCCGATATCGTACTCGGCCCCCTCCTCGTAGATCCCCGTGTCCCCGTGGTAACGATACAGGGTATCGTCGTCGCCGCGCACGGCCATTAGGTCGTAGCGCTCTCGGAGCACGGTGACGGCCGCGTATCGGCCGTCCTCGTTATCGAGCATCCCGTAGCACCGCCGGACGTCGGCCCACGTCTCGGCGTCCTCTGGGTCGAGTGAGGAGCCGCTGTCATCGCTCTCATCGGCTCCGTCGTCGGAGCCGTCGCTGGGACCGTCGTCGTCGACGTCGCGCCAGCTACCACTGTTGTCGTCGCTGTTGAACATCGATGCCGCCTCGTCCCGATCGGGGAGCTCGGAGCCGTCGCCGTTCGGGCTCGGCCGCCGTCGCGAGCGCCGCCGTCGTCGGTCGTTGTTCTCGGTCATTGTCGCGTTGGTAATCTTCTGGGCTGTATCTCACAGCAGGGAGTGATTGGTAAGGACTGGTCAAGGCTGGTCAAGGGCCGATTTCGATACCCTTGACCACTATCGGACCACCTCAACCGCTAAGCTGGCTGATTTCCAACCCCTAACCCCGGTGGTCAAGGTGGTCAAAGCAAATCCTCTATATGTGGAATAGTAGAGGAGTCTACACAACGTGTACGCACACACGATATGTAGACGGTTTCCCTTGACCGCCTTGACCACAGGTGACTGATCGCCGATTTCGTCCGGTTCAAGTCCTCTATCCCGTTCCTTGTGGTCAAGGGTATCAGGTACGCCCCCTGACCACCCCTGTCCAGTCAGATCACGTATACTAATCATTGGACGTCGTCACCTCCGTCGCATCCAGCTCGCCGTGAGTATCGCAGCGGAAGCCGCCCGACCGGGCGTAGTCGACCGGCCGGCCACAGTAGCAGCACCGGAGTCCGTCCGGCCGATGGTCGGCGATCGCGCCGGCCAGGGGCTCGTCGTCGGCCGCGTGCTCGTGCTCGAGGTCATCGATCGTCGGTCGGCCGTCAAGCTGCCGGACGACGTTGGGCGCGGAGAGACCGCTGTACGAGGTGCTCATCGGCCATCACCTCGAGGAGCGATCGAGAGCGGCTCACGGCCGTCGCGGTAGCACGGCCAGCAGGGCACCGGCGCGTCGATCTCGTCACACCGACACTCGAGATCGAGGACTTCGTCGTCGTCGAGGATCGGCTCGAGGTCGCCACCTTCACCGCCGTCGTTGTGGGCTTCGGCTGGTACGGCCATCTCGTCGTAGGTCTCGGTCCAGCCGGCGCTGGGGGACGATCGGCTCATTGGTAACCCCCTCCGTTGGTTTTGAGATTCGCAAGACTGCGCGGGTCCGCAACCCGTCGCAACTTGGTATCAGATTTTTCGGGGGTATTTCGACATTCGTCTTCTGCCGATTTCTCGGCTATAGACGTCTCTTCGGGCTGTTCTGGGTTAGTCGCAAAACGAGCGGTTTCTGAGTGGGCGCTGCAGGCTTGCTTTCGACCGACGAAAGCATCGCCCTCTCACGGTTTCCACCGTTTGAGGCGCAACCTGTAAAAGGTTCCTGATAGGTTCTGGATCGCCACCACGAACCATGAGTCTGGAACCAATCGAACCCGACACCGCGTTGGAACTCTACCTCGCGGACAAGGACAACGAACTCGCCGACGCTTCGCTCGAAGCTCACGAGTACCGTCTCGGCCACTTCGTCCGCTGGTGCGACCAGCAGGACATCGAGAACCTCAACAACCTCAGCGGGCGGCAGCTTCAACGCTACCGCGTCTGGCGACGAGACGAGGGCGACCTCTCGCCAGTCTCCGAGAAAACCCAGATGGACACCCTCCGCGTGTTCATTCGCTGGCTCGAGACTGTCGATGGCGTCGAACAAGACCTCAGCGAAAAAGTTCTCTCGCCGGACATCACTCCCGAGCAGAACGCCCGCGACGTGATGCTGGACAGTGACCGCGCCACCAGCGTACTCGCTGAACTCGAGAAGTACCACTACGCGTCGATCGAACACGTCACGATCGCGCTTATGTGGCACACTATGATGCGCGTTGGGTCCGTTCACGCCCTCGACCTAGAGGATTACTACCCGGACGAGCAGTACCTAAAGGTTAGACATCGACCTGAGACAGAGACGCCCATCAAGAACCAACGGGACGGCGAACGACTCGTCGCTCTCTCGGACGACCTCTGTGAACTCCTTGACGACTGGATCGAGAGCCAGCGCCGCGACGTCAAAGACGAATGTGGCCGGGAACCTCTCTTGACGACTGCACAGGGCCGTCCCTGCAAATCGACGCTCAGAGTGTACGTCTACAAGTGGACACAGCCCTGTCGCTACGACGGAGAGTGCCCGCATAATCGAGACCAGGACGAGTGCAAAGCGACCGAACGCGACCATCTCTCGAAGTGTCCGTCGTCGGTCAGCCCCCACGCGATTCGTCGCGGGAGTATCACGCACAGTCTGAACAACGACATGCCCGACAAAGTCGTCAGTGACCGGGCCAACGTCAGCCAAGAAGTGATCGATATGCACTACGATCGGCGTACAGAGCGCGAACGGATGGAACAGCGAAGGGACTACCTCGACAACCTATAATACGACGACGAATCAAGCAATTTCCTCGATCAACTCGAACCCATTTTTGAACTGAACGCGTTCGTCAAACCCGTTTCGTGAGAGCGCCGAAACGATACCTTCGCCGGCGTCGATGTCGGTCGTCACGATGCACGCGAATTCGATGTCACCGGCGTCGAGGCGTTCTACCGCAACGGCCGCGAGTGCAGTGTCCGCTTTCTCAATCTGGTCTTCCCGTCGGTTCGACGACTGTGCGATGTGCGTTCGTACATCGTCCATCACCCGTGCCACAGTGCTGTTCGTATAGTCGGGTTCCTCGGCGACCGTAACCCATCCTGTGTCAATCGCGCTGTTGATAGGGGTTTGACCCGGTGTACTTCGATTTGGAGCGCCACCGAGTTCATCGTACACACGTTGTGGGATCACGAACGAGAGATCGTTCCGCTGGGCGAACCGCTCGAGGGCTGTGTATTTATTGTTTTGCTGGCGTCCACAGGCCACAAACAGTCCCGTATCTGCGACCCAGACGACGCTCTCTTCGATCGGATTGAAAGACCTGTTCATCTATCAAACCGTTAGTCCTCCGTCTCAGCCGGTTGGTCGCGGGCACTTCGAATGTCGTCAAAGTACGGATCGACCGTCTGCATGTCGAGTACGACTTCTCGAAGGGCTTGCAAGACAGCAATGGCAAAGGCGGGCTGGAAATCTAGTTCTCGGGCAGCCACTCGCTCCGACATCTTGCCTTCGGCGTACGGGATTGCGTACGTGAGTGCGGCCGCGAGTTTTCCCAGCCCATACTTTTCGATCAGGAGATTGAGATCCTGATCCTGCGGCGAACGACCGAAAGCCTCGATGAGGGTTGGGGTTACCGTGTATTCGTCACCGTCAAGGTTAGCGGTAAGCGTGATCGGCACCGCCGAATACGTGTGTGTCTTCTGCTCTTCGTTGCGCGTCAGTACCCCAAGATCAACGAGCGTTCCAGTGTCTGAATACGCGGTCGTCCGTGGTGTTTCCAGAGCGTCGACGATGTCGTCGATGGTGAGTTCACCCTCCCGAAGGATGAACGTATAGAGCCGAGCCAGTCGCGGCTCTTCTAAGAGCTGGGCGACCGATAGGAGGCCGTTGACGGCTCGCTCGGGGTCCCCGGCGGCTTTCGACATACAATTCATAATTCGTGTATTGAGTAATAACGTTTGGGGACCAGGAGCAATAGAAACTGGGTAGTGATCGTGGAGAGAGGACGCAAGTTCTCAATAACCGTAAAGGCGCTCGTGATCAAAACCTCTGTATTTCTGGTCTAGCACCTCTTGGGTTATAGACAGGTAGTGCACATAGCGAGTGTACCTTTCGGGTATTCTGGCGGTTCGTCAGTCTTCGCCGTCCCGGATGACCATCACCTTGACCCGGTTTACACCGTCAAAGTCGCGGAGTCGGTAGGTGAGGGTACGTACCTGCTTGGCTGGCCCTCGACAAAATAGCGATTCGAGGCACCATTCCCCTTGGTGCGTATGACTCGTATTGAGGATAACATCTTGATACTCGTGTTGGACTGCATGGAGTTCCTGTATCACCTTGTGGTGGCGATAATCAAAGGCGACGAGCGCGACGATCTCCCCGCTTGTCTCTTCAAGACGGGAGTGAGACTCAATATACTCCAGCATAGCTTCTCGAACCGCTCGGGACCTGTTTTCGAGGTCCTGTTCCTTCCAGACTCGGTCGAACTCTTCGATGACTTCGTCTGGAATATTGAAACTCGTTCGCATAGGTAGTGGCTCGTCGGGGTTCTACAAGAGGTTCTCGTATGACGATGCACCCATTTCGGTATTAACAACCGTTATTCACGGCGGTAGCAGAGTCTCAGTCAGGATGTTATACGGCGAAGCACTCGGTCTCTTCCTCGGGGCGGTTGTGCTCGGCGCCGTTCACGGGATCGAACCGGGTCATGGATGGCCCGTCGCCGCCTCGTACGCGCTCGACCAGACGAACAAGTGGGTCTACGGGTTCGCGGCGAGTCTCATCATCGGCGTCGGCCATCTTATCAGCAGTATTGCGATGGTAGGAGTGTTCTTCTACGCGAAGGACTACTTCAACCTCACGCAGGTCAACGAGCCGATGACGATATTTGGTGGTATCCAAATCGGTGGACCGGTCAGTCTGATGGCTGGTGTCCTCCTCATCGTGCTTGGGATTCGTGAATACTTTCACGGGCATTCTCATGACAATCACGATGATGACGGCCACTCCGATCATCACAGCCACGACCACCAACACGATATGAACGAGCCTTTTAGCCATTCTCACGAGCAGGGCCATTCGCACGACCACAACGCTGGACTGATCTCTCGTTTGAAAGGCTTCATTCCCTTCGTCGGTGGGCACTCTCACTCACACGAGGACCCCAAAGAGACCGCTGACCGTGGCCTCCTCGGTATCGCGTGGTTCGCATTCATTCTCGGGTTTGCCCACGAAGAAGAATTCGAGATTATTGCGCTCTGCGCCGGGTCAACCCACTGCCTCGAACTGATGAGTGCGTACGCCCTCACCGTCATCGCGGGGATCGTCGGACTGACGATGCTGTTGATTGCAGGCTACCAGCACTCAGAGGAGAAGGTCGAGCAGTACACGCCATACCTTCCAGCGTTCTCCGCGGCGATCCTCATCATCATGGGAGTTGGTTTCATCACCGGAGTCTTCTAATTCGGCTGTTCAATTCACAGTCCCGACCTCGCATCTTATCCAATCAGTTTCCACTGCAATTGTTGCCCTAGATCGCCCCATACAGAGACGAAAACGACCTCACAGCAGGCGAGGCGTGTATGTGGAATCCCGACGAAGGAAGCTATTGCTAATCTAATGAATAGTTAGATTCGCAAATTCCCGCGTCTGTGTATCCGTTCTTATTGGCGCTCTGCAATCACATTCGGATCAAAACGGGAACCTGTCCCTGACCGACTGGAACGCGAGGCGGCCAAGCAACTGGGCGGGACCGCGCTTCGGCAGGTCGCGGGCGACATCCATAGCGCCTGGCGGCTCGCTCACCCCAATGCCGAGTTTCAAATCCGTCTCTGACTCGAAGCGGTCTACCGCGGTCTCGACGCAGTCGCGCACCGCTTCGGCATCCATCGTCTTCACTTCGCCATCTTGCATCAGCACGTTGCCGTCCACAATGACCGTTTCTACGTCTGCGGGCGCCGCGTTGTTGGCGACCTGCGCCGGGATGTTAGTCAGCGGCGTGAACTTCGGTTGTTCGACATCAAGTAGGATGACGTCGGCCCGCTTGCCGGGTTCGAGGCTGCCGATCTCGCCACCGACGTCGAGTGCCTCTGCTCCCTCGATGGTGAGCATCCGTACCAGTTCCATAGAGTCATACTGGCCGGCCGACCGCTTGAGATTCGCCGCGAGTCGAGCCTGCCGGGCCTCGCCGAACATACTGTACGAGTCGTGCCAGTAGTGGTCATCGACACCCAGACCGACATCGACGCCTGCGGCGCGCAGTTCCGGGACCGGCGTCCACTGTGCGTCGCCGTCCGTGTTCCAGTAGCAGAAGATGGACGGACAGTGTGCGACCGACGCGTCCGCGTCGGCAGTCCGCCGGATGTCCTCGTCGTCGGCCAGTCGGAAGTGGGCGGCCACCAACCGGTTGTCGAGGAGGCCAACGTTGTCGAGGAGGTCGAGCGAGTCTTCGGCGCCGTTCGACCGCGCCATTTTGTTGCTCTCCTCAAGTTCAAGTAGGTGAGTGTGAACGAGCAGATCGGGGTACTCGGCGGCGAGATCAGCGGTGCGCTCCCACAGCTCGCGCGTACACGACCAGTCGTCGTGGGGGTCGATTGTCGCTCGAATCCGTCCGTCGTACGTGTCGTGGTACTCGTCGATGAACCTGCGGGCACGGGCGAACTGCTCGTCGACGGGAACGTCCCAGAAGAGGTCGGAGAGTGCCATCCCGAAGAACCCACGGAGGCCCGCCTCACCGAACGTCTCGGCGCCCGCGCTCGGACGGACGTCCATCGAGTTGACGGTGGTGACGCCGCCGGCGAGGAAATTGAGCGCGGCGAGTTCGTACCCCGCCTCGGTGAGGTAGTCGTACTCGCCCTCGGCGATGTGGCCGAAGATGGCGGTCATTCCGCTCATCATCTCCATCAGATCAAGGTCGCTGAACGCGCCGATCAGCGGCGTCAGCTCGAGGTGAGTGTGGGCGTTGACCAGCCCCGGCATCACGAGTGTGCCCTCGCCGTCGACGACGCGGGTCGCATCGATGTCCGCATCGTCGTCTCGGGAGGCTCGTACCTCGGTGATGCGACCATCCTTGATGAGTACCGTACCCCGTTCGTAGAGCCGATTTCGGTCATCGACTGTGAGGACGTATGCGTCGTGAATCGCGATGTCAGCCGTCATTTGCGCGTACTATTCAGATATTTATCTAATTGCTATTATTGGTGCCCGTTTTCACCCAGTTGAGAGCCGAGGTACGGTCGGAGAGTTAGAAAAAACCGCATCTCGTCTGGAGTGATCGGCTAAACCGGGGGTGATCACGCGCCATTGGTGGACGTTCAGGTGACTGTTTGCGTCGTTCGTCGGTACCCCTCGTACACAGCTGGCAGTCCGAGGGGAAGTGCGAGGAGCCCAAACCCGAGAAGGACGTACCCGGCCCCCTTTCGTCGTCGTACTGCAAAGATCGTCGCGACGATACCGAAGAGTGCAATCACGTAGGCGGTATTACTCCAGATCACGTCGTACGAGGAGCAGTACAGCCAGCAGACGAACGTATAGGAGGGGGCATTCCACGTCGGCGGATGGAGTTTCGGCCAGAAGAACCGACAGTACGTCGTCCAGCCAACCATCGCCAACGTGGGGAGACTAGCGAGCCACAGCGTCGATCCGAATGGCGTCTGCATTCCGAATCGTCTGTACCCAGCGAGGAATAACGACGGAAACCCGATAATCCACAGCCAGATTCCGATAGTATAGCTTACTGGCCAGTGCTCAATCCGAGGCTGCTCGAACGGCAGTCGAAGTGACTCCGACAGCGTCGCCCACGGGAACGAGGGGTCTGGCACCGGATTCGTGATGAATGCGACCAAGCAGAGTCCTGTTCCAATGAGCAGTCCGTAGAGGCCCAGCGTCGTGTATCGGTCGAGCCAAGCTGGGAGCGAGGGTTGGCCAGTCGTGTAACGGCGGTCAGGTGTCAGCGTCATCCTTCAGGTCAATCCTGACGTGATTCCGTGTCGCGTTGGAGAGCCTCCCGTCGCTGTTCGTACTCCTCGTCGGTCAGCTCGCCGCGAGCGTATGCGAGCCGAAGTTCTTCGAGCGCCTGATCTGAGCCACTCTCACTGCCCGTTACAACCCTGTAAATGAGATAGCCACCGCCGACGAGGGCAGCGAGGAACAGGAGTTGCATCAGGATTCCAATGATGAACATCCAGCCCGGTATCGTCCCGTCGCTCCACATTCCACCGCCCCACATCCCGCCCATCATCGGCCCGAATCCCATCATCCCGAAGCCCATGAAGAACATCGGGAAGATGACGAACGCACCGAAGATAATGAGGAGAATCGTGACCAAGCGTGTGTCCTCCGTATTTTCAGGCATATATGTCCCTCCGTGAGTCAGCCTCTAGTGTCCAGTACGTGGTCATGGTTCAATGCGATTACGCCTTCGAACCCTCTACAATCCAACCGTACAACTTTTGAATCCATAGTCAAGGGGGCTCTGGAGAGAGGGATATTAACGGGAACTGCAATAGATGATGCTTACGTCGATACAACCATGCAGGCGACGATGATTGAGGGAGTCTTCGAATCCCTCCGCATCGGTGTTGGATTTCTCTGGACGGCGGCGTGGGCGATCATCATGGGGCTCACGATCACGAGTCTCGTCCAAGTCTACGTCTCCAAGGAGCGAATGGCCCAGGTCCTGGGTGATGGTGACCTGAGCAGCCTCACGAAGGCGACCGCCTTCGGAGCGGCGAGCAGTGGGTGCAGTTTCGGGGCCGTCGCCATCGGGAAGGGATTGTTCAAGAAGGGTGCCCACGTGGTGAACTTCTTGGCGTTCATGTTCGCGTCGACGAACCTCATCGTCGAGCTCGGGCTGATGATTCTGCTTCTGCTGGGCTGGGAGTTCCTCGTCGCGGAACTGCTTGGCGGTCTCATCCTCATCGCCGTGATGGCGGTCATCGTCCATCTCACGCTTCCTGAGAACCTCTTCGACGAAGTCCGGGAGACGCTCAACGAACGCGACCGCAAATCGGGCGTCACAGAAGATCCGACCTGTGGGATGGAAGGCAAAGACGAGTATTCCCTCACCACTGACGGCGGTGAGACGCTAAAATTCTGCTCGGAGGGCTGTATGGAGACGTATCTCCAAGAGACATCGAGCGGTGGTGGATGGCGCGAGGAGTTGCTGTCGTGGGGTGGTTGGTACAAGGTCGGGAACCAGTACCGCAAGGAGTGGTCGATGATATGGAAGGACGTCATCGCCGGCTTCCTCATCTCCGGATTCGTTATCGTCTTCGTCCCGCAGTGGGTCTGGAATACGCTGTTCATCCAGGGTGATGGGCTCCTCGTGACCGCCGAGAACGCGATTATGGGTGTCGCCATCGCTGTCGTCAGCTTCGTCGGCAGCATGGGGAACGTCCCGTTCGCCGTCGCTCTTTGGGGCGGCGGAATTAGCTTTGCCGGCGTCATCGCGTTCGTCTACGCCGATCTCATCACGATTCCCGTGTTGAACGTCTATCGGAAATACTACGGCTGGAAGATCATGCTGTACATCCTCGGCGTCTTCTTCGTGACGATGGCATTCACGGGATTCCTCATGGAGCTGTTGTTTGACGCGCTCGGCATCGTTCCGGACTTGGCCGGCGGAGAGACAGCGTCCGAACAGACGTACTTCGAACTCAATTACACGTTCTATCTCAACCTTGTTGCCTTCGCACTCTCGGGCTTCCTGTTGTACGTATACCGCCGTGGCCTCGGTGCGCCCGGCCAGTACCGTGACCCCGTCTGCGGCATGCGGACCGACGACAGCGAGCCAGCTGCGACACACGATGGCGATACGTACTACTTCTGCTCTCAGACCTGCAAGGAGACCTTCGAGGAGGAACCGGACGACTACGCCACCGGACATCCGATGGTGATGGAGGGACACGACCACTAACGGCCGTTTCACCGAAAATTCATCGCTGTACAGAGAACCGTCCATGGTTCCCATTTGAGGGGAGCCGGTGACTGAAGGGCCTCGGATTCGTTCGTAAGCCTCCCGTGTACCGGGAATCAGAACCCAATTTTATTGTGTTCATCCTTGAAATCCGAGTGAATGTACGACCGGATTCTACTTTCGACCGATGGCACAGTCGCGTCTGAACAGGCTGAAGCACACGCCCTCAACCTCGCAGTCACTCACGACGCCACCCTCCACGTTCTCTACGTTGTCGACGAGGATGTCGTGACTGCGTACAGCGGTGACGAGTACGTCGACGAAGCCGAAAGTCCTGAACACGGCCTCGAAGAACACGGGGAGGAAACGCTCTCAGAACTCCGTCACCGAGCATCGGAGGCCGATGTGGACATTGAGACAGTGGTGCGACACGGGTACCCCGCTGAGACCATCGTGGAGTACGCCGACGACTGCGAAGCAGACCTGCTCGTACTCGGGACCAAACGCCGACCAGAAGAATATCGTGCCCTGCTCGGGAGCGTCACCGACCGTGTCCTCCGATTGACAACCCGCCCAGCGACCGTCGTGAAGACTGAGGTGAGCGAGTAGTGAACGAACGGTCTAACGGCCGTCGTCAGACGTGAGACGAACTCGACGGCGGTCAAACTCCTCGTCGTCGATCTCGCCACGAGCGTACCGCTCCTGAAGGATTGCAAGTGCGCTGTCTGCACTGCGACCGTCCGTTTGGGATCGAATAGCCAGCCAGTAGATGAAATAGACTGGGATGGCGACAAGGAGTGCCATCCACAGCAGGCCGCCCAGCATCATCCCCCAACCCCAGACGCCCAACCCGGCCATGTGGCCGTCGTTCCACATTCCGTCGTGCCAGTCCCACATCATTGCATCCGGGACAGTTGCGTGCGTTAGAACCATTCCACCGACGACGGCCAGCGTCAGCGCTCCGACTACGATGAGTCCCAGGGAACGGATACCGCGTGATTTTGTTGGATTTTGCATAATTGTACTTCCAAAATCTCGGCGTGGTTAGCCGAGGATGTATTCGAGGACGGGGTAGCGCTCGACGAGCACCTGACCACCAATCTCGTACTGTTCGATGTACTTGTCGAGTCCGAGGATGCGGCCAGCGCCGAACGCCGCGACCGCGAGGAACACGAGCATGTACGCGAAGTCACCGTTGATGAACCCGTGAGCCATGTCCCAGTTGCCGAAGTAGAACATGAGCATCATGAGCGCGCCGAAGAACGCTGCGAGGCGAACGAACGCGCCGACAAGCAACCCGAGACCGATGAGCAACTCGCCCCACGGGACGGCGATATTGGCGAACTCCACGAACCACGGCGTTGAGCCCATCCACGCGAACATCTCCGCGAGGGGATTGCCGTTCGTCGCGGCGACGTTCGACAGGTAGCCGCCGGCGGCGAACTCACCGGTGAGCTTCGTGAACCCCGAGTACGCGAACGCATACCCCATCATGAGACGAAGCGCGAGGACGAACCACGCGCTAAGGCTGTGGACTTTCCCGCCGACGGTCAGTCCGCCGACTTTGCTCTCGAGTTGGTTCGTGCCGGAGTCGAGTGTGGACATAATTATTGCACCTTCAACTACCAGTAGGCGAGGAGAGACGATATAATAGCGAGTCGGCGTTCTGAGTCAGAAAATCGGTAGGCTATATTACCTTCCTGTCACGAGTAGGGACGTGTGACTGAGGACCCCGATCCGGCAGACATCTTCGCCACCCTCGATGATAAGTACGCGCGCGACATTCTCGTGGCGACGAAGACGGACCGGCTGTCCGCGAAAGAACTCAGTAATAAGTGTGATATGTCACGCCCAACTGTCTCCCGCCGCGTCAGCCGGCTAGTCGAGCAAGGTCTCCTCGAGGAGTACACGCACGTTGATCCGGGAGGACGGCATTACAGCGAGTACGAGGCACGCCTCGAACGCATCGAAGTCCTCCTCCAGGCTGAAGGCTTTGACATCCAGATCGATGTCCGGCCAGACCCTGCTGACCGGATCACATCCATCTTCGAAGAGATGCGGGGAGATTGACTCATGGAACACACATTATTCGTCATTGCTAAGCTGTTCACGACCGCGCTAGCACTGGTTATTGCGTACCAAGCCTATCGTGGGTATCAACGGCATGGCACGCAGTTACTCCTGTACGTCACGCTCGGCTTTGCACTCATCGGACTTGGAGGCCTTCTCGAGGGCGTGCTCTTCGAGGTCCTCCAAGTGTCGATCTTCGAAGCTGGATTCGTGGCGGCACTCGTCACCGCAGCGGGGATGCTGTCCATCTTGTACGCCCTCTATGCCCCAAATCCTTGAGTCTCTAGACGGTATCGTTGGTACAGCGAATTTTGAGCGCTATCTGATTAAGACTAATGCCGCTTCAGCCGTGAATCGCTAGATTCAGCAGATACGGCATCTCTCGATTGATTCTTATCAGCTTGTTTAGATTACATGTTATCTCACATAGGCCTTCACGTTGAAGCATGCTCGGATAAAATAGTCCGGTAATGGACGACGAATCCCAAAGGGCGACTGACGAGACTGACCATACACACCACGGCGAGGACGCACATAGCGGGCACGACGAATCACATACTGAGAGGCGGAGTGAGCAATCTCTCCTCGAAACGGAAGCCGAATCACAGTCAACGGACGAAGCGGACCACGGCACACACAGTCAGCACGATGACCACGACGGTCACGGTGGGATGCACGAAGGCCACGAGCAGATGTTCCGCCGGCGCTTTTTCATCTCGACACTCCTGTCGATCCCCGTTCTCCTGTACAGCGAAACGCTGCAAGAGTGGCTTGGATTCTCTGTCCCGGCGTTTCCGGGCAGCGAATGGATCAACCCGGTGTTCGCCGTTGTCGTCTTCGCGTACGGTGGGATTCCATTCCTCCAGATGGCGGTACCGGAACTGAAAGACCGGGCGCCGGGGATGATGACGCTGATCTCAATGGCGATCACCGTGGCGTTCGTCTACAGCCTCGCGAGCGTCGTGTTCCCGACACAGTCGGCGTTCTTCTGGGAACTAGTCACACTGATCGACATCATGCTGCTCGGTCACTGGATCGAGATGCGGTCGGTGCGACGAGCCTCCAGCGCGGTCGACGAGCTGGCGAAGTTGATGCCCGACACCGCCGAGCGGATCACCGACGACGGTGATACCGAGGAAGTGCCGGTGAGCGAACTCTCCGAGGACGACCTCGTGCTCGTCCGGCCAGGCGCGAGTGTTCCTGCCGACGGCATCGTCGAAGAGGGTGATTCAGACGTCGAGGAGTCGATGATCACCGGAGAGTCGAAGCCGGTCTCGAAAGAACCCGGCGACGAGGTCATCGGCGGGACGATCAACGGCGACGGCAGCCTCCGCGTGCGCGTCGGTGCGACAGGCGAGGAGACGACGCTCGCAGGCATCATGCGACTCGTCGAAGAAGCCCAGCAGAGCAAGTCCAAGACGCAGGTGCTAGCCGACAGAGCGGCCGGATGGCTGTTCTACGTCGCGCTCGGGGCGGCAGTCGTGACAGCCATCGCGTGGACAATCGCAGTATCGTTCGACGCTACAGTCATCGAACGAGTCGTCACGGTCCTCGTCATCGCCTGCCCGCACGCGCTTGGGCTCGCGATTCCACTCGTTGTTGCGATCAATACGTCACTCGCGGCGCGCAACGGGATGCTCGTTCGCGACCGGATCGCGATGGAGGAGGCACGGAACCTGGACGCCATCATCTTCGATAAGACGGGGACGCTCACCGAAGGCGAGCACGGCGTCGTCGACATGGTGACCGTTGACGGCGTCGCCGAAGACGAGGCACTCGCGCTGGCTGCGGCTGTCGAAAGCGATTCAGAGCACATGATTGCGCGGGCCATCCGCGAGGCCGCTGAACAGCGTGACCTCACTGCTCCTGATGCGACCGATTTCGAGGCGATCAAGGGAAGGGGCGTCCGAGCGAGTGTCGACGGGAACGAGGTGTACGTCGGCGGGCCGAATTTGTTGACCCAACTCGATAGCGAGGTCCCCAACCATCTCCAGCGCTTCGCCGACGAAGCCGGCCAGAACGCACAGACCGTGGTGTATCTCGTTCGCGAGAGAGAGTTGGTTGCCGCGTTCGCAATGGCCGACGTGATCCGCGAGGAGAGCTACGCGGTCGTCGACGCGCTTCACGACCTCGGTATCGAGGTGGCAATGCTCACCGGAGACTCCCAAGATGTCGCAAACGCTGTCGCCAATGAACTGAACATCGACACAGTGTTCGCGGAAGTCCTTCCTGAAGACAAAGACAAAAAGGTTCAGGAACTTCAAGACGAGGGGAAGCTCGTGGGGATGGTCGGCGACGGAGTGAATGATGCGCCTGCACTGATGCGAGCCGATGTAGGGATTGCGATCGGGAGCGGGACCGACGTCGCCGTCCAGTCGGCCGACGTGATCCTCGTCCAGAACAATCCGATGGACGTCGTCCGCCTCGTGAAGTTGAGCCGAGCGAGCTACCGGAAGATGCAGGAGAACATCGTCTGGGCCGCCGGCTACAACGTCTTTGCCATCCCGCTGGCCGCGGGTGTGCTCGCGCCGATCGGCATCCTGCTGTCGCCCGCGGTCGGCGCGCTGTTGATGTCGCTCAGCACGGTCATCGTCGCGATCAACGCACAGTTGCTCCGGCGCGTTAATCTGTCTCTCCCGAACCTACCAGAGGCGGCACCACCCACTGACGCTCAAGCCGCCGATTAAAATACAGCTCCAATCGGAGGAATTTTCATCAGTCTGGATTCCCTGTTTCGATTAACGACGGAACCGATAGGGTGTTCCTGGGTGGACTAGACACGACATTGAACTAGGATCTGAGTTCAATTGTCTACAACAGACAATTGAATCACAGCATTCCAGAAGCGCCATACATCAATTCTTAGTCTAACTGATCGAAATTACCCGGTCGCTTGGACCACGGGATTTGCAGCTTACGTATTTTCGAGAGAGTTGAACTACCTTGGCGACCGAGTGACTATGTTAGTCTACTGCCTCGATAGCCTCACTCTCGCTGATTTTCTCGTGGTAGAGCCGACCGCTCTCAATAGCTGTCACGCGGTAGTACCGATGCTTCCGGTTGGTGTGGCTGGCGCCACTGACCTTGATAACATCTCCGCTTTCAAGGCCAGAGACATCCATGTGGTAGTCGCCGTCGATCTGCTGTTTGTCGAGCCATTCGCCGTCCACGCCGTACTTGTTGTGCAGACCCGTGACGCGAAGGATCCACGGTTTGACGGCCTTCAAATTAGGGTGGGCACTCAGCTCTCGCCAATTAACCCACTGATCGTTGACGAGGTCGGTAGTGCGGCTATCGGTGAGATCAACGTCCTGAGTTCGCTTTTCGAGTTCGGTCTCGATCTTGTCGCGAACCATCTCAAGCTGTTCAGCTGATAGCTGTTCGATGTCGAGTTCGTTGATCAAGTTCTCACTAAGAGTGTCGTCAGTAGTCATGTTTTGGCAAAGGATCGAAGTTACTGAGTTAGTTGGACTCCTGCTGAGCTTGTTTCACGTACCTGTACTGGTTCAGGAGCTTTGGCTCCCAGTTGAGCAGGTCGTTGAGTGTTTCGAGCCCACGCTTCTCGAGATAGCGGGTAACGACGTCAGCAAACTCTACGGCGGTGTGAGCGTCCGCTTGGGGATTGTAGTCCCGAGCTTCGGCGTAGACCTGTCCCGGGACAATTAGCGACTCATCCCAGTCGTCTTGGAGCATCACCAGACGCGCTCGGAGAGCTGTATCGAACAGCGTTTGGTCCGACTCTCCGACTGGTTCTCCAAGGAGCTCAGCTTCTAGATGGACGATGTCGGCCATATTCGGTCCAGAAGCGTCTTCTTCTGAGGGATGTCCGCGGTCCATGGTTAGCCCAGATACCCCCCTTGGCTGTCGCCATAGACTTCCTCGTAAATTTCCTGACGCAGCTCTCTTCGATCGGTCTTGTTACGCTGATCGTAGTGCTTCTTGAGGACTTCTGGACTGACGTCGCAGCGATCAGCCAGCATTTCGATCGGGATGTTGTTCGCCCTCTCAGCGGTCAGGTAGCCCTTCCTGACGGTGTGAGTTGATAGAGAAGACGGGCAGGAGGAAGCGTTATCGATGGTTTGTGCATCTTCGCACTTGGCCGGATCACGGCCGTGTGGACAGTCCTCGCCGATTTCGCACGGACGAGTCCACTTATAAATGTACTTGCTGATCGTCGACTTTGCCATTCGACCGTGCGTAGTTGTGATCAGAGGTTTGCGACCGTAGTCGTCAGTTGCTTCGGTACGGTTCTGTTCGACGTAGTCGTCAATGATTTCTGCGACCTCTTTGGAGATGTTCACTTCTCGCTCTCCAGCTTTCTTGTTCTTCAGCGTCGTCCCTTGATCAGGTCGGTGGTGGAATTCGATGAAGAGTTCACTGCGATCGGTGTGGATGTCTTTCAGGTCAAGCGAGTGGACGCCGCCTCGACGGCAGCCTAAGGCGCCGAGCAGAAGCCAGACGACGTGTTCGGTCGTTGCATACTCGTAGTCTTCCAGATACTGGATGATTTCCTTCGCGCGGTCTGCCGACAGGTGTTCTTCCCGGACTTCGTCTTCGTAGCTGAGCTCTGGGGTCTGGACTTTATCGGCTAGGCCCGCTTCTACTCCTTCGATGTCCTCGAGGAACTTGAGGAAGTTCCTCATTAGGTACAGCTCGTCCCGCATCGTCTTCGGACTGAGCGTCTTGTGTGACGACTCAGTCCGCCGCCAGGCTCGATATTCGCGCAATGTCCGGCCGGTGATCGTGTTGAGGTTGTCGATTCCCTCGAGACTACAGAACTCGATAAAGAACTCCAAGCTCCGCTTGTAGTCCTGAACCGTCGATTCGACGAGCCCCTCACGACGGTCTTCCAAGTAGACTTCTACTGCCTCTTCGGGCCCGATCGGCTGGAGCGTACTTCCTTCATCGAGTTTCTGGCGGATCGTGTCTAGTTCAGAGCGAATCGTGTCTAGGTTTTCCGCGTTGTCAGCTGCTCCATGGTCTGGTTCGACGCCCACGTTATAACCACCCCCGTTCTGAGTTCGACCGTCCATTCGTCGCGGGAGCTGTTCCGCTGTAGACCGGGGATTTATTGATTTGCGAGCGATACTCTGCTCTAGGCGCGTACGTGGCTTGCATTGGTGGAGTGCGCGCTTCGTTGCCGGGCGTGGCATCGCCCGGCTGTACTTCACGACGACGAGCAGTTGTCGTCGTCGGGAACGATCCAAGAGTTGGTGAGAGCAATGACCGTATTAAACGCTGAGCATTTTATCCAAAATCTCAAAGGGAGATTGTTCTCGTAAAACAACGTTCATAGCCACAATAGCGAGAGTTTTGAGCGATATTAGATAGTTCGTCCAGACGAACTATATCGAACGATTTAGAACGTCTCTTCGAAGACGTTTTCAAAAATGTCTGGAGGGCGGCCACAACAAGTTGACGACGACCAGATTCTCGAATGCTTCTTGGAGGCAGACAGCCCCGTTCTCACGACGGCAGAAGTTGCAAGCGATCTCTCAATAAGTCAGCGGGCTACATTAGACCGTTTGTCCTCATTATACCAGCGAGATATACTGGTGGAGAAGGACATTGGCCAATCAGGTTGTGTTTGGTGGCTTAAAAGCCTCACTTGGAACTACCCGTCAATCGATCAGGATCACTCAATCGTTTCACAATTAGATCCAGAGAAACCACATGGCGAGCGTGCTGCGGTAGATGACTGGACAAACATGGATCAATATCTCCTTATGCAACCAGAAGAGCGATATGAGCCACGAGTACAAGAACGACAACGCGCAGTACGAGCAGCAGATGAATACCTCTCTAACAAAGGACGACCTGTATCTAAGCGAGAGTTCATTTACGACGTCTGGCCCAGTCACCAAGCTGGATATGAGACACCAACTACGTGGTGGCAGGAATTAATCCGGCCTCACTTTTCGGCTGTCGATGTTATACAACTGACTGACTCGCAAGAATGGATGCATAAGAACCCATAGAGAGTCTGAGTCTTCATTTTAGTAACCGAGAGTAGTCAGAGGCGCTCTGAATCAATAGTGAGGTTTGTTTGCTTCGTGTAGTGTGCTGAGGTGTGAAATCGTTCAAACCCGAACGCATCAATACCGGTGATACCGTTGACCGGTGAATCCGTGAGCGAGACGTTCAGGAGAACCCGCCAGACAGCCATCTCCAAGCGGTCGAGCCCTTACAGAACATCGAGGATGCGTAAATCGAGTCAAGATCAAGGACGTCACGAATGCGAGGCATCTCGATGAGTTTGTCCACGAAATCGCGGTGCGTGGTCGTCTTCTTCACTTTCAGACAGAGCAGCACGACGTTCTGGCGGAGCATGAACTGCTTCCGCGAATAGCGTTTCGAGAACTAGGCTACTGCACGGCGCGCCAGCACCATCGCACGTTCGACAAACTGGAGAAGTTAAGATTTCGGAAGACCACCGAACATCACACACACGCTACTCACTCTTTATGTTTCTCAGCAAGGCTTTCAACAAGGCCGTTCTAACTTATGCAACCATAATAACACCGTCTCCCCTTCTGTAGATGCGCCCCTTGCTCTTGAGATGCTGAAGGTCGTGTTTGAGCTTTTCTGAATCAATCGATGTCGCTATGGACTTTAGCTCGTCAAATTCTGCTCCATTTTGGTCCTCAAGTATGGCGAGAATCTTCTCACGACGGGCACGCTGGCTTCTGGTTTGACCCGTTTCAATCACGTCAGCGTCAAATTCTCCTGTTTCAGGGTCGATACCGACTTGTTTCATGGAAGTCTTCACAAGGTCAACCGCACGTTCAACATCCTCTACTCTCACTTTATTATCAAGACGGACGCGAGCAGAAGCCTCAGCAAGCCGTTCAATAGCTTCTTCCTGTCGATAAGTTACTGGGACAGGGTTGTTGTCTTCATCGTTATTCGCGAGACGCAGTTTGAGGAACTCCTCGCGGAGATACCGCCGGGCTGCTTCACTTTCCTCGTGAAGATATGGGTTGCACTCTTCCTTTGCGTAGGCGATGTACGCTCTGAGGACTTGCTTCGGGATTGCTGGTTCGATACTCGCGCGTTCCTCTTCAGACAATTCATCTCCAAGTTCGTTCTTTGCTGCCGCCCGGCGCGATCGCATCATATGATCAACGACTTCACGGTCAGTCTCTTCATCCGGATTGTCACTGACCATAAACATCAGGTCAAATCGACTCATCAATGTTGGGCTGAGATCGATCTGCTCGGCGATCGACTTATAACGGTCGAATCGACCACCAACCGGGCATTGGTCTTTAGCTAAGCCTCAGCGGTCGGTTGGATGGTGGTAGCGAGCTGTTCTTGAAGGATCGGTCGTTGCTTGTGGATCTTCTGAGCGTCT
>NZ_FOKW01000017.1 GCF_900112205.1 Natronobacterium haloterrestre | reverse complement strand
TAAATATCCGTATTGTTACCGAACGTGGACTGTGTCGGCGGTGTCGGATTCACGCCCGTCCTGAAGGACGGGATTCTCTCCTTGAAGAAAGATAGAATACACGGAACAGGGGATCGCGAACATCGACGAGAGTCCGGATCGCCTCGCCGACGCGAGGGAACTGGCCGAATCGATGGACAGTGCGGTCGACGAGTTCTACCTGACGTTCGGCGAGTACGACGCCGTGGCCGTCATCGAGGCCCCCGACGACGAAACCGCTGCCCAGCTGGTGCTCACCGTCTCGCGAGCGGGGGCTATCAGCAGCGAGACGCTGAAGGCCTTCCCGGAGGACGAGTACCGGGAAGTCATCGAGGGGCTGCCCGAACAGTAGCCGCCCCGGTCGATCCCGTACCGCCGCGCTGGGTGCTCTCGAGCGCAGGGATCGACGGGGCTCGGGCATTAAGTTGTTTGCTAGGGAATGTCACATCATGGGTGACGGAGCCGGGGCTATTCGGGAGCGGGACCGAGTGTCGACCGCGGCGACGGACGCGATAGCCATCGTCGATGGCGAGCGCCACGGGGCTGTCAACGCGGCGTACGCCGATCTGTACGGGTTTTCGCGTCCGGACGACCTGGTCGGCGAGCCGTGGGACCACCGTCTCGCGGAGGACGAGCGATCTCGACTGGAACGGGAGATCCTCCCGGCGTGTCGGTCGGACGGGTACTGGCGGGGCACGATCGCTGGCCGGCGACGGGACGGAACCACCGTTTCGCACGAGCTGTCGATCGCCCGGTTGACCGACGACCAGTACGTCTGTACCGCGCGCGAGGCCGCGGGTGAGGAACGGACGGGGTTCGTCGCTCGAGAGCGGACTCGAGTACTCGAGCGCGCGTTCGACGCGGTCGACGACATCGTCTACGTCTTCGACGAGGCCGGGGACGCCGTTCTCTGGAACGCGACGCTTCGCGAGGTGACCGGCTACACGGACGCGGAACTCGCCGAACTCGAGCCGACGGAGTTGATCGCGCCGGAAGAGCGCGAACGGAGTTCCGGCTCGGGGTCCGAATCGGACTTCGGCGATCTCCTGGACCAGCTCGGCGATCGACAGGTCGATCTCGTCACGAAAGACGGCGAGCGGGTCCCCCACGAGTTCCGCGGAACGACGTTCGAGGACCGCGAGACGGGCCGGACCTATCGGTGCGGGATCGCACGCGACGTCACCGATCGGACGGAGCGCGAACGGGAACTCCGTAGCGCCCGGCGGTTCAACGAGGAACTGGTCGAGAACGCGCCGTTCGGGATGTTCCGCCTCGACGACGAACTCCGGATCACGTACGAGAACCAGCGAGCCGAAGAGATCATCGGCCTCCCCGAGGACGAACAGGAGTCGGACGCGATCGGCGCGGATATTCGTGACCTGCCGTCGATCGCCGAGACCGGCCAGGCAGACCTCTTTACGCGGCTCAAAGACGGCGAGACGATCGAGTTCGAGTTCCCGTTCGAATCCATCTACGGCGAGGAAGCGTACTTCACAGGGCGCGGGGTCCCGCTGTACCGGGACGACGAGTTCGAGGGCGCGATCCTGATGGCCATCGACATCTCGGAGCGCAGACGACGCGAACGGCAACTCGAGCGCCAGCGGGACGAACTCGAGACGCTCAACCGAATCAACGAACTGCTCCTCGAGATCACGCGGGACCTGTTCGCGTCGCCGACGCGGACCGAGATCGAACAGACGGTCTGCGATCGACTGGCCAGTTCCGACCTCTACCAGTTCGCCTGGATCGGCGCGCCCGAAACGGGGGGCCAGCGGATCGTTCCCCGTGCCAACGCCGGGATCGACGAGGGGTACGTCGAGACGGTGACGGTCACGACCGCGGGGGAGGAGACCGGACAGGGGCCGGCCGGCCGCGCCTTCCGAAGCGGCGAGGTCCAGGTGAGCCAGAACATCCGCACCGACCCGAGGTTCGAACCGTGGCGTGAGGCGGCCCTCGAGCGCGGCGTCGAGTCGGCCGCCGCGGTGCCGCTGGTCCACGGGGACCGGACGTACGGCATCCTGGCCGTCTACGCGACGCGTCCGCTCGCGTTCAGTGGTCGCGAACAAACGGGGTTCGAGGTCCTCGGCGAGGCCGTCGGCTTCGCCATCAACGCCATCGAGGAGCACGCGCTCCTGTTTGCGGATACGATCGTCGAACTCGAGTTCGAGGTCACCGATTCCGGGCTGGTGTTCGTCCGGGCGTCCGACCGCCTCGCGTGTGAAATCGACATCACCGGCTACGTCGAGTCGGCGTCGGGGGCGTGGAGCGTCTACCTCACCGTCGACGGCGCGGAGCCGGCGGCCGTCCGCGACGTCGCGACTGCGGATCCGGACGTGGAGCGAGCCCGGGTTATCGCCGACGAGGACGAGAGCGGGCTGCTCGAGTTCGCGATGAACGGCCCGGCACTCACCGAACTCGCGGAACACGGGGCGATGCTCACCTCGGGATACGCCGACGACGGCCGGGGGCGGTTCTGTATCGAGGCTCCGCAGACGACCGACATCCGACAGCTGTCCGACCGGCTACAGACCGCGTACCCGAAGTCGACGCTGGTCGCCCAGCGCGAGTTCGATCGGCCCGTCCAGAAGCCGATCGAAATCCGCCAGTCGATCGCGGATCGACTGACCGACCGACAGCAGGAAGCGCTACAGCGCGCCTATCACGCCGGTTACTTCGAGTGGCCGCGTCGAAGCACCGCTGGAGACATCGCCGACTCGATGGACATCTCGGAGACGACCTTCCACTATCACCTGCGGAACGCGCTCGAGACGCTCGCGACGGCCTTCGCCGGGGAACTTCGCTGACGGCGATGGGGTTCACTCGTGCCGGCTCGAGGGTCCCGAAAAATGTCGGTTCGCTCCTAGTCGTCCGAGTCGGTCCTGAGCGGGGTCCCGTCCGGTCGGAGGACCCACCACACGTCGTTGACGCCCTGTCCCTGGACGTCGCCCGGCTCCTCGTCCCGCGCAAAGTAGTACAGGGGCCACCCGTTTGCCGTCACCTGGCGCTCGCCAGTGTCCCGCTCGAACGCCTCAAGGTCTGCGGTCACGCCGTCGCCGGCGACCGGCTCCCCGTCGTCGACAGTTAGTGGCGGCCAAGCGTCCGCACAGTCGCCGCTGCAGGCGCTTTCGCCGGCGTTCTGTGTGTCCTGGTCGAACATGTAGACCGTCATTCCCTCGGGGCCGACCAGGATCTCGCCGTAGTCGGGATGGTCGCGGACCCCGACGGTCGGCCCACCCATTCCCTCCTGGGGTGGTCCCTGGGGTTCCTCGATCAGTTCGTAGCCGAGTTCCTCGACGACTGCGCTGAACGGAACCGTCCCCGCGCTCTGGATGGTCATCGCGTCCAGCGCGTTCGTCCCGAGGATTCCGGCGGGCATCAGGTTCGGCCACTCGCAGTCCTCGTTTTGCTCGCTCATCTCGTTGAGCCCGGCGCTGACGTCCTCCCTGCTTGGCAGGTCCTCGACGGACCTCGCGTACTCCGGCAGTTCCGCTTCCTCGAGGGTTCCGACGACGACCCGCATCACCATGCCGAAATCGAGGTGGGGAGCGCAGTAGATGTCGTACACTCCCTCGTGGTCGAAGCGATACAGCCAGGCTGACCCCGGTCCCTGCACGGGCGACGAGAACGGCTCGGCCCCGTCGGGAACCCGTTGGGGCAGTCCGATCTCGGGATGCATGGCGGTGACGGTGTGGTCGGGGCTGGCGAACGTGAACTGTACGACGTCACCGGAATCGACGCGAAGCCCGGCGGGGTCGAAGTAGAGGAACGGCGGCTGATCCGGCCCGGGTGGAGCGACGTCCAACGTGACTTCGTGGTCCGGTGCGATGGAGTCCGGAATCGCTGCAGCGTCCCTCGCCGGATAGCCGTACACGGGGTGGATCTCCCCGGTCTCGGACTCCGTGTCAGTCCCGTCGCCCGCGTCGGTCCCGTCGTACCCGTCGTCATCGTCGTCTTCGTCGGATTCGCCCCCTCCAGCAGTCGTGATACCGGCGCCGGCCGCGAGTGCAGTACCGGCACCGACCGCTTTCAGGAGCGGTCGCCGTTCGAACCCGAGCCGGTCGACGGTCGGTTCCTCGGTCGATTCGTCCGTTTTCTCCGCGTTCGTGCGTGTCATCGTACCACCGGTTTCGATCGTTGGCAGGTCGTGCCGGACGGAGCCCCAGCCGACTCAGTCGAGTCCGCATCCCGGCCCGGGATCCGTGCGACACGACGCGTGTTCAGTACCGTCTAACGGGCTTGACAAACCCCCCTCTAGATAGTGCTAGGACCGTCGGAGAAGGCCGCACGATCGCTCGCGTGGCATCGTGTCCGGTCGTTCGACGGTCCCCGACGGGAGTCGAACGTGTCCCGGGACGGCGTCCGGGCCCTAGTGATAGTTTGACGGGTACTTTTCGGTCCCGCCGAGCGGACCTCCACCCGCTCTCTCCACGAGAGCGTGACTACCCATGGCAACGGAACCACAAACCGCCAAGGCCGTCGTTCGGCGGTACACCGAAGAGGGGTACAACGAGGAGAACCCCGCAGTCATCGAGGAGACGGTCGCGGACGACGTCGTCGTCCACGGACTCCACGGGGTCGACGGGTCCCTGCACGGCAGCGACGCGTACCTCGAGTGGGCGGGCGACCTCTTCAGAGCGATGCCGGACGCGGAGGTCGAGACCGAGTCGTTGATCGCCGAGGGGGACATGGCGGCGGTCCACTGGACGATCAGCGGTACCCAGGAGGGACAACTGGGCGAACTCCCGGCGACGGGCGAGTCCTTTACGATGCGTGCCCTCGCGTTCTTCCGGATCGAGGACGGGGAGATCGTCGAGAAGTGGTACAATCCCGACGAACTGAGCATGCTGCAGCAACTCGGCCTGACGGACTGAGCGAAGCACAAAGCGAGGCACCCGTGACAACGACGACAGCCCGTACGAAGCGTCGTGCGTCGGTTCGTCGACGTGCGGAACGAGCGGGGTTTCGCGACCGAGGGGACCGTCGCCGACGACGCCGTCCGTTCCGCTCCGACTGACTCTCCCGACGCGCCGCGCGGTCCGGAGGGCGAAAAACGGCGTACCGAGGGCTATCACGCCGCGTTCCCCGACGTCTCGCTCGAGGTCGAGAACCTGCTCGCCGAGGACGACCTGGTCGCCGTCCGCTGGACCGCGACGGGTACGGAGTGATCGTTCTTCGGTATCGAACCGACCGGTGCCACTGTGGAGATGGTCGCCTTCGAGATCGACCGGCTGGAGAACGGCCACGTCGTCGGATCGTGGGTGCTCGTCGCCAGGTTCACGCTGTTGCAACAGCTGGGGTGGTACAGCCTTTCTTCGAGGACCGAGCGTCCGCCTGCGACGGGCTAGGGTGGTGTGTCGTTCTCTTTTTCCCGTCACCGAAGGCCTGTCGCTGACCGAATTCCTCCGGGCGATCGTCTAGAGATAGTTCGAGGGGTGATTTTCGGACCCGTGCCCTGTAGCGGCAGTCCCATCGGGAGGGCACCACCATGGATCCACAGCGACACACCGACATCGACCGACGAACCGTACTGAAAGCGACTCCCCCTGTACTCGTTGGAGCCAGCGCCGTCACGGGGCGGGTCGGCGCGAACGCCCTCGAGGCCGAGGAGAAAGCCGCCGGAACGAACGCGCTCGAGGTCGTCGCGAGACACGACGAGGAGACCGACGAACACCGGTTCGAACTCAACACCGAGGCCGTCGCCCCCGGCTGGACGACCGTCACCCTCGAGAACCGGACCGAGCACACTCACTTCGCCTATCTGGCCAGGGTTCCCCCTGCGGTGTTCGAAGGCGCGAGGGAGGACGGGGTCGATCCGCTCGACTACTACATCGAACACGTCACCCGTCCCTTCCAGTGGTTCATGGACGACATCGATCCGGCGAAGGAACCGGACCCTGACGACCTGAGTGACAAGTACTCGGTGCCGGAAGCGGAGGTCATCTTCCCGGAGTGGTTCGAGGGCGTCGTGCCCAGCGGCGGTACCGGGTTGACCTCGCCCGAGACGACGTCGGTAACGAGCGTCGACCTGGAACCCGGCGACTACATCCTCGAGTGTTTCGTCAAAGACGGGGACGGCGAGTTCCACTCCTATCAGGGCATGATACGCCTGGTGACCGCGGGGGACGACCGGTCCGACGGCTCGAAGGCCGAGCCGGACACGAAGGCCGAACCGGAGGCGACGCTCGGTCTCACCCTCTCGACCGCCGGGATCGACGCCGAGGATCACGTCCGGCCCGGCCGGCACACGGTCGCGGTCCAGTTCGCGAACCAGCGAGTCTACGAGCACCTCCTCGGCCACGACGTTCACCTGCTCCGCTTCGGCGAGGGGACGAGCGTCGACGACGTGAACGACTGGATGAACTGGATGGACCCAACCGGGCTCGTGTCGAACGGGGAGGAACCGCGACGGTTCCTCGGCGGGGTCCAACCGATCCTGACGCCGGCGTTGCTCGAAGGCGAGGGGACCGAAACGGCGTACGTCCACGTCGACCTGCATCCGGGTACGTACGCCTGGGTTTCCGCTGTCCCCGATCCAGCGGAGAAGGGACTGCTGGAGCCGTTCGAGGTTTCCGATTCGCACTGATCCAACCCGTGTCCGACGCTCCTCGAGAGGGGGTAGCGATCGACGGGCGGTAGCGGTCGGCCCGAAGCGGGCAGCCGCTCTCCGCTGTTTTCGGCCCTTGATTCGCGGGGCCGTCACGTCGAGAGCTCGACCTCGACTGCGTCGGGGATCTAGGCATATCCACTCGACTTCGTTCAATACCGATGTCACTCTCACGGCGTCCCTCTCAGCAAAATCGAGGTGGGGCCTCCGACCTCACGGAGCAGGAGTGAGCGAGGAGGTTAGAACCGAGGACCGTATTGCCATCCTCCGTAGTAGCTAACCGAACGATAAAAGGCCACGAGCGAACTGGGCGGGGATATGGAAGTCGTCGGCCGCCTGTTGGCGTTGCTCGTGGTGTTGCTGCTCGGGACCGGTCTCCGGTCGTCCGGACTCCTCGATGGGGGCCGAACCGCCGCGCTGAACGCCGTCGCCTACTACGCCGCGTTGCCCGCACTGATCTTCGTCTCGACGTACGACCAGCCGATCGCCGGACTCCTGTCCCCGGCCCTGCTCGCCGGGCTGTTGATCGTCCTGTTCGGGACCGCCGCGATCGCCTGGGTCGTCCACCGGAACCGGAAGACGCAGGCGCGGCGAAGCGTCGCCGTCGTCCAGTCGTATCACTCGAACATCGGCTACCTCGGGTTGCCGCTGGTCGCGGCGACGTTCGACGCCGAGGTGACCGCGATCGCGAGCGTCATCCTGGGCGTCGTCACGCTGACGCAGCTTCCACTCACGATCCTGTTGCTCTCGACGATCAACGGAGCCGACGTCTCGCTCGCCTCGGAACTGCGCGGCCTGGCGACCAACCCCGTGTTGCTCTCGTTGATCGGCGGTCTGGCCATCGGCACGATCGGGGTGCCGTTCCCGGCGACCGCGGCGACCGGCCTCGAGTACCTCGGCGCGCTGGCGCTGCCGCTCGCGTTGCTCTGTGTGGGTGCGTCCCTCGAGGTGGATCTCCCCTCGATCGACCCCGGCGCGACGGGGTCGGTCGTCGCGCTCAAGATCGGCTGTATGCCGGTGCTTGCCTGGGTCGTCTTCTCCCTGTTGCGCGTCGACCCCGCGACGTTCACCGCGAGCGTGGTCATGCTGGGGACGCCGACCGCGGTCTCGACGTTCGTCTTCGCGACGGAACTCGGGGGCGACGCGGAGTTCGCCTCGCTGAACGTCTTCACGACGACGCTTGCCTCGATCGCGACGCTGTTCGTGTTGATCGCGCTGGTCGGGTGACCTGGCGTAGTAGTCGAGAACCGAACCTTCGAGGGCGCCCTGACTACTTCGAGAACAGGCTCTTGAGTCGATCGAGCAGCCCGCCGGCTCCGTCGTCGCTCCTGTCCTCTCGATCGCTCGCGCTCGAGGCGTCAGCATCGGCAGCAGCTTCCCCGGCGGGATCGATCGACCCTGCGAGCGGGCCGGCATCCTCGCTGGCGCTTCCAGTGTCGCCGACGCCGCCGGTCTCGAGGTCGTCCAGCGAGATGTCGACGTCGTCGATCTCGGGCGTCGGGTCCCGGTCCTCGCCCGCTTCGGCGGCGCGAACGTCGGCGCCGGTGACGTCGCCGCGTTCGACGCGGGCGGCGAGTTCCTCGAGATCAGGGTCGGGATCGGGGTCGGCGTCGGCTGTGGAGCTGGTATCGGATTCGAGACTCGAATCGGCCGCCGGACCGGACCCACCGTCGCCTCCGGTTTCCGTCCCGCTCGAGTCGGAGAGAGCGGCTGCGGCGGCTTCGACGTCGGCTCCGGTTCCGGTTTCGCCCGTGGTCTCGTCGTCCTCGTCGCTGTCGTCGTCTTCCCCCTCTCCTTTCGGATCGTCGCCCGGCTCGCGGTCCGGTTCCGGCGTCTCGCCGGTATCCGTCTCTCCCGTCGACGACCCCGCGTCGTCGGCCCCGTCCGTCGGCTCCGCACTCGAGCCCTCGAGGCTCTCGGCTGGGTCAGCATCCGCGTCGGCGTGTGGTTCGTCACCGGTCTCGCGTTCGAGGCCGGGATTGGAGTCCGAGTGGGAATCGGGATTGGGGTCGGAATCCGAATCGGAATCGGATCCCCCGATCGACTCGAGGATGTCGTCGACGCTCCCCTCGGAGACGACCCGCTGGGGACCGCCGCCGGTCTCGATCCCGCCCGCGGGACCGTCGCCGTCCGGGTCCCCCTCGTCGTTCCCGTCGGCCGTCGGTTCTCGTTCGTCGCTCATTGTGTGGTGGAGGCGGGCGCGACACCATAACCTTTCTCCCACGCCCTCGAGTCGGTCAAGAAACGTCCCGGGCCTCTGTGGTGGCCGACAGGGGTCCTTCGGTCTTTCAGGACTCCGCGAGGGCGGGCCGGGCGCGAACGACGTTGACCACCGCCCCGAGCAGGATAATGATCCCCGCGAAGTAGAGCCAGGTGACGAACAGCAACACCGCGCCGACCGCACCGTAGGCCTGGTAGCGCCCGGCGTTGGACGCGTAGAGCTGGAACCCCGCCTGCAGGACCGTCCAGCCGACGGCCGCGACGATCGCCCCCGGCAGGACCTCGCCGGCCCCGACCGATATCGGCGGGAGCACGTAATAGATCGGCAGGAAGACGAATACGAGCCCGAGCAAGAGGGTCACCCAACTCAACAGCCCGGCGAACGGAACGCGGCCGGCGGCGAACCCGAGGACAGTCCCGATCACGATCATCAGCACGAGTGCGCCCACGCCCGCGAGGATCACGACGAGCCCGTCCCGGACCTGCTCGGGCAGCGAATCAGACGACATCTCGTCGTAGATCATGTCGAACGCGAGGCTGAGGCCACGAAACACCTTGAGCGCACCCCAGGCGGCGACCGCGAGCGCGACGACGGTCGCCTGGGCGCGTCCGGCCTCGGTCGCCAGCGCCTCGGTGACGAGGTCCTCGCCGGCCTCCGGGAGAAAGTCCCCGGCGACCAGGATCAACCGTTCCGCCGTCGCCTCGCCGCCCAGCAGCGAGCCGGCCACGAGCGCGAGCAGTACCATCGGGATCAACGACACGAACGCGTAGTAGGCGAACGCGGCAGCCAGAAACGTGATATCGCGGTCGCTCGCCGTGCGATAGATCGCGACGAGCGTTCCCTTCCCGTCCATAGTGCTCTTTCGACGAGGAGGTCCAAGAGTATGACAGGTTCGTGCAGTAGCTGATACTGTAGCGGGTAGTCGGCGATAGAAGTCGAAACGGCGGCTCCGACGCGATCACGCCGCCAGACAGAAGTTGTGCGACGCGTAGACCGCGCCGTCGTCGTCGATGTAGACGCCGACGCCGCCCCGGTCCCACCCGTGCGAGGAGTGTTCCTCGAGGATCGCCTCCCGGTGAGCGGTGGAGTTCATCCACTGATCGACGAGGCCGTTGGCGAGCCCTTCGGCGGTTTGGTACTCGACGACGTCGTCCCCGCCGGGGCGGTCGACCGGCCGGTCGACCCACGTCAGGGCGATGTTCTCGCCGTAGGCCCGGCAGTAGTCGTCGACGGCGGTGAACCGGTCGTAGGGGCCTTCGTCGTCCGGGTTCGTGTGCGCGAAGTACTCCCGCTGGGCCATGTCGTGGCTGTGGGCCCGGGCGACCGAGGCGACGGTGCCGTCCCACTCGAGGGGCTCGAGGTCGTGGGCCGCGCGGCGGTCGTTGACCTCGGCGTGGACGAAGTCCTCGACGGTCGCCGACGAGATGGGCTCGACGTCGGTCTCGTAGGTCGACTCGCCGGGATCGGCCGGATCCATCACGTCGGGGTTGCGTTCGCCGGCCGGCGGGGGTTCGGCGCTCGGGCTCGGACTCGGGCCGTCGACGATTTCGATCTCGTCGGCGTCCTCTATGTCCTCGATGGTCTCGAGCACCGTCGGGCCGAGCAGGAGACCGCCGAGGAGCACCGTTCCGAGCACGACCGCGAAGAAGGCGAGGCTGAGCAGGGTACGAACGAGTGCGCGATCGGTGCGCTGTGGGGTGTCGGTACCGATGGGGGCGTCGTCGCTGGAGGAAGTCGGGCGGACCGAATCCGATTCGGTGTCCGACGGGCCCGTCCCTGCAGTCGTCTCCGGGCCCGCGTTCGTGTCGGCGTCCGGTTCGGGATCCGTTCCCGGGCGGCTCATTGTCGGAGGGTAGGGCTCCGTCCGCATGATTGCGACGGTCGGTTGCAGCCGCTGATAGCCGCCGGGCAGAGGGCCGATGGCGGCCGATTCCGGACCGCTTCACGTTCGGAGTCCGTGTTGTCACAGCCGTCGGGACCGGAACCGAGACCGAGACCGGGGCCGAGACCGAGACCGGGATCCACCCCTACGCCGATCCGTCGGTCCCGCTCCCGAAGATCGTCTCGTGAAAGCCGATCACCAGTCCCGGGACGACGGCCATGAAGAGGTGTTCCTCGAGCGGGATCCCCGCAATGTCGATCCCCGTCCGGAGCTTGATGTCGAAGATACCGACGGCGAGGGTGTATCGGTCCCAGACGTACGCGACGGGGTACAGTGCGAGGATCGTCACTGCGGCCTTCCGGAGGGCGTTCTCCCGGCGCAACAGGAACACGGCGATCGCGCCCCAGAACAGTTCGGTGACGAGGTACGTGTACCGGCCGAAGACGCCGATGTCGGGTGTCGGTGCCATGATCGTGACCTACCACCACGTTCGAGGGTATCGGCAAAGAGCGTTCCCGACGCCGGTGGGAACAGGCAATATCTTCAAAACCCCGGCGGCAGTACATCCACCTACAACGATGAATATCGCTGATATCGCCACCCAGGATTACATCGAAGTCGACGTCGGCACGCGCATGGGGAAGGTCCGTTCTACCTTCGAGAACGGCGGCCCCAAGGGAATTATCGTCAAAAACGACGGGGAATACGAGGGCGTCATCAGCGAGCGGGAAGTCCTCCAGTCTCACGTCGAAGACGACGCGAAGGTGGCGGCGCTCATCAAGCCCAGCCGGAACGATCCGTCCCCGCAGGTCGACCGGGAGGAAGACGTCCGGGAGACCGCACGTCTGCTGATCGAGAGCAACTCGAAGGTCGCCCCGGTCTTCGAGAACGGCGACCTCTGGGGTGTCATCTCCGACGACGCTATCCTCGAGGCCGTCCTCGAGAACCTCGATACGCTGACCGTCGAGGACGTCTACACCGCCGACCCGGTCACGCTCCAGGAAGACGACGGCGTCGGGAAGGCGATCAACCACCTGCGCGAACACGGTATCTCTCGTCTCCCGATCCTCAACGAAAACGGCTATCTCTCCGGTGTCGTGACGACCCACGACATCGCCGACTTCGTGATCCGGAAAAACGAGACGACGACGACCGGCGACCGCGTCGGCGACAGCCAGCGGCTGCTCGACGTGCCGGTCTACGACATTATGAACAGCCCGGTCGAGACGACGACGCTCGACGCCAGCGTCGAGACGGCCGTCGAGACGATGCTCGACCAGGACTTCGCCGGGCTGATGGTCACGCCGGAGGACGACGACCGGGTCGTCATCGGCGTTCTCACCAAGACGGACGTCCTGCGGGCGCTGACCTTCACCGAGGAGGAGCGCATGGACGTCCAGATCACGAACGTCTCCCTGCTCGATACCATCTCCCGGGAGTCCGTCCACGAGAGCATCGAGGAGGTGTCGGACAAGTACGCCGACATGCAGGTACTGCACGCCCACGTCCGCTTCAAGGAACACAAGGAGAAGCTCCGTGGCACGCCGCTGATCCACTGTCAGATCCGCCTGCGCACCAACAAGGGCCAGGTCGCCGGCACCGGCGAGGGCTACGGCGCGGAAAACGCCTTCCGCGTCGCCCTCGAGAAACTCGAGCGCAACGTCCTCGAGGTCAAGGGGGTCACCAGCGACGAGGAGTACCGCGGCCAGCTGCTGCGGAAGCTGAACGAGCTGTAACGGCCGCCGCCGACGTCGGCTTCGACTTCGATTCGGGCCCGTCCGGGCCGTTCTGATTTTCGACTCGGGTTTCGTGCCCGGACTCGAGTTTCGTGCCGCCTCTCGAACCCGATCAGAACCGCTGTCCGTCTTCGCCGCCCTCGAGACCATTATCGGTGATCCGGAACTGGACGGAGTCGCCGGCCGACTTCGAGCGGTGTTTCTCCAGCGTCGCGCGACGATTCCCGCCGCGGAAGCGCTCGAGGCGGAGCACGACGCCGGTCCAGTGCTCGAGGGTGTTCCCGCCGAGCGCGCGGGTGCGGTCGGAGTCGGGATCCGAGAAGACCTGGTTCGTGAGGACGACCGCGAGGTCGTGTTTTCGGGCCAGCGAGAGCAGGTGGGTCACCTGTCGGGCGACCCGGCGCAGCGCATCGCCCTCGTCGTCGTCGCCGGTCCGCTCGAGGCGGTAGAAGCCGGTCGCGCTGTCGAGGACGATCAGGTCCGCCCGCTCGGCGAACTCCTCGGCGTCGCGGACGGCCTCGGCCTGTTCCTCGAAATCGACGGCGTCCTCGATGACGATCCGGGACGCGACGTCCTCGACGGTGAGGTCGTCGGATGCGGGCGAATCCGGCTCGCCGGCGCCGTCGGACTCGACTAACGCACTCGAGTCGGCTGTGCTGGCCCCGTCGCCGTTGACCCGCGCCGAGAGCAACTGCTCGAAGCGGTCGACCGACACCCCTTCCGTATCGATGTAGACGACCGTCCCGCCCGCGGCGGCCGTCTCGACGGCGGCCGACAGCGCGAGGTTGGTCTTCCCCGCGGCCGGCGGGCCGTACAACTGCGTGACGGTCCCGCGCTCGAACCCGCCGCCGAGCAGGTCGTCGACCGGATCACAGCCGGTCGGAATCGCCTCGTCGTTCACGGTCGGCTTTCGAACGGTCGCCGCAAAAACCCCCCGGAACGGACCGCAGGAAAGGTCGAACCCCACCGTCCGGCGGGCTCGAGCCGACGGGGCCCCGGCCGTTCGGAATACGTTTATTCACCCCGGCGACGAACCTCGAGACGTGATCGTCGTCGCAACGTCGGACTTCGAAGTGTACCACGGCGTCGTCAACGAGCTGCGGGACCGCGGGACCGAGTTCACGACCGTCGAACCCGACGACCAACTCCCCGAGGGGACGACCGTCGTCATCACCGCGGCGGACCACGCGGAGGACTTCCCCGACGCGACCACGATCGTCGCGGACCCCGACGCGCCCCGGCGGGCGGTCGACCAGGCGCTGACCGCGGTCCGGGGCGACGGCGGCCGCACGATCATCGGCGTCGATCCGGGTCGCAAGCCCGGCATCGCCGTCCTCGCTGGCGAGATGGTCGTCGCCGCGTTCCAGGTCCCGCTCGCCGACGCCGTCGACGTCATCCAGCGCGAAGTGGCGGAGGCCGCCGACCCCGTCGTCCGGATCGGCGACGGCTCCCGCCTCCAGGGTGCACAACTCGTCAACGACCTCGAGGACGTTCGGGTCGAACTCGTCGACGAGACGGGGACGACCCCCTACCTCGGGACCGGCGGCCGGGGGATGGAGGACGTCCTCGCCGCGGTGAACATCGCCCGCCTCGAGGGCGAGGTCGTCGATGCCCGCGAGATCGAGCCGACGGCGGGGGAGCTCCAGGTGATCAAGGACCGCTCCCGCGAGCAAAGCGAGACCAACCGGGCGATCGACGAGGTGCTCGCCCGGCGGGTCGCCGCGGGCGAGTTGACGATCGAGGAGGCGCTGGCCGAGCACAGAAACGACGGCAACGGAGAAGGCAGCGACGACGATGACGGGGCGGGCGAGGAGCGTTCCGCCGATTCGGAGTGATCCCCTCATCGCTCGTCATGCGAGCGGAGCCTCGGTCAACCGATTCGCGCTGTCCAGTACTCACGCCCCGGAAAAGACTCGATCGAGTTCCTCGAGGTCAAACAACGACCAGTTATCGTTGAGATCCTCGGCGAGGCCCTCGACGAATCCGCTTCTCGAGAACAGGGCGAACCGCTCGGACCGGTCCCCTGGTCCCCACCGAACGCTCGCAGCCTTTGCCCGAAGATCGTCGACGAGTTGGTGGCCGACTGGCTCACTGGTCCACTTACATTCGGCGAGCAGGAGCCGGTCATCACCGGGTGCGAGGCCGACGATATCGATCTCCTCCTCTCCGTACCACCAGCGGCCGATCTCGGAGTACGGCTCGAGTTCTTCGCATCGAACCAGTTCCCAGACGGCCTCTTCGCAGATGTCTTCGAACGTCGTCGCGACGTGCGTGGGGAGGTCCGGCTCGATCGTGCCATCGAACACGACGGACGGCGCTTCTTCGATGCTGGACCGATTCGGCTCGACGTAGCGGAACCAGAACCGGAGGAACTCATCAGCGACCCGGTACCGGGAACGCTTTGACTTCTGCCCGGATGCCGTAACCGGAACCTCACGATCGAGGAGTCGGAGCCGGCGAAGCGTCTGGAGATACTTCGACAGCGGTCCGGAATCGATGCCGGTGGCTCCCGAAATTTCGCTTGGCGTCGTGTGGCCCAGCGCCACCGCCTCGAGGATGCTCAGGTACCGCGCAGGGTTTCGAAGTTCGGTCCGAAGCAGGAACTCCGGTTCGTTGTACAGCATTGCCGTCGGTGAGAGGATATGCGTCTGGATGTTCTCTGCGAGGGACCGCTCGTAGTTGAAGAGCGTGAGGTACATCGGCGTCCCGCCGGTGACCGAGTACGATCGGACCGCATCCACAATATCGTACGAGATGACGTCCCGGGCCTGCTGAAACGAGAACGGTTGCAGATCGATCTGTCCAGTCCGCCGACCGTAGAGTGGACTTTCGTGGCCGAGCACCTCCGATTCCATCGTACTCACGCTCGAGCCACACAGCACGAGCATCGACGCAGTCTCCTGGAGCTGTTCGTCAACGAACGCCTGGATATAGGAGGGGAGCGAGTCGTTTTCCTCGACCAAATACGGGAACTCGTCGATGACCACGACTCGATCCTCCGTTTCGAGTTTCTCACCGAGATACTCGAACGCGTCGTCCCAGCCGTCGATTCGTGGCACGCGCTCCTCGAACACCTCGGCGACTTGTTCGACGAATTTCTCACGTTGGCGATCCTCCGCCTCCTGCGCAGCGAGATAGTAGAGATGAGGCCGATCAGCACAGAACTCTTTGAGAAGCGCTGTCTTTCCAACACGGCGGCGTCCGTAGACGACGTAGAAGGCGTGACCGGGCGATGAATACGCGGTCTCGAGCGAGGCAAGTTCGTCTTCCCGATCGTAGAAGGTCATACTTTGCCTAATGATTATCACGATAATGACTTGGGCGTTTTGGTGATCTACTACCTGTAGTAACAGAACCGTATTCGAGTGTTGACAGTAGAGCTCGAGCGCCGTCACCCGATTCGAAAACCAGTCCGCTCAACTCGAGGCCGACACCCACAGCTCCCTGACCGTCGGTCGGGTGATCACCCACCAGCCGACGGCACCGCCGAGACAGCCGACGAACGCCAGCCAGCCGTCCGTGGTGCCGCCGGTGACCACGAGCGCGGCCACACCGAGTATCGCCGCGCCGGCGAACGCTTTCGTCGGATCCTTGCCGGTGAGTGTCGCCGCGAGGATGAGGTAGCCGACGCCGAAACCGATCGAGGCGACGACGTCGACGAGGTAGTGGACCCCGAGCGCGAGCCGGGAGACGGCGACGAGACCGATCGGGACCGCCGCGAGTGCGAGGCGACGGCGGCGCGTCCACCGCGTGGACCACAGCGCGAGCGCGGTCCAGCAGACCGTCGCGGCCATCGTGTGGCCGCTCGGGAAGCCCGGCGTTTCCTTGGGAATCGCCCGCAGCGACGCCGGGGGCCGGGGAAGGCCGAAAGCGGACTTCAACGCGAGCGTGAACGCGAGCCCGCCGAGGACGACCGCCAGGACGAACGCCGTGCGATCGGAGAGGAGTCGATCATCTCCATGGCGGAACGAGCGGTACGCGTCCGTACAGGCGAGAAGCAGCAAGACGGCGCCGACGAGCAGTTCGTCACCCAGTAGCGCCACGAACTCGAATAGGGGGACCGACCACTCCGGGAGCGTCTCGCGGAGCAGTTCGGTGACGCCGACGCCTCGAGTCATGTGGATCGGTTCGGGGAAGTCAGGAGGTCCTGCAGATGGCTTCTCATCGTCGTCTTGCCTACCTCTTTTCTTCGTTTACCTTCTTCCTTTCTGTCGCACTTCACTGATTCTCTATCCATACGTATGTAGGAACGCAATTTCTTTATACAGATTTCCGCAGGAAGAATTTCGTTACGTCTATTACGTAACGTAACGCATCCTATCGTAACGATGAAAACCGTCACAACTCGAATACCTGAAGACGACGAAGAGTTGTTAGCAGAACTTGAACAAGAGATGGCCGCAGACAGGTCAGAGGTTCTTCGCCGCCTCATTCGGGACGGCCTTACTGACTGGCGGAAGGAGAAGGCACTCGATCAACTTCGAGAACACAAAGTCACTCTTCGCCGTGCGGCTGAAATTGCCGACGTAACGTATGTTGAGATGCTTTCACTCGCCGCCGAGGAGGGCATCGATACCGGATACACAACTGACGAACTCGAACGAGACCTCGGGCGAATTTGATGGTTGTTGTTGATTCGTCTGCGCTAATCCCGCTTTCGTGGGTGGGCCGTCTTGACCTCATCTCGGCCACCTGCGATGAGATACGGACAACTGAGAGAGTGAGAGACGAAGTTCTCACCGAGGGGAAGCGAGGAACTGCATCGCTTAAATCATTTCTTGATGACGTTTCGATTTGTGAGACGCCTCCTGAAGCTGAGGAAGTGGCATCGTTGGAGGGTGTTGCGGTAGCCGATGCGTCAGTAATTTTGCTGGCAGATGATGGAGAGGAAATTCTTCTCGCTAACGACAAGGGTCTTATAGAGGTTGCCCGGAGTCACGATGTCGAGTGTTGGTGGGTGACAACGTTGTTGCTTAAATGTACGAAAGAAGGAGTATTGACTTCCACAGAAGCAAACGAGGTCTTGTATGACCTCGTAGATTCAGGGATGAATCTTCATCCGAAAGTGTACTCTCAAGTACAACAAAAACTCCGGGAATTAGGGGATTAATACTTAATTGACTAATCGTTTCTTGGAGCCTGTAATTGTATTTTCCGTGAGAAAATTATAACGCCGAGGCTGGAATTCCCTGACACGAACGAGAACCGTATGGGATCGAAAACGCACACCTCGTCGACGTCCGCTGATCGCAATGGCGACTGCGACGATACCGTCCCTCGAGCAGTCCTGCACAAGAAAATCCTCGACGTCGCGGAGTCGCGTCCGGACGCATCGATGGCGGAAATCGCGAACGACGTAAGCGGCGCGACCACCTCGATCGTCGAGCAGGTGCTGGAGGAGTACGGCGACCCGGGAGCCGCCGACAGCGACGAGATCGACGAAAGCGAGGACGTGACCGGGGTGGGTGATGCCGACGAGTCGGAGGGCGACGATGTCGAGAGTGTACCCGAGGCCAACTCACCAGTGGCCGACGAATCCGATCCCGAGCCGGCAACGGAGGACAGCAATCGGAGACGGGACGAGGAAGCGAGTACAGGACGTGCGGAATCCGAACCACGTGACGATGGCAACGAGGACCGCGACCCCGAGCGAGCGATGAGCGACTCCGACGGAACCGCCGAAACCGAGGCCAAATCACGTCTCGACCCGCCGATCGATCCCGACGACCTCACCGAAAAGCAACTCGAGACGCTCCGGGAGGTCCGCAAGCGTCCGGACGCCACTCAGGCCGAACTGGCGGACACGCTCGGCGTAAGCGGCGCGACGATCAGCCAGCGGGTGAACGCGATCGATGGCTTCGACTGGCCGCGACGCCGCGAGTTCGTTGCGGCGCTGTTCGAGGACGGGCCCGCCGACGGTGGCGACGAACGCACTGCCCTCGAGGCCGAATCCGATGGGACTGCTGGAGACGAGTCCCCCGAGCGGGACGACGAGCCGTCGGCGGACGGCGACGGTGAGTCGGATCACGGTCTCGAGACCTCGGCAGGCAGCGCGGAACCGACCGATGGACGGTCTCGGGACGACTCGAGCAGCGGTGGGTCCGACGGTAGCGTCGGGAGCGACTCCGAAGGAAGGTCGGACAACGCCGACGGAGCAGAGCAGTCCGTCAACCGTGAGGAATTTGCGGCGTTCGCGAGGGAACTCGAGCGGCTCACGGAGCGGATCGAAGCACTCGAGGAAACGATCGCTGTCGATGGCTCGCGGGAGGACGAACCCGAGCCGACGGCTGGAGGGAACGGCGTCGGGAACGAGAACGGCGGGCCGAACAGCGACGACGTACTCTCGGATCCCGAACTGGCACACAAGATCGTCCACGCGTGTCTCACCGCCGACCACATCTCCGAAGAGGAGGAACTCCGAATCCTCAGGTCGGTGACGGCGACCGATTCCTCCGCGTGAGTTCGGCGACGGGTCTGAGCAGTGGTTCGAATCGGTCCGACACCGCGGCTCTCGGTTAGAATAGGCACCTATTGTGCGAATCGTACCTATTGTACACTTTCGACGACCGCGCTAGTATTCGAAGATCAATATTTCCGTCCCTAGTACTAGATCTCCCGATTGCTACTCACCACTAGTGGTCGATTCCAGTCGGGAATGCGACCTTCCTCACCGATCTCAGTCCCACCAACGTCGAGTGTGAGACACCGGTCGGGACCCCCGATCAGTTCAGCTACCGAGGCCGCAGTCCGTTCGAGTAAACCGAATGTACACATCGGTATCCGGCAGTTACAGGGATCAGCTATTTATCCCGACTCGAGGTGGTGGTCGCACATGCAAGCTGTCGTCTTATCGGCCGGCAAGGGGACGCGCCTTCGGCCGCTCACCGATGACAAGCCGAAGGTACTCGTCGAGGTGGACGGGCGGCCGATCCTCGAGGACGTGTTCGACAACCTGCTCGAGATCGGTGCGGACGAGCTGATCGTGGTCGTGGGTTACCTGAAAGAGCAGATCATGGATCGGTACGGGGACTCCTATAGGGGCGTGCCGATCACCTATGCCCACCAGCGCGAGCAACTGGGGCTGGCCCACGCGATCTTGCAGGTGGAGCCGTACATCGACGACGACTTCATGCTGATGCTGGGGGACAACGTCTTCCGGGCGAACCTCGGTGACGTGGTCAACCGCCAGCAGGAGGATCGGGCCGACGCGGCCTTCCTCGTCGAGCAGGTTCCCTACGAAGAGGCCTCGCGGTACGGCGTCCTCGACACCAACGAGTACGGCGAGATCGTCGAGGTGATGGAGAAACCCGACGATCCACCCTCCAACCTGGTGATGACCGGCTTCTACACGTTCACGCCGGCGATCTTCCACGCCTGTCACCTCGTCCAGCAGAGCGACCGCGGCGAGTACGAACTCCCGGACGCGATCGACCTGCTGATCCAGTCCGGCCGGACGATCGACGCGATCCGGATGGAGGGGTGGCGCGTCGACGTCGGCTACCCCGAGGATCGCGACCGCGCGGAGGACCGGTTACAGAGCGAGTCGGGGCGGATCGGCGGGCCGCAGCAGGAAACGGAGTCGCCGGAGGTCGAGCAGACGCCCGAATCGACGACGGACTAACGCTCGAAGCGAAACTGGGGCGTCTGACTCGAGCCGAGGGTTCTCCGAGGTCGAATCTGTGCAAGGGCGGTTTTGGTGGCATCCTCGAGTGTCTTCACCGGCAGGCGGTGCCCTCTTCGGCTGTGAATTCATCTTCGGTGTCGGTCGCGATCCTTTCGGGCTCGTACTGCGGTAGGTTGTTACTCTCATCGTGGACGTTCCCCCACGAGGTAGTCCAGCTCGGCTTCGTGCTCGGCGAGACCGATGAATACGCCCGTTTCGCAGCTGGTATCCTCCTGAACGGCGCGTTAGACTGGTCACTCGAGGTTGGTCACTGTAGGCACGACGACAGACATTGATCTCGTATATATGTGATCCGACCCAAGATATAATAGACCTACAGGCGTATCGGTTCACATGACCGACCGGGGCCTCGATTCGTGGACTGAAGACCTCTCGGCCCGCGAGCGCGTTCGAAAAATCGCGACGACACTTACTCAACCGCGCTCCGTCGAATGGGTCCGGGAAGAAGCGCAGATATCGTCCTGGCAGACTGCCAAGGACGAGTTGGAAATGCTGGCCGAGTTCGGACAAATACAAGCCGTTGAGGTGGACGGCAATACAAAATACGCGCCGAACTACCAGCGACGCTATTTCAACGAGTTGGCTGAACTCATCAATAACAACACTCGTGACGAACTTCGTGAAGAGATTGCACGGGTTCAGGACGAAATCGAGAAGTGGAAAACGGAGTTCGACGTTGAATCACGGGAGGATCTCGAATCGACGCTGACTGATGACAGTCACTCCAGCGAGGAAATCCGTCACCGAAACCGTGTGCTCCGGCAATGGGAACGTCGTGAGGACAACAAACGGTTGCTGAAACACGCCCTGGAACTGTACGACGACGCTCGGTCTCTCCACCCGGGACAGAACGATTCGTTCGATTCGTCGCTCCCCATCTCCCAGTGAGTATCGATGATTTTTCTCGCAAACCGAGCGAATCTCGATAAACGGACGTTACTCGGCCGTCTCCATAACCTGCTCCAGACTCAAACCGACTCAGCCGATAGCCCAATCAAACAGGTCTGGTACCAGACGTCTGCTGGTAACAAGACTGGGGTCCGAGCGACGATTGCTGCACCAGCCTTTCTCGATCGTTCTTATGCGGTCGACGAGGCCGAGTTACAGATATCGTTCGACTTTCCACCGAACCACTCCTACGATTTTTACGAGATTCAGTGGGTTGAGCCTGACCGGCAGTTGATGCTCGGATGGCATCAAGACGAGACCCACATGGAACTCGGGGAGTGCCACTTTCAGATCGACTACCGGAACGAAACCGTCCAACGGTCGAAGGCTCGCTTCCTCGATTCACATCCCCTAAACGTATTTGATCGACGAATGGACCATCTCCTGACGATACTCGATTCGCTCGAGTGGGACGATGAGGTTCCCTCCGTTCCCGAGACGGAAGTCCGGTAACGACGTCTAGTTCTCTCTGGATATCAACAATCGTTCTGACGTCGTTGTGGCGATCGTTTGAGGGTCGACAAAATCCGCCAATAGACAATCGTGTCGCTGGATTACGCACGATAGTCCTCGTCACATTCGGCTTCATAGTCCCGTTGGGCGGACCAGCGGTCTCCAATACTAGAACACTGTGGGTATGATTACGAGTGCGAAGGCCACGACGGAAGCGGTGGACGGTGGCGAATAGCCGAGCCTGGACATAATTTAACCAGTTCGGGAAACGCAGCATATTGCGATCGAGTGGTATTTTCAACAAATTTATGCCCCTGGTACCCCCTCTACCCTACGAGATGCTTACCGGGTGGCGGTATCGTATCGTTGCGTTCGCCGGCACGGTCGCGGTAGTCGTGCTGGCGGTGGTGTTTGCGAACCACCCGGTTCCACAGGAGTTGTTCACCAGTCACGTGCCGCTGTTCGACCGACTCGAGCCTCAGGTGCTCGAGGGATGGTCACTCGGCTGGGCCGTACTCTTGAGCGTCGCCTTCGTCGGTGGCGCGTTGTTCCCGCTGTACAAACCCCAGCCGCGGCGCGTTCTGGACACCGTCTTTCTCGCACAAAAGCGAGTGCTCGTCGGCGGGCTCGCGCTGGCTGCTCTAGGTTATTTCAAGTGGTCACACCGGCTCCCGCGACAGACCCTCGTCATGGTCGTCGCGCTGCTCGGGATCGCGATTCCCGCCTGGTTCGTCCGGATTCGCCGACAGCCCCAGAACGACGAGGGCCGAACGCTGATCGTCGGTGACGACCTGGCACAGATCGACCGGATCGCGCCGGCGATCGACGCCCCCATACTCGGATATCTCTGTCCCTCCATCGTTGCGGGGATTCGCGAACGGGAGAACCCCGAGCTGGCGACCGACGGCGGGCTCGCGCTGGAGTACGACGGCTCCGAGACCGTCGAGGCGGCGGGTCGAGGCGTCGATCGGATCGGTTCGCTGGACCGACTCGGCGGCCTCTCGCGGCTCGAGGACGTCCTCCTCGAGTACGACGTCGATACCGTCGTCCTGGCGTTCCGGGAGGCGGACCGCGCGGAGTTTTTCGGGGCGCTGGACGTCTGTCACGAACACGGCGTCGCGGCCAAAGTCCACCGGGAGTACGCCGACAGCGTGCTGGTCTCCGAAAGCGACGTCGGGGAGCTAGTGGATGTCGATCTCGAGCCGTGGGACCCGCTGGACCATCTGGGGAAGCGACTCTTCGACATCGTGTTCGCGACGGTCGGGCTGGTCGCGTTCGCGCCGCTGATGCTCGTGATCGCCGTCGCGATCAAACTGGATAGTCCGGGGCCGGTGCTGTACAGTCAGGATCGGACCGCCGGCTTCGGCGAGACCTTCCCCGTCTACAAGTTCCGGTCGATGGTGCCGGAGGGCGAGTCGGCAACGCCGACCGAAGACGAAGAGAACGACCGGATCACGCGAGTCGGCCGCGTGTTACGTCGGACGCATTTAGACGAGCTGCCCCAGCTGTGGTCGATTTTCGTCGGCGATATGAGCGTCGTCGGACCGCGGGCCGCGTGGACCGAGGAGGAACTCCTGCTCGAGGAGGACGCGCCGGCCTGGCGCAAGCGCTGGTTCGTCAAGCCCGGGCTGACCGGCCTGGCACAGATCAACGACGCGAAGAGTACGAACCCGAACGCTAAACTGCGCTACGACCTCGAGTACATCCGCCAGCAGTCGTTCTGGCTGGACGTGAAGATCGTCATTCGGCAGGTCTGGAGCGTACTCGAGGACGTGATAGCGATGGTTCGTCGGTGACAGGATCGGCGGGTCGGCTGAATCGGAGCCAACGATTCCCTCGGCTTTCGCTGGTGACTCGAGGGGGCAAAAATCCGATTTCAGATGAGAGTCCGCAGAGCCGTCACAAACGTTTTTGGCTGCCGTTGTGGTTCCCTTTACAGAAATGGACGCTTCGGGATCGCCACGGTCGGACCGGCGAACCGTTTTGGCTGGTATCGCTACGGGCATCGGTATGAGTTCGCTTGCGGGATGTACCGGTACCTTCGTCGGGGACGAGGAGACGACCGAGGACTCCTCACAGGAGATCCACACCGATTACGAGACGACCGACGTGCAGGTGACCGACGGCGATGACGACGTACTCGGTGAAGTCACGGCGGCGATCGCGGACACGTCGGACCGCCAGTCGCTCGGATTGAGCGACACCGAAACGCTGCCCGAGGACAGGGGGATGCTCTTCGTCTACGACGAGGTCCAGGATCTCACGTTTTCGATGCCGGATATGGACTTCCCCATCGACATCATCTTCGCCGACGGCGACCGGACGATTACGAGTATCTACCGGGCTCGAGCACCCGGGCCGGACGAGGACGGGACCGAGCAGGTCTATTTCGACAGGGCACAGTACGTCCTGGAGGTCGTCTACGAGTGGACCGCCGAACGGGACGTCCAGACGGGTGACGTACTCGAGTTCGAGTTGTGACGGTCGTCTCCGCTCTCACGGAGAGGGAGCATCGGAACGCAGCGGTATCGACTGCGTGGTGACGGCACTGTGCCCGCGGACGAGCCCGCACTCACAGTTTTTATCATAGTTCGAGCGGAGGTACGGCATAATGGCCGACGACCCGGAACCGGAACGGGACCCTGCCGCCGTCGCCGACGCGGCGGCCGCCTTCCGCGACGACGCCGACGACGGCGAGGCGATCCTCGAGACGCTTCTCGAGGTCGACGCCGAGCACGAAACCTGGACGTTCGACGACCTGCCGCTCGATTCGGGAACGTTCGGGGAACTCGTCTCACGGGATCTCGTGGCGAAAACCGACGGCGAGTATCGCGTGGCGAGTCGCGAGGGTGTTCGGGCCGCGCTCGAGGGTCGGGAGATCGCTGACTCGAACGAGGACGAAGACGAGTCCCTGTCGGTGTCGTTCTCGAGTCCGGTTGCGTTCGATCCACGAGCGGCCGGAGCCCTGGCGGGGGCGCTCGTCTTTCTGGTTGCGATGCGGCTGTTGAACGTGCGATCGGTGTTTCGGGAGGGGCGGGTTGTCTCGCCGGGGAACGACCCGTACTACTACCGGTACTGGATGGACCAGTTGCTGGCGGAATCGAACGGGCTGACGGATTGGTCGATTCTTACGGAGATGCCCGCCGGAGCCGTGGGGAGACGACCGCTGACCCACGCCGCGAACTGGTGGTTCGCGGAACTGCTGGGCGGCGATCAGTGGGCCGCCGACATGGTCGCCGCCTGGCTCCCCGTCGTCGCGACGCTCGCGCTCGGCGTGCTCGTCTACTGGCTCGCCGTCGTCGTCACCGACGACGTCCGCGTCGGCGTCGCGTCGGTGGTCCTGCTCGCGCTCGCGCCCGTTCACGCCGTCTACTCGGGCGTCGGCTTCCTCGAGCACCGGCTCCACCAGTACTTCTGGCTCGGGGTCACGCTGCTCGCGCTGGCCTGGCTGGCGGTCGACGTCCAGCGACGGCGGGACAGATTGGAGCCCCGTGCGGCCGCTCGCGAACACCTGGCGTGTCCGTGGGCGTGGGTCGCCGCGCTCGCGCTCGGGGTCGCGCTCCCGCTGTCGGCGTTCGCCTGGGGCGGCTCGATCCTGCTGTTCGTCCCCGCGGCCGGCTACGTCGCGCTGAAGGTCGCGATCGACGCCCGTGACGGGCTGTCCCCCGGGCTGACGAACGCACCGATCGTGGCCGGGCTGGTCGTGAGTGCGCTGCTCTCGGCGTTCCTGCACTTCCGCTGGGGCTGGCACGAGTCCTTTACCGGGATACTTCCGGCCGTCGTGGCCGTCGGCGCGCTGGCCGTCGTCGGACTGGGAGAGGCCTGGCGACGCGTTGACTGGCCCATCGGCGGGCTGGTCGGCCTCGAGGCGGTGCTGGCGGCGATCGGACTCCTTGCGTTCCGGCGGCTCCGTCCGGAAGACTGGACCCGCCTCTGGGAACGTGCGGATGCCCTGTTCTTCCGTGAGGCTCACGGTGCGACTGAGACCGGCTCGCTGTTCGCGACGAAGAACTCGGTCGTCCTCGAGCCGCTGGCCCAACTCGGCCTCAACTTCTACATCGCCCTCGCCGTGCTCGGCTGGGCCTGCTGGATCGCGTATCGCCGCTACGAGCCGGGCTGGCTACTGCTGTCGATCTACACCGTCTTCTGGCTCGTCCTGGCCGCCTTCCAGGTGCGGTTCGCGGCACAGTTGGCGATTCCCCTGTCGGTACTCGGCGGTCTGGGGCTGGTCTACCTGCTGGCGTGGATCGATCTGGCTCGCGTGCCCAGGCGATTCCGCGAATCGGACGAGGCCGAGCCTCGCGGACTCGGGGCCGGGCGACGCGACGCCGCGGCCGACGGGGGCGAACCGGAGCCGAGCGTCGTCGTGCCCCGTGACTGGCGACAGCTCGCGACGCTGGCCTGGGTCGCCCTGCTGATCTGTGGGCTGAGCCTGCTGTTCGTGCCGTCGCTGAGCGCACAAACAGCATACAGCGACGCGGAGGTGGCGGCCGTCGACGCCATCGACGAGCACGCCACTCAGGTCGACCGGGAGTACCCCGACACCTTCGTGTTGAGCCAGTGGGGCGACAACCGGATGTACAACTACTTCGTCAACGGGGAGTCGGAGAGTTACGGCTATGCCGCCAACACATACGACGAGTTCCTGGCCGCCGAGGAGCCCGACAGCTGGTACGACCGGTTCGACGGCCGGGTCGGCTACGTCGTTATCACCGGCGACCGGGAGGAGATTCCCGCTGGGACCGCGATGAACCAACTCCACGGCGAGCTCGGTGCCGGCAGCAACGGAACCGACCCGCTCGAGCACTACCAGGCCCTCTACGTCGGCGACGAGACGACGGCGTTTGCCGTCGTGCCTGGCGCAACGGTGACGGCCGAACTCGAGCCCGAGGAGACCGTGACCGTGGCGACCGAACGGGAAGTGTCCGGTGAAACGATCGTCTACGAACGGGAAGTGACGGCCGGGGAGGACGGGACGCTTTCGGTGACGGTGCCCTATTCCGGCGAGTACAGCGTCGGCGGTGAGAGCCTCGAGGTTCCGGAGGAGGCCGTCGAGAACGGGGAGACAGTTACAGTTGAATGACAAACTACTGTGTCAACTACCTCGGGGTCAAGCCCCGAGGCTTGTCAGTGGACTCCCGTTCTAACCGAGTAACTCGGCAGGCGTGTAGTCGCCGTTCACGTTCAACGTCCCTGACTTGAGGGCCAGTTGACTGGCGGCCCATCCACCGCGAGACTTCTGCCCGCGATGGATATACCCGCAGTATCGGTTGGCGATGTTCTTCGCCGCGTTGTAATCTGCGTTCACCTCGTACCCACACGACTGACACTTGAACTCCTTGTCGTCGCGATTGTCCTCGTGAGTAAACCCACAGTGCGAACACCTCTGACTCGTGTACGCAGGATTCACCGTATCCACGAACAACGTCGTGGATTCGACCTTGTACTTCACGAGTTCCACGAACTTCGCTTAGGCCCACTGCTGGAACTTCGACCCGTCGGCGATGTTCTCGCGGATGTGGTCAAGATTCTCGAAAATGATGCCGTCCACATCTGCGTCTTGGGCTTCCGCGATGAGGTCGTTGGCGCGGTTGTGCAACCAGTCCAGCGACCAATCCGAGAAGCGGCTACCGATGGACTGAATCGTCAGGTGCGCTGACCGTGTACCCGTCTGTTGCAGGCGTTTGCGGCGCTGCTCGTACTGGTCACGTTTGTGGGTGAGGTAGTCTGCACTGCCGATGAACTCCCCAGTACTGGTGACGGCGAACGCGCCAGTCACGTTCAAGTCCACGCCGAGAACCACTCCGTTCTCGGTGGTGTCATCACGTGACTCGCTTTCTTGGCGTTCCGTCCCGTCAACCTCGTAGTCGGGATTCTTCAGCGTGACGTGCAGGTAGAACGTGTCGTCCTGCTCGTCGTACTGAAGTGTGGCACTCGACGCATCCCAGTCGTCGCTCTCGTAGTACCGTCCGAACGGCGTGTCCTCGCGCTCGTCTTCGGGCGGGAGAACGTATTCGCAGGTAACTCTACCGTTTGGAGTGGAGAGCGTGGCGTGGTCGGCGTTGAACGTCGCACTCCGCTTGTCGTAGACGACGCTCTACGAGTCGAACTTGGGTTGACTCGTTTTCTCGCCTTTCTTCAACTTTTCGACGCCTGCATCGACGGCTTCGATGGCGCGTCGGATGCCTTTCTGGACGAGGTTGGCAGTGAGGTTGGTTTCCTCACGTAGCTCGTCGTAGAGGGCGTTTTCGGCTTTGTTCTTACTGGTGATGCAGTAGTCGTCGTAGCGCCACGCCCACTCGCTGGTGCAGTTGGTGCAGTGCAGGAATTGGGTTTTGGTTTGATGGAGGTCGCCACGACGCTCTTGTGGTACAGCGAGTTTGATGGGGACGGTGCGTCGTGGCGCGCTGTCGTCCATCTGTGGTTCACATTTGCGTGTATTGCCTAATAAAAATTTAGGTGTAGAGTGAGGAGTTGGCCTTGCTATCGAGCGTAATGAGTTTCATTGAGTGTCGGCTTCCTCCACGGGGTCAAGCCCCGTGGCATCCGCCTCGATTATTCTGTGAATATGCCCATCAGCAAAGACCGGTTCGAGGAAATCAGAAACGAAGAGAACGGGGGCGTTGGTTCGGTACGAGGAACGGATCCCGCAAAGATCCTCAACTTCCTTCGCGAGCACGCCGATAAAGCGTTCACGCAGGACGAGATCGCCAAGTGGACAGACGCGAAACAAACCACCGTCCAGCTGACACTCGTCCGATTGTGGGGGCGTGGCCGGGTGGATCACCACGGAAACTATTGGCGGGTCAGTGACCACGACCGGAGCGTTGATGCCGCAACCGGACATGCAGGGACCACTTTAGCCGCTCACGAAGACGATGACGAAACTCCGTGGAGGAGGGACTGGAATGAAATCGCAGTTGACCCTCGAGAACACCGGAGTGAGCGATAACTGGAAGCGGTAAGTCGTGGCTTCGTGTAATGCTCAGAAACGCGAGTTGCACGACGCGACGCTGCAACTCGCAACTGAAGAGCCGGAGCGAGTTACTGAAATCCTGATTGAAATGCGGCGAGAGTCACGACAAGTCGGGGAACTGCGTTACTCAGTCAGTTGCCGCTGACTGCTGTTTTTGGTTAGGGACTGCTTCCTCGAGGATAATTTCGAAATCATCGACCTCCCGGTAGAGATCTTGCATCCGAATAGCGGTTTCACCTCGTGGCGTGATCTCATAGAGGCCTGACTTGTTTTTTGGACCGATCTTTTTGACGAGGCCATAATCTGTGAGCACCGGCAGCCGTGTGTTGATATTTTTACGACTTTTTCCTGTGTGATGAGCGAGATTCGGGGCGACATTTCGACCATGCTCAGCCAGTGCTTCCAGGATGAGGAAGTCTGTCGGTTGCCGCAATTTCATCTATCCTCTCTCAGTTCACTATCACAAACAAATTATATGAATTGTGGCTGTCTATTTCAGGGTATATACCGGATCAAGTCTCTAGACGGAACAGGTCGAGGGTCCCCGGGCCCAGCGGTATCGACTTTCATTGCTGCGTTTCACCCCCATCAATAGGGATCGACTGTGCCGTAATGAAGGACGCTTCGTCCGAGCAAAGCCAAGTAATTACGTTTGCAACCTCACTTGGCTTTGCTGCACGTTCCATCGGAACATTCTCGATAATCTCTTTTTGTTCTGCCTCCGGAAGAGAGTGAAGTGCAGGTGTATCAACAATTGTGGGGCAGACAGCATTAACTCGAATTCCGTCTCCTGCGAACTCAAGACCGGCTGAACGAGTTAATCCAACAACGCCGTGTTTGCTCGCACTATAGGGTGTCCGCCCAGGACTTCCTCGAATGCCGGCTTTGGAGGCTACGTTCACAATTGCCCCTCCCCCAGAGTCCATGAGTGCAGGGATCTGATATTTCATGCCGGCCCAAACCCCCTTCTGATTCACATCAAGTATCCGCTCCCACTCGTCTTCGTCAATTTCCGTAATTGGGGCCGGCTGATTTCCTGTTGCGGCATTGTTGATCGCAAAATCTAGGCGTCCCTGTTCATTGAGGATTGTGTTGACGGCGTCTTCAATCGGCCAGGGTCGACTAACGTCAATCTCGATAAACGAGGCAGAGCCTCCTTTTGATTCGATCTCTGCTGCAGTTTCTTGTCCAGCTGTTGTATCGATATCCGCGACAACGACGTGTGCTCCTTCTGTTGCGAATCTGGTAGCAGTTGCCTGTCCAATTCCTGATCCCGCACCTGTAATGAGCGCTACGGCGTCAGTGAAGTCGTACATCAAACTTATATATTGAATAAATAGTAAAGTACTTTCTGGTATTGCACTCTGACGAGTTTATGAGGTCGAATTAGGGGGACAATAGGATTAGAGAGAACCACTAATTATATATACTAACTTTTTGTTAAGACTAGCCGCACGCACTCCCTACAGGCGATCATCATATCAAGATAGAACTATGACCCAGGACCAGACCAATTCAAAATTTGACCGAAGTCCAGACCTCTCGTATTGCCATACCGTCGTGCAGGATGTTTCTCGTACGTTCGCTCTTACGATTGACCTGCTTAATGAACCTCTTTCTGACCACATCTGTGTTGGCTATCTCCTCTGTCGTATTCCGGATACGATCGAAGACGCAGTCCACATTCCAGCGCAGTCACAGTGCCAATTGTTGCAGACGTATCAAGCAGCGATAGACCCGAGTGAGCCAACCAGTATTCACACGTTCGTTGATGCGATCTCACCGTGGGCACCACCTCAAGGGGAGTCAGCCGACTGGGACGTTGTACGAGCGGCCCCGACTGTTTTGGCGACATTTGAAACGTTTTCTTCGTCAACAAAGCAGGCGATCCGTCCCCAAGTGAAAGAAATGACGGGCGGAATGAGCCGATTCATAGATCGATATAGCGATCGGCCCGGGCTTCGAATTCAAACCGGCTCTGAACTCGACCGGTATTGCCATTACGTTGCTGGAACGGTAGGTACACTCATCACTGATCTTCTCCCCAAGCAGTCACTCACCACAGTACAGGCCCAGACACTTGAGCGTACTGCAGAAGATTTTGGCCGCCTACTTCAACTCGTTAATATCGCAAAAGACGTCCGTGAAGACTTCCTTGGGGAACAGAACGTCTATCTCCCTTCAGAGTGGCTCGAGGCAGAAAGCGTCTCACAAGACCACCTCCTTGACGACGAGAATCGAGATAGCGTTAGCCGTGTTCTCGACCGCGTCCTTGACCGGGCCAGATCTTGTCTGAACCCTGCAGCAGCATACATACAGGCAATGCCTACCGGTGGCGGAAATACAGTGGCTGCTTGGGCTGTTCCGTATTTGCTTGCGGTTGCGACACTTCGCAAACTCAAAAACCAACCGACGGCAGCACTCACGACTGGTAAAGTGAAGGTGTCACGAGAGGAAGTCCATGCCATCCTTTCAGCAACGCAGGAATGTTCGTCAGAGCGAGTGCGCACACTCCGACACACGATCGAACGTGATCCGCTGCATACTACGACAGAATCGCTGGACGTGGCGTAGTTTCTGTTCTGGATCCGCTACCACTGCCGTACTCACTTCTGGTCAAGCATTTCCTTCGGAGGTTGCCGTAATCCGCTCAATGTGATACTGGATTGCTTCTTTGAGTGATGCGATAGATTCCTCTGGATCATAAACTGTGAGACGGCGTGCGCGTGTTCCAATTAATAGCGAGACGAATAACTCTGCCTCTGTTTCGGGATCGATATTTTCGAACTCCCCATTCTCAACACCGCGAGATAAAATATCGACAAGAAGGGTGTTGAGTTCATCTTCCACAGCTAGGTACTGGTCCCGACAGTTAGTATCGTAGGGTGCATTGACCCGCAACTCAAACATCGCGAGCATCACCTGGAACGGCTCTTCCTCAACAGTGGTCGGTAAGAGGGTATCAATGAGTGTCTCGAGTTCTTCTTGTGGAGACTCAGCACTGTCGGGAAGCATCGTCCGAAACTGTTTCATCACATAGTCAAGAAAGTCAACAAGCAATTCCTCCCGGCCATCATAGTGGTAGTATATTAGTGTTTTACTCCGATCGAATTCATCTGCAATATCTTGAATTGTGAGATCGCTGTATCCGGTGTTGGTGATGGCGTCGTAGGTAGCTTCCATGATGTCCCGCTTTGCGGGATCTAGTTCATCTGAGTTCCTCATTACCATGAAGAAGTTGCTCTAGGTGCGTGTTCCTTTCGGGTTCGAAACGACACTGATCGGCCTCTGCATGGTATAATGTTGGCCTAGATTTAAGTACTAACGAAATAGTTAGTATATATGGGGCAGTTGCCCTGGATAGCTATGAGTGACACCCAAGACTTGAAATCAACACTACGTGAGTACAATGAAGACGGACAACTCTACCTCGTTGGCGGTGTGATATCGGCGATTATCTCATGGGTACTCATTCCGCTATTTGGCCTTCTTGCTGTCTTCTGTGGGTACAAATTGTACGACGAAGAGGAAAAAGTCGTTAGTTCGAGTTTGATGGCTACTATGGGAGGGATCGGTTTTCTCATGTGGCTTGCATACCTGGCCACGATGGTGTGAATTACCGGGGGGATCAAGCCCCGAGGCTTCCCGTTTCCACGACACGTTTTGCAGACACACGCTGAAAGTCAGGTGTGTCCGTAGGGAACGCAGTCTCCACGGGCATATCTTCGGGTCATCCCAGCCCTAGTTCAGAAAAGCCGCGTTGCAGGACGTTTCTCGATACATTCGTGCTCCTGTCCGTCTCGAATCCGCACGACGGACAGGAGTGCTCCCGTACCCAGATAGGCTTCGCCGTCTCCACTCCACAACACGCACACTCTTTCATCGTCCCCTCGGACTCAACCTGCACGACGTGACAGCCATACGGGTCGGCCTTGTATTCGAGGAGGATGATGAGCTGTCGCCACGCCGTGTCCTGCTTGTTGCAGGCATTATGCGACTGTTCAAGCATCCCCTTCACGTTCAAGTCCTCGACGAATACAGCGTCGTACTCGCGGACGAGCCACGTCTTGAGTTTGTGCTGATAGTCCAGCATCTTCTGACGGATGTGTCGCTTTCCCGTGGCAACCTGCTGTTTCTCGTAGTTGTTCGAGCCTTTTTCCTTCCGCGAGAGTGCGCGTTTTTCGCGGCGAAGACGCTCGTACTCGTCTTCGAGGTCGAGCCAATCCACAGTCTTGCCGTCCGAGGTGCGGAGGTGGTTGAGGATACCGGGGTCAATCCCAACGCTGTTGCTCGCATCCAGTGAGTCTACATCAGGTTTCTCGGGTAGGCTATCATCTTCGGTTTCGAGTCTGAAGGAGACGAACCAGTCGCCAGTAGTCTCTTTCTTGATTGTGGCCTCTTTGATGTCCGCTTCATCTGGGATTTCGCGGTGGTATCGAATTTTGATGTCACCGATTTTGGAGAGCCAGAGTATCGCGTGTCGGCCACTCGTGTTTTTGAGTTCGAAGCCAGGCTCCGAAAAAATCATACTCTAGAACTCCTTCGAAGACGTTCACTTGAGCCTCCCGACTTTCCGACCGTTCTTTTTCCGGTCTTTGAGGTTCGAGAGGTTATCGTAGAACTGTGTGACGGTTCGTTGAAGAACCTTCGAGTTGACCTCTGAGAAGACGGGGACTCATCTTTCCAACCGGGGAGTCGGTAGTGGTGTTTGTACGCGGAGCCGATGTTGTCGACGTCCACGTTTTCGTACTCGTACCGGGAGTAGTGTACGCTTGGCGATGAACGTCGATGTGACGTTGCAGTTCACCAGCTACCTCTCGTGTCGGGTATGCAGGGTAGCGGTGATTGTACTCCATCGCTGTCTCTGGATTAGAGGGTTGTTGGTCGCGTACTCATCCCGACGGCCAGATCGAATACGAACAACACCCCCACATGCGAGCAGGGCGGTTACGGGAATACACGAGCGCGAATGTGGCGGGAAATTCGGCTTGATTTCCGAAAGTGGCGAAACAGCACCGTTGCAACTGTGCGAGCACTGTAGTCTAGGTACGCTCGCGACGTACTGGACGCACGACCTCGAGGAGCATCTCGTGGACGAGTGACGCTCGGCCGAATGAGGCTCACGTTGTACACACGGAAACGTCTAAGTGTGCTGGCTCACAATGTACACATCATGAGTACCGATAAGAAGCGCGTGCAGTTTCGGGCCCCCAATCGGCTTATCGACCGCGCCGACGCACTGGCTGCAGTCCTCGGGGAAGACCGAACAGACGTTCTCGTGACCGCGCTTCGGGAGTATCTCCAAGACGCCGCTCACGATGACGCACTCACCCAGGAGATCGCCGCCGCCTATTACGACGACGAGATCAATTTCGAGCAGCTCAAAGCGCTCGTCGGTGCCGAAGAGGCGGCAAACCTCCGAGTGTTGAAACAGCAGTTGGACGAGGACTTCATCGACGAGGTCGCCGACGCATAGATGTCGCGGCTTATCGCAGACGCCTCTGCCCTCGTGAGTCTCGGGATCGTTACTGACGACGACCCCGATCCACTCACACTCTGTCTCTCCCGGTACGAGGTCGTCGTCCCAACGGCGGTCATCGCTGAACTCCAAGAGATCGCCTCGTACGATGACGTCCATGGGCACGCCGCATCCGCCGTACTCGACCAGGCGGAGTCATTCACGACACAGTCGGTGGACCTCGATGCCGAGTTTCCGCTCGATGACGGTGAGAACGCGGCGGTCACGCTCGTGAACGAACTCGATGCTGCGCTCTTCCTCTGTGACGAGTTCAACCAACTTGGCTTGATCCATGCCTCACTCGCTGATACTCGGCTCGTCACGACACCGACACTGCTCTCGGTTCTCGTTCGCACTGAACAACTATCAGCTGCTGATGCGCGGCTGCTCCTCGAGGAGATTAGCGACGCTCGGAGCTGGAGCGCGAACAGTTACGTGCAGCGAGCTCGTTCGTTGTTCGAGGAAGCCTGACACCGAGGCTGCCGCCCCTCGTTCTCAGTCACGCATCGGTTCTTCCTCCCTCGTCGTCGATGTACTGCTCGAGGTCCTCGCCGTCACACTCCTCGCGTTTGTGAACCGTACCGGACGGTGAAGAGATGAACCAGCAGTCTTCAGGTTCGTGGACGACGTCTCCAGTCGAGAGTGTTCGAGTCCGGCGCTCGGACCGGTCGGCGTACTCATGTTAGGAGTATGAAACGACTGCTGGCCTGAAAAGTTGCCTCAAAAGAGTTATTACTTCCCACTGGCAGGTCGGAATATGGAAACGCCATTGGCAATCTTCCTCCTTGTTTTCGGGATTCCGGGTGCGATCTGGCCGATAAAATAGCTTTTCCAACCATAGTGAAAGTAAAGTCAGACATACTTCCTCCAGCCGAGACTTTTTATACGCTGACCAGGCGCAATACCACGGCGTTCACGCCGTGGATACGCGCCGTCACTTGGTGATACGTTCCACCGACAATTGCATAGTCGAGTTTCCAATCCGTACGTTCAAGTGTCAAGAACCGCTATACGATGGTAAGGTCAGGTCGGAACGGAGCGGATTCCGAACGACCGTCGGAGGCGGCCTGCCCGCCCACGTAACGAGGCAGTATCCGAAAGCCAGACGGTGAACACCGCATTCCAGAAGAGTGCAGTCGCGTGCCGTCTGTTCCAGCAAGCCCAACGATACCTCCGAGTCTGTTGACGCTGACTCGGCGTTCGCCGGGCAAAAACAACCACGAACGCCGACGATGCTGAGGATAGGAGTAACAGCCGCTTGGCACGGCTAGACAGCCACCGACCACGACGACTGGGTTAGACGCGAACTCCCGTGAAGTGGCGGCGTCCGTGGTTGCAAACCTGACTCGATGGAAACGCTGCTACTCCATGAGAACCTAATGTAAGCATGGGGCGCAAGAGACCGACGGAGTTTCGGTGCCATCGAGCA
>NZ_FOKW01000016.1 GCF_900112205.1 Natronobacterium haloterrestre | reverse complement strand
CCTGTCATGCCGACAGGTCGTGAACCAGCAAATATCCCAACTCAACGGCACGGTGCCGTGGGAAGCCTCGCCGTTTACGGCGAGGAGGAGGTCACATTTACGACGAGGTCGTTACGCTCACGCTCAAACGGGGTCAGGCATTCACACCGGCACAACGGATCGGTGAAAAGATTCGTGGTGTCGATCCGTACCCGCAGGTATACGAACTGGTTCGAGTATCAGCGGTCATATTCGACGATGCCGTGGACCTATTCGAACGCTACGACGACCAGGCGTTGAGTTTCACGGACGCGACGACGGTTGCACTTTGTCGGCGCCACGGTATTGACGCCGTCATGAGTTTCGACGACGATTTTGACGGTATCGTCGAACGGATCGACCCAGAATCCGTGTGACTCGAGCAGTGTTTTCGACCGCTCGGAGCGCCGGTGAGTAGCTGGAACGATGAGAGAAGAGCAGTGCCTCGAAACGAATCGGGCGGACGCTGCGATGCTGTCCGTCGCCGTCGGTCACTCGGTCGCCTTCGAATCCTGCTTGAGGTAGCTGACGTCGCGCTCGAGTTCGTACCCCTGCGGAACCCCCACCTTCTCGAGACAGTCGCCACAGATCGGTTTCGCGTAGGACCGGTTGTTGGTCTTGCCGAGGACGTTCGCGTCGTCGAGCGAGAGGAGCTCGTCACAGCGGCTACACTCTACCTTGTCGCCGTCGATGATTTCCATGCTATTGGGTTCGGGAGAGGGACGGAATAAGTGTCCCGGCCGCGGGCGGGCGATCGGCCCCGGGGTTCTCGAGGCGTGACACCCACCTGACTGGTCTCGAGAGAGTGGAGCCGACTCGAGCCTGCGACCGTCGACGCTCGAGGGTCGCTTCCGAACGGTGACTCGAGGGGACAGTATATAGGAGCGGAGGGTTCGGCAAGTAGAGTTAAGTGGGATATCTTCGGATCGGCAAGAAGGCTTAAGTCGATCTCCTGTTGGCAATTAGGCTTATATAGTGTCAGATTGGCGAGTAGATTTAAGGCTGGGTAGTCGGAATCGTGGCATACGTTCCAGCAGCGACTGAACCCCCGGTTCGGGCGGTCATGGACTGCTGGAGCAGGCAACCCAATCATGTTCGAACGAGTAACAGACGAGGAAGAACGCGGCCAAGTGGGGATCGGCACCCTCATCGTGTTCATCGCGATGGTGCTGGTCGCTGCGATCGCCGCAGGTGTGCTAATCAACACCGCTGGCCTCCTGCAGACGCAGGCGGAGGCTACCGGTGAGGAATCGACCCAACAGGTGAGTGACAGGATCTCGATAGTGAGTTCGTCGGGGAGTGTAGACACAGTTGCAGAAGTGAGAGACGATGATCCGGGTGATGCTGGAGACCTGACCGTTGACTTTACCGACACTGATGGTACCAACGGCGGAGACGACGTACAGGGAGAAGAAGTGACCATAACTGCTGCAACGGGCGGAGCAGCTGGATTTGAGGAAGTGAAGACAACGGTGATAGAGGACGACTCTTCAGAAGTTGTCTTCACGAACTTGCCAAATCCAAATGAGCTTACGAGTCCCCTCCATGTGACTGTTGACGGAGAGAACATCGGAGCATCAACTGAAACGCTTGATGGCAGTTCACTTGACGCCAATAACGATCATACGGTCTCCTACAGTGACCTTGCAGCTCCGACGGCTGATCCCGATGATGGTGGGTCCACAAATGGATTCACAACTACTGTGAACCTTGATAATGAAGGGGTTACTGACAATGAAGAAGGCCGAACGAAGGCGAAGGAAGACCTGACAGTTCGGTTGACTGACGAAGATCGAACAGAGCTCGCGTTTGATCAAATTAGTGCAGAAGACACGTTAGAGTACACCCTCCCGAACGATGAAGTCGCAACCGGTGACTATGCAGTGGAGGTTGTCGGCAGTACCACAGTTGAAGCAGACACCGTAACAGTGGCAGATGGAGCTGGTACTACCTCTGACAAGTCATTCAGTGGTGTTAATTTCGGTGTGACTGATAATCGAGTAAGCGGGATTCAGTTTGTGGTCGCAACATCACCCGGTTCAGACCCCATCGACCTGAAGCAGACATCTGTCCAATTTATTGGGGAGCAGGGTGAAGATACGATCGCAGTCGATAGCAGTCATGTTGAAAATATCCAGGGCGTTACTGATAGCGTTCTGACAGAGAGTACTGACCGGGCTGAAGTTTCTTTCTCGGTGGTCGAAGATCTTGACGGATACGCTGAATTAACTGAAGACGAACGGTTATCCGCCGTCTTCACGACTGATTCCGGCGCGACAACCGAAACGGAACTTCGCGTCCCAACTACGATCACGCAGGATGATCAATCGGTGAGGCTGTAACAATGTTCGAGACAATTACTAACGACGACCGCGGTCAGGTCGGGATCGGTACGCTCATCGTGTTCATCGCGATGGTACTGGTCGCCGCCATCGCCGCGGGCGTCCTGATCAACACTGCAGGGCTTCTGCAGTCACAGGCGGAAGCGACTGGCGAAGAGAGTACCGATCTGGTATCCGAACGGATCGATACGACGAGTGCAGTCGGTATCGTCGCTGATCCTGGTGGCGCAGATAATGGTGAACTCGAGGAAATTCGCGTCGGCATCACTGCTGCACCCGGAGCAGACGATATCGCACTCGGAGATACCGTCGTTCAAGTCGTCGGGCCAAATGGACAGGAAAACCTAGTCTACGATGATAATGTCGGTGGCCTCAACAACGAACCGACAGATTCGGATGGGAACGCTCTGGACGGCACCTTCGTCGCCGAAGACGATGAAGGAGAGTACATCCAGGCTTCGAACGCCGTTCTCGACGACGACAACGACGACTTCACGCTCGTCTTCAACCCAGAAGACGCACCGTTCGGGTCCTCTACTGAACCGTTCGGCGAGGGTGACCAGTCCACGCTGGACATCGTCTCCCCGTCGTCCGCAACGACTCAGGTCGACCTGACCGCGCCCGACCTCTTCAGTGAGGACGGCGAAGCGGTCCGTCTCTAAGCGAGACGCACCGACCCGAACCGATTCGAGCGGTCATTTTTTCTCGGCGTGTCCGATCCCCTCGAGTGGCGACGCCCCTCAGTAACCCCCTCGAGCGTCCCGAACGACCACCCCCACTGGTATCTACGACCTACGATCCACGACTTACGATCCGCGAGACACGTTCGCACGACGCGATCCGGGTGGCCAGAGCACTTTTACAAGTTACCTCCCTCCCAACACACAATGGGGTTCAGTACGAGCGGCGCTGTCGCGGTCATCCTGATCGGCGTACTCATCGCCGTCAGCGCCGTCGTTCCGACCCTCTTCGAGGTCACCGCCGCGACCGGTGATGCGTTCTCCGGACAGAACGAACAGTTCCGGGACCAGCAAAACACCGCGATCACCGTCGAGTCGTTCACCTACGATAGCGACGCGGACGTCTCGACCGTCCGAGTCACCAACGACGGTGCGACGGCGCTGTCGGTCGCCGAGACCGACGTCGTCGTCAACGGCGCGTACTACCACGTGGAAGGCGACGACGACCGGACAGCGGTGATCCGCGACGGCGAGGAGCGTCCCGACAGCGACGTCTGGACGCCGGGAACCGTCCTCGAGATCACGATCGACAACGCGGACCTCGAGACCGAGTACGAGGTCACCGGCGACGACGACAGCGTCCGGATCACGACCGAGAACGGAATCGCCGACCGAGTCGAGGTCGGCGGAGGTGGGAGCTAGATGTCGAGCGTCACGGCCACCCACCTGATCATGTTCGTCGCGAGCCTCGTGGTCGCCTCCGCCGTGGCGGGGACGGTCATCATGGAGGTGACGGAAGTGGGGAGTTCGATCGAGACCCGCGGATCGGCGGTCGCGGAGGAGATCGACACCGAAATCGAGATCATCAGCGACGAGACCAAGCCGAACGCGATGGTCGAGGAGGACGCGGACGGGAACGTGGTCGCGATCACCGTGCTGGTGAAGAACATCGGCGACGAGAGTATCGACGCCTATCCGGGGGCCGTCGACGCGCTCGTGGACGGGTCGTATACGAACGTCCAGCGCGTCGAGCGCGTCGACAGCGACACCGGAAACTGGGGGCCGAACGGGGTCGTCGAGATCGAGATCGACACCACGGACAGGGAGATAAGCGGGGATACCGAGGTGGCGATCATCGTCAACGGGAACGAAGACGCGATCGACTTCTATTACTGATCATGACACTACTGATACAACTGTTCGGCGAACTCGGCGACGACGGCGACGGGGAAGACACCGACGGCGACGCCGATGCCGCGGACGACCTCATGGGCGGCGCGGAAGACAGCCTGATGAACGACGACTCGCTGTTCGACGACGGCGACGACGGCGACGACGACGAGCAGGAACTCTCCTATCGCCTCGACGAGGTCGAGAAGGAAGTCGACGGCCTCGAGAGCAAGGTCGAAACCGTCCGCGGGGAAAACGAGAAGATCAGCGACTCGATCGAGACGGTCGAGCAGAACGTCGACAAACTCGTCGACATGTACGAGATCGTCACCCAGGGGATCAACCCGTTCGTCGGCGACCAGGAGATCGGCAGCGCATTCGAGTCGGCGACTGGACAGAGCGGCATGCTCGGCAGCGACCCCGAGGGCGAGATCGACGACGACCTGATAGAAGCCGAAGCCGACGAGTTCCTGGACGACGACCTCGAAGACGAGGACGAGGACGAGGACGAAGACGGCTTCGACGATGGGTTCGACGACGGGCTCGGAGACGTCGACGGGACCGACGAGGTCGAGGACGACTTCGACGACGGGATGGGCGGACTCGAGGACGACTTCGACGACGGCGAAGACGAGCTGGAGGCAGACGACGACTTCGCAGATCCGCTCGAGGAGGACGGGGACGACGGCGACCTCGAGGACGGGTTCGACGATGCCGACGACCTCGAGTCCGACGTCGAATCCGAAGCCGACTTCGAGGCCGACGCCGGACCCGCATCTGAACTCGAGACCGATACTGACTCGGTCGAACCTGAACCCGAGAACGAAGCCGAAACCGAACACGAGGAGGCCGAAAACGCCGAGGACGCCGAGGACGCCGAGGACGCCGACGCCCTCCCACAGAACGGGGACCTGGACGACCCCCCCTACCTGGCCCGGCACCCGTCCCGGACCGACGCCGAACTCGTGACCCTCGAGTGGCTCCAGTTTCTCGTCGAGGAAGCGGGTGCACGCGGGGCCGCACGAACCATCGCCTACTACGAGTCGATCGGCTGGATTTCGGAGCCGGTCGAAACCTACCTGCAGTCGATGTTGCGTGGGTTCACGGACGAACCGACGGTCGACCCGGACGAAGCGCCCGAGCCGAGATCGGTGCTGGGGACCGAAGACCACAAGCGGAGCCTCCAGTACATCGCGTGGATTGCGACGCCGGAACGTGCGCCACAGCCGCTCGGTGACGAATTTGGAGGGCCTGCGACCGACGAACCTGAATCCGAACGTGAACTCGAGTCTGGGTCCGAATCCGAACTCGAGTCCGAGTCCGAGTCCGAGTCCGAACCCGATCCCCCTCCCCCGGGGCAGTAGGCCGGTGACGCGCCCAGAAACTTTGTATAGCGGGCATAACTACGTGGCGGGTACGCTCGGGCTCCGCTCGAGGGACTGGTCGTCCGGGAGATACGTACTATGAGTGTCGTTGGGAACACGGAATCAGCAGCCGACGCCGGGAGATCCATCATCCGTGCGTACGACGAGATGGAGGTCCCGACGCGGCTGTACGTCCTCGGGATCCTGTTTCCGTCCGTTCTCGTCTTCTTCGCGACGATCGTGGCTGCGGTCGTACTCGACGTGTTCTTTCTCGTTCGGGTTCTCATTCCGGTCTTCGGGCTGTTGATTCTCGCGTCGGCGATCGGTTACCCCCGCCTGGCCGTCGACAGGCGCCGCGTCGAGATGGAGAACCGGTTTCATCTGTTCGTGACCCACATGACGATCCTCTCGACGACGAACATCGACCGGATGGAGGTGCTTCGCCAGCTCGCCCGGGAGGAGGAGTACGGCGAACTCGCGAACGAAGTACAGCGGGTGGTCGACCTCGTCGACGTCTGGCATATGAGCCTGGACGACGCGTGTCGCCGGCGGGCCGAAGCCGTCCCCAGCGAATCGGTCGCCGACCTCTTCGAGCGCATGGCCTACACGCTCGGGGCCGGCCAGGACTTAGACGAGTTCCTCGTCCAGGAACACGACGTACTGGTCGACGAGTACGCGACAGTGTACAAGCAGTCCCTGACCAACCTCGACGTGCTGAAAGACCTCTACCTCTCGCTGATCATCTCGATGACGTTCGGGCTGGTGTTCGCGATCGTCCTGCCCCTGCTGACCGGGAACGATCCGACACTGACCGTCTCGCTCGTCATCGTTCTGTTCATCTGCGTCCAGATGGGGTTCCTGTTCGTGATCCGGGCCATCGTTCCCGACGACCCGATCTGGTTCCTCGAGGAGGGATACCGTACCACGACGAAGAAACTGCTGCTCGGCTCGACGGTCGTCGGCCACGGCCTGAGCCTGCTTTTCATCGTCGTGATGACGCTGATCTTCTTCAAACTCGTTCCGGGTGCGAGGCAGGTGCCGATCAGATCCATCCCGCTTTTGCTGTACATGCCCATCGCGACGACGCCGTTGCTGATTCCGGGGTTGGTCTTCTGGCACCAGGAGCGGCAGGTGTTCGATCGTGACCGGCAGTTCCCGAACTTCATCCGGGCGCTCGGGACCAGCGAGAGCGCGAAACAGAGCACGACCTCGGAAGTGCTCGCAACGTTGCGGGACAAGAACTTCGGTGCGCTCACCGAGAACGTCGACGACCTCTACCGGCGACTGAACATGCGGGTGAGCACCGAGAAATCCTGGCGATACTTCACCGGCGACGCCGGCTCCTTCCTGATTCAGAAGTTCAGCGAGATGTATCTGATCGGCCGCGAGATGGGGGGTGGCCCGAAAAAGCTCGGCGAACTCATCAGCCAGAACATGAACGAGATGATCAACCTGCGAGAGGAGCGGAAACAGCAGACGACGACGCTCATCGGTGTCGTCTACGGGATCACCGCCGCATCGGCGTTCGCCTTCTTCATCGGCCTGGAACTCGCGGTGCTCCTCTCGAGTTTCGACATCGATATGGGCGGGGAAATCGCCGGCGGCTCGCTGATCTACACCGACCAGTACGACGTGCTCATGCTCCGGTACCTGCTCATCCTCGTGTTGATCTTCAACGCGTTCATCTCCTCGATGGTGATCCGCGTCTCCGACGGCGGACACTTCGGCAACTCCTACATCCACTTCACCGCGTTGCTGTGGCTCGGGGCCGTCACCGGGGCGGTGACGAACCGACTGGTCGATATGCTGATCTCGGTCGATCTATAACGGCGACCGATCGAACGCGAACGGCCGTAAAACCGTTAATACCTGACCGGCAACATCCGGTCACGATGTTGCTCGAGTACACCGACGCTGACTCCGATTCGCACCCTCGCCTGGACCGGGCGATCGCGTCGGCCCATAGCGCATTGTTGCTTTTCGGTTTCACGATCGTCCTCTCGATTTTCATGGCCGGCGTCATCTTCTTGAACGGGACGGGCCACTGAACGTCGATACCTGAGTCGGCAGCGCAAGGGCAATGAATTACGACCGAGTCGACCGTCGACTCATACGGATCCCTGTCCCGATGTACCGGTACAACCGCGACCCGGGCGGCGGGCGTGCCGAAACTGACGGTCAGTAACCCGTATCACTCGAGGGCCTCGAGCAGTTCGCCGATCGAACTCGATTCGTCGAGGTCGTGTTCCCGAAGCGCGGCCCGCAGTTGTGGTTCCGACAGCGGAGCGTCGAAGTCGGATTTGGCGAACAGAAGCGAGGCGGCCCGGTCCGTGCGGGTGTCGCGGGCGACGTTCCGGGCGTACCAGAACACGAGGCTGTTGAACGTATCGAGTACGTCGTCGGAGGTCATCCGGTGGCGGACGGTTTCGTCGCCGAACCGGGAGACGATGTCCACGGCGTAGCGGGCGTCGACCCGGCCGAGTTCGTCCGCGAGGATGGAACGGGCGGTCTCGGGGCTCTGGACGGGTTGGTGCTGTTGCTGGGGCTGGCGTCGGGGCGACGACGCTCCGGCGTTGGGTTCGGTTGGCGCGTTGTGGGTGGAAGGATGTCCGTGTCCCTGTCCTTGACCTTGGCCTCGACCCTGCCCACGCCGTCCCTCGCGAGCGCCCCCGTTCCCGTTCCCGCCCCTCGCCTCGAGGTCGGTCTCCTCGTCCGGCCCGGAACCCGCCGACGGCGACTCCCGCGTGGGAAGCGAGTCGCTCTTGTCGGGTGCGTTCGGCGGCGACCTGTCCGCCGACACGACGTACCGGCCCTCGGAGATCTCGCTGACGTATGGACTGTCGGAGATGTCCAGGTCCTCGGGCGAGAGGACGCTCCCGGCCTCCGAGGAGGACTGTTCGCTCGGCAGGACCGGCGGCACGTCCGCGTTGTCTTTCGGGTTCCCGTCCTCGTTACGTTCTGTCATTGCGGACCGATACGCGTAGTTCGGGATCACGGAAAAAGAAACCTTCGCTCAAACGGACCTGTTGGGAACTCGAAACGGGCGGAATATCTACTGTCAGCCGGCTGGACGTGACCGGATCGGAGGATCGAACGCGGCCAGAATTACTTAATACATCGAATTGCAAAGCATTCACAGATGACGACTCGTCACAGCCTCGATCGGATGGGCAACGAGAGCGGGTTCCGGCGACAGCGGTCGCCGGCCGGGGCTGTGGGAGGAACGAGCCACTCGAACGATACGTCACCATGTTACTATCCATAATCGGCAACATCCTCGGAGAGGACGACGACGGGAGTAGCGGAGACTCCGGGAACGACGACCTGATAGGCGGTGATCTCTCCGGTACCGGAAGCACGAGCGACCAGGGGCTGATGCCCGACGCGGGCGGCGGAACCGCATCCGGTACCGACGACTCCGATGCCGGCGGGATGGACATGGGTGGCGACGACTTCCTCGACGACGACGGTGGCGACGACTTCCTCGAGGACGAAGGCCTCGGAGGCGGCGACGAGATGTCCCTCGACGAGGTCGAAGACGACGGCGGCGTCTCGAGCGAGCTCGAGGCCCGCATCGAGGAGATGGAGAACGACGTCGGCTCGCTGTCCTCGACCGTCAACACCGTCCAGAGCGAGAACGAGAAGATCAGCGATTCCCTCGAAGAGATCGAGGAGGACATCCGGAAACTGCTCGAGGTCTACGAGATGGTGACTCAGGGGGTAAACCCCTTCGTCGAGGGCGACTCGCTGAGCGAGAGTTTCGACGGCGGAGGCGGTGGCGGCATGGCTGCCGGAACGGGGGAGTTCGGCGGTCAGAGCCTCTTCGACGGCGGTGACGAAGGGGGAGGCGACGAGGACATGGACGAGGACATCGCGGACGCCGAAGCCGAGGAGTTCCTCGACGAGAGCATCATCGAGGACGACGATGGCGGCGACGACTTCGACGACGTCGGGATGGACGACGGGTTCGACGATGCCGAGGACGACCTCGGCGGCGACGACCTCGGCGGTGACCTCGGAACGGACGACGGCGCGGACGACGTCGGTGGCTCGGACGGTGACCTCTCGTTCGACGAACTGAAATCCGAGTACGAATCCGGCGAGGCCGACTGGGACGAGAACCCCGACGCCGACGACGCCGAGGCCGATAGCACCGAGATCGACGGCGCGGCGGACGAAACCGCGGACGTGGAGATGGACGCCGCCAACGGCGACGATGACGACCTCGAGTTCGACGAGTTCGACGAGGGGGCCGAGGAGACCAGCCCCGGGGACGAACTCGAGGAGGCGGGGATCGGCGTCGCCGAGGAGTCGGACGACTCAGAACTCGAGGCGGAACTCGGGATCGGGGCGTCCGAGGAGGACGATACGACGGAGGCCGAACCCGACCAGGACGGGGACGCCGTGCTCGACGACTCGGCGTCCGAAACCGACACCGACAGCGAACTCGAGAGCGAGGGCGACGCTGTCGACGAAACCATTCCGTGGGACGACGGCGGTCGCCCGTACCTGGCCGAGATCCCCTCGGAGTACAACACCGAGTACGTCGTGATGGACTGGCTCGAGTACCTCGTCGAGCAGGCCGGGCTAAACGGCGCAGCACAGACCCTGCGCTTCTACGAGACGATCGGCTGGATCTCGGCGTCGGTCGAGGACTACCTCCAGACGATGTTGAACGGGTTCGAGGGCGGCCCGGACCTCGAGGACCCCGAACCCCGGTCCTCGCTGGGGGTCGACCACAAGCGGAGTCTGTGGCGAATCAGCCAGATCGCAACGCCGGCGAAGAAGCGCCGGTCGTTCGACGAGTGGCTCGCCGACGAAGGCATCTCGACGCGGCGGACGATCGAAGTGGAGGAGCCCGGCGAGACGGCCGCCGAGGCTGACGAGGACACAGACCACGAGGCCGACGTATCGGGCCCGGCCGACGACGACCTCGAACAGTCGCTCGAGGCTGAACTCGAGATCGAAGACGAGGCCGAAGACGAAGACGACGAGGGTGAAGACGATGCGGAAGAAGCCGGAGAGGCGGACGACGAACGGACCGAACTCACGTACACGGAGGTCGAACCGGCGGACGACGCCGAGAGTGGCGGCGAGGACGTCGAAAGCCACGAGACGGACGAAATCACGGAGAAGTTCGCCGCGGAAGACGTGATCGTCGACGAGGACACCGTGGACGTTCCGGTCGCCGCAGCAGGCGACGCTGGTGGGACGGCAGTCGACGACGGCCCCGAGGTCGGCGAGGTGAGTCCGGAGGAACTGGTCGCGGAGACGGAACCGGACGACGAAGACGACGTCGGGCTCGAGGGGTCGACCGGGAGCGGAAGCGAGACCGAGACCGAGACCGAGACCGAGACCGAGAACGGGACCGTAGCCGAAACACAAACCGTGGCCGAGCCCGCGAGCGAGACCGGGACCGAGAACGGGAACGGGAACGGGAACGGGAACGACCTCGGCGAACGCTGGGAAGAAGCGAGCGAGGAGGACGAGTCGAACACCGCCCAGCGGATCGTCATCGACGAGTCGGGCATCGCCGAAACCGAGACGACCGAACGGGAACGCGACCGCGATCACGACCCCGGAGGGATGGTCTGGGCCGACCCCGAGGTCGTCCAGACCGAGTCCGGGACCGAGATTCGCGACGACTACTACGGGTACACGGACCCCGACGACCGCGGCAAGCCCGTGCTCGTTCCCGACGAGAGTGCGGATCTCGAGCCGTGGCAGGTCGAGTTCATCAACTCGATTCTAATCTCCGACGAGACCGACTATGAGTAAGTTAAACAATATTTTCTCGATCGGACTGGACGACCGGGATCGGCTGAACAAGGAACTCGGCGGGGGCATCCCGACCGGGAGTATCGTCCTGATGGAGGGCGACTACGGGGCCGGCAAGAGCGCGATCTCCCAGCGGTTCGCGTACGGCCTCTGTGAAACCGGCAAGTCCGTTACCTTCCTCTCGACGGAACTCGAGGTCAAGGGGTTCATCGAGCAGATGGATTCGCTGAACTACAACGTCGAGGAACACCTGCTGTTCGAGAACATGCTGTTCCTGCACGGCGACCTCGACAGCGGGGGCGTTCTCTCCTCCGACGAGGAACAACAGCGCCAGGACCTCCTGACGGACCTGATGGAGGAAGACACGATCTGGTCGGCCGACGTCATCATTATCGACACCTTCGACGCCATCCTCCGTAACGATCCGAAGTTCGAGGCGCTGGTCAGGGAAAACGAGGAGCGCCAGGCCGCCCTCGAGATCATCTCGTTCCTTCGAGACATCATCTCGCAGGGGAAAGTCGTCATCCTGACCGTCGACCCCTCGACCGTCGGCGAGGAGGCGATCGGGCCGTTCCGGTCGATCGCCGACGTCTTCATCGAACTCGAGATGATCGAGGTCGGCAACGACATTCGCCGGCAGCTGTTCATCAAGCGCTTCGCTGGCATGGGCGAACAGGTGGGCGACCGGATCGGGTACTCGGTCCGATCCGGAACAGGTATCGTTATCGAGAACCGGAGCGTCGCCTAACGCGGTGGTTGCCCGATGACGGAAATGGGGACGCCCAAGCCGTCGGACGAGCTTCAGGAGCTTGCAGCTCGCCGACCGCATTTGCGCGAACACCTCAAGAAGTTCCGCCAGATCACCGGCGAGTTCCCGATGTTAGTCGACGAGCCGACGGCCGAACACGAAGTCAACCATCCGAACGTGCTCTACCCCGTCGGGGGACCGATCTACAGCCACGTCTACGGCGACGTCGGGACGAAGATGCAGTACTTCGCCGTGGAGCCGACCCTTTCCCAGGAGGAACAGGAGGTCTTCGAGAAGATCAAAGACTCCCTGCTGCGCCGGAGCGCGACGAAGAAGGCCCCGGAGAAGGAAGCCGAGTACGACGACCGTATCGAGGAGTTACTCAACGAGACGACCCACATCAAAGACGACGAACTCGACAGCCTCATCGACCGGCTGAAGGTCAAGTTCCACCCGGGCATCCAGGAGATCCCCGAGGAGACCTACGAGAACATCCGTTACCGGCTCAACCGCGACATCGTCGGCCTCGGGCCGCTCGAGCCGGTCATGCGCGACCCGGAGAACGAGGACATCCACGTGATCGGCCCCAACGAGTGTTACGTCGACCACGGCGTTTTCGGGCTGGTCGAGACTTCCGTCGACTTCGGCACTCCCGAGGAGTTCGACCAGTGGCTCTCGAACATGGGCGAACGGATCGGCAACCCGATGACCGACGCCGAGCCGATCATCGACTCCACCCTGCCCGACGGGTCGCGTCTGAACGTCATTTACAGCGACGACGTCAGCGTGAAAGGGCCCTCGCTGACGATCCGTCAGGGAGACGAGGTCCCGCTGTCGGTGACCCAGATTACGAACTGGGGGACGCTCTCACCGCAACTCGCGGCCTACCTCTGGCTCTGTCTCGAGAACGAGCGGACGGTGTTCGTCGTCGGTGAGACCGCGTCGGGGAAGACGACGACGCTGAACTCCATCATGACGTTCATCCCGCGGGACTCGAAGATCTACACCGCGGAGGACACCGCCGAGGTGCTGCCGCCCCACGACACCTGGCAGCAACTCCTGACCCGCGAGAGTCGCAGCGACGACAGCGCCGACGTCGACATGTTCAACCTGGTCGAGGCCGCGCTGCGTTCTCGCCCCGAATACATCGTCGTGGGTGAGGTCCGTGGTGAGGAGGGTCGGATGGCGTTCCAGGCGGCCCAGACCGGCCACCCCGTCATGCTGACCTTCCACGCCAGCGACATCGTCTCGATGATCCAGCGCTTTACGGGAGACCCCATCAACGTCCCGGAGACGTTCATGGACAACGCCGACGTCGCGCTGTTCCAGAACCGCGTCAAGCAGGGCGACGACGTCTTGCGCCGCGTGACGAGCGTCCAGGAGATCGAGGGCTACTCCGAGGAGATGGAAGGGGTCGTCACCCGGCAGGTGTTCTACTGGGACCCCGTCGAGGACGAGATCATCTTCCAGGGGATGAACAACTCCTACGTCCTCGAGGAACAGATCGCGACCCTGCTGGGGTACGCCGAAACCCGGGACATCTACGACGACCTGCAGTTCCGGGCCGACATCATCGAGCGGATGATCCAGGAGAACATCCTCGAGTACCACGAGGTAAACTCGGCGATCGAGTCGTTCCAGCGCGACGGGGTCGAAGGGCTGCCGTTCCACATCACCCGGCAGGACTGACGACTGACGTTTCACGCTCGCGCCCGCGCCAGCACCCCCACCACCGATCGAATAAGTCAATGGAAACGAATATGACGACGAAACCGCTACAGTACGGCATTCAGAACGACCGACCATGAACGAAGACATCGTCGCCGACTTCACCGGTCACTTCTTTCTCGGACAGTCAGGCGGTGGAGACGGCGGATCGGGGGGGAAGCCGGTGAACGGTCGGATCATCATGACGAAACGGCGGGTCGTACTCGCGTCGTCGGACGGGAAGGAAACGATCCCGCTCTCGCGGGTCGTCGACGTCAACGTGGGGAGCGTGCCGAACCACGTCAAGCAGTTCTTCAACGATACGGTGACGATCGGCTACCGAGACGAGGAGGGGTCGACCAGGAGCGCGGTCATCGAAAGCGAGGGCGAGATTGCCGAGAAGTTCGTCGCGATCCTGTTTCGCTGCCTGCTGAACGGGCGGAAGGTCGCAGTGAAACACCCCGCCCGCGTCGGCGGCCGCGTCAAGGACACGCCGGTCGTCCCGGGAAAACTCCGAATCAAGAACCGACGGATCGAGGTCCAGACCAAAGGCGAGAACTTCAGTTTCGACGTCGAGCGAGTGATGTCGATCGACCGCGGAAACAAGATCGGCGAGAGCGACGACCGGGTGACCCTCGTCGTCAAGCACATCGACGACGACTCCGGACTGACCAAGACGTCGCTGATCGCGCCCTCGAAGAGCCAGTACGTCAACCTGCTCGCACGATTCCTCCGCCTCGAGTTCGACGAACTCCGCGAGGAGGTCGACGACATCGACCTCTCGGACCCCGAGAAGCGCGTCCTCGTCAGCGTCCACGCAACCGGCGGCGATATCGACTTCACGAACATGCTGGACGGAGATCCGGCCTACGTGACCAACGTCTTGAACTCGGTTCGAAACAAGGACCTGATCGTCGAGAGCGGCGACGAGATCTCGCTGACGCCGAAAGGGCGGATCATCGTCAGCGAACGGATCGAGGACGTCAACGCCTGATGGAGCCCTGATTCGGGTCGAGCGTATCGACGGGCAGGGACCCTCGAGTGCGACGAGGACGGCGGGAACGGGAAACGGAAACGGAAACGGAACCGAAAGCTCGAACCGACTCAGTCGCCGTTTTTCTGCTGCTCGAACAGCTCTTCGGGATCGACCCGCGTGTTCTCCGAGTTCTCGACCAGCAGGTCGTCCAGGGCCTGCTCGAGTTCGTCGCGCCGCGGCAGGGCGAGCATCTGACAGGTGAATACCTGATCGCTGTTGGTTTCGATGCTCGAGTCCAGCAGGAACGCGTGATCGTCGGTCTCGCCGATGCGAGCCGTAACCGGATTCATCACCGACGCACCGGTGTCGGCGACGAACTGCGGCGGCTTGTGTTTGATCTCGGCGTTTAACACGTTGGCCCAGCCGTCGACGAACCCGCTGGTCATGATGTTCGAGAGTTCCTTGAGCGCCTCCTGTTCGACGTCGCCCCACTGTTCGTCGGTCTCCATCGGTACCAGCGAGTCGACGACGGCCCGTCCGGAGGGCTGGTCGAACAGGATCACGAGGAAGCCGCTGATCTTCCCTTCGTACTCCATGACGGTACCGACGTAGCGTTTGCTGCCGACGGCCTTCGGGATGTCCTCGATCGGCACCAGCGTCAGGCGGCTGACGTTGACGGCGGTGTCGATCCCCGTCATCGAGGTGATGTTGGTCGCGGCCTTCTCGGCCCCCTCCTTGGTCATATCCGTGAAGACCTCGAGTTTCTCGAAGGAGATGCCCCCCGCCGTCTGCGGTTGCATCGTCCGCTCGAGCGAGGTGGAGTCGGGGACGAGCAGGATTCGGAAGTCGACGGCGTTATCGACGCCGTCGCCGGCCTCGACACGGCTGCGGAAGACGAACAGGTGGCCGTCACCTTCGGTCGCGGACTGGGGCAAGACGTCGGTCCCCGTTCCCTCGATGTAGGTCGGTGGCGAACTCTTGATCCTGGCGTTCAGGTAGTTGGCCCAGCCGTCGACGAAGCCGCTTGACATGATGTTGCCGACTTCCTCGATGCTGCTTTTCTTCTTCTCGGGGTCGTCGGCCGGGACGAGCTTGTCGGTGATCGCTCGTCGCCCCTTCTCGTCGAACGCCAGGGCGACCTCACCGGAGATTTCGCCGTTCAGATCGACGCTGACGCCGGCGAACTCGCTGCCGATGAATTCCTGTTTGAGGTCCGTGGAGGACATCAACGAGACGTTCGTGATCTGAACGTTCGTCTGGATACCGGTCAGTTGGGACAGCGAGTCGGCAGCCGACTGTGCACCGTCGTGGGCGAGTTGCTGGTAGTTCTCGAGTTCGCGGATGTCGATCTCCATGGCGAGTTACCCGGCAGCGATGCTGTTGAGTTCTTCGAGCACGCTTTCCTTCTGGAACGGTTTGGTGATGTAGCCTTCCGCGCCGGCCTTGATCGAGTCTTTCATCTGCTCGGCCTGCTCGACGCTGGTGCACATGACGACCTTCGCGTTCGGATCCATATCCGTGATCTCGTCGGTCGCCTCGATCCCGTCTTTGATCGGCATCACGATGTCCATAAAGACGATATCCGGCTCCTCTTCCTGATAGAGTTCGACGGCCTCGACGCCGTTTTCGGCCTCACCGACGATGGTGTGGTCTTCCTCGAGGATTTCGCGAAGAAGATCCCGCATGAACCCGGAATCGTCTGTGATCAATACGTCCATAGGGGAGTGAATACACCCGGATGACTTAATGATGTTGACCGATTCGATGTCGTATTCGTAGCAAACGGGACGACGGAACGGCCGTTCGTACAGCTGTTGAATCCGAACGCGAGCTGAAAATTCAATCTATATTACGCGCGGAATAACGACGGCGTGATCGTAACTAGAGCGTCTCGACGTCGAGGATCATCACGACCTCGCCCTCGCCGAGCACGGACGCCCCGCTGATCCCGGGCGTGCCGCTGAGGACGCCCTCGAACGGCTTGATGACGACCTCTTCCTGTCCGACGACGTCGGAACAGCGCAGACAGACCTGGCGGACGTTGTCCTTGATGCGAACGACCATGTCGTCCTCGGCGTGCTCCGCGTCGGGGACGTCAAGCCGGTCGCCGAGCGAAAGCAGCGGGTAGACGCGGTCGTCGTGGGTCACGGTCGGCCGTCCTTCGACGGTCTCGACGGTGACGTCCTCGAGTTCGGAGATCTCGTCGATGTTCTTGATGGGGACGCCGTACTGCTCGTCGCCGACGGTGACGAAGAGGACACGGACGATGGCGACGCTGACCGGCAACATGAGCGTGATCGCGGTCCCCTCGCCGGGTTCGCTCTCGACGTTGATCGAGCCGTCGACCCCGCGGACGACCTGGTTGACGACGTCCATTCCGACGCCGCGGCCGCTGACCTCGGTGACCTCCTCGGTCGTCGAGAAGCCGGGGTGGAAGATCAGGTCGTAGACCTCCGAGTCGTCGAGCACCTTGATCTCCTCTTCGGTCTTGACTCCCTGCTCGACGGCCTTCTCGCGGAGTTCGTCGACGTCGAGCCCGCGGCCGTCGTCCTCGACGGTGACCGAGACCCGGTCGCGTTCGCGCTCGCCGATCAGCTTGATCGTCCCCTCGCGGGGTTTGCCCTTCCGCTCGCGCTCCTCGGGGGGTTCGATCCCGTGGTCGACCGCGTTCCGGATGAGGTGCATCAGCGGATCGCCCAGTTCGTTGAGGATCGAGCGATCCATCTCGATGTCGACGCCTTCCATCCGGAAGTCGATCTCCTTGTCCTGCTTGCGCGAGAGGTCACGAACGACCCGCGGGAAGTTGCCGACGATCTTCTTCAGGGGGACCAGCCGGATCTCGAGGACCGTATCCTGCAGGCTCGAGGTGATCTTGCCGTGTTCCTCGAGTTCGTCCTCGGCCTCGACGAGGTCGTGTTCCTCGATGATCTTCCGGAGCTTGATCCGGCTGGTGACCATCTCCTCGACCTGGTTGTAGAGCTGGTCGATCTGTTCGACGTCGACGCGGATGGATTCGACCTCCTGGGTGTTGTGCGAGAGGTCGGATCCGGACTCGCCCCCGTCCGCGTCGTCTTCGTCCGTCGCGTCGTCGCCGTCGGCCGTCACGTCGTCGCCACCGCTCTCGTCCGCATCGCCGGCCACCTCGTCCGTCAGCCGTTCAGCGGTCGCCTCCGCCACGTAGCGGTTGTCCTCGTAGAAGCCCGCCACGTCACCGGCCGTGACGTTCGCGTCGGTCCGGAGGTAGGCGTCGAACTCCCCGCCGAACTCCTCGGACTCGAGGACCTCGTCCTCGGGGACGGTCTCGGCGAGATCGTACTCGTCCTCGGTCGCGTCGATGACGAACATCGCGTCGACCTGTGGGGACTCGTCGTTGTCGATGACGACGGTCGCCCGGAACAGGTCCTCGCCTTCCTCGAGGTCGACCGTCTCGCGGAGGTGCTCGAGGGGGACGTCGTGGGTGGCGGTGAGTTCGTCGCCCCCGGCGTCGTTCGGACCGTTGCCGTCGTCCTCGGTCGCGTCCGAACCGGTGTTCTCCTCGATCGAATCGCGGATCTCCGAGATCGTTCCCTCGGGGTTCGTCTTCGTCTCCCCGTCGTCGGAGATCTCGTTGACCATCTGCTCGAGGAGGTCGACGCCCCGGAAGATCAGGTCCATCCGCTCGCCGGTCACCGCGAGTTCGCCGTCGCGGATGCAGTCGAGCAGGTCCTCGATGGCGTGGGCCAGGTTGCTCGCCTTCGTATAGCCCATCACGCCGAAGTTGCCCTTCAGGTTGTGCGCGACCCGGAACACCGTCTCGATCGCGTCGGATTCCTCGGGGGTCGCGGCCTCCTCGAGTTCCAGCAGGGCGTTGTTGAGTTTCCGGACGTCCTCTTTGCTCTCCTGGACGAAGGTGCTGGTCGGGTCGCTCACGAGGACCACCCCCGGAAGGCGTTGACGACGCCCTCAGCGATCCGATCCTTGGGCAACACCATGTCGAGGTCGACCCGGTCCGCGGCCTCCTTGGGCATCCCGTAGACTCGCGAAGTCGATTCGTCCTGTGCGATGGCCTTGCCGCCGGCATCTTTGATCGCTGCGAGCCCGTCCGCGCCGTCGGCACCCATTCCGGTGAGGACGACGCCGGCGAGGTTGCCCCGCCGGCCGATCGTCTCGGCCGCGGTCTCCATCGTGACGTCGATGGCCGGCTTGACGTTGTGTCGCTCCGGCCCGTCGTCGTGGGCGACGGTGAGCCGTCCGTTCCGGAGGCTCGTCACCTCGAGGTGGTAGCCGCCCTTCGCCAGGACGCCCTCCCCGGGGCCGATCGTGTCGCGGCCGGTCGATTCTCGGATCTCGTAGTCGGTTCGTTCGTCGAGACGCGTCGCGAAGCGTTCGGTGTAGTGATCAGCCATGTGTTGAACTATCACAATTCGCAACCCTGCTCGCTCGGGCAGTTCGGACAGCACTCGTTCGACGACCCGCGGGCCGCCGGTCGATGCGCCGATGACGAGCGTCGGATCGTTCGGGAACTCCTCTGTCGCGCCGACGTCGACGGTGGTGGGTTCCTCGCGCGTCGAGCGTGACGTCCCGGCGTCGGATCCGGAGACGTCCGCCGCGGCGACCGCCCGGACCTGATCGACGATCTCGTCTTGCTTCGACCAGATCGGGACGGAGTTGTCGCCGCTCGGTTTCGCGATGAAGTCGACCGCGCCGGCCTCGAGGGCCTCGAACGTCGCCTCGGCGTTTTTCGTCGTCTGGGAGCTGATGACCAGCATCGGCGTCGGCCGCTCGGCCATCACCTGCTCGATCACCTCGTGGCCCGTCAGGCCGGGCATCTGGATGTCGATCGTCGCGACGTCCGGCTCGAGGCGGGTGATCTGCTCGACGGCCTCGGTCCCGTCCTTGGCGCGGGCGACGACGTCGATTCCGGCGTCCTCGAGGATCTTGCCGAGCGTTTCCCGCATGACGGCAGAGTCGTCCGCAATGACTGCCCTGACCATCAGTGACACCGAAACTGGCGCTCGCGGGTGTGAATCACGCTCGATACCTGCCCGACGGCGTCGGTCCGTCGGTGCTGTCGTCGTCCGGTTTTCGGAGAGAAAATAGTGCTCATAGCTGTCAGGTACTCGTTCGCGCTCTTCGCGACCGCCGCGGTCGGCCGCCAGTATACTCAGCGGACGATACGTTCCCTGCCATGGAACTGAATTGCGATGTTCGACTGATAAAGAATTCGGCCGATTCGACACGTCGCCCGCCGACGACGGCGAATCCGGTCTCGAGGAGGTCCGTTCGACGTCGACCGACGGGGACGATCGACGACGGGTCCCCGCCGGGGTTGGAGCGGGACTCGTTCGCCGGTGGTTCGGAAAACTTCGAAGGACTTCGAAGGATTTCGAAGGACTTCGGATCCCCACGGATCGTTTCGGACCGCAAAATCCCGTCGCCTAACCCGTCTCGAGGCCGTCGTGCGGTCGGTTGGCCGTGTGAGTTATGTGGGCAGAGTTGAAATCTCACGAGAGAATGGCGGAACCCGCTCGGCTGTGTGTGACAAATCAGAAGGGAGGTGTCGGAAAGACGACCGTCGCGATCAACCTCGCCGGCGCGCTGAACGACCGCGGCCGGGACGTACTCTTCGTCGATCTCGACCCCCAGGGGAACGCGACGGAGGGACTCGGGCTGCTCGAGGCCTACGACGCGGAGCCGCCGACGCTGCTCGACGCGCTCGTCGACCCCGAGGGCGTCCCCCGCGAAGAGATCGTCTACGACCACGAGGAGATGGACGTCGTCGCGAGCAACGTGGACATGAACGCCGCCGCCTCGACGCTGGCCGCCGAGGACGACGCTGAACTACGACTCGACCGGCTGCTGACGTCGCTCGAGAGCGACGCCGGCGCCGACGTCGACGTCGACTACGACTTCGTCGTCGTGGACTGTCCCCCACACCTCGGCGCGGTAACCGACAACGGGCTGGTCGCGGCCCAGAACCTCGTGATTCCGGCGCTGGCCGAGCCCACGAGCAAGCGCTCGCTCGAGTTGCTGTTCGACTACGTCGGCGCGCTCGAGATGGATCACGACGTCGAGATCGAACCGCAGGCGCTCGTGGCAAACCGGATCGAGAACACGAACGCGGCCGACGAGATGCTCGAGTGGTTCGAGGACGCGCTGCCGGAGACGCCGCTCTACCGGGTCCGAAAACGGGTGGCCTTCCAGCGGGCGTTTTCCGCCGGGAGTTCGATCTTCGCGGTCGAGGAGGAAAACGACATGCGAGAGGTATTCGCTTCGATGGCCGAGACACTCGACGAACGACTCACCAGTACCAGACTGGAGGTATCGGCATGACCGACGACAGAGCCCGGCGGATCCGGGAGATGCGCAACCGTTCGAGTCGTGGGGACGGCGAGGGCGGATCCGGCGACGAGACGGGGACGAACGAGGAATCGGCGTCCGAATCGACTGACGAGATGGAGAGGGCCGACTCGGAACCGGAAGCGACCGACGGGGGGTCCAGCGACGCCACAGCCGAGGGGGGAGACGACGCCGAGACTTCCGAGGAGTCTACGGACTCGAACGTCGATACGAACGACACCGACGACGGCGACACGAACGACGACTCGAGCGGCGGAGAGACGGTTTCCTACGACGAATCGGAGATCGTCGACGCAGAGGACGAGACGAAAGCAGACGCAGACACCGAAGGCGAACTCGATCCCGAAGCCGAGTCCAGTCCCACGCCAGCCGTCGCGGACGCAGACGACGACGGCCTCGAGGCGATGGTCGAACGCCCCGCCGACGAGGAAGCCGCCGAACAGGGGATCGACCCCGCCTTGCGCGGCGCGATCGCCGGCATCGGAGGCGACGTTGACCTCGGGAACGGTGCCACCGTCGACGCCTCTGCCGTCGGTCAGGAGGGCGATCGGTACGGCGACGCGACGCTTACCCGCAGCAAGGAGGTCTTCGAGCAGGGCGACTCGCTGATCGCCTCGACCCACAACCAGGCGGACACGATCCAGATGCTCGAGTTCTACCTGCGTGACAGCCGCTACGCGATCGAGATCGACCGGGTCAGCGCGATCGTCGAGATGAAAGACATCACGCGGTTCCCCCGCGGCCCCGACGCGATCGACGGCGTCACCGACCTCCGCGGCGAGATCACCGGCGTCCTCGATCCGACGGCCATGCTCGATATCGAGCGCAACGAACTCTCGGAAGAACACTACATCGTCGTCCTCGAGCGCGACGACGACAAGCAGAAACTCGGCGTGCGCGTGACCGACGTCTCCCAGGCGGTCACCTACCGGGAGTCCCAGATCGACGACCCCAACAGCGCGATGGACGGCGACGTCGGCGCCCAACACGAGTTCGTCGAGGGGATCGTCAAGAAAAACACCGATGGGGAGACGACCCTCGTCACGTGGCTGGACGTCGACGAGATCATCGACAACATCTCGACCGAGCACACGCCGGCGGCGGACGCGTAACGCCGGGACCGAACGTCGTTTCTTCTCGTCGCTGGCCCGTGTCACCGGCCCGCGTCGCCGTAGCCGCGTCGCCGTAGCCGCGTCGCCGTAGCCGCGAGTGCCGACGGCCCGTACCCGACGGACGACGACCCGAGCCGCCCCGGTCGGCGACGAGCGGGTATCGAACCGAAACGGAAACTCGAAACAGGAGCGCAGTTCCCGACGAAACAGCCTCGAAACGGCCGATCTGCCACGAGATTTAACTACCCCAGGTTAGACGTTCACAGTGATACGAATGAGTGAACGGACTGTCGACCGAAGGGGCCGTGGAGAGACGGTGGGGACGGACGACGAACCCGAGCTCGCGGGAACTGGGGACACGACCGATGACCGAACGCTCCGTCGCGCCGGCTACCAGCAACTGTTCGACGGGACGGGCGTGCCGACGTTCGTGCTCGACGCCGACGGCCGCGTCCGCGAGTGGAACGCGGCCATCGTCGAACTGACCGGCGTCGACCGCGAGGAGGCGATCGGCCACGAACACGTCTCCGAGCTGTTCTACCCGGACGGCCGCCGTGCGGACACCCTCGCCGACAAGGTCCTGCAAGCGCCAGACCGGGCCCACCGGGAGTTCGACGTCGAACTTCGGGACCCGTCGCGCAACCGGTACGGGGACAGCAGTACGATGGTCGACCGCCACGGCGACGAGAAGCACATCGACTTCTCGGCGACGCCGCTGTACGAAGACGGCGATCTCGTGGGGGTGATCGAGGTCGTCGTCGACAGAACGGACGTCGTGAACCAGCGCGACGCCACTGCCGACCTCGTCCGCGAGATACAGGCGACGGCGAACCGGATCGGCCGCGGCGACCTCACGGCGCGAGCCAGCCGCCGCGAGGAGTTCGCAGCGCTCGAGTCGGAACTGACGGCGGTTATCGACGACGTCAACGAGATGGCAGACACCCTCGAGACCCTGACCGGACGCGTTACCGAGCGCGCCGAGCAGATGGAGGCCGCCGTCGACGAGGCGACCGGCGCGGCCGACGAGATCTCGGGGAACGTCTCCGAGCAGCACGCGCTCTTGCAGGACTCGGTCGACGAGATGCAGTCGTTCGCGGCCGGGATGGAGGAGTTGGCTGCCCAGGCCGACGAGGTCGACTCGGCGGCCGAGGACGCCAGCGAGGCGGTCGAGAACGGCCTCGAGGCCGGCGAGGACGCACGCGAGGCGATGGCCGACGTCGTCGAGATCGGCGACGAACTCGTCGAGAGCGTCGACGCCCTCTCCGCGCGGATGGACGAGATCGGCGACGTCGTGGAGGTGATCTCGGACGTGGCCGACGAGACCAACCTGCTCGCGCTCAACGCCAACATCGAGGCCGCCCGCGCGGGCGAGAGCGGCGACGGCTTCGCGGTCGTGGCCGACCACGTGAAGACGCTGGCCGACGAAACCCAACAGCACACCGAGGAGATATCGACCAGCCTCGAGGAACTCCAGGCCCAGACCGACGAGACGGCCGACGCGGTCGAACGCTCCCACGGGCGGATCGACCACGCCGACGAGCAGATCGAGGCCGTCCTGGACGCCCTCGAGGGGATCTCGGCATCGGTCCAGGAAGCGACGAACGGCATCTCGGAGGTGGCACGCGTCGTCGACGACCAGACGGCCAGCGTCGAAGAGCTCACGTCGACGATGGAGACGGTCCGGGATCGCTCCGACGAGAGCGAGGCGGCCGCCGAGCGGGTCGTCGCGGCGACGGACCACCAGCAGCAGACGATCGATCAGCTGGTGGACGAAGTCGACGAGCTACGGACGGAGACGGACGTGGACGAGCGGTAGGCCGCGGGCCCGATAGCCGATAGCGGCGACTCCCCTCCCGCGGACGCGGCGCTGCGAACGCTCCCTCGGACGGCCGCGAAGCATATCACCGTCGCTCGTCTAGACGTTCACCTCGAGAAGACATACGATGAACGACGATCCCGAGACAGCCACGGATAACGATACCGACTCGCTCGGCGCGATCGATTCCGGGGCCGAGAACGTCTACGAGACGATCTTTCGGGCCATCGACGACGCCGTGTTTCTGGTCGACGTCGAGCGGACGGACGACGGCAGCGACGGGGGTGGAGGGTACACGTTCACGTTCCGACGGAACAACGCCTCACACCGGGACCAGACCGGCCTCTCGGAGGACGAACTCCGGGGACAGACGCCGCGGGAACTCCTCGGCGACGAACAGGGGGCGACCGTCGCCGAGAACTACCGGCGCTGTGTCGAACGGGCCGAGCCGATCGAGTACGAGGAAACCCTGCCGTTCGGTGCTGGCACGACCTGCTGGGAGACGAAGTTGACGCCGATCCTCGAGGACGGCGAGGTGAGCGGCATCGTCGGGACCTCGCGGAACGTGACGGAACGAAAGAAGCGGGAACGGACGCTGAACCGCATGCACCGTCGGTTCGAAACCGTGCTCGAGACCATGTCCGCCGCGGTGTTTCTGAAAGATACCGACGGCAGCTACCTGCTGATGAACCGGGCGTGTCGGGACCTGTTCGGCATCGACGCGGACGTGGACGTCACCGAGTTGACCGACGAGGATCTGTTTCCCGCCGATCGGTTGCCCGACTATCGGCGGCAGGATCGACGCGTCCTCGAGACCGGCGAGTCGATCGAAACGGAGGAGACGGTCCCGACTGCCGAGGGGGAGACCGTGCGGCTGACGCGGAAGTCGCCGGTGTCCGACGAGGACGGGAACGTCGAGGCCATCTGTGGGGTCTCGACGGACGTCTCCGAGCGGAAGCGACAGCAGGAGCGACTGCAGCGCCAGTCCTCGCTGCTCGAGGCCGTCACGGAGGCGACCAAGGACGGGACGCTGGTCACCGATCTCGACTGGACAGTCCTCCACTACAACGACCGGTTCCTCGAACTGTGGGGGCTGGCCGATCGAGACGAGGTCCCGACCGACGGGGAAGCGTTGCTGGCGGACGCCCTCGACGTGATCGAGGAGCCCGAGCCCGAACGATTCGCCGCCACGATCGAGCGGTTGTACGACCGCCCCGACGAGGTCCACGGCGAGGAGATCCGGCTCGAGGACGGGCGCACCCTGGAGTTCTATTCGACCCCCGTCGTCGACGACGAGCGGCGATACGGTCGCCTCTGGGTCTATCGCGACGTCACCGCACGCACCGAGTACGAAGCGGCCATCGAGCAGGCCCACGAGGAGCTCCGCCAGATCATCGACCTCATTCCGGACCTGATCTTCGTCAAGGATCGCGACGGCGAGTATCTGCTGGCGAACGAGGCGACCGCCGAGGCGTACGGCACGACGCCCGCGGACGTCGAAGGCAGCACGGAGTCCGAGGTCATTCCCGCGGCCGAGGATTCCGAACAGTTCCGGTCCGACGACCTCGAGGTCATCGAGTCGGGCGAGCCCAAATCGATCCCCGAAGAGGAGTTGACGACCGCCGACGGCGAGACGAAGACGTTCCGCACCGTCAAGATCCCCTACGAGGTGTCCGGCAGCGGCGACGACGCCGTGCTCGGCTACGCCCGGGACGTCACCGAGCGCAAGGAGTACGAACGTACGCTCGAGCGACAGCGGGACAACCTCGAGTTGCTCAACCAGGTCGTCCGCCACGACGTTCGCAACGACCTCCAGCTCGTGCTTGCCTACACCGAACTCCTCCGGGAACACGTCGACGAAGGAACCGAGGAGTACGTCGAGCAAGTACTGGAGGCGGCTCGCGAGGCGGTCGACATCACGGAGACGGCCCGCGACGTCACGGAAGTGCTGTTGCAGGTCGGGGTCGACCGCTCCCCCGTGCGATTGCGGCCCGTCCTCGGGGACCAGGTCGACGACGTCCGCTCGAACCACGAACGCGCGTTGCTCACCGTCGAGGGATCGCTTCCGGACGTCACGGTGCTGGCCGACGAGTTGCTGGAATCGGTGTTCCGGAACCTGCTTTCCAACGCGATCCTCCACAACGACGAGGACGTGCCGACGGTTACCGTCTCGGCGGAGGCCGACGACGAAACCGTCCGGGTCCGGATCGCGGACGACGGTCCCGGTATTCCCGACGAGGAGAAGAAACGGATCTTCCAGGAGGGAGAGAAGGGACTCGACAGCGACGGAACGGGACTGGGTCTCTACCTCGTCAGAACCCTCGTCGACCGGTACGAGGGCGACGTTCGAATCGTCGATAACGAACCGGAAGGAAGCGTCTTCGTCGTCGAACTTCCGGTCGTCGACTGAGACGGCGTCGTCTCCCGCACGATCGGGTTCGACAGTCGGCTTCGCTCGAGCGTCGACGGAAAACGCGAACGACGAAGGACGGACTTGCCAGGAGTTAGACGCGAACGTCGGTCGGATCGATCCAGAGCACGAACTCGTCGCCCCGGCGGATCACGCCGGCGATTCCTTCGCCCTCGACGGAGGTGTCGACCTCGTCGACGTCGATCTGCTCGACCTGGTGAACCTCGTCGGCGAGCCAGCCGATCCGCTCGTCGGAGCCGCGTTTCCGCTTGAAGACGATGATTCGGTTGCCAAGCGACGGCTCCTCGTCGCCGAAGATCATCCGCAGGTTGACGATCTTGGTCGTCTCCCCGCGCAGGTCCATGACGCCCTCGATGTGATCCGGCGTGTTCGGCACGGGTGTCAGTTCCTCCGTGTTGACGATCTCGGCGACGTAGCCGATGTCGACACAGTAGCGGTTCTCCCCGAGGCTGAACTCGAGGACGTGGGTGGTGATGCCGTCCGAATCCGCGTCCGTGGTGGTCTGGTTCGTCGTGGCCATGGTCAGGTTCGTTCCGTTCGGTCGCTCGCGGTCGCGTCGCGGCCCGGGTCGACCCCCGTTCGGCGACGAGCTTACCGAGCGACTGCGTTCGGAACCGTCCCCCGGCCGTCGTACGGCCGTCGGCCGGGTGTGCGGACGGGCGTGGCTTCCCCTGTCAGGGGCGAGCGCGAAACCCGTCGGTTCCGGACATAGTCGTGAAAGGGGAGGTAACACAGATAAGTGTTTTTGCAGCGAGACCGCTTCTGACGGCCGATGGCCGTAATCTTCATGTGCGAGCATCCGGGCGACCGACTCGAGCGGATACCGAACCGAGTCGCCGATATCGGGCGGTGTCGCGGCTTTTATCCCGCTCGAAGGCCGATAGCGGGCCATGACCGCAGACGAGAGCGAGTTTCCCGCGCGCGAGGAGTTTCTGGCGGGCGACCGACCGGACGACGTCGCCCTCTTTCTGGCCGATTCCTACGTCTCCGACGACCGGCTGGCGGAGTTCGGCGAGGACGTCGACGGCGGCGTCCTGATCGTCGTCGACGGCGAGCGCGGCCGAAGCGCGTTCCAGGCCGCGACCGGCACCGGCGCGATGCAGTTCGCCAAATCGGCGATGGAACACGAGGGGATCGTCGACGCCGACCTCGCCGGCGGCACCTGCCCGGAGACCCCGGGCGACGACGCCGGAGACCACGAGGTGCAGTTCGTCTTCGCGTTCACCGAGGAGCAGAACGAGGACGTCGGCGGCATCTACGCCGAGGGCGACGTCGTCCACGCCTACGCGCAGTGTTCCTGTGGGGTGGCGTACTCGGATCGGTGGAACCCTGGTGATGCGGGCGACCCCGGCACCGACCTCGAGGCGTAACCGGCAGGACCGGTCAGGAGTAAGGAATATCCTTTTCAGCGCCCGGAAGGTAGTCGCGGCCAATGAGTTCCTTTGACACCCCGCACAAGACGGAACGGTTCGCGCTGACGGGCCGGGAAGGCCGCGTGATGGGTGGCGCGAGCGCGCTGATGGCGCTTACCGTCGCGTTGATGTACGTCTTCGTGGCGACGCCGCTCGCGACCGTCAACGATCTCCTGTTCGGGACCGCGCCGATCCTCGGCGTGCTCGTCTACGGTGCGGTGATCTTCGTCGGCGAGTTGATCGCCGAACGCGGCGTCGAGAACGGGGACATGGGAACGGCCTTCGTCGGGATGGTCCTCCTGCAGGTGGCGTTCGGCGTCTTCGGTGCCGGCGTCCTCCGGTTCGCATCGCCGGAGTCCCGCCTCACGATCCTCGGGATCACGGCGATCGTCACCGCGGTCATGACTGCCCTCGTGACCGGCTACGTCTACGCTCGCTCGACGACCTTCGAGCACTGGGGCCGGTTCGCGAACTACGCGTTCCTGGGCGGGATCGGGGTCATCGCCGTCGGCTCGTTCGTCCTGCCGACCCTGCTTTTGGTCGGGTTCGTCCTGGTGTTCCTCGGGTTCGTGCTTCGGCTTGGCTACGAGATCTGGCAGGTCAGGGACCGCCGCGACGTCTCGACCGGCCTGCAGATCATCGGCGTCTACATCGCCGTCGCCGGGGTCTTCGTCCACGTCCTCCAGCTCGTGATGCGGTATTTCGCCTCCCAGGAGTAGCCGTCGACGGACGGTCCGCACTCGAGTCTCCGCTCTTTCTCGACTCGGATCAAAAGTAATACAGCGTATATTTCTGATGTCACTATCCATCAAATACCATAAAATATCCCATAGAAACGATTATCGACGGAAACTATACTACAATGGCCACTACGTTTATTTGATATAACTGGAAACTGAGGACTGATGACGATGGACCGTCGCCAGTGGCTGACGTCGATCTGTACAGCCTCGATAGGCGCGATAGCAGGCTGTACCGGGGAACTGGAAGCCATGACCGAAGACGTCAACGAGGAAGCGACTGAGACAGTCGACGAAACGGTCTCCGACCTGGCGCGGCCGCCGAACGCGGACGTCGAGATCGAATCGGACGGGACGATCCTCGTTCTGTCGACCGATCCGGGGACGGTCGGCGTAATGTGTGGGCTCCCGGAGACCGACGACCCCGTCGAGGAGGTCCGAACCGCGGACGAAGCCGTAACCGGCCCCGGCGAAATCGAGGGCTGTGACGCGGAGCGAATCGTCGCGGTGAACGAAGCGGGGGACATCGAGGTCGTCGAACGCCTCGACTGACAGCAGGTTCAGACGGATCGGCGAACGTGAGGGCTCTCGAGCCGCGCCACGCAGTGTGCCCGACCGGCTACGTGTCCTCGGCTGGTTCGTCTTCCTCGCCTTCGTCCTCGATGACCTCGCGGAACGCGTCGAGGATGACCTGCTTCGTCACCGCGCCGCGCGAGGTCCAGTGATTCGCGTAGTCGAGCATGTCGTCGTAGATGTCGGGCTTGCAGCCCGCGGCCTTCGGGTGGCCCCCGCCGTTTACCTTCCCTGCGACCTCGTGACAGCGGTCGAACGCCTCGGTCCCACGGATGGAGGCCGAGCCGGCGGGTTTGACGACCACCGATGCGTCCGCCCCTTCCTCGCGCATCGCTTCCGCGACCTCGTTTTGCGAGCAGCGCCCGTAGGTGACGCCAACCGTGTAGTCGCCGATCTCGCGGTACTCCGCCCGGGCGATCGCCCGGTCGATCAGCGCCTCCTTCTCGACGCGGCGTTCCTCGATGAACTCCCGGACCCAGTCGGGCAGGTCGACGCCGTACTCGCGGACGACCTCGACGTACTCCGCGGGGTTGGTCCAGTAGGCGTAGTCCGCCAGGTCGTCGCTGCGGGGATCCTCCTGCAGCCAGAGGTCGTGGTCCCGCGTGACGGCTGCGAGTTCCTCGTACATCGGGGAGAAGTCGTACTCGAGCGAGCGATAGACCACGTCCGCCGAGCACTCCTCGTCGGAGTCGCCGACGACGAGGTCGACGCCGGCCTCCCGAACCGCCTCGGCGACCGCGTCGTCCCACTGGTGGTGGTCGTACCACGCAACCGAGTCGGCGGTCTCGAGGGCGGCCTCGAGTTCGTCCTCGACGTACTCGTAGCGGTCGGGACAGAGGTCACAGACGTAGAGGTCGATCCCGGGTTCGGCGTGGTCGGCGACCCGCTGGATGGCGTCCTCGACGTCGTGGGGGCTGGCGGGGACCAGCGCGACCTCGTGGGGCGTGGGTTCGGGGGCCTCGACGGCGTCGTCGCCGGGGAGATCGAGCGTTTCGCCCTCTTCCTCGCCGCCGGCGGGGGCGTCGTCGCCTTCGGGGGAGGGGGCTTCGTCGTCGTCCTCGTCGTCGGGCTCCGGCACCGCCCGAACGTCGTCGTAGGCCTCCCGAAGCAAGGCGACGCAGGCCAGCCCGTCGGCGTCGGGATCGGCGATTACCGCGACGTCGGCCCCCTCGAGGGCGGCCGCAGTCCGTTCGTCCTCCAGGTCCTCCTCGAGGGAATCAGGCAGGAAGAAGCCGGTTCCCGGGAGGACTGACTTGCGGGCGACCGGGAGATCGCCGCTGTCGATGAGTTCGTCGTACATGTCCCTCGATGGGGGACGACGGGGGAAGTAAGCGCCGGTCTCGGGAGCGTTCGACCTGGATTCGGGTTCGAGTTCGGGTCCGGACACGGACACGGACTCAAGCACTCGAGCACTCGAGTCCGACTCCCTGGCCGATCAGGCGTCGGCGGCTCCGGCTCCGTCGGTCTCGGTCTCGGTCTCGGTCTCGGTCTCGCTCGCGGCCTCGGCGTCGTCCCCACCCATCGGATCCAGCTGTCGCACCGTCAATACCGGCACCGGGGAGGTCCGGACGACCCGCTCCGCGACGCTGCCCAGCAGCAGGCGGTTCTCGCCGTGGCGACCGCGGGTCCCCGTCGCGATCACGTCGGCGTCGATCTCGCGGGCGTACTCACAGATCTCGCTGGCCGGTCGCCCCTCGCGGACCGCCGTCTCGATCTCCCGGTCCTCGTCGGTGCGCTCCTCGACGGTCGCCAGCGCGGCGTCCGCAGTCGTCTCGAGGGCGGTACGAAGCTCCTCCCGAAGCTGCTGTGGCGAGGCGTCGACCTGGCTCGCGTCGACGACCGAAAGGGCGTGTATCTCGGCGTCGAAGCGGTCGGCGAGATCGAGCGCGACGTCGACGGCCCGCTCGACGCTCTCGGAACCGTCCGTCGCGACCACGACCGTATCGAACATATCCAGTCGTTACGCCCGTAACCGCTTAAATACCACCGAAAGCGGACCGTCTCCGGGAACTGAACGGCCCACTCGAGGGTGGGACGAAACCGGAGAGAGGGCGGCGGCGCTCGAGACCACGGGGGAGGGTTTTTTTGGTCGCGGCACAGACTGAGCCGTATGGGTAAGGACGACAGCGAGCAGTTTACCGTCGATACCGTCCTCGCGCCGGTCGACGGCAGCGACGAGTCCGCCACCGCAGTCGAGTACGCCGTCGCCGTCGCGGACCGGTACGACGCCGACGTTCACGCGCTCTTCGTGCTCGGTCGCGGGGTCGTACGCGGGTTGGATGCCGGCACCGTCGACGAGGACGACGTTGCCGAGAAGACCCAGGGCTTTTTCAACGATATCGGATCGATCGCCGACGACTACGACGTGGCGCTGTCGACGTCCGTCGACGACGGCTTCTCCCAGACACGCAAGACCCGCCACCCCGGCAACGTCGTCCTCGACACCGCCGACGAACTCGACGCCGACTTCATCGTCTTGCCGCGGGAGCCCGTCACCGAACCGTCGGCCGAAGTCCTCGAGAAAGCCGCCGAGTACGTCCTCTCCTACGCGAGCCAGCCGGTCCTTTCAGTCTAGCAGGATCGCCATTTCCTGTTCGAAGCTCTCCCCACCGGTCGTCTCGAACCCGACCCGCTTGTAGAGCGCGATCGCCGGCTTGTTCCACCGTTCGACGGTCAGCCAGACGCGGGTGATCCCCACGTCGCTCGCGTGCCCGAGCAACTGCTCGAGCAGGACCGTGCCGATCCCGGCCCGCTGGTACTCCTGGAGGACGAAGATCGCGAGTTCCCACTCGATGTCGCCGGGGCCGGGACCGTCGGCGTCGTCACCCTCGCCGTCCATCGACGGCGGATCGTCCGCATCGGGAACCAGCATGGCGTGTCCGACCACGTTCCCGTCGTGTCGTGCAACGACGTTGATGCTCTCGTCGGCGATCGTCTCGAGCCAGCCCCGGATACGCTCCTCACCGGTCGGCGGGATCCCCTGGGCGCGGTCGGTGGGGTCGAAGGCGTCGTACATCTCGACGACGTCGTCGATAACCTCCTCGAACGAGTCCGGCGCACGGACCTCGATCGTACGGCCCTCGCCGTCCTCGAACGTCGACGGCGGCGAGGGGAACGGGCCCGATGGTTCGTCCGGGTAGACGCGCGTACCCGACATCGTTATCGCACCAGCTTGACGGTCGTCGGCGCGTTCAGCAGAACGAATTCGGTGATCGGCCCCAGCTGGATCTTCCCCATCGGACTCAGGGTGCCGCCGCCGATGACCAGCTGGTCGAACTCGCCCTGTTCCGCGTAGTCGACGAGCGCGCTTCCCGGATCGCCCTCGAGTTCGACGATATCGGCGTCGATGTCAGTGCCGTCGAGTAGCTCCTCTGCCTGCTCGCGCATCTCCTCCTGCGAGCGTTTCGACTCCGGTTTCTCGAGGATGGCGACGGTGAGATCGTCGTCGACTTCCCTGGTCCGCTCGATCGTCCGGCGGAGCGTCTTTATCGATTCGTCGCTGCCCCCGAGACCCATCAGTACGTCCATACGAACAGGTGTTGCGCCGACGCACGAAAACCGTTATGCCGCTGTCGAACCGGTCGTCCGCGTCGGCGTCCATTCACGGGCCCGCATTCGGACGTGAATCGCGTTCGCCAGCGCAGCAGGACGACGCTGTTAAGAGCGTGTGGGCGTTACGTCGAACGAATGAGTGATGCGGCGCTCGATGTCGTCGAGTTCCTGCTCACGACGAGCGTGTACTCGGACGACCGGACGTTAGACGAGAACGACCTGCCGCCGTCGTTCCGACAGGTGTTCTGGACCGGTGGGAGCGGCGGTTCCGACGCCGGATCGGACGACGACGACGACGGGAGCGGTCGCCGCCGTGCCGGGATCACCCGGCCGCTCTCGGCGACCAACGCCACGACGCGCGAGGCGACCGGCGTCGAACGGCCCTGGGAAGCCGTCTCGGACCTCATGTTCACCGAACGCGACGAGTTCTCCGGGACGATCACGCTGACCCAGCGGGACCTGGCCGAGGAGTGGTTCCTCGAGCGCGTCGACGACCAACGGCTCCTCGAGAACCCCACCCTGGCGAAACACTTCGAGGACCACGAGGCCTACGACGGCGACGCGACCCACGAGGAGGCCCGCGAGCGCAACCGGCCGATCCAGGCCGACCGCGCCTGGATCGACGGCCTGCTCGAGGAGTACTTCGACGAGGAGGAAGACGAGGACATGCTCGACCTCGTCGAGGTCCGGGCACCCGAGGAGGTCGACATCACGCTCGACGACCTCGTGCTCACCGACGACCAGGAGAACGAACTCGACAAGATCGCGAAGGCGATCGAACACCGCGACTATCTCTCCCAGATCGGCCTGCGGGAGATCGGGAAACTGCTGTTCGTCGGCCCGCCGGGAACGGGGAAGACCTCGACCGCGCAGGCGCTGGCCCGCGATATGGACCTGCCGTTCGTCGAGGTCAAACTCTCGATGATCACCTCCCAGTACCTCGGCGAGACGGCGAAAAACGTCGACAAGACCTTCGAGGTCGCAAAGCGGCTCTCGCCCTGCATTCTGTTCATCGACGAGTTCGACTTCGTCGCGAAGACGCGCCGCAGCGACGAACACGCCGCGCTCAAGCGGGCCGTCAACACGCTGCTCAAGAGCATCGACAACATCTCGCTGATCGAGGACGACGTGTTGCTGATCGGCGCGACCAATCACCCGGATCAACTCGACGACGCCGCCTGGCGCCGCTTCGACGAGATCATCAACTTCCCCAAGCCCGACTACAACATGCGGGCGGACATCCTCCAGGTCATCACCCGCCAGATGAGAATCGAGGAGTTCGACCCGCAACTGATCGCCGAGGCGACCGAGGGCCTGACCGGCAGCGACCTCCGGATGGTGCTCCGGGAGGCGGTGCTAGAGGCGCTGACGGAAGATCGGACGACGCTGACCCAGGAAGACCTGCTAAACGCCGTCGAGGAGTTCGAGGAGCGGGACAACCTCAAGAACATGGACATGATCGAGGGTGACCACGACGCGCTCGTCGCGGGCGGCGACATCGGGAAGGCCAGCGACGGGGGCCACTCGCACGGGCACGATCACGATCACGATCACGACCACGACCACGACCACGATCACGATCATTGACCTCCGATAGCCGCCTCCCCGCTCGAGCGCCCCTCTACACGACGACCTCGAGCGACGCTGTTTTCAGTTTTGCCGACGATATCTCGCCGTGACCTGTCCGTTCTGCGACATCGTCGACGGTGACGGGGACGGAGACACCCTCGTCCTCGAGGAAACGGACGAAACGATCGCGTTCGTACCCCTCGACCCCGTTTCCGAGGGGCACCTGCTCGTCGTCCCGAAAACGCACTACGAGAGCCTGTTCGACATCCCGGCGGAGACGCTCGCCGAGGTGACGACCCACGCCCGGAGCATCGTTCGACGGCTCCGCGACGCCGACTTCGACGGCGCGAACCTCCTCCACGCCAGCGGCGAGGCCGCCCAGCAGTCGGTGTCACACTTCCACCTGCACGTCGCGCCGCGGCGCGCCGACGACGGGCTGGATCTCTGGCCGGCGAGCGGATACGACGAAGGGGAGGGGAAGTTCGACCGTCCCTACGAGCGGATACGCGACGCTCTCGAACTCGAGTGTGCCGATCGAGCCGACTCGTAGACGGAAAGAGCAGGTCTACGCCGCCGAACGGGAGCGGCTCGGCGCCTCAGAGCAACCCGTCCTCCTTCGCCAGCAGCAACGCCGTCATCGTCGAGTCGTTGGCCGGCTGCTCGCGGGCGCGCTCGAGCGCCTCGTCGACCGAGACCGTCGTCACCTCGAGGAACTCGTTGTTGTCCAGTTCGCGCTGGCCGGGCTCGAGCCCCTCCGCGTAGACGATCCCGCGGTCGTGTCGGAGCACGCCCGTCGCGACCGCGTACTCCTGGAGCAAGGCGGTACTCGTGGGGCGGAACCCGGTCTCTTCCTCGAGTTCCCGCGTGGCGGCCGTCGTGTAGGACTCGCCGTCCTCGACGATCCCCGCGGGGAGTTCGAGGTGGGTCTCCCGGATCGTCGGACGGTACTGTTCGACGAACAGGAGCCGGTCGCCGTCCGTGTCCTCATCGGACGCGCCCGATCCGTCGACCGTCTCGAGGACGCTCCCGTCGATCCGGGCCACCACGACGACCGCCGGCGGTAGGTCCGCCCAGTAGTAGCGTTTCTCCGTGCCGTCTGGCTGTTCGACGCGGTCGTAACCGCCGTCGTACCAGTCGGTCTCGTACTCGGTGACCTCCTCGAGCAGCCTCCAGTCGTCGGGCGTGTTCGCGTCCGGGTGAGGATCCGGGTTCGGGTCCGGGTCCGGGTCCCGGTCTCCCTCACGATCCCCTGACGATGATGGTGGCGATGGCGTCATCGGCGAACGCTCCGCCCTCGATGGAAGAATAGGTGGCGATGCCCGCCCGCAGAGCTATCCGGAGAGGTGCTCGCGGTACAGCCGGCCGAACGCCTGCCGGCGGAGGGTCGCGACCGCCGCGTCCTCCTCGTTCTGGAAGGTGGCTGCGACGGCTTCCCCCTCGGGACCGGCGTGCCAGACGACCCGCTCTACGTTCTCGTGGCCGAGGGTCGTCACCTCGCCGTCGTAGGACTCCCGCCAGGCCTCGTACTCCTCCCGGGAGCCGACCCGTACCTCGAGCAGGCTCGCGAACAGGGCGTCGCGTGCGGTCTCGACGACCTCGCCCGTGACGCGGTCGTCGTACTCCTCGCGGTCGAACTCCATGGCCTTCGCGACCTCGCGGACGACCGTCTGGGCCGCGGGGCCGACCGTCTCGTACTGCGCTCGTGCGTCCTCGACCGACGACGGCGAGAACGTTCCGACCGTGTGCATAGCGGAGAATGTCGGCGGCAGCCTGTTACCTGTTACGCGTCGTCGCCGGTCCCGTCGTCTCTGTCGTCCCCGTCGTCTCCGTCCTTCCCCTCCTCGAGACCACCGTCTCCCGTTCCGCTGGCCCCGTCCCCGGAGGTCTCGTCAGCGTCCTCGTGCATCCGTCGCGTCAGTTCCTGGGCTTCCCGGAGCACGCTTTCCGCCTCCGAGGTGAGCGAGCCGCGTCCGGTCTGGCGGGTCTGGCGAGCGAGTCCGTCCTCGAGTGCGTCCGGACGGCCGGGGCTTGCGTGCCCGTGCCCGTGCCCGTGACCGTGCCCGTCCTCGAACTCCGGCGTCTCGATCTCCGGGGCGTACTCGGCGACGACCTCACCCAGACTCTCCGGATCGCGGTCGCTCCAGTCGGGGGCGTGGTCCTCGAGCCACTCCCGGTGGTCCTCGCGACCGAGCGAGGCCGTGATGGCGAGGTGATTCGCGAGGTGGGCCGCGTCGGCCTGTTCGGCGTCGCAGACGGGGCAGGCGTATCCCATGTTCGACCGATACGCCGCGAGCGGTAAAACGTCGCCGTCCCGCGGCGGAAGAACGTCGCGTCGGGGTCAGTCCAACTTCCGGATCATGACGATCGCGTCCTCGTCGTCGTAGTAGTCCGGCACCCGCCTGAGCGGCTCGAAGCCGAACTCCCGGTAGAGCCGCTTTGCCTTATCGTTAGATCTGCGGACCTCGAGTTTGACGCTGTCCGCGCCGTGGGCCGCCATCACCGCGAGCGCCCGGGACAGCAGGGCCGAGCCGATCCCGTTGCCGCGGTGGTCGGGGTGGACGGCGATGTCTTTGATGTGGCCGATGCGGCGGCCGACGTTCGAACTCACGTCGGCGACGACGTACCCGGCGACCCGCCCGTCGTCGACGGCGACGAGAAAGCCGGGTTCACCGAGGAAGCGGTCGAACGCGTCGTACGGCCAGGGCTGTGAGAACGAGGCGTTCTCGATCCGAACGACTGCCAGCAGGTCGGCACGCTCCGCGGGCCGAATCGAGAGGTCGCCGCCGCGATCCGTCGGGAACTGGACGGTCACGGACGCGTGTAGCACCCGCGAGATAAAAGAACTGTTCGCCTCCCTCTCCCGTCGTCGGTTCCGTCCTCGAACCTCGTCGCCTGCATTATCGTCTCAGGCGTCGTTCTCGCTTTCGTCCCCGTTTTCGTTGCCTTCGCTTTCGCCTTCGTCCGCCTCGTCGATGGTCGTCGTCGGCTGCTCGTCCTCCGTCCCGCCGTACTGTGTCTGAGACTCTTCGTTCGCGTCCTCGCTCTCGCTCTCGCCCTCGCCTTCGCCTTCGCCTTCGTTGGTTCCCATCGAAATCACTCCGCCGGAATGGCGTCCATCGCGTAGGTCTCGGTTAGTTCTTTCAGTTCGTCGAGCGCGTCCTGCTCCTCGCGGAGGTTCTCCTCGAGGAGGTCGGCCGCCTCGTCCATCCCGAGTTGGTCGGCAAGCGGGATCAGGTTCCCGTAGGCGGCGATCTCGTAGTGTTCCGTCTTCTCCGCGGCGGCCATGTTGTGGTAGTCCATGACCTCCTGGGCGGGATCCATCGACTCGAACTCCTCGTACTCCTCGATCAGTCCCTCGATGCCCTCACACTCCTCTTTCTCGGGTGGCTCCCCGAACATCTCGAAGACCTCCTCGAGGCGATCGATCTGTCCCTGCGTCTCCTCGCGGTGCTCGGCGAACGCCTCCGCGATCTCGTCCCGTTCGGTGTTCTCCTCGAGGTCCTCGAGCGCGTCGACGAGCTGGTGCTCGGCGTGGTAGATGTCCTCGAGGCCGTGTTCGAACAGGTCCTGAATCGTGTCCATGCTCATGTCTCCGGGCGGCGGTTCGCCAGCCGCGAGAAAAAGCGACGAGCCTGCGACGGCAGGCGAACGGCCGGCAGCGAGGGGTTTCGGAGCCCGGGTTCCGCATAATCTCTCCCCGTAGCTACAGGCGGCCAACCCGGACGACGGCGACCGCGAGTGCGAGTGCGAGCCCTGACTTCCCCGGCACGTCCACGTCCGAACCGGAGCCGACGGCCGAACGATGTCGGAGCATGACTTATACGCTTCAGAGGCGAATCGCGTCCATGACCGCACCCGAGGATCCCCTGGACGACAATGAACGACCCGAATCCGACGGGTCCGAAGGGGCCGAAGATGGGAACGACGACGGCAGCGACGATTCCGAGCGGGAACGGGAGCGGGAGCAGGAACGCGATCCAGGATCCGACTTCGAGATCGACGTCGAGGACGGTGCGGGCTGTGTGGAGATCTGGGAACGCCTCTCCGAGAGCCGGTCGGACGACCAGTCCTGACCGGACAGGACCGGCGGCCGCTCTCCTCTCACGGCGAGGATATCCGGCGTCAGGGGAGAGATTCGCCACAGTAGCGACCTTTTTGCGTTCGAAGTCCCTACCGCGGTGCATGACTACCGATCGGTCCGGGGAGCCACCCGATCAGCGCGATGGGGACGACGGTTCCCCCACCCACGAGAGTCGCGACACACCCGACCGAGAGAGAAACCGGATCCCGAGAACCGACGGCGGCGGGGCAGGTGACCGTTCCACCGACGGCGAGCGGTCCCGCGAGCGCGACCCCGACGACGGCCGCGCCCGGGACGCGTCGATTCCCACCGATCGAGAATCCCCCGTCGGCGCGCCGGTCATCCGTGGCGACGAATCCGTCGCCGGACCCCACGCCCGCGAGGCCGTCCAGTTCGATCCCGATGATCCCGACAGCCTCGAGGAGGCCGCCGAAACGGTCCGGACGTTCGCGAGCGACAGCGGCGGCGACGACCACCTCTTCATGCTCCGAGGAGCCGCTGCCTGTGCCGCGCTCGTTCGTGCCGAAGGCTCCTACAAGGCAGCCGCCGAACGCGCCGGCAGCGAAGTGACCGTCTCGTTCATTCGAAAGTGGGCCCGGGTCCACGACCTCCCGCGGTCCGTCCGCAAGCAGGTCGCGATCGGCGAGATCGCCCCCACGGCCGCCAAGCACATCGCTCGAGTCAGCGGGGAAGCTCGACTCCTGCTCGCCTGGGCCATCCTCGACGGCGACCTCACCGTCCGGGAGGTTCGCAGCGTCGCCAGCGCCGTCAACGACGGCACGTCGATCGAGCGTGCCCTCGCCGACTGCGACGTCGCGCTCGGGGAACTGGAACTCCGGCTGCCGCCCGAGACGTACCGCGACCTCCGGCGGCGCGCCTCCATCGACGATGTCGATCCCGGACGGATCGTGACCGACGCGCTCCGTGAGTACCTCGAGTAGTTTCGTACTGCTGTCCCCGAACCGGACCGAACCGAATCGAACCGAACCGGCCGCAGTCCCGGCGTCGAAAGAAAACGTTTAACCACCACTCACGGATAGTGGTAAGCACAGGGCCGGTAGCTCAGTCTGGCAGAGCGTCTGGCTTTTAACCAGACGGTCGCGTGTTCAAATCGCGCCCGGCCCGCTTTTGCCACGAACAAATCCGTGAGTGGCAAAACGGCCCCGCGATTTGAACGCAGGGAAAGCGCAGTCTCGCGAGCGAAGCCCTCGACTCGAACGTATCGGCGAACCTTCCCCCGACCGCTCTCCGCTCGAGTTAGAACGGGCGGCGCTGCGGGGAGACGACATCCTCGACCTGGGTCGCGACGAGCACGACGCCGATGCTGGCCAGGGCAGCGCCGACGACGAACGGCACCGGGAAACCGAACCTGACCAGAACCCCGGAGAGCAACGGTCCGACGGCGATTCCGAGACCGAACGCCATCGTCAACACTGAAAGCGTCGACCCGGAGCCATCCTCGGGCGCGAGATCCCCAGCGAGCGCGAGCGCCGGCGTGAACACCATGGCCCCGGCCGCTCCCTGGGCGAACCGTGCCCCGAACATCACCCAGGAGTCGAGGATGAAGCCCTGGACGGCCGTCGTCGGGATCAAAAGCACCGCGCCGGCGACCAGAAACAGCTTGCGGCCGTAAAAGTCGGTTGCGCGGCCGATCGGCACCTGCAACACGATGTGTGCGAAGACGAACGCCGCGAACTGGAGCCCGAACATGCGTGCCCCCTGCTCGAGACGGGCGTTGATGACGTCGCCCAGAGTGGCGAACATCGCGATGCCGACCGCCATCAGGAACGAGACGGCGCCGAGCGCGAAGACCGGATCGAAGAGGTTGCCGCCGGTCCGGTCGAACACGACGAAGCCGTCGGCGGCGGCCTCGGGTTCGGAACCGGCCGAATCGATCGCCGGATCACAGACGAACAACAGGACGAGCGAGGCCCCGATCACTGCGGTCACGGCTGCGAAGGAAAACGCCGCTTCGAATCCGGTGAAGTTGACCCCGACTTCGCCGAACGCGAGCGAGTACGGGCCGGCCGCGAGCACGGCTCCTGCGCCGATCGGACCGACGCCGAACCCGACGAGCCTGAACGCGTTGTAGATCCCCATGTTTCCGCCGCGGTCGTCGTCGGTCGCGAAATCGTTGACGAGGGCGATAGACGTCGGGACGATCAGCGCGCCGGCGACCCCCTGCAACACGCGCAGGGCGAGGAGGTGCCAGTACGTCGATGCCATCGCGTACCCGAGACTCGAGACGCTCAGGAGCCCCAGCCCTGCGAGGAGGAAGACCTTCCGACGGCCGGTTCGGTCGGACAGTCGGCCGGTGATCGGTTGCAACGGGCTGTTGACGAACCCGAACAGCGCGAGGACGATCCCGGTAATGGTGACCTCTGCCAGCCCGAACGAGCCGCCCCCGACGAAGTCGCTCGCGATAAACAGCGGGAGGACGACGATGAGAAACGAGTTTCCGACCGCCTCGGCCATCCGGGCGAGCGCCAGGACCAACACCTGTGGCTTCACGCCCAATCTGGACGCGAGACGGCCCTGCCCGCCGTCGGCTACCGATCCGCGTCGAAACCGCCGGTGACACCGATCGAGTCCCGAGAGTCGACCGGCCGACGTCGACTCCCGTTCCGTCCGTTCGCCAGGTTCGTTCGTGTTCGTATTCGTGTTCGTAACCGGGGTATCCGCCATACACCGGTTCACGAGGGATAGCTCCCTCTCGGTACCTCCTAGCCCGCGGGGTGCGTTTATGACACATAGCGAGCGAAAGCCCACCCCTTCAGGGGTAGGAAGATGTCAAGGAGACGCCCGAAACGCTCGCCGACTGGCAGCGGTCGCGGTCGACGACGAACGGGCGTGCGAGGTGTGGAGAGATCGTACAGACGACCTCATCACGATGTCGCTATCGCTGTCCGCTGTGCTCGAGCCCCCGAGTCGGTAACCGAGGAATGGGACGAACCGAAAGGCTTCCCGAGGTCCGATGGATGAGGAGGGGACCGACCCCTCGAGAGCGGGTCAGTCCTGGACCGCGAGTTGCTGGGTGAGCAGGTTCCGTTCCGCCCGCTGGAGGTGTTCGGAGATCGTGCCGCCGTCGAGCCCCATCTCGTCGGCGATCTCGTCGATCGACGCCTCCCGGGGCACCTCGTAAAACCCCATGTCGTAGGCGGTCTGGAGAACCTCGAGTTGCCGATCGGTCAGCGCGTCGAGCGTCCGCTGGCCACCCTCGTACTCACCGAGTTTGTGGAGGTCCGGCGCGATCCCAGCCTCCTCGAAGTTGCGGAGCATCGCTCGAATCGACTCCTGGGACCCGACCAGCGACAGCAACATTCCACGGTCGCTTACCGTCGGATCGCACATTCCCACCAGGTCGTCGTGGTCGACCGACGCCGTCTCGGGCATCTCGAGCGCCGTCACCTCGAGGAGGTAGAGATACGAGTCCTCCTTCTCGGTGATGAACTCCCAGTCTTCGACGCTCTCGGTACGATCCAGCCGGTCCTCGTCGAATCGCGTCTCGACCTCGATCTGCGAGACTCCGCCCGTCCCCTCGTCTTCCAGCAACTCGAGTTCTCGAACACCCGCCTCCCGACACAGCGAGACCAGCTCCCCGTACCCCATGGCCTCGATCTCCTCGTCGGTGAGGTTGATGATAGCTTCCCGCATACGTCACTAGACTCGACACCCCCACAAAACGGTTCGCCCACGACACCCGCCAGTATCGCCGGTAGAGAAGGTCTTCCCTGACGACAAACCGATCCACTGCTGCCGGCTATCGAGTCACTCCGGCCAGTCCGTCGCTCGGCTCCAGCCGAACTCGAGCCAGCCGACGGCGACGACGAAGCTTCCCATGCCGGCCACGGCCAGTGGTCCGTGATGGGCACCGATCGCGACGCTCGAGGCGACGAGCAACGCGAGCGGGACACGCGGTGCATCCGCACGATAGAGGACGACCGCGAGCGCACCGACGGCCACGAGGTAGCCCACGGCACCGATGACGCCGGCGGCGAACAGCAGCGGCTCCGTGTGGAGGTACTGTACGGCTTCCGCGACGCCTGCCTGCTGTTCGGCCGGCAGGGTCCGCCCTTCGCGAATCAACAACCCCTTGGCGACACCGACGATAGCGACGTAGCCGAGATAGAAGAACCCGAACACACCGGTCCCGGCTCGAGCGAGCGTCGCCGACAGTCCCCGGTAGCCGCTCGAGAGGAAGTACAGGCCCATGGCGATCGTCGCTAACGATGCGAACAACAGGACGTGTATCACAACGAAGGTGTCTGCGACGGCCGACAGGCTCGCGTAGACGTCGTGGCCAGCATGTGGGTGGAACCACATCGCGACCGCCGCACCGACCGGCCCGCCGAACAGGACGAGACGCCGAACCACGCCGGAACTCTCCTGCTGGTTACCCGTCTTTCCTATCCGTTTCGTCTTGCTGGGTGCACTCATGGTATCACCGCACCCCATCGTACAGCCGGCTCTACCGTCGGTTTCACCCCCACCCTGCTAGGCGAGTTTACCTGACGGCGGATGCGTCGGATCGCCACGTTCGCGACTCGGCCGGGGAGATCCGACAAATGGCTGCCGGGTTACGACTGCGCGGCGATCGTACTGCCATCGATCGATCGGAACTGTCCTCCGTTCGTGACCGCATCGATCCGATCGACCGTCGAACGGACACTCCACCGGACTGCTCCATTAGAACCGGCCGTCATAAACGCCCCCAGTGGACCCGGAAACAGGGCTTCGGGGGTCCGGGCCCATGACCTCCACGTGATGACCGAAATCACGCCCGACCGACTCGCTGATCGACTCGCTGACGAAGACGACGGTATCTTCGTCCTCGATATCCGGCCGGAAGAGGAGTACGAAGCGTGGCACATCCCCGGTAGCGAAAACATCCCGATTTACGATCTATTGACGGAGGATCCCGGAGCGGCCGATCCTGCCCTCTCGACTCTCCCGAGAGACGCGGAGATCGTCACCGTATGCGCGGCCGGGGTCGTCTCACAGAAGGCGACCGATCGCCTCAGAACGATCGGGTACGACGCCAAGACACTCGTCGACGGAATGCAGGGGTGGAGTCGCCTCCATCGACGCACCCCGGTCGGCATCGATATCGACGGTACGCTCGTCCAGGTCGCACGTCCCGGCACGGGTTGTCTCTCTCACGTCCTGCTCTCGGACGGCGAGGCGGCAGTCTACGACCCCTCACAGTACGTCTCGGAGTACGAATCGATCATCGACGAGTACGATGCCGATCTCGTCGGCGTTTTCGACACGCACGCACACGCCGATCACGTTTCGGGAGGACGACGGCTTCGGGACGACGACGGCTCGCCGATCGCCACGAGGTCCCGTACTACCTTCACCCCCACGACGCCCACGGGGTCGACGCCACAGCGTTGATCGACGGCCGGAGTTTCGACGTCGGTAACGACTACGTCGGCGTCGTTCACACGCCCGGGCACAGCCCTGGAGGCGTAACGTTCGAACTCGAGACCGAGGCGCTGCTCACCGGCGACACCCTCTTCCACGAGAGCGTCGGTCGGGTCGAACTCGGTGTTACGGCCGGACTCGAACGCAGTTCGGCCGCTGAGAACGCCGGGAAACTGTACGAAAGCCTACGGCGTCTCCGCGGACGAGACGCCGATCCGGTAATCCTCCCGGCCCACGACCCCGGTTCCCCGGAGCCGCCGGTCGCCGCCCGCTTCTCGGACATCGCGCCCCGAAACGCGGATCTACGGCGCACTCGTTCGACACTCGTCGACGCACTCACCTCCGATATCCCTGACCATCCGCCGAACTTTCAGCGGATCAAGCGCGCGAACACCGGCGTAACGAATCCCCTCGAGGAAGAATTGTCGACGCTCGAACGAGGGCCGAACCGGTGTGCGGCCAACTAGTCCGGAGGGCTATGACCCTCCCAGTCGGAGTTACGATCTCGAGCGGAGTAAATGAAGGCCAGGGGATAGTTCGCGTGATACGGAACCGACTCGACGGGATGGAATCAGTTCGATTTCCTCACGCGTCGCTGTCGAGCAGATAGAAGGCAAAAAGACAGCTGACGAAAAACGATCACGTGGCCGACTACCCGTCGGCAGTATCCGGAAGGTACGCGAGAGAACGTTGGAGGAAATTGGAAGCCAAGGGCCGGATTTGAACCGGCGGTAGGCGGCTCTGCAGGCCGCTGCGTTCGGCCGGACTCTGCCACCTTGGCGCGTTCGAAAGTTATCACTGCGTTCGTTTAAGCATAGCGGTACGGCTCGACGACGGGAGCCTATAACGAGAAAAAGCCACAGGCACCGGACGGGACCTGTGGCTCTCGATCGCTTAGTATGAAGTATGAGTGGGGCGGCGAATCGACGTTCCCAGAGGGTCTCCCACTCCAGTAGTTGCCGATACGCAGGCGGGCTTATCTTCCGTGTTCGGGATGGGTACGGGAGGACCCCCGCCGCTGTGGCCGCCTAACGCCGATCGACGGAATCGAACCGTCGCAACACCAGGCCAGGATCGGTCTGACGATGGCAACCGTGTCTACGTGTAGTCCAGTTCGCGCCTGGACCCGTCTCCGGGCTCCAGTTCCGAGAATGCGGTATGAGTGTGTGGCTCGGCCGATTAGTGCTCGCGGGCTCAACGCCTCGTTGCCTTGGCGCGTACACCCCGAGTCTATCGAACTCTTCTTCTAAGAGTGGCCTCAGTGGTTCCTCGTTTCCAGGTGGGTTTCGAGCTTAGATGCGTTCAGCTCTTACCCCGTGGTGCGTGGCTGCCCGGCACGTGCCCTCTCGGACAACCGGTACAC
>NZ_FOKW01000019.1 GCF_900112205.1 Natronobacterium haloterrestre | reverse complement strand
GTTCCGTGAAATTGTCCTCATGTTCGCCATCATCAACATAGAAAAGCTCTGTGAGCCTCTCTAACTACCATTCAGAAGCTATTCAACAAAGCAGATTCGAAAGGATCGAGACATCATGAAGGGTGGCGGCGACAGTATCGACGGAACGGTCAGGCAGCAGCCGAGTCAGGCGGTCGTCGAAGCCGTCGCGTCGGCGGAAGGGATCTCGTCCGAAGAGCTACGACCACCCGAGTACGAACCGTTACACGCGGTCGTCGATCCCGACGCTCTCGACTCGCTGTTTGCGAGTCACGCCGACGGACAATCCCGTCCCGGTGGAGCCGTCACTTTCGAATTTTGCGGATACGTGGTCACGGTCGACGAACGCGGGGCGGTCTCGCTCGAGGACGGGGAGAGCGAACCGTAACCGTAGCCCAACGCCTCACCCCACACCACTCGCCACACGCTACCGTCGACCAGCACGGCCTTCGCTGGCGGATTACGCCGTCCGGACGGCCGGAACGGCAAGACAGATACGGGGCCTCTCCTAACTATCGACGATGGCAACTGCGGACGCGAAACGTCGACTCCGAGAGCGGCCGATCGGCGCAACGGTGGCGTTGACGATCGTCGGGTACGCCCTGGTCATCGGGACGTTCCTGCTCGACGTACCGCTGTATCCCGACCTGACCCAGGCACAGATCAACCTGCTCACCCACGTGATCGCGGTCATCAACACGGCCACGGTCGGGCTGTTGATCGCCGGCTGGTACTGGATTCGTACGGGCGAGGTCGAGAAACACCGGGCGGCGATGGTCGGCGCGTTCTCCCTGATCCTGCTGTTCCTGGTCGTCTACCTGATCAGGGTCGGCGGGGGCGGCGAGAAGCTGTTCGTCGGCCCGCAACGGGTCTACTACGCGTACCTGATCATGCTGGCGATCCACATCGTGCTCTCGATCGTGGCGGTGCCGATCGTCCTCTACGCGTTGCTGCTCGGGCTGACGCATACCCCGGCGGAGCTGCGCGAGACGGCACACGCTCGAGTCGGCCGGATCGCGGCCGCAACCTGGATCCTGAGCCTGGTCCTCGGGGTCGTGACCTACGTGTTGCTCAACCACGTCTACGACTACGAGTTCGCGGCGATGATCGTTCCGCTGGTCTAGCGCTCTCCGTCGCGAACGTACCGAACGACGCGTTCGCCCCAGCAGGACTCCCGCTCCGGGCGATCGCTCCAGACCCACTTGCAGTATCGTAAGTGTTCGATACAGTTCTCGTGGGATAGCTGCCGTCTGCAACCGGGGCACGTGGGCATACTGGTACGGACGCCGGCGACCGGAGAGTAGCTTCCGGTGGCGCTCGCGGCTCGTCGGTCGGAAAGAAAGAACGGCCACACGGAAGGAGAGTCGCTACAACCGAAAAACGGGGAAGGCCTTTTCGGGCCGGACATGGCGGTTAGGGTATGCAGTTCGGCGCTGCGGCGATCGGACTCGGCGGACTCGGCCAACTCGCCCTCGAGGTGCTCGTCGATCTCGAGGGGGTAGAACTCGTCGCCGGTGCCGACGTGGCTGCCGAGGCACGGGACGTCTTCGAACGGGAGTTCGATGCACCGGCGTACGCCGATCACGAGTCGCTGCTCGAGGCCCACGGCGACGAGATCGACGTCGCGGTGATCGTCACGCCCCACACACTCCACTACGAACAGGCCCGGGCCTGTCTCGAGGCCGGCGCCCACGTCTACCTCGAGAAACCGATGGTGACGGACGTCGGGGACGCGGTCGACCTCCTCGAGACGGCCGACAGCGAGGGGCTCGAAATCCAGGTCGGTTACCAGCGCCACTTCCATCCGGGGTTCGCAGAGATCAAACGGCTGGTCGACAGCGGCCGTATCGGCGACGTTCACACTGCGAACGCGTACCTGGGGCAGAACTGGATCGACCTCCACGAAGGAACCTGGCGAGTCGATCCCTCCCTTTCGGGGGGCGGACAGCTGTACGATTCGGGTTCGCACCTGCTCGATGCCCTGCTGTGGATCACGGGCGGGACGCCGAGGAGCGTCGCCGGACACATGGAGTACGCCGACGAGGACGAAGACGACCGGATCGACGTCAACAGTTCGCTCTCGGTACGACTCGAGGCCGACGGAGGGAACCAGGACGCCGGCCGGTCGATACTCGCGGGCGTCACCGTCAGCGGCGACGGCGTCAACCTCTCGCCGTCGGAGGGGTACGCGGTCTGGGGGACCGACGGTCGGGTCACGTTCGACGGCGAGCGGATCCGGCTCGAGGAACGCGGCGCGACGGTCTACGAGAGCACGATCGATGCGCCGACCGACTTTACGACGCTCACGGGCGCGAAGTTAGGGAACTTCCTCGAGACGATCGCCGGGGACTCCGAACCCGAAGTCCCCGGCGACGTCGGCCTCCAGGTGACTGCCCTGACGGAGGCGGCGTACCGGGCGGACCGGGAGGAACGGCGGATCGACGTCCAGTCGTTGATCGAGGACGCCAGGAAGGAGCGGCTGGAGTGACCGACGCTCGAGTCGGAGGCCTACCGGGGCAGGGATCGTTATGTCGGCGGCGGCCGAAGGTCCGCCCGTGACAACGACCGTTCGCGGCACGTTGACCCGTGAAGAACTGGCCGATTTCCTCGAGGAGCGGGATATCCCGGTTCGGATCGCCTGTCGGACGCCGTCCGGCCACCTCTGGATGCTGTCGCTGTGGTATCGGTTTCTGCACGCCGACGAGGATTCCGATCCCTGGCTCCTCGAGTGTTCTACAGCGGCGGACTCCACGGTCGTCGACTACCTGACCGCGACCGACGACGGCTCCGCGACCGACCCCGAGGCCGAAGTCGCCTTCGAGATCTCGACGAATCGCCCGCCGTACAGGGGCGTCCGCGGCCGCGGGACAGCGTCCGTCGCCCCCGACCCCGAGAAGGAGACGCTCAGGGACCTGCTCGAGCAATACCTGGGCGGAACGGACTCGCAACTGGCACGGACGCTGCTCCGGGAGGAGCGCGACGAGGTGACGATCGCGATCGAGCCGGCGGTCGTCTACGGCTGGGACTACTCCGACCGGATGGGCGACGCCGAATAGATCGTCATCGTCATCGTCATCGTCATCGTCACCGTCACCGTCACCGTCAGTCCGTCCGGGGGATCGAGCGCGCGCCGAGCGCGAACGCGACGACCGCCAGCACGGCGAGGATCCCCAGGTTCGCCAGCGCGGGGTCGATCCCGGTTCCGGCGACCGGCGCCGGTTCGGCCGCCGGGTAGGCCACCGCCCGGACGCCGCGAGCGAAGTACGTCAGCGGCGAGAGGTTCACCAGCGGCTCGAACCAGCCGGGCAGTTGCTCGAGCGTGATGAACGTCTCCGAGAGAAAGAGGAGGGGGAGCGCGATCGTGTTGCTGGCCGCGACGGCACCGTCGCGCGAACCGGTGTAGCTGCCGAGCATCGCGCCGATTCCACAGAAGGCGATCACGCCGACGAGGACGTAGGGGACGAGCAGCGGCGAGACGGCGATCTCGGCTCCCGTCAGCACGATCACGAGCCCGAGGATGAGCAGCCCTGCCAGCCCGATGATGACGGCGTTGACGGCCGTCTGGGCCAGAAGCCACTCGCTTCGGGTCAGCGGCGTCGTCGCGAGTTTCTCGAATCGGTTGCCCTCGCGGTGGCGGGCGACCTCGCTGCCCATCCGGGAAAGCGGCGTGAAGAGGACTACGGTGGCCAGGTACCCCGGGACGTAGTAGGCTGCCGGCTCGGCGAACAGGCCGCCGCCGGCGGGGTCGGTCCGGACGAGCGCGCCGAAGATGACGATCAGGATCACCGGGAAGAAGAACGTGAAGAAGACCGCAGTCCGGCGGCGGACGAACGACCGCCAGCCGGCGTCGGCCTCCGAGCGAACGCGACCGAACCGGCTCATGCCGTCTCACCCGGCGTCGCCGCGTCCGTCTCCGGCGGCGAATCGATCGGCTCCCGTCGAGTGCGTTCCCGCTCGGTCTCGTCGGCCAGCGCGAGGTAGACGTCCTCGAGGTCGGGTTCGGCCCAGGTCAGGCCCGTGTACTCGAGGCCGCGATCCTCGAGGTGGTCGACGACGGTGCCGATCTCGGCGGGCGTGACGTCGCGGACGACGACGCCGGCCGACGTTCCGCCCCCGCGACCACGGCTGGAGCCGCGACTCGCCCGCTCGACCGGATACTCGAGGTCGGCGAACGCCTCGGGGTCGGCGTCGGTCTCGACGAGGACTCGGCTCCCGCCGCCGTGTTCGGCGACGAGGGCCTCGGGCGACCCCTGGGCGATCAGCGAGCCGTCGGCGAGCAGGCCGACCCGATCGGCCAGCCGCTCGGCCTCGGCCATGTCGTGGGTAGTCAGCACGACGGTCGTGCCGCCGGCCGCGAGGTCCTCGATCAGCCGCCAGACGGTTCGGCGGCCGGCGGGGTCGATCCCGGTCGTCGGCTCGTCGAGGAAGAGCACGTCGGGGTCGTTGACCAGCGTCGAGCCGACGCAGACGCGGCGCTGCTGGCCGCCCGAGAGGTTCTCGTACCACGTTTCGCCGGCGTCGACGAGCCCGACGTCGGACAGGACCTCGTCGGGGTCCCTGGCGTCGTCGTACAGGCCCGCGTAGTAGTCGATCAGTTCGTGGGCGGTGAGCCTGTCCGGCGGGGCGAAGTCCTGCGGGAGTACGCCGAGCCGGTCCCGGTCGACGGCGGTCGGCGGTTCGCCGAAGACGCGAGCGGATCCCGCGTCGGGTTCCGTCGTCCCAGTCAGCGCCCGGACGAGCGTCGTCTTGCCGGCCCCGTTCGGGCCGATGAGTGCGAAGACTTCACCGCGGTCGACCGACAGCGAGGCCCCCGACAGCGCGGTCGTCTCGCCGTAGGATTTCCGCAGCTCGGTCGCTTCGACTACGGCTTCCATGGGGTTCGGTAGCGACCGGTCCCGGGTAAGGGGTTCGGTTCCGGAGCCCTGTGGCGACGAGCTCGGTGCTCGCACTCGCAGGCTCGAGCGTTAACCACCCGTTCGTGGTAGCGGCAACCGTGACCGCCGTTGGATACGCCCTCTCGAGCGAGGAGCACGACCCGATGGAACTCGTCGCGAACGCTGCCCGCGCCGAAGACGCCGGCTTCGACTTCTGTTCGATCTCGGACCACTTCCACCCCTGGGTGTCGGCGCAGGGCGAGTCGCCGTTCGTCTGGTCGACGCTCGGCGGCATCGCGGTCGAGACGGACGAGATCGACGTCGGCGTCGGCGTCACCTGCCCGACGATCCGGATCCACCCGGTCAACGTCGCCCACGCGGTCGCGACGGTCGACGAGATGTTCGGCGACCGGTTCACGTTCGGCGTCGGTACCGGCGAGAACCTGAACGAACACGTCACGGGCGAGCGCTGGCCGGAACACGACGTTCGGCTCGAGATGCTCGAGGAGGCGATGGAGGTGATGCGGAACCTGTGGACCGGCGAGACGACGAGCCACCACGGCGAGCACTACACCGTCGAGAACGCCCGTCTCTACACGGTTCCCGACGAGCAGCCGACGACGGTTGCCAGCGCGTTCGGCCCCCAGACCGCCGAGTGGGCGGCCGACCACGGCGACGGCCTCTGGTGTTCCGGCCCGCAGGGTGAGGTCGTCGACGCCTACGAGGACGCCGGCGGCGACGGGCCGATGCTCACGCAGATGCACGTCTGCTGTGCCGAGAGCGAGGAGGAGGCCATCGAGACGGTCCACGAGTACTGGCCCAACGGCTCGCTGCCGGGCGAACTCGCCCAGACCCTGCCGACGCCGGCCCACTTCGAGCAGGCCGCGGAGATGGTCGAGCGCGAGGACGTCGCCGAGTCGGGGACGACGACCGAGCAGGACGCCCAGGCCCACATCGACAGTATCCAGGAAGCGATCGACGCCGGCTACGACCACGTCTACGTCCACCAGATCGGGCCCGAACAGGAGCGGATGCTCGAGTTCTACGAGGCGGAGGTGTTGCCGTCGTTCCGGTAATCCGGACCGAAAGCCGGTTCCACGTTCCTTCTCGACCGGGGGAATCTTCAAGGGGATGACGCGAGTCCGCCGAACAATGGTCGATCCGAACGACGACCCCATCGAACTCGTTCCGTCCAGATACGACACGTGGCGTGAGCGCTTCGGGGCCGAGCGCGACCGCGTTCGGGAGACGCTTCGCGCCGGAAACCTCGAGTCCGCCCTCGAGCGCATCGAACACGTCGGCTCGACGGCCGTCCCTGGGCTCCCGGCGAAAGACATCGTGGACCTGGACGTGGTCGTCACCGACGACGCGGTCGCGCCGGTGTCGCGTACCCTCGAGACCGAACTCGGGGGGACCAGAACGGAAAACAGCGACGAGTGGCACCCGCTCTTCCGGCGGGAGAACGGCCAGCGGTTCAACGTCCACGTGTTCGCGGCTTCGGCCGACGGCTGGCGGATCAGCGTCGTCACACGGGACGTGCTGGCGTCCCGGCCCGACCTTCGCGAGGAGTACGCGGCGCTGAAACGCGACCTCGCCGGCGGCACCGAGGATCTGACGGAGTACTCGGTGGGGAAGACGGCCTTCGTCGAGCGCGTCCTCGAGGTCGCCCGGACCGACGAGGCTCTCTCGTTCGCGTTCGAGGTGCCGACCGTGGAGTGATCCGCTGCGGGGGTGACCCGAGCGGTGTGCGGGCGACGCGGCCGTTATCCGGCCGAATCGAGCGCCCGGACCCCGATCCGGCCGTCGTCGGAAATCTCGACCGTGTAGACCCGGCCCTGGTCGTCCGACACGTCGAACGAGACCACGACGTTACCGTCGCCAGTTCCGTCGCCGAGCAGCGTGTCGATCGCGCCCGGGTCGACGTGTTCGTGCAGGACGAAGCCGAGTTCCGTCGGGGCCTCGAGCGGATCGACGTCGGCGACGGCACAGATCGCGTGGACGACGGCGATGCTGGCCGGCGTCTCCGCGTCGTACTCGTACTCGATCGCGTCCGGGCCGGAGTCCGTGCCGAGTTCGCGGACGGCTGGGTTCGTCCCGTTCATCGTGGGCCGTACCTCTCCACCCGGAAAGACGGCTGGGGATGCATTCGCAGGCGGGGCTCTCGAGCGAACTGCCCGCCGGTCGCCCACGCGTTGGCCGCTTCCCAATCGGTTTTGGGTCCCGCGGGCGAACCCGGGGGTATGGAGTACACCACGCTCGGTAACACCGGGACGACCGTCTCGAAGCTCTGTTTCGGTACCTGGCGGTTCGGGAAGACACACGGCAACACCGTCGAAACCGACCGCGAGGAGGCCCACGACCTCCTCGATACCGCCTGGGAGAACGGCATCAACTTCATCGACACCGCCAACGTCTACGGCGATCCGGACGGCACCAGCGAGAAGTGGATCGGCGAGTGGCTCGCGGACCACGACCGCGAGGACTTCGTGATCGCCTCGAAGGTCTACTTCCCGTTCGACGGCTGGGGTGAACCCGGCCCGAACGACTCCGGACTCGGCCGCAAGCACGTTCGCGCACAGGTCGAAGGGACGCTCGAGCGACTCGGCACGGACTACCTCGACCTCTACTACATCCACCGCTGGGACGACGACACGCCGATCGAGGAGACGCTCTCGGTACTGACTGAACTCGTCCGCGAGGGGAAAGTCCACTACCTCGGTGCGAGTTCGATGGCTGCCTGGAAACTCACGAAGGCGCTGTGGACCAGCGACGTCGAGGGCCTCGAGCGGTTCGACGTCACCCAGCCGATGGTCAACGCCGTCGAGTACGACGAGGTGAGCGACTACCTCGACGTCTGTGCGGACCAGGACGTCGCCGTCTGTCCGTACTCGCCGCTGGCTGGCGGCTTCCTCACCGGGAAGTACGAGCGAACCGACGAGGGCGGATTCGAAGCGCCCGACGGCTCGCGGGGCAGCCTCGACGACATGTTCGACGAGTACTACGTCACCGAACGCGCCTGGGACGTCCTCGACGCCGTCGAGTCCGTCGCCGACGAGGTCGGCGCGACGCCGGCCCAGGTCTCGCTGCGCTGGCTCATCGAGCAGGACCGGTTTACCTGCGTCCCGATCGTCGGCGCGCGGACGCCGGAGCAACTCGAGGAAAACGTCGGCGCGGTCGAGATCGACCTGACCGACGAGCAGTTCGAGCGCATCGACGCGGCGCGAGCCGATACCGAGTAGCGCCGAACGCCTGCTCGAATTACAGCGCGTCCTCGATCGCCTCGACGACCGCGTCGGGATCCGTCGCCCGGTCGACGCTCTCGCCGTCGACGAACACCGTCGGCGTTCCGGTAACGTTCCGTTCGTCGCCCCGTTCCCAGTCCGCGGCGAGCGTCGGGTAGTAGGTCTCGTTCTCGAGGGCGGTCGCGACTGTGTCCGGGTCGAGGTCGGAGTCGGGGTCGGAGTCGGAGTCGGGGTCGGGACCACCGGCGGCATCACTCTCGAGCGATTCCGCAAGCGTCACCAGCCCGTCGTCGGTCCAGTCCTCGTCGTCGCCGGTCATCACCGCGTGCTTGTAGTCGAAAAACAGCCCGTTTGGCTCCCCGGAGCCGTCCTCGTCCTGCCCGTCGCCTCGGGTCACGTCCTGCACCGCCCGCGCGGCGTTCGCCATCGCAATCGACTCGTCGGCAGCCATCACGGGAAAGTCGTAGTGGCGGAACTCGATCTCGTCGGTCGCGACGTACTCGTCCTCGAGAATCGGGAACACGTCAGTCTCGAAGTCCAGACAGTGCGAACAGCCGAGGTCCTCGTACACTGCGACGGTCACCTCGCCGTCGCCCTGCGTCGGCGTCGGTACCTGGCGCTCGGGATCGACGTCCTCGAGTGCGGCGGGCATCGAAGCGTCGAACAGCGTGGCACACCCGGCGAGGGCGACCGACGAAACGCCCGCGGCGGCGAGAAACGAGCGACGGTGCATGGACCACCGTAGCGTTCGAACGGGGTTAGCGGTGTCGACACGCCTGGAAGGCTCGAGGAGAGGGAAAGCGAGTCCGGGCAATCAGGACGTTAGCGGACCGGACGCGACCGAGAGGGTTCGGTTCGGGTCGCGATAGCGTCCGTCGAGCCGTCGTTTCCGACGTCCCTCGCGGGTTATACGCGCCGTCACTCAGTGACACATTCCACAGACACCAACAAGGCCGGATATTCCACGCCAAACACAGTCTTTAATATACTCTGTTTCATAACTAATTATGAACATAGTACGATGCTGGAGACGACCCGCACCTACGTCGCCCGAATCATGAACCACCAGCAGGTTCGTGACGACCTCGACCAGTGCGGGTTCTCAGCATCTAAACTGTGGAACGTCGGACGCTACTACATCCAACAACGGTGGGATGACGACGGTGAGATACCCAACGAAGCCGAACTGAAATCGGAGTTGAAAGACCACGAACGCTACAGTGACCTCCATTCTCAGTCAAGTCAGCGAGTTCTCGAAGAACTTGCTGAAGCGTTCAACGGCTGGTACAACTCCGACGACGGAAACAACCCACCGGGCTACCGGAAACGTGGGGACCGACACCCACGCTCCACCGTGACGTGGAAACAGAAAGGCATCAAACACGACGATAAACACGGTCAACTCCGTCTCTCGAAAGGCTTCCACCTGAAAGAGAGTCGGTCTGACTTCCTCCTCGCGGAATACGAAACTCGCCCCGACGTACAAGTGGAGAACATCCAGCAGGTGCGTGCCGTCTGGAACGGAGGCGAGTGGGAACTCCACCTCGTCTGTAAGAAGGAAATTCCCGTTGAGGAAGCTCCCGGTGACAAGACGGCGGGCATCGACCTCGGTATCAGCAACTACCTCGCCATCGACTACGAGGACGCCCCCTCGGAGTTGTATCCGGGGAATACCTTGAAAGAGGACAAGCACTACTTCACCCGCGAGGAGTACCAGACTGAAGGCGCGAACGGGCCGTCGAAGCGGGCGTTGAAGGCTCGGCGGAAACTCTCCCGGCGCAAAGACCACTTCCTCCACACCCTCTCGAAACACATTGTTCAACGGTGTGTCAAAGCAGGCGTGGCGGAGATCGCAGTTGGAGACCTCAGCGACATCCGTGAAGACCGGAACGGCGACTCGCGGAATTGGGATCAGTCGGGGAACAAGAAGTTGCACGGATGGGAGTTCGACCGCTTCACCCGCCTGCTCGAATACAAGGCCGAGGAATACGGCATCCTCGTTGACCGCGTAGACGAGGAGAACACGTCGAAGACGTGTTCGTGTTGCGGGCAGATTCGAGATGCGAACCGCGTGGAGCGTGGCTTGTACGTCTGCGAGTCCTGTGAAACGACGATGAACGCAGACGTGAACGGTGCCGTAAACATCCGACGAAAGATAACTCAGAGTCCCCCGACGGGGGATATGAGTAACGGCTGGTTGGCACAGCCCGGAGTCTTCCTGTTCGACCGCGAGAGCGGACGGTTCGCCCCGAGAGAACAGGGAGACTGCAAACCCTAATATCCCAACGCTCGGGATTCCTCCGCCTTCAGGCGGAGGAGGATGTCAATCCGTGAGTGGAAGGAACACGCCGAACGTCCAGACCGAGACGAAACTGACGAGGATACCGAGTCCTTCCGCGTAGGTGAATAGCCTGTCCTCCCAGCCTGGTACTCCCCCGAGAACGAACTGGCCGAACAGTTCGCCGCCAGCACCGAGCGTGAGCAGCCCGATACCGAGCAGGAAGCCGGTCTTGGTCAACGCAGCGTAATCCATACCGCCGTACCGACTCATAGTTGAGCATTCGAACGGGCTGGATTAACAGTTTTGTTCAACTCGCCGGCCCTGTCAGAGCACGAGCGCGTCGACGAGGACGGCGACCAGCACCGCGCCGAGGAAGGCGTTCGAGGCGTGGAACGACCGGAACGCCGCCGACTCGGTCTGTTCGAAGTGAAGCACGACGGCGGTCCAGAGGAACACGGCGCCGAAGATGGCGACCGTCGCCGCGTAGATGGCCCCGAGTTCGGTGATCCAGGCCAGCGCGACAGTCCCCACGAGCGTCGCAGCGAGGTAGTAGACGATGTGTTTGCGAGTCTCGGTTTCGCCGCGCACCACGGGCATCATCGGGAACCCGCCGCGGGCGTAGTCGTCTTTGTACGCCAGCGCGAGGTTGTAGAAGTGCGCCGGGGTCCACAGGAAGATGACGCCGGCAAGCGCCAGCCCCGGCAGACCGATCTCGTTGGTGACGGCCGCCCAGCCGATCAGCGCCGGGAGCGCGCCCGCCAGCCCGCCGATCACGGTGTTCTGGACCGTGTTTGGCTTGAGCAAGAGGGTGTAGACGACGCTGTAAAACAGGATCGCTGCGAGCCCCAGCGCTGCCGCGAGTACGTTGATCGTCAGGAAGACACCGATCGAAGCGACGGTCAGCAGCCCGCCGAATGCCATCGCGTTGCGGACCGGGATCAGGTCGGTCGCCAGCGGGCGATCCGACGTACGGGACATCTTCCGGTCGACGTCGCGCTCGAGGACGTGGTTGAACGTTCCGGAGGCGCCGATAGAGAGGACGCCGCCGCCGAGCGTGGCGACGATGGTGTAGGCGTCGAGCGCCGGGCCCGCGGCCAGCGCCATGCCGGCGGCCGCGACGAGACAGAGCAGCCACATCAGCCGCGGTTTCATCATCTTGAAATAGGCGAACGCGGTGAGCCTGGCGCGGGCCAGTCCCCCCGAGGGCAGCGTCCGTTCCTCGGCTTCGACGGGTTCGGGTTCGGGTCCGGGTTCGGGGGCGGTGGCGGAGGCGGGAGCCGCGTCGGGCTCGAGATCGATCGCGTCGTCCTCTTCGCCGGTCGCGAGCTCGAGGTCCCAGGCGAGCGCGAGGACGACGCCGCCGAAGATGACGACGCCGAGCCCGAGGTGGAGTCCGGGAGCGACGGCGGCGGGGCCGAGCGTCGCGGTGGCCGCGCCGACGCCGACCTGAACGGCGTAGAGTCCGGCCGAGAGAACCAGCGTCGAGCGGACGCGGGTGGACGCGTCGCCGCGGACGGCGACCAACGCCGACGCCGCGACGAGCACTCCGACCAGGAACGCGGCGATGCGGTGCCCCCAGGCGATCACGAGTTGCGTCTGGCTCAGGGGATCGGTCGGCGCGTGGCAGGTGGGCCACGTCGAACACGCCGCGGTCGCGTTCGTGATCGACGTCGTCGCGCCGACGATCAACAGCAGGTACACGCCGAGCGCGGTCGCTGCGAGCAGTGCGGAGAAGCGTCGGTGAGTCCCGATCGGACGGGGGAACGACTCGGTTGCCACGGCTATTCTCGTCTGAATCGTTCGACTCCGCGTATTTATGCGTCCCGCTTTTTCCCCCTATCTGAGGGTCGTTTAGGACAGAACCGCCACTACATCCCCATATCTTCGGCCGCATCCGGAACCGGGAGGTCGTACTGCGAGACCCCGAGCAGTTCCGCCGCGTGGTCGAGCGCCATGTCGAACCCGTAGTAGCGCTCGAGTTCGTCGCCTTCTGCCGTCGGGCGGACCTTCAGCATGGCATAGCCCTCGATGTTCTGGGCGATGGCTGCGCTGGCTGCCGTGGTGCCGCCGGTCCCGGTCCCGGTCCCGGTCCCAGTCCCGGCGCGCACGAACTCGAGAACGCGCTCCTCGTCGGTTTCGGTGTACGTGGCCTCGATGCCGTCGTTTGCTGCGGTTCGGTCGTCTCCCGTATCGGCGTCGTCCGCGTCGTCGGCGGAACCGTCTCCCGTCATACGCTCACCTCGGGGTTCGAGGACCGGGAATCTATCGGTTCCGGGGAGGCAGGTGGGGTTCGGCGCTCGAAGGCATGGATACCGATGCCGATACCGATACCGATACCGATACCGATACCGATTTTTCCCCGCCCGCGGGACGGACTGTCGTGAGCCGAACGGAGCCGTCCGGCCGACGCCCGCTCGCCGAGTTCCGTCTCACGCGCGCGGTCGCCGTCCAGTGGCTCGTCACCGCGGTCGTCGGCTTCTTCGCCTTCGCGTACGCCTTCGGCCACGTGCTGGCCACTGTCCGGGGAGTCGCGCTCGAGCCGATCGTCGTCGATCCCTCGCCGCTCTTCCCGGAACTGTTCGTCCTCGCGCTCGCGCTGGTGGCGCCCGTCGTCGTCCTCCACGAACTGCTTCACGGGCTCTGCATGGCCCGGTACGGGACCGACGGCGGGAGCCGTCCGGCCTTCGGGATCGGGCTCTCCCACTTCGTGTTGCCATACGCCTACGCCGGGACCGAAGGCACCCGGTTCACCCGCAGCGAGATGCTCGTCGTCCTGCTTACCCCCTTCGTCGGCATCACGGCGATCGGCCTCGGCGCGATGGTCGTCTACCCCTCGCCGGTACTGCTCGTCCCGCTCTCGGCCAACGCCGCCGGCTCGATCGGCGACCTCTGGATGGCCGCGACGCTGTTGCAGTATCCCGCGGGCGTTCAGGTGACGGAACTCGGACTCGAGGACGACTCCACTCCCGACCGGCAGGGGTTCGCGATCCACGGCTCGCCGGCCGACTCCGGTTCGGATGGAAAAAGACGCGCGAGTGTTGCGGTACTCTCGCGGGGTCTCGCGGGCGCGGTCGGGACGCTGGCCGCGATCGTCGGGGCCACGATCGTCGCCGTCTTCGCCTCGCTGGCGTTCGGGTCCGGCACCGTGGCCGTCGGCGATCCGAACGGCTGGTTCCTCTTCTATCACGAACTCCGCGGCGACGGGAGCGCCGTCCTCGAGGTTCGGGCCCCGCTCGTCCTCGCTTGCGCGACGCTGGGCGGGGTCGGCTGGACGGTCGTCGCCGCGGTGCGGGAGGGGTTCGCCCTCGAGTTCGAGTGACCGCCCGGAAACCGTAACGAACGACGGGTTGCGCGACGGCCCTCTACCTATGACGAAGTGGCTCCAGAGCGGCCGGCGGCGGGACGTCTGTTTCCTGCTCGCCGCGGAAGGCGAACTGCGCGGCCAGCAACTCAAGTCCCGGCTCGAGGCCCACTACGACGAGCGCATCGATCCGAAGTCGTTCTACGGCTCGCTGTCCGCGCTGGTGGATTCGGGGTTCGTCGAGGAACGAACCGACGGGATCCACGACGCGTACGCGCTGACCGATGCCGGCCAGCGGCGCGTCCGGGACCATTACGAGTGGGTACGGGAGTGTCTCGAGGACGACGCTGGGGCGGGATAGCCGCTCGCGGCAGGAGAGATGCCGTTCCCGACCGGGGAACGGAACGTTCGCTCGAGCGGTCGTTCCGTCCGGCTCCGCGCAGGTCTCACGGGGCCGACATCGCGGGACGGCTCATTCCTCGAGCAACTGGTCGCCGATCGTGTTCCGCAGCACTTCGCTGGTGCCCTCGTAGATCTCGTTGAGCTTGGCGTCGCGGTAGAACCGCTCCGCAGGGAAGTCCTTCGTGTAGCCGTAACCGCCGTGGATCTGGATGCCCTCGTTTGCGACCTCGCGGCTGACCTCGCTGGCGTACAGTTTCGCCTGGGCGGCGTCCTTGATGTAGTTCTCGCCGCGGATCTTCTTGTCCGCGGCCTTGTGCATCAGCATCTTCGCGGCCTGGATCTTCGTATCCATATCCGCGAGCTTGTGTTTGATCGACTGGAACTCGCCGATCGGCTGACCGAACTGCTCGCGCTCGTTTGCGTAGTCCCGGGCGTTCTCGAAGGCCGCGCGGGCGATGCCGACGCCGCGGGCCGCGATCGTGATCCGGCCGCCGTTCAGGGTCTTCAGCGCCTGGACGAAGCCGTCGCCTTCGGCGCCCAGCAGGCGGCCTTCGGGAATCCGAAGGTCGTCGAAGCGGAGTTCGGCGGTCGGACACCCCTTGTCGCCGAGTTTCTCCTCCGTGTTCTCGACGATGAACCCGTCGTCCTCCTCGGGCCGAACGACGAACGAGGAGATCCCCTTGTTCCCGGCGTCGGGGTCGGTCTTGGCGAACACCGTGACCGTGTCGGCGACCGAACCGTTCGAGATCCAGAGCTTGCTGCCCTCGAGGACGTACTCGTCGCCGTCTTTCTCGGCGGTAGTTTCCATGGCGGGAACGTCGCTGCCCGCGCCGGCCTCCGAAAGGGCGAACGCGCCGACGTCGCGGCCCTCGGCCAGCGGCGTGAGGTACTCCTCCTTCTGGGACTCGTCGCCGAACTCGTAGAGCATGTTGCCCGCGAGCGAGGTGTGAGCGGCGACGATCGTTCCCAGGCCGCCCGACCCGCGCGAGATTTCCTCGAGGCCGATCGCGTAGGAGTGGTAGTCGAGGCCGGCGCCGCCGTACTCCTCTGGGAAGGGCATCCCCATCAGCCCGAGTTCGCCCATTTCGTCGACGAGATCCTGGGGGAACTCGTCGTCGTGGTCGATCTCGTCGGCGACGGGGACGACCTCCTCGTCGACGAATTCCGCTACCATGTCCCGGATCTGGCGCTGCTCTGCCGAGAGTGCGAAGTCCATGTGCGACGTATCGTGGGGTCGCCTCTTCATTGTTAGTACACTCGAGTGGCGTTCACTCCGGTGGACGCGGATCGAGGTCGTCGGAACGGCCGTTTGCCGGGCTGAATTCCCGCCGAACGCCGTTCCAGGGCCGACGAGGACGGAAACGAGAGCGAGAACGACAACGGCGATCGGTCAGGTCCGCGCGTGGCGACCGTATTCCGCCGGGACCGCGGCGTTTTTCCGGGAAGGGCTCAAATTAGTCTCGAGTAGATGACCTCCGGCCAGCCCGAATACGGAATCCACGCCGACCTGGAGTGGTGTTTCGACGCGGTTCACGGCGTTTCGCGGACCTTCTCGATCACTATCGATCGGCTCGAGGAGCCGATGGCGAGACACATCTGCGTCGGCTACCTCTTATGTCGAGTCGCAGATACGATCGAGGACGCGGGCCACATCCCGCCGGAGACCCAGACCGAGTTACTCCAGGAGTACGACAGGCTACTCGACCCCGAGACAGACACCGACCGGACGGTCGCGACGTTCATGGAGAAAGTCGAACCCTGGCTCCCCGCCCCCGAGGAGCGCGACCAGGACTGGGAAGTCGTTGCCCGGACGCCACGCGTGCTGGGGACCTTCGAGTCCCTGGACGAGGAACCGCGGGAGATCATGCGCGATCCGGTCCGCGAACTCGTCGACGGGATGGCGATGTTCACCGATCGCTACGCCGACGAGGGCGGACTCCGCCTGCAGACGCTCGAGGAACTCGAGGAGTACTGCTGGTACGCCGCCGGGACCGTCGGAACGCTGATCACGGGCCTGGTCGCTCGCGGCGCCTCCGAAGAGCGAGCCGAAGAGATGCGGGACAACGCCCGCTCGTTCGCCCTGCTCTTGCAACTGGTCAACATCGCCAAGGACGTGGAAAACGACTACCACGAGGAGAACAACGTCTACCTCCCCGCCGAGTGGCTCGCGGACGAGGAGGTGCCGGCCGAAGCGGTCACCGACGCGGAGAACCACGGCGCCGTCACGAACGTCATCCGACGGGTCACCAGTCGAGCCGAGACGTACGTCGACGACGCTCACCGCTACCTCGAGGTCGTCCCGGAGAAACACGGCAATCGGCTGTCGGCCTGGGCGATCCCCTACCTGCTCGCGGTCGGGACGATGCGGGAACTCCGCGAACGGCCGGAAGACGTCGTCCGCGAGGGCGACGTGAAGGTGCCACGCGCGGAAGTCTACGCGCTGATCCAGCAGTTCGAGGACGACATCTCCCGCTCCCGACTCGAGGAACTCCGTCAGGAGATGGCGGAGAAGCCGCTGCACCACTGATCTCTCGTCGGCTACAGCGGATCGATCGAACTCGAGGGGCCGTGAGTCCGGCTACGCCGGGCCGCGTTCGCCGGCTCCGGCGGCCACTTCGGTGGTCGCCGCGGGCAGCGTCACCGAAAACGTCGCCCCTTCTCCCGGTTCCGAGTCGACCCGGATCTCGCCGCCGTGACGTTCGACGATCCGCTTGCACAGCGCCAGTCCGATCCCCGTTCCCGGATGCTCCTCGTGACTGTGCAGTCGCTGGAACACCTCGAAGATTCGCTCCTGTTCTTCGGGGCCGATTCCGACGCCCTCGTCGCTGACCGAGACGATCCACTCCTCGCCGTCCCGTTCGGCGACGACTTCGATCCGGGGCGGCTCGTCCCCGCTGTAGTCGATCGCGTTCGAGAGCAGGTTCTGGAACAGCTGTCGCAACTGGCTCGGGTCCCCTTCGACGCGGGGTAACTCGCCGACCTCGAGATCGGTGTCCGTCTCCTCGATCCTGAGCTCGAGGTCCTTCCGAACGTCCTCGAGGACGTCCTCGAGGTCGATCGGCTCGAGCGGCTCCCCGCGGGTCTCGACCCGCGAGTACGCCAGCAGGCCGTCGATCATCGCCCGCATCCGCTCGGCCCCGTCGACCGCGTACTCGAGGAACTCCTCGCCGTCCGCGTCCAGATCGTCGCCGCACCGCCGCTCGAGCAACTGCAGGTAGCTCGTCACCATCCGCAACGGCTCCTGCAGGTCGTGCGAGGCGGCGTACGCGAACTGCTCCAACCGCTCGTTCGACTCCTCGAGTTGTGCTCGCGTCCGCTCGAGCAGTTCGTTCTGTCGCTCGAGGCGTCTGGCGTGGGTCTTTGCCCGGGCGTCGTAGAGCCCGACGCCGAACCCGGCGACGGCGCTGAAGCCGGTGAGTATCGGCAGCGACCGTGCGGGCTCCGAGAGGCCGGTATCGGGCTGTGCGTGGTACAGCGCGAGGATCGCGACCATTGCCCCGATACCGACGAGACACCAGGTCGAAATGACGGGATAGAACCGCGGATCGATGTCCGTCCGGGGAAGCCGGTAGCCGCCGACGAAGATGACGGCCCCGGAGCCGCCGATGAACGCGAACACGACGAGGACCGCGACGAGCGAACCGTCGTGAGACGTCGGGACGACAGCAGTCGCTACCGCGAGGAGGAGATAGCACGCACCGATCGCCACGACCATCGGCCGACCCGCGGCCCTGGATCCCAGCCGGTTCGATGGCTCCATCATTTCCACTGTACCCTGGAAGATAATAACCGTTCGGTGTGTGATCTCAACCTTCGTAATCGGCCGCGAGGGCGCGACCGGTCAGCGACAGTCGGTAGCCGACGAGGGCGGCGACGACGGCCCAGGGAACGAAAAAGGCGCCACCCGCGAGCGGTCCGAAACCGAGCACGTAGTAGGGCGCAAATGCCGTCGTGGCGGCGATCGGAGCCGCCATCGCCAGCAGTCCAATCCATCGGCCGCCGCTCCGCTCGAGGGCGTACCCGAACGGGAGGAACAGTCCCACAGCCAGCCCGAACGTGCCGGTCAGGACGCCGAGCCCGGGACCGACGGTCAGCCAGCATCCGACCGCGACGAGTCCGCTCGCGACGACGACGAGGGCGAACAGCGTCCGTCCCGTCGGTTCCAGACCGACCGTGCCGGTGGCGCGCTCGAGCACGGCCCGCTCGCGGTCGCCGGCCGCTCCCCGGTGCCGGCCGCCGAGCCGCCCGGCGGCGAGGACCGCGAGCCCGACAACGGCGACCGGCACGACGCTGGCGCGGAGACCGTGATCGATCAGTTCCGGGCCGAAGACCGCGGCCGCCGAACCCCAGGAGGCGACCGTCCCGTCGACGCCCGTCGGCCCGTAGGTGAGGTAGGTCCGCTTCGTGATCCCCGAGTCGGCCGTCCACGTCGCCGAACGGCCCTCGACGGCGGCGTTCGCCGGGTCGTTCGTTACCGCCATCCCGTCCGGGGCGTGTATCGTAACGCGATCAGCGCGCAAACCGTAGCGATACTGCGTGTCGGCGGCGTAGAAGTAGTCGACCACCCAGCCGTCGCCGACCCGCGACTGTGCGACGTCGGGGACGTCGTAGCCGACGCGAACCCGTCCGTCCTCGACCGACGCCTCGAGATCGGTCGCCTCGTCCGTGGCGACGTCGTAGCGGTACCAGGCCGCCTCGACGGCGGACTCGAGCGCGTCGGAATCGGTCCGGTAGGTCGCCGCGGCGTCGTCGTCGACCGGGACGCGGGCGACGAAGCGGGCGTCGCCACGCTCGTCCAGGCGGATATCTAGCGTCCCGGATCCGGTCGCGCCGTCGATACCGTCGGAGCCACAGACGCCACAGACCGACAGCGGGGGGTGGCCAGCGGTCGCGGGGCCGGCCCCGGCGACGGCGAGGACGGTGACGGCCGCGAGGACGGCGACGAGGACGACCGCGAGGCCCGTGAAGAGCCGCGTTGGTGGGGACGGCCCGCTGACTGTCGATCGGTCTCGAGCGGAGGGCGGAGGGGACACGTCCCGACCGTCCGCTCGAGCGAAAATAAAATTACCCCAACACGTTTCGCGTCGCGTCTCGAGCGCGCGGCTCGAAGCGGACGCGGCGGGACTGCGACGGCGGGACTCGTACTACTCGTACTCGTAGAAGCCCTTCCCGGTCTTCTTCCCGAGGTCGCCCGCCTCGACCTTCCGTTTGAGGAGGTAGGCCGGCTTGTACCGATCGCCCAGTTCCTCGTGGAGCGTCTCGGAGGCGTGCAGGCAGACGTCGAGGCCGATGTGGTCGGCCAGCGTCAGCGGGCCCATCGGGACGTTCGTGCCGAGTTCCATCCCCGCGTCGATGTCCTCCTTCGAGGCGACGCCCTCGTCGTAGGCCCGGATGCCCTCGTTGATCCAGGGCATGAGGATGCGGTTGGTGACGAAACCGGGCTTGTCGTCGGACTCCCAGGTCGTCTTCCCGAGGTCCTCGGCGAGGTCGTGGGCCAGGTAGGTGACTTCCTCGGTCGTCTTCTCGCCGACGACGACCTCGACGCCCTCCATGATCGGAACCGGGTTCATGAAGTGAAGGCCGATCACGCGCTCGGGGTGGTCGAGGTCCGAGGCGATCGAGGTGATCGACAGCGTGCTCGTGTTCGTCGCGAGGACGACGTCCTCGTCACAGACCCGCTCGAGATCGTCGAAGACGTCCTGTTTGACCTCGAGATCCTCGAGGGCGGCCTCGACCACCAGGTCGCGGTCGTCGAACGTCTCGATGTTGGTCGTTCCCTCGATGCGACCGCGGATCGTCTCGGGATCCTCTTCGAGGTCTCCCCGGGAGTCCAGCCGCTCGAGGCTGTCCTCGATCGTCTCGAAGCCGTTGTCGACGAACTCCTGCTCGATGTCCCGCATCACGACGTCGTAGCCGTGGGTCGCCGCGACCTGGGCGATGCCGCTTCCCATCGTGCCTGCACCGACGACGCCGATCCGTTCGATCCGATCGCGAACCATGCGCGGTGGTTCATCCGACGGTTCCGTAAGTGTGCCGGTCGAGGCCGGCGGTTCCGGGGTCTGAGCAGGCGGATCGGGCCGGCGTCCGGTCGGGCCGCCCACCTCGGACGGGACGCGGAATTCAGTTCAGGCGACAATAAAATTCAAGACTCGACAGTGTGAGATACGGGTAACTGGTGGATCGCGTGAGCAAGGAATACGTCGTCGAACCGGTCGGCTCCGAGGGCGGGGCCGAGACGGACCCACAGGGGACGTCACTCGAGCCCGACGAGCGGGCCGCCCTCGAGGAGGCCGACCTCGACCCCGACGCGGTTCGCGAGAAGCACCACTCCTACCGGTCGCTGCTGGAGGCCGGCCTCGAGGAGGCGGTCGCGGACGCGCTGCGCAGGCGGTTCTCCCTGCCGTGGTCGTTCGTCAGCGACGCCGACGGGGACGGCGACCTCGACCGGCGTTCGAGCGAGGTCCGCGGCCTCGGCGAGGCCGAACGCGAGTGGATCGCCGTCAGCGACGACGAGGACTGGCAGTCCTTCGAGTACGAGGCCGAGTTCGACACCGTCGGCCGGGAGCGACCCGACGAGCGGCCGTACCCGAAGCCGACGCCGGTGACGGCGGTGACGGGCGTCGGTCCGGACGACGCCGACGCATTGGCCGAGGGTGGGATCGTCTCCGCGGAACGGTTGGCGACGGTCCACGCGAGCGAGGTGGCGGACGCCCTCGGTCTGGACGTGTTGCACGTCCGCGCGTGGCGACACAACGCCCGGGAATTGATCGACTGATCCCCTGGTCCGGTCCGGTCCGAACGGATCCGTTTCTCGAATCCTCCCTCGAGAACGCCGTCCCTACTGAAGGAAGGGACCGTTCCATCCCCCGATTTCGTCCACCATTACTACAGAAGTACGTAATTTCGATAATCCGGACCACCAGAGATATATACCGGACTGTCGGACACTCTATCAGATGATCCCGATCGACGATTCCCCGATCGTCCGCGACGGCAAATCACTGATTCTCGCGATGGACCACGGACTCGAGCACGGACCGACCGACTTCGAGGAGGTTCCCGAAAAACTGGACCCCTCGACGGTGTTCGACACGGCGACCCACGACGCCGTCACCGCGATGGCGGTCCAGAAGGGGATCGCCGAGGGGTACTACCCGAGCTACGAGGACGACGTCAACCTGCTGGCGAAGGTAAACGGCACCTCGAACCTCTGGATGGGCGAGTACGACTCGGCCGTCAACTGGTCGGTCGATTACGCGGCCGAAATCGGGGCCGACGCCGTCGGCTTCACCCTCTACGGTGGTTCGAACCACGAGGTCGAAATGGCCGAGGAGTTCCGCGACGTTCAGGAGGCGGCCCGCGAACACGACCTGCCGGTCGTCATGTGGTCGTACCCGCGCGGCCAGGGGCTGAAAAACGACACCAAGCCGGAGGTCATCTCCTATGCGACCCGGATCGCCCTCGAACTGGGCGCCGACATCGCGAAGGTCAAATATCCCGGCAGCCCCGACGCGATGGAACACGCCTGCAAGTCCGCGGGCGACATGAAAGTCGTGATGAGCGGCGGCTCGAAGACCTCCGACTACGAGTTCCTCTCGACCGTCGAGGCCGCCGTCAGCGCCGGCGCGAAGGGACTCGCCGTCGGCCGCAACGTCTGGCAGCGCGAGGACCCCACCCGGATCCTCGACGCCCTCGAGAAGGTCATCTTCGAGGAGGAGACGGCCGACGCCGCGCTCGAGGCCACGGAGTAGGATGAACGCTACCGATCCCGAACCTGATCCCGGTCTCGATCCCGTCGAGAACGTCGTCGCCACGATCGCCCGCTCGGCGGCCGAGATCCGGCAGGGACTGGTCGGTCGCAGAGGAAAAGCCGGCGCGGAAAACCCCAGCGGCGAGACCCAGGTCGAGGCCGACGTCTGGGCCGACGAACTGCTCGCCGATCGGCTGACGTCGATCGACGGCGTCGCCCAGTACGCGAGCGAGGAGCGATCCGAGATCATCGACGGCGGCGACGACCGGGTCTCCGTCGCCGTCGACCCGCTCGACGGCTCGTCGAACCTGAAGTCGAACAACACGATGGGGACCGTGTTCGGCATCTACGACGAACCGCTGCCCGCGCCGGGGTCCGCGCTGGTCGCGTCCGGCTGGATCCTCTACGGGCCGATCACGACGATGGCGTACGCCCGCGACGGATCGGTCACGAAGTACGAACTCACCGGCGGCGAGCGAACCGTCGTCGAGGAGGACATCACCCTCCCCGACGATCCGCTCGTCTACGGCTTCGGCGGCCGGGTACCCCACTGGCACGACGAGTTCCGGGAGTTCGTCCGGGAGATCGAGTCGAACCCCGAGCACAAACTCCGGTACGGTGGGGCGATGATCGGCGACGTCAACCAGGTGCTGACCTACGGCGGGATCTTCGCCTATCCCGCCCTCGAGGGCAGCCCCCGCGGGAAGCTCCGCCTGCAGTTCGAGGGGAACCCGATCGCGTACCTCATCGAGGCGGCCGGCGGCCGCTCCTCCGACGGCAGCAGGTCGATACTCGAGGTCGAACCCGACGACCTCCACGACAGGGTGCCGCTGCACGTCGGCAACGCCGAATTCATCGACCGGCTCGAGGACGCGCTCGAGTAGCGGCGGGCGCGGTTCAACCTCGGCTTTCGTGTTCTGCGACCGTGAGGATCGTCTCCACTGCGACGTCCGACGAGACCGAGATCGAATCGATGTCGGCCTCGAGCAGGAACACGGTGTACTCCGGAATCGTCGACGGGGCGTCGCCACAGATCCCGACCGGCCGGTCGTGGCGGTGGGCCTCCTCGATGAGCGAACCGATCGACCGGGTCACTGCATCGTCGGTCTCGTCGAACAGCGGGGCGAGTTGCTCCGAGTTGCGATCGACGCCGGGCGTGAGCTGCGTGAGGTCGTTCGACCCGATGGAGAAGCCGTCGAACAGCTCCGAGAACCGATCGGCGAGCACGATGTTCGATGGCAGTTCGGCCATCACGTAGACGTCCATTTCGTCGCTCGAGAGCCCGTGCTCGTCCATGATCTCGAGTACGGGCTCATCCTCCTCGGGCGTCCGACAGAACGGGACCATCACGACGACGTTCTCCGGGCCCACCTCCTCGCGGACCTGCCGGAGCGCCTCGCACTCGAGGCGGCTCGCTCGGCGGCCACTCCCGTTTCAGGTGTTGCGAGTCCGGGAACGGGCCGGCTGGATGACAGCCACGACCGCACAATCCGGCGGGCGCTGGAAGTCATGGTCGAAGCCGGGTGTCCCGAACACGACCCCGGCTCGAAGCGGTGGCATCCGGGGCCGAAAGACGAGCGAATTCTTGAGGCCTAACGGTAGCTAGCCGGACAGTGTCCTTAGTCGGATTCTGGTGTAGGAGGCGTGCTATAGGATTGCTCGGGTGGTTCTTTCGGTGGAAGATAAAATGAAACCGCGTTCCCACGTGAGCTGTGTCGGTCGATCGTGATTTCACCACCGAGAGACTCGATACACCATTTCATTACGAATAGGCCAACCCCAGACCCGTGAGATACGCTGCTGACTTCAGCCCGATCGAAGAGACTGTCGAGTTCAGCGTCCGGGATAGGCGGGTTCGAATCCGTGATACTGATCTCAACACGACCAGTATTTGGCGACGGCCCCACCTCGACCGTGATTTCTGGGCTCACCCCGTCGCTGTGGATGACTGCGTTCTCGAGTGCCTCAGAGAGCGCATACTCGAAGGCGGTGTCGACCTGGATCCACATTCGTTTTTGTTCTTCCAGCGCAATCGTGGCAGACGGATACTCGTCCCCGAGTTCGTCCACCACTTCCCGTACGGTATCGCTTGCTTCTCGGCAGATCCGGTCTACATCGGTCTGGTTCACTGCCTGCTGGATCCGTTTAACCGAGTCTGTGATCGCAGCGAGTTCCATTGCCTCGCACTTACTCATCTCGGCAGCGTTGTGGACGCGGTCACTTTCCGTAAGGCGCTTGATTTCCTCGCTATAGCCGATCAATGTATTTGCCCCGTTTCGGAGATCGTGACGGAGAATACGCCAAAACAACTCTTCTCGATGGCTGGTGTTGTAATATTCCGTGACGTCTCGAACTTCCGCACAGACATAGGTCCGATCATCAATCGTCTGCGCGGAGAGATATATCTGGACCCAGATCAACTCACCGTCTGCCCGCTTGACTCGCCAACGGAATTGTTGTGGTGTCCCCTCAGCACTTGTACAAAGCCGGTCGACGAAATCGGCTTCCGAAAAAGAGGACGTATTCGCAGAATATCGGTCAATGGGAATTTCCTGTAGTTCATCTATCGAATACCCAAAGAGAGATTCTAGCCGCCGATTTGCGTCCAGAATCCTGCCAGAAGTCGGCTCATACAAAATAACCCCAGTGTGGAGACGCTCGTAGGACGATGGTAGTCTGACGTCTGCCTGAACGGACATTGATACAGTCGACTCTGTCGTATCGGCATAATCACTACTATGAGTGTTATGTACAGGTATCATCCGTCTTTAGCTAAGCCAAGAATCGCATGACTGCGGCGGCTTATCGGTGGTACTTTTCGGAAGGAATGAGGAGGCGACAGCTGTGTACACCG
>NZ_FOKW01000011.1 GCF_900112205.1 Natronobacterium haloterrestre | reverse complement strand
GCACAGAAGATCCATCAAGAACGCCAAATCTTACAGGAAGAGCTTGCGACCGTCATGCAACCGACTGCGGAGGCCTAAAGTGAAGACGAATACTCGAATTCGAATTATTTGTATCCCAAATCTTTGAGTCGCTGTGAGACATTATCCTGAACTCCGACGTTACTGGATGAAGATTCTTCCGCAACGATGTCTTTTCTCTGTTCTGTATTCGTAACGAGCCACGGTATGTCAGTAAGAGCAGCGATTCGAATCTGGGGGGGATGGCCATAGATTTTCACAGGAACAGGCCAAGCACGTTCACCGAGCGCATTCCCATGGTCAGAAGTCACTACAGTGTACTCTTCAAACGTTTCAATCAGCCGTTCTACATACGGAAGCGTAATCTCGAGGTTTTCCCGATAGGCTTCCCAAACGAAATCAACCGATACGGACCCCTCATACAATTGCTCCCAGATAGACAGCTGATCACGGTGGGCTTCATCGCCGGTTGCAAGCCGCTTCGAGAGTTCCATCCCGGAGTGTGTGTTTAGTTTTTGTTGGCCGACTTCACCGATAAACGGGTAATGTGGCTGGATGAAGTGAGAGATTAGCCGCTTGTTCGGATATGATTCGTAGGCTTTGATGGTTTCTTCGGCCATTATCTCTGGCATGACCGTGTGCAGTTCGTCGTCCCAGTGGTCTTCCCACACGTTGATGACCTCGAAAAACTCGTTTTCTAGGTGAACGTTCACTTGGGGATTTGCAGTAACATATACTGTGTCACTGAAGTCCTGGTCTTTGAAGTTGTATTGAAGAAATTCAGGCGTGTTCGAAGCCTTTGAGGTGCGTTTACTCAGTTTGCCAGAAAGGCTAGACTGCTCGGCAAACATATCATAGCGGCACGCATCAAGGATGATCAGATTGTCCCACACTTCATCCCCTATTAGACATCCATCCTGTGGAAAGTGCCTATGAACGATTCGTGCTGCATACGGTAGCGCTGTTTCACGCCACCAAAATCGGTCGTTCCAATTTTTGAGAATGTTATCAATCATATCTGTCAGTGTCGTGTAAACATGATGGTTTAAAGTGCGATCTATTCACCATCGTGACTCAGTAAGATTGAAATCCATCCTTGGGTCTTATTACTTATGGAGTCTCGACCGAATATTGCTCTTGTGGTACTAGACACTCTGAGGAAAGACTATTTCGATACACATTTCGATTGGCTTGACGGCAGACGATACGAATGGGCTTATTCTCCGAGTCACTGTACCCCACCTGTTCACGCCGGGATTTTCACAGGTTAGTACCCTAGAGAAGTGGGTGTCCGCGGCGTATTAGACACTCTGGAACAGCCCTATACGACCTTGGCCGAGAGACTTTCGCGTGCTGGGTATCACACTTCAGCGTACTCCGCAAATCCACTCATCTCTCCCAAGTTCGGATTCGATAGAAGATTACCGATTTTGGTATGGCGTAGCCGATTCGGGATGCCGCCGAGAACCTGTTTGATTGGTCGTCAGCCATGACCGGGATAAGCGGAGTGAGCAAGTACCTCGAGGCAGTCGTAATGTGCATCCAATTAGATCAGGCGACAATTCCGTCGTTACGACACGGTATCGAACTGAAGTTCGCTGGCTACAGTATTGCGCCCTACGACGACGGAGCGAAGGAATGCCTGAAGCGAGTCAGAGAAAGCGAGTACGGATCGGAAGCCTGTGTTCCAGTTTATCAACCTGATGGAAGCACACTCTCCCTATACGCCGCCCGACGAGTACTCTTCGGTCACGGACTACTTCTATCCGGATGCGTTCAGACCAGGCAACCCCCGGCGAGAGCGAGCGACCGTACATCTCAAACGAGTCGACTACGGTCAACGTCCCGGACGAATTCGATACAATACAAGCGGCCATCGACGCCGCTCGGAAAACCTCTGTCATGAATACTCAGCTTTGCACGTTAGCGTCAGCGGTTGAGTGAACGAAGAGGTGGTCGATCTCGGTCATCAAGTCATCGATACCGCGATCATCGTTGTCTCGAACCCACGAGAGAAGGTTGTAGACGGCTTCCTTCAGGGAGTGTTCGAGGTTCGCTCGAAGCGATGACGCCTTCGAGCGAACAGTCCCCAAGGCGCTCGACTCAGGATCAAGACGAACGAGACTGTAGGCAGCCATCAGAAGGTGCCAGTGCCGACTGGCACCTTCGTCGGTCTGCATCTCGCAGTCTCCAAAGCCGAGATCCTGCTTCGAGTCCTCGAAGAACGTCTCGATGCGCCAGCGCATCCCGTAAGAGCGGATCACGTGCTCGGTCGGTGCGTCGATTTTGTTCGTAGCGAGGTACTTGACCGGATTCTCTTCGTCTTCATCGGTCTCTTTCTCGGCGATAACCAGCTTCACGTCTCCCAGCTGGGAGACGGGAAGCTTCTTCGTCCAGATGTGGTAGGTATCGTCCTCGATGTTGCGCTCTGCGGTGTCGATGCGCTCTGCCAGCGCATCGACGCTTAGCTCTTCTCCGCCGTAGGTCACCTGTCGATTGCTCCGGAGCGGGCCGATCCAGTCCTTGCCGTAGGATTCGATGTGTTCAACGAGACCAGACTCGTGAGCGAACCACGAGTCGAAGAGGTAGGTGTCCGCAGGCACACCTACCTCTTCTTCGAGTTCGGTGACGATCTCGCGGGCGAGATCGTACTTGGTGTCGTGGTCTTGGTCATCTTCATCCTGTTTTTCGTAGAGGCGGAAAGTGAGTGGGTAGGCGGTTTTATCGTCGGCGTAGAAGGCGTAGATGAGGTCTTGGCCCCAGACAGTGTCACCTTCAGCGTGATCGTAGAAGTGGCCGACGCCGGGGACTTCGTCCCCGGCTTTCTCGGTGATCGTGTCGTCGAGGATGATGTAACCACCCTGTGACCAGCGCGTTTCACCGTGTTTTTGGAGTTCTTCGAGGCGTTCGTGGTTGAATTGCTGTTCGTCCCAGTCGTACTCGGTGAAGAACTTGTTGAGGGCGCGTTTGCCCTTGGCTGGAAGGACTTCGCGTGCGATGCCTGCCACGGTCTTGTTGCTGGCCGCAACAAGACCGGTGGCGTAGGTTTTCGCGTGATGGCGCTGGGCTGGAGACAGCGACTCGAACTCGTCGAACACACGCGTACACGACAAGAACTCCGTAATCGGCATCATCCGTCCTTGCCACCGCCTACGTCATGCACCTACTTCAACGTGCAAAGCTGAGATGAATACTATATCACGGTCGACGATGGGCAAAGCGAAGATAAAGTTACGATCAGAAGGATCAACCGCAATATGGGGGACGATGCCAACGCGATAAAGATAGAGGGCAACTTGGACGACCCATCACAGGTTCAAATCGGCTCTGCCAGCGTTTTTAATTGCTCTGGGCAGCAGATCGTGTTTAGTTTGTAGCATTCTGCCAGACGGCGAAGGCTTGGAGCCATGATTCTGCGGTTGATGGTCTGACGTGACTGAAGCAGTTTGAGAACGAGGTAGTACGTCGTTTTATCTCTCGAAAGATACGTTCGACAGCGTTCCGATTTCCGTGTTTTTCGTATCGAAATCGGAGTCCGCGTCGGCGGAGTGCTGTCTGAAGATGCTGTGCGCCATCGACGAGAAACACAGCGTTTTCGACGTCGTGTTTCTCGATCAACTCTCGTAAAAACCGTTCAGTCAATGCCGTCGTAGTCGTTGAAAACAGCCGTATATGGAGAATTCTGTTCGTTTCAGGATCGACTGCAGCGTACAGCCAATACTGGTGGTCGTTGATCCGAATCACGGTCTCGTCAAGCGCAACGTGATTCGGATCTGCGTCAGTTGCCGGCTGTAGATCGGCTTTCTGTATCCAATCGTACACAGCCTTCCGCGATCGATCGACACCGAACTTCTCGAGTTCTCGAACGGTATTCGAAAGCGATAATCCAGCAAGATGGAGTCGAATACCGAGCTCCATCAGCCGACACGGTGTCCGTTCTCGCTCCACAAAACTCAAATCGACCCAGTCGCTACGACCACTGAGGCGGTCGATTTTTGGCATAGACCACCAGAAAATCGCACCGCCTCACTTTTCACGCTTAACTAAACACGGCCGGGCAGCAAACCCCGCAATTCTTGGGTATTGAACTTCAAGGTGACACAATTGGCGACAGTACAGAGGGAGGGAACGTTCATTTATAATGGCAGTGGTGAAATATACGTCTCAAGGCCTAAATCGGGTATTTCAGTTTGAGTTGATCTGATCAATGAAACGGCTGATTGACGAGGATTCTTTTCTGATTTCTGAAACTCAGCGCGATAAATCATGACCCGAGGTTTGGCAGCAGAGGGCCTGTGAAGACTTCTGCACCACCGCCTCTCTACCAGAACAATTAATCAATCTGCTTTCGTACGGGGAGTCATGAAAGTCGCATCAAGGGTGGACGAAGTATCAGACGGCGGCCCAATCTTGACGCTCCAACCCGGAGGTAACCACGGCGACAGTCTCATCTATTTGGGTGCGCGAAAACTTTTTAACGAGACCAATATTCCAATTCTTTCCTTTGGAAGTGGTCCCGTTCGACACGATGCTCCGAAATCACTCGACTGGGCGAACCCGCGGTCTATCTACTGGCTGCGGAGTTATTTCCCCTTTCTCAAACATCGGTATTTAAGCGATTTCTCCGCTGTTTACATTCATGGTGGGGGGAACTTTAGCGAGATTAATGCCCGCTCACGGAAAAATAGCGAATCTGGTAGCTTCGAGGATTGGGGAGGGGGAGTCAAATGTTATAAAACAGCTGGGCAATTCTTCGACTGCCCTATCATTATTGGCCCACAAAGCTGTGCGTTTTCTCATCACAACCCGCGGGAAGTTTTCGAAGACGTGACAAACGAAACCGTGTTTTTCTGCCGCGAAAAATATAGCTACGATTTGATTTCTGACGCCACAGCATCCTGTGACCACGTAGAGGTTGACTTAGCTGATGATACCGCGTTCCACCTGTCGCAAAGCGATCTCCCCGTCGATAATTCTACAGCAGAGTATACACTCTTAGCCTTCCGGAACGACGCGGAATCAGTTACCCCACAGATTGATGAGACGATTGAGCCACCTATTGTAAGTCGAGATATCAGTCGCGGAGAGCCGGAATTTGCCGACTTTGTAAATAGGGCGGCGGCAGCCAGTACGATTCATACTGACCGTTTGCACGTCGCGGTTCTTGGCCATATTCTCGATAAGGACGTAGTGTTCTATGATAATGGATATCACAAAAACCGAGGCGTGTATGAGTTTTCACTTTCCGATGCCTCAAATGTTCAATTCAAATATATCCGTTGAAATGCTGAGTTCTAAGGCTTAGTGATCGGTCAAATCACCAAAACAAGCATGAAACAAACGTTCGATCTGATTATAACAATCTCTAATCACGAAGAACTGTTCGGTGAGGACGAAACAGATGGCCTTTGGGGCACTTCCACGGGAAATACCCCGAGCTGACCCCACGTTCCGATGGTCGTTAGTGGTGACCAGATCGACGATAAGAGGATTGAGAGGCCCGTGAGCCTCATCGATGTCTATTCAACGGTACTCGACGCAGCAGGTATCATCGAGGACGAGAGCGACAACCGAAGCTATAGTAGAATCTGGATGTCTTTGTAGCATTAATCGGTAGAGCAGGGCGCAGCCTATCGATATTCGGAACTACACAGAGAGATGTGAGCAAACACTTCTGGAGATTACTATATTCCATGCTGTCAACGTCTGAGCGTCCTAAGTTCCTCACTGAAACGCATGGCATATCCGACATGCAACTAGCGAAGCTAAATGACGGCACAGAATCGCTTAAAACGGCCAAGAGTTTCGATCAGGGCTTTAGCGGTATTGTTGGTGAAGAGTACTACGGGTACAGCACTGTGGACGGGTTTCGGGAGGTGGGAAACTCATCGCTCGATGACCCGAAGCGTCGTCTAGAAGCCCTGTCCTCAAATATAGAGTCAGCTGCGTCTACGCAAGGAAGCGTGGGAGGCAGATTAGAGAACCAACTGGAAGACCTCGGCTACCTATAAGTGGATAATGCACCGCGTGACTAGGATAGTCAGAGTGCAAGCCGAAATAAGTACTACCAACCAGCTTACTCGTTAGTCGTGAATTCTTAAATCTTCTAAACCACTCATTTTTAACAGCATGTTATTGTGGTTGCTCAGATTTTATAATCTCTATAGTAGAGTTCTGATCCGATGAGATATTTTCTGGAGTAAGTGGCGAGGGCCATCCAGTACTAATATTACGATTGCCTTCTGCCACTCGCTCATGTGGCCCCGATAGTACCACGCTGAACTCGGAGGCCCGCGAACCCATCTGAAGCCCATCGTGACGTCTGCTTCGTACCCCCACTTGTTCAGGAAGTACGACTGCGACGAGGACAGTTTATCGTCGTTGTTCCTGTTCTCGCTGTAATCAGTACTCCCGCCGGGATAGTGTTCGAAGACGACTTCGGGGCAAACACCGAAGTCCCAGTCAGTCCGCCTCCAGTGTCCGATGTAGAAGTCGACGTGCTCGTACCCGATAACGTAAGATGAGTCCCAACTGTACTCTTCCAGGCATTCCCGTCTGAACATCGCTGCGTTGGCGACAAAGTCAAAGTAAATGACTGGATGGCCATCGACGATTTGGACATCTACGTCCTCATTCAAGAAGGGGCCTCGGTGAAGTGCTCCGTCGACTTCCTGGAAAAACTGACCAGTGATATAGTACGCTGGCGTATCCGGTTCGACTATCGCGCCGGCAACACCGCCCAGCCTCTCATTTGCCTCGAGGACTCGTTGCAACGTCAGTAAGTTATCTGGGATAGTGTGATCGGAGTCCACGATAACTAGATAGTCCTCGTCCATCTCTTCGACGATTGCGCGTCTCCCCGCTCCCAGTCCTTCGTCGTACTCCAAATCGAGGACGACGAGATCGAAGTGATACGACTGTGAATACAGGGGATCACGTTCCTCCGTTTTCCCGTCGTCAGCAATATAAACTGTCTCTACGCACCCTGGAATCGATGAAAGGAGGTCCTCGAGCTTGGACGTTCTTTTGAATACCTTCGTGCCAACTGCTATGTCTTCATCCGTTTCTATCATATTTAATTACTGGCTTGACTGAATACCGTACAGTTCTGCGTACTTCCCGCCCTGATTAACCAGCTTCTGGTGTTCGCCGCTTTCGGTAATTCGCCCGTTCTGGACGGTATAGATCCTGTCAGCGTTCTCCACCGTAGAGAGTCTGTGAGCGATAGTAATAATAGCATAATCCCGATCCATCCGCTCAATCGCCCGCTGGACCTGCTTTTCCAGATTCGAGTCCAGATCGCTCGTCGCTTCGTCCAATATCAAAATTTCTGCCTCTTTTAGTAGAGCACGCGCAAGTGCAACACGTTGCTTCTGTCCGCCAGATAACCGGACGCCATCGTCACCCAGTTGTGTCTCGTATCCCTCCGGCATATCGTACAAGAACTCGTCAACTTTCGCAATTTGACAGACGCGGTCGAGTTTCTCGTCAGACACATCCCGGTTTCCGATCGTCAGGTTGTACCGCAAGGTATCGTTAAAAATGAACGGATCCTGTCGCACCACCGCGATCTTCGACCGCCACTTATCAATATCCATCTCATGAATTGATTGTCCGTTTGCTCGGATCTCACCCGAATCTGACTCGTACATCCGGGCAAGCAGGGACACAATAGTCGACTTCCCGGCCCCAGACTGGCCGACGAAGCCGATGAACTCCCCTTTTTCGAACTCGAAGGAGATCCCTGAGAGTGCCTCGTCCTCTTGCCCCTTGTAGGAGAAGCGAACATCATCGAACTCCACAGTCTCGATCTCGTCCGGAACGGTATCAGTCACTTCCAGTGGTTCGCTGTTCGCTTCAAGTTCGTCGATGAATTTCTGTGTCCGGACGAGGTGGGGGAGATTATTTTCAATTCTGTAAAATAATCTGTTCAAATTACTCGCTTTCGGCCCAAGCCGGAACATCGCAAACAGAAAGACACCAAGAGCTCCAAGTGACATATCTGCGAACGTGATTGCCAAATAGATCAGTGCGAACACTGAGATAGCCGTCAAGAGATTATAGAAGCTGTTGATCGCTTGCTCGTTCCGTCGAAGGGTGATACTGGATCGTGCAAACTGATTGACCGAGGTGAGAAAGTCGTCATAGAGCTCTCGTTTCAACCCGAACAGTTTCGTGTCTCGGATTCCCTGTGTCCCGGCCTGTGCCGCCTCCTGAACGTTCTCGTTTGCCTCAGCAACCTTGTCACCCAGTTCGTACCCCGGTTCAACAACAGTCCGGAATAGAACAGTAAGCCCACCCAGAAACACGAGCGCAAAGAGCGTAAGATACGGTGCGAGAATAAACGCAACCAGAAGATACAACAGCGCTAGGAACCCCTGCTCAAAGAAATTGATCACGTATCGAATAGTCCGCCCAGCATACTCCGCCTGCGTGACAATAGCATTCAGAATATCGTCCGACCCTTCCTGATCGAAGTACTCGATCCGCGCGTCCAGCGCCCGATCGAAGGACTGTTTCTGAATCTCCCGAGTGTAATCAATCACCAACGCCTCCCGCAACCACCGTACAATAAACGTCGTCGTCCATCGTACCGCAAGCACTGCACTCACACCAGCAACGACAAAACCAAGCGTCAGGGGAATCCCGAGCGCCTGATACACCGTCACGAAGACTTCCATCGCCCCATCGGCCGCCGCCGCCGGATCACCCGGAGCTTGCACAATCTCGACGATCGGTAAAATGAAACTGACGCCGATCCCTTCGAGCAGCGCAGCAAAGACCCCACCAACAATAATACCAACAGTCAATAATGGCTTGAATTTGGCAACTCGAATTAGCGCGTCGAGTTGCTCTCGTCGGGTAATATCTTCCGCGTCACTCATTCCTTGGCTCGTACTTTCCGTCGCGGCATATATTCGTTGGTATCTCACGGTGAACTCATCACCAACAACAAAAACCAACGAGAAAACACCCAACACAGATTGACCAACCAATCCAGGCGGGCGGGAATGAAAGGGGCGGCCGGCTACACGAACCCGGACGATGTAAGCACCGCAGGTCGAAGACCGAGGAGCGCAGCGAGTCCCGGGAGTGTAGCCGGTCGGAGCTTTCTGGCTGTACTCACAACAACCCACCGAGTATCGTACCCGAATCCATCACCCACAAAACCCCCACAACCCTACACCCACTCCAATGCTCCCGCTCCCCTTGCTACCGCGCTTGCTCCGCTACACAGCAGTCGCTGTCGTTGCGGCATTCATCTTCTACACTTCTCTATTACTAATCATGATCAGGAACAATCACAGTCACTATACCACCCATCCATCAATCTCAACACAGTCGATTCTCCCGCTCCCCTTTCTCCCACGCGTATCCGCTACACCGCGGTCGCCGTCGTTGCCACCACCACCTGTGATGGCTCGCTCGTCACTGTCCCCGAAACCACCGTCGTCAACCTCGCCTTGAATTCATCCAGCCCCCCACTGGCGACACTCCTCGTCAACGCCACTCTCGCGTACACCCTCGACTACGCCACGACCACTGGTCGATTGCCTGCCGGGCCGAACCCTGATCGTTCGCAGTGTAGAAACCATTCACCACCAGATCTACCAACAATATCAAGTTTGCTTTGGGCATTCGGCCACCACCACGGACATACACCCCACCGTGTCGATTGAAGATGTTGGATGACCCGAACTCTTCGACTGGGATTACCTTCCGACCGACTATTCACCCCATCCGATCCAATGCGTCCCGGCGATCTTCGACGGGCGTCTGATCGTATTTCATCGTCGTCTGTTCGCTGGTGTGACGCAACTGGGCCTGTGCCGCAGCCAGATCTTCCTCACGAGTCATGTACGTGCCGACCGAGTGTCGGATCGTGTACCAGCTCATCTGACGGTTCTCCACCGGGATATCCGCGATCTCACACAGTCGGTGAAGCAGGTATCGTAGCGACCGTGGCGAGTGTGGGTTCCCGTGACTCGTCAACCAGATCCGTTCCGAGTCGTCGTACCGGTCGTAGTTTCGCCGCTCGTTCAGCCACCGACGCAGCATGTCGGCTGTCTGGTCCCGTAACCCGACGATCCAGTTCTCGGTGTTCTTCGAACTCTCTTCTCGCGGGATGCGCAACACGCTGTTCTCGATGTCGACCCACGAGAGCGTGGCCCGTTTGACTTCGATTGGGCGCAATCCGGCGTCGAGACTCACCCAGACGAGACTCGGCGTCTTCCAGCCGTTCGCCCGCTCCCAGTCCGCGGGGCCGACCTCGGACTTTGGCTTTTCGAAGCGCTGGGCGAGATGTGCTCGCCAGCGATCCCGTTCGGCGGACGTGAGGTTGTCGTAGCTCGGAATCGATCCGTATTCGAGCGCTGCTTCGCGGATCGCCTCGCGCTCCTCTCTCGTCAGGTAGTCGCGGGGCTGGCGTGTGTCTTCCGAGAACGTGAAGTCGGCGTCCCACTCGCTGATTCCGTGTTCGTGGTGTCGCCACTTCAGCAACATCTTCACGGCCTTCTGGCAGTTCGACTTGTGCGTCGAGATCTTGTCCTGTTGTGCGAGATATCGCATCCACGCATCGGCGTGTTCGGGCGTGACGTTCACCAACTACGGACGACGTAACATCGAAATCGCGACTGCCGTCTTCCGACGGTGAGCCCGGCGACGATCTCACCGCGTGTCCGGCCCACAAAAAATCCTCTACTCGAGTGAGATCGTCTCACCCTCTGTAACAGCCGTCGTTGAAACGTTGACCGAGTCCCCATTGACGGTGTACGTGCCGGCGAACGGGACGGTCACCGCGAACGAGCCGTCTTCGTCGACGTTCACCGCTTGTTCATACGAAATTCGCTCACCCGAAACTGTCCGCTCGCTCTCGATGGACACTGTCGCACCCGGCTCACCGGTTCCGGTGATGGTCGCGCCGGGGACGACGGCGAACGCGGCGACGTCATCGTCGACGAAAAGCGCCTGATAGTGTGCGACACCGTCTGTTTCGTTTCCACCGGCACCGTAGTCTTCGAGCAACTGCGAATACGTACCCCCAGCTGGCAAGTCGCTTTCCCGCTCGGTCACGACGACGTACCCTACACGGCCCTCAAACTGGTCGTACCAGTTGTCGGGGTCGGAACTCGTGATAAACTCCTCGTAATTACTCTGTGCGTAGCCGTACCCTCGAGACTCTCCGTTCACGAAGTGATTGTACATCCGGCTGTCGCCCCATTCGCTCAGCACGTAATTCTCCGGATACGTCCGCTCGTTCGCTGCGGCGTGCTCGTCGATCGCCTCGAGCGCCGCTACCTGCCCGTCGCTGTAAGTAGTATCGGCGATCAGGCCGGGCACATAGACCAGACTGAGTCCGAACACCAGCAGTCCGATCCCGACGACATAGACCGTCGCCCGTCGATCCGGCAGAGAGATCGAGGGCTCGAGTTGACCGCCGTCGGAGACGACCGGTGACGCGCCCGTACGGTCACCCGTCGACGACGCGCCGCGAAGTGGCAGCGGTCGTCGCGCCAGGTCCACTGTCGAGAGCACGTAGACGACGCCGAAGCCGCTCAAAATCGCGAGCGGAATCGCGAGTTGTCCGGCGAACCGCACCTGAATGCCGGCCAGCACGAGGAGATACCCGACGTAGGTCCCGACGAGCAGCCAACCTGGTTCGTACCGCCGATACACGACCCAGGCGACGAACCCGAGCACGGCCAGGCCGAGGTAGAAGCCGACGCCGAGCTGGTACAGCGGGCCGAAGAAGACGGCGTACTCCGTCGAGAACAGCGACCCGGTTTCGGTCGCGAAGTCTCGAGCGATCAGATCGTCGATCCGCGCCCTGGCTTCCAGCCAGTCTTCGGGACGCAACCGACGGAAGGTGTACAACCCGGCGACCGCGACGAGCGCCTCGACGGCCAGCAACCCGCCGAGGTGGATCTTGAGCCGGCGCCACAGCTCGCCGGCGGCCGTCACGACGAGCCCGCCGGCCAACACCATCGCGGGCGTCATCGAGACGAACTGCGCGTGCCAGCCCCAGCGGACGTTCAACGCGATCGAGATCGTACTTCCGATAAGCAGGCCGCCCAAGACGGGGAGCGCCGCGAGGACCGGAGAGACGTTTCCTCGAGCGTCCATCGCAGCCCGCAACGCGATATAGCCAGCAAGAGGAATCAGAAGTAACGGCGAACCGCCCCAGGCGTGCGTACCGGCGGCGACCGAAACGCCGAAGCCGACGGCGACGATCCACGTCGCGGGTGCTCGAAGGTGCGCTCGAACACCATCCCGTATCTGTCCACCGTCGCTGCCTGCGACCCGTCGCTGAAGATCGACTGTAAGCCAGCCCAGCGACACAACGTCACTCCGAGCCAGAAGTACTGGTGGAGATTGTGATCGAGGAAACCGAGGCTCGTGTACACCGCATTGACGGGCGTCACGGCGAAGACGAGTACCGATGCTACACCGACGCGCACGTCTCGCGTGAGCAACACGGCGAGCTTGTAGATCAGCAGTCCGAGCGCGACCGACGCGACGACGGGCAGCCACGCAGCGACCGTATCGGCCGCTCCCTGCCCACCGCCGAGCAACTCGGTGAAAAACCAGTTGGTCGCGTGCGTGGCCGGACGCCGCCCCGAGATACCGTGCGGTGCATCCACGAACACGCCTTAATCCGTCAGGCCTGACGACTCGGCGAGTCGATCTTCCAGCCAGTAGCGAAAGTAGTAGGGATCGTTCCCCGGCGACACGACGTACCCGCGCTGAAAGACGCTGCCGTAGGAGAGCATGCGAGCCCCGGCGACGACGACCAATGCGCCGACCAGCGCCGAGAGCGCCCGGAGATCGACGTCGTATTCGAGGGCAAATCCGCGGTCCGTTGCTCCCGTCGACGTAACCTCTTCCCCGTCGAGGACGACCCTCACTGTCTCGACGTCCGCCACCCGATACTCGCTGTCGACCTTCTCCACGACCCCGCGAGATACCAGCTCCCCGAACGTCCCGGAATCAAGTGCCACGTCGTCGAACGTCCACGTCTCCGACGCCGCTTCGACCTCGAGGACGGCCTCGAGCGCCTGCTCCCCGTCGTCGCGGTCCGCGAGGAACGAAGTGGTCGCCTCCGCGACGGCCTGCGGGTCGGCGTCGTCAGTCATTGCCCATCAGGTGCGGCCACGGGTTCATCACGTTTTCGCTCTGAGCTACACCTTCTCAGAGGCACTATCTATTAGACAAAACCTGGATTTACTGCTCTAAATCGTCGTCGGGATCCAACTCACTAGCATTGAGGTTCCCTTCGAGATACTGTTCACCAAATTTAGAAATTTCGTAATACCCGCGTTCGACTCGTGTGACAAGCCCGTACTCGACAAGAACAGAAAGACGTCTAGTCACCTCTTCTCTGCTCCGATCGATATTCTTGCTAATCACAGCCGGAGAGAGGACCATACCCGATGAATGCAGTGCCTCGAGTATTCTTTCATCTGTTGGCAACTGCATCCAACTATCGGGTTGACGCATAGTCCCAATACATCTGGGCCAATTCATACAGGTATCGATACACGAAATGCTAATCAACAATAGCTGATCGTATGATCACTAATAAGTGAGAAGATTTATTAGGGATCCTACTGAATAATCAGTTAACGGGAGACTCATGTCCCCGATCATATGGGGCTAGGAGGAACGTAACGGGACCCGGTGCTGTGACACCGGATCCATCGTGGCTCCCGTACCTACGCTACGGAAGCATGTTCGAAAACGATTCACGGGGCCTTGAATGCCCCGACCAGACAGATGCATCGCCCATAATCACCAACCAGGCCCCAACATCAACCAATACAGCCTGGACAGCCCTCTCTGGACTACAACGCGATCTCCTCGCAACGGTCGCATCACTCGAGAAGACGACCCACTGCCCAGACCAACCGACTATCAAGACAAGCCTCGAGAATCAATACGACGAACTTCTCAATAACCATATCCAGCAGTCCCTCAACGATCTCCACGCAGACAACATAATCAAATCCGGGAATCAGACGTACTACCTAACCCAGCAGGGACGCCAACTCCTCGAGGTGTACACACAATATCTCGTCACCGCCTGTTACACCGACCAGGTCGTCCTCCACCTCGAGCGCCCAATCACCCCAGGCGATCTCGAACAACTCTATACCAGACTCGAGGAGGTGACCCGCCGATGACCGACCGCCTTACCCTCCAGTGGCGACCGACCCACGGCCCGCCCCGACGATACACCTTCGAACGCGAGGACGACAGCTGGCACCGCATCGAATCGGTCTGGACCGGCCGTGAGTGGCGCGTCATCGGCTCTGAACTGACCGACGCTCCAACTATCGAGACGAACGCGACGCTCGACACACCAACGACACCGCCGACACTCGAGACGCTCACAACCCATATCCAGAACACCTGGACCACTGACGACCCCGTCGTCCTCGCGTTCGGTACCACCTCACCCGACGTCGTTGCCTCCGTCGACGGTGATCTCCGACAGTACACCGACCAGCACCGGACCTGGAAGTCGATCACTACAGACGAACTCACCAATGTACTCCAGAGATCCGGACTCCCGGAGATCAAACCACTCTCGGAAACACCGTACAGCCGCTCTCAGTTCACCAACCCGGAGGTTCCCGCTACCGATGACTGACTCACCACAAACTAACTCATCCGTCGGCCTCCTCGAGCAGGCGCTGGATCACGTCGTCGAACGTCTCGCCGGGGTTCTTGCGCACGTTCAGTTGTCGCCACGTCTCTTCGGTGACCTGGATGGTCGTGATATCGTCGGCCATACTCGAGCAAGACCGGCCGACCGGTATAATCCTATTGAACGCCAGTCCCGAACAACTATAGGACTATACGACACTACGGCTGAACTATAGGACTATAGAACAATGGAAGAACCGAAGTCCATTCCCCTGACTGCAGAGACGCTGGCCGCCCTCGAGCAGTGCACCGACGAGGACGTCGAAACCGTCCTCGAGACGCTTCTCGCAGCCGCCGACGACCACCGAATCCCCGAGTCCACCACCGACCCCGCGTGCGAGTCACCGTACGACGCGTACGTCGAGATCCTCGAAGGGATCGACACTCTGGCACACGACCTTCTCCAGGAGATCGCCGCCAGCGAGGCGCTCGACGACGACACCAAGCGGGAGGCGAAGCGTCGCCTCCGGGAGGTTCGCGCACAGGTCGATCCCCTCCTGCTGACCTTCCGTCGCCAGACGGACGACGGGACCGTCAGCGACGGTGGAGTGACGATGCTCACTCGCCGCGGCAACGGACAGGTAACCCATCTCGGGCCGGATCCGATCGCGTTCGACCGCAAATCGATCGACGAGCGAGGTGCGGACGATGACGAGTAAGTCGTCGACCGCGGAGTCCGTCGAGCTGATCAACGCGATCACCGCAGCCACGCCCTCGACGCGCGTGTGGCTTCGCTGGCAGAACGACGCCGACCTCACCACGACCACTCGCGGGACCGTCACCGACGTCGATCGAACGGCCGGTGTTTGCCAGCTCGAGCCGGATCGGCGACCGGATCTCCTGCAGATCACGCTCACGAATTCGGAGATCGAAGTCGCGTCGGTCTCCGAAACGGCAGTGACTCGACTCGGCGTGCTTCGTGCCGTCGAGTTCAGGTCGCGTCCGACCGGCCGGCTCCGAATCACCGACGCCGGCGTCGTCGTCCCGGACGACCTCGTCGGTTATACCGGCATCCTGACGATCGAGGATCGATACGGTCGACGGTACCGACGGATTCCTGCCCCAGGCCTCGAAGACCACGACGATCGACTGCTGGCCCGCATCGCCGGCCGGTCGCTTGCGCCGTCCTACGACGCCCTCGAAGTGACGGTCACAGCCGGCGACCTGCATCGCACGTACGAACTCGTGGACGATCGGACCACCGCTTCGACCGAGAGGACGACCGATCTCGACCGCGACCCCGATCCGGCTCTCGACTTCGAGACCCCCTGCCGACACACACCGCCGCGGGCGCTCGACGCCGACGACCTCGAGCCCGTTCTCGCGGAACTCGGGCGACTCGTGCTGGAACTCTCCCGGCGGAGCAGCACCGATCAAGCCCTTGAGTGTCGGACTCGATCCCAGCTTCGCCATCACGTGAACGCGCTCCGGTCGACGACCGTCACGCTCCAGCAGCGGCTGTTCGAGACGACGGTTCCGGTCGATCCGGAACTCGAGATGCCCTCGGGAACAGGGTACGAGCCCCTCCTCGATCGGATCGACGACGTCGTTCGTCACCTCTACGAACGGCGTGCTCGAGTTCCGGAACTCTCGGCGGACGCGGACGCCCGTCTCGGGGAACGATTGCTGTGGTGTCGCAGTCAAACCAACGCGATCCGGAGGCTGCTGTGTGTCCCGTCCGACCGTTCGAAGGCCCCGTCGACTGCCGGAGGTGTCGATCGATGACGGACGTGACGGAGCCGACCCCACAGGCCCTGCTGAGTCAGCTTCGAACGCTGCCACCCGGAGCACGCATCGAACTCACCTGGGAGTCCACGCCGACCGGGACAAACGAAACCACGACGACAGGCATCATCACCGACTACGAACCCAGGACGGCCTACAGACAAATCGAAACCGACGAGCGAACGCTCGCACTCGTGCCGGCGGCCGACCACAGCGAACTCACCGTCTCGGAGGTCACGACCGCGGGGACCTGCAGTCTCGGCCGGCTCACCGATCTCACTACGCTCGAGTTCCCTGTCGAGGAAGTTGAACTCACCGACGACGGATTCGACATTCCGTCGTATCTGGTCGGCTACACTGGCTTCCTTTTGGTCGAGGACGGCCAGGGAAGACGTGAGCTCCGGATTCCGGAACCGGGACTCGAGGAGACCGATCCGCGCCTACTCGCCCACATCACGAGGGTTCCGGAGACCGTCGCCGACGAGCCGATCATGGTTCGTCCGCGGGCCGGTCCACACCGCAAGTACGAGATCCTCGACACCCGCACGGGCGAGGAAACCGCCGACGCCATCGAGCCGACGGGGACGCCACCCGACGGAGACTACACGGACCTCGAGCCGACGATCCACACGGTCCAGGCGATCACAGACACGGTCGACGACGACGCGGCGCTGTCCGCGGACGCCCGAACGACGGTCAGACGTCGCTTGCACACGCTCCAGGAGGCGCTCTTGCGAGCGCGACGGACGCTGTTGGATCCGCCACGAACCGACGAGTGGTCCCCCACCGCTGCGGAGGGCGATACCGAGTGGGAGACGTACGCCGAGATCCTCGCTCGCCTCGAGGAGCGACTCGAGGCCCTGCACACGACGTCGAAACGGGAAACCGGCAGCCTCGAGCGCCGGCAGGTGCATCTCACGTTCGACCGTGCGCGCACCGAACTCGAGGAGGTTCGCGCGCTGCTGACCGACACTGCCGGAGCCGCTGACGACCCAGCAACGGGAGGTGTCGCCGATGAGTAGCGACGGCCCGCCGCGCGAGGAAACGGAGGGACGAGGGAACGGTGACGGACGCTGGCTCGAATACCAGCTCGAACAGGCGATGCGTCGGTGGGGGTACAGCGCCGCAACGCGGGTCTCCGTGTATGGCCTCGAGATCGACGTCGCCGCTCAGCGCAAGGAGAAACGGGATCGGCCCACCGACTGGCTGCTCGCCGAGTGCAAAGACTGGGACAGCCGCCTCGTCACGGAAGACGAACTCTTCCGACTCTGTATGCTCGCCTTTACCTGCGTTGCGATGCCGGTCCTGTGTCACACGACCGAACTGACCGAGCGCGCCGAGGAAATCGCCCGCAAGTGGGAAGTCCGTGTGCTCACTCTCGAGGACTTGCATCGTGGTGACCTGCCAGCCCCGAACGCGCTGGGACCTTCGGACGATCTCTTCGAGTATCGGTATCGGATGACCGGCCGCGAACAGCGGGGCCGTCTTCCCTTCGTGTTTCACGACAAGCCGAACTCCCAGTTCACCTACGTACCGGGATACGAGCCCTCCGGACGGACTCACGAGTATCGGCCGATCGAGGACGACGAAGGTGAAGAGAACACCGGCGGAGGTGAGTAACGGAGGCCACATCCCCCAATCCGGTAACTCGGCACCGATTTCGGCCGTCTCTCACTCGGAGCGACTCCCGTTCTCTGTGAGCTAGGGACCGGTCACCCCAGCGAGTGTTCAGGCTGTCGGTTGCCGGGCCACCGTTGCTTTCGGACCGTATCGCTCGTGAACAACCCTCTCGAGAGCTATCGCTACGCATTCCAATGTCGTCGAACACGACTCCAACAGCAGATGCACCGACCGAAACCACGACCGAGCTTGCCGCGGAGTTCCAGCAGCTTCGCGACCGGATCGACCGACTCGAGACGGACCTCGAGCGTAAAGACGAACGCATCGAGCAACTCGAAGCGGATCGGGATCACCTCCAGGAGCGAACTAGCGAACTCGAGGACCGCGTCGACAAACTCGAGTCCGAAGCTACGCGCCTCGAGAGCTTGGCCAAGGCAGCCCTGAAGAAAGCCAACGCGAACAAAGCACGCATCGCGGAACTCCAGAGCCGCGAACTCGAGAAAGGCGCGCATCTCCGCGTCGAGACGATCGACGAACACGCCGTCGACGTCGTGGATGGTCGCCTCGAGCGCATCACGAAAGCCGACGGACAGGCCTACTACCGCCTACCCGAAAGTGTGGATCCACTCGAACGTGGCGGCAACGTCTCGCTTGCCTACGGCGACCTCCTGCCGATCCAGCAGCTCGCGCGCATGGATAAGGAGATGCGCCGGTCGGCGGCGAACGCCCTCCCGACACGGTTAGCCGCAAAACTCTGGCAGGCACGAACGGACTCGAGCGTTGGAGACAACCCGTGGGAGAGTGGATGCAAGGATATCGACGAGTACGTCAAAGCCAGTGATCTCAAACACTGGATTCGCCGACAGGAGACCGGCATCAGCGAGAGCTACGCGAAGAAGTTGGTCTCGAGAGTGATCGACGCGATGTTAGATCTCTCGAAGAACCGGTTAGCCGTCCGACGACGACAGGAGCGAAAGAACGGTCTCGAGTACACCGAGCGGCGGTTGGTGATCCCCGTTGATGCTGAACTTCCCGGTGAAGGAGGACCAAATGGAGAGCATCCAGAGACAGATGATGTCCACAGATAGCGCTGTCCACGCCGGAAACTCAGCCCTCGAGAGAGGTACCTCTCTGTAGGACGACTCCAGTTCCAAGCGATATGCGGGTGGTAACGTGGTATCGGTAGCTGTAGGTGTCTCTCGAGTGGTCCTCGGCGGTCACATTCAGGGACAGAAAGTCTTGCTCCACCGGTAGACAACAGCTGTCACTGGAGGGTGGTACTATGATGGTCAGCAACGACAGTACCCCCACCTTTCGCCAGTAACCAGTCAGTGGACTACCGAATAGGTCAATCCTGATCAGCAGTAGCTTTCACGGGTGACTCCGGGGATATTCCCGAACTGGCTGTCGGCAGCAAGAACAGGCTCATTACGCTCCAAAGCGCGCCGTATTGTTCACCGACATCACTCACAGATGCATTCGTGAGATTGTCCAACGAGATTGATGATCTGTGAATGGATCTCGTCGGCGAGCGCGACCATCGTATCTGCACGATCATCAGTAGCCATCCCATCCTGGTAGTACGTGTGTGCACGGTTTTCGTTCCAGAGATCTTCGAGTTCTGTCGCAACTTCGTCAGTGATGAATCCGACTTCGGCGCTTCGATTGATCGCGGTGGTGTGTGATTGTGGCGGCTGGGATGGATCGTGATGTCCCTCTGTAATCAACCAGAAGAGCAGCGTTCGTTCGATCGACGTGAAGGCGGCTTCAATCGTGAGCGTGTAATAGCCGTCTTCGAGCAATCGCTCTGCCCCGGAGAGAAGTCGACACGCCTTCCGAAGTTGGACGAGATCAGCACTCGAAACGTCTAGCCCTTCCTCGGGAGTTTGCCCCCCACGACGGAACGCCTCCTGTGCGTTCGACAACTCCGGCTCAATGTCGTCGTGGTTAATCGGCATGGCTACACATCCCCTCCAGACGAGGCGTATATGTTCTGGCGTAACTCCTGTAGTTGGTCAGAACGGTCGAGTACTAGCCCTTCGTCGAATATCTCTTTCAGCTCTCCGCCGTGGGAAACAGCGGTATCCGGCGTTTCGACAAGAACCTCAAACTCGTATCGGTGACCGTCGAACGATTCCTCCTCTATATCACGCGCGACAGACGTACAAATACGCCGTCCATAGGTAAGATCTCCGTCAACGATGACGAGGAGGTCGATGTCACTGCGACGGTCTGCTGTTCCGCGTGCTACGCTCCCAAAGAGAATGACTCCAACGAGTTCGTCAAGTTCCTCGCTCTCTTGGATGCGTATCTCGAGTTCATTGAGATAGGCTTGGACTGGCTTGCAGAATTCGGACTGTGGGATCATGAATACCGGTTCCGGTCGCTGAAGATGATCTATGTCGATCGTGATTTGGGCGGGGTGCTGCTCGCTCACCTCGATGACGCCCGACTTCTCGAGGAGTTTGACCGAACGCGAAATCGACGATACGTCCGCGCCCGTAATCGACGCGAGTTCTTGCTGTGTAAACCCTTCGAAGGGATTGTTGGCGAGATGATGAAGGATATCCTGCATCGCTTGGTATCGGAAGATTCGTTCTTCCGGAAATGGGAAGTCAAAAAGCACCCTCGCACCTTGCATATTATGCAATAATTTGCCCATCATGAAAATAGTTCGGGTTGGGTGGCGGTGCTCGACAGGATGAAACCTCTCCGGTTGCTTCAGCAGGCCGGGTTTCTCGTGCTAGGAGTTTTCCTGCCTTCAGGCAAGAGGCGGCAGTTAACCGTCGAACTGACCAAGGAAATTATGAGTAGAATGGTCTTCGAAGATCTAGAGCCGATCAGTTGAGTCTGCCTCTCTGTCGAACTGACCCACCCAACCGTAGCATGTCCAGTCTTCAACCTTAGTTGACCGATAGAATCTCCTCTGAGTGGAAACTAAGAATTGCCATGGGAAGTGAGAGTTCCCATCAGGGAACCACGACTGTAATTTCCTTTCCAATTGACAGCTAGCGGCCTTTAGCCGAAAAGCGAGAGCAGACGTTCCCAACGTACTAGCTGGTTCCCCAGAGTCAAGTTACGAAATCCGAGAACTCAGTCGAATCGTGAACTGCCACGGGCGCAGTGGCCCGTGGCTTCCCGTGGATTAGTCTGACACACCCGCGACACCATCGGCATGGTGGCCTCTGACGGTCTCGTGGGTCACGGTTGGGGCGTCGACGGCCCCGATGTCTGCCGTCGCACCTTCATGACTTGCGGAAGGGTGTTGAGAGCAAGCACATTTCTATCCAGTTTCTTCAACCCTTTCTTGGCGATGTTGATAGCTGCGTTCCGGTCAGCGTGGTCTTGTCGCCCACATTCAACACACTTGAAACGCTTCTTGTCACGGTTTGCACGAGTCGTATGCTCACACGCAGTCCTCGAACACGCTTGACTCGTGTACTCTGGGTTGATCTCGTTGGGCGGGATGCCTTGGAATGCGGCTTTGTACGTGATGAACTCACGAAGTTTACGGAACGGGAGGCTGTGGAGGCGACGGTTCATCCGCGTGCCGTAGTCAATTGAGTCCCGCATGTCTTTGAGATCTTCAAAGACAATAGCGGGCTTCTCGAACTGCGACACCCACTCCACAACCTGCTGAGAGAGTTTGTGGAGTTGATCGTGGACAAACCGCTCCTCTTTTTGCTCGAACGTCCGGTCGAACGATGACTTCCCGGCGTTCTGCATCCGCTTTCGCATCGTGAAATACCGATGGCGCTCCGCCTTGATTTCAGGGAAGTCGATAATCAGAGACGGTACTCGAGTGCCGTATCGACCTTGTCCATGCGCTCGTCCGGAACGGACCCAATCACATCCACGATTCGATGTTCGATCGAGACAGTCCGAAGTTGACTACAGAGTGCGACTGAATCCTCGCGAAGCGCACACTCGTCGCAGAGCCGATGATTTGACATCCTCCTCCGCCTGAAGGCGGAGGAATCCCGAGCGTTGGGATATTACGGTTTGCAGACTTCCTGTTCTCTCGGTGTGAACCGTCCGCTCTCGCGGTCGAACAGGAAGACTCCGGGCTGTGCCAACCAGCCGTTACTCATATCCCCCGTTGGGGGACTCTGAGTTATCTTTCTGCGGATGTTCACCGCGCCATTCACGTCTGCGTTCATCGTCGTCTCACATGAGTCACAGACGTACAGACCGCGCTCCACACGGTTGCTGTCCCGAATCTGCCCACAACACGAACACGTCTTCGAGGAGTTCTCCTCGTCTACACGGTCAACGAGGATTCCATGTTCCTCGGCCTTGTATTCAAGCAGACGAACGAATCGGTCGAATTCCCATCCGTGGAGTTTCTTGTTCCCCGACTGGCCCCAGTTCCGCGAGTCGCCGTTCTCGTCTTCGCGGATGTCGCTGAGGTCGCCAACCGCTATCTTCTCCACACCTTCGTCTGTGCACCGTTGAACGATGTGTTTCGAGAGGGTGTGGAGGAAGTGGTCTTTACGCCGGGAGAGTTTCCGTCGGGCTTTCCGCGCGCGTTTCGATGGCCCGTTCTCGCCTTCGGTCTGGTACTCCTCGCGGGTGAAGTAGTGCTTGTCCTGTTTCAGTCCGTTCCCCGGATACAGTTCACTCGCCCCGTCTTCGTAGTCGATGGCGAGGTAGTTGTTGATACCGAGGTCAATACCCGCTGTCTTTTCGCCGGGTGCGTCCTCGACGGGAATCTCTTTCTTGCAGACGAGGTGGAGTTCCCACTCGTCGCCGTTCCAGACAGCACGCACCTGCTGGATGTTCTCGACTTCTACGTCGGGACGGGTTTCGTACTCTGCGAGGATGAAGTCAGACCGTCCGTCTTTCAGATTCCAACCTTTCGAGAGGCGAACACGGTTGTGCTTGTCGTCGTGCTTGATGCCTTTCTGCTTCCACGTCACGGTGGAGCGCGGGTGTTGGTCGCCACGTTTCCGGTAACCCGGTGGGTTATTGCCGTCGTCGGAGTTATACCAGCCGGTGAACGCCTCAGCAAGCTCTTCGAGAACTCGCTGACTTGACTGAGAATGCAGGTCACTATAGCGTTCATGGTCTTTCAACTCCGATTTCAGTTCGGCTTCGTCGGGAACCTCACCGCCTTCATCCCACCGTTGTTGGATGTAGTAGCGTCCGACGTTCCACAGTTTGGATGCGGAGAACCCGCATTGGTCAAGGTCGTCACGAACCTGACTGTGGTTCGTGATGCGTGCGACGTAAGTGCGGGTTGTCTCCAGCATCGTACTGTGTTCATAACCAGTTATGGAATATAGAGTATTAATGGCTGTGTTTGGCGTGGAATATCCAGCCCTGTCGGTCTCGGTGGAAGGCGTCACTGTATGACGGCGCGTATCCACGGCCTGAAGGCCGTGGTATTGCGCCTGTTCAGCGTATAAGACAGTATCCCGCGTAGCTGTACACATGCGAGACGACGCTCGCGTTTCGGACGACGATATCGACGGTCGCGTCGATCTCGAGGGGTTCCGATCGGTGTTTGCGGACGCTGCCGTTCAGTATGCGGTGCTATTCGGATCGTACGCGACCGGCGCGGAGACCGACGCCTCGGATCTCGACGTCTGTGTGCGGTTCCCCGACGAACTCTCGAGACGCGAGCGGTTTCGCCGGCGCAATCGCATCGACAGCGCGCTGCAGTCGTATGCCGACCCGTTCGTAGACGTGAGTGATCTTGAGGCGCTTCCCGAGACTGTCGCACTGAACGCGCTTCGGGACGGACAGCTGCTGTACGGTGATTTCGAGACGAAAGCGGCAGACGAGCGACGACTCGAACGGCAGGTCGACGCCTCGAGCGATGAACGGGACCGACGACGACGCGAATTTATCGACCGCCTCGCCAAGGGTGACGTCTGATGGTCGACGAAGACGTTGTCGTCCATCGTCTGGAGTTGGTTAACCAGTATACAAACGAGTGCAAAGAGATGCGTGACGTCACTAGAGAAACGTATCTCGAGGATGTCGTTCTGCAACGCGCCGTCGAACGATGACGTAAACGGAACGACGACAGTTGTCGGAGCATTCTCGTTTCCGACGTCGTTCTGGATGACGAGACACGGCCGTGTACCGTGCTGTTCTGATCCGCGTGGGTGGATCTAACTCAACGATGGCGATATCACCGCGTCGGATGTGCATTGCTCTCTCCTACGCCTCCCAGTCAGGAATATCGCCGAGATGGTCATCTGCTTCCTGCGAGACCGCGTCCAACTCGTCGGCGAGATCTTGATGCTGTTCGGCGCGCCGACGGTAGCCTTCGGCGAGGTCCTCGCGTGAGATCGGTTTCTCGATAACGATTTTGTTACCCTCAGCGCGGATTGTTACCTCGTCGCCGCCTCGAATATCGAACTCGTCTCGGAATCGTTTAGGAAGTGTCACCTGCCCATGCTCCCCGACTTTCCGTTTTTCTGCCCCAGTCACACATATTCATATCATATCCAGACGCTTAACGATGGTACTGATAGTTGCGGGTCATTTTACATGGATGTAATCCAAAACTCCAATAGTGATATGGGTGACTCCCAGGATAGCGATCCGTTCTTGGTAACCCCAGAAACTGACGAGTACGATGCGCTCGGCTTCCTCGTACGGAACCGAGGAGAGAGATACAGTCCAGCTGAAATCGCGGCACGTGCAGACATCAGCGAAGCAAGTGCATCCAAAACACTGACCCGTCTCTCCGAGAAGGAACTGGTCGAACACGATAAGGGAACGTACTACGTTAATCCCGATCGCGCAGAACACCTGAAAAATCGGCTTGAATCGGTCGACGCTGCAGTGCAACTCTTTGAAGCAGCTCCTGATGACGATGCGTATGCTGAACCGGGATGGGAAGACCACGTCCCGAGTATCGACAAGAACGGAAATAACGGCGAGCCCAGATCTGAGACCTCCAGCTCGGACCTTGTTGAGGATCCCCAGGAGTAAGACACGACGTACAGCCGGGGGAAGGATTGGAATCACCCACGAATTGGGTCCCTCGAGAGATGACCGCCGTCTTCAGCCTTCATCCTCGATAAACGACAGATCCGGCGACACCAGCCCTTCCGAGAACCGGAACCTTCGGTCGACCAGCGTCTTGTTGTGGTCGTCGGTGGCATCGACCTCGAAGTAGGCCCGCAGCGCTCGTCCGAACCACGTTTCGTTGGGCTCTTTGAGATCAGTTTGTTCCGTATACCACGCCTTGAACCGCCGTCGCAGCTCGGGGATCGGAATCTCAGCCCCCTCACGTTCGACTGTGACCAACTCGACGAACGCTTTGCTCGCTTCCTCGTAGCGAATCGAGGCGCTTTGCTGGGGTTGCTCCCACAGCGGCGGCTTTTCGAAGATGGTGAAGCCGTTGTTCGACTGGAATTCGACGGTCGTGTTCTCGAGGTACTCGAATCGCGTCGGGACGAGTGGCTTCCGGACGAACGAATAGCCGCTCGCGGCTGCACCTTTCGTGGATCGGCGCCGAAGCACTTCACCGGAGGCCGACTCGAGGACCCATTCGTCCCCTTCCTTTCGGACGCGTGGCGTGTTGTACTCGAACGCATCAACCGACTGTTCCGCGTCGCCCTCGGCGAGTATCGAGCCGTCCGGGCCGACCAACTGCAACCTGTCGTCGGGCGTCAATCGCCACGTAGCTTCGGACAACTCGCGGGGAAGGAGATACCAGACATCGTCAGCAGCTCGATGCACAGCCTTGCGCTGGGTGTACAGGACCGTCCACTCTTCGTCAGTATCCTTAAACGGCATGCTGACGGGGCCCTCTTTGGCCTCGGGATTCGTCGTCCACAGCTTGCTCTTTGCCTCAGCGCGGGTTTCAGTGACGATATGCACCTGATGGCCGTGATAGGCAGCCCGTGCGAGGTTCGTGATGAGCGCTGCCGGCTTCGTCTTGTTCGCGACTTCGATTTCGTGGAAGTGGACAACGCCGTCCGTTTTGCTCACGATATCCGGCCGGGATTCACCGTCAAGATACTGCGTCGTCGTCGGATCGTGATCCGGAATATCCACGTCGATGACGTCCTGATCAACGGCAACGATCTCGTGACCGTGACGGAGCAAAAATTCGATTCGTTTGTTGACCAATTCCTTGTGGCGATCCGACTCTTCATCGGAGTCGTCGGTCACTGCGGTCGTATCGCCGGGTAGTTCGAGCCCGTAAGACTGTCGCGTCCCCGGACTTTCACTGCCGAGTTCTTCGGTCGTGATCTCCGGTTCGTCTGTGGTAGTCAGTTGGCCAAACGAACTCACCTCGAAGTACGCGGGCACCGCTGTGAAGAAATGCGGCAAGTCGGCTTTGGAAATCGGAATGCGTCCATAAGCGCCGAAGAGTTGCTCGTAGCGATCATCGTTGTGGACGCGGCCGGCAAGCAGTGCCCGGTAGTCCGGGCAGCCCACTGCAACCTCCTCAATTGACCCGTCCCGGAGACTCATCTCATCGAGTTGCTCGAGTTTGGACGGATGGGTACTCTGCTGGTCGGCGTATCGTCGATGTGGTTTGATCGGCAGCGCCCAGTTATCGGTTGCTGGACCCGGAACGTACTCCGAGATCCGATACTGGTTGTCCGCAGCGAGGTGCTTTTCGAGGTCGGCTTCGGTGACGATTCCGTGCCCAGTCCCAAACGGCGCGAGCCGTGCCGTGACAAGAAAGTCGTGCGATTTCGATGAGCCGGCCGGCTCTAACAGACACTGGTGGATAAACGAGATGCGGTCCTCGTTGAGCGTCTTGACGAGTTCGACCGTCGCGGCTTTCTGTGACGTTTCGACGGGATCGAACGACAGGTTCGTCGGCTGCAGCAGGCGGCTCGTCGGAACCGGCATCTCCCCGAGTGGCGCGAGATCGATGGTACAGATTTGGGTCCCGATTTCACCCTCGAAGTGGTCGTCGACGATTTCTTTGATCCGCTGTGCTCGCGTGTCCGGTTTTCCATCATCGCCACTCGAGACCGGCTGCTCGGAACTGATGGCCGACGAGGATTCACCAGCATTCTCGTCGGGATCCTCACCATTAGGTTCGTCGGGATTCTCGCTACCAGTCTCATCGGGATCCGCAGTATCCGTTTTGTCGGGATCCCCGACGTCAGTATACTCGTCAAGGGTCGTCTCGCTTTCACGCGCAGCCGCTTGGGTGTCCGTCTCCGAGTCCTGCTCTTCGTCTAGGTCCTCGAGGCTCTGATTGTGGGTTGTCTCCGTACTGTGACCGATGAGGAAATACTCCTGTTGAACCTCTCCGGGCCACGTCAGGAGTTCGAGCATGTCGATACCGTACTCCTCGAGGATGTCCTCGGCGATGTCATCGAGTTGCAACAATCGGTCTAGCCGACGATCCTCGTCGGCATGACCGGGGAACATCAAGCGAACTGCATTGGGTCGACAGTACCGGAAGTTGCCGTTACTATCGACGTACCGTATTGATCCGTTAGGTGATTGCATTTATTTGTGATCTTCTGTTTTCGGAGCGTTGATCGGCGTTCGATACGACTGCCACGCCCGCTGACCAGAGTGAGATCCGAGTCGTGGGCTGGCCTGGAGACCGCGTTTCGAGGAGAGGCCGGTAGCTTCCCTCAGCCCGGTCGTTCGGACCAGAGGGGCCAGCACTTCGATCGATCCCGTTCGTGGGGTATCGCGGATGGACATGGTCGTGGTCTCACTCAGTCGCTGATCGGTCGTGGTGAGCCGATGCATCCGAAGACCGGCCGTGAGCAATCGCGAGCGGGAGATCCGCAACTGGAAGCCACCAGGAGCGATTTTCCAGTACGACCGGTTCTCTCGTATCCGTCCGAGCGTGCACCCAGTTCGGTAGCGCTCGGGAGAGTCGGTCCCGAGTGGGTACCGGCCACGTGATCCGGCCATCGTACCAGGTCAGAAAGCGCTCGAAGAACCGCGGGGCCGTCCTGCTGCTCTGAGCGGAAACGCCGACCGTGTACGTCTCGAGGAACGTCTCGAGGGCGCGCTTGTAGTGACGTCGTCGAGACTCCAGCGTCCTCCCGTCGTCCCAGCGTTGCGAGCGGATCGGTTCGACGAGCGAACTCCCCGCCCGATACGCGACCGTCACGTCCGTACAGAACAGCGGCTGGATCGGCAGTACTGGACGACGCACAGCCCGATAGTCGGTCGCACACGCTGCCAGCGACGGCCGCCGCTCACGGACGCTTCGATCGTCGTTCAATACGATCATCGAATCCCCGCGCTTGGTCAGCCGTGGCGTCTCGAACGTATACGACGAGAGCGGCGCTGTGACCGGCCCTGACGCCAGGCACCGATCACCGGCGTACAGAGATCGCTGTCCGTCGGAGACGGTCCAGTACAGCGGTTGCGACTCGCGCTCGGTAACGACGATGTCGCCGTCACCAGTGTAGACGAACGCGGGAATACTGTACACCTGCTGAACGTCGCGAGTACGGCGGCTCGCATACGGGACTTCGAGGACGTCACGGGCCCACTGGGCTGTCTCCCGTGAAGGTGTAACGACCAGCAGATGTGACCCCTCTCGCAGCGCACGGTTTGCCGCCATGATGAGTTCGCCCGCTGTTCCAACGACCTGGTCCGAACTCTCGCCGTTGGGATCGACCAGCACGACAGGCCCGTCGTCGGCATCGTCGTTCGGGTGGCCCCGGAAGTGGGGATCGCCTCGCGACCGCTCATCGAGTGTCTCAGCGTGATAGCCGGTCTCTTCGAGCCAGCCGCCGGTAAACGCCCTGAGCGAACCGCCGGTCTGGACGCCGAGTTCCGTCATAGCGGGATGTGGACCGCGAAGAAGCTCCTCGTGGTCCGTTCCGGCCGCTTGCGTTCGTACGGTCTCGCGGATGAATCGCGGGGCAAAGCGAGTCGGTTTCGCCGGCCAGCGACACGTCTCGTAGTGGGGCGTCACGTCAAGTATCGCTTCGAGTTCGGCAGTCGACAGCGCCAACGTAGGGTCGACCGGAAACGGTTCGTAGGGGTCCGCTGCCGGCCGGCCCTGCAACAGTGCTGCATACTCGTGGGTACTGTCCCGGAACCCCAACGACATCAGCGCCGCTAAAGCGTTCGTGGTCCCGGGGCTGGTCATCAGCCCGGGAAATCGGCTGCTGTGTGGAACGTTCCGCTCCCAGTAATCGTCTGCCAGGCGTCGACTCGAGGTGATCCCGTCCGGCGTGGTGCGATCGATCGGACAACTGGGTGAGGCGTCGAGCGACGCTGCGAGTCCGTGACGGCCAAGCGGTCGTTCCGCCCGACCGATGTCGGCGACGCGCGCGGTCACCCGAAACCGGTCCGTCGACTCCCGTTGAACGAGCAGTTGACCGACCGTCGGGATATTGTGCTTGTGATTCCGGGCGACGATCTCCCGGAACAGCGACTCGAGTGCCGACCCCGACGGTGGCTCGTCCGTGTAGACGAGTCGACTCGTCGGTGCGGCAGCGATACCGATGAGATCGAGTACGAGGGTCCCTCGCTCGATTCCGTACCAGTCCGGAAGCCGTCGTTGCAGCAGCGCTGCCAGCTCGTCTCCGCCGGCAGTCCGTCCGGAGCCGGCTTCACCGGCACCATCGGCCAGCCAGCCCGTGTTGTGTTGGGCTGTCTGGCTACCGTGAACAACGAGGGTCGCCGTTCGTTCTCCCGTCAGGACGAGCAGTTCGACCGAGGCCAGTTCCGGGACGGCCGTACTCGCGTTCGTAATCGCCTCGCACAACGGTCCCGCAAGGGCCCCGGAGAGGCGAAGCGACGACTCATCAAGGCCGCTTTGACAACAGTGGATCGCACCGTGGCGCGCGACCGCCGGAGTCCGGTCGTCCGGTATACTGTCGATCGCCGGCATTCGATTGACCTGTTGCATCATAAAAGTGGAGATGAGTGGAGCCGGTTGCTACTGCTCGTTACCGGTGCTGGTCGTGGTCGGTGGTGCGATCGTGTAGTTCAGTACGTAGCGAGTTCTGTCTTTACCTCGCGGACCCGTTTCGAGCCCTTCTGCGGCCAGGAGTCGACCAAAGCCGGGTCGGCTCGGTACAGCGGTTGCGGTGACGTTCCGACACCAGCAACAGAACTGTTCGTAGAGTTCCTCCAGTGGCACTGCTTCCGTCCGATCCGTTGTCTCTGCGAGGAACTCGTCGATAAACAACTGGAGCGTCGCTGTGTAGATCCGACTCGGCCGCGACTCTTTGTCGATGTATGGGGGAACGTATCGCGTGTACGTCCCTTGCTCTTCGACGTAGATCCGGACGACTGTCTTGCGGAACAGCTCGGTTCTGGAAACTGCTTCGATGAGTCTCCCCGCCGTTGCTCGAGTGCCAACGTAGACCTCGACGGCGTCCGCCTCGTCGTCGATCTCCGACGTGAGTTCCGACAACAGAGCGTCGACGGCTCTTGACGGCGATTCCGTTTGCTGGACGCCCGCGTCGGTCCGGTACAGTATCGTCCCCGGCTCGATCGTCTTGGGCGTCTGCTCGAGACGGGGAGTGTCAGTATCTCGGTCGGCTTCGAAGTATCTGGCCGCTTTTTCGCAAAGCTTTCGATGACTACGGCCAGTATCCGTGGGTTCTGGTACTCTCATTCGTGGTTCGCGATGCGCAGGTGCCTGTCTACGCAGCCAGTAGCTGTGATCGATGCGCCGGTCTGTGTGGGTGTGTCCTGCTGGTGCACCTGCGTGTTGGCAGAGAAGGGTGAGAAATCGGCGCGGTCACTAGATGATCGTTCATGCAGCACCAATTTTTATTGCCTCCCGTTACGACCCCGGAGCTATATGACAGAAGGACAACCAAAATCCGGCGATAGTAACGAAGAAATAAATATTGACCGCCCAGCTAGCCTCGATGCAGACACTGTACTTCCGGACTGGGTATATGAAGTACTCGAGGAAAATGACGTAGCGTTCGAAGACATCTTTGGAACGCTGGCGGAGGATACGGGCAAATTCTGTAAGGGACTGAACGGACGGGATCTCTACCGGGTAACCGTTTTCTGCTTGCTGCAGTTACTGATAGCTAGAACAAACCGGCGATGCCATCAGCTAGGGAAGATTATCGATCAGCACAAGCAGTGGCAAATCGGGTATGAGCGCGGGCCAGCGTACAATACCTACTGGAATGCCGTCGACAACCTAGTTGATGCTGGTATTGTCGAGAGGGTCAACGATGGGAAGAAAATAAAGTTCGGGCTTCCAGAGGGAAAAGACATCGCGCCAGCGTTTCAGCCGGATAATCCCGATAATATCCTCGACCGTATCACCCTAGACGACCCGACCCCGAGGGACGAACTCGAGGCGCGGATAGTGCCTGGCCTCCGTCAAACTGTTCGACCCCAGATTCGGTCCGTATCTGGATATCTTGCATGGCTCGGGAATACGTGGGATCTGGGTCTCAAAGCCCTGATCGTTGGTGTGGCACTAACGGCAGTATACGTTGAGACACCACTGTTTGGGGCGGTCGGTCCAACACTGGCTGCGGGGATCTTCTGGGGATTCATCTCGTTCGGTATGACAGCCATGGGAGTCGATATTCTCGATCAGGTCCGCGCTGGATATCAGGAAGCCAACCACTGTTGAGATCGGCGACACCGATTTTCCTCTCTCTGGGTCGACCAGTGAGCGATACCCCCAGTGGTCTCAGTTGAGATCATCCAGTTAGCCCCTCCCAATAAATAACTGGTATCTGACTAGTCCCGTGATATAGTAACTACACTAGCGCCCGACTACCCTGACCACTACTGGCAACTAGGCTGTGTCTCTCCCATAGTATACTACACTAAACCGCAGGACGGAGGCAGGCCATACTACCTGAGGCCGATTGAATATAATAACAACAACGCCACTACTGCAACAGCGGTGCGTTACGAACAGCAAACTATCTCCTCCGTGAGGGGACCTCAGAGAACTGGCCAGGCCAAACAGGAATTTCTCAGCGATAGCGCGGGGTCCCAGACGGGATCAAATCGAATGGGGGCCCTCTATCGGACCGGTTTTGTCCTCCTCCCGAATAGATATTATATCTTATTTTTGGGTGGTTGTGCCAGTCACTGAGTGACGGGACCTGTTGCTCGATATCGGATCAACGTCGGTGACTCGAGAGGGAATCTTCTTCTCGAGCGGTCTCGGCGTAGCCGTCGGGTCAGAGACTATACCGGGACACGAGTTCTTCCGGTAGCAATGGCCTGTCGGGGCCTGCGCGAGTCGGTCGTTACGGACTCCCCTGGGGTGGGTAACTCTCGTCCAGATCAACTCGAGAGTTCTGAAACCGGGGTATTCCGAACAGGATCGGGGTACTCCGGTTTTCTGTCGGGAGCAGTAGCGGAGACTGGACGGTTCGTTCCGGTCTACTCGAGAGGATTCCTATCCGTTCAGGATTGGTTTCGGATCACTTCTTTCGAGGGTTGGTTCGCCGTCTCTGTCTGAGTGCTCTCCCTCCGTGGTGGCCAGCGGCACTCCTGTTGTCTTCGTCACAGCCAGTCCAATATTGTCTTGTTATTATATCCAATCGGTGCTGAGTAGTATGGGCCACCCCCGTCACGGGATTTAGGATGGAATAGCACCCATCCTACTCATACTAGGTGAGAAATTAACCCATACTAATTACAGCAGTGTGTTTCCGAAAGCTGGCAGGCAGAATGCTGTGAGCTATCTTCTTACAGCGAGAGAATCCCGCCGTTCACGGCGTCCTCAGAACGCGAAGCGTTCTGATGGGCATCGCAAACCTTCGGTTTGCTCAACGGGCGTGAATCGCGTCACTCAACTACGCGAACCACCGCTCGATAGCGGGCTGGATATTCCACGCTAATCCACACCATTAAGTTGATTCATTTACATGGACTATGTATGGCGATTGAGGTCACGCACACCTACGTTGGTTCGATCCAGAACCACCGGCAGGTCTGCGATGGCCTTGACTCGCTCGGAGACTCCGCCTCGAAAATCTGGAATGTCGCACGATGGACAGCCGACCGCATCTGGGATGAGACCGGTGAAATCCCAGACGAGGGTGTGCTGAAATCGTACATGAAGAACCAGTCGTGCTGGAAAGACCTGAACGCACAATCCAGTCAGAAAGTCATCGAAGAACTTTCTGACGCTTTCCAGTCGTGGTTCGATCTGCGACAGAAGGATGACGAGGCGAATCCACCCGGCTACCGCAAACACGGCGACACCCGGCCCAAGAGTACGGTTACGTTCAAAGCAGACGGGTTCGAACACGACCCAGAGAACAACCGCGTCCGGCTCAGCAAAGGGTCGAACCTCAAGGAGTACTGGTCAGACTTCATCCTCTGCGAATACCAGACACGCCCCGACGTTGACCTTTCGGAAGTCACCAAGGTACAGAACGTTCGAGCCGTCTGGAACGGCGACGAGTGGGAGCTGCACTTTGTCTGCAAAGTCGAACTCGAAACCAGCGACTCCGCAGGCGACGGCGTTGCTGGAATCGACCTTGGGATCAAAAATATCGCCACGGTCGCATTTCCCGACGAATACGTCCTCTACCCCGGCAACTCGATCAAGCAAGACAAACACTACTTCAAGCGAGCCGAGTACGACACTGCGGGTGAGAACGGCCCCTCGGAGAAGTCAATGTGGGCACGTCGGAAACTCGCAGATCGTGAAACGCATTTCTACCACACGCTTACGGACACCATCATTACGGAGTGTGTCGAACGTGGTGTCGGCACGCTCGCGGTGAGTTGGCCTGAAGACGTGCGAAACTCAGACTGGGGGAAGAGTGGCAACAAGAAACTCCACACGTGGGCGTTCGACCGCATTTACCAGTACCTCGAATACAAAGGCGAGATCCGTGGCATCGAGGTGCTGAAAGAAAATGAATGGAACACCTCGAAAACGTGTTCAGCGTGTGGTGACGACACGAAGTCGAACCGGAAGCATCGTGGATTGTACGTCTGTTCGTCGTGTGAGTTGGTAGCCAACGCCGATTGTAACGGGGCGGAGAACATGAGACAGAAGATAACTCCGAGTCCTCACGGTGAGGATAGGAGTAACGGCTGTGTGGTGGTTCGAGAGACCGGAGGTCCCTCGTCATCACGAAAGGCGCATAGCGCCTTTCGAACGACACAGCCATCGGTACACCTGTTCGACCGCGAGAGCGGGACGTTCCAATCGAGAGAACAGGTCGTATCGTAGACCAGCAAATATCCCACCCTGCGGTACGGGAAGCCTCGCCGTTTACGGCGAGGAGGATGTCACTCGTCAGACGGCGATGACATGGTATTCGATGGAGCCTCATTGGCCGGGCCACAGCCCTAGACAGGGGGAAAACGAGAGTTTCGCCAGAGTGTCTCTGGTTCCCCTTGAGTGCGGGTTGGAACCTCGAACACCACACTCGGCGGAAATCCGATGGGTGGATTCCACGTCCTTCAGGGCGTGAAGGAGGTCAATCTAAGAACCCGCCTTTGACACTGTGTGACTGTGCAGGATCGATCCTACCCCGACGCTGTCTTGCGTTCAACAAGGCATGTCAAAAATAACAACCACCAGTCGAATCACGGTAATTTCACTAGTAACATCTATAACGGAACGCACGCTACTAACGCATAGGAATGTCAATCGACAGAGAGACGTTCGAACGATCGAGCGAAGAGGAGCTCGAGGGGTTATCGACGACGGATCAGGTACTCGGATTCCTCGCCGCCAACGACGACCAGGCGTTCAAGGCGCAAGAAATCGCGCGACACACTGGCCTCAACGAAGGAAGCGTAAGCACTGCCCTGTCACGGTTAAAGAACCGTGACCTGGTCGAACATAAGGGAACGTACTGGGCCGTAACTACTGACGACCGACGTCTCGAGAGTCACGATGGATATGCCCGTGCAACTGCGCTGTTCAACGAGCAGCTTGCCGAAGAGGACGGTGAAGCATGGAAAGAGCACGCTCCTGCGGATCCTCACCCGAGCCTGACGGATGATGAAGAGTGACGGAGGCCGAGACACCCATTTATCGCCTGGCATGCCACTCGAGTGGTCGTCGGTGGTCACGACGAGGAACGGGATTCGACGGTTACCCTGAAGACAACAGCTGTCATTGGTGCCTCCACTCATTGGCCAGTTCGAATCACTTTTTCAGTGAGCTTTTGCAACGGTTGTATCTCCGCTGTCTGTGAGATGCGACTCTGAGCCGGCTCGTTCGATTATGTTCAACAAGTCTTATTGCAGCTTGCGTGCAACTCGCTACTAAGATGGCAACGAGAGAGGCAAACTGGGATACGCCACTCGATACTGGCGGCGAGGCGTTCGAACTCCTCGGGAACCCCCGAAAAGCATGGATCTATACCTATATCCGGCACCATCCAGAGACAACGATCCAAGATATCGTCGAGACGCTCGATCTCCCACAGCGAACGGTCTACGAATACGTTGACGACCTCGAGACCGCAGGCTTCGTCGAACAGTCGAACGACGGGCGTCCAGCGGAGTATACGGCGCACGACATTGATCTCCACCTGGTGACTGGGGATTCGGAGCGACAGATCACGCCAGAATTAATCGAGGCGATTGCCCGTCGAACGCGGGATGAGGACATCGATACGTACATTGATCGCCACGGACTCGACGGGCTCGCTATCGCGCTCGAGTACGCTCGCGAATACGTTGACGGATCAGTCACTCACCAGATCATGGCTCGTGAGCGAAATCTCTCGCCCATGGAAGCAGGAGTTATTTTGGATGCACTCCGACCTGTCGTCGAAGACTGATCTGATATGGAGAGTGATAGCGATATTATCTTTGTCGATTCGTCGATTCTCATTAGTTGTGGACGGCGTGAAAGCACACGATTTCAGGCACTGGCTCGTGAAGCTCGCCGCCGCGATGCTGTCCTTCGTATTTCCCCACAGGTATATGCCGAAGTGACTAGTGATCCTGCTCTCGATGAGTACACACCTGACAATTCCGCGGTTGACGAAGCACTTCAGGAGGGGTGGATGAAGATTACTGGGAGCCCGTCATATTCGAATTCGGATGTCTCGAGCCTTATGGATCAAGCACGAAGCTTCATTGCCAATTCCAGCGATCGGTCGGAAGACATCGTCGAAAAAACGGATACAGAGATCGTGGGTCTAGCACTGGAAATGCTCCTCAATGACACTGCTGATCGAGTTACAGTCGTAACAAATGACATTCCGCTTGGGGAAGCTGCGGAAGCGCTAATCCCGAGGTATGGTTTCGATAATGACCAGGTGATCTGGCTCACTGGTGACGAGTTCGCGGATGAACTCAGCGATGACTTTGTCTCAGAATTTAATTAATCCACCACATTCCCAACCGGAAAATATCATTTCGCTGTCAACCCCCTCGTGTCACCCAGAATCCATCCGCGGTCGATCTCTCCGGAGACGGCACCCCACGAAGCGTCGGGGTTCTTGACAATGACTGACATCCGCCGCGAGGGCTGTCCACTCGATGAATACGTCCCCTCAAAAAGTTCGTCCGTTCCAGGAACCCTCATTCCAGGCCGAGCACACCCGTTCGCGTGGGATCGATGGCCGTGGAGCTCCTCGCTCGAGCGGTCGTCGGGTGTCGTACACGGTGACCGAATTTGTCGCTGCTTCTGTGGCCGACGACTGGCTCCGGAAGACGGGGCTAGACTCCAGCAGAATACATGCGAACCAAGAGTCTTTGTAGAAGAGGGGATAACAACAGTATATGCGGACGATTGATGTCCCAGCAGACGTCTACGATTCCGTCAACGTCCCCGAAGACGAGCGAGAGGACGTTCTTAGACGGGAGTTAGCGATATCCCTCTACCGGGAAGGGATGCTTTCGTTCGGAAAGGCGCGCGAACTCGCCGAACTGTCGCGCCGAGAATTCCACCAGCTTCTCGGTGAACGTAACGTCGAGCGCCACTATACGGACGAGGAACTCGCTGAGGATCTCGAGTATGGGCGACAGTAAGGTAGTTGTCTCTGATACGTCGCCGCTGCTCAATCTTGTATTGAACGATTCGAACCAATCAGAATCTTGATCCACAGTGACATCCTCCGCGCCCTGAAGGACGCGGCTTCCCGTACCGCAGGGTGGGATATTTGCTGGTCTACGATACGACCTGTTCTCTCGATTGGAACATCCCGCTTTCGCGGTCGAACAGGTGTACCGATGGCTGTGCCACACAGCCGTTACTCCTATCCTCGCCGTGAGGACTCGGAGTTATCTTCTGTCGCATATTCTCCGCCCCGTTACAATCTGCGTTGGCTACCAACTCACACGATGAGCAGACGTACAGGCCACGTTCGACACGGTTCGACGTCGTATCGTCACCACACCGTGAACACGTCTTCGAGGTGTTCCACTCGTTCTCTTTCAGCACCTCGACGCCACGGATTTCGCCCTTGTATTCGAGGTACTGGTAGAGACGGTCAAACGCCCACGAGTGCAACTTCTTGTTCCCCGTTTTGCCCCAGTCTGATTTTCGTACGTCTTCAGGCCAACTCACCGCGAGCGTGCCAACATCACGTTCGACACACTCGGTGATGATTGTGTCCGTGAGAACGTGGTAGAAGTGGGTTTCACGCTCTGCGAGTTTTCGACGTGCCCACATCGACTTCTCTGATGGGCCGTTCTCACCCTCAGTCTCGTACGCTGCTCGGGTGAAGTAGTGCTTGTCCTGTTTGAGCAAGTTACCGGGGTAGAGAACGTATTCGTCGGGAAACGCGACCGTGGCGATGTTCGTGATTCCAAGATCGATTCCAGCAACGCCGTCGCCTGCGGCGTCGTTGGTTTCGAGTACGACTTTACAGACGAAGTGTAATTCCCACTCGTCACCGTTCCAGACAGCTCGAACGTTCTGTACCTTGTTGACTTCCGAAAGATCAACGTCGGGACGAGTCTGGTACTCACAGAGGATGAAGTCCGACCAGTGTTCTTTGAGGTTGGAGCCTTTCGAGAGTCGGACGCGGTTGTTCTCTGGGTCGTGTTTGAACCCGTCTGCTTTGAACGTGACTGTGCTCTTGGGCCGAGTGTCGCCGTGTTTGCGGTAGCCGGGCGGATTCGCCTCGTCGTCTGTCTGTCGCAGATCGAACCACGACTGGAAAGCGTCAGAAAGTTCTTCAATGACTTTCTGACTGGATTGTGCATTCAGGTCTTTCCAGCAGGGTTGGTTCTTCATGTACGCTTTCAGCGTCCCTTCGTCTGGGATTTCGCCTGTTGCGTTCCAGATACGGTCGGCTGTCCAGCGTGCGCTGTTCCAGATTTTTGAGGCGGAGTCTCCGAGCGAGTCGAGGTCATCGCGGACCTGTTGCTGGTTCTGGATAGAGCCAACGTAGGTACGAGTGACCTCAATCGCCATGTATAGCCTATGTGGATAATCCAACTTAATGGTGTGGATGATCGTGGAATATCCAGCCTGCCACCGACAGTGGATTGTGTCGTTCAGCGACGCGATTCACGCCCACCGTAAACGGTGGGATTCTCTCGCTGTTCAAAGATAGCACTCCCAACGAGCATGGTCCATTGGATTCGCCTCGAGGACGAGGTCTACGATCACATCAGAGCTCACAAGCGTGACGACGAGTCGTTCAGCGACGCGGTAGACCGGCTCACTGATAGCCGGTCTCCACGATCTCCGGGACGTCTTCGACGACGATCAGGTGACCCAGATGCGTGACGTCATCGCTGCCACAGAGCGGGCTGGCCGCCAGAGAGACCGATAGCACAGACCGGCGTCTGCAATAGCGCTCGAGTGAGAGGTCGTGTTCGTCCGGTTCTCGAGGTCGACCGAAACGCTGTTTCACCGTCCTGACGTTCTCCCGACTACCGTGCCCACGTTCGCTCGCTCCGGCTCCGGCTCCGGCAAGTGGCACCTCGTCGGCCCCGACGGCTGCCGATACGGTCGGGAGTTCGACGCCGACGACGCCACGCCCGACGACACCGTGACTGCAATCGATATCGTCGCGTACGACACACCCGGCGAGCCCGCTGCCGCTCCGACCGGCCCGATCTCGCCGCCAACCAGCGGTTCGATGCGAGGCCGTTCCGACCAGCAGCGGCTCGTCTTCCCGGTGGCTATCCGGGACGGCGACGCCGATCTGTGCGGATCGTGTCGCGCCGAACTCGAGCGCCAGCAGCAACGACGGGCCCGAGTTATCGCCGATCTCAAACGCGTGACGACACGTCGCGATATCGACTGGGATCGAACGGACCGGGAGACGCGCCGGGCCTGTGACTGGTGTCGGGCGCACGAGCGGACGACCTACGACGGCCTCGGCGCGACCGTCTGTCCGGTCTGTCGCCGTCTGTTCGAGTCGCCGCTTGGCGAGCCGAGCGACGACCGAAGGCCGGATACCGATCGGCTTCCCGAGACGCCGACGGACCCGATCGCGCCGATCGTCCTCGAGACGGATCTCCCGGACTACGAACCGACCGAACTCGTCGGGAGCAACCGGCCGGTGATCACGTACCGCGAAAAACGCACGTACGCCGAGGTAATCTTCGAACTCGAGCGCACTGGTCACGGCTTCTCGGCCGAGGGAATCGCCGAACTCGAGTCCGTCCGCACGGAGTACGCCGACCGCGTTGCCACCGAGGACACTCACCAAGCCGAGGTCACGCTCGAGATAGGGACGACGCCACGGACCGTCACCCTCGAAAACGTTCTTCCGGCGGACCGCGTCGACGTGATCGACGCCTGCTGGGACGTCGTCAGCGACCCGTCGTACTGGTTCCCGCTGGGGTGGCCACAGCAGGGCTACGTGCACCGGCGAGGGGCCGTGCCGTCGATACCGGGTGACGACCCGGTCGTCGAGGAGTTCCCGCGCCTCCGCACCCGAAAGGCGTCGTCGGCAGTCGACACGGACACCCTCCGGTCGGTGACCGACCCCGGACGGTACGAGCGCGGCGAACGCTACTACGAACGCGGGGCCGTCACCGACGCCGTCCGGGTCGACGAGCGGCTCCGGGCGACCGTACAGGGAAGCCAGCCGTACGAAGTCCAGGTGACGCTCTCGAACGGGAGCTACGTCGAGGGAGAGTGCAGCTGTCCCGACGATACGGTTCCGTGCAAGCATATCGTCGCAGCCGTGCTTGCCAGCGGCGACGTCGAAGATATCGGCGCGGACCGATCGCTTGAGGCAGTACTCGAGTCCGCCACGCCAGACGAAGTGCGGACGCTCCTTCGGAATCTCGCCGAAGAAGACGTCTCGGTCCGGAAACGGGTGTACGAGACGCTCGAGAAGTGAGCAGCGAGCAGGTCGTACTGGCGGGTGCGAAAACGGAGCAATTCCGGAGACTGCGACCCAGCCGACGGAGTGTCTGCTGATTTCGTTCTTCGACCACCGCAACCACACTCGAGTGCCGTCACCGTCCGTTCTCCGTGGACGACGATCGGCTCGCATTTCAGCACCGTCCGATCCGGTTGAGAGCCGACCCGTGGCCGATGTACTCGCCACCGGATCTCCATGCGAACCCCACTCACACAACAATTATCATCCAAATAGTAATAGCGGCTACATATGGGTGAAAATCACACAGCCACGGGATCGGAGTTCGAGTGGGATATTCCGGACACCTATGCGATCCCCTCTGTGGTCGAGGAGTACGCCGGGGAGATCGGCGACCGAGTCGCGGTCAAATTCCGCTCGGAGGACGGTACGCGGACCGAACGGACCTACGCCGACATTCGCGACGACATGTACCGCTTTGCAAACGGCCTCGAGGACCTCGGCGTCGGTGAGGGCGACCGGGTGATGCACCTGTTCCCGCGCCACCCCGACGCGTTCGCGATCCAGCTGGGCGCGCTCGCGGTCGGCGCGCTCCTCGTCCCGTGTTCGGCGATGCTCCGGGCGAAAGACATCCAGTTCCGGGCGAACGACTGCGAGGCCTCGACGGTCGTCGTCCACGAGTCGCTCACCGACATGGTCGAACCGGTGCTCGAGGAGACGCCGCTGGAGCGCGTGATCGTCCTCGAGGGCGACGAAGATGACCCCGACGGCGACGGGTGGACGACGTTCGAGTCGGTCGTCGACGGCCAGCCGACGGAGTACGACGGCCCGGACTTAGAGGCCGAGGATCCGATGTCGATCAACTACACCAGCGGGACGACCGGCAAGCCCAAACCCGTCCTCCACAAGCACCGCTGGATGTACTGCTTCAACGCGGTCAACGCGCCGTACTGGTGGGGGGTCGACGAGGACACCGACCTCGAGGACGAACTCCTGTGGGCCACCACGGGAACGGGGTGGGCGAAGTGGTTCTGGAGCCCCGTCGGCGTCGGGCTGACGACCGGCGCGACCCAGCTGATCTACGACGGGGAGTTCGACCCCGAAACGTTCCTCGAGATCCTCGAGACCGAGGGGGTCACCAAGCTCTGTGCCGTCCCGACCCAGTACCGGATGTTCGCCAACGCCGACCTCGAGGACTACGACGTCCAGTTGAACGACGCGCTCTCGGCGGGTGAACCGCTGAACCGCGAACCCATCGAGCGCATCGAGGAGGCCTGGGGCGTGACCCCGCGGGACGGCTACGGCCAGACCGAGACGGTCGCACTGGTGACGAACTATCCGGGGATCGACGTCAAGCCCGGCAGTATGGGCAAGCCGACGCCGGGCGTCGGCGCGACGATCCTCGACGTCGACGAAGAGGAGGAGGTCGAACCGGGCGAGATCGGCGAGATCGCGGTCCCGATCGACTCGCCGGCGATCTTCGACGGCTACTACGAGAAACCCCACCTCGACGAACGGAAGCTCTCGGGCGAGTACTACCGGACCGGCGACCTGGCCTCGAAGGACGAGGACGGCTACTTCTTCTTCGAGGGCCGGGCCGACGACATCATCATCTCGTCGGGCTACCGGATCGGTCCCTTCGAGGTCGAGGACGCACTCGTCAGTCACGATGCCGTCGCCGAGGCCGCCGCGGTCGACAGCCCCCACGACGAACGCGGAAGCGTCGTCAAGGCCTACGTGATCCTCGCCGAGGGATACGAGCCCGGTGAGGACCTCAAGGACGAACTGCAGGAATTCATGAAAGAGGAGACGGCGCCGTACAAGTACCCCCGCCGGATCGAGTTCGTCGACGAACTCCCCAAGACCTCGAGCGGGAAGATCCGCCGTATCGAACTCCGCGAACAGGAACAGGAGAAACACGACGCGTAACGATCGGCGGAATCCGGCGGTGTCGAGAGCGATCTTCCGTATCCCCGGTCGGGCCACTCGTTGCCTCACGGTAGCGGCGGGGAGGTTCGTGGCCGATCACCCGCTGCGAGACGGCTCGGACCCGAGGTCCCGGTCTCGAGCGGGTCACCTCTAACGAGTCTCGTGATTCCGATACGGCGTACGTCCATGTCGTGAGAAAGACCCCGAAACACGGGGACACCGACCACACATGTTCGATGGTCCGCGCGCCCGTAGCCGACGCCGTTTTGTATCACCGGGAGAAACAACCGATCGCTTCCGAGAGGAAGCCCCGGCGGGGAGGCTCGATAGGGGTGGTGGGGATGTTTCCCCGCCGGGTCGCGCCTTGCGGCGCAGTCGTACTTCGAACAACTCCTACTTAGTTATACTCAATTTTGAGAGGTAATTGTGTCGGATATTAATATCCAATGGCAGGGGCGGGGGATCCCTTTTCGGGCAGGCGTCGCAGTTCCTCCGCGTTCTTCTGCGGGCTGGTGCTGGCGGACCGGAGTACCGGGTGACCGCCCGTCCGTCCATCCGTCCGGCCGGAACTCCGACCCTGCAGTCGCTACACTTAACCCCCAGTCGCCGAAATCGCCGGAGACACCGAATGCGCTGGCAGTATCGGACCACGGTGCTCGCACTCTGTACGCTCGCGTTTTTCGTCACCTACTTCGCCCGGATGGGGATCAGCCCGGTCATTCCCTTTATCGCCGCCGACTTCGACGTGACGAACACCCAGATCGGGCTTGCCCTCTCGGGGATGTGGCTCGCCTACGGCGTCTCCCAGTTCCCGAGCGGCGTCCTCGGCGACCGGTACGGCGAGAAGCCGGTCATCCTCGTCGCCGTCGGCGGAACCTCGCTCGCGAGCCTCCTGCTCGCGTTCGCGCCGGCATTTGCCGCCTTCGTCGCCATCGCCGTCGTCCTCGGGGCGGTCGCCGGTCTCCACTACGCGGTCGCCACGACGCTCCTCTCGCGCACGTACGAGGAACTCGGTCGTGCCGTGGGCATCCACTCGCTGGGTGGCCCGTTAGCCGGCCTGGTCGCACCCGTCGCCGCCTCCTGGGTCGGCGTCCGGTACGGCTGGCGTCCCGCGGTCGCCGTCGCGCTCCTCGTCGGCCTCCCGATTTTCATCCTGGTCGCCTGGCGGATCCGGCCGACCGAACCCCGACGCCCCGACCAGCCCATGCGCGAACGGTTCGAACGATCCGCGCTGGTCGAACTCGTCTCCCGGCCGCCGATCGCGTTTACGCTCGCCATCGCGATGATCGGGACGTTCATCGTCCAGGGACTGCTCACGTTCCTCCCGACCTTCCTCGTCGAGTACCACCGGTACTCGGCGACGCTCGCCGGCACCGCCTTCTCGGGGTTTTTCGTCGTCCGGACCGGGAGCCAGTTCGCCATCGGCGAGTTCTCGGACCGGTACGGCCGGGACCTCGCCATCGGCGGCTCCATGTTCGCCGGCGCTGTCGGCCTCCTCGCGCTGGTCGTCGCCGACGGACTGACGGCGGTCGCCGTCGCCATCCTCTTTGCCGGCACCGGCTCGAGTTTCTTCTCGGCGATCGATCCCCGGTTCCTCGACCAGTTCGGCGACCGGGAGCAAGGGGCCGGGTTCGGCCTCGTCCGGACGGTCTACACCGTCGTCGGCTCGGCCGGCTCGGTCGGCGTCGGACTGCTCGCGGACCTGTTCGGCTGGGGGACGGCGTTTCTCCTGCTGGCCGGCCTGTTCGCGATCACCGTTCTCAGTCTCGTGGCGAACTGGCTGCTCGAACTCGGCTACTGATCGTCGGGACCGGATCCGGTCGACGCGGCGGCCGAGAACCGATCCGATCTGATCCGGACTCGTCGTCAGCGATTGTGTTCCGTTTCCTCGTAGATCCCGTAGGCCTCGAGCAACTCCTGGTACCGGTTTCGGATCGTGAACTTGCTGACGCCGGTCGTCTCGTCGATCGTCTCCTGGGTGACGCGGTCGTTCGTCAGGCGACCGGCCGCGTAGATGGCCGCCGCCGCGATCCCGGCCGGGCTCTTGCCGATGTGGAGTTCGGCGGCTTTCGCCGCCTCGAGGATCTCCCGGGCGAGGCGTTCGGTCTCGTCGGTCACCCCGAGGTCGGACGCGAACGGCCGGAGGTACTGTTCGGGATCCGGCGGGGCGATCTCGAGGTCGAGTTCGCCCGAGAGGTACCGGTACGCGCGTTTCACGGGTTGGTCGTCGACGCGGCTCACCGAGTCGAAGGCGACGAACGTTCGCGGGGTTCCGTGCTGGCGCGCGGCGGCGTAGAGGCTGGCGGTCGCCATCGCCTCGATCGAGCGACCAGGGAGCAGGTCCTCCTCGACGGCCCGCCGGTAGATCACCGCGGCGGTCTCGCGACACGGGTCGGGGAGGCCAAGCGCCGACGCCATCCGCTCGAGTTCGCCGAAGGCGTGTTTCAGGTTCCGCTCGCGAGCGTCTTTCGAGGTGAACCGCTCGTTCCAGGTCCGGAGCCGACGCAGTCGCGTCCGCTTGCTCGCGGAGAGGTCGTTCCCGTAGGCGTCCCTGTCCTCCCAGCCGATCGTCGTGCTCAGTCCCTTGTCGTGTCTCCGCTCGGTGATCGGTGCGCCGACCCGGGTCCGGGCGTCGCCCTCGTCGTCGAAGGAGCGCCACTCCGGTCCGTGATCGATCTCGTCTGCGTCGACCACGAGCCCGCACTCGACACAGACGTGTTCGCCGTGGCTGACGTCGTGGCGGAGCCGTCCCGAGCACTCGGGGCAGACTGTGCGTTCCGACTGCGCCCTGCTTTGCTCGGTGCTCTTCGACCGGTCCGTTTCGACCGAGTTGACGCTCACGTTGGACATGTTCACTGAAACCCAGGGTGTCGTGACCCCGATGTGTGGTACGTTCTCACCCTGCTGTTGGTTTCTGAACCCCATGTATGACGGGCGGTTTCCCGGCTCGTGAGAATCGGCTCGCGATTCAACATACCTGTTCCAAGAGGCCGTCCCTCGAGCGCCACCGAGTCTCGGAGAGCGGATCGCCGTCTACGCTATCGCGGTGACCTCACCCTCGACGACGAGCGTCTCGAAGTCCAGCACCACGGTCGAGCCGATCCGGACCGGCTCCCCGCGGAACCGTTCCGTCGTCCCTGCCTCCTGGGTCCGTAGCTCCACCGTCAGCGTCACGTCCACGTTCCGCGGGTGGTCGCGCTCGTAGATGTTTCCGTCGTCGCTCTCGAGCACGACGGCGGCAGGCTCTTCCTCCACGGCGACGATCCTGGCGTGGGTCGTCCCGCGAACGGTTTCGGTCATTCCCGCCTCGAGGGCGTCGGCGACGCTCGGACTGACGTTGCGCATCTCGAGATCGACGGTGGTCGTCGTTTCGTCGATCTCGAGCGACTGGCCCTCGAGCGAGAGGTCGGTGACCGTCCCGTTCGTTCGGTAGGTTCCCATATCGAGACGCTGTTCGGTCCCGAGCAACAGCGTCTCGTCGCCAGCCCGGAACTCCTCCGGGCCGTCGTCGCCGGTCTGTACGGTTTCGAACTCGGTGCGGACCGTGACGTGGGGCTCGACGGCGTTGTCGGAGGCGATCGGCTCGACGGCGTCGTCGGTACTGTCGGCATCCGTGTTCGTGCCGTTCTCGGTCGTCGTGGCGTTCTCGTCCTCGGCGGTCGCCAGCGGAGTGACGTAGACGTCGGTCACCGTCACCGGTTGGCCGGTCTCGCCGAGCGTTCCGACGTCACCGGACTCGAGATTGTCGATTACGTACCCGGGCTGCTGGCCGAGTTCGAGCGTCGCGTAGCCGGTTTCCGCCGAATCGACGTCTCTAGTCCGGTCCTGTCCGCCGGTAACGAGTGCGACCCCCGCGACGACGACGGCCAGCAACAGGAGGACAACGAGCGCGTCGATGACGTTGACGACGCCCAAGAGGTTGCCCTCCTCGTCGATCAGTTCCACGACCTCTCACCTCGCCTCCGGCCCCGTGTTTGCGGTCTCGACGACTGCCGGTAACGCACCGCTCGAGTCCGTCGCTCGCGAAACCCCCTCGGTCTCCGTTCGGCGATTTCGTTTCCCGCTTTCGTGCTCGCGCGTCGCCGGAGGCTGGGTACCGCTGTCGGTATATCAGGGCGTCGCCCGTAGCGGTGGGCTGCGGTGGCCGACGATCGCGGAGTCCCCCCGCTCGCAGTGTCGCGATCCTGCATGGCTCTGATTACAGCTCGAAAGCACATAATACAATGCGATACTGAATCGTGTGATAACGGTCTACGAGAAGCGTCGCATTAAGTAAGCGATTCCTACCCCCGGTTTTGCCGTCGACTGCAACCCGTACCTTTGCCGGACCTCCGCATTATCGTTCGTCCGTTGCGGGAGTCGAACGGTGGTCACCGCATCACGACTGTCATAGCAATACCGGTGTATATCGGAGAGCCCGGTGGCTGCTTCGATCCACGGTGACCGTTCCGTTCTCACACCGTTTCGGGACAAATTCGGACTTACAGGGGCGTCAATAGCGTGTTTTCGAACCGAACGATTCCAGTCGTTTTTGATCGAATCGGTCGACCTCCCGCTGCCCCGCGGAGGGGAAGTACCATGACTGGGACGAATCAACTGACCCGCTGTCGGCGGCTGGCGGTCCTCGCGATCGCGATGAGTCTCCTCGCGATGGCCGTCGGAGCCGGTGGTGTCGCGGCACAGACGGAGAACGTGACAGTATCGGAACCCGGCCAGGAAGAGACCGGCGAGGCGGTCGAAGAACAGTCGATCGTCGAAGATAGCTCGCAGGAAATCGACGAAACGGACGTCTCACTCGAGGAGGAGACTGCAGTAGTGGTGACGGGGACCGGTGACGACGTGGCTGACGTCGACGACCTCGGGGTCGGTGTCGACGTCGACAACGTCGTCGAAGACGCGCTCGGCGTCACCGACCTCTTCTGACGCTCCACCGTGTGTTCGCCCCTCGAGTCGCCGTTTCACTTTTTGCGGCGGCGATTCGAGAGTCACGTCGCTTCGGCGTCCGGAGTCCGGGCGACCGTCACTGGACGGTGACGCTCTTCGCGAGGTTTCGCGGCTTGTCGATCGACCGTCCGAGTTCCCTGGCGATCCAGTAGGCCACGAGCTGTAGCTGGACGTTCGCCAGGATCGGCGCGAGCCGCGGGTCGGTCTCCGGGATCGGTACCACGTGATCGACGTCGGCCGCGAGCGGTTCCGGCGAGTCCGTCACCGCGACGACGGGGGCACCCCGCGACGCGACTTCGTTGATGTTCCCGCGCATCGTCTCCGCGCGCGAGTCGCCCGTCACGACGGCGAACACCGGCGTGCGTTCGGTCACCAGCGCGAGCGGACCGTGTTTCAACTCGCCCGCCGGGAACCCCTCGGCGTGGGCGTAGGAGATCTCTTTGAGTTTGAGCGCCCCCTCGAGGGCGACCGGCGCGGCGTAGCCCCGGCCGATGAAGAAGTAGGCGTCCATCTCCGCGTCCGCGTACTCGGCGGCGATCTCGCGTGCACGCGACTGATCGAGCACGGACTGGACGTGGTCGGGGAGCGATCGCAACGCCTCGAGGGTGTCCCTGTCGCACGCTCCCGTGATCGCGCTCGCGAGCAGCGTCAGCGCCACCTGCTGGGAAGCGAAGGTCTTCGTCGCGGCGACGCTGATCTCCGGGCCGGCCCGGATGTACAGCACGTGGTCGGCTTCCCGCGAGGCGGAACTCCCGACGACGTTGCTCACCGTGACCGTCGTCGCCCCCGCGCTGTTTGCCTCCCGGAGCGCGGTCAGCGTATCTGCCGTTTCCCCGCTCTGGGTGACGCCGATGACGACCGTCCCCTCCTCGATGGGAATCTTGCCGACGTCGTATTCGCTCGCTAGGAAGGCCGTCGACGGGATCCCCCGCTCCCGGAAGCGGCGAGCTCCGTACAGCGACGCGTGGTACGACGTGCCACAGGCGACGAAGTGGACCCGCTTTGGCCGGTCCAGCCCGCCGAGTTCGTCGATCTCGACGGCCCCGTCGAGTTCCCGTAACCGGCCGCGGAGGCACCGCCGGATCGCGCGGGGCTGGTCGTGGATCTCCTTGAGCATATAGTGGTCGTAACCGCTCTTGCCCGCGTCCTCGGGTTCCCAGTCGATGGTCTCGACCGAGACGTCGACCAGCGAGCCACGTTCGTCGGTGATCTCGGCCCCGGAAGGACGGATCGACGCGAACTGGCCGTCCTCCAGGTAGACGACGCGGTCGGTGTACTCGAGGAAGGCCGGGACGTCGCTCGCGAGGAAGTAGCCGTCGTCGTCGAGCCCCAGGACCAGCGGGGACCGGTAGCGCGTCGCGTGGACCGTCTCCCGGTCGGCGTGGACGGCCGCCACCGCGTAGCTTCCCTCGATCCGATCGACGGCCCGCCGGAACGCGGCCTCGAACTCGTCGCCCTGGCCGAGCGCCCCCTCGATCAGGTGCGGGATCACTTCGGTGTCGGTGTCGCTCTCGAATTCGTGTCCCCGTTCGGCGAGCGACTCGCGGAGATCGCGGTAGTTCTCGATGATGCCGTTGTGGACCACGGCGACGCGACCCCCGCAGTCGGTGTGGGGGTGGGCGTTCGCGTCCGAGGGTGGCCCGTGCGTGCTCCAGCGGGTGTGTCCGATGCCGGCGAGGCCGTCGTCGGGAACCGGTTCCGCTCCCCCTTCCATCGCGGCTTTCAGTTCCGGAAGCTCGCCTTCTCGCTTGCGAACTGCCAGCGAGCCGTTCGCGATGGCGACGCCCGCCGAATCGTAGCCACGGTACTCGAGGTTCGACAGGCCCGTCAACAGCACCTCGCGGACGCTCCGGTCCGCTCGCGCACCGGTGTAGCCGACGATCCCGCACATCAGGGCCACACCTCCGTTCTCTCAGGCACCGTTCCGCGGACGGTCGCCCCGGTCCGGAGTTCGGTGTCGGGACCGACGATCGTTCCGGGAACGTACGCGACGCCCCCGTGGTCGGTGACGCGATCGGCGAGTAACGCACCCAGGGACTCGTCCTCGAAGACGCGGTCGCCGACACGGACGTCGCCCGGGCCGCCCGGAACCGTCGATCCGGCACCGATCGTCACTCCCGTCCCGGTCACGCAGTCGACGACGGTCGCGTTGTCCGCGACGGTCGTATCGGCGTCGACGACGCTCCGCTCGAGGACGGCGTTGGATCCGACGGTCGCGTTTTCCCCGAGGCAAACGTAGGGGCCGACGACGGCTCCCGGGCCGATCACGCAGTCCCGGTCGATGACCGCAGGCTCCCTGACCACGGCCCGATCGTGGATCGTCGCCGCCGAACGATCCCCAGCCGGGGGATCGGCCTCGAGCATTCCTGCGTCACACAGCGCGAACGAGACGTCGAGCAGGTCCCAGGGATAGGTCGCGTCGACCCACGTCCCCTCGGTGACGACCCCGCGGACGAGGTCGTCCGACGAGACGAGCCGCGAAAGGCCGTCGATCAGGGAGTGTTCTCCCGTCTCCGAGGTCGCTTCCCGTACAGCGTCGAACACCGCCGGCTCGCAGGCGTAGATTCCCGCGTTCAGGTGATACGATCGATCGTCGCCGGGCGACTCCTCGAGTTCCGTCACGCGGCCGTCGTCGACGTGTGCGCCCCCGTACTCGCCGTCGGCCGGCCGCCGCAACAGCGCGAGCGTCGCGGCGGGACCGTCGTTCGGCATCGCTTTACTCCCGTCGCCGTGGGTCTCGAGGACGTCGCGGACGATGGAGTCGTCGGCGATCTGATCCCCGTTGATCGCCAGGAACGAGCCGTCGACGGCGGACTCCGCCGTCAGCAACGCGTGGCCGGTCCCGAGCTGTGACTCCTGGGTGACGTACGTGATCGGGGTGTTCCGGTAGGTCGGCCCGAAGTGTGACTGGACCCGGTTCCGGCCGTAGCCGACGACGACGACCAGCCTCTCGATCCCCGCCTCGAGGAGTTGATCGAAGACGTGCTCGAGGATGGGTTTCGTCGCCGCCGGGAGCATCGGCTTGGGTCGATTCCGCGTCAGCGGGCGGAGTCGGGTTCCCTCCCCGGCAGCGAGGACGACGGCGGTCTCGATAGCCATACCCGCTCGTATCGATAAGGGGTATCGTTTGCGTCCGTGATCGTCTCACCGGATAAATAGACAATAGGATTGAACGGTTTCGTCAATACGGTTGGAACTCGCTGAAACAGTCCTCGTTCGAGCGATAAATTTCACACTCCGGCCGAATCGATCGCGTCGCTTCGCGTTTACCGACCGATATCTCGGTATCCGATCGCACGGTAGCGACGCCAGCGATCGATCGGATACCACGACTCTCAGGTGCGTTACTGTGGTCTCACAGTGGGAGCGAGACGCCTCTAGCGGCACGAGGCTCCGAAGAAACGGGAGAAATCGAATACGACGTCGAAGCGGTAGCCGAAGGCAGTCTCGAGGGTATTCAGTTACGAAGCGGCCCAGACGTTGGTCGCGGCGACCGACGCGAACTGGACGTTCTCGTTCTCCTGGATGGTCAACTGCGCGGAGTCGGCGCTGCCGCCGTTGTCGGCGACGGCGACTGCGGCCTGCTGCTCGTTGACGTTCTCCTGGGTCACGAACTGAACTTGCTCGATCTGCGCGGTGGCGTGTTGCTCGACGTCGTTGGTCTGGTTGGCGTCGGAGTCGTAGGCGATTCCGGAGACGCCGCCGACGTCGTTGCCACCTAGGGTCACGCTGGTCGTCTCGGAGGCGATGACGCCGTCGTTGACGTGACCGGGTCCGGCGTAGACGTTCAGCGCCTCGGCGAATCCGACCTGTGCGTTGATGTTCTGCTGGTAGGACAACTGCAGCGCGGTGGCGTTGCTGCTGTTGGTCGCGTACGCGAAGGCGGTGTTTTGCAGGTTGACGTTCATCTGCTCGACGCCTTGCTCTTGGGTCACCTCGGTGGTCGCGGTCTGGATCTCGTCGGAGCCCTTCTTGTGATCCTTGTCCGGGTCCTTGTCACCGTGCAGTCCCTTCAGCGTGCTTTCGGTCTGGACGACGCCGTTGTCGCCGGTGAAGCCGGCGGTCGCGACGTTCATGCCGGGCATGCCGGCGATGACGTTCGCGGCGTCGGCCTCGCCGATCTGCTCGTTGAAGTTGGTCTGTTCGGTGAACTGGATCGCGGTCGCCGTACTGTTGTTGCCGACGGCGATCGCGACCGCGCCGTCCTGTTCGTTGACGTTCATCTGGTCCGTCGCCTGGCCCTGTTCGACAGAGGCCTGGGCGGACTGGTCGCTGAACTCGCCGTCGCCCATGTAGACGTTGGTAGCGTTCGCGACGCCCTGTTGCAGGTTCTGGTTGGCCTGCTCGGAGTACTGCAGGGCGACGGCCTCGCTCTCGTTTTCGGCGATCGCGAAGGCGACGTTCTGCTCGTTGTAGTTGAGCTGGCCGACTTCCTGGACCTGGGTGACCTCCGCATCGGCGGCCTGATCGGCGTCGACGTCCGGTTTGTCACCTTTCTTGTCGGCAACACCCCAGCCGTCGAAGTGCTTGCCGTCGCCGTTCCCGAGGACGACCGTCACGGTCCCGACGTCCTCGAACTGCGTCGACTGGACGCTCGAGGAAGAGGCGTCGCCGAACTGGACGTTGTCGTTCTGCTGGGTGGCCTCCTGGACGGCGGTGGCCTCACCGCCGTCGATCGAGATGGAGGTCGCGTTCCCCTGCTGGTTGATGTTGACCTGGCTGACGTCCTGGTACTGGGTGACCTCCGCGTCGGCCGCGGCGGTGCCCGACGCGTGCGCTTCGATGTACTCCTCGAGCGTCATATCGCCGAGGTCAGCACCGAACACTAGGTACAGCTCTTCGCCATCCTCGAGGGCGTGGATGGACTCCGAACCGGTGTCGGCGTCCTCGCCCGCGGCAACCGCCGGTGCACCGCCGGCTACCATCGCTAAGGCGACTATACAGGCCATAAGAACCGTCGTACACTGTGAACGTATCGTCGTCGTGTTGGTCATGATTCGTTTGACTTGAGCCGTGAGAGTCGTTAGTTTCTGCATCTCCACGGCGTGAACCTTCGTATCCGGATGACAGACTTTGTTATCTGTCAGTTGATTCCGATATGAAGGAGCCTACTCGTTCCACGTCGAGCGTACGCAGGCCGAAACCGGTGGCTTCCAATTACAAGGTGTGAATACGGCTCGAGGAGATCCCCAGTTAGAATCCGCCTCATGGGAGAATTACAGGGCTTCGGAACGGTCGGCCGACCTGGTTCGGCAGCCGCCGCCGGTGTTCCGTTCCGGTGAAATTTCTCGCCGATCGAACCGTCAGTCGTCTATATACGACGGGCTTACTGACGGTCGTTCAGCCGGTATTTCGGGGGCGGCAGCCGGTATGAAATCGATGTAACTGTAGCAAACGGGGCCTATAGTTCCGTCGTACCGAGAACGGACGTTCATTCGTCGTGGATGGAATCTCGCGGTTATCAACTAAATCCGCCCCTCGAGCCGTCTAATGGCCCAATTCTCCCCGAAACCGTTCTTCGGGTTGAAGTGGGTTTCCGTGATGAGTGGCGATTGGGCAACGCGTCACAGCAGGAGTAGGGGAGATGGCGGTGCCTACCCCGACGAGGTGTGGCTCCGAGTGGGCCACTGATCTCGTTACGGCCCGCCCGTGTGATGCGTGCCTAATAGACACTAAATATGAAGCGCGCACTCACAATTACACTGACAGTAGCGTTGATCGGCAGCATGATGGCGATGGGGTTCGCCGGAACGGCTGCGGCACAGAACGTCGACGACGACGACGGAATCAATATCGACATCAGCGTCGGCGATCAGAACCTGTCGTCCGGTGACGCCACCACCACGGCCACCGTAAACCAGGACAATACCAACGTGCAAGAGGCTAACACCCTCGCAGTCGCCCAGTCCGGCGACGCGTTCGCCGCGAGCGACGGGGGTGGCTCCGGTGCCGCCGCCGCGGGTCAGTCCGGTCACCAGAAGGGTGGTTCCGCTGGCGGAGCTGTGACTGACGACGGCGGTGGCGATGCGATAGCCGCGAGCGGTGCGTTCGCCGCTGCCGAGACGACTCAGGTCCAGAACGTCGAGCAGAACAACATCGCCGAGGTCGACCAGACCGCCACGACCGGTGACGTCACCGGCGTCGACGTGAACGTCGACTGGGAGAACGACCTGGACGACAACGGCGACGATGACGGCAACGACGGCAACGGATAATCGTAACGTTCCCTGATACTCACACGCCGACATCCGTCTCGAACGGAATTTTGATTCTGCTTTTTTCGGCCGTCGACTCGGAGCCCGTAGCGACCGTGTCTGCCGTCTGTTGATCGAGAACGACCCACAGTGGCGTCGCGAGAGTCCGACGACCGACCTGTTCCGGAAAGGTCGTCGTTGCACTCCCCGTATCCAATATGCTCGAACGGCCGACTCGAGTTCGTTCAGAGATCTGTCGCATTCGGTCTTTGGGCGTCGATAGAGTCATGCTAATGGCCCAATTCTCCCCGAAACCGTTCTTCGGGTTGAAGTGGGCTTCCCTGATAGGGAACGACTGGGTAACGCGTCACAGCGGGAGCAGCGGGGAGACGGCAGTGGCTATCTCGCCGGAGTACACACACCTGTCGGATCGTCGTTCCCGCTGTCGATCGCCGGTGTGATGCGTGCCTCACAACGATCAACTATGAAACGCGCACTTACGATCACACTGACGATAGCACTGATGGCCAGTGTACTGGCAATGGGATTCGCGGGAACGGCCGCCGCCTCTCACGAGGACAGCGGGACAGCCGACGTCCTCGCTGGCGTAGACGGCGGCGACTCGATAGCGGTATCGATCGCGTTCGCCGACGCGACGACGAACCAGGTCCAGAACGTCGAGCAGAACAACGTCGCTGACGTCAACCAGTCGGCCACCTCCGGTGACGTCACCGGAGTCTCCGTTACCGTCGACGGCGACGACCTGGACTAGCTGGCGTAGCGGCAACGGACCCGACGTGTTCCGCTGGTACGTCGGCGGATGCGACGACCTTCCCTTCTGTTTTCGGCGCTGATCCATACCCGTGGCCACCCGTTCTCGTCGGGCCGCAGTTCAGGTTCGCCACGACTCCGATTCGGCCGCCGCTTCGGCCCGTCTAATTACGTCGCGAACGGCGACGCCGGACGCTCGAGCCACGTCCCGTGCGTCGTCGTACTCAGCGCTCACGTCGTAGACGTCGCCGTCGGCGTCCCTTGCGACTTTCACCGTCACCGCGTAGGTCTCGCCGTCGAGATCCAGTTCCACGGTCTCGAACGCCCGCTCGGCGATCCACCGGTGGCTCGCGCCGGAGTCACGAATCCCGAGCGTGCCGGTCTCCTCGGCGAGGCGGCGGGCAACCCGCTCCCGGTCGGCCGGTTTGCAGATCACCTTCACGAGATGCCCCGGCCGGGACTTCTTCATCGTCGCCGGGAGGATCGAAACGTCTCGCGCACCCGCGTCCGCGAGGGTCTCCTGCAGTCCACCGAGCACCTCCGGCGTGGCGTCGTCGAGGTTCGTCTCGAGGACGGCGATGGCGTCTTTCACCAGTCCCCCTTCGCCGGAGCCGTCGCCGACTAGCACGCGGAGGACGTTCGGGTGGGGATCGAGGTCGTAGCCGCCTGCGCCGTACCCCGACCCGTCGACCTCGAGGGGCGGCAGCGACTCGACGCCCTCGGCGTAGTGGCCCAGGATCGCCGCGCCCGTGGGAGTCAGGAGTTCGGCGTCGACGGGGCCGCCCCGCAGCGACCAGTCGGCGCGCTCGGCGATCTCGACGACGGCGGGCGTCGGGACGGGGTACTCGCCGTGGCTCATCGAGGTAGCGCCGCCGCCGGTGGCAAGCGGCGTCGTCACGACCCGGTCGACGTCCAGATCGTGAACGAGGGCGGCCGCGCCGACCACGTCGGCGATCGCGTCGTCGGCCCCGACCTCGTGGAAGTGGATGTCCTCGAGTGCCTCGCCGTGGACGCTGGCTTCGGCCTCACCGAGGAGTTCGAAGATGGCCAGCGCGTCGCGCTCGACGGGGTCCGGAAGGGCCATTCGCTCGACGATGTCGCGGACCTCGAGGTAGCTGCGGTGGGGGCCGTGGCCCTCGGCGCGGACGCCGTCGTGGCCGTGGTCGTGGCCGTGATCGTGCTCGTGACGATGGTGATGGTCGCCTTCGGACCCGTGACCGTGGGACTGATCGTCGGTCCCGTCCCCCCGATCGAAGTCCGAGTCGTCCTGTTCGTCCCCGTCACGGGCCCCTTCCGGGGTCCCTTCGTCCCCGTCCGTCAGGAACACGTCCACCGCAGTCGTGGAGATGCCGCACTTCGTGGTCTCTTCGAGTCGGTACTCGAGATCGAGTTCCTCGGTCACCGCCTCGAGCGCGTCGGGGTCCGCGCCGGCGTCGAGCAGGGCGGCGAGGATCATATCGCCGCTTGCGCCCATGCGGCCGTCGAACGCGAGCGTGCGCGCACTGGTCCCAGTCATGGCTACGTGGGGGACCGGCACGGGCAAAAACCCATCTTCTCGGGGCCGGAACCGGACCGGGGGGGAACCAAATCCGCCGATGCCGTCACATCTATGTATCCGCTCCCCTTTCTTTGAATTGGTAGCATCTAGCAAACCCAAGCTAGCAAAAAGCCTATCCGATAACGAATCGGAGTCATTGACATCGCCGTCCATCCCGAATCATGAACGAAGTTCAACTGGAGGTTGCGAAGGCGTACCCGAACGACTCGGGTCGTGGTATCGCCCGACTCGACCCGGACACGCTGTTGCACCTGAAGCTCAGTCCGGGCGACATCATCGAGATCGAAGGTGCGGATACGACCGCCGCGAAAGTGTGGCGTGCAGACCGGCAGGACTGGAACACGGACACCGTCCGGATCGACGGCTTCACGCGACAGAACGCCGACGTCGGGATCGGTGAACGGGTGACGATCCGGAAGGCCGAGGCGACGAAAGCCGACGAACTCGTCCTCGCGCCCCCGGAGGAGGCGTCGGTCCAGTTCGGCTCCGACGCCGCCGGCATGGTGAAACGCCAGATCCTCAAGCGGCCGGTCGTCGGTCGCGACATCGTCCCGGTCATGTCCTCGACGAACCATCCGTTTATGCGCTCTCCCGGCCAGGCGATCCCGCTGATCGCCGTCGAGACCGAACCGGAGGGCGTCGTCCTCATCACCGAGGACACCGACGTCGAACTCCGGGAGGAACCCATCTCCGGGTTCGAGAAGACCGGGGGCGGGATCACCTACGAGGACATTGGCGGCCTCCAAAGCGAGATCCAGCGGGTCAGGGAGATGGTGGAACTCCCGATGAAACACCCGCAGATCTTCAAGAAGCTCGGCATCGAGCCTCCGCAGGGCGTCCTGCTCCACGGGCCGCCGGGCACCGGGAAGACCCTGCTCGCGAAGGCCGTCGCCAACGAGACCTCCGCGAGTTTCTTCTCCATCGCCGGACCGGAGATCATCTCGAAGTACTACGGGGAGTCCGAGCAACAGCTCCGGGAGATATTCGAGGACGCGAGCGAGGAGTCGCCGTCGATCATCTTCATCGACGAACTCGACTCCATCGCGCCCAAGCGGGAAGACGTCACCGGCGAGGTCGAGCGCCGCGTCGTCGCACAACTGCTGACGATGATGGACGGCCTCGAGGCCCGGGGCCAGGTCATCGTCATCGCGGCCACCAACCGCGTCGACAGCGTCGACCCCGCGCTGCGCCGGCCGGGCCGGTTCGACCGCGAGATCGAGATCGGCGTCCCCGACGAGACGGGCCGCGAGGAGATCCTCCAGATCCACACCCGCGGCATGCCCCTCTCGGATGACGTCAACCTCGGCCACCTCGCGGACGAGACCCACGGCTTCGTCGGCGCGGACATCGAGTCGCTGACGAAGGAAGCCGCGATGAAGGCCCTCCGCCGATACCTCCCCGAGATCGACCTCGACGAGGAGGACATCCCGCCGAGCCTGATCGACCGGATGATCGTCAAGCGGGAGGACTTCCGCGGCGCGCTCAACGAGGTCGAACCCTCCGCGATGCGGGAGGTGCTAGTCGAGTTGCCGAAGATCTCCTGGGACGACGTCGGGGGCCTCCACGACGCCAAAGACCAGGTCCAGGAGTCCGTCGAGTGGCCGCTCAACAACCCCCAGCGGTTCGACCGGCTCGGCATCGATCCGCCGGCCGGCGTCCTCCTGTACGGGCCGCCGGGCACCGGGAAGACGCTGATGGCGAAAGCCGTCGCCAACGAGACCAACGCGAACTTCATCTCGGTGCGCGGGCCGCAACTGCTCTCGAAGTGGGTCGGTGAGTCAGAGAAGGCGATCCGCCAGACGTTCCGCAAGGCCCGACAGGTCTCGCCTACCGTCATCTTCTTCGACGAACTCGACGCGCTCGCGCCGGGTCGTGGCGGCGGCGAGACCGGCTCGAACGTCTCCGAGCGGGTCGTCAACCAGCTGCTGACCGAACTCGATGGGCTAGAGGAGATGGAGGACGTGATGGTGATCGGCGCGACCAACCGGCCGGACATGATCGATCCCGCGCTCCTGCGGTCGGGCCGGTTCGACCGGCTGGTCATGATCGGCGAGCCGGACGTCGACGGTCGCGAGCGCATCCTCGAGATCCACACGGAGGATACGCCGCTGGCGGCCGACGTCACGCTGCGCGAGATCGCCGAGATCACCGACGGCTACGTCGGCAGCGACCTCGAGTCGATCGCCCGCGAGGCGGCGATCGAGGCGCTGCGCGAGGACGAGGAGGCGGACGTCGTCGAGATGCGCCACTTCCGTCAGGCGATGGAGAACGTCCGGCCGACGATCACGGACGACATCCTCGACTACTACGAGCGGATCGAAGAGGAGTTCCAGGGCGGCTCCGGCGGACCGGATCCGACGGGTCGTCGCAGCAGCCGGATCGGCTTCCAGTAGTCGAACCGGCCTCGGTTCGTTCGAATCCGACCGCCGTTTTCTCCGGGTTCGTCGAGCAGCGACAGCCTCGCGGTTCGCGTCCAACGCCGCTCTCGTCCGCCGCTACCCATACAGTAGGCGGGACCTGTTCCCACGTCGACTCTCGAGCGACGGCGGCGCCGGCGCCGTAATTCGAAATTGAGCGGGGGAAGGCAGCACCTCACGCCGAGAAACGGGCGGAAACGGGTTTTTCGAGCGCTGAAAACAGCGGTTTTCGCGAAGGCGGCGACGAACGACGGCTCGCGGCGGTTACTCGAGTGAATCGTCGCTAACCGAACGAAACCGTCGGGACGATATATGGCTCCCGGGGCGGAACTAGCGCCGATAGCAGGTGTTTCGATGAGCGATTCGTCAGCCGCAAGCGATGGACCGACCTCGGCCTCCGGGTCGGCCTCGACGGTCCAGTCCCGATCCCCCTCTCCATCCGCATCCACGTCGGCGGACTCGCCGAACGCGAGGGAGGAATCGGCCTCGAGTGCCACAGGTGCAACGAATACGGCCGCCCCGACCTCGACGACCGCCACGGACGACCCGGAGACGCAGGCGGAGACGAGCCCGGACCACGACCGTCGCCTCGAGCGAGCCGTCCCGGCGCTTGCGACGCCGATCCGACGGGCGGGATTCTGGATGGCGGTCGTGTTACCGTTTCTTTCCCTGCCGTTGCTCGCGTCCGGCCTGTCGACCCGGTTCCGGACGCTCGTCTTCGTCGCGCTCGTGGCACTCAACCTGGTCGCGCTGTACGTGGGCCACTCGTACGGTCGATAGCGGGTCGGTCGCTGTCACTCCCTCGAGTTCGAGTACAGCCGGTTGACGTGGGCGAACTCCTCCCGGAGCGCCCGGCGTTTGACGAGGGCGAACCCGGCGACGATGAAGCCGAACCCGAGGACGGTGGTCGCATCGACGACCTCCCCCAGATAGAGCCAGCCGACGACCGTCGCGAAGATCGGCGCGACGTACGACACCATGTTGATCTCGACGGCCCCCAGCCGTTCCAGCAGGTCGAAGTAAAGCAGGAAGCCGAGGGCGCTCGCGACGAGCGCGAGATAGCCCAGCGCGCCGAGCGCCTGGGGATCAGTCCAGGCGGACGGTTCGATCGGCTCGGCCAGCGCGAGGCTGACGAGGTGCATCACCAGTGCCCCGCCGATCATCGACCAGGCCTCCATCGTCTCGATCGGCAACGAGGCGTCGATCCGCCGCGTCAGCACGCTCCCGAGCGCGAACGAGGCCGCAGCACAGAAGACGAGCAGTTTCGCGACGAAGTCGGTCGCAAGCAGGTTCGACGGATCGGGCTGGGAGATGATCGCCACGCCGACCAGTCCCAGGGCGACGCCGACGACCCCGATCGCGGACAGGGCGTCCGACGGGACCAGCGCCCGGGCGAACCCGGTGGTCAACACGGGCGAGAGGCTCACGAGGATGGCTGCGGCGGCCGCGGTCGTGTGTTGCTGGCCGACGAACAGGAACGCGTGATACGCGGCGATCAGCAGTACGGCCCCGACCGCGACGACCGCCCACTCGGCGCGCCCCCGCGGGAGCCACGCCCCGTCTTCGAGGGCGTAGGCCGCGTAGCCGAGCATGATGACGCCGGCGACGTCGTACCGTAACGCGGCGAACAGCACCGGCGGGAAGTGCTCCAGGCCGGCGCTGATCGCGACGAAGGCCGATCCCCAGCAGGCTGCAAGCGTCAGGAAGAGTCCGACGTTTCGATAACGGCTCACATCGGCACTCCCGCTCGGAGTGTCCTATTGGTTTCGATTCGAAGCAAAGAGACGGGCGGCGACACCGATACGGACGCCGAAATCGACAGCGCGAACGGGCACGGACACCGACACGGGGACGGACACCGGAACCGATTTCGCGTTCGATCGCCGATCAGAGCGCGGGGCGGGCGCGAAGCTCCGGATCCTCTTCGGTCTGTCTGAACTGCTCGAGCAGCGGCTGGATGTCCTCGAAGCCCTCGGCGAGGACGATGTCGCCGCTTCGCAGGTCGTAGTCGATGATGTCGTAGTCGGCCAGTCGCGGGAGGTGGTTGTGGACGAGCGAGACGTAGGTCCGCTGTCGGGTCTCGTCGTCGATCCGGTCGACGGGCTCGCCTGCGTCCCAGGCTGCAACCTGGGTCACGAGATCTTCGATGTGTGCAGCGCGGTCGTCTACCAGCTGATAGAGCACGTAGCGGCGTTTCGACTTCGCGAGGAGAGAACAGGCGGCTTCCATTCGGCTGTCGCTAGATCGGTTCATACCCGTTTCAGGAGACGGCCGGTATTACACCTGGTGCCAATACAGATTGGGTCTCCCCCGGAATCCTCTTTTTCTCCGATATACCGGTGGAGAAAGGTAGTCGCCGCCGATAAGCGAGATTACGGGTCCGGCTCGGGGGCGGACCGCGTCGACTCCGCGTAGAGGTGACAGGCAACGGGATGATCCTCACCCTCGCTCGAGTCGACGTCCGCTCCGGCCCAGGACGCGGGCGTCTCGAGGGGCGGATTTTCGCGTTCGCAGACGCTCTGGTACTCCGCACGGAGCGTCTCCGCGGCGGCGTCCCAGTTCGAGGTTGCGAGTTCGGTCAGCGCCTCTTCGACGACGGCGTCGTGTTCCGCCGGGAGGTCGCGGTCGAGCAACCTGTCCTTGAGCGCCGTCACGAACGCGGAGACGTCCCGCTCGGGTACCGATCCGTCCTCGAACTCGAACCGGCCGTCCTCGCCGACCGTCTCGAGGGAGACGTCCCGTCGCTCGATGCGCTCGCGGAGATCCATGAGCTCGCGGAAATCCGCCTGCTCGATCTCAAGGTCGGCCGGCGGGATCACCTTCGGACACCGGGTCCGGAACCGACAGCCGCTGGGCGGGTCACGCGGCGAGGGAACGTCGCCCGACAGCGTCTCGATGTCGCGGTCCTGTTCCGCCGTCGACGCTCGCGGGACGCTCTCGAGCAGCGCCTGCGTGTAGGGATGTCTCGGGTCCTCGAAGAGGTCGTCGGCCGGCCCGACCTCGACGATCTCGCCCAGATACATCACCGCGACGCGGTCGCAGATGTGGCGGATCACCGAGAGGTCGTGGCTGATCAGCAGGTAGGTCAGGTCGAACTCCGTCTGGAGGTCGTCCAGCAGGTTCAACACCTGCGCCTGGACGGAGACGTCGAGCGCGCTCGTCGGTTCGTCGAGGACGAGGAACTCCGGATCGAGCGCGAGCGCCCGCGCGATGCCGATGCGCTGGCGCTGGCCGCCGGAGAACTCGTGGGGGAACCGATCGAGCTGGTCGACCGAGAGTCCGACCCGCTCGAGGAGGTCGCGAACGCGCTCTTCGCGCTCGGCTTCGGTTCCGACGTCGTGGACGTCGAGCGGTTGCTGGACGATGTCGCCGATCGTCATCCGCGGGTCGAGACTCGAGAAGGGGTCCTGGAAGACGACCTGGGCCGACCGCCGGAAGTCCGTCAGCTCGCTCCCGTCGAGGTCGTAGACGTTCTCGCCGTCGAATTCGACGCGGCCGTTCGTTGGCTCCTGCAGGCGCAACAGCGTCTCGCCCGTGGTGGATTTCCCGCAGCCGGACTCGCCGACGAGGCCGAGCGTCTCGCCCTCGTGGATGTCGAAGCTGACGCCGTCGACCGCGCGGACGGCGACGGGCTCGTCCCCGAGCAGGCGGTCGATCAGTGAGTCGTTCTCCCAGAAGTACTTCTCCAGTCCCTCGACCCGGACGAGGGGTTGCTCGCCGTCGGCATCGCTCGCGGCGTCCGCCGTCTCTGCTCCCGTCGCGTCCGAGAGGTCCGAACTCATAGACGATCACCTCCGGAGTCGTCGACCGGTTGCTCGGCCCGCTCGGGCTGGACGTCTTCTTCCGTGCGGTCCGGATCGGCGTGCTTGTCCGCGGCCGGGCGTTCCGTCTCGCCGAAGTAACCCTCGGGCAACGCCCGGGACTCCTCGTAGTCCCGTTCGGCGAGAACACACCGGACCTCGTGGTCCGCGCTCCCGTCGGCGTCGTACTCCGGCGGGTGATCCAGGCAGTCCTCCATGGCGTTCGGACAGCGGTCGGCGAAGTAACACCGATCTTCCATCTCCGAATCGAGGAGGCTCGGCACGTTGCCGGGGATCGGCTGCAGGCGGCCGCGTGCCCCCTCGAGGTCGGGGATCGAGCCGAGCAGCCCCTCCGTGTAGGGGTGGACGTGGTCGTCGAACACGTCCTCGAGGGTGCCGCGCTCGACGATCTCGCCGGCGTACATGACGCCGACGCGGTCGCACATGCGGGCGATGACGCCGAGATTGTGGGTGATCAGGACGATCGTCATCCCGGTCTCCTCCTGGATCTCGGCCAGCAGATCGAGGATCTGCGCCTGGATCGTCACGTCGAGGGCCGTCGTCGGCTCGTCGGCGACCAGTACGTCGGGTTCGCCGGCGAGCGCCTGGGCGATCATCGCCCGCTGAAGCATCCCCCCGGAGTACTCGTGGGGGTACTCGTCGGCCCGCTCGACGGGGTCGGGAATGCCGACCATCTCGAGCAGTTCGATGGCCCGCTCGCGGCTCTCCTCGCTGACGTACTCCCTCGAGGGGAGCACCGTCGACAGGGCGAAGGAAGCGAGCGTGTAGTCCTGGGTCTTGGCACGGGTCGATCGGGGCCGCGCGCTCGCACGGCGCTGGACCTCGACCGCCTCCGCGAGCTGTTCGCCGACGGTCAGCGTCGGGTTGAAACTGCTCTCGGGGTCCTGGAAGATCATGCTGAACGACGTCCCGCGAAGCGACTCGCGGACGTCCGCCGGGACCTCGAGTAAGTCGACGTACTCCCCGTCGACGGCCTGGGGGTAGTCGTCTCGTACCGCGTCGGCCAGGTCCGGGTCGTTGTACTCGATTTTCCCCTCGGTGATCTCGCCGGGGGGTTCGATCAGGTCCATGAGCGACCTGGCGGTGACACTTTTGCCGCTGCCGCTTTCCCCGACGATCCCGAAGACCTCGCCGCGTTCGATCCGTAGATCGAGGTCCGAGACCGCGTTTACCTGTCCCTCCTGCGTGAAGAAGCGAGTCGAGAGACCGCTCACACGGAGGATCTCCTCCGCGTTCGTGTTCCGTGTCGTCGTATCCATTTCTGTTTCTGTCATCGCGCCTCACCCTCGATGTTCGGGTCCAGTGCGTCGCGGAACCAGTCGCCGAGCAGGTTGATGCTGATCACGGCCAGGACGATCCCGATGCCCGGGATCATCGCGACCCACGGTCGGGTCCTGAGCACGTCCTGCCCGCGCTCGATCTCGTACCCCCACGACAGCGTCGTCCCGGAGAAGCCGAGATACGCCAGGGAGGCCTCGATCAGGATGATGGTCGCGACCTGGATCGACGCGAGGACGATGATCGGCGTGAGGCTGTTCGGTAGGACGTGTTTGAGCAGGATCGTCCTGTTGCTGGTGCCGAAGCTCCGGGCCGCCTTCACGTACTCCTCGTTGCGGATCGACAGGGCCTCCCCGCGGGCGACGCGGGCGAACCACACCCAGGTCACCAGCGCGACGACGATCGTCACGGTACCCGGGATGGGTATCGACTCCGGCATCCCGTCGGCGAGTCCCGCCATGACGAACGGGTCGGGGACCATCACCGGCGATTCGCCGAACACGCCGATCAACGCCAGCGCGAGCACGAGCGCGGGGAACGCGAGCATGGTGTCCGCGATCCGCATCAGCCCGTCGTCCACCCGGCCGCCGTAGTAGCCGGAAATGAGGCCGAACGGCACCCCGATTACCAGCGCCATCGTGGTGCCGAGTATCCCGACCAACAGCGACACTCGAGCGCCGTAGAGGAACCGCGAATAGACGTCCTGGCCGACGTTGTTGGTACCGAGAACGTGTTCGGAGGTCGGCTCGACGGTGATTTCGGCGATCTCACCCTCCGATGCGACCTGGGTCGTGTATTCGTGGCCGATCGGCGGATACTCCGATCCCTGTTCGCTGTAGTACCCCGTCCTCGTCGGGTCGTGAGTGGCCAGAAGCGGCGCGAAGATCGCCATGAGGACGATCGATACCAGTAGTAGCAGCCCGATCTTCGGGAGCAAACTCTCCGAGAGCGTCTGTTTCAGGTTCGACTTGACTCTGTCCGAGATCATTCTCTCACCTGCGGGTTGAGGTACGAGTAGAGTCCGTCGACGACGATGTTGATCACCACGAACGCGACCGCGATGAACAGAATGATGCCCTGCATGAGCGGCCAGTCGCGGGCGTCGAGGGCGTCGATGAGCCGTAGGCCCAGTCCGGGCCAGTTGAATACCGTCTCCGTGATGACTGCACCGCCCATCAGGGTCCCCATCTGGAGCCCCAGGACGGTGATGATCGGGATCATCGTGTTCCGGAGCACGTGCTTGTACCGGACGAGCACGTTGGGCAGTCCCTTCGCACGGCTGGCGGTCACGTACGGTTTCCCGAGTTCGTCGATCATACCGCTCCGGGTGAGGCGGGTGATGAGCGCCGTGAAGTACGTCCCGAGCGTGAGCGCCGGGAGCGTGATGTACCGCAGCCACGTGAACAGGTCACCGGGCGACCCGGTTTGGGCGAACGTCATCGCGGCTTCGCCGAGTCCGACCGGTCGACGTCCGGTCGGGAAGACCCCGGTCCAGACGCCGAGCACCAGGATCAACATCAGTCCTAGCCAGAAGTTCGGCGTCGAGATGCCAAGCAGCGAGAACAGCGTCGCCCCGTAGTCGGACGGCTGGTTTCGCCGCGTCGCCGAGATCACGCCCAGCGGAATCGCGATGACGATCGCGACGATGGTCGCGGCCACCGCGAGTTCGATCGTCGCGGGGATGCGCTCGATCACCATCGCCTCGACCTCCCGGTTCGATTGCCAGGAGTACCCGAAGTCGCCGGTGACGATTCCCTGGAGGTAGTCGAAGTACTGGACGTAGATCGGCTGATCGAGGCCTTCCTCGCGTCTGACCTGTTCGACCAACTCTTGAGTGGCACCCTCCGCGAGCATCAGATTCGCCGGATCGCCCGGCGACACCGCACGGAGTCCGAACATGATCGTGATCGCGCCCCAGATGACGAATATGCCCTGGAGTATCCGCCGGACGAGAAACTTACCCAGGCTCATTGGAACATATCATGAAGATCGAAAGGATAATGATTAGGGTTTCGATCCGATTACGGCAGCGACGCTACGCGTCCATTCCCCAGAGGTAGACGGTCTCGTCCTCGCGGGGTTCCCACTGGATCTCCTCGCGAATGCCGTAAATGCTCTCCTGGGTGTGCAGGAACACGAACGGCGCCTTCTCGTGGGCCAGCTGGTTGACTTCCTCGAGCTTCTGGCGTCGCTCGTCGGGGTCCTCGATCTGCTGGCTCTCGAGGATGGCGTCGCTGAGCTCCTCGTCGTCGAAGGTCCGGTTCGGGTTGTCCGGGATCGTAAAGAAGCCCTGGACGCCGTAGTCGGTGTCGCCAGTGATGGTCCCCCACCCGATCATGTAGAACGGGATCTCCCAGGTGTCGCCGAATTCGTCGGGGTCGACCCCCGCCTGGTTGGCGTCGGAGACGACACCGAAGTCGACGATGCTCGCCTCGCAACTGACGTTCTCGAGCTGGTCGATCTGGTCGGCGACCATCTCGGCGATGTCGGCGTCGTTGAGGTACCGGCCCTGGGGCGCGACGAGTTCGATCTCGGCGCCGCCGTAACCGCTCTCCTCGACCAGGCTCTCGGCCATGCCGATGTCCTGCTCGTAGGGTTCGATGTCGTCGTTGAAGCCGTTGATACCGGGCGCGACGGGCTGGCCGCGCGGTTCGCCGAACCCGCTGAGGGCCGTCTCGACGATCTCCGTGTTGTCCACGGCGTAGTTCATCGCCTGCCGGAACTCCTGGCTGTCGAACGGCTCGACGGTGTTTTTCATCGGGCAGAAGATGTTCCGGAAGCTCGTCACCCGTCGGACCTCGATGTCCGGCGCTTCCTGCACCGTCGCCACGTCCTCCGGCAGGATGTTGATCGTCAGGTCGGTCTCGCCCGCCTCGAGCGAGGCGACGCGACCGCTGGATTCGCTGTCCGCGTTGAACGTGACCTGTTCGAACGGTGGCTCGTCGCCCCAGTAGTCGTCGAACCGCTCGAGGACGATCTCTTCGCCGGAAGTGAAGTCGACGACCTCGTAGGGGCCGGTCCCGTTGAAGTCCTCGGGACTGGACCCGGAGATCGCGTCGTTTTCGGCGTCGTGGTTGTCGATCGCCCACTGGCGGTTGAGCGCGCGGGCGTAGTTGCCGAACTCGAACTCGGCGAGACCCGGCGCGGCGCCGTACTCGATGGCGACGGTCGTTTCGTCGACCGCCTCCGCGCCTTCGATCGAGCCGAGACCGAACGTCCCGATCGGACTGGGGACGCCCATCTCGGGGTCGATCGTCCGCTCGATCGTCCAGGCGACGTCCTCCGCGGTCAGGTCGTCGCCGTTGTGGAAGACGACGTCGTCCCGAAGGTAAACCTCGGTCGTCCCGTCGCCCTGTGCTTCCCAGTCCTCGGCGACGCGCGGGAAGATCCCCTCGCCCGGCTCGAAGTCGAACAGGGGCTCGTAGATGTGGTCGTAGACGTCGAAGTAGTCCCCGGTGATGTGGTCGAGCGGGTCGATGGTATCGGGGAACTGTGACAGCGTCACGGTCATCTCGCTTGGATCGAACCCGTTCCCGTCACCGCCTTCTTCCCCGTCTTCACCTTCCTCGCCCATGCACCCGGCGAGCGCGGCCAGACCGGTCGTGGTTCCAGCAGCCCCGGTGAGTTTCAGCAGCGTTCGGCGATCGATTGCTATGTTGTTAGCACCCTTCATACGGGCTTAATGAGAGGGATATGTAATATAAATGTTGGTGGTATGGGACACATTTTCACGACCGATTCGACGTTGAATCGCTCACATAACGGGGTCGGCCCGTCGCGAGCACTGAATTCACCCACAAGTTTAAGTTGTACTCGTCTCCTACACGGGATATGGCCGCTCACGGCCGGTCCGCACTGCGGGACCTGTTCGACGAGTCGCCCACGCCGCATATCGCCCATCCTCCCCGGACTCATCACCGCGATTTCTACGTCGCCACCGACGGGTCCTTCCGGGAATCGGGCGGCGGCCTGGGGGCCGTCATCGAAACGCGCGACGGCGCACGCGTCGCACGGATTGCGACCGCGGACGCGCCGCCGGACAACAACGTCGCCGAGTACCGGGCGCTTCACCTCGGACTCGACGTCCTCGCCGCGAGAGCGCCGCGTGACGCTCGCGTAGGGGTGCTCGTCGATCACGACGCCCTGGCGAGCAACGTGAACAACGCCATCCTCGCGACCGACCATCCCGAGGGAAAACCGCCACAGCCGCTGTCGGTCCCGGCGGAGACCCGCTACCACTGGCGAGGCATTCGGGCGCGCCTCTGTGGATTCGACGAGGTACGCGCCGCTCGCATCGACAGCGACCAGAACCCCGCCCACCCCCTCGCGAACGAACCGGACCGGTACCAGCACGTCAACCAGGAGCCCGACCGCTGCGTGCTCCCCGACCCGCCCGAACCCGCGAGGTCTGGCTCCTCGGCCACCGAGTTCCCGCCCCCGTCCCGTGCCGATCGTAACGGCGGTGGCCGCGCTTCGGACTGACCCCGTCCCCGAACCGCCACCGTTATTTCGCCGCTCACGAGAGTCGTCCCCGATGAGCCTTCGCGTCGCCGTCGCGGCCCCGTTCATCCAGCACGGCACGAACAGCCTCGAGGAGGGCGAGTTCGTCGTCTCGCTCTCGCTGGATCGTGACTGGTTCTCGCCCGACCAGGCAAAGCGCCTGATCGACGTCGCCACGCGAGAGGGGCTGCTCGAGCGCGAGGGTCCCGAAGGGGACGACCTCGTCCCGACGTTCGATCACACGGAGGTGACGGTTCCCGAGGATTTCGTCCCGGACGACGACATCCTCCGGGAGCGGTCCGCGTTCGAGCGAGTCCTCGACGCGCTCGTCGCCGAGGGGATGGAGAAACACGAGGCCGTCGGCGCGATCAACGGGCTCCAGGACGAACTCGGACTGACGATCGAGGCCGCGGCGGTCGTCTACGCCCGTCGCGAGGGGATCGACGTCTCGGAACTCGCGCCGATCGCGAAGGCGGCGCTGGGGGAGGACGACTCGGACGCGAAAGCCTGACCACTCGGGAACGGCCGAAGACGAGTACTCTTAATCCTCGGCCGCCCGACCGACGCACATGGTCGAAGATCGGATCACCGACGGGACGCGGATCGCCCAGTTGCTCTCCTCCGAACTCGACGGCCGCGAAGACGGAGCCTTTGCGGCCGTTGCGGTAACCAATGCGGATACCGACGTCGAGCCGACCCCCGACGGCGCGCGCGCGTACGACGTGGAAATAGTCGGTGACGCTCGAGACGACGGAGGTTCCGAGGGTGACGAAGACGAGACGGAGGGCCGACGCATCGCTCGAGCGTTCGTCCACGAGGATCGCGCCCATCTCGAGTTCGAACTGCAACAGGACCGTGCGGCCGAGGAAGCCGAGGCCGCGGACCTCCGGGTTCGCCCCAAGGCGACGCAACCGCCCCGGACGCTCGTGTTCGTCGAGAGCGGCGCGGCGGTCAAGCGGGCGACGGACGTGGTGTGCGCGGTCGTTCGCGGTCTCGAGGCCGACGCCGACACCTAACTACGGTTCGTGTCCAGATTCGCGACGACCTCCGGTATCGCCGTCGCGACCTCTTTCTGGTCGACGTGGGCCGCCGCTCGCGGGTCCGGGTCGGGGCCGTCCTCGAGGAGCACTTGCACGACCGCCATCCCTGCGTTCGTCGCCCCGTAGACGTCCGCCTCGACGTCGTCGCCGACGTAGACGGTTTCGCCGGGCGCGACGTCGAGTTCGGCCGCGATCGCCTCGAACGCGCGCGGATCGGGTTTGCCGGCCTCGAGTTCCCCGGTGACCAGCGCGGCGTCGAAGGCGTCCTCCCAGCCAAGGGTCTCGAGTTTGTCCCGCTGGGCGCGGACGGGGCCGTTTGTGAGCAGACCGACGCGATACTCCCCGCTGAGGTCCGCGATCATGGCTTCGACGCCCGGGAGGGGCTCGAGGGCGTCGGCAATGGTTTCGCGGTAGGCGGCCGCGAGCCGTTCGGGGGCGACTCCGACCTCGTTCTGGTTCCCGTCCTTGTCCCTGCCATCGCCCCCGTTCTCGTCCTCGTCCCCGTCCTCGTCCTCGTCCCCGTCGACTCTCCCCTCGAGCAAGTCCGCGAAGATCGGTTCGCGGCTCTCGCGGGTGAGGTGCTGGCCGTGGACCTCGAGGTACTCCTCGCGCGTGATCTCCGGTGCGCCGGTGGCGTCGACGGCCTCCCGCAGGATCGTCTCGCGATCCCGGGTCGGTACCGCGAGCGTGTAATCGAGGTCGAAGACGACCGCCCGTATCATAGGGAGGACGGAGGGCTCGAGGCGGTTGAAGCTATCCCTTCGGACCGCGGCTGCATGGCCCGGCCGGAACGGGTCCGACTCAGTCATCGCTCGGCCGCGCCGTCGTCTCGTGGCGGGCCTCGAGACGCGGCACGACGACGGACTCGATCTCGCTCGAGTACTGCATGAGCGTCGTCCCGAGGATGCTCATGACGAGCACGTAGCCGACGGCGAAGGCGTACAGCGCCTCGGCGGTTCCCTCGGTGAGGCCGATGCCGGCCCCGCCGATCGCGATGCTCGCGATGATCAGGGAGAACTCGCCGCGGGTCGTCATCCCGAGCCCGACCCGGAGCGAGCGGCGTTCGCTCAGGTCGTAGATCCGGCCGCCGAGGTAGCCGCTCACGAGCTTCGACGGGGCCGTCAGCACGACTGCGGCGGCGATCGCTGCCAGGACGAACGCGTCGAGAAACACCCCGGGGTCGGTGATCAGCCCGATCCAGAAGAAAAACACCGCGGCGAAGGTGTCCCGGACCGGTTCGAGCAGGTTCTCGAGGTCGTGGACGTGGTCGGTCGCCGAAAAGGCCATCCCGACGAAGAAGGCCGCGACGGCTTCGCTGACGCCGAGCGCGAGCGCGGCACCCGAGACCAGGGTCGTGATCCCGAGCGCCCGCAGGACGAGGAACTCGTGGGAGTCGGTTTCCAGGCTCCGCTGGAACCACGACGTACCGACGTAGACGACCACGAGCAACGCGAGGATGAATCCGACGGCGACGCCGATCTGTCCCAGCGCCTCGCCGACGTCGCCGCCGCCCATGACGAGCGCCGTCGCAATCGCCAGGTAGACCGCGATGAACAGGTCCTCGTAGACGAGCGTTCCGAGCATCGGGTCGGCCTCGTCGTTGGCGATCCAGCCCAGATCGATCAGCGACTTCGTGATGATCGCACTCGAGGAGATGTAGACCACTCCGGCGGCGAGAAAGGCCGGCAGGAACGCGCGAAACAGCAGCCACCCGAGGACCAGTCCGACGCCGAAGTTGATGGCGAGATCCACGGTGCCGGCTTTGCCGATCCTGTCTCTGGCCGCGATCAGCCGCTCGAGGTTGAACTCGAGGCCGAGGAAAAACAGGAGGAGGACGATCCCCAGTTCCGCGCCGAGGTGGATGAAGTCCGTCTCGGCCAGCGCGACGGCACCGACCGCCTCGATGAGGTCGTAGCCGAAAAGCGAGAGGTCGATCCCGGGGCCGGCGACGTCCTCGACGACTTCGGGGAGTTCGCCGAGCACGTACGGACCCAGGAGGATACCGCCGAGGATGTAGAAGGGGATCACCGACTGGTTGATCCGGTTCGCGACCACCCCGGCGAGCGCCACCGTGGCGAAAAGCACTCCAGCGTCGATCAGCGCGGTCGATTCAGCTGCCACTCGGTCTCACCTCCGACGTAATCAGCATCGGGCGATTACTCCGACTCCGGGCTCGAGAGTAGTCGCTCGAACTCGCGACAGTCCTCCCGTTCGCCGATGACGACGACGGTGTCGTCGGGCTCGATGACGGTCTCGGGCGTCGGCGGGGAGATCAGATCGTTGTCGCGCTGGATCGCGATGACGGAGACCCCGGTCCGTTCCCGGATATCCGCGTCCCCGATCGGGACGCCCGCCAGCTGGGCGTCGTCGTCGACCCCGTACCACTCGATGAACGTCTCGTCCGACAGCATCGTCTCGACCCGGTCGGTCCGAACCGGCTGGAAGTACGCTCCCTCGAGGATCGTCCCGATCTTGCGGGCGAGCCGATCCGACGCCTCGAACACTTTCTCGCTGTCGGCGTCCTCGTTTGCTTTCGTGAACACTTCTCGTTTCCCCGTGTTGTGGGTCACGATGACGAGCCGTTCCCCGTTCTCGAGTTCGACCTCGTGTTTCTTCCCGACGCCGGGGAGGTCGCTCTCGTAGATGGTCATGGTGATACGAGGCGGTGCCACGATCATAAAAGGCGCGACGGGCCCACTGTGAGCTTCAGACGAGATTGCGGGCTGACTACTGCCGGGGCCGCTCACTCCGCCAGCCCCTCGACGAGGTACTCGGCAGACGCGAGGTTGGTCGCGAGCGCGGTCTCGTGGACGTCACAGATCCGCAACAGCGCGGAGATGTCCGGCTCGTGGGGCTGGGCCTGGAGCGGATCCCGGAGGAAAACGATACCGTCGAGGACGCCCTCCGCGACCTCCGCGCCGATCATCAGGTCCCCACCGAGCGGCCCGGACGCCTTGCGCTCGACGTCGAGATCCGTCTCCTCGAGCAGTCGCTTTCCGGTGGTTCCGGTCGCGATCAGTTCGCACTCGTCGAGCAGGTCCTCGTTGTCGTTTGCGAACTCGATCAGATCCGGTTTCTTCTCGTCGTGGGCGATGAGGGCCACGCGGGGCATACCGGACCGTCGTTCGCCAGGGAGATAACGGTACGGACCGGAACGGCCACTCCGGCGATCCGGACTCGCGGACTCGGTGGGAATCGGGGACGAGCGCGGGCCCGGAGTCGAACGTTTTTCGTAGCTACTCGTTCCACGACCGGGCATGGCACGACAGGACCCCGCCGCCCACCACGTCGGTATCACCGTCAGCGACCTCGAGACCGTCCTCCCGTTCTACCGCGATACGCTCGGTCTCGAGGTCGTCGACCGGTTCGAGGTCGCGGGCGAGGAGTTCTCCGCGGCCGTCGACGTCGAGGACGCGAGCGCCCGGTTCGCCCACCTCGCTGCCGACGGCTCCCGGATCGAACTCGTCGAGTACGACCCCGAGGCCCGCGGTTCGCCGGCCGCCGGTCTCAACCAGCCCGGCGCGGTCCACGTCGGCCTCTCGGTCGACGACCTCGAGTCGTTCTACCGCGAGTTGCCCGACGACGTCCGAACGATCAGCGAACCCCGGACGACCGAGAGCGGGACGACGATCTGTTTCCTCCGGGATCCGGAGAACAACCTGGTCGAACTGCTCGAGGCCTGATACGGACTGCTGTAAGTCATTACCGGCGCAACCACGACCGTCCTGCGGTTGCACCGGTAAACAGTTACAGCAATCCGTATGAGACTGCACCGATCGCTCGCTCGAGCGGCCGCCCACGTCGGGTCGCCAGCAGGATAGCAACCTTTTCGACGGTCGGGAGTCCACTCGAGTGCAACATCGCATGAACTTCTTCGATCGGCTCCACGACCGGATCCGGACGGTCGACAGCGTCGTCAGCATCGGTCTCGACCCCGACCTCGACCGGATCCCGGACCACCTCCACGAGTACGACCTGCCCCGCTGGGCGTTCAACCGGCGGATCATCGACGCCACCCACGAACACGCCGCCGTCTTCAAGCCAAACGCCGCGTTCTACGAGGATCCGGACGGCTGGGCCGCCCTGGAGGAGACCGTCGCGTACGCACACGGGAAAGGTGTTCCAGTCCTGCTCGACGCCAAGCGGGCCGACATCGGGAACACGACCCGCCAGTACGCACGGATCCTCGAGACGGTCGACGCGATCACGGTCAACCCCTACATGGGCCGGGACTCGCTACAGCCGTTCCTGGCCGACGAGGAGGCCGGCGTCTTCGTCCTCTGTCGGACCTCGAACCCCGGCGGCGAGGACCTCCAGGACCTGGAACTCGAGACCGGCGAACCGGTGTACGAACGGGTCGCCGCGCTCGCGGACCTGTGGAACGAGAACGACAACGTCGGCCTCGTGGTGGGCGCGACAAAACCCGAGGAACTCGAGGACTTACGCGAGCAGGTGCCCGACCTCCCGTTCCTCGTGCCGGGCATCGGCGCACAGGGCGGCGACGCCGAGGCGGCCGTCGAGTACGGCCTCGCGGACGGCGTCGGGCTGGTCAACTCCTCGCGGGGGATCATCTTCGCTGGAGAGGACCGGGGCGAGGAGTTCGCGAAGGCGAGCGAACGGGCAGCGAAACGGCTCAAGAAGCGGCTGAACCGGTACCGGTAGCAGCGATCAGGACCCGTCGGCCGTATCGACGATCTGCCCCACGACGCGGCCGTCGACGATCCGTTCCTGGATTTCGACCTCGACCCCGCTCTCGAGCGACTCGTCCGGGACCCCCTCCTCGAGTCGCTCCCGGTCTTCGACGAGGATGTCGAGCGGACTCTCCTCCCGCGGGTGGTCGGCCACCAGCCGACCGTCCCGCTCCTCGAGGACGACCCGGACGGTCTCGCCGACGCCGAGGGACTCCGCGAGGTGGTCCTCGATCGAGGTCACGTTAGAACCGGTGGACGTCGACGTCGTCCCGATCCTGGCCGGGACGGGGATCGGCCCGGGACGCACAGTCGGCACACAGGCCTTTTCCCTCCTCGTAGTGGGGATCACAGGCGAGCGTCCCGCAGTTATCACACCGGTGTTCGGCGGGTCGCGACTCACAGATCTGGCAGAGGCCGCTGACGCTCATGGCCGCAGTACGTCCTCGAGCGTCTTGAAACCGGGCCCGGAACGATCCGTGCCCGGCCGCCGAGTGGACTCGTCTCCCCCTGTGTCCCCATCTCTCGGGAGCGAAACTGGCTGATACGCGGCGTTAGTGTGACATTAGGTACCAATAGACGGGAAGGCTTTTGCCGTGTGGGCCGTTACCGGCCCCTATGAGCCGTGACCGGGCCCTCCTCGAGCGGGCCCTGGAACGTGGCGAACAGGACGGTGGCAGCGTCGAATTCAAGGAACGACTCTCACGGGACGTCCACCTCGAGGGTGGACGACGGGAAAGTCTGGCGGCGCAGTTGCGACACCGACTGCTCTCCGGCGACGGCGAGGCGACCTACGTCGTCGGCGTCACCGACGACGGCGGCCTGGCCGGGGTCGATCCGGATACCTTCTCGGAGACGATGGACGTCCTCTCCTTGCTCGCCGAGGAGGCCGACGCCCACATCGACGACGTCCAGACGTGGGGAATCGAGGACGGACTGGTCGGGGTCGCACTGATCCAGGAAGGCGGCGTCCTCGAGACCGACGACGAACACGTCGTGATCGGCACCGCAGGCCACGTCGACCACGGGAAGAGCACGCTCGTCGGCTCGCTCGTAACGGGGAAGCCGGACGACGGCGACGGCGCAACGCGATCGTACCTCGACGTCCAGCCCCACGAGGTCGAACGCGGACTGTCGGCCGACCTCTCGTATGCGGTCTACGGCTTCGACGACGACGGCCCCGTCCGGGTCCGCAACCCCAACCGCAAGTCCGATCGTGCGGCAGTCGTCGAGGAGGCCGACCGCCTCGTCTCGTTCGTCGACACCGTCGGCCACGAGCCCTGGCTCCGGACGACGATCCGGGGACTCGTCGGGCAGAAACTCGACTACGGGCTGTTGGTCGTCGCCGCCGACGACGGTCCCACGCGGACCACGCGGGAACACCTCGGCGTCCTGCTGGCGACCGACCTCCCGACCATCGTCGCGATCACCAAGACCGACGCCGTCTCCGACGAGCGCGTCGAGGAGGTCGAACGCGAGGTCGAGAGCCTGCTTCGGGACGTCGAGAAGTCGCCCCTGCGGGTCTCGCGCCACGGCGTCGACGCCGCCGTCGAGGAGATCAGCGAGCGCGTCGTCCCCATCGTCGAAACCAGCGCGATCACGATGGAGGGCCTCGAGACGCTCGACGAACTGTTCGATCGGCTGCCCAAGACCGCCCACGACGACGGCGAGTTCCGGATGTACGTCGATCGCAGCTACTCCGTCACGGGGGTCGGCGCGGTCGCCTCGGGGACGGTGATGTCCGGCGAGGTCGAGGCCGGCGACGAACTACTGATCGGGCCGATGTCCGACGGCCGGTTCCACGAGGTCGAGGTGCGCTCGATCGAGATGCACTATCACCGCGTCGACGAGGCCCAGGCGGGCCGCATCGTCGGCATCGCGCTGAAAGGGATCAAGGAAAGCGCCATCGAGCGGGGGATGGTCCTGCTCCCGCGCGAGGCCGACCCCGATCCCGTCCGCGAGTTCGAGGCCGAAGTGATGGTGCTCAACCACCCGACCCGGATCGGCGACGGCTACGAACCCGTCGTCCACCTCGAGACGATCGGCGAGGCCGCCGCGTTCTACCCCGAGAACGGCCGGCTACTCCCCGGCGACACCGGCAAGACCACCGTCCGGTTCAAGTTCCGCCCGTACCTCGTCGAGGAGGGCCAGAAGTTCGTCTTCCGCGAAGGCCGGAGCAAGGGCGTCGGAACGGTGACCGACGTCCACCCGATGGACTGACGGGCCAGGGTCCGCTTACAGCTGACAGTCCCGGCCGATCTCCCGTTCGTATGCCGACCTGATCCGTTCGAACAGTCGCTCGCCGAACGACGTCTCCAGTCGCGGCGCCGCGGTCGCGAAGAACTCGTCTAAGTCGTCGTACTCGTCGAAGTGCTCGTTGTCCCCGTCGGCCTCGTAGCGATCCTCGCGTTCGTACTTGAGCGCCTGCAGACAGTTCTCGAGGAGGTCCATCTCCTTGACGAACCGGGCGGTCGGCGTCTCCCGGCGTTCGTACTCCTCCCACAGCGCGAGGAGGTCCTCGCCCGTGCTTTGGCTCGCGGGGTCGTCCCCGCCTCCGCCTCCGCCCACGCCCCCGCCCGCGTCCTCGACCTCGAGTTCGAGTCCGAACGGCACGAGCAGCGCGGTCATCGCCTCCCGTTCCGCCCGTTCCTTCTCGGCGTCGGAGAGCCGTTCCCGCCCCTGCTCGGCGCGAGTCGGAACGTCGCCGGTGCGCGCCTCCGCGAGGTCGTGAACCAGTGCCATCTCCACCGCTCGGCTGCGGTCTACGGCGTCGTCGACCGCCTCGTGATCGGCGTACAGCAGACAGAGCGTCGCCGTCCCCCAGGTGTGGGCGGCCACCGACTCCGGCCCCTCGACGCCCCGGAGCACCCAGCCGGTGCGGCGCTCGTCCTTGAGTTCCAGGAACTCGAGCAGCGATTCCAGCCGGCCGTCGACCGCGTCGTCTCGATCGAACTCGACCATCGCGGCTACAGGCCGAACGACTCCACCAGCAGGTCCTCGTCCGTTTCGCCGTAGACGTAGGTCGGGCCGCCGATCACGTCGACGGTCACCTTCGCGGGGGCGAACAGGTCCGAGGGGACCTCGTCGAACTCCCATCCGAGGTCGTCGAACACGTCCTCGAACGGCCGGCCGTGGTCCTCGGCTGCCGTCGACGGGATCGAGTCGAAGACGTCGGCGTCCTCCCGGACGGTGAGGTGGGCGACCCCGCCGTAGGCGATCGCGTCGTTCGTGCGCGCGATGGCGGTCGCCTCGTCGTCGGCCACGGGCGCGACGGGCGCGCGGCCGGTCGCGGAGACGACGTCCAGCGGGTCGTACCCCAGTTCAGACAGGCGGAAGGTCGCGAGTTCGGCCGCGCGCGCGGCGTTGGTGATGCTCCCGACGGTGCTCGCGGTCGGATAGGCAAGCAGGAAGACGCTGCTTTCCTCGACCTCCGCGAGGTCCGCGACCTGTGCTGCGGCCGATTCGGTCGGTAACTCGTCGGTTTCGACGGCCAGCGCCGTCAGGTCGAACGCGTCGGTGTAGCCGATCCGGCGGAACTCGTCCTCCTCGGCGACCAGCGCCCGCGCGGGGCCGCTGCCCAGGCCCTCGAAGTCCTCCGTGGTCAGTTCCCAGCCGGCCTTCTGGGAACACAGCAGCGAGAGGGCAGGCTGGTCAGTCGTCAGTTCCACGTACGGGATCGGCGCGCCGCCGAGTTCGCCGAGTTCGTGGCTCGGCGTCGCCATCCCGGCCGTCTGGATCTCGGTCAACAGCAGTCCGGCCTCGACGCCGCCGTCGAACTCGATCCCGAAGTCCAGGACCGTCGCTTCGTTCTCGAGGTCGTAGCCGCCGACGTTCAGCTCCTCGGCGTACTCGAGGGCCTCGTCGACGAGTTCGATCGCCATCCGGTTCAGACTCTCCATGGCCGTCCTTCAGCCTCCGGCGTAAAACAGTTTGTCAGTTCTCGCGAGGGGCTCCGCGGCCGCCGACGTCTGTTTTCTCTCAGACCGCGGGCTCGTACCCCGCGTCCTCGATCGTGTTGCCGATCGTCGCCTCGTCGACCGCGTCGTCGTCGTGTTCGACCTGTACCTCGCCGGCCTCGTGGTCGGCCGTCGCGGAGGAGACCCCCGACAGCGCCTCGAGCGCGTCGACGACGTTCTCCTCGCAGCCGCTACAGGACATCCCGCTGACGTCGATCGTGGTTCGTTCCATACGCGTGAGCAGGGCCGGCCGGGAGTTGAGTGTTTTCCCTCCGGCGGGTTCGTCCGCTGAAGCCACCCTAGCTGCCCTCCCCGTCCTTGTTGGTCGGCGGCCGGCCGAGCGCCTCCTCGACCGCGTCGACCTTCTCGGACGCGGTAGTCTCGCGGTCGCGTTTGTCGTCGATCTTCAACACGGTACTGACCCGGTCGGCGTCGACCGCCTCGTGGGCCGCCTGGGCCGCCGCGAACAGTTCTCCGACGTCGTCGGCCTCGATCACCGTCCCCATCGGATTGGTCTCGTACTCGACGTCGTACTCCTCGAGGGCCGCGACGGCGTCCGCGACGTCGTCGGCCATGCTATCCTCGATCACCGGTGCGACGCTCAATAGTGCGATGACGGTCATACGTCCACGAAGGACCGCCACGGTTCTAAATGGGCGGGCAATGCGACTCACGCGGGCACGTGGAAACGTAAATATGAAAAAGAAAAGGACGACCCCTCAGTTCGACGGCGGGTAGATAATCACGTCGCCGTTCGCGTAGACGTAGACCTCGTGATCGAGGGCCGTGAACGCGACGTGGCCGCTCGTGCGCTCGGTGCCGTCGGCCTTGGGTCGGAAGAGGCGGTCGAGCGCGTCGGGATCGATGCTGTCGTAGAGGGAGAACTCGCCCTGGGAGACGTCGGTCTCGGTGATCGACGTCAGGGCGTGGACGATCGTCGTCGTGATCGTCGCCGGGCCGTCGGTGTCGTGGTGGAAGACGTACCTGTCGTTGCGCTGGTCGTACTGCAGGTCGTCCGCGTCATCGGGGAGTGGGGTTTCGGTCTGCATTGCTATCTGGTGGGCAATCGTCTATCGATCCATAGTTATCTCTGGCATAAAAGCCAACCGCCTGCTACATCAGTATTCATTCGTGAACTACTCGGACGGCTAGGGGTCGGTGACGACGACCGGACGAGCGCTGGGGGCCGCGGGCTCATCCGGATGCTCGAGCCCCGTAACAGCCTCGAGTCGGCCGGGCGGTCGTTCCACGTCGATCGGACTCGAGACACGGTCTCGCTCGCGACTACGGCGGATCGTAACCTCTCGGATGCTTCCGTGATCGATCGCCGTCGCTCGTAGATTGGTCGCGACAGAAGTGTGCTGGCTGGGATTTGAACACCGCGAAGACGGTCGCCTCGCCCCGTTCGCCGCTGGGTCCTCTCTCGTTCAAATCAAAGGGCGACTTCCCGAATGTAGGTGTACTCACGACACGCTATCCGAATCGCAGTCGCTCGTGAGTTTGGATTCAGAGAAGTGCGCTGGCTGGGATTTGAACCCAGGTTGTGACCATGGCAAGGTCACGTGATACCACTACACTACCAGCGCCCTGCTGCACTTACACCTACTGTCGGAGGGATGTATAAGGGTTGCGAATCGATCGGAGTTAGACACAGTGGAACACGATAGCGTAGGGCGTTTTGGACCAGCCAACGGTGACCGAGACGTGGCCCTTGGCCGCTCGAACCGGGGGACGGTTCCGCTGACAGTCGTCACATCCCGTTCGCACACGACGGACGGGCGAAACCGGACGGGAGCGAACGGGGACCGCCTCACGAATACTCGTACGCGGGCGCGCACGAATATCCCACGGGCCGTACAGCTGCGACACTTCGTCCGGCTTCTACGACGAGGACGTCTCCATCCCGGCCTGGCCTCGACGGGGGACCGGCTTCGTCACTGAGTGCATCGGCGGCGTGTCGATCCACCCCGACCAACGTCGTTCGTCACCCCCGGGACGTGCACCTCTCCGGCTCCGAGACGTACGTGATCTGGCCGAGCGGAAAATCGCCCCCAATCGCCGCGATCTGCCGGCCGCGCTCCACGATCGATCCCCGAGTCCGGGAGCTGTTCCCCTTCCGGAACGGGTCGCCGGGACCCGACCTTCTATCGGTGACCGGTATGTGTCCGTTCCCCACGAATTCAGGGCTGTGAGGAGTTCACAGCCGTATTCGAATCCGCTATCCTTTTAAGACCCTATCCGCAATACATCGCTACAGTCTAGTGACGCGGCGCCGAAGCGTCACGGCATGACCGTCAGCGTACTCGTGCCGTCGTCGCTCACCCGGGAAGCCGAGGACAAACGCGAGGCAACTCGCAAGCTCGGATACGTCGCCCGCGCGGCGACGATCTACCGGGTCGATCGCCTGATCGTCTATCCCGATCGGGATGGCGAAACAGGGCGGTTCGGCGACGGGTTCGTCAGTACCGTCCTGCGGTACGCCGCAACGCCCCCCTACCTCCGAAACGAGGCCTGGGGGATGCGAGACGAACTGGAGTACGTCGGCGTCTTGCCGCCGCTCCGCGCCGTGTCACGGACCGGCTCCGAATCGAACGATTCGGGGTCGTTAAGACAAGGGATCGTGACCGAGGTCGGACCTGAAGGGCGCGTCCGGGTCAATTGCGGCATGCAACACCCGATCTCCCTCAACACGCCTCCTGACATGGAGGTCGAAGAGGGGGAGCGCGTGACCGTCAGGATCTCTTCGCGACGACCGGTCCGAGCGAAGCTCGTCGATCGCCCCCTTCCGGGGCTTTCAGTCGAGCGGACGGACCTATCGGCAGCACTCGGCCGTGAGGACGCCGGCGTCCGCATCGCCGCCTCCCGATACGGTGAAGAACTCACCGTGGGGCGGCTCGAGACGCTGGCCGGACGCATCGAGGACGACGGTCTGACCGTCGCCTTCGGCGCGCCCGAGAGAGGGCTGCCGGATATCCTCGGAATCGAGGCGTCCGCCGTCGCCGTCGATCCGGATCCATCGGATCGAGGGGATTCCGACGCGGACGACGGAGTCGAACCCACACCGGCCGATCCGGGGTTCGACCTCTGGCTAAACACGGTTCCGGATCAGGGAAGCGACGTGGTGCGCACCGAAGAAGCGGTGTTCGCCACGCTCGCTCCCCTCTCACTGAGAGAGTGATAGAATGCCACAATCAAACGCACCACGGAAAGGCTCACTCGGGTTCGGTCCACGGAAGCGCGCCTCCTCGGAGGTTCCGCGCTTCAACTCGTGGCCGGACACTGACGGACAGCCGACGCTCCAGGGCTTCGCGGGCTACAAGGCCGGCATGACCCACGTCGTCATGGTCGACGATAAAGCGAACTCGCCGACCGAGGGGATGGAACAGACCGTCCCCGTGACGATCGTGGAGACGCCGCCGATGCGCGCCGTCGCCCTGCGTGCGTACGAAGACACGCCGTACGGAATGAACCCCGTAACCGAGGTCTGGACCGACGAGTTCGCACCCGAACTCGATCGCGTCCTGGACCTCCCCGGCGACGACTACGACAGCGACGCCGCCGCCGACGAGCTTCGCGGACTGCTCGAGAACGGGCGCGTCGACGACGTTCGCGCGATCACGCACACGGTACCGAGCGAGGTACCGTCCGTGCCCAAGAAGAAGCCGGACGTCATGGAGACCCGCATCGGCGGGGGCTCCGTCGACGAACGCGTCGACTTCGGCCTCGAACTGCTCGAGGACGGTGGCGAACACGTCATGAACGACGTGTTCCGCGCCGGCGAGTACGTCGACGCAAGCGGCGTCACGAAAGGGAAAGGGACCCAGGGTCCCGTCAAGCGCTGGGGCGTCCAGAAGCGCAAGGGCAAACACGCCCGGCAGGGATGGCGCCGCCGCATCGGGAACCTCGGTCCCTGGAATCCGTCCCGCGTCCGGTCGACGGTCCCACAGCAGGGCCAGACCGGCTACCACCAGCGGACGGAACTCAACAAGCGCCTCGTCGACATGGGCGAGGGCGCAGACGCGACGGTCGACGGCGGCTTCGTCAACTACGGCGAAGTCGACGGGCCGCACGCGCTGATCAAGGGCTCGCTCCCCGGGCCGGAGAAGCGTCTCGTACGCTTCCGCCCGGCGATCCGACCCGGAGACCAGCCGCGCCTCGATCCCGAGGTTCGGTACGTCTCCACCGCATCCAACCAGGGATAACATATGGAAGCAACAGTATACGACCTGGACGGCTCGGACGCGGGCTCGGTCGATCTCCCGGCGGTCTTCGAGACGCAGTACCGCCCGGACCTGATCGCCCGCGCCGTACAGGCCGCCCAGGCCAACCGGAAACAGGACTACGGTGCCGACGAGTTCGCCGGCCTCCGAACGCCGGCCGAATCGTTCGGCAGCGGCCGAGGGATGGCCCACGTCCCACGACAGGACGGACGCGCACGACGCGTTCCCCAGTCCGTCAAGGGACGCAAGGCCCACCCGCCGAAGGCCGAGAAGGACTGGACCGAATCGATGAACACCAAAGAGCGGAAGTTGGCCGTCCGCAGCGCGATCGCTGCGACGACCGACGCCGAACTCGTCGCCGAGCGCGGCCACGAGTTCGACGAGGACCTCGAGCTTCCCGTCGTCGTCGACGACGAGTTCGAGGACCTCGTGAAGACCCGCGAAGTCGTCGACTTCCTCGAGGCCACCGGTCTCGAGGCCGACGTCGAACGCGCCGACGAGGGTCGGGGCGTCCGCTCCGGTCGCGGGAAGACCCGCGGTCGGAAGTACCAGGAGCCCACGTCGATCCTCTTCGTCACCTCGAGCGAGACGGGCCCGTCCCGTGCCGCTCGAAACCTGGCCGGCGCCGACGTCGCGACGGCTGCGGAGGTCAACGCCGAAGACCTCGCGCCCGGCGCACAGCCGGGTCGACTGACGGTCTGGACCGAGAGCGCTCTCGAGGAGGTGGCCGAACGATGAGTACGGTCATCGAGCACCCGCTCGTCACGGAGAAGGCGATGAACGACATGGACTTCGAGAACAAGCTCCAGTTCGTCGTCTCCCCCGACGCCACCAAGCCCGAAATTCGGGACGAAGTCGAGGAGCGCTTCGAGGTCTCCGTCGACGACATCAACACCCAGGTAACGATGAAGGGCAAGAAGAAAGCGACAGTTCGACTCTCCGAGGACGACGACGCACAGGAAGTCGCCTCGCGAATCGGGGTGTTCTGACGATGGGACGACGCATTCTCGGACAACGACGCGGTCGCGGTACCTCCACGTTCCGTGCCCCGTCGCACCGATACAAGGCGAAGCTCGATCACAAGAAAGAGGAAGACGACGACCTCGTCCGCGGGACGGTCGTGGACATCGAACACGACCCCGCGCGATCGGCGCCCGTCGCCGCCGTCGAGTTCGAGGACGGCGACCAGCGTCTGGTCCTCGCCCCCGAGGGTATCACGGTCGGCGAGGAGCTGCAGGTCGGCGTCTCCGCCGAGATCAAGCCGGGCAACACGCTCCCGCTCGCGGAGATCCCGGAAGGGGTCCCGGTCTGTAACGTCGAAGCGAACCCGGGCGACGGCGGCAAGTTCGCCCGCGCCTCGGGTGTCAACGCGGACCTGATCACCCACGACCGCAACGCGGCGGTCGTCCAGCTGCCAAGCGGCGAGGTCAAGCGCCTCGATCCGCAGTGTCGAGCCACCATCGGCGTCGTCGCCGGTGGGGGTCGCACGGAGAAGCCGATGGTCAAGGCAGGGAACAAGCACCACAAGATGAAAGCGCGAGGCACGAAGTGGCCCCGCGTCCGCGGTGTCGCGATGAACGCCGTCGATCACCCGTTCGGTGGCGGCGGTCGACAGCACCCCGGGAAACCGAAATCCGTCTCGCGGGACGCCCCGCCGGGACGGAAGGTCGGTGACATCTCCTCGCGCCGTACCGGTCGAGGTGGAAACAAATGAGCCAGGAGTACCGAACCGGCCGTGAAGGTGAGTTCACCTACCGCGGTCACACGCTCGACGAGCTGCAGGACATGGAGCTCGAGGAAGTCGCGGAACTGCTACCCGCACGAAAGCGGCGAAGTATCGAACGCGGTCTCTCCGTCGAGAAGCAGAAGCTTCTCGAGGAGGCCCGCGAGAAAGGCGAGGAGGAGACCGCCAACGCGCCGATCCGAACTCACCTGCGGGACATGCCGATCCTGCCGGAGTTCGTCGGACTGACCTTCGAAGTCCACAACGGACAGTCCTTCGAGCGCGTTTACGTCGAACCCGAGATGATCGGACACTATCTCGGCGAGTTCCAGCTGACCCGCACGTCCGTCGAACACGGACAGGCCGGGATCGGCGCGACTCGCTCCTCGAAGTTCGTCCCACTGAAGTGATCATCGTATGGGAATCAACTACTCAGTCGACGCGGATCCGGACGCGACCGCGAAAGCGATGCTCCGGGAGCGTCACATGAGCCACAAGCACAGCAAGGAGGTCGCCCGCGAAATCAAGGGCCGAACCGTCGGCGAGGCCCGGGCCTACCTCCAGGACGTGATCGACGAGGAACAGTCGGTCCCGTTCAAGTCCCACAACGCCGGTGCCGGACACCGTTCCGACATCGACGGGTGGGACGCAGGAAAGTACCCCGAGAAGGTCTCGAACGAGTTCCTCGACCTGCTCGAGAACGTCGAGGCCAACGCCGACCATCAGGGCTTCGACGGCGAGTCGATGGAGATCGTCCACGTCGCCGCTCACAAGGTCGGCGAGTCGGTCGGCCGCAAGCCCCGCGCGATGGGGCGTGCCTCCGCGTGGAACACGCCGGAGGTCGACGTCGAGATCGTCGTCGAAGAGGTCGACACCGACACCGACACCGAATCCGAGGACGAGGAGGGTGACAACTAATGGCTGACGAACAACAGTTCATCGAAAACGGCCTGCAGCGGTCCCAGATCGACGAGTTCTTCCAGGAAGAACTCGGCCGCGCGGGCTACGGTGGCATGGACGTCGCCAAGACGCCGATGGGAACCCAGATCGTCCTCAAGGCCGAGAAGCCGGGGATGGTCATCGGCAAAGGCGGCGAGAACATCCGAAAGGTCACGACCGCCCTCGAGGAGAAGTTCGACCTCGAGGATCCCCAGGTCGACGTACAGGAGGTCGACGAACCCGACCTGAACGCACGGATCGTCGCCGACCGCCTGGCAAACGCCTTGGAGCGTGGCTGGTACTTCCGGAAGGCCGGTCACACGACGATCGACCGGATCATGGAAGCCGGCGCACTGGGTGCCGAGATCGTCCTCTCCGGGAAGGTCACGGGCGCCCGCTCGCGCGTCGAGAAGTTCAACCGCGGCTACATCAAGCACAACGGCCAGCCCGCCGAAGAGATCGTCGACGAAGGGCAGGCGACGGCCGTCATGAAGCTGGGCACGATCGGCGTCACGGTGAAGATCATCCCGCCGAACGCGCAGCTGCCCGACGACTTCGAGATCCACGAGGACCTCGATCCCGAGGAAGTCGTTCCCGAGGCCGTCGAGGCCAACGAGGCCGAAGGCGTCGAGGAACTCCTCGAGGGTGAGCCCGAAGGGGCCGAAGGGGCCGAGGCCGCGGAGGCCGACGAACCCCCGGAGACCGAAGCCGACGAGGCCGACCTCGACGAAGAGGTCGTCGAGGAGGTCATCGAAGAGGAAGTCGACGCCGACGACGCCGACGAGGAGTTCGAAGAGGTCGAAGTCCCCGGCGGCGACGAGGACGTCGAGGAAGAACTCGAGGAGCTCGAAGAGGACGTCGAAGCCGAAGCCGAGGAACTCGTCGCCGAGATGGAAGAAGACGAAGACGAGTCCGAGGGAGGTGACGACTGATGGCGATCCTGCACGTCGAAGAGATCCGCGACATGACGCCTGCCGAACGGCAGGAGGAACTCGAGGAGCTCGAGACCGAACTGCTCAACCAGAAATCCGTCCTCGCGGCCGGTGGGGCCCCGGAGAACCCGGGCCGCATCGGCGAGCTTCGCCGGACCATCGCGCGGATCAAGACGATCCAGACCGAGGAAGGCGACTTCGAGGACGAAGACGAACAGTAATACACAAATGGCACTGACACCCGAGACCCTGCCACGACACGAACTCAACGGGCTCCCCGTCCGCGTCGTCGAGAGCGACGACGAGTCGCGGGTGGGCCTCGAGGGGCGGGTCGTCATCGAGACGACCAACACCCTCTCGATCGAGGTTTGCGTTCCGCCGGAGGCGGAACGGTGGAACGGCGGCGTCGCCGCCGACCGTGACGACGGCGAGTCTCGGGTAGTGATGGTGCCCAAATCGGGCTCGACGTTCGAGTTCGCGATCACAGATGACGCCGCCGACCTCGAGAAGGGGTCGGGGACCGCGTCCAAACTGGCCGACACTCAACCTGCGGAGACCGAGCGATCGGACACCGCAGACCGAGCTGACGGCGATGCCGCCAGCTGTCGCGGCGACGGTTCGACGAACCGCCGCCGCGCTGCCGGCGAGGACGTGGCCTACGTTACGGTCGATGGATCGCGCTTGCTCTCACGACCCGCCCGACGCACGGAAACGAATGGTGATTCACCATGGCAATAGGACTAGACGTTGAAACCCCTCCGGAACCCGAAAACCCGGAGGAATACGACTACGAGAAGTGTCCGTTCTACGGCGAGCTGTCCGTTCGAGGTCAGATCCTCGAGGGGCAGGTCGTCTCGACGGACATGGACAAGACCGTGGTCGTCGAACGAGAGTACGATGTAGCGGTTCCGAAATACGACCGCTACATGAAGCGACGCTCGCGCATTCCGGCCCACGTGCCGGGCGTGCTCGAGCCGCTCTCGGTCGGTGACACGGTCAAGATCGCAGAGACCCGACCACTGTCGAAGACCAAATCGCACGTGGTCGTCGAAGTAACCGAAGAAGCGACCGCCGAGGACGTCGCGGAGCTGACCGGCGAGACCGAACCCGAGCCGGGCCTCTCCGACGAGGACCTCGCTACGGAAACCGAGGGTGATCAGTGATGGAGGCGATGAAAGCCGACGTCACGCAGGGTCTGAAGAAGGGCTCGCTGGTCACCTGCGCCGACAACACCGGCGCACGCGAACTGAAGGTCGTCAGCGTCTCGGGCTACCACGGCACCAAGAACCGCCAGCCGAAGGCGGGGATCGGTGACAAGGTCACGGTCTCCGTGACCAAGGGTACCCCCGAGATGCGCCGCCAGGTCCTCGAGGCCGTCATCGTCCGCCAGCGGAAGTCGATCCGCCGGCCCGACGGCACCCGACTGAAGTTCGAGGACAACGCGGCGGTCATCATCGACGAGAACGAGGAGCCCCGCGGGACGGAGATCAAGGGGCCGATCGCTCGAGAAGTCGCCGAACGCTTCGGCGCGATCGCCTCCACCGCGACGATGATCGTATAGAACCATGACGGAGCAACCCCACAAACAGCGAACGCAGACCGAGCGTGCACCGCTGCACAAGCGACAGAAGCAGCTGCACGCGACGCTCTCCGACGAGCTCCGCGAGGAGTACGACACCCGACGCACCCGTGTCAACGCGGGCGACCGTGTCGAGATCATGCGTGGCGACCACGCCGGCGAGGAAGGCGAAGTCGTCCGCGCGATCCTCGAGGACGGAACGATCCACGTCGAGGACGTTACCGTCGAGACGGCCGACGGCGAGGAAGTGCCGCGACCGCTCGACCCGTCGAACGTCCGTATCACGGAGCTCGACCTGGAGGACGAGCGTCGCGAAGCACGCCTCGAAGGCGAAAACGAAGGTGATAGCGAATGACGAAACACCAGAAACGACTGTCGGTCCCGAAGACCTGGCCGGTCGAGCGAAAGACCGACGTGTTCACGGTCAAGGCCGGCGCCGGTCCCCACGGCGAGGAAGGCGTGCCGCTCGTCGTCCTCCTGCGGGACGTGCTTGGCTACGTGGACTCGACGAAGGAAGCACGGTACGCCCTCTCCGAGGACTCGATCCTCGTCAACGGGGAGCCGATCAACGACGAGCAGCGTCCGATCGGCATCTTCGACATCATCGCGTTCCCCGGTCGAGAGGAGTACTACCGCGTCTTCCCCGACGAGGGCGGTCGGCTCGCGCTGACCGAAATCGACGCGGACGCCGCCGAGAGCCGTCTCGGCAAGATCGAGGGCAAACAGCAGGTGTCGGGCGGCGACACCCAGCTGACGCTGCACGACGGGACGAACGTCCTCGTCGAGGGCGACGGCGGCGAGTACAGCACCAAGGACTCGATCGTCGTCGACAACGAGGACAAGTCGATCGTCGCGCACTTCCCCTACGAGGAAGGCGCCCTCGTGACGGCCGTTCGTGGCAACCACGGCGGCAAGATCGGCGAGATCGAGGACATCGACGTGACGCTGGGCAGCGGCTCGAACACCGTCACCGTCTCGACGGACGACGGCGAGTTCGAGACCGTCGAGGAGTACGTCGTCGTCATCGACGAGAACTTCACGGGTGAGGACTCGTCCTCGGAAGACGCGAACGGTGAAACCGTGAGCACGGGTGATGACGAATGAGCGAAGCTGATACCGGATTCCACGAGATGCGCGAGCCACGCGTCGAGAAGGTCGTCGTCCACATGGGCGTCGGTCAGGGTGGCCGCGAACTCGGCAAAGCCGAGGACATCATCGAGGAGATCACGGGTCAGGAGAGCGTCCGCACCCAGGCGAAAGAGACCGAACCCGACTTCGGCATTCGCCAGGGCGACCCGATCGGCACGAAGGTCACCCTTCGTGGCGAGGACGCTCACGAGTTCCTCGAGAAGGCTCTGCCCCTCGCGGAGATCTCCGAGTCGCAGTTCGACGACACGGGCAACTTCAGCTTCGGGATCGAGGAACACACCGAGTTCCCGAGCCAGGAGTACGACCCGAACGTCGGGATCTACGGGCTGGACGTGACCGTCAACCTGGTCCGTCCGGGCTACCGCATCGCCAAGCGTGACAAGGCGACCCGCTCGATCCCGTCGAGTCACCGACTCACGACCGAGGACGCGGTCGCGTTCCTCGAGTCGACTTTCGATGCAACCGTGGAGGAGTCCGCAGATGAGTGAAAGCGAATCAGAACCAGAGACGGAATCCGAACCGGAAGCCGACGCGGCCGACCGGACCGGCGAGCACGCCGCAAAGCGTACCGGCCAGATCGAGGAGTGCCAGCGCTGTGGCCGCAAGCAGGGTCTTGTCGGCAAGTACGACATCAACCTGTGCCGCCAGTGCTTCCGAGAAATCGCCCGCGACATGGGATTCAGGAAGTACCGATAATATGACAGGCAACGACCCACTCAGCAACGCGCTCTCGGGGCTCGACAACGCCGAGAGCGTGGGGCATCTCACGCACGAGGTAACGCCCGCCTCGAACGAGATCGGCAGCGTGCTCGAGGTCTTCTACGACCGCGGGTACATCGACGGCTTCGAGTACGTCGACGACGGCAAAGCCGGTCAGTTCGAGGTCGAACTGAAAGGAGCGATCAACGAGTGTGGCCCCGTCAAGCCCCGCTATAGTGTCGGCGCCGACGAGTTCGAGAAATGGGAGAAGCGATACCTCCCCGCTCGGGACTTCGGCGCGCTCGTCGTTACGACGAGCAACGGCATCATGAGCCACTACGAGGCTCGCCAGCAGGGCATTGGGGGCCAGGTGATCGCATACGTCTACTAATCATGCGAGTCGAACTGGAAATCCCCGACAACGTAACCGTCGAGAAAGACCACCTCGACGTGACCGTCGACGGACCGGAGGGCAGCGTTACGCGACGCCTCTGGTACCCCGACGTGAGCGTCGACGTGGAAGACGACAGCGTGGTAATCGAAAGCGAAGCCGAGGACGCGAAGACGAACGCGACCGTCGGCACCTTCGAGAGCCACATCGAGAACGCGTTCCACGGCGTAACCGAGGGCTGGGAGTACGAGATGGAAGTCTTCTACTCCCACTTCCCGATGCAGGTCCGCGTGGAGGGCGACGACGTCGTCATCGAAAACTTCCTCGGCGAAAAGGCACCGCGACGCACGACTATCCACGGTGACACCGAGGTCACCGTCGACGACGAGCAGATCGTCCTCTCGGGCCCCGACAAGGAAGACGTCGGCCAGACCGCGGCCGACATCGAGCAGCTGACGCGTGTCAGCGGCAAGGACACGCGTATCTTCCAGGACGGGGTCTACATCACCCAGAAACCCGCGAAGGGGGGTGTCTAATAGATGGCAGACGAACAATCGGAACCGGACGCTGAAGCCGAAGACGAACCGCAGGAACTCGAGGACATCAGCGGCGTCGGCGAGAGCAAGGCCGAGGCCCTGCGCGAGGCCGGCTACGAGTCCATCGAGGACGTCAAGGAGGCCGACCAGGACGACCTGGCCGAGGCCGACGGGATCGGCAACGCGCTGGCGGCCCGTATCAAGGCCGACGTCGGCGACCTCGAGGTCTCCGAGGAGACCGAAGCCGAGATCGAAGACGAGACCCCCGAGGCGGAAGCAGAAGCGGAACCCGACGAGGACGTCGAGACCGAACTGCAGCCCCGCGGGCTCGTCGACAAGACGCCCGAGCTCTCCGAAGAGGAGGAACGCCTCCTCGAGCGGCGCAAAAGCGAGGGCAAGCCGCAGTTCAACCGGCAGGACTACCACATGAAAAAGCGGACGCCGGAATCCTGGCGTCGCCCTCGCGGTCAGCTCTCGAAGCAGCGCAAGGGCGTCAAGGGCAAGGGCCCGAAAGTCGAAGCCGGCTTCCGTACGCCCACGGCCGTTCGGGGCAAACACCCCAGCGGCTTCGAGGAAGTGTACGTCGAAAACGTCGACGACCTCGAGGGCGTCGACGGCTCCCGCGAGGCAGTCCGTATCGCCTCCTCGGTCGGTGCTCGCAAGCGCGAGCGCATCGAGGAACAGGCCGAGGAACAGGGCGTCCGCGTTCTGAACCCGACCTACGAAGAAGTGGAGGTGGAAACGGATGACTGATCTCTCCGCACAGAAGCGACTCGCAGCCGACGTCTTGGACGTCGGCGAGAACCGCGTCTGGCTCGACCCCGACGCCCAGGCCGACATCGCCGAAGCGATCACCCGCGACGAGATCCGCGAACTCGTCGAGGACGGTCGCATCCAGGCCGAAGACGCCAAGGGCAACTCCCGCGGTCGCGCCCGAGAGCGCAACGAGAAACGTGCCTACGGCCACCAGAATGGCCCGGGCAAGCGCAAGGGCAAGAAGGGCGCACGCCAGAACGAGAAAGAGGAGTGGCAGAACAAGATCCGCGCACAGCGCCGGAAGCTGCGTGAACTCCGAGACAAGGGCGAGATCACGCCCACGCAGTACCGCGAGCTCTACAAGAAGGCTGGCGGTGGGGAGTTCCGTAGCGTCCGGTACCTGTTGAACTACATCGACGAAAACTACGGTGACCAATAATGGCGACAGGACCACGATACAACGTTCCGATGCGGCGTCGCCGTGAGGTCCGGACGGACTACCATCAGAGGTTGCGCCTGCTGAAGTCGGGTAAGCCCCGCCTCGTCGCTCGAAAGAGCAACAAGCACACCACGGCGCAGCTGATCGTCCCCGGACCACAGGGCGACGAGACGCTCGCGAGCGCACACTCGAGCGATCTCGAGGAGTACGGCTGGGACGCACCCACGAGTAACATTTCTGCGGCGTACCTGACCGGCCTGCTGGCCGGCACGCGCGCCGTCGAAGCGGGCCTCGAGGAAGCAGTCCTCGACATCGGCCTCAACACGGCGACGCCCGGCAACAAGGTGTTCGCCGTCCAGGAGGGCGCGATCGACGCTGGCCTCGAGATCCCGCACAACGACGCGGTGCTCGCGGACTGGTCGCGTACTCGCGGCGAACACATCGCCGAGTACGCCGAACAGCTCGACGAGCCGCTGTACAGCGGCGAGTTCGACGCAACCGAACTCCCTGAACACTTCGACGAGGTACGAGAGGCGATCCTAGAATGAGCGCAAACGACTACAACGACGACGGTTGGCAGCCCGTCACCCGTCTCGGCCGGAAGGTCCAGGAGGGCGACATCGACACGATGGAGGCCGCCCTCAACTCGGGCCTGCCGCTGAAAGAGCCCGAACTCGTCGACCAGCTCCTGCCGGGGCTAGAAGACGAGGTGCTGGACATCAACATGGTCCAGCGCATGACCGACTCCGGGCGCCGCGTCAAGTTCCGCTGCGTCGTCGTCGTGGGCAACCGCGACGGCTACGTCGGCTACGCGGAAGGTCGGGACGATCAGGTCGGCTCTGCCATCCAGAAGGCGATCGGCATCGCGAAGCTGAACATGATCAAGGTCCCGCGCGGCTCCGGTTCCTGGGAGGACCGCTCGGACCGGCCCCACTCGCTGACCCGACGGACGAAGGGGAAGGCCGGCTCCGTCGAGGTCGAGGTCATCCCTGCCCCCGAAGGGCTCGGGCTGGCCGCCAGCGACACCGTTCGCGCGGTGCTCGAGCTGGCCGGCATCGAGAACGCCTGGACCAAGAGCCACGGCAACACCCGAACCACGGTGAACCTCGCGAAAGCGACGTTCAACGCCCTGGAAAACGCATCCCAGTCGCGTCACCCGGGCGGTCTCCGTGAGGGTAGCGAGCGAGCCGAATCCGACGTGGAAGCCGAGGTGAGCGAACAATGAAGGCAGTCGTGCAGGTTCGTGGCGAAGTGAACCGTCAGCAGAAGGTCCAGGACACCCTGGAGATGCTGAACATTCACGGCGTCAACCACTGTGCGCTCGTCCCCGAGACGGATACGTACGAGGGGATGGTGACGAAGGTCAACGACTACGTCGCCCACGGCGAACCGAGCGCCGACGTGCTCGCGACGCTGCTCGAGCGCCGTTCCGAGCCCCTCGAGGGCCGGCAGGCCGACGTCGACGAGGAGTGGCTCGCCGAGAACACGGAGTACGACGACTTCGACGCGCTCGCCGAGGCGCTGCTCGCCGAGGAGACGACGCTTCGTGACGAGGGGCTGTCGCCGACGCTGCGACTGCACCCGCCACGTGGCGGCCACGACGGGATCAAGAAGCCGACCGTCGAGGGCGGCCAACTCGGAAAGCATACAACCGAGGAAATCAACGACCTCTTAGAATCGATGCGATAACCATGACGAGCAAAAAACGACGCCAGCGCGGATCGCGCACGCACGGCGGTGGCTCCCACAAGAACCGACGCGGAGCGGGCCACCGTGGCGGCCGCGGTCGCGCCGGCCGTAGCAAACACGAGTTCCACAACTACGAACCGAAGGGCAAGCACGGCTTCAAGCGTCCCCAGGACATCCGCGAAGACGTCGCGGAGATCGACGTCCAGAAGCTCGACGAGGACGCGATCCTCTACGCTGCCGAGGGGCAGGCCGAAGAGCTCGACGACGGTGGCTACCGTCTCGACGCGCGCGACATCGTCGAGGACGGCCACGAGGTCGACGTCGTGAAGGTCCTCGGTTCCGGACAGGTCCGCAACCAGCTCGAGGTCACGGCCGACGCGTTCTCCGCGGCCGCACAGGAGAAACTCGAGGAGGCCGGCGGCGAAGCCGTTCTCTCCGAGCGCGGAAAGCAGCGCGCCGAGGAGCAAGCGGCCGACGCCGAAGACGACGAAGACGAACAGAACGAGGACTAACGTATGGGATGGAAGGAAGCCGCTGAACCGGTCCTAACGCGGATGCCCGCAGTGAAGCGTCCGGAGGGGCACGTCCCCTTCAAGCGCAAGCTGGCGTGGACGGCGGGGATCCTCGTGTTGTACTTCTTCCTGACGAACATCGAGATCCTCGGCGCGGCCGGGGGGCAAGACCTCTTCGGAGAGTTCCGCGCGATCCTCGCCGGGTCACAGGGCTCGCTGTTGCAGGTCGGTATCGGACCGATCGTCACGGCGAGCATCGTCATGCAGTTGCTCGGCGGTGCGAACCTGCTCGGGCTCGACACCGACGACCCTCGGGACCAGGTCCTCTACCAGGGCCTCCAGAAGCTGCTGGTCGTCGTCATGACGGCGCTGACCGCCCTTCCGATGGTGTTCGCCGGCGGCTTCCTGCCAGCCCAGGATCAGTTAGTCCTCGGTGGGCTCGAGTTCGTCGGCTCGCAGGTCCAGGTACTAATGTTCCTCCAGATCTTCGCTGGCGGTGTCCTCCTCCTGTACATGGACGAGGTCGTCAGCAAGTGGGGGGTCGGCAGCGGTATCGGCCTGTTCATCGTCGCCGGCGTGAGCCAGCGACTCGTCTCTGGGCTGATCTCGCCGACGCCTCAGGGGTTCTTCTACAGCTGGTACCAGATCCTCTTCACCGACGAGGTCGCCGTCGGCTCGGTGCTCACCGGTGATGGGCTGTTCGTGCTGCTCTCGCAGGACGGCGGACAGCTCCTCGCGCTGTTCACGACGGTCCTGATCTTCGGGATCGTCGTCTACGCGGAGTCGGTCCGCGTCGAGATTCCGCTCAGCCACGCCAGGGTCAAGGGTGCTCGCGGTCGCTTCCCCGTGAAGCTCATCTACGCGAGCGTCCTGCCGATGATCCTCGTTCGCGCGCTGCAGGCGAACGTTCAGTTCATCGGACAGATCATGTTCACCCTCGGTCCGGACCGTGAGGCCGGCCCGATCATCCTGTTCGGCCAGGAACTGCCGTGGCTCGGGGTCTACGACCAGAGCCAGCCCGTCAGCGGGCTGTTCTACTACGTCTCCCCGATCTACAGCCCCGACGACTGGATGTGGTGGACCGGCGAGATCACGGCCGAGGTCTGGATGGTGCTGATTCGCGTCGCCTTCGACCTGACGTTCATGATCGTCGGGGGCGCGGTCTTCGCCATCTTCTGGGTCGAGACGACGGACATGGGGCCGGAAGCGACGGCAAAGCAGATCCAGAACTCCGGGATGCAGATCCCCGGCTTCCGACAGAACGTCGGCGTCATCGAGAAGGTCATGGAGCGGTACATCCCGCAGGTGACCGTCATCGGCGGCGCGCTGGTCGGCCTGCTCGCCGTCATGGCGAACATGCTCGGTACCATCGGTTCGGTCACCGGGACCGGACTGCTGCTGGCAGTCTCCATCACCTACAAGCTCTACGAGGAGATCGCGGAAGAGCAGATGATGGAGATGCATCCGATGATGCGCCAGATGTTTGGCAAAGAGTAAGAACATTTGTAGAACGCCACCGCGGCGTTCGATTTCTTCTCTTCGCAAAGTCCGTTAGTAGCGACATCTGGTTATTCTTCATCACCGAATTATTCGGGATTTGGTTCAAACATATTCCCGAGACTCAAGACGATCAGAGCTGGTCGTAATCCGTACGCGTCGTTGAAGTATCATTTACGGACCGATCCGTCTTTAGCTAAGAGAAAAACCACGTGGCAGCGGCGGCTTATCGAGGCTACTTTTCGAGGAATGAGGAGGCGTCCGCTGTCCCGTAGTCGTCCGCCGGTTCGAATCGTGGCTTCTTGGACTGTTCGGTCGGGGTTGTCTGGACGGGACAGATTATAGTGATTCGAGCGGTGAGCAACCATTAGGTATGACGGTGCACGGACGCGAAATCGCCAGTAACGCGCGGCAGCGATGGACCAGGACTGTCGCGGCGCTCGTGACCGGGGTCGTCGCGGTCATGGTCATTCAAGACGTTGCTCCCGCGTGGACTCTGTGGGTTGTTGGGATCGTCTTCGCGCTCGCGCTCGTCGTTGAGTTAGTTGGAATCGTCAATCGCTGAGTGTGAGTCGGACGGTCGTTTTGTCCACCGTTGACAATCTTTCCCTCGTCGTTGAGGGTCGATGGTTGTTGCTTGCCTGACCAGATCGCTTCCACACCACTAGGAGCAGCTGATGTGGTGGTGTGAACAGGATTCAATCGCCAGTCACTCGGGGTACGGTTCCTTCCAGCGCTCCGTGGCGGCGTTGTCATTAAACGGTACCTCGATGTCTTCGTCCGGCCACCCGCCGTCTATGTCGTCTGGATATGGTTCTGTCCAATCATCATCGTTGTCGTTGGTCATGGTCGTTGTGACGTGATTGAACGTCAAACCGATTTCGCCGGTGTGCCCGCAGCTTGCCTGCCCAGATCGATCAGACCATCGGTGTCTATTGCCCGTGATGCCGTGCCGAATCTGTGATGAACCTATCTTGGGTCTCTATCAAGTGATAATGATTACCTCGGTGCAAGTCGGATCTGGTTACTTCAAGAGTGGTGTGCGCCATATCGTACTACCCCGCACCGCTGGTGATTTCCTTACGGAAATGTTTTTCGCCGAAACGGGCTTGGCGCGCACCCCGCCAGTGCGTCTACTGAAAGAGAAGAATGAGATTTAACGACAGCGGACACACAACCAGCACGAGATACGCAGCCATCCCTTTCGCCAGTCGTCCCGCATCTGGGGCAGCGCCCTCGCCAACCGTCCAGTATTCGGTCCACTCTCGACCAAGCCGTTCCCCAACAGCACTAGCCGTAAATGCGGCAACGCCCGTGAACGTCGCCGCTGCCATCCTGTCGTTGGTGTGATCCTCGTCGAAATAGTCTGACAGCCGTGTGTCCACTGTCTCCGCACGGTACTCTTCCGGTGGCGTATGCTCGCTTGGATCCACACGGTGTGGGTCTGCAAGGTCTGCAAGCGTCGTCGCTGTCGTAACGGGCCGGCCATCATCGAACTGAACGCGGTCAGAATCCCAATCCAAATGGCCAGGGAGATCGTGTTTCCGGGGGTCGTAACTTAGCTCGTCCACATCAGGGAAGCCGGCATAGTTGTAGGGGAGTGAAGCTTTGCGCGGATGTACAAGCCGAATCGGAGTGTCACGTTGCTCGTGGTGGCGGGCAAGCCGGACATCCCGGTCAAACCGAGATCCGTCTGGCGTGATCGGCGCGAACGGCTCTCCCTCGAATGGGATCGGATTCATCACGACTGGAAACCGATACTCGGGCTCGGCTGGCACGACCGGTGGCGCTTCGTTTTCCTTTCCTAACAGCGAATACACCTTGTGGCTGGTAATGCGGCCACTCTCCCGCAGGTACCGGGCAGCAGTCTGAATATCCTGCCAACCCGCAAGGTCGCACAACATCTTCGGGTCAACCGAGATATCCGCGAGAAACGTGAGACCAGTTGCGCGAAGCGGATGGGGAGACAGCTCATCAGGGTCCAAGCCGTTAGCGTTTTCTGCAGCTTTCGTAATCAACCGGCTCACCGAGTACCGCTGGTGTTGAAGGCAGTCATTGTGGTCGAAGAAGGTCATGAGGCATGCAGTGATGCGTTCAGACCACCCGAACGGGACGGTGCGTGCTGACCGGTTGTATTTCGGCTCCCACCGCTCACTATAGAGGATGTCCTCTAGCGTCTCCGGCCGACAGTAGCTCGCCTTCTCAACGACGGTATCGCGGGCGTCTGCATTCAGGTCTCGCCACTTAACGTCGTCAGCCCACTCGCCTTTCTCCTGGAGTTCCGATAGGCCGCGACGGCCCCAGATGTCGCGGGCAGTGAGCCAACACCGTTTGCAGCCGCAGGGGTCGTAGCTTGGAATCTTGATTTCGCCGCGCCGCCAGTCGATCCACTCCTCACGAAGGTGCTGAATCTCTTGCAGGCGGAGGCCAAGTCGGCCAGCGAGCAGGATGATGTAGCAGGCGGCGAGCCGAGCACTGGGATCCTCAATCCTGAGCGCGCCCTGATAGAGCCTGAAGTAGGCGTCCGTATTGAGGGCTTTATCGGCCGATGGAAGGGCATTCGGGTTCGTCATGCACCCCTTGTATGAGCGTCTGCGGGAAAAGGGTCAGCCGTGAGACAGGGCATAGCAGACTGTTACTGTCGAACCAGAGAGGCAAGTCTCCGTTCGATAATCTCCGACGGCCACCCTGATTTGATTGTGTCACGCTCAACCCCGAAGGTCTCCACTGCCCGATTCACGGGTTTTGTCGAGCACTCCTGCTGTTCAAAGAGGTACGAGTAGGCTGCCACCTGGAGTTCGTACCGATGTCGTGTCTCCGGCGTTTGGTCCGTCAGTGTAATCTTCACGTCGGTCACGTGCCGTTCACCCGAGGGCAGTTCGACGACGAAATCCGCTTCGCCATGAATTTCGATCTCGACGCCATCGATCGTGCTGAGTCCGTCGATCGGCTGTTCGACGGTTGTAATGGTTTGAGGATCACGGATTCGCTCCCAGAGGTCTGACGCGAGGAAGTCGTCTAGAACCACCGCAAAGAACGCCCACAATCCCTCGCGTTCGTCAGACCCGATCTTGGGTGCCATCTCCTTGACCTTCTCGTCGAACACTCGCCGAACGTCGTCGTTCATCCTTCGTAAGGAGTTTTCAGGAACGTCACACTCTACTAACTCGGTGAGGACGTCGTGTAGACACGTCCCGACTTCACCGGGACCTAATCGATCGAACTCTAAGGGGAGGTCGTCGGGAACGTCGTTCGTCTCGGTGTGAAGCGAGTCTCCGAGGAGGTGAGCGATGAGATACTCATCCTGACCCTCGGTCAGCGGATACATCGTACTAGGGTTGACGAATCTCGGAATCCACGGGTCGAGTCGATCACGACGAGGTTGAGAAACGGCGACGTCCGTGTCCGGCGTAGGCTCTCGCACATCTGATCGTCGCGCGAATAGATCGACGTCATTAACGCCGATTTCGATCGAGTCGCCGTTCGGATCCGTATCAGGAACCGACAGCGTATACGAGTCAGTCCCTCCCTGATAGTTGAGTTCATCTCGAATGGTATCGAGCCACCGATCACGATGCCGGTCAGTAGTCAGAACTGACCGTGGAAGCGGGATAACGAGGTGATCGCGCGCACGGGTGAGTGCAACGTATAGCAGTCTCCATCCTTCAGCGCGCTCGTTTCTGGCGACCTGACAGAGCCGTTCGGTACCGACGAGACCGTCTCTTCCCGCTGAATCGGTGACCAAATCGCACCACAATGCGCTCACCCATCGAAGTCCGGCATCACGATCCCAGCTATTCGCCGGATCGAACAGGCCACCTTCGAACGGTGGGATGGTGATCTCTTCAGGGAGATTTACGTTCTCCGGCGGGGCGAGGCCCACGATGGACCCTTGCGCGATGAACCGCTGATTGTGCGGACCGGGTGCCCAGAGGTCAAATCCTGGATCTGCGATGACGACGACATCGTCTTGGTCGCCTTTCGATCGATGCGCTGTTTGGAATTCCACGTCGTATTCGGAACCCGCCGTGCTCGGTTGCGGTGGGCCGTCATCCGGTTCTTCTCGAAACGGAGCGACCAGTTCGATCAGGTCGTCCAGAGTGGAGTGATCGTCACCTACCCACTGAGCGATTGTCTCGACGAGGGCGTCGAGGTTTGCGACGCGCTGTTCGGAATCAGTGTCCGTGAAGTAGCCGTTCGAATCCGCTCTGAGCGAAAGCGCCTCGACGACGTCTTCGACGTACGCCCCGGCAGGTCGCATTTCGGACGTGTCGCGCTGATCACGAAGATGGACGAGACCGGTTAGCGTGCGTCGTTGTGCCTCGGTGAGGTCCGACTGAATGTCGTCGTCGCCGAGTACACCGTTGAGACGCCAGTCGTGATCGGAGAAGGCACCTTCCAGTGTGCCGATTCCCAGAGCGGATTCGGTGATGAGTGTTCTCGTTCGGTCAGGAGATCCTGGTTGAACGAGCCAGTCACAAACGTCGAACACCGTACTGACTGCGGGGCAGTCGAACAGTGACTCACTCGCGTTCCGCACGCGGAGTCCCTCTGCGGCGAATGCCGCCTCATAATCGCTCATTCGTGCCCGCTTCCGAAAGAGGACAGTGATCCCCAATGGGGTGCCAGTATCGTCAGCGAACGTCCCGTCGACAAGTCCCTGCGAGAGATGCGTCGCCAGTATATTCGCCTCGCCGACGCCGTCACCGGGGTTCGCCCAGTCTGCTGATCCGGGGGTACCGACGCCGGTGAACGAGGAGATATGCACCGCCGTCTCGTCGCTCCCGTCACGCGCAGCTTCCAGCGGAGAGAACGTCGTATCGAGGGTACCGAGATCACCGCGCGACGGGTCCGAGAACACCGGTTCGGAAATCGAGTTGATCGCCGTGGCGACGTCCGGAACGCATCGGTACGTCGTCGTCGCGGTCCGATTCTCGTGCGTGTCCCAGTCAATGCCGAGGTACGTTCCGCTCGTCGTCGCCGTTTCGAACCAGGACGGATCTGCATGCCGCCAGAGATAGATCCCCTGTAGAGCGTCACCGACCGCACAGACGCGCGTCTCGGGCGTGACGAGGTGAGCGAGCGCTGCGTGTTGGATCGCAGAAACGTCCTGCGCCTCGTCGATGATCACGCTTCTCAATCGGGCACGATGCCTTTGGAGAATACGCTCCCGATGTCGTTCGTCGATCTCGTCGAACACTTCGAGAGACGCTGTTGCGTCCGCAGCGTCGTCGAAATACCTGGCCACAAGAAACGCGACGTCGGTGTGTGAAACGACGCCGTGCTCTCGTATCGCTTCTCGATAGGCATCTCGGTACGCCGAGAGTACTGTACAGAAGTCGTCGATACGCGCACACCACGCTTCGTACAGGGTTCGATCCGCCTCTACGACACGGTCTCGATCCTCACCTTCGACTGCCTCGCGGACTCGTTCCCCGATACTCTCGTCATCAACGCAACGTTCGACTGCTGCGACGACATCGCGGAACGCCTCTGGTTCGCCTTCCGCGTACACCGACTCCCGCGTCAGTTCGAGTTCTGACCGGAACGCTGACGTCGTAAGTTGCTGGTCACGACAGTACTCGACGGCCCGGACGAGCATTTCGGCGACACTGTCGTCGTACTCCCCGTCGGGGTAGGCAGCCTCCAACTGTTCGAGGCGAGTCGAATACTGAGGTTCGTCACGAAGTGTCTCGTAACACTCGACGTGGACCTGCGTCAGGAGTGCCTCGTTCCCGATTGCGGGTACCTCCTCGAACCCTGCATCTGATGCGATCTCTACGAGCACGCCTCGAAGGAGACTGTCGATGGTTCCGACGTACGGCGCTTGACGAACGCGCTGGATCAAATACTCCAGTTCGTCGTCGCTCACGTCGGTTGCCGCCGGAACGAGTTCATGTTCGACGATCGTTCGAAGCCGGTCACAGATTTCGGGAACGATCGCGGCGGCCTCGTCCCGGTTGAACGAGATGACCGCGACGTGCTGCTCCGGCGTCGGACTGCCTGCGACGTACCGACGAAGAACGTCCTCCGCAGCAAGGTGGTGTGCGACCACCGATTTTCCCGAACCGGGGACGCAATTCAGAGTGAACAATCCCGTCTCGTTGTCGAAGTAGGCACCTCGAATCTCGCGTTGTGCGCCCTTCAGCCGAATCGGATCGTCGTTGGGCTCACTCATTGGCGGTCGCCTCCGCTCGTTCTTCGAGGAAGTCCTGTATTTCCGGGGGAAGCTCTCGATTCGTGCTCAGCAGTTGCTGACGGTGGGATTCGGCGACCGTCTGAAGATCGAGATGATCGAGGAACGGCGACGAATGGACGTCGTCACCATCGACCGTCTGGGTGTGGCGCGTGAGTATTACGCCCGTTCCAGCAGCTCGGAACACGTCCAGGAACTGGTCGCGGTCACGTCCGTCCGTCCACGCCGTTCGAGGAGCGAGCTTCGAGGTGTCATCGTCGCCTCGGAGAACGACTTCCTGGAACTCCGGTGGAACCACCGATTCAGTCGCTCGTGGCCACTCGTCAGCGGTCATCCCGACGGCAATCACGTACTGGACGTCAAGCATCCATACGTCGTTAGCTTCGAGGATGTCCAGCGCCCGAGCGTTGGAGTGTTCGCGTCGCCCCGGGCGTTGGGTGGCGATCACGTTGGCGAGATCGGCGACATCGCCCCAGGATCGTTCGAGCGTTTCTTCTTGGAGTCGATCCGCGAATTTGTGGCGAAGTTGTTGGACGAGTGTTCGTCCGCGGACGACCGCCCGTGCGTCGGTCTCGGTATCGAGCAGCGCTGGCGAATCGCTCTCCCTCGTCACCGCGAGGCCGTGATCGGCGTACGCTTCGACGACGTCGCCGAGAACAGACGTGACGGTCTCCGGGTTCGGCTCCGGAACGTCGGCGAGCCACTCTACGAACGTCGTGAAACGGGCGTCGGCGTCGTCGATCGTTTCCAACACCTCAATCCACTCCTCGGTTGGGCGTGCACCCTGGGGAAGCGCGTGTTTCACTCGGTACAGCGTCGCCGGATCGACCGGCCAGTCGTCGGATGGCGCGTTCGATGGCGCCCATCGATGTTCGAGCGGACGAAGCAGCGTTCTCCGGTCGAGTTCGTCCGCGTCGAGTGCCTCACAGACTGATTCCACGAGCGCGTACGGGCGCGTCCTCGTGACGTAGAGTTGCCTCCAGAATACGGGCGCAATTCCGTATTGGATGGCTGCTCTGAAGAGCGACTGTTCGTACGAGTCGAGATCTCGGGCGACGACTGCGATATCCCGGATCGGGACGTCCCGATCGCGCAGCTCCGCAACGATCGCCATAGCGCTTCGAGCTTCTTCTCGCCGCGTTGGCGACACGAGTTCAACTGTCGGAACCGTTGGCGGATCGAACGGGCGAGAGAGTCTCAGTCGTTCTGAGATCGTCATTCGAACACCACCTGTCCAGGCCCCTCGATGTCGAGTAGTGCGGGCATACGCCTCTTCAGGTATGCTCCCGAACCCTCGCGGAAGTGGACGTGAACGTCGATCGACGTCGTCGCTAACAGCGCGTGTAACAAGTCCGCGTGCGGTGCGGAGAGGCCGCTCAGACCGAGCAATGTGACGCGTTCGATTTCCGGATACGCTTCAGTCCACGCTGAGCCGCTCGACGATACGATGGTTCGTGTCGCTCGCCGTACGAGGTCCGTCTCAGAGGTCGCCTTCGCCGTTCGGTTCTGGAGCCTACGTTCTACGGCGAGCGCGAGATTGAGGATCTCTCCGGTTTCCGAATCGATTGGCGCGTACAGACCGTCAGCCGCGTGTTTCCACACTTCGATTCGTTCTGGATGGAAGTTGGTGACCGCTTCCACCTCTGTACGGATCTGTTCGATGTATCGTGAATCGTGTGACGACACTCCCGGCGGGAGCGAGAGGGGGTCCATATCCCCTTCAGCCAGCTCAGTCAGTATGGACCGGACCTGTGCGAGACGGTCGATACGATCGATCGCTTTGTTCGGTTCGCCAGCGGCACTCAGGATTCCTTTGCTCACCCCTTCCGGGTCATCGAACGCGAACGCGTCCTTCGGTGCGTTTCGTTCACGAAGCCGGCGCTGAACGTTCCGTCGGTGAAGTTCCACTGGTGCGACCACGAGTTCTGTCGGCTGTGAACAGCAACGTGCTCGCTCGAACAAGTGTTCCTCGTCCCCCACGTGAAGGGTTAATCGCTTCGTCAGTTCCTGGTGACGTACATATGCATCTCCCATCCGTCGGCCCCGACACGATTGGTTCGTTCTCATTCCTACACAAGTCAATATAGAATACTTATCGGTCATTTCGAACCAATCTCTTCGAACAACCGTCCCATTCCATCGACCACTCGTTCGAACTCGTCCTCGTCCATCAGCGCTCCAGGATGATCGTCGTCGTCGAACGGCACGCGAACTGCGCCCGCACGCTTGCTGATGTAGAACGTCGCTCGCCGAGAACGACCGAAGAACAACGCGAGCGTCGATCGACTCACGCCGGCGTCGAGAAGCCGTCGGAGCAACTCGTCCCGCAGCCGATCCACCAATTCCTCTTCGTTATCCGGGATTCGCCCGCGGACGGTCCTTCCGATGTCGTCGGGATACCCCCACTCGTCTGTGTCGAGATCCTTGTCGATCAGCGGACCATCCAACGAGTCCACATCCCGATCGATCGACATGAGCGTCCAGAGCCGCTCGATGATCGACGTTCGCGCAGACCCACTCGTGGCCTCGCGTATTTCGCTCGTCGTCGCTGGCCCGTGTTCGTACAGGTACACGAGGATCTCGATGTCCTTGTAGAGAAGATTGACTTCGGCGGCGACGTCGTCGATGTCGAACGGAAGATCGTCCGTAGTCGTCCGGTGGGTCACCAAGTGGTGACATGGGATACACATCGTCGTTCCGTTGTCGGGATGATCCCGATCGATCAACTCCGGTTCCTCCTGCATGTGGTGGGCTTCGAGGTCGATGTTTCCACCGCGCTCGGGGCCGAGCCGCCCACAGACCTGACACTGATGATTGTCCCGTTTCAGGATCTGTTTCCGAACGCTGGTGGGGAACGTACGGTATCCGTCACTGCGTCCCATCGGTCCCCTCCACGTTTGAACCGGTTTCGTAGTTGGTTCCGCTCGATTCCTCAATCGTGACGTCGCTCAACAGCAGTGGCCTTCTGCTCTCTGGATCATCCCACGGAGCGATCCACGCGGAAGCGATCACGTCCAGTCCATCCGGTCGTGGATCGAGCGGTACGTCGCACTCGTCGCACACGCACTGATCGAGGTACCACGTCAGCAGTTCCAGCGGTCTTCTGGCGCGAATCATTACGGGCCTGTGCGCCGTGAGCCCGCGGTCACACTGACTACATGTCGTATCCTCCGGAAGCGACCAGCCAGTCAGCGCCTGTTCGGCAGCGGCCTCAAGTTTCTTCTTCGAGTACGATCCGATCACGCAGACTTCCGGATCGCCCTCCTGCCCATCAGCGGCGAGGCATTCCAGGAGCTGGAGTGTCCGGTCGAACTGGTACGTGAGATTCCGGACGACCATCTCGTCGGTTAGTCTCTCTTCCGAAATTCTCGTCATTCGCACGCACCCTCCGGCTTGTAGCACGCGGTCGTGATCTCGCGGATGTGGCGCGCGATCGGTTGTGTAGCATCCGTTGGTGAGACCTTCTTCGCACGTTCGTCGTAATCGGCAACCCCCAACTCATCCAACGTCTCCAAATGTGATTGAATCAGCGAGATGTACACTCGGGTTCGCTGCTCGCTCGTTACTTCGCTTGGATCGACGAGATTTTCGATGGCCGCGATTTCGAGGGCCAGCTCCGAGGCTGTAAGCGGATCCTCCGACTGGGCGAGTGAGAGTAGAATCCGACGTCGCCGGCTGTTCGAGACCGCTTTGAACGCATCATTGGGGTCGATGGGGATGGCGTATCCGTGATCGATTCCGGTCATCGGAACCCCCCGGCGAGATGCTCCCCGCTACACGTCAACACGATCGCTTCGCGTTCCGCTTCCCCGATCAGGTCAACGTAACCGCCATCTGCGAGCCGTCTAAGTAGACCGTCCAGTTCATCGTCGGAGAGATCGGTCTTCATAAGGAGGTCTCTCCGCGTCGTTGAGCCTCCGCTATTCCGTGCGTGGCGAACAATTCGTCTGCTTTGTGTATCGTGTTCGGTAACGATCTCCGTCTCCTCGGCCGGCCGAGAGACAGAGTTATCACTCCCGACACGATTAGTGTCTTTTGCTGTCATCCTTGGCAGCGTCTGTTCCCCGGTGCTGCAACACCGGGGGGCGATTTCAGCCGGTTTTGGGTAGTAGATACAGTATAAAAACTATTTGTATATTTAGTGACCGGTACGCTGACGAGTGTTCGCGGCCTTCTCGCGTAGGATTGCTTCGTTCAGTTAAGAAAGAGTTAGCAATTACAAGAAGTCTGGTTCTTGATCGCAGTCTAACGGGACACTCTTCCAAATACGTTCTAATGCACTTCGACTCTTCCAACCCTCTTTTTCAGCAAGCTCGTTGATCTCGGAACACGCTTCGTCTTCCGTCAGATATCCTTCTTTCGCCAATATCCCAAGTGGCACGCCCAATGATGGCAATTCGATTCCTAACTCTTCAAGGTCCAGCTTTCGCTGAATGTAGGCGCGGCCTCCCTCAGCGCGATCCTCGTTGCCTTTGTCCATCATCAGGATTGCTTCAACCGTATCCGAATGTTGCTTTGCTAACGGCGGAAGACTATGTTCACCCAGTGTGATCCCCGATTGTCCGCAGAATTCTCGTGTGATCGTTGACGTCTCGTCTTCGATCGCATCTAAAACTCGCTGAGCTGCATCTGCTCTGGCCTTTGCATCAGCATCGTATTTTTCTCCACCCGAAAGATCCGTGTGGTCGAGCAGCTCTCTATAACAGACATTCGTTGTTGTGAGATACAATTGTGACCGGATCACGTCCCAGCAATCAAGCCTCGCATACGCTATGAGTGCATCAGTGTCTGCGAGTATCGGGTGGACAGAACGATCAGCCATAGGAACGGGGAAGATAGTAACGTGTTAGATTTAGTCAACGAACCGACTCGTGTCTCCCGATAGAAGAGAGTCCGCCCCACTCGCCATTAATTGACTCTCCTCGAAATCATCGTCACCGAGCAACCGACGTGCGGCTTGCTCTGAAATCTCACCATCTTCGTACAAGCCCAGTACACGAGCTTTGGCCGAGTCATCGAGACTATCACGGAGTGTCGGAATGAGTCGATCTTCGATCGACTCGTCAGTCACCGATTCAGCAATGCGAACCGCCTCACTGAGAGAATGGGATTTTGTAGACATTGCTGATCTCTTGGAAGAGGGTACGCTAGCGGCCCGAATAAACTTTCGGTCGAGATCGAACATAGCCAGCCAAATGCAGTCGAGCTATTCTGTACTACCCTGAGTCGGGTTGGGACTCCGATCTGCGTAATTCAATAGGGTCTACTCAAAACGAATTCGTCGAGTCTCCTGCTCAAGCTGAAGAGTCATTCAATGTCGTCGCAGGCAAAAACCACGCTCGTATCGAGTTCCATCGCCGATTTGAACGCTTCCACATCAGCCTGCATCGCATCGATAGTCTCGTCGCCAAGTGCTTCTCGAACCTCTTGCTCCGTGATCTCGCCACACCGATACCGTTCGTATGTCCTGATCTTCTCCGCCTCGATCTCGTCCATACTCGTTTATTCACCTCTTGGCAAATTAAGACTCTGTGGTAGAGAAGAGCCATAGGCAGTTCTCTCAAGACGAGTTTCTCGAATGACTCCGGCGTGGACCATCTCCCAAATGCGATATCCGCAGAGAGCCGCGGAGTCTTCACTCACGAGGGAGCCCTGTAAGAAGATTTGTTCAGGAAACCTGGAGTTCCTGAACACTCCGAAATACCTTTAGTTCTACCGTTAGAAATAACGGTATAGACAGATGCCAAAGATTCAGCTCAAATCCAACGGTCAATATGTGGTGACAATCGACAAAGGAATCGGTGACGCAATGGATTTAGCCGGCGCTGATGCGGAGTGGTCCATCGCTTCACGGAACAAACTCGAACTTCAAATTACATCCCGTCAAACCGATGAGTAAGGCACTGGCATGGATTCGAAAATCGAGAGGCTCTGACGACGATATCGGCTTGGAGGAGCAACGCGAACTGGTTCTCGAACTGGCACACGAGGTAGCTGAAGAGGTAGTCTGCCTCGATCTCGGCGTTCATACGGGATTCAGTACGATGTCGCGCAAGGACGACAGTGGGCTCTTAGATCAAAATCCGGACGTTCTCGACGTAATTGACCGATTGGAGCAAGGCGAATTCGATTACCTCGTCGCGTTTGATGACCGTCGGATTTGCCGCGATAATTATCTGACCATCATTCAATATTCTTGTAACCAAGGAGACGCCGAGATCGTCTACGTTGGCGATGTTGCGGATGATGATCTCACGTTCGACATTCATCGACGCATCGAGCGTGAGACGAAAGAGGAGGAGATCCGAAAAGCGAAACGAGCACTGGAACGGCGGCGTGAGAAGGGATACGATGAGGGGCGGCCTCGCTGGGGAACAAAGTACGACTCGGAAAATGCATATCTCGTGCCGGACCCAGATCAGTTTCCGGATGCACTACTAGCGATCAGGATGGCAGAATCGAAGAGCCCTCGGTTCAGTTATCGGGATATTATCGAACAAACAGAGATCAATTCCACTGGGACCTTGAAAAACATCTTGGATTCTCGGGAGTGGTATCACAAACTGGCTGAAGAGCATGATATACAGTGGCCATCGATAGAATCGTGTGTTTCTCGGGTCCAATAGAAGGCGAAATGCTACGAAGTCGGCCCAGACGAGCTTTGTTCTGTATCGTCACCCGGATTTGTTTCTATTGTAACATCAATATCATCGGTAGGGTCTAACCCATCTGCAAAGAGTGCTCCCATTCTAATACTCAGTTCGAGGCCTTCTGGTTGCATCGCTTCATAGAAGAACGCCGAGATACGCGCCCAAAGGATAAAATCCTCCGTTGCATCATCTGATGGGTCCTCCTCAAAGAGATCTTCCTGGAAGAATAGTCCTGAGATGTGATCCGTATCGAACCAATCCCACTGTTGGAGAATTGCGATGTCGATGAGCGCCTTCTTTATGCACTCTTCGAGATACCATTGATAGGCTTCTGATGGAGGTTTCTGCTTTCCATTCATCTCATCGAGGATGGTCCTGATATCGAATCCGTCCAGGAACCCGTTTTCCTCTTGCTGCGCCAGTTCTCTAACTTCCTCTTCGTTCGGATTTGCAAGAACGGGGAAACCGCAGTTCCCGCAGTAGTTCGCTTCGGGCATTGAAACTGCCTCTCGGCACCGGATGCAAGATTCCATACTCCAAATTTGCCGATAAAGCGCTTAAACAGGGATCCCACAGCAGTTTGAATGACGCTGAAGTATACCTTTTCCGTTAGGATCTGCTTCTTTCGGCAGAGTACAAATTAGACAAAGGCCGTATCTCACCATCGCCGGAAGATTCAGGTATCTGATCTACGAGTTCCATGCAATGGCAACTCGCTGTCTGTTCTCTTCCGCCAACACACATCGAGGAAGAAGCAGTGCATTTCAGTGGGCCGTAAACAGAGCATCGGGGCTCCCGCATTCGGTTATGTATGTCTGCCCGCCAGAGGTGGATAGGGAGACGGTCGCCGAATCGTGGATGGAACACGGCTCAAAATTGGCGGTAGACCTTACGACGTTCGACGGCATCGTTGACCGACTGTACGAAGCATCGACTAACGAGGGTGAATCGACCTACGTATCGAGTGAAGAACGCCGTTGGATCGTCGAAACGGCTCTCACGCGTATCGATACACCCGAGAATCCGTTATTCACCGAAGACAGTCCAACCGTTGGACTCATCGAGCAAGCCGAAGAGCTCCTCTCGCTTTTGGAGTTCGCTGGTCTAAACACGCCGGAGGCAGTGGTGGAGCGGTTGAACGAAGTCGGGCTCGACGATCTCGTCGAACCGCTCTCTACGTTTGTTGAGGAAGTGCACTTCGTTCGGGAGAATTCGTTGAAGCAGCGCAAATCGTTTCGGAGTGAACGATACGCGCACGTGATTCTGAATGGCGATGAGTTGTGTTCTGCTGTACTCTCTGCCACGGACGTCGTGATCGTCGGCGCATTCCAGACATTGTCGCCGCTCGAACGGGATCTGATCGACACGCTCGCTTCGACGTACGATACCGCCGTCGTCTGCGCCCGGGTGACTGACTCGGAGGTTCCGAGTGGCGTTGACCGAGCGCTTGCACGGGTTCACACGTGGTACGAGTCACTCGGGTTCGAGCCACCTGAGCGATCAGATGATTCATCGACCGCTGTAGAGTCCACGAGTACCGATGTCGCAAGACGTTTGTATCGGTTTGGCTCACCGTCACCGTCCGAACGAACCACGGAACTCGACGTCGAATCTCTATCGTACCCAACAGTTCGACACGAGACGAGTGGAATCGCCCGCGAGATACGCTCGCTGATTGCCGAAGGTGTCGATCCCGACGAAATCTGTGTCGCCGTGTATGACTCAGATACGTACGCGGAACGGATCGGGCAAGCCCTCGACGCAGCGGACGTCCCAGTGAATTACGATCTCCCGCGACCGTTCTTTGCGACGACGACCGGGAAACTGTTCGAGGCCGCGTTGGATCTCGGCACTGAGCCGAATCGGCAGGAACCGCTCTGCCGGCTGCTAGCAAACCCGCTCGTCAATCCTTCCGACGATGGTAGCGTGAGCGAGATTATCCGGGAAGCGAGACGACTGGAATCGACCCGGATCGAAGCGCTTCAATCGCATCTCGACTCACCTGCCGACGAGATCGTCGAGGCAGTCGCAACATCGTGCGAGCGGTTCGCCGAGCGTTCTGATCATGGGCGCGCACGAGCGGCATTGTTCGAATCACTCGGTGTTCCAATCGATACGAGTGGTCTCGAACTCGATGACGAGTTTCCCTTTTCCGAGCGAGAACGTGCCCGTGAGACGTCCGCCCTCACCCTTTCCGCGCAAGTGTGTGACTCTCTGGCCTCGATGGACGGCGAAAATGACGCTGAAGGGCTTCGACGAGCGCTCGAACAGGTTACGGTCGAGAACACCGTGGGTAGGGCGTCCGGAAGCGTCCGGGTGTGTAGTCCGACCGAGGCGGCGTGGAACCCCTATTCACACGTGTTCATCCCCGGATTGACGACCGATCATACTCCGTCGCCGGCTCGACGTCTCGCGTTTACGCGGAGACTTAACGAATCTCACGTGGATTTCCAGTCCGCAGATCCCGTCCGACAGGCACGGTACACGTTCGGTCTGTTACTGGCCAGTGACGCTCAACTCCACCTGTCCAGACCCGAACGAAACGCGAACGGTGACCCGTACGTTCCGGCTGACGTTCTGAAGGAACTCCAGCGGGTGAGCGATACTGAAACGGAGTCGAGGGAGCGCTACGTTGCTCCCCCGGCGAGCAGAGAAGACGTTCATCGATCGCTCGCGGAAGCGCTCGAAACGGGTGGGATCAATTACGATCAGATCGACGCCGACGCCGATGCGTTCGACATCGAGATACCCGAGGCCGACGTCACGTCTCGTCTCCGACGCGGTGTGAAACTCGCCTCGGCACGTGCTAGAGCGGAGGTCGGAAAGTTCGATGGGCGCGTGACATCGGAGGTCGTTCGAGAGCTCCGCGAGAGGAACGCGCCATTCAGTCCGAGTCGGCTGGAGACGTACGCTGGCTGCGGGTTCAAATTCTACATGAACTCGGTTCTGGATATCGATGCCGACGAGGAAATCACGATCGAAGCCAACGCGCTCGACGCCGGGAACTACGTCCACGACGTGCTCGAAACGTTTTACCGAGAGTGGATCGCCGCCGGCCATCGATCGGTTACCGACGCGACACTCTCGGAGGCACAGGCCGTTCTGTACGACGTCGCCGTCGAGCGATTGGACGACCTGGACGCGAATCCGACAGTGTTCCACGGAACGTGGATCGAATCGCTGTTCGATGGACTCGAAGTAGAGGGGAACGCTCACGGCGATCCGGACGGACCCGCGGGGCTGTTCCGGCGGTTCCTCGATGCGGAGGTGGCGCTGTCGGCGACGCGGGCACAGCCCACGTACTTCGAAGCGCACGTCGGGATCGACGCCGACGATCCCGATGCGAACGTGATCTCGCCCGATCCGATTCAGCTTCCTGGAAGTTCCGTCAGTCTTCACGGGAAGATCGATCGTATCGACGTCACGGCGGACGGTGGCCTCGTGGCGTACGACTACAAGACGGGAAGCACGCCGAGTACAGGGGACACACTCGACGGGTACGCGTTCCAGCTCACGGCGTACCTTCTAATGGCCGAAGAGGCGCTCGACGGGGAGGCCGTGGGAGCGTCATATTATCAGGTGGATCCTGACTCGTCGATCTCGTACTGGGCGGGCACGATCGGTGCAGAAGACGACGCGAGTTACTACCGACACGAGACGGAGGATCCGTTGCGTCGGTATCGGACCCTCGAATTCGAGAGCCGTGAGGAGTTCCACGCGTTCCTCCGCGAGGAGGTGAGTGACCGTATCGAACGAGTTGCGACGGCGGTACGGGAAGGGACGTTCATCCCGACCATTCTCGGTCCGGATTCGGCCGGGTGCGAATACTGTGACTACCGCGACGCGTGTGACGTTCGCCATCACCGTCGCCACGAGATCCACGAGACGATCATCGACGATGGCGTTCCGAACTATATTCCGACAGCGGGGGTGAACGAACAGTGAGCGACGACGACGCGTTCACGCTCGAACCAGAGCAGCAGGCGGCAGCGCGGACGTTCGACCGAAACGTGAGCGTCGAGGCAGGGGCCGGGACGGGCAAAACGACGACACTCACCGAGCGCTACGTAACGATTCTTCGGGCACACATCGATGGTCCCGAAACACTGGCCGAAGACGTAGACGATGGCGAACCCTCTTACCGAATTCCGGACGACATTACACGGATTTCGGATCCCGAGGAGGCACGGCGGCTTCCCGAACGAATCGTCGTCACGACGTTCACCGAGCGCGCCGCAGAGGACCTGAAAGCGTCCATCCGGTCGAAACTCCGCGATCACCTCGACGAGATCGACGATCCGAATCGATGGGAACTGTGGCGCGCCGCCGCCGACGGCGTCGAATCGAGCTACGTCCACACGATCCACGGCTTCTGTAATCGTATCCTCCAGGAATACGCTATCTCGACGTCGGGTGTCGATCCCCAGTTCGAGGTTATCGAGGAGGACGACGCCGGATTGCTCGCGGCCACGGTAGTCACGGAGTTGATCGAAGAGGAGCCACCCGAAGTACGGACGCTCGCGCCGTTGTTCGATCGATCGAGACTCGGGGAGGTCCTCAGCGGACTCATCTCGGAACGCGAAATGACCGAGGCATGGATCGATGACTTCGATCGGTTTGAGGACGAAACCGAGTACGAAGCCTTCCTCGTCTCGATTCACCCGTTTTCCGCCGATCCCGAGACGATGCTCGAAGAGGTGATGAGCGACGTCGAAACGCTGTGCGAGATACTCCAAGACGACGCCGTGTGTGATCGAATCGGAACCCGATCGATGAAAAGCGTTGGACGGCCGTTGCAAGAGTGGTTCGACCGAGCATCCCGCGTCCCCGTCGAATCGCTCACTCCGTTCGAACGACTCTCGTTGTGTATCGATCTCTGCGACGCGCTCACGAACGGTGACAACGAAGCGTACGCCGAGGGGACGTACTTCGGGAACAAGGGCTTCCGAACCGGGAGCGGCGATGTCGAGGCTCAATACTCGGAGGCGATGACGGCAGTGCTCGCCGCGGTGGGCCCTGCCGGACAGCCGATCGACTCGGACATCGCGCCCGACCGAGAGGCGTACGAACTCCTGCGGTCGCTCGCCTCTCTCACGCGAACGGCTCTCGACCGATACGATCGTCGAAAGGAACGACGTGGCGTCCTGGACTACGACGACCTGATCAGACTCACGATCGACTTTCTCGAAAACGGAGACCAAACCGAAGTCGAACGCCTGCGATCCGACCTGCACTACGTGATGGTGGACGAGTTCCAGGACACGAACGATCTTCAGTGGCGACTGGTGAAGGCACTGGTCAGCAGTTCGACTGTGCGGGATTCGTCTACTGGCCGTCCGTTCGACGCCGATAACGTGTTCATCGTCGGGGACTCGAAACAGAGCATCTATCGATTCCGCGACGCCGACGTCACCGTTTTCGATACCGCCCGAGACACCCTCAGAACCGCGAACGTACGACACGGTACGCCCGACGATGGCCCACCGCTGGCGACGAACTTCCGGACGCTGCCGAAGCCCCTCGGGGCGATCAATGGCCTGTTCGACCACGTGTTCGAGTACGGAGGGCAGGAGCCGTTCGAAGCGGTCGCAGGGCCGCTTCGAGCTGGCCGAGAGAACAACCAGCAAATCGATCCCATCGTCGAATACGTGCCCGTTCCCGTGGACGACGATCTACGCGATCGCCTGTTGAAACCGAATCACGATCTTCACGAGCTGCCGGAGTCGGAGCCGGCCGACATCGAAGCGACCGCGATCGCCAGTCGGCTCGTCGAGTTGCTGAACGGGGACGTTCGAGTCACTGCTGACGATGCCGACTCGGGTGACAAAACCAACGTCGTCGAATCTGACGGTCGTGGCCGTCGGGTGGAACCCGACGACGTTGCGGTGCTGATTCGCTCGCGGAGCGATCTGAAGGATTACGAACGCGCGTTACGGGCGGCTTCGATCCCCTACACGGTGGTGAAAGGCGAGGGCTTTTTCGAGACGCCGGAGATCCGGGCGTTCGTCTCGTTATTCCGTGCGCTCGCTGACCCGTCCGACGAAGTCACGTTGTACGCTGCGCTCCGATCACCGCTGTGTGGGTTATCGGACGAGACGATCGCCCGCGTTCACGAACCCGGAACGTCGCTGTGGGAGAACCTTCGAACCACCGACGTGGAAGATGTACGGAGCGTCGCGGAGGACATCCAACGCTGGAGAGAGTACGCTGGAACGGCTGATAGCACGACCAGATCGCGGGTCGGAAGCTGGGTCGAACTCGCCGATCGAATCGTCGAGGAAACCGGCTATCTCGTGTCGATCACCGCCGACGAGCGAGGCGTCGCCGCCGTCGCCAACGTGGACAAGTTCCGCGAGAAGCTCCGGGAATTCGACGTCGCCGGCGTCCCGAGTCTGGACCGTGTCGTCGCTCGGCTGAACGAGCAATCCGAACAGGGTCGGACCGAGGCGGAGGCGAACGTCGCTGCGGAGGGAAGCGGCGTTCGAATCATGACGATCCACGAGGCGAAGGGTCAGGAGTTCCCCGTCGTCGTGGTCCCCGGAGTCAGCAAGGGGTTCACGGATCGCGGCCGGATTGCCAACGGCTCTGTCGAGTTCGAACTCGTCCCGATCGACGGCGAACGGCGACCAGTCCTCGGCCTCAACGTCCCAGGCGATTGGGGTGAGGACGACGAGGGGACGCTGTTGCGTGACATCGCACGAGAGCGACGTCGAGCCGAAGAGCGCGCCGAGGAGAAGCGAGTCCTGTACGTGGGGTGTACGCGAGCCGAAGACCACCTCATCCTTACCGGTCAACACACGAGCGATAGCGACAGCGAGACGGGAGTCACGCCGCCAGTTCCGACGGAGGCAGGTTCGATGCGCGACTGGATCCAGCCGACGCTGTTCGGCGTCGAGGACGACGCCGTCGAGTCCTGGACCAAACTCGAAGAGGACGGTCGATTCACGACGGAGTTAGACTACCAGCTCGACGGTGAAACCGGAACAGGAGAGTTCACCGTTCGACTCCCGCCCGTTACCGGAACGTACGACGGCGACGTCGAGCAGATCGAGCCGCAGACGCAGCGATCCAGGTACGAGTACGAACTTCCCTGGGAAATTAGGCTCTCTCCGTCTGCCCTCACCGGACTCGAAGACGGGAGCGTGGAGCTAACGGTGGACGACGTCGAGCGGTGCATTCGACCAACTACGACGGAGAAAGCGGAGACGCGAGAGACGAGTGACCGATCGCCGTCGGACGAACAGCCCGGCATCTCGGCAGCGTTCTTCGGTCAGGCAGTGCATCGACTCTGTGAGGTCCGACCGCCTCGCCAGACGTGGCGATCGTTTATCGAACAGGTGTTCGCAGAGGAACGATCGGTCGATTCAGATGAGATACTTCAGGCGAGTAGCGGTGATCTCGATGCGATCGAAGGTGCGGCCGAGTGTGCGATCACGTTTGTCGAGGATCTTCACGAACAGAGTGAGACGCTGGCCACGTACGACGAGTTCCCGATCGAACTGACGTTCCCGAACGGCGAACTCCAGGGATACATCGACCACCTGGTCGTCACACCAGACCAGTACCACGTCGTCGATTACAAGACGGATCGGAAGGGGGACGACGAAACTATTGAGGAGTTCCTCGATCGACGCGCTGCTCACCATGAGCCACAGGTGATGGCATACGCGGCCTCGTTGATGCAGGCCGATCCGGAGCGTGACGTTTTAGTGACGTTGTTCTTCACCGACGCCGATCGCACGCACACTTGGGAACCCAACGATGTGGAAGATGCCTACGAGGTTACGACCGAGAAAATTCGTTCGGCAGTTCATGAGGCGATCATGAATGCAGGTAGTCTAATCAACGCACAACTATCGACGGATTTGTAGTGGGGTAGTGTCCTCGATTTTGCGGGTTTAGTCCTCAGAGAACAGTTCGCATATTCAATCAGCTGATGACTACTTTGACCTAACCGGTAAAGATATATTCGAATTTTAGCCCTATCCTTCGTAGGGAAGAACAGGATAAACCCAAGAGAATAGCTACAACGCGGCAACTTCCACTTCCACAAAGGTAGGAAATCATTTAAGTAGGTTACAAACTAATAGTCTCGATAATGAGAACAGTTGGATCCCGGAGGGAAAACAAATAATGCCTATTCCGGAATCAAAGTTCAACGACTGGCACAAAACAGGTGCTGACAAAGGATCCAAAGAGGCCGCCGATAAAATCGAGTGGTTACTTACTATGGATCGATCCCCGGTAAAGCAAAGCGACGGCTCCTTCACCGTTCTTCGACAGGGGTCATACAAGAATACCACACACACCTATGGGAGTAGCGACGTCGATATCATTGCTAAACTCACATCGGCATGGACGCGAGATCTATCCGAATTGGATGACGACGAAAGAGAACTGTATCATAGTCACCATGGCACACCTGATTACGGATACGACGAGTTTGCAGACGACGTCTGGCAGTGGCTCACGAAACAGTTCGATAGCAGTTACATCTCGTGGAATGGGAAGGCCATCGAAATCAACAGTGAAAGTAATCGACTCAGTGTAGATGTTGATCTCGTCCCATGTATCGAACACCGGTACTATACCAGTTATCCGGGTTACGAACAGGGAGAATATATTTCCGGGATGGCCTTCGAACCACGTTTCTCTGACGAAATCATCATTAACTACCCGACAGAACACTACAAAAACGGGTGCGACAAGCATAGCAACTACAAAGAGACTGTACGAATCTTCAAGAACGCCCGAGACTACTACAACGACCATTTTGATACATTTTGGACGATCAGCGCTCACTCGTACGGCATCGAATGCCTCATCTATAATGTCCCGGAGGACATTCTAAAACGATCTAGTCGGTCAGATCGTTTTGATGAAGCGCTCACGCATCTCCAAAATGCAGACTTCACCGAGTTTGATCAGGTCTCCGAAATGGAGCCGTTATTTGGTGACAGCAACACACAGTGGAATACAACCGAAGCAAACGAACTCATAACCCGGCTTCGAGAGATGTGGAACGACTGGTACGACAAGAAAAAGAATGCACAACTTTTCCACTGATCAGACCAATCGCCACCGTCGATACATCCTCATCGGCATTCTCACCGCGGTAATTTATCTTGGTGCCATAGAACTCTTCGGACCTATCCTCGGGTTGTCGTTAGGTGTTATATCCACAATTCTTTATCTCTTGTTCACAAAGTATCTCTGGAAGTGGGACTTACTGCACGACCACGGACTGGTTGCTGTTCCAGACTTGAACGGGACGTGGAAAGGATATCTCTACACATCGGCAGATGAAGAGCTTATACCTGAGGATCAGATTGTCACTACGGGTCAGCAGATAGATGGGTTGACGAAACAGGAGACCAGTATCGACATTGACCAAACGTGGGACAAAATCCTTGTAACACTGGATGGGCCAGAATCACCGTCGTATAGCCGAGCAGCAACAATCTTAGTAAAAGAGAAAGCTTGGCCCACATTGTCGTACAATTATTGGAATGAAGGCAGCCAGACGAATGAGGACTTGGATCCACACTACGGGTCTGCTATTCTGGAGTACGATGAAGAGGAGGATAAATTGGAGGGAAAGTACTATAATCGCCCGGATCAGCGCGGGACACACGGGATTCTAGAGCTGTATCGAAAAAACTGAAACAAGAATTAATGTGATAATTCGATCCTTCGCCAATAGCAACTTTCCGCATCATGCTCAGAGGACACAAATTTCGGGAAGAAATCCTTGTAGCTATCACTGAATAGTCAATTAGCTCAGATTTTAGAAGAACACCTATAATCACAGATTTCGTACCTGTCAGTATGCCCGTGTTGGGCTGAGAAAACACCACCAACACATGAAGAGAGAAAATCCGCTTACTGGCCTTTCAGCTGAAGTAGCAGCAGTTACTCTCGCCACATCACTGTATCTCAACATCAGGTACAACGTGATATCACTGACACTTGAAGAAACCATAGTTCTCGTGGTTTGTTCCGTTCTCGGATTTTGGTGGGGATATAACCGCATTGAAGAATCCGGCATTACGCACGGAACCTTGATCTGGCATCGAATTGTAAAACCAGGTACCAGAGCCACTAAGTGTACTCTTCACGATCTCGCCCAACGTATTGTTGCTTTTGACTTCCTCGTTAAATTTGGGGAGGAGACAAAAGACATCCAACAAGCCCAGAAGATTGTTTCAGACTTCGAAACAATTGCGTTCGACGAACTGGCAATGGACGAAGAACTCCGACCCAGTCCTGCGGTTAGAGAACAATTGGCCGACGAGATTTCTACAGAAACCTCACTATTTAAGCGAGATGGCTACCGGCGCATCGCTAATATCTTGTTTGAGGAACAATCTAAAGATGAAGAGAAAATCCGTCTCATCCTTGTTTTCTGTCGTGAACACGTCAAAGCAGGTGATTCTCTGGAAACCGGGGAGACAATTCACGACATCAAATCAGGAATCACTCGTGCTCTATCGACCTCAAGCTGCGATTTTGAACAGCAGAACGAAACCGCTGAATGGCTTCTTACTGCCTATGGAAACGCTTACGATGCGATTCATCATGACCACTCACTCTATGCTGATCCATTAACTGGCACACCTGAAGACGACCTGAATGAATATTACTCGGCTTTCATTGAAAGCTTCCTGCCCTTCCGCGATCGTCATGCGCTCTCTGAAGAACTATTCTCCACCATTATCGAAGTGGTCGATCGAGGTGAATTAGACCAATCAGCTGTCGCCAAAGACGTTCACGATTTGATTGAGAAAGAAAAGCAGCGAGTACGCTCTGAATTCGAGAATAGGGATGCCTATCTGTTGATGTCATGGGGAGGCGTCCTCTCAAAATATCAGAGTCCAGAACTCAGAGAGACTCTGCAAGACAAGTACCCAAACCACATTGATTTCGGGAGAAAAGGCAACGAAAGTGAGGTTTCTGATCTACCTGAGGCTATCAAGCTTACGTTCCACATCATCTTCACTGAGCGCCACTTTTCTTCTGCCGACGAGTTTCTTGAGGACGTTCTCAAATTCATACCTGATAATAAGATTGAGTCTGGATTCGTTACTGCATATAAACTGGAGATCACCGACCCAGCGTATGAACCTGAGCGGAGTGATGTAGAGGCTATCGTGCCAGACGAGGCAAAGAAGCAACTAGATCTGATCGAGTTCCTTGAGACTGGGACGGGGTCGCGTGCTATTACTGAGACTGCGATAGACAACTTGCTGGGTAGAAAGGTGGAAGTGAACGAATTGCTGGCTGCTATTCCTGCAAATGTGTTTGTTGAAGCCACTCCAAAACAGGAGGACGCATTCAACGGAGCATACAAGGATATTAAACAAGATTTGAAGATCAACAATCTGTATGATTGGGCTCGGTATGAGCCGGAAGAAGTAGTAGACGCGGTAGTGGAAAACGTAGAAGAAGACGTGGCATCGGAGGAAGAGTGGCTAGAGATTTCTGAGCAACTGGTTGTAAGTGCGAAACAGTGCGAGCGAGCAGCGACTACGTAGTGTTTAGCTCACTTCTACCTCTTTGTTCCACGTCTTATCTACGCATCAATCCCCTTCTGATTTTACTCTCTCAAAAGGGGTTCTACGATCACTTCGTAGACTAAGTAAAGACTATATGGGTTCGATTGATACGTCACGCTATCAAAATGACCCGGAAACAAGTCGGTCGAAACACCGGGAATTCGGGCCGGATCAACGTCTCCGGGTCTGAATTGGAAAAACTCGGCTTGGACATCGGCGACGACGTCGAAGTGGACGTCGCTGACGCCAAGGAAGTCGCACACGCACTGATCGACAGCAAGGATTCCGAAGAATTCCTCATCGTTACCCCAGTTTAAGACATGCAAACGGCACTCACCTACCGCACGAACCGGGACCTGTTCTCCAACCACTACCTCGACGAGCACCTCCCCGAAACGGAGGAATGGGACGAGGTCAGCGACGAAAAACTGGAAGCTGCATACGAAGACATCAAAGACCTCTGGGAGCGCGAAAAGGCGACTGCCCCGAAGCGCAACGAGTCGCAGCTGGAAGAGAAGTTCATCCGGCCGATGTTCAGGAAGTTGGGCATCCCCTTCGAGGTCGAGGAAAGTACCAGTCGCACCCAGCGCCGCCCGGACTACGGGTTCTTCGAAACCGAGGATGCCGCCCGGAAAGCGTTCGAGCGGCGGGAAGAGGGTGGAGACTTCTACAAGAACGCGACTGCTGTCGCCGACGCGAAGCGATGGGGACGTCCGCTCGATACGCGCGGCAGCGGCGAACACGAACGCGACTTCGAGAACCCGAGCTACCAGATCCACGTCTACCTGCAGGAGACTCCTGCTCGGTGGGCCGTTCTGACCAACGGGAAGAAGTGGCGGCTCTACTACGGTCCCACGAGCCACCGTCTCGACTCCTACTACGAGGTCGATCTCCCGGCTATCATTGAGAAGGGCGATCTTGAGGACTTTAAGTACTTCTACCTCTTCTTCCGACACGAGGCGTTCCTCGAAGACGCCGGCGGGGACAGTTTTCTCGATGACGTCTACGACGAGTCCAACGTCTTCGCTCAGGAGTTGGGAGAGGACCTACAGGACAACATCTACGAGGCGATCAAGATCTTATCGGAGGGGTTCCTACAGTACCCCGATAACGACCTTAGTGAGGACGACCTCGACTTGATTCACGACTCCTCGCTCATCTACCTGTACCGGCTCATCTTCGTGCTGTACGCAGAAGCCGAGGGTCGTGACCTCCTCGACACTGACAACGAGATTTATGAACACTCATACAGCCTGAACTCGCTCAAGCAGGAGGTCGCCGAGGAGATCGACAGTGGTGATCCGAAGTACCGCGACTGGCAAGACAACCTCTGGGACCGACTGGACGAGCTGTTCAAGCTCATTGACCAAGGAAGCAAGTCCCGAGGCATCCCAGAAGAAGATCTCTACATTCCGGCGTACAACGGCGGGTTGTTCCGGACTGATCCCGACGAAGACGACAGCCCGGAAGCTCGATTCCTCGCCGAACACACGGCCGGTGATGCCTACCTGGCGAAGGTCATTGAACTCCTGACGCGGAGCAAGAACGGCAACGGTGGCGGAAAGATCTTCGTCGATTACTCCTCACTTGACGTCCGTCACCTCGGAAGTATCTACGAGGGACTACTGGAGTATCAATTAAACGTTGCTGACGAGCCTTTGGCGCTGGACGATGGTGAGTATGTAAGCGCTGATGAGGACGACGACGTTGTCGTGCAGGAAGATGAAGTGTACCTTACGACAGATAGCGGCGAACGGAAAGCCACTGGATCGTACTACACGCCCGAGTACGTTGTAGAGTACATCGTTGAGAACACGCTGGGACCGCTCGTCGAAGACATTCGAATGGACCTTGCCGGTCAAAGTGCCTTCGATGAAGGGGGATTCGCTGCTGAATTCGCTGAAAGAGTGTTCGAACTGAGGATCTTAGACCCAGCGATGGGGAGCGGTCACTTCCTCACTAGCGCGGTTGACTACTTGGCCCGTGAGATCATTGACGCCCAAGAAAAGCAGGCAGCACAAGAAGGTATCGAGACGGTTGATGAGGAGCACGATATCAATTGGGCACGCCGGCAAGTCGCCCAGCGTTGTATCTACGGTGTGGATCTAAATCCACTCGCTGTGGAACTAGCGAAGGTGTCACTGTGGCTTCGGACTCTTGCAGCCGAACAACCGCTCGCGTTCCTTGACCACCATCTGAAGACCGGGAATTCACTCGTTGGGAGCGATATAGAGGAAATAGAGGAACTGGAGTCAGATAGCGGTGGCGACGGGCAGAACGCCTCGCTCGCAGACTTCGGTATTGCCCGGAAGGGGACGATGGAGCAGCTGATGCGAATCTACGAGGACTTCATCGCCATCGAGAACCAGGAACTCGCGGATGTCAAGGAGATGGAGTCCAAGTACGACGAATTCGAACAGAACAAGCTTCGGCAGCGACTTGAGGCGATAGCAAATGTAGCTACAGCAGCCGATTTTGGCTTAGGTGAGATACCTAGTGATGCCTACGAGAGAATGGCTGCTGCTTTGGATGAGGATGAAAAATGGAAAGAAATTGAAGGGATGCAATGGTTCCGTACGGCTCAGAAATGGGCATCACAGGACTACTACTTCCACTGGAAGCTTGAGTATCCTGAGGTATTCTATGGTACCGATGGTAGTCAAAAGGACAAATCCGGATTTGACGCAGTAATTGGAAACCCCCCTTACATTCGTTCTCGGTCTCTCAATGACTTCCAAAAATCATACTTTAAGACAAAGTATGATTCGACGACTGGACGTTGGGATATTTATTGCCTATTCACAGAAATGGGAATCGAGATCTGTAATGGTTCAATCTCATACATACAGCCATCCATGTTCTTGAGAAGGCCCTACGGGGAAGGTCTCAGAAAGGTCATCAGCGAACACTCCCACGTAACCGAAATTGTTGAACTATCCGATGTTCAGGTGTTCGGTGAAGCGACAAACTACGTATGTATAATTTCTTTATCTAATTCAGCTAATGATGATGAGTTTGTAGTTTATACCCCTGATTCAAATAATTACGAAACTCTTGATCGAGAAGAAATGCAGAATTATACACTCAAGAATTCAGAACTCTCCAAAAAGCCGTGGGACGTAATTCCTGCTCCAGTAGCAAATGTACTTGACTCGATGAGCGGTGAGTTTGTCACCTTGGATAATGTAACTAAGTCTATATCCCAAGGTATTGACACATCTAAGGATGAAGTCTATTTCGTGGACCCTGAAACCGTGGGGGAATATAATCTTGAAGAAGAAATTCTAAAACCAGTCTTGAAGGGTCAAGATGTCAAACGGTACGAACCTCCAAAAACGGATCTAAAATCGATCTACCCCTATGAAAATAATCAGGTTATCCCAGAAAGACGAATGAAAACTGAGTTCCCGAATACTTGGGAGTATTTAAAAGAAAATGAGGAGAAAGTTCGAAGTCGGACTCATGTGATGAATTCGAATCGGAATTGGTATGAACTCTGGTGTGAGAGGCATTCCGACATTTACCAGAACCCCAAGATTTTGACACCCGAGATCTCCGATAAGAGTAACTTTACTGCAGATACAGGTGACAAAAATTACTACTTTAATACGAAGGTGAAGAGCATACGCGTTACTGAGGATTATGATCTAAAATTCCTACTTGGATTATTAAATTCTGAACTTCTAGAGTTCATTTACAGAGGTATTTCACCTCAGAAACGAGGAGGGTTTCGGGCTTACAAAACGGGTTTTCTACATGAACTCCAAGTTCCGACAGATGTAGATCAAGAAATAATCCGTGCTGTGGATAACATCCTAGAGAATAAAAAGAAAATGAGCGAGATCAACGTTAATCTCTCTGATTATTTAGGTAGTTATTCGTGGGGTCCATCTCTACAAGATATTCCAGGGTATCAACCGCCTAAGGGCGTCGGAGATACAATCCTAAGCGCCACAAGCAAAGATCAGGACAGTCTTCGTATTGGTGACGTTCATGTCGCCTCAGCAGACACAAAAACAACTGTATACGCATCAGCGAGGTACAAGCCAGAGGAGCCCGACGATTACGAAACTGATCAATGGGGATACACCGAAACAGAAAAATTTGCTGCGCTAGAGTTCGTAGGAATTGACCAAGAGCGTGAGGATCTTCTGAAGGAATTTGTCCCGTACGCCGTTGAGAAAGGAGATGGGTTTGCTGGGTTCCGTGAGAAGGCGACTAAGACGAATTCCCCTATCAACCGTCTTGAAAAACTCACCCTTCCTGAATACGAGGATATTGAAGACTCCTTCCGCAATTTCAGGAAGAAGAAGAGCCAATATAAGGAATTAGAAACAGAAGTTAAAAAATTAGAACAAAAAATCAACGACCGAGTCTACGAGCTTTATGGGCTCTCTGAAGACAAGATTAAGACGGTGCAAGAAGGGGTTTAGTCGTATAAAGTTGGAAACCGCCAAATCACACGTACCACCCAAATGGATAACCTAAAAACCGTGAATATCGTTGCTGTTGGCCTCTTGGAACAGGAGTTTGATTTAAACTATTTAGCTACTTCTTTGACTGGAAATACTCGGTATGAACCGGAGATGCATCCTGGCCTATATTTATATACTGATGACGGCTTGGCAATCCTCTACCGTACTGGCAAATTCATTGTTACTGGCTCTAAGTCCAGGGAAGGAGTCAATTGTTCAAAGGAAAATATGATAAGTATCTTGTCTGAGATTACCCAGTGCTCTGTGAACCTACAAGAGTTTGAAATCTGTAATTATGTACTCTCTGGCGATTTAGGTATGGAGCTGGAATTAAGTTCGATTTCTGTGGGATTGGGCTTAGAAAGGACTGAGTATGACCCGGACTCCCTTGCCGCGGTCTTGTATACACCGGACCAAGCTGATTGTACAATAATGATATTCCGGTCTGGAAAGGTGAATATTGTGGGCGAAAGTAGCAAAGCAAGGTCTAAGCAAGCCTTCCGAGAACTTCATAATAAAATCAGGTCCCTCATGGATGAAAAATGACTAGCTTCGAGGTCGGTGACCACGTCAAGTTCGCCGGCGGGCAGGGTGAAATCACCAAAATCGAGGACCGCCCGAATGGAGGGCAACTCCTCCACGTCTACACCACAGAAGGACAGCTTCGCAAACTGCCCAGTGGACTTCCCCACATTGAGCGGATCGACTCCATCGCTGACCGTTTGGCAGCGAAACAGATCGATGCCCCGCTTCACCACGACCTCCGAGAACGTGCGACCCGCCTCGACCTCGCGTACCGATACGACCGCTTCCTGTCGCTGACGAACAACCGTATTGAGATAGAACCGTACCAGGTCCAGGCGGCTTACGAGATTCTGAACTCGTACGACCATAGATATCTCATCGGTGACGAAGTCGGGCTCGGGAAGACCATCGAGGCCGGCATCGTCATCGAAGAACTCATCGCCCGCGAGCGCGCACAGCGTGTGCTCATCGTCGCTCCTGCACCGCTCGTCGTCCAGTGGCAGGAGGAGATGCGCGAGAAGTTCGATCGGAACTTCGTCATCTACGACCGCGAGACAGTCCGCTCACACCGAAAATCCCACCCGAATCAGAACGTCTGGCTACAGGAGGACCTCATCATCACCTCCATCGACTTCGCCAAGCAGGACGACATGCTGGAGGCCCTGCGAAACCTCGACGTTCCCTGGGATGCCGCCGTGTTCGACGAAGCACACCATCTCACTGCCCGGCGGTCCAGCGACGATTCGATCGAACGCACACAGCGGTACATGGTCGGTGAGGCCGTCGCCGAGAACTCCGACGCGCTCCTGCTGCTGACCGGGACACCCCACAAGGGGAAGTCTGACCAGTTCTACTTCCTCGTTAGCCTGCTTGATCCCTACCGCTTCAGCCACGAATCTCAGATCAATCCCGACGCACTGGACGACCTGATGATCCGTCGGCTGAAGGACGATATGTACGAAACCGACGGGACTCGCATGTTTCCCGAGAAAAACATCGAGGCGCTCGGGGTAGACATGTCGCCAGCCGAGCGGAAGCTGTACGACGACGTCACCGAGTACATTCGAGAGTACTACAATCTCGCTCAGCAGGAAGAGAACTGCTTTGTTGAATAGCTTCTGAATGGTAGTTAGAGAGGCTCACAGAGCTTTTCTATGTTGATGATGGCGAACATGAGGACAATTTCACGGAACT
>NZ_FOKW01000015.1 GCF_900112205.1 Natronobacterium haloterrestre | reverse complement strand
CGATCGCGGACCGATCGGGCGTCACCGAACTGTCAAGGCTAACATCAGATCCCATCTGTACGGCGGACCGCAGGGGTGGAATCCTCATCTCCTTCTTACTAACCCAAAACCGCCGCCCATACTTAAGGCCCTTGAATTGTATCGGCGAAGGTAGGCAGTACCAAGCAAGCATTAGGGACGGGGTCGGGTCCGATACCGTTCTCGAGTGAAAAAGTAAATTGTGATTACGCGCGCGAGCACGAAAGCGCAGAGCAGTCCTGGCCGTGGTCGACCGATCGAGACTCGTCGGTCCGATCCAGTCTGTGTCGTCCCGGTCGGAGGCCAGACTGGGTCACAACACCGTATCCGGATCTGGACTCGAGTCCGCCACACACTTGCCGACATCATGCCTGTCGAGATCAGTGGCCGACTCCTCAGTGGGCCGTTGTCCGCGGCCCGATCACGGCTCGCCGGACAGTGCCGAAGTCGTGGGGCTTCTGGTCTCACCTCGGTTACACCGGGACGTGGCGCAGGGCCGTTTCACACGGGAACGAGTGTGTTAGAATCAAATAGTAGAACGTGATTGGAAGTACCATCAGATGGAAGAGAACACGGAAACGTCGGACTTTCTCGCGGCCTGTGATAGTTGTGGTACGGTATTTGCGGCGACGATAACGGCCGACGATAGAGTTCTCCCGATCGGTGCTCGAGACGGCTGTCGATGTGGGGGGACGTCGTTCTCTCGCATAGACGAAGAAGATTTCGAGGACCCGTCCGACACCGCCTGACGGCACCCGGGGGTCGTCCGTCATCGAACGGACCGGCTCGAGTTCGAAGGACTCGCACCCTCAGAACGGGCCACGACGTGGACGTCTCGTCGGTTGACTTGCGCGGTCGTCGTCGCGACCGTCCGAAGTGGTCGGGGTGTCGGATTCCACTATCGTCTCGAGCGATCGATACGTCCGATCCCAACGGTCATTGGAACGGAACCGGACTAGAGGAACGATGAGACGGCTGGCTTTGATCGTCTTGCTCGCGGTGATGCTGGTCCTCGCCGGATGTGGGGGTGGAGAATACGGACCGATGGGCGACGCTGCGCCGGAGATAGACGACGGGGCCAGTGGCGACGCCGACGCCTCGATGGACGGGGAGTTGGAGATCCATCACATCGACGTGGGACAGGCCGACGCAACACTTCTCGTCGAGCCGTCCGGCGAAACGATGCTGATCGACTCCGGCGATTGGCGCCAGGACGGGTCCGAGGTGATCGAGTATCTGGAGGCCCGGGATATCGACCGGATCGATCACCTCGTCGCCACGCACGGCCACGCGGACCACATCGGCGGCCACGCAGCCGTTATCGACCACTTCGAGACCGAACGCGATGGGATCGGAACGGCGTACGACTCCGGGGTGGCCCACACCAGCCGGACGTACGACAACTACCTCGACGCCGTCGAGGAACACGAGGTGGAACTCCTGCTCGTCGAGGACGGGGATAGCTTCGCGTTCGGCGACGCACGCGTCGACGTCCTGAACCCGCCAGCGGGTGACGCCGAGGCCGATCTGCACTCCAACAGCGTGGCCCTTCGGCTCGAATTCGGCGAGTTCACGTACCTGACGACCGGCGACGTGGGAGCCGACGCCGAACGCCGCATGGTCGACGAGCACGGTTCGACCCTCGGTTCCGACGCGTACCAGGCCGGCCACCACGGCTCGTCGACGTCGTCGACCGACCCGTTCCTCGAGCGGGTGGGGCCCGAGGTTGCGATCGTCTCGAGCGGCTACGACTCACAGTACGGCCATCCCCACGACGAAGTACTCGCCGCGTACGCCGATCGCGGCATCGAAACTTACTGGACCGCCGTCCACGGCGACGTCGTGCTGACGACCGACGGCACCGACTACGAGGTGGAGCCGGAACGCGAGTTCTCGACCGATTCGACCGATCTGCTCGAGGAGAAACCTGCTGACGATGAACAGGCAGCACTCACCCATCCAACTAACGTACCCACAGCACCACTAGCGGGACGATGACCGAGACCTACACTGCGACCCTCGATCGTATCGTCGACGAGGGGACGGCGGTGTTGTTGCTCGAGCGGGACGGCGAGACGGTCGAGCAACGCACCCTCGACGTCACGCGTCTGCCGGCAGACGGACGGCACGAGGGCGCAGTCTTCACGGTCACGCTCGAGGGCGGGGTCGAGTGCGGCGATATCGAGACGGTCGAGTACCGCCCCGGAGAAACCGAGTCGCGACGGGAGTCGATACAGGAGCGTCTCGATCGACTCTCCTCACGGTTGTCCGACCGGGACGAGTAGCCGTCGCTGTTCGGCGATCGACGACTGGCACCGTCCCGTAGGCATATGTGGCGAGTGGGCGTACTTCGACTCGAACCATGTCAGAGAGAGCTGACGGGCTGTTCCACCAGTCGACCGACCTCGATGCGGAGTCACCGACGCTGATCGAAGGACTGCCGGGCCACGGACTGGTTGCGTCGATCGCCGTCGACCAGATAGCAGACCAGCTCGAACTCGAGAAGTACGGGTCGATCCGCTCCGACGAGTTCCCGCCCGTCGCCTCGTTCACTGACGGGCTCGTCCAGGATACGGTACGCGTATACGGCGGCACGGAACCGGACGTCATGACCCTGCAAAGCGACGTTCCAATCCCGAAGAGCGCGTTCCCCGACCTGCGACGGTGCGTCCTCGAGGAACTGGCGAACGATTTCAGCCGCGCGATCTTCCTCGCGGGCGCGCCAGCGCAGTCCGAGGACCAGCAGGGCGATGTCGTCGGCGTCGCAACGACGGAAGCACTGAAAGCCGAACTCGAGGACGCCGGCATCGAGCGAGCACCGGAGTCCGGTGCCGTAAGCGGAGTGACGGGTGCACTCGTCAGCGCCTGTTATCAGGCGGACGTTCCGGCAGTTTTGCTGCTCGTTCGCGCGGATCCGCGGCTTCCGGACCCGGCCGCGGCACGGTCCGTGATCGAGACGGCACTCGAGCCGCTCGTCGACTTCGACATCGACACCACCGAACTTCGCGAACAGGCCGAGGAGATCCAGCGCCAGAAACAGCAGGTCGCACAACAGCTACAGCAGGCACAGGAACAGCAGGACGAGCCCATCCGGGGAATGTTCCGATAGGATCGTTCGTCTCGTCCGGATCGGTTCCAGTAGCCGATGTCGAAAGCCGTGACGAGGGTCGCGTCGCGTGTATCGGGGCGGATCCTCCCTTCGAGTCTCCGGCTATGCTCCGGGTATGGGCACCGCGGAGACGAACGCGCTCCAGAAATAGTTACGAAAATACAAAAACTCGAGCCGATACCTGTTCCCTGTGACCGGGATACCCGACCCCGAAACCTATTACGACGAACACGACGAGAAGGAGTGGGAACGGCTCGAGAGCTCCCTTCACGGCCGCCTGGAGTGGGAAAGTACCGTCGAGATCCTTCGGACCCACCTTCCGGAGACGGGACATGTCCTCGACGCCGGCGGCGGGGCCGGCCGTTATACGATCTGGCTGGCCGAACGCGGCTACGAGGTGACGCTCGTCGAACCCAGTGCGGGCCAGCGGGCGATCGCGAGGGAGAAAGTCGCGGAGCACGGCCTCGAGGAGAGCGTCACGATCCTGGAAGGCGATATTCGTGACCTCCCCCTCGATAGCGGTCGGTTCGACGCGACGCTCTGTCTGGGCGGCCCGCTTTCGCACGTCCTCGAGGCCGACGGGCGAGCGCGGAGCGTCCGTGAACTCGAGCGCGTGACTGCCGCCGGTCGACCGGTTTTCGTCTCCGTGATGGGGCTTCTGAACTGGCTGACCCTTCTCCTCGTTACCCCCAGGCATCTCGACTTGCTTCCCGAGTTGGCCGAATCCGGCGACTACGACGTCGACTTGCTCGGCGACCGCGAACCGCTGTTCACCGAGACGCACTTCTTCCGGGCCGACGAGCTGGAGTCGTTGCTCGCCGACGCCGACCTCTCCGTCGAGTCGGTCGTCGGTTTGGAAGGGTTAGCCTCCGTCTATTCCGCCGGTCCCCTCCGGGAGGAGGCTGCCCGGCGTTCCGACGCGGAATTCGACCGAATCCGTCGACTGGTCGACCACCAGCGGAACGACCGGACCGTCGCCGATATGTCGGCACACATGCTCGCGGTTTGCCACGTCCAGAAGTAGCCGACGTCGGCGAAACCTGCGGAGTCATCCGGTTGCCCAGCCCAGCCACGACCTGGTGCTCCGAGGAGTCGCCGGCTATCGACCGGAAAGTCGGCGTTCTCACGACGCAGGCGTTCGTTACGGGCGGAGTCAGGGACAGGGACAGGGACAGGGACAGGGGCAGGGGCAGGGATTACTCGACCCACGCGCCCTCGAGAACGGTGCCACCTACGTCCCCGAGGATCTCGAAGTCGGCATCCCCACAGTCACAGCCGATCTCTCCCCGATCGGTTGAACGGTTCCATCGCTCCAGGTGTTCACGGCGTAGGCGGAGTTGCAGGAGCGACATCTGGCGACGGCCCCTTTCCGGTCCCCATCGGGCATCGGTTCTCTTCGATCCGCGTTCCCCATAGCATTGGGTGGCCAGACGAGTGAATTTCTCGGCGTGATCCATTCGTTCGCCCACGACAGTTCGCGGTTTCACAGCCCGCTCCGAGGGAAGGGACCGTCGAGCATCGAAGATGTCGTCGAGGAATACTTATAGCGGTATAATATATTACTTGACGTAGTTCGATGAACAGGCGGGAACTCCTCGCCGTAACCGGAGCGACGGCCCTTTTCGGCTGTTGGCGATCCAGTCTACGCGAGAGCGATGACAAGCGTCCCGGCGACTCGAGGCCACGGTGGCTATCCGACGTCCCGCTCGACGGCTGGACGATGCGGCGCGGCGATCACCGTCGGACGGGCCGGGCCCCGAACGCGAGCCTGTCGCTCTCGGATACCCCGCAGGTCCGGTGGGAAACGACGGTCGCCGAACACGACGTGGGCGACATCGTCGCGACCGAGTACGGCGTCGTCACCGGCACCGGGGCGGACACTTCGACCGTGCTCTTTCGCCGTAACCCGACGAAGGAACACCGTGTGCGGGCGGGGAGCCGTCGCGGCAGCGAACCCGCGATCAGGGACGGCGTACTGTACTTCGGCGGGAGTAGCCTCACCGCGGTGAACGTCGTCGCCGACCGGGTCGAATGGAGCACGTCGATGGCGCCGATGCCGGGGGACAAGTCGGAGACTCCCGTTCCCGTACGGGGGACCCCCGTAGTTGATTCGAACGCGGTGTACGCCGTCGGAATGTTCTCGCGTGAGGGGATCTCGCTGTTCAGACTCGACGCTTCGGACGGGTCGCTCGAGTGGAACCGTCCTCTCTCGGACCGGCACCTCGACATCGACTACGAACCGGTCCTCCGCGACGAACTGCTCGTCGCCGTCGTTCCGGACCCGGGAACCGATACCCTGCAAGCGGTCGCCGTCGATCGGACGAAGGGAACCGAACGATGGCGGCAGTCCCTCCCGATCCCGGGCGGGTACGACGGGATGTCCCGCGAGTCGTTCACCCCCGCCGCGGCGGGCGAGCACGTGGTCTTCCGATCCGGGGAGACGATCCACGCCGTCGATCTGCGGACGGGGACGGTCGAGTGGGAGTATCGGTCGGAGCACGGGAACGTGATCGGTCCGGTCGCCGCGGACGACGAGCGCGTCTACGCTGCGACTCGAGAGGGGCAGGTTCTCGCGCTCGATCGTCGGACAGGAGAGCACGACTGGGTGGCGTCGATAGCGGGGCAGTGTCGCGAACCGATCGCCGTCGGGGACGAACACGTCGTCGCCGTCAGTCAGCGCGAGACCGGCGACGGGAAGGGAACCCACTCGCCGGCGACGGTGACTGCGATCGAGAAGGCGACCGGGAGTCCCCGCTGGACGTTCGAGCACGAGGGGACGGCACGGGCGCCCGTTATCGGCGACGGCTCGATCTTCGTCGGCTTCTGGACCGTCCGACACGGTGCCTGGTCGACCGTCGCGGCGCTCGGATGAGTACCGCGTACTACGCTCTCCGCCCCATCACGCTCGATCACGCTGGGTGCCCGTTCGGAGCGGTCACCGCCTTCGGCGGACTGTTTCCCGTTGTAGGTACGGCGCGTGGACGACCGGAGCGTCCCGTCGAACCGCAGGACGGACGTCCCGCCTCGAGCCCGGGAGCTATCGTGCTCGGTCGACTGCCGCCCAGAGCGCAGCCAGGGTCTCCTCGTCACAGCCCGCGACGTACAGGGGGCCGTCCCGACGGGTCGCCCCGCCGGCCTCCGCTGCGAGCAGTTCGGTGACCGCCTGCTCTTCCTCGTCCGGGTGGAACTGGACGAGCCCCTCGATCCGGCCACGGGCGAACAGACTCGAGTGGACGGTCGGGGCCCAGCTATCGAGAACGCGCTTGACCGTGTCGTCCAGTGCCTCGCGGATTTCGTCGGCCCGACGACCGAGGTCGGGGCTACGGGGGACGTCGCGGCCGACGATGGTCGCGACCGTGGCACCCTCGATGGGCACGTCGCTGTCGGCGGTCACGCGTTCCCCGTCGTAGCGAACGCCCGCGTTCCGGCGCGCGAGGTAGGTCTCGTCGGTTGCCGGCAGGTGGACGGCCGCCAGTAGTGGGTCGCCTTCCCGACGGACCGCAACGGAGGAGCCGAAGGTGGGCAGTCCCGCCGCGAAGTTGTTGGTGCCGTCCAGCGGGTCGATTATCCAGCGATACGGCTCGGTCCCGTCGAACTCCCCGGCCTCCTCGGCGAATACCTCGTGGGCGGGGAACGCCCGGCGGACGAGCGGGAGCATCCGCGCCTCGGCGGCTTCGTCGGCAGCCGCCTTCACGTCGTGAGCGCCGTAGTCGCCATCGTCGTCGCCGTCCCGGTACCGATCTCGAAGCTCCGCCCCGCCGGCCAACACGGCGGCGCGGGCGACGGCCTCGATTCCGTCTGGGTCCGTAGTCATGGTTCCCCCCGACCGTCCCACTCGGGTGCCAGCAGCCCGAATCGGTGGACGTCGCGGAACTCGCCCCCCGTGAACCGAGCCTCGCGCGAAACCCCTTCGCCGACGAACCCGACCCGCTCCAGGAGCCGCCGTGACGGGTCGTTTCCGTCGAACACCTCGGCCTCTACCCTGTGGAGCCCGAGTTCCTCGAACGCGTGTTCGACCAGCAGCGACACCGCTTCGGTTGCGTACCCGCGACCCCTGTATTCGTCGAAGAGCCAGTAACTCAGCGTCCCCGCGGTCCCGTCGACGTCGAACAGGTTCACCGCGCCGGAGACGGTCTCCTCGCTCCCGCGTTCCGACCCACCGTCTTCACCCCCGGCCGTTTCCGACCTCGTCCGCCCGTCGTCGGAGCGTCGTTCGTGGGACGGGCAGACGAAGAGGTTGCTGCTCGAGTCGTCCGTGGCGACGGACTCGAGGAAGGCGTCGACTCGCGACCCCGGCCAGGGCTTGTCGAACCCGAGGGTGCGTCGGAACGCCGGTTCGTTCCTGACGCGGCACAGAGCGGCCCGGTCGCATTCGGTTCGTTCCATCGGTCGAAGGGCGACGTTCGGTCCCCTCAGAAAGGCGTGTCCTGGCATGGCAGTCTCGTATCATCGTCCAGACGGGATCGTCAAATTCGTTTGGAGAAATCCCCTTCCCATCGGCGGTGAAATGAACCGGTTCCGTCACCCGCTGTGGGACCGGGCGAATAGTGGAGATCCGTTACTGCTACCCCGACATTTCATGTAGCCGAAATATGTGCTGCGTAGTCGAGAAGGGATGACCGAGTTCATCGCACCACCGCCTCTCGAACCGGGAGACAGCGATCGTCTCGCCGGCGTCGCGTCTCGCGTCGACCTTTCCCCACGTCTACGAACGCGGCCTCGAGTGCGTCCGTGGTCACGACGCAGTCCGTCGAGTTACGGCCCGTGCGTGATAGTTAGCCGGTGAGGAGATCGGGGAGGTCCGACAGGGACGAAATCGTATACGTCGGCTCCGGATCGGCCGCCGTTCGATCCCGGTCGTCGAACGGAATCCACGCCGTATCGATCCCGAGGGCGTTCGCCCCCTTGACGTCCTTGGAGAGGGAGTCCCCGACTTTCAGCACCTCGTCGGGTTCCACCTCGAGTCGTTCCAGAGCCAGTTCGAACGGCTCACGGGCGGGTTTCACCCGCGACGTGTCGGTCCCGTAGACGACCGCGTCGACCCGTCCCGTCAATCCGGCTGCCTCGAGTTTCGTCGTGTGGGTGTCCGCCGGTCCGTTCGTCACGATAGCGGTAGAACGGTTCGTTGCCGCCGCAAGAGCGGCGTCTGCTCCCGGCCGGAGGGAGACTGCGCCGTTGTCCAGCGCATCGTCGTACGCTCGGACGAGGTCGCCGGCGGGTATTTCGGTACCTGTGGCCGCCGCCGCAGTTTCGAATACCCGACGCTCGTACGTTTCGGCGTCCAGCGCGGCCGACCGCTGTCGGACGACCTCGGCTGCGAGTTCCAGCGTCTCCGCTCCGCAAAACGGTTCGATGCCGGCCGCGAAACAGGCGGCGAGAAACAGCTCCGTCGGGTCCTGATCGTGTTCGATGAGGGTCCTGTCCAGGTCGAAAATGACGGCCTCGTAGTGGGCCCGTGTTTGGGAACGCATCGATTACTTCCGGGAGATAACTGATGTGGGGAGTGTCAAATCCGTTTGGAGAAATTGCCTTCCCACCGGCGGTGAAGCGAACCGGGTTTCGCCGTTCGTTTCGGTCTCGTTCTTCAGAGTTATCACCGGTCCGCTCGTGGACGGGGGTATGGGACGGCGGGATCGGATGTCAGAGGGGAGGAAAGGTTCGGGGCATACGAACCCGGCGGACTCGTTCGGCCGACTCACGAACGCGACACGACTCGAGATGTTACGCGTTCTCGCCGCCGCAGACCCTCCCCTGGAGTACACCGAACTGTTCGAACGGGTATCCGTTACCGACAGCGGACAGTTCAACTACCACCTCCGACAGCTCGTAGACGAGTACGTAACCAAGTCGGAGCGGGGGTACGACCTCACCCAACCGGGGAGGCGAGCGGCCGATCTGCTCGCCACGAACTCCTTACAGAGCGGCGCGAGCCGTCGGTTCGAGCGGATCGACTCGCGGTGTGGGTGCTGTGGCGCTACCGCCGTCGAGATCGGGTATCGCGAGGGAGAGGGGGTCGTTCGCTGTCCCGACTGTGAGCGACGGCTGGCGGGGTTCGATTTCCCGCCGGCCGCCGCGACCGCGTATTCCCTCGAGGAGTTCGTCGACGCGTTCGCCCGGCGGACTCGGGCCTATTTCGGGCTGGCGGACGACGGGGTCTGTCCGTTCTGCGCCCATTCGGTGTCGTTCGAAATCCGGCTCTCGGCGGCGAGACGGCCCGACGACGTCCCAGCCGTCGGCACCTGTGTCGAGTGCCCGGCCGGGATCCGTGCACCGATCGGATTGCTCCTCTCGACTCGAACTCGCATCCTCTCGGCGTTCGCTGACGCAGGCGTGAACGTCCGGCAGAGGCCGTTCTGGGAACTCGACTGGTGTACGCTCGATGCGCCGGAAATCAGCCGGACGGATCCGCTCGCCGTCGAACTCGAGATCGAGATCGACGACGGGTCCGCGGTAGCGGTAGTCGATTCGGATCTGGAGCTTCTGGAGTTTCGCACCTGACGGCATCGGCGCGCTATCGGAATCGATCTCTCTCATGTCCAGTCCGGTTTCCGCCGATTCCGAACGGACGGCACAGTATCCGGTCTAGCGGGCGAGCCCAGCAGACCGTACTGGGCACAGCGTTTTACCGGATCGAAGAGTACACTGAGTCATGCGAGAAGCGGCCGTTTCCATCGGCGAGTCGGCGTTAGAGGCCATGGGGCTCGAGCCGCTGCTCGCCCTCGGTCGGGAGGCGGGAATCCAGGAGTTAGAGGGAATTCGAACGGCCGTCGATATGGGCTACTACGAGGTCCCCCGCGAGGCGACTGCGGAGGAGGTCGCCGCCGAACTGGAACTCGATTCGTCCACAGTTACCGAGCACTTGCAGCGAGCGGAGCGAAACGTGCTCACCAGGGTACTGTCGTAGCGCCCGCCGTCGACGAGCGATCAACCGAAGCCGTCGACCGGATCGGCGAGCGTTGCCAGCCCGGCCGGCGGGGAACCGACCGCGACCGAGTCCGTGCCGTCGCTCGTTTTCCGGGTTCTTGGTCGCCGGCCAGTTGATCCCTTTGTTCCGGTAACCTATCCCGATTGTGACACTCGACACCGAAGTATGTAGCATTAGTAACAATATTGCTGAACGGCTCCAACCCGAGAGGCCGCTGGAAGAAATTCCCGATAACGGGACTCTACCGTGCACCATTGGCCGTTCGCGTTCTCGGACGCCGTCGAACAGAACCGATTTCACTGCAACACTGTTCAGAAAACACACAAAAATATTAATTACTTTCACCAATAGCTACTGGTTGCAATGCGAGACAATAACACTCCCGACGACGAATCGCACGTCAGTCGACGCTCGCTCCTGCAGGTCACCTCGGGTGCCGTAGCCGGGGTCGGAATGACCGGACTCGCCGCGGCGACGTCGGACGGACTCCTCGAGGTGAACGTCGGTTTCGAGAATCGACGCGGGCGAAACGCGGCGGTCGAAGCCGCGGACGAGGTACGACGGGAATTCGCGTTCGACGCGATGACGATCACGGTTCCGCAGGAGGCGGTATCCGGCCTTCGGCGGAATCCGAACGTCCGATACGTGGAAGAGAACGGCCTGATGCAAGCGTTCGACCAGGTAACGCCCTGGGGCGTCGATCGCGTCGGGGCGCCCGATGCTCACGACGCCGGTGAGACGGGTGACGGGGCCGACGTCGCTATTCTCGACACCGGCATCGATTCGGACCACGAAGCGCTCCAGGACGTCCTGGGTGCCGGGAAAGCCTTCGTCCAGTGTGGCGAGAAGGTGAGCGGCGGCCCGCCGTGTAAGGTCGACGGCAATGGCAACGCGTGTAACCAGCCGTGGGACGACGACAACGACCACGGAACCCACTGTGCGGGCACGGCGGTCGCACCGGACGACGGCGTCGGGGTCGTCGGCGTCGCCACACAGTCGACGCTCCACGCCGTAAAGGTGTTAGACTGTGGCGGCAGTGGCTCCTACTCGGATATCGCGGCCGGGATCGAGTATACGGCCGATCAGGGGTGGGACGTCTGTAGCATGAGCCTCGGCGGTAGCCAGTCGGACGTCGTCTCCGACGCGGTCACGTACGCCCACGGACGCGGCGTCTTCCTCGTCGCGGCAGCGGGCAACGACGGTCCGTGTACCGACTGCGTGAGCTACCCGGCCGCGGAACCGGAAGTCGTCGCGGTCAGCGCGACCACGGACACCGATGCCCTCGCCGACTTCTCCTCGACGGGGCCGGAGATCGAACTCGCCGCACCGGGCGAGGACGTCTACTCGACCGTTCCCGGTGGCTACGATACGTTCTCGGGCACGTCGATGGCCTGTCCCCACGTCGCGGGCGCGGCGGGGCACCTGATGTCCAACGATTACACGAACGAAGAAGCGCGTAACCGCCTTCACGAGACGGCGGAGGACATCGGCCTCGAGGAGAACGAACAGGGACACGGCCTACTCGACGTGGCCAGCGCGCTGGGCGTCTGAGCCCGTTTTCGAACGCGCTCGACAGCCAGTAGCGACCGTCAGACTCGGGAGGTGTCGTTACCCCCGCTTTCGAGGGCTGAAAGATCCACGACGGCCGAACCCGGTCGGATTCCGCGGGTACGCGTCAGGAGATCCGATGCCGGACGATCGCTTCTGCGTCGCATTCGGGGCAGCGTTCGGTATCCTCGTCGACGGAGGTTCCGCAGCGTCGACACTCGTACACGACCGCTGTCTGGGTCCTCCGGGCGAGCAACCGGTTTACGTTTTCGAACAGCATGATCCGACGGTTACTGCGGGGTCACGACGTCCCGGCACTCGGGACACTCGGCGTATACCGTCGGTCCCGTCTCCGTTTCGTACTCGAGGATCACGTCGGTCGTCGCGATTCCGGCGCTGCAGAACGGACACGTACCGAGGGACGGTGGCTTCGTCGTGGACATGATGGTGGGTGGTGGATGGTGGATGGTGGATGACGGGGTATGCCCGTGGCAGGGACGGGGTTTCCCGCTCTACTCCCAGTATCATCCCGGTATCCTATTTGAGCTACCCACCGCTAAAGCGGTGGGATTCAGCGTGGACTCCCGTTCTGGCCGACTCATCGTCGGCAGGAGAATAGCCTCCGTTCACGTTCAACGTCCCGCTGTTCAAGCGCACGCCCAAGGGTGCGCCTCCGCCGCCCCCAGTTTGGTTGCGACGGAGATACCGTAACCCGATGTTCTTCGCAGCGTTGTAATCCGCGTGATTTTCATACCCGCACTTCAGACACTCGAAGTCTTCGTCCTCGCGGTTGTCTGGGTGCGTGAACCCACACTCAGAGCAACGCCGACTCGTGTTCTCAGGGTCAACCTGCTCGACCGTGATGCCGTATTCTTCGGCCTTGTACTCAACGTACTCGTACAGTCGGTCAAACGCCCACTTGTGACCCCACGACGCGCCAGTCCGCTCACGAATGTCGGTCAAGTCCTCGAACGCTATCACCGAACACTCGTTCTCACGAGCCTCCGCGACCAATTCGTTGCTGATGCGGTGCAGCATCAGCTTGAATCGGCCTTCCTCTTTCCGCCCGACTGACTGGATGTTCTGGTGTGCCCAGCGCGTGCCGCACTGTTGGAGCGACCCACGCCGTTTCTCGTATTCTTTGCGCCAGTGGTCGAATTCATCGCCGGTCCAGAACGTGCCTGTCGAGGCGACAGCGAGGTTGTTCACGCCGAGGTCAACCCCGAGAACCGTTCCGTTCTCGGTGGTTGCCTGTTCCGACGTGTCGGACTCCACGTCCCGCTTGCAGTGGACGTGAAGCACCCAGTCGCCGTCGTGATAGTGCAGTTCCGCACCCGTTGTTTCATACTTGTCTGAAAAGAGGTACTCCGAGTGCGGTGTCTCACTGTCCTCGTCGGGCAGAATGTAGTCGGCTTCGATACGACCGTCGGTCGTAGCGAGGCTCACGTAGTCGTCGTGGAACGTCGCGGTGCGGTGGTCGTAGACGACGTGTGGGCTGGTGAACGTCGGTTTCGACGCTTTCTTATCGTTTTTCCAGCGTGCGACGACGCTTTTGCAGGCTTCAGCGGCCTTGTTCCGAGCGGCTTGCACCAGTCCACCGTTGAAGCCGTCCGTGGCTTCTCGCACATCGTCGTAGGTCTCGTCATCCAGCGTGGTCTTGCTGGTGGTGACGTACTCGTCTTGGAAAGCGTGGTCTACGACGTACTGAGCGCACCAGAGGAACGTGTCTACGGTGTCTTCGAGGAGTGCGGCGTCGTCACTGTCTACATCGAGCGCAACGGGGACAGTACGCCGCACCTCCATATCTTATATGTAGAACGGGTTATTCTTAAAAATTAGGGAGTCGGCCTGCTACTGGAGCGTGGTTTGATTCCCAGCTGTCGGCTTCATCCCACGGCTAAAGCCGTGGGTTTTCGCCTCGTGCTTTCTATAAGCGACCCAACCACAGTGAAACTGAAACCGGCGTGGAGAGAGGCCAGATCCGTGTATGGTGGTTCAGAGGAATTCCGGCCAGTACCGTCCCTTCCACCGGCAGCGGGTACCCGCCCCCGAACAAAGGATGACACTGACTGGGCTCCATCTCTCCGTATGCACCACGATCGCATTCACGCCCGGAAGCCGACCCACGATCTCGAGCGCTGGTCGACGGGGACTATCGAATCCATCGACGAACGGGACGGGCACTGCGTCGTCACCGTGCTGGCCGAGGACGGGGAAACGGTAGAACTCACCGTCACGCTCGCGATTCGTGAGTTGGTTCTCAGCCGGTTGGATATCGACGACGGAGCGTCGCCGATCGGGGAGCGCGTCTGGTACCGGAAACGCGGCGGGTGACGCCGATCCGCTGGCCGACCGTCGAGGGTCTCGTGCGGGTCATCGGTCGACGAGTCGACCGAGCAGGCCACCCGGCAGACCGGAACGGATGATCCGATCGGCCAGCGGATCCGGCAACACGGCCGCCAGCCACGGGAGCCAGCGCGCGCGGCGCCCGACCCGGTACCGGGTGCGCGGCGAACCGGTCGTGGCAGCCTCGACGACGGTCTCGGCGACGGTCTCCGGCGGCACACTCTCCGGGCTATAGCCGTCGAACGCGGCGTACTGCTCGGCGTACGGCCCCCGGCGTCGGCGGTCGTCCTCGAGCGTCTCGGTCGCCCGCTCGTTCAACCCCGTTCTGGCGGGCCCGGGTTCGACGAGCGAGACCGTAACGCCGTGCTGGGAAACCTCGCGCCGCAATGCATCGACGTATCCGTCGAGCCCGGCCTTCGCGACGCTGTAGGGGCCGTGGTACGGCAACGCGACGGTGCCCGCGACCGAGCCGAGCGCGACGACTCGTCCTTCCCGACGGCGAAGCGTCGGCATGGCTGCGTGGACGACCGTGTGCACCCCAGTCAGGTTCGTCTCGAGATGACGACGAAACGCCGCCGGCGAGACGTCCTCGAGCGCACCGAGTTCGTACCAGCCGACCGCGGAGATTACGCAGTCGATCGGTCGATCGGCAAGGAGTTCCCGGACGGCGATTTCGTCCCGGACGTCCACCCGTACGGTTTCGACCGCATCCGGGAGGGCATCGAGTCGGTCGGGATCGCGGTCGAGGCCGAGGACGTCGTGTCCTGCCTCGGCGAGTCGCGTCGCGACAAGCCGGCCGATCCCACCACCAGCCCCGGTAAGCGTGGCGTGCATACCGTCCGGTAGACGGGCCAGCGATATTATACTAGTAATCGAGGCGACCCGTCCGGTCCCGGACCGGCGTGGCATCGGATGCACAAGCTTCGGGGCGACCGTACCATCCTCCTCCCGACCCTCTCCCGGTAGAGTAGTTTATGCTCCTCGACCGGCTAGCCTGAACGATGGTCCATCCAGCCACTCGCCGTCGCAACGCAGTCGAAGCCGACCTCGAGGATCGGGGGTTCACGCTCGAGTCCGACGGCGAGGCGACGGTCGCCGTCGACGGTCCGACGGAGGTGGCAGGCGTCGACGCGCCGCTCCATCTCGTCTATCCGGCCGACGGTTCGCCGCTGACGGTCGGGTCGAAAATCGCGACCGCCGCCCACCAGGGACACGTTCCGGTCCTCATCACCGACCAGTGGCTGGACGACGAACTGCGAGCCGTCCTGGAACCGCCGTTCCTCCTCGCGTCCAACCCCGGCGATGGCAGGCGATTTTACGACGTCGAGGGCCGGATTCGATTGACCGACGACAGCTTCGCTTGTCTCGGAACCCCCGGTCGAATCGAATGGCGGGAACCGACATCCGATACCGACGATCCCGAACTCGTTCTCGAGGCCGGCGGCGAGATCGTTGCAACTCTCGAGTCCGTCCGGGCGTTACGTTGTCCCGGCCCGGAGCCGACGGCGTTCCGGTATCGGTACAGCCGCGGCGACGACGGACACCTGTCCGTCCGCAGAGGGGCGGAAACGGTCGGACGATACACGAGCTTCCGTTCCATGCGGACGGATGGCTTTCGTCCCGTCCCCCTTCCACTGGTTCCAGAACAGTACGTGCGCCGGAACGGTCACCTCGCACGGGCGACGCTCCGGGCTGCCGTGACCGACGACGGAGTCGAATACCGCCGCTGTCGGTCCGTATAGCGAGAGCGACCCGTCCCCTCGCCGGGTGTCGGCGAGCGCTCGGCGGTGCTTCTCGAGGCGGCCCACAGCCGGGTGACGGCCGGTTCGTGAGGCCGGCGTCGTCGGGGACGCGTTGCTTTATGATCGCTCCTCTCCGTCGGTTCGTCGAACCGGATCGGTCGTGGCGGTGGTCTGAACGGCCGCATCGATGAGGTTGTCCGTCGCGCGGCGCAGGAGCTCCGAGAGGTTCTGGTGGGACGTCCCGAGTTCGTCGGCGAGTTCGCGCGTCGAAATCTCGCGGGGAACCTTGTAGTAGCCGAGTTCCTTCGCTTTGCGAAGCGCCTCGCGCTGGGCCGGCGTCAGCTTCCCACCCATGTGTCGCGGGTCGTCCGGCTGGGAGAGTTCGAGGAGCGTGAACTCGTAGTCCTCTCCGACGAGGATCGCCCGAAACGCGTCGAACTGTTCCCGAGTGCCAAAGCGGATGCGGAGCCGCCAGCCGTCAGCGGTGGCCTCCGCGTGGAGAATCGACGCTTCAGTATCCAGGTAGGCGTTGATCCGGGCTTCGATCTCGTCGCTCCACTCGAGTTGGTAGAACTTTTCGCCGCTGAACTCCGCCGTTTCGACGATTTCGTCGACGGAGGGATCGTCCGCGAGCATCGTATCGAGCTCGTCGAAGTCGACGTTACTGGCCCAGATGCAGGGCATCGTCCACTTCGTGCTGTGAGCCGCGATCCGTTGGGCCTCGATCTGCAGGTCGGATAATCGAGCAAAAGTGTCCGCCAGAGCGAGGGCGTCCAGTTCGATCCGGAAGGCCGCAAGGAGCATAGGGTACCAACGTCACCGACCGGTAAAATATGGCATGGGGTGCTCGAGTCGGGTACCCGCTTTCGAGGGCCCAGGAACTCGGATGCCGACGAGCGCCCCCCGCCGAACGATCACGGTGCCGTCCCGCCGGCCGTTTCCACCGTTGGGCCACAGATACTTGGTCCCGGTTTCCCTGGAGAGAACATGGAAACCGCCGTCGTCTGGTTCCGGGACGATCTCCGGATCACGGACAATCCGACGCTCGCCGACGCGGTCACCGCGGCGGACGAGGTCGTGCCGCTCTACGTCGTCGATCCCCGGAAGCGCGGCGAGACGGGGTACGGAACCGAAAAGATCGGGGCTCACCGCGCGAGGTTCCGCCGGGAGTCGCTGCTCGAGTTACGAGCGGGACTCCGGGAGCGTGGCGGCGACCTGTTCGTCAGACGGGGTCGACCGGAGACGGTCCTTCCCGAGGTCGCGGGTCGCGTCGACGCCGATGCCGTCTACGCACAGACGAAGCCGGCGACGGAGGAACTCGAGACCGAGGTTGGGGTTCGAGAGGCCCTTCCCGAGGACGTCTCGTTCGAGCGCCGCTGGACCCACACGCTGTATCACGTCTCTGACCTTCCGACGTCCTACGAGCGGATGCAGGATACGTTCACGCCGTGGCGCAAGGAGGTCGAACGCGAGTGTTCGGTTCGAGACCTCGTCGCGCCCCCGGACGCGGTTCCGACGCCGGACCTGCCCGCCGGCGACGTCCCGACGATGTCCGAGTACGGCCTCGAGGCGCCGACGGGCGACGACCGGGCCGTCCTGCGGTTCGAGGGCGGCGAACCGGCCGGCAAACGCCGCCTCGAGGAGTACGTCTGGGAGGGAGATCACCTGCGAGAGTACAAAGAGACGCGAAACGGGCTGCTTGGTGCGGCGTACTCCTCGAAGTTCTCGCCGTGGCTGGCGGCGGGGTGTCTCTCGCCGCGGTGGATCCACGAGGAGGTTCGTCGGTACGAGGACGAGCGGGTCTCGAACGAAGACACCTACTGGCTCGTCTTCGAACTCCTCTGGCGGGACTTCTTCCAGTTCCAGTTTTGCAAGCACGGCTCGCGGTTTTTCCACCCGAACGGGATCCGAGACGTCGAAAAAGCGTGGGAACGCGACCGCGAGGCGTTCGATCGGTGGGCGAACGGCGAGACTGGAATCCCCTTCGTCGACGCGAACATGCGGGAGCTGAATCGGACGGGATACATGTCGAACCGCGGCCGACAGAACGTCGCCTCGTTTCTCGCCGACGCGCTCGGGATCGACTGGCGCTGGGGAGCGGCGTACTTCGAGGATCGACTCGTCGACTACGACGTCGCCTCGAACTGGGGCAACTGGGCCTACCAGGCCGGCGTGGGGAACGACTCCCGGGACAACTACTTCGACGTCCTCTCCCAGGCCGAGTACTACGACCCCGACGGCGAGTACGTGACGACCTGGCTGCCCGAACTCGAGGGGCTGCCGCTCGAGGCCGTCCACAGGCCCTGGAAACTGAGCGAGGGCGAGCGAGCCGAGTACGGCGTCCGGCCGGGCGTCGACTACCCCGAGCCGATGATCGACCTCGAGGCGCGCTACGAAGACCTGGAGGGCTGATTCCCTCGGTCGGGAAATAGCGACTGGAGGGGGACGGGGCTCTCTCGCGACCGCCTACGCATTTGTGTCGGCAAGCAGTACGGTCCGGTATGTTCAGACGCGCTCGAGAGTTGGGCCCGCCCGTGCTGGTCCCGCTGGCCTGGCTGTTCGTGACGGCCGCTCACCTCGAGATCGTAACCGAGCACACGCTGTTTATCGCCCATATCGTGATGACCGTCCTCCTGATCGGCTTCGCGGCGACCGGCTACCCCGACATGCGCGACGGCGTCCTGCGGACGTGGTGGCGGATCATCGCCGCGGGATCCGCCGTCACGCTCTGTGGCGTCGTCGGCCTCGGACTCGAGCCGGCGAATCCGGCGCTGGCGGCCGTGACTCTCTACGGTTGGATGCTCCTGCCGGCGGTCGGCTTCGTCGATACCGGGCGTCGGGTTAACGAGGGAACCTGGATCTACGCCGCCGGCACTGCGGGGTGTCTACTCGGTGCGGTCCTCTACGCCGTCGGATCGCAAGGAACCGCGGTCGGCGGGCTCGTGCTCGTCGGACTCGGTCAGACGGCAGGTATCTTCGACGCGGCGCTGCGCTACTAGGTTCTGTCGGCGGCGACCGCGAATCGACGCCCGTTTCAGCCGATATCCCGGGACTGTGTGGTCGTTCCCCGTCGATCTCGGACGCGACCGGTTCCCGGAAGTTCCCGGAAACTAACCGGACCGCCGTCCGAATCGCCGTACAGCACCTGACTGGGACGGCTCACTCCCCGTTCAGCGTCCCTTTCCGGAAACGACCCGATTACACTTTTAGTACTTGCTGCAAAAGAGGACAGCCAGGAACGATGATCCGCGATGCTCGAGTCCTCCGGGCCGGGTTCGTCCCTCGAGAGGTCGAGCATCGCGACGCCGAGGTCAACCACCTCTCCAGCGTCCTCGAACCGATCACGAACGGCGAACCGGCGGAGACTGCCATCGTCACCGGGCCCAGCGGCGCGGGAAAGACCTGTCTCTCGAAGTTCGTCACCGAACGACTGCGGGAAGCAGTCCTGGACGTCGAGGTCACCTACGTGAACTGCTGGCGCAACTACACCCGGTTCCGGACGCTCTACCGGATCCTCGACGACCTCGGAACGACGATCGACATCCACCGGCAGTCGACGCCACACGACGAACTCATCGATCGACTGCAGCACCACGACGGTCCCCGAACGGTCGTCATCCTCGACGAGGCGGATCAACTCGAGGATCCGAGCGTGATCTACGACCTCCACAGCCTCCCGCAGTTCGCCATCGTCTGTATCGCGAACGAAGAGGAAGACCTGTTCAACCGGGTCGACGACAGGCTAGTGAGTCGACTCCGCTCGAGCGAACACGTCCGGATGGACAGCTACGCCGACGGACAGCTCTACGATATCCTCGACGCTCGCGCGAAGTGGGGACTCGAAGAAGCCGTCATCACCGACGAACAGCTCTATCGCATCGCTGACGCGGCCGCCGGCGACGCCCGGCTCGCGATCGGCATTCTCCGCTCGGCGGCCGGCAAGGCCGACCGCGAGAACCGCGAGCGGATTACCGACGATATCCTCCTCGCTGCAGCGGAAGACGCGCGCGCTCAAATCAAACAAAAGAGTCTGGATTCGCTCACCCCACACCAGCGAGTCGTCTACGATATCGTTCGTGACCACGGACCGCTCAGTCCGAACGAAATCCACGACCGATATACCGACGAGGTCGACGATCCGCGAACGAAACGAACCGTCCGGACCTATCTCTCGAAGATGGCCCAGTACAACCTCCTCGAGGCCGAGGGGACGAGTCGTGATCGGGAGTATTCGCTCGTCGACTCGACGGCCACTCCGGCAATTCGGTAGTCCCGGGGTATCGGGAGTAGTCGCTCGCCGATTCAGGATCCGACCGGCGAGCCAGTTCTATAGTGACAACTGAAACTGTTCGCACACCGATCGCATAGCTATCGTGCGATCGGTGCCCACTGCCTTTCAGTGGCTACTATAATTCTCTTCGGAGAGATAACTCGAGGAGGAATCTGGGTTCCCGGGTCGATCGTGTCCCGGCTCGAGATCGTTGTCGGTTACCCACTCCCATTCGGTGATCGTCGCCAGAACCTCTTTGTCCGGCTCGTCGTGGGCCGACTCGGCGTCGTGGATCGAAACGACGCGTTTCATTGGATACGGAGCGTGCCCGAGTCGATCCCCCCGCTGATACTGATGGAGATCGAACACGTAAACCCCCTCGTCGCCATCGATAACGATCGCGTTGACGCCTTTGGTCTTCAGATCGTCCAGGAAGTCTTCTGCTAACGGATAGCCGTCGTGTAACGTAGAGAAGTGTTTCTTTTCCCGAGAAATATACACTGCGCTCCGTCCGTCTGCAAGGGAGAACGTGTCAACGTTCTCTGGTTTCCCATCACCCACTCCCGACATATACGAGTTCACTACCGCCACCGGATCTTATATGTAGGCGTTCATGCAGTGTTGGCTTGAAAACAGGGGACGTTCCCTCGGCCTTTCACAGCGGTACAGCGCGGAAGCCCACCCCTTTAGGGGTGGGAGGAAGCGCGTACGCTCCGAGCAGCAAACCACCGACGATGGCAGGGCTGACTCCCCAGTGGTGGCACAGAATACATAAATAAAACATCCGTATGTGAATCTGCGATGGAGGTCAAACGCACCGTCCCCGTCAAACTCGACGTGCCCGACGAGCGACACGACGACCTCCATCAGACCATCCAACAGTTCAACACCGCCGCCAACCACACCATCGACCATGGCAGAGACGACGACGGCGACCTGATCCTCAACAAGTCCACCATCCACGACGAAGTGTACCACGACCTGCGCGACGTTACCGACCTCCCCGCGAACCTCGTGGTACGCGCCTACTCGAAAGCCGTCGAAGCGATGAAAAGCACCGTCGCTGAGTGGGAGAACGGCAACAGCCGCCCGCTCCCATCGTTCGATGAACCCTCAGCCATCTATGACAAGCGCACCCTGACCATCAAAGACGAGTACGCCACACTCTCGACGGTCAACGGGCGCGTCGAAGCCGACTTCGTGCTTGGTGAGTACCAGCGGTCGTACCTTGGAGACGACGACTACGAGAAGCGGATGGGGACACTCCACTACCGCCCCGACGAGGATGCGTTCTACCTCCACGTCGTCATCCAGAAAGAGGTAGACCAGCGCGACGGCGACCGCGTTCTCGGTGTGGATTTGAACCTGAAGAACGTCGCCGTGACCAGCACGGGACGATTCTTCGACGGCGGTGAACTGCTGTGGGGCCAGAACCACTATTTCCGCGTGAGACGGAGCCTTCAGGACAAAGGCACCCGTTCCGCTCGGCAGGCGTTACGGCGACTGTCGGGACGGGAAAACCGCTTCGTCCTGAACCGCCTGCACAACATTTCGCGTGGAGTCGTGGAGGAAGCCCTGCGACACGGCTGTTCGTACATCGCCGTCGAAGACCTGACCCACATCCGCGAGCGAATGGATGCCCGCGACGACCAGTTGAAGCGGCAGATGCATAACTGGGCGTTCCGCGAACTCCAAGAGCAAATCGCGTACAAGGCCGCCGAGTACGGCATCCGCGTCGAGTCGGTCAATCCTGCGTTTTCCTCGCAGACCTGCTCGAAGTGCGGCCACCAGTCCAGCACGAACCGTGATAGTAAGACGGGCTGGTTCGCGTGCAACGAGTGTGGGTACGAGGTGGACGGCGACTACAACGCGGCGAAAAACGTCGGCCTCCGTCTGTTAGCTTTACCATCGGGCAAACGTCCCGATGGGTTGGGCAACGGTCAGCTTGCCCTGAAGTCGGGGACGTTGAACGTGAGCGACGTGTCCAACGTCCACTCCAGCTTGGAGTTTGAACGGGAGTCCACCGACAAGCCCACCGCTTCAGCGGTGGGTAGTTGACACCCTTGATAGCTTGACGGTGACGGTGAGGAGGGAGCCGACGACTTCCGAGGATCGACGATTCAGGAACCGTTCCCGGAAACGGTCCTCGTGGTGGGTATCCCCCGCCGAACGCCGGATTCTCCCCAGAGAGTTGTCTTTCCTGAAACGCGGAAACGACACGCCTCGGCTTATCGGGTGTGTGGGCGTCTAGTCGCGTATGGCCGCGTACTCCCAATCGGAATCGAATCGGATGACAGTCGATGGACCGACCCGGGACGCCGATCGCAACCGGAACCTCGTCGATCGGGCCGATCCGGCCACCGACGGGATGCTTTTCCCCCGGCTTTCGAACGGGATCACGCTCCTCGATGTAGCCGGTGGGCGCGGCGTCCAACTCCTGCAGTCTTTCGTCCTCGACCACCTCCTTCTCAACGAGGGGCCCGCTTTCTGGATCGACGCGGACGGCCACGCGACGACGACTTCGATCGCCCGGATCGCACCGAGCAGACGGTTACTCGACCGGATCCACGTCGCCCGTGGGTTCACCGCCTACCAGCACTACGGGGCGGTCCGTGACCTCCCGACGGCGGTAAACCGATCCATCCAGCGATCGGCGACCGACGCCGATCCTCGAGACCGATCGCCGTCTAATCGGAGTGAGACATCGTCTCCACACACCCCGTCTCTCGTCGTCGTTCCTGCAGTCGACGTCCAGTACCGGGCCAGTGATTCCCTCACCGGAGAAAGGGCGGAGACCCTCCAGGCACGGACGCTCGCACGACTGGGGAGCTACGCCGACGGGTACGACGTTCCGGTCCTCGTCACACGCAGCAAGCGCGACGAGTTCTCGAGGCCGGTCGAGACGGCAGCCGACCGTCGCATAGAATGCGAACGAACGAAACTGGGGCCGCGGTTCGTGGGCGAGGATTTCGAGACGATCGTCTATCCGGTCGACGACGGCGCGTACTACCAGACGACGTTCGCCTACTGGCGACGGGTACTCGAACTCCGTGCACGACAGGTCGGCCTCGAGCCGACCACCGAGCCGTCGACGGGAGGCCCGGACGCCGTCGGGGTGGGGTCGGGAACGGGGACGGACTCGACAGCCCACAGTGCAACCCCGCTGCTCGAGACATGGACCGCCGCCGACACAGGGGGGCGATAACGATGGGCCGAACCAACCCGACGTACCGGGACGCGCTGCGGGCCATCGAGGAGCGCTGGGCGGACTTTCGCCGTGCCCTTCGGCGTCGCGATCAACCGCGCTTCGACCGACTGTTCGAGTACGCCCGGGAACACGCCGACGCGAGCGGGTTACTGAACCACCGGAACCCCCTCCTGCCCGCTCTCCTCAGCATCGACCTCGAGCAGGAGGCCCGTCTCGACGAGTACGAAAAGCGACTCGAGAAACTCGAGGCCGCACTCGACGACGGCGACGACCGGGAAGACACCGCGTGTGAGCCGCAGCCGTAACATGCCGTTCACGATCGACTTCCTCGACGACGGCCGCGTACTCGAGTGGGAAGCGACCGCCGACGGTGCCGTCGCGACCGAGCGCGACGACTATACGCCGCGCTTCTTCGTCGCCCCTCGCTCCCCGGAAACCGACGTCGACCTCGCGGAACTGCGGACGACGTATGACCGACACCCGGAGGTCGTTTCGACCGAGATCGTTACGCGACGGCCGGCCTTTCGACGGGGAGAAGAGCCGGTCCTCGCGGTCGACGTCGCCCACGTCGACCGAGTGACTCGGATCGCCCGACGGGCCCGCCAGCTGTCCGCATATCCAGTCGGGGACCTCACGTGCTTCAACGTCGACTTTTCGCGGGAGTTCCGCTACTGTCTGGAGAACGGGCTCGACCCGACGCCAGCGAGGGAGTTGTCGACGCTCCGGCTCGAGGTTCCGGTACCCGAAACGGGCAGTGAGGTATACACGGAGCTGTCCATCGACGGCGAGACCGTCACCGGGTCGCCGGGGGGAATCCTGTCCGCAGTCCAGGCGGCGCTCGATGCCCAGGATCCGGACGTCCTCGTCTGTTCGACCGCCGAGATCGTCCCGACGCTACACGGGATGGCCGCGGCTGCCGACGTCGACGTCGACGTCGACGAGTTCACGCTGAGTCGCTGGCCCGACGTCGACTACCAGCAACTCGCGAACCGGTCGACGTACTCGAGTTACGGTCGGGTCGGGCATTCGCCGGCCCGGTACAACGTTCCGGGACGAGCGATCGTCGACGAGTCGAACACCTTCTTCTACGGCGAGACGAACCTCCAGGGGGTTCTCGACCTCGTGTCGCGCTCGGGGAAACCGGTACAGGAACTCGCGTGGGCGTCGATCGGGAACGTGCTCACCGCGATCCAGATCCGTGAAGCCCACGACCGTGGCGTCCTCGTGCCGTGGAACTCCTGGCGACACGAGTTCTACAAACCGATGGGAACGCTCCACGACGCCGACCGCGGCGGATTCGTCTTTGCGCCGGACGTCGGACTGCACGAGGACGTCCACGAACTGGATTTCTCGAGTTTGTATCCGAACATCATCTGTACGCGCAACGTCTCTCCGGACGTCATCCGCTGTGAGTGTCACGATCGCGACGACGTACCCGGGCTCGGCTACTCGATCTGCGACGACCGGGGCTATCTCGTCGACGTGCTCGAACCGATCGTCGACGCGCGTGACGAGATCAAGGCCGCGATCCGTCACGAACGGCAACGCGACGAGCCCGACCGGCAACGGCTCGAGGAACTCGAAGGCCAGTCGGGGGCACTGAAGTGGATCCTCGTCGCCTGTTTCGGGTACCAGGGGTTCAGCAACGCGAAGTTCGGCCGGATCGAGTGCCACGAGGCGATCAACGCGTACGCCCGCGAGATCCTGTTGACGGCCAAGCGACGCCTGGAAGCCGGCGGGTGGCGCGTCGTCCACGGGATCGTCGATTCGATCTGGGTGACGCCGGACCCGGACGTCGACGATACCGAGCGGACGGATCTCGAGACGCTCGCGACGGCGGTTACGGAGGCCGTCGACGTCCGACTCGAACACGAAGCCCACTACGACTGGGTCGCGTTCGTTCCCCAGCGCGAGAGTGCGGCCGGCGCACTGACGAAGTACTTCGGCAGAGTCGCCGGCGAGGACGAGTTCAAGATCAGAGGAATCGAGGCCCGACAGCGGTCGACGCCGGAGTTCATCGCGGACGTCCAGCGGGAGTGTCTCGAGCGATTCGATGTGACCCGGTCACCTGAAGCCGTCCTCGTCTGCCTCGAGGACGCACTCGAGCGACTTCACGCCGGCACAGTCCCGACCGACCGACTCGTCGAACGGAACCGGGTCTCCAAACCGCTCGAGGGATACACGCAGAACACCCGGAACGTGGCCGCGCTGAAACGTACACGGGAGCAGGATATTGCCGTCCATCCCGGGCAAACTATCGAGTACGTGGTCGTCGACGACGAGAAGACCTCTCGAGAGCGGGTTGCGCTGGCCCACGAAGCGGTCGAGTCGTACGATCCGTCGTACTACGAGACGCAACTCGTCCGAGCCGTCGAGAGCGTGCTTTCGCCGCTGGGATGGGACCGGACGGACATTCGACGGGCACTCGCGGAGACTCGAGAGCCGGAATTGTCCGATTTCCATCGGGACGAGGATTCGGGGTGAACGCTGCCCTCTTCAGCGAGTCGGTGACGCGTCCCCTCTGGAGCCGGTGAGAATCGCCCTCGGAGACGGATAGTTGAATCAGCCTTTCTTTTACAGGCTGTCGAGGCGAATGCCACGGGGCTTGACCCCGTGGATGAAGCCGACAACTCGTGAACCAAACCAATAAGTCGAAACATACCAATAATCACGGTACAGCGATGTGGTACGACTACCGCTTCCGCGCCTATCTTGACCGAACAGGTGTAACTCCGGAAGTGGAACGCCACATCGACATTCATCGCCAAGCCTACAACCCACCCGCTACGAATACAACGCCCTCGACACTGACGAGGACAACATCGGTTCGGCGTACCAACACCAGAAGCGACTCACTGAGTGGAAAGACAGGTGGCCCGTCTTCGCAGACGTTCACTCGAAGGCGTTGCAGAAGACCGTCGAACGCTTCTACGACAACCTCAGCAACCTCTCAGACAAGAAAGAAAAGGGCTACAAGGTCGGTGAACTTCGGTGGAAGTCACCGCGAGAATATCAGAGCATGACGTACTCGCAGTCTGGCTTCGAACTCAAAAACACGAGTGGTCGGACTGCAACGCTCTGGCTCTCCAAAATCGGTGACATCCCCATCCGCTACCACCGCGAAATCCCCGACAACGCCACCATCAAAGAAGTCACGCTGAAGAAAGAGACGACAGGTGAATGGTACGTCACATTCGGCCTCGAACTCGAAGAAACCGCACCCCCCGAGAAACCCGACGTGGATGACTTGGATGTAGAGGATTGCGTTGGCATCGACATCGGCATCCAGAACTACATCTACACGAGCGATGGCGACAGCGTGGACTGGCTTGACCTCACCGACGAGTACGACCGCTTGCGCCGCGAGCAACGCAGTCTCTCCCGCAAGGAACACGGGAGCAACAACTGGGAGAAACAACGGCGCGAGGTCGCCAAGGTCAAGCGTCGAATCAAGCGGAAGGTTGAGGACTTCCAGCACAAGCTCACGACGTGGCTCGGCAAGACGTATGACGCCGTGTTCGTTGAAGACTTGAACGTCTCAGGGATGCTTCAACAGCGTGGGAATGCGCGGAACAAGCAGGACGCTGCGTGGCGTGGGTTCATCGAGATGCTGGAGTACAAAGGCGACCTGTACGGCACGCACGTCGTCCAAGTGAACCCTGCGGGGACGACCAAAGAGTGCGCTGAGTGTGGTGTCGAAACGGAGAAGCCGTTGTGGGTGCGGGAACACTCGTGCCCGTCGTGTGGGTTTGAGGCGGACAGGGACGCGAATGCGTCATACAACGTTCTTGCTCGTGGTCTTCAGGAGCTAGGTCTGGGACAGGCCGAATCTACGCCCGTGGAGACTGCGACCGCTGTGGGGACTGACGGAGCAGGGTCTTCGTCGGTTCCTGCAAGTCGCGTCATCGAAACGGGAAGCCTCGGGGCTTGACCCCGAGGCCGTTCACATGGGGTATTTGTTGTCAGGAGTCGAGCACGTTTCGAACGGCGGCAACCCGTTCGGTGAATGCGGGATCCGTCCGGGACCGGGGTCGCTCTAGTTCGATATCGATGCTCGCAGCGAGTCCCGGACCACTGTCTCGACGCATCACCAGCACTCGATCGGCGAGTGCGACGGCCTCGGGAATCTCGTGTGTGACGAACACGATGGTCTTCCCGGTTCGTCGCCAGATATCGAGTAGTTCCGTCTGTAACCGGTTTCGGGTCCGGGCATCGATACTCCCGAACGGTTCGTCCATCAGGAGAACGGCCGGATCGACCGCGAGCGCCCGTGCCACTGCAACTCGCTGTTTCATACCGCCGGACAGCTCCTTCGGATACGCGGTCTCGAACCCGTCCAGCCCGACCAGATCGATCAATCCCGCCACTCGCGCCGTACAGTCGGCACACTCACAGGCCGGTCGATCGAGGCCGAACCGGACGTTCTCCTCGACGGTCCGCCACGGGAAGAGGCTGTACTCCTGAAAGACCATGCCGCGATCGATTCCGGGTTCTTCGACCGGCTCACCGTCCACGAGTACCTCGCCGCTCGTTGGCTCCTCGAATCCGGCGAGGATCCGCAGGAGCGTCGTTTTCCCACAGCCCGACGGACCGACGAGACAGACGAACTCCCCACTCTCGACGTCGAAATTCACCGCCGAAAACGCCTGGATCTCCTGTGTACCATCGTAGACCTTTTCCAGATCACGAACACGTACCCTGCTCATGGTTGCCACTCGAGGAGTCGTCGCTCTGCCCTCCGGTACAGGACGTCGAGTCCGATGTGGACGGAGCTAATCACCAGCATGTACGCGACGCTGGTCGCCATCGCGAGGTTGTTGGCCGCGTTGATGATCTCGAAGCCGACGCCCGGCGCCCCGAACAACTCCGCGCCGACGACGATCATCAGACACCGCCCCAGGCTCGTCCGGAACGCCGTCAGGATCGACGGCAACGCCGCCGGGACGACGACGAGTCGGATCATACCGAAATCCGATCGGGTCCCGAGCGATTCGGCCACCTCCAGCAAGTGGTCGGGAACGTCCCGAACGCCATCGTAACCTCCGTAGAAGTTGATCCAGAACGCGCCGATACCGACGATAAAGACCGCACCGCCGTGACCGATGCCGAACCACACGATCGCGAAAACGATCCATGCCAGCGGCGGGATCGGACGTAACACCCGCACCGCGGGTGTCAGGAGGTCATCGAGCCGTTCGTCCCAGCCCATCGCCACGCCGGTCCCCGCACCGAGAACTGCGCCGACCGCGAGTCCGGGAACGTAGTGAGCGAACGTCTGACCGAGTTTGAGTATCGCCCGCGGGAGATCGGTCCGGAAACCCAAAGTCACCAACGGCTCGGTCGCCCTGAACTCGGTCACGAGCGCCGCTGCGACGGCTCGTGGACCGGGAATCAAGTATCCCGGCGAGACGGAGGCCGCGGCGATTGCCCACAACCCGGTCAATGCCAGTGTCCCGACGAGCCCGAATCCGATCCGCCGCACGGTTTCCCACTCGAGATGTTCGGAGACTGCGGTGGTGACCGCGTTTGCGTCCTGGAGACTCATTCGACCGTATCGTAAGGAGCGAAGTCGAACAGGTCGTTCTCGGAGACCGGTTCGTCGACGTTCCCGACACCCGCGACGAACTCCGACATCTCGACGGTCGGCGTCGCGATCGTTCGCGGGTTCGACAGGAAGTCGGCGGCCGGGGAGTCGAGCGCCCGCTCGGCGGTCTCTCCGTCGATCCCGGAACCGATCACCGACGCAGCGGCCTCCGCGGTCCGACTCGGATCGGACTCGATAACGTCCGTCGCCGCTGCGTGTCCGTCGACGAGTTCCACCGTCGTCTCATCCGGGACGCGGTCGTGAACGAACAACGCAGTAACGGGATGATCCGGGAGAACGTCGCCGGACCACCGGAGCGCTTCTGCTCCCGCCTCGAGCATGGCCGTCGCAAATGGCTCCTGGATGACGGTCGCGTCGATATCACCGCCAGCGAGCGCCTCGGGTGCATTGGCTGGTGGGACCGTCCGCTTGTCGACGACGTCGACGGTATCCTCGTAGCCGTGATCCGCCTCGATCCAGTACCGGAGGAGAATGTCCGGGACACTGCCGTCGGGTGGGGCAGCGATCCGTGGGCGGCGGCCTTCTTCGGCTTCGAACGTCTCGAACGTGCCCGTACCCTCCGCATCGTAGCGTCGAGCGAACGTCTCGGTTCCCACGATCCGGAACCCGTTGCGACTGTTGGCCGTGACGATCGCGGCGTCGACACCCTGATCGACGAGCACCATCGCGGGCGTGACGCCGAAGAATGCGGCATCGATATCACCCGCCGCGTACGCGGTCACGACGTCAGGACCGCTGGCGAAGCGCTCGATATTCACAGTCGCATCGAGCTCGTCGTAGATACCCTCGGCTTCCATAACGTAGTGATGCATGTTGGGATAGATCGGGACGTACGCGACTGTGAGTGAGGGAGAGTCGCTGCTCAGACAACCCGCCAGCCCACCGATCATTCCGGCACCGATACCACAACAGAAGTCTCGCCGAGTCATACCGCTCATCACTATATTATCCAAACCCCTCTATTAATAATTCTTGCTAAAACTTACTCTTCCAATATTAAAAGTGACCATGTCCGTGCGACCGATTATCCGAAGCGGGAACGCAACAGCCCGCGTACTGAATCGATCTTTCGATCTCTGACCAGTGAACCGCTCGAGATTGCTGGAGCGAAAGCGATCGGTCGCTGTCGAGACGGCAGCAAGGCGGCAGTGTACCCGTGGTTCGGATAAGTATATCTCACAGTCAGTGAGACAGGGAAGGTCAAGTTTGACAAGAGGTATTGGGGCTCCGGCTCGGATGTCGAAAACGAGATACCGAACGAGTGACCTCAACGGCTCTTTCGGCCCGCATTTTCCAGCAGGTAGGACGAACAGTGATTTTCGTACTGACTGATGGTTTTCTCCGTATCTCGACTTTCGTATACTGGTGTGCGGGCTTGCCAATCACAGTCACGGACTTATCATTGTCACAGTTCGACTTCCATCATATGACGGGAGAGGATGGGAAACGAGACGGGGAGGACGTGCCCGCACCACTGGAGAGAGGGTATTCCAATTCCCTGGATGAATCCTTTCGTCTCCTCGCAAACTATCGGCGACGATGTATCCTTCACTGCCTCCGGAAAAATCACTCGCTGACGGTTTCGGAAACTGCTCGGCAGATCGCAGCGTGGGAACGGGACTGCCCACTCGAGGACGTTTCACAAGAAGCGATCAGACAGATCACGACGAATCTCTACCATACGCACCTCCCAAAACTAGAGAACGCGAATCTGGTCGAGTTCGATCCCTCCTCGAAACGAATCAAAGCCTGCGAACTCCCCTCCTTTATTGCGACCGCTCTCGAGCTCTGTGCCTGGGAGGATTACGGGGATAACTCCCACCGTAACTGAACGGTATCTCAATGTCCTTTCACTAGCCTGGATTGCCACACTGGACACGACCGGTCTGTCCTGCCACTGTGAGTTCTCGACGTCGATCTCGAGGGTGGATCAGTCGGGGCTCACCTATCCGTCTGTTGATTAGGCTTGGCCTCGTTCGGAAGTGTTCTGTTTCACCACTCGGGCCGGGTTCGGTAGGTTGGATAGGGGAGCCAGATGGAATAGGTGCAGTATCTGCAACAGTAACAATAGGCAGTATAGGTGCGATAGCTACAATAGCTAAAATAGGTACAATAGGCGTGGTAGCCGAAATAGGTAAAATAGCTACAACATGCGGAATAGGTAATTCACCTACTGCACCTAAGCTACCTATTACAAGCTCCTACGGTAGAGATAAGTACGACAAGTTAAACATACGAAACGTCCGCTGAGACGGAAATTGTCGGAAGAATAGGCACCTATTGAAGCCACAATAGGCACCTATTGCGGTCTGCGGCGGACGGAGTTACATACTATGGGAGCCACAGACGAGCCACGCGCTGTAAGCGTCGTCATCCTCAAAGGCGGTGTCGGCAAATCAACGACCTCGATCAACCTGGCCCGACAGCTCGCCGAACGGGGCGATACGCTCTTTGCGGATCTCGACCCGAACGGGCACGCGACAAACGGCCTAGGATTCGAAGACGCGTATGGGGCGGACCTCGATCTCGGCGATGTTCTCCTCGAGGGCGATGCCACCCCGAACGACCTGATCCGTGAGACTGAACACGGATTCGACCTGCTTCCGTCTTCGAATACGCTCGAGGACGTCGAGAACGACCTCGCCGGCGCGATGCAGGGATCCGCACGAATCAAATCAAAGGTCGTGGATCCGCTGCTCGGCGACGTCTACGACTACATTGTGTTCGACTGCCCAGCATACCCCGGAATGCTGAACAACAACGCCCTGGTCGCGACGGGCAACGTCATGATCCCCATCGAACCGGGCTCGAGCGCGATCGGCGGCTACAAGCGAACGATGGAGCGGCTGATCGAACCGGCACGTGAGTATATCGACGTCGACGTTCTCGCAGTCGTTCCCAACAAACTCGAGGATCGGATCGATCAACGGACCGAAGATCGAGAGCTGCTGGAGAACCTGAATACCGCCAGTTACGAGGTCAATCCGGGCCAACCACTGCAGGAGGCAGTTCCGGACTTCGCTCGAATCACAGCTGAAACGTTCGAGCAGATCGACGCAGGTGAAATCGATACGCCCAAGCCGGGAATCAGGTATCGCTCGTCGCTTTCCCGGTCGCTCCAGCACAACCAGCCGCTACAGGACTACGATCCGGAAAGCGATCAGATCCCCTGTTACGAAGAACTGGCCGCGATCGTTACGAACGGAGGGATCGAACGATGAGCAATCCGTTCGACGACCTCGAAAGCGGAACGGAATCCGGGGACGACGAAGACTCGTCCGCCTCGGGTAAATCGGGCAGACGATCGACGGAGTCCACGACACAGGAGACGACCACATCCACGCTGTCGCCGAGCGACGAGGAAACGACCGGTGAAAGCGAGGCATCGGCCGATCCCGCAGAGACGGGACCGGCGTTCGAGTACAGCGAAGTGCGACAAAAGCCGCTGTACGCGAAAGACGAGGAATGGTCCCAGTTCGAAAAGAACGTTCGAACGACTATCGGCCCGCGACTTGCCCAGGCGGACGTCGTGGACGAAGCGACGAGGGAAATCCACAACGCCGTTCTGAAACTCGCCAACGAGCAACCGGACCGTGTAGCCGAGTTACTGCTCGAAGAGCGGCGATCGCAGTAACGTACCCCGACCGTTCGTCCCTCGAGTCGATCACGAGACAGTCGGTTTCCGTAGCGCGTCGAAGGGGATCGACCTATCGACGAAGCGCCAAGTAAGCGCGACTTCTTTATTATCGTTCGCTGCATGGAGTACGTAGTCGAACAGCGGGATGGCACCGACTGGGCGACACCCATCGAGAAACCATATGTCTGCAGATAGCAACACCGGGGACCCTTCGTTCGAAGACGAACTCGAGACGGTGATTCTCACTGCGTTCGCTCGTGGGGACGCAATCGAAGGGCAGTGGGACATCGAGGTGCCAGTTTCATCGGCACCAGACTGGACGATTACGGTCGAGAAACGGCTGAGCGAGGCGGACTCCCCCCACGAGCCCACGTTCCTCGACGACTGAGCGACCGCTATCCTAACGGGACTCACCCAACAGAATCCGGTCCCTGACGGTTTGATTTCTTTTGATATCGACCGGTAGAAATAGCTATACTATGTGGCGCTAATGGTGACCTGTACTCTGCTGAAGTCGCCGGCTGAGAGAACGTAGACTTCCGACGCGTAGGCGAAGTACGGAGACGACATGACGCCACAAGCCCGCACCCCAGACGATACGGACCCAGGGACGGACGAGATTCCCCCGACGACGTTGTTCGCGATGTTCGCCAATGAGCGACGCCAACAGATACTGGCCTATCTGACACGACGACCTGGCGACGTTCTCCTCGGAGACCTCGCCGAATACATCGCGATCAATGAGGGAAACGCTACACAAGAGTGGTACGAACGGATCTGTACAGATCTCTACCATTCGCATTTGCCACAGATGCGTGCTTGTGGTCTCGTGACATACGATCTGGAGACGGAAGCCATCTCACTGAGCGTCGAGCGAGGGGTACTGGCCCCGTACCTCGAACTCACGACCAGCGTTTGAACGCGGTCGACTCCCGAGCCCCCATCAAAACGGTCTCGCCTCACTGACCGTGGAGTTTCCCCCGTAGAACGGGGTTCGTTTCTCGAAACGTGGCTTTCTGTACGCCGTCGATGGTGGTGGTGGTGGTTCTCCGTTTCCAGAGGAGAGCTGATACGTCTCGAGAAAGTTACTAGATACTACTATTGTGATGGAAGACCGAGGTGGCAGCAAGGGCTGAAACGAGCGAACATGCCAGCCGATCAATCGGAGACGGACGACTATATCGAATATCCCGATCAGGAGCGCCGGCGGTCTCCGCAAGGCGGGTGTGAAGTGTGTGGTTCAGCACAGTCCCTTCGGGAGTATTCGCTCGGTCCGCCGTCGAAAGACGACGCGACGGTCGTGTTGTGCTCGACCCACTATCAGGTCGCCGCGATGCTCGGTGGATCCCGGTATCTCGATGCAACTGCAACGGATTACGATCTCCAGGAGACACAAAAGGTCACAGTGCGTGTCCCGAAAGCACTGATCGAAAGTGCGGACTCTGCGGCCGAACAGCAGGGACAGACCCGGAGCGAATTCGTTCGTGATGGGATACAGATGGCTATCGAGTTGCAGGACGTGGACGACGCTTTCGAAGACATTCTGGTCCAGGCGATCACGTCGTCGAACGACGCCGATCCGGAGGCGTCCGGTTCGGAATCGGAGTCGGAATCTGAACCAGAACCGGACGTCGAATTCCTCAAGGAGCGGATTCGGAGACTCGAGTCCCTGCTCGAAGACAGCCTCGATAAGATCTAATTCACCTTTTCTTTCCGGGGGAGTCGTCGTGCGGACTATCGCCACGTAGCCGACTCAAAGGGGGACTCGCGGTCACGACAGCGACTACCGATTCCCTGTTGAGCAAGTGCCGAGAGACGAACTACCGCTGGCCGAACCGGTAGGGAGCCCTCGAGTCCTTCGACGGCAGCCTCAAGTGAACCTACTCCTAACATAGGACGTGACGCTTTCACAGACAACCAGCCGACGGATTCGAGGTATTTCGTCCTGCCAGCAATCGATTCCCGTCCGAGGTGAACCGTGACGACCGATCCGACGGTTCTGGTCGTGGGGGGTGGCGCGACGGGCGCTGGCGTCGCCCGAGACCTGGCGTTGCGCGACGTCGACGTGATGCTCGTCGACCGTGATGGACTCGCAAGCGGAACATCGGGTCGGTCCCACGGTTTGCTCCACAGCGGTGCACGCTATGCCGAAGCCGATCTGGAGAGTGCCGAAGAGTGTCTCGCGGAGAATCGGATCCTCAAGGACATTGCGGGGGCCTGTATCCGCGATACCGGCGGGCTGTTCGTTCGACTGGCTGAAGATAACGAGGACTACTTCGAACGGAAGATGGCGGCCTGCAACGCTGCCGGTATCGAGGTGCAACGCCTCGACGGCGACGAAGCACGCGAGCAGGTGGCCGGACTGTCCGACGACGTCGTCGAGGCGTTCCGCGTCCCCGACCGCGTCGTCTATCCGTCGCGACTGGTCGCTGCGAACGCGGCCGACGCCGAGGCCCACGGCGCAGCGGTCCGCCCCCATACCCCGGTTACGGACGTAACCGTATCTAACGAACGGATCGATTCGGTCGAGTTAGGCGGCGACGTCGACGGCACGGTCAGGCCCGAAATCGTCGTCAACGCGGCAGGGGCGTGGGCCGGACAGCTCGCCGAGATGGCTGGGGCCACGGTCGGGATGGCCCCGTCTCGAGGTGTGATGGTTGCGGTCGAGTACGACGACCTCGAGCCAGTGCTGAACCGCTGCCGGGAACCGGACGACGGCGACATCATCGTTCCCCACGAGGGGGAGGTCGTCCTCGGTACTACGAGCGTTCCCGTCGACGACCCCGACGAGTACGACCGACCCGACTGGGAGGTAGAACGATCCGTCTCGGAGTGTGCGGCGATGCTCCCGTCCGTTGCCGACGCACGGACGGTCCGAACCTGGTGGGGTGTGCGTCCCCTGTACGCGCCGGATGAAGCCGGGTCTGACCGCCGAGGCATTTCTCGAGGCTTCACCGTGATCGACCACGCTGACGAGGGTGTTTCGGGGCTCGTTAGCGTCGTTGGCGGCAAGTTGACGACGTACCGCCGGATGGCCGAGGTCACCGCTGATCGTGTTTGTGCCGGGCTCGGTATCGATGCGACGTGCGAGACTGCGACTCGAAGGCTTCCGGCAGTCGATGACACGGAACGACTCGACGAACTCGTCGGGCAATACGGGGGCGCGAACCCGACCGATTCCAGTACCGTCGGTACCACAACAGCTGTCGACGAGTAAACCGCGCGCCGGATGAACGCCGGTGAGGACGACGAGTATACAGGGATCGCTTTCACACCGAGTAGCTCTGACTGGAATTCGGTGCCGACGTATCCGGTAGCAGTGCTTCTCTCGAGCGTGTGGGCCGCCGGCACCGAGCACTGCCTCGTCGGTATCGCCACGGTGGGGAATTCATATATCGATATATCATTTATTTCTGGGCGAGACTACTGTCGTGCTGTCCGAGCAAGTCCCTCTCAAGGCGAGCAACGGCGGTAGCAACCACAGTTCTCGAGGCCCGGGACGTCACGTTCTCCGAGCACTGCTAACCGATCGGGTGGGTGGAAGACGATATCAAGGAGGCGGCAGTGTCATATCGACGTCGGGTTCAGACCGACGCGTGTGTATCACTCGAGTCGCGACTATCGGTCGTTGGGTATGCGGGGAGCCTGCGACGCGGAGACTACCCGAGAGCTATCGCAACTCGATCCGCCCCAACGCTGGCCAGTAGTTTCCCGACGGTCGAACAACGGTTCGAACGAAGTGTACCTCCCCGGAGATGGGAGCCAAAACGATCGGCCGATGCCACATTACGGCCGGCGATGGTGCTCTCGAACCACGTCGTGCAGTTCTGGATCGTCCGAGCAACTCGAGGCGGTGACGGGTGACCGAGTAGTCCACGAACGGATTTGAGGAAAACTAGGTCGTCGGGCGAGGGGCCCAGCGGCGGGCGGATTTGTGCGACAACGGTCAGTGATAGCGTTCGGAGGTGAAAATTGAGACCGTCCACATATCTCCAGGGTTCGGTGGTGGTGCCGCAGTAGTCCGGCCAGCAGTCGATCAACAGAACAAATTCCGAATGCCCGGTGAGGGAGTGAGGGGGTCAGCGAAAAAGGAATTATAGTGGCGTAAATCACATAGCGCGATATAGATCCCTGACCATCTCCGGTCGAAACGTGTGCTATGGTGTTCCTCGATGGGACGGTAAACAGGATCAGCGGTACCAGCCCTCCGTCAACGAGGGTCGAATAGTCGGTGAGAGGTCAGTAAGAGAAGGCAAGGGAGTGAATGACGACCGCTCGTTCTGGGCACCGACGCTATAGTCGATACGAACTTCCGGCATATACCGATCAGTTCAAACTCGCCGTCGACTGTGATTTCGGAGTCCGGTAGACCACTTTTCTCAACGATCACACGGGGTGTTGCTAGAGCGTCGGTGTTCGTACGCTCATACACGAACGCCACTATTCTATTGGCATCCCTATCTCTTCGGCAGGAATCCACGAATACAGGTATATTTCGGGTGTGATGTGGACATTATAATAATATCGTTCCATCTCGCTGGTCTCCGAATCGAATATCTCCTGCGTTGGTAGTCTTGGTACCTACTGTTTGCACGTCCTCACTACCGAGATGTAGAATAGGTACCTATTGTAACTATTATGGGGTCGCAATTCACGGCAGATTCGTACGGACATCCCCATTAGAACCCTGTAATATCCCCTCAGTACGTCTGGCGAGTCGCCTAAATACACTCCAAGCGATTAGATACGATCAAAATCGGTTATTCACCGAGACAATCGATCATGTAAGAGACCACGTGATCGATAGCCTTACCCCACTCGTACGACGAAACGACGATGACAGGCGAGACGGAAGGCAGGCGTCGAATTGGGCCTACTTCCTGCGTTCTGTCCCTCCTGTCCGTCTTACTATCGTAACACCAGTATCAGCCCGATCCTCTTCATCCCGGCCGTTGACTCCGCCGAAATACCTCGTTAGCTATCATGTTTTTCCCGGGTTAGCGATGCCGGTTACCCGAGCGGCGGTGCTCGAGGACGACCTACCGGGCGGAGCGTCCACGACAGGAAGAACGGGTCCACCGTTCTCGAGTCCCTCCTGCCACGACGCGGAACCGTACCCCCTGCGTACCTCGACTACGGCACCGAGTCTGAAATTCCGGGAGTCAGACTCGAGGAAATGAAAGCGGTGCCCGATCGCAGGCTTCTCGGAAAACGTAGCTACTCCGTGTCGTCCGATTCGAGGAGGTCGCCGACGTACTGGTTTTCCCACTCGCGTCGTGCCCGGATCTCGCGTTCACCACGGCGGGTCGTCGTGTAGAAGTTCGTCCGTCTGTCGGCCTGCCCCTTCTCGACGAGCCCTTTATCGACGAGCGTGTCGAGATTCGGATAGAGGCGGCCGTGATGGACTTCTTTTTCGTAGTAGTCCTCGAGTTCCTCTTTGATCGCGAGCCCGTGAGGTTCGTCCTGTCCGGCGATCGTGTACAACAGGTCGCGCTGGAAGCCAGTCAAATCGTACATATCTTCTCATTGTTGTATCCGATAATAAAACTGTGTGCTAACGAAGAATCAGACTTATCAATCAACAGCTAATTCCGGCTTTCGCTGTTGACGCTTCGTCAGTGGAATGCAACGATGTCACCGGACAGAGGCTTCGACGGGTGGCACCTATCGTCGTAGACGTTGTATTGAACCCCAGATACCGGCCCCTCGTTTCGATTGTCGTACGAAGCGGCCACTCGACGAATGTTGCCGTAGGCCTCAGATGACAACTCTCGAAGGATCGACAGACTATCCATCGGTCCCCGTCAAAAGCGACGATTCCCTCGATGGTTGCAACGAGACGGATGCCATCGGCGAGAGTTACTACCCGAGTGTAACCGTCGAAGCCCGAGTCTCGAGGAGACGGCCGGATTGCTCTGGATGGCCGTGACGGTACAGCATTTCCATCTCGTTCTCAGGTGAGGAGTGAAGGAGTACCTCGGTCATCACAGGCGATAAGGAAGTCAGCTCAAAACACTAACAGGACAGATTATCTAATTCAGCGCTCTCTCGTCAAGTGTTAGAAATAATATCGGCGATCGTGCCGAAATGCTCTAGTTGTGAGTTCTCAGGGTCGTAAGAGGGGTACCGGTCTCGTCGTTCGGAGACCTTTTTCGACGGCGGTTGTGGGGTGGACCGGTGGCTCCTTGGCCGTTTCCTATCCTCTGGCCCGAATACGGGCGAATGCCAGGGTGTGATCATCGGTGGTCAGCAACAGCGCCGCGAAGCGTTCTTGCGTGTTCATTGCTTCGAGTCGTTTCCCGTCGTTGGTCTGGTGGTCGACTCGAGCGCTGAGGTCGTTGGGAACGGGCACGAGAATTTCGAACTCGTCAAGTGGGCGTTCGATTGGACCGACGAGCCGAGTCGGTGTTTCGGTGAGACGGTTCAATGTTTCCTGGTTCGGCACGAGTGCCAGAGTTGCGTTCGCCGAGAACTGTTTGACTAAGTGTAACCCTAGTTTCAATAGTGCGGCAGATTCAATTGATATACAAATGGAGACAGAGCAGACGGCAGAAGACGTATTCCATCTTCTTTCTGATGAAATACGGGTCGATATCTTACGTGAAGTTGCACGTGCTCGATACGACGAGATACCAATAGTCACACCCGGGTTATCCTTTTCTGAGTTGTACGGACGGGTCGACGTAGACAATACTTCCAAATTCTCGTATCACCTTGGTGAACTCACCGGTACCTTTCTCAGGAAGCATGAGGATAGATATCGGTTTACTCACGCCGGGGAGCAGATGGTCCGGTTCATCCTCGCCGAAAACTACCTGCACCCCTCGGACTTCCAGGCCATTGAGACGGACGGCAGTTGTCTCCAATGTGGGACGGCAGCTTTGCAGGCGGTACCGCACGACCAGTACTTCATGATTCAGTGCACGGCCTGTGAGAGCCCCGCATTTACGTATAAACTCACACCAGCACAGGTTCGAGGCCACACTGGAACCGACCTGATTGATACCGTCATTTGGGAACAGGCTTCCGACTTTCTGAAGATGCGTCAAGATGTCTGCCCGGATTGTGCGGGCAACATGGAGACCGAAATCCGTGATCTGAGCGGGGAACCGGAAGCCGAACGACTCCCCACGTCACTCGTGACTCTCAGTGAGTGTCAGCAATGTCTGCGGTTTATGAGCGTTCCGATCACTCATGCCGCTGCGTACCATCCGGAATCGATCGTGTTCCACTGGAAACGCGGACTCGATATTCTGGCGACCGGGGTATGGGAGTTTCACGAGAACCTCCACACTGAGCAGTGGACTGCCGACCACGTTGACGGTCCCACGGGCAGCTACAAGGTCGAGTTCCAACACGACAGTAGCTCACTTCGATTGTATCTCGACGAAACTGCTGTGGTGACGAAATCCGAACGCGTCCGAGGTAAAGACCACAGTGCGAGCCGATCATGACACATTTGATTCAAAAACGGTGTTGAGTGTATCGGGGCGGGAGCAAGCTATAATTCATAAATAGGGTCCCACCTACTCTCATAGCCTCCAGATCACTCAAACCTGATTTTGAAGCCAACCTGGTAATATATCAAATATTCGATAATATTTATACCGGGTTCGGCCGTCTCTTCGTACAAGGTGTTCAATCTATGACTCGTCAGAGTAGACACGACACGACCCACAGCCACTCCGGAGAGTCCAAGCGCCATGACACGACGTCATCTGCCGACGATCGTATGACTCTCCAGGATATTCAGGAGGTCTATGCACGCAACGCGAAGTGGATCGATCGCTTGAGTTGGTTGGATCGCTGTCTCACCGGTCGCCACCGTCGTTGTCAGTTTGGGCGAGCGGCGGGGCGAGTACTCGACGTAGCTTGCGGGGCGGGGGCGAATTTTCGGTACCTTCCCGACTCGAGTGAGATCGTCGGTATCGACATCAGCGAACCGTTGGTTGAACAGGCGCGAGCAGAGCTAGAGACCCTTGGTCGGAGCGGAACCGTCGAACAAATGGACGCTCAGAACCTTGGATTCGCAGATAATAGCTTCGAGACAGTTATTTCGTCGTTTTCGACCTGTACGTTCCCTGATCCGAAAATCGCCCTTCGAGAGATGGCACGGGTTTGCCAGTCGGATGGGCGGATCCTATTACTGGAACATGGACTCAGCAACAATCCCCTCATCGGGCGCTATCAGGAGTGGCGAGCCGATGCCCACTACGAGCAGTCCGGCTGCCGGTTGACTCAAGAGCCCGTCGAGGTGGTCCGTCGGGCAGGTCTGTCCGTTGAAGAATTCGAAACTGCACAGTTCGGTCGGATCAGGCGTATCACGTGTACCGGTGGCGACGACAACCAGCAGAGGACTTCCCAATGACGAGAATCGAAGCTCTCCACCCCGACCTGAACGGAGACACCGGTCCTTCGCTGAAGAAGAATCTGTGGCGGTGGCTCCTCCTCATGGGAACCCCAGTCCTCCTTGGATCGTTGTTTTTTATCCATCCCGACGGCAGCGGCGGTCTCGATACGCTTCTGCCGGTATCCCGGACGTGGTTGGTCTTACACGTCGTCATGCTACCCCTTCTCGGTCTGTTGGGGGTATCGTTCTACGTGTTGTTAAGTGGCTACACTGGCCCGGTAGCTATGATCGGACGGCTCGGTGTCGCCATCTACCTGACGTTCTACATCGCCTTTGAGGCTATTGCCGGGGTTGCAACGGGAGTATTGACCCACGAAGCACATATGCTGTCATCGGAACAGCAGGAGGGAGTGACAGCAGCGATTGATGCGTTAGGGATACCGTCCGTAATGCTGGGATTCCTCGGCACTATCGGAGCAGTTATCGCTGTCTCCTCGATCGGTATCCTCCTCCGTCAGTCTGGTGCACCACTTGTGCCCGTTCTCTTCCTCGGTGGTGCACCACTGGCAACCCTGTTTCACAGTGGTACTCCAGTGGACGCGATTGCCATGACGGTTTTCCTCGTCGGCATCGTCTGGCTCGAACTACGCTGGCGACGAGATAAAGATGGAGAAATAGTTTAAAAAGATGAGACTCACAGTTGGAGTACGTATTGCCGAACGCACAATCGAAACGGCAATAATACAGAATTCCCCACATATGAGGTCCAAGAAGCAATTCAAATTCCTTGAAACGAGGGTCGGCTTGAATCACTCAAGAGGGTCAAGTGGGGTAGTCGGTACAGAGGAATGATCTCTACCACTGTCCTACGGCGTATCCGTGATCGACCGGCGATGCTGTTTGTAGTGCTGACGTATGCCTTCTCCTGGGGGATCTGGGGCGGCGGGTATCTTCTCCTTTCGGATGATACCCCGTTCGTTCCTATCGTGTTTCTTGGAGTGTTCGGTCCAGCTGTGGCCGCAGCAGTAACCGTCCGCGCAGCGGGCGGAGACATCCGAGAGTGGTTACACTCGATACTTTCCTGGCGGGTCGCTTCACGGTGGTATCTCGCGGCACTTCTCGTCCCGATCCTCGTTTACGGGGTTGCCGCGATCAGTCTCTCGTTGTTCGGTGCCTCCTTTCGAATTGAAAACCTCGGCCGCGGCGTCGCAATATTTATTTCCGGACTTCCAACAGCGACCCTCATCAGCGGCGGCAACGAGGAATTTGGGTGGCGAGGCTTTCTACTGCCCCACCTCCAACAGCAGTACGACGCGCTCTCGGCCAGTCTCATTATCGGCATCGTCTGGGCTGGATGGCACCTTCCTGTATATATCCTCCCGCTCGGGTTGACGAACGGTCCATTCTATCTGTTCGCTCCGTTTATAATCCTATTTTCAATACTATTCACGTGGTTGTACAACAGTACGGGTGGTAGTATCGTTGTAGTGATGTTGCTTCACGGAAGCATGAATTCCGCAATCGGAATCTATGCAGGCGTGTTATCCGTAGACACAGTCAGTGAGACCGTTCTGTGGGCCACACGACCTATCGGGGTCATCTGTGTCACAGCGCTCGTCGTCGTGTTCGGTTACGAAGCGCTATCAGATCAAGCGGCTAACGTAGAAAGTGAACTAGTGACGAACTCTCAGCACAACGAGACCGACTGAATTCCAATCCCGGGGTCCTTGAGCTGTCGACGTGCAAATAATTCGTTTTATATGACTTGATTGGGGATAGTGATCCGTGTCCGATCGTTCACGTACGTCTCACACAGGCGAAAGACCAGGTATCACCAAAACTATGCTCGACGGTCGTATCGGACGTGCTTTCCGTGCACACCCAGTGAGTGCGTTTTTTACTATCACATTCCTCTACTCGTGGGCCGTCTTCGCCCTGATGTTCGTATTGATTGGTGGGGAACAAATCGGGGAATCGCGGCTCTGGCAAATCCCATTTGCCTGGGGCCCGCTACTCGCTGCACTTCTCGTCGGTCAACTGTCTACTGGCGATGTTCGACCGTGGCTCCGGACGGTTGGGGACCCACGTACGAACCCAAAGTGGTACCTAATCGCCGCCGTCGTTGTGTTTCTTTACGCCGACGCTCCCCACGTGCTCGGCAGTCTTCTCGGTGTCCCCGTCGCACTCGATCACGTCGAAGAAATCGCGGTGAGTTTCGGAGTGACGTTGTTGTTTGCGGGGTCGCTAGAGGAGTTTGGCTGGCGAGGATTCGCCCAGCCACGCCTGCAGGAACGGTACGATGCGCTAATCGCCGCCATTATGATCGGCATCTTAGTCGGGGTCTGGCACTACCCATGGTTGTTGTTAGCCGGTGCGGGGTACGAGAATGCCGGCCTCGGAGCTCTCGTTGCCCTTCCGCTGGTGATGACCCTGATGGCTATAGTATTCGCCTGGCTGTTCAACGGAAGTGGCGGAACGATTCCCGTTGTCATGCTCGGTCACGCTGTTTTCAACGCAACGCCAGCGTTCGAGTTTACAGCTGACGCCCCTAGTTGGCTCTCGGCCGTTGGCCTGCTGGTGTGGCTTGGCCTTATCGTGATGGTTGTCGTCGTCTATGGACGGAATTATCTCGCGCCCACCGGTCCGCCACCTGCAGTAGTGGGCGAGGCCGATTGACCCCGCCACAGACGTGATGAATTCACCGATGGTCTCGCGACTACTCGGAGTGGCGCGATGGGCTTGGTAGGAACCAGGCTCACTCGAAAGCAAGACGACGACACGAGCGTGATCGATTTGGTTCCGGCCACTCGAGTCACGGGTCTCGAGGGGACGGCCGGACTGCTCCGGGCGGCCCTCCCGGTACAGCAGGCAACTATCCGAATCGTCGACCTAGCCCAATCAGGGATATTCCGTCTCGAAAGCCAACCGTCGGCGTGATGGATACGAGTGGCGTCCGGGCCTGATCGATGGGGTACCAGGAATACCTCACAAACCGTTTGACCGATGTGAAGGAATCTTCTGTGCGAAACTCCACAGAAACATATTTCAGATTACAATTATTGGCGTCCCCCCTCAACGGGAGAACGATCCATGAACGATAGTGCAACAGTCGACGATCCGCTCGAAGCGCTTGCGGCATTACCGACACTATGCCGACCGACGGTGTCGCCGTCAGGCGATCGTGTAGCGCTGTACTACGACGATACCGGTCGGAACGAACTCCACGTGCTCGACGTGACAACGGGTAACCGGAGACAGTGGAGCGACGGCAACGTGCCGAGAGACGGCAACGCTCCGCTAGGCTGGGCTGCCGATGGCGACCGGGTATTGGTCCACATCGACGACGCCGGCGACGAGCAGTACGACATCTACGCGATGGACGCGACCGGCAGCCTCGATCCGGTGGTCCGTTCGGATGGAAAGAACGAACTGTGTGCTATCGCCCCGGACGGATCGTTCGTCGTGGTCAACTCCACGCGAAACGGCCAGATGAATCTCTACCGCCACGGTCTCGAGGAGGGTGGAGAGACGGCGCTCACCGACCACAGCCGGACTGTCTGGCGGGCGGTACTCGGGCCAGATGGCGATCGGATCGCATACGTCACCGACGAGACAGGCGATCCGATGAACCTCGACACCTACGTGATGGACGCAGACGGGACGAACAGCTGGAACGTTCAGTGCGGTACGACGGGTAGTCAAACGACGGTCGCGGACTGGGGGCCGGAAGGAGAGCGACTCCTCCTCGGTGACGACAGCGACGGTCGGACCCGGCCGGGTGTATACGACCTCGAAACCTCCGAAACGACCTGGCTCGGCGACGGGACCTACGAGGAGACTCCCATCCAGTTCCACCCGGAGGGCGACGAGGTGTTCGTGCTTCGTGACAGGGATGGTATGACGGTTCCCGTTGTCTATGATACGTCCGGCGACGACCCGGTTACAGACCGCGAACTGAGCCTCCCCGATGGTGTCACCTTCTTCAGTGCCACCATCCGTCCCGAACGACGACACGTTAACGACGCGGTCCTCGCGGATGGGCGGGTGCTGTTGAGTCACAAAAGTTCGACGACCCGGAGCAGTCTGCTGGCGTACGACCTCTCGACGGATGACGTCGAAACGCTCCTCGAACCTGCATACGGACCCTTTAGTCCGACGGAGTTCACGGACTCGACGTACTTCACGTTCCGGTCCGACGGCGTGCCCGATACACCACAGCGTGCGGTCGAACACGACCCCTACGAGGAACTCGATATCGGTGCGCTGCTGTACGACTCCGGGGAACGGCCGTCACCACTTGTCGTCAAGCCACACGGGGGACCGCGGGGCCGAGACGCCAAGCGGTTCAGCACGCTTACCCAGTTGCTCGTTTCCCGGGGATTCTCCGTGCTGGAGGTGAATTACCGGGGGTCGGTCGGGCGCGGTCGCGAGTTCATCGAACGCCTGTACGACGACTTCGGCGGTGCCGAACAGGGCGACATCGCGACCGGGGTCCAACACGTCCTCGAGGCCCACGAATGGATCGACGATGAGCGAATCGCCGTCACCGGTGGTTCGTACGGTGGCTACTCCACGTACTGGCAACTCGTCCAGTATCCGGACCTCTACGACGCGGGCGTAGCAATGATGGGGATCACCGACTGGGTGGTCAACTACGAGGATACCATGCCCCACTACCGGACGGGGTTGTTGGAGCGATACCTGGGTACTCCGGAAGAGAACGAGGCGCTCTACAGGGAACGGTCCCCGATTACCCACGTCACGAACCTCGATGCACCGTTGCTCGTTCTCCATGGCGTCAACGACCCCCGCGTCCCGGTCTCACAGGCCAGGGTGTTTCGTGAGGCGTTACTCGAGGAGGGATACGATCAGGGGGAAACCGGTGACTTCGAATACCGCGAGCTTCGCAAGGAAGGACACGCGACCACTGACAGGAGCCAGCGCCGCCGGATGTATCGAATCCTCGATGGTTTTCTCCGACGCCGACTCGACGTCTCGTAGGTCGGTCCACGTCCAACCCGGAGGCGTAAACAGTATGTAGATCGGGAGACAGGTCTGCACATGCCCACGCAGTTCACCGAGGACGACCTGGGGGAAGTGTTCGGTGCCCTGGCCGACGACATCAGAGTGAACATCCTGCGGTTCCTGCGGACTCGTCCCGAGGAAACGGCGTCTTTTTCGACGCTTCAGGATGCGACGGGCGTCGAGGACTCAGGACGGTTCAACTACCACCTGGGGAAACTGACGGACCGGTTCGTCCGCAAGACCGAGGCAGGTTACGAACTCACGCAAGCGGGCAAGCACGTGGTCGGGTCGATCGAGTCCGGAAGATACACTACGAGCGGCGAGATCGAACCCATCGAACTGGCGGACCCGTGTCGATTCTGCGGCGAGACACAACAACTCTCCTACCGTGATGAGGTCGTAACCGTCGAGTGTACGTCCTGTCGTGCAACCTACGAGTTCGTAGTCCCGCCAGCAGTGTTCGCCCACTGTGAAGATACCGACGTTCCGCGTCTCGCAAGCCGACACCTTCGAACGACGATCCAGCGACAGTATTCCGGTTTCTGTATCTTCTGTAACGGCCGACTCGCTCGGACTGTCAAGTCGAGTGACGAGTTCGACTCGAGTGCGATACGGTCCGACGAGCAACTCGAGGAGACCGAACACCCTGGTACGGCGACGGTGGAGTTCGACTGCCAACAGTGCGGCGCGACGGCCTACTCGAGCGTTAGCGACGTTCTCCTCGAACATCCTTCCGTCATCGGCTTCTACATCGACCACGGTATCAACGTCCACGAACGATACTGCTGGTCGTTCCCTGCGTTCGACGATGTCGACGTGACTCCCCCGGACGAAGCGCTAGACACCTTCGAAATCACGTACCAATGCGAGGGGGAGTCGCTGTCGCTGACCGTCGACGACCACCTGTCGGTGCTCGGTACGGAGCGCCTTGCTCGGTGAGCGTCTCGGTTGTCGGGAAGGGGAAGGGGCAGGGGCCACTCGACGTCTGTAACGGGACCATTACCAGTCGAGTCAGTCCTCGAACTCGAGGTGTTTACAGAGTCGCTGGAATGCACCCAGCGACCACGAGAGACGCGTGCTGTCGCGTGTAGACGACGGAGGTGGTCGACGAGAGGCCCACCGAGCGTTCGTCACTGCATCAGTTCGCCGCCGTTCACGTTCAGCGTCTCGCCCGTGACGAACGTGGCGTCGCGAAGATATGCAACTGCGTCGGCGATGTCTTCGGGTTGGCCGTACCGCTCGACTGGAATCCGGGCGAGTTCCTCCCGTTTCTCCTCTGGCGTTCGATCGGCAGTCATGTCCGTCTCGATGTGGCCCGGGGCGACGGCGTTCACCCGTACGTCGGGCGCAAAATCCTGGGCGTGACTGCGAGTCAACGAAAGGAGCGCGCCTTTCGACGACGCGTAATGGCACTCGATCGCCGCACCGGTGTGGGCGAGAATCGAAGAGATGTTCGTCACGGACGGGTCAGCAGTCGAGTCACGAAGATACGGAAGCGCTGCTTTCGTGACGTTGAACGCGGAATTGACGTTGACGTCCATGATCCGATCGAAGTCATCCGGGTCGAGATCGTCAGTGTAGACGTGTTGATCGATTCCGGCGTTGTTGACGACGTGATCGACGCCGCCGAACGCGTCGGCAGCGGTATCGACCAGTCGCCCAGCAGCGTCAGGATCGGCGACGTCCGCTTCGACGGCGATCGCTTCTCGCCCGTAATCGCGGATCTCGGAAGCAACCGCCTCGGCAGCGTCTTCGCTAGACCGATAGTTCACGGCCACGTCGTATCCGTCAGTTGCGAAGCGACGCGCGATCGCTTTCCCGATCCCTCTCGAGGAGCCAGTCACGACTGCGGCGGGCATACCTGTACGACACGCTGTGATCGACTTGGTAGTTCCGCCCACCGGTGGAGCGCCGTTTCGTGTTCGACGAGAACGACGCAATTCGGGATCGATCGGAGCTGCACGAAGCGATGGAGCGAGTTCTAGTAGGGGTGCCTGTGCAGGGCCGAGACCTATCGGCGGTCCGATCCCAGACAATATTGTAGAGAGATCACAATGGTAGACCAGATATCCTCCGAACGACTTGCGGAGTTGATCGATTCCGACGAATCGTTCACACTCATTGACACCCGGCCCGAAGACAGCTACGAAGGATGGCGTATCCACGGCGCCAAGAACGTCCCGTTCGATCCGAGAGAAGAGTTCACGGACGACCACCTCGAGCCCGTCGAGGAGTCGAAAAACGGCGACACAGTCGTCATCTGTGGCAAAGGGCTCACGTCGACGCCGTTCGGGTTTCGACTCGAGCAACACGGGGTCGAAGACGTCTCCGTCGTGAAAGGCGGCATGGAAGACTGGAGCGAGGTATACGAAGTCGTTCCCCTGGAGACGGAAAACGACGATCTCGTCGCACTGCAATTACAGCGTCGGGCGAAAGGTTGCCTCGGCTATCTCGTCGGCTCGAAACGTGCCGGATCGGCAGTCGTCGTCGATCCGACACGGCAGACGGACCAGTTCAAGGTCGTAGCGGAGGAGGCCGGGCTCACGATCGAACGGGTCCTCGATACCCACGTTCACGCGGACCACGTTTCGGGCGGTCCCAAACTGGCGAACGAACTCGACGTCCCGTATCATCTCGGTGACCGTGCGAGCGAACGGGGAGTCGATTACGACTACGAACCGCTCGCCGACGGTCGAACGCTCGAACTCGGGGAGATCGAGATCGAGACGCTTCACACACCGGGACACACAACCGAAATGGTCAACTATCTCGTCGAGGGCGAGATGCTCCTCACCGGTGATACCCTGTTCGTGGAGTCCGTCGGCCGGACGGAGTTACAGTTCGGTGACGAGGATGCAGCACACGGTGCCGAACTGCTCTACGAATCGATCCACGAAACGATCCTCGAGCTACCGGACGAGACGCGGATCCTTCCGGGTCACGTATCCGTCACGAAGGACAACCGATACGAGGTCGGATCGCCTGGCGAACTGATCGGGGCCCGACTGGGTGAGCTTCACGCTGATCTCGATCTCCTCGGACTCGACGAGGACGAGTTCGTGGACCGGTTGGTCGACGACGCGCCCGATAAACCCCCGAACTACGAGCGCGTCATCGAGATCAACACCGGCACGGAACCACCCGAGGACGGGTCCGAAGTGACGGAACTCGAACTCGGGCCGAATAACTGTGCGGCCTGAAGGCCGTCGGGAGAGCACTCACTCGGCCATGGAGTAGTCGCGAGCGTGCCAGGCCGTGATGGTCCGTGCCACTGTGACCAGGGCTGTAAAGACGCCGTCAGGACCGTCGGTAGCTGCGACCGCCCTGTGGAACGTATCGAGCCAGCCTAACTGTTCGAGCGTCTCGTGTTGGTACGTCCGGAACCGCTCGAGGCGGTCGTCGGTACCCGTTTCGAGGGCCTGCGCTTCTAGCCGTGTGACCGCAGCGAGGAACTCGAGTTGAGCCGCGACGTGATCGGGGAAGTCGCCGTAGCTTGGACGGACGCCCGCTCGATCGTACAGCGACGACATCTCCGAGGCCGGGTCGCCGAGCAGTTCGCCTGCCGACCCCTCGTCGTGGAACGGTGAATCCGACTCGAACGCCTCCGAAGGCTGGTCACGGTGTGCGGAGGCCACCGGCGGGACGTACTGTGGTCCCGGAACGACGAACAAGTTGTCGTAGGCGATCCTCAGGGCGTCCTCGTCCACCTCTTTGCACTCGAGGGGGGCAGCGTCGATATCGACGGGGAGCGTCGCCGTGACGTCGACGAGCGAGCCGTCCTGCATCACTGTTGCCAGGACGTCCGTTTCGCCGTCGAGTATCGCCGCGAGCAGGCCGTACAGATCGGCCTGGGCATCGGCGACCGCAGCCGTCCTCGTGGTTGCCGTATCGGTTCGCGTCATCGTTCGCTCACGGGTTCGATCTCCACGTAGGCTGCGAACTGGGCGTTGCTTCCGCCGACCGGATCGCTCAGGCCGACGTCGCCGAGTTCGTCGTCGAGGGGTTGAACGTGGTTGACGGCGAACCCGGCGTCCCGTCCCTTCGCGTATCCGGCCGTATCCTCGCCCGGCGTATCGAACGAGTGGTCGGCATGCCCGTAGCCGTCGGTAGCCCCCGCTCGATGTTCGCCGTCGACCGTCGTGTCCGTCGTGTCGCCGCCCTGCCGTCCGAATCCCCAGGCGGTTCCGACGACGCCGGGGCGGATGCCGCCGGTGACACGGACGGTCGCCTCGACGGTTCGCCGGCCGGCATCGATCCGTACCCGGTCGCCGTTTTCGAGGCCGCGCTCGCGTGCGTCTTCGGGGTTGATCCACACCGGGTTCTCGGGCTGAGTTTCGCGTAGCCACGCCGAACCGGTCGTTCGGTGCATGCCCTGGGTCCGGGGCTTCCAGTTGGTCAGTTGCAGCGGCCTGTCGTGGTCGAGTTCTTCGTCGGTTTTCACGGGAACCTGGACATCGCGGTTGTAGTGGACGACGTCCGCTACTCGAGGGAGGGGATCGAACCGCTCGCCGTCGTAGGCGTGTTTCCCGGTCGGCGAAATCTCGTCGTAGAAGTTCACCCGGCTCGCGAGTTTGTACCGCATGTGATCGCCCTCGTAGGCGTTCGTATCCGGGTGCCGGCCGGCGTAATCGTAGTCGTGGCCACGCTGGGCGAACGTTTCGGCGTAGTCGTCGATCGGTTGCTCGAACCGACCGCCGCGGTTCAGTACGGTGACCGCCTTGGGCCACTCTTCGTCGGTTACTGCGCTGCGCCACTCCTCGAGGTCGAAGTGTTCACCCAACCCTTTCTCGTGGGCGTGCTCGAACAACTCGAGTTCCTCGTCGTCGGCGTCGGGGACGGGGTCGCGGTCGTAGGCGATGTTGGTCGCGAGTTTGACGTAGAAGTCTTCGGCGGTGTCGAGCGGCCACAGGTCGCCGTCAGCGTCGGAGATAGCGCCCTCGCCGACGCCGGGCAGGTCCAGCTCTTTCCAGATATCGATCAGGACCTCCTCGAACGGCCGTGCGTCGGGGACGACCGTGATCGTCGGCTGGCTGATCTTCTCGTCGGCCAGGCGCTTGTTCGGATACGTGCCGAAGTTCTCCCAGCGCTCGAGGTAGGTCGGCTCGGGGAGGACGTAGTCGGCGTATCGGCTCGTCTCACCCAGCACCGTGTCCGAGGCGACGATCAGCCCGATTGCGTCCTCGTCTTGCAACACGTCGGGGATCGTGTCCCCGCCGGCGGCGGACATGACGTGGTTGTTCGAGTACGGCCGGATGAACAGCGCCTCGACCCCGTAGGGGTACTCGTCGTCGGCGCTGGCGTAGAGTTCCTGGGTCGCCATCGGCGGTGCGACGGGGAACCAGGGCCGTTTCGCGGGATAGCCGTCGTCGCGCTCGAACAGCGACGTCTCCTCGTAGTTGACGCCGCCCCGGAGCAGCGGGATCCCCCACGGTTCGTGGCCGTCGGGGACCTCCCCGAGTTCGTACCGGCCGCTCATCGTCTCGTAACCCGCGTAGGGCGTGATCTGTCCGCCCTTCCAGTCGAAGTTGCCGATGAGGTGCTGCAGCGTCGAGATCGCACGCGTCGCGTAGAACCCGTTCGTATGCTTGGCCGGGCCGCGGTAGGCCATGATCGCCGCGCGCTTGCCGTGACTGGTGAACTCGTCGGCGAGCTCGTCGATCCGATCGACGTCGACGCCGGCCATCTCGGCGTACTCCTCGAGGTCGTGTTCGAAGACGCGCTCGCGGTACAGCGTCCAGACGCTCTTGACGGCCCGTCCGTCGACCGTGATATCGACGTCCAGTACGCCCTCGTCGACCTCGCTCGCGGGAGCAGGTTCGCCGGTCGCGGCGTCGAGAACGACGAACGAGTCGTCGTCGGCGCCAGGGACGTCGAGGTCCCCGACGCGGGCCTTCGGTTGCTCGTCTTCGTCGACGAGCACGAGGTGAGTCGCGTCGCTCCAGGTGGGCTCGTTGTCGGCTTCGGCAGCGTCCTCGTCGGGATTGCGGAGGTACGTCTCGTCGTACCGTTCGTGCTCGATGATCCAGCGCGCCATTCCGAGCGCGAGCGCAGCATCCGCGCCGGGTTTGACCGGGATCCACTCGTCGGCCTTCTCGGCGGTCTTCGAGAGGCGGGGATCGACGACGTCCATCCGCATCCCGTCCTCGATCGCGTTCGTGAGTTTCGGGGCGAGCCAGGTGGGACCCTTGTTGGCGACCATCGGGTTGGTCCCCCAGACCAGCAGGTACTCGCAGTTCTCGATGTCGGGGTACTGGCGTTTCTTCGTGCCGGCGTGGGAGCGGTTGAACCCCATAACGCCGGAGAGACCGCAGACGCCGGCGTGGTGGATGCTGTTGACCGATCCAAGCCCCTGGTGCCAGAGCCGGTTCCGGATGAAGTTCCGCCGGAAGCCTCCGACGTCGACGATCTGGTTGGCCTTCGGTCCCAGGTCAGGGTGATCAGTATCGATCAGGACGTCCTCGTAGCGGTCGTCGAACTCCTGTTTGCTCATCTCACCCGTCTGGACGGCCTCCCAGTCGTCCATTACCTCGTCTTCGGGGGCGTACCCCCACAGTTCACGGAGGCCGTCGTGGCCGAGTTCGTCGTCGCCGGAGACGATCTCCTCGATCGCCTGTTCCCAGGAGATGGTCTTCCACTCGTCGCTGCCCCGCGGCCCCACGCGTTTCATCGGCTTCCGCAACCGGTACGTGTCGAAGGCCGTCTGGATCCCGGCCTGGCCCTTCAGACAGATGCGTCCGCCCGACAGCGACCACTTGCTCGTATCGACCTCGCCAGTCCCCTCGAGGTCGCCGGTCGCGACGTCTTCGGGATCGCTTTCGTAGGGCACCTGAGCGTGTGGCTGTGTGTTGAGGAACGAGTAGGGGTTCCCCGCGAGCTTGCGTACGAGCGAACTGTACTCGCCAGTGCCGCTCTCGTCGGCCAGGCGCACCTTGATCGGGCAGAACGTGTTACACTGTCCGCAGGTCGTGTAGATGACGTCCGAGGCCTCGTAGTCGCCGTACTCGGTCCCGACACCGTGGCCGTCGTCGGTGAACCAGCCGTCGACCTCGAGGACGCTGCCCGCGATACCGCCGGACAGCGAGAGCGCGCCGATGCCGCCGACCGCCTTCACGAAGTCGCGACGGTCGATCCCGTCGGCGGTCGGTTCGTCCGTCCGTTCGGTCCCTGTCTTGGAGTCCGTGTGGGTTGCGTTCGAATCAGTCATGGATCTCACCTCGTGGAACGAGCGGAAGCAGTTCCGTGCCGATCGTATAGATGAGCACGCCGAGCGCGACGATGCCCAGCGAGAGCAGCCATTCCGGCGTCGACGGCACGTAGTAGCCCGTCGGCAGGCCGTAGAGCGCGGGCTCGATCTGGGCCGGCACGACGATGTTGAAGCGAGTACCGATCACGCCGAGGACGACACTCGCGCCCGCGGCGGCGACCAACGCCGGTCGGCGACGCCAGTCGCGCCGGTGTAACAGCACCAGCGGGGCGATCCAGCCGAGTCCCACCATTACCACCCAGAACGACCACCACATCTCGCCGGTCATGATCGTCAGCCACGACTCCACGTGGCCGGGATGGAGACTGTAGATCCCGACGAACGCCTCGAGAACCTTCAGCGACGCGTCGAGGACGACGAATCCGACGAACAGTGCCGCCATGCGCTCTAACAGATCCGTATCGAGCGCTCGGCTCCCCAGGCGCGCCCGCAGCACGTACAGCAGGGCGATCAGTGCCATCCCGCTGACGACCGCGGACGTGATGAAGATCACCGGGAACAGAGCGCTGAACCAGTAGCTCCGCGCGGCGGCGACCGCGAACAGGTTTCCGGTGCCGCCGTGGACGAAGACGATCGCGAGCGGAATCCCGACCATTCCAAGGCGTTTCAGCCACGTCCGATCGGTCTCGAGGCTCTCTTCGCTCGTCTCCGTTCGGCCGAGCGTGAGTAGACCGGCGATCCGTCCCCGAAGGCCGTCGTCGGCTTCGCTCCTCGCGACGAGGTCGCGTCGCATCGAGAAGTACAGCTCGCCGGAGAGGACGATGATGTAGAGTGCGTACGCGTGGACCTCCCAGGAGAGGACCGACAGTGGCTGTCGCCACGCGAAGGGGTGCCAGAGCCGATCCATCCGGCCGAGGTCGACCAGGACGAACGTGAGCGCGACGATCATCGAGACGATCGCGACGAACAGCGCCTCGCGTTCGATCTCGTGCATCCCGTCGACCTCGAAGACGTTCGAGAGCGTGCTCACGAGGAACGCGCCGGCCGACAGGCCGACGAAGTAGATGTAGAACGCGACCCACGCGCCCCACGGGACGGTGCTCGAGAGGTTCGTCGCCCGGAGCCCCTCCGCGAGCCGAAGGTAGCCGCCGTATCCACCGATCGCGAGCAACGCGACCAGCAGCACGTACCAGGCGAACCGAAGCCGCCGGCCACCGATCGCCGCCGTCGTCTCGTGTGTGTTCGTCGACATGGTGATCACTTGAGGTAGTAGACGTTCGGATCGGTCCCTTCCTTCTCCTTGAGCTGGAACGCCCGGGAGGACGACGCCAGTTCGTTTACGTCGCTGTCGGTATCCTCGAGGTCGCCCATATACCGCGCATCACCGACGCAGGTCTCGACGCACGCAGGCTCCTCGCCCCGTTCGAGGCGGTGGTGACAGAAGTTACACTTCCGGACGTTGCCGACCGGCGACTCGCCGTCTTCGCGCGGGCCGCGGTCCGTCCCGTATTCGGGGCTGGTTACTTCGCCGCCTTCGTCGAACTCACCGTCGTAGTTCTCTCCGAAGTCGAAGTAGCGCGCGTCGTAGGGACACGCGACCATGCAGTACCGACAGCCGATACACCGGTCGTAATCGATGTTCACGACCCCGTTGTCCATCTTGTACGTCGCGCTAACCGGACAGACCTGCACACAGGGCGGCTTCTCGCACTGCATGCACGGACGCGGGACGTTCGTTCGGCTGACGTTCGGATACTCGCCTTCCTCACGCTCGAGGACGACGTTGTAGGAGACCCCGGGCGGCGTTCGGTTTTCGGCCTTGCAGGCGACCGTACACGACTCACAGCCGACGCATTTCTGCAGGTCGATGACCATGCCCCAGCGCGGATCGTCGCCGTCGCCATCGCCGTCGCTCTTGCTCTCCGCGTCTGCCGCGTTCTCCGACGCCTCGAGCGCCGCCGCGACGCTGGCCATCGAGCCAACCGAACAGCCGAGCGTTTCGGCCGTCTCCTCGTCGATCGTCCCGTCGTCCCGATCGACTGCCGGATTCGGTGTCTCGCGGTAGTCGTCGCCGAACTCCGTGGCTGCGTCGTCGTCGTACTTTTCCCAGTAGGCCGCGCTCGAAAGTTCGCCGCGGCTCACCCGCCGGGCGTCCTCGGCCATCTCGATGCCGAGGTCGGTCCGGTAGGTCGTCTTCTCGAGTTCGACCCGTGGATCGGTGGCCTCGACGTCGACCATTTCGTCGTAGGAGTCGTCGAAGTCTTCGGAGTCTTCGGAGTCGTCCCCGGACGATCCGGGAATGGTCGGCATCGGCTCGTCGGCAGCTTCGCTTTCGCTCATTGCCGACCACCGGCTAGACGCCGTTCCCTCCCGTTCGCTCGTCGATTGGTCCTCATACGAATAGACAAAGGACCCCCAGGGGACTGAGCGTTCTACCGATACTCTTGGGGTCGATTTCGGGGGGCGATACCCGGTTTGTACCGGGTACCGATACTGTTGGGTAGGGGAGTACCGGCCGTCTCTCGGTTCATTCTTCGTGAGCCTTCGTATCGGGAATACGGTCGTCTCGACCCTCCAGAACCGATATTACTGATCGATGGGAACGACATCAGTACATATCCCCTGGCGACTGCCATCTCTATCTATGCACCCACCTGTCGCTCGCCAACCGCCCCGCCGCCGCTCGAGGTGGTCGCGATGAGTGGGGTCCTCATCGCGTCGATCGCGCTCCGGATCCTCGGCACGGGATACTCCGTCCTGCTCCTTCGACGCAGTGGCGATCGACGCTTTGCGTTCCTGACGGTCATGCTCGGGCTCATGACGTCACGGCAGGTCTGGACGCTACAAACGACCGGCGGCGCCGGCCTCGCCGAACTACCGGGGCTCGTCGTCAGCGGCCTCGCCGTCGCGGTGGTCTACTATCTCTCCCAGTACGTCGACGAAGAGGACAGAATCAAATCGGAACTCGAGGCGATGAACGATCGCCTTCGAAGTTTCCGGAAAGCGGTCGAACAGGCTGGTCACGCGATTTTCCTGACGGATCCGGACGGCCGGATCGAGTACGCGAATTCCGCCACGGAATCGGTAACCGGGTACGCGCCGTCGGAACTGGTCGGTCGAACGCCCGCGGTGTGGCAATCCGGCAAGCACGACGACGCGTTCTACGACGACCTCTGGTCGACTATCACGGACGGCGACGTCTGGGACGGCGAAGTCGTCAACCGGCGCCGAAACGGTGAACTGTGCTGGGTCGACGCGACGATCGCACCGATCACGGCCGATGACGGCTCCGTCGAGCGGTTCGTGGCCGTCGAGGCTGACGTCACCGAGCGCAAGGAACGGGAACTCCGTATTCGCGACCAGCACGACCGACTCGAGTTGCTGAACACGACGAACGCGATCATCCGGGACGTCACGCAGGAACTGCTCCGTACCGAGTCGAAAGCCGAGGTCGAGGCGGTCTCGTGTGAACAGTTCGCGAGCGCAGGCCCCTACGAATCCGCGTGGTTCGCCACCAGAAACGCCGTCACCGACACCGTCCGACCGAACACGAGCGTCGGCATCGACGACGACGCTCTCGAAGACGTCGTCGCCGCCGTCAACGACGATGACCGGGAGACGGTCGTCGACCGCGCCCTGGAAACCGAGACGACCCACGTCGCACAGGTCTGTCAGGAGGGACGCCCCGACTGTACCCGCACGTGTGAGTGTCGACTCGCGGCCGATGCGGTCGCGACCGTCGCGATCCCGATTACGTATCGGGATGCCCACTATGGCGCGCTCGTCTTGCATACGGGTGACGACAACGCCACCGATGCCCTCGACGTCGAGGTACTCGACGAACTCGGCGAGACCATCGCCTATGCCATCACCGCGGCTGAAAGCCAGCGTTCGCTGGTCACCGACCGGGTCACGGCACTCACGTTCGACCTCACACCGGCTGACGATCCGCTCCCGGCTCTTGCCAGCGCGCTCGAGGCCGACGTCGAACTCGAACTCGAACAGGTGACGACCGGTACGGACGGTGACCTCGTCGAGTTCGTCACCGTTCGCGGCGCGGATACCAGTGATATCGCCGCCCGGGCAGCAGATATTTCCGGCATCGAGTCGGCTCAGCGGCTTCGAGCCGATTCCGAACCGCTGCTTCGACTCACCGTCGACGAGACCGCCGTCGTTTCGACACTGGCACAGTACGGTGGCTGCGTGCAGTCGCTTACTGCGGATGGTGACCAGTGTGGAACGGACCCGGAGACCGGGAGCGCGGCTACCCTCGTCGCCGAACTGCCCGAAACGGCCGACGTCCGAACCGTCGTCGAGGCCGTCACCGAGAGCCACCCTGGCGCGGATCTGGTGGGTCAACACGAACGCGATCGAACCCCCGAAACGTCCGGTCAGTTCCGATCGGCGGTCGAAGACTCCACCACTGATCGCCAACTCGAGGCGCTTCGACTGGCCCATTTCGGCGGTTTTTTCGAGTGGCCCCGCGACTCCAGTGGCGACGACCTCGCCGACAGAATGGGGGTTTGCCAATCGACGTATCTGCAGCATCTCCGGGCCGCTCAACGGAAGGTATTCGAACAGTTCTTCGACGCCGAGCGGCCGACTGATTCCGGCTATCCGGTGGCACTCCAGGGGAAGGCGGATTAGTCTCCCCGACGCTCGAAATTCGAGCCAGTAGAACGCGTCGAACCCCACTCGCATTCACCTCACAGATCCTCGAGGGACGGTCACCCATCGAGTATGAACCGGGGATTCGAACCTCGAATCGTATCGACGCTTACCTGCCGGTAATCCACTCCTCTCGAGGGTGCTCGAGCGCTTCCTTTTTTCTCGAGTGCTCGAACAGTCCGAGCCGGTACCCCGACGTTCCCTTCCGTCTGGATAGTCGCTACGGGCCGTCAACACGTACTTTTCGGGCTGTGAAACTGGTTCGAGCGGTGGGCACGGAACCCGCCGGTCGGCGTTACCACTCTCGTTCCAGTTCCTCGAGCAGTCGATCGACGTCAGCAGCCGTGTTTACCGCGTGGACCGAGGCTCGGATCGCGTTCGGTGACGGTAACGCTCGGACGACGATTCCCTCCGTTGCCAGGCGCTGGACAGTCGCGTCCGGGTCCTCGACCTCGACCGTCACTAGACCCGACTCCGGCGGTGACGGACTCAGGAGTCGAGCCTCGGGGATGCCATCGACCAGCCGACCGGCAAGACGATGAACGCGGTCTTCGATTCGGTCGATGCCGACTTCGCTGATCGCCTGAATCGCTTCACCGAGAGCGACGTGTGGCGCCGGATTCGCGGACCCGACTTCGAACCGACGCGCGCCAGCGGCGAACTCGAACGGGTCGGCGGTTGGCGTTTCGACGCTCCGGTAGCCGACCGTCCGCGGCTCGAGTTCCTCGGCGGCCGTCCGGGTAACGGAGAGGAACCCACCTCCCCACAGTCCCAGGAGCCACTTGTGGCCGGCGGCGGCGACTGCGTCGGCCCCCCATGCCGAGACGTCCATCGACAGCTGACCGGGTACCTGCACGGCGTCGACGAGCGTGAACGCGCCGGCGTCGTGGGCGATGTCGACCAGCTCGGATACCGGAAGCCGTGTCCCGTGGGTCCACGTGACTGCGCTGAAACAGCCGAGTCGCGCGTCGGAGACGGCCTCCGCGAACCGGTCGCGGTCGATTCGCCCGTCCTCCGTCTCAACGACGCGGACGTCGACACCCGCTCGTTCGAGACGCTGCCACGGGAGGATTCCAGCCGGATGCTCGAGATCGGTTCGGACGACCACGTCTCCCGGCTGCCAGTCGATCGCGTTCGCGATGGCGTTGATCCCGGCCGTCGTACTCTCCGTGAGTGCGACCTCGTCCGGTTCGGCGCCGATGAACGCTGCGATCGTCTCTCGGGTGTGATCGAACGCGCAAAACGCCTCCTCGTATGGATCGGCCGCGACCGGCACATCGTACTCGTGGGACCGGAGAAACTCGTCGGCGGCGTCGACGACGTATTCCGGGCTCGGACCGTGAGCGCCGAAGTTGAGGTAGACGTCTTCCTGGAGCGCCGGGATGTCGGCTCGGAGTTCGAGTGGAGTCATCGGTCTCTCGTGGCTATCCAATGTACGGCTTGGCAAATAGCATTGCGGTAATTATACAATTCTGGTGGCGGTGGCGTAGACGGAAGGAGTTCGACTCCCCGCAGTCGAGGAGGTCACTTGGTACAGGAAGAACAGCCCGACCGGAGCCGAAATAGTATCGAGAGGACACCGAGAACCGCGAATACCACCAGCCCCTGTACGAGCCCGGCTAGTACACCGACGGTGGTGCCGCCGGTAACGGCGAGCGCCCCAGGGCCGACACAGCAGAGACTCGCAAGGCCCGCGACACCCAGAAGCGTCCGTCGAGAGGAAGAGTCCGAGACCATACACGCCTTACTAACTCGAGTCAAATATGTATAGGGGCGTTTTTCCGAGTCGGCAAAACGGGACTCTCGAATCCGGAAACTGTTTTTGTGTTCGTCCCAATACTACGCACGAACGATGCCCGCTATCGCTCCTGTCGGAATGGATCCGGACGATATCGTGCCAGGGACGGGCGAACCAGCGACTGTGGCCTTCGGGGGGCTGTAGCTATGGGTCATCACACGTTCGATGCCGAGCGTGCCGACAAACTAGAACAGCCCGGACAGCGATACCGCTTCGTCTCGGCAGAGGAACTGCTGTGGGCGCTTTCACTCTCCGCTGACGATACCGTTGCCGACCTCGGCAGCGGGACCGGCTTCTTCACCGACGACGTCGCACCCCACGCCAGCACGGTCCACGCGATCGACGTACAGGAAGCAATGCACGACTACTACCGGAAAAAGGGCGTCCCGGAGAACGTCACCCTCGTGACCAGCGACGTGAGTGACCTGCCGTTCGACGACGACGCACTCGACGCCGCGTTCTCGACGATGACCTACCACGAGTTCGCGAGCGAGGAAGCACTGGCCGAGATCCGACGCGTCCTGGCGACCGACGGCCGACTCGTCCTTTTCGACTGGGCAGCGACCGGGTCCGGTACAAGCGGTCCGCCCCTCGACGAACGGTACAGTCCGGACGAGGCGGCAGACGCGCTCCGCAACGCCGGCTTCGCCGTTGAACACGAAGCAGTCCGTCCGGAAACATTTCTGCTGGTCGGGACGCTCGAGTGACGGAACTCTAGTCGAAACCTGTCCCCAGCCCAGCCGGATGCTACGTTCCTCGGATTTCCCGAGCAATGCGCGCTGGCATGCCCCTCATTTTTCCCGGTGGTCGTGGGCGGTTCTGTGATGACCGATAACGGACGCAAGGTCTCACGGCGGCAGGCGTTACGGACCAGCAGTGTGGCGCTGTTCGGGGTCGCAGGACTGTCCATCGAACCCGGAACGGGAGCGACGAGCTTCGAGCGGCCTGCACAGGAAGACGAGGCCGACCCGCAGGAGGAAACGCTGGTGGCCTCGAGCGGAGCGGTCGATGTCGGAGCGGACGAGACCGACGAGACGTGGCTGTACGAGGGGCAACTCCCCGGGCCGGAACTACGCGTGAGCGAGGGAGAGACGCTCCGCGTCTCACTCGAGAACCTGGTGTCCGAGGGGACGACGGTTCACTGGCACGGCGTTCCCGTTCCGAACCGGATGGACGGCGTCCCGAACGTCACACAGGACCCCGTCCCGCCGGAGGGGACGTTCGAGTACGAGTACGAAGCGTCGCCGGCGGGGACGTACGTATATCACAGCCACGTTGGGTTACAACTCGACAGGGGGCTCTACGGACCGCTGATCGTCGAAGAGGAGACACCACACGTCGAGTACGACCGCGAGCATACCCTGCAGTTCGACGATCACCTCGGGGAAGAGCCGGCGCTCGATTCGATCGAAGCCCCGCCGGGCGGCGGTGACGGACCGGGTCCGGGTAACGGAGGCGGTCCCGGCGACGGAATGGGGCCGGGTCGAGGCAACGAATCCGACGAGGACCGCGGTCCGGGGGGCGGAATGGGTCCCGGCAATGGTCCAGGGCCCGGCGACGATATGGGTCCCGGCAATGGTCCAGGGCCCGGCGACGGAATGGGTCCCGGCAATGGTCCAGGGCCCGGCGACGATATGGGTCCAGACAGTCAGATGCGCGGTCAGCGACCGCCGTACGACGGCCTCCTCGTCAACGGGCGTCTCCCATCCGATCCTCCGATATTCGACGTCGAGGAGGGTGAGCGGGTCCGGCTTCGGTTCATCAATCCGAGCAGCGCTACCACCTACCGGGTCGGCGTCGGAGGCCACTCGTTGACCGTCACGCACGCCGACGGGCGACCGGTCGACCCCGTCGACGTGGACTCGTTCGTTCTGAGCATGGGCGAACGGTACGACGCGATCCTCGAGGCGGATTCTCCCGGAGAGTGGCCCATCGTCGCGGAACCTGTCGTCGGCGAGGAGGAGCCCGCGGAGGCGAGGTTACGGTACGAAAGCGCCTCCGAGGCCGAGACCGGCGAGCGGCCACGGTTCGCCGGCCGGGAGCTCGAGTACGACGACCTCGAGGCGCTCGACCCGCTGGATCTCGACGGGGGGCCCGACCGGACGTTCGATCTCACACTGTCGGGCGGAATGATGGGCGGCGCCGCTTCCGACGCGTGGACCATCGACGGCGAAACGTACCCCGACGCCGATCCGTTCGAGATCAGCGAGGGCGATCACGTCCGCGTGCGGATGGTGAACCGCAGTCCGGCGATCCACCCGATGCACCTCCACGGCCACTTCTTCCAAGTCGGCGACGCGGTCAAGGACACCGTACTCGTCGCGCCACATGGCGATCGGGTGACCTTCGACTTCCGCGCGGACAATCCCGGCGACTGGCTGTTTCACTGTCACAACGTCTATCATCTCGAGCGGGGGATGGCCCGCGTGTTCGAATACGAATAGACCGAGGATGAGCGTGCGACCACACGGGACGGGCGCCGATCACGCGTTCTCGATACGGTCGATCGCCTCGTCGAAACGTTCGATGGGCTGTGCACCGACCAGCGAACCGGCAGCTTCGGACTCCGGATCGAAGACGGTGAACGTCGGCGTGCCCGAGACGCCGAGTTCGGTCGCCCGCTCCGCCTCGGCCTCGACCTCGGCCTCGAACTCCGCTCGTCGGTCCTCGAGACACGACTCGAGGCCGTCCGCGCTGACGTCGGGGACTGTGCGGGTGTACTCGAGGAGGTTCTCTGTGGACGCCCATCCCGAGTTCTTCTCACCCTGCTCGTCAAATACCGCCGCGTGCCAGTCCCAGTAGGCAGCGGGGTCGCCATCGCGGAGCCGATCCCAGACACACCTGCTCGCGACCGCGGCCGTCATCGAGTCACCGCCGAAGTACGGGAGCGCGATTACCACGATGCGAACGTCGCCCGGTTCGACGTGCTTCCGAACGAGGTCGGGAAAGGTCTCCCGTTCGAACCGCTCGCAGAACGGGCACTGGAAGTCCGTCCAGTAGTAGATTTCAAGCGGCGCGTCGGGTGATCCGACGATCGGTTTTCCGGCCAGGTCGATGCCGAGCGCGGTCGTCCCGTCGCTCGAGTGAAGCGACGGGGAGATGTCGTGCCCGGTCCCGTCGGATCGGGTGAGATAGTAAGCGCCGGCGACGCTAGCCGTCACGGCCGAGCCGGCGAGGAAGGCACGGCGGGATGACTGGTCGAGCGACATCTGATATCGCTCCCAACGTTCCCAGTCCGCGCCCGTAACGGAACCGCCGATTTGCCGAGCCAGCAAATCGGAGCGAGACCTTTCCGGCCGTCCGTCGTTCGATCGCGTAGATGACTCGGCGAAACGCGATCGGGAACCATCTCGCGAACCTCTCGGCGGCAATGTCGTATCCGTTCGAGACGTGGTGGGGCACGATCGGACTCGTCCTCGCTGCGGCTGTCACGTACGTTCTGTTGCTCCTGAGTACGATGCCGGAGTTCTCGATCCAGATGCTCGGCGACGGCATCCACTGGTTCGAGTACGTCCTCGTCTCGTTGACGGAGACGGTGTACCGCACCGACGGCTGGTTCGGCCTCGGGATCATCGGCCTCTATTCGCTGCTTTCCGGCGTCGCAGTCGTCAACGCCGTCGCACAGTTACGAATCGTCGGTGTCGCGAGCTTCGCCGATCTCTCCGGGGTCGTTCCCGGACTCCTCGCCTCGGGGTGTGCGAGCTGTGGTGCCGGCCTTCTCGGCTTCCTCGGATTTGCCGGCGGCCTCGCGGCGCTTCCCTACGACGGCGCAGTGCTTCGCATCGGTGGCCTCTTCCTCCTGCTGTTCTTCCTGGGCCGGGCGGGACATCCCGAACGATGTCCGGTCGCGACGGAGGCATCGAAATGACGGGTCGTGGTTTCGTCGGATCGATCCGGTCGGATCGGCGAGCGATGGCGTGGGGAACGGCCACCGGGGTCGGCGTGTTCCTCCTGTTCGGACTCGTGACCGGCCTCATTCCGAACCCGCTCTACGTTCGGATGGTCCCGCGGACGCCGACCGACTATCTGTTCCTGACGCTGACTGCGCTGCTTGCGGGCGTCTACATTGCACAGCGGTTGGCGACCGAAGTGGCAAGCACCGAACTCGAGGGCGACGACGGCAGCCAGACTGGCGACACGAGTAGCGCGGATCGACTCGCGTTCGGTGGTCTCGTCGGCGGCTTTCTGGCGGTCGGCTGTCCGATCTGTAACGTCGTCTTGCTCACGCTGTTCAGTTCGTCCGCGCTCATGACGTACTTCGATCCGCTACGGCCCCTCTTGGGCGCGGTCTCAGTAGTACTGTTGGCGGGACTGATCTATCTCCGTCACAGTCGCTCCTGTTCGACCTGCGCATGAGCCGTTTCACCTCGCGAATCTCGGGCCCCTCTCACAGCATCAGCCAACCGAGTGAACGCACCGAAATCGGTACACGATAGCTGATCGTCCGTACGCGTCCACCTTCCTGGGCGATACGCACGTCGATGACGTTCAGTTCTTCGTCGAAGCGTCCGAAAACGGGACGATTGTGGGCGGTATTTCACCCGTGCTGACGGAGCACGCGCTCGATTTCCGGGTGGCTGCGAGAGAGTGGCCCTCGCCGTCCGCTCGCTACACGACCGTCCGTCCGAGAACCGACCGATCGAGACGAGTTCGAGCGCTCGAGGCGGGCCGGTTCGACACCGTCTGGTTACCGCCGGGGAGCGAAACGAGTGGAGTACCTCGGTCGGTGCGACGGCGCAAAGGGGCCGCATACAAGACGCTCGCGGTGATTTGCTGAGTCAGCGAATCGTGACCTATTTGCCGGTGAACGGTAGGGTCTATGGTGTGCAATACGGAGGGTCCTCGGACTCGGCTGAAATCTTCCAAATCCTCGCGGACGAGTACGCACGGAAGATACTCCTCGCCGCGGATCACGGGCCGAAGACCGCGAAAACGCTCAGCGAGGAGTGTGACGCCTCGCTTACGACGATCTATCGGCGGGTATCGAAGCTGCAAGACTACGGCCTCATCGAGGAACACCACACGGTCGACGACGACGGCTCGCACCGGAGCAAGTTCGAAACGTCGCTCGAGGAGCTCCACGTCGAAATTTCGGACGGACAGCTCTCGCTGACGATGGAGACGCGAGACGAACTCGCGGACAACTTCACCTCGCTCTGGAGCAACCTTCGGGGTGAGAACTGATGGAAGCGTCGTTCCTGCTTGCCAAACTGACAACGCTCATCCTGAGTCTTCTCGTCGCGTATCTCGCGTACCATGGCTATCGCCGAAGCGGCGAGACGCCGATGCTGTACGTCTCCGGCGGATTCATCTTCATCGGCGCCGGTGCGATCTGCGAGGGGCTCGTCTACCACGTGTTCGGGACGACGATCGCGTCCGCTGCGCTCGTACAGGCCGCCATCGTCTCGAGCGGGATGATACTCGTTCTCTTTTCGTTAACAAGATAACCGGCACTGAATGCCGCGAACTACAGGAACACAGCTTCAGCCGGTCAGCCGATTCGACGTCGGTTTTAACCTTCTCAGACGCGAATTCGCTGTATGAGTATTGTTGCGGAGTTCTCGGTTAAGTCCGACGACTTTGCGCTGCATCATGCCCTTACGGAAGCGCCGCACATGGTGGTCGAGATCGAGCAGGTCGTAGCGACGATGGAGGACAAGGTGATGCCGTACTTCTGGGTGAGCGGTGGTGATCACGCGGAGTTCGAAGCGGCGTTCGAACGCGACGACTCGGTCACGAACGTCGCCCCCATTGACGAAGTAGACGATGCCAGATTGTATCGTGCCGAGTGGACGCAAAACATCGAATCGGTCGTCTATGCCTACATCGAACTCGGGGCGACGATTCTGCAGGCGATCGGCAGGGACGAAAACTGGGAGCTTCGGATGCGGTTTGACGATCAAGAGAGCCTCTCTCAGTTCCAAACGTACTGCGAGGAGAACGCGATCTCGTTCGAACTCAACCGAATGCGAGACCAGGAACAGCCGATGGCGAGTGCCCAGTACGATCTCACGACGAAGCAACGTGAGACGCTGGTTACCGCGCTCAAACAGGGGTACTACGAAGTACCTCAGACAGTCTCGATGAGCGACCTGGCCGAGGAGATGGGGATCTCACAGCAGGCGCTTTCGAAGCGGTTTCACGCTGCACACGAGAACCTCATCACGAGTACCCTGACGTTCACCCACCCGGACGACGAGTGAATTACTGGCAGCGGAATTTCCGTAGCATCGACTCGAGGTGGTCAATACAACCCATCATCTCTTGCGCAAGGTAGCCGTTCATACGTATATGCCAGGGGACCAACGAGCACGCGAAACCAGTGAGAAGACGACCGGTAACCGGCAGAAAGTGGCTGGGAGGTGTTGTGAGTGTGGTGCGGTTTACTCCGCGTGGGTTCTTCCCGATAGCACTGTCCAACCGATCGGGAAAAAAGACGGTTGTCGGTGTGGAGCATCGAAATTCGAGGCGATCTCAAATTGACTTCCTTCAGGGCCTTCGGGCCGTAGGCCCCCATACGTGATGAACGGTAAACCCGTGTCGGGAGTGCGGACCGCGTGATCTGAGTTTTCGATCTCGATCGCATCCCCGGGTGGGAAATCGACTCATCCCTTTGGCCGGAGTATCCCAGAAGCACACGATAATAGATGGGTCCTGTGTGATGGGATGATGATAGGATTCGATTGGTGGCTAGCACTCTTGTTTATGCCTTTTCCTACCGTATATCGAAAACGGGTGAACAGGATGACAACACCTTCTACGTCGAAGCACGTCCTCTGATATGGATCCGGACCAAACGCGCACGGTCAAACGCCGGGTTCGTCAGGCCGTAGGTGCCGGCGTCATCGGGGCCCTGTACTGGGTCGGCCTCAGACCACGGATGATGACCTGGGGCGCGACTCCGGGGGAAACCACGCGACAACTCCCGGGAGACGATTTACTTCCCGAACCGGATGGCGAATCGACGATGAGTATCGGTATCGATGCACCGCCTGGTGACGTGTGGCCGTGGTTGCTGCAACTCGGTCAGGAGCGCGGTGGGTTCTACAGTTACACGTGGGCGGAGAATCTGCTCGGATTCGACATCCATAATGCCGACGAAATCATCCCCAGCTACCAGGACCTCGCGGTCGGTGATACGGTACGACTGGCTCGTGCCGACCGGTTCCCCGAGACGAAACTCGAGGTGGCTTCGATGGCCCCCGAGAAATCGCTCGTGCTTCAAACCCCTGATCAGCCTCCCTGGTGGGTCTGGGCGTTCGTACTCGCTCCCGTCGGTCCGACTGAAACACGACTCATCGTCAGGGCTCGAATCCGCCTGCCACAGAATCCCGCAGCGACCTTCACCAGCCAGTTGGTTCTCGATCCAGTTACGTTCGTAATGACCCGTGGAATGCTTCGGGGCATCAAATCACGTGTGGAGAACGCAGTGAACGACGCATACACGGCTGACGTGGAGGCAAGCGACAGTGAGAGTAACCGATAGCACACTAAACAACGGGACCAGACGAGCGAGCGGCCTCGTCGACAGCCCGCTGGTGACGTCTGACGGAGTTCGTGACCGAACTACTGAGTCACGGTCAGAAGTGACGCGTTGAACACGGAGACGGCATACGGCAAATCGACTTCGCTTGTTCCAATCAACTGCTCTGAAGCAACTGTCAGTGGCCCCGTCAATCCGCTCCTGTGTTCCGACCTCGAGAGACGTAACGGCGCAAGTCCCTCTCGGTTAGCTCTGTGCGAGATGCTCTTCTGCGAACCAGTTGACGATCCCGCTCTCGGCGCGGTGGAGGACGTCGCTGCAGGTCGCTTTGGAGACGCCAAGCGTCTCTGCGACCTGCGTGAGCGACGCTTCGCGCGGTACCGCGTAGTAGCCTTCCTCGATCGCGACGGTTAGTACCTCCCGCTGGCGCTCGGTCAGCAGTCGATTCGCAGCCGGAGAGCCGATCTCCGCGACGAACTCGAGGTCGTACTCGACGGCCGCTTCGTCGAGGTATTCGCCGAGTTCCGACAGCCGGTCCGATGACGTCGTCAACTCCCACGTTGCCGTCCCGTCGTCGATACTGAACGGCATCTCGATCGGGATCCCGGCCTGCCACAGCGGCAAGAGCAGCGACGGACTCGTCGCCTCGACCTGTACGAGCCCCGTCCCACCCTGTGTCCAGAGCAGGTCGAGCGAGACGACGTCGGACTGGGCGTCGATCGTCCCGAGGATGGAGACCAGATCGTCGGCCGTGACCCGAACCAGGGCGATCCCGGCGTCCTCCCCGGCCAGCGCCGTCACGACTTCGAACCCTGCCTCCGCGTGTGCGGTCGACACCTCGTGTATCCAGACGTCCTCGGGCAGCGAGACCGACAGTTGTGCTCGCGGCATATCGGATAGTGGCGTCGTCACCGCCTTGAACTTCTTCCTAACATGTCAGCAATGCCCTGAGATGTTAGACCGGTGCCGACCGGTTCGGGCAAACCGCTACCCGGGACAGGCGAGTACCGACAGGCAGGTGTTCACTACGATGCTTCGAACGCGGAACGATCCGTTTCTCGTCATGGCTGGGTTATACCTCGTGGTTGGGCTGTTCGCTACCGTTGGAACGCTCGGCGTCGAAGCCGGTGTGATCGACGTGTTGCCGCGGCTTCGGTGGTTGACGATCCACTTCGTAACCATCGGCGGGATGACTCAGGCCTTGTTCGGTGTGCTCCCGGCGCTAGCCGGTTCCCGGCGCGAGGACACGACGAACGCGACGGTCCGCAACCGGTGGCTCCAGTGGCTCTCGCTGAACGCCGGCTATCCGCTCATCTTGATCGGGATGGCGACCGGTACTACCATCGTCGCGGTCGTCGGTGCCTCCCTCGTCCTCGGCGCACTCGCTGGACTACTGGCGACGGTGTATCGATCGAAAGACCCCGCCGTCGACGGACCGTCCTACTTCCGGACTGCACCGTGGTTCCTGGTCGTCGGCATCCTCGCTGCGTTCGGGATGTTGCTGAACGTTCACGGACCGGGCGGCTACTTCGGGACGATCGAGGCCCACGTTCACGCAAACGTCTGGGGGTTCCTCGCTCTCGTCGCGGCGGGCGCTCTCTTCACGGTGGTTCCTCGGCTGTTCGGAGCCGACCTGCGGTATCCGCGCCTCCGACGCGTCACCTACTGGGGGATCACGGCCGGCGCCGGTGGCCTCGTCGCGGGACCGTGGCTGGCGCGCCACGAACTCACGATGCTTGGGCTCGTCGTATACGTCGTCGGGACGGCGGCGCTGTTAGCGAACGTCATCGGCACGTACCGCGTGGGCGAACGGGCCCAGCCGGAGCGATTCGCCCTTCTCCTCGGAGCGTACCTCTGGCTGGCGTTCCCCGTTCCGTGGGCGCCGCTCGTACTGCTCTTTCCGGAGACTGTCCCCGCCACGGCGATCGAAATCGCGGCGATCGACGGCCTCGTGTTCGGATGGATGCTACAGCTAGCCATGGCGTTCCTCCCCATCGTCGCGGTCGGCACAAAAAGCGATGGCGCGGGATTCGCCGCCCGGACGACTGCGGCGAGCGAGACCGTCGGAACTCCATCCTGGCTACAGATCGCAAGCGTGAACCTCGGGATGCTGGCGCTCTGGCTGACCGCGATACTCCCGATCGGAGGCACCGTCGACTCGCTGTCACTCGTCGGCTACCTCCTCGTCGCCGTCGCCTGGGGGTTCTTCGCCGTCGATCTCTGGACGGCACTGACTACGTCATCTACTTCCACTGCAGGTTCTTCAGGGATCCTCTCGGAGTAAGCCAGGCGTAGGAGAGCCGTGACTCCAATATTTGACCATGCAATAGCATATTCTCTCCATAATAGAGGCGGTATGAAACGCTCGTCCGTAAGGGAGGCGTCTGTCGAGACGTCGAACGAACGCGACCCGTAGCTGAAAACAACAATCCCTCGAGGGAATCGCAGTGACTGCGACAGTTGACCACGTGAAGGGATTATCCCGCTCGACCTCCGAGGACCGGTATGCAGTGGTGCGACCAGCTACCGAGAGCGTCCGAACGTGAGGAGAGAGTCCGGAACCGAAGCCGGACGGATCACGCGGCATGACCGACGAACGCCTCCCGGCCGAACACCTCTCCCCGCTCGCCACGCTCGTCGACGAGGTGCTCGCGGGCGTCGGTTACGAGATGGCCCCCGCCACCGACGCCATCGACGACGCCGTCCCCGGCTACGGCGGTCTGTTCGCCCCCGAGACGACCCCCGACGAGTTGCGTCACGCGCTCGAGAGCCTCCTGGAATCGGGACTCACGCGGCCACCCGTCTCCGAGCCGACGAGCGACGCATTCGTCCTCTACGTCGACGGCAGTTCACGCGGTAACCCCGGACCCGCAGGTGCGGGTGCCGTCATCATGGACGCTGCGGAGACTCAACTCGCCCGTCTCGGTCGACCCGTCGGCGCCCGGACGGGGAACAACACCGCCGAATACGTCGCCCTCCACCTCGGACTCGCCGAACTGTTGGCCCGCTACGAGCCACACAGACTGGAGGTGCGCATCGACTCGATGACGGTTATCCGGGACGTCTGGGGTGGCAACGACCCGACGGAATCGGGCGTCGAGACGTACAGCGAGGCCGTCACAGCAGCACTGTCGAACGTCCCGGAACACGAGTACACGCATCTGGCCGACAGCGACCCGAACCCTGCCGACGCACTGGCGACAGTGGGGGCCGATATCGCGGCCTTCGGACCGGAATAGTCGACCAACTACCGACAGGCCGGTCAACGACTGTCTCGAGTTGGTTCACGACCGTCCAGGGTGCTACTATGTTATGGTCGGGTCCGGTGGCGTACGACGGAACACTGAGACGAGAGGCGAATAGCTACCGAACGATCCTGCAGTGGCTGTAGATCCCCTCAGGGCCGAGTGATACGAGACGCGGAGCCCCGCTTCATCACGGAAATCTTCGATTTCCGTACGCCACGGGGCTTTCGCGTGGACTCCCGTTCTATGCTTCGGTCGGGGCAGGGGGTGGGTGCTCCCCGCTCACGTTCAGCCTCCCGCGATTCGAGCGCACATCTACGGGTGCGTCTCCATCACCCGCGTTTTGCCTGCGACGGAGATACTGCAAACCGATGTTCTCGGAAGCGTCGTAGTCGGCGTGGTTCTCACACCCACACTGCTGACGGTCGAAGGCCGATCCGATTAGCCCAGGACGTACCGGAGCCTGGGGAACCGCTCGAGGAGCGGTTGGCCGCCGACGTTGATTCCTTCGATGTAGCGGTCGAGACCGGCGATGCGGCCCGCTGCGAAGGCGCCGAGCGCGAGGAACGCGACGGCGTAGATCAGCGTCGAGTCGAACAGCGCGAGCCACTCACCTTCCCAGCCGCCGAGGTAGAACAGGACCATCTGCATGGCCCCGCCCAGGGCTGCCAGGCGGACGAACGCGCCGGCGATCAGCGCGACGCCGATCAACAGCTGCGTTGCGGGCACGACGACGTTGATGACCTCCATCAGCGCGGGGTTGGCCGCCATCGCGGCGTAGAGACCGCTGACGGGACTTGCCGGGTCGACGCCGTGGACCAGAAAGCCGCTGGCGTCGAACGGCCAGTCCAGGACCTTCCCCAGGCCCGCAAACAGGATCATTCCGCCCATTACGAACCGCAGCGCTACGACGAACCACGCGCTCAGCGCGTGGGGTCGTCCTTCGAGTATGATTCCTCCGTACCGGCTTTCGAGCTTGTTTCGAGTGGTAGTGGACATGATCGGGTGACCTCTTGTATTTGAAGAGACGGGCCGAACGGAGATGATCGAACACCCTTTATTTAATGGGTGACTGGGGGAATGACTACTCAGGTGACATCCCACGTCCGTTCACCAGCCGGCGGAGTGGATGCGTTCGTTTGACTCCAACCACGTCATCCACGTCATGCGGGAGGTCAGGTACTCACGCCACGTTGGCCGAGAGAACATAAACGACCTACGAGCGGAGGTTCAACGTTGACGGACCGTCCCGGTAGAACACAGGTCAACGACTGTCGGATACCGCCGACGCTTGGTCAATCTACGCCCACAGGATTCCCACAGACACTATGCAACTCACCGACGTCACACTGCGAGAAGGGGCACAGCTACCGGGACGGTCTTACGACGTAGAACAGAAAGTTTCGGCGGGGGAAGTACTTGGCCGTCTCGATCTGCCGTATATTCAGGCTGGCTTCCCGGCGACCGGGGAAGTCGATCGTGAGGCGACGCGCCGCCTCGCCGACGACCTCGAGGCCGATTTAATCGGCCTTGCTCGCGCGGTCCCCGGCGATGTCGAAGCAGCACTCGACGCGAACGTCGATGTCGTCGAGGTGTTCGCGCCGCTCTCCGACGGGCAACTCGAGTACGTCGTTGACTCGTCGCGGGCGGAGATGTTTGAAGCCCTTCGCGAGGCGATCGACCTGGCACTCGAGGGCGGCGCCGACGTCCACCTCAGTCTGCTCGATGCCTTTCGAACGGACCCGGAATACCTCGTGACCGCGTTCGATCGGTTCTCCGAAGTTTCGTACGTCAATCTCCCGGATACAGTCGGCTCGGCCAGTCCGTCGTCTGTACAACAGTTCCTCGAGCGACTGGGTGAGGAGCATAACATCGACCTCTCCAGGGTGGGCGTACACTTCCACGACGACCTCGGTGTCGCGACGGCGAACACGATTACTGCCTTCCAGGCGGGCGTCGGCAAAGCCGACGTCAGCGTCGGCGGTCTCGGCGAGCGAGCCGGCAATGCGCCCCTGGAAGAGGTGGTCGCGATCGGCGACCTGGAACACGACACGAGTTTCGGCGTCGGAACGGCCGATCTCGTTCCTGCATGCAAGAGAGTGCTGACGATCCTCGAGGAGGATATTCCGGACCAAAAGGCGCTACTCGGTCGCGAGACGACGCGTCACGAGTCGGGGATACACACGGCTGCAATGATCGAGGAACCGAGCGTCTTCGAACCGTTCGATCCGAGCCGGTTTGGAAGCCGTCGCAAACTCATCTTCGGAGAGGGAACCGGTCGTGGGGGCGCCCGTCGGCTCCTTGAACGCGCCGACGTTGCCGTCGAGGGAACCGACGACGCTGTTAGCACTGTCCTCGAGTTACTCGCCGACGAAGGGCCACTCGAGACAGAGGCTGCTGTCAGGCTCATCGAACGCCGACTCGGAGCATAATTCGTCGCCCCCGGTGACTGTCAGCCCATTTGTTCGTCAAGCTGATCTGTTGATCGTCCGTTGACCGCGCGCTCGAGGAGTTTCTTTTCGGCTTTCCGCAGGTGCTCGAGGAACGTCGGGTGCGTAATACCGAGCCCTTCGGCGACAGACTCGGCATCCGTCTCGCGGGGCCAGTCGTAGTAGCCGGCCTCGAGGGCAGCTTCGACGACTTCGTATTGCCGTTTGGAGAGGCCCGCTGGTCGATCTGGAACGCGAACGAGTCGTTCGACACTGGCAGTTCCTAGATCGCCGAGGTCCTCGACGATCCGTTTGACATCTTCGCGTGAAAAGGCCATCATATCGAAGGTCCGTTCGGTCCTAAACGCCCGGTCGACACCGACAAGCATTCCGTTATGTTTCCGGATGATACCGATTGCTCCACAGGATTGCTTCCGAACTAAGATCGTCGAATCGCCGACGGTTCCGACCCGTCGAACAGCGTCGGACTCTCGCAGTCGCGACGCGATCTCGTCGCGGTGTTCCGGGATTTCAACGACGAACGTCAGCGTGCCGTCCTCGTGAATCTCTTCGCGCGTGACTACGAGCGGAACATCGAACTCCTGTGTCACGTCGTTGAGAACGTAGTCGGAGTCGAGATCCAGTTGTACGGTACTCCGGAGCATACTCGGAGTCGATCACTCTCGATCATGAACCTTCTGTATATAAACGACCTACGGGTGTTGGCTCAACTCACTTGCTGATCCTCCGGAAAAGAACGTCACTGAGTCACACGGTCTCAGTGGGGAGACGAAGTGATCTCATCTCCCGCCCAGGGACTGCAGACGGTGGGCACACAGCACGAATTATTCACCAGCAATGACACGGCACATCAATCGACGCAAGGCACTGACGACAATTGGCGCGGCGACAGCCACGGGGATGACCGGCCTGGCCGGTTGTCTCGGCGCCGACGGTGAGTATCCAAGCGACCCGTTGACCGCGATCGTTCCGTTCGACGAGGGCGGCGGCTCCGATACGATCATCCGCCAGATGGCAGGGCCACTCTCCGAGGAACTCGAGGAAGACATCCGGATCGAGAACGTGCCCGGAGCCGGCGCAATGCGCGGGATCGGCCAACTCATTACTGCCGAGCCGGATGGCTACACGTTCGGAAAATTCAACCCGCTAACGACGTCGATCCAGGCGCTGATTAATCCGCCTGACTTCGAATTTCAGGATCTGAAGGGCCTCGCGACGATAGGCTCGAACGCTCTCGTGGTTATCACCGACACTGAACTCGAAATCGAAGGACTGGGAGACCTCGTCGATCGGTACGACGATGGAGAGATCGATAACATCGGCGGCCTTGGGGCGCAGTATCTCCCGCACGCGATGTTTTTCAAGGAACGGTACGGTATGGAGTGGGACAATTACATTCAGTACTCGGGTGGCGGCCCGATTAATCAAGCCGTCGCCTCTGGCGAGGTTCCTGCGGCCGTCAACGCGGATCTGAGCTCTATCGGGGTCGTTGAGGAGGGGAACGCGGACGTTGCCGCCGTCTTGACGACGTCGGGGAGTGCCGTGTTCCCGGACGCGACCAACGTGACGGACCAGGGATTCGAGGAAATGGACTTCCTCGGGCAGGTTACCCGTTCGATGTGGGTGCCGCCGGAGACGCCTGAAGATCGTATCGAGCCGCTCACAGAAGCCGTTGAAGCAACGATCGAGAGCGAGACCATTCAAAACTGGGCCGACGAAACTAATAACCGAATGGCATACGGTCTCCCAGAGGAGGCAGATCAGGTCCTCGAACAGATCTGGACTGAGATTCCCGACGTCGTCGACATAGAGGAGCTTCGCGAGGCCGCAGAGTAACACCTATCGATGGCAGAACGCGAACTCTCGGAACTGGGGTTACTCGGGGTGTTTCTGGCGGTCGCCGTCGGTTTTATTGGGCTGACGACGACGTTCCGATCGTCGTCAGCACAGCTGTTTCCACGACTAACAGGCACCGCCATCGTTTCGGCATCGGCCTTCTCCTAGTGGAGAAACGACTGCCCGAACCCGTTCGGCGGATTGTCGCCGAATCTGTCGATATCGTTGATCGAGACGAATTCGGGATGGACGGAGAAGACGGTGGCGAGGAGAGCGATACGGCAAAGACCGGGATCGATGCAGGTGAAGCTACGACCAAACCCGACCGTCGGGACCTGCCGCCGGTTCTCGACCGACTTACGGCGCGGCAGTTCACCTTCGGCGCCATAGCCGGGTACGTCGGAGTTGCGTACGTGCTGAGTATCCTGGTTGCGACACCCCTCTTCGTGCTCACGTACGGTTACTGGAACCGGCAGCCGCGATGGGCCGTCGTCGGACTGACGGTCGTCTCGATCGGGATCTGTCTGCTGTTTATGTCTATAGCTAACGCACCGCTCGACCGATCGTTGTTGTTCCCACGGGGGATGTTCTGATGGTCTCCGACGCATTCCTGGAAGGCATCCAGATTGCCCTCTCGTGGCCGACTATCGGCTGGATGGTCGTCGGCGTCCTCCTGGGTATCGTGATCGGTGCGATTCCTGGAATTGGACCGAACCTCGGGATGGCAGTCGCGTTACCGCTGACCCTGCCGCTTGGCGGCCCGAACGCGATCATCCTGCTCGTTGGCATCTACTCCGGCTCGATGTATGGCGGATCGATCGCCGCAATCCTGATGAACGTCCCCGGAACAGCGGCTGCAGCGGCAACGACATTCGACGGGTATCCGCTCTCACGACAGGGTCAGGCTTCCTTCGCACTGTCAGCGTCCGCACTGAGTTCGGCGGTTGCAGGGTTTCTCACGGTCGCCGCTCTCATCGTGATCTCTCCGGGGATCGTCGCGCTCGTCCTCCTGCTGGGCTCGCCGGAGTATTTCCTGGTCGCAGTGCTCGGACTCTCGATGATCACTATCGTCGCTCGCGGCTCGATGGTCAAGGGATTCGTCGCCGGGGCGTTCGGGTTGTTAGTAACGACGATCGGTATTGCACCGATGTCGTCGGAACTCCGATTCACCGGCGGGTCACTCGTACTCTATGACGGTCTCTCGTTCGTCGCGGCGATTCTCGGCCTGTTTGCCATTGCCGAGATGCTGAAGCTCGCGGGTGAGGAAGGAAGCATCGCCCGCGACGAGATCAACACCTCTGGAAGCGTGCTTGCCGGTGCCAGTAAAGCCCTCTCAAAGCCGATACCACTCGTCAAGTCCGCGTTCATCGGGATGTTCATCGGATCTCTCCCCGGTTCGGGCGCGTCGGTCTCGAACTTCGTCGCGTACGGTGAGGCGATGCGATCGACCGCCTCGGATCGATTCGGAAACGGAGAAATCACCGGCGTTATCGCTGCCGAGGCCTCGAACAACGGGACAGTCGGCGGCTCTCTCATCCCGGCATTGTCGTTCGGCATTCCCGGCTCAGGGGCAACGGCGGTGTTGCTCGGTGGTCTACTGATGCATGGCCTCCAGCCGGGTCCGGATCTGTTCAGTTCGGACCTCCATCTCACCTACAGCATCTTCGTTGCGCTGTTTCTCGGGAACGTCATCATCCTCGTGCTCGGACTCGGCCTCATCACCAGGGCGGAGTACCTCACTCGAATCAACACCGAGTACCTCATCCCGATGATTGTCGTGTTGGCCGTGGCGGGAAGTTTCACCCTGCGAAACAACTGGGTCGACGTCGCGACAGTCCTCGTTCTCGGCGCGATCGGGTACTACATGTTCAAACACGATTACTCGGTCATCGCATTCATCCTGGGAATGGTTTTGGGCCCGATTGCCGAGGAGAACTTCCTCCGATCGTTACAGTTGTCCGATGGATCGTGGACGATTTTCGTCGCGAGTTGGCCGTCACGACTCCTCGTGGGGCTTATCATCATCGTTCTACTCGGACCGGTCGTACAGAACTGGCGACGACGACGGCACGCGGGGGACGACTCATGAACCTGTCGCTGACCTCCCCCAGACAGTTACATGCTACCGCTCTCGAGGGCTACGAGCTACGAGACCCGATCAACTGTATCCTGCCACCGGCGTTCCGTTCGCTGTACCGCAACCAGCTAGCTCATCACCTTCCGCTCGACAATGACAACATCAACTGATACACCGACCAATAGACCGCTCGAAGATACGACCGTCATCGAACTGGGGCATATCGCTGCCGGCCCGTTCTGCTCCCTGCTACTGGCGGAACTCGGAGCAGACGTGATAAAAATCGAACACGGGGCATCCGGCGGAGACTCCGTCCGCGGCGGTACACCAGTCGGGAACAGCCTCTTCAACGCCGTCAATCGGAACAAGCGAGGGATCAGTCTCGACCTCAAAACCGACGGCGGCATGGAGGCGTTTCGCGACCTGATCACGACCGCTGACGTCTTCGTCGAGAATCTCCGCCCTGGCGCACCAGAGAAACTCGGGATCGGCTACGATGACCTCCGCAATGTCAATCCCGAGCTCGTGTACTGTTCGATCAAGGGATTCAATGAGGGTCCGTACGAGGACTACCCTGCGCTCGATCCCGTCGCGGAGGCGCTCTCCGGATTAATGAGCGTGACGGGTCACCCGGACAAATCACCCGCACGCGCTGGAACTAGCGTCGCAGATATGACTGCCGCCCTGTTTGGCGCCTTCGGGATCACCGCGGCGCTCAGACAGCGAGAACACACCGGAACCGGGCAACACGTTACTGCTCCGCTATTCGAGAGTACAGTGTCGCTGATGGGGTATTGGCTGGTATATGCGCAGGCGTACGATACGCGCCCTGAGCCGCTCGGGGCTGGCCACGACAACTGGGCACCTTACGACGTCTACCAAACGACCGATGATCGATGGGTGTTCGTCGGTCCGTCCTCACAGGCCCAATGGGAACGACTCTGTGAGGCGCTCGGGCTCCAACTTCACGAAGAGGATCGATTCGAAACCGTCGACGACCGGCGGCGGAACGAGGACGCCCTCGACGACGAACTCCAGGGCGTGATCGGAAAACTGACAGCTGATGAACTCGTCGAGGGACTGCACGACGTGGGTGTTCCGGTCGCGCCGGTCCAGAATGTCGACGAAGTCCCGGCGGACGAACACTTGGCTGCAACGGACGCCCTCGGCGAAATCGAGACAGCCGAGGGCGAGTCCACCTCGGTCTCGGTCCCGAAGCTCCCGCTCCGTTCCTCGCAGTTCCAGCGTCCAGAACCGACTGACCCGCCGGAACTCGGTGCCGATACCGACGCTGTTCTCCGCGACCTGGGCTATTCGGATGCCGAAATCGAATCGCTCCGAAACAGCGGCTGTCTATAAGCTATTGAGGTGGACGTTCGGTTTCTCGCGTCGGCCATTGCCGCACGTCGGATTCAATGAACCCGAATAATGTCCGCCGCCGCATCTCGAGATCGTCGAGAGAGGCCTCGAATTCATCGTCCGAAGCGGTCGGAATCCCCGCTTCTCGGAGGGCGGTCAGATCTGGTGGGGGAGGAGTGTTGTCCGCAGGGTCGACGAAAGTCTCGTGGAGCGTTTCGAGGTAGTTCTCGATTCCGTTGCGGGCATTCCGGACGATGATCTCGTTCGGGCGGTGTTCTTTCGGAACCCCGAACCGGACGAGCGTCAAGGCATCGTCGAGAGCCGCGATTTCGACGGCCGGGGAGCGGTCGGCTCGAGCGCTGTGAAAGTAGTGAAGTACGGGGTACGCCTTGTGATTCTCCGTAAGCAGAGTGAGTTGTGCTTCGAAGGTGTTCAGCGGGAGATCGAATCCTCGAAACTCCGCTCCGTTCCAGGCTGCTTGAACGATATCCTCGCTGACCGTTCCAAATCCGCTCACGTTGTTGGCGAACGCACGTTTCTGGGTGACTGCATCGAGAACTGAAAGCGTATAGGTGACGCTAAGCGTCACGAAGAGCAATCCGCTCCCCGTCGCAAGTACCGTGACGAACTGCCAAATCCCTTTCCGTGGAACGAAATCACCGTTTCCTAACGTGAATACGGTGTATCCAGTAAAATAGATCCAGTCGTACCACGACGTAGACCCGCGGTTGAGTGTATCAATAAGACCGTTCTCGGCACTGGCGAAAATCAGCGTCCATCCGCTCCAGAGAAGCACGATCCAGAGCGAGAGACTCAACATGAAGATCAACAGCCCCGAGAGGCTGAGTAGCCGCGAGTTCTGGGCGCCGATTTTTCGTAGTGAGCGCCATGTCCACGCCATCAGCCGAGACGTGAGTGGACCGGCGCCACCTTCGACCCACAGCGTCGTCCAGAGGATATCTGTTATGACTGCAACGAGAAGAACCACGCCAAGAGTGAGAGTGACGAGGTTCATGCTCCAGTCGTTTTAGTCGGCGGGTCGTGCGCCTGAGTGCGGTAACACATCCGACAAAGTCGGGACGGAAAGATCGGCACGGCGATACCCGTATTTAGAGACATCGGAACCACCCCATCCATAGCCACCTCCTCGAGTATTGACTGTGCCGCTTGGGATCGTGATCCTTCTGAGGTACCGTCAGTGTCGCTATCACTGGAATGGCGATTCTCGTGATCGGGCTGACCGCCAGACGGGCCGTAATAGAGCAGGGAAGACACCTGACGACCTGGAATCCGGCGACTGAGGTGGAGCAACGATCGTAACCGACTCGTCGACTCGCAGATTTCCGCGAGCCGTTCAGAAGATACTTGACTCATTATTGTGTCTATATTACAATATCATTGGCGGAGTTCCGGGATAGATTTCAGCCTTGCAGAGGCATCCTCGGCGAAAGCTGCCAGTCCATCGACGCCCGTACCGAACGACGGGGAACAGTTGATCGAGGGTGTTCGTCACAGGAACGTGTAATGTACCCTCAGAAGACTGTCGAGTACGCCGAATAGTCCGAGAACCCGGTGTTACCGAATGGCTAGTAACGTTGTGTAGGTCGGTACCGGAGCGGGTTCGCCCGACCGACGACGTTCGAGAGATAAGCAGCGATCGCGCCAGCCATCTTTACAGAGTGGATCGGATCGCACTCTCACCGTCGTCTACTGCTCTCAGTCCAGGTCTTTGAACACCCCATCGAAATCACTGGCGATTCGCGGTCGTCCAATGAGCCGTGTCTGCGGAGCTACTCGTCGGTCGTACTTTCGATTCCAAACCATTTCCGGGAACATATCCCGACCCGGGACGTACAACAGCCATGCGAGACCTCGACGAGACCGATATGGAGATCTTGCGACTGCTTGGAGAGGATGCCAGACGACCGTTCAGCGACATCGCCGAACAGGTCGACCTCTCCGGACCTGCCGTCTCGGACCGCGTCGAGCGATTGCAGGAGGCGGGCATCATCAATCGCTTTACAGTCGATGTCGACCACTCACAACTCCAGGCCGGTATCCCGGTATTCGTTCAAGTATCGAGTATAATGGGTGCCGTCGACGATCTCAGAAACCGGATCAGCGATTCCGAGGGGGTCGAACACGTGTTCGTGACCGCGGACGGCGATATCTGGTTTTATGCCCGCGCACAGGTCCGGAACGTTCATCAGTGGCTCGACGGACTGTTCGCGGACGTCGACGACGTCAACTACACGGTGACGTTGATCGATGACGTCGAGTGGCAACCCTCGCTCGACGGGACCGAGTTCGCACTCACCTGCGCCGAATGCGGCAATACCGTTGACACCGAAGGAGAGTCAATGACGATCGACGGTCAACCGTATCACTTCTGCTGTCCGTCGTGTCAGAGCCGATTCGAAGACCGCTACGACCGCCTTGAGAGGGGCGCATAGCCCACCGGCGGAATATCGGTACGATCACTCGGTGATCGCACCCAGACCCATTTCTTTTTGATTTTGTATATATTGTGCAATAATGGGTTCGACAGAGGCGACATCGACGATCGATAGTGACGCCCTCTCCAGGTTCATGCCGGCGGGTACGCAACTGAATTTGTTGTTCGCGAGTCAGGTGACTGCAGGACTTGCGTTCGCGTACGCTACCGGTGAGACGGGACAACGGATGAGCCTCTTTTTCATCCCGGTTGGAGTACTGTTTCCGTCTGGGTCGTCTGGCACACCCGGCCCGATTCAGCACGGCTTCGCGTCCGGGCTCTCACTGCTGCCGTCGCTACGGCGTATCTGCTGGTGCTGTTCTATCTCTCGGGCCTCCTCCAATCGAGTTCCCCCCTTATCGGCCAGTCGATTGATTCGAAGGGAGTCGGCCCGCTGCTCGCGGGCGGCGCCAGCAGTTCTTCGGTGGTCTTGATAGCGGGGCGATGGGGGTGCGAAATCGCGACGATCCTGTTTCTCGTTGCGATTTCGATCCTCTACCATCGACGACATCTCCGGCGTCTCTACGCGACCGTCAGGGGCTGAGCGGGTGCCCACCGCTTCGCCGTCGAACCGGTCGGAGTTCGAAGGAGTATATCGATCAGCCCAGAACCAGACGCCGAGTCCACTTAACTTTCCAAAGATAGCGGAGAGTATCACTTTGAATCTCTACTGAAAACCGTGGTAAACGAGGGACCCCTATGAAACGATAGTGAGTCACCGAACCAGTCGTCTCGAGATTCAGGGGATGAGCTGCGCGAACTGCTCGCAGTCGATCACTGAATCCTTGGAAGCGCTCGACGGCGTCTCGGAGGCGGACGTAAACTTCGCCACCGACGAGGGCACCGTCGAGTACGATCCAGGAGCGGTATCGCTCGCGGAGATCTACGACGCGATCGACGAGGCCGGCTACCATGCCGAGACCGCGACCGCGTCGATCGGCATCGCGGACATGACCTGTGCGAACTGCGCCGACACCAACGAGGAGGCCCTCGAACTGGTGCCCGGCGTCATCACCGCGGAGGCGAACTACGCAACCGACGAGGCTCAGGTCGAGTTCAACCCCGCCGATGTCTCGCGGGCCGAACTCTACGACACGGTCGAGGAAGCGGGCTACACGCCCATCCGTGACGATGATGACGCTGCGGAGTCGGACCAGGAACGGCGCGACGCCGCCCGCCAGGAAGAGATCACCAAACAGCTCCGACTGACGCTCTTCGGAGCAGTGTTGTCGGCACCGTTCCTGTTCTTCCTGGGCGATCGGTTCCTTTTGGGCGGAACCGTCTTCCCTGACACAGTCTTCGGGCTCGAGTTCGAATGGGTTGGCTTCCTGCTGGCCACGCCGGTCCAGGTCGTCCTCGGCAAACCGTTCTATGAGAATTCCTACAAAGCGATCGTGAAGAACGGTCGGGCGAACATGGACGTGCTCATCGCGCTGGGGTCCTCGACGGCGTACATCTACAGCCTCGCCGTCCTGCTGGGGCTGGTCGCCGGGCAGACGTACTTCGACACCGCGGCGCTGATCCTCGTGTTCATCACGCTCGGGAACTACCTCGAGGCCCGGTCGAAGGGCCAGGCCGGCGACGCCCTTCGGAAGCTCCTCGAAATGGAGGCCGAGACGGCCACCATCGTCGACGAGGACGGCACTGAGCGGGAGGTCCCCCTCGAGGAGGTCGACGTCGGCGACCGGATGAAGGTTCGACCCGGCGAGAAGATTCCGACCGACGGGGTCGTTGTCGACGGTCAGTCCGCCGTCGACGAATCGATGGTGACCGGCGAGTCCGTCCCCGTCGAAAAGGAAGCAGGCGACGAGGTCGTCGGCTCGACGATCAACGAAAACGGGGTGCTGACCGTGGAGGCGACGAAGGTCGGCTCGGACACGGCACTTCAGCAGATCGTTCAGACCGTCAAGGAGGCCCAGTCCCGCCAGCCCGAGATCCAGAACCTCGCCGATCGGATCTCGGCGTACTTCGTCCCCGCCGTCATCGCCAACGCCCTGTTCTGGGGTACCGTCTGGTTCCTCTTCCCCGAGGCGTTGGCGAGCTTCGTCGAGTGGCTCCCATTGTGGGGACAGGTTGCCGGCGGCCCGGCCCCGGCCGGCGGTGGCGTCTCAGTCTTCGAGTTCGCGATCGTCGTGTTCGCCTCGGCGGTCCTGATCGCCTGTCCCTGTGCGCTCGGGCTGGCGACGCCCGCGGCGACGATGGTCGGGACCGCGATCGGTGCGCAAAACGGCGTCCTGTTCAAGGGTGGTGACATCCTGGAGCGCGCGAAGGACGTCGACACGGTCGTTTTCGACAAGACCGGGACGCTCACCGAGGGTAAGATGGAGCTGACCGACGTCGTCGCATTCGACGCGGACGACCGTCCGGTGCCCGACGGCGGGACGGCAGCGGCCGACAGCGGTGCCCCTGCCACCAGCGACTGGCTCACCGAAGACGACGTGCTCCGGCTCGCGGCAGCGGCCGAGAGCGCTAGCGAACACCCGCTCGCCCGAGCCATCGTCGAGGGCGCCGAAGAACGCGGGCTCGAGGTATCCGATCCCGAGTCCTTCGAGAACGTCCCTGGACACGGCGTCCGAGCTACCGTCGACGGTGACGAGGTACTCGTCGGGAACCGGAAACTCCTCCGGGATAATGGGGTCGATCCCGCACCCGCCGAGGAGACGATGGAACGACTCGAGAACGAAGGGAAGACGGCGATGCTCGTCGCCTACGTGTCGGCCGACGCGGACGAGGGCGTGCTCGCGGGCGTGATCGCGGATGCCGACACCGTTAAAGAGAGCGCCGAGGAGGCGGTTACCGCACTCCACGAACGCGGCACCGACGTGATGATGATCACTGGCGACAACGATCGGACGGCCCGCGCCGTCGCCGAACGAGTCGGAATCGACCCGGAAAACGTTCGGGCCGAAGTCCTCCCCGAGGACAAGTCCGACGCGGTCGAGGCGATTCAGGCGGAGGGCCGGCAGGCGATGATGGTGGGTGACGGCGTTAACGACGCCCCAGCGCTGGCCGTCGCACATGTCGGCACGGCAATCGGCAGCGGGACGGACGTCGCCATCGAGGCGGCCGACGTGACGCTGATGCGCGACGATCCGGTCGACGTCGTGAAGGCAATCCGCATCTCCGACGCGACGCTCCAGAAGATCAAGCAGAACCTCGTCTGGGCCCTGGGCTACAACACGACGCTCATCCCGCTCGCCTCGCTCGGGTTGCTCCAACCGGTGCTGGCCGCCGCCGCAATGGCGTTCTCGAGCGTCTCCGTACTATCGAACAGCCTGCTTTTCCGCCGGTACGACCCTGACTACGACTACGAACTGCTCGGGTTCCTGCGCTGAACGGACACAATCCGTTCGGCTGTTTGACCACTGGCGGCGGACCGCGACAGAACGAGCAGTCGTTCCGCCAGTCCGTTTTCAGTCGATGTCCGCGAGACGATTTGCGTTGGTCACGACGGATTCGCTCGTCTTCGTCTTCGAGGGAAAGCCAGACAACGACCGTCCCATCGGTAGTGTGGATATAGTCAATATTGCCGAGGTCGATGCCGATGCCGTTGCTCGCGTTGAGCGAGTCAAGAGTGGATTTCTCGGGAAAGCTGTTTCGTCGGGTTACCAGGCCGAAGGAAAGGTTGGAGATCGTGGACACAGAATGGGCAAATTGGATCAATTCCGGGAGCGCTTCGCTCTGGCTTCCGAGTGGCGTGAGCTCGGCAAAATCCAGCACGACACCCGGGCGGAACACCTGACTATCTGGACGTGTGTTCAGGTAGGTCACACTGCATGGCGGCGTGAACCTTTTGATCATCCGGACGCCACAGTAATGCATGATACAAACAATTCTGTTCGGGAGACCCAGTCGCCTCCGGGCTATCGGCCTTTTGCTGCTTGGCAGTGGGCTCGCGGCGACAGAGTTGAACAGCACGTGGTTCTGGCTCCTCCCTCTGTTTGTCGTCGGGGCTGTTACGGTGTGGACACTGGCCAACAGGGGACCGAACCGGCGTCTTGGTACGGACAATGAGATTTCAGCCGGTTCGACAGACAGAACGACGGCTCTAGATTCCCTCAAGCACCAGTACGCAGTTGGCGAGATCAGCGACACAGAGTTCGAGCATCGAATAGAGACCCTACTAGAGAACGAAACAATCTGCTCTGTTGAATAGCGATCTAATCCGCCGATATCACTAGCTTAGAAGGATGAAGCCGAGGAATTCGATTCTGTCTATGGAAATCGATATCCT
>NZ_FOKW01000012.1 GCF_900112205.1 Natronobacterium haloterrestre | reverse complement strand
AGTTCCGTGAAATTGTCCTCATGTTCGCCATCATCAACATAGAAAAGCTCTGTGAGCCTCTCTAACTACCATTCAGAAGCTATTCAACAAAGCAGCATCTTGGCAGATGTGGGCCTGGATTATTTTTGGCTGCTCGAATTTCCCGAGGTTCTTGGGGTAGATGTACCCGTACCAGTCGTCTTTTCCTTCTTTACGACCTCCTTCGCGACCCTCAAGAGCGTCTTTGTGTTCAAGGAAGAACTCCCACGTTTTCGGTAGATTTTCTTCTAAGTAATCTTGTGAATAAAGGCCTGCATCAAGTTCCCCGTTGTCAGCCGTTTCAGCATAGTAGGGATGTATAACGTGAAGGCCGCCCCAACTCCCACGCCAGCGTGTTACTTCGTCACCTTCGAGAAATGGACGAAGCAGGTCGGTTTCAATTTCGTATTCTTCTGATTCTCCGGTAGGAACTACAGTTACAATGTCGCCCTCATCCTCAGATTCTATACGATTAGCATCCAGTACGTCCACAACGTAGATTTTGTTTGCGCTGGTTCGGATACCTTGGAAGACTGCGTCGGTCACATCGCCGATGACGGCGTCTTGTTCGTCCTCCAACTTCTCGAACACCTGCAACTCCTCAGGTGGCATCAGCGGCCAGTAGTCTGGCCCCGAAAGCCTCTGTTGTGGGAAGTCGAATACGTCAATGAACTCGTCACTGTATCCCGGCTCGCCACGATAGTCACGGACTGCTTCGATGATAGCCTCGTCTAACTCGCGGTCGTTCTCCTCGTCGGTGTTTGCCTTCACTCGGACACACCGAATATCGTTGTCTTCTCGGGCAGCTTCATCAGGTTCGTCCTCCAGAATCACGATTGCCGGATAATTGGTCGCATCCTCGAAAACGCCAGAGTCACGGAAGTCGTAGACCTCCTCGATGCGAGCTTCATTCAGAAGTACCTGCCGTAGCCCTTCTCCGTAGTCCGTGACCATGAACTGGTTCGGGGTGATGAAACCGAGCTTTCCGGTGTCTTCGCTGAGCCAGTCGAGTCCACGCTCGTAAAATGGGCAGTAAATGTCGTAGTTGCCCGTCGTCGCGTCGTACAACTGGTCCATCATCGCCTTCTGGCTACCTGGCAGGTTCTGGATGCGGACGTAGGGCGGGTTCCCGACCACGTAGTCGTACTCCATGTAGTTCTTGACGACGAGGGCCAGAACGGTGTCCTCGAACATCTTGAACAGCCGCCCGTCGTTGTGTTCCTCCTTGAGGTACCGGACGTTTTCGAGCATATCGTTGACGTACGGCTCGAAGAAGTCCTCGACCCCGTCGTACTCCCGCGAGGTGTAGTGATTGACGCGTTCTTCGAGGCCGCTCTGGTACGTCCAGTCGTATTCGTCCCCGAACTCCTCCGCCAGACGCATATGCGCCTTTACCGTGTCCAAGACGCCCTGAAGGGCCGCGAAATACTCGCCGAAGTTACTCACACCCGTCTCTAACTGGATGGTGTCGAACAGCGGCATCCGAACGCGTCGAACGAGGAACCCGTCTTCCGTCTCCGCGACCTCATCTTCGTCCACTTCGACCGGGAGCGGCACGGGAATCCGAACGTCCTGGTCGTCTTCGGTCATCGCGTCGAAGGTCATCTGACGCGTACTGTCGTCACCGATATCGACCCCAGTCAGTTCCCGCTCGTTACGGAGCGTGTCAGTGCGGTAGATTGGGAGCCGGCGAATGGTGTAGGAGGCATTCTGCTGCTTCGCTTTCCGATACGCCGGGAGAATCGCAACCACGAACCGAATCTGGGCCATCAACACGGCGAACGGGTGGATGTCCAGCCCGACGATTCGCGGTCGCGTACAGAGGTCACGCAGATGTTCTTCCCAGTCCGGGTCGTCCTCGTAGTTCTCAACGTCAGCGATGTATCGCTCGACGGCTTCCACGAGGAACGTGCCAGACCCACAGGACGGGTCGATAAGTCGCTCATTCGAGACACCGCGGTTGTAGTCCACACCGTCCATGATGTAGTCGATGACCGGCTGCGGCGTGTAGAACTCACCCAGAGCTTTGCGCGTCTCGGGGTCGAAGTATCGTTGATAGAGGTCACCGAGGAGGTCACCCTCTACGTCTGCGAAGTCGAACCGCAGGACGTTGAAGAAGACCTCGGCGACGGCTCGACTGAAGCGGTCCCGCGTGGCTTCGCTGATTCGCTCGACTTCGCCTGTCCCCTCTGCGACTGCCTCGAACTGGTTCGGACCGCTTTCGTGGCCACGCGACAGTTGCTCGACGTAGCCGTCGGTCCACCACACAAAGATGTCGTCCTGGAACAGCCCCTCGACCAACTTCTCCTGCATATCGTCGATGAGGTTGTCCGCCGCGACCGGGAACGCATCGAGGTTGATGCTGTCGCTGAAGCCCTGGAGGCCACGGAAGTAGTCGTCCATCCCGTTGTAGCCTGTTCCGGCGAAGAAGTCGTGGTCCTCGGTGGCTTTGGCCAGCAGGAGCCGAGCGAGGAGTGCGTGCCCACTCTCAAGACAGAACATGAAGTCTCGAAGCGATTGCTTGCCGTCGATGAACGGCTCCCACGAATCCGGGATGTTGTCATCATCGGGTACATCGGCGTAGGTTGCTTCCCAGAAGTCGTATGCACCTTTGACGAACTTCGCCTCCCGTTCATCACGGAGTTCCTGAAGCAAGTCCATCATCCCGATGACGAGGTCGGCGAAGGGACTGTCCTCCTCAAGCCGGAAGGTATCGAAGAAGTGTTCCTGGCCGAGTTCAGCCTGCTCGTCCAGCGGAATCGGTTCGAGCCGTTCCAGGAACTGATTCACGTCCTCGGGGTCGGTCAGCTCGAACTCTCGCTTCTGGAGGGCACTGACGAGGTCGCGAGCCTCGCTCTCGGTAACGGCCCCGAGAGAGACGGCGAGCATCGGACGGTCCTCACCGCGGCGATAGAGCCGAAGCGATTCCCCGTTGGTGAGGACACCGTACTCCGCTCGGAGATGGTCCATGTAGTGGAACAACTGGTCCTCGTGCGGCGGGAGGTCACGCCCGGTCGTCTTGAACTCGTAGACCGCGGTGACCGCCTCGTTGGTGTCAAGCGTGATGTAGTCTGGCCGGCGGTCGTCCGGGAGCGTAAACTCGCTCCGCAGGTCTGTTCCCGTTCCCTCGTAGTCGAGCGCGTCGTAGAACCCTTGCTCCAGAAATAGGTTCTCGACATCGCGCTCGCTCATATCCTCGTTCGCCTGGTCGGCAATAGCATGGAGAGAGTCGTGGACAGCGTCCGCGTCTGGCATTACCAGACCCAATTCAGTGACCCGTCAAAAAAGTACGCAAAGTACAACGTTCGGGTAGCTGTATCGTCGCGTTGCTCGTAAATCAGTACCGTCTCCGATGACGGCGGGAGTAGTACACGCAGTGTTCTACGCAACGGTATCGGTGAGTTCCGGGCTTCGCACTCCGCGCCTCATCGGCGCTGGAACTCAATCGTGTTGTAACTCGCGGTGTCAGTACCGCAGCCATCGCCCGCAAGCCGCCGCTGTTGCGACGACTCTAAACTGCCTACCAGAAGTGGTCGTGCGCTGAGAATCACTCTGGTAACTGCGTTGAGGTGGTTACCTTGGAGTGCTTCCTTGCAAGGAAGCTGCACTCTCCCCCCATATCTCAGGATTGTGTCCCTTGGCCGCACTTGCGTCGGGCTACTGCCGAAGGCCTGTCAGTCCCGCGTTGGAAACGCTCGCACATCGACGGCGTCCGTAGGTTGTGTTCCCTACTTCTGCCTCCATGCGAGGCCGGCCACCACCCAAAGCAGCGGTGCGAGAGCCGTACCCGTAGATACGGCCCTTGACCTAAGCGGACACGCTTGCTCAGTCGGATTTTCACCGACTGCTCCCGGAGGAGCCTCCGCGATTGCTTGTATCTCGTTACTCGTCGGTGTCAGTCACTTGTTCGACCAGTTCGCTTACCACGGCACCGTATGGTACTTCCTGGGTTCCGAACAGCTCGATTGCTGCTTCCTCAAGCAGTTCCTTCTCCTCGTGGCTGACGCTGATAGTGGTTTCTCGGAGCATGGACGAAGACGAGAGAACACGGACGGCTGTTTCCGTCTCGTCACTACTATGAAAGCACACGGGTTTATATAGGTAGGGGGGTGCCCTAACCGTACGTTGGTGGTCCTCAAATTCAGTAAAATCCGACTCGTTCTGTAATTTCGGGGTGCCCCTCGAACACCCCCGGTGGGGTCGTTCAGGATATCGGGTCGAGACGCCGACCGCCGAAATTCAGGTCAAATCTGCAAACTGCGCGAGCGGGGTTACCAAACAAATGGCGCACGAACCCCGCTCGTGTGCTAACCCCGAAGGGGTTTGGAAACCGACATTGACTTCATGACCTCAGATGGCTTTCATTGCTCCACTTCACTCATCTTCCAGACAATAGGCGTCACCGATTGGTCCCTCACTGCCATCAACTCGGCCGGTAGCAGTCTGGTCAGCTTACTGGTGGCTCTGAGGTGGCTCTGAGACGGCCCTGAGGCGCTTCTCTCAACAATTGTCCCAGTTCTAGGTGGTCTTGGTTGTCTTGCTGTTGGAAGGCGCTCAGCAGACTCTCAGCGCTGTCAGAGCGAACGGTGGTTACTGCGGTAGTTGGGCTACCGGAGAGGCTCCTTGTCGGTCCAGCAGAGCGGTGTAACGCCATGGTGTTGAACATCGAGAGTACAGCCAGTGGTTCTAATACCGTGGTTCTAACACCGATGAGCCGGTTGATGTTACACTCAATTAGTGTTGTACCTTAGGTACCACAGTAGGGGACAGCCCAACGGGGTTGAACCTCTTAGGTTACCTCCTCTGTAGGGTCATCCCCTATAGGTGGTCCCCGTAGGACATCCCCAGTTGGTCATCCCCAGTAGGGGGCAGGCCAGCATGAAGTCACGAACTGATACAAGTTCATGACCTCACGATGGCTTTCCACACATACCTACCATTCTACATAGTATTATTAAAATCTGCTAATTTTGTGTTGGGTGCCTCTCTGGTGTTGGCGTACTTGTCGGAGGTATTACTCTGGAGAATACCCTCCATAGGCTCAGTTTGATTTTCTATTGTATCTGTGAAATTCGAGCGGTTCGGTTACCCATTGGGCAGATACCATACGAGACTTTGACCCGCCTTCTTGGACTCGACTTTCCCAGCATCTTCTAAGGATTTCAGCCGACGATAGGCGTTATCCGAAGAACATCCGACCACTTCCCCGACCTCGCTTGTCGAAGCGAGTGACTGCTCCTTCACCGCCTGTATAAACGCCTCATCGGGATACTTCTGCGTGATTTTTCCAGTTTCTGAATCTTGGTTGAAGTAAGGTGAGTCCTCAGTCATGCGTAACACTACGTGAGCGACTCCTATCAGTTTGTCCCTACACTACGGAGAGAAGGGTAAAGTCTAAGTCCCTACACTATGTAGCGCAGGGTAGAAGGTCACAGTCCCTTGGGGCGTAGCTCTCCGAGAGAACGCCCGTGCGTTAGGGCCGCACGGACGGTGGCCTTCTGGGCACCAGAAGACCATGCGAACATCAGCAAGCCACCGACTTGAGCGTGTCGAACAGCACAACGTAAGCAACGCCGCTCCTCTCGCAGATACCGCCCGTCATCGGGGTGAGGGCCGATGACAGAGCGCGAGGAACACGAAAACGAGGAGCGAACGGTGAAGTGTCCGGTCGAGGGCTGTGACGAAGAAGTCCTGGCGCGAGGTATCCACCTCCACGTCCGCCAGAGTGCAGACGACGGACACGGACCGCAGGGCGAGGTCCCTGACGGCGTCACGTTCGACGGCCTCGAAACCGTTGGTAGTCAATCTGTACGGATGAAATACCCAACCGAGCGGGATAGTGAGGAAGTAGCGCGACTCTGTCCGTACTGCTCCGAGGTCTTCACCGGCAAGGAAGGAGTCCGCATCCACCTCGGGCAGACTGCTGGACGGAAGAACCATCCACCGAACGCCAACGAACTACACGAGCCGGAAGACTTCCCCCAAGTCACCGTTGACGCACACGGTAACGTAGAGGGAGTCCTGAGCAAGTGGGCTGATGACGGCGAAGACCTTCCGACAGGTCCCCGTCTACCAGCGACCAGGGTCTATCGGTACATCGCTCAACTTCTGGCAGAGGACAAGTACCAGGAAGCTCAGCGAGCGCGTCAGATGCTTCTCGGTAACAGCGAATACGAATAGTGACCTGAGGTCGGTGAGTAGGTCAAATTCGCACTCGTTAGTGTAAGGCGTTCTACTGCCATCAGGTATTTGCCACCACAGAACATGGCAATAATATGGAATTTAACCAGATAGTACCAATACTTGGCCTTCCGATGCTTCTGATGACGACTGGGGTGGCATATGATGCACACAAACGGAATAAGTACGCCACGCCCTGGTTTCTCCTCGTCAGTGTAATCGGACTGTTTGGGGTCCTATTTTATTATATCACAATACGGACAGAGGAAAGAGCTGAATCATTACCAGCACCGCCGAAGACAGTCCGGTATCTAACCCCCGGTCTTGCTGTACTTGGGGCTGTACTTCTGATTCCATCACTGGCAGTAATAGCAGCGGAGACAAGTGAGTCCGGTCTTGGATACCTACTATTCGTGTTTCCAGCGATTGCTATCGGGATAACGCTCTCTCTGGAACTCAACCACGAAGCACTGAAGAAACAACGGCTGTTCGCTGAGTTCGTTTATATCCTCTCACTGGGAGTTTTCACCCTGCTCGTTGCGATTCTCGCTATATTCAATCAACCAGCAGACTGGATGCTCCTCATCCCTGTCCTCATAGTGGTTGCGCTACTGATTGGATGGTATCGTTCTCGGACACCACGTATTCTCTCTACAATAGTTGATTAAGGGTTGTAACGCGACTAACTACGCGCCGCGCTTTTAGCAGTCTGGACCTTGCTGCTACCCCATCCTGTCGAGCGCGTCTTTTCGGTCTTCGACCGGCACAGCGTCGTACTTCATCGTAGTCTTCGGATTCTTGTGCCGGAGTTGGGCTTTTGCCGCGGCGAGGTCGCGCTCTTTCGTCATGTAGGTCCCGACGGAATGCCGAATCGTGTACCAGCTCATCTTCCTGTTCGCTGTCTCGATACCGGCCTCATCGCAGAGTCGGTGAAGGAGTCGGCGAAGGCTGTTCGAACCATACCGATTGCCGCGCGCGGTCAACCAGAGCGCATCTGTCTCCTCGTAGCGGTCGTAGCGGTCGCGCTCCTCAAGCCAGCGTTCGAGGTAGGCGACCGTCTCGTCTTTCAGACCAACCGTCCAGTTGCCGACGTTCTTCGAGGACTCCTCTTTCGGGATTCGGAGGACGCCGTTCTGTACGTCCACCCACTGTGTCGAGGCGCGGCGGACCTCATCGGGGCGAAGGCCGGCGTCGAGACTCACACTGACCAGGGACGGGACCTTCCACCCCTCGACTTGTTCCCAGTCGTCAGCGTTAATCGCGTCTCGGGGCTTGTTTAGCAGGTGGCCAATGTGGGTGAGCCACCCTTCCTTTTCCTCCCCGCGAACGTCGCCCGGTGATGGAATCTCACCGCGGCGAAGTGCAGCCTGTCGGATTTGCTGGCGCTCCTCGCGCGTGAGAAAGTCTTGAGGTTGGTGGTTCCCGCCGGAGCTGTCGAAGTTGTAGTCGAACTCCCACTCATCGCGGTTCTTCCGGTGTTGGAGCCACTTTCCGTAGCGTTGAACGCCCTCCTGTAGCTTCCCTTTCGCCGTTTCGGACTCCTCGTAGTCGAAGGCCAGCCACTCGATGAACGCCTTGGCTTCGTCCTCGGTCGGCGGCATCGAGTAGCCGCCGCAGTTCTCCCATCGCCACTTATCGAACTTCGCAGTCCGGTACGCAGTGCCGTAGACGGTGTGGGGAGAGTACCCTTTGGCCTTGGTTGGGTCCTTCCCAACGTTCAACAGCCATGACAAGAATTTCACTCGGTGTTCTTTGTAGTTGATAGATTGCTTGTCAGTCAGCACGTCGTCGTGCGTTTTCGGTATTACCACGATGCCACGGTTGAGGTCGATTTCCTCCCCCACGCTTTCGGTACAGCGTGAGAGTGTCAGCGGTAGCTCATATTCCATGTTTGACTTGCCGGGCAGAAAACGGACGAACGAGGCCGCAACGCGGCCGATGTGAGTGCGCGGGACCGGATTCGAACCGGCGGACCCCTACGGGACAGCGTCCTAAGCGCTGCGCCGTTGGCCTAGCTTGGCTACCCGCGCGCACTCCCGCCTTTTCACGAATCGAGTAAGAACCTGTCGATCCGACGCGTCGTCACTGGTGCTTGACCGGCTCCTCCGGTGACCAGTCGGGCGGGACGATAAACGTCACGTGCTCCGGATCGCGTAGCTGGTGGAGCTCCGCCGCTTGCTCGGCCAGCGAGCGGTCCCGGTACGGCATCTCGAGGCCGCAGCCGGTACAGACGAGTTTGCAGGTTGGTTCCTTCATGTAGTGGTCCCGATGAGACCGCCGGTCGGGAAGTCACGTCGACTGCTCGTTTGTCGTCCCCCCGCTTTAGTAGTTGTCTCCTAGTGAAACCGCGGGAGAACGGCCGGTTCGCATAGTCGTTCGTAGCTGTACGTTGGATCGAGTAGCACCGTATTGGCGATCCACCCTACGATCGTTGCGATCGTTTCCGGTCCGTGGCCGCGGGTTTATTTCCGATGAGGCGATAGTCCCGGTATGCACAGCGCGCGGGACCGGATCGAGTACCGATCGTGGCTCGAGGACCTCGAGCGGATCGCCGATCGGCTCGACCTCTCGACGGAAGCGCGATCCACGGCGACGGACCTCTTTCTGACCGACGTTCCGGACGACGATCGCTCGAAGCGGGCAGTCCTTGCCGCGAGCGTCTACGCAGGATCGCTCGTCGCCGGCGAGGGACGCACGCAGGGCGAGGTCGCCGAGGCCGCGGACGTCTCCCGGCTCTCGATCCAGTCGCGCTGGAAGGACGTCCTCGAGCGGGCCGGCCTCGAGCCGCCGGGCTGGTAGCTCGACCCAGAACCGATCACTGTCGTCGGTAACAATCGATTAGGGCGGTGTTATGTCCTGCTGACGATCGGGTAGCGGTCGAAAGACGATATTAGGCGGCGAAAACGGTGCGAAAACGGGACTGACCCTCACTCGGCGTCGTCCAGCACGTTGCCGTGTTCGTCGATCTCCCCCTGGACGATACGCGTGCTCGAGATGATGTCCCCGTCTTCCGCGCGAACGTGGGGGACGACGACGACCTCGAGTGGATCGTGCCCGTGGTCGCGACGAATCTCGTTGATCCGTTCGCCGCCCTCCCGGGTCTCCGGGGAGACGACCAGATAGTCGAACTGTGGTTCGGTTGCGATACCGGTCGGTTTCTCGAGGGTTCGGATCTCGAACTCGCGGTCGTACTCCTCGGCGAACGTCTCGAGGGTCGCCTCGAGATCGGCCTCGCGTTCCTCGTAGCTCCGTACGGGGCGATCCACCTGCCGCGTTTTCGGCGCGAGCTCGTCGCTCGTCAGTCCGACGGTCACGTCCCCGAGTTCGAACGCCCGTTCGAACAGCTTGCGGTGGCCGTCGTGAACGGGGTCGAACGTCCCACCAAGCGCGACGTCCATACCCGACCACACTTGCGCGCCCCGTATAAAACGGTCGAATCGGGGGACCGACCGGCCGACGGCCCGCAGAACGGTTCGACGTCCGTCGAAACGACCCTTCGCATTGTTTTTAGTGGTGGCCCGCACTGTCCTCCATATGGGACTCGACGAGGATTCACTGGACTACCACCGGACCGATCCACCCGGAAAGATCGAGATTTCGACGACGAAGCCGACGAATACACAGCGTGACCTCTCGCTCGCGTATTCGCCCGGCGTCGCCGCGCCGTGTATGGAAATCGACGAGGACGCCGACGAAGCCTACACTTACACTTCGAAAGGGAACCTCGTCGGTGTCGTCTCGAACGGGTCCGCCGTACTGGGGCTCGGTGACATCGGCGCACAGGCGTCCAAGCCCGTCATGGAGGGGAAAGGCGTCCTCTTCAAGCGGTTCGCGGACATCGACGTCTTCGACCTCGAACTCGACGAGTCCGATCCCCACAAGTTCGTCGAGGCCGTCAAGATGATGGAGCCGACGTTCGGCGGGATCAACCTGGAGGACATCAAGGCCCCCGAGTGTTTCACGATCGAGGAACGGCTCCGCGAGGAGATCGACATCCCGGTCTTCCACGACGACCAGCACGGGACCGCGATCATCTCCGGCGCGGCGCTGCTCAACGCCGCCGACATCGCCGACAAGGACCTCGAGGACCTCGAGATCGTCTTCTCCGGCGCGGGTGCGAGCGCAATCGCGACCGCGAAGTTCTACGTCTCGCTTGGCTGCAGGAAAGAGAACATCACGATGTGTGACTCCTCGGGGATCATCACCGAGGCCCGCGCCGAGCGTGGCGACGTCAACGAGTACAAACAACAGTTCGCCCGCGACGTGCCGGAGGGCGACCTCGCGGATGCGATGGAGGGAGCCGACGTTTTCGTCGGCCTGTCGATCGGCGGGATCGTCGACGGGGAGATGGTCCGGTCGATGGCCGAGGATCCGATCATCTTCGCGATGGCCAATCCCGACCCCGAGATCGGCTACGAGGAGGCCAAGGAGGCCCGCGACGACACCGTCATCATGGCGACGGGTCGGTCGGACTACCCGAACCAGGTCAACAACGTCCTCGGGTTCCCGTTCATCTTCCGCGGGGCGCTCGACGTCCGTGCAACCGAGATCAACGAGGCAATGAAAGTCGCCTGTGCCGAGGCGCTTGCGGACCTCGCCCGCCAGGACGTCCCCGACGCGGTCGTCAAGGCCTACGGCGACGAACCGCTCCAGTACGGTCCCGACTACATCATCCCCAAGCCGGTCGACCCGCGGGTGCTCTTCCGCGTTGCCCCGGCCGTCGCCGAAGCAGCGATGGAGTCCGGCGCCGCCCGAACCGAGATCGACCCCGACGCGTACGAGGAGGAACTCGAGGCCCGCCTCGGCAAGTCCCGCGAAATGATGCGGGTCGTTCTCAACAAGGCCAAGAGCGACCCCAAGACGGTCGCCCTGGCTGAGGGCGAAAACGAGAAGATGATCCGCGCGGCCTACCAGATCCAGGAGCAGGGGATCGCCGCTCCGATCCTCATCGGGGACGAAAGCGAGATCCGCCAGACTGCGGCGAACCTCGGACTGGACTTCGATCCGCAGGTCGCGGACCCCTCCGTCGGCGACTACGAGGAGTACGCCGCACGACTTCACGACCTCCGCCAGCGCAAGGGGATCACCCGGACCGAGGCCACCGATCTCATCGAGAACGACTCGAACTACTTCGGGAGCGTGATGGTCGAACAGGGCGACGCCGATGCCCTCCTGACCGGCCTCTCGCATCACTACCCCTCGGCACTGCGGCCGCCCCTGCAGGTCATCGGCACCGCAGACGACGTCGACTACGCCGCGGGTGTCTACATGCTGACGTTCAAGAACCGCGTCGTGTTCGTCGCGGACGCGACCGTCAACCAGGACCCCGACGAGGAAGTGCTCGCAGAGGTCACCAAACTGACCGGCGACCTCGCACGCCGGTTCAACGTCGAACCCCGCGCGGCCCTGCTGTCGTACTCGAACTTCGGCAGCGTCGACAACGAAGGCACCCGCAAACCGCGCCGCGCCGCGAGCATGCTGCAGGACGACCCCGAAGTCGACTTCCCGGTCGACGGCGAAATGCAGGCCGACACCGCCGTCGTCGAGGACATTCTCGAGGGAACCTACGGCTTCTCGGAACTCGACCAGCCCGCGAACGTGTTGGTCTTCCCGAACCTCGAGTCGGGTAACATCGGCTACAAACTGCTCCAGCGACTCGGCGGCGCGGACGCCATCGGTCCGATGCTCGTGGGCATGGACAAGCCGGTCCACGTGCTCCAGCGTGGCGACGAGGTCAAAGACATCGTGAACCTGGCGAGCGTGGCGGTCGTCGACGCCCAGCAGGACTGAGGACGTCGGCGGGCACCCGGCCGACCGCCGTCGAACATCGGGACCATTTTGAAGAACCGGTACGCGAGTTCCAGCAGACCCCCGCATGTCCGATCGATCCCCGACCTCGCGAACCGGAGACGGAACCGAGCGTAGCCGACGGCAGTTCATCCGTGCGGCCGGCGTCGCGTCGGCCGCCGGACTGGCCGGCTGTGCGACCCCGTGGACGTCGACCGACGGAGACGGATCCCCGTCCACGTCCATGTCCGACCGCGACGCGGCCGATACCGTCTCCGCGTACGCGAGCCACCCCGACGACGACGTGCGGATGTTCCAGCGCGGGCTTCGCCGACTCGGCTACTATCCCGACGAGGTCGTCCCGGACGAGGTCAGCGTCAACTGGTCGTTCCCGATCAACAACGTCGGTCACACCGCGGCCAAGTCCAGCCCCGTTCCGACGCCCGACGGCGACACGATGGTGATGGCGGGCGATACGGGCTGGGTTCACGGCGTCGAGCCGTCCGGTGAACCCCAATGGCTCACGGAGACCGGCGCGACCAAGCTCGGTTTCCACGGTTCTCCGGCTATCGTCGACGGAACCGCCTACATCGGGGGGTACGACGGCGACCTGTACGCGATCGACGTCGAGACGGGAGAACTCGTCTGGCGGACCCGCTCGAGCGAACTCGACGGCACGCTCGCGATCGGCTCGAGCCCCGCCTACTACGAGGGTACTCTCTACGTGATCGTCGAGTACGGGAGCCCGTCCTCCGGTGCACTCTGGACGTTCGACGCCGAAACCGGCGAACCGACCTGGAGCGACGATCGGATCTGGGGGCAGTCCCACCCATCGCCGACGATCGACCTCGAGACCGGGCGGATCTGCGCCGGGTCGAACGACGGCGCCGTCTACTGCTGGGAGTTCCCCTCCCTCGAGTTCGCCTGGAAGTTCCAGACCGGCGGCGAGGACGGACCCGACGGCGAATCGAAGGCGGACGGCGAGTTCAACCTCGGCGCGGAGATCAAAGGGACCATCGCGGCTCACGACGGCTACGGCTACTTCGGATCCTGGGACGAGCACTTCTACTGTCTGGACCTCGAGGACGGAACCGAGCAGTGGTCGTTCGAGACCGACGGCCGGATCATGGCGAACCCGGCGCTCGATCCGGAGGCGGACGTCGTCTACACCGGCAGCAACGACGGATACGTCTACGCCCTCGACTGCGACACCGGCGAGGAACTGTGGGCGACGGACGTCAACGGATCGATCATCGGGGCACTGACGGTCACCGCGGGATCGGTGCTGGTCGGCTCGTACGACTCGTATCTGTACGCGCTCGACGCCGAGACGGGAACCCGGCGGTGGCGCGTCGAGAACCGCGGCCACGTCACGAGCGCCCCGGTCCCCCACGACGGGCGGATCTACTACGCCGAACGCGGCGTCTTCTCGAACTACTGGGACGACGAGGAGGAGACGATCCTCGAGGAACCCGGCCACGCGTACTGTCTGGTTTCGGACGAGTGACTCGCTTCCTCCCACGGCTAAAGCCGGTGGGCTTCCGCGCTGTTACCGCTGTGACGCGTCCGGGGATCGCGACGACCGAAGCCGCAGTCGGAACCGGACCGGACCGGACCGCAACCGCCACGGCGGACCCCGAACGGGCCGTCGATCCGCCGGCGTGAAAGCGTGCATTCAAGTAGGCGCCGGGCTTTCTCCCGGATATGCAAGATCAGGGACGCTCTACGCGCAAGCGTACCGGCGGTCGACTGAAGAACGTTCGAAAGCGCCGAAAGAACGAACTCGGCCGACTCCCGACCGAGACGCAGGTCGGCGAGCCCCGGTTCCGGACCGTCGACGTTCGCGGGAACGATACCAAGACCCGCGCGCTGGCGACCAACGTCGCGAGCGTCAACAAAGGCGAGGAAACCGTCACGGCCGAGATCGAGGACGTCGTCGAGAACGAAGCCAACCCGAACTACGTCCGCCGAAACATCATCACGAAGGGCGCGGTCATCGAGACGTCCGAAGGCACGGCGCGCGTGACGTCCCGTCCCGGCCAGACCGGACAGGTCAACGCCGTCCTCGAAGCGGACGAGTAACGCCTCCCTTCCCCTTTTCCGACGTTCAGGGCCGCCCAGCCGACGGCTCGCTTCTCGAGGTGTCGTTCGGTTTCGCGGCGGTTCCGGCCGAACCGACGAACAAAACCCGATCCGTTCAGGTCGGAATGCGCGTCCGACGCTCGAACGCCGACGTCTTCCGGATCTCGTACTCCTCGAGCAGTGTGCGTTCGTCCGCTTCGAGGAACTCGGCGAGATCGGCCCGTTCGTACGCCGCCTCGTCGTCGAACTCGTTTTTCGCCTCGAGCTTGTTCCGGGCGGCTCTGGCATGGAGCCGGGCCAGTTCCCGGGCCTCGTAGCTGAACGTCTTCGCCTGTTCGGTCTCCGAGGCCTCGTAGGCCGCGTCGAATCGCTCGGCGGCTCGTTCGTACTCCTCGAGTGCACCCTCGAGGTCGCCGTTCGATCTGGCCTCTTCGGCAGCCTCGTACGCGTCGTCGCCCTTGATGTAGTAGTCGACCGCCTCCATATTCGCCGTCACACACCCGGCAAGGGAGAGAACGGTGGTGCCGGTCCACGCGAGAAACTGCCGCTTCGATAGCATGCGGATCACTTTCCACTACCCGCAAATCTACTTTCCGGCCCGGCGATTCACAGGTCGAATCGCCGACAGCTCTGTGCGACCCGCTCGAGGCGGGCTCAGGATCGCGGGCGAGGCGCTGCCTTCTGGAGCGCGGTTTCGGCGATGTTCCCGCCGTAGTCGGCGCTCCGGGACAGCGAGTCGACGATCAGCCCGAGCGACTGGGCCTGGACCGGCTCCTGCTCGCGGAGCATGTCGTCAATGTGACGTGTGTGTTCGTCGATCTCGAGGACCGCCTCGCGTGCGGCATGACCTAGGGCGTTTGCCTCGTCGGTCTCCTCGACGAACAGCGCGTCCATCGCCTTCTCGAGGACGTCGGCGGCGTCGTCTTGCAACGCGACGAGCGCCTCGGCGACGCTTTCGGGGATCTCCTCGAGTTTCAGCGCGAGCTGGCTGATCTTCGCGGCGTGGTCTGCGACGCGTTCCAGTTGGCGGGCACTCGAGTGGAAGTCGAAACAGTCCTCGCGGGAGACGCCGAGTTCCTCGGCCGCCCGCGGGGAGCGAAGCGTTGCCCGAAAGATCCGCGAGACCACGAGCCAGAGCCGGTCGACGTCGTCGTCGCGTTCGATGACGTCGTGAGCGATGTCGTCGTCGTTCTCGACCAGCGCCGTCACCGCGTCCTCGAGCATCGACGTCGCGATCAGGCGCATCCGGCGGACGGCGTTGACGATCGACAGCTCCGAAGAGTCGAGCAGATCCTGGATGACGACGCTGTCGGTCGTCTCCTCCAAGACTTCGACGCCGACCAGGCTCTGGGTTGCCGACCGAATCGCCCGCCGCTGGTCGGTCGTAATCCGGCCGGCCTCGAGTCGAATAATGTCGAAGCCGCTGACGTACATCGTCATCACGGCTCGCGTCAGACGTTCGCCCTCGAGATCCGAGACGTCGAGTGTCCCTTCCTCGCGTTCGCTCTCGCTGTGTGGTGTCAGCAGTAACGCTTCGTCCTCCGGGTACAGTTCCACCGTCGACCCGGAGCTGACGCCGTTCTCCGTCGCCCACTCCTTCGGGAGGGAGACAGTGTACGTCGATCCGCCCGTCACCTGTACCTTGCGCGTCTCCATGTCCGCGCGTTGACGGTCCGAACGTAAATCGGCTCCTATCTATAGACCCCCGATCCGACGGGTCGGTGACCGGTCGTCCAGTCAGGGAGACTCTGATTCGAGCGTTGCCGACCCGTTCTCCGTGCGACGGACGCGGCCCGATACGTAGTCCGCTCGAAACCGCCAGAGACGCCTGCCTCGAACGGGCTGTACGGTCCTCGCCTCGGCCCGGCTCGGCGATGGTGGCCGAGAAATACGTAGCGATATGTAGCCCACAGTTGGGAGACGTACCGCTCATAGCGGGCTACTTGTTCGCCGAGTTCGTTTCCCGAGTCAATGACGGAGCGTCTCCCGTCCTCGTACGGTCTCGAGACCAGCGCGAGCGACACGGTCCGAACCGCTCGAACGAATCCGGAACAGGTAACTGCCGGAGCCACAACGCCTAGGTACCTCGCATGACCGCGAACGGCGGCGGCCCAGGAACTGTATCGACGTCCGAGACCGGCCGTCCGGAATCCGGAATCGGGTCGGTTACCGACGAGGATTCTCGCCGCGACGCCGACCCGGCCGAGACGATCATCGAGTCGCGGGACCTGGACGTCTACTACGGCGACGACCAGGCGCTACAGAGTATCTCGATGGAAATCCCGGAACAGCAGGTGACGGCGCTGATCGGCCCGTCGGGCTGTGGGAAGTCGACGTTCCTGCGGTCGATCAACCGGATGAACGACCTCATCGACGTCGCCCGCGTCGAGGGCGACCTCTTCTTCCGCGGGAAAAACGTCTACGACGACGACGTCGATCCCGTCGCTCTGCGCCGGAAGATCGGCATGGTCTTCCAGAAACCCAACCCCTTCCCCAAGTCCATCTACGACAACGTCGCCTACGGCCTCCGCGTCCAGGGCGAAGACGACGGCGACCTCGACGAACAGGTCCACACCGCCCTCGAGCGGGCCGCCCTCCTCGACGAGGTCGAGGACCAACTCGAGACGAGCGGGCTAGACCTCTCCGGCGGGCAACAACAGCGCCTGTGCATCGCGCGAGCGATCGCACCGGACCCGGAAGTGATCCTGATGGATGAGCCGGCATCGGCGCTCGACCCCGTCGCGACCTCGAAGATCGAAGATCTGGTCGAGGAACTCGCCGAGGAGTACACGGTCATCATCGTCACGCACAACATGCAGCAGGCGGCCCGCATCTCGGACAAGACGGCCGTCTTCCTCACCGGCGGCCGCCTCGTCGAGTTCGACGACACGGACAAGATCTTCGAGAACCCCGAACACGACCGCGTCGAGGACTACATCACCGGCAAGTTCGGGTAACGCCGTCCTCGGTACGGTTCCGATCCGGCTACGTATCGTTACCTCGACGGACTGCGGGACCGGCGTTTCATCCGTCGAATACGACTGCAAGCGGAGGCTCTCCGTTTCCGTGATCGCTTTCCGAACGCGTTCGCCTTCTACGTACCCGTCACTCGAGCCCCTGGCCGGGCCAACGGCCTCGCGCTGATCGATCGATTCAGCGTCTTTTCTTCCCATAACGGGCAGTTCGTAGCCCATACCGAGAGATAACCGTTGGCTCCGTCTCGAGGTCGCGTTTTCCCATGTCTACGTACCACTATATATCCATCATAGTATGGTACTTATCCGGCAGTTGGCCATCCCCTAGTGATGTCGAAAGACTCCACTGGCGAACCGTCGTCCGGACTCGGACGGCGGAGTTTTTTGGCCGGGTCGGCCGCGGTGGCGTCGACCGGGCTCGCCGGCTGTGCCGGCACGCTCGCGGACAGGGCACGGGAGGTAAACGTCGCCGGGAGTTCGACCGTGTTCCCCATCACCGAGGTGGTCGCGTCCGAGTTCTCGAAGGAGCGAGACGACGTGACCGTCTCGATCAGTCAGACGGGGACCGGCGGCGGCTTCTCGAACTTCTTCTGCCCCGGAATGACGGATATCAACAACGCGAGCCGCGGAATCGCCGACGTCGAACGGGAACAGTGCGGAGAGAACGGAATCGATCCGATCGAGTTCACCGTCGCGACGGACGCGCTGACTGTCGTCGTGAGCCCGGACCTCGAGGAAGTCGACTGCCTCACCGTCGAGGAACTCCGGGAGCTCTGGCGCGAAGGCGGTGCCGATCGCTGGAGCGACGTCCGTGAGGAGTGGCCCGACGAAGAGATCGAGTTCTTCGGCGCGGACACGACCTCGGGGACCTTCGACTACTTCGCCGAGACGATCCTCGAGGAGGACGACACCCACCGGACCGACTACCACGCCACCGAACGTGATCGGACGATCGTCCAGGGGATCCAGGGCAACCGGTACGCCATGGGCTACTTCGGGTTCGCCTACTACGACGAGAACCCCGAGCAGGTAAAGGGCCTCGAGATCGACGACGGCGACGGCTGTGTCGGTCCATCGCTCGAAACGGCTCGCGAAGGCGAGTACACGCCGCTCTCGCGGCCGCTGTACATCTACGCCGCACGGGAGTCGCTGGAACGGCCCGAAGTGCGGGACTTCGTCCGGTTCTACCTCGAACGGAGTTCGACCGATCTCATCAACGAAGTCGGCTACGTCCCGGTCTCCGAGGAGGTACGCGACGAGAACCTCGAGAAGTTCGAGGAGGTCGTCGAGGAGGTGGTCGACGAATGAGTACTGACGCGCCCGATCTCACGAACGACGGCGCTCGCTCGTTCAGAGGCATCGCGTTCAAGACCTTCTTCGCGGTGTGTGCCTTCCTCTCGATTCTGACGACCCTGGCGATCATCGGCACGCTGCTGTACGACGCCGTCGACTTCTTCGCGGCCGTTCCCCCGCTCGAGTTCTTGACCGGGACCGAGTGGACACCCTCGAACGAAGTGTACGGTGTCTGGCCACTGATCTCCGGCACGCTGATCATTACCTTCGGCTCCGCCGCGATCGCCCTGCCGATCGGGCTGCTGACGGCGATCTACCTCTCGGAGTATGCCACCGAGCGGAGACGCGCGTACCTCAAGCCCGCGCTCGAGGTGCTCGCGGGTGTCCCGACAGTCGTCTACGGCTACTTCGCGCTCGTCTACGTGACGCCAGTACTCGACCGCATCCTCCCGCTGGGAACCTTCAACGCGCTGTCGGCGTCGATCATGGTCGGGATCATGATCATTCCGATGGTCTCCTCGATCAGCGAGGACGCGATGAGTTCGGTGCCGGACTCGCTGCGCCAGGCCAGTTACGGGCTCGGCGCGACGAAGTTCACCGTCTCGACGTCGGTCGTCGTCCCGGCCGCGCTGTCCGGGATCCTCTCGTCGTACATCCTCGCGCTCTCGCGGGCGATCGGCGAGACGATGATCGTCGCCATCGCTGCGGGGATGACCCCCCGGATGATCGACCTGACCGATCCCGGCGGGATGTTCCTCGAGTCGGTCCAGACGATGACCGCCGCGATGGTCCAGATCGGGGCCAGCGACGTCGTCGGACAGTCGACCGAGTACAAGAGCCTGTTCGCGGTCGGGTTGACGCTGTTCGTCATCACGTTCGCGATGAATCTCTTCAGCGAGTGGGTCTCCTCGCGCTACCGGGAGGTGTACCGCTAATGTCTTCGGAAACGGACTCGACAACGAAAACGGATCTCACTGACGCATCGGAATCGTCACGACAACCGTCGTTCGAACAGGTGAGTCGGACGAAAGACGTCGCGTTCCGCTGGCTCACGCTGGCGGCGGCGCTGGTCGGCATCGTCGCGCTCGCGGCGTTGCTCCTCAACGTGCTCGTCGACGCGCTGGCGATCTTCGACCCCGCGAACGGGCCGTGGGTCGACTGGCAGTTCCTCACGAACCCGCCGAGCTTCAGCAACCCGTACGACGCCGGCTTCTTCCCAGCGATCGTCGGCTCGATCGCGCTGATGATCCTGATCGCGCTGATCACCTTCCCGCTGGGCGTCGGCGCGGCGATCTACCTCGAGGAGTACGCAAGCGACGGGCCGCTGACCCGATTCATCCAGCTCAACATCGCGAACCTCGCCGGTGTCCCCTCGGTCGTCTACGGGCTGCTCGGGCTCGGCCTGTTCGTAGGGCTGCTCAATATCGGATTCGGGACGTTGCTGGTGGCCGGCTTCACCGTCTCCCTGCTCATCCTGCCGATCGTCATCATCTCGGCCCAGGAGGCGATCCGTTCGGTGCCCGACTCGCAGCGCCAGGCCAGCTACGGGATGGGCGCGACGAAGTGGCAGACGATCCGCAACGTCGTCCTCCCGCGAGCGATGCCCGGCATCCTGACAGGGACGATCCTCGCGCTCGGGCGGGCGATCGGCGAGACCGCGCCGCTTATCATGATCGGCGCACCCACGGCGGTCTTCGGCGTTCCGAACAGCCTCTTCAGCAAGATCAGCGCGATGCCCATGCAGATCTACACGTGGGCGGACCTCCCCGAGACGGAGTTCCAGTACGGCGTCGTCGCGGCCGGCGTGGTGACGCTGCTCGTCATCCTGCTGTCGATCAACTCGATCGCGATCGTCATCCGCAACCGATACCAGACCCAGGAGTGATCACCCGATGACCCAACGCACGACTACCCAGACTCCGACCGACCGTACCGACGACCGACCGACGAACGAGCAAGCGACGGACGCCGAACCCGCAACCGACCGTTCGGGTTCGGTCGCCGATCCAGTGATCGAGTCGCGGGACCTGGACGTCTACTACGGCGACGACCAGGCACTCCAGAACATCTCGTTCGAGATTCCGGAACAGCAGGTCACCGCGTTGATCGGCCCGTCGGGCTGTGGGAAGTCGACGTTCCTGCGGTCGATCAACCGGATGAACGACCTCATCGACGTCGCCCGCGTCGAGGGCGACCTCTTCTTCCGCGGGAAAAACGTCTACGACGACGACGTCGATCCCGTCGCTCTGCGCCGGAAGATCGGCATGGTCTTCCAGAAACCCAACCCCTTCCCCAAGTCCATCTACGACAACGTCGCCTACGGCCTCCGCGTCCAGGGCGAAGACGACGGCGACCTCGACGAACAGGTCCACACCGCCCTCGAGCGGGCCGCCCTCCTCGACGAGGTCGAAGGCCAGCTGGATACCAGCGGCCTCGAGCTGTCGGGCGGACAACAGCAGCGACTCTGTATCGCCCGTGCGATCGCACCGGACCCGGAAGTGATCCTGATGGACGAGCCGGCGTCGGCGCTCGACCCCGTCGCGACCTCGAAGATCGAAGATCTGGTCGAGGAACTCGCCGAGGAGTACACGGTCGTCATTGTCACGCACAACATGCAGCAGGCGGCCCGCATCTCGGACAAGACGGCCGTCTTCCTCACCGGCGGCCGCCTCGTCGAGTTCGACGACACGGACAAGATCTTCGAGAACCCCGAACACGACCGCGTCGAGGACTACATCACCGGCAAGTTCGGGTAACCCCGAAGATTCGGTTCGATCTACGGGCCGCCGGTTGACGGTCTCGGGTCCGTACGGCTCTATTGGGTGCGCACCGCTGTCACCTCGTTGTCACGGGCTACCACAAAGCATTACTGAGAAAAATCACAAGGCGGTGGTATGGCTGACCCGATTCGGGTCCTGCACGTCGACGACGATGCCGAATTCGCGGAGCTCGCGGCGACGTTTCTCGAGCGAGCGGACGATCGGCTCTCGGTCGTCACCGCGACGGACGTCGAGACGGGCCTGGATCGACTCGAGGCCGGCGGGATCGACTGCGTCGTCTCCGACTACGAGATGCCCGGTCGAAACGGTCTCGAGTTTCTCGAGGCCGTCCGAGCGGCGTATCCCGACTTGCCGTTCATCCTCTTTACCGCGCAAGGCACCGACGAGGTCGCAAGCGAGGCGATTTCGGCCGGCGCCACCGACTACTGTCGGAAGGAAACCGGGACCGCCCAGTACACAGTCCTCGCGAACCGGATCGAGAACGCGGTCGAACGGCGGCGAAGCGAGCGGGACGCAGATCGGTTTCGACGACGGTTGGCGGATCTCACCGAAAACATCCCGGACTGTGTCTGGATGTTCGACGCCGAGTGGGAGGAACTGGTGTTCGTCTCCGGCTACGAACGAGTCTGGGGACGCTCCCGGGAGGGCCTCGAGGACGACCCTCTGGACTTCCTGCAGGCCGTTCATCCGGCGGATCGGGACCTGGTCGAGGAGGTGATGGAAGCGGCCTCGAACGGCGAGGCGAACGACGTCGAGTACCGCATCCGCCGGAACGGGGAGACGGGCTGGGTCTGGGTGAAGTGCGAACCAGTCGTCGACGAGGAGGGGAACGTGGCCCGAATCGTCGGGTTCACCCGCGACATCACCGAGCGAAAGACCCAGGAACGGGAACTCGAGCGTCTCACCCGTCGCTACCGGGCCTATATCGAGAACGCGATGGACGTCATCACCGTCCTCGAAAAAGACGGAACGATATCGTACGAGAGTGCGGCCATCGAACGGGTGCTCGGCTACGAACCCGACGAACTGATCGGGGAGAACGCGTTCGAGTATATTCACCCCGACGACCGGGACCGAGTTCTGGAGACGTTCCGCTCGCTGACCGAGAAACCGGCCGACGCCGAACCCGACAGGAAGCGCATCGAATACCGGTTCCAGCACGCCGACGGCTCGTGGGTCTGGCTCGAGTCGGTCACCAGCGGCGTGATCGATACCGCCCTCGACGGCTACGTCGTCAACTCTCGAAAGATCTCGGAGCGCAAGGATCGCGAACGGACGCTGTCAGCGCTCCACGCCGCGGCCAGACGGATCGGCGGCGCGGACGAACCCGCGGCCGTCTACGAGGCGCTCACCGAGACGGCCGAACGGATCCTCGAGTTCGACCTCGTGGCGGTCGACGTCGAGCGGGACGGCCACCTGATCCAGGAGGCCTGGACGCTCGAGGTCGACGACCGCCAGTATCACGCCCGGACCTCACTAAAGGACGATACCTTCGCCACGAGGGCGTACAACCGCCAGGAGACGATCGTCGTCGACGACCTCCGCGAGAGCGAGATCACCCCGGCGGATCCGGAGTACCGCTCGGCACTGACGATCCCGATCGGCGAGTTCGGCACGTTCCAGACCGTCTCGAGCGACGTCGAGGCGTTCGACCGTCACGACCGCGAGTTCGCCGAACTCCTCGTCGGCCACGCGACGGTCAAACTCGCCCAACTGCAGGACAAGCGGGCGCTCCGCGAGCGAACCGACCAGCTAGAGCGACAGAACGAGCGGCTGGACGAGTTCGTCAGCGTCGTCTCCCACGACCTCCGTAACCCGGTTTCGGTCGCGAAGGGGAACCTCGAGTTGGCCCGTTCCGACGGACCAGAAACCGACGAGGAGCACCTCGAGGAAGTCGACTGGGCGCTCGACCGTATCGACGGACTGATCGAGGACCTGCTGTCGCTCGCGCGCAACGGGGAGGAGATCGGCGAACGGCAACGCATCGACCTCGAGTCACTGACCGAGCGCTGCTGGCGGAGCGTCGCCACGGCGGATGCGACCCTCGAGGTCGAGTGCGATCGGGAACTGGAGGCCGACGCCGGGCGACTCCAGCAACTCTTCGAGAACCTCGTCCGAAACGCGATCGATCACGGCGGTAACGACGTGACAGTCCGGATCGGCGATCTCGAGGACGAGGGGTTCTACATCGCCGACGACGGACCGGGAATTCCGGAATCCGATCGGGACAGCGTGTTCGACGTCGGCTACTCGACGTCCAGCGACGGAACCGGGTTCGGCCTGTACATCGTGAAACAGATCGTCGACGCCCACGGCTGGGACCTGCGCGTGACCGACAGCGCCGACGGCGGCGCCCGGTTCGAGATAACGGACGTGGAGTTCGCCGGCTAGCTCGCTTGACCCTCGACGAGGACCGACGACGCTCAGTCGTCGGTTTCGGTCGTCCGGTCGGGGTCGAGGTCCGTGCCGACGTCGGGTTCGGTCGGTCCCAGGGAACCGGTCTCGTAGCCCGCCCAGTCGAACCGTTCCTGGAGGCGGATCGCGACGTGGACCAGCGCCAGCAGGACCGGGACCTCGATCAGCGGGCCGACGACCGTCGCGAAGGCGACCCCGGAGCCGACGCCGAAGACGGCGACGGCGACCGCGATCGCGAGTTCGAAGTTGTTCGACGCGGCGGTAAAGCCGATCGCCGTCGTCGTCGAGTAGTCCGCACCGATACCACGGCCCATCGCGAAGCTTACCAGAAACATCACGACGAAGTAGATCGTCAGCGGGACTGCGATCCAGAGGACGTCGGTCGGCTGTGCGAGGATGTTGTCGCCCTGTGTGGCGAACATGACGACCACCGTAAACAGCAGTGCGATCAGGGTGAGCGGGCTAATTGTCGGGACGAACTCCTCGTTGTACCACTCCGCACCCCTGGTGCGAACCCCGCCCAGGCGGGTGAGGACGCCCGCGGCGAACGGAACGCCGAGGAAGAGCGCGATCGCGCGGAAGACCTGTTCGACGGTGATTTCGAACGCACCGATCCCAGCCACGAGAGCGTCCATTCCCAACAGTGGCGGGAGAAACAGTGCGAAGAACCAGACGTACACCCCGTAGGTGAGGATCTGAAACACGCTGTTGAACGCCACCAGCCCGGCGGCGTACTCGCTCGAGCCATCCGCAAGGTCGTTCCAGACGAGTACCATGGCGATACAGCGGGCCATGCCGATGAAGACCAGCCCGAGGAAGTACTCGGGATGAGCCGGAAACGGTGGGACCAGTCCGCTGAAGAATATCACCGCGAGCAGGAACATCAGGGTCGGACCGATGAGCCAGTTCTGGAGCAGGCTGAGACTGAGCACCCGCCACTTCCGGAAGACGGTCGGCAGCCGCCGGTAATCGACTTTCGCCAGCGGCGGGTACATCATCAGGATCAGCCCGATCTCGACGAGATGGTACTCCTGGATCGGCGCGACGACGCCGGGCGCGACGTAGCCGAGTCCGACGCCGACCGTCATCGCTGCGAAGATCCAGACGGTCAGGTACTTGTCGAGAACGTCCATCGACCGCGGATCACCGCAGTTCGGACAATCACAGTCCGGTCCGTGATCGTGCTCGTCGTCACCTTCGCGGCCGGTCATCGATGCCGCCCCGCCTTTCGGCCGGTCGTCAGTCCAGCGCGCTTTCCTGCCGATCCGACGCCTCGTGTCGTGTATATCGAGTTCATGGAACGAAATCTCCGTCTCCGGCGTCTCATTCGTCGGCCGCGATCGCCTCGAGCTGAATCCGGGCGTCGCCCGGCAGTTCACAGACTCCCTCCACCGTCCGCGGCGGGAATTCGCAGTCGAACCGCCCGACGTAGGCGTCGTCGACCCGCTGGCGAGTCTCCGCGTCCAGGTCCGTTATCGCGACCCTGACACGCACCAGATCCTCCAGGCCGAGGCCGTATCCCGCGAGGACCTCCTCGAGCCGATCGAGGCAGCGTTCGGTCTGGCGCTCGATCGGTTCCTCGCCGACGCGTCCGGCCGCGGCGGGGAGGACCCCCTCGAGAAAGAGGAGATCCGACCGCCCGGTTCGCTGGCCGAACGCGCCGGTCGAGTCCGTCGACTCGCGTTGCCGGCAGGCGGCGGAACTCGGTCGGCTTCTGTCGGTGCCAGGCCCCTCCTGTGATTCGTCCGGTTCGGTCCGTCGACCGACATTCGATTCAACCATAGCTCAAATGAGAAAGACCAGATATGTATATCTACTCATTCCTGAGAGTTAAATACGTGTTACAACGGCCCGTCTGGGGGCAGGGACGGAACGGTGAGCTAGACTGGGGTCAGATACGAATGAATGGTTCGTGTTCTGTATCGGCCCCGCAACGAGTCGGGACGGCCGGGCGACTACGATCGAGTACGGCTCCGACGGCGCGTCCCGTCCAGCGCGGTGACGAGGGCGATCGCTCGCTGTGTCGGCCCGTACTTGCGCCACTTCCCGTCTTTCTCCCGGGAGACCAGCCCCGCATCGTGGAGCTGGGAGAGCGCGTGACTGATCGCGCTCTGGCTGACGTCGAGCAACGGCGACAGTTCACAGACACAGAGTTCGCTATCGGCTTCGACCAGCAGCCGAACGATCCGGTACCGGGTCCCGTTCGCCAACGCGGAAAGGACTGTGACGTCGTGATCGAGCGTCGATCTCTCGACCGCATCGTCGAGGGACTCGAGTTCGTCGAGTCGCTTCTCGAGGTCGTCGTCGCGACACTCGCCCAGTTCGTCGGCCAGGTATCGCTCGAGCCGACCCGTAGCGTCGGTCATTGCCCCTCGTTTTAGCACCTGGTCAATTAATGCTTTCGCAGACGGAATCGCATCGAGACGGGTGGAACGGTCGCGAGAGCGGACCGCGACGAGGGCGACGACCGCCCCCGCCAAATACGGTGAGCACAAGCTATATTTCCGCCCGGGAAGGTGAATTGACCATGGCTCGGAAATCTTATCAGGAGCAACTCGCGGAACTCCGCGAGGACATCCTCTACATGAGCGAAGTCGTGATGGAACGGTTGCGGATGGGGCTCGACGCCCTAGAACAGAAAAACGAGGACCTCGCCCGGGAAGTGATCGAGGGCGACGGCGAGATCAATCGCATGTATCTCGACCTCGAACAGGAGTGTATCGACCTGCTCGCGCTTCAACAACCCGTCGCGAGCGACCTCCGATTTATCGCCGCCTCGTTCAAGATCATCACCGACCTCGAGCGGATCGGCGACCTCGCGGTCAATCTCGGGGAGTACACCCTCGACGCGACGCGGGATCTCTTCCCCGACGTCGACGTTCAGTCGATGGGCGAAATCACCCTCGAGATGGTCGAGGACGCGATGAACGCCTACGACACCGAAAACACCGACAGGTGTCGGGAACTCGCCGATCGCGACGACGACCTCGACGAACTCGCCGAACGGGCCAGCGAGATCGTCGTCCGGGACCTGATCGAGCGCGAACTCGAGGCCGCCGACGAGGTCGAACAGCTCCTCCAGGACGTCTCGCGGCTCCTGTTGACGGTCCGGGATCTTGAACGGGTCGGCGATCACGCGGTCAACATCGCCGCACGGACACTGTACATGGTCGAGAACGACGACGAGCTGATCTACTGACGAAAGACGGCTCCGTTACCTTCGGCTGACGAGGTTCGTTCGGCGCGCTCGAGCGGTCTCGAGCGAGAACTTAGGCGCGAGAACGGAGAACGACGCGTCCGGTCGAGTCGACCTCGACGCGGCGATTCGCATAGCTAAAGGAGACGCTCCCGCTCCGGTCCGGCGTTCCGGAGGAATCGAACAGCGAATCCAGCGCACCGGGATCGATCGCGTCGTATAGCGGGCCGTACTCCCGGGCGACGGCCGTTACGTCGTCTGTCCCGTCGTCCGCCGCGACCGCGGCGACGACGGCCTCGCTGAGCGGCCGGTCGTCGTCCCCTCGGTAGACGAATCGCCCGTCGTTCGGTTCCGGCTCCGTCGACAACTGTTCGGTACTCATGTTTTCAGGAACGGGAACGAACGGGGAAAGGAACCGGGTTGGCTGCTCAACCCTTCATATCGGGTCCGCTTTCTCGTATGGTGTGCTCCAGAAGGTTCGCCTGGCCCCGACGGAGCCGCGCGGACAGCGCCTGGTCCGAGATGCCGAGTTCGGTCGCCAGTTCCGAGAGGGTCGTTCCGCGCGGGACCTCGAAGTAGCCCGCCTCGAGCGCGGCCTCGAGGGCCTCCCATTGTCGGTTCGTGATGCCGTAGCGGTCGGTCGTCCAGTCGTCCTCGCGGTAGATGCGTTTGAGTCGGAGTTCGATCCCCCGGTTCGCACACTCCTCGCGGTACGAGAACAGGGCCGTACGGTTCGGTGCCCTCGCCCGGACGACCGTCGAGTCGGTAACGACGGCCTCGAGTAACACGACGTCGTGCTCGGCCGCGACGGGGTAGGTGAATCCCTCTTCCGCCTCCTCGGTCATGACGACGCTGTACAGCCGCCGCTCGTCGGCATCGTCCAGCAGGGAGACGCTCGCGACGTTCGGGTCGTCCGCCAGGGCGTCCCGCAACGACTCCAAGCCTTCGCCGGTCGCCCAGAAGAGGAGTTTCAGTCGGTCGGCGTCGGTGCGATAGATCTCCTCGAGTCGGATCCGTGCGGGAGCTGTCTCGACCGTGGCGAGTACCGGCGTCCGGAGTTCGTACTCGACGATCAGTGCCACGTGTTCGGTACGGGACGAGTGAGGATTACTGTTCGGGACGGTTGCCGTTCGACGGCGCCAGCGGCGATCGTCTACGTTCTCGCCGGAACCTGCGTCAACAACTGCGCCGTGTGGATCACGTTTCGCGTCTCGAGTAGCAGTTCCGCCGCTTCCCTAACGGTGAACTCGGCGTCGATCTCGACGCCGTGACACAGCGCGTAACACTCGAACCAGTCGTTCATCGCCGACTCGAGGGCCGCGAGTTCGGCAGGCGAGAACTGGACGAATCGCCCGCCGGTTCGCCCCTCGACGTAGAGCCAGATCGCCGGGCCGGCACCCTCCCGGAGGTACTCGCTGGGCTCGTCGGGCCGGAGCACGTCGTCGCCTCGGCCGACGGTCGGGGAATCGGCGCGCTCGAGTCGCCGCCGCTCCCGTTCGGCCCGGCGCTCGAGCGCGGCGATTCGGGGTCCATAGCGGCTCACGCGCGATCACCCCTCGCGGTACTCCACACCCTTCCCCCCGCGGGGGTGTTCCCACGTCGTGTCGGCAACGATCGCGCAGGTCCCACATTCGACGCAGGGCTGGGTGTCGAGGCTGACGACCGTCTCCTCGGAACCGTTGTGTGTGACCTCCTCCGAGCGGTAGCAGCCGCCGCCGAAGTCCTCCGCGCTGACCGGGCAGGCGTAGACCGCCGCCCCGCTCGCGTCGAAGGACTCGTCCTCGAGTTCGATATGGGGGTTGCCGACGTCCGTATCGTAGGTCAACTCGCCGATCCGCTCCTCGAGGGTCGGCGGTTCGATGTCGGTCTCCCACTGGATGGTGCGGCCGTGTTGCTCGCCGATGATCGACGGGACCGTCACGTAGCCCGTCCGCGTGTCCGGCAACATCGAGACCAGGAACGGCGAGTTGTACGCCCGCTCGAGCAGCCGGTTCGAGATCGGGTTCCCGAGCGCGACGCGGCCGACCGGCGAGTCGAGGACGCGTTCGACGGCGTTCGTCACGGTCTCGCGCTCGCCGACTGCGCGGGCGAGTTCGTACCGTCGGGGCCGGAGTTTGTCCATCGTACCCGAGTCCTCGAGTAGCTTGGCGTAGCGGCGGCCGGCGGCCTCGGGATCGGCGTTGCCCCGCGTGACGGCGAAGGCGTCGGCTGCCAGCGCTCCGGCGGTGACGGCGTGGTTCATCCCCTTGATGATCGGTCCCTGGGCCTGCATCTGGCCGGCAGCGTCGCCGACGAGGACGAGCCGATCCTGGTAGGGCTCGGGGTGGGCGACCTTCTTCGAGTCGGGAACGAGCTTCGCGGCGTACTCGCGTTCCGCGTACTCGTCGCCGAGCCACCGGGCCATCATCGGGTGTGTTAGCAGGGCGTCGAGCAGTTGATGGGGCTCTGCCTGCTGCTCGACGAGGCTGTCGAGGTGGAAGACGGTCCCGATCGAAAGCGAGTCCTCGTTCGTATAGAGGAAGCCGCCGCCGCGGACGTCCTCGAACAGGTCCCCCGAGAAGAGGTGAGCGGCCCCTTCGTCCTCCCCCAGGTCGAACCGGTCGTCGATGACGGCGGGGTCCATATCGACGACGGCTTTGACGCCCTGGAACCACTCCTCGGGTTCTTCCCAGTCCATCAGACCCGCATCGCGGGCGAGTTCGGAGTTGACGCCGTCGGCGGCGACGATCAGGTCCGCCCCGATCGGGTCGAGTTCGTCGCAGGTGACGCCGACGATTTCCCCGTCTTCGCGAAGGAGGCCGTTCACCCGGACGTTCGTCAGCACGCCGCCGCCCGTCTCGCTCGTCTTCTCGTGGACGCGCTGCTCGAGCCACGAGTCCATCCGTCGCCGGAGGACCGCCTCACACCAGTCGGTATCGTGCTCGTGGAGGTCCCTGAGGTCGTAGGTCTTGACGCTGTTGCCCGCGACGTTGTGAATCCGATAGTCGGTGACCGGCCGCTCGGCGGCTTCCTCGCGGAAGCCGTCGAAGAGGTCGTCGATCGTGTACGGCGCCGAGTCTTCGGCGTAGATCAGCCCGCCGGAGACGTTCTTCGAGCCGGCCTCCGTGCCCCGTTCCAGGACGAGCGTCTCGACGCCGTGTTCCGCGAGCCGTGCTGCGGCCGCCGCGCCGCCCGGTCCGCAGCCGACGACGACGGCCTCGTAGTGTTCGCGATCGGCGGTGTCGGTGCTCATCGGCTCTCACCCCCGTTTTCGCTCTCCTCGCCGCTGCCGTCCGCGATCGCCTCGAGTTCGGTCCGGCCGGACTCGATCGCCTCGGTCAGTTCCGGGAGCACCTCGAACAGGTCGCCCTCGATGAAGTAGTCCGAGAAGTCCCGGATCCGGGCGTCGGTGTCCGTGTTGATCGCGACGATCGTATCCGACTCGTCCATCCCGACCTTGTGCTGGACCGCGCCGGAGACGCCGGCGGCGATGTAGAGATCGGGTGCGACGACCTGGCCGGTCTCGCCGATCTGTCGTTCTTCCTTCGAGTACTCCTCGACGTGGCCCTCGAACTGGTAGGAGGAGGTGACGATGCCCCGGGTGATGCCCAGTTCCGCGTCCTCGAACGCGTCGACCAGGTCCAGCCCGAGTTCCATCCCCTCGGTGGGATCCTCCGCGATACCCCGCCCGAGACAGACGATCACCTCGTGACCCGTGAGGTCGATGCCCGCTTCGAGCCGGTCGTGTTCGGTGATCTCGACGCGGAACCAGTCGTCCTCGAGGGCCATCTCGTGTTCGACGACCAGCCCGTCCCGATCGTAATCCGGCTCGATCGGCTCGAAACTCCCAGGAATCACGGACGCGCCCTGCGGGTGGAACTCCCGACCCGGGTTGTCGAGACAGAGGATGGTCGAATACTCGAAGCCCGAGAAGTCCGGACGCTTCATATGAAGGACCTTCTCGAACGTTTTCTTGACGCCGGGTTCGCCCGTCTTGACGGGGTTCGAGACCTCGTTCTCCTCGATGAACAGGTCCGAACAGTCCGAGGCGAGCCCGGAGTCGAGTTCGGCCTGCACCTTCGCCGAGAGGTCCCGGCCGTTGTTCGTCGCCGGGAACAGGATGTAACGGGGCTGGTCGTAGTCGCGCCACTCCGTGCTCTCGATCGACCCTTCGCCGCGGGCCATGTGAGCCGAGATTTCGGTGTAGGGCTTGTGCAAGAACCGCTCGAGTCTGTCGTCGTCGTGGTAGACCGCGACGTCGGCCCCGTAGGCGATACACTCCTCCGCCAGCCCCTCGCAGTCGTCGCCCATCAGGAAGGCGACGACGTTCTCCTCGTCGCCGGAAGCCGTCCCGTCTTCCGAGCCTCCGCTCTCTTCGCTCGCGGAGACCCCATACTCCTCCGCGAACTCGTCCATCAGGCGACGGGCCTTTCCGAGCATCTCCTTCGAGACGTCGATGAGTTCGCCCCCCTGGGTCTCGCAGAACACCCACATGTCGGCGTAGTCGCCGTCCTCGAGGGCGCGGACGTGTCGTTTGTCGCGAGTGGGGTGGGAGAGTTCGTCGTCTTCCTCCTCTTCCTCTCCCGCTTCGTCTTCTGCTTCGGCTACCTCCTCTACCTCTTCGCCCTCCGCCTCCTCGCCGACCGTCTCCTCCGTCTCCTCGTACTCGCCTTCCGTCTCGGTGTCGCCCTCGAGTCCCTCGCTCTCGCTTTCCTCGTCGACCGCACCGACGGCCTCGAGCCGCCGGTGGACCGCCTCGCGGGCCGTCTTTCGGTCCCGGCCCGCCTGCTCGGCTTCCAGGATCGACTGGAGTACGTCCTCGTCGTCGATCGATTCCAGTTCGTCCTCGAGTTCGTCGACCGTGTGTTCGTTCGGATCCATGGTCATGGTCAATCACCTGCCCCCGTGCCGGCGTCCCCTCCCGCGGCGAACGGGTGCATCTCTTCGAGGACTTCGCCCATGTCGTCCTCGCCCGGATCGATCATCGTCGCCTCCCGCTCGGACGGCGCTTTGGGGATCGGGTCGACCGAGGAGACGATCGTCGGCGAGCCGTCGAGCCCGATGTAGTCGGGGTCGAGGTTCAGGTCGACGTGGTCCCACGTGGTCAGGTGCTCCTCGTGGTTGGCCGCCCGCTCCTGGGTCTCCGCGCGGAGTTGCTTGTGGGTCAGCCGGTGAGACGCTTTCCGGTAGGTGGGCTCGAACTCGGGATCGGTGACGACGAAACACGGCAGGGGCGCTTCGACCGTCTCGATCTCGTCGACGTCGCCCTCCACGAGTCGCTTCGCCCGCAGTCGCCGCTCCTCGGAATCGACGTCCAGCGCGATCACGTGGGTGACGATCGGCCAGTCCATCCCCCAACAGGTCTGTGGACCGGTCTGGCCCGTCTCGCCGTCGGCCGTCTTGAACCCCGCGAACACGAGGTCGATCTCCGCGACCTGCTCCTGGTACGTCTCGAGGCCCGCGTTCAGGGTGATCGCCGTCGCCCACGTGTCCGAGGCCGCGAGTTCCCGATCCGAGAGGAGGTAGCTGTCGTCGAGATAGACCGATTCCATCGCCTCCTCGAGTACCTCCGCGTACCCCGGTGGCCCCATGCTCATCCCGCTGACGTGCCCGCCGTGGCGGACCTTCGTCTGGAGCGCCGCCTGGACCGCGAACTCGTCGTTCGGGTTCATCACCGTCGGCGTCTTCCCCCGCTCCAGGTGGCCGTCCTCGTCGAACGACACCGCCCCCTCCGAGAAGTCCGGGACGCCTTTCGTCAGTACGATCGATCGCATGGATACCTCCATCCGCGAAGTGTGTCTTTTATTACCATGCTCGTCTTTCCCTATCGCATTTATCAGTATTAAGAATAGGGGTAAAAATCGCCAGTAGAAACTCGCGCCGATAGCCACGACCCGCCTCGAAAACCTATTTCGGCTATAGTAGCCACTGAAAGTCAATGCACACCCGATCGCACGACAGCTGTGCGATCGGTGTGTAAATCGTTTCAGTTGTGGCCACAGATCCGGAGGGCGGGCGTCACCGACGCGGCCACGAGAGCCAGCGGGAGACGACTCCGTAGAATCCCCCGAGGACCGTCCCCCAGAGAACGTGGGAAACCAGTCCGGCCCGGCTGAGGTTCGGTAGCGGCGCCTCGAGACCGACCAGCGACAGCCAGACCGGCATCACGAAGCCGGCGGCGACCAGCCAGAGGACGACCCCCCAGCCGGCACCGAGCGCGATCCGCTTGCCGACGCCGTCGTGGGACCGGAACGTCGGTCGAACCATTCCGGCGGCGAACAGCAAACCGAAGACGAGGCTGTGGAACAGGTGCGTGACCCACCCGACCGTGGGGTTCTCGACGCCGTACAGCGCGCCGATGACCGGCAACAGCCCCTGGACGACGTCGAGGTACAGCCCCATGGTGACACCAGCGACGATCGAGGCGATGCCCGCGACGAAGAGGTCCCGACGGCCGACCTCGAGCGGCGAGGTCGGCTCCCCGACCGGCGTCGCGCGCGGAAGCGAGACGGTCACCGTCGTTCCGTCGTCGACCTCGACCGAGACGGTCCCCTCGTACCGCTCGACGAGCAGCCGCACCTGCTGGAGACCGAACCCGGAGGAGGGATCGTCGTACTCGGGCAGCGTCCCTTCCTCCAGAAGCCCCCGCGGCCGGGCCGGCAGTCCAGGTCCGTCGTCGATGACCCGGAGATGTACGACCGATTCGCTGGCATCGATGGCCACCCGAACCGGAGGGTTCCCGTCGGTTTCTCCAGCGTCAGTCTTCGTCCCGTGAACGAACGCGTTCTCGAGGAGTTCCCCCACGACGATCCCCAGCCGTTCGTCGGCGACGACGCGAACTGACTCGAGGTCCGTTTCGGCGGGGAGCCCCCGCCCGGCGAGTTCGGCTCGGACGACCTCCTCGATGTCGACAGCCCCGAGGTCCGAGACCGATGGATCCGCGAACTCGCCGATCTCCTCGATCGTGGCCTCGATCCGGTCTGCCGCCTCGCGGATCGCGTCGACCGAGTCGTCGTCCGATCGCTGGGGGAGCAGTTCCGAGTAGCCGCGAACGATCGTGGCGCTGTTGAGGACCTCGTGACGAAGCACGCGATTGATGAGCACTGCCTGGTCGACCTGCCGCTCGACCTCCCGTCGCCGGTGGCGGTTCGCGGCCGATCGGTCGCCCGTGAGCGCACCGCCGACGGCGCCGCCCAGGAGGACGTTCGCGACGAGCACGCTGTTTTCAGAGACGATGACGACGGGGTCGCCCCGAAGCGCGGCCTCGGCGGCGGTCAATCCCAGGACGACCGTCATCGCCGCCGTGCCGAGGACCGTCCAGCCGGCGACGGTGCGAACGTACGAGCGGCGGAACGCACCGACTGCGAGCACGACGCCGAATACTGCGAGGCCGAGGCCGACCACCAGCGGGACGGTTCCGACCACGAGAAACGGAACCGCCGTTTCAGTCCGTAGCGTCTCGGCGACGACGAGTCGCGTGAGTCCGAACCCGAGCAGAGCGACGAGGAGTCCTTCCAGCCGTATCTCGCCGCTCCGGAGTGGCATGTCCGATAATTAAATCCACCCTACAAATGGTTTGTCGCCGATCCGCTTCCGGGCGGTCGGCGCTACTCCCGCTCGCGTTCGGTCGTCTCCATGGTGATCTCGCCGGTCGCCCGAATCGTGCCGTCGACCTCCGCTCCGGGGGCGAGCCGCAGGTTCTCACAGGAGACGTCGCCGAGCACGCGGGCGTCGTCCTCGAGGACGACGTCCCCGTCGCGGGTCGTCAGGTCGCCGTGAATGCGGGTCCCCTCGCCGACCGAGACGTCGTTTCGAGCCCGCAGACTGCCGAAGACGTTGCACTCACGGCCGACCTCGAGGCGCTCGGCGCGGACGTTGCCGTGGAGCCGGCAGTTCGAACCGATGGTCGCGGGCGTCGAGACGCGCCAGGCGTCGTCGCCGAGGGTCGCGTTCCGCGGGATCACGAGCGGGTCGGCGTCGGGTTCGTCGTCGTCCTCCTCCTCGACGAGTTCCGAGATGAGCCGCTGGGCCGTGTCCTCCTCGCCGATCAGCAGGAGGTGTTTGAGGTAGACGAAAAGCAGGACGATCGTCGGCATGGGGTTCCGGATGACGATCCAGCCGTTGGCCTCGAACCCCTCCTCGATGTCGACGTCGTCGCCGATGTCTAGGTCGCCGGCGACTTTCAGTTCGCCGCCGATGTGGACCCGCTCGCCGATGTAGGCGTCTTCGCCGACCAGGACGTTTTCGGCGACGTCACACCACATGTCCAGCCGGCAGTCGCCCTCGGCTTCGATCTCGCCGTCGACCTCGACGCTCTCGCCCGCGAGAACGTTCCGTCCCCGGACGCCGAACTCGATCGTCGCTCTGCTACCGACGAGGACGTCTCCAGCCGTCTCTACGGCGACTTCCTTGACCTCGGTCCCGTCGGGGACGACGAGTTCGTCGAGCGGATCCCTGCTGAAGGCCACACTCGCATCCAATGTGACCCCCCAGTAATAAAGCTCGCGCGTCGTCTGACGCACAGCAGACGGGCACCGGCGGCCCGTCGCGACTCGCGACGAACCGACCGGCTACAGTTCGTACACGCGGGCCTCGTAGGGGCGCAACTCGAGTGCCGCTCCCGGCTCCGATCGTCGCCGGCCCCCTTCTCGTCGCCGTGCCCGTGGGTCCCGAGCAGGAGGTCGGGCGACTCCTCCGTCTCCGCCAGCGCCGGGAGTTCGACCGTCGGCTCGCCGTCGGAGAAGTTACAGGCGACGACCAGCGTCTCGTCCTCGAGCGTCCGCCGGTACGCGAACACCTCGGGGTGGTCCGGCGCCAGCAGTTCGTAGTCGCCGTAAACGAAGACGTCCCGGCTCCCGGAGGTCGATCAACTCCCGGTAGTAGTGCCAGATCGAGTCCCCGTCGGCCCGCGCGGCCGCGACGTTGACCGACTCGTAGTCGTCGTTGACCGGGAGCCAGGGCTCGCCGTCGCCCTCCTCGCCGGTGAATCCGGCGTGTGGCTCGTCGGACCACTGCATCGGCGTCCGGGCGTTGTCCCGGCTCCGGGCCTCGACGACCGACCGGACCTCCTCGTAGGAGTCGTACTCGCCGGACTCGAGGACCGCTTCGACGAAGTTCGCGGCCTCGACGTCCCGAATCTCGTCTGGCGTCTCGAACGTGGTATTCGTCATCCCGATCTCCTGCCCCTGGTGAACCGCCTCGGGGTCAAGTGGTTCGAGACGCGGAGCGTCTCGTCATCACGGAAGACGAAGTCTTCCGTACGACCCCGAGGCACTCGGCCTGCTCAGCCTGTAGACGACAGCTTCCTTCCACCACCGGCGCTCGGGGTCGCGGACGGGGTCACCGGTCGACTCCCTCCCCGAGTCGCTTCGCTTGCTTCGCTCATACGCTCCCTCGGTCGCCCCTCGTCAAAATAATGATGACCTGTTTCCTCAAACTACCCGGTCGGCGCGGTCCGGCTCCCTCCTCGAGTCCAGGACTATCAGAACGCCCGCAGGGAACCGGGGCGGTTGCGTTCCCAGCCGCCCCGTTTTTATTATCCCACCTCGTACGGCCGTTCATGACGACTCTCGCGTTCGACGACGACGGCGTCGACGTCGTGTACGAAGGGACCGAGTTCCGCCTCGAGCGGGACCTCATCGAGGAGGCGACCGAGAAATCCTACCACGACGTCACCGATCACGAAGTGTTGAAGATCGTCGCCGAGCAGTCGAACCTGCAGGGCGAACCGCGCCGGATCGGCGACATCCTCGACTGACGGGGGCTCGCGGCTACCGGGCGTCCTCCCGACTTCCCGACTGGGTTCCCTCCAGCAGTGCGTCCTCCTCGCCCTCGGTGACGGCCGTGGAACCGTGCCGCGGTCGACGATAGCCCTGCGTCTCCATCTGGCTGCTCCCCCGAGCGTGCACTCGCAGCCCCAACCACCATTGGTGATGTTCGCTCGAGTACGTCACGAACCACTAATGCAACCCAACACCCGCTCCCGACGTGTGCGCATGTCGCAGCGTCCGGTGCTCGAGGCGTCGACCGTCGCGACTCCCGGTCACGGCCGGCCTCGCGTCGAACCGACCCGCCGTCCCATCCGGGTCCGACCATGACGGCCGACTCGAGCGAAACCGCGTTCGACGAGCGGACCGCCCCCGCGGATCGGCGCTCCCGGGCCGCCGACGAACCGAACGTCGGCCGGTGGGAGCGCGTCGCGTCGGCGGCGGTCGGCGGCACGCTCGTCGTGCGCGGCCTCCGGGATCGATCGCTCTCCGGCGCGGCGACGGCGGCGGTCGGCGGGGCCCTGGTCGCCCGCGGGCTGACCGGTCACAGCCGCCTGTATCGGCTGCTCGACGCGGACGCTGGCTCCATGGAGGCCATCCCGATCGTGGACGAGGGGCAAGCGCCGACCGTCGAGCGATCGATCATCGTGGGGCGGCCCGCCGAGGAACTCGCCGAGTACTGGCGGGATCCCGGCCACCTCGACCGGATCGCCGGTCGGTTCGCCGACGTCTCCGGCGATCCGGCGGCCGAGGAGCGCCACCACTGGCGTGCAGACGCCCCGCTCGGCCGCTCCCTCGAGTGGGAAGCCCTGCTGGTCGAGGACGAGCCCGGCGACCGGCTCCGCTGGCAGTCGCTCGAGGGCGCGCCGATCGGCTACGAGTGTACGATCTCGTTCGAGCCGGCACCGGGGGATCGCGGCACGCTGGTCGACCTCGAGGTCGAGTACGATCCGCCGGGCGGCGCGCTCGGCGACGCGGTACTGTCGCGCTTTGGCACGCCCGTAGAACTGGTCGCCGGCGAGAGCCTCCGGCGGTTCAAGAGCCTCGCCGAGACGGGCGAGATCCCGTCGACCGAGGCGAACCCGTCGGGTCGGGGGCGCGGCGACCTGGTGTAAGCCGACCGCCGGCGCCGCTCAGGGCGAGGAAACGTCGACCGGCGGCGTCCCGGATTCGGGCGTCGATTCGTCGAAGAACCCTTCGACGCCCTCGAGTTCGAGGACGAACTCGGGGCCGAACGCGCCTGCTGGGGTTCGAAAGCCGGGGTCGACGTCCCCCTCGAGGACGCGTTCGACCGCGGCCACGGCGGCGTCACCGGTCACGACGTAGGCGTCAGGGGTCTGGAGCCGTGAGACCGCACGGGTTTCGGGCTCGTTCTCGTCGGGGTCGCCACCCTCCCCGGCCTCGCTATCGACCCGCGCTTCGCCCCAGACGTACACCGAGCCGCGCTTTCGGGACCACGAGGCCGGCCCCTCCCGGACGTAGCCCGCGAGTTGCTTCAGCGTCTCGCGGACCGGCGGAGCCGTGACGACCGGCGCGAGGTAGCGGTGGGCTTTCAGCGCCGTCGTGACCGGCGGCGGCGCGAGGACGTAGACGGTCACGTCCGGCACGCCGGTCGTGTAGTGGGCCGTCGAGACGTCGCCCGTCGGCATCGTCACCGCCGGTCTGGTTCCCCGGCCGAAGTCGATCCGTCGCGTCCGCCACGCGGCCGGCACGCGCTCGAGGGTTCCGTCCCGATAGACGGCCCCGCCGTCCTCCGCCCCCTCGAGGACGGTCCGGACGGTGCCGATCGAGGGCGGGCGCAGCGAGTCCGCGCCGAGTGCGAGCGCGTCGGCTTCGGGGAGTCGCCGGTCGAGGTGTGCCGCGAGACAGTCCATCGCGACGACCGAGAAGCCGACGGCCGGGAGCAACGAGACGCCGGCGTCGATCGCCGCCGCGTCGCGGTCGGCGATCCCCTCGATGACGGGGATTTCGCCGGTGATGTCGACGTAGTCGGTGCCCGTCCGGAGACAGCCCTCGACGAGGTGGTCGGCCGTGTTCGAGAAGGGGCCGGCGCAGTTCAGCACGCAGTCGACGTCCGCGCCGTCGATCGCTTCGGCGACGACCTCCGGGTCCTCGAGCGCGAACCGCCGGCCCGGCCGCTCGAGGTCGTCGACCTGTTCCCGGAGCCGGTCGCCGTCGCGACCGGCGAGGACGACCTCGAGCCCCCGGTCGATCGCCTCGCGGGCGATCAGGGAGCCGACGAACCCGTACGAGCCGTAGACGAGTACCTGGGACACGTCGGCGGTTCGGGAGGCCGGCAGTTAAGGAGTCTCCCGGCGAGCGCCACCGAACGGGCCGGAACCGGTCACTCGTCGGTCGTCCCGGCGTCGTCGCCCGCGCCCGGATCGTACCGATCCGCCGCCGACTCGAAGCCCAGTTCGTCCTGCTCGCGGCTCCGGCGGCCCTCGAGTTCCGCGATGGCTTCGGGCTCCGGGGCGGCGTCGTCGGTGATCCGCGCCCACGAGTCGTGGACCTTCGAGTGACACCAGCGACAGAGATAGATCGTGATCTCGTGGGAGAGTTCCTCGCCGTCACGGGCGTAGGAGAGGTGGTGTTCCTCGAGCAGCGGCCGCTCGTCGTCGTGGGCCATCCGCTTTTCCTCGAGGCCACAGCGGACGCACTCCCGGTCGCGGTTGCGCGAGCGAAAGTGCGGGCAGTCGGCCCACGTCTCCTCGCGCTCGGGGTCGACCACGGGACACTCGTAGTCCTCCTGAGCGCGCTCGCGCGCGAACTCGGGGTCGTGCTCGTAGTGGTCGAACGCGTACCGGCACGTCCCCTCGCCGGTCAGGTGATCGCAGACGCCCGCGAACTCGTAGGGGTCGTCGACTCCGACCGGCGTCCCCTGGGGCGTTTTTTCCATCCGGCCCGGGATTGGGGCCGCGAGGAATTGAATCCTCCGTCCGTTCGTCGCCATACCTATCAGTAATTATCAGTGATAGAATCCGGAGAAAGATTTTTGAGGTTATCAGAGACAGGAGAATTATACTTCGAACTCATGATCGGGAAGATGCGAGGTCTGGTTCCGGCGGTCATCAGGCGCAGTTACGCGCTCAAGTTCGGCATCGTGCTGTTACTGTTGGCGCTCTCGGTGGGGGCGATCGGCCTGGTCGCGACAGCGAGCGTTACCGACAGCGTCGAGGCGAACGCCCTCGAGGACCAGGAAGCGTTCGCGAGACAGGAGGCGATCACGATCGACAACTGGAACGAGCAAAACGAGCGACGGACCGCGAGTACCGCCAACACGCCCGTCGTCGAGGACGGCGAGGTCGACGAGATCCAGTCGTACCTCAACGACCTGCAACTGGATCTCTCCGGACAGGTCGTCGACGTCCACTACGTCGACCAGGAGACGGGTGATCTCCTCGCGACGACCGCTGACGACGCCGAGACGCTCGAGGACGTCGACTTCCCCGACCGCGATCGGATCGACTCCGAACTGTCCGCGGTCGAGGTCCAGCGCACCGACGCCTACGAAACCGACGGTTCGGCGGCCGTCTCCTACTACGTCAGCACCAGCGGCTCCGACCGGACGGCGATCGTGATGACGTTCGACCTCGAGGACGTGATGACGGACCTCGGCGGGGGCGAGGAGCGAGATTCCGTCACGTTCGCGGTCGATCGCGACGGCCGACTGGTTCTCGACGGCACGTTCACCGGGACCGGGCAGGACGCGCTCCAGGGCGATTTCGTCGGGGACCGTTTCCTCGAGGGGTACGAGAACGACCACGGCCTGCTCGAGGAGGCCCTCGCGAGTCAGAGCCCCACCCACTCCGACGCCATCGCGTACGAGGGGGCGCCCGGCGGCTCGCTCGCGGACGAGCCCTACGAGTTCACACCGGACGGCTACGTCGCGGCCTACCACGGCACGGAGATGGGGCTGATCGTGCTGACCCACACGTCGGCCGAGGACGCCTACGGGTTCGTCGACACGGTCAACCAGTACGGCACGCTGGCCACGGTCGGCGGAGTCCTCCTGATCGGTCTCGTCGGGGCGGTTCTCGGCCGCAATACAGCCGCTTCGATCGACCGGCTCACCCAAAAAGCCGCCCGAATGGAGGAGGGCGACCTCGACGTCGACCTCGAGTCCGAGCGCATCGACAATATCGGGCGACTCTACGACGGCTTCGACTCGATGCGGGCCGAACTCAAGGACACGATCCACGAGGCCGAGCGGGCCCGCGCCGAGGCCGAAGCCGAGCGCGAGGAAGTCGAGCGGATCAACGACCACCTCGAGCGGAAGGCCACCGACTACAGCGACGTGATGCAGTCGGCCGCCGACGGCGACCTGACCGTTCGGATGGACGCCGACGGCGAACACGAGGCGATGACCGAGATCGCCGAGGAGTTCAACGAGATGCTCGCCGAGATCGAGGCGACGATCGACCGGCTCACCCAGTTCGCGACCGACGTCGCGACCGCCAGCGAGCAGGTTACCGCCTCGAGCGAGGAGGTCCGCTCCGCGAGCCGGGAGGTCAGCAGTTCGATCCAGGAGATCTCCGATGGCGCCGAACGGCAACACCAGTCGCTGCAGTCGGTCGATACCCAGATGAACAACCTGTCGACGACGACCCAGCAGATCGCGGCCTCCTCGAACGACGTCGCCGACATCGCCGAACGAACCGCCCGCACCAGCCGCGACGGGCGCGAGGCCGCCCAGGAGGCGATCGACGCCTGTGACGACCTCGAGGACGAGTACCGCGACGTCGTCGCCGAGTTCGACGAACTGCGCGAGCAGGTCGACCAGATCGACGAACTGGCCGATACGATCGCCGAGATCGCCGAGCAGACGAACATGCTCGCGCTGAACGCCAATATCGAGGCCTCCCGCTCCGCAAGCGGCAGCGACACGGAAGGGTTCAGCACGGTCGCCGCGGAGGTCAAGGAACTCTCCCAGGACGTCAAGGGTGCCGCAAAGCAGATCGGCGACCGCCTCGAGGCGGTCCAGACCCAGACCGAACGATCGGCGACCGAGGTCGATCAGACCAGCGAGGAGATCGAACGGGTCAACGACCTGGTCTCCGACGTCGTCACGGCGCTCGAGGACATCGCCGACTACGCCGGCCAGACGAACGACGGCGTTCAGGAGATCTCGGCGGCGACCGAACAGCAGGCCGCCTCGACCCAGGAGGTCGTGGCGATGGTCGACGAAGTGGCGACGATTTCGGAGGAGACGACCGCCGAAGCCGAAACGGTTGCCGCGGCCGCCGAGGAGCAGACCTCCGCGCTGACCGAGGTGTCGAACTCCGCGGACGAGTTGAGCCAGCAGGCGACGGTCCTCTCCGAGGCGCTGGATCGGTTCGATACGGACGCCGACGGCGACCGCGAGGCCGCGTCGCTCGACGACGTCGATGGACTCGAGGGGATCACCGAAGCCGAAGCCGAACCCGAAGGGGACGGAAACGGCGATGAGCCCGGAACGAGCGGAGCGAACTCGACTGCGGGCGACTCCGAGGCCGACACCGATGCCGCCTTCGAGTTCGACGAGGACGGCGACGTGACCCGGATCGAGGACGCCGATCCTGGGTCGCCGGAGTAGTTCCTCGTCGCCGTCGCCGTTGCGTGTCGACGACCGTCATCTCGGTCGGCGGACGTGAGCTTTTTGAGGTCCCGGGATCCACTCGAGGTCGTGCGCGTACGTCACGAACCGGCCGACGGCGAGCCGACGACCCTTGCATCGACGGTCGACCTCGCGGATTCGATCGTCAGCCAGACCCGCGGACTCATGTTCCGCCGATCGCTTCCCGACGACTACGCGCTCGCGTTCCGGTTCGACGCGGCGAAGACCCGGGACGTTCACATGCTGTTCGTCTTCGTTCCGCTCGACGTCGTCTGGCTCGTCGACGGCGTCGTCGAACGGGTCGAACGGCTCCGCCCCTGGCGCGGCTTCGAGCGTGCCCGGGCCGACACCATCCTCGAGTTGCCCGCGGGAACGGCGGCGGGCGTCGACCCCGGCGACCGGGTCGTCCTCGAGGGTGAGTGACCGAACGTTCACTCCTTCCGGAACGTTGCCGTCTCGAGTCCGTGATCGTAAACGCTGCCATAATACGTGGGTTTAAGTCAGGTGGGTTCGATAGGACGAGACACGATGGCACGAGATCCATTCTCATCGCCTGACGAGGATAGAGGAAGTCGGGGCAACCCGGCTGGGCGCGAAATTCCGCGACGAACGTAGTCGCAGTTCATCACTCTTGTCCGTAGATCACACCCCCGAAGAGACGATTCCGTCCGATCGTACCGTCCGCCTGCTCGACACGACGCTCAGAGATGGCGAACAAGCTCCCGGCGTCTCGCTGTCGCCCGACGAGAAAGTCGACGTGGCCCGCTCGCTCGAGCGTGCTGGCGTCTCGGTCGTCGAGGCCGGCAGCGCGTGTACGGGCGCGGGCGAACGCCGCGCGATCTCGCGCGTCACGGATCTGGACCTGGACGCCCGCGTCACGAGTTTCTGCCGTGGGCTGGAACGCGACGTCGACCTCGCGCTCGAGTGTGACGTCGACGGCGTCCACGTCGTCGTCCCCGCAAGCGATCGCCACGTCGAATCGAAGGTGGGCACCTCGCTCGAGGACAACCTCGCGACGACGGCCGAACTCGTCGAGTACGCCACGGACCACGACCTGTGGGTCGAGGTCATCGGCGAGGACGGTTCGCGAGCGGACCTCGACTACCTCGAGGCCCTGGGCGAGCGGGCCCTCGAGGCGGGCGCGGACCGGTTCTGTTTCGCCGACACGGTCGGGCACGCAGGACCGGAACGCACCGCGACGGCGGTAGCCCGGCTCGCGGAACTGGGACCGGTCAGCGCACACACCCACGACGACCTCGGACTCGGCGTGGCGAACGCGCTGGCGGCCGTCTCCGCGGGGGCCGATCTGGTCCACTGTACGGTCGACGGGCTCGGCGAGCGCGCCGGTAACGTCGCCCTCGAGGAGGTCGCGATCGCCCTCGAGCACGTCTACGGCGTCGAGACAGTCGACCTCGAACAGCTGTACGACCTCGCGCAGGTCGTCTCGCGGGCGACCGGCGTCCAGTTGCCGCCGAACAAGGCCGTCGTCGGCGAGAACGCCTTCACCCACGAGAGCGGGATCCACACCGACGGCACGCTGAAAGACGACAAGATGTACGAGCCGTACCCGCCCGAGACGGTCGGCCGCGAACGACGCCTCGCGCTCGGCAAACACACCGGCCGGGCGGGCGTCGAGGCCGCCCTCGAGGAACACGGCGTCGAGGCGACCGACGACGAGGTCGCCGAGATCGCCACCCGCGTGACCGAACTCGGTGATCGCGGCCGCCGGGTTACCGACGCCGATCTGCTGGCGATCGCCGAGGACGTGACGGGTGACGACCGCGAGCGCGTCGTCGAACTGTGCGACCTCAACGCAACCAGCGGCGGGGCGGTTCCCACGGCGAGCGTCCGCCTCGACGTCGACGGCGAGGAGCGGGTCGCCAGCGGTACCGGTTCGGGGCCGGTCGACGCCGCAGTGTCGGCCGTCCGGGAGGCGCTCGGCTCGCAGGCCGACGCGGAACTCGAGTCCTACCACGTCGACGCGGTCACCGGCGGCACCGACGCCGTCGTTACCGTCGAGGTGACGATGGTCCGGAACGACCGCTCGGTGACGGTGGCCCGGAGCGAAGCCGACATCACCCGCGCGAGCGTCGAGGCGATGGTCGACGCGCTCGACCGGCTGCTCGCGAGCGAATCACAGCCGCTCGCGCCGGCAGACGACTGAGACGGGTTACTGTCCGTCAGCTCCGGCGCAACCGTGACCCGGACGGCGGTCGCGCCGGTAACTCGGGATAACGACCCGTCTGAGGTGACGACCACCAGTAGCCGTCAGTTCAATGGAACTGGCGGTTGCTGATCACGTTCCAGGGATCGAACAGGTAGAGTACCGCCAGAAACAGTGCGAGAGCGACCACGAACAGCTGTACGACGCCGACCGCGGAGTCCGGCACGGCCGACTCGAGCGTCGTCGCCATCAGCGCGGCGACGGCGATCCACAGCGTTCCGACGATCATTCGGTCCCGGGTGTCCATACCGGAGCTACGCCTCCGGGGGCAAGAAACGTCCGCATCGCTCCCGGGAGGGGTGGCGCGTGAAAGGCGGACTGCGGATCGACTCGAGTCTCACGACCTCGGTCCGGAGTGAGAACGACGCCCGATCCGGTGGTCGACACGTCGGCCGCCGCCGATCAGAGTCCGAGTTCGCCCCCGACCGTCTTCTCGTCGAGTTCGTCCTTGCGGACGTCGGTCATCCCCACGTCGTCGTAGGCGACCGGTCCCGGGACCTGTTCGGCGTGGGGGCCCGGCTCGTTGCCGATGTAGGTGACGTTCGGGTTGGTGTTGTACTCCTCGAGGAGTTTGAACCGACCGGTGCCGTCGCCGTACTCGTCCTCGAGGAGCCCCTGGGCCTCGTCTTCGGTCATCCCATCGGCGTCCTCGCTCTCGGCGGGTTCCTCCTCGCCCTCGAGGATCGCGATTGCGTCCTGGAGCTCTTCGTCTTCGGGGTCGTGCTCTCTCGCGCGGGCGAGCGCGACGTTCTCGAGGTACTGCTGGGGATCGCTCTCGGGGTCGTGCATGTCGCCGAACTGGATAGCGCCCGGGGGACAGGCTTCTTCGCAGGCCGTAGTCCCGACCATGTCCTCACCCATCTGTCCGTCCTGTCTCGGCGGATCGAAAACGCATTTCTCCATGACCCCCCGGGGACCGGCGCCGCTGACCCAGCGGTCGCGCTTGTCGAACTGCATGTCGCTGTCCATCTCCTGGGCAGTCTCGTTCGGATCGTCCCACTTGAAGTAGTTGACGCCGTACGGACAGGCGACCTGACAGTACCGACAGCCGATACAGACGTCGTAGTCGGTCAGGACGAGTCCGCCGTCGTCGCGGGTGTGGCGGGCAGTCGTCGGACAGACCTTCTCGCAGGGCGCGTCGGTACAGTGCTGGCAGGGCCGGATCAGGTAGTTGAAATCGCGGGTCGACTCGTAGTCCTCGGCCTCCGGGGACTCGACGAGCCCGTCATCGTAGGCCAGGATGTACATCCAGTTTGCCCCCTGGTTCCAGTTGTGTTCGGCGTTACAGGCCACGACACAGGAGAGACAGCCGTCACAGACCTCGAGGTCGAGCGCCATTCCCCACTGGGTGCCCTCCGCCTCGGCGTCGCCGCCCCCGCCGTGGCCGTCGTCTTCCTCTTCCTGGGTCACGCTCGCCGGCGGATCCGGAGACTTGCTGGCCCCGAACGCACCGAGTCCGACGGCGCTGGCACCGGCGCCCATCTTCTTCATCATCTTCCGCCGTGACTCGTCGCCGCCGATCGTCGAGAGCAACTCGCCGACGGCACCGGGGTCGTCCGGCTCCTCCCGGGCCGCCTCGATCCGATCGGCCATCGGCCGTTCGTCCTCGCCGAACTCCTCGAGGACGTCCTCGTGGTAGCGGTCGTAGAACTCCTCCTCGGTGATCTCCCCCTTCGTGAGCCGCATCGCGTCTTTCGCCATCTCCATTCCGAGTTCCGCGTCGTACTCGGTCTCCTCCAGCATCGCCTCGAAATCCGCTTCGGCGGTTTCACCGAGCGGATGGAACGCATCGTCGTCGGTAGCGTCGTCGGGTGCGTCACTCATCGACCGGCCTCACCTCGCGCTCGGCTCCGAACTCGATCGCGATCTCGAGTGCGGGCGGACACAGGCGACACGCGCGCACAGAACGGAGCATTGACAGTCACACCCATGCCGACCACACCCATATCGAAAAACGACAAGCCTGCGAATGACGGGTGGTCGTCAAGAGGAGAAACGACCGCCTGCAGTGCTCGAGAAGGTCGGTCTCGATGAATTGACTCCGCCGTTACAAGTCGCGGCGACCGATCGGTTCGCGTCGGCACGCGTGGCTCGTCGGTTAGTACGCTGCAAAGCGCCGAGAGGGAGAGCGGGAAATTGAACCACGATCGGACGATCTCGCTCACTTCGTTCGCGAACGTGTGACCCCCTGATTCAAATCTCCGGCCTTGTCGAAACTCTCACGCGGTGATAGGTTTCAGTAGCCGTGATGAATACAGGGCGCGAACTTTTTCCGCGTCGGGTTCGCCGGAGGCGAACCACTCGCGCAAAAACTTCGATGAAAAAGGCGGGCTGCTCGGCCTTCGGCCTCGCCGCCCGAGAACCGCGCTCGCTTCGCTCGCGCGGAAACTGGTGCTGAATCTATACTCTGTATCTTGTACGCACTTTCTACCAGTTACTGAATAGGTTGAGCGAAGCGTGTGAAATACTGGGCGCGAACGAGGCACGATGAGATGGGGGGGACATGGGGCAAGACCGGATCAATCATTGGAGGGGACGTCCCGAGCACTAACCCCGCTATCAGTCGGAGATATCGTTTCTGTCTCGGATGTGTCCTGACGTGGAGCGGTTCTGGCGGTGGTCGTAATACTCGACCAGCGTTCGCAGTACCACCGCACCGAATGCGAGCAGGCCGAAGCCAACCCCGTATAACAGCAACCCGATCGCACCCGGGCCGGCGACCTCGCTACCGACCTCGACGATGAGGACGTAGAACGTCCCGGGCGCACCGATAGTGGCGACGACCTCGAGAACCCGGATTGCCGTGTAGAAGGGCCGGCTTCGTAATCGGCCCCTCGAGTCGTCGGCACGGGCGAGACGATAGCCCGCGAGGAGTGTCTCGGTACCCACCACGAGGGCGAGAATCATCGGAAAGAAGGCGATAATAAGGAGGCTGTCAAGTCCCCCGTCAGGGAACAAACCGGCGACTCCGGCGATTCCGAACCCGAGGACTCCGAGGATAGCTCCGAGTTTGAGCGCTTGGAGAGGCTTGGCGTGGACGAACGGTTGGACCATAAGGGCGGATTACGTTTCTAGAGGAACCCCAATAAGCCCCCATGGTTCATTGACAAGTAACATCCCGTATAAGAGCTCCCCCCTCACACGATACAACTCGAGATTGGTCTGTTCACAGACGACGGAACGGATGACTCGTTGGTTTCAGCAGGAAACAAACGGGGCCGTTATGCCTGACTCATCCGCTGGCTGTTGCACGCGTTTTCTCCCAACTGCTGGACAGGATGAACGAACCGTGTGAGATACGGGCCGGGGATGTGGTGCGAAATATGATTCGGGCTACGAAGGCAGTGATCGGTCAGTACAGGGCAAGCACTGAACCAGTAGGACCGATATGCGACCCCCTCTACTGCACTGTGCCTAGGCTCAGTTACGTCTCGACCGGGATTATGACTCGGTACTGGAAACCGTCTCCCCGCAGCGATCCCCGGGAACATGCTACACTGATCCGTGTCAAACGATTACAGTGACGGCACCCCCGCCGACGAGAGCGAGCGCACCCAGTCCGAAACAGACGACCGAAAACGGGATTCGATCGACGATTCGCATCAGAGTTCCGATCGTCAGGTAACCCACCATCGCGCTCACAAGGACCGCGGTGATCGCGGGACCGAGACCGATCCCGGGTAGGCCACCGGCGCCGACGACAGTGAGGGCAGCGGCTCCCAGGCTCGCCGGAATCGAGAGTAGAAACGAGAGTCGAAATGCAGCGGGCGGCTCGTAGCTTCTGAACAGGAGGACACTCGTCGTCACGCCCGACCGAGAGATTCCGGGCAGGATAGCAATCCCCTGGACGGCACCGACAACGATCGAGTCGAATGCCGTTGGAACGTTTCGTCGCCCCATCGAGAGCGACTCCGATGTGCGCTGGAGCACTCCGGTAAGGATGAGCAACAATCCGATCGTCGCGATGAATAGTCCACCGGAAACCTGCCCGGCGAGATCGACCGCAAACACGTAAATCGGGATGCCGACGAGTCCGGTCACAGCACAGGCGACGACGAGGTAAGACGTCACCGCATGATCTTCGCGGTACGCCGAACCCGGACGCCAACTCGAGACCGAGTCGAAAAGCGTCGCGATGTCATCGCGGTAGTACGCCACTGCCGAGAGCGTCGTTCCGACCTGAAAGAACAGTGCGAGCTGGAGCGCCGTTTCCGGGCGAACCCCCATTAGCGTCAACGCGAGCGAGAGGTTTCCCTGACTCGAAACTGGTAACCACTCGACGATCCCCTGTACGATTCCGGCGACGATCGCGATTACGTACTCGGTTACCGACATTCGATGGAGGGAACTCCTCTTGGCACATCTTCCCGCTTTATATGAACGGTATGGCCCGGTACATAGCCATCAGTACGCGAGCGATCCGGTGATCGCCGACGTCCTGGACTGTGGCGGTGACACCTTTCAGCACACATGCCAGCGGTCTACTGAACGGGTGGTCCCTGGCCCTGGTGTGAACCAAACCAAGTCGTCGTGCTGCACTGATCCTCTGTATCTTGCAGGTGCGTTCTGCCAGCTCTACTGAATAGGTCGAGTGAAGCGTGCAAGATACACAGCACGAATGTAGCAGGGACTGAAGACGGATCACTCAGCATAGGCCAACGATCGCTCATGCCAAAAAGAAACAATATTGGAATAATGACGAACAAACGATGATGAACACGAACAACTCGTGGCTCGCCTTCACGGTGATTGGTCTGGTTTTACTCGTCTTTGGACTATTCTTTTTGGCAGAAACACCGTGGTACGTCCAGTATCCTGTACTGATCGGTGCCGTTTTTCTCTCCATAGTTGGTGTTAGCTACGCGAACTCGAATTCGGCGCCATCGTGACGCTCGTAGCTCTACGGATCGGCTGACTCAGCACGAGTCGCTCGTGAGAAATGACGTCAGTTTGCTGCACCCATCCGCTGGATTCAGCAGGCCGCACTTACGACCAGTTCGTCAGTTCCGAATTGGTCTACCCAATACAGGACGTATTCCGCAGGTATTCCGGTCCAGACCAGCCGATTCCCGTCGACACTCGGTGCAGTCATTTTGTGCCAACTGACGCCTCATACCCAGCAATCAAGACCGCCGCCTACGGGCCCGAACAAGACTGGCGAGAGCTAATACCCGTGCTAGTTTAAATACCCAAGACACGAAAGAAAGGATGAGTCATGAAGAAGCTCATCAACGAACCAGAAGACGTCGTCGACGAGATGTTGGATGGCATGGTGGCGGCTTACCCCGACCGACTTCGCCGGCTCGACGATGCGGAAGTGCTCGTACGGAAGGACGCTCCGATCGACGGGAAAGTCGGAATCGTCTCCGGTGGTGGAAGCGGCCACGAACCGACCCACGGCGGCTATATCGGCGAGGGGATGCTCGACGGCGCTGCGGCCGGCGAGGTGTTCACGTCACCGACTGCAGATCAGCTCGAATCGATGATCGAGGCCTGCGACGGCGGCGAGGGCGTCCTCTGTGTCGTGAAAAACTACGAGGGTGACGTGATGAACTTCGATACCGCGGCCGAGATGGCCGAGATGCAAGACGTCGAGGTCTCGCAGGTCGTCGTCAACGACGACGTTGCCGTCCAGGACTCGCTGTACACGACGGGTCGCCGCGGCGTCGCGGGAACGATCCTCGTCCACAAGGCCGCTGGCGCGAAAGCAGCCGACGGTGCCGACCTCGAGGAAGTGACACGCGTCGCCGAAAAAGTAGTCGACAACGTCGGCACGATGGGTATGGCGCTGACCTCCTGTATCACGCCGGACAAAGGCGAGCCGACGTTCGACCTCGGAGCGGACGAGATCGAGCTCGGGATCGGTATCCACGGCGAACCGGGAACGGAGCGAACGGAGAAAGCGAGTGCCGACGAGATCACCGAACACCTCACCGAGCAGGTGCTTGAAGATCTCGAGCTCGACGACGGCCAGGAGGTCCTGACTATCGTCAACGGGATGGGCGGCACCCCGCTAATGGAACTGTTCGTCGTCAACAACCGCCTGCAGGAACTGATGGACGAGCACGGACTGGAGACCTGGGACGCGTGGGTCGGCGACTACATGACGTCGCTGGACATGGAGGGAGCGTCGATCACCGTCTGTGCCCTCGACGACGAACTCAAAGAGCTGTTGTTAGCTCCGGCCGACACGCCGGGGCTGACGGTGACGGAATAAACCTTGCAAACGCTTTGCGTTCTTCTACCCCAATTCAAATGAGCGAAACGGAGCGACAACGAGAGGCGATTGTACAGGCACTCGAAAACGTCACTGTGCGACTCGAGGAGGAGAAGGCCCACCTGACAGAGCTAGATTCGGCGATCGGCGACGCCGACCACGGGACGAACATGGCCCGCGGGTTCAGCGGGGCGAACGAGAAAGTCAAGGATATGGACGAAGCAGAGCCCGCAGAGCTTGTGAAGACGATCGGCGTCACGCTCGTCTCGGAGGTCGGCGGCGCATCCGGACCGCTGTACGGCGGCTCGATTATGTCCGCCAGTCAGGAGTTCGCCGACGAGGGGATCACCGCCGAGACCAGCGTCGCCTTCGCCGAGGCGTATCTGGAAAAGGTTCAGGACCGCGGCGGGGCCGAGGTCGGCGCGAAGACGATGGTTGACGCGCTGACACCGGCCGTCCACACCTACAAGAAATCGATCGAGACTGACGATCTGGCACCCCTCGAAGCGCTGGCGAAGGCGGTCGACGCGGCCGAGCGTGGCGTCGGGTTCACCACGCCCATCCGAGCGAAGAAGGGGCGCGCGTCCTACCTCGGCTGGCGGTCGGTTGGTCATCAGGACCCCGGCGCGACGTCGACGCTTTTCATCGTGGAAGAACTGCTTGCGACCGCACAGACGTATCTCGACGGCGAAGTCGAGGCCACTGCGGAGGCCGAGGAAGCACCCGAGGAGATGCCCGACGAGGTCTCGGAGGGCGAGGGAGAATGATCGGCCTCGTCGTCGTCTCACACAGCGCTCGCGCCGCGGAAGGGATCTGTGAGGTCGCCCTGGAGATGGCCGCTGACGCACAGATCGAGCCCGCGGGCGGCGAGGACGGAGGCCTCGGTACCGACGCGGAACGAATTCGGGACGCTATCGAGGCCGCGGACGACGGAGACGGGGTCGTCGTCCTCGTCGATCTCGGGAGCGCCGTCATGAACGCCGAGCTGGCGATCGAGATGAGCGATGCCGACACGGCAATCGCCGATGCACCAGTGTTAGAGGGTACGGTCAACGCTGGCGTCGAGACGACCAGCGGGAAAGCGACGCTCGATTCGGTCGTCGAACGGGCTGAAGAAGCACGCGAATATCGGAAACTGGACTGATCCGAATCCCGAATAGTAATCGGCGGAGAAGTGAACGACGTAACCGATTCCTGGCCCCTCCCCGAGGGTGATCGGGTAGTGCCGTTCGTCCGACGATACGCGTACACGCTGGAGTGTGGAACCGATCGGCGGAGCGGACGGCGACAGCAGGGAGACGACGCTGTTCGACCGTACGGTCTGTACGACGATACACCTGTCAACAAGAGTATACTGTGGTCACCGTGCTACGAAAGGGTATTACTCTGATCCGGCCTCCTTGAATTAGGGAGTATAGCTGATTGAGTCTCCAGAACGCGATAATTCACCCAACGAAACGATACAGTATGATTCAACGCACCGTAACGATCGTTCCGGAAGACGGCTTGCACGCACGGCCGGCCTCGAGATTCGTCGAGACGGCAAACGAGTACGACAGCGAGGTCACGGTCGCGCCAGTCGATGGTGATCCGGTCAACGCTGCGAGTATGCTCGCAGTGACCGGCCTGAACGCCCCGTCGGGCGAAGACGTCGTTATCACTGCCGACGGCCCCGACGAAGAGGCCGCGCTGGAAGCGCTCGAAGCAGTGCTCACCACGCCAGAATGACCTTTCGAGTATCAGGCGTCGCCGTCACGCCGCTGTCCGGTCTCGGAACGGTTCGCTGGTACCGAACCGGGGGGATACCCGGCGCAGAATCCGTCGAGGCCGACGACCCGGAGACCGAACTGGAGCGCTTCGAGGAGGCCAGAGGGAGCGCCCGTGAGGAGTTACAGCGTGAACGCGAACGGACGGCCGAACGCGTCGGTCGAGAGGAAGCGGCAGTGTTCGACGCCCACCTGCAGTTCCTGGACGATCCACAGATCACCGACAGTATCGAGGAAGCGATCGAAGAGGGGGACGCCGCAGAAGTCGGCGTAGACAGGGCGTTCGGGGACGCTATCGACCAGTTCGAGGGGATGGATGGAATGATGGCCGAGCGTGCCGACGACATGCGGGATATCCGAGACAGGCTCCGCAGGCTGCTCGCGGGCGACGAGCGGATCGACCTATCAGCGGTCCCGGAGGGAACGGTAATTCTCGCCGAACGTCTCACCCCGAGCGATACGGCCCAGCTCGATCCTGCCCGAGTTGCCGGGTTCGCGACGGTGACCGGTGGACGGACGTCCCACGCCGCCATCTTCGCACGATCGCTTGGCATTCCCGCGGTCGTCGGCGTTGGCGAGGAATTGCTGGAAATCGAGGAACAAACGACTGTCGCTATCGATGCCGAGAAGGACGCGGTGATCGTCGACCCTGACGAAGGGACTCGCGAGCGCGTTTCTGCTACTCGAGACGTCGAAATCCGGACGGAGCCCGTCGAGACGACAGACGGCACGGAGATCGAAGTCGCTGCAAACGTGGGTACCAGTGCGGAACTCCAGGGAGCGACCCGGCAGGGGGCTGACGGAATCGGCCTCTACCGGACCGAGTTCCTGTTTCTCGACCGCGAGCAGCCGCCCGACGAGGACGAACAGCTCGAGGTATACACTGACGCACTCGACGCGTTCCCGGACGGTCGGATCGTCGTCCGCACGCTCGATATCGGCGGTGACAAACCGATTCCGTATCTCGACGCTGACGAAGAGGAGAATCCGTTCCTCGGCGACCGTGGGATCCGCCGCTCGCTCGATGCGGACGCGGACCTCTTCGAGTCCCAACTCCGGGCGCTTTTGCGCGCTGCTACGGAAGGGGCCGGTCGTCTCTCGGTGATGTTCCCGCTCGTTACGACCGTCGAAGAACTCGATGGCGCCCTCGACACGGTCGATCAGGTCGCGACGACCCTCGAGAAAGAAGGTATTCCCTACGCCGTCCCCGAGATCGGGGTGATGATCGAAACGCCAGCGGCCGTTACGATGGCCGAAGAACTCGCCGAGCGCGTCGACTTTTTCAGTATCGGTACGAACGACCTGGCCCAGTACGTGATGGCTGCCTCCCGGGAGAGCGACGCCGTCGCCGACCTGCACGACCCCTTGCATCCGGCGGTCCTGCGTTCGATTCGTCGGAGCGTCGAGGCTGCTCACGACACCGACGCCTGGATCGGAATGTGCGGCGAGATGGCTGGCGACCCTGATCTGACCGAACTGCTCGTCGGTCTCGGCCTGGACGAGTTGAGTATGAGTGCGGTGACGATTCCGACGGTCAAAGCCGAGGTGACAGCCACCGAGAGCGAAACCGCTCGAGAACTGGCGGACCGCGTACTCAGTGCCAGTACGAAAGCGGAAGTTCACGAGTATCTCGAAGGCGAGTAAGCCCGTGCGTGTTCAGTTCGGATCAGGCCGGCGAACATGTTCACTGCCGTCGTCGTGGGACAACCGAGGCTCTCGTGACGAACTCATCCGCTGTATTCCGCAGGGGTCTTCTGACGGAGTCTGAGGAAGACGGTCGCTTTCTGCTGAATACAGATAGTTGGTCTTTCAAGATAGCCTGGCTGCTATAATGTTTAACTTACCTCACACCCCTATGGAGGACATGGAAACCGATCCATCCAGCCCGGAGGGATCCGCAATCGATCGATGGGATCAACTCCACGAGATCCTTGCCTCACAGGAACGCCGAATGATAATCTACTCGCTAAAGGACGCACCAGAGGAGAGGAGACTTCCACTTCCGGAAGCCGCGAAGGCACCCGACTCGTCGTGGGATTCAGAGAGAGCGGCCATGCGACTTGAGCACAGCCACCTCCCGAAACTGGCCGACGCTGGCTACGTCCGATGGGAGCGCGACCCGTTTTGCGTCCAGCGTGGCCACCACTTCGAGGAGGTCGAAGTTATGTTCAATCTTATAGAGGAATCGATTGATCGGTTTCCCAAGTCGCTGATCACTGGTTGTGATATCTATGAGGAACTGTATCACGATGTCAGACAATGATATTGTCGGCGAGGTGATCGAAGCGATAGCCCAATCGGATAATATGGATGCATCAGAGGTGGATTTCATCCTAGCGGACTATATCGATCCCGTAGTGTTGGAGAAGTTAGAGAACATGGACGACGGCGTCTGGGAATTTACCTTTCGTGTCAGCGACCACCAGGTGCGTCTAACGCACGGTGGAACGATATTTATCGATGGCATGAAATATGAGGCCTGTTCCGGAAGACAAAAATGACTCTTTGATGACTGATCTAGCAGAACCTACCGGCACACACAGCATCTTCACGAGTGGGAGTTCGACTCGCGGTGTATGCCGGTGCAACTGATCGGGAGAGGAAACGGCCCTGTCTACCTGGTCCGCCCTTGTTACATTCTCTGGCTGTTGTACGCGTTTTCTACGGGCTACTGGATGGCTGCCGGAATCGTGATTCCGTATCTCTCGGACTACACGATGTTCGACGAGCACGATGACGCGATCCGACAGCAGGCAAGCGGTGTCACCCTCGCAGTGTTCGGGTGGCTCGCGGCCATCGGGTTCCCGTCGCTGGGAGCGCTATCGACGACCACGTACCTCGAGTGGGGTCCGTGACGGCCACCCTCGGGACCACGACCGCCATCGTGTCTCACGTCTGCATCCCGCCTCGACTACTACCGATAGTATTGGACTCGAAAATCCGCGAGGAACGTCAAACACGCAACGAGAGTCAGACGGACCTTGCGGAGACAGTCGGTCTCCCGCCAGACGATCAATGCTATCGAACCTGACCGGTACGACCTCACTGGAACTCGCGTTCAAACTCGCAGCGTACGTCGATTGTGCAGTCGAAGATCCCTTCGATCCCGAACTCGACGACGTCGAGGAGTCGTGACCCCTCTATCGGTAGCGACTCTTGAGCGATTGCACGGTGACCTCATCACGAGAGAGACGTATTGCCTATTCGACGACCATCTTCAAGCCATCAGTGAAGGCGATCGTTTCACCGGTTCCCGTTTTCGGACGCCAGGGAGAGTTCTACTCGCCACTCCGAAACCGCCCTCTCGACGATTGTCAATCGTCCTGAGAACTCCCCTCGAGGCTGCCTCGCTCGGTCATCATCGACGTCCCGCGGTCGACCCACCGGCGACGGTAGTAGACGACCGCGAGGTAGGCGACCCGGAAGACGAAATCCAGGATGACAGCGAGGTAGGCCGCGACGACGCCGTAGCCGAGTTCGACGCCGACGACGTACGTGAACCCGAGCAGGAAGACGAAGGTCCCGACGAGGCGGGCGATGAACGGCGTGAGCGTCTCGCTGCCGCCCCGAAGCGACCCCGCGAGGACGATGTACGCGGCGATCAGCAGCGCCGCAATCGCGTACGCCTGCGCGAACCCGGTCGCGTACTCGACGGTCGCGGGGTCGCGGGTGAAAAGCAGGACGAACCGCTCGGCGAACACGAAAAGCGCTGCACAGAGCCCACCCACCGTGAGCACGCTCAGTCCGGTCGCCGCGAGCCCGTAGTAGTACGCCACACTCGAGTCGCCCTCGCCGAGCGACTGGCCGACCAGGATGTTGGCGGCGACGCCGTACCCCCGGCCCAGCGGCGAGGCGACCTGCTGGTACATCCGGCGGCCGATGTGGTAGGCGGCGTTGACCTCGGTCCCGAACGCGAGCAGGATCGCGTTGAACGGGAACTCGGCGATCATCTCGGAGACGCCCTCGGCGATGCGGGGCCAGCTGATGAGTACGAGTTGTTTGGCGATGACGAACCGCCGCGGCCGGACGTACTGGATGTCGCTTGCCGAACTGCCGATGATCGCCAGGAAGGTGACTGCGCCGAGTCCGTCGGCAAGCGCCGTCGCCGCGGCGATGCCGATCACGCTCAGTTCCGGCAGCGGTCCGACGCCGAACGCGAGCCCGACCGTCAGGAGGATGTTGAGCGCGTTGACCGCGCCGTTGACGTACATCGGCGTCTTCGTGTCGCCGGTCCCCTGGATCGACCGGGCGGCGATGAAGTTGACGTGGATAGCCGGAGCCGACACCATGACGAGCAGCAGGTAGGTGCTGCCGTACTCGATCACCTGGGCCATCGCGCCGTCCTCGGCGAGGGCCCCGAGCACGGCGATGGCCGACTCGTTGAGCAGTAGGCCGAAGAGAACGAACGGAATCCCGCCGAGCAGCCCGAGCAAAAGCGCCTGTGTCACCGCCTGGTCGCGGTTCGCAGTCGCGTCGGCGCCGGTGTCCTGGCTCGAGAGCGCGATCGCGCCGTCACCGATGCCGATTCCGAACCGGAGCGGAAACCGGGCGTAGATGTCCGCGAGGCCGACCGCGGCGACCGCCGCGGGGGAGAAGAAGCCGGCGACGATCAGGTCGGTCGTCCGCATCAGCGTCCGCAACACCTGTTCGGCCATGACGGGCCAGGAGAGGTCGAACACGCGGCGCCAGGCGCGCCACAGCCGACTCCCGACGAGAGCGAGGACTACCGACAGCACTGGCGATGAATGCCTGCCGGCGTGGTTAAAAACTGAGTTTGCGGAAGCGCTGGGGGTGTTTCGACGGCGCGGAACGGATACCTCCCGTTCGAACCGCTCGAGGCCGGTGTTCTACTCGTCTTCGACCTCGTCGTACGGCCACCGACCGCCGATCTTCAGCTCCTGGACGTACCCCTCGTCGAGCAACGCCTTCGTCTCCTCGCGGGAGCGCTGCGGGAACTCCCGGTCCGCCTCGGCCGCGGTGAACGCCGCGGAGGCGACGAGCACGGACAGTTCCCGGAGGTCGCGGACGTCGAGTTTGTCCAGCGTGTCGGCGTGGGTGTGACCCCAGCCGCGGCCGCTCGAGTCCGACGTCGAGGAGGTCATCGACGCGGGGACGCCCTCCTGGACGAACGCCCACTGGTCCCCGTGGGGGCTGATGGTGTCGTCCGTCTCGAGGGGCACGTCGTACTCGTCGGCGATCTCCTCGAAGAGGGTCGCGACGGCGTCGAACTCGTTGGCGTTGACCCGGAGGGTACGGGAGTTGCCCGCGCCGTCGAGGTTGATGACGCACTTCACGTTCTCGAGATCGAGCGTCGCCGCGGCGTGGGAGGCTCCCTGGAGGCCAATCTCCTCGGAGCCGAAGGGGACGAACCGGACCCGGGTCTCGAGGTCGTCCTCGACCCGTTTCAGCAGGCGGGCGATCTCACAGACCAGCGCGGTGCCAGCGCCGTTGTCGTTTGCCCCCTCGGCGATGTCGTGGGCGTCGACGTGGGAGGTCACCAGCACGACCTCGTCGGTGTCGGGCCCGAGTTCGCCGACGACGTTCACCGAGTCGGTGGGTTCGTTCCGGGCGTCGACCGCGAGTTCGACCGTCAGTTCGCCGTCCTCGGCGTGGCGGAGCAGCCGTCGGCCGACCTCCCTGGAGACGCCGACGGCGGGGATCGGCCCGGGGCGGTTGTCGTAGCCGATCTCGCCGGTCGCAGGCAGACAGCCCTCGACGTGGTTGCGGAAGACGAACCCGACAGCGCCGGCGTCGACCGCGCTGGCGTACTTCTCCATCCGATGGAGTCGCCGTTCGTGATCGTCGGGTGTCTCGCTCGAGGCCATCGCGACGTTCCCCTCGAGGTCGGCGTCCGCGAAGTCCTCGAGGCGGCCGTAGCCGACGTCGACCAGTTCAGCCTCGACGGTGCCGCTCGGGGTGCCGGGGAGGCCGATCACCTGATAGTCGGCGTCGTACGTCTCCGCGTGGGAGCGGGCGGTCTCGAGGGCAGCGTTCCCGCGCCACCAGCCGTCGATCTCGAACTCCTCGAGGGCGACGTTTCGCAGGCCGACCGCCTCGAAGGCCGCTTTCACGCGTTCCGCGCCCCGTCGTTCGCCTTCCTGGCCGGCCATCCGGTTCCCGATGTCGACCAGATCCTCGAGTACGTCCCAGTGGAAGGAACTCGTGTGTGCGTCGCCGACGACGCTGTCGGGTAGGTTCGTCATGGAGTGTGGGGGATCGGGAATCCCAAAGAAGGTACGGGATGCGGAAGTCGGGATCGCTCGATGTCACGACCGCGGTCGCCGACTCGAGGCCGCCAGGCGGAGATGTGCCGCTCAACTTACTTGGTCGGTCGGCTCCTCGAGACGGTCACCGCGACATGAACGAAAGTGCTGCCGGACTCAAACGCTGGACCCAGCGGTTCGTGGTCGCCAGCACGGCCGCGTTCGCGGCCACCCTGCTCTCGATCCCCGCCGGGGCCGACGGGCGAACGGTCGTCCTGCTCGGGCTGTTCGGCTTCGTCTGTCCGATGATCTTCGGGATGGGCTATCTCCTCCTGCCGCCTTACGCCGGACGGACGCTGTCCGAGCCACGGCTCGCCGGGGTCCACTTCGTCCTCGCGTACCTCGGTGTCGCCTTCCTCGTCGGCGGGTGGCTGCGTGACGGGATCGGGACCCTGTTTACGGCCGGGGCGGTGCTCTGGACGCTGGGCGTAGCCACTTTCGTCGGCTCGCTGGCCGCGACCGTCTGTCCCGTCCTCCTCGAGCGGCCCGGGGACGTGTTCAAACTGGGTGACCGCCCCCAGCGATCCACCAGGGTCGCGACGGCGGCGATCCCCGTCGCGCTGGGGTATCTCCTGATCGGGACGGTCGCACTGCTCGCGAGCACGCCGCTCGTCGAGCAGTCGGTCGCCTTCCCGCGCGTGAGCCACGTCTACGCGTTCGGGTTCGGCGCGGTGCTCGTGTTCGCCCTCGGTGCGCGCCTGCTGGTCGGCTTCTATCACGTCTCGCCGCCGCGGAGCCTCGCCTGGCCGACGCTCGCGGCCGGCGCGATCGCCCCGGCGTTTCTCGCTGCCGGGCTCGGCCGCCCGCGCTGGTTCCGCGTCGGCGCGCTCCTTGCCGGGATCGCGATGGTGTGTTACCTGCTCCTGGTGGCCGTCGTCGCCGTTCGAACCGACCGCTCCCGGACCGAACTCGCCGGAATCGGGCTGGGGGCGCTCGCGGGCGCGCTTGCCGTCGCAGTCGCCCTCCCGCTGGCGTTCGGTGCCGGCATCGAGGACGCCGTGGCGGTTCACCGGACCCTCGTACTAGCTGGCTTCTTCCCGCTGACGATCGCCGGCTACGCCTACCAGTTCTTCCCCGTCCCCGACGGCCGGTTCCCCGGCGCGAGCGAGCGGACGGTGGCGCTCTCGATCGCGCTCCTGGCGTCCGGAGTCACCGTCCAGGCGGCCGGCATCGCCTGCGGGACCGCCCAGACCCAGGTTCGATCCGTCGGCGTCGCGCTCTCGTTCGTCGGTGCTGTCGTCTACGGCGGCCTGCTCGCGGGACGGTTCGCGACGTGACCCCACTCCCAATCTGATTTGGAACTGTCCTCTTTGCCGAACAGTCACGAGTCCCTATATGGTCACGAACGACTGCGACCGGTCGCCCGACGAACCCCTCCTTCGAACCGAGCGCCGCGAGTCGGAGTCGATACTCCAGACCCTCGTGCGAGCGATCGCTGCCGCCGAGGGGGTCCCCGCCGCCGAACTCGAGGCGTTATACGAAAGCGTCGACGCCGGGGCCCTCGCGGAGTTGCTCGAGCACGCCGACCGTCGCGGGACCGAGGTGCGAGTCGGGTTCACGGTCGGGGAGTACGACGTCGTCGCGTCGCTCGAGGAGACGATGACGGTTCACGTCTACGACGGGCAGTGAGGTCGTTCGGGGAGAACTGCACTTTCACCTGATTTCCCGTAAAAACTTTGAAGCCGCTCGGAACGAACCGTTCAGAGCCCGTAGTCCGACAGCGAGTGCTGGTGTTTCCAGTAGCCGACGACGGCGTCGACGTCGAAGACCAGCTTCCCGTCGGTCAACTCGAGCGTGATCTCTTCGGTGCCGATCTCGGTGTCGTGGCGGTGCAACTCGAGCGGTTCCTCGAACGTTTCGACGGTTACCATCAGTTCGCCCGCGGCCTCGAGTTCCGCTTGTAACGTGTCGGCGTTCATGACTCCGTTCGAATGATTCACCAGCGCCGGCATAAACGACGAGCGCGGTTCCCAGCGGCTGGTTATCGGCGTCGGGACGCCGTCTCGAGGTCTCGTTCGGCTCGATTACCCTCGTATAGGCACCATTGGAGTGGAAAACTGGAGCTGGCTATCCGAAACGGACTCGGCGGCGCGATTTATGGGAGTCGACCGCGACCGTCGAGATATGTACGATCGGATCCTCGTTCCGACCGACGGGAGCGATTACGCCGAGCGGGCGGCGAGTCGCGCGTTCGACCTCGCGGAGACGGCCGACGGCACGGTGTACGCCATCAGCATCGCCGAAACCGGGCCGCTGGGCTCCGTTCGCCTCCCGGGGGACGACGCGAGCGCGGCCGACGTCCTGACCGACCGCGCGGCGACGTTCGTCGAGCGACTCGAGGAACGTGGGGCCGACCGCGGAATCGACGTCGAAGGGGAAGTCAGGACGGGCGTCCCGGTTCACGAGATCCTCGAGTATGCCGACGAGGTGGATGCGGAGGTCGTCGTCATGGGGACGCGGGGACGGGGTGGCGTCGGCCGACTGATGCTCGGGAGCGTCACGGACGGCGTTACCCGTCACGGCGATCTCGACGTGCTCGTGGTCGGGAAGCGGGACTGATACGGCTTGCTGTCCCGATCTACCGGTGCAACCGCCCCCGGGTCGCGGGTGCGCCGGAACTGACGGACAGTAAACCGCACGACTCCACACGGACGACGTGCGAGCGACGGCTCGGTTCACTCGCCTCACTCCTCACCCCTCACTCGCTCGAGCGGCGTTCCGCGCCCGCATCGGTCCTCGTTGCGATCGCCTTCGACCGGCGGCCAAGCCCCCAGCCGAACAGCGCGAGTCCGACGAAAACGGCGACCGCCTGAAGGGCGTGGGCCGCCGGGACGGCTTCCGGCGTGAACCCCCAGGCGTCGAGACCGAGGCTCAACAGAAGCGCAACCAGAAAGAGCCCCAGACCGGCGTCGGCCGCGCGCATGTTCGGCAGGGTTTCCGGCGTGGAGAAGAGCCGACCGACGACGTAGAACAGACAGGTGTAGGGTACCCAGCCGAGTCCGACGTATCGCACCGCCCGAGAGCTATCCCCGGCGAGAACGAGACGCGGGATCAACCCGAGGTAGACGATCCCGGTCACGAGCAGGCACCCGACCAGCAAAACCCACTGCCGTCGTTGCCCCGCGTCCATAGCTACGACGAGACTGGCGGAACTGTTCAATCTATCGATCGGTTCGACGCCGGCGCCGACCCGATCGACCGCAGTCAGCGGGATCACCGACGTATTTGTGTTCGGTCTTCGAACACGACGTATGGATCGTCCCACGATCGACGGCCCCCTCGCCAGACACCGATGAGAGGGTACTACCTCCGGTATCTACAGGTTCTCGTCCGGTTTCTCCCCGTCGCCATCGCCTTCCTCCGTGATCGTCGCCGGTTCCTGCTGTTCGGCCCATCGCGGCAGGTGACGACGGCGGTCCACCGCGAGCGTGCCCAGCGACTGACCGATATCATGCTGGATCTCGGCCCCGCGTTCATCAAGGTGGGGCAGGTGCTCTCGACGCGCCCCGACATCGTCCCCCCGACCTACGTCGAAGCGTTCGCTACCCTGCAGGACGAGGTTCCCGAAGACGCCGGCGGCGATCCGATGACCGTCGTCGAGGCGGAACTCGGCGACGATCCAGCCGTCGACTTGGAGACGCTCGAACCCGTCGCGGGCGGGTCGCTCGCGTTCGTCTACACGGCCGAGTTCGACTCCGAGAGCGGACGGGAACGGATCGCACTGAAGGTGCGACGCCCGGGGCTCGTCTCGCTCGTCGAACGGGACCTGCGCGTCATTCGGGGATTCGTCCCGATCCTGGCGGCGTTCGCCGACGAGCGCCAGCGCTACTCGATCCGGAATCTCGCCGACGACTTCGAGGAGATCATCCTCCAGGAGCTGGACTTCGCCCGCGAGGCCTCGATCATGGCCGAGATCGGCGAGAACTTCGCGGACGAGGACCGGGTCGTCGTCCCCGAGACGTACGACGACCGCTGCTCGAAGCGGCTGGTGGCCATGGAGTACGTCGAAGGCCGTAAGATCACCGACGACGACGCACTCGAGGCGGCGGGGATGGGCCGGACGGAGCTAGCGACGTTGATCGCCCGCACCTACCTCCGGATGGGGCTGGTCGACGGCGTGTTCCACGCGGATCCTCACCCCGGAAACCTCGCCGTGACCGAGGGTGGACGGCTCGTGATCTACGATTACGGGATGAGCCAGCGGCTCACGCGCCAGGAACAGGACGAGATCACCGACCTCTACCGGACGCTCGTCCGGCGGGACGTCGACGGCCTGTTGAACACGCTCATCGCCCTCGAGGTGCTGGACCCCGACGTCGACCGGGTCGCGGTCAGACAGGTGCTCGAACTGGTGATCGAGAACCTCGAGGGCCGGGGCGACGTCACCTGGCGGCTGATCGTCACGGAACTGCTGTCGATGCTCCATGACTTTCCGTTTCGGATCCCGCCGAACGTCATGTTGCTCATGCGGGTGGGGACAGTCGGCGAGGGAGTCTGTCGGAGCCTCGACCCCGAGTTCGACTTCATCGCGGTGACGCGATCGTTTCTCGTCGACTACGGGTTCATCGAGGGCGAGTTCGAGGCGCTGCTCGAGGACGTGAAGGCGGATTTCCGGCGTTCTGCACCGGTCGTGGCGGGGCTACCGGCTCGGGCTGACGCCGTCCTTGGCCAACTCGAGCGGGGCGAACTCCTCGTCCGGACCGAGCCGGTCGAAAGGCCGACCGGCGGCGATCCGGGCGTCGGGTACGCCGTCCTCGCGGCCGCGCTGTTCGTAACGGCTGGGCTGTTGGCGTTCCAGGAAGGGGCGTACGAACTCCTGAGTCTCGCGGGGGCGCTGCTGGCGCTTGCCCAATACGTTCGCGTCCGGTGGACGTCGGCGCTGTGACGTGCTCGAGTTAGTGTATGTCGAGTCGTATTAACAAAACATACTGGGATTTAATAATGAATCACTGCTCCATAATAGATGATGTGCAGAATGATATAACCGAGAAAAGTCATTCTATCGGAATTATTTTCGCCGTCACAAGAGAGCTGTCTGTAATAGAGATACTGCACTCTCGTCGGAGTTTTAACAACACATCCCGATCAGGTGGGTTTTCTCGTCACTGTATTCGATAGATGGATCGGCTGATCGTCGACGGTCGAGGTATTAGTCAGGGTATCGTTATACTTTCATAGACGATGTGTTTTCCAGTCCATACTGATATCTAAACCCTTCGGGCGTTTCTGTCGGATCGAAAGTAGCTCGGGAGGGTTCGAACTGGAAGGATCTAGCCCCCCGTCAACTTCACGTGACGTCGACCAGTAGGTGTGTCCACCCCGATGAGTGCCACGACGGTCGAAAACGGGGTTGACTCGATCGAGCAGTCGAACGGGTATTTGAGTATGTCGAATTACACCGGTACTGCTGTAATTCGAGTGCCGGGAACTACCCGCCTCGCCTCGAGTGCGGAGACCACGGTCAGACAGCGGGAGGCCGCAATCCCACGAGCAAGGCGAAGAGAACGGTACTCTCCCTCTTACAAGGGAATGCACGCCGAGAAGTGAGCAGCGGAGTGAGTACGAACGAAAAACCAGCAGGATTCGTTTGATTCTATCAAATCCTATATCGTGCTCGAGTCGTCTTTGGCGTGTTCGTGAGAAGGTAAGATCGGCAATATCAGTGCTTTAACGCCCAGATGTCGGTTATAGAGGTGTATTTCCACTACTTGCGGGTCCATCGTGTTCCTCCCTGGGTTTGGCTATCTCAAATCAATCATATGGCGATTTTGCCAGGCCTCTCGACCGCCGAATCCGGAGTTCTCTCGTTACGACCGCTGTTCACGTTACGATCGAGAACCTCGAGTGGACCGCCCGGATACCATCGGCGATTGGGGGCCGCTGCGTATCGACGACTGCGAACGCTCTCGAGAGTCGGGAGACACATTTTCGTCGTCCTCGAGGGCTGAGAGCCGACAACTCGATGGAAGTCGTATCGGTAACGATGGTCGGAGGGGCGTATTTGACTATTTTCAATCGGTGGGCAGATGAGGGCAGTATAAGATGCTACTCTGCGTGCGTTCGAATATGAAACCGGACACGTCGGACGCGGACGAACCCCGCCAGATCAAATCCGTTCACAAAGCGATCGACATCGTTCACGCGATCAAAGACAGGCGAGGCGCCACGTTACAGGAACTCACCGACGACCTGGAACTGACGAAATCGACGATATACACGTACCTGGCGACGCTTCGCCAGGAGGGGATCGTAACACAGGAGGACGACGGTGCCTACCAGATCGGGTACTGGGTCATTCCCATCTCGAACTACGCACGTAACAACACCGACCTCTATCGGATCGGGCGGGACGAAATCGACGAACTGGCCGACCAGACCCGTCACACCGCTCACCTGGTCACCGAATCGAACGGGGACCAGATCGTACTCTACGAAGCGATGGGGGAAGACGCGGTGACCAGCGACTACCACCTCAGGATGCGAGAAACTCCGCGCCAACTCTACACGAGCGCGGCCGGCAAGTCCATACTCGCGTTTCTTCCCGAGGAGCGTCGGGACGAGTTGATCGCGCGGACGGAGTTCGACGACGATTCCAACGCGATCTCCGATCGGGGAACGCTCCGCGAGCAACTGGCGGAGATCCGCGAACGGGGGTACGCGGTCAACGACGAAGAGGAGATCCGCGGGACCAGGTCCATCGGTGCACCGGTCCGTGGTCCGGGGGAAGCCGTCGCGGGTGCCGTCAGCGTCACCGCACCGAAAACTCGCCTGCAGAACGCACAGTTTACGGACGAGGTGCCGGAGCTGGTGATGGAAGCTGCAAACATCATCGAAGTGAAAATAGAGACAGAGTAAGACGCCGGGTTGGATAAACGGCTGTATATTTCAGCGATGCATTTACATACTTGTTGTCGAAACACCTAGCTGAATTCCCATGAGTAATCAATCCCCGAAGCACACGGACGACCTCCCGAAAGTACAGGCTACCGCCGAGTGGGACCCACTACAGGCGGTTCGGATGCATCTTCCGGGTACCGAAACGTTCGTCGGGATCATGGACCCCGAACCGAACCTTTTCCTCGACGACTTCTCGCTCGTCGAGGCCCAACAGGAACATCTCAGCCTCTCCCGGGACCTCGAGGAAGCGCTGCCCGTTGACGACCCGATCCACTACCTCCACGACGACCTCGCCAACGGCGGCGGGATGAGCGCGCTGCTCTCGTCGCGTGTCGACTTCGATCTCAGCGAACTCGAGGAGGAGGTCCGGGTGAATCGGCGGGACGAATTGTGGTCGCGACTGCACGAGCTCAACCCGCATACACAGATGCAGGCCGTCCTGAGCAATGCGAAGGTCATTCGCCATCGGGCCGACGCCGAGGAGGACGTCCCCGGGTCGAACCCCGACCGCTGGGACACGACGAGCGTCCAACTGGAACAGCCGCTTACGAACATGTACTTCCAGCGGGACCAGCAGTTCGTCACCAAGAACGGGGTCGTCCTCTGTTCGATGAAAGAGGACACGCGCAAGCCCGAGGTCGACATCGCTCGCGCATCCTGGAAGGCTCTCGACGGGAACCAGTTCGACGTCGATATCGTCGCGGACATGTCCCAGGTGCACGAACACGACGTCACCGAATACGTTCCGGAACGTGACGACATCCAGTCGACCGAAGTGCTCGTCGAAGGCGGCGACTTCTATCCCGCCGGCGAGTTCTCGCTCCTCGGGGTCTCGGCGAAGGTTCCGGAAGGCACTGCGTATCCGGAACATGACATCGCGGAGGACGATACCGAATACGTCCACCGGACCAGTTACGCGGCCGGCCATCGCCTCCTGATGGACGACGCGTTCGGGACGTCGGAAGTCGGACTCGTTCGCGCACCGTTCGAAGCCGCTCAGGAGAACAAGGACGACGACAACGGCGAAGTCGAGATGGACATCATGCACCTCGACACGTGGTTCAACTTCGTCGACGAGGACCTCGCCGTGGCCCACAAGGAGCTCGTGGACAACACGACTCTCGACGTGTATCGGCGAGTCGAGGACGAAGAGAAGCCGTACGTCCTGGATCGACCGGACGTGAACTTCGGCGATTACCTGCGTGAGAAGGGCTTCGAGATCGTCGACGTCTACGACTACGTCGATCCGGACCATCCGGACGTCGACACGGCACTGAAGGCGATCACGAACTTCCTGACGCTCGGCCCCCGTAAGATCCTCCCCGTCCGCTTCTCGGAGGACGACGACTGCGTCATGCGGCAGTTCGTGACGGGGCTGCAGGAGGACTACGACGTGACGGTCGTTCCCGACGGCGAAGGTCGGAAGATCATCAATCTCCGGGCAGGATACGGTGCGATTCACTGCATGACGACGCCGCTCCGTCGCGTTCCGGAGTAACGTCTCATCGAGCAACGTCAGAGGCACGGTCGCCGGTGTCCCCCTCGGCTGCGTTCGTCGTGATCCCTGCGCCGCTACTCGGTCGCCGTTCTTTGCGACCGCGGCGCAGCCGCTCGTTTTTGTTCTGCCCTACCGGGCTTCGGACGTCCAGTAGCCTTCGACGTCACGGGAAGCCAAAACGCCCCTGTGACGGCACAGTATCTGTACTCGGGCTACTCACACGTCCTGCGAACGTTCGTCACACCGACGCCTGAGAATCAGCATAAGAGTTTTCTGCTACCTGGAGAGAGTTCCAAGTACCCATGAGCTATACAGTCGTAGCTCTGGGTGGGAACGCCCTACTCAGAGGTGGCGAAGGATCGATCGAAGATCAGCGAGAGACGATTCGGGAGACTGTCCCACACTTCGTCGATCTTCACGAGCGCGGGCACGAACTCGTCTTCACTCACGGCAACGGTCCGCAGGTCGGACAGTTGCTCCTCCAGAACGAGGAGTCGGACTCCGTCGGGGAGAAGCCGCTCGACGTCCTCGGCGCTGAATCGCAGGCACAGATCGGCTACCTTCTCCAGCAGCAACTCCGCGAGGACCTCGGGGAAACCCCCGCGACCGTCATCACGCAGACGCTCGTCGACGGGGACGATCCGGCGTTCGACGATCCCACGAAGCGGATCGGTCCGTTCTACGACGAAGCCGAGGCCGAAGCGAAGGACTTCCCGGTCAAGGAGGACACGAACGGTAACGGCGAGGTCGGCTACCGGCGCGTCGTTCCGTCCCCCCAGCCGATCGAGATCGTCGAGTCGGACCGCATCCGAACGCTCGTGGAGACCGGCAAGCCAGTCATTAGCGTCGGCGGTGGCGGCGTTCCCGTCGTGGAAGACAACGGCGGGCTGACAGGGATCGAAGCCGTCATCGACAAGGACCGCGCCGCACAGGTACTTGCCACCGATATCGGTGCGGACGACTTCCTGGTGTTGACCGACGTCGAAGCCGTCTACCGGAACTTCGGGACCGACGACCAGGAACGACTCGACGAGCTCACCGCCGACGAGGCGGCCGAACTCCTCGAGGCCGGCGAGTTCGGTGAAGGGAGTATGGCACCGAAAGTCGAGGCGTGTATCGAGTTCGTCGAGAACGGCGGCGATCGGGCGGTTATTACGGCACCGGAAACCGCCACGGAGGCACTCGAGGGGGAAACCGGGACGACGGTCGTCCCGGCGGATCGATAACTAGCAGGTGGGAATAGCCAAAGAATTAAATACACAACCACAGGAAATACAAAACGATGCAGCACCTGATAGACATCAACGACATCGAGACCGAAGAGATCGAACAATTGTTCGAACTGACCGACGAGATGAAGGAGAACCCCGACGAGTTCTCCTCCGTGATGGACAACAAGACCCTCGTGATGCTGTTCGCGAAGCCGTCGACGCGGACGCGCCTGTCCTTCGAGACGGGAATGACCCAGCTCGGCGGCCACGGCATCTTCTTCGAGATGGGGTCCTCTCAGCTCAGCCGCGGGGAGCCCATCTCGGACGTCAGCCAGGTCATGTCTCGCTACGAGGACGCTATCATGGCCCGCCTGTTCGATCACGAGGAGATGATCGAACTCGCCGAACACGCCGACGTTCCGGTCGTCAACGGACTGACTGACCTCCTCCACCCGTGTCAGGCTCTGACCGACCTGTACACCCTCCACGAAAAGGACCGTCTCGACACGATCGCGTTCGTTGGCGACGGGAACAACGTCGCCCACTCGCTGATGCAGGCGTCCGCAAAGATGGACGTCGACTGTCGCATCGCCACTCCCGAAGGTATGGAGCCCGACGAGGAGATCCAGGAACGCGTCAGCGATGCTGACGTGACGGTCACCAACGACCCGTACGAGGCAGTCGACGGCGCGACCGCCGTCTACAGCGACGTCTTCGTCAGCATGGGCGAGGAAGACGAGCGCGAGGAGAAACTCGCCGAGTTCGACGGCTTCCAGGTCGACCAGGATCTCATGGACGCTGCTCGCGACGACGCCGTCTTCATGCACTGCCTCCCGGCCCACCGTGGCGAGGAGGTTACGGCTGAGGTCGCTGACGGTCCCCAGTCGGTGATCTTCGACCAGGCCGAAAACCGCATGCACGTCCAGAAAGCCATCCTCCATACGCTGGTCAACGAATAAGTCCGGATCGTCCCCTCGAACACCGACGGAAGCGGTCGAAACAAAACGCGTCGACATCCATCCCTAACCCGCTTTTCGGCTACAGCGCGCGTCGTGTGTAGCCACGGCACGGAGCCCTTCGAACCCGGTACCCACTTTCGACTTTGGCGATTCGCTCTCACGACCGAGGACCGACTGGACCACACCGAACTCCCAGTGTGTCTCTGAGACGGTCCGTCGCTGGGACGGCACGCGCCACGACACTGCTCTCGAGGGGGCACGGACACTCTCGAGAACCGAAACGATTGGTGTCGTCGTCCATCGCCGTCCCTAGAGGGAACTCGAACTCCTGCCCGATCCTACACAATTACCGCACGTTAATATATATCTATCAGCTACTGATATCGAAAGGCGTCGTGATCGATGCTCGCCCTGTGAGAGAGTGTGTGCCAAGCAGAGCCGTTCTGATGGACCCTGAGGGATTATTATTGGGAATTACTACCTACAGGAATAGGAATCAGCGGTAGTTTTATCCTAGTCTGAGATAAAGACCGAAGTGTAGGCAACGAGACCCTGATCAGAGCGTCGTAAGTGACGGCGAACCGATCAGTAACCACCTCACCGAAACAACAGGTAATCACAATGGTAGATTTCGAACCGAAAAGTTACGAGGATTTCGATCCCGAACGGCGACCGTCGTTCGGTGAAGCACTGTTACCGATAGCCGGGATGATCACGTTCCTGGCCGTCGGTATCGTCTATCTCGGGCTCGACGCACAGATGCCCCTGCTCTGGGGGATTGCCTTTATCGGGCTCATCGCACGATATCGCTGGGGATACTCGTGGGACGAGCTCTTCGACGGTATTTCGAACAGCATCGTGATGGGACTCGGGGCGATCTTCATCCTCTTCGTGATTTACATGTTGATCGCCTCGTGGATCGACGCCGGGACGATCCCCTTCATCATGTACTGGGGGCTCGAGTTCCTCACGCCGAGCGTCTTCGTCCCGCTTGCCGCACTCCTTTCGTTCGTGGTCGCCACGGCGGTCGGGTCCTCCTGGACCACGGCTGGCTCGCTCGGTATCGCACTGGTCGGTATCGGTGCCGGCCTCGGCATCCCCGAGCCGTTGACCGCGGGTGCGATCCTCTCGGGCGTCTACATGGGTGACAAGCAGTCGCCCCTGTCGGACACCACCCTGCTCGCGTCCGGTGTCAGTAACGTCGATCTGTGGGACCACGTTCGCGGGATGTTCCCGAACACGATCATCATCGGCGTCGTATCGCTCGTGCTGTACACGATCCTCGGGCTCACCGCCGATACGAGTAGCGGGGGCGATGCGGCCGGACAGGTCGCGGAAATTCAGGGCGCACTCGCCGGCACGTACGAACTGTCCATCCTCGTTTTGGTCCCCCTGATCATCACGTTCGGGTTCGCGATAGCGGGCTATCCCGCACTGCCGGCACTCGGTGCTGGCGTGTTCTCCGGTGCCGCCGTCTCGATCGTCATCCAGGGACGCGGACTCGCCGAGGCGTGGGATATCATCCACTACGGGACCGGTCCCGAAACCGGCGTCGAACTCGTCAACGAACTCCTCGCCAGCGGTGGCCTCAACGGCTCGATCTGGGTTATCACGATCGTCTTCGGTGCCCTGTCGATCGGTGGCCTGCTGGAGATCACCGGCGTGCTGGCGGTGCTCGCTCACAACACCGCCAAAGCCGTCCGTGGCGTCGGGAGCGCCACGCTCGCAACCGCCATCGGTCCGCTCCTGATGAACGTCCTCACGGCCGACCAGTACATGTCCATCGTCGTGCCGGGCATGACGTTCCGCGACCTCCACGACGAGTACGACCTCGACGGGACGAGCCTCTCCCGGACTCTCGAGGAGACGGGTACCGTCTCGGAGGCGATGATCCCGTGGAACTCCGGCGGCGTCTTCATGTCGGCCGCGCTGGGCGTGCCCGTGCTTAGCTACCTCCCGTACTTCTTCGTGGGACTGCTGTCGCCGATCCTGGTCGTCATCATGGGCTTCACCGGGTGGAAGATGTACATGAAGGAGCCGGAAGAACCGACGGAGCAGCCGGTCGAAGCGGTCGCGTAACGCTTGCGGACCGTTTTTCGTTTCTCTCTTTCTGCTGGATACCTCTTCCTCGAGGCCTGGAACCAAGACCCGTCATATGTCAGTCCCCACCTGTCGACAGCCGATGTCCGAAACGAGTTATAATATGATATCCTATGATTTTATTCCCAACGACTCAATACGTCCGTGAATTAGGCCTCAGTGCCCGAATAGCGACAGATATCCATCGAACACTATTTACTAGATTTTGTCATTTCTGGTTTCAGTTCGCCTTTCTATAATTAGTGCGAGCTGGAACTTGAAGTACACGAGTAACGAATGCCCACCCCGTCTACTGACGACGGACCGGCGACAAACCGACACCGTAACGAAAACGATCGAAGGGGGAGCCGAACTGTTTACAGGCGGTCAAGGCGAATGCCCCGGGGCTTGACCCCGAGGCGGTTCACATCTGCTCGAGTACGTCGATTCCGAGCAGGTCGAGCCCGTTCTCGAAGACCTGCGTCGTCGCCTCGGTCAGCACGAGACGCTCGTCCCGGGCCCTCTCGGCCTCCAGAACCTGGTTCTTGTGGTAGAAGGAGTTGAACACGTGGGCAAGCTCGAGGAGGTAGTGGGCAAGCGGCGCCGCGTCGTATCGCTCCTCACAGCGCTCCAGGACGATCGGGTAGCGAGCGAGTTCGTACAGCAGTTCCACGTCCGTCTCGTTGAAGTTCGACGGATCGATCTGGTCGGCAGCCGGGACGGCGTCCGCACCGTCGAGGATGCTGTACCCTCGAGTCGCCGCGTACTGGACGTAGGGTCCCGTGTCGCCCTCGAGCGACACCGACTCGTCGATGTCGAAGGTGATGTCCCGTGCCCGCTTGGAGGCGACCATCTCGTACTTGACAGTCGCCAGCGCGATTTTGTTCGCGACCGCCTGGATCTCGTCCTCGGCGCTGCGGCCCTTCTCCTCGACGATGTCTCGGGCGCGGTCCCGCGCACGGTCGAGCACTTCGCGAGCGGTGATGATCTGTCCCTTCCGGGTCGACATGCTGCCTTCGGGCAGGCTGATCAGGCCGTAGTCGATGTGCTTGAGCTTGATGTCGTCGTACCCCATCTTCCGTGCGGCGACGAACAGTTGCTGGAAGTAGCGTTCCTGCTCGTTCGCGACGACGTAGACGGACTGATCCGCGTCGTACTCCTGGAGACGGTACTCGATAGTCGCCAGGTCCCGGGTGCCATACAGCGTCGATCCGTCGGACTTGACGATGTAGAACGGCTCGAAGTCGGCGTCCTCGAGGTCGTCGCTTTCCTCGAGCATCTCGCGGGCGCGGTCGAGCGAGCGGTCGACGTCCGCTGCGTTCGGGTCGCCCACGTTCTCGTAATCGTCCGGGTAGATCGGGATGTACACCGCTTCGCCGTCCCCGCGCATGGCGACGTCGTTCTCGAGTGCCTTCTCGATGACGACGTCGTTCCAGCCCTCGCGGGCGTAGAAGCTCTCGCCCATCCAGATGTCGAAGTCGACGTCGAGGTCGGCGTAAGTCTCCTCGAAGCGGTCGATACTCACTTCCCGGAACGTCTCCCAGAGATCGACCGCCTGTTCGTCGTCCTGCTCGAGGCGTGCGAACCATTCCTTACCGCTTTCGGCGTGGTATTCCCGCTCCTCCTCGACGGACTCTCTGAACCGATCGGTGACGGGCTCGTTCTCCTCGAGGTCCTCGAGCATCGAGTCGCGCTGTTCGAACTGCTGGTAGAGGTCGAGCAGGTGTTCGATCGGGTCCGACTCGAAGTCCGACTCGTTACCGAACTCGGTGTACTCGTGCATCAGATTCCCGAACTGCACCCCCCAGTCACCGAGGTGATTGTCACGGGTGACGTCGTGGCCCCGCGCCTCGAGAACGTTCATGACGGCGTCGCTGAGGATCGTGTTCCGCAGGTGACCCACGTGGAGCGGCTTGGCGATGTTGGGAGAGGAGACGTCCGCGAGGATCGTATCCGATTCGGCGACCGTGCGGGTGCCGTACTCGGTCCCCTCCTCGAGGATCACCGACAGCGTCTCGCTCGCGAGCGCCGACCTGTCCGCGTGGTAGTTGATGTGGCCGCCCTCGACGGAGACCGTCTCGATCCCGTCCGGGAGCCCGTTCGCGCGATGGGCGTCCGCGATCGATTCCGCGACTGCGACGGGCGGTTCACCCGCGTCTGCTGCGATCGAGAACGAGAGCGGCGAGGAGAACTCCCCTTTTTCCTCGTCAGTGACGTCTTCGACTTCGATGTCGGAGATGTCGATTTCGTAGTCGTACCCCGCGTCCGCCGTCGCATCGCGGAGCCCCGTAATCAGATCCTGTCGAAGCTGATAAAGCATTATAGGTGGTCGTTTATTCCCCAGAAATATAAGTTCCACTACGATCGTTCCAGTATTATTATTGATACTTCGGCGGGGTTCCGTCCCGCGGTTCGACGGCAAAGAAAAGGCGGGACCTGGGTGCGGACCTTACTCGGGATCGATCAGCGAGGGGATGTCCTCGCTGACGATTTGTTCACAGTACCGACACCGCATCCCGTCGTCCAGCACTTCGAACCGGGAACTTACGGGTTCGTCGTTGGCGGTGATACAGTTCGGGTTCGGACAGGAGAGGACGCCCTCGACGACCTCGGGCCGGTCGACGCGGCGCTTTTCGGCGACTTCGTAGTTCCGGACGATGTTGATCGTCGCGTTCGGCGCGATCAGCGAGAGGACGTCGACCTCGTCCTGGTTCAGTTCGCGCCCTTCGATTTTGACGATGTCCTTGCGACCGTGGCGGTCCGACGAGACGTTCATCCCGACCGTGACCTGTTCGTCGTTCGTCCCGTCGATACCCAGGATGCGAAGCACTTTGAGCGCCTGTCCGGCACGGATATGATCGATGACGGTGCCGTCCTGAATCTTGCTGACGCGAAGGTGTTGATCGCTACTCATCGGTCTCACCTCCGGCGTTCGAGAGCAGCAGATCCAACAGCGCCATTCGGACGGGGACGCCGTTGTGTGCCTGTTCGAAGTAGGCCGCGTGGTCGGTGTCGTCGATTTCGGGTGCGATCTCGTCGACGCGGGGAAGTGGGTGCATGATCGTCAGGTCGTCGCTGGCGTCCTCGAGGTGGTCGGGGCCGATCTGATACTCGCCGGCGACTTTCTGGTACTCGTTTTCGTCGGGGAACCGTTCACGCTGGATCCGGGTGACGTAGAGGACGTCCAGGTCCGGCAGGATCCCCTCGAGGGAGTCGTGTTCGCGGATCTGGGTCCCCTCCTGTTCCTGGTGCAGGTCGTAGACGACCTCGCGGGGAAGCTGGAGGCTTTCGGGGCTGATGAAGTGCTGGTGGACGTCGAAGTTCGTCAGCGCGTGGGCCAGCGAGTGGACCGTCCGCCCGTACTTCAGGTCGCCCATGATCCCGATCGTCAGGTCCTCGAGGCCGGCGTTCTCGCGGATGGTGTAGAGGTCCAGCAGCGTCTGGGTGGGATGGTGGCCAGCGCCGTCGCCGGCGTTCAACAGCGGGACGTCGACGAACTCGCTTGCCATCTGGGCCGCCCCCTGCTTGGGGTGGCGCAGCACCAGCGCGTCCGCATACCCTTCGATGACCCGAACCGTGTCCGCGAGCGTCTCCCCTTTCTTGACGCTCGAGGAGTCGACCGAGCCCATGTCGACGATGTCGCCGCCGAGGCGTTTCATGGCGGTGTCGAAGCTCATTTTCGTGCGAGTGCTCGGTTCGAAAAAGAGGAGGCCGAGGACGGAATCGGGGTAGCGGTCGGCGAATGCCCCTGGGTTGGCATCGATCTCGGCTGCCCGGTCGAGGACGGTTTCGATGTCCGCCCGCGACAGTTGCTTGCTGGTGACGAGGTGGTCGAGGTGCATCACTCTGGGTGTCCGCTCCGCATAACTTGAATCTTCCCTTCCATCGTGAACCTGCTCGGGGGTGGTTTGCTATGGATGCACAGACCTGTATCGATACAGGTTTAAATACTAAATATCCCGTCCGGATCGAACGTTCCGGAGAAGAAACAGTGTTCGGGCGATTGGCCGAGGTCGCCGGTCGTCCCGTAGCCCGGTAGAAACAGGGTTGATAAGGCAGGAACCACCAGCGGGGGTATGAAGGTCGCCGTCGCCGGCACGTTCGGGCCGATCCACGACGGGCACCGGAACCTGTTCGACCACGCGCTTCGGTTCGGGACCGACGGCGTCGTCGTTGGGCTCACCAGCGACGCTTTTGCGACCGAAACCCGGACGAAGCCCCGCGAGATCCCCTCCTTCGAGCACCGTCGGGAATCCGTTGTCGAAACGATCGCCGAACTCGACGACCGGGGTCGCAACGTCGAGATCCACGAACTCGAGAGCGAGTACGGGATCGTCGGCGACGAACCATCGATCGACGCGCTGGTCGTCTCCCCGGAAACCGCGCCGGAACTCGAGACGATCAACCGTCTGCGACGCGAGGAGGGATACGAACCGCTGACGGGTATCGTCGCTCCGTACGTGCTCGCCGAGGACGGCGAGCGCATCTCGTCGACGCGCATAGTCGAAGGCGAGATCGACGAACACGGTCGGCTGCTCGAGTGATGCAGTTTACTGTCCGTTAGTTCCGACGCAACCGCCGCCCGGGTCGCGGTTGCGCCGGTCCGTCGGGACAGCGATCCGTATGAGTCGGGCCCACGACGCGTGAACGAGGTCCCCACCCGATCGGTCACCCGTGACGCTGACTGGCGTGACTCTCGAGAGCGTATCATACTAGCCGATCGGAGGGGAGCCGTTCGGTCTGTGAGTAAGCAGGGCCGTATGAAATCTCGATGGTCCAGTAGGATATCCGCTCTCCCCCGCTCGAGAGACTGGCGGTTCCGTATCGATCGGAGTCGCCTTTCCCGGACGAACTAAACCATGAATTACTCGAGGTATCGGCATACGGTCGATTGGTCCAGTGAGGGTATCGACCGGATTACATCGCCTCTCCTACATATTAAGATGACAATAGGATAGCCGACCCGTCTACTGAACAGAACGTAGGTGGCTCGTCACATCGTATATGCGTCGTCCCCTCGAACAGTACCGTATGCACGTCCTCGTTCCGATCGACGACTCCGACCCCGCTCGCGAGGCACTCGAGTACGCCTTCAGCAACGTCCCCGACGCCGAGTTCACCGCCTTGCACGTCGTCGAACCGTCGGTCGCCGCTCATCGCGGCGACGACGCGCCCTACGGCGTGGAGTTACCCGTCGCGACCGACGACGACCGTCTCGAGGCGACCTTCGGGCCCGCGCGGTCGCTCGCGGACGAGCACGGGTGTTCGCTGACGACCGAGGTACTCGCCGGCTCCCCGGCCCGGGCTATCGTCCAGTTCGCGACGGACGCGAACGTCGACCGTATCGTCATCGGCAGCCACGGCCGTACCGGGGTCAGTCGGGTCCTGCTGGGGAGCGTCGCGGAACGGGTCGTTCGGCGCGCGCCGGTGCCGGTGACCGTCGTCAGGTAGGGGCCGCGCGGCGGAGCCACGGTCACCGACCGTCGCCCGCCGTGTGCACGATCAGTTCCCCGGTCCAGTCTCCACTGGTATCTCGCTGACCGCGCTGTTCGCCGACGAGGTACCTGACTTCGACGACGACCGGGCCCTCGGACTCGGCGATGCGTTCGTAGATCCGATCGCTGAGTTCCGGATCTGGGCCGGGATCGGGACCGCGAACCGCCACCACGACGCGATCGATCGAGCGGACCGGATAGTCGTCGTCCAGAACGACTTCGACGGATTCCTCCTCGAAGTCGGCGTGTTCGGGTTCCTCGAGCGCGTCGGCGACCGCCTCGTCGGCGGACGATTTCAACTGGGTCGCCTGGAACTCGAGCAGCGTGATTCCGGCCAGCGGCGCGGCGAGGACGAGCAACGCGACCCCGAAGACGGCCCCGTAGGTGGCCGTACGCCTGCGCGTCGGCGACACGTCGAACAGGCCCTGCGGCCGGTAGCCGGCGACCCACAGCGTGACCAGTGCGGCGAGATTGATCGACAGGACGTTGACGACGACGAGCACGAGCGCTCCCACGGCCGCGCCGTACATCCCCCAGGCAACCGTGATGCCGACGGCCGCCGCCGGCGGGATCAGCGCGGCCGCGATCATCACGCCGACGATCGCTTCGGAGAAGCCCCGCGTCAGACTCAGGATACCCGCCACGCCGGCCCCGAGCGCGACCGCGATAGAGAGCAGGTTCGGCGAGACCCGCTCCTCGAGTTCGGCGACGACGACGATGTCGACGCCACCCGGTTCGAGCCCGCCGAGTCGGGCGAGCGTCGCGAGCCCGATCGATGCCAGGATCACGATGGCGACACCGAGCGTCTGGTACCGGAACCCCGTGGATCGCAGGTCGTCGTCGCCGGTGACGATGCCGACGCTGGCAGCCAGTGCGGGACCGAGCAACGGTGCGATAACCATCGATCCGACGACGACCGCGGGCGAGTCCGCCAGCAGTCCCGCAGTCGCGACGACGGCACTGATCAGCAGCATGACGAGGTATACCGAGAGCGACGGCGTGAACTCGTCCGCCTTCGTCCGCAACACCTGTCTCGAGGTCCGGGGGCCTCTCGTTCCGCCGCGGCTGTACCGCTCTAGCAGGTCGTCGAACTCGCTCGAAACGACCGTCTGAGCGTCGATGACGACGACGCGACCCGATTCGAGGCCGGCGTCGGCCAGTCGGTCGAGTACTGGTTCGACGGCACGGGTCGGGAGCGGAAGCCGAACGACCGCCGCATCGTCGACAGCGGACGCCGTCGCCTCCTCGGTGACGACGTACTCGATTCCTTCCTCGTCGAGTACGTCGAGGATGGCACGTCGACGATCGGCGGGGACGGTGATCTCGAGGTACCGCATCGAACGGGTCGACCACGGGCGGCGGGATAGTTCTGGTGCCGGGCCAGGCCTGTACTGCAGGGATCAGGCGGTGCCATTCGATTCGACCCCGCGGCCGACGCCCGAACGGTACCGGCGCGGGCCATCGATGGGACGTCGTCGCCTCCATCTCCGACGACTGACGACTCGCGGGAACCGAGTTCCCTGCCGTCGTAACGGATCCCGTTCCTTTCGGCTAACCGATGATTACACCCATACTGCTGTAAATGTACAGCTATCAGCTGTACCTGTACAGCCCGCTGACCGGTCCGCCGTTCGATCCCGCTGGAACTGTACGAAACAATCAATCAACCGACCGTTTCGGTGCGGTTCGAACGTCCCCGTTTCCGGAACCGTCCCCTGCCGAACGCGGTCGGTCGACCGGCGGGCCGTCGGGTGCGGACTCGAGCACCCGACGCGTGTCCTCCCCGTGGAGCGGCGAATCCACCGGCGAATGGTTACGACGTCGAAACGCCGCGGGCGACGGGGGCGAGAACGTCGGTCCGACTCGTCGCGGCGACGGCACCTCAGGCGGTCAACACCGGACGATCCGCCGTCCTGACGACGCGTTCCGCCACGCTGCCGATCTTCCCCGTGCGTTCGTGACTCTGGCCCTGGAACCCGATCACGACCAGGTCGGCGTCGAGTTCCTCGGCTTTCTTCCGGACCTCCTCCCAGGGTCGCCCGTGACAGACGGTGGACTCGCACCGGATCCCCACGTTGTCCGCCCGGTCCGCGAGTTCCTCGAGCATCGCCTGGCCCTGCTCCTCGAGTCGGGTGAGGACGATCTCGGCGCTGCTCAACGCGGGTTCGCCGTACCGGTGGGTCTCGACGCAGTACAACGCGTGTACGTCGGCGTCGTACCGGTCGGCGAGCGTCAGTGCGTGTTCGACCGCGCGATTCGCCGGGTCGCTCCCGTCCGTCGGAACGAGTATCGTGTCGTACATCGGTGTAACGGGTTCCACGTCGAAAGGCGACAAATAGCTCACACCTCGATGGCTGATATGTCCGGACACGCGACGCTCTCAGGCGGTCAGCACCGGCCGGTCGACGTACCTGACGACACGCTCCGCGACGCTGCCGATCTCGCCACCGGATCCCAGCCCGCGGTTCCCGAGGACGATCAGATCGGCGTCGACCTCCTCCGCGAGGGCACCGATCTCCTCGTGGGGGCGACCCTGGCGGAGTTCCCGGTGTACGTCGACGGGCGCTCGAGCGGCGATATCGGAGAGGATCTCGTTCCCCCGGTCCTCGAGGTCGGAGACGACCTCGCCCGAGTCGTTCACCACTGAACCGCCGTACCGTCGGGTGTCGACCACGTACGTCGCGTGGAGGTCGGCGTCGAACGTCGACGCGAGGTCCATCGCGTGTTCGGCCGCACGGTCCCCAGGTTCGCTGCCGTCGGTCGCGACGAGGATCGTATCGTACATGCGGTCGGTAGCCACCACAGGTGGCGGCATATAGTTTACACTGCACACCGCGGTCCACCTGGACCCGGTCCCGGGCGAGTCGGGGCCGGGCTACTCGACGACCAGCACCGGTACCTCGGCCCGCGAGACGACCCGCGCCGTCGTGCTCCCCAGTAATCGGTCGTCGGCGTCGCCGGCGGCCCGGCCTCGCGTCCCCATGACGACGAGGTCGGCACGGACGTCCGTCGCGTACTCGAGCAGTTCGTCGGCCGGGACGCCGCGGCGAACGGCCGTCGCCGCCTCGAGGTCGCGTTCCGCGGCCGCGGCCGCGACGAACTCGGTCGCGTTCTCGCCGCCCTCAGAGAGCAGGCCGACGATGCTCCGGGGCGCGTCCTCGAGGTCGTAGATCGTCGCGTCGACGACGTAGACGGGCCGGATCTCAGCGTCGTACCGCTCTGCGAGCTCGAGGGCGCTGTCGGCGGCGCGCTCGGCGGCGTCGCTGCCGTCGGTCGGGACGACGACCCGCTCGAGTTCGGGTTCGTCCGGGGTATCGGCCGTCAACGGTACGGAAAGCACCGGCACGTCGCCGAGCGTGATCACGCGCTCGGTGGTACTCCCCATGCGAGCGCGTTCCTCGCCCACTCGCGTTCGACCGTGGGTCCCCATCGCGATCAGGTCGACGTCGTGTTCGTCGGCGTACGCGAGGATCGACCGGTGGGGAACACCCTCCCGAACCTCGCGGGCGGTCTCGAGCCCCCGCTCTTCGGCGCGGTTCGTGACCTGAATCGTCGCTTCGCGGCCGCGGGGCTCGGAGTGGGCCGACGCAGCCTCGAGTTGGTCGGCATCGAGGTCGGCGTCGATGGCGCCGATCCCTTCGTCGACGACGTACAGGGCGTGGACGGCCGCGCCGTACGTCTCGGCCAGGTCGATCGCACGGGCGATCGTCGCCTCTGCGCCGGCGCTGCCGTCGGTCGGGACGAGCACGGTGTCGACGGATATCATGGTCCTGTCCGATAGTTCGTGACGTACCACTATCAAGCCACCCCGTCGGAGGGGCCCCCGCCTCACCGAACGATGGTTATCGAGACCGGAACCCGACGGACCACCGTCTCGGAGACGCTTCCATACAGCGGCCGCCGCTCGTCGGGCCGGCCGTGGGCACCGATGACGACGTGGTCGACGTCCTCCTCGGTGGCGTACTCGACGACGAGACGCCCCGGGTCGCCGATGTCGGACTCGGTCGTCACCTCCCGATCGTACTCGTCGGCGACGGCTTCGACTTCCGAGAACAGGCGATCGGTCGCTTCCTCGACCGAGCCGTACCACTCGTCGGTGCCGATCATCGGCTCGTAGGCCGACGGCGAATCGACGAGGGAGTCGCGCCCGTAGCCGGGGTCGAAGAGGTCGACCACGTGGTAGACGACCACCTCGGCCTCGGGGTACTCTCGAAGCGCGTGGCGAAGCGCCCGGAACGATAGCGGCGAACCGTCTACCGGGACGAGCACCGTACTGACCATACGCGAGTATTCGAGCGGAACGACCATAGTGTCGGGGGGCGCACCCGACCCGTGGGAGCAGGGTAGCGGTATTTTCCCGACGGTCGTCGATATCCTCACAGGAGCTGCTGCTCGAACCAGTCGGCGGCCACGTCGGCGACTTCCTCGAGTTCCCCCTCGCCCTCGAAGAGGTGGCCCGCGCCCTCGACGACGTGTACCTCGTGTTGGCCGGCCAGCGCGTCGGTCGCCTCCCGGTTTAACCGCAGCACCTGTTCGTCCTCGCCACCGACGATCAGGAGCACCGGCGCGGTGACCTCGCCCAGTCGCTCCGAGGCGAGGTCGACCCTGCCGCCGCGGGAGACGACGGCGTCGACGTCGCCCGAGTCGGGGCGGGCCGCCGCGCGCAACGCCGCCGCGGCCCCCGTGCTCGAGCCGAAGTAGCCGTACCGGACGTCCGGGTCCGTCGCCTCGCTGTCGCGGAGCCATTCGGTGGCCGCGACCAGCCTGTCGGTCAGCAGGGGGATGTCGAACCGGTTCTCGCGGTCCCGGTCTTCGGCTTCGGTCAGCAGGTCGAACAGCAGGGTCCCCAGTCCCCGGTCCCGGAGCGCGTCGGCGACGTAGTTGTTTCGCGGGCTCTTCCGACTGCTTCCGCTCCCGTGTGCGAAGACGACGACGCCGTCCGCGTCCGCCGGGACGGCGAGGTCACCCTCGAGTTCGACGTCGTCGACCGGAATCGTGGTGTAGTTCCTCGCGGACATTTCTCGTGGTCTCTGTGTGCCGACCTCCACCCCTCGGGCTCGAGGGGCCGATCCGCCCAGGTCGGCCGTTCAGTTGATGTCGATCGTCCGACCCGTCGGCTCCGTCGTCTCCCGCTTCGGAAGCATCAGTGTCACGACGCCGTTCCGGTACGTCGCCTCGACGGCGTCCTCCTCGACCGGGTGGGGGAGGCTGACGGAGCGACTCAGCGATCGACGCTCGCGTTCGCTTCGGATGTACATGTCCTCGTCCGCTTCGTCGGACTCCTGGGTCGTCTCCCGCTCGCGCTTTGCAGTGATGTGAACCGTATCGTCCGAGAGCCGCAGCTCGATGTCCTCTTTCTCGAATCCGGGAACGTCGGCCGTCAGGAGGAACTCGTCGCCGCGGTCGGCGAGATCGATCCCCATCCGCTCGGTCGCCGTCGCCGGCGTTCCGAACTGATCGACGTTCCACGTCTCGAGGGCCTGTTCGAACTGCCGTTGCATGCGCTCGAACTGGCGCTCGAGGCTTTTGAATGGGTTGTCGTCGGTTGCCATGTGTATCCGGGGCACGCTCCCCGGTGAACGCTCCACCGGGCGGCGAGTTAAACGTTTCATCGGTCCCGTGGACATACGGGGCTGTCCGTGGTCGATCCGAAACGTGATCGGGACCGAATCCGACGGCTGTGGCGACGCTGGCCGCGCTGCTCTCGGGGCAGGCGGCCAGGCGGACGCCGATCGTCGTCCCGCGGGACCTCGAGTACGAGACCGACGAGCACGCCCGGATCGAGGCCGATGTCGACACGATCCGGAGCGGGCTCGTCCCGACGGTGAAACGGACGATCCAGGTCAAGCTCCTCGAGAAGCTCCCCATCGGGTTACCGTAGGCCGAGCACCGCCGACCGTTCGCCGGTTCCGCTACCTGACGACGATTACCGGGACCGGTGCGCGCCTGACCACCGTCTCGGCGACGCTGCCCAGCAACACACGGGTGGTCCCGCGGCGACCGTGGCTGCCGATGACGACCTCGTCGACGTCCGCCTCGTCGACGTAGTCCGTGATCTCCCGGGCCGGCTTGCCGACGACCGAGTCCGTGTCGATCGAGGCCCCGTGGTCGTCGGCGATCTCCCGGGCGTTCTCGAGCAACGTCTCGGCTTCCGCCTCCAGGTCTTTTAGGTAGTCCCGGTCGGCGAACCACGCGTCGACGCTCGTCTCGTAGGGATCGATCACGTGCAGTGCCGTGATGTCCGCGTCCGGGTACTCCGCGAGTGCATACTCGAGTGCCTGTTCCGCCGGATCGGAGTCGTCGATCGGGACGAGGACGTGCATATCCGGGGGTTCCACGTCAGCGTATAAAAATTTGGAACCGGGAGGTCGTCTCGCGGCTTCCCGTTCTTTTAGCCCCCGGTCTCGAGGTATCGGGCCGGGACGTACGGACGCACCGGAGCCGGGATCAGTCCCACCAGCCGCTCGGCGAGCGCCGCGAGCCGCTTTCGAAGGACGACGTAGACGGCCGAGGCGGCGAACAGGCCGACGACGACCGTCGCGACGGCGTCGCCGCCGGCGGTCGCCACCGGGACCGCCGCGACCCCGGCGAGCGCGAGGTCCTCGGGCGCACCGTCGTACCGGACCAGTCGCCGGGGGCGGAGCCACCGCCCGTGGAAGTGGCTGTAGACGGCCCGGTCGGAGGTCCCCTCCCAGGGGCGCAACTCGAGACCTCCCCCGAGCGCGTCGGTGACGGCGTGCAACGCCGCGGCGGCGAGCCCGACGGCGGCGCCGATAGTCCACGTCGAGGGAGACAGGGCTGCAATCGCAAGCGCCGATCCGGCGGCGATCGAGGCGTAGACGGGGTAGTGAAGCGTTTTCCGGTGGCCGGCATAGAGGTCGAGGTCCGGCGCGAGACCGCCGACGAGCCCCGCGAGGAACGCGGCGGGTGCGTGTTCGGGAGCGACCGCGAGGACGGGCACGGCCAGGAGCATCCCCCACAGCGCGTGCGTCGTGGCCATCATCGTGTCCTCTCGTAACCGACGGAATGACAAGAGCGTTCCGTCTGGGAGAAGGTAGAGAGGGATACCGCTTTGGGCGCGTCGTTCGAATGCCCGGTATGGATCGGACGGACGACCTGGGCGCGTTGCTCTCGGAGACGGGGCCGAACGCCGTCGCCGGCTGGCTCCTCACCGGCGTGTTGTTACTGACGGCGGCCCTGACCGCTCTCGAGGGTGCGTTCGACTGGACGGTCATCGCGACGGCGGTCGTCGCGATCGTCCTGTTACCCGGGCTGGTGTTTCGCGATCCGCGGGTCATGCCGCCGTGGGAACTCGTCGCGATCGTCGCCGTGCCGATCCTCTGGCAGGCCCTGCTCGGCCGGGCGTTCGCGACCGATCTGCCGACCTATCTCGCGGTCGCCGCGCTGGCGCTTTTGATCGCCGCCGAACTCCACCAGTTCACGGCCGTTCGAATGAACCGGACGTTCGCCGTCGTCTTCGTGGTCGTGACGACGCTCGCCGTCGCCGGGCTCTGGAACGTGTTCCGGTGGCTGGCCGATACGTTTCTGGGGACGGCCTTCCTCCTCGACGGCCGCTCCGCGACCGCGATCAACGCGGCTGTCATGCTCGAGTTCGTCTACGCGGGGATCGCCGGGATCGGCAGCGGCGTCCTCTTCGACCGCTACTTCCGCTCGCACAACGGCGGGCCGACCGACCGCACGTACGTGCCGCCCCGACCCCGGACCGAGGTCGAGGTGGAGGACGAACCGGCCGACGACACCGAGACGTCGACGCTCAGGGACCGACTCGGGCTCTCGAGCCGCGGCCAGCGACGAGCGAGCAGGGCCATGCAAGCCGTGCTCGCGGGCGTCCTGCTCTGGGGGCTCTACGCTCGCGACCTCACGACGATCGCCAACGCCGCGGTCGCGCTCGCGATCACGTTCGTCCCGGCGATCCTCGAGCGGGAGTACGACCTCCCGATGGACCCGGGGCTCGTGCTCTGGATCACGGCCGCTGTCTTCCTGCACGCGCTCGGCTCGGCGGGCCTGTACGACGCGGTCGGGCCGTGGGATCACCTCACCCACGCGCTGTCTGCGTCGGTCGTCGCCGCGGCAGGCTACGCCGTCTTCCGGGCCGTACACGTCCACACCACCGACGTCTACATCCCGCCGAAGCTGATGACGACGTTCATCCTGCTGTTCGTACTCGCGGCCGGGGTGAGCTGGGAAATTCTCGAGTTTGCGGTCGACCAGAGCGCGATCCGTCTGGGACTCGACGCCGTACTCGCCCAGTACGGGATCGACGACACCATCGTCGATCTCGTCTTCAACGCCGTCGGCGCGGTGATCGTCACGCTGTGGGGGACGGTGTACCTCACGGACGTCGTCGACTCCATCTCCGAACTGCTCGAGCACCGATACGGGACCGACTGACGAGTGCCCGGGTCGTCAGGCCGTCACGTCGTCGTCCGGCCACGGCGTCGTCGCGACGTCAGCCAGCCACGGTCACGTCCTCGCGGGCGTGCCGGTCCGGACCGATCGACCCGCGTACGCGACGTAGCCCGCGAAGATCAGCGCCAGTACGCCGGCGACGACGGTGCTCCACAGCAGCGTCTGGCTCCCGATCCCGAACGCGAAGGGCACGGCCGCGGTCCACAGCCCTAGGAGCGCGGCGAGGGACATGACGCCGACGCAGGTCGGGAGCGCGCTGACGAGTCGGTAGTAGTTGTAGCCCGCGAGCAGGAAAACCGCCGCCCCCACGATACGCAGCTATTGTTGTTTCGGCAACACTACTGTCGAGTACCGTCCGTCGACCGCCGCGAGTCGAACCCGAGTGGCGTTCAGAACGCAGTTACGAACTCCGGCGGTCCGCCCAAAACCACCGGAAAGGCATCTGTTCCGACGGTAGCGTCGGTCTCCATTCTGGTCCGACCGAACCGGAAGTAGTCCCCGATTACGGGTTCCCGACGGCGGCTGGCCGATGCTCGAGCGACCCAGTGAGTCGCGGTCCCTACACCGCCGCGGAGATGGGGCGGCTTCTCAGCCGGTGACCCATCCCCAAACCGTTAGCCGACTACCGAACGTACGGTGGCCCGATGGCGAGCGTCATCCTGCCGACGTTCGAGTGGACGACGTCGTGCGAACAGCTGGCCGGGCAACTCGAGCCCGCGGACGAACTGCTGGTCGTCTGCGATAGCGAGGACGACCCGGTGGCGAGCGCCGACCTCCCCGAGGAGTCTCGACTGCTGGTCGCCGGCGAGCCGGAGGGGTGTTCGGGCAAGGCAAACGCCGTCGCGCTCGCGCTCGAGCACGCCTCCCAGGACCGGATCGTGCTGACCGACGACGACGTCGAGCGCGACGAGGAGTGGCTGGCCACGATCAAGCGCCTCGGCGAGGAACACGGGACCGTGACGGCGATCCCGGTCTTCTACAGCGAGGACTACCCGTTCAAACTGCTCGAGCCGCTCTGTATCGTCGTCGCCTCGTTCGTCGTCGACTGGACGAACTGGGTGACCTGGGGCGGCGGCGTCACCTTCGATCGGCGCGAGATCGACCTCGAGGGATACATCGCCGACCTCCGTCGAACGGTCTCCGACGACGCCCTGCTGGCGGAGTACACCGACGACGTCGTCGCCTCGCGGGAGCTCGTCGATCCGGTGAGGGTCCCGGGCGGCCCTCGAGTCACCTACGAGCGGGTCACGCGATTCGTCACGATCTTCTACCGGTTCGCGCCGCGGCGAACGCTCGCGATCCTCGGAATCTTCCTCGCCGTCGTGGCGGCCGGCCTCGTCGCGCCGCTGCTGGTCGCCGTGAGCGTCACGTCCCTCGCGCGCGACCGGTACCGCGCGCTCGGCGTCGAGCGGAAGACGTGGCTCTTCGCAGTGCCGTCCTTGCTCCTCGCACCGCTTTTCGGTATCGCCGGGATCGTTCGCCCGACGTTCGTCTGGGGCGGTCGGCGCTACCGCTGGCCGGACACGTTCGACGTGACCGTCGTCGAAAACGAAACCGAGTAGGCGTTCCGCCGCCGGTTCGGAGCCGGCAGACGTGAGCCGGCGGACTGCAACCGGCGGACTGCAGCCGGCAGACGGCATCCGGCCGACGCCGAACGGCGAACTCACCCACCCTCGTCCTCGAGGCCCTTACTCCTCGAGCAGCCAGCCGAACCGCTTCTCCCAGTACTCCTCGCCCGGCGGCTTCTTCGTGCGACCGTAGGTCTTCTCGTCGCGAATCTGCCGCTCGAGGACGTCCTGCGCCTCGTTGAGCGCGTGTTTGGCTCCGAACCCTTCGCCCGAGGCGACGTACAGCCCCCGGTCGGTGTGGAGACGGACGCGCGCGAGCAGGAGTGGTCGACCCCGGCGTTTCTCGTCGTGTTCGTGCAGGTGGACCTTCGCGTCCAGGAGGTTCATCCCGCCGTCCCGATCGTCGAAGGTCTCGATCATCTCGACGATCTCGTCGTAGGTCAGGTCGTCGATCAGGTCCGTGCCGTACACCTGTACGGCCCGGTTGCCGCCGGCCTCCCAGGTGAGCGAGTCGAGCACGTCGGTCTTGGTCACGATCCCGGACGGCGACCCGTCGGGGTCGTCGGGATCGGTCACCACGAGCGACGAGGCGCCGATCTCGAACATCTCGTCGACAGCCGTATCGAGGGTCTCGGACGGCCCAACCGTCCGGACCGGCGACGCCATCACGTCCTGGACCGGGAGATCGAGCATCCGCTCGAGTTCGCCTTCCCGCGCGCCGTACCCGCCGCGGCGCGTCCGGCCCATGCTCGAGGAAATCTCCCCGCCGAAGGGGTCGACGCCGCCGGCGTCGCCGCCCTGGCTCTGGACCTCGGCGCGGACCGTCAGATCCGTCACGTCGTAGAGGCTACAGATCCCGACGGCCGACCCGTCTTCGACGACCGGCAGGTGCGTGATGCGGTTCTCACGGAAGACGTTCAGCGCCTCCCCGAGGCTCGACTCCGGATCGAGCGCGACGAGATCCGTCGAGCAGGCGTCGGCGACGGTCGCCGCGTCCAGGTAGGGGCGAACCTTCTCGAGGACGTCGTCGACGGTGACGACGCCGATCAACTCCCGGTCGTCGAAGACCGGGAGCAAGCGTGAGTCGGTGTCGATCATCAGCTGTGCCACCTTCCGGATGTCCTCGTCGGGGGCGAGCCTGGGGACGTGCCAGACCAGCGACCCGAGCTTTTCGTTCGGTTGCCGGTGCGACGTGGCGAGCTGTCGGCGCGTGACCACTCCTTCGAACTCGTCCTCTCCTCGCACCACGACACCTTTGACGTCGGTATCGGCGAAGGTGCCGACGAGCTTCGAGACGGTAGTGTCCGGGGTGAATTCGACGTACTCCTCCGAGACGATATCGGCAATATTCATGGCTGTGAGTATCGTGTCCGCGGTGCCGCGCTGTGTTCGACGATCGATGCGCGATGGTCGGCGTTCGGTGTCAGTACCCGGTAGTTCGGTCTACGGTGTGCCCTTCCGAGTGACGAGTGACGCCTCCACGTGAGCGTTCGATACCGAGTCCCAAATACCCGGGCGGTCGTTCCCGCCGGCTCGGAGTTGCCGCAACCGGAATCGGTTCACGGACGTCCGGTATCGACGCTCCGTCTCCGGCGGGTTCGGCCGATCGTGGGTCAGGGCAACAGAGCAAAGATCCGGGTCGTCGTAGCCGTCTACATGTACGAGTACGACGACGTTCTCATCGCGACCGACGGGAGCGACGTGGCCGCGGACGCCGCGGACGCGGGGATCACCCTGGCCCGAACGCTCGAGGCGTCCGTTCGCGCCCTGTCCGTCGTCGAAGAGGGGTTCAGGAGCGGCCGTCGACGTGATCGACGCGAGGCCGCCGCGGAGGAGGTCGTGACGCGCGCGAGGGAAGCGGGTCGGAAAGCCGATGCCACCGTCCGTACCGGCCGGCCAGCCGACGAGATCCGCGAATACGCCGACTCGATCGACGCGGACCTGCTCGTCGTGGGGACACACGGCCGGACCGGGCTGCGCCAGGCACTGCTCGGTAGCGTCGCCCTCGAGGTGATCCGGGACGCCGAACGGCCGGTGATGACGGTCGGCGCGGCGTCCCGGCGCTCCGGCGGTCCCGACCTCGAGAACGCGTCCGTGGACGAGGGCGACGCCGTCGAAGGGGTCTGTCTCGCCACTGACGGCTCGATCGGATCGGCCGCGGCGACCGACCGCGCGCTCTCGCTCGCCGAGGCCTGCGATGCCCGGCTGCACGCGCTGTACGCGGTCGACGCCGACGACGATACGCTCGGAGACGAACGCCGGAGCGGACCCTCGAAGCTCCGGGACGCGTTCGAGGAACACGGGAAGCGGACGACGGCGGCCGTAGCCGATCGGGCCGGCGACCGCGGCCTCGAGACCGTCGAAGCGATCGAACGCGGCCCGCCGACGGAGGTAATCCTCGAGTACGTCGACCGGACCGACGTCGACCTGCTCGTGATGGGGACCGAGAGCAAGTCGAACGTCGAGCGCCTCGTCGTCGGCAGCGTCTCCCAGCGGGTGGTGCCGAACGCGAGCGTCCCCGTGCTGACGGCCCGAACGCTCGAGGACGAGTCGGACACGTCGTAACCGCCGTCCGGGTCGTTCGAACACGGCCCTTCACTATTACCACCCCCCACTGTTATTCGCCGTCGCGGGGAAGGGGCTAGCGATGCGAGACGCGATCGATTCGATACTACTCCCGACGGACGGCAGCGAGAACGCACTCGTGGGTGCGAAACGCGGACTCGACGTCGCGGTCGCGGCCGACGCGGAGGTACACGTACACGTCCTCTCGGTCGTCGACGGCTCCGAGTTCGACGGGATCGGGACGCTCGAAGACGGGACGGACGAAGCAGGGATCCGCGAGGCCGCCGCCTCAGAGGCCGAAACCGCCGTCGAAGCCGTCGCGCAGCGAGCGCGCGAGCGCGACGCGGGGCTCTCGGTCACGACCGCGACCGAAGATGGGGTGCCGTACCGCGTCATCGCCGACTACGTCGCGGAGGCCGGGATCGACGCCGTCGCGATGGGGACGAAAGGGCAGTCAGGCGTGCGCCGCGTGCTACTGGGCAGCGTCACCGAGAACGTCCTGCGAACCGTCGACGTGCCCGTACTGGCCGTCCCGCCGACGGAGACGGAAACCGAGACGTCGCTGACGGCCGACACCGTCGACGATGTGTTGTTACCGACCGACGGCAGCGAGGGGGCGATGGCCGCGGTCGACTGGGGGGTCCAAACGGCATCGGCGTTCGACGCCACCGTCCACGCGCTGTACTCCGCGGACACGAGTCACGTTCCCGGCAACGTCGCCCCCGACGAGATCCTGGCCGGACTCGAGGAGACCGGACGGGAAGTTCTGGACGCGGTCCGGGACCGGGCGCGGGAGGCCGGCGTCAGCGTTCAGGGAACGGTCGCGAACGGGCCGCCAGCGCGCGTGATCCGTGACTACGCCGACGACGGGATCGACCTGATCGCCATCGGCACCCACGGGCGCTCGGGCCTCGAGCGTCACCTGCTCGGGAGCGTCACGGAGTCGGTCGTCCGTTCCGTCGACGTGCCGGTGTGGTGCGTGCCGCTGGCCGCGCGCGACGACGACGCCTGACGACTGACGGTCCCCGTCCGCGGCCCGATCTCGGGGGTGACTAGCGGGCACAAAGAGAGCGGGAGACGGGCAGACCCAGGCGGCAACCTGAACGCAGCGCCGTCGTTACTGGAACATTCCCGTCTGGACCTGCTGCTGTGTTCCTTGCTGTTCTTCGGCCATCTGCTGGTACTGCTTGGCGACCTGTTGCATCCGCTGCTGGATCTCGTCGGCCTGCTCGTCCAGCGCCGTCGTATCGATGTCGAAGTCGACCAGCGGCTCGAGGGCGTTCTCGATCACCGACTTCGCCGCCCCCGGATCGGGCAGGAACGGGTGGGAGCGAACGATCAGCAGCGCCGCGGGGACGTCGGCCTGGAAGCACTCCCGAACCAGCGTCCCCGTGATGCCGCCGACCAGCCCCGGCTCCTCGGGGACGGTGATGCCGGCGTCGACGAGGTCGGTCCGGATCTCGTCGTTCGTCGCGACCCCAGTGACCTCGCCGAGTCGCTCCTCGGACTGGGCGGGCGCGCCAGCGAGGAAGATCGCCCGCTCGAAGTCGTCGGCCAGTTCCTCGAGGACGCACTCGGCGAGGGGTTCGAACGCCTGTGGCGGGAGCGCGAGGTCGCTCTCGAGGGTCATCACGGCGGGGTTCTCGCCGGCGTAGACCCGGACCAGGTCCTGAACGAGGCCGTCCTCGAAGGTGACGACCGGGGGGAACGCGTCGGAAGCGACGTTCCCGTAGTGCTCGAGGCCGAGTTGGTCCGTGATCTGGTCGACGGCGATCGACGCGACGAGGCCGTGTCCGGGGAGCCCCTCGATCAGCGTGGGCGACTCCGCCGGTACCTGTGCAACCTGTTCGAACGACGCGGAGGGGGTCTGGTCGGCCATACGTGTCATGGTACCTCGAGTCACGTAATGAGTGTATGGCTCGTTCCAGGTTACTGGCATCCGCCATCTTGCGATCGTTCCGGCGAGGGTCGAGGGCGGTTCCCGACGGGAACGCAGCACACGAGAGCGTCCCCGCAGCGACGCGACGAACGGAGGTGATCGTGGTCCGACCGATGCGTCGCTTCGCCCCGTCACCGGGCCACGGTCACTCGAATCGAACGGAGCGCCGGTACTCGAAGAGAGGGCCGAAATCGGCTTTTATCCTGTCCAGTAGCACACGATTCTCACGTCTCTCGATACTGTGCGAGGGCCCCTTCCGTCGCGTGTTCGACCGGGCATAGATGAGGTACCAGAGTACCCCGAAGACGACGAACAGGGCGCTCAGCAGAATTTCGATCGGAGCCATGAACCCGATCAGGCCGAAGGAGAAGAGTGCACCCAGGACGGGGACGACGGGGTAAACGACGCGATAAACCCCGCGAGAACGAAGGCGGCAGCGGCCGCTTGACCCGCCGTTGCGGCCGCTGACGCCGGCAGGACGAAAATCCCGGCACAGACCATGACGCCGACGCCGATCGCGAACGCGGAGAGTAGCCCGAGTTCCCGCGAGAGTTCCTCGTCGTCGCGACTCATGCTCGGATCGGGTACCGTGGTATCCGATCCCGGTCCATAAAAAGCCCACTTACGGTCCCCGAGTCGGGGGACCGTTAGCGGATCCCGTCGGTACCCGCACCGCCGGCCACACCCCATCCGTCGGTCTCGCCGTAGCGTTGTCAGTGACGGGTGCTCGAGCGACAGTACGCCCGCGTTCGGAGTTCGAGCGCCGTCCGGACCCACCTCCCGCCCGCTCGCGGTGGAAAACGTTAGGGAACTCCGTGATGCGGGGTCTGTATACCGGTCACCGATGTCCAAACACGTTCTCGTCCCGGTCGACGGTTCCGAACAGGCAACGCGGGCGCTCGAACACGCCCTCGAGTCGTTTCCCGACGCGTCGATCACGGTGCTGACCGTCTTCTCGAGGGGGCCACCGGAAGCCCATCTCGAGACTGCGGGGCTGGATTACGACGAGTTACGAGCGAGACGACGCGAGATGCTCGCGAAACTGATCGCCGAGTACGAGCACGGCGGGCCGATCGAAACGGCGGTGGTCGTTGGCCAGCCGGCCCGTGAGATCGTTAGGTACGCCGACGACCACGATGTCGACCGGATCGTCATGGGCAGCCACGGTCGTGACGGAGCCTCTCGAGTGCTCCTCGGGAGCGTCGCCGAGACGGTCGCCCGTCGGGCACCGGTCCCGGTAACGATCGTCAGGTGATCCCGGGTTCCGGAGCCGAGGCCGGCGAGGATCGCGACGTCGAGCGTGTGGCTGCGGGCGACGCGACCTCAGTCCATCGTTGGAGTTCCCCGGATCAGGGTTACCGTTCGTGGCGAGCGACGCGCGACCCGTTCCGCGACGGATCCGGTTATCAGTCGCGACGGCAGCGAGCGTCCGTGGCTGCCCATGACGATCTGAGCGTACCCGTTCGCCACGGCGTAGTCGATGATCTCTTCGGCGGGCGTCCCGGATGTGGTCGCCGTCTCGATCGACGCCTCTCGTTCGTCCGCACGCGCCGTCGCCGACTCGAGGACCTCCTCGGCGCGGTCCTCGTAGTCGGCCCGAACCTCCTCGAGGTAGGTCCCCTCGACGGCCTCCGGGGACCGATCGAACGGGAGTTCGAGCACGTGAAACGCGGTGTGTGAGCCGCCGGGAAACGTCTCGAGTGCGTACTCGAGTGCGGCCTCGGCCTGTTCCGAACCGTCGACGGGAACCAGGATCGGTCCGGGGAGCTCCCGGTCTCGCAGCGCCGCCGTCGATTCGGGCACGATCGTCGTCGAGACGGGGGACCGGCGCAGGACGGCCTCGCTCACGTGGCCGAGAAACGGGCTCGTGATCGGTGATTCGCCGTGGCTCCCCAGCACGACGTGGTCGATGTCTTCGTCGGTCACGACCGTGAGGATCTCGGTGTGTGGACGGCCGGTTCGGCCCAGGGTCCGTATCTCACGACCGTGATCGCCTGCCCGGTCGATCGCGCGTTCGAGGACCGCGTCCCGTTGCGCCTCGGCACGCTCCATCGGTGATTCGGACGACCCCACCGTCGCGGTGTGATCGTGCGTGGGATCGACGACGGAGAGTGCGGTGATCGACGCGTCGGGAAACGACTCGAGGCTGTACTCCAGACCGGCGAACCCGTGGTCCGAGCCGTCGAGCGGAACGAGGACGTGCTGTGGCATGGCTATCGTCGGTGCGAGCGGTGGCTCGCCCGAACGGCTCGACCTTCCATGGCGACCCGTATAAACCCGAACCACGGTCGCTCACCGAGGGTCGGTCGCTGCTCGGGTCGAGGGCCGCCAGTGTCGACCGAGAGCGGCGACGCCCGGCCCTCACCGAACGATCGTGACCGAAACGGGGGACCGACGGGCGACCGTCTCCGCGACGCTTCCGAGCAGCACCCTCGACACCCTCGATCGGCCGGTACTTCCGATGACGACGTGATCGATGTCGTGATCGTCGATGTAGTTCCGAATGGTTCGTGCGGTGTGGCCCTCGGTGAGCGCCGTCTCGATGTTCCGATCGTGCTCGGCTGCGATCTCCTCGGCGTCCTCGAGAAACCCTTCCCCTTTCTCTCTGGCGTACTCGTAGGGCGTCGTCTTCGGATCGGACGGGATTCGCGTGACCTGTATCACGTGGAGAGCGTGGATCTCGGCGCCGGGAAACAACTCGAACGCCGATTCCAGTGCTCGCTTTGCTTCCGCCGAGCCGTCGACCGGGACCAGTACCCGAGTCATACTCCCTCCACGCGAGGGATCGGCAAGTTCGTTTGCCCACACGATCGAGAGCTGATAGGTCCGACGTTCGGCGCTCGGACTGCCGCCCTCGTTCGGCGTGCAGTATCGCACACCGGCGTGACGTGGAAGTCGTCCCGCCGGGTCGTGTCGAAACGGCATCGATTCTTTGCCCCCGATTCCACCGAGGCCAAGCGACCGGCGGCAGTGTGCCGGAACTCATACGGTTTACTGTCCGTCAGTTCCGGCGCAGCCGCGACTCGGCGGCGGACGAGGCGGTTGCGCCGCGAAATCGGTACAGCAATCCGTATCAGTACCGGTCGTAGTACCGATCCAGCACGCGCTCGAGGGCGGCGAGCAACGCGCCGAAGGTCGCAAGGGCGAGGCCGATCTGCCCCCAGTGGACGAGCGCCAGCGGGACGACGTCGAAGAGCACCCCGACGGGCGTGTACAGCAAGAAGAGTTGCAACCCGAGCGCGACCGCCACGCCGATCACGAGCCACCGATTGGAGAACGGCCCGTGTCCGTATCGCCAGCGGACCGCCTGGATGCCGGCGATCTCGAAAACCACGAGCGACGTGAACACGATCGTTCGCGCGAGTTCGACGTCCGCCCGGTGGACGTAGAACAGCGGCATGATCGTCGCCGCGATGAGGGCCCCGACGCCCAGAACCGAGACCGTGATCCGGTCGGTGATCACCCCCTCGTCGGGCGGTCTGGGCTGCCGGTCCATGACGTCGTCGGTCGCCGGATCGACGCCCATCGAGAGGGCCGGAAGGCCGTCGGTGACCACGTTGATCCAGAGGATCTGTACGGGAGTGATCACGAGCCCGAACCCGAGCAGCGAGCCGGTGAACACGAGCAACACCTCGCCGGCGTTCCAGCACAGCAGGAAGTTGACGAACTTGCGGACGTTGTCGAAGATCCGGCGACCGCCTTTTACCGCGTCCCGGATCGTCGCGAAGTTGTCGTCGAGGAGCACGGCGTCGGAGGACTGTTCGGTGACGTCGGTCCCGCGGATCCCCATTGCAACGCCGACGTCGGCGTTTTTCACCGCGGGCGCGTCGTTGACCCCGTCGCCGGTCATCGCCACCGTGTGGCCTTTCTCCTGTAACGTCTGGAGGATCCGCGTCTTGTGCGCGGGAGACGTGCGCGCGACGATGTCGACGTCCTCGACGGCCTCGCGCAACTCGTCGTCGTCCATCCCCTCGAGGTCGGGGCCCGCGAGGACGCGCGCCGAGCGGAGGCCGATCTCCTCCCCGACCGCGCGGGCCGTCGCAGCGTTGTCGCCGGTCACCATCACCACGTCGATCCCCGCCGACAGACAGGCATCGAGCGCGTCAGCGACCTCGGGACGCGGGGGGTCGAGCATCCCCTGCAGCCCGAGAAACACCAGGTCCGTTTCGAGCTCCTCGTCCGGATCCTCGACCTGCGATTCCGGGACCTCGGGCTCGAACGCGAACCCCATCACGCGGAACGCGTCGGCCGCGAGCGACTCGTACCGCCGTTCGATCTCCGCCCGGCGGTCGTCCGAGAGGGGAACGATCTCGCCGTCGACGAGTTCGCGGTTGCATCGCTCGAGGACGACCTCCGGTGCGCCCTTGGTGTAGGCGACCGCGTCGCCGTACCGCTTTTCGTCGGGCGTCCGATGGACCGTCGTCATCCGCTTTCGCGCCGAGGTGAACCCGATCTCGCCCACGCGGGGGTATGCGGACTCGAGTTCCCGACGGTCGAAACCGGCCTTCTGGGCGGCGACGAACAGCGCGATTTCGGTGGGGTCGCCGAGGTAGGCTCGTTCACCGTCATCGTCGTCGTCCTCGCCGGAGACGTCGTCAGCGCGTTCGCGTCTCCCGATCTCGACGTCGTTACAGAGCATCCCACAGCGAAGCACCTCGGCGACGCACTCGGTCTCGACCGGCTCGCCGTCTCGGAGCAGCTCGCCGTCGGCGTCGTAGCCCGTCCCCGTCACCTCGTACCCCTCGCGGTTGGTGACGATCCGCTGGACGGTCATCTCCTCCTCGGTGAGCGTCCCCGTCTTGTCCGTACAGATGACGTCGACGGAGCCGAGCGCCTCGACGACCGGGAGCCGACGAACCAGCGCGTTGCGGTCGGCCATCCGGCGAGCGCCGAGCGCGAGCGAGAGCGTGACGACAGCCGGGAGCCCCTCCGGAACGGCGGAGACGGCGATCCCCACCGCCGTGAGGAACACCTGCAACGGGTCCGTGTCGCCGACGAGGAGTTCGGCGACCGCGATCACCGCCACCGCGCCCGCGACGCCGGCGGCGATGATCTTCCCCAGTCGGTCCATCTCCGCCTGGAACGGCGTCTCGCGCTCTTCGGCTTCCTCGAGCGCGGTCGCGATCCGTCCGATCTCGGTGTCGGAGCCGGTCCCCACGACGACGGCCCTCCCCGACCCCCGTTCCACGACGGTGTCTTTGTAGAGGAGGTTCGTCCGGTCGGCAAGCGACGTCTCCGGATCGACGATCCCGGTGGTTTTCGAAACCCCGACGCTCTCGCCGGTCAGGGCGGACTCGTCGACGCGCAGGTCCGACGCCTCCACGATGCGGGCGTCCGCCGGCACGACGTCGCCGGACTCGACGAAAATCACGTCGCCGGGTACCAGCCGCGTGGCGTCGACCTCCCGCTTCTCGCCGCCACGCCGGACCAGGGCATAGGTCGTCGACAGCTCCTGGAGCGCGCGGATGCTTTGCTCGGCGCGGTAGTCCTGGACGAAGCCGAACAGCGTGATGAAGACGACGATCGCGGCGATCACCCCCGCGTCGAGCGTGTGTCCGACGCCGGCCATCACGACCGCCGCGACGATCAGCACCCAGATCAGCGCCGAGGCGTACTGCTCGAGCAGGATGCCGAGCGAGGAGACCCCCTCCTCGGCTTCGATCTCGTTCGGACCCTCGCGCTCGAGGCGGTCCCGCGCCTCCGACGGCTCGAGTCCCTGATCCGAAGTCGCCAGTGCGTCGTAAACCTCCTCGACGTGACTGGCGTGCCAGTCGCTGTCAGACTCCGGTCTCGCTCGTTCGTCGTACGCTGCTCGTGACACGTGTGCGTCGAGGGGAGTGGGTTGCGGTGTGCGTGCCGATACTGCGGGGGAAGATATCGCCGTCTGCTGTCCCGAACCATCCGGCCAGCGGTGGCCCCGCCGCGGAGCGTCGCCTCCTACCCGAACGGCCTTCCGCTCGAGACCGGGCCGGGCCGTCGAACCGCCGTCGCCGCCGAACTCGACGCTGGGTGAGTGGGGTCCGGACGATCGCGGGCCGTCCCTACGACGATGACCGTCTTAATACCCTGGCGCCCATCTGGAACCGGTTCAGCGCCGACTCCGCCCTCGGGCGGTCCCTCTCGAATGCCGTCGTCGATGGAAAATCAGCCGACGTCCGCCGGGATCGGGCGTCGACGACCCGCGATCCGGACGCACCTGCGGCAAACGTGGGGGTATTGTTAACACGGTGGACGTTGAGGCGACGGATGCATGTCAGAATCCGTTCATCGGCTGGAACCGCTGGATCGACGCCCGCTCGCCGACCAGACCTGTCTGGTAACCGGGTCCTCGCGCGGGATCGGTCGTGACATCGCACTCGAGTTCGCCAGGTGTGGGGCCGACGTGGTCGTGAACTACCGCAGTTCCGACGAGAAAGCCAGGGAGGTGACCGAGCGGATCCGGGAGAACGACGAGACGGCGATCGCGGTGGGTGCCGACGTCTCGGATCCGGACGACGTCTCCGAGATGGTCGAACGGGTCCACGAGGAGGTCGGGCAGGTCGACGTCCTGGTCAACAACGCGGGGATCACGATCGATCGGAAGTTCGAGAACATGACCTACGAGGACTGGACGACGGTCATGGAGGTCAACCTCAACGGGACGTTCAACTGCACGAAGGCGTTCTACGACGACATCAAGGACGCCGACAGGGGACGGCTCATCAACATCTCGAGCGTCGTCGGTCAGCAGGGCAACTACGGGCAGGCCAACTACGCGACCTCGAAGGGCGGACTGATCGCGTTCACCCGAACGATCGCGCTGGAACTGGCGAGACACGGGTCGACGGCCAACTGCGTCGCGCCCGGGTTCACCGAGACGGACATGCTCGAGAAAGTTCCCGAGCGGATCCGGGAGCAGATCCGGGACGACATCCCGCTGAACCGGTTCGCCGATACGACGGACATCGTCGGGATGGTGCGGTTCCTCGCGACGGATTACGCCGACTACATGACGGGTCAGGTCATCGGGATCAACGGCGGAATGGAGTGGTAGCGGAACTCACCGGGGTCGTCCCCATCCTCATTCCCCTCACCGGACTGCCGTTTTCGGCGCCGAGCACCCCGGAACGGACCGAAAGCCGTTCGGGTTTCCCTCGGCCCGCGGGAGTCGGGACGACGTATTATATCGGATGCGAACGTATCGCCGACCATGAGCGATAGCATCCTCGTCCCGTACGATGGATCGGCGCCGTCGAAAGACGCCCTCGAGTACGCCTTCGAGAAGTTCCCGGACGCGGACGTCACCGCCCTGTACGTCGTTCCGGCCCCCGAAGGCTACTGGGGCGCGTTCGACGATACCACGGAGGTAACGCCCGACGACGAGGCCCAGGACCGAGGGCAGACGATCCTCGACGAGGCCGCCCAGCGGGCCGCCGAACACGACCGCGAAATCGAGACCGAAGTCGCGACAGGGGAACCCGACCGCGAGATCGTCGAGTTCGCGGAAGACCACGGGGCCGACACGATCGTCATCGGGAGTCACGGCCGCGAGGGCGTCTCGCGGGTCCTGCTGGGCAGCGTCGCCGAGACGGTCGTCCGCCGCTCGCCGATTCCGGTCGCGGTCGTCCGGTGACGCCGGCGCGAGGCCGACCGGAACGGACGAACGCGGAACCCGGAACCCGGAACCCGAACCCGAACCCGGTCCCGGTCCCGGTCCCGTTCACGACCTCGACCTCGAGTCGCTCGACTCGCTCCCCGTCCCGACCGCCGGTAGCCCGGCCGCGGGCGAGGCACTCGAGCGAGCGAGCCGGCGGCTGCTCGGAGCGTTACCGACCGCCCTCCGGCCCTCGCCGATCCCCGTGCTCGTCGTGGCCGCGCCGTCTTCGGGTGAGAGGCCGGGCGTAGGTTTACTACCGTTCCCCGCATGGGTTCGATCACCACTCCGATACCGATGTCACGATCGACTTCGATTCTGGTCCCCCACGACGGGTCCGGGCACGCACAGTCGGCGCTGGAGTACGCTCTCGAGACCTTTCCGGACGGACGGATCGTCCTCTTTCACGCGATCGACCCGTTCGAACGGGCCGACGACGAAGACGAAGACGAAGACGAGGACGGGGACGAGGACGAGGATGGACTGACTCCGCTGACCGAAACCTGGCACGAGAACAAGCGGGAAGCGGCGTCTGAACTCTTCGCGGAGGCCCTCGAGGCCGTCGACGTCGACCCCGAGGACGCCGAAATCGAGACGGCCACCGCGGTCGGCGCTCCGCCACAGACGATCGTCGGCTACGTCGAGGACGCCGAGGTCGACCAGGTCGTGATGGGGAGCCGCGGTGGAAGCAACCGGGGGACTGCGACGGACCTGCGGCTCGGCAGTACCGCGGAGGTCGTCGTCAGGCGGGTCGAGGTTCCGGTCACCGTCGTGCGGTAAGCGGCGCGACGCAGTCGCCCGTTCCCGTTGATCTGGCTCGGGCCGGTGTACCGTCCGGCCGCCGGAAACGGCGGTCAGAGCGCCTCCACGTCTCGAACGACGGTGACGGACACGGGCGCGCGTCGGACGACGACCTCGGCGACGCTGCCCAGCAGCAGCCGCGTCGGCCCGGTACGCCCGTGACTGCCGATCACGACGTGGTCGACGTCGTTCTCCTCGGCGTAGTCGACGATCTCGCGGCTGGGTTCGCCGGTGGTGCTTTCGGTCGTCACTTCGGCGTCGTATTCGGCCGCTATCTCCCGTACCTCCTCGAAGACCGATTCCTCCTCCTCGTGGGCCCGTTCGTACCACTCTTCGGACCCCTGCGGCGGCTCGGTTCTGACGTCGACCGGCGTCGGCGTGCTGTATCCGGGTTCGGACGGGTCCAGTACGTGGAGCGCGACCACGGTGGCGTCCTCGAACTCCTCGAGGGAGTGTTCGAGGGCCTGCCTGGACAGCGGCGAGCCATCGACTGGGACGAGTATCTTCCGGGACATCGGGGACCCGTACCTCGCGGAGGGGCAAAATAGTATGCGGGGGTGGCGACAGCGCCCTCGAGTCGATCTTATCGGACGACGGTGACCGGGACGGGGGCACGCCGGACGACCTGTTCGGCGACGCTGCCCAGCAGGATCCGCGACGCGCCCTTGCGGCCGTGGCTCCCGATCACGACGGCGTCGACGTCGTGTTCCGCCGCGTACTCGACGATCTCTCGGGCCGGGCGGCCGACGACGGTCTCCCGGGTGACGTCGTCAGGGTCGTGGCCGGCCTCGGCCGCGATGTCGACGGCCTCGTCGAACAGTCGCTCGGCGGCCTCTCGCCTCGTCTCGATCAACGAATCGTACGCGTAGAGGGATTCTTCGCCGTACATCGCCGTGGTGAGATCGACGACGTGTAGCAGGTGAAGATCGGTATCGTCGACCGGGTTCGATTCGACCGCGTGGGCGACCGCCTTCCGGGCGGGATCGGAATCGTCGATCGGGACCAGTACGTCCATACCCCTCGTTCGTCGACCGCGGACAAAAAACCGGGTCGCCGGGTGTCCGTGCCCGGCCCCTCGCCGCCCAACAGTTATTCGGGATATCGTGGTATCCCTCGCCATGCCCGCCGATCGACCGAACGTCCTGCTGATCACCTGCCACGATCTGGGTCGGTACCTCGGTTGTTACGGGGCTGACGTCGAAACGCCCCGGCTCGACGAGTTCGCCGAGCGCGGTGCCCTCTTCGAGAACCACTTCGTGACGGCCCCGCAGTGTTCGCCCAGCCGCGGCAGTTTCATGACCGGCCGGCATCCCCACGTCAACGGCCTGATGGGGCTGGCCCACGGCGACTGGGAACTCGACGACGGCGAACGGATCCTCCCGCACTACCTCGACGACCTCGGCTACGAGACCCACCTGTTCGGGCTCCAGCACATTACCCAGGACACCGACCGCCTCGAGTACGAGTACGTCCACTCGGAGGGGAACCTCTACCCGGGTGTCTCGCCGGATGTCCACCAGGCCAACCGGGCGCGAAACGTCGCCTCGGTGGTTTCCGGCTTCCTCGAGAAAGCCGCGTTCGACGCGCCCTTCTTCGCCGCCGTCGGCTTCTTCGAACTCCACCGCGTCGAGGAGGAGAACGGCCGGTTCGGCTTCGACAGCGACTACTACGAGACGGACGACCCCGACGGGGTTCGACCCCTGACCTATCTCCCCGATCGGCGCGGCGTCCGGCAGGACCTGGCGGAGATGCACGGCATGGTCCGGGCCGTCGACGACGCCGTCGGCTCGATCCTCGATGCGCTGGCCGAGACCGGTCTCGAGGAGGAGACCCTGGTCGTCTTCACGACGGAACACGGGATCGCCTTTCCGCGGGCGAAGGGCAGTTGCTACGATCCGGGGATCGAGGCGGCGCTGTTGCTCCGATATCCCGGCGTGGCGGACGACGGGACGCGGTACGACGAACTGGTGAGCAACGTCGACGTGTTACCGACGCTGCTCGAACTCGTCGCGTGGGACGGCGGTGACGGCGGTAACGACGGAGATGGAGACGGAGACGGGAACGGGGACGGGGACGGGGACGCGAAAAGGGACGGCACCGTCGTGGACGACCTCGAGCCCCCCGACGGGCTGAACGGACGAAGCTTCCTGTCGCTGCTGACCGACGACGAGTACGAGCCCCGCGAACGGGTGTTCGCCGGGATGACCTGGCACGACATGTACAACCCGGTCCGAGCGATCCGGACGGAGCAGTACAAGTACATTCGGAGCTTCTGGCACCTCCCGGAAGTGTACCTCACCAAGGACGTCTTCGCGAGCGAAGCCGGCCGGGCCGTCCGGGAGAGCGACGCCGTCCCGCCACGTCCGTACGAGGAACTGTACGACCTCGAGGAGAGCCCCCAGGAGGACGAGAACGTCGTCTTCGAACCCCGGTACCAGGACGTCCGCGAGGACCTCGCTCGCCAGCTCCACGAGTGGATGACGGCGACGGACGATCCGTTACTCGACGGGCCTGTCGTCCCCGGGGATTACGGGGCGATCACGACGTGGCCCCACGAGTCGTAGCCGACGCGAGTCGTAGCCGACGCGGTCAGACCATCGCGTCGTCGCGTACGTCCGGGTTCCGGCGCACGTAGTCGACCAGCCGGTCCGCGTAGGACTCGAAGGGAGGTACCTCGATCCCGCTGCCCGCGAGCGCCCGACGGGTCGCCGGGCAGGCGTACCGCGTCGGGTGGTCGAGGTAGTCGAGGGTCGCCGGCTCGAGGTCGACGCCGAACCGGGCCTCGAGGCGTTCGGTCACCGACCGTGCGAGTGACTTCGTCGTCGGCACGCCGACGGTGCGATGGCCGGCCGCGTCGGCGAGCACGTCCACGAACCGCGACACGGGAAGCGGCGCGGGGTCACACAGCTGATAGACCTCGCCGACGGACTCTTCGCGGTCGCTGAGAGAGGCGATGGCGTCGACGACGAAGTCGCGCGGGACGACGTTGAGTTCGGCCCCGTCCGCGCCCGGCGGCGCGAACGTCACCGAGAGCCACGACGGCTGGGCGAGCAACAACCGCAGCAAGTAGTACGGACCGTCGTATTTGTCGGTCTCGCCGGTCCGGCTGTCCCCGACGACGATCGCGGGGCGGTAGATCGTCGCGGGCAGTCCGTCGGCCATCCGTTCCTGCACCGCGACCTCGGCGCGGTACTTGGTCTCCTCGTAGTGGTTGTTGAACGACTGGCCCTCCCGCAGGTGGTCCTCGGTGAAGACGCCGTCGTAGCGACCGCTGACGTAGCAGGTGCTCACGTAGTGGAGGCGAGCGCCGCGTTCCTCGACGAACTCGAGGACGTGTTCGGTTCCCCTGACGTTGACCGCCTCCGCCAGGTCGCGGTCGACCCCGAGGTCGTAGACGGCTGCGAGGTGGTAGACCTCGCCGACGTCCGCGAGCGCCGCCGTGTCGTCCAGTCCCAGGTCCGGCTCGGTGATATCGCCCTCGAGGAGCGCGATCCCGGCGTCCCGCTCGAGCCCGTCGGCGATCTCCCGGGCCCGCCGGCGTGCGGTCTCGAGGTATCGGGGCTGGACCAGGCAGGCGACCGGCCCGTCCCCGCGGGCCAACAGGCGCTCGAGCAGGGCCGACCCCAGGAACCCGGGGAAGCCGGTGAGAAACACCTCGGCGTCGGCTGCATCGGTCCCGGTCACGGTCACGGCACCCACCTCGTCAGCCGCCGCCGGACCGCCGTCAGTCCGGACATGATCCGGGCGAACCAGCCGGGATCGATCCCCGGCGGCGCGTCGAGCGGGCCGATCCGCGAGGTCGCGATCGTTCGGGCATCGACGTAGCGGCGGAGACCTTCGGGGCCGTGTCGGCGGCCGAGCCCGGAGTCGCCGAACCCGCCCATCGGGGCGTCGACGGCCGCCCAGCCGACCGTGTACGGGTCGTTGACGCAGACGGTGCCGCAGTCGATCCGGCGGGCGACCGCCCGGCCGCGATCGCGGTCCCCCGTCCAGACGCTGGCATTGAGTCCGTACGACGTGTCGTTGGCCCGCTCGACCGCCTCGTCGACGTCCGCGACGGGGACGACCGAGACGACGGGGCCGAACGTCTCCTCGCAGGCGACCCGCGAGTCGGGGTCGACGTCGGTCAGGATCGTCGGTTCATAACAGAACGGCCCGACGTCGGGCCGAGCGCGGCCGCCCGAGAGCAGCGCAGCGCCGTCGTCGACCGCGCCCTCGACGTGTTCGCGGACCCGCTCGAGGTGGTCCCCGTCGATCAGCGAGCCGACGTCGGGGCCGTACTCGAACGCGAGCCCGACCGAGAGCGACCGGGTCGCCCCGACGAAGGCGTCGAGAAACTCGTCGTAGCGGCGTTCGTCGACGTAGATCCGTTCCGGAGCGAGACAGAGCTGGCCCGCGTTCGTGAACGCACCCTTGACCGCGCCGCGGGCGGCCGTCTCGACGTCGGCGTCCTCGAGGACGAGCATCGGGTTCTTTCCGCCGAGTTCGAGGGAACAGTCGATCAGGTTTCGGCCGGCCCGCTCGGCGACCGCTCGGCCCGTCTCCGTGCCGCCGGTGAACGCGACGTAGTCGACCCCGTCGATCAGGGCGGGCCCGGCCGTCGCCCCTTCACCGGTGACGATCCCGAACACCCCTTCCGGGAGTCCCGCCTTCTCGAGGAGGTCGGCGAGGGCGAGCGCGATCAACGGCGTCCGTTCGTCGGGTTTGCAGACGACGGCGTTGCCGGCCAGCAGGGCGGGGATCGCGTCGGTCATCGCAAGCGTCAGCGGATAGTTCCACGGGGAGATCACACCGACGACGCCGACCGGGTCGTACGTGACCGTCGCGTCGGCCGCGAGCGGAACCGCTCCCGAGCGCTCCTCGTCCGCGAGGACGGCTGGCCCGTTCTCGGCGTAGTAGGAACACGTCAGCGGCACGTCCAGTACCTCCTCGAGCGCGTGGTGGCGTGCCTTGCCGGTCTCGAGTTGGACCACGTCGAGCAGTTCCTCGCGGTACTCCCCGACGAGGTCCCCGAACCGCTCGAGGACGGCTGCCCGCTCCTCGATCGGCCTGTTCGCCCACGCCGCTCGCGCGGTCCGCGCTCGCTCGACCGCGACGGCGACGTCCGCGGGGTCGCAGGCCGGCACGGAGGCGATCGCCTCGTCGGCGACCGGCGTCCGAACCTCGATCTCCGACCGGTCGTCGCCCGTCTCGATACGCGCGGTCAGCCGGTCGAGCAGATCGGTCGTGATCCCCGTCCGCTCGAGGACCGTCGACTCCGTCGTCTGTGCCATAGCGTACACGTTCACTCGCGGCTACATGAAATTTCGGTCGGCCGGGCAGGCGGCTGTGGAACCCCCGACTCACACCGACGACGGCGCACCCCTGACGAGCGTCAGCGTTCGCGGCGAGCGGCGGGCGACCCGTTCGGCCACCGAACCCACGAGCAACCGCGCCGCGAGCGAGCGGCCGTGACTCCCCATGACGATCTGATCGAACTCGTCCGTCTCGGCGTAGTCGACGATCGCTGCCGCCGGCTTCTCGTCGGCCGTCGCCGTCTCGAGGGTCGCCCCGTACTCGTCGGCCAGGTCGGTCGCCGCCCCGAGGAGTTCGCCGGCGCGGTGTTCGTGAGCCGACAGGATCTTCTCGAGGTACGTCCCCTCGGCGCCCGCTCTCGAGCGATCGACGGGCAGCGACAGCGCGTGGAATGCGGTATGATGCGCTTCCGGAAACGTCGCGAGCGCGTACTCGAGGGCCGCCGTCGACTGCTCGGAGCCGTCGACCGGGACCAACACCTTGCCGGGGAACTGGCGCTCGCGGATCGCATCGGTCGACTCCGGAACGACCGTCGTCGTGACCGGTGCGCGTCGGACCACGGCCTCGCTGACGCGTCCGAGGAACGGTTGGTCGATCGGCGACGTCCCGTGACTGCCGAGGACGACGTGATCGACGCCGCGGTCGTCATCGTCGCCGGCCGCGACCGAGAGGATCTCGGCGTGCGGTCGCCCCTCCCGTTGCTCCGTCCGGAACTCGCCGTCGTGTTCGGACTCGTCCGCGCGGTCGGCCGCGCGCTCGAGGACCCCCCTGTCCTCCCGATCATCGGGGGGTTCGGCCGGCGGTGAATCACCGATGCCCGTCCCGGGGTCGTGACGCGGGTCGTCGACGTGGAGAGCGGTGATCGATGCGTCCGGAAACGAGGCGAGCGCGTACTCGAGGGCGGCGAATCCCCGATCCGAGCCGTCGACGGGCACGAGAACGTGGTATGACATAGTGGATGCTCTCGGGGAACGTTCCGAGGTTCGTCGTCAACCGGAATAAAGGTGCGCGGCGGACGGGGAGCGGCCCCTGCCAGTTCTCGAGAGTTGGACGGTTCGGGAAGACGGGTTATCGGCCGATATATCAAATTCACAGATATAACTGGTTTTGATGAGGAAGTACCACTGAAGTGGGGTCAACAAACGGCTCGGGTTACTGCACGGTGAAACAGACCTCAACTATATATTTCACCAGAATGATCAAAATTGTCGATTTAATTACACCTGATCGAAGTAAGCGCCGTGTGGCCACCGGACCTCCGCGACGTTCCGGCCGATTTCGATCGTCGTCCCGCAGGCGGGCCGGACTGAACAGTCGGAACGTCGCTACCGCCCGACGGCACAATTGAGGGCTCCGATCGTCGGCGAGGCCAGCCCTATAACACAATTGAAAACTGAAGTAAGGTTTCTCACTGTACGACCGACGGGTTACTCTCCAGGCGAGTAGTGCCGAAACCATCCGCGAAACAGTTCCTATCTATCATCAAGAATTGTTGCCGTCGGAGGACGTTCCGAATGCGGCGATTGTAAACTCCACCAAGGATTTTTTACATCCCCGTGACCATGGGTGTGTTATGCACCTGCACAACAGGGACGTCCGCCAGGACGTCCGCGAACTCGGCGCGTTGCTCGGAGACGTTCTCGAGGAGCAAACGTCCCGGAACGCGTTCGAGACCGTCGAGTCCTGCCGGCGAAACGCCATCGCCTATCGGTCGGGCGACCTCGAGTCCCGGGAGCCGTTGATCGCGGAACTCGAGGGACTGTCCCCCCACCAGCAACGGATCGTCTCTCGAGCGTTCACGACGTACTTCGAACTGATCAACCTCGCGGAGGAACGCGAACGCGTCCGCTCGATCCGAACCGATTCCCAGGAGGAAACGCTCGAGGACAGCCTCGAGACCGCTGCCGAGGAGCTGGGAGAGGTAGACCTCGAGACCGCCCGGCAGGTGCTCGACGACGTGCTCATCGAGCCGACGTTCACCGCCCACCCGACGGAGGCACGGCGCAAGACCGTCAAATCGAAGCTCCGGACCATCTCGACGTACCTCGAGACCGTCGACGAGCGGCTGCTGACCGACAAGGAGAAACGGCAGGTCTGGCGCGACGTCGACGCCGAGGTGACGAGCCTCTGGCAGACCCCGCAGGTCCGCAACCGTCAGCCCGAACCCGAAGACGAGGCCCGGAACGTCCAGTGGTACCTCGAGAACACGCTGTTCGACGTCGTCGGCGAAGTGTACGACGAACTGGCCGACGCGATCGACGAGGAGATCGAGGGCGACCTCGAGGTGCCGAAGCTCTTCGAGTTCCGCTCGTGGGCCGGCAGCGACCGCGACGGCAATCCCTACGTCACGCCCGAGGTGACCGCGGCCACGCTCGAGCGCCAGCGTGCGGTCATCCTCGAGAAGTACCGTGATCAGCTCAAGCGTCTCTCCGGGGTACTCAGCCAGGACGGCAGCCGGATCACCGCGGGCTCGGCGTTCGAGGCCTCGCTCGAGGACGACCGCGAGCGGCTCCCCGGAACCGCCCGCGAGGCCGAGGGGCGGTACCCGGACGAACCCTACCGCCAGAAGCTCAAGCTCATGCGCGAACGGCTCGACCGGGTCGGCGACGTCCGGCCCGGCGGCTACGACGACGCCGACGAACTCCGGGAGGACCTCGAACTCATCGCCGAGAGCCTGCGGGACAACGGCGGCGAGAGCGTCGTCGATGCCCACGTCGATCCGATCCGTCGGCGCGTCGCAACCTTCGGCTTCTCGCTGGCGAGTCTCGACCTGCGTGACCACCAGGCGAAACACACCGAAGCCATCGCCGAAGCCCTCGAAACCGAGGGAATCGACTACCGTGCGCTCTCGGAGGACGAGCGCGTGGAGTTGCTGACCGACGCGGTTCTGCAGGACGAGTCGGTGATCGATCTCGGCGAACTCCAGGACGCGGACCTCTCGGAAGACTCGGCGCGGGTCCTGCGCCTGTTCGACGAACTCGGCGACTGGCAGACCGAGTACGGCATCGAGGCCATCGATACCTACGCCATCTCGATGACCGAGGAGCCAAGCCACGTCCTCGAGGTGCTGTTCCTCGCCGATCAGGCCGGCGTCGTCTCCCTGCCGGAACACTGCGGGATCGACATCGTGCCGCTGCTCGAGACCGAGTACGCCCTCTCGGGCGCGCGCCGGATCATGGGCACGCTGTTCGAGAACGAGGCCTACGCGAAGGCGCTCGAGGCCCGCGGCCGGACCCAGGAGATCATGCTGGGGTACTCGGACTCGAACAAGGAGAACGGCTTCCTCGCCGCGAACTGGTCGCTGTACAAGAACCAGCGGCGACTCGGCGAGATCTGTGACGACCACGACGTCACGATGCGGCTGTTCCACGGCCGTGGCGGCTCGATCTCGCGTGGCGGCGGCCCGATGAACGAGGCCCTGCTCGCCCTGCCGAACAGCACCGTCACGGGCCAGGTCAAGTTCACCGAACAGGGGGAGGCCATCGCGGAGAAGTACGCCAATCCCCGGATCGCCGAGCGAAACATCGAGCAGATGCTGAACGCCCAGCTCCGGGCCCGCAAGCGGGCGATCGAGCAACCCGAGGAGGAAGTCGCCGAGGAGTGGACCGAGGCGATGGAGACCATGGCCGACGCCGCCCGACAGGAGTACCGCGACCTGCTCGAGAGCGACGGCTTCGTCCAGTACTTCGAGCAGGCGACGCCGATCACGGTCATCGAGGACCTCAACCTGGGATCGCGGCCGGCGTCCCGCAGCGGCGAGCGCACGGTCGAGGACCTTCGGGCGATTCCGTGGGTGTTCTCCTGGACCCAGTCGCGGTGTATCCTGCCGGGCTGGTACGCCATCGCGGCCGGGATCGACGCCTACCTCGAGGACGGCGGCTCGACCGAGACGCTCCAGGAGATGTACGACGAGTGGGCGTTCTTCCGGACCACCCTCGATAACGCGGCGCTGTCGCTGTCCCGGACCGAACTCGAGATCGCCGAGCAGTACGCCGACCTGGCCGACGACGACCTGCGGGAGCGGTTCTTCCCCCGCGTGAGCGAGGAGTACGAGCGGGCCGCGGACCTGATCAAGACGATCGGCCGCCGGGATCGATTACACACTCGCGACTGGCTCGGCGAGAACCTCGAGCGGCGAAACCCGTACGTCGATCCGCTGAACCTGCTGCAGGTGTACCTGCTCGACCAGACCCACCGGACCGACGTCGAGGAGCGGACGCTGCGGCTGACGGTCAAGGGTATCGCGGCCGGGATGAAGAATACGGGGTAGTGATACCGGGAGTCGTCCGGGAACCGGCGTCCCGTTCACCGACTACCACGCGTTCGGCTCGAGTGTAACGACGGCGCACCGATCCGCCGTCGAACTCGAGCCCCGGATCGGTACTAGAGGTCCTTTTCAGTCGTCGTCATCCGCGAGAGTCGACCGTTCGGGGTGAGTGCCGGCGGCGATCGCCTGGTCGCGGAGGTCCTCCTCGATCTCCTCGAGCGAGCGCCCCTTCGTTTCGGGGACGAGCGTGTAGCTGAACGCGAGGGCGGCCAGGCAGAGCCCGCCGAAGAGCCAGAACGTCCACGCTTGGCCGATTGCGTCGACCAGACCGAGGAAGCTGAGCGAGACGAGCAGGTTCGCCGCCCAGTTGACGACGGTGGCCGCACCCATCGCCGTCCCGCGGATCTGGGTCGGGTAGATCTCGGAGATGAGTAGCCAGAACACCGGGCCGAGACCGATCGCGAAGAACGCGACGTACAGCATCAGGCCGACCGTCGCGATCCAGCCGACGACGCCCGACAGGCCCGGCAGGAAGAACGCCAGTCCGAGCACGCCCAGCATTACGGTCATCCCCACGAGGCCGGTGAGCAACAGCGGACGACGCCCGGTGCGGTCGATCAGGAGGACCGCGACGACGGTCATCACGACGTTGACGACGCCGATGCCGACGGTCGCCAGGATCGACGCGGTATCCGCGAACCCGGTCGACTCGAGGATCACCGGGGCGTAGTACATGACGACGTTGATCCCGGTGACCTGCTGGAAGGCCGCGAGCCCGATACCGACGACGAGCATCGGGCGTACCCACGGCTGCAACAGATCGCCGAGCGAACTGGATTCGGTTTCGATCGTCTCCCTGATTTCGCGGAGTTCCTCGGCGACACGGCTCTCGGAGCGCGTCCGCGAGAGCACGTTTCGGGCGTCTCCTTCACGGCCCCGTTCGTAGAGCCAGCGCGGGCTCTCCGGCATGAACAGCATGCCGGCGAAGAGAACGACCGCGGGGGCCATTCCGACGCCGAGCATCCAGCGCCACGCGCCGCCGCTCGAGAACGCGTAGTTGACGAGGTAGGCGACGAGGATGCCGCTCGTGATCGCCAACTGGTTCAGCGAGACCAGCGATCCCCGGATCGTCGGCGGAGCGATCTCGGAGATATACAGCGGGCCGACGACCGCCGCGAAACCGATCCCGATGCCGTTGACGAATCGGGCGAGGATCAGCACTTCGACGTTCGGCGCGATCGCCATGGCGAGCGAGCCGACGAAGAAGATTACGGCTCCCACGAGGATGAGCCGTCGCCGGCCGAGGCGGTCTGCCAGCCGTCCCCCGCACGCCGAACCGACGATCGCACCCCCCATCGCACCGCTGACGATGAGCCCTTCCACGAGGGAGGAACTCACCGGGTAGCCAAGCAGCGCGGTTAGTTCGAAACTCGATTTGATATACAACATGGCACCGGCGATGACGCCGGTGTCGAACCCGAACAGGAGCCCGTTGAGCGCCGCCAGCGCGGCGACGACGTAGACGAACGAGTTCCGTTCGGTGTTCCCGGAGCGGGTTGGGATCATTGGCATAGTCCAACGCTGAAGAATTATTTCTTACAATAGTAAACAAACCCATCGATTTATCGAGACAAACATCAATTATCACCATGTTCGTCCAGCAATAATACACATCACTTGAGAAATGTGATGGGATGGCGTAGCACCGACGACGTCCCCGGACCGGCTCCACGGGTACGCTCGAGTCCTGGCTCGACTACAACCGGTTACTCGATCGTCGGGACCGGCACCGACTCGAGGACGCCCTCCACGACCCGGGTTTTGTCGACGTCGTTGACGGTCGCGTCAGGTGTCAACACCAGCCGGTGGGCAAGAACCGGCTTCGCGACGCGTTTGATGTCGTCCGGCGTGACGTACTCGCGGCCGCGGATCGTCGCGTAAGCCCGAGCGGCCTCGAACAGCCGCTGGGTCCCCCGCGGGGAAACGCCGACCTCGACCCGGCCGTCCGTCCGCGTCTCGCGGGCCAGTGCGGCCACGTACTCGAGCAGGTCGTCGTCGACGCGGATCGTCTCCGGCACCGACCGGAGGTGGTCGACCTGATCGGGCTCGAGTACGGATTCGACCGAGGGACTCGTCGTCTCGCGGCCGGCCCGCCGGCGCAGGAGATCGATCTCGCCGTCCTCGTCGGGGTACCCCATCGCGGTTTTGACGAGGAAGCGGTCGACCTGGGCTTCGGGAAGCGGGAACGTTCCCTCCTGTTCGACCGGGTTCTGCGTCGCGATGACGAAGAACGGGTCCGGTAGCTGGCGGGTCTCGCCGTCGACCGTGACCTGCCCCTCCTCCATCGCCTCGAGCAGAGCGGCCTGCGTTTTCGGTGGTGCGCGGTTGATCTCGTCGGCGAGCACGATGTTGGCGAAGATCGGCCCCTCGTTGAACTCGAAGGTCCGCTCGCGCTCGTTGAACACGTGCGTGCCGGTGACGTCCGCGGGGAGGAGGTCGGGCGTGAACTGGATGCGGGAAAACGAGAGGCCGAGCGCGTCGGCGACGCTGCGGGCAGTCAGCGTCTTGCCGGTACCGGGTACGTCCTCGACGAGGACGTGTCCGCGCGCGACGACGCCGACGAGGATCTCTTCGAGGAACGACCGGTCACAGATGACGGCGTCGCCGACCGTCTCGAGGACGGCCTCGCACTCGCTGCTGGCCTGGGTGACGTCCATGGACACGGCGTCGGGGCCTTTCGTCAAATCGTTTACGCTCGTCCGGACCGTGCCGGAGACTTCGCGACCGGGGTTCGGGACGGGAATCGGGAACCCGTCACAGGCGGCGGGAAAAATCGAAACCGGTAAAAACGTCACGCGGGTAGATAGGGGTGAGCCGAGATAGCCTAGCCCGGCCAAGGCGGCAGATTCGAAATCTGCTGTCCTCACGGACTCGGGAGTTCAAATCTCCCTCTCGGCGCTTCTGTGGCGACCAACGACGACGAGAGACGCGTAGCGGCGCGAGTCATCCGGTCGCCACGAACGACTACGGGAGATCTGGCTCTGTTGAAACCCTCAGTAGCTGATAGGAACGGCGTGCTGAATAGAGAGTATAGATTCAGCACCAGTTTCCGCGCGAGCGAAGCGAGCGCGGTTCTCGGGCGGCGAGGCCGAAGGCCGAGCAGCCCGCCTTTTTCATCGAAGTTTTTGCGCGAGTGGTTCGCCTCCGGCGAACCCGACGCGGAAAAAGTTCGCGCCCTGTATTCAGCAAAGGCAGAACATTCTGTTCAGGTTCTGTCGGGATATGCATGCTGAATAGTCGTTTCTGGTGCTTCGCATATCGGTCTAAGCGTACACTCGTGATCGACATCAACCGGTGTCACTCTCTATTAGTATGTCCTCGAAAAGAGACATTCTACCGAGGGTGACGCTCGGCCGGGGGACACAGCGGATTACGCCCTTTTTGCGAGTGCATGCTGAACGCCACCCAAAGCATCGTCCGAGGTACTCGGCCATCCGAACGGAGGATCTGGCGGTTCCGCTTCGGACGTCTGCGCCTCGACGAATCCGACTTGGACGAAGACGTCTTGCCCCAGCTGCCCGGTCAGGAGGTCGTCGAGTTGCTGAGCGAGGTCAGGTGGTGCCTCGCGGTCACGCGGAATTCCGATTAGGACGTTGACTTCCGGTTGGTTCCCGAGTAGCAAGTCGGCAGGTTCGTAGTCGACAGTCACGCTGACGAGTTCGACATCATCGATGTCCGCTTGGTCGAACTGCCGCTGAATTTCGTCTTGCGCCTGGGCCTCGACGGACTGCGTCTGAAACGTGGTCCAGGTGACGGCACCGAGGACAATCGAGAGGACAGCAATCCCGACGACGATGATTGTGATGCGGGAGAACACTGACGCTCGAACATTCTGGAACTGTCCCGTTTCGATCGGTTTGAAGCCTGCTACATAGAAGAGAACGAGCGCTGAGAGATTGATGGCGAGTAGGTTCACGAGGACTAGCACCCCAGCCGCGATTGCCACGCCGGGGAGTCCGAACGCGATTCCTAGGCCGGAGGTGGCCGCGGGTGGAATGAGCGCTACCGCGATGGCCACACCCACGAGTGTCGAACCGGCTCCCCGCATGACACTAATCGCCCCCGCAAGACCCGAGCCGAGGGCGAGAAAGAGCGACAGAAAGTTCGGGTTCGTCCGTTCTGCGACCTGCGGGATCGTCAGAATCTCGAGATTCGGGGGAACGAGGATCGTCTGTTGGAGCAACCAACCCATAATCGCGCCGACCGCTATGGCTGCGACGAGCCCCGTCACCTGAAGAGTGACACCGCGAGAGGCCATGTGCTGGTCGTCGAGAATCGCCCCGACGCTCGCAGAGATGGCGGGGCCCATGAGTGGAGCGATCACCATCGCACCGATAATGGTGGCAGCGGAGTCGAGTAACAGTCCTGCAGTAGCGATGATCGTACTCAGGATGAGGAACGTGAAGAACGTCGAGTTCGCCGGCGCGAGATCCTCTGCTCGTGCGTACAACTCCTCACACGAGATACGGAGCCCCGGAAACCGTTCGATCAACGCGGATAGCCGTTGTGAGACGACGGTCTCCGGCGCTATAACGATCGTGTAGGCGTCTTCCTGAACTCCCGTCTCCGTCAGTCGCTCCAGCATCGGCTCGACGCCGCTCGGGGGAACGGGAAACTGAACCATCGCCTCGAAATCGCCCCGTCCAACTTCCTCGAAGACTGCGTAATCGATCCCCTCTTCATCGAGAGCTTCGAGAACCCCTTCTTGTTTCCCCTCTGGAATTAACACCTGAACGAGACGCATACGACGGATAAGGTGTGTAAGATAATAAACATCTGTTTCGATAACGGGGACGTTCAGGATGGTGAACGCGTCGAGGTGACGGTGAGAAGTGTTCTAGTCTTTGGAATTGTCGGTTTCCGGTACGCATCGTGAGTTCGCGCACCCCTATCCGAAGAGGTTCTGAAGAGTCAGGACGATGAAGAGTGCGATCACCGCTTCAGAGATGATCCACGAATTGTCGTTCATCCAGTCACGGATCTCCGGGAGCACGGTTTCTGCTCGCTCGCCCAGCACGAACACGCCGAGCAACGGAAGCGCCAGAATGAACAGCGTGAGCAGGACGAACCCAGCCGCGTCCGTAACTGGTGCACCGTTGGCCGCGAGGTAGGTTCCGACGCTAATTGAGGTGATGATGTTAGTCGGGAAAAAACCCAACAGGAGGAACCCGAGTCGAAACGAGAACTGCGGTTCCGCGCTGGTCAACTCACCCATCCACTCCGGGGGCTCGGACACTGTTCGTTTTCGGTAGGTTTCTACCGCTGCATAGAGGAGGAGAACGAGAACGACGACGTAGAGGAGTTGTCGTGCACTCGCACCCAACAGGCCGCCGCCACTCCCACCGACACTATTCCCCAAGAGGTACGCGACGACGACGACGAGGCTGATAGAGAGGGTCGAACCGAAGACGTAGGCCGTAGAGTTCGCCCGCCACCGTTCGCTCGTGGAAAGGAAGATCGACGAGATGATCTGTGGACCCGAGATCATCACGATGGCCAGAGGGAGAACTTCTACGAAGCTCATCGTTCGTACTCGCCGTGGTTCGATCCATCCAGCCGATCGAAACCTCCGTTTCGGTATACGATATACGGCATTATCATTGGTCTTTAGCTAAGCCTCAGCGGTCGGTTGGATGGTGGTAGCGAGCTGTTCTTGAAGGATCGGTCGTTGCTTGTGGATCTTCTGAGCGTCT
>NZ_FOKW01000021.1 GCF_900112205.1 Natronobacterium haloterrestre | reverse complement strand
TTGTCGTGCACAGACTCGCCTCCTCATCCCTTTCAGAAAGTTACGCCGATAAGCGGTAGCTGTCTCTCGGTTCCCAGCTAAAGTGAAGACGAATATTCGAATTCGAGTCATACCCACGTATCGCGAACTCTTTCGGTAGTATCGGTATTGATGTTTCTGAATCCTATTCGAATGCGTGGCAGATTCACTTGAAGTACAGGTGAACAAAACTGACAGTCAGGATCACGCTGTCGCGCCGGCATACAAGTTCTCAATTTCTTCAATAATCCGCGAACGATTGAATTGTGTTACCTGCTTACTTGTAGCTTCGGACATTCCAGCCATTTCTCCTGATTTGGTAATTTCTAGGAGTACGTCCCGAAACTCCTCGACGGAGCCATCTGTGAGTCGGCCGGCATCTCCGACGATTTCGTCGATGGTCCCGTATTCGCTGGTGACGATCGGTGTCCCGGTCGCGAGCGCTTCGAGATAGACGCGCGCAAGGGGCTCCTCCCAAATTCCCGGGTGGATAAAGCAGTCGTGAGAAGCGTAGACTGCAGGTAGGTCGGCATTTGGGACGAATCCTCGAAAGTCAATCAGGTGTTCGACGCCATAGTTCTCGGCCTGTGATCGCATTTGCTCCTCTAGCCCACCAGTCCCAACGACCGTCAGTTCGAACTGGGTTCCCGAAGTGTTTAGTGCAGCCACAAGGGGGACGAGTTTCTGTACACCCTTATGATGGGCCAACGAACCGACGTAGAGAATTCGGTAGGGTTCAGCAAAGTCACTCTCGTGAGGCACCAAGAATTGCTCGTCGACTGGGTGTGGGATCGTCTCGATTTTGTTGAGGTCATACCCAAACCGGACGTAGTTGTCCCGGACGTGTCCCGATGGTGCCCGGAACCCATCGATATATTCGAGTCTACTCTCTCCAGCATTTACCAGCCGAAGTGAAAACAACTGGCTGGTTGTTTGATACAGGTATCCGTTGTCGTCTCCCCCAAATCCGGTACGCGAGATACAGTTGAGACATTTCAGCGTTGATTTACTTTGACACTGCTCTCGATCCAGATACAGAAGATCGTTCTTTGCACACGTACCCCCGTAGGCGTTCAAGGTCACGACTGTCCCGACGTCCGAATCTTTCCCGATTCGAGCAATAGAGGGAATCAGCGGCGTCAGGTAACTGTGCACGATATCGAACTCACGCAGTTCGTCGCGACGAGCAATAATCTCCTTGTTGAGTCGCGTACTCGTGTGGGGGTGGCTACTGTTTCCAGAGAGATGACGTAGTTCCATTTCAGTCTGTTCCACACTTTCGTCCGGTGAACGGGTACAGTATACACAGACTTCGTGGCCGGCATCAGCGAGTCCAGTAACGATCTGTGTCGCGGAGTGGGTTGCCCCGGTCCCTTCCGCGGAGGGAAACCGTGGGTGGACGAAGGCAATACGCATTGCTAGCAGATTGAAACGGACGCTGGAATAGCTTGCGCTTCGTGCTTTGCCCAATATCCGAAGACATATTTGGCGATCCAGACAGGATCATAATATGAAAACTATTGACCGATTGAAGCGCGCATTCAGGAACCCGCGGCTGTTCGCCCGGGGCCTGAACCGGACGTACCACCGACGCGGGGGTCTCCGGTCAGAAAACAGTGAGGGGGTAGACGTATTCGACGAGGACTGGGACAATCTCGTCATTCTCGACGCGTGCCGCTACGACATGTTCGAACAGGTCAATCACATTGAGGGGACACTTACTGCGAAAGAGTCCAAAGCATCCGCGACTTCAGAATGGCTCAAGGCGAACGTTGCTGATCGGGACCTCCGAGATACAGTGTACGTAACGGCGAACCCGCAACTCGAAGGCAACCGGGAGAAGTGGGACGTGAAATTTCACCACGTCAGTAATGTCTGGCTCAACGAAGATTGGGACGAAGAGACAGGGACTGTTCTCGCCGACACGATGACTGAGGCCGCAATAGAAGCATACGAACAGTACCCTCACAAGCGACTTGTTGTCCATTATATGCAGCCTCATTACCCATTCGTCTCAGCGGACACGGATTTTGACAAAGGTCATCTGAACACGATTGAGAACGGGGAGGACTCTCCCGATGGTGAAAACGTCTGGGCACAAAAGTTCATAGGAGAAATTGAACCCCCCCGAGAAGAACTCTGGGAGATCTACACCGCTAACCTGGAATACGTACTAGATCACGTGGAGGAATTGTTGGCTGAGGTGCCAGGAAAAACAGTTGTCACCTCCGACCACGGGAACTACGTCGGCGAGCGGGCATCACCAATTCCGATCCGGGAGTATGGCCATCCACGAGGACTGTACGATGATCCTGTTGTTCAGGTACCTTGGTTAGAGTACACACGCGGGGAGCGGCGGGAGATCATCACTGAATTCGATTCGCGGGATCAGTCTATCGTTGAGTCGGAGGTCGTTTCGGACAGACTTCGTGATCTTGGCTACGTGGAGTAATTGCACTTCTATCAGAGATCTATTCGAAACTCTTGGTCGTTCTGGTAGTTGGTCTCATGTTTGCCCTGTCTCCACTTAAGCGAGTACGTTAAATGGTTAATGTCTCACTCCTTGTACTGACCCGCTCCGGTGATGTAATACCCTATCATTATAGCAATAAAGGTAGAACGCATCGAGATCCCAATAAAGGAGAGTTGGTTGAATATCTGGAGGATACAAAAACCAGTAAGCAAGATAGCGAGGGTCGCATCCCGATAGGATACTGCCCGGCGTGCACTGCCGATGGCCGTTCCTACGACGATAAGTAAGTATAATATGCCGCCGATGATTCCGAACCCGGTGAATATCCGGAGATAACTGTTGTGTGGATTCCCGGCACCCCCCTCGAAATCTGTGATACCGGTGAATCCGTATCCCCAGAGTGGTTGGTCGAGGAATGCCCGGACATTCGCAACCCAGCGGGGCCGCCGGTTACCAAACGACAGGTCCGATAGGACACTCGGCCCTGGGAGGACGTCGAAAGCCATCAAGATAGCGGCGGTAATACATATTAAAGAACCACCTATGGCAACAGTGAGATATTGTCTGCCTTTGAGGAAGTAAACCAAATACAATCCAACTGATAAAGTATATATTATCCATCCAGTTCGCCAGTTCGTAAGCAGTAACCCAGCCGAATTTACGAGAAGAAGTGCGCCAGCAGTTCTTGTTCGGTTCTCGAAACACTCGTGCAGAGCGGCGAGTCCTCCAACTAGAGCCAACCCGCCGAGCTGATTTGGGTTAGAAAAAACGCTCGTGATTGGATTTAAACTTTCGTACCAGTAGATACGAGCACCCCACAACGATAGATCGACGAACCCAAACTGGACGGGCAACCCGAGATACGGGAACAACCCAACGACAACCAGAGGCGCGCTCACCCTGGCCGTGACAGAGAGAAACTGACGGAGTGGGAGAAGCGACGGGATAACGAAGATGTTCGCTGTTGTGAACGTGAACAGTACTCCGAGACGTGCCAGGTTGCCGAGCGATGGTTCGAAAAGCAACCGCAGATACACTAACGCCGCGAACACAAGATACAGTTTCGTATAAGTTGAGTTGACTTCTATCGTGTCGTTGTAGAGTACCAGCAACGGAACTATCAGGAGGTATACGAGAGTGATGAGTGCGTAGACGACGCTCGTCGGAAGCAGTGTATACTGGAGAATAATCGCTACCAGAAGGACCAGCACCACTCCAGAGAGAACCGTATCGCTTACGCTCTCACCGGCGAATTCAAACTGACTGGAATCATTGTCAGGATGGTTCATTTTCATCATGCAAACGAAGCGTAGATCGATTCCCAGTTCTCGGTCGCACTCTCGATGCTGAACATTTCTTTGACTCGCTGTCTACCATTGGTGCCGTAGGTTGCCCTTTCGGCAGCTGGAAGTTCCATCAGCGTTGCCATCGACGCAGCTAGGTCGTCTGGATTTCCACGCTCCACCAGGAAACCCGTTTCTCCATCCACAACTATTTCCGATGTCCCGCCAGCGTCTGTCGAGATGACCGGAAGCCCACAGGCCATTGCCTCAGCTACTACCAGTCCGAACCCTTCCCATCGGGAGGAGAGGACGAACCCGTCAGCCACGTTCAAGTACTTCGGGACGTTGTAGACTTCCCCTTTGAACTCAACGTGGTGTTCGAGGCCTAACTGCCTTGCTTTTCGTTCAAGTGATTCTCGCAACTGTCCCTCGCCGAGTATCCAGACTGTGAAATCTTCCCTCGTGTCTTGTAACGAATCGACTGCTTCCAGAAGGGTGGCATGGTCCTTGCGCTTCTCGATACTCCCGACAGTCACCCAGAGGAATCCACCCGGCCGGTCCACCTCCACCGACGACGAACTAAACTTGTCGACGTTGATACCGTTGTACACCCGCGTCGATTTCTCCCTCGTAACGGCACCAGCGGCGATGTACCGCTCCATCGCGGTGTCGCTTACGAACGTATTCATCGCCGACAGGGTGTCGGTGAGCGAATAGACCCGATCGCGAAGCGTCGTCTCCTCCAGCAGTCGTTCGGTCTCGGGATTCCTGTCGTGGACGTTGTGGAACGTAGAGATTGTCGTTACGTCCAGCCCGATACTGGCCAGTCGCCCGGAGATTATCGCGTGGAATAGGTGGGCGTGAACAATGTCGGGCTCAAACGACTGTATCTCACGCCGGATCTTCCAGACGACAATCGGGGCCAGTAGTTTACTCTCGACGTTCAGACTCCTTACTGAAATGCCTGCCGAACGGGCTTTATGACCAAAATTCCCGATCGGTGTGAGAGAGAGAATATGTACCTCATGCCCCTTCTCTAAGAGTGATTTCGACAGTCCAAATAGCTGTCTGCCCACGCCACCGACTCCCATCGCCGGCGTGAGAAAGAGAACGCGGAAGGAACTGTCGTCAGCACTCATCTCGTCTCAGACTCCGTAAAGTCGGCAAACAGCCGTCGAACCTGTTTTTTCACTGATTTCGGGAAGAAATGATAGAGTAGGTGTCCCAGCGCATAGAGATAGTAGTGTCGCGGCAGTTCTAGAAGGCGAACTGCCTTGAGGTGTAGTCCGAACAATTTGAAGTGCCTGCTCGTCGAAGAGAACATTGAGTGGAAACTGCTCTCTTTCCGGATAGACCGGGTAATCAATGGTTCAGGGAGGTTGGCTACTTTCCAGTCGACGGCGACGCGTATCATCAGGTCTAGGTCGACGATAGCGCGTCTTGTCCCGTCGTACAGTCCGGCCTGAATCAGAGCTTTGCGCCTCGCCATAATCGAACTGTGCGGGATGGGGATATATTTCGCCATAGCTCGCCGAATAGCGGCGTCGTCGGTGGGGTACTCCCGGATGTAGGATTCGGACCGGATTTCGTTTTTCGCAACGTACGCCGACCCGACGATTCCAACGTCAGGGTGGTCGTCGAGATACGCTGCCTGGACCTCGAGCCGATTCTCCTCCGAGAGGTCGTCGGGATCGACCACGGCAATGTACTCCCCCCTCGCTTCGTCGATGGCGGTATTCAACGCGCCGGACCGGCCGATGTGCTTTGAGTAGAATATCCGAATTCGCTCGGAGTCCTCGTACTCGGCTAGTATCTCCTTTGTTGAGTCCTCCGATCCATCATCGACGATGACGATCTCGAAGTCCGAGAGCGTCTGCTTCAGCATCGATTCGAGCGCTTCCCGGATAAACGCTTCCTCGTTGTATGTCGTAATAACCACACTTACCCGAGGGGAGTCAGTTACTGTCATCAGAGGTACCCCATGTCACGGAGGTTCTCTTCGGTTTGGCGGTCGATACCGGCCGAATTCTGGTTCCGGATTGGATCGAGAGCGGCGTAGTGCTCTTTGAGGTCCTCGAGTAGGTCTGAGTCACCGGTTGCCTCGTCCGGTTCCGGATACCACGTCGCTCTGTTCGAGGGACTTCGCCAAGCCGCGAACTGTTTAGTCGGCGGTAACTCAGCGGTATCTAACTGGTGGTTTCGTTGCACTCGTTCGAGATGAGATTCCGGAACCGAGTAGTAGGCGAACGCAGTATCTCGCTTGGCGCATGAGAGGTCATAACTGTGAGAGGCCGGACAGTCCTCACCCAGCATACTGAGAACGGTGCAGTAGAGGTCGTGTAACTGAACAACATCTTCACGACGTGACGGAGCGAGATGATCTGAAGGGTCCCTTATGAGCAGTGGGACGCGAATTACTTCATCCGCTATCGTGAACTGGTGTCCCCAAAGGTTCTCTTCGCCGAGATGGTCGCCGTGATCGCCAAATACAACGATGACCGTATCTTCGAGGTGACCTTTCCGTTCAAGCAGTTCGACGATAGTACGGACGTTCTCGTCGGTTTGACGTATAGCGCCACGGTAGAGGTCTTTGATGTCCTCCTCGTACCCATTGTCGAACCGCTTTTTTCCGGCTGCGAGCAGAGGTCTATCGCGAATTAGTTCCTTCTGATACTGTATCGTCTCCCGGACGCCGAAGATAGAACCCTCCCCGAACTCACGATATTGATCGATGTGCGGAGCATAGGGGTTGTGTACACCGTTCAAATGAACGAAGTGAAAGAATGGTTCGGACGTTCCGTCGAGGTACTCTGAATACCGTTCGACAATGCGCGAATCGTGGTGATTGTTTCGGACGAGTTTTTCGCGAAGAACATCGAGAGGTGCTTTCCCGAGGTTGCTGAGACCAATATAAACTGCAGAGGCGTCCCTCTCTTTGACGCCACGACGGACCATATCCACCCAGTATCGTGATAGTGGCGGGGAAATGTGGTGGTGGTCGAATCCCCGGAGAATTTCACCCACATTTAACCACCCGTTTCCGGCGAATGACGCAGTGTCGTATCCCCTGGCTGCGAGCTGTTCGGCTAGTGTGTCGGTTGGGCCGAGCGACTCATCCACGTCGGAGACGGAGTGTTCCGGCGGATACAGCCCCGTGAATATTGATCCGTGGACCGGAAGTGTCCATGTAGAAGGAGAGATGGCGTGGGTGAACACAGTCGATGTTTCTGCGAGCGTTGAGAGAAACGGAGTCGTCGGCGAATCACCGTCGAGAAACGAGACGTAATCGGGTCGGAGACTATCGACCGAAAGGAACAGGAAATTCATACGTAGGAGGAACACCTTCGCGGCACACAATAAAAGCATTTATTCACCTTCGGTGTTTGCTCCCCCTGGGCACATTCGACAACCGCGTCAAATGGAGGATATTTCGATTCTCTCTCCAGCGTCGGCCCGAAAACTGTCCCTATACACAACCTATAAGCAAACTTATCCCACTTAGGTAATTGAGCTAAACTATGTCGACTAGTCCACCGTTGGAAGCAATTCACGGAAAACTGAAGTCTCTCTACACCGGTCCAGCCAGAAAAGTTGCAGTCGAAACCGGGATGCACAGTTTCATCCGTGGCATCTACGGTCGCGCTATTGTTCAGTTCACGGAGGACATCCAAACCCACGAGATAGCCGGTGTCAGCGTACAGTATAGGACGGAAACCTACTCCGCCTGGGAGCGCCAGCGCTCGTTCAATGCCGAACAACCCATCATGGAGCAGTTCGCTGCCGACGTCACAGATGGCGATACAGTCTGAGATGTAGGCGCGAACATGGGAACCTACACCTGTCTCGCCGGCCGGGCAGCTGACGACGTCTCGGTTGTCGCGTTCGAACCGGCACCGGAGAACAGGGAACGACTCCATTGCAACGTCGCGTTGAACGGGGTCGAGGCAACGGTTCGTCAGGAAGCGCTCAACGAGACGACGGGCCAAATGGGGTTGTCCTCGCGGAGCGCAGGAGACGGACAGTATGCACTGACCGACGATCAGGAGGGAATGCAAGTATCGACGGTGGAGGCCGACAGCCTCGTCGACCAGAATATTATTTCTCAACCTTCAATAGTGAAAATGGATGTCGAAGGAGCCGAACTCCGAGTTTTGAGGAGGATGGAGACTATTCTTGAAGGTGTAGAAGCCCTCTATCTGGAGGTCCACCCGTCGCGAATCGAGGAATACGGCGGAAGCACGGACGAACTTGAAGCCCGAATTACCGATGCTGGCCACCAGTACAAAAGAGTCCACGAGCGCGGGAATCAGTACTTCCTCAAAGCGATTCGAAGGTAGTACGCCAGCTACTTTTTCCCGGCAACCGCTCCAGCACCTCAATCGTCTCTGCGACCGTTTGTTCCCATCTAAATATCGGGTCTATCTCTGACTTATACTCTCTCGCGAGTGTTTTGAGAAGTTGCGTGCCGAACGCGTCGACGTTATCCGCTGTTACGTGGGTAATGGCGTCATCGAACGCGATTGAAGCGACCTGACTGGTCATAGATGAATCCGAACCAGAACCGAAACAGGCGATCCGAGATTCGATAGCGGATCCGACACGTCGACCTCGGATCGACGATGACGGACTGGTGTCGTACAATCAGGGCAAGCGTTTCCGGCCGATCAACGCAATAGTTCGTATCGCGGATCTACAAGCCGGCCTATACGCGATTTTGTTGCGCTCGAGATTGCCCCGTGCCATCGATTCGAGCAGTCTGAAGAACCGATCGACCTCGTTGAGTTCCATCTGGAATATCGTCTCGGGTTCGTCGTGGGTGAGCTGGCGAGATCCAGAAGCGTCCTGATGACGTTCTTGCCGACGCTTCGAACACTATCGAGGGACGCAAATACGGGGTGTATCGCCGAAAATGCCGAAGGTAGCCACCTGCTGTTCCAGGTCGTACGCTGGGCCGAACTTCGAACGACAGTTGCACGAGTTCGATCTGTTCGTTGGGCGTCTGCGAGAGACGGCAGTACAGCGTGGCCCGCCGTCAACTGACTGTTCGTATATCATTCCGGTTGGCGATCCCGTCAGGACCAGCGTGGCGCTGCTGTCGGCCACGTCTTGATTGACGATACGCTGGATATCAGAGAGAGGCCCCGAGCGTGTCTCGACGAAGTACGGAAACTCATCGATTATAACGACCCAATCGCGCTGGAAGAGGTACTTAGTAGAATCTCACTTCGTAGAAATTGACTTCCACAGCTCCTCGAGCAGCCGGGTCGTCCGCTTGACAGTCTCCGTCCAACCGAACTGTTCCGCAACCTGCCCTCGGGGATCTCCCACGTTTCCGTCGAGCACCGCCTCTAACCCCTCGACGAATCCCGGGACGTCCCTTACGGGCACAGTTACGCCGCCGTCGCCGACGACGGGCACAACCTGTTCCAAATCGCTCACTACGACCGGAATCCCTGACGCCATCGCCTCGAGCACGGTCCGCGGTAACCCTTCGGCCCGACTCGGCAACACCAGCACGTCCCCCGCCCGATACACGGCGGGCATCTCCTCGTAGGGGACCTGTCCGAGAAACTCGACGCTCCCGTCAGCCATCGCCTCGAGTTCCGCCCGCATCGGCCCGTCACCGACGATGTACAGTTTCACGTCCCGCTCTCCAGCAAGCCGTGAAACCGCTTGCACCGCGTCCTGGGGCCGCTTCCCCTCTACCAGTCGCCCGACGAACAGCACGACCAGCCCGTCGTGATCGATCCGCTCGCATGCAGGTCCGTCGGGCGTGAATCGCTCGGTGTCCACGCCGTTGTTCACGACTTCGATCCGACTCGAGACGCCGAACTCCCGCACGCGGTCGCAATCCTCGTCAGTATAGCAAAACACCACGTCGGCCTGATTGAACGTCCACCGACCAAGCGACCGCAGATACAGATCGAAGATCCACTTGGGTGCGTTCTGCGAGTACAACCCGTGGTTCGTAATCGCCAGCGGGATATCCCCCAGGAACCGCTTCAACGCAGCCAAATTAGTCGAGAAGTACAGGTGCGAGTGGGCGTGGATCACGTCGAAGGCCTCCGCCTCAGCCAGATACTGCGCGACGCCGGGACTGATATCGTTCCCGAGCAGATTCACCGCGGGATCGTACCGCACCACGGTGTACCCGTCTCGCTCTTCGATATGGGGTAAGTCGGGATCCTGCCGTACCGTCAACACGGTCACGTCGTGTCCCATCGCCGCCTGATCCCGCGACATCGCGTGGACGTGGTACGGCCCCCCGCCTTTCACGTCCGGATAGACTTTCTGTGCGACCCGTAGAATCCGCATTATCGTACCGGTTTTCAGGGATGCGGATATGTCGTTCGATCCACGTCAGCGCGATAGAACACCGAACACACTCGAGGCCGACTCACACCGTCACTCGAGACACAGCACGAAGTCCCGTCGACTGGTGTCATCGACGACGTCGAACTGGCGATCCAGAACGAACGCGACCCCATGCCTGCAGGGAATCGTTTCGGTAGCCGTTCTCGAGCGTTTCACAGTAGAACGATACCGAGCGAGATGTGATCCGAAGAGACTCGAGCGGGAGAACGCCTGCAAGAGCGAATACACCCAGATCCGACGGACCCACCGAGGTTCGAAACGGTCCCGGGGAAGGTGGTAACTGCCGGTGACACGTAGGGTCGGTCGATGCCGTCGAAGCCAGATACCGCCCTCACTGGGGACGACCTCGAGCGGCTTCGATCCGTCTGTGCGAGTCACGACGTCGCTGTTGCGATCGTATTCGGATCGGCAGCGGATCCCGACGCTGAGCCGGCTGATCTCGATCTGGCGATCGAGTTCGCCGAGTGGCGGCCAACGGACGATGGGTATACGACGGCGTATCTGCAACTTCACGCTGACCTCGAGGCGACACTCGACTACGACGTCGACCTCGTCGATATTCATACTCTCCCGTCGGCATTTGCACACGTCGTGTTCACTCGCGGAACGCGTGTCTTCGGTTCGAGTGATCGATACCGAACGCTTGCAGACCGGCTGACAGACGAAAAACCGACGGTCGAAGATACTCGAGAGCGAGTCACGGCTGCGGCAGCACGACTCCAGGGCGAGTGAATCAAGAACCCGGTCCACGAGTATCGCCGCTGCAGTCGACCCAGGGCCGATTCTCCGACAGAAGCTCTTTCACTATCGTTCGCTCGGTTCGTCAGCTTCTCGAGTGCGACCCAGAGACACCGAGGTATGTACTCCCACACCCCAACCTTGATTCACGTAGAGCGTCAACGCTGTCAACAAGAATGTCACGGCAGATCCGCCTCGAGGACGATGTCTACGAACGCATCAAAGCGAACAAACGTGACGACGAGTCGTTCAGTGACGCCGTAGATCGGCTCATCGGTGGGCAATCACTCCGCGATCTCCGCGACGTCTTCGACGACGAGCAGGTGAACGAAATGCGGGACGCCATCGAGACCGCTGATCAGGCAGACCGCGATGAAGTCCGTGAGGTCGCGGAGCGATTCGAATGATCGTCGACACGAGCTTCGTGCTGGACGTCATCGACGACGTCGAACCGGCCGTCCAGAAAGAGCGGGAACTCGAGGCGGAGAGCATCCCCCTGGTCATCCCGTCGATGACCGTTCTCGAGCTCTACATTGGCGTCGGAAAGGTAGCAAATACTCTCGAGGAGCGACAGCAAGTCGAAGCTGTTCTCGATTCCTACCCGGTGGTGGAGATGACTCCGAGCATCTCACGGCGTGCGGGGCGATTGCTCGGGGAGCGAATGGCCACTACGGACGACGGAGACGGCCCGGGTATCGGGAAAGGCGACGCCGCAATTGCAGCAACTGCCCTGGAACGAGATGAACCGGTTCTGGCTGGAGACGGCCACTTCGGGAATATCCCCGGCGTTACCCACGAAAGCTATCGGTAGTGATATGATAACTGTCGTGACGTGAGTCGTCTCTTCCTCGATCACCTCGAGACCCGCATCGAAACGCTCGAGAAACAAGGGGATCGAGTTCGACCCTACTGACGAACCGTTCCCCACACGTCCTCGAGCACACCCCAGAGCTGCCTGACCACGATCTTCAGATCGAACCAGAACGACTGTCGCCGAATGTACTCGAGGTCGTAGCGCAACTTCTCCCGGGGCGCAGTACTAGTAACGTCGTTGATCTGTGCTAGCCCGGTCAACCCGGGTTTCACGAACCACCGTTTCCGCCAGGCGGGCGCATCGGCCTCCAACAGGACCTCCTCTTCGGTCCACGCGGCCCGGGGCCCCACGACGCTCATATCTCCAACAAAAATAGACCACAACTGCGGTAACTCGTCCAAATGCGTCCGGCGCAAGACCCGTCCCACGCGCGTGATCCGATCGTTTTCCTCGTCGTCAGACGGCGTCGCCGACTCACCCTCTGGAATCATCGTCCGAAATTTATACACCGGAAACGTCTCACCGAACCCTGCAGTCCGATCTTGACTGTATAACACGGGCCCCGGACTATCGACCGTGACCGCAACCGCAATCACGCCCATCAGTGGCGCGAACACCACCATGCCGACCCCCGCGAACACGATGTCGAACAGCCGTTTCCCCAGGTGATCCAGCGGATCCCACGGCTCGACGTCGACGTCGACTAGCTCCCCAACCGCACCCTCCGACACCAGTACGCTGTCGGCGTACTCCCGGTGGACCTTCGCGTCGACGCCGTGCTCGTGACAGACGTCCAAGGCCCCGAAGAACTCCGCGCGGTCGGCGTGGCGAAACGCCAGCACGACGGTGTCGACGTCGAACTCGAGCAAGGCATCTTCCAGTCGCGACAGCCCGCCGATCCGATCCAGCGACTCGAGATGTGGACGCCCGACACCTACCCCCTCCTCCGAGTCCACAGCCACACCACCGTCCGCAGCCGGCTCGAGCGACGCCAGTTCGTCGCGAACGCCAACGACGGAGGGACAGAGATATCCCAGCACGGGCGCGTCGATCGACGGCGTGATCTCCTCGATCTGTTCCAGATCGTCTCCAACGACGAGCAGTCGCTCCGACCCGTCGGTCGGCCGACGCCGGATCCAGACGAACCAGCCCGGAATCGCCACCGACAGCAGGCCGAACGTCATCACCAGCGTCGCCCGCGGGAGCCGGTAGGAGTAGTTGAAATAGCCAAGCGTCGCGAGCGCGAACGCGGCAACCAGTACCCGCTGTTGCGCCAGAAAGACGGTGTCGAGTACCCGTCGGGGCTGGGGCTTGTAGAGCGGCACCAGCGCCCCGACGACCGCGAGCACGCTCAATGCGATCGCCCAGTAGAGCCCCTCGCCGGATAGCACGGTCACCTCGAGACGGTTGAACACGGGGACGTACGTCGTAAACAGGGACTGCGAGAGCTCGTGGTTCGCGGCGAGTACCGCCCCGACGGTCAACGTGACGACGCCGAGGGCACTCACTACCCGGTACCGCCAGCCCGTAAACATTCGTGCGATGACACACCCACGAGCGACATAATGTATTTCATATTTCGTCGTTGACGTTTACGAACGGAAGATGAAGTGTACGTCGCCGGAGAATCTCCGATAAATACGACCCTCAGTACAGATGCGAACGAGAGGCGACGGAGCGGGGAGAAATCGCTCGAGCAGTTCGACGAGGATCGACCGATCAGGAGTTTCGCACGAGCGGATCGTACCACTCCTGATTTGCCCGATACCAGTCGATGAACGTCGAGACCCCCTGGCGGATATCGACCGCGGGTTCGTATCCCAGGAGCTCGTTGGCCTTCGAGATATCGGCGTGAGTGTGTTCGGCGTCGCCCTCTCGCGGATCGGTGTACTCGAACTCGAGCGACGGATCGATCTCGTCCCGAACGACTTCGGCGAGCGTCTGGATGTCGATGTTGTCGGTCGAGCCGACGTTCAGGATCTCGCCGTCGGCACTGTCGTCCTCCAGAAGCTGTGCGTTGACCCGCTTGACGTCGTCGACGTAGGTGAAGTCCCGCGTCTGCGTGCCGTCGCCGTAGATCACCGGCGGCTCGCCGTGCAGACATCGCGAGACGAAGTTCGTCATCGCCATGTTCGGCCGCATCCGCGGGCCGTATACGGTGAAGTATCGTAGCGCGACGGTCGGCAGGCCGTAGACCTCGTTGTACACTCGAGCGTACTGTTCAGACGCCAGCTTCGAGACGCCGTACGGCGAGACGGGCGTCGTGGGGTGGTCCTCGTCGTACGGCAGGTACTCGGGCTTGCCGTAGACCGACGACGAGGACGCGAGCACGACGCGCTCAATATCGTGCCGCCGAGCCGCCTCGAGCAGCGTCATCGTCCCGTCGACGTTGTACTCGTTGACCTTCTCCGGTTGTTCGACGCTCTTGCGGACGCCCGCCTGGGCGGCCTGATGATAGACGACGTCGGCCCCAGCAACCAGGTCGTCGACCTGTTCCTCGTCGGTGATCGAGCCGTCGACCAACTCGTACGAGCCCCCGGCTGCCTCGGCGGCGTTCCGTGCCGCCTCGACGTTCTGGTCTTTGATCCCGAGGTCGTAGTACGGTTCGAAGTTGTCGAGCACGACCACGTCGTGCCCCTCGCCGGCGAAGTGTTCGGCGAGGTGGCCGCCGATGAAGCCGGCACCGCCAGTGACGAGAATCTGCATTGCTGTCATCTCTGCTAGCCACCGTCAAAAATAACGTGGCTCGGAGTCGGTGACTGCATCCCAAGAGTTCACGGTTGTTTCACCGATCAAGGGCACTAATCAATCGTCGGCAGTTTGACATCCTCCTCCGCGTGAACGCGGAGGAATCCCGAGCGGTGGGAGTTTCACCTATGGAAACGCTGCTGTCCGAACAAACCACCGCTGGCGAC
>NZ_FOKW01000028.1 GCF_900112205.1 Natronobacterium haloterrestre | reverse complement strand
TTCCGTGAAATTGTCCTCATGTTCGCCATCATCAACATAGAAAAGCTCTGTGAGCCTCTCTAACTACCATTCAGAAGCTATTCAACAAAGCAGAAGAAAAAGGCATCGTCACCGGCTACCAGCCGACGATCGACTACGAGAAAGCCGGGCTCGATCATCACCTCCTCCTCACCGCGACAGCTCCGATGGACAAACGTAGCCAGCTCGCAGAGCAGGCACTCGACATTCATGGGGTTGTCACGGTTCGGGAACTGCTGACCCACCATCAGAATATCGAGCTCGAAATTGCGACCTCCACACGAAAGGAAATCGAAGAGACGCTTAATGAGTTGGCTGAGTTGGGCCTTGAGATTGTTCGTAATGAACTACTCAAGCGCGAACTCCACAAGCCTGCTGATAACTTCGGTAAAGAGGTCGCAGAGGACTAACTACTTTTAATTCTAATTTCTCCGTATATAACCCGACGATAGGGGTTTTGGAACTCTAATTCAAGTACACTCTTCGAAATAACAGCGAGCAGACACATTTATCAACGTCAGTGACCTGGGTTCGGTAATGAGTTCAACAGCGACGCACCAGCCACTCAGTCAAGCCATCGTGGAAACCATAGCTGAAAATGAGGACGTTGATCCTCTCGCTCTCGATCCTCTCTATGAAGTGATCGACCCTGATGCATTGGATTCGCTGTTCACAGAGACAAATAGATCACCTCGCTCAGACGGGAAGATAACCTTCGAGTACGCCGGTCACACAGTCGTCGTCAACAGCGATGGAACAGTCAGACTCGCCGATGAACCAACATCTGTTGAAGAACCCCTTTAGCTCTCTTAGTGAGCTGCCCACGGCTAGGGTATACTAATCTGCGTCAACCGGTATTCTACGGGAATAAAGGTGAGCGGAAGATTCATCCGCTCATCGACTCTACCGACTGCAATGAGTGTCGTAGGTGACTTCACGGTTTCTGCCCCTACTTTTGGCCTTGCCGAATCCCTCGAAGCAGCGCCCTCACTGACTGTCGAACTTGATCGACTCGTAGCTCACAGCCGCAAATGGATTATGCCATTTCTCTGGGTCTCGGGACCAGAATCCAAGTTTGATCAGTTCGACGCAGCGGTAGCCAGTGATCCATCAGTCCAGCGGTTCGACGTAACTGATCGGTTCCCCGACTCGCGGTTGTACAAAATGACGTGGAACCTCGAGGTCGCTCGCACTGTAGACACGGTTCTCGACCACGAGGGAGTGATTCTGGAGGCGACTGGACAAGGAGAGAAATGGCAATTGAAAGTTCGGTTTGCCGATCGTGAGCGGTTAGCGGAGTTCCACTCTCATTTCAGAACTAATGGAGACGTCGTTCTGGAGCAATTGTTTTCACCAACTGAGCCACACGGTGGCGCGTTCAACCTAACGACGAAGCAACGTGATGCTCTCGTTGCAGCCTACGAGGGCGGCTACTACGAAGCACCCCGAGAAGCAACTGCAACCGAACTGGCTGATGACTTTGGCCTCTCCCAGCAGGCGTTTTCAGAGCGATTGCACCGCGGGACTTCCAAACTCATCGAAAATACCCTCTTGACAGGATGATTCCAATTTGAGTATTTAAGCGCCCTGTCTATCTCCCCTACTAAGCTATATCCGGTGGATACCTAATAAGGGCGAGAGTCAGAATGGAATACGCCCTACCCACATCCTGCGAGCCAGATATGCTGTTCGAGATTCTTGCCGATCCCCGTCGTCGCCATCTAATTGCAGTTCTCAGAGGGTACGATCGGACTGACCGAGTCTTCGTCGACACCCTGAGTTCTCGGCTTGCCGCACGCGAGAAGGCAACTTCCGAGACAACTGACGAGATCGCTCTTACGCTTCACCATCAGCATCTTCCAAGGCTCGACGAGGCAGAACTCATCAGATACGAACCAACCAGTAAAATGGTCGAATTCACTGACATCACTGATGATCAATCCGTTATCGACTTCGCCACGGTCATTGAGGATTACTGATCGTCCGTGTTTTATAGAGTGTACAGATCGGCGGTTCTCGAATCCCTGGGGGACGAATCAAACGGGGTATGACTTCACCAGAACCTTCCGAGAGGCGTGCCGTAGAAATACTGTTGATTGAGGCGAATCACGGTGACGTGAGACTCATAAAAGAGTTGTTCGCTGACGCAGGTATTACGAACGAAATTCATGTCGTCTACGACGGCGACGAAGCCCTCGATCTCATCCATCAACACGGGGGGTACACGGACGCTCCGCTACCAGACATCATTCTTCTGCTCTGTTGAATAGCGATCTAATCCGCCGATATCACTAGCTTAGAAGGATGAAGCCGAGGAATTCGATTCTGTCTATGGAAATCGATATCCTCG
>NZ_FOKW01000004.1 GCF_900112205.1 Natronobacterium haloterrestre | reverse complement strand
CGAGGATATCGATTTCCATAGACAGAATCGAATTCCTCGGCTTCATCCTTCTAAGCTAGTGATATCGGCGGATTAGATCGCTATTCAACAGAGCATTCGAATCCGGTCGAATAAAGCTGTCCTTGTCGTTCTCCGTTCCGCCGCGTTAGGCGCCGCTTTCCTTCGAGATCGAAGGTCGGGGCCGGGACGAGGCGGGGCGGACAGTCGCGCTCGAGTCGCCCCGGCGTCAGTCGATCCGGATCGCGGGTTTCCCCGGGCGTGCCTTCCCGCCCGCCGCGCCGTCGTCGGCGCGTCGCACCCGCACGTCGGCGTCGAATTCGTCCCGGACGAGCCAGGCTGCCCGCTCGAGCAGCGCGTGCTCGTGGTCGGGGCCGAGAGCGGCCGCCCCGGAGTCGGATCCCGACGAGGACTCGCCTCGAGCGTCCGCCGCGTCGCTTCGCTCGAGGAACCGGGCGATAGCTTCGCGAGTCGGCGTGTCGAGTTCGGGATCGCTCTCGAGGGCGCCGGCGACGCGTTCGACCGCCGACCGCTGGTCATCACCGGGGCGGTCGCTGTCCGCGTTCGCGTCGCCTTCCCGGAGGAACTCCATCGTCCGGTACTTCCACTCGTCGGCGACGATCAGGTCGATCCGTTCGGGGTCGTCGATCGCGGCGACGTCGACGATGTCCCTGACGTCCTCGAGGGTGGTCTCCACGAGGCGGCGCTCGCGGCGGTAGTCGGGCGCGTGTGTGCCCTCTGTGTCGTCCGCAAACTCGCCGGGGTCCGGCCAGTCGGCCTCGGCCACCAGCCCGTCGCCCCGGAGCTTGTTCCACAGTTCCTCGCCGAGGTGCGGGGCCATCGGGGCGATCAGCGCGGCCAGCGTCAGCAGGCCGCGCCGGTTGATCTCCTCGTGGGGACGACCGAACCCCCGGTAGCGGCGCAACAGGCCCGCGAGTTCCTGAATCTCGGTCGCGGCCCGGTGGAACCGGAACCGCTCGTACTCCTCGGTCGTCGCCGCGATCGTCCGGTCGATCTCCCGGTCGACGTACTCGTCCCGCGGGAGCCGCTCGCTCCGCCCGGACTCGCCTTCGACGAACGAGGTGACCATCCCGTACAGCGTCTGCTGGAGGTCGTAGGCCCCGCGGACGTCGTTCGCGGTCCACTCGAAGTCCTGTTCGGGGTGGGCCGCCGAGAGGACGAACAGCCGGGTCGTCTCCGCGCCGTACTCCTCGGGTGCGACGGCGTTGCCCTTCGAACTGGACATCTTCTCGCCCTCGTACAGCACCGTCCCCTGGCTCTCGAGTTCCCGGAACGGCTCCCGACAGTCCAACAGCCCGATGTCGGTCAGCGCCTTCGCGAAGAACCGAGCGTACAGCAGGTGTAGCGTCGCGTGTTCGTCGCCGCCGACGTAGACGTCGACCGGGAGCCACTCCTCGGCCCGGTCCGGGTCGAACGGAGCGTCCTCGAGGTCGGGCGAGAGGAATCGCAGGAAGTACCACGAGGAGTCGACGAAGGTGTCCATCGTGTCGGTCTCGCGGCGCGCGGGCCCGCCACACTCCGGACACTCCGTCTCGCGGAAGGAGGCGTGTTCCTCGAGCGGGTTGCCCGTGGTCCGGACGAACTCGGGGAGTTCGACGGGGAGGTCCTCGTCGGGCACGAGGACGGGACCGCAGTCGTCACAGTGGACGACCGGGATCGGGGTTCCCCAGTACCGCTGCCGGGAGATCAGCCAGTCCCGTAGCCGGTAGGTGACGTCGGCCTCGAGGGCGTCGTAGTCCTCGAGCAGTCGCTCGCGGGCGGCCTCGGTCTCGAGACCGGTGTATTCGCCGCTCTCGGTCAGGGTACCGTGGTCGGTGTAGGGAAGTTGGTAGTCCGCGTCGTCCGCGTCGTTCGCGTCGTCCACGGGTTCGATCACCCGCTCGATCGGGATGTCGTGCTCGCGGGCGAACGCGTGGTCGCGCTCGTTGTGGCCCGGCACCCCCATCACCGCGCCCGTGCCGACGTCCTCGAGGACGTAGCCGGCGACGTAGACGGGCAGGGACTTGCCGGTCACGGGATTGATCGCCCTCGCGTCGGTCGCGACGCCGGAGTAGCCGACCTCGTCCGGCCCGCGGTCCCGTACCTCGTCGACGTACGCCTGCACCTCCTCGTCCTCGTCCCCGTCCCCGTCCTCGTCCTCCTCCTCCGCGAGGGCCCGCGCCAGGTCGTGACCCGGCGAAACCGCGAGGTAGGTCGCGCCGTGGATCGTCTCGGGCCGGGCGCTGAAGACGTCGACCGCCGTCGTCGCGCCGTCGAGGTCGACCTCGAAGGAGATCCTGGCTCCCTCGCGGCGGCCGATCCAGTTGCGCTGGATCTCCCGGACGCCGTCGGGCCACCCCTCGAGGTCGTCCAGCCTTTCGTCCAGTTCGTCGGCGTAGTCGGTGATGGTGAAGAACCACTGGTCGAGTTCCCGCCGGCCGACGGGCGTCTCGCAGCGCCAGCAGACGCGGTCGCCGGCCCCGCGTTCCCCATCGCGTTCGACGACCTGGGCGTCGGCCAGCACCGTCTCGCAGTCCGGACACCAGTCGACCGTCGCGGCGTCGTACTCGACCAGCCCCGCCTCGTGGAAGCGTTTGAACAGCCACTGGTTCCACCGGTAGTACGACGGCTCGCAGGTCGTGATCTCTCGGGACCAGTCGTAGCCGAACCCCAGCGTCTCGAGTTCCTCGCGCATCCGTCGGATGCAAGCCTGCGTCCAGGATTCGGGGTCGCTGGCCCGCTCGTAGGCGGCGTTCTCGGCGGGAAGGCCGAACGCGTCCCACCCCATCGGGTGGAGGACGTCGTCGCCGCACATCCGCCGATAGCGGGCGTACGCGTCCGCGATCGCGTAGTTGCGGACGTGGCCCATGTGGAGCGTCCCCGACGTGTAGGGGAACATCCCGAGGACGTAGGTCGGATCCGTCGCGTCGTCGGCAAGTTCGTACACGTCCTCCCGTTCCCAGACGTACTGCCAGAACTCCTGCACCTGCTCGTGATCGTACCCTGTCATTGCGTTCGATCGTTACTCTCTCTGGGTTGGCGTCTCATATCATTGTTCGGCCCCTTCCCCCTGCCCGGGAGCACGTCACCGTCGCCGGCGTCGAACCCACTCGAGGGCGGCCGCGCCGCCGGCGACGCTGGCGAGACCGAACCCGGCCCCCGGGCCGGTGAATCCGGGGATCGAGTCGTCCGCGTTCCCCACCGTCCCGTCGTCCCCGTCGTCAGCGTCCGCCGCCGACTCGTTCCCGTCGTCCCTGTCGACGCCCTCGAGGTCGAACGCGTCGGGATCGGTCAGCGATGGCGGGTCCGCCTGCTCGCCGGCCTCGATCGGGAACGTATAGAGCGCGCCCTCCATCGGCGCGTTGGGGATCGCCTGCGTACTGCTCGCGACGAAGGTCTCGCCGGGCTCGAGGACGCGTGCGGTCCAGAACCCGGCGACGTGGGGATCGCGCCACGCGGCGAGGCGCTCGGGGTCGTCTGGGTCGCTGACGTCGTGGATCGTCACGCCGCCGCGGTACCAGGCCGCGTAGAGCCGGTCGTTCCGGAGCTCGAAGTTGTGGGCGGTCGTCCACAGGCCGGCGTCGTAGCTCTCGTCGGCCGCCGCGAGGGCCTCGATCGACCCCCGGCTGACGGGATCCTCGGGATCGGAGACGTCGTAGAGGTCGATCCCGCCCGGCCCGTCGGGCTCCTCGCCGCCGGTCGCCCAGGCCTCCCGGCCGACGGCGAGCAGGTCGCCCGTCTCGTCGACCGTCGCGTAGTGGTCGTTGCCAGGCAGGCCCTGACGGATCTCGAGGTGGTTCTCGACGCTGCGCTGTGACTCGAGGTCCGTCTCGGAGACGTGCGAGATGTACTCGGGCTCGGCGGGGTCGGACACGTCAAGCAGGTAGGTGCCCGGGTTCCAGTGGGCGAGATACGCGACGTCGTCGTGAACGGAGACGTCGTGGAGGTAGCGGGCGATCCAGTCGACGTCGGCCCAGCCGGGTTCGTGCTCGAGCAGCGACCAGCGGCCGATCCGTTCGACGCCGTCGGCGACGTCGTAGACGACCAGCACGTTGTCCGAGGGATCGTTCCCGACGACGTAGAGGACGTCGTCCTCGAGGTAGCAGTTGTGGATGTGGAAGCCGGTCTCGTAGGGCTCGGCGACGAGTTCGGGATCGGCGGGATCGGAGACGTCGTAGCAACAGAACCCCTCGAATAGCCGGCCCGATGTGCGGTTCGCCGGTCCGGGAACCACCAGCCGCTGGCCGTCGACCGCGACGTCGAGGATCTCCAGCAGCGGTTCGCCGTCGACCTCGATGTCGTCCTCGAGAAAGAGAAGCTCCGGCGCGGTCGGGTCGCTCACGTCGACCGTCGCGAAACCGGTCGTGGTCGCCAGGTAGGCGACGTCGTCATCGTCGCCGACGACCGCCTCGGCGGCCCCCTCGATCTCGAGGCGGCCGAGGGGTTCGTATCCGGATTCGTCCTGACCCGATCCAACTCGCGGGGACGAGCCTGCCGTTGCTCGCGCGGATCGCGTGCCGACTACGGGGAGAGAGAGGGTGGAGGCGACGGCGGCACCGCTCCGCCGGAGGACCGTTCGCCGTTGCATACCAACCACCACGGAGGGGATGGCAAAATACCATCGGGTCGATCCGTGCCGCCGTCTTCCGGCAGGATCGGAGGCGTCGTCAATCCGCGAGCCGTTTCCGGTCGCCCGTCCCCTCGGTCATCGCGCTGGCCAGCGCCCCCTCGAGGACGACGTCGTCCCCGTGGTCAGTTACGCGGATCTCGGGGACGTTGGTCATCACCATCTCGGAGACGCGCTCGCGGATGCGGTCGACGACGAGTTCCTCGTTGTGCAAAGCGACCGCGCCGCCGAACGAGACCAGAAGGGGCGCGAACGAGTGGACCACGTTGGTGACGCCGATCGCGTTCCAGTGGGCAAGTTGGTCGATCGCGTAGTCGGCCAGGTCGTCCTCGCCGGCCAACTCGAAGACGTCTTTCGCCGTGAAGTCGGGGTCCTCGAGCGGGAGGTCGGTGTCGATCGTGGGGTCGTCCTCGGCCAGCAACCGCACGAAGTCGGGGATACCGTTGCCCGAGCAGTAGGCCTCCCAGTGGCCGTCGCGCCCGCAGCCACAGGTCAGCCGACCGCGCGGGTCGACGATGGCGTGGCCGACCTCCCCCGCGTTACCGTCCCAGCCGTCGAGGATCTCGCCGTCACAGCAGACCCCCGCGCCGATCCCCGAAGAGATCGTGATGTAGACCATATCGTCGGGGTTGCGATCGGCGTGAAACCGCTCGCCGATGACGCCGGCGGTCGTGTCGTTGTGGAGGTAGACCTCCTCGCTGTCGATCAGTTTCTCGATCGGGCCCGTAAGCGGGATGCGGTCGATCGAGTCCGGCAGGTTGGCTGGGTCGATCACCGCGCCCTCCGCGAGGTCGAACGGACCGATCGAGCCGATCCCCGCGGCAGTGATCGCGTCGGGAGCGATCCCGGCGTCGCCACACGCCTCACGGAGCGTTCGCAGGACGCCCTCAGTCACGTCGATGCCCGTCGGACCGCGTGGCGTGGCGTTACGGCTGATACCGATCGTGGTCCCGTCGCCGTCGGCGACGGCCGCCCGCAGGTTCGTCGCGCCGAGGTCGACGCCGGCGTAGTAGACCATCCTGTCTTAGAAACGACCGTCGGCGTACTTAACTACCCATATTACGACTCGGAGGCGAGTACTCTTCACACTCCGAACCGGGGCGGCCGGGTCCGCGCCGTCGACCCCTGGAGCGGCAGACCGCCCGGATTACTCCATTACGTCCAGATCCCGGAAGTACGTCACCGGACAGGGGGCCTGGAGGATGATGTCCTGTGAGACCGACCCGAGGACGGCCTTCTCCGCCGGCGAGCGGCGTCGACCGCCGACGACGATCCGGTCGGCGTCGACCGCTCGTGCCATGTCGACGACGGCGTCGCCGATCTCGCCGACGGAGCCGCGGATCTCGTAGTCGACGCCCGCCGCCGCGAACCGGTCCGCGAGGTCGCTTACCGGCGCGCGTTCGGCGGCGACCTCGTCGGGATCGACGTCCTCGAGGCGGGCCTCGAGGCCCAAGTCCTCGCGGAACTCCTCGTACTCCTGTGCGGTGAACGCGTGTCCGATCACTACCCGTGCTCCGAGCGGGTCCGCGATTTCGAGGACGGTCTCGGCGAGTTCCTCGGCCCGGACCGTGTCCATCGGCCCGACGGCCAGTAGCACCGTATCGATTGCCATGCTAACATGTTTCCACCACCGCGGGGATAAGTGTTCAGTTCGGCGCAGTATTCCGTTTCCGTCCCTCGAGGGCGACCGCGCCCACGTCGCTCTTTCACTCGGGACAAGAGACTTGGGTCCCGCGGAGAGCATCGACGGTATGAACCGTCGATCCATGCTGGCCGTCGCCGCCACCGCCGTCACGGGCGCCACGGCCGGCTGTGCCGGAAACGAGGACCCGCCGGCGGACTGTCGGCTATCCCACGAGGTCGTCGACTCGTCGGACGGCTACGGCGATCCGCACGAGACCTACGGGTACGGGGAGTTGAGCGACGAAGCCAAGCGGGCGGTCGACGCAGCCCTCGAGAACGGCAGCCACTCGACGACGGCCGACGACCCGGGCAGTGAACCGCCGGAGTTCCGTTACTGGGATACGACGACCCTCTACGCGGTGACTCGCGACGGCGAGACGTACTACCTGCTGACGTATTCGGGGGAGGGCTGTCAAAAGTGAAAAGTGAAAACTGAAAACTGAAACCGGGTGAGTTCGGCGAATCGAACGCTCTCGAGACGGTCCTCCGGCCTCACTCCGACGGCCCAGCAGCCGTTCCGGGCGGCATCAGCGTCGAGATCCGCGCGTTCTCCTTGAGCCGGAGGCCGCCGTCGGCGACCGTAAGCGGGATCAGCGGGAGGTGCGAGACCACCTGCATCGACGGGTGCGAGCCGCCGCGAGCGAGCAGTTCGTTCCGGGGCTGGAGCCACAGCGGCTCCTCCGCGTCGGTGAGGAACTCGTTGTGCTGGACGACGTACTGGCCGCCCTCGAGGTCCCACCACCCGTACTCGTCGTCCGGATCGCGGAGGGTGGTCTCGACCGGTTCGAGGTCGGCGTCCTCGAGTTCGTCGCCGCCGAAGTCGATCCGGCCGGGACCGGCGACGCGGTAGATCGCGCTCGCGGTGAGGTCGATCCCGTGCTCGTGGACCTGTACGGGTTCGTACACCAGGTTGTCGACGGCGTCGACCAGCGGGTGTTCGCGTTCGTGTTCGGCGGACATTCGGTCGAAACTGACGACGCCGAGCGTCAAAAAACGTACCGTCCCCGCCGACGCGACGGGGCGGCGCTGCCGCGAGACGAAACGGTATCCCGGGGGAGCGCGAACCCGGGCGTATGAGTACGGATCGAAACGCGGACGGGATCGATGAAACGGTCGCGGTCGACGCGGAGCGCCTCCGCTCCGACCTCGAGCGAAACGCGGAGTTCGGCGCGATCGACGCCGAGGAGGGGCGGGGCCGGACGGTCCTCACCGGTACGGAGCCGAACCGCCGGGCTCGAGACTACCTCGTCGATCGCCTCGAGGACGCGGGCCTCGGCGTCTCGGTCGACGCCGTGGGGAACGTCGTCGGCACCTGGACCCCCGATTCGGCCGACCCCGACGCGGCGCCGGTCGCGGCCGGGAGCCACCTCGACTCGGTGCCCGAAGGCGGCATCTTCGACGGCCCGCTGGGCGTCTATGCCGCGATCGAGGCGGTCCGGACGCTGCAGGAAAGCGACGTCGAACCCACGCGGCCGGTCGCCGTCGTCTCGTTCACCGAAGAGGAGGGAACCCGGTTCGGCGGCGGGATGCTCGGGTCGTCGGTCGCGACCGGCTACCGCTCCGTCGAGGACGCGCTCGCGGCGACGAACGACGAGGGGACGACTCTCGAGGACGCGCTCGCTGAGATCGGCTACCGCGGGGAGGGCCGGCTCGAGGCCGGCGAGTGGGACGCCTTCCTCGAACTCCACGTCGAGCAGGACACGCGACTCGAGGAGCGCGGGATTCCGGTCGGCGTCGTCTCGACGATCACGGGCATCGTCCACGCGACCGCGCGGTTCGTCGGGGAAGCCGACCACGCGGGGACGACGGCGATGGCTGATCGGACGGACGCGCTGGCGGCGGCAAGCGAGTTCGTCCTGGACGTAGAGCGGGCGGGGCGGGAGTTCGCGATGGAGTCCGGAACCGCCGTCGCCACCGTCGGCCAGAGTCACGTCAGGCCGAACGCGACCAACGTCGTCCCCGGCGCGGTCGAACTGGGCGTCGACGTCCGGGACGTCGAGGCCGCGACGATGGACCGGCTCCTCGAGCGCGCCCGCCGCTGCCTCGCCCGCCTCGAGGCCGACCGCGGCGTCGAGACCGACCTCGAGGTCGAACTCGAGGTGGAGCCGGCCCCGATGAGCGAGCGGTGCCGGGGGGCGTTAGCGGCGGGAGCCGACGCCGCGGGCGTCGAGTCGACGTCGCTGCACTCCGGCGCGGCCCACGACGCGATGTACGTCTCGCGGGTGACCGACGCCGGGATGCTCTTCGCGCCGTCCGAGGACGGGCTCTCGCACACACCCCGGGAGTGGACCGACTGGGAGGACTGTGCGACCGCGACGCGCGTGCTCGCCGGGGCGATCGCACGTCTCGCCGGGGAGTAGGCTCGATTCGTCCCCGGACTTGATGTGTCCGGCCGCGTACCGTCGGACATGGTCGACGTACTTGCCGACGAGATCGAAGCGTTCGCCCGGGCCGTCGGTCCGGACCCGGACGAGACGCTCGTCGAGATGGACGAGTTCGCCAGGCGCGAGGGGTTCCCCCACGTCGGTCCCGAGGTCGGGGCCGTCCTCCGCCTGCTCGCCCGGCTGACCGACGCCGAGCGGATCTTCGAGTTCGGCTCTGGCTACGGCTACTCCGCGTACTGGTTCGCCGAGGCCCTGCCCGACGACGGCGAGATCGTTCTGACCGAAGTCGACGAGGACGAACTCGAGATGGCCCGCGAGTACATGGCTGCGGGCGGTTACGACGACCTCGCCCGGTACGAACTCGGAGATGCCCTCGAGACGATCGAAACCTACGACGGCCCGTTCGACGCCGTGTTGATCGACCACCAGAAACACCGGTACGTGGACGCCTTCGAGGCCGTCCGCTCGAAGGTCCCACAGGGGGGCGTCGTCGTCGCGGACAACGCCGTGACTGCCGGGATCATCGAGTTCGACAAACTGCGAGAAATCCTCGAGGAGGAGGCCGATCCCGACGCGCTCGAGGCCAACGAACACACCAGGGGGATCGCCGACTACCTGGCGCGGGTGCGGGAAGATCCGGAGTTCGAGACCGTCCTCCTGCCGCTGGGGGAGGGGATCGCGGTCAGCTACCGCGTCGCGTAGTGCCGGTCTCGCCCTCGAGAACCTGTTCTTCGGCGTCGACCTGCGTTCCGGCCGAGGCACCGTACTCCCGGGCGGCGAGGAAGGCGGTCGAACCGCAAGCCGTCAGGAAGGTCCCCCACGTGATCGCGGTCAGCGAGAGGACGAGCGTCCCGGTCGGCCCGGGGACGGCCGCGCCGACCGTCTCGAGGCCGACGGCGTGGAGGCCGGCGACACCGAGGAACCCTGCCCAGAGGGCGACCGACAGCTGGGCGAGGGTTCGGCGCGAGACGGCCTTCGCGTACAGCGCGAGCAGGTAGACGCCGCCAATCGCCAGCGCCGTCGCTCCGAGCGTCGGAACGATCGCGTCGGTACTGGCGGTCGCGCCGCCCGCGACGACGAAGGAGGCGAACGATGCGGCGATCGAGAGCCGACCCGTTTCCGAGTCCGAGCCCGAACTGGTGGTGGCGTGGATCACGTCGTGCACCGCCTTGCCGGCAGGTGTAGGCGATCGGATATATAGTTGTTGGTCGGATCAAACCTCGTCGGCCGCCGGGAGCGTCACGTAGAACGTCGTTCCCTCTCCGGGTTCCGACTCGACGGCGATCTCGCCGCCGTGGCGCTCGACGATCCGCTTGCACAGCGCCAGTCCGATCCCGGTGCCGGACCCCCGCCCGGCACCCTCGAGCCGCTGGAACACCTCGAAGATCCGCTCCTGGTCATCGGGATCGATCCCGACCCCCTCGTCGCTGACCGCGACGGTCCAGGTCCCCTCGCCGGGGTTTTCCGCCGCGGTGACCTCGATCCGCGGCGGTTCGTCGCCGCTGTACTCGACGGCGTTGGACAGCAGGTTCTGGAACACCTGCCGAAGTTGATCGCCGTCGCCGCGCACGCGCGGGAGCGACCCCACTTCGACCTCCGCGTCCGACTCGGCGAGTTGCACCGTCAGGTCGTCCCGAACGTCCTCGAGGACGTCCTCGAGGTCGATCGGCTCGAGCGGCTCTCCGCGGGTCTCGACCCGCGAGTACTCCAGCAGGCCGTCGATCATCGCCTTCATCCGGTCGGCCCCGTCGATCGCGTACGCCAGGAACTCCTCGCCGTCCTCGTCCAGGTGCTCGCCGTACCGCCGCTCGAGCAACTGCAGATAACTCGAGACCATCCGCAACGGCTCCTGCAGGTCGTGCGACGCCGCGTACGCGAACTGCTCCAGCCGCTCGTTCGACTCCTCGAGCTTGCGCTGGTACTCGTTGCGTTCGGTGACGTCCCGGGCGACGACCATGCCCGCGTCGACCTCCTCGCCGATCCGGACCGGGAGCGTCCGGGCGGACAGTTCCCGGCCGCGGTAATCGACCTCGAAGGTGCGCTCTTCCCCCTCGAGAGCGGCTCGGAAGTGGGGTTCGATCTCCTCGACGAGTTCCTCGGAGTACCGCTCGGCGACCGTCTGTCCGGTCACGTTCTCCGGGTCGGTGCCGACGGCCTCGAGCAGCCCGCCCCCGGCGGCCGTATACTCCAGGTCCTCGTCGTAGAGGGCGACGATCCCCTCGGGGAAGTTCTGTACGAGGGTCCGGTACCGCTGCTCGCTGGCCTCGAGTTGCCGCTCGCGTTCCTTGCGCTCGGTGACGTCGCGGACGACGCCGATCCGCTCGCGTTCGCCGTCGATCCGGCGCAGGCTCGTGACCGTCGCTTCGACCGGGACGGGGTCGCCGGACGCGCTCTCGATTTCGGTCTCGATCGTCGACGCGTCGTCGTCGTCGGCTACCTCCCTGGCATGTTCCATGACCGACTCGTTGACGATCAGCGAGGCGTGGGCGCCGACCAGTTCCTCGCGGTCGTAGCCGGTGATCTCCGTATAGGCCTCGTTGACAGTGGTGAACCGCTCGTCGCCACCGAGCACGTAGATGCCGTCCTCGACGGTCTCGACGATCGTCTCGTATCGCCTGAGTTCCCGTTCCCGTTCCTTGCGCTCGGTGACGTTCCGGAAGTACACCGAGAGTCCGGTCTCGGAGGGGTAGACGTTGAACTCGAGCCACGAGTCGAGCGCGTCGACGTACCGCTCGAAACTGACCGGCCGCTGGGTCCGCATGGCGTCGCGGAACCGACGCCGAACGGGATCCGTCTTCCCGGGGTACAGCTCCCACAGGGTCTCGCCGAGGAGGCCGTCCGGTTGCCCGGAGCGGCCGAGAATCTCGGCCGCCCGCTCGTTGGCGTGGGTGAACCGCCAGTCGCTGTCGACGGCGACGAACGCGTCCGAGACGCGACCCAGAATCTCGCTCAGTTGGGTCTCGAGTTCGCTCTTCCGGCGCTCGAGTCGGCGCTCACGTTGCTTGCGCTCGGTGACCTCCTCCGCGGCGATGACGACGCGTTCGACGGCGCCGTCGGGGTCGATGACCGGTGCCGCGTTGACGGAGAACCACCGCTGACGTCCCGTCTCGTCCTCCAGAACGAGTTCGTCCCCGACGACCGGTTCCCCGGACCGTCTGGCACGAGCCGACGGTGCGTCCGCCGCCTCGAGGGGATCGCCCTCGGCGTCGTAGACCTCCCGGTCCCCGGTCGCTATCTCCTCGAAGCTCATTCCCGCCGGCAGGCCGAGCGAGTCCGTCGCGTAGCGGTTCGCGAGGACCGTCCCGCCGTCGGCGTCCTCGACGGCGATCCCGACCGGTGCCGTCCGCAGGAGTTCCTCGGTCTGGGCCTGCTCGCGTTGCAGCCGTCGTTCGTGTCCGAGTCGATCGAAGATCACCTCGAGGCTCGAGGCGACGACCTTCGAAAGCGAGACTTCCTCGTCGCCGAACGCGCCGGCACGCTCGGAGCCGACGATGACCACCCCGTGGTCTCCGATCGGGAGGACGATCTCGCTGCGGATCGGCGTCTCCGGGTTGAAGACGTCCGGGGCGGCCCGGACGTCCTCGTAAAGCTCGAGTTCGCCGGTTTCGAAGACCCGCCAGGCGACCCCATCGCCCGCGTCGAACGCGGGCAGGTCGTCGAACAGTTCCTCGGCGCGGTCGGACTTGGCGGTCGGTCGAAGCGTCTCCCCCTCCTCGTCGTACCGGTAGACGCCGTTGATCTCGAGGCCGAGGACGTCCTGCAGGCTTCGACACGCCCGTTCGGCGACCTCGTCCCAGGTGTCACACTCGAGCCAGTCGCGGACGGCCTCGTTCAGCCGGCGCAACTGCAACGCGCGCCGGCGCTGCTCGGTCACGTCGTAGTAGAGTTCCACCCGGCCACCCTCGTAGGGGCCGCTCTCGATCGGTTTGCTCCGGTGCTCGAGCCAGCGCACCCCGTCGTCGCTCCCGCCGGTCACCCGGCATTCGAAGCGTTCGACGCTGCTGTTGTCGTCGTACGTCGCGAGAACGGTGTCGACGAACTCCCCGGCGTCCTCGTCGGCGATGCGTTCGCGGATCACTCCCTCGACGAGGTCCCGTTTGCTCCGCCCGACGACGTCGCCCCGCTCGATGCCGAAGTACCGCTCCGTCGCCTCGTTGAGCCAGGCGACGTCGAAATCGGAGTCGAGAACGAACGCGCCGACGTTCGCCGTCTCGAGGGCCTCCATGATCGGATCGATCGCCGCGGATGCCGTCGGCCCGGCCTCGGCGTCGTCGTCTCGGACCATCGGCCGGACGATGCCGAACCCGCGGCTCTCGTCGGTCTCGCCGGCGCCGCCGTCCGATCGGGGTTCCCGGCCGTCGTTCAGCCGGAGGGTACACGGGATCGGGTCGTCGCGACGGGTCCGAATCGTGATCTCGAGTTCGGTTATGCCGTCCTCGTCGTCGCCGTCGCCGTCGCCGTCCGCGTCTCCCTCTTTCTCCGCCAGTGCCGCCTCGAGAAGCTCGCGGTCTGAGTCCGCCGCCAGGTCGGCGACGGAATTGCCCAGCAATCGGTCGCGGCTTCCGTTTCGCTTCGCCTGCTCGTTCGCTTCGGGATCGAGTCCGACCAACTCGGCGAGATCGTCGTCGATCGCGACGATGCGACCGTCGCCGTCGAACTGGAAGACGCCGCCGTCGACGGTCTCGACGAGGGTCCGGAACTGCCGGCAGGATGGGGGTTCCCCGCCGACGACCCGGACCCGTCGCTCGCTCGAGTTGCCACGATCGCTCATTGCCGGTTCCAAGACGCTTGGCCGGATAAGTTCACCGCTCGTTACGGGAGAAAATCCCGCTTGCCGTCGTCGGCTGTCCTCTCGTCGCGCGCCGACGCTCGCGGGGCCTTATACGGTTTACTGTAAGTCAGTTCCGGCGCAACCGCCGCCCGGGTCGCGGTTGTGCCGGTACATCGTTACAGTAATCCGTATTACGGGGACTGCGTGACCGGCGGCAACTGAACGTGGTCGAACCAGAACCGCTCGATCAACTCCGCGATTGCCACGAACCCGTCGAGATCCGTCGGCTTCGTGAGGTACGCGTTCGCCGACGCCTCGTAACAGCGGCGGACGTCGTCCGCGTCGTCCGAGCCGGTGAGCATGATCACGGGGAGACACCGGAGCTGTGGATCCGCTCTGATCGCCTCGAGCAGTTCGCAGCCGTCCTTCCCCGGGAGCTGCAGATCCACGAGCGCGAGATCCGGGAGCGCATCCGGGTCGGCGTTTCCGGCCCGTTTCAGGTAGTGGAGCGCCTCGTAGCCGTCGTCGGCGACCCGGAGACGGGTGTCTCCCTCGGTCGCTGCGAACGCCTCCTCCACGAGGGTAGCGTCGCCCGGATCGTCTTCGACCAGGAGGACGTCGCCCTGAGTATCCGCGGACATTCAGTGACTCGAGCGAGACGTGCGGCAACGATCGATGGCCCCGATGACGTCGATGCCGCGGTCGTCCGGTATGGACCCCGCGACGTGGTCGGCCGTTGTCGGCCGGCGGCAGGTCTCCCCGCGGTAGCGACTCGATCCCCTTCCGTCGCGGGAACCTGCGGAGACTGCGGCCGGCCCTTCCCCCATCGGTCTACCGGTGCTCCCGTCGCCGTACTGCATGCGTCGTCCCATCGATACGTTTCACCATCCGCATGCGTAATAAATAACTTTTGTACCAAATATGCATGGTATACTGCATCCTGTTGGTATATATTGAGCGAATCCGCAGGCAGGGCCGTTGAAGATATCCGCAACGTCTTCGACGGAACGACGGTCGATCGAGAGGCGTCGATCACTCGTCCGTCACGTCGATCCCGAAGTGGTCGAACGGTTGCACGCGCTCGTTTTTGACGAACCACTCGTCCGCGATCTCGCAGCCCAGGTCCTCGAGGTCGCTGGCGATAGCGGTCACCCCGTCGCTGTCCTCCGCGACGGCCTCGACGGCCAGGTTCTCCCGACCCGAGAGAACTTCGACGACCCGAACGACCCCGTCGATGTCGAACGCCTCGTCCGCGAACGTCCGGCGCTCCGAGATCGGGACGGTACAGACGAAAATAACGCGCAACTGGTAGCCCGCCCGTTCGTAGTCGATCTGTGGGTGATACCCCTCGATTACGCCGTGTTCCTCCAGGCGCTCGATCCGGTTCCGGACCGTGTTCGGTGCCACCCCGACCTCCTCGGCGATCGTCGCCGGGGAGTTGTCGCGGGCGTCCTCCTGGAGCAAGTGGAGGATCCCGCGATCCACGTCGTCGAGTTCGAAGGAACTCATCAGGCGGCCCTTTCGGACCCAATTCAAAAGAGGTTCGGTTGTCCCGCATCCGGCGAAACGGCCGCCGGCCCGCGGTCCGTCCTCTCTCGGTCACGAACCGTCGGTCGGCCGCGGTTCGACGTGGGGCTCCGGCAGCAACTCCTCGAGCGGTCGGTCGTCGAGCCACTCGAGCAGCGCGACGAGCTGGTCGGTCGCGGCCTCGAACAGCTCCGCGCCGATTTCGGGGGTCGCGTCGGTCTGGTCGCCGAAGACGCCGTTCGGGCTGTTCTCGACTGCGTCGTAGAACGTCGTCGCGCCGTGGACGTGCTCGGCGTCGTAGTCGAACGTCGCCCCGCCGTCGCGGGCGTCCTCGAGGCGGTCCTTCCGGACCAGTTCCTCGGCGATGTGCATGATCATCGCGGTTTCCTTGGGGCCGCCGTGGGGGCCGGGGGTCTCGAAGACCTCCTCGATCAGGTCGGGGATCGACTCGTCCCACATCCACTCGATGGCGTAGGCGGTCCCGTCCTCGTGGAGCCGGCGGCCGACCTCCCGCAGGTGGGAGACGTTGCCGCCGTGGGCGTTGACGTAGACGATCCGGTCGATCCCGTGGTACGTGAGGTTCCGCGAGAAGCTCTCGACGAAGTCCCGGAAGACCGGCGGCTCGACCCACATCGTCCCGTGGAACTGGCGGTGGTGGGAGCTCACTCCGATCGGGAGCGGCGGCGTACAGAGGAAGCCGGTGCGATCGGCTGCCTCCCGCGCGAGCGCCTCGGCGATCAGGTAGTCGGTTCCCTCCGGGAGATGGGGGCCGTGCTGTTCGGTCGAGCCCAGCGGGACGACCGCTAGCGACTCCTCGTCGATCCGCTCCGCGAGTTCGGGCCAGGTCCGGTGTGGCAGGTACATACCCTCATCTCCCGGCGAAGCCACAAAACGTTGTGCGACGGGGCGTTCGCTCGAGGCCCGCAGCCGTCGTCCGCTCCCTGATAGTAAACCTTAATAGTCGACTGCCGTCGAGTTATTATATGGCTGTCGTAAGCGTCTCGATGCCGGACGAACTCCTCGAACGGCTGGACCAGTTCGCCGAAGAACACGGCTACACCGGCCGCAGCGAAGTCGTCCGGGAGGCCTCCCGGAACCTGCTCGGCGAGTTCGAGGACACCCGACTCGAGGACCGCGAACTCATGGGGATCGTCACCGTCCTGTTCGACTACGAGACCACGAGCGTCGAGGAGCGGATGATGCACCTGCGACACGAACACGAGGACCTGGTGGCCTCGAACTTCCACAGCCACGTCGGCGACCACTACTGTATGGAACTGTTCGTCCTGGAGGGCGAACTCGAGGATATCTCGACGTTCGTCGGGAAGATCCGGGCGACCCAGGACGCGTTGACGGTCGACTATTCCGTGATCCCGGTCGACGACTTCGATCCGATCGCACAGGATCACTGATACGGAGCGTTGTAGCGTTTTAGCGGTGATCGCTCCGACGGGACGACGATTACTGGTGACGAACTACAACGGACCGTCCGATCCGTCCGGTCGACTCCGACCGCAACACCGACACCGACACCGACACCGACAATACGTGCCGCTGTGCGCGCAATTTTACCGTCCTCCCCTCGAAGCGGACGACATGAGCTACCGGAAGGTCAACTACGAGGACGTCGACCAGGTCTCGAGCGCGATGCACTTCCTGTCGGACCCGCTCGAGACCGAACAGGTCGGGGTCACCGTCGCTCGCTGTGACCCGGGCTGGAACAGCAAACCCCACGACCACACGGACAACGACCACGAGGAGGTGTACGTGCTCATCGAAGGCCGGGCGACGGTCGTCGTCGACGACGAACCGGTCGAGATGGAGACCGGCGACGCCCTCTGGATCCCGCCGGAGTCGACGCGCCAGATCCGCAACGGGGACGCAGAGAGCGCGTTCGTGCTCGTGAGCGCGCCGAGCATCGGGGACGAAGAGAGCGACGACGACGAGTGGTTACTCTCCGGGTTCGCCGGCTGAGACGAGCCACCGTAGGGAGGACAAAATCCGCGAGCGGGCGGGACCGTTTAGTGACTCGCCGTCGTCTACCCGGCCGGGTGAGGACCGATCTACTCGAAACATCACGCCGTCGTCTCCCTGGTCGTGTCCCTGGCGATCGTAACCGCGTTGCCGCCGGTGTCGCCGTTCGGCTACGCCGTTCCGACAGGTGCGCTCGTCGTCTACGGCACCGCAATCGGCGTCCTGATCGACCTCGACCACTTCCTCATTGCTCGTCTCAAAACGGGTAGCTGGGACGCCGTGCGGTTCTGTCTGTCCAATCCCGCCGCGGCGGTCGCGGACCAGAGTCGAATCTTCGACCGTGGCGACGTCGGCGTGCTCTCGCGGCTCCTGAGCCACCTCCTCCTGATCGGCCTGCTGGTCGCGCTGCTCGCGCTCGCCAGCGTCCCGCTCGCGGTGCTGACCGCCGCCGTCCTGTACGTCCACCTGCTCACCGACGTCGCCTGGGACGCCAGCCGACTGGATCGGCAGATCGACGCCTCCGCCGACGAGGAGGAACTGGTGCGGGCGCTGCGGTAACGGCGGTCGCTCCCTCGAACCCCAAGCCCCCGCCACTGATCCCATCCAATGGAGGCCGCGGCTATATTCCGCCGGCCGTGGTCGAGGACGTATGGAACCGCTCGACGACAGCATCGTCCCGGAGCACGCCCGCGAGATCAAGGAGGAAGCCGCGGAGTTCGCCCGCGAACACATCGAACCGAACGCACAGGAGTACTTCCAGTCGGGCGAGTACCCTCACGAGATCCTCGAGGCCGGGCAGGAGGCCGGCCTCGTCGCCCAGGACATCCCCGAGGAGTGGGGCGGCCGGGGGCTCGATCTCCCGCAGTTGCTCGCGGTCACCGAGGAGTTCTACCGGGCCGACGCGGGGATCGCGCTCACCCTCCAGCTGGCGAGTTTCGGCTGCGAGATCACCTACGAGTACGGCTCCGACGAACAGTGCGAGGAGTACATCAGGCCCGTCGCGGAGGGCGAGCAACTCTCCGGACTGGCCGTCTCGGAACCCGAGACGGGCAGCGACCTCGCGGGGATGGAAACGACGGCCGAGAGAGACGGCGACGAGTGGGTCATCGACGGGGAGAAGTACTGGATCGGCAACGGCGTCGAGGCCGACTGGATCACCCTCTACGCCCGCACCGGCGATAACGAGGAGAATCGGTACGGCAACCACTCGATGTTCATCGTCCCCACCGACGTCGAGGGCTACGAGGCTGAACACATCCCCGAGAAGATGGCGATGCGCGCCTCCAAACAGGCCCACATCGAGTTCGACGACTGTCGCATCCCCGAGGAGAACCTGATCGGCACCGAGGGGGCGGGCTTCTGGATGCTCGCGGAGTTCTTCAACCACGGCCGGGTGATCGTCGCCGGCCACGGTCTCGGCATCGCCGCGGCCGCCCTCGAGGAGGCCTGGGCGTTCACCCACGACCGCGAGGAGTTCGGCCGGACGATCAGCGAGTTCCAGTCGGTCCAGCACGGGCTGGCGGACATGCTCCTCGAGTTCGAGAGCGCGCGGGCGCTGACCTGGCGGGCCTGCGAGAAGGTCCAGAGCGGCGAGAACGCCGGCTACTGGGCCGCGATGGCGAAGACGAAGGCGACCGAGACGGCCGTCGACGTCACCGAGCAGGGGATGCAGTTCCACGGCGGCCGCTCGATCCTCGACGAACGACGGATCGCCCGGGCGTACCGGGACGCCCGAATCCCCGTCATCTACGAGGGGGCAAACGAGATCCAGCGGAACTTGATCTACGGACAGGCTCCCTGATCCCGTCTCCCTCGTCCAACGTCCGACGTCCGACGTCCGACGTCCGACGTCCGACCGGGCTCCCGGGCGTTCCTGGCCGAAAGAACGATCACTTTCGAGGGAAAGGCTTCGGGAAGATGCGATCCGTCCGCGGCGACACGGACGACAGCGATACCGACGGCACCGAGGAGCCCGCAACTCGGCCTCGCGTCCTCTGTGTCAGCAGCGACCGCTCCACGCGGGCCGCACTGACCCTCGCGCTGACGGACGATCCGGTAGACGTGACCGTCGCGGAGTCCGCCCGGAACGCCGCCGCGAGACTCGAGCGCGACTCCATCGACGGGATCGTTCTCGACGCGCGGACGCTGGCCGGCGCGAGGAAGGGGAACGCCGATTCCCGCGGGGGAGACCGTGCCGTGACCGACGCGTCGCTGCTCGAGGCCCTCGAGTCCGAGGCCCGAGAAGCCCCGACGATCGTTCACTGGGGCCTCGAGAGCGAGGACAAGTCGGAGCGGGATCCCGCGGCGCCGTCCACCGACGACCTCCGCCGGCTCGAGAGCCGTATCACGGTGTTGACCGAGAGCGATCGACCGTCGACCGACGACGCCGCGACCGTCGCGGCGCATCTCGCGCGGGCGGTGGTGGAACGGGTGTACGACGGCTCCTCCGAGCACGATGATTCCGACCGCGAAGAGGGGAGCGACGCGAGTCCGGACCGACCGAATCCGACGGCCGATCTCGAGTCGATCGTCGCCGCCGTCAGGCGGCGGCTGGTCGACGCCACCTCGCCGCTGTCCGTCGAGGCGAGCCTGCGCGAGGAGTTCACCGACAGCGACCGGTTCGCGTTCGCCTGGGTCGGCGAGTACGACCGGGGCGAAAGCGAGATCGTCCCCTGGATCACCGATTCGTCGGAACTCGAGTGGCCGCTACAGCGAACGTTCGGAGTCGGCGCGGAGGGAACCGTGCTTCACCGGGCCGTTCGGAGCCACGAACTGCAGGTTGCCGACCTCGAGGACCTCGAGCGCGATCCCGGCGCGGTCCCGTTCGGCGAGCAGGCCGCGGACCGGGGCGTCGAGGCGGTTGCCGCCGCACCGCTGGTCGCGACCGAGCGGCGTCCGGCGACCGAGGCGATCGGCGACCTGTACGGCGTCTTCGTCGTTTACGCCACCGACGGGCTCACGGACGCCGATCGGGACGCGATCCGGGAGGTCGCCCGCGTCGCCTCCCACGTCCTCGAGACGATCGCCGTTCGCGGACGACTCGACCAGCAGGAACGGGTCCTCGAACGGTACGAACGGCTCGTCGAAACCGCGGGCGACGGCATGTGCGTGCTCGACGATCACGGACACTTCATGACCGTCAACGAAGCGCTGACGGAGATGACTGGCTACAGCCGCGAAGGGCTGCTCGGGGAACACGTCTCGATCCTGTTCGGCGGCGACGACGTCGACGCCGGTGAAGCCACGGTACGATCGCTGCTCGCGTCCGACGAGAGCACCGACACCGTCGAACTGACCCTCGAGCGAAAGGACGGCCGGACGATCCCCTGTGAGGGACAGGTCGCGGTCCTCGGCGGCGGGGACGACCTCGAGGGGATCGTCGGCGTGGTCCGGGACATCACCGAGCGCAAGCGAAGCGAGCGCAAACTCCGCGAGCAGAACGAACGCCTCGACGCGTTCGCCCGGGTCGTCAGCCACGACCTCCGGAACCCGCTTAGCGTCTCCCAGGGGTATCTCGACCTCATCGAAGAGACCGGATCGCTCGAGCACGTCGAGCAGATCCGGGACGGCCTCGACCGCATGGAGGGGATCATCGACGACGTCCTCTCGATCGCCCGCGGCGGTGACTGGGCGGCCGAACCCGAACCCGTCACGCTCGAGGACGTCGCCGCGGAGGCGTGGGACCACGTCTCGACGCCGTCGGCGTCGTTCGTCGTCCACGAGTCGTCGGTCCGCCCGAACGGGGAGACGCCGTTCGAGGCCGACCGGGGACGGCTCCTGCGGCTGTTCGAGAACCTCTTCCGGAACAGCGTCGAACACGGCGGCAGCGACGTCACCGTCCGTACGGGACCGCTCGAGGCCGACGGCACCGTCACCGGCTTCTTCGTCGCCGACGATGGCTCCGGCCTGCCGGAGGAACTGCGCGAGCGCGAGAACGTGTTCGATCCCTCCGTATCGTCGTCCTCGGAGGGGCTGGGAATCGGTCTCTGGGTCGTCCGCGAGGTCGCGACCGGCCACGGCTGGGCCGTGACGGCGACCGAGAGCCGATCGGGCGGCGCGCGATTCGAGTTCCGGTTCGAGTTCGCAGCGGACCGAGCGGAGCGGGACTCGAGCTAGTGGCGGTCCAAGCCTGAACTGATGGGTCGAATCCGCTCGCGCGGGCCGATTCGACCCATCAGTCGACGGTTGGAACGGTACTCGATCCGCAGAGCAAGGACTGTCGAACGGCGAAAAACGCGTGCGAGCAGGGATGGGTGACGGTGGACGAGGGACGGGACTTCGTCGTCGCTCGACGACGGTCGGCTTCGGTCGGGTGGGCCGGTCAGTTCTCCGACTGCAGGTTCTGGAACGCGCCGACGAACTCGTCGTGGGAGGTCATCTGCGAGACCGCGTCGTCGACGCGGTCCTCGAGTTCGGCGACCCGGTCGCAAAGCTCCTGATACTCCTCGTTCTCCGCGAGTTTGCGGTCGGGTTTTTCGGACTCGAGGAGCGCCTTCTTCGAGACCAGCGCGTAGTACTCCTGGATCTCCGACTCGTAATCGGAGCGATCCGAGACGGTGTCGACCATCTCGAGGAGTTCGTCCTTGGAGACGGGCTTGACGAGGTAGTCGTCGAACCCCATCTCGATGATGTCGAAGTCCGGATCGACCGCCGTTACCATGACGACCCGGGCGTCGTACCCTTTCTCGCGGATCCGCTCGAGGACTTCGTCGCCGGAGAGGCCCGGCATGCGACGGTCCAGAAGGACGACCTCGACGGAGTCGGCCATCTTCTCGAGGGCCTCCTCGCCGTCGTAGGCTGTCTCGACGGACCAGTCGGTCTGGAGCCATGCGGCGAACAGGTCCGCAAGTCGGGTCTCGTCGTCAACGACGAGGACGTCCGGCTCGTCACCCATCGAATCCCCTTCCGTGCTCGTCATCGGTTACGGCCACGCGTCAGTCATGGTCCCTATGGGTCATAAATCTCGCGACCGTACAGGTCGATCAGCCGGATCGTTCAGCACGGTTTTATTATTCTGAATTATCGAACCGCCGCCCGGGAAGGCGACTCGGGCCGTCGTCTCTCGTTCGCTTACTTCCCTTCGAACTCCGGCTCACCGTCGCCCATGAAGGCCGTGATCCCCTCCATCAGGTCGTCGGTCGCCATCAGGTGCCCGAACGCGGAGGCCTCGTACTCGAGGCCGGCGTCGGTGTCGTCGCGGCCGGCGAGGAACGCGCGCTTGGTGTACTTCTGGGCGATCGGCGGCCCGCCCGCCAGGTCGGTCGCCAGCTCGAGCGCGCGGTCCGCGAGCTCGTCGTTGGCGACGACCTCGTTGACGAAGCCGTACTCAGCCATCGCCTCGGCCTCGTAGCGTTCGGCGGTGAGGATGATCTCTTTCGCGCGGCCCTCGCCGACGATGTGCTTGAGCCGCTGGGTGCCGCCCCAGCCCGGCAGCAGTCCGAGGTCGAGTTCGGGCTGGCCGAACTCGGAGCGTTCGCTGGCGACGCGCATGTCCGCACAGGTCGCAAGCTCCATGCCGCCGCCGAGACAGTAGCCGTCGATGCCCGCGACGACGGGCACGTCGGCGGCCTCGAGCTTGCCGAACGTCTCCTGGCCCTTCCGGGAGAGCTCCTGGGCCTCGATCGGGTCGGCACCGCTGCCGGCCATGCTCTGGACGTCCGCGCCCGCGGAGAAGGCCTTCTCGCCCTCGCCGGTGAGCAGGATGGCCCGCACCTCGTCGTCGTCCTCGAGGATGTCGATCGCCTCGGAGAGTTCGTCCAGCAACTCGCCGCTGATGGTGTTCATCCGGTGGGGCCGGTCGAGCACGACGTGGCCGACCATGTCGCCGGGGTACTCGAGACGGATCGTGTCGAAGTCGACGCCCTCCGCTTCGGCGTCGGTCTCGTAGAAGCCGCCCTCCTCGGCCCGCTCCGCGAGGAAATCAGCGGGCGCGTAGCGTTCGTGGCCGGTCTCCTCGTAGGCTTCCTCGAGCGTCTCGAGGAGTTCGTCGAGGCCGTACTCGTCGACCTGTTTGACGGGACCGTCGGGGAAGCCGGCACCCAGCTGGACGGCCTCGTCGATCGCTTCGGGCGGGGCGACGTCGTTGCCGATCAGCTTCGCGACCTCGTTGGCCATCGAGGCCAGCAGCCGCTTCTCGACGAGTTCCGACTGCTCGTCGGTCGGGATGTCGACGCCCTCTCCGTCCTCGTAGTCGTAGAAGCCCTTGCCCGTCTTCTTGCCGAGTTCCTCGTTTTCGACCTTCTCCTCGAGCAGCGGCGCGGGCTCGTAGGCGTCGCCGAGCACCTCGTGCATGTACTCGAGGACGTGGTAGCTGACGTCGTTGCCGACCTGGTCGCCGAGTTCGAAACTGCCCATCGGCAGTCCCATGCCGTACTTCGTGGTCGAGTCGACTTCGGCGATGGTCGCCTCGTCCTCGCTGACGAGCCAGGAGGCCTCGTTCATCAGGGGAACGAGGATGCGATTGACGATGAAGCCCGGCGAGTCCTTGTGGACGCGGACGGGCGTCTTGCCGAAGTCCTCCGCGAGGTCCTCGGTGAGCTCGAGGGTTTCCTCGGCGCTTTCGGCGCCGGAGATGACCTCGACGAGTTGCATCCGGACCGGCGGGTTGAAGAAGTGCATCCCGCAGAACTGCTCGGGCCGGTCCGTTACCTCGGCCAGTTCGGTGATCGAGAGGCTCGAGGTGTTCGTCGCGAAGACGGCGTGATCGGGCGCGTACTCCTCGACTTCGCCGTAGACGTCCTTCTTGATCTCCATCTTCTCCGGGACCGCCTCGATGATGACGTCGGCGTCGCCGACGGCCTCCTCCATGTCCACGAGCGGCGTCACGCGCTCTAAGGCGGCATCAGCTTCCTCCTCGGAGAGCTGGTCGTTCTCGGCGAGTTTTCCGAGCGACCACTCGATCTGGTCGTAGCCGTCCTGCACGAACTCCTCTTTGATGTCGCGCATGTTCACGTCGTAGCCTGCCATCGCGGCGACCTCCGCGATGCCGTGGCCCATGTTTCCTGCGCCGAGAACTGCGATGGTGTTGATATCTTCCAGCTCCATGGGCTAACATGCAATGGGTGGGCGTTTCAACGTTTCCCTATTTCGTAAAGGAAACTACAATTTAGTTTATATCTGGTTACAAAGGTCTTTATCGGTCGGTCGGTAACTATTGTCTATGGAATTCGGTCTCACCGAAGAGCAGCAACAGATCCGCGAGGAAGTCAGGCGGTTCGCCGAGAACGAAATCGTCCCCGTGGCCGGAGAGTACGACGAGGAGGAGAAGTACCCCCACGATGTCGTCGACAAGGCCGCCGAGATGGGGCTTACCGGTCCGTACATCCCGATGGAGTACGGCGGCGCCGGCTACTCGATCCTCGATACGTCGATCATCACCGAGGAACTGTTCTCGTACGACCCCGGCATCGCACTGTCGATCGTCTCCACGTCGTTCGGCTGTGAGGCGATCATGAACTTCGGCACCGAGGACCAGAAAGAGCGGTACCTCGAGCCCATCGCGAAAGGCGAGAAGATCTCGGGAGCGGCCATCTCCGAACCCGACACCGGCTCGGACGTGTCCTCGGTCTCGACCCGCGCCGAGAAGGACGGCGACGAGTGGGTGATCAACGGCAACAAGATGTGGATCACCAACGGGACGGTCGGCGACTTCTTCGTCGTCCTCTGTGAAACCAATCCCGACGCCGAGGGCCGGTACAACGGCTTCAGCCAGATCGTCGTCGAATCCGACCGCGACGGCTTCTCCGCGGAGAAGATCACCGGTAAACTGGGTATTCGTGCCTCGGACACCGCCGAACTCGTCTTCGACAACGTCCGCGTCCCCGAGGAGAACCTCATCGGCACCCGGGACGCTGCCTTCATGCAGCAGATGCAGTTCTTCGACGAGACCCGGACCGCCGTCGCCGCCCAGGGCGTCGGTATCGCCAAAGGCGCCACGCGTGCGGCCCTCGAGTACGCCCAGGACCGCGAGCAGTTCGGGCAGTCGATCTCGGAGTTCCAGGCCATCCAGCACAAGCTGGCCGAGATGGCGACCGACACCGAGGCCGCCCGCAACCTGACCTACAAGTCCGCCTGGAAGGTCGACCAGGGCGAAGACATCACCAAGCTCGCGTCGATGGCCAAGGAGTACGCCTCCCGCGTGGCCGTCGACGTCGCCGACGAAGCCGTTCAGATCCACGGCGGGGCCGGCTACGTCGACGACTTCCCCGTCGAGCGGTTCTACCGCGACGCCAAGATCACCCAGATCTACGAGGGAACCAGCGAGATCCAGAAGAACGTCATCGCCCGCGAGATGCTCGGCAAGGGCTTCTAACCCCGTAGCCGAGCTCGTCGGTCCCTCACATCGCGACGACTTCCGTCCCCCTTTTGACCGCGTCGACGAATACCGGTCCCTCCGCCTCGGAACTGCCTAATTACAGGATTCTCACATTTCCGCAGCGAGAGGATCGGTCCGATGACCTTCGATCTCTCGGCGCGGGCGTCTCCGAGGTGTCGGCGCTGCTACCGTTGCTATGACGGCGGGCTGTCTCGGCTCGGTCCGCGACCGATCGCGTTCCGACCCTCTCGTCGAGCGCGACGATGCGGTACCGTCACAGACGCTCCCCGACGGCGTCGCGCAGTTCCGCGGCACCGCGAACGAGGGGGTACTATCCGGAGGAGACGGTCCCCGACGCGGTCGAACGCGAGTGGCGGTTCGATCATCTCTTCGTCGCGGTCGAGAACCGAACCGGTGAAGCGGTCTGGCACGTCGATTTCGACGGCAACGTCTCGAGCACGCCCCCGGTCTACGACGGGGCGATATACGTCGCCGAACGCGCCCCAGCACCTCCGGAGCCGATGCCGAGGAGCAAGACGAGTCCGGGATCGACACCGACGGTGGCGGCCACAAGTTCGTCGCCGCAGACTAACCCTAGCGCCAGCCGCACTTCACTCGCGTTTCGGGACGACGGACTCGTTCGGGCTGTGAAAGAAGACAACGGGATCGATCGCTCGAGGGCCGACACGACCGTCTGGAGAAAACGACGACTGGCGCATGCGGTTTACGGTCCGTCAGTTCCGGTGCAACAGCCGCCGGACCGCGGTTGCGCCGGCACACCGGCACAGGGATCCGTATCAGTCGCCACCCGAACTCGGCGCCGCCGGATCAGGATCGGGGTTTGGATCCGGGTCCTGGCCGGTCGTCCCCTCGCTTTCATCGCTCGAGACGGCATCGAACAGCGGGCTCTGTTCACCGGGGACCAGGGTGTTGAGTACGAGCGCCGACAGCGCGGTCAGGATGACCGGCTCGCCGAAGAACGTTCGAGCCGCGCTCGGCAGGCCCGCGATGGCGTCGGGCGTGGTCGCGATGCCGAGTCCGAGGCCCAGCGAGACGGCCACGATGACCATGTTCCGCCGGTTCAGTTCCGTGTGGAGGACGATCAGCCGGACGCCGCTCGCTGCAACCATGCCAACCATCAAAAGCACCGCGCCGCCGAAGACCGCGCTCGGGATCGTCGTTACCACGGCACCGACCTTCGGACTCAGGCCGAGCACTGCGAGGATGACCCCGCTGATGCCGACGACGTGGCGGCTCATCACGCCGGTGAAGTTGACGATGCCGACGTTCTGGGAGAACGACGTGACCGGGAACGCGGCGAACAGCGAGCCCAGTGAGCTCATCAATCCGTCGGTGAACAGCCCGCCGCGGAACTCCCCGTCGGTCGGGTTCCGGCCCTCGGCGGCCGTGATCCCGGACATGTCGCCGACGGTCTCCATCGCGGAGACGAGAAACAGGAAGGCGAAAACGAGGATCGCGATCGGTTCGAACTCGAGGCCGAAGTGAGTCGGAGACGGGACGGCGACCCAGTCGGCCTCCCCGATCGGCGAGAAGTCGACGAGGCCGGCGGCGACCGCGGCGGCGTAGCCGACCGCGATCGCGACGAGGATGCTCAGCAGTCGCGTGACTCCGCTCGTGAACATGTTGAGCCCGACCGCGATGGCCAGTACGAGTGCCGCGAGCCCGATGTGCTGGACGGCGCCGAACTCGCCCGCCTCCTGTGCGGCGGCCCCGCCGGCAGCGTAGTCCATGCCGACCGGGATCAGGTAGAGGCCGATGATGACGACGACCAGGCCCGTGACCAGCGGCGGGAAGAACGGTTCGATCCGTTTGAACTGCCAGCCGATGAGCCCCTCGACGGCGAAGCCGGTGACCAGTATCGCGCCGAAGACGGCGGCCATCCCGAAGTCTGCGCCGATCGTCGTCGCCGCGCCGACGAAGGTGAAACTGGTTCCCATCACGATCGGTAGTTTCGCGCCGACAGGTCCGACGGTGTAGGCCTGGACGATCGTCGCCAGGCCGGAGAACAGCAACACCATCTGGACGATGTAGGCCGTGTCCGCAGCGCCGAGCCCGACGCCGCCGCCGACGATGTAGGCGACCGCGGTCGCGGGCACGATCATCACTGCGACGTGCTGGAGCCCAAGCAGGATCGACTTCGGCCACGGCGGCTGTTCGTCGAGTTCGTACTCGAGTTGAATGCCATCCCCGGGTTCGTTCGCCATCTATGGAAGCCACGTTACGAACGAGGGGGTAAAAAATTTCGTATACGAGCTTAGATACTCGCTTCATTCGCCCCGATGTATACAGATATGTGCATACAAATCGGCGGACCCACTCGCTCGAGTCGAGTCAGGCAGTGCCGTCCGGAAGGGTGTGACCGCCGCGGATGCGAGTCCCGCGGCTACCGGTCGACCCGACGGAAAACTCGAGGGCGGTCGACGAGCGGCCGGTTCGCCCCGATCAGTGAACCGTCACTTCGCCGTCTTCGACCGTGATGTCGATGAGACTCGTCGCCTCGAACTCCGTCTCGTCGAGCGCGGAGGGGCCGACCTTCCGCATGACGACGACGATGTCACGGATCTCCGCGCCGATGTCGTCGAGCGCGGTACAGATCGACGCCAGGGTGCCGCCCGTCGAGAGCATGTCGTCGATGATCACGACGCTGTCGCCGGGTTCGACGTCGTTGATGTACATCTCCGACTCGGAGTAGCCCGTCTCCTGGTGGAGCGAGACCTCGCCCTCGAGTCCGTACTCCCGTTTGCGGATCACGACCAGGGGGATGTCCGTCTGTAGCGAGACCGCGGTCGCGAGGTGGATCCCCATCGCCTCGGGCGCGACGATCTTGTCGACGTCCAGGTCGGCGGTTCGCATGACCTCGACGACGACCTCGCGCAACAGCGCGGGATCGAGCATCGGAACGCCGTTGCTGATCGGGTGTACGAGGTACTCGTAGCCGTCCTTGTCGATGATCGGCGCGTCGTCGAGGGACGCGAGGAGTCGATCCATGGCGTCGGTTGGACCAATCACGGCAAAAACGGTTCGTTCTCGCTCGGGAACCGGTCTCGACTCGAGGAAACCGCCGTTCATCGAACTGTCGGTCGAATCCGGTCGATCGCATTCGAGTGACCGGCCCGGATCCCGTTCGTTCGACGGGATTCCCTCAGCCGCTGTGATCCGTGTCGGTATCTCCGTCGTCGGAATCGGAATCGGTGTCGGAGTCGGAGTCGGTGTCGGAATCGGTGTCGGAGTCGGTGTCGGAATCGGTGTCGGTGTCGGAGTCGGCATCCGAATCAGTATCGGTCCCGTCGCCATCGTCACCGAGGCTTGCGTCAGTACCCACCTCCGGATGCGTCCCGTCACCGACCGGATCGTCGATCGAACGATCGTCCCGCTGCTTTCGTTCCGTGCGACCGGCGAACGGATCGGCAGGTTCCGATGCGACGTCCCTGGAGCCGCGGCTCGATGGGCCACGTCGCCCCCTTTTACCGACGTACAGCCCGATGGGCGGCAGGACGTAGCTACCGATCGCGAGCACCGTGAACAGCGGGTCGACGAAGATCAACAGCCCGAAGATAGTCAGGGCTGCCATCGTGGCGGTGTGGATCGTCGTCTCCGTATATTCCCGGTAGAAGGTCCAAAAATCCCGGAGACGTGATCCCGCGGCCGCCGTCTGTACCGGAACAGTCATCGATACTGCTACGGTGCCCATCGGGAAGTCATTTGTCGCGTGAGCCCCTTCACGTAGGTAATGAGAGAGTTCGTCTTCGCCCTCGAGTACGAACCGGGCACGAACCCGGTCGCCGACGTGCTCGCAGACCACCCCGAGACGTCGATCCGATCGCTGTCGTGTCACGCCAGCGCCGACAGCCTCTGGCGCGTCGACCACGCCGAGGGGACGGCGGAAGGGCTCGAGGCCCTCGAGCGCGCGTACGGGAACGACGACTACTTCGCCGACTGTCTGGTCAACGACGGCTGCGGAACTAGCTGCGACGTGCAGGTACTGGACCGCTCGAGCGACGAACTCGTCGTCTACACTTACTGGGAGCGGACCGACGTCTGTACGTCGGTGCCCCACGTCGCCCTCGAGCACCTGGGCGATGGGCTGCTGTTCGAGACCTACCGCGAGGGCCGACGGTATCGCTGGCGGATCGTCCTCGACGACACCGCGCCGGTCCACGCGTTCTTCGACGCGCTGGGCGACGAGGTCGGCGGCTGTACCGGGATCGAGATGCTACGACTGACCGAACTCGACCCCGAGCGGACCCCCCTCGATCCCGACGCCGATCGATCGCTCCCCGACGAACAGCGCGAGGCGCTGCGGGCGGCCGTCGAACACGGCTACTACGAGACGCCGCGCCGGATCGACCTCTCGGAGCTCGCCGACCGACTCGAGATCCCGCGATCGACGCTGTCCTACCGGCTTCGCCGGGCCGAGGCCGAACTCGCGACGGCGTTCGCCGCGGCCGACGCCGAGACCGACGATGCGCTCGAGGAACTCGCGACCCGACTGTAGCGGCCGTCTCGTCCCGCGCCGACCCACGAGTTGGCGCACGCCAAATAACCTGTTTATCCGTTCCGTGACTACAACCACGTGATGACCGAGTCGTCTTCCACCTCGACCCCATCCGGTTCCGCGCCCGACTCGAGCGCGACGCGTCGTCTCGAGTTGCGCGTCCCGGAGATGGACTGCCCGTCCTGTGCGGGCAAGGTGACGAACAGCGTCGAGACCCTCCAGGGGATCGACGGGATCGATCCGCGGGTGACAAGCGGCCGGCTGATCGTCGACTACGACCCGACCGTCACGGGCCCCGACGAGATCCGCGAGCGCGTCCGGGCCGCCGGCTACACCATCGAGGACGAGGACGCCGAACTCGCCCTGTCGGTCCCCGAGATGGACTGTCCCTCCTGTGCGGGGAAAGTCGAGAACGCGCTCGAGGGCGTCGACGGCGTCGACCGGATCGAGACGCGGCCGGCCTCGGGGCGCGTGACCGTGACTGTCGACGAGGGGACCGCGCCGGACGAGATCGTCGAGGCCGTCGAAGGCGCGGGGTACGACGCGACCCCGCTGTCGGATGGCGCGGATCCGCTCTCGGAGGAACGCGCCGTCTGGCGGAGCCGACGCGCCGTCGGCACCGGGATCGCGGCCGTCCTCGTAGCCGCGGGAATGGCCCTCGAGTTCGTCCTCCCCGGACTCGACCCCGCAGTGGGGGCGGTGGCCGGCCGGACCTACGAACTCTCGCACTTGCTTTTCATCCTCGCGGCGGCGGTCGGCGGCGCGCCGATTCTGCGCAACGGCTACTACTCGGCGCGCAACCGGAGCCTCGACATCGACTTCCTGATGAGCGTCGGCATCGTCGCCTCGGTCGCGGCCCACCACCCCTTCGAGGGCGCGATGCTGGCCGTGCTGTTCTCGATCGCCGAGTTGCTCGAGCAGTTCTCGATGGATCGGGCCCGAGACTCGCTGCGGGAACTGATGGACCTCTCGCCCGACGTCGCGACCGTCAAGACCGAGGACGGCGAGGAGACGGTCCCGGCGGACGACCTCGCGGTCGGCGACGTGGTCGTCGTTCGTCCCGGCGAGAAGATCCCCGCGGACGGCGTCGTCCGCGAGGGCGAGAGCGCGGTCGACCAGTCGCCGATCACCGGCGAGAGCGTCCCCGAGGACAAGTCCACGGGCGACGAGGTCTACGCCGGGACGATCGCCGAGTCGGGCTACCTCGAGGTCGAGGTCGAACGCGCCGCCGCTGATTCGACGCTCTCGCGGATCGTCCGGATGGTCGAGGACGCCGAGCGCGAGAAGACCGAGCGCGAGCAGTTCGTCGACCGGTTCGCGAGCGTCTACACGCCGATCGTCGTCGTTCTCGCGCTCGCGGTGGCGGCGCTCCCGCCGCTGCTGGTCGGGGCGTCCTGGAACACCTGGTTCCTGCGGGGGCTGACGCTGCTCGTCATCGCCTGTCCCTGCGCGTTCGTCATCTCGACGCCGGTCAGCGTCGTCTCGGGCGTCACGAGCGCCGCCCGTAACGGCGTCCTCATCAAGGGCGGCCGTCACCTCGAGGCGGTCGACGAGAGCGACGTTCTCGCGGTGGACAAGACGGGAACGCTGACGGAGGGCGACCTCTCGGTGACCGACGTGATCCCGCTCGAGGGGGCCGACGAGGAGGACGTGCTCCGCCGGGCGAGCGCGGCCGAGCGCCGCAGCGAACACCCGATCGCCCGGTCGATCGTCGGCTACGCCGAGGAGCAGGGGCTCGATCCGGACGACCCCGAGGTCGCGGAGTTCGAGGCGCTGACCGGCAAGGGCGTGCGGGCCGAGATCGACGGCGAAACGCTCTACGTCGGCAAGCCGGACCTGTTCGAGGGGCTCGCCGACCTCGAGCACGTCCACGCGACGACCGACGGCGGGGTCGACCTCGCGTCGATGGGGTACGACAGCGACTCGCAGTGTGAACGCCCGGGCTGTCTCGACGTGCTCACCGACCTCGTCCCCGAACTCGAGTCCGAGGGGAAGACCGTCGTGATCGTCGGCACCGAGGACGGACCCGTCGGCGTGATCGCGGTCGCGGACCGGGTCCGTCCGGAAGCCGAGTGGGCGGTCTCGCGGCTCCAGGAGCAGGGGGTCCGCGTCGTGATGCTCACCGGTGACAACGAGGGGACGGCCCGTGCGATCGCCGAGCAGGTGGGGATCGACGAGTACCACGCGGAACTGCTACCCGACGAGAAACTCGAGTGGATCGACCGGCTGGAAGGCGAGAGCGGGAGCGTGGATGCGAACGGGAGTGCGGACGGGGGAGGCGTCGCCATGGTCGGCGACGGCATCAACGACGCGCCCGCGCTGGCGACCGCCTCCGTCGGCATCGCGATGGGGGCCGCGGGCACCGACACCGCCCTCGAGACGGCCGACGTCGCGCTGATGAGCGACGACCTCACCCGCCTGCCGTACCTCTATGAACTCTCCGGGAAGGCAAACGGCGTCATCCGGCAGAACATCTGGGCGAGCCTCGCCGTGAAGGCGGTCCTCGCGGCCGGTGCACCCTTCGGCATCGTGACGGTGATCCACGCCGTCGTCATCGGCGACATGGGGATGAGCCTCGGCGTGACGAGCAACGCGATGCGACTCGCCGGCGTCGAACCGGAGACGCCGACCGACCTCGAGGGCGACGACGCGCGGTAGTCGGCGTCGGACTCGCCGTCCGATCACTCCTCCCGATCGTAGGCCGTCTCCCGGTCGGCGTCGAGCACGAACGGGCCCTCCTCCGGCGTCAGTTTCGTCACCGTCGCGGCACGGAGGACGTACGACGTGAGTACCGCGTAGGGTGCGAGCGCGATGGTGTAGGCGAAGCTGATGAAGACGGTCAGCGGCGTATACCCGAACAGCGAGACGTCGGGGAAGAGCCCGCTGTCGAGGGCGAGCAACACGTACGTGATGAAAACGATAATCGGTAGCGAGACAGTCAACAGCGTCGTCGTGAGGTCCGAAAGCTCGAGTTTGTAGTAGAGGGTCTTGAAGTACTCGCGACAGACCATCAGTTTGTGAAGCGTGTCCATGATGTCCTCGATTACCGCCCGTTCCTCGGCAGTGAGTCGGTCGTCGTACTTCGTGAGGATCCGACGCGACTGGTGCAGTTGCCACGAGGAGTCGTAGTTCAGGCCGGTGAGGAGTTCGTCCGTCGAGCCGTTGGGAACCCGGGAGAGGGTGGTCAACACCTCCTCGGTGTTCTTCCGGATGTCGCTCTGGAGGCGGTCGACCTCGTGGCGGTACTCCGCGCCGGCGTTTCCGTCGAGTTCCTGCAGTTCGTGGGCGCGCTGTTTGATCGACCGGAGAACGACCGCGGTGAACTTCCCCGGACGTGCCGGACTGACGTCCACGATGCCGTGATCCTCGATCTCGGCCTGGAAGTCGATGGTCGTGTCGACCCGTTCGGACTGGTCGCCGAGCGACGTGAGTTCCTGGGAGATGCCGACCGCGGCGATCGAGACGACGATCGACACGAGCAGGATCGTCCCGCTCAGCAGGGTGTCGAACACCGTCTGGACCATCGTCGTTTCGCTCAACAGCTCCTGGTATTCGATCGGCCAGAGTCCGCCCATGACGAGCAGGAGAACGAACACGGCCGCGAGCAATCCGGTCGCGACCCGCTCGCGGTTGCCGTCGAAGAGGACCCACTCCTTGATCCGGTTCTCGCTCGAGCGATCGATCCGTCGCTCCGACGTGCCGAACCGACGTCGGGCGGATCGAAGCAGGGATTCGCCGTCGACCATCGGTGGTCTGACAGCCCCGACGTGCAAAAAGCTACTACCGGACCACGACCAGTCCCCGAGAGGTCTACCCGCTCAGGGCCCGGGAAACAGCCTCGAGCCCCGGTTTTCCGTCGACCCACCAGCGTCCGATACCCGCGACGAGCACGACCGCCTCGAGCCACAGCGTCGTCACCGTCACCTCGAGGCCCGGTACCGTCGCGAGCGGTTTCGTCCCGCTGTACGGCGGCATCGGCGTGATCGGCCAGAGGAGGAAGCCGAGTTCGTGGACGTCCCCCGAGAGGACGTGCCAGGGAACGTCGGTTGCGACGTGCGAGAGGTATCCGACGGCGAACGCGACCGCGAGGACCTCCCGGTCGCTCGAGCGTGCGTACAGCCCGAGAGCGACGAGCAGCGGGAGCGCGAACAGCAGCGAGTGGCCGATCGTCCGCCCGACGTCGACGATGCCGACGAGCCAGATCGGCTTGTCCAGGAGGTCCGGAAGGGCAGCGCCGAGGATCGCGGCGATCGCCGGCCCGTCGCGAGGGCTAGCGTCGCATCGCCGACGCGTGTATATTGCGTAACAGACGTAGCCGACGGCCAGGTGGACGACCGGTTGCATCCGTCCGTGGCTTCCATCTCGAGCGGAGTAAGCGTGGGGAAGGGGGTGGTCGGCGGCCCTGATCTGGAAATAGGGCCTCTCTACGGCAAGAATGTGGGGGGCTACGTCGTTTGGGTCTCTCCCTAAACCCGCTCGGCACTGAGGTTACATCGATGACAGAACCATCCGCTGACGACCGCCGAACTGCCGACGGCGATGCGCGACGACCGGCGGATAACGGTCGCGACGCCGGGGTAGCGAACCGAATCGAACACGGGGAGGGTCCCTCGTCGGCGGACGGCCTCGAGTACGACGTCGTCTCCGTCCCAGTACTCGTGATCGGGGCGGGCGCGGCCGGTGCCCGGGTCGCCATCGAACTCGCCGAAGCCGGCGTCGAGCCGCTGGTGATCGGCAAGCGCGACCACGGCGACGCCCACACGACGTGGGCCGCGGGCGGGATCAACGCCGCACTCGGCTCGCTCGACGACGAGGACGACTGGACGATCCACGCCGCGGACACGCTGAACGAGGGCCACCACCTGAACGACCCCACCGCCGTCGAACTCACGGCCCGCGAGATGCCAGACCGGATCCGCGAACTCGCGGAGTGGGGGATGCCGTTCGACCGTACCGAGGACGGTGCGATCAACCAGCGGTACTTCGGCGCGCAGTCGTACCGCCGCACGTGTTTCGTCGGCGACCGCACCGGCGAGGCCATGCTCGAGGCGCTCATCGATCGGGCGCAGGAACTCGAGGTACCCTACCGCGAGAACGTCATGATCACCCGCTTGCTCTCGGACGGCCAGCGGGTCTCCGGGGCCGTCGGGTTCGACATGGAGTCCGGCCGCGGGCTTCTCTTTCGTTCGAACCACGTCGTCCTCGCCGCGGGCGGATTCTCCGCGGTCTTCGATCGTCACTCCTCGCGGGCCGACGAGAACAACGGCGACGCGCAGGCGCTGGCGCTCGAGGCCGGCGCTCGGCTGCTCGACCTCGAGTTCGTCCAGTTCCACCCGACGGGCATGGTCGGCGAGCGCTACGGCGAGGAGTGGGACGGCCGCCTCGTCACCGAGGCGGTCCGCGGCGAGGGCGGCCGACTCTACAACACCGAGGGCGAGCGGTTCATGGAACGGTACTCGCCCGATCAGATGGAACTCGACGCCCGCGACGTCGTCGCCCGTGCGATCGCCCGCGAACTCGAGGAGGGACGGGGCACCGAGAACGGCGGCGTCTTCCTCGACATCTCCCACCGCGACGACGACTACGTCCGCGATCGGTTGCCGCGGATGGTCGAGCGGTTCGAGTCGCTGGGCGTCGACATCACCGAGGACCCGATCGAGGTCGCGCCGACGGCTCACTACACGATGGGGGGCGTCGACGTCGACTTCGAGACCGGCGAGACTGGCGTCGAGGGGCTCTACGCGGTCGGCGAGACCGTCGCGGGCGTCCACGGCGCGAACCGTCTCGGGGGCAACTCGCTCGCCGAGACCGTCGCGATCGGGAAGCTCGTGGGCGAACACGTCGCGAGCGAGGTGACGACTGAGGACGAGTCGCCGACGATAACCGACGAGACGCGTGCGCTCGCGCAGCGGGAGTTCGCCGGCCTCGAGACGCTGGCGGCCGCCGACGGTCACGTCGAACCGACCGAACTGCTCGCCGATCTGCGGGCTTTGATGTGGCGTCACGCCGGCATTCTCCGCGACGAGGAGGGACTGCGCGAGGCACTCGCGAAACTCGAGGGGATCCGGGAACGGACGACCGATCTGCGCGTCGAGGGCGGCCTGACGTCGACGTCCTTCGAGTACGCCGTCGACCTCTCGTTCGGCCTCACGGTCGCCGAGATGGCCCTCCGGGCGGCCCTCGAGCGGACCGAATCCCGCGGTGCCCACTTCCGAACCGATTACCCCGAGACCGACGAGGACTGGCGGGTCAACCTCGTCGTCTCGATCGAGGGCGGCGAACGCTCGATCGATCGGTGCGGGGTCGGCGAGCCCAGCCCCGCCGTCCGTGAGGCGCTCGAGGAGGGGTACGAACTGGATTACCACCACCTCGAATGACTTCTCGGCGACGGCGGGAGAGGGTGGGTTCGTGGCGTACTCGAGGCGGAACGTGGAACCCGGACCGAGACGCATATGCCGCCGCAGTCCCGTGAACGGACACGACGAATGTTCGAAGAGGCCCACTCCGTCCTTCGAGAGGATCCCGTCATGGCGGATCTCGTGGAGCGTCACGATCCCTACGTCGAACCCGACTGGACCGAGTACGAACGGCTCTGTATCTCGATCATCAACCAACAGCTCTCGACGGCGAGCGCCGCCGCCGTCCGCGAGCGGGTGTTCGACGTCCTGAACCAGGAGATCACTCCCGGTCGAGTCCTCGCTGCCGACGACGCGGCGTTGCGCGACGCCGGCCTCTCTCGCAGCAAGATCGAATACATGCGAAACGCCGCCCGCGCGTTCCAGGAGCGGGACTACACCCGGGCCGGACTCGCCGATTACGACAACGACGAGGTGATCGACCATCTCACCGAAATCAAGGGGGTCGGCGAGTGGACCGCGCGGATGTACCTCCTGTTCGTTCTCGAGCGCCCCGACGTGTTGCCGCTCGGTGACCTCGCGGTTCGGCGGGGGATCGAGGCGCTGTACGCCGACGGCGAGGAGCTAACCCGTGCGGAAATGCGCGAGATCGCCGAACCGTGGCGACCGTACCGAAGCGTCGCGACGCGATACATCTGGGCGGAGTACGAGTCCGACTCGTGACCCGAGCCGCCGCCAGGCGAAAGCCGACTCCGAGGGAGACACGCTCTACACGGAGTCGGCAGGCGGTTTCACGACCGAACGGCTCCCCCGGATACGCCCATCTCGGCACCCGGGAAAGCCAGAATGATGAGCGCCAAACAGTCGGATAAGGATGGGGCTTGCACACGCGGCTATCGATCGGTAATACGCGGACAACGGTCGTCAAAAGTCGCTTATTCCGGGTTCGACGATCCACTTCCGCCACTCCCGAGACCGACCGTCGACCTCGACCCGAGGTCTCGGGTCCCGCCAGCGGAGAACCGCCAGGAGGTCCGCCGGGATCGCAACCGGGGTACGCCGTCACCCATACCTCGAGAGCCCGAAATTCCCTCGTGCGACTCCCGTTTCCGAAATCACGTATTTGCTGCCTGGCGACTCGAGTCGATCACGAAAACGCCGCGTTTCGCTGAGTCGAGAGAGTCGATACGAGCCTCTCATACCGTCATCTCGGCTTTTTTCGGAATTAATCCGCGAAACGGTCGCGTTGAGGTCCGAAACGGACTGTCTGCTTTATGCACGCTATCGGCCAATTCCCCTTGCCCTCAGGGGCATGAGAGATATGAGCGAGGAAGATCAGTTCGACAGTGGAGATTCGCGTCGTTCGTTTATGAAAAAGGGAACACTGGCGGCGACCGCGCTCGCGGTCGGTGCCGGTGCCACCGCGAGTACGGCGGCTGCACAGCAAGACGATGAGGGCGAAGTCGTCCTCACCGGCAGTGACTACTACCCGGACGTCGACGCCGACGTCCTCGCCGAACTCGAGACGGGGACGCGCGATACGATCCTCGAGAACTTCGAGGAAACGTTCGACCCCGTCGACGACTGGGACGTCTACATCGTCCAGTTCGACATCGGCGCGGGGACCGTGCTGGGTCACCTCTTCGTCGACGAGGACGAGGCCGACGTCAGCGAAGGCGACACGGTGACGCTCTCCGGCGACGCCTCCTTCCGCGACGCGGAGGCGAACCTGGTCGAGGTCAGTACCGGAGGAGGGGGCGCTAGCGACGACGAGGACGAGGACGAGGACGAGGACGAAGACGAAGACGAAGACATGGGAGCCGACGAGACTGAAGACGACGGGATGGACGACGAGACCGAAGACGACGGCATGGGCGACGACGAAAGCGACGGAGCGTAGCGGTACGCTCCCCGCAGCAATTGACTTTTACCGGTTCTCTGCCGATAAAATCGCTCGTTTTCCGGGGAAACAGTCCTTTCGTTCGACGGCACGGTGGTCGCTCGATCAGTTGCTTTCGACGCGGCCGCTTTCGGCGGTCTTTCATCCATCCGATCGGGCCGTTTCCATAACCGCTCGAGACGAACAGCGCACCGACGGGTGTCGACGACGATCGGCCGGTTCCCCGTTCGGCGTCTCGCAGCCTCGCGGCCACGACGCCGGGCGTGTAGCGCGACTAGTTCCGGTATTACCGGCCGAAACGGTCGCATGGCCGACGAAACGGACGAGTCGCTTTATACGTGCCATCGGCCAACTTCGCTTGCCCCCAGGGGCATGAGAGACATGAGTGAGGAAGATCAGTTCGACAGTGGAGATTCGCGTCGTTCGTTTATGAAAAAGGGAACACTGGCGGCGACCGCGCTCGCGGTAGGTGCCGGGGCCAGCGCGAGCACGGCGGCTGCACAGCAAGACGACGGTGATGGCGACGGGGAGGTCGTCATCACCGGAAGGGACTACTACCCTGACGTCGACGCCGAGGTTCTCGCCGAGCTGCAGACCTCCAATCGGGACAACGTCCTGGAGAACTTCGAGGACGAGTTCGATCCCGTCGACGACTGGGACCTGTACATCGTCCAGTTCGACATCGGTGCGGGAACCGTGCTGGGGCACCTCATCGTCGACGAGGACGAGGCCGACGTCAGCGAAGGGGACACGGTGACGCTGGCCAGCGACGCCTCCTTCCGCAACGCGGAGGCGAACCTGCTCGAGGTCGACGTCAGCATCGGGGAAGGTGAGGTCGACGACGAGGAAGAGGACACGGAGGACGACACCGAGGACGAAACCGAGGACGAAACCGAGGACGAAACTGAAACCGAAGACGAAGAAGACACCGAAACCGAAGACGAACCGGCCGGTGAAGAACCTCCGGAAGAAGAAGAGGACGAAGACGACGACGACGGCATCTTCGGATAGTCCGTTTTCCCCTCTCGCCGCGTCGGTATCGATACGTCCCGTCAGGTCGTCCCGGCGTTCGATTCGACCTTCTTTGGGCGTCCATCGAGGTGATAGCAGGCTCTCGAGCGTTCCGTTCGTTCCGTTCGTTCCGATCGGAGCACGTCGATGCGTCGAGGATTGCCGACTCGAGTCGGGTGATCAAACGCCGTTTCGACGCGTACGGCGACGGATTTCGATACGTACGGCGACGAGTAGTAACTGCGAACGAAAAGAACGGTAAACGGACCCAGGAAGCGGTAGAACGGCCATCCGCCGTCGGCAACCGACTACCCCAGGCGGTCGGCACCGACGTCGGCACTGCCGTCGAACTCGGCTCTGGGGAGACTCTCGATTCCGATTACTCGAGGTCGAAGCGGTCGGCCTGCATCACGTGGCTCCACGCGTCGACGAAGTCCTCGACGAACTGCTCTTCGCCGTCTTCGGCCGCGTACACTTCCGCGATGGCACGGAGTCGGGCGTGCGAACCGAAGATCAGATCCACGCGGCTGCCCCGCCACTCGACCTCGCCCGTCTCGCGGTCGACCAGTTCGTAGACTTCCTCGCCCTCGGAGACCTGCTTCCACTCGTAGTCCATGTCGAGGACGGTGTCGAAGAAGTCGTTGGTCAGCGTCTCCGGCTCGTCCGTGAAGACGCCGAGGTCCGTGTCCTGGTAGGTCGCGCCCAGCGCGCGCAGACCGCCGACCAGCACCGTCATCTCGTCGGCCGTCAGGTCGAGGAGGTCGGCTTTGTTGACCAGCGCCTCCTCCGCGGGGTAGTCGAGGTCGTCCGGGAGGTAGTTACGGAACCCGTCCGCATCGGGCTTGAGCGCCTCGAACGAGTCGACGTCGGTCTGCTCCTGCGTGGCGTCGGTACGGCCCGGTTCGAACGGAACCTCGACGTCGTAGCCGGCGTCCGCCGCAGCCTGTTCGACGGCCGCGTTGCCGCCGAGCACGATCAGGTCCGCGAGCGAGACGCGCACGTCGTCCGATCGAGAGGCGTTGAACTCCTCCTGGATCCCATCGTAGGTCGACAGGACCGTCTCGAGTTCGTCGGGCTCGTTGACTTCCCAGCTACGCTGGGGCTCGAGGCGGATGCGGGCACCGTTGGCGCCGCCGCGCTTGTCGCTGTCGCGGTAGGTCGACGCCGCCGCCCAGGCAGTCTTGACCAGCTGGGAGACCGAGAGGTCCGACGCGAGGATCTCCTCTTTGAGTTCGGCGACCTCCTCGTCCCCGATCAGGTCGTAGTCGGCGTCGGGGAGCGGGTCCTGCCAGAGCATCTCCTCGTCGGGGACCTCCGGACCGAGGAACCGCTCCGGCGGGCCCATGTCGCGATGGGTCAGCTTGTACCAGGCCTTCGCGAAGGCCATTCCGAACTCCATGGGGTTCTCCTGGAAGCGCTCGAGGATCTCCCGGTAGTCGGGGTCGCGCTTCAGGGCGACGTCCGTCGTCAGCATCATGACGTCTTCCCGCTCGGAGGGGTCGTCGACGCCCGGCGCGGCCTCGTCGAGTTCGCCGCTCTTGGTGGTCCACTGCCACGCGCCGCCGGGACCTTTCTCGGGCTCCCACTCGTAGTTGAGCAGGTTGTCGATGTAACTCGTGTCCCACTGGGTCGGCGTGGTGTTCCACGGGCCCTCGATCCCGCTGGTAATCGTGTCGGGACCCTTGCCCTCGCCGTACTCGTTCTCCCAGCCGAAGCCCTGCTGTTCGATGGGGGCCGCTTCGGGTTCGGGGCCGACGTGTTCGTCGGGGTCGTCGGCACCGTGGACCTTCCCGAAGGTGTGGCCGCCGGCGATGAGCGCGGCCGTCTCCTCGTCGTTCATGGCCATGCGGCCGAACGACTCCCGGATCCGCTCGGCGGAGGCCTCCGGGTCGGGTTCGCCGTCCGGGCCCTCCGGGTTCACGTAAATGAGGCCCATGACGGTGGCGCCCAGGGGCTCCTCGAGTTCACCCTCGTCGCTGAACCGGTCGGACTCCTCCATCTTGTTCTCGGGGCCCCAGTAGACGGACTTGTCGGGCTTGAACTCGTCCTCGCGTCCGCCCGCGAAGCCGAACGTTTCGAAGCCCATCGACTCGAGGGCGACGTTGCCGGCCAGGATCATCAGGTCGGCCCACGAGAGTTTGCGGCCGTACTTCTGTTTGACCGGCCAGAGCAGGCGTCGGGCCTTGTCGAGGTTCGCGTTGTCGGGCCAGCTGTTGAGCGGTGGGAGCCGCTGTCGACCGCCGTCGGCACCGCCGCGCCCGTCGCTGGTTCGATACGTGCCGGCGCTGTGCCACGCCATCCGGATCATCAGCGGGCCGTAGTGGCCGTAGTCCGCCGGCCACCACTCCCGGGACGTCGTCAGGACGTCTTCGATGTCTGCTTTCACTTCCTCGAGGTCGAGTTTTTCGAACTCCTCGGCGTAGTCGAAATCCTCGCCCCGTGGATCGACCTGTTCGGCGTTCTGGTCGAGAACCTCCAGGTCCAACTGGTTCGGCCACCAGTCTTGGTCAGAGCCTATCATCATCAGACGATTGCTACTTTTGCCTATTAAGATTGTCTAATCGAGAAAGGAAGTGTTCGTGAGTAGCCAAAAAATATTATCGAATTAGGAATCGTGGTCGACGCCGGGCTCGCGACGTGTCGCCGGCACGACCCCGATGAGTCCGTTATAGATCGGGGCTCCCGTCGCTCCGGTCGGCCCGTCTGTTCGCTCGAACGGTGGCGGCCAGGGGTCGGTTCCGGCTTCTGGTTCGAGAATTCCGCCGACTCAGGTGCTGATAGTGGGTTCGCTGTCCGCCGTCTGCAACGACTTCGACGTCGGTCTCAGGAACTCGGTCGATCGATCCCCCTGACGAGCGCCCCCACACTGACGGCCGGTCTCGTCGGTAGTCGTCGATATCGGATCCGTAAATTCGATGGACCGGCCCCGAACATCGTTTCCCGTTACTCCCTCTGGATCTCCGGGAGTGAAAATGAAAGTTTGTCCGTGTGAAGGCCAGGGGAGCATATCCGGGGTGGTCGGCGCCGGCGGTGACCGCCTCGCGCTTTCTCATTCGACGGAACGGTCGATCACCACGTAGTCGCCGACGTCCACCATTCGACCCGCGGGAACCCGGAGCCGTCCATCTTCAGTCCGTGCGAACCCGTAGCTCCGTTCCGTCGCCGGCGAAACGAGGAGGTGCGCCAGCCGGCCGGTTTCGACGTCCATCGTCACGTTGTGGACCGTTCCGATCTCGGTTCCGTCGGAGCCGAGCACTGGAGTGTCGGAGAGCGTCGAAGCGAGGACCGTCGTCATAACTCGTCGGTTCGGCGGAAAGATAAATAAAACAACTGGTCGGTCGGGTCGGCCCCGGACGGTCGCCGTTCCAGTTTTCCGTGATCCGTTACTCCTCGGGCGTGTCGCCGTCACCACCGTCGATACGCCGACTCACGTCCACCCGGTAGTTCTCGAGGATGTCCCGGCCGAGCAGGACTGGGTAGTCCATGTGGCTCCGGTCTTCGACGCTCGCGGTGACGGTGTGCTGGTTCCCCCCGACCCCGACGACCACGTCGACGACGGGACGGCTCTTCGCGGTCTTGCTGCTCCCGGACCTGATGCGGGTGATCGACTTGATCGGTCCCGCACCGATGTCCGCGGCGAGGCCCGTGTCGATGCTCGTCCGTGTGGCTCCCGTGTCCGACTTCGCACGGACCGTCGACGACCCGCTGGTACCCGAGAGGACGACCTCCTCGATGTAGCCGATGACGGCGGGTTCGGTGTCGGTCGGCGTCTGCTGGACCGGCTGGGCCGTCGGCCGCGAGTCGTCCAGCACACGCGATAGCTCGTCGACCCGCTCGTCGTCGACGTCGCCGCCCGCCCGTTCGATCGCCAGTTTCGCGATCCGGGGAGCGGGACTGACGCCCGTCGCCTGGTAGAGCCCCTTGAATCCGGCCGTCGGGTTGACCTCGAGGACGAACCAGCCCTCGTCGCCCTCGACGAGGTCGACGCCCGCGTAGTCGAGTCCGATCGCCTCGGCCGACCGGACCGCCATCTCCGCGGCCTCGTCGGGCAGGTCTCCGGTCGCGTCCTCGACGGAGCCGCCGAGTGCGACGTTCGTCCGCCAGTCGTTGTCCGGCGCGTACCGATACATCGCGGCGACGATTTCGCCGTCGACGACGTAGACCCGGAGGTCGCGGTGGCGAACGTCCTCGCGATCGACGAGTTCCTGCAGGAAGGCATAGCGGTTCCCGACCCGAGCGTTGACCGGCTCGTCCGGCCCGACCTTCCAGGTGCCGCCGCCGTGGGTGCCGATCGCGGTCTTGTAGACCGCCTCCTCGCCGTACCGGTCGCGGGCGGCGTTCAGGGTGTCGCTGCTGAGCGCGAGCGTCACGTTCGGCGTGCGAACGTCCCGGCTCGCGAGCGCCGTCGCCGTCGAGAGCTTGTGTACGGCGGTGAGGACGCTCGTCGGCTCGTTGAGCATCGGGACGAGCTGTGCGAAGGTGTTCGCCAGTCCCAGTTCCTCGCAGGGCTGTTCGGTGTTCGACAGCAGCATTCGGTTCGCGATCACGTCGACGTCGGGTTCCAAGACGACGCTCCCGTCGACGATGCTAACCGAGGTGTTCTCGGTTCGAAGCCACGCCGTGTCGTGGCCCAGTTCCTCCACCGCGTTGAGGATCGCTTTCGTCTCTTTGCTCGTGTGAAAACTCAGGACGCCGACGGTGACGGGGTCGTCGATCATACACACTAGATGCCGACCGCCGGGATAAGTATTGATAGGGAACCGCAAGCGGACGCGCCCGTCCTCGGTCGTCGCCGAAGATTCACGGTCGACCTCTCGAGGCGGCCGGTTCAGTGGCTCCCCTCGGACCGGATGACGGCTCGGACTTCGGTGGGATCGAGCAGGCCGCTGGCCACCGCGAGTACGGCCCACGTCGCCGCCCCGAGCGTGATCGCGCCGACCAGCATGGGGAGGTTCGAGACCAGCGGGGTCACGAGCGAGACGGCGATGGCCATCACGAGCGTGATCGCACAGATCGTCCCGATCGACCGTGCCAGCCGGCCGAGCCGGAGCGACAGTTCCTCGTGGACGATGTAGAGGTTGACCGCGACGTACACCGAGTGGGTCGCGACCGTCGCGAGCGCCGCGCCGACGACCCCGATCGTCGGGATCAACACCAGGTTCAGCCCGAAGTTGGTGACCGCGGTGACCCCCTTCGCGATCGCGCGGGAGCGGGCGCGGCCGAGGTAATCCAGGCTGTCGCTGGTCAGGTTCGTGATCGCCTGGAGGACGACGAACCCCGCGAGGACCTGCAGCACGGGGATGGCCCCTTCGTACTCCGGGAAGACCATGGTCACGAACGGATCGGCGACCAGCACGAGTCCGACGGCCGCGGGGATGTAGACCAGCATCGTGTGGGTCAGCGACTCCTCGTAGATCCGGCGGGCCTGCTCGAGCTGGTCGTTCGCTTTCTGTTCGCCGAAGTTCGGAGAGATAGTGAACCCGAGCGACTCCGAGGGGGCGAGCACGAAGTCGACGACCTGCTTCCCGAGCTGGTAGAACCCGACGGCCGCCGAGGGGAGGAAGACCCCGACGAGAACGATGTCGAGGCGCTTGTCGATGACGTTCGCGCTGCGGGTCGCCGTCAGCGGCACGCTGTACTCGGCCAGTCGCCTGGAGAGTCCCTCTTCGTACTCCTCGGCGGGTTCGTAGGTTCGATAGAACTTGAAGTAGAGAACGCCGACCCCGAACGCCCCGGCGATGGCGTAGCCGACGATGTAGCCGAACAGGGCACCGAGCGCGCCGAACCCGAGCAGGACGAACCCTACGGCGAAGACGAGCCGCGTCGCCCCGCTGACCGCCTGCACCGCGGCGCTGTAACCGAGGCGATTGAACCCCTGAAACGCCATCATCGAGAAGCCGCTAACGGAGTTTGCCACGATGAAGAGGACGCCGGCCGCCAGGAACGGGGCCGCCTCCGGGTCCCCGAGCAGGACCGCGATCCGATCGTGAAAGACCAGTAGCGCGTACGCGACTACCGCGAGAACTACCAGCTTGTACGCGACGGCCGACCGTAGCAGGTGCGGGATCTGTCCTTCGTCTTTCTCGCTGTATTCGGAGATGTACCGCGCCGTGGACTTCCCGATGCCGAGATCGGCGAGCAACTGGACGACCATCAGAACCCCGATCGCCCAGTACAACGCCCCGTAGCCGTCGGGCTCGAGGATGCGCGCGAGGACGAACATCAACAGCGCGCTCGAGAGCATGTAGACCGCCCTCGAGACGAGCGTCGCCTTGAACCCGCGAACGATCCGGTTGCGTGTACTCGAACTCATAGAGAAGCGCACGACCGACGCCGCCGCGGTCGTCATCCCCGACCGACGCCCGATCGGGCAATTGTAATGCGGGGTAAACAACGAGCAAGCCGCCCGCTTGCGGGCGAAACGTGTGCTTATTCGAAGGATACGCTCGTCCTACTCGGCCCGTCGCGCCGCGTCGGACGCCACGGCCTCGAGTTTGACTCCTTCGGGTCCTTCGCAGTAGAGCGCGTAGTAGCCGCCTGCGTAGGGGTGTTGGTCCTCGTAGAGCACCTTCGCGTCCGTCCGGCGACGGATGCCGTCGGTAAGGCGGTCGACCCGCTGTCGGGTATCGGCGTGGAACGCGAGGTGATTCAGGCCGGGCGACCGCCGGTCGAACGGGGACGTCCCGTCGTCCGCCTCGACGAGTACCACGTACGTCGGGCCGTTCCGCCAGGATCTACCGCCGTCCCAGTCGTCTTTCGGTTCGTACCCGAGTTCGGTGAGCCACCACGCCCAGAACTCGACCGTCGTCGTGAACTCGGAAGCGTACAGTTCGATGTGGTGAAGTCGTCCGAGCCGTCCGGTATCGGCGGTATCGCCCATACCGCCTTTCAGTTGCCGTACCGACAAAACAGTAGGCCTCACCCGACTACAGGTACGAGGCGTCCCACCGAGTCGCCTTCCGCCGATTGCCACAGACGTTGCACTCGATACGCCCCATCGTGTCCATGGCGTTGTCCAGCGAGTCGCAGTTTCCACAGAGCCACGCGTACACCTCCTCCCGATCCGCCGTGCTGTAGGTACTGTAGAACGGGGCTTTGGCACCGCGAGCGGCTTCTCCGTAGCTGACGTAGACGCTTTCGCCGTCGACCTCGAGTTCGTCGACGGCACCCCAGCCCTCGTCCTCGAGGTCGCTCTCGACGTAGACGTTCTCGGTGAACGTTTCGGAGCCGATTTCGACCTCGCGCTGGCCCGCTCGCTCGAAGCCGTGGTCCCGGTAGAACTGGTTGCCGCCCTCGTTGTCGGCGAGAACGAACCCGACGACCTGATCCGCCCCCTCCTCGAGCAGCCGTTCGCGGGTCCGGACGAGGAGTCGGACCCCGGTGCCGTCGCCGCGCTGATCGGGGGCGACGTGGAGCCACTGGAGTTGTCCCGTCCCGTATCGCTGTCCGACCAGTTCGCTCTGGGAGAAGCCGACGACCTCGCCGTCGCGCTCGACGACGAGCACGAGCGCGTGGTCGTCCTCGAGGAAGTCCGCGAACCCCTCCCCGTACCACTGCTCGATCGCCTCGTCGATCGTTTCCTCCTCGAGGAAGTCCGTATACGTAGAGTTGAGCGACTCCTCGGCGATCGAGCGGACGGCGTCGACGTCCGTGGTAGTTGCTTCGCGAATTTCCATGCGGAGGCGTACCACCCCCTCGTATAAAACGTATGGTTACGGGGAGAGATTTTCCACCACCTCGGCCATCCAGTGTCCGTTCGTCCAAAAATCTCTCGCGACGATACGGGGACGTAATTCGGAGGGCAAGATTCACGTTTCGTCCCGTCCAGCGGGGGATATGAGCGACGACGTCCCCCGCGACGACCTCGAGCCCCCCGACGAGGCAACAGTCACGCCCCCCGATCTGGACGCCAGTGGAGACGATCCCGAACCGTTCACGTACAACGGCGGCCGGGTCGACCCCGGCGAATCGGCCAACATCCGGTACGGTATCAGCGAGACGTACCTGGGTGATCCCGTCCGCATTCCGGTGACGATCGTCAACGGCGAGCAGCCGGGCCCGACGGTCTTCCTGTCGGCGGCGGCCCACGGCGACGAGTTGAACGGCATCGAGGTCGTCCGCGAGGTCGCCCACGACTGGAACCACGCCGACCTCCACGGGACGCTCGTCTGCCTGCCCGTGATGAACGTCCCCGGCTTCCTCGCCCAGGAGCGATACCTGCCCATCTACGACCGGGACCTCAACCGGTCGTTCCCCGGCCGGGAGGGATCGACGAGCGCCAGGCGGATGGCCCACCGCATCTTCACGAACTTCATCGAGCCCTGCGACCTCGGGCTCGACTTCCACACCTCCACCCGCGGCCGGACGAACATGCTCCACGTCCGGGCGAACATGGACGATCCGACGGTCGCCCGGGTCGCCAACGCCTTCAGTTCCAACGTCATCATCGCCGGTGAGGGGCCGTCGGGGACCCTCCGCCGCGAGGCGACCGACGCGGGCGTGCCGACGATCACGGTCGAGATGGGCGAGGCCCACCGCTTCCAGCGACGCCTCATCGACCGCGCACTGACCGGCGTCGCGAGCGTGCTGGCCGAGTTCGGCTGTCATCGCGACTCGGCCGTTCACTGGCCCGGCTGGCGCACCGTCATCGACGACGACGACGAGAAGACCTGGATCCGCGCCGACGCGGGCGGCATCGTCGACATGAAACGCGGCCGCGGCGAACTCGTTCGGGAGGGCGAGGTGATCTGCTCGATCACGAACCCGTTCAAGGAAGAGGACGACATCGAGACCGTCGAAGCGCCGTTTACCGGCCTCATCGTCGGCGTTCTCGAGAACCCCGTCGTCTACCCCGGCAACCCGCTGTGTCACCTCGTCGGCCTCTCACAGGACACCCTGACCGCGCTCGAGCGGGAACGGGGCGAGGGCAGGGCGCGGTCCCGGTCCCGACTGCGGGACTGACTGGACAGGGGTTGGTCTCTCCGGCCGCACGGATCCGACGCGTGACATCGCCGGTTCGATACGCGCTCGACCCGAACGGGTTCGGTTCGCGCTCACGCACACCGCGAGTTTCCGACCCGAGCCACTCGGTAGTGGCGGTAATTGGAAGCGACAAAAGTAACTTCTATACCCTCACGGTCAAACGGTCCACATGAGCGCATGAGTCAGTCTTACAACCGCGGCCTCATCGAGGATTTCGGCCGCTGGAAAGAATTCAAGGCCGGGATGTGGGCGTGGATCTTCCACAAGTTCACGGGGTGGATGCTGATCGGTTACCTGTTCACCCACATCGCCGTGCTGAGTACGTCAATCGGCGCAGCGAGCGGTGATCCAGCGATGATTCAGGCGGAGACGGACGTCTACACGACGACGCTACAGGGGCTCGAGGACCTGTTCATCATCCGCGTCCTCGAGGTCGGGTTGCTCGCCGTCGCCGTCTTCCACATCCTGAACGGGCTCCGACTGCTGATGGTCGACCTCGGCATCGGACTCGAGGCACAGGACAAGAGCTTCTACGCCTCACTGATCCTGACGGGGGTCATCACCGTCGCGAGCGTTCCGACGTTCCTCTCGGGGGTGGGCATCTAATGGCCGAACGCTACAGTTCCTTCGCCCCCGGCGGGACCGCGTGGCTGCTCCAGCGAATCACGGCGGCGTTTCTCGTCGTCGTCCTCGCGTTTCACTTCTTCCAGCTACACTTCGTCAACCACGCCTACGAAGTGACCTTCCTCGGCACGCAGGCGCGGATGCAAAACGTCGGCTACTTCCTGACGATGGTGTTGTTCCTGATCGCCGGGGCGTTCCACGGCGTCAACGGCGTCTACAACGCACTCGTCAACCAGGGTCTCGACGGAACCCCGAAGAAAGTAGTACTCGCAGTCCTTGTTATCGCTGGTGGCGCGCTGATCGTCCAGGGAATCTACGTCGCACTCGCTATGGCCGGGTGGACCTAACATGAGTACGCAACAACAAGAACCCGAGACGCAGGAAGCACCGAAAGATCCGGACATGAAGGGGGCCCAGTCGCCCCAGGACCGCCGCCTCGCCGAGAAAGAGTCGGGCGCGATCGACGAGGAGTCGGAGAAACAGGCCGAACTCGAGGGGGAGACGGTTCACATCAAAGTGTTCCGATACGACCCCGAAGTCGAGGGCAAGCAGGAGCCCCGCTTCGACGACTTCCACGTTCCCTTCGAGAAGGGGATGACCGTCCTCGATGCGGTCATGTACGCCCGCGACGAGTACGACTCCTCGCTTACGTTCCGTCACTCCTGTCGACAGGCGGTCTGTGGCTCCGACGCCTTCTTCGTCAACGGCAAACAGCGACTCGGCTGCAAGACCCAGATCTCCGACCTCGAGCAGCCGGTTCGCATCGAACCGCTGCCCCACCAGGAGGTCGTCAAGGACCTGGTCGTCGACATGAGCCACTTCTACGACCAGATGCACGCCGTCGAGCCGTACTTCCAGGACGAAGACACGCCCGACGTCAACGACCTCGAGGAGCAGCGCCAGAGTCCGGAGAACCGCGAGAAGATCAAGATGTCCTCGCGGTGTATCTGGTGTGGCGCCTGTATGTCCTCGTGTAACATCGCGGCCGGCGACAACAAGTACCTCGGCCCGGCGGCGATCAACAAGGCCTACAAGTTCGCGATGGACGACCGCGAGAGCGAGGAGATCAAAGAGCACCGACTCCGCATTCTCGAGCAGGAACACGGCGTCTGGCGGTGCCAGACCCAGTTCTCCTGTACGGAAGTGTGTCCGAAAGACATCCCGCTAACCGAGCACATCCAGGAACTCAAGCGGGAGGCCGTCAAGAAGAACCTCAAATTCTGGTAATATGTACGAACACGACGTCATCGTGGTCGGCGCGGGCGGCGCCGGCCTCCGAGCCGCGATCGCAGCGCACGAGGCGGGAGCCGACACGGCACTCGTCTCGAAACTCCATCCGGTCCGCAGCCACACCGGCGCGGCCGAGGGCGGGATCAACGCCGCACTCCAGGAGGGCGACGACTGGGAACTGCACGCCTACGACACGATGAAGGGGTCGGACTACCTCGGCGACGCCCCGGCTGTCGAGACGCTGGCCCAGGACGCCCCCGAGGAGACGATGCACCTCGAGCACTGGGGGATGCCGTTCTCCCGCGAGGAGGACGGTCGCGTCTCCCAGCGCCCGTTCGGCGGGCTCTCGTACCCCCGCACCACGTACGCCGGTGCCGAAACCGGCCACCACCTGCTGCACACGATGTACGAGCAGGTCGTCAAGCGGGGCATCCAGGTGTACGACGAGTGGTACGTGATGAACCTCGCGACGACGGACGAGCCCGATCCCAACGATCGGGAGTGTCACGGCGTCGTCGCCTACGACGTCCAGTCCGGCAACATCGAGGGCTTCAAAGCCAACCAGGGCGTCGTCCTCGCGACCGGCGGTCCCGGGCAGGCCTTCGACCACACCACAAACGCCGTCTCCTGTACCGGCGACGGCCACGCGATGGCCTACCGTGCGGGCGCCCCGCTCGAGGACATGGAATTCATCCAGTTCCACCCCACCTCGCTGCCGTCGACCGGCGTCCTCATCAGCGAGGGCGTCCGCGGGGAGGGCGGCATCCTCTACAACAGCGAGGGCGAGCGGTTCATGTTCGAGTACGGCTACGCGAACAACTCCGGCGAACTCGCCTCCCGCGACGTCGTCGCCCGGGCCGAACTCACCGAGGTCGACGAGGGGCGTGGCATCGAGGACGAGTACGTCCACCTCGACATGCGCCACCTCGGCGAGGAGCGCATCATGGACCGCCTCGAGAACATTCTGCACCTGGCAGAGGACTTCGAGGGGGTCGACGGGCTCGTCGAGCCGATGCCGGTCAAGCCCGGCCAGCACTACGCGATGGGCGGCATCGAGACCGACGAGAACGGCCAGACCTGTATCGACGGTCTCTACGCGGCCGGCGAGTGTGCCTGCGTCTCGGTCCACGGCGGCAACCGCCTGGGCGGGAACGCCCTCCCGGAACTGATCGTCTTCGGCAAGCGCGCCGGTCGTCACGCCGCCGGCGAGGACCTGGGCGAGGCCGAGATCCGGACCGGCTACGGCGACGACGCCGAGGACGAGGACGACACCGAGTTCCCGGTCACGCCCGGCAAGGCCGGCCTCGACGAGGTCGACGAGGCCATCGCGGCCGACGGCGGCGTCGCCGCCGACGCCGAGGGGCTGCTCGAGCGCGCCGTCGAGCGCGAGCGTGCCCGCGTCGACCGACTGCTGGACCGCGACGAGGGCGTCCAGCACGCCGAGATCCGCTCGAAGCTCCAGCAGGCGATGACCGACTACGTCAACGTCTTCCGCACGGAAGACGGGATCAAGAAGGCACTCGAGATCATCCGCGAGTGTCGCCAGGAGTACCAGAACGTCTACGTCGACGACCCATCGCGGACGTTCAACACCGACCTCCAGCACACGATCGAGACGCGGAACCTGATCGACGTCGCCGAGACGATCGCGCTCGGTGCCCTGGTCCGCAACGAGTTCCGCGGGGCCCACTGGCGCCAGGAGAACCAGATCCGCGACGACGAGAACTGGCTCAAGCACACGATGGTCTCGTGGGACGGCGGCGAGCCGTCGGTCTGGTACCGTCCGGTCATCCTCGAGGGCCAGGACAAGACCTACGAGCCGAAAGAGCGCAGTTACTGACTGCGCCGTTTACGGCTCGATACTCGTAGTTGGCGGTTCCACAGTCGGAGTCGGCCGATTCCCTGGTCGGTGCTTTGCTCTCCTTTCGTCCCTTCCCGTTTCGCTCCAACCGCGAGACCAGCAGGGCTATCCGTCTCCCCGGAGTAGCGTCGCCAAATGAGTATCGCGCGATTCGTCTACGCGAATCTCGTTTTCGTCCCGTTGCTCGTCGCGGCCGCCTACGTATTCTACGAGTCGCTGCCGGTGATCGCGGTCCCGCTCGTGGTGGGATACCTGACCTTCGTGTTCCTCGTCTCGCTTGCGTGGGGGTTATCGAAGCTGTCGATGGCGCTCGAGTCGTAACGGTTCGAACCCGTCTTCTCTGTGTCTCTCGCCGAGTTCTGAACATCGCCCGACGAATCCATAGAGATAAGAGCCGCGAACGGCTATCGTGGTTCGGTATGTTGCTGTCGGGGACAGTCATCGCCGACGCGGACACCGTGATCGCGGACGGTGCCGTCGTCGTCGAGGACGACCGAATCGTCACAGTCGGGGACCGTTCGGACTGTATCGAACGCTATCCAGACCACGAACGTCGTTCGTACGACCTGCTCGCGCCGGGAACCGTCGGCGCACACGTCCACTCCGTCCAGAGCCTGGGTCGTGGAATCGCGGACGACACCGCCCTGCTCGAGTGGCTGTTCGACTACGTCCTGCCGATGGAGGCCTCGCTGTCGGCCGAGGAGATGCGAACCGCGGCCGAACTGGGCTACCTCGAGATGATCGAGAGCGGGACGACGACCTGCATCGACCACCTCTCGGTGCATCACGCCGAGGAGGCCTTCGAAGCGGCCCGCGATCTGGGGATCCGCGGCCGGCTGGGGAAGGTGATGATGGACAAGGAGTCCCCCGACGGACTGCTCGAGGACACCGACGAGGCGCTGGCCGAGAGCGAGCGGCTCATCCAGCGGTATCACGGCGCCGCCGACGGCCGGATCCGCTACGCGCTGACCCCGCGCTTCGCCGTCAGCTGTACCGAAGAGTGTCTCCGGGGGTCGCGGGCCCTCGCGGACGAGTACGACGGCGTTCGGATTCACACGCACGCGAGCGAGAACCGGGACGAAGTCGCCACCGTCGAGAAGGAGACCGGTCGGCGGAACGTCCACTGGCTCGACGAGGTCGGACTGACCGGCGAGGACGTCGTCCTCGCCCACTGTGTCTGGACCGACGAGAGCGAGCGGGAGGTGCTCGCGGAAACCGGTACCAACGTCACCTACTGCCCGTCCTCGAACATGAAACTGGCGAGCGGCGTCGCCCCGATCCACGACTACCTCGATCGGGGCATCAACGTCGCGCTCGGCAACGACGGCCCGCCGTGTAACAACACGCTCGACCCGTTCACTGAGATGCGACAGGCCAGCCTCCTCCAGAAGGTCGAACGGCTCGAGCCCCAGGCGCTACCCGCGCCGACGGTCTTCGAGATGGCGACGATAAACGGCGCCCGCGCGGCCGGCTTCGACCGGGTCGGCGCGCTCCGCGAGGGGTGGAAAGCCGACATCGTGGGCCTCGAGACCGACCTGACGCGCGCGACGCCGATCCACGACGTCCTCTCGCATCTCGTGTTTGCCGCCCGCGGGGACGACGTCCAGTTCACGATGGTCGACGGGAACGTCCTGCTGGACGACGGGGAGGTACTCGCCGCCGACGCCGACGCGATCCGCGAGCGCGCCCGCGAATTCGCGGCCGACCTCGAGGTCGCTCCCTAACGGGTCGACGAAAAGTCCTTCGACGATCGACGACCGCCTTACAGTCCGAGCCAGCTCGATACGTTTGCCGTGATCCCCGCCGCGTCGACGAGCTTGTATCCGAGGTAAATTCCGACGATACCCATGAGTCCGGGCAGTTCGGGCGGTGCAGGGATCGGGACGTCGAACAACGCGAAGAAGCCGCCCGTTGCTGCGCCCGTAGCAAGACCGAGTAAGATGAGCTCGTAATTCATATCGGTCAACGGGGCGGGACGAACGAAAATCCTCCGACCTGGAGTCGCGGGCCGCCCTGATCCATCCCTTCGCGTTTCGTGCCGTCGATCGTCCCTCCGCCGCCGAGTTTTCGACTATCGTCGACACTCAACTTTATTATTGTCGAAAACAGGACTGTCTCGTATGCAGACGACTGCGACGTCGACCCAGTACGTATCGATGCCGGCGGATCTCGAGTCGCCGCGCGCGAAACTCGTCTACCTCTATCTCGCGTCCCACGGACGGTGTCCCGCCGATCGGCTCTGTACGGATCTCGACCTCTCGAAGAGTACGGTCCTCTCGATTACAGGGACGCTCCGCAAGCGAGGACACCTCGAACGGACGGACGACGGGTTCGAACTGGCTCGAACGTAACTCGGATTTTCGAGAGGGACCTGCCGCCGAAGCGAACGGGTGGACGACCCGTCGGGTACGACACGACGAAAACCAGGAGTGGGGACGTACTCGGCGAGGACGGCGGAAACGACGCGATCCGTCGGCTCAGAGTTCGATCCGTTCGACCAGTTGCTCCCGGTTCTCGTTGGTGTTGACCGCCACGATCCGGATCTCGTCCTCGAGTCCCGAGTCCCGGAGTTTGGCCTTCAGCAGGTTGTCGACCTGGTAGACCCCCGCGGCGTTGGTCATCGCGATTTCGACCATCACGGGCCGGGTGTCGCCCTCGTGGAGCGATACTCGCTTGATCGCCTGGCTCGAGAGCGTGTTGATCCCGCGGCCGCCGTGTTCGTAGGGAATGCGGGATCGACCGCTTTCCATGTCCAGGGCGTCGGCGACCCGGATCACGCCCGCCTCGGTCGTCAGCGGCGTCTCCGCAGTGTGGTGACAGAGGATCGCGTGGAGGATCTCGCCTTTCATCCGGACCGTCTCCGCGACGTCGTAGAACTCGGGGAGGATCCGATCCAGGATGTCCGCGGCCAGCGGGATGGAGTAGTAGACGTGTTCGTCGCGGTGGACCACGTGGCCCACGTCGTGCAGCGTCGCAGCCAGCGCGACGACCACTGACTCGTCTTCCTCCTCGAGTCCCTGCTGACCGGCGTGGAACTCGACGTCGCCGCCTTTCAGCAGATCGTACAGACACAGCGCGCGGTTGCGAACGATCTCGATGTGTTTCACGCCGTGATCGTTGTACCGCATCCGGTCGACCGCGTTGACGTTCTGGGCCTCGAGGTAAGTCTGGATCTCTTCGTCGTCCTCGACGAACTCGAGGACGCGGTTCAGTTTCTCGTCGGGGAACTCGTGTTCGGCATCGGGAGAATAGATGCGACGAGAGTCCGCTTCGGTACCAGAGTCGCTCATAGCCAAACGACGGCGGCCGGTTAGAAAAACCCTGTGCCGGCTACGAAATTTCCGCGTCGACGGGAGGACGGAATCGGGGGATCGTCGACCGGCTTACGCGGCGTCTTCGGCGGCCGCTTCGACCTCGACGTACTCCGGTTCGACGCCGGGGTCGTCGCTGACCCACGAGTAGGTGATCTCACCGTCGCTGTCGATCACGAAGACCGACCGCTTCGCGACGCCGTAGACGCCCAGGTCGGCGAAGTCCATCTCGACGCCGTACTCGTCGACGACCTCCTTGTTGAGGTCGCTGATGAGGCCGAACTCGAGGTCGTTCTGTGCGCGGAACTCGTTGAGCGTGAACGGGGAGTCGCGGCTGACGCCGTACACTTCGGCGTCGACATCGTCGAATGCGGACAGTCGGTCCTGGAACGTGCACATCTCCTCGGTGCAGACGCTCGTGAAGGCGCCGGGGAAGAAAGCGAGGACGATCGGCGCCTCGTCCTCGAGTCGCTCGGAGAGCGTGAAGGATTCGACGTCGCCGTTTGCGAGCGGTGCGGTGAAATCGGGTGCAGCGTCTCCAGTTTCTACCATCGATGGCTAGTTTCGGTTCGGCGTGAAAGACTGTTTCGTTACCAAATCGGTTCGGGAGTCCAGGCGGTGTCGGGTCTGGAGCGCGTCGATACGGTGCTCGAGAGGGTATCGGAGACCCCGAGTCCTCCACCGGAAGACCGCCCACGCTTATCCCCCTCGCCGTTCGAGCCTTCCGCTATGAGTATGACCACGTCGACGCGCGAGGCCATCCACCGGCTGAAGTACGACTACTGTTATGCCATCGACGACGGCGACTACGATCGGTGGGTCTCGCTGTTCACCGAAGACGGTCGATTCGTCCTCGAGGGCCAGCAGTCCTACGAGGGCCACGAGGAACTCCAGGCGTTCGCTACCGGGACGTTCGACTCGCTCTATGACTACTCGGCGCATTTCGTCGCGAACCCCGTCGTCGAACTCGAGGCCGGCGACGAAGCGACCGGTCGCTGGTACCTCCTCCTGTGCTATCGGGACGCCGACGGCAACGAGGGGTGGCGACAGGGTCGGTACGTCGACGAGTATCGGCGCGTCGACGGGAACTGGCGGATCGCCGAATCGCGCGCGTCGTTCGGCCTCTCGGGCGAGTTCTAGAGTAGCGCGCGCGAGAACGACGCGGATCGATGCCGGCCCGTGCAGGCCGAGCATGGACGGACATGTGAACTGATACGGTTTACTGTAGGTCATTCCCGGCGCAGCCGCGACCCTGGCGGCGGTTGTGCCGGTTCATCGGTACAGCAATCCGTATGAATCGTCGCTACCGAAGACCGACCGAACGTTTTCGGACGGATTTCCGCCCTCATGAGGGCGTCGCGGACTCTTGTTTAACTGAGCGGTCCAAAAAGGTTATAATTGCCAGCGGGTAAGCCACGCATAGAGATGGTAGCCGAAATCGCACCGCTGTTCATCCCCGGCGCACCCGGGGGTCCGGAACTACTGATCATCCTTTTCATCGCCATCTTGCTGTTCGGGGCGAACAAGATCCCGAAGCTGGCCCGGTCGACCGGCGAGGCCATGGGCGAATTCCAGAAGGGGCGTGAAAAGGTCGAAACGGAACTCGAGGAGATGCGTGAATCTGGCGAGTTCGAGGGCGTCGACGAGGACGACGACGACTTCGTCGACACCGAGCCAGTCACGAGTGAAGACGAGACCGAGACGGAAACGGAAACGGAAACCAACTAACCGTATTTTTCGGGGCGTGTGGCCTAGCGGAGAGGGCAGAAGGTTCCTAACCTTCTGATCGTGGGTTCGAATCCCGCCACGCCCGTGCAGCGACCGACGGGAGCGAACCGGCATGGTGGGATTCTAAGTAGACCGGACGCGCGCAGCGGAGCGAGCACGTCTGGGCGTAGTTCGAATCCCGCCACGCCCGTTCTGCGACGAACGGACGTGAGGAGTGAACGAGCACGGAGTTCGAACGAGAGAACGGCGAGCGAAGCGAGCCGTTCGCGTAGTTCGAATCCCGCCACGCCCCCTCGCTCCCACCAGCGTCCCGATCTCTCGAGGCCGACTATCGACCTCGAGCGGTCGAGCAGCCGGACGGCTACCTCATATCTCACTCCGACCGTCGGTTCGGCTCCCCGAACCGCGTCAGCGGCTCGAGTTCCTCCTCGTTCACGTCCTCGAACGCGGCACGCGCGATGACGCGGCGGTGGACTTCGTCCGCGCCGTCGACGATCCGGAACTGGCGGACCGACTCGTAGAAGTCCGACAGCGGGAGGTCTTTCCCGATGCCGTTGGCCCCGCAACACTGCACCGCGAGGTCGATCGCCTCCTGGGTGACGTTCGCGGTGAACACCTTGCACATCGAGACGGGGACGCGGGCCTCCTTCCCCGCGGCGATCCGGTCCGCGGCGTCCCGGATCGCGGTCCGGGCCACGTGGAGCCTGGTTTCGGCGTCGGCGATCCGGTGGCGAAGCGACTGTTTCTCCGAGAGCGTCGAGTCGAACCCCTGGCGCTCGCTCAGGTAGGCCTTCGCGATCTCGAGCGAGCGCTGTGCCATCCCCGAGTAGCGCATGCAGTGGGTGAGACGCGCGGGTCCGAGGCGTTCCTGTGCGTGGACGAATCCCTGATCCCGTTCGCCCAGCAGGTGCTCTTCGGGGACCCGGACTCCATCGTAGCGGATTTCGGCATGAGAGACGCCCAGCGAACCGCCGCCCATGTGGGGAATGTCGCGGACGACCTCGACGCCGTCGGCGTCCGCGGGAACGAGAAACAGCGAGCATCCCTGGTAGGGATGGGCGTCCTCGTCGGTCCGGGCGAGAACGATCAGCACGTCGGCCTCGACGCCCTGGGTGGTCCACCACTTGTGGCCGTCGATGACCCACTCGTCGCCGTCCTTCTCCGCGGTCGTCCGGATCATCTTCGGATCCGATCCGGCCCCTTGCATCGGTTCGGTCATCGAGAACCCCGAACGGATGTCGCCGGCGACCAGCGGCTCGAGGTAGGTCTCCTTCTGGAGATCGTCCCCGGCCAGTTCCAGCAGGTGCATGTTCCCTTCGTCGGGCGCGTCGACGCGCATCGCGACCTGTCCCAGCAGGCTCCGGCCGGCCTCCTCGAAGGCCGGGAGGGAGTCCCGAAAGCCCACGCCCATCCCGCCGTACTCCTCGGGGATCTGGGGCGCGTAGACGTCGTACTCGCGTGCGGCCTCGCGCAGTTCCGCGATGGTTCCGCTCGAGAGTGCCATTCCACCGGCCCGTTCGCGTTCGATCGGGAGGACGACCTCTTCCATCAGTGCGCGGGCCCGCTCGGCGACCGCCTGCGCCTGACTCGAGTCTGCGTACTCCATACGTTGGCTTTCGGTCCGCCGATGGTATAGTTGCTGGCTGCCATCTGAAAGTGAAAGAGCGAAATAGATTAACAAAACATGGATATATTTAACTTAGATTTACATCGATGTCCTGGATGACCGGCCCGCGCGCCGCCGAACCACGCTTCGCCGTCAGATTTGGGCCGATCCGGGCTGTTTGCCCGCCGAACCGTCCGCGTTCGTTTCAGCGGGTCGCTCTCCCGTATAATGTCTGATAGAAATCATTGTGGGAATGATATGATCTGGAGATGTCCGATACCAATAGTCACTGGCAGCGCCATCGAAGTGACGGAATCCGGCGTTTCATCCCCGATGACGGCCGACAGCGTTTCCGTTATCAGATATGGTAATGGCCACGTGACCTTTTTGAAGGGTGAGTATTTGCTTGAATGTAATGGCTATTGACGAGGCCGACCGGTCGGACGCCGGGGACTTCTCCGAGGGCGAGGCGTCCGACGCTGTGTCGGAGGCGGAACGAACCCCCGAAGGCGGCGAGTCGGAACCGTCGGCCCGGGTCGGGGAGTACACGTGGGCGGACTTCATGGACGAGTACGGCTACGGCGACGAAGTCTCCTCTCTCTATCCCGACGACCCGGATCCGGGCCGTGAAGGCGGCGACCAGCTCGGACTCGAGACCGACGAGGAAATCGAGCCGTCACCCCCAAGCGGCGACGACTGGGACGCAGTCGAGTTCGATCCGGAAGCCTACCTGGGTTACCATCCGGACGACCTCGTCGACCGCGTGCTCCCGATCGCCGGCGACAACCACGACCTCCTCGAGACCGAGTTCCTCGAGTACGTCGATCCCGAGACCACGCCGGTCGTCAAGGACGTCTGGACCTGGGAACACTACAAATGGGTGTACTACTACGACGAGAACGGCGATCGACCCCGGGATAGCGACGGCGAGGTCGTCCCCCACGACAAGGAGGAGGCGCTGGGGTTCGACCCGGACACGCTCGAGGAGCGGCTGTCGATCGGCGAGGACATCGCGATGGAACTGGACGACGTCGTCGACGAGCGAACGGTCAACGTCCAGGATGACATCGACGAGGACGAGTTCTTCTCGACCGCCGCGGGGAACACGACGCTGTCGAACCGCTACGATCTGGAGAAGGCGGTTCCGATGGAGAAGAAGAAACACTTCCGCGAGGTCGAGCGCTACTGGGTGAACAAACCCTACGCCTACGTCGTTATCTTCCACTCGGAGAAGGAAAACGAGAAGAAGTACTACGTGATCGAGCCGTACCTGAACGAGATCGAGGAGGAGCTCCAGGAGTTCCTCTCGGGCAAACTCAGGACGGCGATCAAGTATTCCGACGACGGAGTCAAAGAGAAAGCCGACGAAGACGGCCGGCGGACGGTCATCGAGGACGAAACCCGTCGGCTCTTACAGCGGTACGACCTCTTCGAGGAGACGTCCGGAAGCACCGACGCCGGTATCATTGAGACGGTCAAACGCCTTCTCAACGACGACGAGGACGAGGACGACGAGGACGACGGACCGGCCGAACTCGAGGGCATCTCCGTCCGCCCGGAGCCGGCGATCCTCGCAGACGATCCGGACACGCTGACGGAGTACCAGGTCGAGAAACTGCTCTACCTGCTCAAACGGAACTTCATCGGCTACGAGCGCATCGACGGCATCAAACACGACATCAACGTCGAGGACATCTCCTGTGACGGATACAACTCGCCCGTCTTCGTCTACCACTCCGAGTACGAGCAGATCATCTCGAACATCTACCACGGCGAGGACGAACTCGACGACTTCGTCGTCAAACTCGCCCAGCGTTCCGGGAAGGGGATCAGCAAACGGCTCCCGCAGGTCGACGCGACGCTTCCCGACGGCTCACGTGCCCAGCTTACGCTCGGTCAGGAGGTCTCCGATCACGGGACCAACTACACGATCCGCCAGTTCAAGGACGTGCCCTTCACCCCGATCGACCTCATCAACTGGAACACCTTCTCGCTGGACGAGATGGCGTTCCTCTGGCTCTGTATCGAGAATCACAAGAGTCTGATCTTCGCTGGCGGGACCGCGTCCGGGAAGACGACCTCGCTGAACGCAGTCTCGCTTTTCATCCCGAGCAACGCCAAGATCGTCTCGATCGAGGACACCCGCGAGGTCGAACTCCCCCAGCGAAACTGGATCGCCAGCGTCACCCGTCCCTCGTTCGCGGACGACGAACAGGGCGACGTCGACGAGTTCGACCTGCTCGAGGCCGCGCTCCGCCAGCGGCCCGACTACATCGTCATGGGTGAGATCCGCGGCGAGGAGGGTCGAACGCTGTTCCAGGTCATGTCGACGGGTCACACCACCTATACGACCTTCCACGCCGACTCCGTCGACGAGGTGCTCAAGCGGTTCACGACGGACCCGATCAACGTCTCGAAGACGATGTTCACCGCGCTGGATCTCGTTTCGATCCAGACCCAGACGCGGGTGCAGGGCCGGAAGGTCCGCCGGAACAAGTCCCTGACCGAAATCAACCACTACGAGGCCGAAAACGACGAGATCAACGTCCAGGACGTCTACCAGTGGCAGGCCGAAACCGACGAGTTCCTCAAGATGGGTGACTCGAACACCCTCGAGGAGATCCAGTTCGACCGGGGCTGGAGCACGGAGAAACTCGAGGAGGAACTGTTCAAACGGGAGGTCATCCTCGCCTACCTCATCAAAAACGAACTGAATACCTACGCCGAGGTCGCGGCGACGGTCCAGGCGTTCATCAACGACCCCGACACCATCCTCACCCTGATCGCCAACGGCCAACTCGAGGAGAGCCTCGAGGACCTCCGCGAGATGGAGAGCGTCCTCATCGACGTCGACCAGGAGAAAGAGGAACTGGTTCCCCGGCCGGAGGCGACGACCGAGACCTACAACACGTCGATGGACATCCTCGAGCGGGCCGAAGAATCGCTGTTCGAGGAGTACCGCGGCAGGGTTCCCAGCGGTCTCGCCAGTGCGCTCTCGGACGTCGACGACGCCGACACGATCGAGGTCGAGGGTGAGACCGAGACCGAGACCGGGACCGAAGCCGACGCGGACGCCGGCCCGTTCGAACCCGAGGACCTGGATGATGCCCTCGAGACGGACGCCTGGAACCCGGAAGACGGATCGACGGCGTTCGGAGCCGGTGGGGGCGACGAGTCGCCGGCCTGGCTGTCCGAGGATAACGGGTTCGAGGTCGGTGGCGACGGCAGCGACGGCGGCGTGACCGCGGATGCCGGGACCGCTTCGGGATCGGCGGACGACGCCGGCGCCGGTGGCATCGGCGGAGCCGAGGCGGACGCGACCGGGGCGTTCGACGCCGAGGTCGAGGCCGAGACTGAAGCCGAGACGCAACTCGATGTCGCCGACGAGAGCGGGTCCGAGACCGGAGCCGTCGTCGGCGTCGAGACGGCCGGCGGTGGGACCGAAACCGACGAGGAAACCGGTCCGTTCGAGAGTTCGGCGGGATCGACGGGTTCGACGCTCTCCGGCCCTGCCACCGGCATCGAAGCCGGGGACGACTCGAGTTCCGCCGACGACTCTACGGTCTTCCCCTCCGACGATCCGGAAGAAAGTGACTTTGGCGGCCTGTTCGACGACATGGGCGAGACGCTGGACGAACTCGAAACCGCCGAGACCGCCGAGACCGCCGAGACCGACGGGTCGGATCACGACGACGGAGGCTCGGGGGAAACCGGGGATCCACCGGTCTTCTCCGTCTCCGAGGGTGACTTCGAGTCGATCTTCGATCCCGACTCCGACGACGGGACCTCGACGGACTTTACGGACGAACTCGAGAACGACAGGGCCGAGCAAGCCCCCTCGGGGTCGGAATCCGTGCGAGGATTCGATACTGGCACTGACACTGACACCGATGCCGACCGCGACTCCAGCACCGGCTCTGGCTCCGACGACGAAAGCACCGGTCGATCGACCACCGACCGGGAACCACCGACGATCGAGATCGACGAGGACGCGACCGAGTCGACGGAGTCCGGCGGCACGGACGAGTCCGATGACTCGGACGATTCGTCCGAGTACGGTCGTGAGCCACCGACGATCGAGATCGACGAAGAGGAAGCCGAGGACAACGACGGGCCGGACGAACGGGCAGGCGACGACGGTTCCGCACCGGGAGAGCCCGACGACGAGCGAAACCGGTCGAGGCCGGACCACGACTCCGACGGAAACGGGGACGAGGACGAGGACGAAGACGAGGACGAGGACGTGGACGTGGTCGCCGCCGGACCGGTCGACGAAACCGCCGACACCGATTCATCGGCCTCCGACACCGACACCGGCACCGACACTGACTCCGGAGATGAAACTGAAACGGAGATCGACGACGACAACGACTCGATCTTCGGCTCCGACGACACGTTCGGCGGCCAGCGCGACCCCGTATTCGACGACGCGGCCGATTCCGCCGGGTCGGACGGCGACGACGAGTCCCTGTTCGACGACCCATCCGAGGCCGGCGAGGAGTCGATCTTCCACGGCAGCGGTGACTCGACCGACGACGGCGAACGCAACCCCGACGAGGACGACGCATGAGTCTAGGAACCGACGATGGCGCTCGATCCGGAGTGAGCGCCAGCGGATCCGGCGCGAGCAGCGCGGACGGACTCGGCGATGCGTTCTATCCGCTGTACGATCGGCTGTTCGACGATGACGGCGAGTTCGTCGCCGACGTCGAAACCAAACTCGGGCAGGCCCGGATGACGGATACGGTCGAACTCTACCTCTCCCGGGCGCTCGGGATCGGATTCATCAGCGGCCTCGCACTGTGGCTGATCGGGCTGACGCTCGGCTACGGCATCTTCGCGACCGGGCTCGTTACAGTCAACGAACTGCTCGGGATTCCGATGCAGAACCAGACGCTGATCGAGATCCTCGACGCGCTTCGCGTCCCGGCGCTGGTCTTCTCTACCGGGCTGGTCTTCGGGACGATCGGGTTCGCGCTCGGGTTCGGCTCGCTGGTCGCGATCCCGTACTCGCGTGCGTCGGCCCGCAAGCGCGAGATCAACATGCTGTTGACCGACTCGGTCTCCTTCATGTACGCGCTGTCGGTCGGCGGGCTGAACCAGCTCGAGATCATCGACGCGATGGCCCAGGCCGACGACACCTACGGCGAGGTCGCAAAGGAGTTCCAGAGCATCGTCAAAGAGACCGAGTACTTCGACGTCGACTACCGGACCGCCATCCGGAAACAGGCCCTCGAGACGCCCAGCGACGAACTCTCGCAGTTCCTGACCGACATGCTCTCGATCGTCAACAGCGGCGGCGACATGGAGAGCTTCCTCGAGGACAAGAAAGAAAAGCACATGCGAACCGCCAAGCAGGAACAGGAACTCACCCTCGAAACGCTCGAGTTGTTCGGCGAGATGTACATGACGCTGTCGCTTTTCCCACTGCTTTTGATCATTATCATGGTCGTCATGCAGATGATCCCGCAGGCGGACGTGACCAACGAGATGCTGTATATGACCGTTTACGGCCTCATTCCGCTGACGGGGATCGGGTTTCTCGTTTTGGTTTCGACGGTCAAACACGACGAACCCGGCGACGGCTACCTCTCGATGAACGTCGGCGAAGCCGGCGACCGGACCGAGACCGGCCAGCAGGGGGGCGTGCTCGATCTCGGGCTGGTCGAACAGTTTACCGGTGACTACAGCGTCTTCGCCCGGATCAAGAACCGCGAGGGAACCCACGCGACGCTCGAGGTGCTCAAACAACCGCATATCTTCTTCCGGGATAATCCGCTGTTTACCCTGGCGCTGACGGTCCCGACGGCGCTCGTAGTCGTGGCGACGGCGATGGTGAACGGCTCGGCGCCAACCTCCTGGGACGGACTCGTCGCCAACCCCATCTGGGGCACGTTCGTCTACGTCTACGTCCCGCTGTACATCGTCGCTATCCCGCTCTCGATCTTCCGTGAGTGGAACGTCCGGCACCGAAACACCGTCGTCAACCAGCTCTCGGAGGATCTCCGGAAACTCTCGAGCGCGAACGATACCGGGCTGACGCTGCTCGAGTCGCTCAAATCCGTCGCGGAGACGACGAGCGGGAAACTCGCCCGCGAGTTCGAGATGATGCACACGAAGGTCAACTACGGGACGAGCCTGAAGGCGGCCCTGATCGAGTTCAATAACAAGTACCACATTCCGCGGCTCGCCCGGACGACACGGTTGATCACGGAAGCACAGGAGGCCTCGAACCAGATCACCGACGTGCTCCGAACCGCGGCCCGCGCAAGCGAGAATCACGACGACATCGAACGGGAACGCAAGTCCCGAACTCGGATGCAGGTCGTCATCATCATCATGACGTTCATGACCGTCCTGGCGGTGATCGCGATCCTCAAGACCCAGTTCATCGATACGATGGCAGGTCTCGAGGCCGGCGGTGGTGACGTCGACGCGGCGGGTGGCGGCGGCGAACTCGCCCAGGCGGACCTGAGCGACAACATCAACGTCGATATGCTGTCGGTGTTGTTCTTCCATGCAGTGACGTTACAGGGGATCATCTCGGGGTTCATCTGCGGATACATGCGGGACGCGGACATCCTGAGCGGCCTGAAGTACGCGGTTGCGCTCTCGACGATCGCACTGGTCGGCTGGACGCTGGTGGCCTAACATGATCGGGGGGAGCAATCGACGCCGAACGGGCGGACGGGTGAACGAACGAGACGAGAGCGACCGAACCCAGGTGGCTGGTTCCGACTCCGTATCTCCATCCGTCTCGAGTCCATCGCGTACGCGGACCCGCGGACAGACGACCCAGGACTTCGCGGTCGGGATCGGAATCTTCATCCTCGCGATCGCGTTCGTCTTTGCCTTCCTGCCGTCGATCGTGACGCCGTACGACACCTCGACGGGCGGGGCCGAGACGGCCCAGGCGGACCGGATCGCGGACAGGGTGGTCGAGAACCTCTCGACGGGAGGATCGCCGAATGAACTCGATGGAGACAAATTCGAAGACGTGTATATCGACGGCGATCTCGCCGAACTGGTCGGTCTTCGAGCCGATACGTCGGAGGACATTCACTACGATCACGTATCCATCCGCGTCGAACCGCTCAATGTTTCGAGATCCGACGAGGGTCCGCTCGAGTCAGGGAGCGAAGACCTCGTTGCGAGGACGACTGAGTACGACGACCAAGCGGCGGCCAGTTCGGCTCGAGTCGTCACGTTTGAGGACGAAACGTTCGTAGACGGCGAAGAACCGCCTTACAGACTTGTCGTGAGGGTGTGGTGATATGCGACAAGGAACGTCGACGTCGAACGAGCGTGGCCAGGCGTACACCCTCGAGGGATTCATCGGCGCGATGATCGTCCTCACAGCGGTGTTGCTCGCTTTGCAGTCGGTTGTTATCACACCGACGACGGGCGGAGCCGCGGATCGATCCGTGCAGGCACAGATCCAACAGGAGACTCAGGACGCACTCGTGGTCGCTGCCGCCACGGACGACGAGGCTAACCTCTCGGCCATGGTTCGCCACTGGGACGGAGACGGCGGCTTCAACGGTACCGACCAGCCTGGCCCGGAGGAGGAAGTGTACACTGTCGAAGATTTTAGCGAGAAATTCGTGCTGGGAAAAGTGCTCGATAAGCGATTTACCGAAGCCGGGCAGAACTACAACGTCGAACTGCATTACCTGAACGAGACCGCAACCGGCGACCGGGTCCACGAAAACCGCTCGCTCGTCGTACAGGGAAGCCCCTCCTCGGACGCCGTAACCGCGAGTTACACGGTCAGTTTGTTCGATAATCAGTCGGTGACCTCTAACGAGGGGGCCGCTGATACGATACGCGAGGCTGCGGACAACGATTCAGAGTCGATACCACGGCTCGACGATACTGGGGAAGAGCTGTACAACGTCGTCGAAGTACGGGTGATCGTATGGTGACCGATCTCGAGGGGACCGATCGTGGTCAGATCATCCTGATCGGTGCCATCACGTTGGCGTTTATAATCCTCGGTGTCGTCGTCGTCTTCAACGGCGTTCTCTACACGGAAACGATCTCGTCAGGTGCATCCAGTCAGTCGGCGACGACCGAGGACGTCACCGGCTACGAGGTCGAACAACACCTCGAGTGCCTCCTCGCCACTCACGACGACTCGAGTGGAGTCGAGAACGACCTGGAGGCCTACACCGATGCCTACAGAAACGTAAGTTCGCAGTCGTCGGCAGGAGTGACGAACGTCAGCGTCGCCGACGATTCTATCGACGCAAGCGGGCCAATCAACGTCACGATCACCTACGACACACACGAGTTCAGTTACAACCAGACACGGGAGATCGATCCAGGCAACGGAAACTGTCCGGAGGAACCATGATCGGCGACGGGTTCGACACGGACACGGACACGGGCACGGAACACGAACGCGGTGTCTCGGTCGCCGTCACCCACGTCCTCACGATCGGAATTACGACGATCCTCATCGCGATGTTGCTAACCAGCGGGGCGACGCTGCTCGAGTCGGAAACCGAGCGGTCGGCCGAGTCGTCGCTCGAGACGATCGGCGAACGCCTCGCGGACGAGATCGAAAACGTCGACCGGATGGCACACGGCGACACTCACTCGGTGCGCGTTACGACGGAGCATCCTGGAACGGTCGCGAACTCGAGGTATACGGTGGAACTGCTGGGATCGGACGATTGTGAGGACGACGATGCGCCGCTGCTCGACGGTTCGACCGAGTGTCTCCGACTGACTGCCGACGAAATCGAGCGGCCGGTGTACGTTCCGGTCGTCGTCGAGACTGATATCGGCGATGAGGGCCCGGTAAACGGTGGCACGATCGAGATCGTGTACGACGGAAACTCCGGCGAGGAACTCGAACTCAAGGAGGTGAGCCGATGAACTCACGAACTGGGCGTATTCGATCGCGGTGGCACCGCGACGACCGAGCCGTATCCGAGGTGGTCGCGTTCGTTCTCGTGTTCGGCATCATCCTCAGTTCGATCGCGTTGCTCTCGGTAACCGGTTTCCAGGCGATGGACGATTACCAGGAGATCGAACAGCAGCGAAACGGCGAACGGGCGATGGGCGCGCTCGCGGAGAATTTCAACGACGTGCTCCGGTACGACGGGATCGATCAGCGATACGGGGAACTGTCACTTCGGGGTGGCACGATCAGGACTGGTAGCGGGGGAACGGCGATCAACGTCAGCGTGAACGGCGAGTTCATCGGGGACCGAAGCGCGTTCGACGAGAGCGGCATCGACGGTGATAGCCTCGAACTCGGCGAATTCAGCTACGAATCCGGCTCCGATACGCTTTCGTACGAGGGCGGTGCGGTGATTCGCGAAAGCGATGGCGGCGCCGTCGTTCTCGAGGATCCCCTCTTGACGTACAACGAAGAAACCGATACGGCGATTATCTCGCTCGTACGGATCGCCGGTGACGACCGATCGATCCAGAGCAGCGAGAGCACGGGATTCACGCTCTCCGTCGAAAATCGGACGACGGAGGTCGTCGACGATCCGGGCACCGTCTCTGTCGAAGTCCCGACTGCCGAATCCGACGCGAAAGAGGACGCGTGGGAACGCACACTCGAGGACTGGGAGGTGGGAGAACGCGACGACGTCGACCGAGCCGTAATTACGGTCGTTACTGTCGATATCTCGTACTGACGTGTTTTCGCGGTCCTCTCCGTTCGCCGTGTTACTCCCAGTCGCCCGTCACCATCGCCCGCAAACCCGCTCGAGCGGTCAAGCGCTCTACCAGTTCGGCGTGGGTTTCGGTATCACCCCCGGTCTCGAGGTAGAGGCCGTTCGAGAGTTCCTGCGGTTCGGCCATCGGCGTGCCGTCGGCGCGAACGGGGTCGTCGTTCAGAACCGTCGATTCGGATCCCTCCTCCGGACTCCAGGGGACTGACACCCCGGAAAGTCCCCGCTCGAAGAGGTACTCCGTGGCGGCGACGAGGGCGCGGTCGGAACTCGAGTGCCCGATAGCACCGATCGATCCGCGGTCGTTGAAAAACCGGACGACGTACTCGCCGTCCTCGGCCCCATCGTCGGAGTCCTTCGGGTCCTCCTCGCGCGAGAGATCGTTCGTCCCGGGTTCCGGTTCTGTTCCGTCGACGTCGTCGGCGTCCTCTCCCGACCGCGTTTCGTCGCGGTTCTCGTCGCTCCCTCCGTCTCGGTCTCTGTGGTCCTCCGGTTCCGGTCTTGCCGGACTCTCGTGTCCGTAACCGTCGTCGCTGAACTCGAGCGTGAGCCCGTTCTTCTCATCCTCGCTGTTGTCGGCGTCCAGGGTTTCGACGGAACCGGAGCCGGCGAACGCGTCGATCAAGCCGTCGAGGAACTCCTCGGCCGCCGACGCGAACTCGCCGGCGTGGGTTTCACCGCCTGGTACCGTCTCCGTTAACTCGTCGGTGATCGCTTCGGCCAGCGACTCCCGCTCGAGGACGAGCCGTCTCGCCACGAAGGGACGGGCGTGGCGCTCGAGCCGTCTGGCGACGACGGGACGGGCGTAGTGTTCGAGCGCGGACTCGCGCTCGACCAGTGAGGGGAGTCGACAGCCCAGGCGTTCGGTTCCACCATCACCGCCGGCAAGCAGGAGGAACTCCCGACCGTTCGTATAGAGCGCCCGATCGACGCCGGATCGATCCATGGCTCGCTCGAGCGCCGCTGCTCGGGTTTCGTCGAGGGTCTCGTCGGCGGCCTCCACGGCGACGAAAACGGCTGGAACGTCGCCGATGGAGAGTACGTACTCGAGGCGGATACCGCCGATCGATCGATCCGTCCTCCGGGTCTCCGAATCGGCCGTGGTATCCCACCCAAGCGTCTCGAGGAACGGTTCGACGAGCCAGGTACGGGTCTCCCGTTGGGTCGTCGGCGTCGAGGACTCGAGAAGTGCACGCGAGCGTGCGACGTAGGCCGGGAGGTCGCCGATGTCGGGATCGGAACCGTCGTTCGTTCCGGGGTCCGTTCCAGGGCCGGGTCCGGAACCGGAATCGGTCATACCACCAGCATTCGAACCCGGCTACGTAAGCGTATCCGAACGGGCAGGGAAGATGCGATCGTCGCTATCGGGTCCCGTGACATGGGATCGCGAGAACGCGACGGGAGGCGGCAGGCGGGAGGAGGCATCGGAATCCGTACCGAACGAGGCCGACGTTACTCGTCGTCGCGCTGGTAGATCCGCAGTCGGGCGTCGTGGACCGAGAAGGCGGATTTGAGGTTGGGCGGAATCGTCTCGGCCTTGCCGATGACGAGGTACCCTTCGGGGCGGAGCGATTCGGCGATCACCTCGAGCATCGATCGTTTGTACTCGTTGTCGATGTAGATGAAGAGGTTCCGGCAGACGACCAGGTCGAACCCGGATTTGGGATCGTCGTTGATCAGGTCGTGGCGTTCGAAATTCACGATCTCCTTGACGTCGTCGCCGATCCGGTAGGTGCGGCCGTCTCGGTCGACGTATCGCGAGTAATCGTCCAGAAAGGAGAGTTGGTCGTCCATGTCGACCGTCCGTGACTCCTCGTAGACGCCCTCCTCGGCCGTCTCGAGGGCCGGTTCGCTGATGTCGGTTCCCAGGATCTCGATCGCCGACTCGTCGATCCGCCGATCGTCGTGAGCGAGCATCGACAGCGAGTAGGGTTCGCGGCCGTCGGCGCAGGCGGCGCTCCAGACATCGACGGTATCGGTCCGTCCGTCGGCGTCGGCCGACAGTGTCCGGAGCACCTCCCGAATTCCCGACCAGACGTCGGGGTTCCGGAAGAAGCCGGTGACGTTGATACTCATCGCCTCGAGCAACGCCTCCTGCTCGTCGGGATCCGATCGCAGCGTCCGCAGGTAGTCGGCGTAGTCGTCGCTCTGGGTTCGGCGCATCCGGGAGGAGACCCGCCGGTCGAGGTAGCTGTCGTTGTAGTGGCTGGTCGCGAACTGCAGTTCGTCCTCGACGAACGAAAGCAGGTCGTCGAACGCGTCGTCGCTCATAGCTCCGTCACTCCGGTGGTTCCGTCCGACTCGGAGATCTTCACGAGGAGCGTCCCCGAGCCAGGCGTGAACTCGACGGTTCGCCCCCGATCGCCGCCGACGTCCTCGGCGACCAGTGGCACGCCGAGTTTCTCGAGTTCGTCGCGTGCCGCAACGACGTTGCGCTGACCGACCCCGTCCCCGAAACTGTCGAATTCGAACATATCACTTCCTCCTGCGATCTTTGCCTCGACGGACGTATAACTCGCTCCTTTTTCGACCATCCGCCGCAGCAAGGCCCGGATCGCGGTGTCGGCGTACTTGCCGGGCTTTCGATCGCTGTTTTCGGCCGCGTCACCGTCGGGTAACATCGCGTGGGCGAGCCCGCCGATCTCGCTGTCGGGGTCGTAGAGGGCGATCGCGAGACAGGAGCCGAGACCGTACGACCTGAGCGTCTCGTCGCCGTCGCTCACAGCCAGCTCGGAGATACCGACCTGGACCGGCGTTGGCGCGCCTGGTTCTGTTCCGTACGTCTTCATGCGTTATCGACTTCCTGGAAGTCGGCGGTCGTCGGTGCGTCCTCGATCCGGCCGACGTCTAAGTCGTTCAATGCCCGCTCGAGGTCGGCCTCGTCCGGGATCGCGTACACTTCGCAGTCGAACTCCTTCCCGTCGGCCGTGATGAGGGTATCGAACACGAACGCGAACTCCTGGTTTTCGCCGAGTTGGACGATCACGGGGTCGACTGCGGCGGTGCCGATGTCGTGGACGAACTCCGGCGTCGAGTGGTCGATCGTCGTGTCGAGGACGTTCGCCCAGCCGTCGAGGAACCCGCTTGCCATGATGTTGCCGAGTTCCTTGATCGCGCTCGTCCCCATCTCGTCGAAGCTCTCGGGGCCCTCGTCCGCGTCGCCGTCGCCGGTCGCCATCGGGACCATCGCGTCGACGATTTCCCTGGCGGATTCCTCGTCGAACAGGAACAGGAGATAGCCGCTTGGCACCCCGTCGAACTCGAAGGCGACGCCGACCAGCCGCTCGTCGGGGACCTCCTCCGGGATCGCCTCGAGCGAGACGAAGTTGAGCCGGCGGATCTCGACGCTCGTGTCGATCCCGGTCAGCGTCGTCGCGGTGTTTGCGACCTCCTCCGCGCCGCGTTCGGCCATCCGGTCGAACCCCTCGAGTTTGTCGTACTCGATGCCGCCGCTGTCGCGAAGCTGTTCGAGGACCTGAGACATCGACTCCCGCTCGGGGAACAGGTAGTGGCTGAAGCCCACCTCGGTGTCGACGGCCTCGATGTGGCTCTGGAAGAGCAAGGCGAGGTCGTCGTCGTCCGGCGCTTCCTCGAGGTCGTTGAAGAAGACGTCCGCCGACGCGCCCTCGACGAACTCGGGGGTGGAAACGTCGATGACGGTCTCTAACACGTCGGCCCAGCCGTCGATGAAGCCGCTGTTCATGATGTGCCCGACTTCCGTGACGGCGCTGCGGCTCATCTCGTCGAACTCCTCGGCATCGGACTCGGAGACGATCGTCTCGACGATGCGAAGCGCGTTCTCTCGGTCGAAGACGACGATGGAATAGCCCTCGATCGCACCGCCGAGTTCGACACGGACGCCGACTTTCTCGGTCGGGTCCTCGAAGTCGCGGCGGATCTCCCGGCCGCGCATGAAGTTGAGCTTCGTCACGCCGACCCGCGTTTCGACGTCGGTCATGTGAGTCAGTCGACCCGCGGCCAACCCGGCGCCTTCCCGAGCCATCCGGTAGAACGTTCCGAGCGCGTTAACGTCGAGTTTCATGACGAGTGGGAGGTGGGCGTCGAACTCTTCGAGGGGACGTCCATAGCGTTGACCATTTCGACGAACGTCTCGAGGTCGGGGAACGCGTAGATCTCGGCCTCGATCTGGTAGCTCGGAACCGTCAGGTCCGAGTCGAAGAACAGGGCGAGATCGTCGCCGCCCAGTCCCGCGGTCCGGCTGACGATCTCGCCGCCGGGCGCGTAGACGAGTTGGGGCGCGGCGATGTCGATCACGCGTCCGAGGACGTCGGCCCAGCCGTCGATGAAGCCGCTTGCCATCATCGTCCCCATCTCCTCGACGGCGCTTCGGGCCATCTTGCCGGAGACGTCGGACATGTCGTCGACGACGTCGTCGAGCATGATCGCCGTGATCTTCTTGGCGCTCGTCTCGGGGAAGAGGATGAGGATGTGACCGTGGGGCGGGTCGTGGAGCCGAACTCGGACGCCGACGCGCTTGCCGTCGTCGAGTTGTCCCTCGAGGTCCTCGACGTCGATGAAGTTCGTCTTCGTCACCTCCATCTGCGCGTCCTCGCCGGTCAGCTTGCTCATGTTGTCGGCGACGCCGTTCGTCCCGACTTTCGCCATCTCGTTTATAAAACTCAGCTTGCGGATATCGACTTTCATCGTCATGTGTTCCTCCGTTTCCGTGGGTGTCGGTGTGGGTGTGGGTGTCGGTGTCGGTATGACCGTGACTGTAACTGTCGGTGCGGGCGTCGATACGGCTGAACGCCTCCGTCTGGCTGTGTGTTCCGTCTCATAGCGTCGTTACGTCGAGGATGTTGACCACCTGTCCCCGCCCCCGTACAGTCGCCCCACTGAGCCCAGGGATGCCGCCCATGAACCCTTCGAACGGCTTGACGACGACCTCCTGCTGGTCTCGGACCCGGTCGCAGTGAAGGGCGATGGGCCGAACGTCGTCGCGGATCCGGACGATCATTCCCCGGTCGCCGGTCGGTTCGGAGCCGACGGCGGGTTCGGTCCCCGTTCCGGCCCCGGCACCGACGGCGGTCGCTCCGACGTCCCCGCCGGACGCGCCATCGGACGCGACGGCCGCCTCGGCACCGATTCCCTCGTCGACCTCGAGTTCGTGCTCGACGTCGAATCCGAGTTCGGATCCGAGTTCGACGACCCGGTACTCCTCGTTGCCGTCGACGATCGCCGGCTCGCCGTCGACGGCCTGTACCATCGCCGTCGACTCGACGTCCTGGACCACCTTGGTCGGGATGCCGAACTCGGCGTCCCCGACCTCGAGGAACAGGACGTCCTCGATGGCGATCGACACCGGAAGGGTCATCGTGACCGTCGTCCCTTTGCCGGGCTGGCTCTCGATCTCGACGGTGCCGTCGAGGTCTTCGACGGTTCGCTTGACGACGTCCATCCCGACGCCGCGGCCGCTGACGTCGGTCACCGAGTCGGCCGTCGTGAATCCGGGGTGGAACGCGAGGTCGTAAACCTCGTCGTCGCTCAACTCCTCGGCCGCGTCCTCCTCGAGGATGCCGGCGTCGATGGCTTCCGAACGGAGCCGGTCGGGATCCAGCCCCGCACCGTCGTCGGACACCGTGATCGTCGCCCGGCCCCGGGACCGCGATGCGGTGACTTCGACCGACCCCTCACGGGGTTTGCCGGCAGCTTCCCGTTTTTCCGGTGGTTCGATCCCGTGATCGACGGCGTTTCGAACGAGGTGGATCAGTGGATCGCGGATCCGGTCGAGGATACTCCGATCGAGTTCGACACCCTCGCCGGAGAGTTCGAAGGCGACGTCTTTCTCCTGTTCCCGGGCGATGTCCCGGACGATCCGGGGGAGCCGGTTGACGACCGTCTCGAGGGGGACGAGTCGGACGTCCATCACGGTCTCCTGGAGGTCGGTCGTCAGATCGGTCAGGTCGTCGAGTTCGGGCTCGATCTCCGAGATGTCCTCCCCGGCGTCGGCCGCATGCCGGAGCCGAATACGGGTCGTCACCAGCCCCTCGACGAGCGTCCGGAGTTCGTCGATCCTGTCCACGTCCACCCGGACCGACTGGATCTCCTCGGTCCGGTCGGCGGGCTCGTCTCGACTGGCCGGTTCCGGCACGGTGAGATCCGGAATCTCGAGGTCCGGTTCCTCGATGACGCGTTCGGGCTCGGCATCGCGTTCGAGATCGACCCCCTCCGTCCGGGCGTCGGGTCCGGCTTCGATGTCGCCGAAGCCGCTGTCGACCCCCGGTTCGATTCCCGGGCCCTCGTCGTCGATGCCCGACGCATCGAACTCCCCGGCGGAGTCGACGCTCACGTCCACGTCCGAGTCGATCCCGGAGTCGTCGAGGTCGATCTCGTCGATAACGTCGGTTCCGTCGCCCGCCTCGAGCGTTTCGTCAATCGACTCGTCGACGGGGGTGGCGTCCGAGGAGTCGGTATCGTCGGTTCCGTCGCCCGCCTCGAGCGTTTCGTCAATCGACTCGTCGACGGGGGTGGCGTCCGAGGAGTCGGTATCGTCGGTCGGTTCCGCCGACTCGACCGTCGCTTCGAACTGGAACCCACCGGTCTCGCCCTCCTCGTCCTCGTCGTCGCCCTCGTCGTTCTCGGGTTCGTCCACAGTACCCGCATCGACCGGCGTCGCGTCGTCGACGTCGCTCTCGGCGACGCCGTCGTTACCGAACTCGTCGGCATCGAAACTCGTCTCGACGCTGAATTCGGACTCCGTGTCGTCGAACCCGTCGGTGTGCTCGAGGTCTGTACCAGTGAACTCCGCCGGTTCGGGTTCCGGTTCGTCGGCCCCGGTGTCCAACGTCGTTTCGCTCTCGAAGTCGGCGTCCGCATCCGCATCCGCGTCCGCGTCCGCGCCGAAGGCGTCGTCGAACCCGTCGTCGCCGAACTCTGGTTCGAAATCGATGTCGGCCTCCACGGGATCCGGTTCCTCGGACTCGAATTCCGTGTCGGGGTCCGCGAGATCGTCGTTATCGACATCGTCGTCGGCCGCGTCCTCGAGGTCGGACTCCACTTCGGCTGGACCGACTTCCCCTTCGGTCGCGTCCTCGAGGTTGGCCTCCAGATCTTCTGTGCCTGGTTCGTCGATTTCCTCGGCAGCGTCGGCTTCCGGTTCGTCGCCGAAGTCGACGATCTCGTCCTCGGTCGCAGCCCACGCGGGGTCCGCTTCGACCGGCTCGTCGCCTTCGGTCGCAGCGGCGGCTTCGTCTTCGCTAACGTCCGCGGTGATTCCGTCGGCGTCTGGCTCCCCATCGCTCGCGTCCGCCTCGCGGTCACTGTCCGCGTTTACGGGCTCGAGTTCGGATTCAGGTTCGGGTTCGGACCCGTCGTCCACACTCTCCGGGGATGGACGTTCTGCAGCCTCGCTTTCGGCGTCCGGTGCAACGCCCGGGAACGGTCCGCTGCCGACGCTCGGGTCCTCGAGTTCGCCGGCCGCGTCTTCCTGCTCGTCCCCGGCTGTTCCCGCCGAGTCGGGGGCAGTTTCGGTTTCGGCCGGTATCGGTTCGGCGTCGTTCGAGGCTTCGGCTGCGGTGTCGGTGTCGGTTCCCGCGACGGCCTCGGAACCGGTCTCTGCAGCGGGTTCGGGAGTCGGGGATTCCGGCTCCGTTTCTGGTTCCAGTTCCGCCTCCGCCTTTGTCCCCGACTCTCCCTCCCCCTCGTCTACATCCGTGTCCGCTTCGAGATCGGCGGCGGTCGACGACCCCTCGCTGTCGTCGCTCTCGAGGAACGGATCGTCGGCCGGCGAGCCCTCGTCGACTTCGTCGCCGAGCAGTTCGTCCATGCCGACCTCCTCGTCGGAGTCGAACTCGTCGAACTCGAGTTCCTCGAGTTCGTCCTGGAGTTCGTCGAAGCCGACCATCTCGACCTCGTCTTTGAGTTCCTCGAAGACGGCACTCGCGTCCTCGACTTCGTCGTCCGCCGGGGCCGTCGTCGGCTCGTCGGCCGCATCCTCGTCGGCTCCGGTCGCCGCGTCGTCGGTATCGGTCCCGTCGGCGGCCGACTGCGGTTCGTCGGCCGGTTCAGGGGCGGTCCCGGCGTCGGCGGCGTCGGCGGCGTCTGCCTCCGTCTCGGCCTCGACGTCCTCGAGGAGGTCGTCGAACGATCCGGCCTCGCCCATCTCCTCGAAGGCCTCCAGATCGTCGTCCTCCTCGACGTCCTCGACCAGTTCGTCCAGGTCGTCGAACTCGTTGAACTCGTCGAGCAGTTCGTCGACCTCGAGTTCCTGTGCTTCGTCGGGCGAGAGATCCGCGCTGGGCGCGGTACCGGGCTCGAGGTCGGCGAACGGATCGTCTTCGGCCGCGCTTGCGGCGGTCGTTTCGCCCGACGTCGACCCGGAACCGATCCGATCCGTTACGCGGATGATCTCGAAGTCCGCCACCTCCTCGACCGGCTCGAGGCCGGAGGCGATGGCGGATTCGCTGACGGGGCTGGCGAAGACGGCGTCGATCAGCTCGCCGTAGTCACCGGCCGCGATCGTCTCGCGGGACGGTTCGGTGCCGATCAGCTCGAACGCGTCGATCAGCGCCTCGACGACGAGCATCCCGTCGTTGACGCCCTCGCCGGTGTCGGCGATCGAGAGCCGCGCGAGGTAGGCCTCGTGATCGTCGTTGGCCGGCCGCGCGAGGTCCGCGACCACGTCGTCGATCTCGGCCTCGGTGGGGGATCTGAGCCCGGCCGGGCCGTCGAGGTGGTCCCGCAGGGCGTCGATCCGCTCCGACGGATCGGTCTCGATTTCGCCGTGGCGGTCGACCTCCCGGACCATCGTCTCGAGTTCGTCGACGGCGTCGAAGATCGCGTCCATCAGCTCCGGCGAGACCTCGAGATCGCCCGACCGAACCGCGTCGAGGACGTCCTCGATGGCGTGGGCGAGGTCGCTCGCGCGCTCGAGGCCGGCCGCGCCGCAGTTACCCTTGAGCGTGTGGGCGACCCGGAAGATGTTCTCCATCGCTTCCTCGTCGTCGGGGTGGCGCTCGAGGGTCAGCAGGGCGTTGTTCAACTCGGTGATGCGTTCCTCGCTCTCCCGGACGAAGTCGGGCCAGTACTCGGTCATGGGTCACCTCCGGTATTCTCGTCGACGGCGTCGACGGCGTCGACGGTGCAAGCGTCGACGATCCCGTCGACGATCTCGTCGGCCGGCGCGATCTCGTCGATGCAGCCGGTTTTGATCGCCTGACAGGGGATGCCGAAGACGGGACTCGTCGTCTCGTCCTGTGCGATCGTATACCCGCCGGCGGCGTCGAGCGCTTCGATTCCCGCCGCGCCGTCCTGTCCCATCCCGGAGAGGACGACGCCGCAGAGTGGTCTCGAGACGCGATCGGCCACGCTCTGCATGGTGACGTCGATCGACGGGCGAACGCCGTGGACGTGGTCGTCATCGGTGAGAGACAGCCCGATCGATCGACCGACGTCGCCGGTCACCTCGAGGTGGGCGTCGCCGGGCGCGACGACGGCCTCGCCGGGCCCGACGCGGTCGCCGTCAGTCGCCTCGCGGACCGCGTACTCGCCTGCGGCGTCCAGTCGATCGGCAAACCGCCCGGTAAACGCCGCTGGCATGTGCTGGACGACGAGGACGGATGCCTCGAGGGCGGCCGGCAGTCGTTCGAACAACCGTTCGACGATCCTGGGGCCGCCGGTCGAGGCCCCGACGACGATCGTCGGTGCGTCTCCGTCCTCGGGCCGACCGTCGACCGTGACGGGTGCGCGGTCGGCGCTCGAGTCGGACGAATCGGGATCGGGCCGCCAGTTCGATCGGGACTGCGGTCCGGCCGATTCCGCTTTCGAGGGGCCGTCACCGGGGCCAGCGTCGCTCCGGGCGGCGACCGATCCGCCGGAGTCGGGTCCCGACGCGGCCGCCCGATCGGCACGGACGGCGGCGGTCGCGTTCGCCGCCGCCGCCGTTCGGGCCACCGCCAGCGACGAGACGTCGGCGTTTGCGAGTTCGGTCACCTTCTCGATGACCTCGCTCGCGAGATGGCCGATGTTCCGCGACCCCGATCCGTCGGGTTTTCGGAGGAAATCGACCGCACCGCTCTCGAGTGCGTCGAAGGTCGCCTCCGCGCCCTCCTCGGTGTAGGCACTCAGCATGAGGATCGGCACCGGATCCGTCGTCATGATCCGTTCGACGGCCTCGATGCCGTCCATCTCGGGCATCTTCACGTCCATCGTGACGACGTCCGGTTCGAACCCGTCGACCGTCTCGAGGGCCTCGCGTCCGTTCGCGGCCGTTTCGACGTCGTAGCCGGCGTCGGCGAGCGCGTTGCCGATGACTGTTCGCATGAACTGCGAGTCGTCGACAACGAGTGCGCGCGTCATGCCGCGACGACGTCCGTAAGCGCCTTTCTGACGCTCGGTTCCTCGAACGGCTTCGTGACGTAGCCGTCCGCGCCGGCCTTGACGGCCAGTTTCATCTTTTCGCGTTGTCCGACGCTCGTACACATGATCACCCGGGCGTCCGGGTCGATCTTCTTGATGGCGGCCGTCGCCTTGATGCCGTTACACTTCGGCATCACGATGTCCATCATTACGATGTCGGGTTCGTGTTCCTTGTACAGTTTGACCGCTTCGGCACCGTTGGACGCCTCGCCGAGAATGCGGTAATCCTCCTCGAGGATCTGTCGCAGTAGATTCCGCATAAAATGTGAGTCGTCCACGATGAGCACCCCTGTCGACATTCAGTAGTACACCAAATTCTGATAGAAATACGATTACCATAAATGCTGTCTCTCGATTATCAATCGTGATAAGGCACAGATACCGGGTCGACGACCGGGGAAAGCGGGGGTACCACGAACGGTTATACACACGGTGTATTCGACGGGGCATCCGGGGCTCCCTCGCGAGCCGCGGCCGTCTTGTCGTCGGACCGCCGACGCTGACTCCCGACCTCGAGTCGCTATGCTCGGTCAGTCTCGAGGGCCGGTTGCGCATCGCCGCGCTGCCCGGACGCCGCCAGGAAGTCCTCCACGTCGATCAACGGGGTTCCCTCGACGATAACCCGATCGGCCGTCGCTCCCGTCGCGGATACGTCGGCGGCCCCATCGTCCTCCTCGAGGTCGAACGACTCCACGGCGGGGTCGCTCGCGTCCGCCCCGGATCCGGTCCGTTCGCGTTCGGGATCGCTTCCGGCCTCGCCCGCCCCGTCGACCGGCTCGGGAGTGACGACCGGGTCCTCGAGCCGCCGCGTCGGCCGTCGTTCACGCTCGAGCAGCGCTGCGACGAGCGGGTGCTCGAGTGCGTCCCCGTCGAACGGGGAGTCCGCGATGCTCTCTTCGTCGTGGACTTTCGACTCCGGGACCGGTTCGACGCGGAGGACGTCGTCGACGCGGATCGCCGCGGCCTGCAGGTCGGCGGGGCGTTCGAAGACGAGCAGTTGGTCGCTGTCGGGATCGACCCGGGCCGGCGGGAAGTGAACCGACGGGTCGAGTACCGCCGTAACCTCCCCGCGGAGGTCGACGACGCCCTCGATGACGTCGGCGGCTCGCGGAACCGGCGTCACGTCTTCCTGGAGTTCGGTCGTCGTCCGAACGTCGTCGACCGGCACCGCGAACCGGTGGTCGCCGACCCGGAACAGGACGACGCGGATCCGTTCCTCCGCGTCCTGGCCGGGATCGTCCGCGCTGCGGGTTCGTCCCGAACGGGAGCCGTCGCTCCCGTCGATATCGATGCCGAGGAGTTTGTCGGGTAGCTCCGCCATTGGTTTCGTTCGGGTATCCCAGTCCAGCGATAAAAACGTTCACCGCGCTCGGCCGGTTCGTCCCGGCCGTCGACGGGGCGGTGATCGGCTATCGAACCCCAGCGAACGGACGCTCCGGCGTCCCCAACCCTTATTTTCGCTAACTGAGTAGCTGCGGGAGAATGACCCCGCCCTCCGACGTCGACGATCCGGTCCCTGACGACGACCGGCACCCGGACGCGAACTCGAGTCACGGTTCGAACCGCGACGCCGGTCCGCTCCGGGTCCTCACGTTCGGCCTCGCCGATGACCGCTACTGCGTCCGGACGGACGCTATCGCGACCGTGCTCGGCGTGTCCGACCCCGAACCCGTAATGAGTGCTCCGGAGCCGTGGAACGCGGGTACGATCACCGTCGACGGCGAACGCGTCCGGATCGTCGACCTGGCGCGGATCTTCACCGGCGTCGGAGCCGGGTCCAGCGACCGCCCCCAGCCGGCGGAGCCGACGTTGCTCGTTCTCGGAGTGACGGACGGCGACGGCGCCTACTACGGGTGGCTCGTCGATCGCGTCGGCAGGACCAGGACGATCGAGCGCGACGCCCTCGAACCGCCGCGGGTCGCCACCAGCCACGTCGAGGGCCGGTTCACCCTCGAGGACGGCGGCGCGATCCTGCTCGACGAGCGGGCGATCCACGGCTGATCGACGGTGACGGAGCGGTCCCCTGACTCGTCGTCGGTTCCGAAAACGAGCGTGAAAGGGGACGGAAACGGAAGAAAACCGGCAGCCGGGAACCGACTATCGAGCCCAGTCGCGCCCCCTACAGTAGCCCCGGCCCGTCGTCCGAATCGTCCTCGAGCTCGACGTCTAGCCCCATCTCCTCGCGTTGCTCCCGCAGTTGCTTGACCTGCAGGTAGTAATAGCCGATACCGAGGGTTCCGAGCACCACGACGATCCCGATCAGGCCGGTAAACAGCGTGATGTCCCGGGTCAGGTAGAACCGCAGCGAGATCGTGCTATCGACCTGATCCCAGACCAGTCGCTCCCGATCGTCGACGATCTCCCGTTCGTAGCCGCCCGGGTTGACGTCGCCGAACAGGAAGTTCGACGTCCGGTACCCCTCGGGGAGGGTCACTTCGTAGGATCCCTCGACGAAGGCCGGCAGCCGGAACGTCCGGCTCCCGGCGCTCCCCGAGAACGCGAGCGTCCCGTTCCCGTCGGGGACGGTGATCTCGGTGCTCGAGCGGCTCTGATCGACCTCGAGTTCCGAGCCCGTCATTTCCGTCCCGTTCGGGTGGTAGTACCGGACCCCGTAGACGTCCAGCGCCTCGTCGCGGTAGAACGACGAGCGGTACAGCGACAGTTCCTCGGTGCCGTTGAGGTCGTACACCGCGCGGAACTCGCCGTTGGTGATCAGACCGGCGTCTTCGATCTCGATGGCGACGTCCGCGTCGCTGTCGCGCAGGTCGTCGTACTCGACCTCTCGATCGAGTTCTTCGTCGGAGATGCCGCCGAAGATCGTCGAACAGCCGGCGAAGCCGACAAGCAGTGCGACCGCGACGACGGCGAGAAGGAGGCGTCGATTCATACGTATCTAGATCTACCGGGATCAGGGAACGACACAGCGCAGTTCCGCCGGGAGGTACTCGCCGACGCTGGCCAGCAGCCCCGGCGGGTCGGTATCTTCGGTACAGATCACGCTCTGCTCGAGGAGGCCCAGCCGTTCGACCGTGACGTAGTCCTGGGCGTGACCGGCGCGGTTCAGCGTCGCGCGAACCTCCGCTCGGGTGGCGCTGTTGACGTTGAGGCGGCCGTTGCCGCGGGTCCAGTCGTAGAGGCGGTCCCGCTCCTCGTCGGCCAGTCGCGACGCGCCGTCGGCGTCGTAGACGAACCGCAGGGGCATGTGCTGGACCAGCCCGTACCGCTCGCGCAGTTGCGTCGGTGAACCGGGCCCGAGCCCGAGTTCGTCGGTCGGGATCCGGACCGCCGTTCCGGCGTCGAGGGCGATCCCCTCCTCGTCCCACGATTCGAGCGTGCCGACGTGGGTCTCGCCGTCCTCGAGATCGGGGACGATCTCACCGAACTCCTCGCGGAGGACGTTGCGTGCGACGGTGGCGTCGTCGCCCTCGATCGTGACCGAGGGGAAGTCGTCGTGGCGGACGCCGAGTTCGTACTCGACGGCCAGTTCGCCGATCTCGTTGTCCACGAGCGACCGCAGGGAATCCAGCGCCCGCTCGCGGGCGTCGCCGTCGACGTAGAGTTTGGTTGCAAGTACGACCATCAGGCTTCCGCGTCCGTTTTCTCGATGTTGAGTTCGTCCTCGAGCGCCTCGATCCGGTCGTGCATCGCGTTGATCAGTCGATCGTTGTCCATCGATTCGACCGGCGAGCCACACTCGGGACACTCGAACCCGTAGTCCATCGCCTCGCCGAACTCGAACCGGATCGAACAGATCTCACAGAGGTAGAATTCGTGGTTGCGCTCGTACTCCCGGCGCTCCTCCAGGGCGTCGTGGAGCCGGTACATCTCTTCCTCGAGGTTCTCCGGGATGTTGTCGTACTCGAAGGTCCAGAGGTAGGTGAGCCAGCCGGAGTCCTCGTCGCGCAGCCGTCGGTAGCTGGCGAGGTCGTTCTCGTACAGGATAAACAGCGCCCGGCGCACGTCGTTCAGCTCGAGATCGAGCTCCTCGGCGAGTTCCTCGTCGGTCACTTCCCCGTCCGGCGGCGCCGCCGCGACGGGCATCCCCTTGGGACCGACCAGCTCGTGTAAGTACTTCTGGACGACCGGATCCTCGAGCAGGTCCTCAAAAGCCATTACCTACGTATAACGCCATCCGGCCATTAAGTCTTGTCAACTGCCTCCGGACGTCCCTGGCTGCGGACGACCGGCGACGGACGACCGGCGACGGACGACCGGCGACGGACGACCGGCGACGGACGACCGGCGACGGACGACCGGCGATGGACGACCGCCGACGGACGACCGGCGACGGACGACTCGAGTTCGCGACGCGAACCGGTTACTCCCCCTCGCTGGCTTCCCAGCCGAGGGTAACCGTGATCTCCTCGCGGTCACCGCCGAGCATGGGCGAGCGTTCCTCGATCTCGATACCGTACTCGACCGTCGCACCGGGACGGAGCGTCAGGGTTTTGTTGCCGACCTGTACCTCCGCGATGTCCCCGCTGTCGCCGCGGACCTCGCGGGCGAGCGCCTGTAGCAGGTCGGCCGCCTCTTCGCGTGGGACCTCTTCCTCGTAGCTGGTGGTTTCGCTCACAGGCGCATTGCCACGAACGCGGTCAAATAGGTTGGCCGCGAAGTGGCAGGCCTCGCGACTGTCCTGTTCGTGCCTCGAGTCGGCCCCGTCAGTTACCGATCGTCGGTCGCGTCCGTCCCCGTTTCGTCGGGGGACTCGACTCGCTTCCCGGTCTCCATCGGGACGACCCGGCGGTCTGCGTCCTCCCACTCGGCCTCGAGTTCCTCACCCTCGAACAGCCGGTCGAGGAAGACGGCGAGACCCGCGACCTCCGAGTGAGGTTGGTTCGTGACGCCGACGTTCCAGTCGGCCAGCTCGTAGACGTCGAACGGCACTTTCTCGGAGCCGACGACGATCAGGAGCTGTTCGCCGTCGTCACGGTGGGCGCGTCGGATCTCGCCCTCGACGTCCTGGACGCGTTCGCCGTACATCGTGAGGTGAACGACGCGGCCGTCCCACTCGCGGAGCAGCGCCTTCGGGGAGTCGGTGAGTTCGGCCTCGAAGGGGCCGCCGAACCGATCGGTGATGTCCGCGACGGTCTCGAGCGACTGGCCGGCGTTGTCGGGGAACCACACGCGGTCGGCCCCGAGCGCGCGGGCCGTCAGTCCGACGTGGGTCGTCATCCGATCGTCCCGGCCGGGGCGGTGGCCGAGCCGCAGGACGGCGACCTCGGGTTCGTCGTCGTGCATAGCGGACCTCGGAGCGGGGTCGGTTAGGGGGTTTCGCTTCGGGACTCCCGATAGGCTTTTTCCACTGCCTGCGAAACGTTCGCACGATGGAGCTAGTCGGCGTCGAACCGGCGAACCGACGGGTGAGCGATCGATGAGCGACATCCGTGAACGACTCGCGACGGCACGGGAGGAACGCTGGGGGATCCTGGCGGACCTCGCGTTCGCGGTCGTCTGGGTGACGATGGTCGAGGTGCTTTTCACGTTCGTCGACGGACCGACGTGGGCGTACTACGCGTGCATGTTCGCCGGCGTCGTGGCGTATTTCGGGTTCGTCTGGAACTTCGAACTCGCGACCAGCCGGCAGCGCTCGAGCCGGTAACGCCCGGCTCGGCGAAAAATCGGTGCGGTCGGCGACCGCCTACTCCGCTTGTGCGTCGACGACCAGGATCGGCACGTGCGTCGACCGGAGCGTTCGTTCGGTGACGCTGCCGAGCAGCGCCCGCGTGATGCCCGAACGGCCGTGTGAGCCCATGACGACGAGGTCGATGCCGTTGTCCTCGACGTAATCGCCGATCAGCGAGTGCGGGCGTCCCGCCGAGATGTGCTCGACGGCCGGAATGTCACGTTCCCGGGCCCGGTCCGCGACGTATCCGGTGGCGCTTTCGGCCCGTTCCCGGACCTCGTCCATCTCGTCGAACTGCCCCTGTTCGATGCGATCGAGTTGTTCGCCACCCAGGGTGATACTCATCGAGTCGGTATCGACCACGTACAGGGCGTGAACCTCGGCGTCGTACTTCTCGGCGAGATCGATGCCGTGGTCGACGGCACCGGCTGCCGTATCGCTTCCGTCGGTCGGAATGAGGATTTTCTCGTACATGGATCAGTCATCCGCGGGGGTCTGGCTTTCGCCCCCGTCGGCGACGACGTCTTCCGCGGTCTGTTGCTGGCCCATCGGTTCGGGGCTGTGACACTGGCGAACGATACGCTTGGTTTCGGCCGGCGGGTCGTCCGTCACCAGCGAGACGATGATCGTGACCGCAAAGACGATCGGCAGGCTGATGAGTGCCGATCCGATCGCCGGCATCCACTGGGCCAGACCCGCCGACAGCGGCGCCTCGAGCGAGGAGACGTACGTCGGAACGATCTCGTTGATCATCGGGATGGACCAGAGGACCAGCCCGGTGGTCATGCCCGCGAGGGCACCCTGGCGGTTGGCGTTCTCCCACCACATCCCGATGAAGAACATCGGGAACAGCACGGAGCCGGCCAGTGCGAACGCGTAGCCGACCAGTGCGGCGATCGAGGAGGCGGGGTCGAGCGCCGCGAGCGTGGTCAGCACGCCCAGCGCGACGATCGAGAGGCGACCGACGAGGATCTGCTGACGCTGGGTCGCGTCCTCGTTGATGATGTTCGTGTAGATGTCGTGGCTGATCGCCGACGAGCCGGCGATGAACAGTCCGGCGACCGTCGCGATGGCCGCGGCGATCCCGCCCGCGGCGACGATGCCGACGAACCACTCGGGCAGGTTCGATAGCTGGGCGGCCAACACGACGATGACCTCGCTTGCCGCACTCGCCATGCCGGGATCACCGTACGTCGGGCGGACGTTCGTGGTGTAGAGGTCGGTCCCGAACGCCGCGAACGCCGGCGCGCTCCAGTACAGGAGACAGATGAAGAACAGCCCCCAGACGGTCGACCAGCGGGCTGTCCGCTCGCTCTCGACCGTGTAGAACCGCACCAGCACGTGGGGCAGTCCGCAGGTCCCGACGATCAGCGAGAACGTCGTCGCGATCCACAGGTAGTAACTCGAGGTGACGAACGGTTCGGAGAACTCGCTGCCGAGGTCGTCGATCAGCATGCCGTACTCGAGTTGCGGCAGCACCGTGGAGTAGCCGTTCGTGTAGCCGACGACGAACAGGCCGGCCAGGAACGCCACGATGAGGATGGTGTACTGGACCGCCTGGTTCTTCGTCGCGCCCAGCATTCCGGAGAGGGTCAGGTAGCCGACGGTGATCGCCATCATGAAGATGACCATCACCTGGTAGCCGTCGAGTCCGGGCAGCAGGAACCCGAAGTCACCGAAGACGTACAGACCGACGAGCGCCATGCCCTTCGCCTGGCCGATGGCGTAGACGAACCCGATGAGGAACGTCGTCACCGCGGCGATCGCGCGGGCGCCGTCGGAGTTGAATCGGTCGCCGACGAAGTCCGGTGCGGTGTACTTCCCGAACCGGCGCAACTGGGCCGCCAGGAAGATGAGCAGGATGAAGTATCCAGTCGTCCAGCCGACGACGAACACCAGCCCGTAGAAGCCGGCCAGTGCGATCGATGCCGCCATCCCGAGGTAGGACGCGGCGGACATCCAGTTGGCGCCGATGGCCATGCCGTTCTCGACGTTCCCGATCGAGCGGCCGGCGACCCACATGTCTTCGGTGTCCGCCACGCGGAAGACGAACCCGATCGCGAGGAACAGCGCCAGCATCCCCAGCACGAGGACGGCCGGAACCACCTTGAACGAGATGTCCAGCGATTCAGGGAGCAAACTCTCCTGTAAGGGCAGGGCCGTGAGCTCCGGCATCCCGGTCCCAGTCATTCGTCAACACCTCCGTCGGCGGCCGTCGCCCCGCCGTGTTCGGTTCCTTCGGGGGTCGTATGATCGATACCGTACTTCTCGTCGAGCGCGTCCCGCTTGCGCGAGTACCACACCGACAGGAGCAAGGCGCTGGTCGGCGCGCCGAACGCGACCAGGAAGTAGTGCCACGGGAAGCCGAGCACCGGCATCTGGGTCGTCATCACGTCCGTCGCCAGGTACGTCAGCGTCACCGGCCCGAAGACGGCCACGACCCAGATCACGAAGCCAGTCCAGACCACCCGCAGGTGGTCGCGCATGAACGGGGTGCTGGGCTTGAGCAGGTTGACCTCCTGGTTGAGGTAGTCGGTGTTTCGATGGGCCTGTCCGTGTCCGCCGGCCACCCCACCGTCCGTTTCGAGTTCGTCGTCCGAATCTTGAGTGTTATTATCTCTCATATTCTTTCGCGTAGTCTCGGTTCCGGTTCCGGTCGATTCGCGGAAAACCGAAGACCGAAGCTGTGGTCGGTTAGTCGGTCTCGACTTGGTCGGCGATCTGATCGACGATATCGGGGTTACGCAGCGTCGAGGTGTTCCCGAGTTCGTTGCCGCTGGCGATGTCCTCGAGCAGTCGGCGCATGATCTTGCCCGACCGCGTCTTGGGCAGTTCTGGCGTGAAAACCACTTCCTCGGGCCGTGCGATCGGGCCGATCGAGTCCTCCACCGACTCGATGGCTCGTTCCTCGAGTTCGTCCTCCTGGCCGCCGTAGCCGTCTTCGGGGATCGCGTAGACGTAGACGGCCTCGCCTTTGACCTCGTGGTCGCCGCCGACGACCGCGGCCTCGGCGATCCCTTCGACGCCGACGACGGCGGATTCGATCTCCATGGTCCCCAGCCGATGGCCGGAGACGTTGATCACGTCGTCGACGCGGCCGAGGACGGTGATGTAGCCGTCGTCGTCGATCTTCGCGCCGTCCTCGGGGAAGTAGACCCACTCGTCGGCCTCGGGGTCGGAGTACTCCTCCCAGTACTCGGAGACGAATCGTTCGTCGTTCCGGTAGAGCGTCCGGAGCATCCCGGGCCAGGGCTTCTGGACGGTCAGGTAGCCGGCCTCGCCGGCGTTGACCTCCTCGCCGGCCCCGTCGACGATCTGGGCATCGATCCCCGGCAGGCCGGGGCCGGCGGAGCCGGGTTTCATCTCGTTGATGCCCGGCAGCGTCGTGATCATGTGGCCGCCGGTCTCGGTCTGCCACCAGGTGTCGACGATCGGGCACTCCTCGCCGCCGATGTGCTTGTAGTACCACTTCCAGGCCCGCGGGTTGATCGGCTCCCCGACGGTCCCCAGCAGCCGCAGCGACGAGAGGTCGTGGCGCTCGGGGTACTCCTTGCCCCACTTCATGAACGCGCGGATCGCCGTCGGCGCGGTGTAGAAGACGTCGACGCGGTTTTTCTCGACGATCTCCCAGAAGCGATCCTTGTCCGGGTAGTCGGGCGTCCCCTCGTACATCACCGTCGTCGTCCCCAGGGCCAGCGGCCCGTAGAGGATGTAGGAGTGGCCCGTGATCCAGCCGATGTCCGCCGAACACCAGTAGGTGTCTTCCGGCTCGAGGTCGAGCACCGCGTGGCTCGTCCAGGTCACGTACGAGAGGTAGCCGCCGGTCGTGTGCTTGACGCCTTTCGGCTTGCCGGTGGTCCCCGACGTGTACATCAGGAACAGCATGTCCTCGGCGTCCCGGGAGACGGGGTCGACCGTCTCTCCGGCGTGAGCCTCGACCAGTTCGTCGTAGTCGTGCTGGCTCTCGGAAAGGGAGTGATCGAGGTCGTCGCCCAGCCGGTCGACGACGACGGTCTCGGTCCCGTGCTCGACGTCCTCGAGACCCTCGTTGGTCTTCGAGATGTGGTCGAGCGCGTCCCCGCGCCGGTAGTAGCCGTCACAGGTGATCAGGTACTCGCTGTCGGCGTCGTTCATCCGGGTCGCGAGCGCGTCCGCGGAGAAGCCCGCGAAGACGACGCTGTGTGGCGCGCCGATGCGGGCACAGGCCAGCATCGCGATCGGGAGCTCCGGGACCATCGGCATGTACATCGTGACGACGTCGTCCTCCTCGACGCCGAGGTCCCGCAGCGCCGCGGCGAACTCGTTGACCTCGTTGAGGAGGTCGCCGTAGGTGTAGGTCCGCGTCTCGCCGAGTTCGCCCTCCCACTTGATCGCGGCCCGGTTCTTCGCACCGTTCTCGACGTGCCTGTCGAGACAGTTGTACGACGCGTTCAGTTCCCCGCCGGTGAACCACTGGTAGGTCGGCGCGTCGGACTCGTCCAATACCTCGTCGTAGGGCTCGTCCCAGTCGAGGAACTCCGCTGCCCGCTCCCACGACTCGGGCCAGTTCTCCTCGAACTCCTCGTAGATCCCCGGATCGGAGACGTTCGCCTGCTCGACGAACGACTCGGGAGGTTCGAACGTCTCTTGCTCCTCGAGCCGTGCCTCGAGACTGGCATCCTCCTGTGACATGATACACACAACCAATCTGCAAGGACCATAGTAAAGGCGGCCTCTAGTTGTACCAAATGGGGTCGCCGAACCGACGGGTATCCGAATATTTCCACTATTGTATATCGAAATAATCCGAACAGTCGCCGGTCATCGCGCCCGACCGATCCCCGAACGCGCGATCGAACGGTCGGAACGGGTCTCGAGCGGGGGGCGGTTCGATCCGTCCCGCGAACGCTCTAGAGGCTTAGGGGTCTCACAGCGATGGCTGCTCACTCGGTCGTCGCGGCCCGCTCGCCGTCGGACTCCTGGAGGTCGTCGGAGGGGTCGTCGAAGAACGTCCGCAGGAGTTCGTGCTGGCCCTTCCGGAGATGGTTGTGTAGCGTCGGCGAGGAGATGCCCATCGCGTCGGCGATCTCCTCGGCCGTACTCTCCCGAGGCCAGTCGTAGTACCCCCCGAAGTACGCCGCCCGCAACGCGGCGACCTGGCGGTCGGTCAACCGTTCCTCGAGGCCCTCGCGGAACTCGCGGGCGGTCCGGACGGTCCGCTCGGCCTCGCGCTTGCCGACGAGTTCGGAGTCGGGGAACGCGGCCCGGAAGCCGTCGACGATCGTCCGCAGGTCCGCGTCGCCGGCGCACTCGCCGGTGATCGTCGCCGTCCCCGACTCCACCGTCGCCGCACGGACGGTGACGCCGTACTCCGAGAGGGTCAACAGCGGTGACGAGCCCTCGACGACGAACTCGACGCGCCAGCCGTCCTCGTAGGTCTCGATTAGCCGGAAGTCCGTGACGCTATCGCTCTCCTGGGCGAGGTCGAACACGTCCGCGGGTTCGGCGTCCTCGAGCCGGAGGTAGTACAGCTGGGTCGACTCCGAGGTCGGCACCAGCGAGTCGAGTTCGAACCGACAGTCCAGCCGCTCGGAGGCGTCCACGAGGAACGAGCGGTCGTCCCGACAGGCGAGGTCGAACTCGACGACGCGATCCGACAGCAGGAGGTTCCGCCGGCGGACGGCGGTGATCGCGTAGCCGACCTGGCGGCCGATGGTTCCGAGCCAGGCGCGTTCGTCCCCGTCGAAGGCCGACTCCCGGTCGGTTGCGACCGTCAGCGTTCCGTACGTCGTCTCACCGTACGCGAGCGGCACGCGCGCGAACGTCCGGTCGTCGCGCTCGGCGACCCGTACGCCGGGGTCCGCGTCGTCTTCCTCGACCGACCCGGCCTCCCACGTCTCGGGTGCGAGCGGGTCGATCGCGTCGGGCTCGATCCCGCTCGCGACGCGCCACTCCCGGCGGCGGTCGGCCATCGTCGTCCGGTCGATCCAGGCGAACTCGTAGCCGTCGCCCCGGGCCAGCGTCTCGCAGGTCTCGGTCTCGACCCCCTCGTGGTCGTCGGCCTCGAGCAGCGACTCCGTCAGTTCGCGGTGTCGCCGGGCCAGCGCGTACCGGCGCTCGAGTTCCGCCCGGCGGCTGCGGAGGTCGGCGAGTTCGTCGTAGTAACTCGAGACGTCGCGGACGAACAGCGCGTAGCCGCGGTGTCGCCCCCGGTCGTCCCGCAGCGGGGTGACGACCGTCGTCGCGCGGAACGTCGACCCGTCCTTGCGGACGCGCCAGCCCTCGACCTCGTGGCCCGAGTCCTCGAGGGCGGCCGACAGCACCCGCTCGGGCTCTCCCTCGTCGACGGCGTCGTCCGGGTAGAACGCCGAGACGTGCGTGCCGACGATTTCGCCGGCCCGGTAGCCGAACATGGCGGCCGCGCTGCGGTTCCAGCGTTCGACGTAGCCGTCCTCGTCGAGGCGGACGAGCGCGTACTGGTCGCTCGCGGCGAGCAAGAGCCGGACGACGCTATCGTCGCCGACCGTGTCCGCCCTGTCGCCCCCCCGGGACCGGTCGCGGCCTCGCGGGTCCGACGGCCGCTCGATGGCCTCGAAGGCGTCGACGATCTCGGCCTCAGTCGGCTCCGGGAGGTACGACTCGAGGGCCTCGAAACTGCGCCAGCCGCCGGCGGCCTTGACGACGCGGGGGTTGATCCCGCGGTCGACGAGCGAGCGGTACGCGAAGTAATGACGGAGGTCTCCCGTCGACACGTCCGCGAGCGCGGGGTCGTCGTACAGGTCGGCCGCGCGGTCGGCGACGTCGGAGACGAGCATCTGGAGTCGACGCGGTGTCACCGAAAAGATCCGATCCGCCGGGGAGAGGTCGTTGCTCCTGGCGTACCGCCGGAGTTCGCGCTCGACCCTGGTCGGGAGGTACGCGGTCCGGCCGTCACGTCCCTCCTCGGTTCCCGGCACGCGGACCAGATATCGCGGCGGGTCGATCCGCGCCTGTTCGACGTCGTCGATCGTGAGTCGGGCGAGTTCCGCGGGGCGCAGGCCGACGTCCCCGCAGAGCCGGACGACCAGCGCCTCGCGGTACGTTTCGGCGGCGTCGAGCAGGGACTCGTACTGTCGCTTCGAGAGGACGTCGGCTTCCCCCGCGTCGACGCTCATGGGTTGTTTCGCGTTTTCTGGTCTTGCGAATATAATTCTACCGACTGTCGGCGACTGTTCCAGCCGCTTCCGTGATCGTACGGATTCGACCTCGTCGGCGGCGTTTCGTGATATTCGAAACTCCGAAACGAGTCACTCGTCGGCGTCGACGGCGCCGCTCTCGGACTGGATCTCTCCGACGATTTCGGGGTTCCTGAGTGCGCTGGTGTCCCCCAGTTCCTCGCCGTTCGCGACGTCCTCGAGCAGTCGCCGCAGGATCTTGCCCGAGCGGGTCTTGGGGAGTTCGGGCGTGAAGACGATCTCCGCTGGGACGGCGATCTCGCCGATGGTCGACTCGACGGCGTCCTCGATCGCCCGGCGCACGTCCTCGTCCGGGTCACAGTCGTTCTCGGTGCTGACGTAGGCGTAGATTTCGGTCCCGGCGGTCTCGCTCGAGCGGCCGACGACCGCGGCTTCGGCGACGCCGTCGGCGTCGGTGACCGCGCCCTCGATCTCCATCGTGCTGAGGCGACGGCCGGAGACGTTGATCACGTCGTCGACGCGCCCGAGGACGGTGACGTAACCGTCCTCGTCGATCGAGGCGGCGTCGCCGCTGAAGTAGGTCCAGTCGTCCCCGTCGGGGTCGGAGAACTGCTCCCAGTACTCGCTCCGGAACCGGTCGTCGCCGTCGTACAGCGTCCGGGCCATGCCGGGCCAGGGACGGTCGACGGTGAGATAGCCGGTCTGTCCGGGTGCGACCGGGTCGCCGTCATCGTCGACGACCTGGACGTCGATTCCGGGCAGGCCAGGGCCGGCGACGCCGGGTTTCATCCCGTCGACCCCGGGGAGCGTCGACACCATGATCGCTCCCGTCTCGGTTTGCCACCAGGTGTCGACGATCGGGCACCGCTCGTCGCCGATGTGTTCGTAGTACCACTCCCAGGCTCGCGGGTTGATCGGTTCGCCGACGCTACCGAGCAGGCGCAGCGAGGAGAGGTCGTGACGCTCGGGGTACTCCTCGCCCCACTTCATGAACGCGCGGACCGCCGTCGGCGCGGTGTAGAAGACGTCGACGGCGTTCCGGTCGACGATCTCCCAGAGCCGGTCGCGGTCGGGGTAGTCCGGCGTCCCCTCGTACATCACCGTGGTCGTCCCCAGCGCGAGCGGGCCGTAGACGATGTAGGAGTGGCCCGTAATCCACCCGATGTCGGCCGCACACCAGTAGGTGTCCTCGGCCTCGACGTCCAGTACCGCATTGCTCGTCCAGGCCACGTGCGCGAGGTAGCCGCCCGTAGTGTGGACCACGCCCTTCGGCTCGCCGGTCGTTCCCGACGTGTACATCAGAAACAGCATATCCTCGGCGTCCCGGGAGACGGGCTCGACCTCCTCGCCGGCGAACTCCTCGCGGAGGTCGTGGTAGTCCCACTCGTCGTCGCCGAGCACGTGCGGGAGTTCGTCGCCGAGGCGATCGACCACGACCGTCTCGACGTCGTGCTCGAGCGCGAGGCGGGCGTTGTCGACCTTGCTCTTCTGGTTGAACGCGTCGCCCCGTCGGTAGTAGCCGTCGCAGGTCACCAGATACTCGCTGTCGGCGGCGTCCATCCGGGTCGCGAGCGCGTCCGCGGACAGTCCGGCGAAGACGACGCTGTGTGGCGCGCCGATGCGGGCACAGGCCAGCATCGCGATCGGCAACTCGGGGATCATCGGCAGGTACAGCGTGACGACGTCGTCCTCGCCGACGCCCAGGTCCCGCAGCGCCGCAGCGAACTCGTTGACCGCGACGTAGAGATCCCGGTAGGTGTAGGTCTCCCGCTCGCCCTGCTTTCCCTCCCAGCGGATCGCCGCGTGGGTCTTCCGGCCCGCCTCGAGGTGGCGGTCGATGCAGTTGTACGCGGCGTTCAGCCGGCCACCCGTGAACCAGCGGTAGTGTGGCGGCTCGTCGTCCTCGAGGACCGTCCCGTACGACCGGTCCCACGAGAGCAGATCCGCCGCTCGTTCCCAGCAGTTCGGCCACTCCTCGTCGAACGCCTCGTAGATGCCCTCGTCGGTTACGTTCGCTTGCTCGACGAACGCCTCGGGGGGCTCCCGGGGCGACCCGGTGGGGACGGACCGGCCCCGTTCCCACCCGTTCCGATCGACCATGTCGTTCGAACCGAAGCGAGTCAAGCGGATAAACGTTCCTCCGAATCGGATCGATTCCGGGCCGCCGCACGTCGATTTTGCCGGAAAATATCGACCCAGTTATTGGATCACTCGAGCGAGTCGACGTCGGACACCTCGTCCGCGTCGCTCGTCTCGTCCGGGTGGCGGACCACGTACACGTCGTACCGCTGATCGTTGGCTACCGGACTGCCGACGCTGGACTGCGGCGAGATCACCGACCCGGCGTTCTCCGACCCGATGAAGACGACGGTCGCCTCGACCTCGCCGGCGACGCGGCGGATCTCGCGGACGACGTTCGTCGTCGAGGTCGCCGTCGGTTCGTCGGAGCTGACCCGCTCGACGCGGAACGTGGCCTCTGGAGCGACGTCCCGGGCCCGCGTCTCCATGCCCGCGGCGATCGCATCGGGGTCGAACGGTTCGCCGGGCGCGATCCAGCCGCGGTCGCGAGCGTAGTCCGCATCGTCCGGGATGACTGTCAGTGCGATCACGTCTTCCTCGAGGTGGTCGCCGAACGTGGCCGCCCTCTCGAGTGCTTTCTCCGCGAGCGGGGAGCCGTCGAACGGAACGAGCAGTGACATACCACGGTATGATACGACAGCGAAAGTAAACCTTCGCCCTCCGGACGGAGTCAGGTTACTCGGGGACCGAGTCGTTTCCGGTCTCACTCCCGTCGCCGTCCTCGTCCGGGCCGTCGACGACCACCACCGGCCGGTCGGCGTACCTGACGACCGCGTCGACGGTCCCGCCGAGCAGCGCCCGTTTGAACGAGGATCGCCCACGAGAGCCGACGACGATCGCGTCCGCGTCCCGCGCCGTCGCGGCCGCGATGATCTCCTCGTACGGGACGCCCGACTCGACGGCCGTCTCGACGTCGACGCCGGCTTCGGCCGCCGCCGACTCGAGGTCCGCCATGACCTCTTCGGCTTGCTCCCGTCGCCGACGGTCGACCTCCTCGGGATCGACGATCGCGTTGTCGTAGTCGGTCCGGCTCTCGAGGACCGTCAGGCCGAACAGGTCGGCGTCGAACCGGCTCGCGAGCCCGATCGCGTGATCGACGGCGGCGGTTCCGGTCTCGCTCCCGTCGGTCGCGACGACGATGGCGTCGTACATACCGGACCCTGCGGGCGCGACGACCAAAGTGGTACCCCCGTCCTCGCCCCCGTCCCCGCCCGTCCCCGCCCCATCCCGTCCCGCCGGGCGATCGACGACCGTCCCGTCAGTCCGTGTCCTGATCCTCGTCTTCGTCGAACAGTTGGTTCCGCTCCGGCATCGTCGAGAACCGGCGCACGGCACGCAGATCCGCCCGCTTCGAGGGCGACGGGGCCATCGTCGAGTGGCGGGTCGCGCCGCCGGGGGAGTCGCGCCCGCCCGCTCCGAGGTCCGACTCGAGGAGGTCGTCGTCCTCGTCCGTGACCCCCTCGCGGTCCGTTTCCGCGACGGCCCCTGGCTCCCTGGTGCCTTCGCCTTCGCCTTCGTCCGTATCGGGCCCCTCGTCGCCTCCCTCCACCGCCGCTTCGAGCCGATCCCGGAGTTGCTCGACGCCGTCGCTGAACTCCGTGACGTTCGACTGGACGGCTTCGCGGAGTCGGTCCTCGAGGTCGTCCGTCGAACCCGCGGACTCCTCGTCGCTTTCCCCGCCCGCGTCGTCCGTCGCCCCCGACTCGCTCTCCGACTCGCTCTCGGAGTCGCTCTCGCGTGCGGCCGCTTGCAGCCCGCCTACGGCCGCGTCGAGGTCGCTCCCCTCCTCGCCCTCGTCGACCCGCTCTCCGAGATCGGCGAGCCGGAGCAACCGCTCGAGGTCCTCGACCGCGTCGGCGTCTCCCTCGGCGATCGCCTCGGGGATCGACGACGGCTCCGACCCGTCGGGGAGGGTGTCGAGTCCGACCGCCTCGAGCAACGCGTCTGGATCGGCCGACGCCACGAGTTCGTTCGCCTTCCGGGCCGCCTCGCGGAACTCGTCGGCGTCGGCGGGAGCCTCGTCCTCGCCCTCGTCCCCGGCCGTCATAAGCCGGGCGCTCGCCGCGTCGGTCTCGTCCAGGATCTCCGTCACCTGCTCGCGCGTGGGGTCTGTCACTGTGTATCCTCGCGGTCGTTCTCGATTCGCTCGGTGTATCGTCTCGCCTCGAGTCTGCCGGGAACCGCAACAGTTACTCGGCGTTCGCCGTTGCGTCTGCCTCTTCCTCGTCGTCCCCGTCGTCCCCGTCGCTTCCTTCGCTCTCCTCGCCCGTCACGGCCTCGATGATCTCCTCGGTCATCTCCTCGCGGCTCAGGTTCGCCTTGACGTCGACGTCCTTTGCGACCGACTGCAGGTCCTCGTAGGACATCACCCCGAGGAAATCCTCGAGCGTCTCGCGCCTGAGGTCCTCGAGTTCGTCGGCGGACGGGCCGTCCTCGGCCTCGGCTTCCCCTTCGTCTTCGTCGGTTTCCGTGGGTTCCTCGGCTTCCTCTGTCGGCTGTTCTGGTTCGTCCGGTTCCGCCCCCTCTCCGGCCGCCTCCTCTTCTGCCGCCTCCTCGCCCAGCAGATCCGTCTCACCCGTCGCGCTATCAGCCACCGACTCGAGCGGTTCCCGCACGCTGCTGTCCTCGAACGCCTCGCTGACCCCATCTCGGACGGCCGTCGTGACCGTCGTTCGCAGCGGTTCTCCGGTCTCGTCGTCGCCCTCGCCTTCTCCCTCGTGTTCGTCGCCTTCCGCGTCCTCCTCGGTCCCGGCCAACTCGGTCGCAAGTGCCTCGTGAACGTTGCGACCGATCGAGGCGCCGATCTCCCGACCGAGGCTCTCGCCGAACTGCCGGCCGACCGCCGCACCGATCTCGCCCGCGTCGACCTCGTCCTCGATGCTGCCGTCGCCGAGCAGATCGCCGACCCCGACCTGGTTGCTCACCTCGTCGGCGATCATCCCCTTCAGGTCCGTTCCGTCGGTCACGGGGACCACCTCGAGCGCCGCCAGGACGTGAGTGGGTGCGTCACGGGCACGGGGTTACGCCTCCTCGTTGTCGTCCTCGTCGGTTTCTTCGGCGGATTCCGGTTCGCTGTCGGCGTCGCCGTCGGCGTCGGCGTCGGCGTCGGTGTTGCTCTCCGAACCTTCCTCGTCGGTTTCGGCTTCTTCGCCCTCGCCTCCGGACTCGGATTCGGATTCGGCTTCGACTTGCTCGTCTCCCTCGTCGGTTTCTTCCTCCCCGGCTTCCTCCTCTTCTTCCGTGGTCTCCTCGTCTTCTTCGGCGGTTTCCTCCTCTTCCTCCTCCGCTTCGCTATCCGTTCCGAGCAGTTCGTCGAGAGTCATCTCGCCGATCATCCGACCGAGGGTCTCGCCGAGCTTTCGGCCGATGATCGCGCCGATCAGGCCGCCCAGAGCCTCACCGAGCGGCTGCTCGTCGTCGATATCGTCCTCCCATTGGGTGCCCTCGACGAGTTCGCCGACGTCGATGTTCTGGGTGATCTCCTCGTAGTCGATACGCCCGGTCAACGATTCCGCGGCCGAACTCGTACTCGTGCTCGTACCGGTAGTAGATTCCTCACTCATGATCCTGCCTCCGCCTGCGTGTCCGCTTCCGGCTGTTCGTCCGCCCGTTCACGTTCACGACCGTCCTCGCCTTCGGCCTGCTCGAGCAGCGCCTGTACGACCTCCCGGACGACCGTCGCGATGAGTTCCTCGACCGGCAAGCCGGGCACGAGGCCGGCGAATTTCTCCTTTACCCAGCCTCCGGCCGCGGCGAATCGATCCCGTATCCAGCCCATGACTCTGGAGATCGGACCCGGGCCTTCGGCCGTCTCCTCGTCACCCTCTTCGGGTTCGGGCTCCTCCTCGTCGGCCTCGACGTCCGCTTCCTCCGGTGGTTCTTCCGGCGTTTCCGTCTCGCCGCTACCGAGTCCACGGAGTAGCTCCATCGGCTTGCGAACCAACCCGCGAAGGAACTGCCCCGGCTTCCTCGCCAGCGACCCGAGTCGGTCCCGGACGCCACCGGCCAACGATCGAAGCCACGCCGCGGGTTTGCCGAGCATCGATTTCGCCTTGTTCACCAGGGCGCTCGGACCGTCGAGCAGGCCCGTCACTGCCGAGAGCAGGTTCCCGAGCAGGTTGTTCCCTCCCGGCCGAGCGGAGACGTCGAGCGTGACCTGGTTCAGGTTGACCTCGAGGCCGAGCAGATCCAGAAAGAGCCCGTCGAGGTCGAGATGGAGGACGCCGGAGGCGTCGTCGCCCTCGTAGACGTCCTCGGCATCGTCAGCGTGGCCCTCCTCTCGCTCGTCTGCCGATTCCTCGTCTGTTGATTCCTCGTCTGCTGATTCCTCGTCTGCCGATTCCTCATCTGCTGATTCCTCGTCTGCCGATTCCTCGTCTGCCGATTCCTCATCTGCTGATTCCTCGTCTGCCGATTCCTCGTCTGCTGATTCCTCGTCGGTCGATTCGTCTGCGGAGTCCGGTTCTGCCTCGGGTTCGGATTCGTCTTCCTCCGGTTCCGCTTCGTCGTCTTCCGCAGTCGGTTCCTCGCCCATGTGCTCGTCGCTCTCGTCCTCTCCGCTGGCTTCAGGTTCGGAGGGTTCGTCGTCGCCTTCCTCCTCCTCGGGTTCTTCGACTTCCGCCTGTCCGCCGTCGGGGAGTAGCCTCCGACTCGTTCGATCCGCCCTATCGCCGCCGCGTGGAGGTGGCCCGAGGTCCGGACGCCCTCCGGAGCCGTGGTCGCCGTAGCCCATTGTTAGCGGGAAGATTCACAAGCGACAGCGTTGTGGTGGTTTCGCTTGCGTGTGCGTCCGTACAGGCGACCGCGCGGACGGGAGAGGGCAAAAAAGAACGCCGCTCAGACGACCGATCCGACGTGGAGGGCGTACTCGCCGCGGGTCTCTCCTTCGTCGTGGTACTCGACCGGCTCCTCGATCGCGGCGATCGTCCCGTCGTGGATCGCGGCCGCCGCAGCGATCCCGTCGAATCGCTCCGTGCCAGCCGCGCCCCCCGACTCGGACTCGAGGTCGAACCAGCGCACCGCGTGGGTGTCAGGATCGCGGACGCGGAAGTTCTGTGCACAGGGGGCGACGAGCGTCCCGTCGTCGGACGCGAGCCCGTTCACGAACCCGCCGAGATCGGCGTCCCACAGCGGGTCGCCCGTCTCGGCGTCGACGACCGCGAGGCGATGCTCGTTCGGGTGCCGGTGCTCCGTCCCGCGACCCTCTTCGGCGTACGTGTTCCCGGTCGCGAAGGCGACGGTGCCGTCCGCGAGACACGCGTGGTTCGGATAGGCGTACAGCGTCTCCGCGCCGATTTCGGTCTCGACGGCGAGGTCGACCCGCCACCGTTCGGCTCCGCCGGACTCGAGCAGGTAGCCGCGCTTGTCCCCGTGGCTCGCGACCGCTGCGCGGCCGCCCTCGAGGGAGACGTCGCCAACGCGGCGCTCGCCGTCGGTTCCGGGGTCCCAGGTCCAGGCGAGGTCGCCCGTCTCGGCCCCGAGGACGACCAGGCCGTTGTCGTGTCGGCCGGGACAGCGGTTGTACGCGACCGCCACCCGATCCGCCCCCTCGGCAGTATCCAGGTCGATCGCGATCGGCGACGCGTCGGTCCCGTATCGCCAGCGGACCGTCCCGTCGGCCCCGAACGCGTAGACGACGCTCTCCCAGCGGCGCTCGTCGCCGTCGCGCTCGTAGCGCCTGGCCGCGGCGTACAGGCCGCCGTCGCCGTCGGACTCGAGCGCGACGACGTACGGGAGGGCGAACACCCCCGTGTCGGCGGGATCCCCGACGTCCTCGGCCGCGTCGTATCGCCAGCGTGAGTCGCCCGTCTCCGCGTCGTAGGCGACGATTGCCCCGCGTTCGCCGCGGCCGGCGACGATGACCGTCCGTTCGTCCGCTCCCTCGAGGGTCGCGATTCCGACCGGCCGGCCCGGGTGGGTCGCAGACCACTGTGGCTCGAGGGAGTCCCGACCGTACGCGGTCACCGTCCCGTCCCGCGTCCCCGCGAAGATCCCCTCGTCCGAGACGCGGACGGCCGACCGCGTCCGCATGTGGCGGGTACGAGCCGGCTCGATATCGCCGAGCGACCGTCGACGGAACTCCCCGCCGAGCGGCCGGTCGCCCGTCCCGGTGTCCCTCGCGCTCATTCTTCGACCGGGAACGTCTCGTGGAGCGCGTCGTGGGCCTCGCCGAGCCCATCGACGACGCTCTCGCCTTGCGTTCGTAACCGCTTTACCGCGCGCTCGGCGTTTCGAAGCTCGAGCAGTCGCCCCCGCGTGTAGTCGTAGGCGGGGTCGTCGGCCTCCGTCGCGGCGAGGTCGCTCTCGAGGTCGACCAGGGCCGCGTCGAGGTGGCGTTCGATCTCGGCCAGGCTGTCGGCCTCGACGAGTCCCTCGATCGGCCCCTCGAGGTGGCCCTCGAGTTCCTGTCGTGCGTGTTCGCGGTCACTGTCGTCCCCGACGCCGAGGACGTTCATCAGTCCGAGTCGTAGCGCTTCGATTTCGTGGCAGCTCATGTCTGATCTCGTGGTTTCGTCGTGTGGTTTCGTCGTGTAGTCGAAGTCGGTTGGCGTTCGATACTCACAGCGTCTGGTCGACGAGGTCGCTGACGATCCGGTCGTCGGTGAGGTGCTCCCCGACGATCCGGCCGGCGTCGTCTTCGGCGACGTCGCCGTACCAGATCCCGTCGGGATAGACCGCGACCATCGGGCCGTCGCCGCACCGTCCCAGACAGGACGAGCGCGTGACCCGTGCGTCGCAGTCGTCCGCGTCCCGGACCGCCTGCCGCAGGCGCTCGAGGACGGCCGGCGCGCCCGCCTCGGCACAGGTCCGGTTCGTACAGACGGCGACGTGTTTCGCGGGCGCGTCGTGGCTGTGGGGTTCGTCGTCGACGTCGTCGCGGTCGGCGTGGCTCTCCCGGTGGGTCAGCGCACGCAGCATGGCGCGAGCGCCGCCGACGTCCTCCTCGTAGCCCTCGAGGCCGACCTTGTACTTGCACGTGTCACAGGACATCTCGACGCTGTCCGTGCGGGCCTCCTGCCACCGGTCGGCGAAGACGTCGAGCAGCCGGGAGTCGGTCCCGAGCGGCTCGCCCGCGAGTGCGTCGACGTAAGGGTAGTCCTCGTCGAAGTCGGCCGTCCAGTCCCGTACCCGCTGGGTGAGGACGCCGTCCCCGAGCATGTAGGGGAGCACGACGACGGCGTCCGGCCGGTGTTTGGAGAGGTCGTGCAACGTCTCCTCGAGGGTCGGCTCCGTGACGCCGACGAACGAGGCCTCGACGCGGCCGAACCCCCGTCCCTCGTACAGGAGGCGAGCGAGTTTGTGGACGTCGGCGTTTGCGTCCGGATCGCTCGAGCCCCGGCCACAGAGCACGACCGCGACCTCGTCCTCCTCGCGGTCGACGCCGAGGTCCCGCTCGACCGCGGCGGCGCGGTCGTCGAGCACCTCGAGCATGGCCGGGTGGATCCCCAGGTGCCTGCCGTTGTTGATCGTCAGGCCGTCGTGTTCCGCACGCGCCTGCTCGATCGAGACCGGGACGTCGTTCTTGACGTGGCTCGCGGCGAACAGCGAGCAGTGAACGACCGTCAGTTCCGAGACGACCGTCGCGAGGTCGGCGATCGCGTCCTCGATCGACGGCTTCGCGAGTTCGAGGAAGGCGGCGTCGACGGGGACGCCGAGTCGCGACTCGAGGCCGGCGGCCAGTTCCCGGACCTGTTCGTTGGACTTCTCGCGTCGCGAGCCGTGCCCGACCAGGAGGACGGCTTCGTCGTCGACGCCGGTCGCCGCCGCGTCCGTCACGCCCGTTCACCTCCCGAACCCGCGTCGGCACCGTTACCGTCGGCGACGCCCGCTTGTTCGAGGCTGCGCTCGAGTTTTCGGCAGCGACTCGGCGCGTAGAGGCCGGTCTCCTCGGCGGTCTCGTAGAGCCAGCGTCCGAACGCGGGGACCGCGTCGTCGGCGACGCCGAACCAGTAGCTCCCCGAGGAGGTCTCCGCGACGTCGTCACAGGGTGCGTCGATCGGGCAGTCGGCGATCAGATCGCGGACGCTCTCGAGGAGCCCCCGGTCCTCGTGGACGAACGAGACTCCGACGGTCCCGCTCGAGGACTTGAAACAGATCGTGCCACAGCCCTCGAGCAGACCCCGCAGGAGTTCGCGCCGGTAATCGGCGAACGCGCCGAACCGGTAGTTCCCGCGGCCGTCGACGGGAAGCCCGAGCGGCGAGCGGCGACCGAGCAACTTTCCGTCGTCTCCGGCGCGCGAAAGCGAGAGCGTGTACTCCTCTTCGGTCCGCGTGATCGAGGCATCGTGGGCGTACTCGCGGCTCGTGGTCTCGCGGTCGAGATCGTCCCCGTCCGCCCCCGCGATCGCCGCGAGCACGCGGGCGGCGCGCTCGTCGCCGGTGACGACCTCGAGGCCGTCTTCCGAGACGCGACCGCCGCCCGCGACCTGTCCCCAGAAGTACGCCGACGCCGGGTGGCCGGCGAGGGGATCGGCCGGGACCTCGACCTCGAGAGCGCCGGCCTCGACCGGTTCGTCCGTATCGTCGGTCTCGCTCATTCGTCCACCTCCTCGACGACGATCGCGTCCGTCGGACAGGCGGCCGCCGCCCGTCTGGCCTCGTCGATACGTTCGTCGTCGAACGCGGCCACCACGCGCTCGCCGTCGTCGCTGACCTCGCCGTCGCAGTCGTAGACCGGGTCCGCGTCGGGATCGATCGTCGCCAGTCCGTCCGCGGCTTCCACGAAGCGCGGGTCCCGGGTGAGGCAGGCGAAGATCCCGTCGCAGGCGTCCTTCTCGATCGTTATTTCGTATCGTGGCATGTGGTTTATGGAGTCAGTAGTCGTACTTCGTCTCGTAGCCGCGGGGCCGTACCATTCGGTCGTCCCAGACGTAGGTGTCCTCGGTCCCGACGACGATCGTCGTCGTCATGTCGACGATATCGCGCTCGCCGAACTCCTCGAGCTCGCCCAGTTCGGTGATCACCACCGCTTCGTCCTCGCGGCCCGCGCCGTGGACGATGCCGACCGGGGTATCCTCGTCGCGGTGGGTCAGGAGGATCTCGCAGGCCTTCTCGAAGTTCTCGCGGCGCTTCCGGCTCCAGGGGTTGTAGATCGTGATCGTAAAGCCCTCCTTCGCGGCCGCGTGGAGCCTGGATTCGATCTCGGGCATCGGCACGAGGTGATCGGACAGCGAGATCGAGACGGTGTCGTTCACCAGCGGCGCGCCGAGCCGGGCGCCACAGGACTGGGCCGCGGGAACGCCCGGGACGACCTCGAAGTCGACCATCGTCGCCGTCGCGCCCTTGGACTCGAGGATCTCGAGTGCCAGCCCGGCGAGCGCGTAGACGTTGGGGTCGCCGCTGCCGACGATCGCCACGTCGTTGCCCGCGAGCGTCCGGTCGATCGCCTCCTCCGTGCGGGAGACCTCGCCGCACATCGGCGTGTCGTAGATCTCGTCGGCTCCTTCGGTGATCTCGTCGGGCAGCAGTTCGATATAGGTCGTGTAGCCGACGATGTGTTCGGCCTCGTGCAGCGCCGTCTTCGCGCGCTCGGTCATCCCCTCCGGCTGGCCGGGGCCGAGGCCGACGGCCACGAGTTGGCCGGGATCGGCGTCGAAGTCCTCGACGGTCGCCCCGACCTCCTGTTCCTTCGAGTCGTCGTCGCTTCCGCTCGAGGCGCCGCATTTCGACCCGCTCGAGTCGTCGGAACTCGAGGCGCCACACTTCGAACTCGAGCGGTCGGTCTCCGAATCGGCGCTCGACGCGCCGCAGTTCGATGTCGATTCGCCCGTTTCGGTGTCGGCGTCCGCGTCCGTATCCGTGTCTGTCTCCATGCTCATGTGTCGGTCAGAAATCGTCGACGTCACGCCCGCCGCGCGGGGTGACGAGGTACGTTCGGTCGTCGTTGCTCCAGGTCGCGGTCTCGTGGGTGCCGATGATCAGCGAAGTGCCCATCCCCGACACCTTGTCGTCGTGGTCGGCCGCCTCGCCGAGCGTCGTCACGTGCTGGCTCTCGCCGTTACGGCCGGCGTCCGCACGGCCCGCGTCGTTGACGATCGCCACGAGGGCGTCGTCCGTGCGTTCCTCGCGGACGATCTCGACCGCCCGCTCGTAGTTGCGCCAGCAGTTGTAGAGGACGATCACGAAGTCAGAGACCGCCGCGGCCCGCAGTTTCTCCTCGATCTCGTCCCAACCGCGCCACTTGTCCGACAGCGAGACCGTACAGAAGTCGTTGCAAAGGGGCGCGCCGACGTTTGCGGCTCCGCCGAGCGCCGCCGTCACTCCGGGAACGATCTCGATCGGGACGTCCGTCGCCGACTCCTCCTCGGCCATCTTGAAGATGAGGTCGGACTTGCCGTAGACGGAGGGATCGCCCCCGGAGACGTGGGCGACCGTCTTCCCCTCGCGGACGTAGTCGAACGCCGCGCGGGCGAGTTCGATCTGGCGGCCCATCGTCGATCGGACGATCTCCTGCTGGCTCCCGTCCTCCCGGGTCGCGACCCCGTCCTCGTCGGTCCGTGACTCCGGCGGAATCGTGCCGTCCTCGCGCAGGAACTCCTGGTAGAGGCTCGAGGCGATGACGACGTCCGCGGATTCGATGACCGACTTCGCGCGCTGGGTCATGTGAGCGGGCAGTCCGGGGCCGATGCCGACGACGTAGAGGGTGCCGTGGTCGTCGGGGGTGCCCCCGGTCGTGTCCGCGGCGGCGTTCTCGGCGCTCATCGGCCGATCGCCACCGTTACCTCGTCCTCGTAACCCATCTTCTCGAGCACGAGTTCCTGCTCGCGTCCCCCGGCGATCGCGCTCGCTTCGGAGACGCCCGGCCAGCCGATCAGCTCCTTCGACTTCGAGGGCGTCGGCCCCTCGTGCTCGAGCAGCGTCTCCTTGTCGAACGTGACGACGCCCAGGTCGCGCTCCCGGGCCGCCTCGAGCAGCCCCTCCTCGTCTTCCTTCCGCGTCGCGGTGGCGACGAACTCGACGTCCGCGAACCCGTACTCGGTTCGCTCGAGGGCCTCCTTCCAGGCTGCGAGGAAGGCCTCCCTGCTCGCGCCGGAGACGCTGCCCGTACCGATGACGATGCCCTCGTCCGTGTTCCGTTTCAGGACCGTCACGTCGTCGCAGACCAGCACTGCCTTCGGGCCGTCGAGCCGGGCGACGGGGCCGAGTTCGTCGTCGAGCACGGCGAGGTTCGTCTGCACGGTCGAGTCGCCGTTGACGACGTGGGCGTCCATCGCCTTCGCGCGGGACTCGACGCCCTGCTTGCCGGCGGCCTCGCTCGCGGTCGTCATCGCCGGCACGGCACCCATCGTCGCCAGATCCTGTGCGACCTGGTTCGCGCCGTGGTGGCCGCCCGTGATCGGGATCGCCCACGTCAACTCCTCGTCGACGACGCAGATCGCGGGGTCCTCCCACTTGTCGTCGAGCAGGTGGGCCGTCTTCCGCATCGCGATGCCCGAGGCCATCAGACCGACGAAACAGTCGTACTCGCCCCAGTGCTCCTCGAAGACGTCGCCGTGGTACTCGAGGATCTCGATCGTCTCGTAGCGGTCCGCGAGCTCGGCCGCGATCTCCTCGGCGGTCGCCAGCTTGCGCTCGAAGGCGACGATCGCGATCTCTTCGGCCACCTCGCCGTCCGAGTCCGGCGTCGAGCAGTGACCGCCGTCCGATCCGTCTTCCGTCTCAGTGGTGTCGTCCGTACTCATGTCGATGTCAGTCGCTTTCGGCTTCGTCGGCGTCGTTCGAGCCGCGATTCGCCCAGTCGCCGTAGAGGTAGGACCGCTCGTAGCCCGCGCCCGTCACGGCCTCGCCGATGACGACCAGTGCCGAGGCGCGGTAGCCGGCCGCCTCGACCCTGTCCGCGATGTCGTCGATCGTTCCGACGATCACGTCCTCGTCCGGCCAGGAGGCGTGATAGACCACCGCGACCGGCGTCTCGGGGTCGTGGCCGTCCGCGAGCAGCCGCTCCATCGTCTCCCGGACGGCGTGGGTCCCGAGGTAGATGCAGGTCGTCACGTCGCCCATCTCCACGAACTCGGAGACGTGGTCTTCCTCCTCGCTCAGGGTCTTGCCCTGCGGGCGGGTGAACGCCACGTGGTTCGCCACCTCGTTGAGCGTCAGTTGCGTCCGCAGGGTCGCGCTTGCCGCGAACGCGGAGGTGACGCCCGGAACGAAATAGGTCGGCACACCCTCGCTCTCCAGGGCGTCCATCTGTTCGAGGGCGGCCCCGTAGATCGCGGGATCGCCGCTGTGGAGGCGGACGACGGTCCGGCCCTCCTCGTAGGCGTCCCGCATCAGGGGGACGAGTTCCTCGAGGTCCTTGCCGACGGAGTTCACGAGGTCGGCGTCGTCGCAGTAGGCCTCGAGGAGTTCGCTGTTGACCAGCGAGCCGGCATGGACCACGAGGTCCGCGTCCTCGAGCAGTTCCTTCCCGGCGACGGTCAGCAGCCGCGGATCGCCGGGGCCGGCGCCGACGAACGGGATCCCCTCCTGCTCGTCGCCGGCGCTGTGATCGCGGATCCGCTCGTCGAGGTCGCCCGGGAGGCCGGGCTCCCCGTCGGTATCGATACGATCCTCGCCGTCTGCGTCCGTGTTTCCGGTCATCAGTACCAGTCCCGGTCTCGGTGCCAGTCGCCGCCTTCGAGGGCCTCGCTGCGCTCGAGGTCGGCCAGGTCGGAGCCCCGAGACTCGGGTCGGATCGGCTCTGTCGTCTCGAGCGTCGCGCTCGCGTCCGTCTCCGCGCCGGACTCGGGATCGGTCGCGCCGTCGCCGCTCGGGGACTCGGTCTCGATCTCGGTCTCGAAGGCCGCCGTCGCCGGCTCGACCTCGAGGTCGGCCCGTTCGGCGTAGGCGAGCGTGTAGTAGTCCCGCTCGGCGATCGCGTCGGGGTCGTCGGTGACGACCGTCTCGCCCTGTTCCATGAACAGGCGCCGGCCGTAGGTCACCTCGTAGCCGGCCTCGGCGAGCCCCTCGTGGGTCGCGGGCGCGTCGGTGACCTTGAACAGGATCATCCGGTCCGGGCCGGTCGGACTCGCGCCGCCGGCGGCTTCCCGCAACGCGAGTCCCGCCCCGGCCTCGATCTCGACGCCGAGTGCGGTCGCGAACGCGGTCACCGCGCTGACCCCGGGCACGATCTCGAGGTCTACGTCCGGGTGAAACGCCGCCATCGTCCGGCGCAGGTGGCCGAACGTCGAGTAGACGTTCGGATCGCCGAGGGTGACGAACGCGACGTCGCCGTCGGCGGCCGTCGACGCCACCTCCTCGGCGGCCGCTTTCCAGGCGCTGCGGAGCTTCTCCTCGTCTCTGGTCATCGGGAACTCGAGGTCGCCGATCGTCGATTCGTCGACGTGCTCGAGCGCGACCGTCCGGGAGAGCCGTCCCGGCGAGTAGACGACGTCCGCCCGCTCGAGGACGCGCTTCCCGCGGACGGTCACGAGGTCGGCGTCGCCGGGGCCGAGCCCGACGCCGTACAGCGTCATCGCGGGTCACCTCCGTCCGCGCACCCCTCGCTCGCGCTCCCGACGAGCATGTACACCGGGTTGTCCGCGTCGAAACTCGTCGCGCCGGCGAGTTCGTAGCCGTGGCTCACCTGGAACTGGACGACCTCCTCGAGGAGGTCGCGCTCGCGGAAGGCCTCCGCCGCGGCGCCCGCCACCTCGAGCCGCGAGACGTTCATCACGATCCGGTCGATTCCAGTCTCGACGGCGTGATCGAGCACTGCCTCGAAGTTGCGGCTCCCGCCGAGAAAGAGCGCGTCGGCGTCGTCCGGGAGCCCCGCGGGGGCTTCCGCGTTTCGCAACTCGACCTCCGCCCGCGTCGAGTCGGCGTTCGCCGCGAGGTTCTTCTCGGTCGTCTCGAGCCGGTCGGCCTTCCGCTCGAGGGCAGTCACGCGTCCCGCCTTCCGTGCGGCGTCGATCGTGACGGCCCCGGTACAGGAGCCGACCTCCGCGAAGTGGTCGTCCTCCTCGAGCGCGAGTTTCGACTGGAGGACGGCCCGAACCTCGGGTTTCGTCGGTCCGGCCTTCGCGTCGTGTGGCAACGCGATGGATGACATCAGCCGTGAGAACAGTAGCCGCCCCTAAAACAATTGTGTTTGGTGTAGAGCAAATTCGGTTGCGAATTCTCGGTTGTGTTAGTCCAATACTGGTTTCTAAAGGCCGCGAAACTGTCTCTAAGCGAGGGCTTTCACTATGAAACGGGTGTCCACGACGGGGCCGAACGGAAAACCAGCGCTACCGGTGGCCAGCGCCCGACTCGAGTACCTCGAGGAACCGATCGAACGCCCCGCTCTCCGGGTGAACGTGGGCGTACGTCCCGAGCGACTCGTACTCGAGGAGGCCGTCGTGGTCCCCGTCGATTCCGTCGCCCCGGACCGTCTCGAAGGCGAACCGGGCGTCGCCGTCGACGGCCGCGCTCGAATAGTGGAACTCGTGGCCGCGGAGCCGGTCGCCGGCCGTCGCCGTGAGCGTCCCCTCGCGGGCCTGTAGTTCGACGTGATCGAGCGCCCGGTAGCGGTCGTGCATGGTCACGTCCGCCGGCAGGATTCCGGCCATCTCGTGGCGGTCGCCGTCCGCGGTCGTCAGCGAACGGCTCATAGCCATGAGCCCGCCACACTCGCCGAAGACCGGCAGCCCCTCGCTCGCGAGTTCTCCCAGTTCGGCGAGCGTGCCGGCAGACTCGAGCGCGTCGGCCTGGAGTTCGGGGTAGCCGCCGGGGAGGTAGACCCCGTCGCAGTCGGGGACGGGATCGCCCGCGACGGGGGAGAACGTCCGGACTGCCGCCCGTTCGCGGAACCGTTCGATCGTCGCCGGATACCGGAAGGCGAAGGCGGCGTCGCTGGCGACCGCGACCGTCGCATCGACGGGGTCGGGCTGCGCCGCCGACGCGTCCGGCTGTGCGGCTTCGCTCGCCGCCGCCACGAGCCGTTCGACCGCGATCGACTCGGCGGCCTCCCGAAGCGCCTCCCGGGGCAGCGCCGCCTCGTCGCCCATCTCGAGGCCGAGGTGGCGATCGGGGATCTCGAGGTCGTCGTTCGGCGGAATCCGCCCGAAGTACTCGAGTTCTGCCGGGAGAGCGTCGCGGATTCCCTCCTCGTGTCGGCCGCCGTGGGCGCGCTGGGCGACGACCCCGGCGACCTCGATCTCGCGGCCGATCCGCTCGGCGTACTCCCGGAACCCCAGCGCGGTCGCGGCGACGCTTTCCATCCCCGCCGCGGCGTCGACGACCAGGACGACGGGGAGATCGAGCGCCTCGGCGACCATCGCCGTGCTCGAGCCGTCGCCGTCGTACAGCCCCATGACTCCTTCGACGACGCAGATAGCGGGGGACGACGTCCCCCGGGCAGACGGGTGTGACCCGTCGACGCCGCCCTCGCCGCGGGCGTAGTTGCGCCGCAGCCCGTCCTCGCCCTCGAGCCACAGGTCGAGCGTCCGGGAGGGTCGGCCCGCGATCGCCTCGTGGTGGCTCGGATCGATGAAGTCGGGGCCGGCCTTCGCGGGCTGGACGCCGTAGCCGGCGTCCTCGAGGGCCTGGATGATCGCCAGCGTCCCGACCGTCTTGCCGACGCCGGAGCTGACGCCTCCCAGGACGAACCCCTTCATCGGACACTGCCCCCAGTCGGCGCTCGTTCCCTGTCGTGCGAGGCGATGCGTCCGCACACGGCCGGCGTAGCGTCTTCCATCGTTGTCGCTTGCGTTACGACAAGTAGACTTGAATCCGTCGGTGGGCACGGCTGCCGGAGGCGTAGCGTGCCGGGCCGAAGCAGTCCGCTCGCGGTCGCTTTCCGTCTCTCGTGGGGGGTTTCTCGAGTATTCGTCGGAGTAAATCGATATGCGCTATATCGATTCCAGTTCGTCGAGGTAGCCGTCGAACGTCGCCGCGGCGCGTTCGAACGGTTCGTGCGATCGAACGTCGAGATCCAGCGCCGCGAACGACTCGAGCGGCGGCCGCTGACCCGTTCGACCGAGGAATCCTCGATACTCGTCCGCCGCGAGCGTTCCATCGCGAAGCCGGTCGCGGACCGCGAGCGCCCCCGTCGCGCCGAGGACGTACTGATAACTCGAGTAGGGGATCCGCAGTCCGGTCCCCTCGGTCCGCTCTGGGACGCCGTCGCGGTCGTACACCGGGTCGAACTCCTCGAGCAGGTCGGCGTAGGCGCTCCGGGCGCGTTCGACGGTTAGCTCCTCGCCGGACTCGACCGTCGTCGCCAGTGCGTGGTTGTACGCCGCGGTGCGGGCGTTCCGATAGAGGTTCCCAGCGAGACACTCGATCAGGCGGTTCCGGGCGTGGGCGGCGAGGGGGCCACCTCGCTTCAGGCAGTGCTCCGCGAGCAGCAGTTCGTGCAGGATCGAGGGGATCTCACAGACCGCGGTCGGACACGTCGCGTACCGCGTCGGCCCCTCGCGGTTGTACGCCACGGCGAGGGCGTGTCCCAGTTCGTGGGCGACGAAGAACGTCGTCCTGACGTCCTCACGGAAGTTCGCGAGGACGAACGCGCCGTCCACCGCCGACGAGGGGCAGTACGCGGGGATGTCGGTCCGCTTGTCCTGCGTCGGATAGACGTCGATCCGACGGTCGTCCAGGAACGTCCGCGCTCGAGCGACGTACTCCTCGCCGAGGGGCGCAAGCGACTCGAGGATCAGCTCCCGCGCCTCCTCGTAGTCGAGGTCGGGAGCGGGCGAGTCGGCCAGCGAGACACGGCGGTCCCACGGTCGAAGGGTCTCGAGGCCGAGCTTCTCGCGTCGAACGCGCTGGGCGCGGTGGTAGGGCTCGAGGTTCGCCCGAACGGCCTCGAGGATCGTATCGTGGACCGATTCCGGGAGCGCCGGCTCGAGTCCCGACTCCGGATAGGTCCCGCGGAGGTCCCGATCCCGGATCGACTCGTAGCCGCGGAGGTCGGCCTCCGTCGCCGCCGCGGCGAGTTTCTCCGCGGAGGCCCGGACGATCGTCGCGGCGAACCGGTTTCGCTCCGCGTGGTAGGCCTCGTACACTCGCCGTCGGTAGTCCCGGTCGGGGTTGGAGAGTTCCGTCCGGTAGTTCCCCATCCGAACGTCGACCGTCTCGCCGTCGGGACGCTCGAGGGTCGGCGGGTCGAAGTCCGTGGTCGTGATCTCCCTGAGGATTCGATCGGAGCCCGAGCGCGCTTCCTCGTGGTCCGCGATCACGTCCTCGACGGCCGGCGATCGAACGTGTGACGCCTGTCGCCGCAGGTTGGTGGCGTAGTAGCGATACTCCTCGAGCGATCCTCCGAGGTCCTCGAACGTCTCCTCGGAAAGGTCTCCGAGGGCTCGGCGGACGGTCGCGGCCACGGGCTCGAAGGCGGCCATCGTCTCACGCAGCGCGCGTTCGCGGTCCGCTGCCGACTCCGAGTCGGTGTTCACGTTCTTCGACAACTGGGCGTAGAGCTCTAACCGCTGTCGGCGCTCGTAACACGCCTCCGTTTCGGCGAGCAGTTCCTCGAGTTCCGCGGCTGTCTCCGGGGTGTCGGCCGCCAGCGACTCCAGTCGCTCGAGTCGGTCATGGAGGTCCTCGCGGGCGGTACTCCAGTCCGCCGGCGCGTCGAAGATTTCGGTCAGGTCGAAGCGATACTTCGGGTCGATCTCGGTTCGGGATGGTAGATTCATTCGTCTCTCTGGATACGTCGGTAGCTACGTTCGGGGAAGCGAAACGACGGCGACGGTGGCGGGCGCAATCGAGCGCCGACCGAGAAGTTAGTTGGTCATGGATCGACCGCTGTTACGGTTCGATTGCACGGGCATCGGTATAATGTCTTCGACGCTGACAGCTCGCTCGACCGAGGGTCCGTGATTACGTCACTGGCCCGGGACCCGGAAGGGAAACGGGAACGACCGGGCCGACCACCGACGCGCTTACCCGTTTCGATCACGTACTCCGGTTCCGATCACTATGACCGGAGACGACGCCGATCACGGAGCGGAGTACCACCTCCGAGAGGCGCTTCGCCACCTCAACGAGGCGCGGGAGACGGGCGATCTCCGGAAGACGAACGACGTCGCGCTCGAGGAAGTCTCCGACACGGTCGCGTCCGTCCTCAACGAGTACGACCAGGACGGGCAGTGATGGCCCGTCCGGTCGGGCGCGATGCCGACTCTTCTTACGACCGGCGAACCGCGAGAACGACCAGATCCGAAAACGGCGTGTCTTCTTTCCCGTCGCCGCCGGCGTGCTCCGATAGCTCCGCCAGCGTCGTCCGGTGTACGGTCTCGTCGGCGTGGGTCAACTTCTCGAGCACCAGCGCCTCGAGATCCGGATCGGCCCCGCGCTCGAGCAGGAACGCGGCGACGTCGCCGGGCATCCGGTCGTAGGGCCGTGGGAGCACGAGCAGGTGCCGGTCGCCGACGGCGTCGGCCAGCCGTTCCATCTCGGACTCGAGGTCGCCGCTCTTGTGGAGCGTGACGAACTCGGTTTCCTCCATGGGCGTCCGGGCGCGGCTGGCGGCCACCTGGAGCGAGGAGATGCCGGGCACGACGCGAACCGGGGTTTCGGGGGCCGCGCTCGCGACGGCGTTCTGGACCTTCCCGACGAACTGGTACCCCGAGTGGTTCGGATCGCCCATCGCGACGGCGACACCCGACTCGCCGGCCGCGACGCGCTGGCCGAACGCCTCGAGGGCGTCGGCTTCGTCCCTGTAGCCACAGGTCAGGCGGTCGGTGCTCCCGTCGGTCACGTCCTCGACGAACTCGACGACGGTCGTGAACCCGACGACGACGTCCGCCTCGCGGAGCGCCCGCTCGCCCCTCGGGGTCAGGTACTCGCGGTTCCCGGGGCCGATACCGACGACGTAGACGGGGTCCGTGCTGCTCTCGTCGACGTCGGGTTCCGGTTCGGCGGCCGCGAACGTCGTCGGGTCCGGGCCGGACTCGAGGTCGTAGTCGTCGCTCATGTGCCGTCCCCGTCCTCGTCCTCGTCCTCGTCCTCATCGGCGCGGCCGCCGTCGCCGGCCCGACCCCCCGCTGCTCGAGCCGCTGTCTCGCGGTCCAACTCGAGGCCCTCGGCCCGGACGTCCGTCGCGACGTGGATCAGTTCGTTCGTCAGCGCGGCGGCCAGGCCGCTGCCGCCGCGACGGCCGACGTGGGTGATCGCCGGGACGCCGTACTCATCGCTGACCTCGCGGATCCGTTCCCGGCTCTCCTCGGCCTTGACGAACCCGACCGGGTTCGCGACGACGACGGCCGGCCGGGTCCCCTGCTCGATGCAGTCCGCGAGGGTCAGGGCCGCCGTCGGCGCGTTGCCGATCGTGACGATCGCTCCCTCGAAGGCGTCCTCCCTGTCGAGTTCGAGCATCGCCGCTGCCGTACGGGTCATCCCGGTCCGTTCCGCGAGTTCCTTCCCGTGGCCGATAGCCTTCGAGACCTCGCAGTCGTGGCCGCGGCCGGTGACGCCGGCTTTCACCATCGTGATATCGGTGATCACGTCCGCCTCCTCGAGAACGGCTCGAGCGCCGGCCCGGACGGGTGCGTCCTCGTCGTCGCCGAGGCCGTCCGTGCCGGTAAAGCGGATCAGGTGCTGGAACTCGATGTCGCCCATCGAGTGAACCGATTTCTGGCGGATCCGGTCCGCGAGCGTCTCGTCGGGCACGAACTCCCGGACGATGTCCATGCTCGTCTCGGCGATGTCCATCGCGTTCTGGGTGGTCGCGCCGAGGTCGGCGTACTCCTCCTCGAACTCCTGATCGTCGTCGCTATCGCTCATCGGGTATCACGCTCCATACGGGTCGGCGGGCGAACGTCTTCGTCAGTCATCGTCCGATACCTCCGCGCTCACCGCCTCGTTGCTCGTCCGCGCCTCGAGGTCGCCCTCGACCGAGAGGTTCAGGTCCCGTAGTCGGTCGACCGTCCCGTCGTCGGCATCCCAGAGGTCGCGCTCGACCGCCTCGAGCAGGGTGTCCGTGATGGACTCGAGCGCCCACGGGTTGACGTCGCGCAGCCACTCCTGGCGGTCCTCGTCGAAGGCGTACTTCTCGGCGACCTCCGCCCACAGCGTATCGCTCACGACGCCGGCCGTCGCGTCCCAGCCAAGCGTCACGTCGACCGTCGTCGAGAGGTCGCCAGCGCCCTTGTAGCCGTGGTCCTCCATGGACTCGAGCCAGTCGGGGTTGAGCACCCGCGAGCGCATCGCCTTGCGGACTTTCTCCTCGTTCGTGTAGACGTCGACGTTGTCCGGGTCCGAGGAGTCGCCGACGTAGGACGCGGGCTCCTCGCCCGAAACCTCGCTCACCGCGGAGATGAACCCGCCGTGGAACGCGTACCAGTCCGAGGAGTCGAACTCGTCCTGTTCCATCGTGTCCTCGATCTTCACGGTGGCATCGACGTTCGAGAGCCGCCGCTCGAAGGCGTCGTGGGCGTCCGAGACCCGTCCCCTGGAGCCCATCGCGTAGCCGCCCCACTGGACGTAGACGGAGGCGAGGTCCGCGCGGTCGTCCCAGTTGCCCTCGTCGACGGCCTTGTTCGTCCCGGCACCGTAGCCGCCGGGCCTGGTCGTGAAGACGCGGCGTTTCGCCGCCTTCCTGGCGTCCGACTCGTCCAGCCCGTCCTCGTCCTGCAGTTCTTCGGCCTCCTCCTCGACGTGTTTCTTGACGTAGTTCAACTCCGGCGGCTCGTCGAGGTCGACCACCGCGTCCACCGCGTCGTGGATCACGCCCGCCGCGGCCGGGAACGCGTCGCGGAACAGGCCCGAGACGCGCGTGGTCACGTCGATCCGCGGTCGACCGAGCTCCTCGAGCGGGATCGGCTCGACGTCGTCGATCCGGCCGGCGTCGGTCCAGACGGGTTCGACGCCCATCGTGGCGAGCACCTGCGCGATAGTCTCGCCGCGGGTGCGGACCGTCGGGGTGCCCCACGCCACGACACCGATCTCCTCCGGATAGTCGCCCTCCTCGTCGCGATGGCGCTCGAGCACGCCCTCGGCGACCTCCGTTCCGACCTGCCAGGCCGGCTTCGCGGGTACCTTGCGGGGATCGAGCGTGTAGAAGTTCCGCGCCGTCGGCAGCAGGTCGACGCCACCGCGGGTCGGCGCGCCGGAACCGCCCGGCGGGACGTACTCGCCCGAGAGCGCGTCCGCCGTCCGGGGAATCTCGTCTTCGGCCCCCTGCACGCGGGGCTGGGCCTCCTCGCAGACGTACGCCAGCACCTCGCGGAGGTCGTCGTGAGCACCCGGTTTCGCCTTCGCATCGCCGATCGTCTCGAGGTCGACGATCATGAGGTTGATATTGACCTCAGCATCGGGACCGCTCTCGAGTTCCGACACGGGTACGTCGAAGTCGTTCGCCGCCAGCGTCTCGATCAGGTCGACGCTGGTCTCGCGGACCCTGTCGGCGGCCTCGGCGTAGGTCATGCCCAGCGCCTCGTCGTACTCGCCGGGCGCGTTCAGCATCTTGTCGTAATCGACGCCCAGCGCGCCGGCGACGCTCTCGCGCAGGCTCGGCGCGCCGGGGTTCTCGAGTCTGGTGAGCGCGACGAGGTACTCCACGAGGCGCTCGCCTTCCGGCGGCTCGGACATGGTGTGGAGCCCGAGCCGGATCTGGGTCGTCTTGACGTCGGTGAGGTACTCGTGGACGCGTTCGACGAGTTCGTCGATGTCGACCTCGTCACCTGCGACGTCGCCCTCGGCGAGGGTCGAACCGGCCTCGTCGGGGCCGCGGACGTCGGCTTTCTCGTCGACGGTGCCCGCAATGCCGAGTTCGACTGCGAGATCTAGTTCCTCGACCGTTTCGCGGATCAGCGTCTCGAGGTGCTCGCCGTCGTCCGCCCGGGCGTCTTCCATCCCCGCCTCGCGGTACTGGTTCGCGAGGTCCTCGAGTTCCGAGAGTTCGTCGTAGGTGCCGGCCGACCGCATCACGGGGGTCAGGTAGTCGACGACGGCGGCGTAGGAACGCCGTTTGGCCTGGGTGCCCTCGCCGGGGTTGTTCACGATGTAGGGGTAGACGTTCGGGACATCGTCGATCAGCTGATCGGGCGCGCTCTCCCCGTCGAGGCCGACCGTCTTGCCGGGCAGCCACTCGAGGCTGCCGTGTGTCCCGAGGTGGACCACCGCGTCGGCCCCGAACTCGTTGCGGAGCCAGCCGTAGAACGCGTAGTAGTCGTGGGGCGGCTGCAGATCCGAGTCGTGGTAGACCTTCGAGGGGTCCATCCCGAACCCGCGCGGAGGCTGGACGGTGACGAGGACGTTGCCGAACTCGACGCCGGGAATCGCGAACGGGCGGTCCGGTACGTCGCCCCACTCCTCGACGACGTTCTCCCGGAACCGCTCGTCGGCCTCGCTGAACCACTCCTCGTACGTGTCCGGCGCGACGGTGTCGACCGAGAGGTCGCGGACGTCCTCCGGCGCGACCCAGCGGTCATCGAGGGTCAACTGCGAGGTCAGTTTTTCGACCAGCGTCCCGCCGTCCTCGGGCATGTCGTCGCCCAGGTCGTAGCCGCGGGCCTCGAGTTCCTCGAGCAGCTTCACGGTCGACTCGGGGCTGTCGAGGCCGAACGCGGTCCCGATCCCGTCGTCGCTCGGCGGGTAGTTGTGCAGGACGACGGCGACGTTCTTCTCCTCGTTTGGCGTGTGGCGGAGTTGGGCCCAGTTGACCGCGAGACGGGTCGCGTGGTCGATCCGGTCCTCGATCGGGAAGTGGTGTTTCGGCGCGCTGCCGATGCCGGCCTCGTCGTCGGTGCGTTCTTTCCCCGAGATGGGGTGGGTAATGACGTTCCCGTCGAACTCCGGCAGCGCCACGGAGAGAGCGAGTTCGAAGCCCATTACGCCCGTATCGCTGGACTGGTACCGCGACCGGGACCGCATCGTCGTCACCGTCTGCAGGACGGGCACCCCGAGGCGGTCGAGGAAGACGTCCTCGGCCGACTCGCCCTCGTCGCTGGCCGATCGGCCGCGTTCGTCCATCGAGAGGGAGAACATAAAGGAGGAGAGCACGGCGTCGACGACCGGCTGATCCGCATCGTCTAGCAGCCAGTTGTCCGTCACCCACTCGGCGTCTTCCTGCTCGTCGGTGTCCGTAGCGGGGTTACAGAAGATCGGCAGCGCGTTCGCGCCCTGCTCCTCGAGCGCCCGAACCTGCCGGTCGACGTAGCGGGTGTTCTCGTGGGTCCAGTGGGACTCGTAGAACCAGATCGCGACCGTCGGCTTCCCGGGGTCGTGGGTCTCGAGCAACTCCTCGTACCCGATTCCGGGGTGATCGGGATGGTAGACGCCCTCCGTGGGGAGGTCGGCGGGTTCGTCGTACTCGAGGTCCCGGCCCTCGTACTCGGCCGCGAGGAACCGACACAGGTTCTCGACGTTGATCGTCCCGCCGCGCTCGAGGTAGTCGTAGACGCGGTCCCGATGTTCGGTCGAGACCGTCGTGTCCTCGAGGGCGAACGCGTCGCCGGTCGCCTTGACGATCAGCGGAACGCTGGCCTCCTCGAGGGTCCCCGTCGCGTACTCGTAGCCGGGCATGCTGTCCTCGGCCCCGTGCAGCCAGAAGATCGCCGCCGCGGCGTCCCGGAGGTCGTCGACGAACGCCTCGACGTCGGCCTCTTCCTCGAGGTCGCTCTCCGAGCGGACGACCAACTCGACGTCCGTTCGTTCGTCGGCGAGCCGCTGGGCGGCCCGCCCGATCGATCCGAGTTCGTTCTCCGTCGCCGTGTAGATCCCGATCCGTGTCATCGAGTTTTTAAACCTCTATTGTATTAGCTCAAGCATGGTTGCAAACGCCGGGGACAAAAAGCTATCGTCGCTCCCCTTTCCGGCGATCGTCGGCCAGCGGGAGCTCAAGCGAGTGTTGCTCGCCGTCGCGGTCAACGACGACCTGGACGGGGCGTTGATCGCCGGCGAGAAGGGGACCGCGAAGTCGACGGCGGTCCGCGGGCTCGCGGACTTGCTGCCGGAACAGCGGGCGGTCGCGGACTGTCCGTACGGCTGCGATCCCACCGAGCCCGCCCTGCAGTGTGCGGACTGCCGTGACCGGGAGCCGGACGAACTCCCGGTCGAAACCCGTTCGGTGCCGCTCGTGACGCTCCCGCTCGGCGCGACGCGGGATCGGGTCGTCGGCACCCTCTCGGTCGAGGACGCGCTCGCCGGCGAGGCCGACTTCGATCCCGGCCTGCTGGCCCGCGCCCACCGGGGGATCCTCTACGTCGACGAGGTGAACCTGCTCGAGGACCACCTCGTGGACGTGCTCCTCGACGCCGCCGCGACCGGCGTCAACACGGTCGAACGCGACGGCGTGAGCGTCTCGCATCCGGCCGAGTTCACGCTGATCGGGACGATGAACCCCGAGGAGGGCGACCTCCGGCCGCAGTTGCGCGACCGGTTCGCCCTCCGGGCGGCCGTCGAGGGGTGTCGGGACGTGGCGGACCGCGTCGAGGTCATGGACCGCGTGCTCGAGGACGGCGACGAGGGGGACGGCGGCGACCCGTCGACCGCGTTCGCGGCCGAGGTCGTCACGCTCCGGACTGACCTCCGCGAGGCCCGCGAGCGACTTCCCGAGGTTACCCTCCCGAGGGAGTTCAAGGAGGAAATCGCCCGCCTCTGTCTCGAGGCGGGCGTCGACGGCCATCGCGGCGACGTGGCCATCGCCCGAACCGCGACGACGCTGGCCGCGCTCGAGGGCCGGACGACGGTCATCGAGTCGGACGTCCGCGAGGCGGCCCGGTACGCGCTCCCGCATCGGCTCCGCAGCGATCCGTTCGAGGAGCCCCCGGATCTCGAGGAGTTGCTCGAGGAGCGGTTCGACGAGCGGGAGGACGGTGACCCGGAGGACGACGCCGACGGCGAGGAACGATCGGACGACGAGGACGGGGCGACCGGCGATCGCGACGGGAGCGACGGCAGTGACGGCTCCGGCCCGCCCGACGACGCCGACCCCGACGATAGCGATACGGATGCGGACGATGGATCCGAAGACCGCTCCGAGCGGCCCGGTGACGGCGATCCGGGCGGGGACGAACAGGGTGAGGGGGGTGGAGAGGCCGACCCTGCGCCCACGACGCTCGAGGATGGCTCGGACTCGAGTGACCCGTCGGACTCGAGCGACTCGAGCGGGGACGACGAAACCGACCGGAGCGAAGACGCGGAGGACGCGACCCCCATCGTCCCGGGCCAGCGGCGCGCCGAGATCGGGGACGCCGCGGCTCCGGACCTCGAGTCGACCGACCTCGAGGACTCGCCCGACGCGGCGGCCGCCGGGGCCGGCGACAGGGGGGCCGCGACCCCGAGCCCGGACAACCGGGGTGCACGCGTCAGGACCGAACGCGCCTCGGGTGACGGCCCCGTCGACGCGGCGCCGTCCGTTCGCGCAGCGGCCGCTCGAGGTGACTCGAGCGTCCGCGAGCGGGACCTCCGGCAGTCGGTCCGGGCCGGCGACGCGGCGGCGACGGTCGTCTTCGCGGTCGACGCCAGCGCCTCGATGCGGCCGGCGATGCGGACCGCGAAAGGCGTCGTGCTCGAACTGCTCCGCGATAGCTATCGGCAGCGTGACCGGGTCGCGTTCGTCGCGTTCGCGGGCGACGACGCGGAGGTCCTGCTGCCGCCGACGGACAGCGTCTCCCTCGCCGCGCGCCACCTCAAGGAGCTCCCGACCGGCGACCGGACGCCGCTTCCGGCGGGCCTCGAGACCTCGCGGCGCGTCCTCGAGCGGGCTGAGACCGAGGCCTCGGTGGTCGTCCTCGTTACCGACGGCCGGGCGAACGTCGCGGACGGCAGTCCCACGGCGGCGACCCGGCAGGCCGCCCGCGGACTGGCCGAGAGCGACGCGCGTGTGCTCGTCGTCGACGCCGGGGGAGAAGACCGTCGTGCCGATCTGACGGACGTGATCGCCGAGGAGACCGACGGTCGGCTGGTGGACCTGTCGGCGCTGTCGCCCGACGCGGTCCGAACGGCGGCGAACGCGGCGGTCGAAAGAGACTGAGTCGAACGGGCCACGATACCGACGGACGGCGGCAGGGTTCGGACGCATATCAACACTGACTTGAGGGCCCCCTTCCCTTCTCCGACGAGATCACATCGAGCATGAAGGAGGACGATCCAGCGGCGGCTGAGGAAAAGGAGGCGGCCACCGGAACCACGGACGAGATCGCGTACGGAATCGAGGACGAACCGCCCCTCGGCGAATCGGCGGTGCTCGGGATCCAGCACTACCTGACGATGGTCGGGGCCAACATCGCGGTCCCGCTGATCCTGGCTGAGGCGATGGGCATGCCCGACGGGATCCGCGCCCAGTTCATCGGCACGTTCTTCGTCGTCTCGGGGATCGCGACGCTCGCCCAGACGACGTTCGGGAACCGGTACCCGATCGTCCAGGGCGCGCCGTTCTCGATGCTCGCACCGGCCCTCGCCATCGTCGCGGTCGTCACGGCCGGCGACCTCGGGGGTCTCGAGGGGCAACCGGCCTGGCAAGCGGCCCTGCTCCAGTTACAGGGGGCGATCGTCGTCGCCGCGCTCGTCCAGGTCGCGATGGGCTATCTGGGGCTGGTGGGCAAGCTCAGACGGTACCTCTCGCCGGTCGTCATCGCGCCGACCATCGCGCTGATCGGTCTGGCGCTGTTCGACGCGCCGCAGGTGACCGGCCCGGACCAGAGCTGGTGGCTGCTCGGGCTCACCCTCGGGCTCATCCTGCTTTTCTCCCAGTACCTCGAGTTCCAGCACCGGGCGTTCAGACTGTATCCGGTCTTGCTCGCGATCGGCATCGCCTGGATCGTCGCCGCGACGCTGTCCTGGCTCGGCGTCCTGAGCACCGGTCACCCGGGATACGTCCCGCTCGGCGTGGTGACCGACGCGTCGCTGCTTTTGCCCATCCACCCGCTCCAGTGGGGGACCCCGCAGGTGACGACCCCGTTCGTCGTCGGCATGTTCGCGGGGGTGCTCGCCTCGATGGTCGAGAGCATCGGCGACTACTACGCGGTCGCGAACCTGACCGGATCGGCCGCGCCCAGCGAGAAGCGGATCAACCACGGGATCGGGATGGAGGGATTGATGAACGTGTTCTCCGGCCTGATGGGAACCGGGGGCTCGACCTCCTACTCCGAGAACATCGGCGCGATCGGGCTCACCGGCGTCGCCTCGCGGTACGTCGTCCAGATCGGGGCCGTCGTCATGCTCCTTGCCGGCTTCGTCGGTTACTTCGGCCAGCTCATCGCGACGATCCCCGACCCGATCATCGGCGGGCTCTTCGTCGCGATGTTCGCCCAGATCGTCGCCGTCGGCGTCTCGAACCTGCGACACGTGGACCTCGACTCCTCGAGAAACGTCTTCGTCGTCGGCTTCGCTCTCTTCGTCGGACTCGCGATTCCCGAGTACATGGCGAACTTCGAGAGCACGCTCGCGTTCCGCGCCGCGGTCGCCCCCGAGGCGACGCTCGCGCCGCTGCTCGAGGCGGGCCCCGTCGCCGGTACGGCCCTCGCGGCCTGGCTCGAGGCCGCGGCGCTCGCCGTCGTCGACACCGTCTTCATCGTCGGATCGACGGGGATGGCCGTCGGCGGGCTGGCGGCGCTCGTGCTCGACAACACGATCCCCGGGAGCCGCGAGGAGCGCGGCCTCGCGGAGTGGAGCCGGATCGCGGAGGACGACTCCGAGTTCGAACCGTTCTGGGACCGCTGGCTCGAGGGCGGCGGTGACGACGACTCGCGGTAGGTCCGGCAGACAGTATATATGTGCTCGGCACACAGACGATGTCGATGGCAACCCTCCCGCTCGACGACGGTTCCGGTTCCCTCTGGTACGACGTCCGCGGCGACGGCAGGCCGCTCGTGTTCGTCCACGGCGGCTGGATGAACGGCCGCTCCTGGAAGCCACAGGTCGAACACTTCGCCGACGACTACCGGGTCGTCACGATGGACGTCCGGGGCCACGGCAACACTGGCGCGACCGACCGCGATCGGTACTCGATCGAACTCTTCGCCGACGACCTCGAGGCGCTGCTTTCGCATCTGGCGGCCGATGGTGACGGCGGGAACAGCGACGGCGCGCCGGTCCTCTGTGGTCTCTCGCTCGGATCGATGGTCGTCCAGGAGTATCTCCACCGTAATCCCGACCGGGCGGCCGGTGCGATCCTCGCGGGCGCGTTGCGTTCGATGCCGCCGGTCGACCTGCCGTCCGGCGTCAAGGGGTTCGCCTCGCCGCTGCCGGCGGTGTCGACCTCCCTGTCCGTGGCCGGCCCGCGGACGACCTTTCGCTCGTTGCTGTACTCGATCCGCGCGACGACTGGCCAGCGGTGGCTCTCCGTCGATCCGGCGATCCAGTCGGCGGCCATGGAGGCGGTCAGCGAGGTCTCGAGTGCGGAGTTCCGGAAGGTCTTCGACGCGCTCTTCCGGTACGATCCCCCGTCGCTGTCGGGCGTCTCGACGCCGACGCTCGTCGTCCACGGCGAACAGGAGGCCCCGCCGGTCGTTCGCCAGGGTGAGCGCATCGCAGCGACCGTCGACGACGGCCGGCACCTCACGCTGGACCGGTCGGGCCATCTGGTCAACCAGGACCGGCCGCGGGCGTTCAACGACGTGAGTGCCAAATTCCTGGGTGGGATCGCGGCGCTTTAGCTGGCAGCCCCCGTTCGACCGGTTCGGAACGTGAACGGTCACGATCGCAGGGACAATACGATTTGGCAACGACGCCAAGGGACCCTATCGCAAACTAGTCGCCGTCGCTTCGCTGGCACCGCTCTCGAGCGAGCCAGCCACGTACTCACCATGAGCACTCACAGTCCGGACTCCGAGACGCCTACCGCCACACCGGTACGCGAGCAGTGGTCCAGCATCTCGAAACACGTCTTCAACAGCTACCTCGAGGCGAACAACGCGTTCCTCGCGTCGATGGGCGTCCAGCCGCCGACGGCGTCCAAGACGACCGACGCGGATCGCGACTGCGGGGCCTCGACGACCGTCGAGTCGCCGCTCGCCGAACTCGCGTTCGCCGACGAGGCGTGGCTGACCGAACGCTCCGTCGAGGAACACGACGAACTCGGCGTCGGCGAGTACGTGCGGTTCACCAAACGGATCTCCGAGTCCGACGTCTCGGCGTTCGCGACCGCCTCCGGCGACACCAATCGCCTCCACCTCGAGGACGGGTTCGCCGAGACGACGCAGTTCGGCGGGCGCATCGCCCACGGCACGCTCGTCGCCGGGACGATCAGCGCCGCGCTGGCCCGGTTCCCGGGGACGACGGTCTACCTGTCTCAGGACCTCGAGTTCCTCGCGCCGGTCGAGATCGGCGACGCGGTCACCGCGGAGTGTGAACTCCTCGAGGACCTGGGTGACGATCGGTATCGGGTTCGAACGACGGTTTCGGCGGCCAGCGACGACGGCGACGAGAACGACGACGGTCGGACGGTAATCGACGGCGAGGCCGTCGTCGCGATCTCGCCGCTTCCGGACGAATAGGACTGCGACCGCCGGTGCGTGTCGGTTGGCTCTTCCTTACCCCTCGTACGGGTTCCTGTCCGTCAGTTCCGATCCAACCGCCGCCGGGCGGCGATTGCGCCGGTGTATGCGTACAGCAATCCGTCTCAGTCGTCACCGTCGCCCTGTCCGGTCAGGTCGTCGATCGAGTCGATCGTCATTTCGGTCCCCTGGCTCTCCCCCGGGAGAATGTCTCCGAGGGACGCACCGATGGCGGCCGCGGCCCAGACGACCGTGACCCGCGCGACGAACTCGAGGGTCGTCGGGTTGCCCGCCTCGTGACGGCCCCACAGTACCAGCAGGAACACGGCAGTGAGAAACGACACCGAGAGGACCCCCAGGAGTCGCCGCGGGACGATCCCCAGCAAGGGTTTCGATACCTCCACGTCCCGGAAATCGGTCCAGTAGAGTAACCCGTGGGTCAGGAGTACGATGAACGTCACGTTCGCGACCAGTGCGACTGGAACCCCGGCGACGGTCGCCTCGAGGAACCACGCGGCGATCTCGAAGACGCCGTCCTCGACGACCATCGGCAGCGACAGCAGGACGCCGCCGACGAACCCCTCGGCGACGTCCCGGGTCGTGTACCGCTGGATGCCGTTGCTGACCGACCGACCACCCGGGACCCGCTCGAGCATCCGCCGGACGCTGCGGACGTCGGCCCGCTCGGAGGGGCTCGAGACCGACCGCTCGAGTTCGTCGAGACGCTCGAGGACGTCGTCGACGTCGACGGCGTCCCGGTCGTCCTCCTCGAGCGCGTACTCTCCGCGGGACTCGCCCTCGCGGTCGCCTGGTCCGTCGGCGCCGCGGTCCGTGCCCGACTCCGGCTCCGACTCGCTCATACGGGGACAAGCGACGGCCGGCACAAAAGCGTTCCTCGGAGGCGGGCGTCGGGCCCCGCGAGATACCTATAACTACCCTCGTGTGGAACCCCCGCTCGGGTATCCATGGGAGGAGTTACCGAACTACAAGCCATGTTCGAGGACATGGTCACGGCCCGATACTACGAGGAACGACTCCAGGAGGAGTACCTGGAGGGGAAACAGCCGGCTTTCGACATCTCGGCCGGCCCGATCCCGGGGGAGCTGCACCTGGCCGCCGGCCAGGAAGCCGCGGCCGCGGGGGTCTGCCGGCACCTACGGGACGACGACACGGTGACCGCGCCCCACCGGCCACACCACGTCGCCATCGCGAAGGGGGTCGACCTGAAGCGCATGACCGCGGAGATATTCGGCCGCGAGACCGGCCTCTGTGGCGGCAAGGGCGGGCACATGCACCTGTTCGATCCCGACGCGGGCTTTGCCTGCAGCGGGATCATCGCCGAGGGGTGTCCGCCCGCGGTCGGGGCCGGACTCGCCGCGAGCAAGCGAAACGAGGACAGCGTCGCCGTCGCCTTCCTCGGGGAGGGCGCGATCAGCCAGGGCGGCTTCCTCGAGTCGCTGAACCTCGCGGCGGTCCGCGAACTCCCGGTGGTCTTCGTGATCGAGGACAACGACTGGGCGATCAGCATGCCCAAAGAGCGCGTCTCGGACGTCGCGGACGGCTCCCGGCGGGCCGAGGGGTTCGACATGCCCGGCACCCGCGTCGACAGCGACGACGCTATCGCCGTCTCCGACGCCGCGAAGGAGGCGATCGGCCGCGCCCGGGACCGCAACGGCCCGTCGCTGCTCGAGGTACAGGTCCACCGGCGGATGGGTCACTTCATGGGGGATCCCCAGACCTACCGCCCCGAGGCCGACCAGGAGGCGGCGGCCGACCGCGACTCGATCGAACGGCTCGCGGCGGAACTGCGCCGACGCGGCGTCGAGGACGAGACTCTCGAGTCGATCCGGGAGGACGCCCACGAGCGGGTCGACGAGGCGATCGAGTGGGCCAAGGACCAGCCCGAACCGTCGCCCGAGGACGCCTACGAGGACGTGTTCGCGAACCCGCCGTCGGGCGTGACCGACGAGGAACCGGCGTACGACCTGGGGACCGACGCGAGAGCCGGCGCGGAAAGCGGGGGTGATGACTGATGGCGGAATCCGAACCCGAACCCGAACAAGAGCCCGAACCAGAGACCGAAGACGACGCCGAACCACAGGTCGTCGAACGCGACCTGACGATGAGCCGCGCGATGGTCGAGGCGATCGCCCACGAGATGCGCGAGGACGAGGAGGTCTTCTACATGGGCGAGGACGTCGCCGACTACGGCGGCATCTTCGACAGCACCGAGGGGCTGCTCGAGGAGTTCGGCCACGACCGGATCATGGACGTGCCGATCAGCGAGACGGCCTACATCGGGGCCGCCGTCGGGGCCGCACAGGAGGGGATGCGTCCGATTGCGGAGCTGATGTTCGTCGACTTCTTCGGCGTCTGTATGGACCAGATCTACAACCAGATGGCGAAGAACACGTACATGAGCGGAGCGAGCGTGTCGGTTCCGATGGTCCTGACCACCGCCGTCGGCGGGACCTACAACGACGCCGCCCAGCACTCCCAGACGCTGTACGGCACCTTCGCCCACCTGCCGGGGATGAAGGTCGTGGTCCCCTCGACGGCGTACGACGCGAAGGGACTGATGCACAACGCCATCCGGGACGACGACCCCGTCGTCTACATGTTCCACAAACGCCTGATGGGGATCGGCTGGATGCCCGCTCCCGACGGGCCGAAGACCCCCGTACCCGAGGAGGCGTACACGATCCCCTTCGGCAGCGCCGACGTGAAACGCGAGGGCGAGGACGTCACGGTCGTCACGCTCGGATTGCACGTCCACCGCGCGCTCGAGGCCGCGGCGGAGCTCGCCGACGACGGCATCGACGCCGAGGTGATCGACCTGCGGACGCTGGTGCCGCTGGACACGGAGACCGTCCGCGAGTCGGTAGCGAAGACCGGCCATCTCGTGGTCGTCGACGAGGACTACCGCTCCTACGGCGTCACCGGCGAGATCATCGCGTCCGTCGCGGAGGACCGGCTGGCCGACCTCGAGGGCGTCGAGCGGGTCGCGGTGCCGGACGTGCCCCTGCCGTACTCACGGCCGATGGAGAACGAAGTGATCCCGAGCGTCGAGGACGTCGCGGCGGCGGTCAGGAGCGTTCGATCGACCGAATCGGGGGCAGAATGAGCGCGGGCGAGGACCGCGTCGCAGTCGATACGGACGCCGTCTGGCCGGACGACGCCGAGGAGGACGAGGGCGTCGTCGTCAACTGGTTCGCCCGCGAGGGGAGCCACGTCAGGGAGGGCGAGACGATCTGCGAGTACCAGGTCGAGAAAGTCAGCGTCGACGTGCCCGCGCCCGTCGCGGGGGAACTCGCCGAAATCGTCCTCGAGGAGGACGACGAGGTAGAACGCGGGGCGACGCTGGCCTGGATCGTTCCGGCGTAATCGGCCCGCCCTCGCTCCCGTTTTTCCGGCTTAACGACGCCGGGCGTCGGCCGGGCGGCGGTACTAAGACCTAGCGCGGTGCAGCTACCACTGATGTCCGTCGACTACGACTCGCTCGCGTTCGAGCGACTCGGCCACGCCAGCGTCCGCATCGAAACCGACGACGGCACCGTCGTCTACGTCGATCCGTGGGGCGACGTACTCGAGGGCGAACCCGGTGACGGCGACGTCGTCTTCGTCACCCACGACGACTTCGATCACTACGATCCCGACGCCATCGAGGCCGTCGCCGGCGAGGATGCGACGGTCGCCGTCTACGAAGACGTCGACACCGCCGACCTCCCGTTCGACGTCGTCGACCTCCCCTACGAGGGCGAGGTAACCGTCGACGGGATCGACGTCAGAACCGTCCCGGCGTACAACGACCCCGGCGGGGACCACGTCGACGACGACGGCGAGCCGTTCCACGCCGACGGGGAAGTGATCGGCCTGCTCCTGGATCTCGAGGGGACGAGCGTCTACGTCCCCTCGGATACGGACTTCCTTCCGCATCACGAGGGGATCGGGGCCGACGTGTTCGTCCCGCCGATCGGGGGCCACTTCACGATGGACCGTCACGAGGCCGCGGACTTCGCACGCAGCGTGGACCCGGAGCTGGTGTTGCCGGTACACTACGATACGTTCGACCCGATCGAGACCGATCCGGAGGCGTTCGCGTCTGACGTAGAGGACGCGGGGATACGCGTCGAGTTGTTCTGAGCGGCGGAACGGGAACGAGGTCGACGGGGGCGAGGCGGGGTCGGAGGAGAAAGGAGACGGGGCGGCAGCGGCGAAACGCCTACTCGTCGTCCGACTCCGCGCCCTCGAGTTCGGCGATCGCGTCCGCGACGTCCGAGTCCGTCGCTTCCTCGAGTCGCTCGAGGTCGTCCCGGTTGCAGTACGGGTCCGACTGCTTCGGTTCGGTTGTGTCCTGTTCGCTCATCGTCGTCTCCTGATAGTCGCCCTTTGGCACCGAGTCAGGTCATATGTTGCGACTGTTCTCACAGCCTGAAGTCACCTCGCCGTTACCCGTCGACTTTCCCCTCGAGGACCTTCGCCGCGGTGAGGATCGGGTCCCACACGGGGCTAAAGGGCGGCGCGTACGCCAGGTCGAGGTTCCGGAGTTCGGCGACGGTCAGCTCCGCGTGTACCGCCGTCGCGACCGTGTCGATCCGCTTGACTCCGTCCTCGCCGACGACGCTCGCGCCGAGGACGCGCCCGCTCTCGCCGTCGGCGACCAGCGTCACCGTGAGTTCGGTCGCCCCGGGGTAGTAGTGGGGTCGCGTCGGGGCATTGATCGTCACGGAGACGGGGTCGAAGCCGGCCTCGCGCGCCCGGTCGTCCTCGAGGATGCCCGTTCGGGCCGCGCCCAGGTCGAAGGCCTTGACGATCGCCGTGCCGGCGGTGCCGCCGGTCGGCGTGGGATCGCCCGCGACCGTCGTCCCGATCGCCCGTCCCGCGCGGTTGGCCGTGAGCGCGAGCGGGACGTGATCGGGGTCGCCGGTGACGACGTGGTCGTCCTCCGCGCAGTCGCCCGCCGCGTAGACGTCCTCGTAGTTCGTGCGGCCGTACTCGTCGGTCGCGATGGCCCCCGTCGGTCCGAGGTCGATCCCCGCCTCCTCGGCGAGTTCGACGTTGGGGGCGACGCCGACGCCGACGACGACCAGGTCGGCCGACACGGCGTCGTCCTCGAGTTCGACCGTCTCGACCCGGTCGACGCCGCCGAACCCCTCGACCGCCGTCTCGAGGTGGAGATCGACCCCCTGTTCGCGGAGGTGGTCAGCGACGGTGCTGGCGGTCGTCTCGCCGAAGGGCTGGAGGATTCGTGGCAGCATCTCGAAGACGGAGACGTCGATCCCCCGTTCGACGAGCGCCTCGGCCATCTCGACGCCGACGTAGCCGCCGCCGACGATGGCCGCCGTCCGGGGCTCCCGCTCGTCGACGTAGTCCTCGATCGCGTCCGCCTCGTTCATGCTCCGGAGCGTGAACACGCCCTCGAGGTCGAACCCCTCGAACGGCGGCTCGACCGCCCGCGCGCCGGTGGCGATCAGCAGGTCGCCGTAGGGCTGGTCGAACCGCTCGCCGTCGGCCTCGACGGTGACCGTCTTGGCCTCGGGATCGATCGCGACGACCTCGTGGTTCGTCCGCAGGTCGACGTCGCGCTCCTCGCGGAACTCCTCGGGCGTGACTGCCACGAGGTCCTCGAGGTCGTCGACCTCTCCTTTGACGTAGTAAGGCATGCCACAGGCCGCATACGAGACCCACTCGCCCTTCTCGAAGACGACGACCTCACGGTCGGGGTCCTCGCGCTTGGCTTTGCTCGCGGCGCTCATTCCTGCTGCGTCGCCGCCGACGATGACGAACGGATCGGTCATACCCGGGACTAGCACGGCGGACGAGTAAAGTATTTCGCAGATTCCCCAATATTAAAAACAAATAAGGTCCGTCCGTAGAGACGGTCGCATCGTCTCCGCGACGAGAAATCCGTTTCGGGGCTTCAAGAGAGGTCGACGCGTCCGTCCGCGTGGACCGTCACGTCGTAGCCGCAGTACCGAAAGGTGACGCAATCAGCGGGACTCGAGTCCCCGGAGGCGGTTCCGTCGAACAGTCGGTTCAGCGCGGACGCGTCGACGGCGTCGTTGATCGGTGGTTGCAACTCCGCGGGGGCGACGTCCTCGGCGTCGGCGACGGTCTCGACGACCCGCAGGGAGAGCCGATGGGAACTGTCGGTCATACTGGGAAGTGGTGTCGGCGCGTTAGACGAGCAACTGGACGTCGGATTCGGCCATGTGCTGGAGTGCGGTCGCCGCGCCGACGCCGGTGGTGACGCCGTCGTAGAAGTCGTCCTCGTCGTAGTCCATCAACTCGATCGTCATCTGGCAGGCCTGCAGTTCGACGCCCTGGTCCAGCGAGAGGTCGATCAGTTCTTCGATGGTCGCCGTGTCGTTCTCGTCGATGCGCTTTCGCATCATCTTCGTCGCCATGGCGTCCATCCCGGGCAGGGCCGCGAGGGCGTTCGGCATCGGCATGTTCGGGTTACCGACGGCGCTCAGCTTGAGGTTCTTCGAGTTCTCCTCGTGGAGGATGTCCAGCCCCCAGAAGGTGTGGAAGACGACGACGTCCCAGTCGAAGGCCGCCGCCGTGCTCGCGAGGATCAGCGGCGGGTAGGCCATGTCGAAGGTCCCCTGGGTGGCGATGATCGTCATCTTCTTTCCGCCGTCGTCGTCGGCCGCGTCGGCGACCGACTCCTCGAGTTCCGCGACGCGCTCGCGGAGGGCCTCGAGTTCGGCGGCGGCATCCTCGTCGCCGTCGATCGATGACGGCTGGGTGTCCGTGCTCATTTTAGTTGGTCTTTTTCACGTAGTGCGTGTACGTGCCGTCCCCCTCGACCTGGTCGAGGAGTTCGACGCCGTCGGTTCCTTTCGCCCAGCCCTGGATGTCGCTCATGCTTCCCGAGTCGGTGGCGACGACCTCGAGCACCTCGTCGGCCTCGAGGTCGTCGATCGCTTGCTTGGTCTTGACGACGGGCATCGGGCAGGACTGTCCTTTCACGTCTAGGGTCTCGGTGGATTCGTATTCCGAACTCATGTGTGATCTGTTGCTCTGTATTGGAGCTATCACACAATATTGACTGTGCCCATAAAAGCGTATCGGTTATTGTTTAGTATGTGAATAGCCGCTATTCGACGGAAAACTATTTTGAAGGAACATCGGCACATGAGGGTCGTTTGAGGGCTGTTTATGCATGCACGCCCGTTGCTTGTATTGTGCAGTAAACGAAATACTATACAAACTCTTAAGTGGAAGCGGCCGATACGGGGAACTGTACAACATGGACGAAATGGACTTCCCGACTCCGGACGTGACGGTCGACTCCGTGACGCCGGAAGAGTTGAAGGCCCGAATCGACGCCGGCGAGGAACTGACGATCCTCGACGCGCGGATGCAAAGCGACTACGAGGAGTGGCGGATCGACGGCGAGAACGTCGAGTCGATCAACGTCCCGTACTTCGAATTCCTCGAGGACGAGATCGACGACGACGTTCTTGGACGGATTCCGGACGACCGCGAAATCACAGTCCTCTGTGCGAAAGGCGGCGCCAGCGAGTACGTCGCGGGCACGCTGAAAGAGCGCGGTTACGAGGTCGAACACCTCGAGGACGGGATGAACGGCTGGGCGCGCATCTACGAGCGCGTCGAGGTCGACCGCTACGACGGCTCGGGGACGCTGTACCAGTACCAGCGCCCCTCGAGCGGCTGTCTCGGCTACCTCGTCGTCGACGGCGACGAGGCAGCCGTGATCGACCCGCTGCGTGCGTTCACGGATCGATACCTCGACGACGTGGACGACCTCGACGTCGACCTGACCTACGCGATCGACACGCACATTCACGCGGACCACATCTCGGGCGTCCGCGCGCTTGATGCGGTCGGCGTCGAGGGCGTCATTCCCGAGGCGTCGGTCGACCGCGGCGTGACCTACGCCGACGAGATGACCCTTGCGGCGGACGGCGACGAGTTCGAAGTCGGCGACGCCACCATCGAGACCGTCTACACGCCCGGACACACCTCCGGGATGACCTCGTACCTGATCGACGGCTCGCTGCTCGCGACGGGCGACGGCCTGTTCGTCGAGAGCGTCGCTCGCCCCGACCTAGAGGAAGGCGACGACGGCGCGCCCGAGGCCGCTGCACAGCTCTACGAGTCGCTGCAGGAACGCGTGCTCACGCTGCCCGACGACACGTTGATCGGCGGCGCACACTTCAGCGACGCCGCAGAGCCAGCCGAGGACGGCACCTACACCGCACCGATCGGCCAGCTCGAGGAAGAGATGGACGCGCTGACGATGGACGAAGACGACTTCGTCGAGCTGATCCTCTCGGACATGCCGCCCCGTCCGGCCAACTACGAGGACATCATCCCGACGAACCTCGGCCAGCAGGAGGCCGACGACGAGGAGGCGTTCGAACTCGAGCTCGGCCCGAACAACTGTGCCGCCAGCCAGGAGTCGCTGGCCGGTGACTAACGCCGCCCTACCCGAATGGTAACCGAACTCATCGACCCGGCGCTGTTCGAGACCCTCTTCCCCGAAGGGATCAGCCGCTACGCCGTCGGGGGGCTGCTCGTCGGCCTCGGAGCCGTCGTCATCTACCTCGGCACCGGCATCCCGGCGGGGGCGAGTACGTTCCTCGAGTCGACGCTGTCGTACGTCTCGGACCAGCCGCGGTTCCAGCGGTACCGCGGCTCCCGGGACTGGCGCGTCGTCTTCACGCTCGGGATCATCGCGGGCGCGGCGGCGTACGCGATGTCGTTCCAGTCGGGGCTGGTCTCGAGCGGCCTCTACGAGCCCGGGACGACCGGCCAGTTGCGCGAGATCGGCGGCTTCACGATCTGGCTGACCGAGGTCCAGCCCTGGCGGCTGTTCCTCGGGGGGGTGCTGGTCGGCATCGGCACCCGGATCGGCAAGGGCTGTACGTCGGGCCACGGCGTCTGTGGCGTCGGCTCTGCCTCGAAGACGTCGATCGTCGGCGTGGTGACGTTCATGCTCGTGGCGATCCTGACGGCCCAGACGGTGATGGCACTGGGGGTGAGTCCATGACGGACGTAATTCCCGGACGAACCGATCGAGATGATCACTGGGGTGACGAACCATGAGCGAGGACCGACATCCCCTGTTCATGCCGCTGATCTTCGTCGGCGGCCTGATCTTCGGGTTCGGCCTCGGGTTCAGCCACATGGCCCAGCCGGAAGTGGTCCTGAACTTCCTGCAGTTCCAGGACTTCGGGCTGGTGTTCGTCATGTTCGGTGCAGCGATCGTCTCCGGCATCGCCTTCGCGGTGATGCCGCGGCTGTTCGACCGCGCACCCCTGACCGGCAACACCTACGGCCGCCGGCTGAAGCCGTTCGATCGCAACGTCCTGATCGGCGGCGCGATCTTCGGCGTCGGCTGGGGGCTGTCGGGGATCTGCCCCGGCGCAGCCTACGCCAGCCTCGGCATCGGCAACGTCACCATCCTCTGGGCGCTCGCCGGCATGTTCGTCGGCGCGTACCTCCAGGGGTACTGGCGCAGTCACCGGACCGGGAGCGAGACCGCTCCCGCGGGCGCCGACTGATTCCCCCCGAACCGACAACCGTATTTTCGCCCCTCCAATGGAACCCCTAACACTACTGACGTTCGTCGTCGCCGCGCTCTCGAGTCTGTTCATGGCCTGGGCCATCGGCGCTGGCTCGAGCGGCGCGACCCCGTTCGCCCCGGCGGTCGGCGCGAACGCCGTCTCGACGATGCGGGCCGCCTTTTTCGTCGGCATACTCGGATTCGCCGGCGCGGTCACGCAGGGCGCGAGCGTCTCCAAGGCCGTCGGCCGCGATCTGATCGCCGGTGTCTCGCTCCCGCCGACCGCCGTCATCGTCGTGTTGCTGATCGGCGCGGGCCTGATGGCGATCGGGATCGTCACCGGCTACCCGATCGCGACCGCGTTCACGGTCACCGGGTCGGTCGTCGGCGTCGGGTTCGCTCTCGGCGGCGATCCGGCCTGGGGAAAGTACGCCGAGATCGGCGCGGTGTGGCTCCTGACGCCGTTTATCGGCGGTGGTGTCGCCTACGGCATTGCGAGTCTCCTCCCGCGACCCGACGTCCCCGAACGTGTCAGCGTCCCCCTCCTCGCGGGGCTGGTCGGGGCCGTCGTCGCGAACCTCGAGTTCGCGTTCTTCGCGGGCGTCGGCGGGACACTCGCGGCCGCCGGTACCGGCGTCCTGCCGCTCGAGGGGACGACCGGCACAGCCGTCGTGACGGTAGCTGCCGGCGTGCTCGCCGCGGGCATCGTCCGCTGGGACGTCTCCCGGGACGAAGCCGGCGGGTTACGCCGGTTCCTGCTCGTACTCGGCGGACTCGTGGCTTTCTCCGCGGGTGCGAGCCAGGTCGGCCTCGCGGTCGGCCCGCTGTTGCCGCTGTTCGACGCCGCCGTGGTGTCGCCGCTTGCCATCCTGTTCGGCGGCGGCGTCGGCATCCTGGTCGGCTCCTGGACTGGCGCGCCACGGATGATCAAGGCGATCTCCCAGGAGTACGCCTCGCTCGGTCCGCGTCGGTCGATCGCGACGCTTACCCCCTCGTTTCTCATCGCCCAGACGGCGGTCCTGCTGGGGGTTCCGGTCTCGTTCAACGAGATCGTCGTCAGCGCGATCGTCGGCGCGGGGCTCGCCGTCGGCGGGGCCGGCGTCAGCCCGCGAAAGCTCGCGGTCACGGTCGGGGCCTGGATCGCGTCGTTCGTCCTGGCGTTCGGGCTCGGCTACGCCTCGATGGCGGTCGTCGGCTGATCAGACGAACGCAAGCGGCACCATCACGGCCACGCCGAGGACGATCCCCGCGACGAGTTCCGGCTTCCCGCCGTTGGGGAGCCGATCGCCGATCTCGAGCGCCTCGGGGATGAACTCCGAAAGGACCAGATAGATCATCGCCCCCGCCGCGAAGCCGAAGCCGTAGGGGAGCAGTTCCCGTGCGACGCGGACGAACGCGAAGGCGATGACCGCTCCGATCGGCTGTGGGAGGCTCGAGAAGACCGCCCACCAGACCATCTTCCACTTGGAGACCCCCATGGCCTTCAGCGGGATCGAGATGGCGGTCCCCTCGGGGACGTTGTGGATCGAGATCGCGATCGTCATGAAGATCGCCAGCACCGGGACCGTAAAGCCGAGGATCTGGGTCCCGCCCTCGAGACCGAGGTCGGCGAACGAGACCCCGACGGCGATCCCCTCGGGAAAGCTGTGGACGGTCAGGATACCGAGGATGAGCACGAGTTTCTTGAAGTCGGCCTCCTCGTACTCGCGGGGGTCGATGTCGGCGTCCATGAGGACGTCGTGGGCGACGACGACCAGCACGACGCCGACGGCCATTCCGGCGAGGATCTGGGGCGGCGTTCCCTCGGCCAGCCCCTCCTCGATGAGGCCGAACACCGACGCCGAGACCATGATCCCCGACGAGAGCCCCCACAATACGACGTTTCCCCTGTCGCTGATGTCGTCGAAGAAGAAAAACGGCAGCGCGCCGACGCCGGTCGCGAGGGCGGTGATGAATCCGGCGACGAAGACGAACCCGAGGTTCTCCAGTAGTCCCATCGGTACCTCGACCCTCGAACGGGACGTATAAATCACCAGCGAAGCCGGTTATTCCTCGGTAATCTTCGGCTTCGCCACGAGGACGGGGACCGGCGCGGTCCTGAGCACTCGCTCGGTGACCGAACCGAGCAGACGCTGCTCGAGGCCGGTCCGGCCGTGGGTTCCCATGACGACGAGATCGACGTCCGATTCGGCCGCGCGCGAGCGGATTTCTTGCGAGGGCGAACCGAACTCGACTTCGGTCTCGACCTCGTCTGCCCCCGCGTCGCTCGCGACGGTCGCCGCCTCCGCGAGGTGATCCCGCGCGTCGTCGGCCAGTCGATCGGCGATCGAATCGACGCCGCTGGCGATCCCCAGCGCGGGTTCGTCGACGACCGAGAGCAGGGTGACCGACGCGTCGTGTCGGGCCGCGAGTTCGCCCCCGCGGCGAACCGCCGCCAGGGCCAGGTCGCTGCCGTCGGTGGGCACCAATACGCCGCCGTAGGGATACGTTCCGGGGACCTCGTCGTCGGCGCGGACCGCGAGCACTGGCGTTTCGGTTTCGTGGACGACACCCTCCGTGACACTGCCGAGAACGTACTTCCCGGGTCGGTGCCCGTGAGTTCCCATCACGACGAGGTCGGCGGGCTCCGAGTCGGCGAACTCGAGGATGACCGATCGCGGATCGCCCTGCACGATGTCGTCGACGACGGCGGCGTCGTATCCGTCGGCCACTTCCCGGGCGTCGGCGATGACGTCCGCACCCTCCCGCTCGAGGGCGTCGACGACCGTCCGTCCCTGGCGGGCGAGGCTGGGTCGGTTCGTGTCGGCGACGTAGAGGAGATGAACCGTCGCCCCGTGGTCGGTCGCGATCTCGAGGGCGTGCTCGAGCGCCGCCATCGCCGCGTCGCTGCCGTCGACGGGGACCAGAACGAGGTCGTACATACCTCATCCTTCGGCCGCCGGTCGTATACGCCTATCCCCGTCGAGCGGGGCAGGTCGGAGCCGTGATCAGGCGTAGGCCTCGAACTCCTTCCCGAAGACCAGGAAGTAGGCGGTGCCGACGACGCCGATCGCGGCGGCGATGGTAAAGGCGACCTCCGGGCTCACGAAGTCCCAGAGGTAGCCGCCGAGCGCCGCGCTCGGGATGACGATCGTGTTCCGCAGCAGGTAGTAGGTCCCGGTGACGCGCCCGCCTGCCCCCCGTTCGGCCGGGCCGACGATCAGCGCCTTGTGCGAGGGGAGGCCGGCGAACCGGAGCCCGGAGAACGCGAACACCGCGACGAGCGCGGCGGCGCTTGCCGGCGTGTTGATGAGCACGACCGGGAAGATCGCATAGACCGCGAACCCGACGGCGACGACGGGCTTGAGCCCGACGTACTCGGCGGCTTTCGCGGCGGGTGCCATGATCAACAGCGCGATGAACATCTCGACGCCCAGCAGGTAGCCGAAGAACGCCGCCGGCGAGAGGTCGACCGCATAGGAGAACCCGCCGACTGCGATCGTCGTCTCGAGGCCGACCTCGAGGAACTGGGTGACGACGAGCACGAAGAAGACGTAGACCATCCCGTTGGCGAAGCGTACGAGCGTATCGCCGACCAGGAGCGGCCGGAGTTCCGCGGGCATCTCCCGGAGGTCCCGGCGGATCCGGCCGATTCCCTCGAACGCGCCGCCGAACGTATCCTCGCTGGCGTCATCAGAACTCTCCGCGTTCTGATTGCCCGACGAGTTCCACTCGTCGACGTCGTAGAGGAGGTGCTGGACGACGGTCCCGACGATCCCGAAGACGACCGCTACCGCCAGCACGTACCGAAAACTCACCGTGAACTCGGGGTGGAGGTCGATGAGGACGGCGGCGAGCACCGGGCCGATCAGGAACGCGGTCCTGCGGAACGTCTCGGTGCTGGCGAACCCGGCCGCCAGCCGCGAGGGATCGGTCGCCTGTTTGACGACGGCGAAGGTCGCGCCGAGGCCGAACGATTTCCACGCTTGCGCGAGCACCAGCCCGACGAAGATCCAGAGCCACGGCTCGATCGTCACGCCCGCGACGGTGAACGCGCCGATCGTCGGCGCGAACAGCCAGACGGCGAACCCGACCGTCGAGACCAGCCCGAACAGCGTCAGCGCGTACCGGGAGCCGATGCGATCCGAAATCGCGCCGCCCGGGTACGGGTACAGCGCGGAGATGATATTGCCGAACGTCCCGAAGAGCCCGACGACGAAGCCGGATGCGCCGAGCGCGACCATGTACTCCGGGATGAACCGGTTTGTCATCTGGAAGCCGAGGCTGAACGCGAACATCGCCAACGAGAGCACCAGCACGTCCCGCTCGAGCGCGAAGAACTGCCTGAACGTGTCTATCGGCCCCGTTTCCTCGGTATCGACCGTGACTTGTTCCTGACTCATGGGTATCGTGGTCCCCTCTGGGTCGCCCGTTCGGTCGAACGGATCGCTGCACAGCGGATCGCCGCGCAACCGGGAACCGTATCGACCGCTTGCCGTTGGCTACTGCGCGCCACGACTTCGTGTTCACGGTGTGGCTCGCCTTCACCGGCCCGACCGGCGTACCACTATGGGTTTCCGGGAGAAACGTCCACTGGATGAGGTCGCCACACGACGCTTCTCCGGAAGCGGTGCTCGAAACCCTCGACTCTCGTCCGGAGGGTCTCTCCGACGCCGAGGCCCGGCGACGGCTCGAGGAGTACGGGGAGAACGAGATCGTCCGGGGCGGCGGCCGGTCGCCGTCGACGATCCTCGTCGCGCAGTTCGACAGCGTGCTGATCTGGGTCCTGCTCGTTGCGGCCGTCCTGTCGGTCTGGGCGGGTCAGGCCGTCGACGCCGTGTTGATCACTATCATCGTCGTGGCCAACGGGATCTTCGGCTTCGTCCAGGACTACCGGGCCGAACGAAGCCTCGAGTCGCTGCGGGAGCTGGCAGCGCCGACGGCGACCGTTCGACGGGACGGCGAGGAGGTCCAAATCGGGGCGACGGAACTCGTCCCCGGGGACGTGATCGTCTTCCGGGGCGGTGACGTCGTGCCCGCCGACGGGCGACTACTCGAGGCGACCGAACTCGAGGTCGACGAGGCGGCTCTGACCGGCGAGAGCGTTCCCGTCGGGAAGTCGACCGAAGCGGTCGAGACGGACGCGCCGCTGGCCGATCGGACGAACCTGGTCTACAAGGGGACGAACGTCACCCGCGGCAAGGGCGAGGCAGTGGTCACCGGGACCGGGATGGAAACCGAGGTCGGAGAGATCGCCCGGGAACTCGCTGCGACGAAGGAGACGCAGACGCCGTTGCAGACGGATCTCGATCGACTGGGGCGGACCCTCGGACTCGGCATCCTCGTGCTCTCGGCGCTCGTCGCGCCGCTTTTGATCCTGCGGGGAACGGAACCGGTTCAGGCGGCACTGACAGCCGTGTCGCTCGCCGTCGCCGCCATCCCGGAGGGGTTGCCGGCGGTGGTCACGCTGACGCTCGCGCTGGGTGTCCGGACGATGTCGGCCGAGAACGCGCTCGTCCGACGGCTACCGGCCGTCGAGGCGCTCGGTGCCGTCGACGTCGTCTGTACGGACAAGACCGGCACGCTCACCGAGGGGCGGATGACGGTCAGCAGACTCTGGGTGAACGACGCCGTTCGTGAGTTCGACGACTCGCCCGCCCCGGCCGATCTCGAGGAGCGCGAGCGACTGCTCCTGCGGATCGGGGCGCTCTGTAACGACGCGACCCTCGAGGAGGGGGACCCCACCGAGCGGGCGCTGCTCGAGGCCGCCGATCGGGCCGACCTCGAGCAGGATCGTCTCGCGGCGGACTACCCGCGGACCGACGAGGTGCCGTTCTCCTCCGAGCGCAAGTGGATGGGGACGGTCCACCGCACGGACGAGGGGACCGTCGGCTACGTCAAGGGCGCTCCCGAGGTCGTCCTCGAGCACAGCGATCGAGTCCTGACCCACGACGGGCCGGCGGCGTTGACGGACGAGCGCCGGGACCGGATCGAGGCCGCGGTCCGTCGGTTCGGGGACGACGCGCTCCGGGTGCTGGCGACGGCCTACCGCGAGGACCCAGAGGGGGCCGACGACCTCGGGGACGGGCTCACGTTCGTCGGGCTGGTCGGGATGATCGACCCGCCGCGGACGGAGGTCGCCGACGCGATCGCGGCGACGAAACGGGCCGGCATCGCCGTCAACATGGTGACCGGCGACAACGTCCGGACCGCGCGGGCGATCGCCGACTCGCTCGGGATCGGCACCGAGGTGCTCGAGGGGCGGGAAATCGAGGGGATGGACGACGAGACGCTCCGCGAGCGGGTCGCCGAGGTCGACGTCTACGCGCGAACGTCGCCGGAGCACAAGGTCCGCATCCTCCGGGCGCTGCAGGACCGTGGCCACGACGTCGCGATGACAGGTGACGGCGTCAACGACGCCCCGGCGCTGAAAAACGCCGACGTCGGCGTCGCCATGGGAATCCGCGGGACTGACGTCGCGCGGCAGGCGTCGGACGTGGTCCTGCTGGACGACAACTACGCGACGATCGAGCGGGCGATCGAACGCGGGCGGGCGATCTTCGACAACGTCTGGAAGTTCGTCGCCTACCTCCTGAGCGCGAACGTCGCGGAGGTGGCGATCGTCTTCGTCGCCTCGCTGTACGGCTACCTCATCCTCCCTGCCGTCCAGTTGCTGTGGATCAACCTGCTGACCGACGGGCTGCCGGCGCTGGCACTGGGTGCCGACCCCGAGGGAGAGGACGTGATGGACAGGCCGCCCCGCGATCCGGAGGGCGGGATCATCGGCCGGCAGATGGTCACCCTGATCGGTGGGATGGGAGCCGTCACGACCGTCGTCCTGCTCGTGCTCATGTTCGCGACGCTCGAGGGCGCGCCGGAAACGACGCCGTACGCGATGACGATGGTGTTCACGGGTTTCGTCTTCCTCGAGTTCGTCGGCCTCTACGTGATCCGCTGGCTGCGGGAGACGCCGACGCTGTCGAACCGCTGGCTCGGGGCGGCCGTCGCGGCCTCGATCGCCCTCCAGCTCGCCGTGCTTTACACGCCGCTGAACCGCTACTTCGGGACGGTACCGCTCGAGCCGACGGACTGGGGAATCCTCGCCGTCGTCCTCGCGGTCGCGCTGCCGGGCTACCTCGGGGTCGCGTCGGTCGCGAGGCGACTGGAGCGGTAACCGCCCCCTCCTCCTCACGGGACGGTCGGGACCGGGGGTGAACCCGTCCCCCGCCACTAAGGTCGTCCGGCGCGAACCTCACGCGCATGACACCGCCGATCCGGCGAGTCGTCCTCGACGTCCTGAAACCGTACGAGCCCGACATTCTCGAGTTCACGGCCGCCGTCGCCGATTGCGAGAGCGTCGACGGTGTCAACGCCGTGCTCGTCGAGACCGACCGCGAGGTCCAGACGCTCAAGCTGACGATCGAAGGCGACGACGTCGATACGGACGTGGTCGAAGGGACCGTCGAGACCGTCGGCGGGAGCGTCCACTCGATCGATCAGGTGGTCTGTGGCGATCGGCTCGTCGAGCAAAGCGGCACGCCGCAGGATCGGTGAGGCCACCGCATGGACGCCATCCGCACCCTCCTCGAGGACGACGACGTCAGATCCATCTCGCGGCGGTACTTCATCTCCAACGGGTTCGACGGGACGCTGACGAGCATCGGGGTCGTCGTCGGCGCGTATCTCTCGGGCGTCGACGAGGGGCTCACCGTCGTTACGATCGGACTCGGGGCGGCCGTCGGGCTCGGAACCTCCGGCGTCTGGAGCGTCTGGGAGATCGAACGCGCCGAGAAGCAGGCGGAACTGATGCGGATCGAGCGCGCGATGTTGACCGACCTCGAGGGGACGGAAGTACAGGAACGCCGCAAGGGTGCACGCAAGATCAACGCGGTCGCCAGCGGCATCGGCCCCCTGATCGGGATCGTCCTCCCGCTAGTGCCGTTTCTCGGCCACGGCGTCGTCTTCTCGTTGCTCGAGGCGACGCTCGTCGCCGTCGGGGTCGGCGTCGCCCTCCTCTTTACGTTCGGGGCCTACCTCGGCTCGATCTCGAAGCAGAACTGGATCGTCGCCGGGGTCAGGATGGGGCTGGCCGGTATCGTCGTCGCGATTCTCAACCTGTTCCTCCCGGGCTGAATCAGTAGGCCTTCTCGCCGGCCTCGATCGCCACCTCGAGCCAGTTTTCCGTCGGCGGGAGCGGACACTCGTACCGGTCCGAGTAGGCACAGGTCGGGTTGTACGCCTCGTTGAAATCGAGGATCCAGGTCCCGTCGTCGGTGCGGTGGCGGTCGGCCTCGAGGTCCAGATATCGACCTGCGCCGTAGGTCTCGTCCCCGCTCGTCGCGTCCCGGAAGGGGACCCAGAGCCGGTCGTCGTCGGGATCGGCCTTGTAAGCCTGCAACGAGACGTCCTCGCCGTCGACAGTGAACCGGAACTGGCCCCATCGCAGGTACTCCCGTTCGCCGTCGGTGCTCGTCCCGACGGTGACCCGTTCGGGATCGTCGTACTCCTCGAGGGGGAGTTCGAACCGGTAGTCGCCGTCGATCGGGTAGTACTCGAGGCCGTCGAACGACTCGCGCTCGTCGGGCGGAAGCGGCGAGTGACGGCTCTCGCCGAAGTACTGGTCTTTCTCCTCGCGTTGCGTCTCGAGCGCCCGTCGCCAGTCGTCGGTCATGGTGGTGGAGTGGTCGTATCGTCGGTCGTCCGTCCGATTCGTTCCTCGGGCCGCTTCGAGCCCTCGCCGTTACGTGTGCTGTTCGATCAGGCCCTCGAGCGTCCCGCGGTTCTGTGCCCCGACCATCCGCTCGACGGGCTCGCCGTCGGCGTAGAGGACCAGCGTCGGGACCCCGCGCGCGCCGAGTTGCTGGGCCAGTCGCTGGTGAGCGTCGACGTCGACTTTCGCGACCGCGGCGTCGGTCTCCGCGGCCAGCGCCTCGATCGTCGGCTCGAGCATCTGACAGGGGCCACACCAGTCGGCGTAACAGTCCACGAGCACGACGTCGTACTCGTCGACGACCTCGTCGAGGTGGTCGCTCCCCTCGATGTGGATCGGCTCCTCGGGTGCCCCGTCGGCGTCCTCGAGCGACTTCTCGCCGTCCTCGAGGCGCTTCTGGAGTTCGCGCTTTTTCTTTTCGCGAATCCGCTGTCGTTCGTCGTCGAGGTTTCCGTCCTTGGAGTCAGCCATCACGCAGTCGTTCGCACTCGACCACCATAACGGTTGTGTACAAATAAAACAATACATGGCGCGGAAACGGACCGGGGATGCAGCCGCCCCATCCAGCCCACCGTATCCGTGGCTGTTCCTGCTACCCGGGTGGGGCCTCATATACCCTTCGACGATTCCAGTCGCCAGGGGTTACTGGATTTGTTTATATTGCACAAAACTATAGATGTAAACGTGATCGACGATGTCCGACGCAATATCCCCTGACGTGACGATCGACTCGCGTGGTGCGACGTGTCCCGGCCCGCTGATGGACCTCATCGGGAAGGTGAAAACGCTCGAGCCGGGCACCGTGGTCGAACTGCAAACGACGGCCCGCAACTCCACGACCGACGTTCCGGAGTGGCTCGAGGAGGCAGGCCACGACCTGCTCGAGATCGAGGAACTGGACGACGAGTGGCGCATCTACCTGGAGGTGAACTGAGATGCACCGAGTCGCCATCGTCGGCGGCGGAACCGGCGGCACCGTGCTCGCGAACCGCCTCGCCGACGAACTTCGGTCGGAGATCGAGGCCGGCGAGGTCGACGTCCGGCTGATCACGGCCGACGAGAACCACGTCTACAAGCCGACCTTCCTGTACGTCCCGTTCGGGAAGAAGACGGTGGACGACGCGAAACGGCCGATCGAGGAGCTTGTCGACCGCCGCGTGACGCTGACGATCGACGAAGTCACCGACGTCGACACGGAGCGCAAGCGGCTATCGCTTGCCGAGAGGGCGACCGAGCTATCCTACGATCACCTCGTGCTGGCGACCGGTGCGACCCTCGAGCCCGAGGCCGTTCCCGGCCTGGCGGAGGGTGGTCACCACTTCTACGGCCCCGACGGTGCCGAGGCGCTGCGGGACGAACTGGCCGCGTTCACCGAGGGCCACCTCGTGTTGAGCGTCGTCGGCGTCCCGCACATGTGTCCGGCCGCGCCCGTCGAGTTCGTCCTGATGGTCGACGACTGGCTCCGCGAGCGCGGTCTCCGGGAGGACGTCGAACTCACCTACACCTACCCCATCAACCGCGCCCACGGCCTCGAGTCGATCGCCGACTGGGCGAGCGACCTGTTCGAGGACCGCGACGTGAACCTCGAGACGTTCTTCAACGTCGACGAGGTCGATCCCGACGCCGAGGTCGTCGAGACCGTCGAAGGCAAGGAACTCGAGTACGACCTGCTCGTAGCGATCCCGCCCCACCGGGGGAGCGACCTCGTGACCGCGGCCGGCCTCGGCGAGGACGGGTGGGTCGACGTCGACAGGCACACGCTCGAGGCCACGGGGGCCGAGGACGTCTACGCGATCGGCGACACCGCGGACGTCCCGACGAGCAAGGCCGGTAGCGTCGCCCACTACGAGGCGGGCGTCGTCGCCGACCGGATCGCCAGCCGCGTCCGCGGGACGGTTCCGACGGCGACCTACGACGGGAAGACCGTCTGCTTCCTCGAGGCCGGGATGGACGAGGCGACGTTCGTCGAGTTCGAGTACGGCAAAGAGCCGTACGTCCGCGAGCCGTCGAAGCCGCTGCACTGGGCGAAACTGGGGTACAACGAGTCCTACTGGCTGACCGCACGGGGGTTACTCTGATGTCCGAGACCGAGTCCGAACCCGAGTCCGAACCCGAATCCGAACCCGAACCCGGGACCGACGCCGGGAACGAACCGCCGGCGGAACTCGAGGAACTGGTCGCCGAGAACCCCGACGAAGTCGCGCGGTTCCTCGAGCGACTCGACGTCGTCAACGACCTGCTCGACACGGCGGACCTGGCGACGGCCGCGATGGACGACCGCATGGTTCAGGAGCTGTCCGGTACCGCGACGAACCTCGGTGCCGCGGCGGACGGGCTGGCGACCGACGAGGTCGCACGGCTCGGCGAGGCGACCGGCGAGAACGCCGACGACCTCGCGGACGCACTCGAGACGCTCGCCCGGCTACAGCGATCGGGGACGCTCGACGACCTCGTCGCCTTGGCGGACCTCGCCGCGCTGGCCTCGAACGCGATGGACGACGGGATGGTGACCGACCTCGCGGCGACCGGGACGCGACTCGGCGAACTGGCGGACACCGCGAGCGACGAAGACACGGTTCGAACGCTCGAGTCGCTGCTCGAGGCCGTCGGCGAGGCGAGTGCCGACCCACCGGAACCGGTCGGGTTCCGCGGGCTGGTGAGCGCCCTCCGGGATCTGAACGTCCGCCGGGGCCTCGGGTTCGCGATTGCTGTCGCCCGCGGGATCGGGAAACGGCTCAGTCGATAGTTCAGCGGTTGGGCCACTACCCGCTATTCCGCCAGTTCTCCTGATTTCACCCACCACTCGTTGACGGCCGTCGGACAAACCTCCCGTGTAGGGCGTCAGAACTGCCTATTTCGACGTTCGAACCCCAAACGCTACTCCCGGCCGATCCCTACCGTTAGCCGTCGGCAGTTCCGATTCCAATCGCATCGTTTCCGGCCAAGGTTCACACTCACGACATGATCGATCCAGTCACCGGCAGTCGGCTGCAGTTCGCGCTCACGACCATCGTGCACATCATCTTTCCCGTGATGAGCATGGGGCTTGCCCCGTTCCTCGTTTACTTCACGTGGAAAGACATTCGAACCGGGAAGCCGATCTACGAGCAGTTGCGCAGGTTCTGGACGCGGATCTTTGCCGTCAGTTTCGTCGTCGGCACGGTAACCGGCATCGTCCTCGAGTTCGAGTTCGGAACCAACTTCGCGGCGTTCTCGACGACCGCCGGGGAACTGTTCGGCGGTCCGCTCGCTCTCGAGGGGATGATGGCGTTTATGCTCGAGGCGACGTTCCTCGGCATCTTCGTGTTCGGACGTGACCGGGTGGGTAACGTCCTGTATATGATTTCGGCAGTCGCGGTCGGCGTCGGAACGTGGCTCTCGGCCGTCTGGATCCTGATCGCCAACTCCTGGATGCAGACGCCGAGGGGCTACGAACTGGCGACGGAGAACGGGCAGACGATCGTTCATCTGGTCGATCCGATCGCCGCCTACGCAAACCCCAGGTTCCCGTGGATGTTCGTTCACATGCAGAACGCGGCCGTCGAGTCGGTCGCGCTGTTCATGGCGGGACTCGGTGCCTACTTCGTCTTCCGCCACCACGTCTGGGGCTACCCCATCGAGGACGTCGAGTTCTGGGAAGTGACGCTCAAAATCGGGATCGTCGCGTTGCTCATCACCGCGCCGTTGCAGGTGCTACACGGCGACCTCTACGCACGACACATCTTCGAGACCCAGCCCCAGAAGTTCGCCGCGATGGAGGCCGTCTGGGAGACCGATGCGTACGTTCCGGAGTATATCGTCGCCTTTCCGACGAGCCTTCAGGACCTGCTCGATCCGCGAGCCAAGGATATCTTCGGCATCGGCATCCCCGGCGGCGCGTCGTGGCTCGCCAGCGGCGGCGATCCGCAGGCGACGATCCAGGGACTGAACGAGTTCGAAGGTCCGCAGCCGCCGGTCGCACTCGTCTTCTGGGCGTTTCGGCTCATGGTCGCGCTCGGGTTCTGGTTCGTCCTGCTCGCCGTCTGGGGCGGCTACCGCTGGTGGCGTGGCGAACTGCTCGAGGACGACCTGCTCCACAAGGCGCTGATGGGATCGACGCTGCTCGGAATCGTCGCGGTCGAACTGGGGTGGATCGTCACGGAGGTCGGCCGCCAGCCGTGGGTCATTCAGGACGTGCTGCGGACGAGCGAGGGCGTCTCGTCAGGCTTGAGCGGGACCGAAGCGACGGTGACACTCGTCGGCTTCGCCGTCGTCTACCTCGGACTGCTCGCGCTGTATACGTACGTCGTCGTCCGTATCGTCCGGGCCGGTCCGCCGGACGTGGCGTCGGTGACCCCCACCGAGGGATCGGACGCGACCGCGCCGGAGGTGAGCGGCGATGACTGATCCGGCGTCGCTCTCGAGTGAGCCGCTGTTCGGGCTCCCCCTCCCCGACCTCTGGTTCGGACTGTTGTTTTTCATCTTCGCTCTGTTCCTGTTTCTCGACGGGTTCGACTTCGGCGTCGGCGTCCTGTTCGCGACCCGCGACGACGAGGAGGAGCGGGAGCGGTTGCTGGCCGCGATCGGGCCGTTCTGGGACGGCAACGAGGTGTGGCTCGTCGTCTTCGGCGGCGCCATGTTCGCGGCCTTCCCGGCGGTCTATGCCAACCTGTTCAGCCGCCACTACCTGCTGATGTTCGCCATCCTGGGGGCGCTCATCCTCCGGGGACTCGCCCCCGAGATGTACGAGCAGCGCCACGACGAGGCCTGGCAACGCTGGTGGGGCCGAGCCTTCGTCGCCGGCAGTCTCACGGCTCCGTTTTTCCTGGGCATGTTCACCGCGAACTGGCTGTTCGGCGCGACGACGATCGTCACACTCCCCGGAATCGTCGTCGGCCTCACCGTCGTCGCGCTGACCGTCGTCGACGGCGTCGCGTTCCTCCGGCTGAAGACGCGAGGTGAGCTCCGCGACGATCTCGAGCCGGACGGCTACTACGCGCTCGCGGCGTACCTCGCGCTGGTCGTGGTGACGTTGGGTGCCGTCTACTGGACGGCACCCGCGTTGCGCCCTGACCTGCTTTCCGTTCCGATCGCCGCACTCGTCGCCGTTACGCTCGCGCTCGCCGGGGTGTACGCGGCGGCGACCCGAACGGATCGCTACTACGTCGCGTTCGGCGCCGTCGCAGGGCTCGTCTTCGCCCTGGTTGCGCTCGTCGCCGGCCTGCTGTATCCGACGATCGATCCGGTCGCGGGGCTGACTGTCGAGTCGGCCGTCGTCTCGACGCTGCCGCTCAACCTCATGTCGATCGGGGCGGCCGTCCTGCTTCCGCTCGTGTTCGTTTACTTCGCGGTCCTCTACTCGGCGTTCAGCGGCCCGATCGAAGCGGGTGAGTCGTACTGATGTGTCCCGACACCGACCGCGGTGACGCCCCCACTGGCCCCGAGGACGGATCGTCGCTCGAGTCCGTCGCCACACCTCCGCGGCTGAGTTCCCGGATCCTGATGACCTGGTTCGAACTCACCCTCGTCGGCCTCGCCGGCGGATTTCTCGGGGCCGCGGTCGAGGGACCGCCCGGGTTCGTGATCTACCTGGCGGCGTCGCTGCTCACCGTCGGTATCGTCCTCCACAACGTAAACGAGCTCGTCAAGGGATGGCTTCGCGCCTCGAGCACCCGCGCTCCCGAGTGACGGTGAGACCGTTCGGTCCCACCAGGTATCGGTACCGTATTGCACTCGGCCCTCGACTACCACGCATGGGCTTTCACACGTTCCCCGTCGATCGTGCCGACGCGCTCGAGGACCCGTCGCGGTACCGTTTTTGCTCGCGGGAGGAACTGCTCGAGATGCTCGATCCGGAGGCCGACGACGTCGTCGCCGACCTGGGATCGGGGACGGGCTTTTACTCGCGGGACGTCGCTCCCTTCGTCGGGACGCTGTACGCGGTCGACGTCCAGGAGGAGATGCACGAGTACCACCGCGAGGCTGGACTGGCGGAAAACGTGGAACTCGTCGCCGCGGGGGTCGCCACGCTACCGTTCGACGACGACGAACTCGACGGCGCGTTTTCGACGATGACCCACCACGAGTACGCCGACGACGAGACGCTCGCGGAACTCGCCCGGGCGATCCGTCCGGGCGGGCGACTCGTCACGGTCGACTGGTCCGCGACGGGGGACGGCGAGGACGGGCCGCCGGTCGAGGAGCGGTTCGGTCCCGACGAGGTGGTGGCACAACTCGAGCGGGCGGGGTTCACGGTCGAGCGGGTCCACGACCGGCCGGAGACGCTTGCGGTCGTCGGCCGCCGCTGACGGCCTTCAGGCCGTCCGCTCCGGCGGCACGAGCAACACGTTGCCGTCGGCTCGAGCCACGATGTCCTCGGAGACGCTGCCGAGCAGCAGGCGTCGGAGCCGACTGTGTCCGCGGGAGCCGACGAGGATCGTCGTCGGGTCGTATTCGGTTTCGGCGGCGAGGATCTCGTCCGCTGGATCCCCCGTCCGCACGTCCGTTCGCGTCTCGATCCCCCAGTCCTCGAGCTGACCGGCGAGTTCCGTGAGCCGGTCCGCCGGCTCCTGGTCCTCGGGGAGGCCGGGATCCTTCGGCGTGTCGACGTGAACGAGGGTCGCCTCCTCGGTCGCGTGACGGAGGTACGAGAACGCCTCGAACGCCCGATCGGCGTTCTCCGAGAAGTCCGTCGCGTACAGCATCCGCTGGAAGAGGTGCTGGCGAACGACGTCCGGGTCGTCGGCCTCGCGTTCGACCCGGTTGACGAGCAGCGGCGTCACCGTCGTCCGGGCGAGGTTGCGGGCCGTCGAGCCGATCACCCGGTTCTCGAGCGGGCTCTTCCCCCGCGAGCCCACGATGGTCATGGTCGCACCGATCGTCTCGGCGATGCCGGTAATCCGCCGGTGGGGCGTTCCCCGGACGACGTGCGTTTCGACGTCGAAGCCGGCGTCCTCGACGACGCGTCGGTACCGTTCGAGCGCCCGCTCGCGCCGGTTCTCGAAGTCCATCCCGGGCATCCCCACGTGAACGTTCGACGGGATGACGGTCACGAGATGGATCTCTTCGACGCCGATCCGGCCGAGACACTCGAGGCAGGTTTCGTTCTCGATCGTCGCCTCGCTGGCGGCCGAGAGGTCGGTTGCACAGAGCGCTTTCATACGCGTAGTACGTGACGACGTAACAATATTGTTTCGGTAGGTCAATACTGGTGCAGCAATTCGCCACGACAGCCGTTCAGTCCGACCGGACGACGGCGAACTGGTTTGTAACTCGACTGGTTTTTTTCCGCGGCTCGATACCCTTTCCCTGGGTGGCGCGCGCGACGGTCAGGTGCCGGCGAAAGTCGACCCCCGGTATCTCCATAACTTATCCGAATATCTCCGTTGGATAGCCGTGTGATTGATGGCAGTAATATTGTGCGCTTAGCCCAAAAGCGTTATAGGCATCCCACGGGTAGACGGAACTGAGCAGAAAACCATGATCCGCACACAACTAAGTCGCGGAGGTCGAGACCGATGATCGATCTCGCAACGTATTCGGAACCGGTACAGGCAGGCGCTCTCGTGGGTGCCGTCCTCCTCGAGGCGATCGTCCTCTACGTGGGGTACGGCGCGCTCGAGCGGGTCGCAATGCCAGTCGTCGACCGACTCAAGCACGCATAGATGGAACCGTTTGGAATCGCACTGACGACGCTCGCACTGTTCGTGAGCTTCGGGTTCATGGTCGGCGTGCTGTTTGGCTTCTTCGGCATGGGCGGCTCGTTCCTCGTCACGCCCGCGTTGCTCGTGATGGGGTATCCCGCCCGTGTCGCCGTCGGGAGCGGCATGGCCTTCGTCTTCGGGACGGCCGTGATCGCGACGCTGAAACACCACGACCTCGGGCAGGTCGACTACAAGCTCGGCGGGCTGATGATCCTCGGGACGACCGCCGGCATCGAGGTCGGCAGCCTCCTCGTCTACCGGCTCGAGGATCTCGGGCTCGCCGGCGGGGTCATCGGCATCACCTACGTCGGGCTGCTGGGGACGATCGGACTGTTCGTCACCCGGAACGCACTCAAAAACGACGGTAGTGACGACTCCGGCGGCGGCCACCACGAAGCCGCGAACGACGAGATCGATCCGGACGCGATCCCCGACATCGCGAAGAAGATCCAGTCGTACCGCGTGCCGCCGATGATGACGATCGCGGGCGGCATCCAGGTCTCGCTGTGGATGGTGCTCGGCGTCGCGTTCGCCACGGGACTGCTGTCTGGCTTCCTCGGCGTCGGCGGCGGATTCATCCGGATGCCCGCGATGTTCTACCTCATCGGGGTGCCGGTGCCCGTGGCCGTCGGGACCGACCTGTTCGAGATCGTCTTCTCGGGCGGGTTCGGGGCGTTCACCTACGGGCTCAACGGTGGCGTCGACCTCTCGATCGTCGCGCCGCTGCTCGCAGGGAGCGCGCTCGGCGCACGGATCGGCTCGGCCGCGACCAGCATCGTCAACGAGGACGACATCAAGATCTACTTCGGGCTGATGCTGCTGGGCGGCGCGGTCGCCGTTGCGTTCCAGCAGGCCGGTGACTACTTCGGGATCGAGCTGTTCAACACGGTCGGCTTCGCCCTGATCCTGCTCTCGGCGTTCATGGTCAGCGGTGCCGTGATCTACAGCACGGTCGCGACGATGCGGCGCCAGGCAGAGACGTCCGCGGCCTCCGCGGACTGATCCGATTCGACGTCGTTCACCGCTATTTAAGCGGTTTCTCGAGGTTGTACAATATTCGCACAACCCTTATACCGGCTCGGCCCCTACCTCGGGTAAGATGGCTAGTTCGATGGCGGAACAGCTTCAGCAAGACATGGAGTGTGAGGGTCTGCTGGAGTGTATCCACGGATTGAAACAACTGGACAAGGAGTGTTTCCGGGTGATGGTCGAGAGCGACGAGGCCCTGACGATCGACGAGGTCGCCGAGCGGGTCGACCGCGAACGCTCGACCGCGTATCGCTCGATCCAGCGACTGCTCCAGAGCGGCTTCATCCAGAAGGAACAGATCAACTACGACAAGGGCGGCTACTACCACGTCTACTACCCGACGGACCCGTCCCAGATCGCCGACGACATGCAGCGCAAGCTCAACGACTGGTACGCGAAGATGGGCCAGCTCATCCAGGAGTTCGAGGACAAGTACGAAGACGCCGACGCTGGCACCGAGATTCCCGCCGGGGGATAGCGCCGCCCTCGAGGGTGACGTCGAGGCCCGAGCAGGCACTGTCGCGATCCGATACGGGACTTCGGTCACCCGGTGACCGGTGATCGGAACTCGAGAGCGCGATTTCTTCGCGTCCGATAAACGCTTGCACCAGACAGCAGTGTACGCTTTTTGCTCACCCGCGAGGGTTCGGTATGGCCAGCGACGGCAACACGTGGTTCGGACTGCACGAACGGGTGAAACCGCTCGTCCGGGCCGGTCTCGTCCTCGGGATCGGGCTGGGCGGGTTCGTCGACGGGATCGTGCTGCACCAGATTTTGCAGTGGCATCACATGCTCTCGGCACGGACGGATCCAACCGTCCTCGCCGATCTGCGGCTGAACGTCGTCGCTGACGGGTTCTTTCACGCCGCCACGTTCTTCTTTACGATCGGCGGGGTCGTCCTCCTGGTGCGCGCGTGGCGGGGGTCGGACGTCCCGCCCTCCGGCCGGGCGCTCCTGGGATCGACGATCGCCGGCTGGGGTGTATTCAACCTCGTGGAAGGGATCGTCAACCATCACCTGCTCGGGATCCACCACGTCCGGCCGGACGGGCCGGGCGGTGTCTTCCTCTGGGACGTCGGTTTCCTGCTGTCCGGGGCCCTCTTCATCGCCGGCGGGTACGCCGTGATCCGACTCGACGACCGGACCGTCGCCGGACCGCGGGAGGATCCTGCAGCAAGCGATTGACCCGTTCGATATTCCGGTGTGTCCGCCCCGGTCGGGGTGAATTGTACGGAGCGGAATCGCTCGTGTATCGGGGTTCACGTCGCCACGGTGATGTGGGACCGATCCATCGAATCGTGTGTTCCTCTTTCGTTCGCCTGCCTTACATCGCGGAGTCGATCGAACCACTTATGGACTAACTGACCGTTTAGTTAGTGCATTCGATCCGCCGGCCCGGTTCCGGAGGATCGAGCCGGAGAAATCCTCGGATTCGGATCTATCATGGGTTCCACTGAAGACGATCACACCGGTTCACCGCCGGACTGGCGGACCGATACCGACACGACGAACGGGAAAGCGACGGGAAGTACGACCGATCGGGAGGAAACCGTTCGAAACGCCGTCGAACGATCCAGAAGCGGTGCTCCAGCGGCCGGTTCGGTCGTTCACGATCGGTTCTCGTCGGACGAGGTGTTCCAGCGGATCGTCGCCGCTGCAGACGAAGAGATCACGTCCGGGACTCGTGAGTTGTTCTTCAGCGGACTCGCGGCAGGGTTTGCGATCACGCTCACCTTCCTCCTCTCTGCGTCCCTGTACGGGACGACCGACGGCCACCCGATACTGAGCGCGCTGTTGTATCCGCTTGGCTTCATCTACATCATCGTCGGCGACTACCAGCTATACACCGAGACCACGCTCCCGCCGGTCGCGCTGACGCTCGAGCGGTTCGTGAGCGTCCCGGCACTTCTCCACCACTGGCTGGTCGTTCTGGGGAGTAACTTCCTCGGCGCGTTCCTCGGTGCGGCGGTGCTCGCGTGGGGCGGTGTCCTCTCCGAGGGAGCAGCCGAGGCCGGAGTCCACCTCGGAACCCACGGGCTCGAGGTCGGCTGGTGGAGCCTGTTTTCCAAGGCCGCGTTCGCCGGGCTGATCGTCGCGGGCGTCGTCTGGGTCTCGTTCGCCGTCCGGGATACCCTGTCCCGGATCGTCGTCGCGTACGTGGCGTTTCTGGCGATTCCAGTGGGGAACCTGTTTCACGTGGTGACTTCCTTCACCGAGCTATCGTACGCGGCACTCGCCGGTGAGGTCGCCCTTTCGACCGGACTGGTCCAGTTCGTGGTGCCGGTGTTGCTCGGGAACACGCTCGGCGGCGTTCTCCTCGTGGCGGTCGTCAACTACAACCAGACGAGCGAACGCCGGCTCGAGTCGGCCCGCTTCGAGGGGATTACGCGTCGCCTCTCGCTCCGCGAGTGGGCGTTCGGCGGCTTCGTCGGGCGAACATACGTTCCGCTGCTCGAGACGGCCGACCGGAAGAATGTAGAGTAGTCGGGAGGGTCCGGCCGGAGGGCGGAAGGCTTACTACTGACTAATCATTCAGTCAGGACATGGATGGACGCTCGTCCGCGAAGCGGCCGTGGCTCGCCGCCATACTCACGCTGCTGGCAACGGGACTCGGCCAGGTGTACGTCCGGCGATGGTTGCGTGCGGTGGGATGGGTCGCCCTGTCGCTGCTGGTCGGAGTGGCTTTCGTCCCCGAATCCGCGCTCGTGAACCCCGGTACGGCCGGATTACGGGACATCGCTCCGGTTGCCGCCGTCGGTCTCGCAAGCGCCATCGACGCCTACGCGCTCGCTACCAGACACAACCTCCGTCTCGAGGCCGAACGTGCGGTCCGGTGCTCGAACTGCTATCGCGAACTCGAGGCGGACCTGGCGTTTTGCCCGTGGTGTGGGATCGAAGCGACGACCGGCGACGATCCGGACTGACTCTCGGGGCCCCTCGCCTGGGATCGATTCGCTGGGCCCCTGCATCGGGGGAAGTCCGCATGAACCACGTCGGCTCCTATCCGAATTGCATTGAATTGTGATGACCGCACACAACTATTATGGGGGACGGGAACGTACCGTATCGTACGATCATGGCAAACTCGATGGCCGACCAGCTCCAGGGGGAGATGGCGTGTGAGGGGCTACTGGAGTGCGTCCACGGCCTCAAGGGACTCGACAGGGACTGCTTTCGGGCCCTCGTCGAGGCGGACGATCCGCTGACGATCGACGAGGTGGCCGACCGGGTCGGACGGGAACGATCCACCGCGTACCGCTCGGTCCAGCGACTGCTCCAGAGCGGAATCGTCCGGAAGACGCAGGTCAACTACGACCAGGGCGGCTACTATCACGTCTACTCGCCGGCCGATCCCTCCCAGGTCGCCGCGGACATGCAGCGCAAACTCAACGACTGGTACGCGAAGATGGCCCAGCTCGTCCAGGAGTTCGAGGACAAGTACGGGGAGGCGGACGGGAGGGAAGCGACCGGGAAACGAACGGAAACAGGAACGGGAACGGAAGCGGGGACCGACGTGAACGCGAACGCGGACACAGACACGGACACGGACATGGACATGGACCGCGACCCATGACGTCCCCCTCGACCATCCCTCTCGTCCAGGACCGACGCGATGCAATCGCCGACCGCACGCTCGAGCTCGTCGGCCTCGAGACGACGAACCCGCCCGGTGACACCCGCGAGAGCGTCGCACTCCTCGAGTCGTGGTTCGACGACCTCGGCCTCGAGACCGACCGGGTGGCGACCGACCCTGAAAAGCCGAACCTGCTCGCGACCCTGCCGGGCGACGGCGAGCGAACGCTGCTTTTCCTCGGGCACCTCGACACGGTCCCCTACGATCCCGACGGCTGGTCGTACGACCCGCTCGGGGAGCGCGTCGGCGATCGACTCTACGGTCGCGGCACGACCGACATGAAGGGCGCGGTCGCCGCGATGGTCGAAGTCGCCTACGCGTACGTCGAGACCGGGACGACGCCGCCCGTGACGCTTTCGTTCGCGTTCGTCAGCGACGAGGAAATCGCGGGCGAGGCGGGCGTCAGGGCCCTCCTCGAGCGCGGTCGGCTCGCGGCCGACGCCTGCGTCATCGGCGAACCGACCTGCGACGCGGAGCGGGCGTCGATCACGGTCGCCGACCGCGGGAGCATCTGGCTCACCCTCGAGGCCACCGGGGAAGCCGCCCACGGCTCGCGGCCGATGCTGGGCGAGAACGCGATCGATCGCCTCTGGGCGGCCCTCGAGGACGTCCGTGGTCGACTCGAGTCCCGCCGGCTATCCGTCCCCGGGGCCGTCGAACCCGTCCTCGAGGAGTCGGTCGACTACTACGCCCCGGCGATGGGCGAGGGGACCGCACGCCGGCTGTTCGAGCGACCGACGGTCAACCTGGGGACGCTCGAGGGCGGCGAGGCGGTAAACAGCGTGCCGCGGGAAGCGACGGCCCAACTCGACGTCCGGCTGGCACCCGGCGTCGAGACCCCGGCCGTCCTCGCCGACGTTCGCGAGTGGCTCGTGGACCACGAGGGCGTCTCGATCGCGGACGTCGGCTGGAGCGTCGGCACCTACGAGGACCCCGACGCGCCGGTCGTCGCGGCGACCCGGAGCGTCGCGACGGACGTCCTCGAGGAGGACGTCTTCCGACGCAGTGCGACCGGCGGTGGCGACGCCAAGCAACTGCGAAACGCCGGGATTCCGACCGTCGAGTTCGCCATCGCAACCGATACGGCCCACGCCTGCGACGAGTACACGACCGTCGACGCCCTCGTCGCGACGGCCGAGGCGTACGCCCGGCTCCCCGACGCGTTCGCGTCCCGTTCGTAACGCCGGCGGCGCTCTCACCCCTCGCTTTAACGGCGGTCGGCGGCGCTGGTAGGGACATGGAAACCCACGGCACGGAAGTCGACTTCCTGGTCGTCGGCTCGGGCTCAGGGCTCGACGTCGCGAACGCGGCGGCGAACCGCGGCCAGTCGGTCGCCGTCGTCGAGAAGGGACCGCTCGGCGGGACCTGTCTCAACCGCGGCTGTATCCCCTCGAAGCAACTGCTGTACCACGCGGAGATGCTCGAGACCGTCGAGCGAGCCGAGGAGTTCGGCATCCACGCCGAAGTGGCGGACGTCGAGTTCGCCGAGATCGTCCGCGAGGTCAACGACGACGTCGCCGACAGTGCCGAGTCGATCGAGCGTGGCTTGCGCTCCTCCGACCGACACGACCTGCTGCGCGGCGAGGGCCGCTTCGTCGACGATCGAACCCTCGAGGTCGTCGACGGACCCGACGCGGGCCGGCGCGTTGGCGCGGAGACGGTCCTCGTCGCGGCCGGCACCCGGCCGGCGATCCCGCCGATCGAGGGGATCGAGGACGTCGACTACCTCACGAGTCGCGAGGCGCTGGAACTCGAGTCGCCGCCCGACCGGCTGGTGATCGTCGGGGGCGGCTACATCGCGGCCGAACTCGCGCACTTCTTCGGCACCTTCGGCAGCGAGGGGTCGATCGTCGGCCGCCGGCCGCACCTGCTCCCCGAGGCGGACGCGGAGGTCGGCGCCGCGTTCACCGAGCGGTACGCCGACCGGTTCGAGGTTCACACGGGATACGAGGCGGTCGCCGCGAGCGAGTCCGGCGGCGAGGTCACCGTCGACGCGGACCCCTATCCGCCGGCGTGGGACGATCCCGACGCACACGACCCGGTGACGGTGACCGGCGACACCCTCCTGATCGCGGCCGGCCGTCGGCCCAATTCGGACCTGCTCGACCTCGAGGCCACGGGCGTCGACACCGACGAGCGCGGGTTCGTCGAGACCGACGAGTACCTGCGGACGAGCGCCGACGGCGTCTGGGCGCTGGGCGACATCGTCGGCGAGTACCTGCTGAAACACAACGCCAACCACGAAGCCCGGGCCGTCGCCCGGAACCTCTTCGGCGAGGACCTCGAGCCGGTCGACTACTCGGCGATGCCCTTTGCCGTGTTCGGCTCGCCCGAGGTGGCCGGCGTCGGCGCTCGAGAGGGGGAGCTCCGGGAGGCGGGCCGGGAGTACGCGACGCGGACGTACCGGTACGAGGACACCGCACGCGGCCAGGCGATGAACGCCGAGGGGTTCGTCAAGGCGATCATCGAGCCGGAGGGCGAGATCCTGGGCTGTCACATCGTCGGTCCCGAGGCGTCGAACCTCATCGAGGAGGTCGTCGTGTCGATGACGGCCGGTACGGGGACGGTCTGGGACATCCGGGAGTCGGTCCACATCCATCCCGCGCTGTCGGAGGTGGTCGATCGGGGGTTCGCAGGTCAGTTCACGCGTCGCGGTCCGGGTGCTCACGATCACGAGCACGACCACGACCACAGCCACCACGATCACGAGCACGATCACAATCATAGCCACCACGACCACGAACACGGCCACAACCACGAGCACGACCACGAGTGAGCGGAACGGTTCCCGCGGCTCGGGAACGTCAACACAGATACATATGCGATGCGATCGAACCCATCTGTATGAACCGCAGTCGTTCCCTTCGCCGTCGGAGCGCCGTCCTCGTCCTCGTCGCCGCACTGTCGCTCTCGCTCGGCACGGGTGTCGTCGCCGCCCAGTCGTTCGAGGGTGTCTCCGGAACGGTCGTCGTCGAGGACGGCGAAACCGTCGACGGTATCGACGGCGTCGCCGGATCGGTCGTCGTTCGTGGCACGGTCACGGGCGATATCTCGGGCGCCGCCGGAAGCATCCACGTCGTCGAGGGAGGAACCGTCGAGGGATCGATCGAAGCCGCCGCAGGGAGCCTCCGCATCGACGGTGATGTCGGCGGTGACGTCGCCGTCGGCGGCGGTCACGTCGACGTCAGCGAAACGGGCCGGATCGGCGGCGACCTCGAGGCCGGGAGCGGTTACCTCTCGGTCGACGGGACGATCGACGGCGACGTGCGTGCCGGCGCCGAGACGATCGTGCTGGGGCCGAACGCCGACGTCGGCGGTGAGTTCCGCTACGACGCCGACAGCTTCACCGAGGATCCGGACGCGACCGTTGCGAACGGCGTCGTACAGGACCCCGGGATCGGCGACGACGTCGGCGGGATCGGCGGGGGTTTCACCGTCCCCGACTGGGTCGGAACGGTGTACGGGCTCCTCGCAAACCTGCTGCTCGGGGCGATCCTGCTCGCGGTCTTCCCGGTTTTCTCTTCGGGCGTCGCCGGCCGCGTCGCGGACGGACCGGTCGCGTCCGGCGGCGTCGGGTTCCTGACGCTGATCGCCGTGCCGATCACCCTGGCCGCCGCCGCCATCACGATCGTCGGGATCCCGCTGGCCATCCTCGGTGCGTTCGCCTTCGGGCTCGCGATCTGGGTCGCCGCGGTCTACGGCCAGTTCGCGGTCGCCTCGTGGGCGCTGGGCCTCGCCGGCGCGGACAACCGGTGGCTCGCGCTCGTGGTCGGCCTCGTCGCCTTCGCCCTCCTCGGCCTGGTCCCGATCCTCGGGGGTCTCCTCGAGTTCGTCGCCTTGCTGCTCGGGCTGGGTGCGCTCGCGTTCGGCCTGCGGGACGCCTACCGGGCGCGCCGCGGCGGACCCGCCGGCGGTCGCCAGTCGACGCTCGACGAGGTCGGAGACGAGAGTGCCGGCTCCGAGGTGAGTTCCTGACGTGGCAAACGCCCCGTCCCGACGACGGTTCCTCGGAGCCTCCGCGCTCGGCCTGACCGCGTCCCTCGCGGGCTGTCTCGGCCCCGGCGGTGACGGTCCGGAGTCGCTGCCCACTCTCCTCGAGGAGCGGATCCCGACGCTGCTCGAGCGCTACGACGTCCCCGGCGCGAGCGTCGCTCTCGTCGAAGACGGGGCGGTGACCTGGACCGGAGCCTACGGCGAGGCGGATCCCGCGGCCGACCGGCCGACGACCGAGGACACGCCGTTCCGGGTCCAGTCGATCACGAAGTCGGTCACTGCGTGGACCGTGCTGAAGCTCGTCGAGGAAGGCGAGATCGATCTCGGGGATCCGATCGAGCGCCACGTCACGAGCTGGGAGCTGCCGGACGCCCCTTACCCGTGGGACGAGGTGACCGTCCGGCGGCTGCTTTCCCACAGCGCCGGCCTTCCGCCGGGAGGCGGCGGCGAAGTCGAATCCGGCGAAGAGCCGCCGACGATCCAGGAGGTACTCTCCGGCGAGGCCGGCACGCCGGCCGCTCGACCCGTCGAGGAGCCCGGAACGTTCCGGTACTCGAACCCCGGCTACGCGCTGCTCGAGCTTCTGGTCGAGGACGTCACGGGTCGTGACTTCGCGGCGTACGTGGACGACGAGATTCTGACGCCGCTCGGGCTGGACGACGCTACGTTCGACCGGGACGACCTCGAGGCTGACCTGGCGGTCGAACACTACGTCGACGGAACGCCGGTGGAGGCGACGCCGGGCCCGGTCAGGGCCCACGGGGGGCTGTACGCGACCGCGGAAGACGTCGCCCGGTTCGTCGCGGCGAGTACGGCAGGCCCCGACGGGGAGCAACCGGGCCGGGACGTGCTCGAGCCCGAATCCGTCGCGGAGATGCACGAGCCGTCGGTCGAGACGACCGGGTTCTACGACCTCGCGACCGACGGCGCGGGACTCGGCCACTTCGCCGAGACGCTTTCGGGCGGCGAGCGAGCGGTCATGAACGGTGGGCAGGGTCCCGGCTCCTGGAACTGGTTTCACGCGGTCCCGTCGACGGGCGATGGAATCGTGATCCTCACCAACAGCGAGCGCAGCGTCCAGCTTATCGCCGACATAGTCGATGCGTGGGCCGATCGGAGCGGGCTGTCGACGCCCGCTCTCGCCGGGGCCGCACGCTGGATCCGGTTCCCGGTCTGGATCCTCGGCGGGATCGCCCTCGGGCTGGCCCTGCGACTCGGCTACGGCCTGTTTTCCGGGGCGCGTTCGTTCGCCCCGCTGTCGGAACGTGACCGGATCGCTCGAGCCGCGTTAGCCGGCCTCGCGGTCGCGGCGGCCGGCCTGTGGTGGGCGGTCGGCCGGGAGTTCTTGGGCTACTTCCTGCCCGTGATCGCCGACTGGCTCGGGCTGGTGCTGGCCGCGATCGCCGCCCTGGCGGTCCTGACGGCGCTGTTCCCGCGTACGGACGGTGCCGAGACGTCGTGACCTGGGGAGTGAGGAGGTTGAGAGGTGAGCACGCGTCGGACCGTTGCCGCTGGCCCCTAGTCTCGGTTGACCAACCGGTTCCCCAAACCCGAGGGTGTCACCCATTCCTCGTGTAGCAGTATCAATAGGCAGAGAACGACCGTAAGGTAGAACGTGTACCGACCGACCACCTCCGACGGACCGAGCGTCTCTCCGGTGACGTTGATGGCCGTGTGGTAGATGATCGCCGCGAGGACGCTTTCGGCCGTGTTGTCGTAGATCCAGGCGTAGATGATCTGGGTGAACAGCAACCCGGGAAAAAAGAATGCCGGATCCGGATCGGCCGTGGCTGGGCCGTAGTAGCCCTCCATCAGGAACAGAGGGACGTGCCAGACGGCCCAGACGACTCCCGTGATCAGGCCGACCGCGACGACGCCGCGGACCTCGAGGAGTCGGTGGACGAAGTAGCCGGTCAACCCGATCTCCTCGACCGTTCCGGCCAGTAGCGTAAACGTCAGGAAAAACGCCAGCGCGTTCGGGGAAAGCAACCCGGAAATCGAGGGGTTCAGCGGTTGCCCCGACGTGCCGGCGAGCAGCGCGATTCCGGCGGCGAGGAGCGTCATCGCCGGCTGGAGGAAGATGCAGATGGCGTACCACCGGCGGCTGATCCGACGGACGTTGACGGTCCGATCCCAGAGGTCTCGCAGTCCCGACCACGCTCCCAACCGGTACGTCAGGAGGATGCCGCCCAGCAACGGGCTGAGCGCCCCGACGTAGAACAGCAGCGAGTACGGAACCGTCCAGACGACCTCCCCCGACAGCACGATGAACGCCCAGAAGAACCACGCCCAGCCGAGGTAGATGATGACGAAAAAATATGGGTTCGTCGTGCGCGGGACGATCGCCGAGAGTCGTGTTCCAGGGCTCATCGTTCACCTCACGTATGGGTTCTTCGGGCGGCCTCCTGAAACCCCGGCGGGGGGCATCCACGCTTCGGGCTCGTTCGGGTTGCACGATCCCCCCCCGAGAGAACGTGTTCGACGTTCTTACGGCGTGAGAATCGTAGCGTGGGAATTTTTGTCGGTCCACGAAACCTCTCTTATGCGCGAGAGCAGCCGTCGATGTCCCGACTTCTCTCCGTGCCGGGTACGTACGGGACCGACCGGACCGTTCCTCCAGCGCGGAGGTGACGAAATCACATGACCTCGAGCGAGTCACTCCCAAGGGGGCGGTTCGGCAGGCTCGCACGCAGGATGACGCCGTGGGGGTTCCCGCTCGTCTACCTGGGCTGGGCGTACGTCTGGTGGGCACCGATCGTCGGCTCCGACCAGTCGGTGTGGACGTTCCCCAACGTCGCGCTGTTCGTCGTCGGCGGACTGAGTCCGCTGCTGGCCGCCCTCCTGCTTTCGTGGCTCACCGAGGGCGGGGCCGGGATCAGGGACCTCGGTCACCGGCTGATCGATCTCGGGCGGATCGACGCGCGCTGGGCGCTGCTCGTCCTGCTGTACTGGCCGATCTTCAACCTTCTCGTCGCGGGCGCTGCGCTCCTGGTCGGCGTCACGTCCGATCCGCTCGAGTTCATCTCGACGGATCGGCTGTTCGATCCGGCGGCGACGGCCGCGATCGTCGCCTTCGCGTTCGTCTTCCCCCTGGTCGAGGAGATCGGGCTGCGCGGGTACTGGCTCGACCGGCTGCAGGAGCGGTTCAGCGCTCTCACCGCGGGCGTGATAAACGGGACGACGTGGGGGATATGGCACGCGCCGTTCGTGCTCTTCCCCGGCTACTACGCGAACACGACGTTCGACCCCGACCTGTCGTGGTGGATCCCGAGCATCGTTCTGGGAACGCTCGTTACCGTCTGGGTGTACAACAACACGAGGCGAAGCATCCTCGCGGTGCTCTGTTTCCACGCGTTCGGGAACATGACAGGCGAGGTGATGGGCTTCGCCCCGGAGATGTACCCGTTCGTTCTCGTGGGCTACGGCGGAGCGGCCCTGATCGTCGTCCTCGCGTTCGGCCCCTACTCGTTCCGCGGGTGGGAGACGCCGCTCCCTCGACCGGAGGACAACGACGAGCCGATCTCGAGCGGGCACCGGTAATCCGTCGAACGCTGACGGCCCTCCGATCCGAAAGCCGTAATGCACGGTTGGTATACCAGACGCCGTTACCTCGCGCTGGCCGGAGCGGGACAAGCACACTACAGGAATGGCGACGCTCGAGACGGGGCTACCAGCGTCAGGCGTTCTCGTGACGACCGGTAGCCGACGCACGGATCGACACACTGATCACCGACTCGAGGACGACCGGAAATTCGGAGCATACATACCCTTTATCGACGCTCGAGGCGTCCGTACGACCGAAGACCGATGACGCCCGCTTCGCTTCAGCGCTGGCAGGTCGCCGCGACGATCGGGATCGCGATCCTGTCGGCCGTCTCGAGCCTTCTCGGCCTGTTCCGACCGGGACACTATCCGTCGGCGCTGCTCCCCGCGTTCTACGTGCAGGATCTCCTGCTGCTCGTACTCGCCGTGCCGGTCCTGACCGTCGCGCTCAGGTACGCGATGGCCGGTTCGCTGCGGGCCCGGATCGTCTGGCTCGGCGCGCTCGCGTACATGACCTACATGTGGGCCTCGATCGCCCTCCAGGTCCCGTTCAACCGGTTCTTCCTCGGGTACGTCGCCCTCTTTTCGCTCTCGATGTTCACCTTCGTCGGCGGAGCGGTGACCGTCGACGCCGAAGCGGTCCGTCGATCGCTCGCCGGACGCGTCTCCGAGCGCGTCTACGGGGCCGTCCTGGTCGTGATCGCCCTCGGCCTCGCGACCCTGTGGCTGGCCGAACTCGTGCCCGCGACCCTCACCGGGACGCCGCCGCTGCTCGTCGACGAGATAGGGTCGCAGGCGCTCGTCTCGCACTTCGTCGACCTCGCCGTCGTCGTGCCGGCCCTGCTGATCGCCGGCGGCTGGCTCTGGCGAGGCCGTTCCTGGGGCTACGCCTTCGCCGGCGTCGGGCTAGTGTTCGGCGCGTTGCTCGCCCCGACGATCGCGGGCATGACCGTCGTGCTCGTCCTCGAGGACGACGTCACCGTTCCACTCGTCGCGGTCGTCTTCACGACGATCCCGATTCTCCTCGCCGCCGTCCTCGCGGGACGATACGTCTCCCTGCTGTCGGGGGCCGAACGGGTCGCCTCGAGCGACGAGGGGAGCCAGCCGAGCACGGCCGACGGCTGATCCCGCCACTCGAGCGTGACTGCGAGCGGCGTTTCACGCTGCTCGCAGGGCGTGTAGCGGCCGGACGTTCTCCGCAGTCGGGAATTAGCAGGTAGAGATATAGTCCGGATCGTCGTATATAGAGCATGAACACCGTACTCAAACTCGTCGGCAGCCTGCTCGTCGGCGTCCTCGCCTTTCTCGTGGTCGGGATCGGCGTGACCGAAGCGCTCGACCCCTACGTCTGGCCGTCCCTGATGCTGGGACTCCCCGCCGGACTCGTCGCCGGGGCGGCCCTGACTCCCCTCACCTACCTGGGTCTCACGTACCGGGAGGAGGTCGTCGCCACCGGACAGCCGTCCGAACGGACGGCCCGTCGGTTCTGGGCGACCCTCGCGGGAATCTTCGGGTTCGTCGCCGGCGGCGGGCTCGCGATGGGGGTACTTTCGACGGGTGCCGTCGGCCTCGCGACGGCGATGCTCTTCGGCGGGCTTCCCGTCGGAATCGTCACCGCGGCGTTGGCCGCGTACCTCGTCGCCCGCCGCGACTGGTCTGGTCCCCGTTCGACCGGATCGCCGCCGGCGAATTCGCCGTAACCGTTCCCGCACGGCTCTCGAGGCCCGGGAACCGGGATCGCTCTTTATCTCGCGCAGTGACCTCTAGAGCCGTATGGGTCGTTCGTCCACTCTCGAGGTCGATCCGGGGCTGCAGTCACGACCGTCGGACAGCAAGACGCGAGGGAAGGCGTGAGCCGTCCCGGATCGCTCTCGAGGGCGTACGTGCTCGCCTCCCTCGCGACGATCGTTCTCGCGGGAATCGCGACGGTGGTCGGGCTTACCGTTCCTGGTCTCTATCGCGACGCGCCGGTACTGCTGCCGCAACTCTACGGTCAGGACTTGCTGACGCTGGTCGTGGCGCTTCCGGTCGGTACCGTCGCGCTGTACGTCGCCGCTCGAGGGTCACTGCGGGGGTACGTCGTCTGGCTCGGGGTCGACGGCTACCTGCTGTACACCTACGCGTCGTACGCGTTCATGACCGCATTCAACGAACTGTACCTGGTCTACACGACGTTGCTGTGGCTCACCCTGTACACGTTCGTCGGTGGACTGGTTCGACTCGACGTGACCCGCGTCAAACGGACCGCAGAGGGTCTGTCCGTTCGCCCGTACGTCGCGTTTCAGGCGCTGCTCGCGGTCTTGGTCGCATTCCTGTGGCTGGCAGAGATCGTTCCGGCGATCGTCTCCGGGACTGTCCCCGCGACCGTCGCCGATGCGGAACTCACGACCTCGGTCATCTATTCGCTGGATCTGGGCATCGTCCTCCCGGGGTTCGTGCTCTCGGCGTACTGGCTTCGGCAGCGCCGCGCGTGGGGCTACGCGTTTACCGCCGTGCTCCTCGTGAAGGCGGCGACCCTGGGGTTGGCCGTACTGGCGATGGCCGTCTTCCAGCTTCGGGACGGGCAGGTGGTTCCCGTCCCCGTCCTCGCCATCTTCGGTCTGCTGACGGCCGCGAGCCTCGTACTTCTCGGACGGTTCCTGTCCGTGATCGGTCCCGGAGACGACTCGTCGATCACCGCGGCCCGCGACGATGTCGCGGTGGCGGCTTCGGATCGGTCCGCGGAACGAGATTCGAGATAGATCGGTGTCACTAACAGCGACGTAGTCGTCGGTAACGGTGATGAACGCTCACGAATCCGGTGATAGCGCACCGATCGTGTTTCTCGGTTCGCTTCTCGACCTCGAGTCGAAGGTGACGAGCCGATGACGCCACCCGACGACGCTCTCGAGAGCGCGACCTACGTTGGCGGCTCCGACTCGAGTCGGCCGATCCTCTTGCTTCACGGCGCGGGGCTATCGTGGCGGATGTGGCTCCCACAGATCCACGCCCTCGAGGACGACTACCGCGTCACCGCGCCCGACCTCCCGGCACACGGGCGACGCGACGGCGACTCGCTTTCGCTCGAGGCCGCGGTGGCCGTCGCGGGCGACGCGCTCGAGGACGCCGAGGTGACCGTACCGGCGCTCGTCGTCGGACAGTCGCTGGGCGGTTACGTCGGCATCGAACTCGCGGCGCGCCATCCCGACCGCGTCGCCGCGCTCGCGCTCTCGGGGGCGAGCGCGGACTACCGCGGCTGGCTCGCGGTCAAGACGTGTCTCGCCGGTCTGGCGACTCGCGTCCGGAGTTCGGTGTCGCCGCTCGAGCGTCGGTTCCAGCGACGCGTCCGTTCGGGACTGCGTTCGAAGCCGATTTCGGACGAGATCGTCGACGCAATTCTCGAGGGCGGAATCTCGGCTGACGGCTACGGCCGGGGTGCGACGGCGATCGCCGGGATCGACTTCCCCACGAAACTGCGGGCCTACGACGGTCCAGTGCTGCTGATAAACGGGGAATCAGACCGACTCAACGGCCCTGCGGCGGAGACGCTCGCGCCGACGCTTCCGAACGCGCGAACGCGAGTCGTCGACGATGCCGGACATACCTGCCCGCTCGACCAGCCGACCGCGTACACGTCGGCGGTCCTCGAGTTCGCCGCCGACGTCGTCTGGCCCGCCACAGCCGGCGCGGAGTGACCGGGGAGGGTAGATCGAACCGGAACGGCCAACCCGCGAGATCAGTACGGTGCCAGCGGCCGTTCACCGTCCCGGCGGAGGTCGGTCGCTCCCCACAGGACCACGACGACGAGGACGAGCCCGGTCGTAGCCATCGTTTGATAGAAGTCCGCCGTCTGCGAGAGCTCGAGGAGTTGGCCGGTGGCGTTGCCGACGAAGTGAAAGAGGATCGCTGCGAGGACGCTCCGGTTCGCGTTGTTGTACAGCCAGGTGTACAGGATCGCGCCGACGAGGACGTTGAAGGCGAAAAGTGACGGATCCGGCGAGAAGTCCCAGCTACTGAAGTAACCGACCATCAGGAAAAGCGGCGCGTGCCAGGCCGCCCACGCGACGCCGACGACGAGGCTGGCAGTCAACGCGCTCCAGCGACGCTGGAGGCGATCGAGCCAGTAGCCGCGCCAGCCGATCTCCTCGTGGAAGGGGCCGAGCACGAAGATAACCAGCAGCGTCCCCGCGAGCGCGACTGGATCCCCGAGCAAGTCGAGCAGCGGTGCCGCACTCACCGGCTGGTTCGCACCGTCGACGACGACCGCAGTAGCGGCGCCGACCAGTGTGAGCGTCGGCCAGAGCGCGACCATCACCACGGCCCAGCGGATCGGAATCCGTCGAATCTCGACGAGTCGTCGACCCAGATCCGATAGACCGGTTCGACCGCCCACCAGCCAGGCCGTGACGACGCCACCGATCGTGACGCCGAGGCCGCCGACGATCAGGAAGACGAGCCCCGGAAGTTCGAAGACGTGCCAGCCGGCGAGGATCGGCACGCTCCACCAGAGCCAGGTCCAGCCGTGTGAAAACAGCAGGAACCCCCAGACGTCGAATCCCTGCCGATCCGCGAGCCTGGACCGTGCAGTCATCGATCCGCCCCGTCACGTCCGGCCACGATCCCACGCCGACACGTTCGGTCCGCCATGGTCGACGGTTCGTCGCCTTCACGTATCGAGATATCGCTCCGTAGCGGGCCGACTCGACAGTGCGTCTGTCCGCCAACATTCCACGGAAGCGGACCTCGTCTCGATCGTCCCCCAGTCGACGGGTACATCGCCTCTCACCCCCTTTAGACCCGCATGCAAGCCGCCGTTCGTGCTCGAGTCGACGCCCACCCGGTCGCCGCGTTCTTCGTTCTGGCCTACGTCATCTCGTGGCTCGGGTTCCTGCCGACGGTAGTTGATGCTGACGGGGGATTCGGCGGGCTGAACCTGTTGCTCGCGCAGTTCGGCCCTGCGATCGCCGGCGTGCTGGTCCTCCGGTACACCGGTGGCTCCATTCGAGAATTGATCGAGCGCATCGTCCGCTGGCGCGTTCCACTCCGGTGGTGGATCGCGACGCTCGCGATCCCGGTCGGCGTCTTCGGGGCGACCAGCATCGCGTTCGCGCTGCTCGGATACGAACCGGAACTCTCGAGACTGCCGGATCCCCTGCTGACGTTTCTCCCGACTCTGGTCGGCCTCTCGCTGCTCGCCGGACTCGGAGAAGAGCCTGGCTGGCGTGGCGTCGCACTCCCGCGACTGCAGGAACGATACGGCCCGCTCGGTGCGACGGTTCTGCTCGGGGTCGTCTGGGCGGGCTGGCACCTGCCGGTGTACTTCGTCGATCCGCGCTCCTCCCATGGGATCACCGACCCGATCGTCCTCGGTGGAATGGTTGCTCTCACGGCCCTCGGGATCGTCCTCTACGCGTTCTTTTACACCTGGATCTACAACCGCACGGGGAGCATCCTCCTGCTGATGGTATTGCACGGTGGCTTCAATACGAGTACGGTCCACCTGATCCCCTTCGCGGACGCGGTCGTCTTCGGGCCGGCCTACGTGACGCTCCTGACAGTACAGGTCGGCGTGCTGTTCGTCACAGTGCTCGGCCTCGTCGCGCTTTCCGGCGGCCGCCTGGGATACGATCGGGGTGCCAGACGCCAGCCGTCCATCGAGGACGCGACACCCGCCGAATGACCTCGAGCGCACTTTCACCCGGTTCGATCGGGCCAACGATTAACCCGAGCGCGGTGGTACCTGGCTCCGTGACTGCTCGGACCGCGCCCCCCAGCGACCGTCTCGAACCGCCCGGCGGTCGTTCACGGCCGCCGTCACCGACTGACGTCCCGATCCTCACCGCCGTCGGCTCGGTACGCCTGACGACTTCCAACCGATGACGAGCGACGACACCGGAATCCCCTCGCTCGAGACCCTCGACGAACTGGCGGACCGGATCCTCGAGCACGCCGCCGAGCAACTCGATCCCGAGCGGACGACCCTCGAGGTGACGGGCTACGCCGACGGCGACTACCGGATCGAGGCCTACGAGACGATCTCGATCCGGATCGACTCCGACCGGAACGAGGAGATCTGGGAACGCGTAGCGATCCGGTACGACAGGCGCAGGGAGTGGATTCAACGACGCCACTACCAGGAGATCGGGGGCGAGGAAACGACGGTCGAGGTCCGGGACCTCGAGGCGTACCCGGACCCGGTAGCGATGGCCGACCGCGAAGGCGAGTGACCGCTGGCGATGGACCACCCTTTACCACACGGTATTGCACAATACACACAAAACCTTTAAACACTACCGCCCCCTATCCGGAACTGATGGCAACTGATGCACACAGCGGACCGAGCGGTACGTCTCCGGACGACCCCGTCCACGTCGACGGCGGGGCACACCTCGACGACGTCGTCGACGAACACGACGTCGTTCTCGTCGACTTCTACGCCGACTGGTGTGGCCCCTGTCAGATGCTCGAGCCCGTCCTCGAGCGGCTGGCGGGCGAGACCGACGCCGTGATCGCGAAGGTCGACGTCGACGAGAACCAGCCCCTCGCCGGCGAGTACGGCGTCCGGGGAGTTCCGACCCTCCTGCTGTTCGCGGGAGGGGATCAGGTCGAACAGCACGTCGGCGCACTGCCGGCGGACCGACTGCGGAACATGATCGACGAGTACACCGAATGAACGAGGCAAGCGACACCACCGAGGTTCGGGACGTAGTGATCGTCGGTTCCGGCGTCGCGGGTCTCTCGGCGGCCGTCTACGCCGCGCGGGCCGACCTCGAGCCGCTCGTACTCGAGGGGCCCGAGCCGGGCGGCCAGCTGACGCTGACGACCGACGTCGAGAACTTCCTCGGCTTCCCCGAGGGGGTCGGCGGGATGGAACTGATCCAGCGCGGGAAAGAACAGGCCGAGCGGTTCGGCGCGGAGTTCGCTCACGGGACGGTCGAAGAGGCGACCCTCGCTGAGCGGCCGTTCGAACTCGCGCTCTCGAACGGCGACGTGGTTCGAACGCGAGCGCTGATCGTCGCGACGGGCGCGAGCGCCCGCTGGGTCGGCGCGGAGAACGAGGAGGAGTTGATGGGCTATGGCCTGTCGACCTGTGCGACCTGCGACGGCGCGTTCCACCGCGGCGACGACGTGCTCGTGATCGGGGGTGGCGACTCGGCGATGGAAGAGGCGCTGTTCCTCGCGAAGTTCGCCGACAGCGTCACCGTCGTCCACCGCCGCGAGGAACTGCGCGCGTCCGAACTGATGGCAACTCGCGCCCGCGAACACGAGGACGTCGAGTTCCGCTGGAACACGGAACTGCTCGAGATCCACGGCTCCCAGGAGGAAGGCGTTACGGGGGCGACGCTGGTCCATCACCCGGACGGCTATCCGACGGAGAAACTCGGAGACGGCGCGGACGTCGACCGCGAGGAGGTCGACGTCGGCGGGATCTTCTACGCCGTCGGCCACGAGCCCAACACCGAGTTCCTCGCGGACACGCCGATCGACCTGGCCGAGTCGGGCCACCTCGAGACGCTCGAGGGGATGACGACCGAGACGACCGTCGACGGCGTCTTCGCCGCGGGTGACGTGATGGATCCCGACTACCGGCAGGCGATCACGTCGGCCGGGACGGGGAGCATGGCCGCGCTCGACGCGGAAGAGTGGCTCGACGAGCGCGAGGCACGCGGCGATGCCCCTGCCGTCGCCGAGGCGCAGGCGGACGATTGACGGGGTAGCCCCCGACCCGATACTCGATCGGTAACCGTCGCTTACTGCCGTTTTCCTGCTCGTTGCTTCGATCGCTAGCGGTGACTCCGGGCGGATCGTTTTCTGGCGGCACTTTCCTCTATTACATAGTAATGGGAAAATCACAAAATACTATATCCGTGTTCGTTCTATTTCGACGTACGATGAGCGACTTTCGTTCGAAAAGGGCACGATCCGGAAGCGGCTGGACGGTCGAGGTCGAAGAGGGCGTGATGACCTAGGTATTCCGTCCGGGGATGGACCTCGAGGCGTTCGAAACCGAAGCGTACCCGGTCTACGAGGACCTGCTCGCCGAGCGCGACGTCGAAACGCTCGTTACGGTCGTCGAACTCGAGGAACCGTTCACCAGGGAGGCCTTCGAGGTCTGGGAGCGTGCCGCCCTGAAGGCGAGCGATGCGGGCGTCGACCGGTGGGCGCTCGTCGCCGACGGAGCCAAGGCCCTCTCGCTGCGGGGACAGATCGACGTCGGTGACCTCGACGTCTGTACAACGGAGGAGCGGACGGAGGCGTTCGCCTGGGCAGAGACTCGAGAGGAGTAGAACACGGGTTCGGTCGACAGCCGGTTTCCGTTCCGGCCACCTTACGGCGCCGAGACGGCGCTCTCGAATCGCCCCGATGCGGTGGCGGGTGGTTAGTCGGACTCGGACTCGGACTCGAGATCGAACCCGGGCTCGACGACGAACATGACGCCGGTAAAGTCGTCTCCGTCAGGCCTCGAGCAGCCGATCTCGTACTTGCCGACGAACGGGAACTGCCAGGCGTGGGCGGCTCCGGTGTCGTTGCCGCTCCACCGGCATGGGTCGGGGATGTCGATCGGGTAAATCTCGTAGCCGGGCTCACCCCACGTCCACTTGACCGTCGCCAGCCGTTCGACCGCGACCGGATCCGGCTCGAACCGCCCTTCTCCATCGGGATCGACCCGGATATTCACTTCGTCCTCGCCGGTCCGGTCGACCGGGTCGTACGCCTCGAGTTCGTCGAGCCCGGTGTCGTATCCGGGGCCGTTGTCGTCTTCGTCGGCGCTCGTCCCGTCGGTATTCGATCCGTTCTGGCCGTCGTCGTTCTCGTTCGCGTTCCCGTCCCCGTTCCCATTCCCGTCTCCGAGACAGCCGCCAAGCGCCGCCGTCATCCCGGCGGTTGCGACGAATCTGCGGCGGTTCCACATCGTGGGTCGATCTAGCGACTAAGCGACGATAATCGTTCGGCCGATTTCGACGCGCGTACCACAGCTACGCGACCGATATCGCTATTCGAGGCGGTCGGCGAACACTCACTCGGGTACGCTCTTCCGTCCGGTCAGTTCCTCCGGCACCAGCCGGAAGTCGACGAAGTCGATCTCGTCCCGCGGCCGATCGAAGACGTCGACCGTGGGGATGTGGACCGCCCACATCCCCTGGACCGCCGCCGACTCCCCATCGACGTCGGTCAGTTCCTCGAGTTCGCCGGTCGCGATCACGCTTCGCCAGCCGTCGTCGACCTCGCCGTAGGTGACGAACGAGACGGGGTCGTCGACGGCCTCCTTCTTTCGGGTTCCGGGCGGGAACGAGAGCCTGAAGTAGAAGTTCCCGGCGTCGGCGTAGTAACCGTACGACACCGGGAGCGATGCCGGTGACTCCCCGGCGTCCGTCCCGAACGAGAGGACGCCGGTGCCGCCGGTTCCCAGGAACTCGTTGCGCTCCTCCTCGGACAGGGTGACCCAGCGAAGTCCCTCCATCCGGGTTCGCTACCACGGCGACGGGAAAAAGGGTTCACCCACAGTCACGTGCGCTGGCAGTATCGCGGCGCTGTTCGACCTCGAGCGGACGAGTCGGTTGCGCGTGAGAGTCGTTGACCCGACGCTCGAGCCGGCGAGAACCGTCACCACAGCTATGGGGCTTCCGGTCCGTGCGTCGATATGGGCGCGGATACGGATCAGGACTCTGACTCGGACTCGGACTCGGGCCCGGACCCGGACCCGGACCGGGACCCGGACCCGAACTCCGACGCTGACCCCCAGATGGACCTGCCTGCGAACGCCGAAATCGGACTCACCGTCGGCGACTCGCTCGAGCGGCTGGCGGACACGATTTCGGGCTTCGACTTCGCCGAGTTGTCGCTCGGCGAAGGGACCCGGACCGACGACCTCGACGCGGGCCGGCTCGAGAGGCTCCTGGCAGATGCGGACGCCGACCTCTGCGTTCACCTGCCGTTCGAACAGGTCGTCGCGACCCCGGTCCCGGAGATCAACGACGCGATCGTCGATTCCCTCTCGCGACTGCTCTCGTGGGCCGGGACCGTCGGCGCGCGGAAGGCCGTCCTCCACGGGACGGCCCGGAACCCCCACGACACCGATCTGCGACCGGTGTTCGCGGACCAGCTCGAGGCGATCGGAGCGGCCGCCGACGAGGCTGGCGTCGAACTCGTCGTCGAGAACGTCGGCCACCAGAGGCAGGGGCTGGCGCTGTCGGTGCTCGGCGATCTGGCGCGCGAGACGGACACGGCCGTCTGCTTCGACGTGGGCCACGCCTACATGGAGGACGGCGACGACGGCGTCGACCGGTTCCTCTCGGACTACGGCGCGTTAGTCTCGCACCTGCACGTCCACGACGTCCGGAGCCGGGGGGACACGCACCTCCCGATCGGCGCGGGGGAGGTGGATTACGGCGTCGTCGCCGACCACCTCGCGGGCTTCGAGGGCACCGTCGCCGTCGAGGTCTTCACCGACGATCGCCCGCTGTTGCGGGACACCGCCGAGCGTGTGGCGGCCGCGCTCGCGGTCGACTCGGACAGCGACGCGTAGGCGTCTGCCTCCTCCCCGGTGAGCGGGAACCGCCCTGCGGTGTTAATGCGGAGGCCGTCGAAGGCCCGCGCATGACGTTCGTCGTCCCCTTCGACGGATCGGAACTCGCGGAGGCCGCCCTCGTCAGGGCCGTCGAGTACGCGCGGGCGCTCGACCAGGAGATCACGACCGTTACCGTCGTCCCCGAACGGAAGCGGTACGCCCGGGAGAAAGGCTGGATCGACGCGGACGAACCCTACGACGTCGAGGCGACCATCGATCGGCTCCGGGACCGGGTCCACTCGCTGGCCCCCGACGCGACGTTCGAGTACGAACGGATCCGGGAGTTTCCGCCCGAAGACCGGATCGCCGACCACGTCGAGCGACTGGCACGCGAGCACGACCCCAGCGTGGTCTTCCTCGGGAGCGACAACGTCGGCCGTGTGGTAACGCCGCTGACCAGCGTCGGCGTCCACGTCGCGGCGGAGCAGGACTACGACGTGTTCATCGTTCGCCACGCGAAGCCGCCGAAACTCGACGTCCTCGAGCCCCACGAAGAGTTCTACGACGAGGAGTCCGACTGACTCTCGGCGGGTCGACGTGGCGCGGTCGCTCGCGCACAGCGTCGTTCGTGCGGTTTCCCGGTCGATTCCCGTCGCCGACCTCGAGGGGGGTTCCTCCGACCCCGTCGTGGGGCGCATGCGGCCCGATCTCGAGGGGGAACGGGGTCTTCACCCGCGAGGAAGCCCTCGAGCGGGGGCTGTTCGGCGCCCGCGGTTCCGCCGCCGGCTCGGCGACCTCGTTGTCTCCCACCGCGAGCTGTCGGTCCGGTAGGGTTCCGATTCGGCCAAACTCGATCCCGTCGGGAGGCACGGCGGGCACCATCCGGACGAGATGCGGGTGCCGTTCGCGGCCGTCGAACTCGAGTCGCTGTAGCGCCCACCGTGCCAGCACTTGCAGGAATCCTGGGTTGCTAAGTGTCCCCGTCCCCGAAGGGGCGGTAATGAACGGCAACCGCTTCGGTCGCCTCTTCCAGGTGACCACGTTCGGCGAGAGCCACGGCGAGGCGATGGGCTGTACCGTCTCGGGCTGTCCCGCCGGCCTCGAGCTCTCGGAGGAGGACATCCAGGCGGATCTCGACCGCCGGAAACCGGGTCAGTCGATGATCACCACGAGCCGCGGCGAACCCGACGACGTCTCGATCAAGTCCGGAATCCAGGACGGCTACACGACCGGGACGCCGATCGGACTGGTCATCCAGAACAAGGACGCGCGGTCGGAGAAGTACGAACCCTTCATCACCGCGCCGCGACCGAGTCACGGCGACTTCACCTACTCGGCGAAGTTCGGCACGCGCAACTGGGGCGGCGGCGGCCGCTCGTCGGCCCGCGAGACGGTCAACTGGGTCGCCGCAGGGGCGATCGCGAAGAAACTGCTCGAGCGGGAAGGGATCGAACTCAAGGCCCACGTCAACCAGATCGGCGACATCGAAGCGCCCGACGTGAGTTTCGAGGAGATCAAGGAACACTCCGAGCAGAACGACGTCCGCTGTGCCCATCCCGAGACCGCCGAGGAGATGCAAGAGCGCATCGAGGAGTACCAGCAGGAGGGCGACTCCATCGGCGGCTCGATCTACTTCGAGGCCCAGGGCGTCCCGGCCGGGCTGGGCGCACCCCGCTTCGACTCCCTCTCCGCGAGACTCGGACAGGCAATGATGTCGGTGCCGGCGACGACGGCCTTCGAGTTCGGGCTCGGCCGGGAGGCTCGGGAGTGGACCGGCAAGGAACGCAACGACGACTGGGAGTTCGACGACGAGGGTAACCCGACCCCCGTCGAGAACGACCACGGCGGCATCCAGGGCGGCATCTCGAGCGGCGAGCCGATCTACGGCGAGGTGACGCTGCACGCACCGACGTCGATCCCCAAGAGCCAGCAGACCGCCGACTGGGAGACGGGCGAGATCAAGGAGGAGCAGGTCATCGGCCGCCACGACCCCGTTCTGCCACCCCGGGGCGTGCCCGTCGTCGAGGCGATGCTCGCGCTGACGCTCGTGGACTTCATGCTGCTGTCGGGCCGGATCAATCCCGACCGCGTCGACGACCAGCCCGGCGAGTACGACACCGATTACCACCCGAGCAACCCGCGAAACGAGTAACCAGAACGTAACGCGACGCTGTGGCGTTTTCTCGGTCGGAGAATCTGCTCGTCGCTTCAAGAGACGCCCGTGAGAGGTCACGGGTATGAGCGTCATTGGGGCGTTGTCGACCGCGCTAGCTACGATTCGAAAGAACCCTGTCATTCTGGTGGGAGCGCTACTCTTCACGCTGTTCAGCGAGAGCTACGTGCTTCTCGACGCCTACGCGGGTCCGATCGCACAACTGCTTTCGGTTCCCGTATCGATCTTCGTCACGCCGTTTTTCCTCGGGGGATTCATCACGATGGTCGACGAAGGGCTCGAGGGCTCGACCCGTCTCGGGTCGTTCGTCCGTGGCGGGAAGGAGAACTACGTGTCGCTGCTCGGTGCGACGATCCTCTTTTTCGCGATTTTCACCGGTCTCGGGTTCGGTGGACTCCTCCTGATGGCGTTCATCGGAATCGGTACGGCCGCCGCCGGTGGTGGGGGAGGTGGGTTCCTGGTCGCCGGCATTCTTCTACTGGGCCTGTTCGCCGTCGTCCTCCTGTGTCTGCAGTTCTACGATGCTGCGATCGTCGTCAGTGACGCCAGCGCGTTCGACTCGTTCTTGCAGAGCATTAGCCTCGTCCGGCGGAACTTCCTCGGCGTCGTCGGCTTCTCCATCGTTTTCGTCGTGATCAGCCTGCTCGGGCAGGGACCGGGAATGGTGTTGTACACGATGGCCCTCGAGTTCACCGAAACCGGCGAGACCATGGTCGCCTCCGAATCGACGTTACTGCTCTCGGCTGCAGCGACGGTCGTCTTCGGAACGCTCGGGCTGGCCTACGCTTACACGTACTTCGTAGCCTATTACCGAAGTCTGATCGAGCGGGGCCAGACCGCCGCGGCCTAACTGTCACGTAGGAAGCCGTCGTCCGAAGCCGGCGTAACGCCTAACTCTCGCATCGACGTGAACGGGGTATGGAGGACTTCCACGTCCACTCGAACTACTCCGACGGCGAGTTCCTCGAGGGGATGGTCCGGGCCGCCGAGGCCGCCGATCTCGACGGCGTCGGGTTCGCCGACCACTGCAACGTCGCACCGCGGGACCGGATGGAGTGGGTCCGCAGCGTTTACGGGTTCAACCTCGATCTCACCTACGAGCGGCGACGCCGCGCGCTCGAGCGCCTGCGCGAGGAGGCGTCGATCCAGGTCTACGACGCCGTCGAGATGGACTACGATCCGCGAGACGAGGAGGCGATCCGGGAGTTCCTCGAGGAAGCCGGCTTCGACTACGCCATCGGGAGCGTCCACGAGGTCGCGGGGGCGAACGTCCAGGTCGCCTCGCAGTTTACCGACCGCCCGGAGGCCGAACGCGACCGGATCGTCGACGAGTACTTCGACCGGCTCGTCGCCCTGATCGAGTCGGAACTGTTCGACGTCGCTGCCCACGTCGATCTGCTCGAGCGGACGAGACCGTTGCGGGGCCGTGCGACCCGCGACCACTACCGCCGGGTCGCCCGCGCGCTCGCCGACTCCCGTACGGTTCCCGAGATCAACGCCGGTCGCGCCCTGACCGACGCGAGTGTCGTTCATCCCGCGGAGGCGTTCCTCGAGGTCCTGCGCGAGCACGACGTGGCCGTCACCGTCGGGACGGACTCCCACGCCCCGGGGGAGATCGGCGACCGGGCCGAGTTCCTCTCCGAGTTTTTCGACGAGTGGGGGCTCGAGCCGGTCGACCCGCCGGCGCTCGAGTGATCGCGGACGCCGCCGACGTCGATTCCTTTTTTGCAGGGTGAACGAAAGAACGAACGCGTGACACGAGTCGAGACCGTCCTCTTCGACCTCGACGACACGCTGCTCCGGTACGAGCGGTCGCCGGGCGAGGTGTTGCGAGCCTCGTTCGAACGCTCGGGAATCGAGCCGCTGTTCGCCGTCGAGGAGTACTACGACCGCTACGACGAGTTCGCTCGACAGTGTGACTCGATGGACGAACTCCGGCACGAGTGTTTCGCCGCGCTCGCCGAGGAGAACGGGTACGACCGTCGGCTGGGGAGAGACGTCGCGGCGGCGTTCGCCGAAGAACGCGACCAGTCGAACGTCGAACTGTTGCCGTCGGCGGCCGACGTACTCGACGACCTCGCCGACGACTACCGGCTCGGCGTCGTCACCAACGGGGCGCGGGATGCACAGCGGCGGAAAGTCGCCGCCGTCGACCTCGAGCGGTGGGTCGACACAGTCGTCGTCGCCGGCCACGACGCCCCGCCGAAACCGGACCCGGAACCGTTCGAACGGGCGGTACGGGCGCTCGAGGCGACAGCGGAGAGGACGGTCCACGTCGGGGACTCCCTCGAGACGGACGTCGCCGGCGCGACCGCTGCCGGACTCGAGTCGGTCTGGGTCTCCGACGGTACCGATCCCCGGCGGTACGACCCGACTTACCGCGTCGGCTCGGTCGGGGAGTTGTCTTCGCCGCCGTGGGTCCCGGACGGATAGCACATCGGCGGTTGGCGAGCGGGACCTCCTCTTTCGCGAACCGATGCGGACATACCGACGGGATCGGTAACGTGCCCGGAAGGTCCGCTCGAGCGCGGCGATCCGCCGATGCTCGAGTGAAACTGGGACTTCGAATTTCTTCACCATCGATCGTGTTTGATGGATCGATAATCGAATTTTACCACGGTATGGTAGACGCTAGCACATATATCGGATGCCGTTGTAGCTCCGACTTGCCGCCATGGCAGACTACGACCTCGAGAGTGCGGAGGGACGAGTCGAGGCGTTGCGCCGGATGGTACTCATCCGTGCGTTCGACGAGGAGGCGGGGGATAGATTCGCGGACGGAGAAATACCGGGGTTCGTCCACCTCTACATCGGGGAAGAGGCGGTCGGCGTCGGCACCTGCGGGGCCCTCGAGCCGGACGACTACATCGCGAGCACCCACCGCGGGCACGGCCACTGCATCGCGAAGGGGCTCGATCCGAAGTACATGATGGCCGAGCTGTACGGCAAGTCGGAGGGCTACTGCAACGGCAAAGGAGGATCGATGCACATCGCGGACGTCGACGCCGGTATGCTCGGCGCGAACGGCATCGTCGGCGCGGGGCCGCCGCTCGCGACGGGCGCGGCGCTGTCGATCGACTATCAGGACCGCGATCAGGTCGCGGTCGGGTTCCTCGGCGACGGGGCCGTCGCCCAGGGCCAGGTCCACGAGGCGATCAATCTCGCGTCGACGTGGGACCTGCCGGCGGTCTTCGTCGTCGAGAACAACCAGTACGGCGAGGGGACGCCGGTCGAGAAACAACACAACGTCGACAACCTGAGCGACACGGCCGGGGCCTACGACATCCCCGGGCTGACCGTCGACGGGATGGACGTCACCGCGGTCGCGGAGGCCGTTTCCGAGGCGCGCTCGCGGGCCCGCGCCGGCGAGGGTCCGACGCTCGTAGAGGCCGAGACCTACCGGTACCGCGGCCACTACGAGGGCGACGAGGAGCCGTACCGCGACGAGGAGGAGATCGAGCGCTGGAAGGACCGCGACCCGATCGAGTCGTTCAAGGATCGACTGATCGACCGCGGCGAACTGACCGAATCGGAGTTCGAGGAGATGCAGGCCGAGGCCGAGGCCGAGATCGACGCCGCGATCGAGTACGCCCAGGACGCCGACCTGCCGGAACCGCGCGAGGCGTACGACGACATGTTCGCCGAGATGCCGCCCGAGATCGAGCGGTTCGCCGGTGCCGCTCGGACCGACGGCGGACGCCCGGGGGGTGACCGACCATGACTGCACAAGTCGAACGCGAACTCGAGACCGAAACGGAGGAACTGACCGTCAGGGAAGCGATCCGCCAGGCACTGCGGGAGGAACTCGACCGCGACGAGGACGTCTTCCTCATCGGCGAGGACATCGGGAAGTTCGGCGGCGTCCTCGAGGTGACCGGCGACCTCTACGAGGAGTTCGGCGAGGAACGGGTCCGGGACACGCCGATCAGCGAGGCCGGCTTCACGGGGGCCGCGACGGGCGCGGCGGCGACCGGGACCCGGCCCGTCGTCGAACTGATGTTCTCGGACTTCAGCGGCGTCGCGATGGAACAGATCATGAACCAGATGGCAAAGATGCGGTACATGTTCGGCGGGAAAGCGGAGATGCCGCTTACCGTCCGGACGACCGAGGGCGGCGGCATGGGTGCCGCGAGCCAGCACTCGGGGACGGTCCACTCCTGGATCGCCCACTTCCCCGGGCTGAAAGCCGTCGCTCCCGGGACCGCCGCGGCCGCGAAGGGCCTGACGAAGGCCGCGATCCGGTCGAACGATCCCGTCTTCGTCTTCGAGAACAAGATGATCTACGAGCAGACCGGGCAGGTGCCGACCGACGAGGACTTCACCGTCCCGATCGGCGAGGCCGCGGTCGAACGCGAGGGCGAGGACGTCACCGTCGTCGCGACCCAGCGGCTCGTCGGCGAGTCGCTCGAGACCGCCGAAAGTATCGCCGACGACGTCGACGTCGAGGTGATCGACACCCGCTCGCTGTACCCGCTCGACACGGAGACGATCGTCGAGAGCGTCCGCAAGACCGGCCGGCTGATCGTCGCCGACGAGAGCCCGCTCTCGTACGGTACTCACGCCGAGATCGTCGCCCGCGTCCAGGAGGAGGCGTTCTTCAGCCTCGACGCGCCGATCCAGCGGGTCGGAACGCCCGACACGCACATGCCGTTCAGCCCGCCGCTCGAGAACGAGGTGTTGCCCGACGGCGACGACGTGCGGGCGGCGATCGAACGGATCTCGTAACGTGGCCGACGCCGATCGGTCCCGGTCCAGCACCCGGGTCGGCCTGCTCGTCAACCCCGCCGCGGGGCGGGACGTTCGCCGGCTCACCGGCGGCGCGAGCGTCGTCGACAACTACGCGAAACGCCGGGTGGCCGAGTGCGTCCTCGAGGGGCTGACCCTCGCCGACCCGCCGCTCGAGGTGGTCGCGATGCCCGACCGGACCGGCATCGCACGGGACGCCATAGAGACCGCCGACGAGTCGCTCGCGACCGACATCCTCGAGATGGACCTCGAGGGGACGGCGGCCGACACCCGGACCGCGGCGACGCGTTTCCGCGAGACGGTCGATGCCGCGGTCGTCCTCGGCGGCGACGGGACGACCCGCGACGTCGCCGCCGAGATCGGTCCGGTGCCCGTCGTCGCCGTGTCGACGGGGACGAACAACGTCGTTCCCGCCCCGGTCGACGGCACGCTCGCGGGCGCTGCGGCCGCGCTCGTCGCTTCCGGGGCCGTGCCGGCCGACGAGGTGACGACGCGCCACGGGCGGGTCGAAGCCGAAGTGCGATCCGGCACCGCATCAGGCGACGGCCGTCGGCTGACCGCGCTCGCGTCGGCCGAACTCTCGTCGCGGTCGTTCGTCGGAACCCGCGGGCTGCTCGACCCGGCCGACCTGCGGGGCGGCGTCGTCTCCCGGGCCCATCCGGGCGACGTCGGCCTCCCGGCGGTCGCCGGCGCGCTCGTGGATTCACCCCTCGCCGGGGACGATCCCGGCGGCGTCGCCGTTCGCCTCGAGGAGCCGTCCGGGGCCGACCGTCTCGTGCGCGCGGTCGTCGCGCCCGGCGTCCTCGCGACGGTCGGGATCGAGTCCTGGCGACGGCTCGAGCCCGGCGAGACCGCGACGTTCGACCTCGCGGACGGCGTCGTCGGCGCGGACGGCGAGCGCGAACTCGAGGCCACCGACGCGACGGTCGAACTGCGGCCGATCGAGGACGGCCCGCGCCTGGTCGACCCGTTGCAGACGCTCGAGATCGGCGCCCGGAACGGCGGGTTCGACGTCGGAACGAGAGCGTCGTCGGGATCCGAGTAGTCGGCCGCCGGCCGCGGGTTTCGTTTTCAGGGCAACGGTTTTGCCGGGGCCGGTGTTGGTGGGCTCAATGCGTCGCGACGAACTGATCAATCTGCACGCACTGTTGCGCGAGATTCGAGGAGCGATGGCGGATCGTGGCGACGTCCACCCGGAAGCGTTCGCGGCCTACGACCACCAGCGAACGCGTCCGATGCACGTCCACCGGGCCAAGCGGGATCACAAGCGGGCGGTACGGCTCTTGCTCTGGGGGATCGTCCGCTCTATCACCGTCGAAACGGACGTGCCAGCGCCCCGGCAGTGACCCCCCGATACGGGTTCAGTGGCGGTCCCACGAGAGGTCCAACTCGAGGTCTTCCCGGAGCAGTTGCGAGACGTGACAGCCCCGCTCGCCGAGTTCGACGACCCGTTCCAGCGTCTCGTCGTCCTCGTCGGACTCGAGGTGGATCGTCGCCTCGATCGACTCGACGCTCCCGTGTTCGGGGTCGGCGTCGGTCGTCACGGAGATTTCCCCGACGTCGGCGTCGCGCTTGTCGGCCTGGTAGCGCGTGCTCAGGGAGAGACAGGAGGCCAGCCCCCCGAGGAAGACGTCGACCGGCGTCGGACCAGTCTCGGTGCCGCCCCTGTCCTCGGGTTCGTCGTACCCCCACTCGAACGAGCCCGCTTCGATCCGGCCGCGCATGCCGTCGGGGTTCGTCGCGGTGACGGTGCGGCCGGGCATCTCCGTTCCCTCGCTCGAGCCGGGCGTCCCGGTATCGGAACCGGCGCCGTCGGCGATTCCGGCGGCGGTCGCTCCCCCGGCCTCGAGATCGACTTCGGCCGGCAGCAGCGACGTCGGCTCCTCGAGGTGGCCGACCAGTGTCTCGAGGAACCGGGCGGCGTCCGCGCCGTCGACGACCCGGTGGTCGAACGAGAGGTCGAGCGGGAGGTGACGTCGCCACTCGAGGTCGCCGGCTTCGCCCCGAATCGGCTGCTCCTCGATCGCGTCGACGCCCAGGATCGCCACCTGCGGCGGGTTGATGATCGGATCGAACGACTCGACGCCGAGGACGCCCAGGTTCGTCACCGTAAACGTCCCGCCACGCAGGTCGTCCATCGTGTAGTCGCCGCTCAGGGCGTCGTCCACGAGGTCGCGGCGTTCCTCGGCGACCTCCGACAGCGACTTCGAGCCGACGTCGCGCAGGACCGGCGCGATCAGCCCCTGCTCGACGTCGACGGCGACCCCGAGGTTGTGCTCGGCCCAGATCCGGTGAGCGTCGTCCTCGAAGGTCGCGTTGAACGCGGGATGCTCCTCGAGCGTCGCCGACACCGCCAGCAGGAGGAGGTCCTGGAGGGAGACGTCGGTCTCGAGGGCGTCGTCGGCGGCGTCGGCGGCGGCGAACAGCGCCTCGGCGTCGGCCTCGCGGTGGACGGTCACGTGGACGGCCTCGCGGTAGCTCTCGCTCAGCCGCGAGGCGATCGTACGACGCATCCCGTCGAAGGCGCGTTCTTCGGCGAGGGTCCTGCCGCCGACCGCCGTCTCCGCGGCCTCGGCCGCGGCCTCGACGTCTTCCTCCGTGATCGCACCCTGGTAGCCCGTTCCCTCGACGGACGGGAGGTCGACGCCCAGTTCCTCCGCCCGCTTTCGGGCTCGCGGGGAGGCGTCCGGCTGGCCGGCGTCGGCCCCTTCCGCGGCCGCCTCGACGTCTTCCTCCGTGATCGCGCCCTGGTAGCCCGTCCCCTCGACGGTCTCCAGGGCAACTCCCAGCTCCTTCGCACGCTCTCGAGCACGCGGGGATGCACGCACGTCCTCGTCGTCGCTGGCAGCGGTGTCCTCGGTCCCCCCGGCCCCGGTAGCGCTCGCAGCGTCACCGTCGGCCTCGCCGCTGTCAGGTTCGGCCGCGTCGGCCTCGGCGCTCTCCTCGAGACCGAGGTCCTTCTCCGCTTCCGCCTCGAGGTCGTCGATCGCCTCCGACTCCGGGGCGACGATCCCGATCGGCGTCCCCGGCGGGACCTCCGCCCCCGCCTCGAGATAGGTGCGCCGGAGGACGCCGTCTTCCCTGGCGTCGACCTCGCCGACGCTCTTTTCGGACTCCACCTCCGCGACGAGTTCCCCCTCCTCGATCGGTTCCCCCGATTCGACGTGCCACTCGAGCAAGGTCCCGCGTTCCATCTCGAGGCCGAGTTTCGGCATCCGGACGATGTACCCCATGCGCGACGGTACCACGAACGGACGGTAAAAGATATCGTCGACCCACAATGTGGTGGTCCGATGGCGTCCAACTTACGGATCCGTCCGTCGATGAACGGAAATCGAGGTCGGCTGTTAGCGGTACAGTAATAATCTTTCATTCGTAATTCTGAACGACTGCCCATTCTTCACGAAAAATTCTTGGTAATGTATAGCAAAGGCTTTAGGTTCAGTAGGGGAAATCTGAGGTACGGTTGGCCCACCGGCCACTGATTTACCTATGAGCGACGACGAACTCATCTGGCGAATCGCAGGCGGTTCCGGAGACGGAATCGACTCGACGAGCCAGAACTTCGCGAAAGCGTTGATGCGTTCGGGGCTCGACGTATTTACACACCGCCACTATCCATCACGGATCCGGGGTGGCCACACGTACGTCGAGATCCGGGCCGCAGACCACGAAGTACAGTCGCGGGGGGACGGCTACAACTTCCTGCTGGCGCTCGGTGACTCGTTCGCCCGCAACCCCAGCGAGGACGCCTACTACGGCAACGAGGAACTCAAGCCCCTCTCGGAGAACCTGGACGACCTCCGCGAGGGCGGCGTCATCGTCTACGACGAGGGCCTCATCAGCGAGGAGGACGTCGAGGAACTGAACCTCGAGGAACGTGCCGAGGAGAACGGCTGGCACGTCTACCCGATGGACCTGCGCGGACTGGCGAAGGAACACGGCCGCGAGGTCATGCGGAACACGGCCGGGGTCGGCGTTACCGCCGCGTTGCTCGACATGGACCTCGAGCACATCGAGGACCTGATGTCCGACGCCATGGGCGGGGACGTCCTCGAGTCCAACCTCGAGATCCTCCACGAGGCATACGAGATCGTCGAGGAAGAGTACGAGTTCGAGCACGACCTCCGCGCCCCAGAGGGCTCCCACGAGACCGAGCAGGCGCTGCTGTCGGGGTCGAACGCGATCGCCTACGGCGCGATCGACGCCGGGTGTCGGTTCATCTCCGGCTACCCGATGACGCCGTGGACCGACGTGTTCACCATCCTCAGCCAGAACTTCCCCGACATGGGCGGCGTCTCCGAACAGGTCGAGGACGAGATCGCCGCGGCGGCGCTCGCGGTCGGCGCGAGCCACGCCGGCGTCAAGGCGATGTCCGGTTCCTCCGGCGGCGGGTTCGCCCTGATGAGCGAACCGCTCGGCCTCGCCGAGATGACCGAGACGCCGCTCGTCCTGGTCGAGGCGATGCGTGCCGGTCCCTCGACCGGAATGCCGACCAAGCCCGAGCAGGGCGACCTCGAGCACGTCCTCTACACGAGTCAGGGCGACTCCCAGCGCGTCGTCTTCGCGCCGGGGACGATCGAGGAGGCCTACGAGCAGACCCGACTGGCCTTCGACATCGCCTGGGACTACCAGATCCCGGTCATCCTCATCTACGACCAGAAGCTCTCCGGCGAGAACAAGAACGTCGACGTCGAGTTCTTCGACCGCGAACCGTCGCCGGACCTGGGCTCGACGCTGACCGAGGAAGAGCTTCGCGAGGCCGCACACGACAACTCCGGGAAGTTCAAGCGCTTCGACTACGAGAACGCCGAGGACGGCGTCGCGCCGCGCTCGCTGCCCGGCCAGCAGAACGGTCGCTACCTCGCGACGGGGAACGAACACAGCCCCGTCGGTCACATCAGCGAGGACCCCGACAACCGCGTCTACCAGATGGACCGTCGCCTCGAGAAACTCGAGTCGATCCGGGAGGAACTCGACGAGGAACGCGAGTCCACCCAGACCTACTTCGGCGACGAGGAGGCCGACTACGGTATCATCACCTGGGGCTCGAGCCAGGGTGCCGTCGAGGAAGCCGTCGGCCGCCTGAACGAGCAGGGGCACTCGGTAAAGGGCATCGGCGTCTCCGACATGATGCCGTTCCCCGAGGCCGAGATGACGGAGTTCCTCGAGAGCGTCGACGAGGCGATCGTCGTCGAGATGAACGCCACCGCCCAGTTCCGCGGCCTCGTCCAGAAGGAACTCGGCCGATTCGGCGAGAAGATGACGAGCCTGCTGAAGTACAACGGCAACCCCTTCGAGCCCGCGGAGATCGTCGAGGGATTCGAGGTCAACATCGCCGACGAGGACCGCGAACCGACCGCACAGGTACGAATCGAACCCGCTGCAGGTGACTAACCCATGAGTGCATTCAACGCGATCGGAGACGAACGAGAGACCGACCGGGACGAGTATACGCCCGGTGTCGAACCGCAGCCGACCTGGTGTCCGGGCTGTGGCGACTTCAGCGTCCTCAAGTCGCTGAAGCAGGCGCTCCCGGAAGTCGGTCGCAACCCCGAAGAGGTTCTGACCGTCACCGGGATCGGCTGTTCGGGCAAGCTGAACAGCTACCTGGACACGTACGGCTTCCACACGATTCACGGCCGTGCACTGCCGGTCGCCCGTGCGGCGAAGCTCGCGAATCCGGACCTCGAGGTCATCGCCGCGGGCGGGGACGGCGACGGCTACGGGATCGGTGGGAATCACTTCATCCACTCGGCCCGCGAGAACCACGACATCACGTACATCGTCTTCAACAACGAGATCTTCGGCCTGACGAAGGGCCAGACCTCGCCGACGAGCCCGAAGGGCCACAAGTCCAAGACCCAGCCCTCGGGGAGCGCGAAGACGCCGATCCGGCCGCTATCCCAGTCGCTGACCGCCGGTGCGAGCTACGTCGCCCGCACGGCCGCCGTCAACCCCAACCAGGCCAAGGAGATCATCGCGGAAGCGATCGAACACGACGGGTTCGCCCACGTCGACTTCCTCACCCAGTGTCCGACCTGGAACAAGGACGCCCGACAGTACGTCCCGTACGTCGACGTCCAGGACTCCGACGACTACGACTTCGACGTCACGGACCGGGAGGAAGCCGCCGAGATGATGCGCGAGACCGAGAACGTCCTCAACGAGGGGACCGTCCTCACCGGCCGGTACTACGTCGACGAGGACCGTCCGTCCTACACCGAGGAGAAGCGCGCCGTCGGCGAGATGCCCGACGAGCCGCTGGCCGAGCGCTACTTCGACGACGACGCCGAGTGGGAGCGTAGCTACGACCTGCTCGACCGCCACAAGTAACGCCGTCGACGACGAGACGTCGGTTCTCCGTTTTCGCGTCCTTCGTTCGTCGGTCGCTCTCCGTGAGTCCTGCGTGTCGTCGGATGGTAGATCGTTACCGAGAGGGGCTCCCGGTCGCGCCCGGACGTCGACGGGGGTATTAATTGATAGCAGATCAATAGGTCGAACGGGAACGAAACGCATGCCCTCCGAGAACCCGGCGGCCGGTTCGCCCCGTGAGTGCCCCGACTGCGGGGCCGACGCGGCCCCCGACGCGAACTTCTGTCTCCAGTGTGGGACGGCACTCGAGGACCCGACGCTGCCGACGTACTGTCCGTCGTGTGGCGATCCCTTCGACCGCGGCGACGAGTTCTGTTCGAACTGCGGGGAGCCCCGGACCGGCGTCGACTCGAGCGGGAGGTCGACGTCGTCCTCGCGGACATCCCGGTCGAACGCGAGTTCCGACGTCGATCGGGATCGGGCCGCTCGCCGGGCGTTTCGACGGCGGGTACGTCGCTACCTCGAGGCCGGTTGGGAACTCGAGCACGATTACGGCAACCGGGTCGTCCTCGTCGACCGCGACGTCGGCTCGATCCCCGTCCACATCGTCCTCCTCGTTCTCACCGGCGGGCTGGGCAACCTCGTCTACGGCTGGTACCACTACTCCGAACTGGCCGAGCGCCGGCATCTCTCCGTCGACGGCCGGCCCGTCCGGTATCCGACGGCGCGGGAGCGGTCCGCGGAGGGATCGGACGCGACCGGCGGGAACGCGCTGGCGACGCTCTCGGCGTACCTGGTGACGGCGGTGTTCCTGCTGGTCGGTGCCGTCCTCCTCGTGGCGGGGCTCACCGACGGCTCTATGACAGCCGGGCTCTTCGGCCTCGCGTTCGCCGCCATCGGACTCTACGCCGCGCCCTGGTTCAGGCGCCGCCTCGAGCGCCGACACGGGATCACGGCCTTCGGCCGGGTCCGGACCGTGGACCACCGGGTGGTCGGTCCCCGTGAAGCCGACGACGAACGCTGTGTCGTCTGTAACGGCCCGTTCGACGGTGGCGTGGTCCGCCGACGCCGGGACGAGACGGTCGTCGCGGGAGTACCCGTCCGGACACACGCGATGCGGTACAACCACTACTGTCCCGACTGTGCCGAGACGGAACTCTTCGGGACCGCCGCGGGGCCGGCAGTGGTCGACGACCGCGAGTCGAAGCCGAGCCCGGACGGGCTCGATCGGGAAACGGCTGTGGACCCGTCCGAACGGCTGACCGACGAACGGGAGTGAGAACGAAGAGGGCGTTCGGGCCTGCGCTACCACTCGAAGCGGTCCGGATCCCGCGCCGCGAGGGCCGTCCGTACCGCCGCGACGTTCTCGGGAACGTCGTGGACACGGACGACGTCGGCCCCCCGGTCGGCCGCGATGGCCGTCGCCGCCACGGTCGCCTCGAGTCGCTCGCCCGCCTCGCGGTCGACGTGGCCGAACATCGACTTGTGGGAGTGGCCGATGAGGATCGGACAGCCCAGCGCGCGCAACTCGTCGGTGCGTCCGAGCAGTTCGAAGCTCTCCCGGGGGGATTTGCCGAAACCGAGACCCGGATCGACGACGATGTTCTCGCGGTCGAGGCCGGCCTTCTCCGCGAGCAGGATCCGCTCCGAGAGCTGGTCGATGACGTCCTCGACGACGTCGTCGTACTCGACGTTCCGGTCCGGGACCACGGGCGCGTCGATGCTGTGCATCACGACCAGACCGGCGTCGTGCTCGGCCGCGACGAACCGCATCTCGGGGTCCTCGAGGCCGGAGACGTCGTTGACGATGTCCGCGCCGGCCTCGAGGGCGGCGTCGGCGACGGCCGCCTTGCGCGTGTCCACCGATACGTGCGCGTCGAGGCCGCGGTCGCGGATCCCCTCGATCACGGGGACGACGCGGTCGATCTCCTCCTCGACCGGGACGGGGTCGGCGCCGGGACGGGTCGACTCCCCGCCGACGTCGATCACGTCGACGCCGGCCTCGACCATCGCCTCGGCGCGGGCGAGCGCGTCCTCGAGCGCGTCGTACTCGCCGCCGTCGTGGAAGCTGTCGGGCGTGACGTTGAGGATGCCCATGACGGCGGTGCGGTCCGCCCAGGGCCAGCGGTCGGCCGCCGTGACTCCGGCGTCGTCGGTTCGCTCCGTGGTCTCCTCTGTTCCCGGCGCGGTGTCGTCGTCCCGGCCCTCGATTTCGAGCGTCGATCGGAGTTCCTGCGCGACGTCCGCGAGCCCGGCCGGTCCCGACTCGTCGTCGATCGACTCGAGCAGCGCCTCGAACTGCGCGAGGGTACCCATCAGGACGGCGTCGACGCGCTCGTCGTCGTTGCCGGGGCTGTGGCCGTGTCCGGAGAGGGCACAGTCCCCGCCGAGCCGGAGCAGTTCCTCCTTCAGGCGGGTGGCCCCCCGGTAGCCGAGGTTCGTCTTGACGACGCGGTGAACGGCGTTCTCGCCGGTCCGGTCGGCGTCGTCGGCCGGGACGTTCGCCTCCTCGAGGGTCTCGCGGGCGTCCTCGAGGTCCTGGATCCGCTTGGGGACGCCGTCGACGGTCCAGCGCGAGCGGGCCTCCGCGACCGCGAACAGCGATCCGGCTACGAGCACGCAGTCGTCGGCGTCGGCGGTCTCGAGCGCCGCGGCGAGTGCGTCCTGGATCGACGCCTCGGTCCGGACGTCCCCGGCACCGGCGTCGTCGAACACGCGGGCGAGCACCTCCCGGTCCTCGGCCCGGTCGAGGGGCGGTTCGGCGGCGACGACGGTCGTCGGCGTCGGGAGCGCGGCGGCCATCTCTCGGTGGTCCTTGTCGTGCATCGCGCCGACGACGAGGTGGAGGTCGTCGTACTCGTAGGTGCCGAGCGTCTCGGCGAGAGTCTCGCAGGCGCCGGGGTTGTGCGCACCGTCGAGGACGATCAAGGGATCGGTGTCCATCACCTCGAACCGGCCGGGCCAGTGGGCGCTCCGGAGGCCGCGGGCGATCTCGTCGGTCGAAACGTCGGCGACTTGCCGGGCGAGCGTCGCGGCGATGCCCGCGTTCGCGGCCTGGTGGGCACCCGGGAGCGGGATCCTGGTCTCTATGTCCCAGTCGTCGGCGGTGATCGAGACGGCGGCTTCGGTGTGGTTCCGGCGGCCGTCGTAGGAGACGCGAACGTCGGGATCGTCCCCGCTTTCGTGACCGACCGTCACCACTTCGCCGGCGACCTCCCGGATCGCCTCCAGCGGGTCGCCCGAGACGCCGGTGACCAGCGGCGCGTCGTCCGGGGCCACGTGAGCCTTGTCCTCGGCGATCTCGACCTCGGTCTCGCCGATGATGCCCGTGTGCTCTAAGGTGACGCTTGTCACCGCGCTGGCGATCGGATCGACGACGCTGGTCGCGTCGTAGCGGCCGCCGATGCCGACCTCGAGGACGGCCACGTCGACGTCCTCCCGTCCGAAGTGCCACAGCGCCATTCCAGTCATCACCTCGAAGAACGTCGGGGAGTCGCCGTCCGCTGCCCGCTCGGTTACGTACTCTCGGACCGCCTCGACGTAGTCGGTGACCGCCGAGCGGGGGATCTTGCGCCCGTCGACGCGGATCCGCTCGCGCAGGTCCTCGAGGTGCGGCGAGGTGTAGAGCCCGACGGTCAGTCCGGCCTCCCGGAGCGTCCGCTCGAGCATCCGAGCCGTGCTCCCTTTACCGTTCGAGCCGGCGATCTGCACGAAATCGACGTCCTCGTGGGGGTTCTCGAGGTGGGCGAGCAACCGTGCGGTCGACTCCGTCCCCGGCTTCGGACGGAACCGCCGCAGACCGAAACAAAAGTCCGCCGCCTCGTGATACTCCATACCCGAACCAGCCAGTCCGGCCGCTTTAGCGTGTCGGACTCGGGTCCAGCGTCGGGTCGACCGTCCGGGAGCAGGTCGTCCCGCGGTTCGTAGGTCGTAATCGCGGTCCGCCGTCCGCGGTCCGCGGTCCGCGGTCCGCGGACGTCCGACATGTTCGGGGGAAGGCCGACGTGACGAACCGACCAACGTTCGCACACTCGTTTAGGCCAACCTAAACAGTCGACACCATGCCAGCGACAGACTTCGACGCCGAACGGCAGTACGACGACGAACAGTTCTCCGCACAGCCCGTCTTCGCGAACGACCGGATCAAGGTCGTCCTCGGCTACTTCGAGCCCGGCCAGTTCATCCCCGTTCACGCGCCGGGCAGCGACGTCGCCATCTGCGTCCGCGACGGATCCGACGTCGAACCGAAAATCGATCTCCCGACGCGAGTACTGCAGTGACCTCATTTTAGCAGAGTACTCTACGGCGAAGCGGTTGAAACACCTGCAGTTGGATATATTAATCAACAGCGAACAATGTTTAGTCTCGTTGTTGGTTAATTAAGAAACATGCCTCTTTGGTCCGCCAAAGAATCGCATGACTGCAGCGTCTTATTGGCCATTATACTGTTTTCCTCCGAACTCCTCTAAGAGTACGCCAAGTAATTCGCCAGGACCGATACTATGCTGCACTTTTAATTATTAATTTCCTGATTAATGCTAGTCATTATAATTATTAGATATAACTTAAGCTCATTTCGGAAAAGCTATTACCAATAGAATATAGGTTGCTGAATGTAATGATGGATGATAAATCCACTACGAATCGAAGAGTGGTATTGAAATCAGCCAGTACAGCTATCCTGGGTTCGACAATACTCGCCGGACAAACCAGTGCTGCCAGTGATGATGAGGAACATGCTGAGAGTTCGAATGATGATTTAGTTGTTGCAATTGATACTATGACGGAAGACGACACCCAATATACTATTTCAGTTTGTCATGATAAAACAACTGGGGAAACAGACGGTTTTATCCTTCCAACAGCTAAAGACGGCGAAGGTTCAACTCAGAAGGATAGTGAAGTCTCACTAAGTGTAGGACCCGATGAAGAAGAGCAGATATATGGTGTCAAACCAAAAGTACTAGAAAGTATTGAAGAATTCATAAAAGAAAGTAGTGAGAAGCAAAAGAATCGTAACGATATTCAATCAACTGAGAAAAGCACCAGTGGATTTGAAAAGGAATCGGAACCAAAACTTTGGGATCATATAAAGTCCACACACATTGGAACTCGAGATCGGAGTATTGTCGAAGACATTATTGATGATCTATCAGATGGTGCAAAAGAAGCTCTGAATAGAATCGGAGGATACTATATCGAAAGTCCACAGGGAACATCTTGTGATGCGAGTTACAACAGTAATCCACATCATCAGTTAGGTGCATCAATGGACTATAACGATAACGTAAATTCGCTTTCTGCCACACTTTTTGGTGGTGTACTTGGTGCGATCATTGGCGCTCTGCTAGGGGGTGCGGTAGGTGGTGCAATTGGTGCAATCGTAGGTGGAATTTCAACGTTCGTTATTGACTATCTTAAGGATACGAGTAATGCCACAGTTGTGCTTCGAGATTACGATAGTTGTACAGCAGGCCTGTGTAATCCAAAGGTGGAACCACTTGTAAGCGGTATTTGGATGGACAAAGAACAGGATTTACTTACTATTCCGAGCGTTGATCCTCCTGCAATACACTTAGAAAACGGTGCGGCGGTCGATGCTGGCTTTGAGTTTGAAGAGGATATATATTAGGTAGAGAACCTTATTGAGAAAACACTTCATCCTGAGACACCTTCTTCTAAATACCGTACAGCAGTTCCAATAACAAGAGACAATTACTAACTGGCCTGTCCTATTCCAATGAATGACAAAGTCAAACGGAAGCTGAGTACTAATAAGGATGCATGGAATAATAAATGGTTTCTTTATGTCGGTGGCCCAGTTTTTGCGGCCATAGGTGTGTTTATAGGTTGGATGTGGTTCCTTCCACTTGTTTCGGCATTCTGGGCTGAAGCGGTGGTTTTGGGATTGTGTATAGGGACAACCTATCTAATAGGAATGACGTTATTGGCCTATATCGATTAAAAGGGTATCATAGAAGTCTTTTCACACCGAAATCACGGTACTTGCTGAATTGTCTCCACGCTCGTAGTTGGAGATTGCAACGACGAGGCTCAAACACAGCGCGAGGAACACTGGTGCTTGCGCATGGACGCGGCCTCGGGCGTGGGTGCGCCCGAGGCCGCAGTGCTTGACTGATTCGTTGCTTCGTTCAACGCCCGTACGACGGTTATACCTCTCGTTTGGGGTCTATTTCTTCAGCTGAATATCTTTGCTGTGTTCCTCAATGCGATCTTCAACCCTGTACTCGATGCCTTTCGGCTCGTCAGTGTTTCGTGCGTTGTATGGGCGGCTGGTACGACCCCTGCAGCCAGCAGGTGATCGTGCCAGTAGAGTGTGTCGTAGGCGCTGTCACCGACCATCCATGTCGGTTTCTTGACGGCGAGCGCGTCACATGTAACGCGCATCGCCGTCTCTTCTAGCACTTGTTTACTCTCGGTGAACTCGGCGACAATCGGGATCTTTGTCCAGTCGAGACGATCGTACAGCCGTAGCCGTGGTAGTACTCCTCTAGCACTGATTGAGGATACAGAGACATTTATTGAAAAAGACCTGCTACAAGCGCTGAGGGCTCAGCAAATCAATTTGCTTGAAGCAGTGAAATCAGGTACTCTTGTCTTCTTTCTACCGCTGGATTTGACTAATAAGAAGGTCGAGACCGTTCGGTGTGAAGATGATACAGCTGTTCATATATCGAAGACACGTCTCTTAGAGGTTTAGCCAATGAGAAAAACACCGAAAAGCTTGCAACGGACTTAAGAAAATCGACGAATAGATGACACTGAGAGCTTAGCAGCGGATATTACAGCAGAAGCGTAACGATGGGATCGAGTTATTTCTGAAGGGAGGACCAAAATCACCTCCGATATTGATCCTAAGCCCGATCAAGTCGCTAAAATATAAGTGGAATTAGGCTGGCGCGACATCTGGCGAGTGCTGGCCAAGTGGGATATCGACATCAATTTCATCGTACCAGATCGTCGGTCGCTTCGCTCGCCCGTCCTGTTCGAGTTCGACGAGGCCGTAATCGGCGAGTTCGTTCACGTTCTGCGTAACCTCCGGCGGGTGCCGATCGACGAGGCGTGCGAGCTCGCGAATGCTCTCTGGTTCGTGGTCCGCGATCGCTTCGAGCAACTCGAGGTTCGTCGGCCGGAAGATGCGGCCGAACGTCTCGAGGTCCTCAACTAAGAGCGTTGATGGTTTCGGCTTGACCACATCTGTCTCACCAGCGTCGAGAGCGGCAAGCGTATCCTCGAGGTCGCTACGATCGGACGACGAGTCGATTCGGACGTGGAGTGTTCGGGTCATGGCGCTTTTGTTTTTGTCAGAGAGTCACCCAAGAGGTGGGTGATAATTTGAAGGCGATTCTACTTACCAGTGTCTCGCTTCTTGGGTGGGAATTCTGCCCGTCAAGCGCGGTAGAGCGCTTGAAGACCGGGGTAGTCGATTTCGAACACCTCGGCGCTGAGGTGCAGTTCGTGAACCCCGTGGTGGTTGTCGAACCGAATGACCGGATCGTCAGCACCGGCTTCCCCGTAGTGGAACGCGTACTTGATACCCTCGGGGAACTTCTCGGATTCGGGCACCGCAAGCACGCGAACGCGGGCAGCAGTGCCGTCCGCGTAGGCTTCTGTCTCGTCGCGAACGACCGCGACGTCGTCTGTTATCTCTGTTTGTTAGTATGCACCCTAACATAATAAGTATTAGGATTGGAACTAACACAAGTCCACGACAGCGAGATTATTCGGAACTGTAAGTCGATTTAAAGAGGGAATCTCCGCTCATCTCGAGTTGTCATGTCCGCGACGATCGACAGGCGACAGATCGATATCGACCTCGAGGCCGACCTTGGGGCCGATGAGTTGCCGCCATCGGCCCCCGCACTGCCACATTAGAACTCGCCGACGAGGACGAACGGCTCGAGGCGATGCTCGTGACGAGCCCGCCGCCGACCGACGCCGAACACGACCCCGTCCGCGAGGGCCTGCGCCGCGGCGTGTTCGATCCCTGAGTCGTGCTACTGGGGACGAGGGTAAGCGTTTTCGCGTCTCAAACCGGCTCGTCCGCCCCGAGCGAATCGCCGCTTGCCCCCAGCCGGGATCGGAACCGCCGCTCGAGCGCCCAGACGACGGCCAGAACGACGGCGTAAGGCCCGAACAGCAGGATGTGAACGGGGCTGTCGGTCGTCACGAAGACCTCGAGGACGAGGAAGTACGGGACCAGCGGGAAGAGGGCAAGCGGCGCGAGCGCGCCGTCCTCGAACAGCGCGGCGAGCGGAACGGCCGTCACGGCGGCCGCGAACGCGAAGACCGCGGACGTCAGCGCGGCCGGCCTGATCCCCGCGTCGACCACCAGCAACGACGTCGCGATGCCGACGAGGACGGCGGTTCCGACGACGACCGCGTAGCGGCTCGACCGCTCGAGTGGCCCGTCGGGCAGGTTGCGGAGCCGCCCGTCGCCGATCCCGTACCGCCGACGGAGCCCGAACTCCGCGACGGCCAGCAGTGCGGCCAGCACGAGCCAGAGGTACCAGGCATCGACGTAGCTGCCGACGTGTGTCGGCCCGTCGACGACGACGTACTCCCCCAGTTCGCCCCACTCGGGAGCGGGAGTGGTCACCTCGAGCCGGACCGTTCCGGCGACGAGTCCGAGGAAGCCGAGGGCGGGAGCGACGAGTCGGGCGTAGGCCGCGAGCAACAGCGGGACGAACCCGACCGGAAACGCGGACAGCGCGACGAGCGCGGTTTCGCCCGTCGACTCGAGGGCGGGGTAGTCAGCGCGGGCGTACAGCGCGACGGCGACGACGGCGTTGCCGACGCCGCCGACGAGGCCGGTCGCGATCGCCGCCGAGGAGGGACGAGGAAGCGAAGGGACCATGCACGGAGCTGCCACGGCCGACCACATGTATATTTACCACCACGTTCGTGACGACTCATTCGGGCGAGGAGTTCGCCGCCACGTCGTCGGCCCGTCGGTCGGGCGACTCCCGGGTCACCTCGAGGAACGCGTCCTCGAGGCTGCGAGCGTCGCCGGTCTCCGCGCGGGATTTCAGCGTCTCGGGGTCGCCCTCCGCGACGAGGCGACCGTCGTGGAGGACGCCGATCTCGTCGGCCAGTTCGTCGACCACCGGCAGGATGTGCGTCGAGAGGAAGATCGTCATCTCGCGGTCGGCGAGTTCGGCGATCGTGTCCCGCATCGTCCGCGCGGCGCGGGGGTCGAGCCCGCTCGTGGGTTCGTCGAGGAAGGCCACTGCGGGTTCGTGTAACACCGCCTGAATGACGCCGACCTTCTGGCGCATCCCCTTCGAGTACTCCTCGATGCGTTTGTCGGCGTCGGCAAGCAGGTCGAACCGCTCGAGCAGCGACTCGATGCGGTCCGTGACCTCGTGTTCGGGCAGGTCACGTAACCCGGCGACGTACTCGAGTTGCTCGCGCCCGCTGAGTTCGTCGTAGATCGGCGGCTCCTCGGGGAGGTAGCCGATGTGGGGCGTGACGAGTTCCCGGTCGCTGATGGGATGACCCGCGACGCGGGCGGTACCGGCAGTCGGCCGGGTCAGCGTCGTCAGCATCCGCATCGTCGTCGTCTTGCCCGCGCCGTTCGGACCGAGAAAGCCGTAGACGGTCCCCCGGTCGACCGCCAGATCGAGGTCCGCGACGGCGGTCGTCTCGCCGTATCGCTTCGTCAGGTCGGCCGTCTCGATGACGGGGGCGGAGGCGTCGCCGTCGGCAGGGGCGGAAGGCATACCTCCTGTTTCGTCCCCCAGGGGTTAAAGCCGTTACTTCGTTGTCAATTGCGCCGAGAGGGGTCGCGCGCCGGCGTGCAGTCATAGCCCTCCCCAGGAGAGGCCGTCGCTCGCTTCTCGGACCCGCAGGTGCTCGTGTCTCTCTTCGGGATGAAGACCGCTATCGGACCCGAGTCGAGCCGACACCGAAAGTCAGCGGTCGATCGACTCCTTCGCCTCCGCGAGGTGACGCCGCTCGATGACGACCTCGTCGGCCCGCTCGTTGGCCGCCTCGGGATCGTACTCGGTCGCGACCTCGCGGATCGCCTTCATCGAGGCGTTTCTGACCAGCGCCTCGAGGTCCGCGCCGGTGTACCCCTCGAGTTCGGCGGCGAGTTCGCGCACGTCGACGTCCTCGTCTAACGGTTTCCCGCGGGTGTGAACCTCGAGGATCTTCTCGCGAGCCTCGCGGTCGGGTTCGCCGACCAGCACGTGGGTGTCGAGTCGTCCCGGGCGCAGGAGTGCGGGATCGATCTGCTCCTTGCGGTTCGTGGCGGCGAGCACGACGAGGTTGGGGTTTTCCCGCATCCCGTCGAGTTCGGTCAGCAGTTGGGAGACGACGCGTTCGGTGACCTCGTGGCCCTCCCCCCGGGCGGCCGTGATTGCATCGATCTCGTCGAAGAAGACGATCGACGGCGCGGACTGGCGGGCCCGCTCGAACACCTCCCGGATCGCCTTCTCGCTCTCGCCGACGTAGCGATCGACGATCTCCGGACCGTCGACGCGGACGAAGTTGACGTCCGTCTCGCCGGCCAGCGCCCGGGCCAGCAGTGTCTTGCCGGTTCCCGGCGGGCCGTACAGCAGGACGCCCGACGGCGGGTCGGTGTTGGTCTCCTCGAACAGCCGATCGTAAGTCAGGGGCCACTCGACCGATTCACGAAGGGTCCCCTTCGCGTCCTCGAGGCCGCCGACGTCCGAGAAGTCGGTGTCGGGCGATTCGGCGACGTACTCCCGCATCGCGGACGGTTCGACGGACGCCAGCGCCTCGTCGAAGTGGCGCTTCTCGACGACCGGATCCCGGTTCCACTCGACCCGATCGCTGGCGTCTGTCGGCCGGTCGCGGATCGCCGCCATCGCCGCCTCGCTCGCGACCGCGTCCAGGTCCGCGCCGACGAACCCGTGGGTCCGGCGGGCGACGGCGTCGACGCTTACGTTGTCGGCCAGGGGCATCCCCCGGGTGTGGACCTCGAGGATCTCCTTCCGACCTTTCTCGTCGGGAACGCCGATCTGGATCTCGCGGTCGAACCGGCCGCCACGGCGCAGGGCGGGATCGATCGTGTCGACGCGGTTGGTCGCGCCGATGACGATCACTTCGCCGCGGGCGTCGAGACCGTCCATCAGCGTCAGCAACTGGCCGACGATCCGGTTCTCGGCGTCGCCCTCGTCGTCGCGAGCGCCCGCGATGGAGTCGATCTCGTCGAAGAAAATGATCGTCGGGGCCTCCTCGCGGGCCCGCTCGAAGGTTCGGCGCAGTTGTTCCTCGCTTTCGCCCTTGTACTTGGACATGATCTCCGGGCCGGAGATCGTCTCGAAGTGGGCGTCGACCTCGTTGGCCACCGCGCGGGCGATCAACGTTTTCCCGGTGCCCGGCGGACCGTACAGCAGGACGCCCGACGGCGGCTCGACGCCGAGCCGCTGGAACAGTTCCGGTTCCGACAGCGGGAGTTCGATCATCTCCCGCACCAACTCGAGTTCCTCGTCGAGACCGCCGATGTCCTCGTAGGTGACGCCGGAACTCGGCCCGGAGCCGCCGCCGGTCTCGGAGGGGTCGCCGCCCTCGAGTTCGGTCTCGAGGTTGGCGTCGTCGGTGTCAGTATCGGTGCTGCCGGCGGACGTATCGGTCGACCCGGTGGAGCCGGATCGCTCCGTGCTTCCGGATCCGGAACTCGCCCGGTTGGGTTTCCTCCCCTGCGCGTCGACGATCCGGATCGTCGTCGTACTCGAGATACGCACGTCGCCGTCGGGATCGGTGTCGACCACCTTGAACGGCTCCTGGCCGAACCCCTCGACGCGGATCTGTTCGCCGGCCCGGACTGGCCGGTTCCGAAGTTTCTTGGTCGCCTTGCGCTCGGCGACCTGGCGCTCGTCGTCGGACAGCGAGGGCGGGGCGACAAGCGTCACTCGCTGGGCCTCCTGGATCGACGATTTGTCTTTCGTCCGGACGACGACGGTGTCGCCGACGTGGACGCCCGCGTTCGCCCGCGTGTCGGCGTCGATCTGGACCACGTTCTCGGGCACTGACGGATCGGCTGGCCACATCTTCGCGACGGTCGTCGCGTCGCCCTCGATGACCACCGTATCGCCGCTCAGGACGCCCAGCTGTCGCCGCGCGAACTCCGGGATCCGCGCCACGCCGCGCCCGGCGTCCCGTTTCTCGGCGGCCCGCACCGTTAGCTCCACGCCGTCGCCGTTCGCGCTCGAGCCCGGGTCCGGGTCCGGATCCGACCCACTCATGGAGCGTACGTTCCGGCCGGGTCGCCTTGAGGGTTGCCCCGCCGGTCTCGCCGGTCTCACTGGTCCCGCCAGCCCCTCCGGCCGGCGGTCGCCCGTCCCGCCGGAGAAACGCATTTGAGGGTTCGCGTCGCATCCCCCCGCATGGTCGTCCAGACCGAGCGGGACGACGCGACGTGGTACGAGTGTGAAAACTGTGGGTTGCTCTTCGACGAGAAGTCGGACGCCTCCGAACACGAGCAGCGCTGTGACGACACCGAGCCGTCGTACATCCAGTGATCGCAGTGATCGCCTCGCTTGCACCGGTTTCGATGCGGGCCAGATGAAGAGCCGGGAAACCGAGGCGACGCGATCCGTTCCCGCCGGCGATCGCCTCCGTTACTCGAGGCGTTCCCGGTGTTCCTCGGCGAGTTCGCGGGCCCGCTCGAGGGTGTGCGTCTCGGTCCAGCGAACGCGGTCGCCGTCGCCGTAGGAAAGCGCCGTCTTGAGTTCGTCGCGCAAGACGCCGTGCCCGACAGAGCGGACAGTACCGTCCGCGTCGCCGAGTTCGTAGACACCCGGCCGGTCCGGCGCTTTCGCGACCGCGTCGCGGTCGAGATCGGTCCAGGGTTTCTGCAGTGGCACGGTCACTCCTCCGTGGCGTCGGTCGGTTCGGCGGCGGCTTCCCCGCCGTCCTCGTCCTCCCCGTCGTCCGTCTCCGCGACCAGTTCGTAGGCGTGCTCGCTCAGTTCGTCCTCCGCGAAGACGAAGATCCGACCGTCGACCGCCGAGACGTCCGCCTCGACCCGGATCGAGTACCCTTCCGTCGAGACCGTCACGCCCGGGTACAGCACCTCCTCGTCGTCGCTCTCGAGCATGACCCGCCCGACGCCGGTCGTCTCGAGGATTCCGTCGTGGGTGTCGCGGTCGTTGACGTAGGTCATGACGCCCTCGACGCCGTCGGGGTCGGTGACGAGGACGTGGACGTCCTTCCCCGGCGGCGTGGTGATCGACCCCTCGACGGGTTTCGGCGGCCCGTGATAGAACACCTCGCGGCCGTCGAGGTACTGGACGACGACGCCGCCGTCGACGAGGTCGACGCCGATCGTGCTCGGGGCGACGTTGCTGCGCGTGGTCATTGCCCCATCGTTCGGTCGGATGGGGGAAAAGGCGTGCGTTCTCACCCGCGTTCGATGCCGGACCGGAAACCGAACGCCGCGACCACGTGACGCATCCGTGTGCCGTGCTCACCCGGATCGTCAGCCGTAAGTATCCGTCCACGAGTGTACGGATATGGACGGCCGCGCCGTTGCTCCCGCAGCCGGGACGGTTCTCAACGCACTCGCGACCGGAGTCGGCTCCGCGTTTGCCATCGACCTCGAGACGACAGCCACGGTCGAACTCACCGACGACGGTGACGTTCACGGCCGGATCGACGGCCAGGCCGACGCCGACGCGACCCTCATCGAGCGCTGTGCCGAACTGGCGATCGCCGAGTACGCCGATCGTGCGGGACTGGCCGACGCCGCGGTCGGCGCTCGCGTCCGCACGGAGAGCGAGGTGCCGATGGCCTCGGGGCTGAAAAGCTCGAGCGCCGCGGCCAACGCGACGGTGCTCGCGACGCTCGACGCGCTCGGGATCGCCGACGCCGTCGAGCGGATCGATGCCTGCCGGCTCGGTGTTCAGGCTGCCCGCGACGCCGGCGTCACCGTCACCGGCGCGTTCGACGATGCGAGCGCCAGCATGCTCGGGGGCGTAACGGTCACCGACAACGGGACCGACGAACTGCTCGCCCGCGACGAACTCGATGGGGGCTGGCACGCGCTCGTTTACACCCCGCCGGAACAGTCGTTCAGCGCCGACGCGAACGTCGACGCCTGCGAACGGATCGCCCCGATGGCCGCCCTGGTCGAGGAACTGGCCCTCGACGGGCGATACGGCGAGGCGATGACCGTCAACGGCTTCGCCTTCTGCGGCGCGCTCGAGTTCCCGGCTGGACCGCTGGTCGACGCCCTTCCCGACGTCGCCGGCGTCTCGCTGTCCGGGACGGGGCCGAGTTACGTCGCCCTCGGCGAGACGGACGCACTCGAGGCGGTTCGGGAAAGGTGGGACGAGCGCAACGGGACGACGCGGTTGCTTGCGACACGAACCGACGGGACGCGGACGCGGCCCCGTAGCTGAACGGAGACAGTACACCATGACTCGAGACACGACCGACGACGAACGGAACGAACGGACCGAAACGCGAACCCCCGACGAAATGAGCCTCGACGAACTCCGCGAGGAGATCGAGACGATCGACCGCGAGATCGTCGAGTTGATCGCCCAGCGGACCTACGTCGCGGATACGATCGCACAGGTCAAAGACGAGAAGGGGTTGCCGACGACCGACGAGCAGCAGGAACAGCAGGTGATGGACCGGGCGGGCGAAAACGCCGAGCAGTTTGACGTGGACGCGAATCTGGTGAAGGCGATCTTCCGGCTGTTGATCGAACTGAACAAAGTCGAGCAACGAGAGAATCGGTAACGCACCACATTATTATTGCTACATCATTCATCAGCAGGTTCGAGCGGGACTCGTTCCACCTCAATGTCTTCGTAGTCTTTCTCCGATGAGAGCACGTTCAGCGTACGTGTTTCTGCAGTCGCGGCGTGGAAGGAATCGAACGCCGTCATTCCCTCGTCGTAGTAGTTGACGGCCTTCAGAACGATTTGTCGCTCTTCCTCGTCTCGGACAGGGACGAGTTCGAGCAGATTTGCCACGAGTGGGACGTACTCAAACTCGTACCGTTCTCGGGCGAGAAGGAGTTCGAGATAGGAGAACGCCGACGTTTCTACGTCGTACTCGTCCAGTGCTTCTTCTGCTGATTGCTGCAACCAGTCCGAGTCTTTGGCGAGCGCAAGCAAAAAGTCGCTTTCTACGTAGACCGTCATCTATCGTCCCCTTTCTTACGGGCCTCAGCTTTCCCCTCTGCTTCGATGTCCGCACGAATATCGTCGATGGACGCATCACGTAACTCGCCTGCTGCCTCCCGAACTGCAGCGAGCGGGTCGTCCGCAACCGGAACGAGTTCGATTCTATCCTCGTACGTGACGATGTGGTACTTTTCGCCGTATTTTTCTCGTACGTCTTTGGGGATGTACAGCCTCCCTTGCCCGTCCGTTTCTGCTGACATGTATACGACTATGGTACCAAAGACAAAGAATCTTACCACCAGTAGGCGTTTGATGGTACAGTCGCCAGTGTTTCATCTGTTCGCACATTGGATATTATCTATCTGAACAAGGTCGAACAGCGCGAGAGCCGGTAGCCGTATTCGGGCGTTTCAGAGCCTCTATTACGGACTGGACGGCTAAATCTTCTTCCGACAGCTGCTCTTCTGTTTCTCGTTCGATTAGCGATAACAAAGAATCCGCATCCTTGAAGCATTCAGCCAACAGGGCTGGCGTGCTGCATATAGAGGATGTATCCAGTACGTTCTTTGAGACAAGTCGGACGACGAGTCGAAGTTCGGCGTCGCGGTGAGTCGACGTCAGCGAACAGCATGGCTACAGCCCGGCGCTTGCCTCACTCCACCGGCTGGGCCTCAGGGAACTGGTAGCTCCCGTTGATGAGTGACTCGCGCGGTTGGTAGAGTCGGACAGTATAGCTCCATCCCGCTGGTGTGTAGATGAAGTTCGGCTGGTCGGGGTCGCCGCCGAAGTGGATCGTGACGCTGCCGACAGCGTCCCGCTCTGCGGTCACATTGTTGACCGAGTAGGCGTCGTACTCGTTTTGCTCGAGATACTGGTCACGGTTGTAGACGGTGACCGACCAGAACCCGTCGACAGGGACGTCCTGGACGGTGAGTGTGTGTGGCGTCGTGCCGTCGTTCTGGTCGGGAACTCGTTGGAGGACGATTGCTTGTGACGGCTGCGGAACGCCGGTCCATCCTACGGTACTGGCGATGAAGAATTTCACAGGGTCGACCTCGTCGACGTCACCAAACGCGCCCGAGAAGTCATCTATCGTGAGTTCAACTATTTTGAGCGCGTCGTTGAGTTGTGTGTACGATTGCGGATCCCAGTTGGGAATCTCGAACGAACCAGGGGACGATTGCTCCACGCCGATCTCGTCCTGGAGTTGCCGAACTTGTCTCAGGTCGTCCGGGTCGTCAGGATCGACGAACGTGCGGATCGCGACGCCAGCATACCGAGTACCTATGAGGTCTTTTGTTATCGTGTACTCGCCGGGGTCGGTGGCGTACAGTTTCACGTACTGGTCCTCGTTCTGGACGTTCATCGACTGGTATCGGTCACCGGTGTCCGGTTTCGTGATGGTGACTGGCTCGGTCAGATCGAAGACCCCGAGTGAGTAGAGTGTGTCACGGTTTGCCTGGATGGCCAACTGATCCTCGATGGGGGCCAGATCTCTCTGGTGGTTGAACTGTCCGAATCCACCATTGTCAACGGTCAACTCCCATGTGAGATGACAGTTGGCGCGCGGGTAGTTCTCCCACGTCACGGGGATTGGCTCGTCGTCTTCTGACGTCTCGGTTCCATCTTGGCAGGTGTTCGCCTCCGAGAAGTTCTGGCTGGCAGAGACGCTACCACCAGCCACTGCAAGTAATCCGGCGAGACCCGCCCCCCGAAGCGCGGTGCGGCGGGTCGCTCGTAGCAATTCGGAGTTCGATTCTGCGTCAGCCGTCGTGTCGTGTGTCTCGTTGCTCATGGCTCATGTTCCCCCGAGTGGCCCACAGCAGCGGTTGGAACCGACTCACACTCTAGTATGTCAGCGACCCACATAAGATGACACCACACCAACCATTATGCATTTACAAACTCGCCGTATTATCTTGGCTTCAAACAAGAAATCCCCGATTTACTCCGGGCTTACCTAAGTGATCACACATCCAACCTTACACTCTTCAATTTGTTGTATTCGTATCATGTGTTAAGCATCATCGGTGCAGTATCCTACCGGTCGAGAGTGCTGACGAGACTTCACCACCGGTAGGGCACGCTCATTTATATAATGGATCGGAAAAGAGCCTCTATCGCTCGTTTTCTGGGGTTTATATCTCTCAAAACAACTTTGTTCCACCAGTTCGTGTTACGGATTTCAGTCATCTGAACAAGGTTGAACAGCGGGAAAACAGATGACCGAATTCGGGGGTATCGGGCCTTCCGTATCGGATGTGTCGGATTATGCGGTGTGTAGCGGTGGTTTCGGGCCAGCACCGAAAGGTTTCAGGACGACTCTCCACCGACGAACTTAGCGCACCGGGGGATTGTCGTCGGTCAGTTTGATCTCGATGACGACGGTTCCCGTGACACCCTCCTCCAGTTCGCCCATGGTCGGTTCCCCGTCGCCGTTGATTCGGATGCCAAAACGCCGGGCGGCGTCGGTTCCGTGTCGGTCGATGAACTCCTTCATGTACTCCGCGACGTCGTCCGGCTCCGAATACGGCGTCGCAACGCCCGATCGGGACTCCCCCCGGAGATGAAGCCCGACCTCCGCCCCTCCTTTCGGATTCCGCCACCAGGAACTGTGCGTGGTGATGATGATACGACCGTCTTTCACCCAGTCCCCGACCGGAGTCGAGTATTCGTTGCCGGTCTTTGCGCCGGTGAACGTCAGCACCGCCACCGAATAGCTGACCAGGGGGTGAAGCGGCGACCGCAACAGCAGTTCCACTAGGGGATTGATGACTGTGTAAGCGGCCTCCGGAACAGGCAGGCCGCGCGTTTCGACGTAACTCTCGTCGTCGCCCTCGATCGTACCGTTTCCCCGACCGGCACCCACGCTCGAGTCGGCGTCACTCGTGGCCAGTTAGCTGACGGTCGTGGTTTCGGAATCGGCCCGAAATTCGTCCGCATACGCGTCGACGAACGCTCGCATATCGCGTGGCCGCCGACCGAGAATCCGCTGACTGTCCCCGGTAACGCGACCGGCTAACCCGAGGCGTGCCGTCGTGTAGATGCCACACATGAGCACGATAAAGCCCAGCCCCGTTCCGCGTCGACGCATGCGAGCGCCGAACTCCAGTACGGAGGGCCGCGGATACGTAATCGACCGCTCGAGAACGTCGCTAAAGACGCTCGCGACCTCGTGATAGTCCAACGCTTCGGGGCCGGTGAGGTCGTAGGCTCGATTTTCGTGGCCCGATTCGGTCAGTACGATCGCCGCGATTTCTCCGAGGTCCCGTGCGTCGACGAAACTCGTTTTGCCGTCGCCGGCGGGGACGAATATCTCGTCGTGTTCGACGACGTCGGTCCGGTGAACCTCGAGGAGGTTCTGCATGAAAAACGAAGCCCGGAGCAGCGTGTGGGCAGCGTCGGTCGCCACGACCCGTTTCTCGATTCGGTGATGCGGGACGAGGACGTTCTTCTCCGCGCCCAGCGTGGAAAGATACGCGATGTGGGCGACCCCAGCGCGGTCCGCCGCCTCGGCGAACGCCGCCACATCTCCGTCGCCCACCGTGGGCGGCCGGACGAGAAAGAGGCCGTCGACGCCGGCTACCGCTGGTCCCCACGTCTCGGGTTTCTCGAAATCGAACTCCACGACGTCAGCGTCGGCGGCGTCCGGCAGCGTCGACTGCGCGGCTTCCGGATCGCGAACGCCGACTCGGACGTCACCGGGACGGTCCGCAAGCGCGCCAACGACGTGTCGTCCGACCGTTCCGGTCGCTCCCGTGACGAGAACCGTCCCCGTCAACGTTCACGCCCCCAGTAGACGAGCGTACCGACCGCCGCGGCGGCGACGACCACGTGCATGATCATGAGCAGGACGACGCCGAGTACGGTGGCTGCCGGGTCGACGGCGAGCAAGGCGACGTCTGGAACGAACGAGAGGACCAACACACCTCCGGCGACGCGTACGAAGGTGCGGTCGACGTCCGCTCCGTACCGGGCCATCAGGCCGTAGACGACGGTCGCACCGACGGCTCCGAGCGCCGACAGGAACGCGACCGGCGGGAGCGTCAACGCCTGAAATCCGGGGGCGATATCGAACGTTTCGGCTCCGACGACCAGAGCCGCGTTTGCGAGCACGGCGAGTACGACGGCGAGTCCGCCGCGAACCGGCAGAGATCGGCCGTAACGCCGCCTTCGTGTGGTGATGTTTTCGGTCACACCCTATAATACGAGTTTTGAAGTAATATACTCTCAACTTCGCAGTATAGGAGTCACTACCAGGCTTCGAAGCGAGCCAGGCGGCGTTGTACCTCGTCAGCTGTGGCGGGACGGCAGAACTGCTTTCACTACGGATTTCGAAGCGACGGTATGGCCGACGAGAGCCGATCACCACCGCTATCGGACGGCGAACACCCCGCTCGAGAGCTGATGGATCTCCTCGGCCGGGCCCACGCGCTGGCGATTCTGTACTACGTGACGCGGCGGGAACAGCGACCGTGGCGATTCAACGAGTTGGAAGCGGAACTCGACATCTCGCCGAACACGCTGTCGAACCGGCTCGAGGAGTTGACCGACGCGGGCCTTCTCACGCGGCGGTCTTACGACGAGATTCCACCGCGGGTCGAATACGAGGCGACGACGAAGGCCCAGGAACTGAATCCGATCTTCAAGGACCTTCACGCGTGGGCTGAACGACACTGGCCGGAGGCAAACGAGGCGTTCGAAAACGAGGAGCAGTAGGCTCGAAGGGCCCCGCTGTAACCGACGGAATATCCGAAAGACCGTTTACGTCGCACTACCGTTCGAACTCGGCACCCGATTGGCGCGTATCAGGAATCCGAACCGTTTGCTCCTTCGGACGAGAGAAGTTGCGTGTTACAGGTAGACCGCGTCAAGAGTAGGGTGGTTTTTTCAATCCGTCGTCTGTAGCGACACGTATGGGGAATGCTAACACGGATTCACCGATCGACGACATCGCGTACCTTACGCGATCCGAACACCGGGCGCCAGCGCTTATCGCGCTCAGCGTTCGTCCGCGTAGCCGATCCGAGCTCTGGGAAATGACCGGCGTATCGGAGTCCACGATCAGACGGACTCTGAGCGAATTCGAAGCGCGCAACTGGGTGTACAGGGACGGATATCAGTACGAGGCGACACAGATGGGTGCCTTCGTTGCCTCGGCGATAGCAGAGTCGATCGACAGGATCGAAACCGAGCGGCAACTGCGTGACGTCTGGCGATTGCTCCCGGACGAAGAAACAGGTTTCACCATCGACATGTGTTCGGACGCGACCGTGACCGTCGCCGACCCCGAGGAGCCCAGCCGTCCCATTAGCAGGTTCTGTGCGCTTTTCGAGGGGACGGATCGGTTGCGAGTGACCGGACTCGACGTTGCCATGCTCGACTCGTGTAAGACCGAACTCTGCCGGCGGATCGTCGAAGGGATGGAAACAGAACTCATCAACCCGCCGAGAGTGGCGGATTACATCCGCTCGGACTGTCCGGATCTCTTCTCCGAGGCGCTCGAGAGCGGCAATCTCGATCTCCGACTACACGACGACTTACCCCCGTTCGGGGTCGGTCTGTTCGACGACCGAACCGCGATAATCGGGTACGATCCGGAGGGTGTTGCGGTTCGGGTTCTGGTTGACACCGACGGGACCGACCCACGCGAGTGGGCGGAATCGACCTTCACTGCCCACAGACGAAAGACGCCGACGCTCCCACTCGAGAACGACCTGTGAAGGGGCAAGCGGGTGTCGGTGACGGAATCGACAGCGGGCGCGGGTGGACGGTGTACGGTCGTACTTTCGGCCTCATAGCTATGGCGGCGGGTTTTCAGCACCTGAGCGATCGTCAGCGGCTGCAGACTCCGGCGGAGTCTGCGGAGAGCGGTACCTCCTGCCCAAATGTCACAGGTTAGTTATGTGTCCTTGCAACTCTTTACCATACATTGCCGCAAGGCAAGGGAGACCACGATGGCAGACGCATACAAACTCGACTGTGAATCGGAGTCGGCCGATTGCCGCTTCATCATCCAGTCGGAGAACGAAACCGAAGCGATCGAACTGGCAAAGAACCACATGCAGGAGGACCACGGGCAGGACTACTCGGACGACGAACTCCGGGAGGCTCACCTCCAGGTCGTCTGATCTATGGGAACCGAACGACACCTCTCCCATGGCGTCGATACCGAGGAACTCGACGCGTTCGCGGAACACGCCGCCGAAAACCCCGAGGACGTCCAGCTCGGACTGAGTGCCCGATCGATCTACGAAGGGACGTGCGCCCACAGTCTGGCGACGATAGACTCGTACGTCCTCGGCGGCGAGACGATCGACCGCGGTACCCGGGCGTACACGATCCCGTACGGCGGGTGGAAGGAAGTGCTCGAGGCCGGCGGCTGGGTCGAAGCGACGGATCGGATGGAACCGATCGAGGTCGCGCTCTCCGCACTCGCCTCGTGCATCAACGTCGGCATCAGCATCAATGCCGTCGCGAACGGCGTCGACATCGACCACCTCGAGACGCGCGTTCGTACCGAGTTCGACCCGAGCGTCCTCTTCAGCGTGGAGGATCTCGGGAACGCCGACACCGTGTTCGAAAACTTGACCGCGGAGGTCGAGATCGAGAGCCCCGACCTCGACAAGGACGAGGTCGACGAGTGGGCCCGGCGGGCGCCGGTCTACAATCTCGTCTCCCTCGACCAGGAGGTCAACCTCACGGTGACTACGCCTGCCGAGGTGGGCGCCGACGACTAGGGGGGAGACACATGGCAAACTCACTCGACGTCGACAAACTGGAACGGGCTGTCAAGTCGGTCTATCAGGACGTCGCGGCGGAGCCGGACGAGGAGTATCACTTCGAGATGGGCCGCGAACTGGCGGAGCGTCTCGGCTATCGGCCGGAGCACCTCGATCACGTTCCCGTGGCGGCGACGGAATCGTTCGCCGGCGTCGGATACCATTTCGACCTGGCCGATATCGAGGAGGGAGACGACGTACTCGACCTCGGCAGCGGATCGGGGATGGACGCGTTCGTCGCGGCCCTCCACGCCGGAGAGAATGGTCGCGTGATCGGGCTGGAAATGACGGACAAGCAACTCGAGAAAGCCAGGACGTTGCGCGACGCCGCGGGGCTGGAGCACGTCTCGTTCGAGCACGGGTACATCGAGGACGTTCCCTTCGACGATGGGACCTTCGACGTGGTCATCTCGAACGGGGTGATCAACCTCTCGCCGGACAAGCCGAGGGTGTTCGAGGAAGCCTCCCGAGTGCTCGCCCCCGGCGGTCGGCTGGCTATCTCCGATATCATCAGCGAGGAGGAGATGCCCGAGAGCATCAAGAACGACGAAGACCTCTGGGCGGCCTGCATCGGTGGGGCCCAGCAGATCGACCGGTATACGACGGCCATCGAGGCAGTCGGCTTCTCGGTGACGGAGGTCCGGGAGAACACGCAGTACGAATTCGTCTCGGAGCGGGCGGCCAACGCGTGCGAGAAGTACGGCGTCAAGAGCATCTCGCTCGGAGCAACCACGTGATCACTATGGCGACAAACCAACCGACTGCGGACGAACAGCAAGAGCGAGTACAGTACGAGTCACGGCTCCGGAACGGGTCCCTGCTGATGACCCTCGCGGGGATCGGGTTCGTCGGCTACGGTGTCGTGTTCCTCGTAATGAATTTCGTCGGGAGCGGCTTCGAAATCGGCGTCGGTACGTTAGGCGGGATGACGTCGGCCGACCTCGACCCGACGGTGGCGTACTACATCAGTCACCTCCACGTCGCCACCGCCGCGTTCATCATCTCGACGGGTATCGCCGTTGCGAGCCTCTCGTGGTACGGCGTGCGCCAGCGGCTCACCTGGGCATGGGCGACGGCGATCGTCGCCGCCGTCGTCGGCCTGGCGCTCGCGTTACCGATGCACTGGACGGGAGACGCGTTCGCCCACGACTGGGTGACGCATCTCGGACCGATCTACCTCGCGACGGTCGTGTTCGTCGTCGGGGTTGCGTTGTCGTATCCAGGGGTTCGAAACGCCGGCTGATTTCCCCGATCATGTTTTCGCTCGCTAGCTCAGTAGCGTTCGTCGTACTGCATACGAGCCACGGCGCGGAGGTGACCTTCACGGAGTACCTGTTTCGGGTCCTCGTGTCTCTGTTGCTCATCGGTGCTCTCGGTGTCACCGCGTTCTGGACCGTCCGGGCACTCGGAGTCGTCTCTTCGGGACTCCACAGACGATGGGACGGTCGACGGGGAGCCGAACGCCGTTCTCGACGCTGAGTCGTCGGTCACAGCGGGACAGCGCGGAAGCCCACGGTTTTAGCCGCGGGAGTGTGTCAGAGAACGGACAACCTCCGTCTTCGGCCTGTCCGACTCGAGTCCTGGCTCACACTTCGTAGGCGTCGACGAATTCCGACGGCCCCCGTTCGCGGGCGGCGCTCGGCGACGCCCCGACGTTCACAACTCCGTCGTCGCACTCGCGGCCGTCGATGGGAACCGGCCGCCGACGTATTCGCCCCGCAGGTCGGACGAACCGCAGTCGTAGTCGTAGCAATCCCCCGGACGTCGAACCCCTCCATCGCGGTGTCTTCGGTGTGAATACCGGCCTCACGAAGTTTGGGGTTCGAACGGAAACCGATCGCCTCGAGGGGCGGTTCCGACGCCGACTAGAACGGGACGCTCGCGCCGGTAAACGCTGCGAGGTAGACGAGTCCAGCCACCAGCGCGAGCAGGAGGACGGCCATCATGTACGCGAACGCTCCCTGGGGCGTGTAGACGGACGGGAACCGGTGCGCCATCGGTTACGTATACGAGCGCCGACCGCTTAAACTCCCGACCGGCAATCGTCGTCGGGAACGGGCGCGCCGTGTGCACCCCGTCGATCCGACGCCGACCCGCGCTCGGTCACCCCGACGACCGGGTCGCGTCCCGTTCGATCACTCTGGCGACGAGGTACGTGGCACACACGAGGACGAGCAGCGGGAACAGCGTCAGCGTGTGGGTGAGGACCACCGCCAGCGGATCGAACTCCCAGGGCGATGCGACCTCGAAGAGTACCGCGAAGTAAGCGAGGATGAGCACCGGGACCGCGTTGATCGAGATGTCGACGACCGTTTCTCGAGAGAGCCACTCGAGCATACTCCAGCGTTCGTCTGCGAGCGGAATAAACCGTACCCCGGATCGCCGGGGGCGAACCGCGGGCAGTACGGAGCCGAGCGGAACCGGCTGTTCCCGGACAAACGCTTATGACGGGAGTTGATGTAGGCCACCCCGTGGATGAGACGAACCCACCGGGCCGCCGTCGCGGCCGTGCTGTTCGGCGTCGCGCTCGCGGCGGTCCCGATCGTCGCCGTCGCCGGTTCGGGATCGGGGTCGGTTACGAATCAGCTCATCCGGCGGCTCAACCGGCAACTGCTCTATCTCGCAGTGCCGATCGCGGTCCTCGTCGAGGTCATCCTCCTCTATACCGTCTGGCGGTTCCGCAGCGACGGGAACGGCGACGCGGAGCCCCGACCGACCCGTGAGAACCGACAACTCGAGATCACCTGGACGATCGCGACCGCGATCGTGTTGCTGTTCGTCGGCACGGCGTCGTTCCACGCGCTGGCCCACCCGGCGGTATCGACGCTGCCCAACGGCCCCCACGGCGGCCAGGAACCGGGCGGCGCGCCCGAGGGGGCCGTCGAAGTGAACGTCACGACCGAGCAGTGGGAATACACCTTCGAGTACCTCGACGAGGACGTGACGACCGACGACGAACTGGTGCTCCCCGCGAACCGGCCTGTGTACCTGTACGTCACCTCGGAGGACGTGATCCACTCCGTCCACGTGCCCGGGCTGGGCCTGAAACAGGACGCCGTACCGGGCGAGACACACCTCATCCGTACGGAACCGACGGAGACCGGGGAGTACCGCCTGTACTGTGCCGAACTGTGCGGGGAGGGCCATCCCGAGATGCTGTCGACGGTCCGGGTGGTCGACGAGGACGGGTACGAATCGTGGCTGACGGAACGAGCGGACGGAGACGCGGACTCCGGATCGGACGACGAGTCGGGCAACGGGGCGGACGACGGGTCCGACAACGAATCGACCGACCGTGTCGGAGGCGGTCCATGAAGCGGTTCTCGAGCGCGATCGCCGGCGGCGTCGCCGGGACCGCGGTGATGTCGCTGCTGCTTTTGTTGCTCGAGGTCGAAACCCGATCGGCCCTGAAGGTCTTCTACGTGATCGCCCGGTTCATCGGGACCCCCGACGACCCGGCCGTCGGGTTCGCGCTGTTCGCCGTCGCCGGCACGGTCGCCTGGCCGCTCCTGTTTCTCGCGCTCGAACCGTACCTCCCGCGCGGACCCGATCCCGCCGCCCGAGGGGTCGTGTTCGCCTCGATCCTCTGGCTCCCGTTCGTGATCACGGGGCGGGGCGACATCGGCGGACCGCTGCTGGTCTTCTTCGGAGCGTACACGCTGTTCGCACACTGGGCGTACGGCTTCACCCTCGGCGCGGTGTACGGCCGACTGTTCCGGCCCGCGTGATCGACGACCTTGCCGTGTGTCGACACAAACCTTTACCAGCCGTTCGTTGAAGTCGGTTCCAACCGGGCGGTCCCGGTCCCGGTCCCGGTCCAGATCCGCCGGTCGGCACCGCCGTCCTACGATTCACGATGCTCGAGACGATCCCCGGAGTCGTCGTCGCCGCGGTCATAGCGGCCGCGCTCCTCGCGTACTATCGCCTCCGCAGCGGTCGACCGGCGCGATCGTTCGCCGACGGCGGAACCGCGTCGGTAACGGTCGGATTGACGGGAACGGAGAAACCGGCCGGCCTCCTGCGATGGTTCACAACCGTCGACCACAAGGACATCGGGCTGTTGTACATCCTGTTCGGGACGGCCGCCGCGCTGTGGGGCGCGACGGACGCGATGATGATCCGGACCGAACTGCTGGTACCCGAGACCGCGATCTGGAACGTCGAGACGTACAACGCGGTGTTCACGACCCACGGGTTCACGATGCTGTTTTTCTTCGTGACGCCGGTGTTCACCGGCATCGCGAACTACGTGTTGCCGCTGTTGCTCGGGGCCGACGACCTCGCGTTCCCGCGGATCAACGCGATCGCGTTCTGGCTGCTCCCCCCGTCGCTTCTGCTGGTTCGGGGCGGGCTGATCACGGACGTTATGGGGATGGTCCTCGGCGTGCTTCCGCTCGACGTCTCCGCGCTCGAGGCCCTCGAGCCGGTCGGGATGGGGTGGACGATGTACACGCCCTTGTCGGTCGAGATGGCGAACCCCCAGATCAGCGTCGCGTTGCTCGGGTTGCACCTGAGCGGCGTCGCCACCACCATGGCGGCGATCAACTTCATCGTCACCGTCCTCACGGAGCGGCCGGACGACCTCGGCTGGGACAGGCTGGACATCTTCTCGTGGAACATCCTCGTCACGAGCGGGCTGATCCTGCTTGCCTTCCCGCTGCTCGGCAGCACGCTGATCATGCTCCTGCTCGATCGGAACTTCGGGACGACGTTCTTCGCGATCGAGGGCGGCGGGCCGATGCTCTGGCAGCACCTGTTCTGGTTCTTCGGTCACCCCGAAGTGTACATCCTGGTGTTGCCGGCGTTCGGGCTGATCAGCCTCATCCTCCCGAAGTTCTGCGGCCGACGGCTCTTCGGCTTCCGGTTTATCGTCTACTCGACGATCGCGATCGGGGTCATGTCGTTCGGCGTCTGGGCCCACCACATGTTCGCGACGGGGATGGACCCGCGGCTACGCGCGAGCTTCATGGCCGTCTCGCTGGCGATCGCGATCCCGAGCGCCATCAAGGAGTTCAACTGGATCGCCACGATGTGGAACGGGCGGCTCCGACTCGACGCCCCGCTGATCTGTATCATCGGCGGCCTGAGTACGTTCGTCGTCGGGGGGATCACGGGCGTCTTCCTCGCGGCCGTGCCGGTCGACCTGGTGCTGCACGACACCCACTACGTCGTGGGCCACTTCCACCTCATCGTCGTCGGCGTCATCCCGCTTGCGATGATCGCGGCGAGCTACTACTGGTTCCCCCTGATCACCGGCCGGATGTACAACCAGCGGCTCGCGAGGGTACAGTCCCTGCTGCTCGTCGTCGGGAGCTTCGTCACGTTCCTGCCGCTGCTGGTGCTCGGCTACGAGGGGATGCCCCGCCGGTACGGCGTCTATCCCGCGGAGTTCATCACCCTCAACCAGATCGCCTCGCTCGGCGCCCTCGTCCTCGGCGTGAGCGTGGTGCTCTGGCTGGTGAACATGGTCCAGTCGGCCCGCGTCGGTCCGGTCGTCCGCGACGCCGACGTCTGGAACCTGAAAGAGACCGGCCAGTTCACCCGCGAGTGGCAGTGGTTCGAGGAGCGACTCGAGGAGCGCCGCGACGGTTCGACGCGGCCCGAGTCGAGCCCGGAACGGACTCGAGCGGGGGAGGATACCGATTCCGACTCCGACTCTGACTCCGATTCCGGGTCCGACTGAAAACGCCCCTCGACCCGCGCTACACGGAGTGTTGGGGGACGTACGCGAGCCGTTGCATCACCCGTCCGAGCACGTAGCCGTAGACCCAGTGGGCCGCAAGCGACAGTCCGAGGAACAGCACGCCGGCGTACTCGCCGGGCCAGAAGGCGAGGACGAAGCCGGTCCACATGATCGTCGCGAAGGTGATCCCGCGGGCGGCCCGGGGCTGTCGCGGCGGCAGGAACGCGCCGGCGACGACGAACAGCAGCGGCAGGGCGACGGTCCCGCCGGCGACGAACACGAGAACCCCGAGCAGGAGGTTCGGCTCGAGGCCGAGCACACGGCCGAGTTCGGCGACGTCGACGAGCGTCTCCGCCCGAAAGAGGTCGAAGAAGAAGGGCGGAACGAAGAGGATCGGGACCATCGCGACCAGGCCGACGGCGCCGCCGACGAACGCAGAGAGCACGACGCGGAGGGTGATGTCGAGCTCCGCGCCCAGCTCGTCCCGGTCGACCGGCGCACCCGAGACCGCCTCGGCCTGCTCCGCGGACGCGTCCGGACCCGGCTCGTCGGCTCCGCTCATCGTTTTCCGGACGTACCACGTTGCGGGTAATAACTGTCGGGCAGTCCGTGGCCTGCCGAACGGGAGCCTCGAGTTCGCTACTCCGAACGCGAACGACGGCGACGGCGGGAACGGCGACGACGGCATCGTTTTACGTCGCCGCGTTGGAGCGCCGGTATCGGCATGCCCCGGAAGGAAACGCTCGGACTACTGCTGGCCGGCGTCGCGCTCGGCGTCTTCGCGACCGCGTTCGTCGTCGCGTTGCTCTAAGCCGGTGTGGCGGGCCGCACTCAGTGCTCGAGGTCGCCGTGTGACCCCCCGCGGCGACTCGAGACCGCGGGTCCGGTGACGCCGGCGACGATCAACAGCGCCGCCGCGGCGAGGACGACGGCCGCCCGGACGGCGACCCCGTCGGTCGCGGCGGCGTCGACGAGTGCCGCCGGCGTTACCGCGGGTGCGACGGCGATCCAGACCGCCGCGCTGACGCCGGCGACGACCACCCCGACGAGCCGCAGCGGCCGCCACGGATCCGCCGCGTACCCGGTTTCGTGGAGCAGGCCCGCGACGCTCGCCCCGACGGCGAGAACGCCGACGACCGCGATCACCACCAGCCCGAACAGGACGCCGGCCTCGGTCGCCACGATCCCGATCGCCGCGATTAGCGGCCACGCGCTCGAGCGCTGCTCGGTCTCGCGGTCCCGGTCGCGTTCCATGCTCCGGCCGACCACGCGAAGCGGTATGAAGCTACCCCCGGCCGACCGCTCGCACGGCCTCTGCGCTCGATTCGCCGGCCGGACGTTTTTGCGAACGGTTCCCGTATTCGGCGGTATGGGGTCCGCCGTCGACGCCGAGGGCGAACCGAACGCACAGAGGGGCCGAGAACACGGACACGGCGACGGACACGACGGCGACGGTGGCCACGACCCGCCGGCGCCCGACGACTGGCCGCGAGGGTTCGGCGAGGCGAGCTGGTGGCCCGTCGTCACCGCCGTCGGGATCGCCGGCCTCTACTTCGGCGTCGCGCTCGTCCTCCTCGCCCGCGGCGAGGACCCGCTCGTCGGACGGCGACTGCCGCCGGTCGTACTCGTCGGCGGCACCGCGGTCTTCCTCGCCGGCCTGTACGGATGGACCTACCACGGGTTCGTTCGCTCCTACCGGGAGCGGGCCGAGCCGGCGGTCGGCGACGCGGTCGACCTGCACTGGGGAATGGTCCTCTTTCTGGCCACCGACGTCATGACCTTCAGCGCCGGCTTCGTCTACTACTTCTTCGTTCGGACGGGTTCGTGGCCACCTGGCGAACTCCCGCCGCTGCTCTCGTCGCTCGTGCTCGTCAACACCGCCGTTCTGATCGCCAGCAGCGTGACGTTACACGTGGCACACGAGGGAATCCGCGACGGCCACAGGCGGCGGTTTCTCGCCCTGCTCGGGCTGACGGTGCTGCTCGGGCTCGTCTTCGTCGGGGGGCAGCTGCTCGAGTACTACGAACTCCTGGTCGTCGAGGGGACGGGCGTCACCGACGTCTTCGGGAGCGCCTTCTTCGCCCTGACGGGGCTGCACGGGCTCCACGTCGGCCTGGGTGTGGCGTTGCTCTCGATCGTCTTCGTCCGGGCCCTCGCGGGCCAGTTCTCCGCGGAGCGGCACACGGCCGTCTCGACGGTGTCGATGTACTGGCACTTCGTCGACCTCGTGTGGGTGATCCTGGTCGCGACGCTGTACGTCGGGTCGGTCGCGTAGCGTGTCGCCCCGGTTACCCCGTTCGGGCGCCCGTGCGACCGCGGGCGACCGTCGCCGGCCGGAGTTTCTATACCCCCCGCGTGGTAGGCCGGCACGTCACCCCTCATGACGGCGTGTACCCTCTGTGGACTCCCCGTCGGCGACCGCCCCGTCCGCGAGGACGGTCTCGAGGGAGCGTTCTGCTGTCGCGGCTGCCTCGAGGTCCACCGGATCCGGGACGGCGCCGACGACGCCCCGTCGCCGGACGAGGTCGACGGCGAGGGATCCATCCTCCCGGCCGACGCGAGCGACGCCGACGCGTTCGAGACCGGCGACGGGGACGAGACGCTGGAGACTGCCTTCCTCGCCCTCGAGGGGATGCACTGTACCACCTGCGAGCGGTTCCTCGAGGCGGTCGCCCTCGGAACGGCGGGGATTCGTGAGGCGCGGGCGAGCTACGCCACCGAGATGATCCGGCTCCGGTACGATCCGGAGACGATCGACCGCGAGGAACTGCCGGCGGCGCTCGATGGGTTCGGCTACCGCGCTCACGATCCCGGGGACGACCGGGAACGGGAGGGAAGCGGCTTCGACCTCGGGAAGTACCGGACGGCGTTCGCCCTCCTCCTCGCGATGCCCGTCATGGCGCCGTACCTGCTTTTCATCTACCCGACGTACCTGGGGCTGTACCCGGCGTCGTTTCTCCACGGCTCGACGATCCGGACGATGGTGTTCGTGCCGCTCGCCCTCTGGAGCACGCTCGTCCTCCTGGGACTTGGGTATCCGATCTTCAGGAGCGGCTACGTCAGCCTGGCCGTTCGCCGGCCGAACGTCGACGTCCTCGTCTCGATCGCCGTACTCGCGGCGTACGCCTACTCGCTCGCGGCCTTCGCGGTCGGCTCCCGGCACGTCTACTTCGACGTCGCGGTGATGGTGCTGGTCGTCGTCACCGTCGGCAACCGCCTCGAGACGGCGGTCAAACGCCGGGCGGTCGACGCCCACGCCGACCTCGCCGCGGCCCGCGAGACGACGGTCCGACGGGTTTCGGGGAACGGTTCGCTCGAGGAGGTTCCGCGGGAGGCCTGCGACCCCGGCGACCGGGTGGTCGTCAATCCCGGTGACCGGATCCCCTTCGACGGGACGGTCGTCGACGGGACGGCGACGGTCGACGAGTCGTTCGTGACCGGCGAGTCGATCCCCAGGTCGGTCGCGAGCGGCGACGCGGTCGTCGGCGGGGCCGTCCTCTCGGACGGAACGCTCACCGTCGCCGTCGACGACTCGAGCACGCTGGATCGGCTCGTCGAACTGCTCTGGGAGGTCCAGAGCACCGAGGTCGGCCCCCAGCGGCTCGTCAACGCGTTCGCCCTGGCGTTCGTCCCGCTGGTGATCGTGCTGGCGGGCGTCGCCGCCGCCCTCTGGCTCGCCGCCGGAGCGTCGGCGGAAACCGCGCTGTTGATCGGCCTCTCCGTCCTCGTGGTCTCCTGTCCGTGTTCGCTCGGGATCGCCACGCCGCTCGCGCTGGCCGCCGGGAGCGGCCGCGCGGCCGAGGCGGGAGCCGCCGTGCTCTCGGCGAACGCGCTCGAGCGGATCACGGACTCCGAGATCGTCGTCTTCGACAAGACGGGAACGCTCACGACCGGCGAGATGACGGTCGAACGCGTCGTCGCCGACGATCCGGAGGCGGTCCTCGAGCGAGCGGCGGCCGTCGAGTCGCGGTCGAACCACCCGATCGCGGACGCGATCGTCGAGGCGGCGCCGGCGACGGAGCGGGCGGTCGACGGGTTCGAACGGGACCCGCGGGCCGTCTCGGCGACCATCGACGGGCGACGCGTGACCGTGGGACATCCGGCGGCGTTCCGCTCGGACCGGGCGTGGACCCTCCCGGACCGCTTCCGGGAGGCGATCGAGTCCGCACGCGGGGACGGCTGTCGCCCGACCGTCGTCGGCTGGGGCGGCGTCGTCCGCGGCGTCGTCGCGGTCCGCGACCGGCCGCGGGAGAACTGGGCGGACGTCGTGGCCGCGCTGGCGGCCGACGGTCGCCGGATCGTCGTCCTCACCGGCGACGACGAGCGCGCAACGGGGTGGCTCCGGGACCACCCGCACGTCGACGACGTGTTCGCCGGCGTGCGGCCCGCCTCGAAGGAGGCCGTCGTCAGGGGGCTGCGGGAGGACGGCACGACGACGATGATCGGGGACGGCACGAACGACGCGCCGGCGCTCGCGCGGGCCGACCTGGGCATCGCGCTCGAGGAGGGCACGGACGTCGCGATGGACGCGGCCGACGTCGTCGTGCGGGGCGACGACCTCGGGGCGATCCCGACGGTGTTCGAGGTGTCGCGATCGACACGTCGCCGGATTCGAACGAACCTCGGCTGGGCCGTCTGTTACAACCTCCTCGCGATTCCGCTGGCGATGGTCGGCGCGATCAACCCGCTCGTCGCCGCGCTGATGATGGGGGCGAGCAGCCTCGTCGTGGTCGCCAACTCGTTCCGGAGCGCGGGCGGTTTCGGGCCGGATTGGCTCCGAAGATCGGAGCCGGAGTCCGCGACGGAGTCCGGACCCGAGCCCGGGATCTCGGCCCGGTAACGGCGGCCGATTCGAACGTCGTCAGTGTTCTTCGTGATGGAAACCGGCGGTATCGCGGGGACGAACTGCACGCTCGGGAAGCCGGGGCGTCGGGGCCACCGGTGATCGGATCGACGCGGCGCCGGCCGGTCAGTATCCGCCGGGAAGCGAGAGCACGAGCCCCAGGACTGCGAGCGGGACGGTAAACAGCGCCGCGTACCAGATCCCGCCCGCACCGAGGAGCGCCCACGTGGACGCGTCGTAGCCGTGTGGGTCCCAGTCGATCCCCAGCCGTGGCAGCGCCAGCGCGCCGACGAGGGGCGTCCCCGCGGCGTAGCCGACGAACAGCACGGCGGTCACGCCGAGTATCGGCGGCCCCCAGAGGGCGTCGGGCCCGGCCCTCGTCACGGCGACGAACGGCCCGAGGACGAACGGCAGCGACGCGGCGACGCCGACGACAGCGTAACTCGGCGCCAGCGAATCGGACGGTGGCAGCCGGACGAACAGGGTCCGGATCCGACTCGAGAACAAAAACGGCGTCCACAGCAGGGCCGCTATCGCGCCGGGAACCAGCAGGGACGCGGCGAGAAGCAGCCACCCGACCGCGTTCTCGACCGCCGTTCCCGAAAGGAGGAGCGCGTCGTTCACTACGACACGAAAGTCACTTCAGTGACAACTATCTTCCGGTCCGTCGACCGGATCGGCGATTCAGCGGCGGGACCGCCGCCGACTCGAGCGGAGGGCCCGGTCGAGTCGGTCCGGGGGCAGGAAGTACGGCCAGGAACCTCGAGTCGAAGACGACTGGGCGGCCACCAGCGGACCGATCCCGCGCGTTCGTCCGATCCTCACACCCGCTCGATCACCGTCGCGATCCCCTGCCCGAACCCGATGCACATCGTCGAGAGGCCGATCTCGCCCCCCGTCCGCTCGAGTTCGTGTGCCAGTTTCCCCAGCAACGCCGCCCCGGTCGCGCCCAGCGGGTGGCCGTGGGCGATCGCACCGCCGTTGACGTTGGTCCGCTCCCAGGGGGCGCCGGTCTCCTCGAGCCAGGCCGCGACGACCGAGGCGAAGGCCTCGTTGACCTCGAAGAGATCGATATCGCCGACCGTGAGTCCGCTCTTCTCGAGGACCTCCTCGGTGGCCGGAATCGGCCCGGTGAGCATGGTGGTGGGGTCGACGCCGACGACCGCGGTGTCGACGATCCGGGCCATCGGCTCCCAGCCGTGTTCGGCGGCGGCCGCCTCGCTCGCGATCAGCAGCGCCGCGGAGCCGTCGACGATCCCCGAGGCGTTGCCGGGGTGATGGACGCCCTCGCCTTCCTCGCGGAAGGACACCGGGAGGTCGCCGAGCGTCTCGAGGTCGGTGTCGGGCCGCGGGTGTTCGTCCCTCTCGACGACGACCGTCTCGCGGGTCGGTTCACTCCCCGTTCGACCGTCCTCGCCGTTTTCCACCTCGAGTTCGGTCTCGACGGGAACGATCTGGTCGTCGTACCGTCCGTCCTCCCAGGCTTCGGCCCACCGCCGCTGGGAGTCGAGGGCGAGTTCGTCGACGTCGCGCCGGGAGAGGTCGTACTCCTCGGCGATCCGTTCGGCCCCTTCGCCCTGCGTCGTCAGTTCGTCGAAGTGCTCGAAGTAGGTGTCCGTGACGGCGTCGTCCCCGGCGAGGCCGTCGACGCCGTCCGATCCCAGCGGTACCCGGGTCATGTGTTCGACGCCGCCGGCGACGAGGACGTCGTGCTGGCCGGCCATCACGTTCGTCGCGGCGAAGTTGACCGCCTGCTGGCCCGAGCCGCACATCCGGTTGAGCTGGACCCCGGGGACGCCCTCGCCCCAGCCGGCGACCATCGGCGCGATGCGACCGACGTTCAGCCCCTGCTCGTCGACCGGCGTCACGCAGCCGTAGATCACGTCCTCGATCGTCTCCGGGTCGAAGCCGTTGCGCTCCTCGAGGGCCTCGAGCGGTTTCGCCGCCAGATCCTGCGGGTGGGTGTCGCGAAAGGATCCGTTCCGGTCGCCGAAGGGGGTTCGAACCGCGTCCACGATGACCGCGTCGTGCATACTCGATAGCTGTCGCCGTGCCGATATAGGGGTTCCGGGGCGGTCGGCGCTCGGGTCCGACCCCACGAAACCGCTCGAGCGGAGCCACCCCGACCGTCACCGAACAATTATCCGACCGCCGGCCGAACGTCCGGCGATGACCGAACCCGACGTCTCCGACATCCGCGAACAACTCGTCGACGCGTTCGACGGGGCCGACTATCCGGTATCGACGCCGATGGACCTGTTGCCCGCCCTCCCGAACGGGCCCGCGACGACCTTCGAGTCGGGCGAGTTCTCGATGTCGATGATGCAGATCCACAGTACGGCCGACGTGGATCCGAAAGAACGGTTCCCCTACGAGAGCCCTGAGGCACTGGCGGACGACATCATCGACGGACTGCAGGACGCCGGCGAACTGCCGGAGTGATGGGGCGACCCCCGTACTGACCGATCGTCACCGATCAATATTCCTCAATATCACAACTAGCAGCGGCTTTTACCGTCCGATCGAGACTCGTATCCGTCGACACAGTCATGACGGGACCCTCGAGCGGACACGACGGACGCGATATCGACGGGGACTGCCACCGCCGGCGCCAGCGAGACCGGCGATCTCGTTCGGCCGACACCCCCTCCCGGCCGGTCGAGTCGGACCTCGAGTCGGACCTCGAGGCCGTCGTCGTTCGGTACGAGGACGGCCCGGACCGGCGGACGATCACCCCCCGGAAGTGCGACGACGCCGAACGGCTCACGACGTGGCTGTCAGCAAACGCTGACGCGTTCGTGGAACTGGGTGCCATACGATAACGGGACCGTAGGCGACGACCGGCGACGGCTCGACCTTCGAGCGGACGACGCTCGCGGGTCGCATCCGGACGGGTTACTTCAGTCGCTCCTGCAGGAAAGAGGGGTGTGCCGCCGTGACCCCTTCGATCTCGAGCAGTTCCTCCGAGATGAACTCGCCGAGGGAGTCGCCGTCCTCGGCCCGTACTTCGGCCATCAGCATGTGGTCGCCGCTCGAACTATACAGTGCCTCGATCTCGTCGAGTTCCTTCAGCGTCTTCGTCGCCTCGACGTAGCGTTCGCTCGCGACGTCGAGCCCGACCATCGCGATCGTCTGACTCGAGAGCTTCTTCGGGTCGATCTCGGCCGAGTAGCCGACGATGACGCCCTCGTCCTCGAGTTGGTTGATGTACTTTCGCACCGTTGGCTTCGAGACGCCCGCCCGCTCGGCGATCTCGGCGTACGAAGCCTGGGCATCCTCTTCGAGAACCTCGAGGATGCGATCTTCCGTCGCCTGGGTACTCATGTGAGACTGTTTTGCTCGGACGGGAAAATATCTTTTGTATACGAAAACGTCGGATCTCCTAACGGAAGCCCCCGCGAACTGCCGGTTTCTTCCCCGGTAACGGCGGCGTGATCGTCGGACTTATTCGAACCGTCCCACCAGTTCGGAACGGATGGTCGACCCCAACTACGTCAGCGGCGGCGTCTGGTTCGTCTGCGGGCTCGTGATCTGTTACCTCGGCTATCTCATCGGGATCCGGGGACGGGCGGACCTCCACACGGACTACGACGAGGAAAGCGGCGTCGATCCGGCGTACGTCTCCCGCTGGGCCGGCGGCACGGCGCTGGCGATGGGGCTGCTCGTCGTCGGTTACGGGATCCGGGAGGCGATCTACGGCTTCCAGCCGTACGCGCTCGGCGCGTTACTCGTCGCGTTGCTCGTGTTGAGTTACGTGACGAGGCTGTTCGCTCGGGGGTACGGCTACCGAGAGTGATACTGTTGGACAGAAGTCAATACGAAGCCGATCGTGAATTCGGCGTCGTCGCCACCGGTGACGACTCCAGGGGAACGATCGGCTTCACGTAGTTCTGTCCGACAGTATGAGACGACCCGTTTTTCATCGGGCCCGTCAGGGATCCGTCGCCCTCGTCCCGAGGAACGACCCAGTCGGCGTCTCGAGGCCGTCGATCTCCGTCCTGAGGTCGCCGCTTTCGGCGTCGAAAACGAGCAGTTTCCCGGCGTCCCAGAGGCTGACGTAGACCGAGTCGCCGTCGCGCGTGAACTCGGGATGCAGCGACCGCCCCTCGCCCCACTCGCTCGTGTCGATCACGTCCGCGACCTCGAGGGTGTCGGGATCGATCCGGTAGAGCAGTTCGTTCCGATCGCCGGAGTCGAAGATGACGTCGCCCCAGACGGCATCACAGTCGGGGTGGGAGTTGAGGAACATGCCGTCCCCCGGGACCTCGACGTCGGCCACGGGCTCCCACCGCTCGAGGTCCCAGGCCGTCACCGCGTCGGTCATCACGGTCGCGGCGAACCCCAGACCGCGGTCGCGGTCGATCGCGCCGGGGCTGGGGTGGGGCGGTCCAGCGGTCGGGATCCGGTCGACGACTTCCCGCCGTTCCGTATCGAGCACGAACAGACACTCCTCGCCCTGCGAGGCCAGGAAGCAGTGCCGCTCGTCGGGCGCGAACAGGGCGTCGTGGAGTACGGGACCGACGGGTACGTCGTCGACGACCGGGAACGAGTCGGAACCGCTGTCCGTGCCGTAGTCGACGAACCAGACCCGTCCCGCGTCCTTCAGCGCCACCAGGAAACACCGCTGGCCCGGCACGTCGAGTACCGTACAGACTCGAGAGGGAACGCTTTCGCCCTCCGGGTCGATCCCGTGGGTCCGGATTCGCGTTAGCGGCTCGAGGGTGTCGGCGTCGAAGACGACGACGTGGTTCGGGTTGTAGTACCCCGCACAGACGTACCGCGAGTCGGCCGAGACGGCGATCGACCGCCCGGACGTCCCTCCGCGGACGCGGGCGACGAGGCGGCCGCCGTAGAGGTCGATCTTCGACACCCATCCCTGTCTGGACTGGACGTAGGCGTGGGCCCCCTCGCGGGTGTTCTCGGGGAGCGACCGGTGAAAGGCGATCGAGTGGGGACCGCGGCCGACGCCGTCGATGCGGGCGATCCGCTCGTGGCGGACCGTATCGACCAGCGAGACCGCGCCGGGCCGGCGCTCGGCGACCGCGAGCAGGTCTCGGAGATCCGCGAGCTCGTGTCGCGGCGTCGACGGAAGCGCGTCGGTCTCGTCGTCGACCGGCCGCTCCCGCGATTCGGCGATCTCCTCTAAGCTTCGATCGCCGAACGACGGGGGTCTGACCGTGCTGGCGGCGAGTTGCTGGCTCATCGCTGTGGTCGGTTCCGGTTGCCGCCGGAGGGTCAAATAGTCGGGCCGGAACACGTTCGTCCCGCCGGTCCCTTCTCGAGTCGTCGCCCTTATGACTCGGCCCGCCCTACCGGGACCAATGGCAGAGCCCCGCGTACCGGGTTCGGATCCCGAACGGTCGCTCGAGCTTCCCTGCGGGAAGACGCTCGACCCCCACGACGTCGGCCTCGGGATGCGCGACTACGACTGTTCCTGCGGCGCGTCTCACGCCGTCGTCACCGACGCCCACCCGCCGTCGCGGTTCTTCCCCGAGTCGCTCGTCGCGGTCCTCCAGGAGACGATCGAGACCGACGACGAGTTCGAGCAGTTCGGCATGCCCCATCTCATGGGCGTCGCCATGGAGGAGTTCCCCGAGAAGACCGTCACCTACGACGGCAGCGACGACGGCGCCGTCGGCTACGCGATGCTGTGGGTCTTCGACTTCGACTCCCGGCGGCTCCACGAGGTCGTCGTCGAACTCGTCGTCGAACTGATGGAACACGCGATCAGCCACGCCGAGGACGACAGTGCGATCACCGAGTTCGAGTCCCAGATGCTCGAGTTCGACGTCGCCGAGTTCGTCGAGCAGTACCGGGCCCAGCGGGACTTCGAGAGCGCACACGACGGCGCGATCTGATCGTTTTTCGGGGCCCTAGAGAGGAGACCGCGAGACCGAAGAGGGCTCGACTCGTAACCAGACCTTTGTTCGTCGGGTCGAAATCGTACTCGTATCACGATGCCACTCGATCTCGATCCGACCCGGATCGTACTGGTGCTCGCGGCCCTGCTCGCCCTCGGCTTCGTCTGGTACGCCGAGGGACGGGGACGGTGGCGGGCGCTGGTCGCGGACCGATTTCTCTACGGTGTTCCGTGGGGGACGCTGGTCACCGTCGCGCTTCTCGTCGCGTTCTACGGCATCGTCCAGGCCGGACTGCGGACGTGGAGCGAACCGCTGACGCTGCCGTTCATCACGTGGTCGTACTTCTACCCGACTGGACTGCTCACGGCGGGCGTCGCCCACGGCTCGCCGGCCCACCTGGCGTCGAACACCGCCGGGACGGTCGCGCTGGCCCCCATCGCGGAGTACGCCTGGGGCCACTACCCCCCGGCGGGAACCGATCGCGGAGGCCGCGACGCCGGGACCGCCGCGGGCGGCCCGCTGGCCCGACCCTGGTTCCGCGCGGTCGTCGTCTTCCCGGCGGCGTTGCTCCTCGCCGCGTTGCTGACGGCCGTCTTCGCGCTGGGGCCGGGACTGGGCTTTTCCGGGGCCGTCTTCGCCATCGCCGGCTTCGCGGTCGTGAACTACCCCGTCGCGACGGTCGTCGCCGTCGTCGCCACGAGCGCGCTCCAGATCCTGTACGAGGCCCTGACCCAGCCCGTCGTCCGGGAGGTCCTCGAGGTCGGGCCGCCGAGTCCGCCCGCCTGGGCCGGCGTCGGCTTCCAGGCGCACCTCCTCGGGTTCCTGCTCGGGGCCCTAGCGGGGCTCGCGCTGCTCCGACGGCGCGGCCGTCGGCCGGCCGGGGACCGGATCTTCTTCGGTGTCCTGCTGTTCGGGATGGCCCAGGCGCTGTGGCTGCTGGTGTTGACCGACGAGGACGTGTTCTTCCTCTACCGGGGGGCCGGGGTCATCATGGTCTTCGGGCTCGCGGTGGTGACGATGGTCGCCGTCGCCGGGAGTGACAGGCCGGTGCCGCGGCTCCTCGCGGCGCTGCCGACGTCGCGGGTGCCGGGTCGCCGACGCCTCGCCGTGGGCTGGCTTCTCCTGCTCGCCGTCGGCTTCCTCGCCGGCGTCGTCGGCGCGTTCCTCGACGAGTACTCCCCCATCGTGACGATCGCGCCGCTGGCCCTCCTGGTCGGCCTGCTCGCGCTCCCGGCCTTGCCAGCCGTCCTCCCCGACCGCTGGATCTCGAGTCCGCTCTCCCGGCGACAGGCGGCGGTCGGCGTCCTGCTGGCGTTTACGGTGCTCGTCGCGGTGCCGAGCGTCCCGCTGAACATGCTCGTGGTCGACGGCGGCCCGCCCGGCGACGGCGAAGTCGAGGTCGGCGGCTACGCCGTCACCTACGAGCGAAACGCGACGGTCGGCCAAACGCCGGTCATCGATCCGGGCCCCCTTCCCGCCGAGGACGAGGCGGAAGACCAGTTCGAGAGCGAACTGAGCGGCGTGATCGTCGTCAACGACGACCGCGAGATCTGGACCCTCGGCGCCCGGGACTACACCCTCGAGCACGACGGGAACGCGACGGTCGAGGTCGGCGGTCTCGACTGGCGCGAAACCGTCGCCGTTTCGCGAAGCGGGTGGGACGTGATCGGCAACGACACCGCATACGCGGTCGACCTCGAGGTCGGGACCGACACCGTCTCCGAATCGGGCGACGCGACACGCTCGTTCGCGTCCGAGCCGATCGAAGCGGCGGCCCGGATCGACGGGCAGACGATCGCGCTCGCTCCGGGCGACACGGCGGGCGATCCCTTCGAACTGCGCGTCGACGACGGGGATTCCGTCGACGCGGTCGCGGTGCCGTCGGTCAACGAGACGGCGACGATCGGCGACCTCGAGTTCACAGCGGAAGAGGGCGAGGACGGGATCCGCCTGTTCGCGACGCCGGACGCGAGCGACACCGAGGTCCTGGTCGCCGAACGGGAGACCTACGAGTAGCGGCCCCGCCGCTTCGATATTCGTACCGGGTCGTGATCCGTGAGCTTGCCCACGACTCGAGGCGGCGATCGAGGCGCGTTTTCTCGCGGTTTCACGGTCGATCCATCCCGGGAGCCGAGCGACTGCCAGGGGGCCGGGCCCGTCATTCGTCGTCGCCGCGAGATCGGATTCCGGCAACCGCCCCGTCGTGCGGGCCGAAACGGGGACGATCGCGCAATCTATTCGAAATTCGAAATTCGATTGCGAGATTCGTACTGTATCGTGGGGCTTATTACGATGTACGAACTCCGGACGAACAAGACAAATGAGTACGGACACCGACGACGCGACAGGGGACGGCCGCAAAATCCTGCTCATCGGCAGTGGACCGATCCAGATCGGGCAGGCTGCCGAGTTCGACTACTCCGGCGCACAGGCCTGCCGCGCGCTCCGGGAGGAAGGCGCGGAAGTCGTCCTCGTCAACTCCAACCCGGCGACGATCATGACGGACCCGGAGATGGCGGACCAGGTCTACATCGAACCGATCACGACCGACGCCATCGCCGAGATCATCCGGGAGGAGAACCCCGACGGTGTCATCGCCGGCCTCGGCGGTCAGACCGGACTGAACGTCACCGCCGAACTCGCCGAGGAGGGGGTCCTCGAGGAGCACGACGTCGACATCATGGGGACGCCGCTCGATACGATCTACGCGACGGAGGACCGCGACCTCTTCCGTCAGCGCATGGAGAAGATCGGTCAGCCGGTTCCGGGCTCGACGACCATCTCGCTCGAGGAGGGCGAGTCCGTCAGCGAACTGACCGAGGAGGACCTCACGGAGCGCGTCCAGGAAGCCGTCGACGAGGTCGGCGGCCTCCCCGTGATCGCCCGCACGACCTACACGCTCGGCGGGAGCGGGTCGGGCGTCGTCCACGAGTTCGACGAACTCGTCGAACGCGTCCGCAAGGGACTGCGCCTCTCGCGCAACAGCGAGGTGCTCATCACCGAGTCCATCGCCGGCTGGGTCGAGTACGAGTACGAGGTCATGCGCGACGCCGACGACTCCTGTATCATCATCTGCAACATGGAGAACATCGACCCGATGGGGATCCACACCGGGGAGTCGACGGTCGTCACGCCCTCCCAGATCGTCCCCGACGAGGGTCACCAGGAGATGCGAACCGCGGCACTCGACGTCATTCGCGAACTCGGTATCCAGGGCGGCTGTAACATCCAGTTCGCCTGGCGCGACGACGGTACCCCCGGCGGCGAGTACCGCGTCGTCGAGGTCAACCCGCGTGTCTCCCGCTCCTCCGCGCTCGCCTCGAAGGCGACGGGCTACCCGATCGCCCGCGTGACCGCGAAGGTCGCCCTGGGCAAGCGCCTCCACGAGATCGAGAACGAGATTACGGGTGAGACCACGGCGGCCTTCGAGCCGGCGATCGACTACGTGGTCACGAAAGTTCCGCGCTGGCCCAAGGACAAGTTCGACGACGTCGACTTCGAACTCACCACCGCGATGAAGTCGACCGGCGAGGCGATGGCCATCGGCCGCAGCTTCGAGGAGTCGCTGCTGAAGGCGCTGCGCTCTTCCGAGTACGAACCCGACGTCGACTGGGCCGACGTAAGCGACGAGGAACTCGAGGAACAGTACCTCGCCCGCCCGTCGCCGGACCGTCCGTACGCGATGTTCGAGGCCTTCGAGCGCGGCTACACGGTCGATGAGGTCGTCGAACTCACGGGCATCTTCGAGTGGTACACCGAGCGCTACGCACGCATCGCCGAGTCGACCCGCGCGGCCCAGGAGGGAGACTTCACCGAGGCCGCGGTCGCCGGCCGCACGAACGCCGCCATCGCCTCCGTGGCCGGGGCCGACGTCGACACCGTCGAACAGCAGGTCCCCGGCCGCTCGTACAAGCAGGTCGACACCTGCGCGGGCGAGTTCGAGGCCGAGACGCCGTACTACTACTCCGCCCGCAAGAACGAGTTCGAGTCCGGCCCGCTCGAGGGTCAGGCCGCCGCGGGCGAACTCGAGGTCGATCCCGACGTCGAGAGCGTGATCGTCGTCGGCGGCGGGCCGATCCGAATCGGCCAGGGCGTGGAGTTCGACTACTGTTCGGTCCACGCGGTCCGCGCGCTGCGCGAACTCGGCATCGACGCCCACGTCGTCAACAACAACCCCGAGACGGTCTCGACGGACTACGACACCTCCGACGGGCTGTTCTTCGAGCCGATCACGGCCGAGGAGGTCGCCGACGTCGCCGAAGCGACCGGCGCGGACGGCGTGATGGTCCAGTTCGGCGGACAGACCTCCGTCAACATCGGCGAACCGCTCGAGGCGGAACTCGAGCGCCGCGACCTCGACTGCGAGATCATGGGGACCTCGGTCGAGGCGATGGACCTCGCCGAGGACCGTGACCGTTTCAACGCCCTGATGGACGAACTGGGCATCGCCCAGCCGGAGGGTGGCACAGCCTTCTCGAAGGAGGAAGCCCTGCAACTGGCCCACGAGATCGGCTACCCCGTGCTCGTGCGTCCCTCTTACGTGCTCGGCGGCCGCGCGATGGACGTCGTCTACGACGACGATGACCTCGAGACCTACATCGAGGAGGCCGTCCGCGTCTCCCCCGAGAAACCGATTCTCGTGGACGACTTCCTCGAGGACGCCGTCGAACTCGACGTCGACGCCGTCTCGGACGGCCGCTCGACGCTGATCGGCGGCATCATGGAACACGTCGAGAGCGCGGGCGTCCACTCGGGCGACTCCGCGTGTATGATCCCGCCGCGCTCGCTCGAGGCGGACACGCTCGCCCGCGTCCGCGAGGTCACCGAGGACATCGCCGAGGCACTGGAGACGAGAGGGCTGTTGAACGTCCAGCTGGCCGTACGCGACGGCGAGGTGTACGTGCTGGAAGCGAACCCGCGCTCCTCGCGTACCGTCCCCTTCGTCTCGAAGGCGACGGGTGTCCCGATCGCCAAACTCGCGGCGAAAGTCATGGCCGGCGAGACCCTCTCGACGCTCGAGGCCGAGGAGCAGATCCCCGAACACACCTCGATCAAGGAGGTCGTCCTGCCGTTCGACCGCCTGCCGGGGTCGGATCCGCGTCTCGGCCCGGAGATGAAATCGACCGGCGAAGTGATGGGCACCGCCGAGGAGTTCGGCACGGCCTACTGGAAGGCCCAGCAGGCCGCCCACAACGCGGTCAGCGAGGGGACCGCCGTCGTCGACCTGGACGTCGACGGCTTCGAGGACCACTTCGACGTCGAAACGTTCGACGACGTGCCGGGAGCGATCCGCGAGGGCAAGGTCGACTTCGTCGTCAGCCGCGACCGCGACACCCTCGAGATGGCGGTCGAGGAGGAGATCCCGTACCTCTCGACCGAAGCGGCCGCGGAGGCCTACGTCGAGGCCCTGAGGTCGTTCGACGGCGAACTCGAGGTCGACTGCGTGAGCGAGCGTCCGAAACGCGGTGCGCAGTGGGGCGACGAGTAGCGAGGGACTGATCGACCGGCGGTTTTCTCCGTTCGCCGTTCTCCGTTCTCCGTTCTCTGTTCGCCGTCACTCCAGTACGTACCGGTCGAACCGTTCGACAGCGTAGAGGTAGGCGACCGGCGGCGCGACCAGCCCCGCGACGAGGACGACCCACGCGGCGGTCTCGATCCCGGTCGGCGAGACGGTCGCTGCTTCCCCCAGCGGCGTCACCGCGAGCAGGGCGGCCGAGACCTCGGCGATGAGCGGCGCTGCCTCGGTGTAGAGCAGACCGGCCGCGCCGGCGGGGAGGACGATCCCCGCGGTGTAGACCACGAACGCGGACTTGCTCGGCATCACTGCCTCGCGGTTGTTGGTCACCGTGACGCTGCCGAACCGGGGGAACGCGGCCCCGACGCCGGCCGCCAGCGCCGGTGAGGCGATTGCCCCGATCGAAGTTCCGACGAGCAATGCGGCGGTCACCTCGAGCGAGAGGGGACTCGCGACCCCGGCACCGAGCGCGACGAGGACTGCGAGCGGGACGCCGACGAGCGAGCCGGCCAGCATCCGGCCGCGAACGGCGTCCCGGCCGGAGAGGGTCGAGGTCAGGACCGCGGGCAACGCCCGTCCGAGGTCGCCCAGCGGGTTGAGAGCGAAGAGGACGCCGGTGCCCCAGACCGCGTACAGACACAGCAGAACGGCGACATACGCCGGCAGTCGCCCCATCCGGATCACGTCCTGGACGAAAAACAGCGCGCCGAACAGCGGGTAGGCCGCGTAGGCGAGCCGGATCGGTGCTCGCCGCGTTCGGCGGATCGCGGTCACCGCCACGGTCCGCGCCGGCCGCGAGCCCACACGCGAAAGGGTACGTTCGAGGCGACTCGAGCCAGCCGTGCTCGAGCCGGAGACCGTCCCATCGGCGGTTCGCGCCGGATCGGCGAACCAGTGGACGCGGGCGGAAGGGACGGCAGCCGCGACGGCGACTCCAGCGATCCCCACTGCCCCGACGACGGCAGCCGCTGCAGCCACGCTCGAGCCCCCGACGTTCGGGACGGCAAGCAGGACGAGGTGCCCGGGCCAGCCGAGGGGGCCGTCGCCGAGCAGCGAGAACAGCTCCGCGGTGACGACGTCGAACCAGCCCGTCGCGATCGAGCCGAAGTATGCGACCGCGAGGACGACGAGCAGGGGCGTCCGGAAGCGAGCGATCGGCTCGTAGACGGTGATCAGGTGCCGAAACCAGATCCCGACGAGGAAGCCGACGGGGAGGGAACCGGCGAGCAGGACGACGACGAGCACCGGCGCGACGACGACCGGAAGCACCGTGCCGGCCCCGGACGCGAACGCGGCGGCGAAGACGATCGCCGCGGGCAGGAACCACAGCGAGAACAACACCAGTTCGGCCCCGATCACGCCCACGACGACGGAACGGAGCCGGGTCGAGACCAGCAGACAGGCCGGTTCGTCGACGTCGGCGACTGTCGTCACGGTCCGGATGGCGGCCATCAGGGTCAGGAAGAGCCAGCCGATGGCGGCCCCGCTGGTGGCGACGTCGGTCGCGGTCGCGACCGTCTCGGCGTCGAACTCCCCGGCGGCGATGGTCTCGCCCAGCGCGGGCAACAGAAGGAGGGCAACTGCTGTAATCGGGCCGAACGCCACCACCGCGATACCGGCCAGTACGAGGAGTTTCGTCCGGTCGCCAGCGACGGTACGGATCGTCCGCCGACACTCCGTGCGGGTGACCGCCGTCACCGGACCGCTCACTGTCGACCACCGCCGGGGCTCCGTCCGTCACATTCGGGGACCGGTTGCATGATCGCTAGCGCGTGATGCTTCCAGTAAACGTTTTGGATCGCTGTCACTCCTCGAGCGGACCGCTCGAGTTAGAACGCTGAAACTATACGGGTCGGCCGCCAATCCTCGGGCGATGGCCGGCTGGCAGATCGCCGCTCGGATCGGCGCGTACTCCGCGGGAGCGACGCTCGGGAGCCTCCTCGTCGCGTACGGGATTCGGGAGGTGCTGTTCGCGACGGGGCAGTCCTGGTATCGGTACGCTGCCGTTCAGGGAAGCGGCGCGTTGATCGCGTTCGTGGGCTGGGTGATCCTCTTGCTGACGTTCGTCAACCTGTACGGTGACCTGGCCGAATCGGGGGCCGAATCCGGGGTCGAGCGATCGAAACGCTCGAGTCGGTGAGCGACCGGACACCACGGGAGATGGTCTCGGTGTCTCATCGGGTCGGTCCAGGTTGGCTGTTCTCGACAGGCTTCGTTCGGCTCCGGGCGATTCCGTCGAACACCCGGTGAGAGTCGCCTTTCAGTACGCTTCGCTCGAGTGCGCTTCGCTCGAGTCGAGTACAACCGTCTCGCCGGCCGTCATCGAATCGCCGGGTTCGACCGCGAGGTCGTCGGGGTCGACGGACGGCGGGAACACGAGGTCGACGCGGCTGCCGAAGGCGATGTGGCCGAGTCGGTCGCCGCGCTCGAGGCCGTCTCCGGGGTCGACGTAGGGGAAGATGCGGCGGGCGAACGCGCCGGCGATGAGGGTAACCGTGGCGTCCCCGGCTTCGTCACCGTTCCCGTCCGCCTCGACGTCGTCCGTCCCCTCGTTTTCGTCCGTCTCGGGCTGCGGTTCGACCGCGACCGACGGCAACTCCGGCGAGTCCGTCTCGAGGCGCACGTGGACCCGTTCGTTGCGGTCCGACTCCTTCGAGAACGCGGGGCGGTTCGCCCCGGAGACGTGCTCGAGATCGGTGACGGTGGCTGTGAACGGTGAACGGACGACGTGGACGTGCCAGACGTTCATGAACACGCCGAGGCGGACGCGGTCGCCTTCCTCGCGGAGGACCGACACCGTGCCGTCCGCCGGCGAGACGACCCCGGTCGGGGGCGGCGTCCGCTCCGGATCGCGGAAGAACGCGAGCGTGCCGACGCCGACGGCCAGCGCGAGCAGGCTCGCGGCGACGCTGTACAGGAGCGCGAAGGGGGCGGCAAGCAGCGGAAAGATCGCGTACTTCCAGCCGCCCGGCGCGACGTTCATGTCCCAATCGAGGGGAGCGATTCGTATGGTCGTTACGGACGGCCCCGGTTCGATGGCGGTCGAGAGTCACGCCCGCTCGCCCGATCACTCGGCGGCCTCGATCGCCAGCCGGATCCGGTTCGCGAAGACGTTCATTTCCCCCGTCGCGTGGTTGCTCTTGCTGACGAACGCCGAGACCCCTGCCTCGAGCGCTTCCTCGACCAGCGGTTCGAGCGGGTTCCCGGTAAAGAGGATGAACGGGACCGACGCCCCGTCGACCGCCTCCTCGAGCGACGCCGCGAGGTGGATCCCGCTCTCGTTGAGGAGTTCGTAACTCGAGATGACGCAGTCGAACGTCGACGTATCGAAGACCGCGCGCGCTTCGTCCGCGGTCGCCACGGCTTCGACCTCGAACCCGTGTTTCCCCTCGAGCGCCTGGCTCACGTGTTCGATCATGAACTCGCTGTCTTCCACGAGGAGAACGGAGTACGATGACATTGAAAAGATAACTCTGCCGACTTCTCATAAATCGTTTGGCAACTCGAAATCGCTCTTTGTGGGCCTTCTGCGACCCGGAATGCGGGAATGAGGCGGAAAATTTCACCGATAATTACGGGATCGGATCGGGGCCGGACTCGACCCCGGGCAGCGTGACGGTCACCGCCGTCCACTCCCCGGGTTCGGACTCGACGCTGATTTCCCCGCCGTGTCGGTCGACGATCCGCCGTGCGATCGCGAGCCCGATTCCGGTGCCGTCCTCGACGTCGTGGCCACGGTCGCCACGCTGGAACACCCGGAAGATGCGGTCTCTCGCGTCCGGTTCGATGCCGATCCCCTCGTCGCGGACGGTGACCGCCCAGCGATCCCCGTCGCGGGTTGCTGTGACGTCGATCCGCGGCGGCTCGTCGCCGCTGTACTTGATCGCGTTGCTCACGAGGTTCTGGAAGAGCTGCCGGAGTTGGCTGGCGTCGCCCTCGACGACCGGCAGGGGTTCGACCGCGAGCTGGGCATCGCTGTCCGCGATCAGCACCCCGATGTCCGTCGTTACGTCCTCGAGAACGGCCTCGAGATCGACGGGTTCGAACGGCTCGCCCCTGGTGTCGATCCGCGAGTAGGCGAGCAGGCCGTCGATCATCTCCTTCATGCGATCGGCTCCGTCGACGGCGAACTCGATGAACTCGCGGCCGTCGGCGTCGAGTTCGTCGCCGTACCGGCGCTCGACGAGCTGGAGGTAACTCGAGATCATCCGCAACGGTTCCTCGAGGTCGTGGGAGACGGCGTAGGCGAACTGCTCTAACCGTTCGTTCGAGGCCTCGAGTTCGTCGACGGTTTCGTTGAGCCGGCGTTCGTACTCGCGGCGCTCGATCCCGGTCGCCAGCAGCGAGGCGACGCTCTCGAGGAAATCCAGGTCGTGGTCCGCGAACTCGTCGGGATCGGTCTCGGCGTCGTAGATCTCGAGGACGCCCCAGGGGTCGGCCGCGGAACCGATCGGGACGGCGACGGTGCTCGTCACCTCGTCCGCGGTTCCGGGCGGCTCGAAGCCGCTCGCGTCGAGGACGACGGGCTCGGTGGCCTCGAGCGCTTCGCGGGCGAGGGCCATTGCCGGGTCCGGCTCCGGCTCACTCGAACCCGCGCTTGCGCCCGCTCCTGTCGTGCCCTCGTTCGCGTTCGCGTTCGGGTTCGCGTTTGCGCTCGAGCGCTCGATAAGATCCGTACGCCCGGCGCTCGCACGCAGATGGAACCGCTCGGGATCGATCCGAGCCGCGTCCCCGCCGAGTTCGAACACCGCACAGCAGTCCGTGTCCAGCCCCGCGTCGACGAGTTCGGCCGCCTCCTCGAGGAGCGAATCGACGTCCGACGGATCCAGCGCCCGCTCTCCGAGGTAGGCGACCGACTCGAGCTGGGCGACCTTCTCCTTCAGGGCGCGTTCGGCCTCCCTCCGCGGCGTGATGTCCCGGAAGAGCCCGACGAAGTACCGCTCGCCCTCGTAGACGAAGTCGTTGATCGACACGCCGAGGGGGACCTCGTGCCCGTCCGCGTGCTGGCCCGGGAGTTCGACGTACGGCCAGTTCAGGTTCCGCTCGCCGGTCTCGAGGTACCGCTGGAGGGCCTGCAGGTGAGTCCGGCGCAGCCGCGGCGGAATGATGGTGACCTTGCTCGAGCCGACCAGTTCCTCCGGCGCGTGCCCGAGAATGCGCTCGACGGCGGGGTTCGCGTACCGGATGTCGCTGTCGGTATCGAGCACGATGATCCCGTCCGGGAGCGCGTCGGCGAGCGCACGGAACGTCTTCCCGTACGAGAGGTCGGCGTCCGCCGCCTGACTCGGCGCGGTCGACCCGTTCGAGGGACCCGGATCGGGGTCGACGATCCCGGCGATCCAGGACTCGTCGCCGCCCGGGCGGAACGGCTCGAGGTGGACTTCGGCCGGAACGACGGTGTCTGCCGCGGTTCGTATCGAAAGGCGTCGCGACGCCGGCTCGGCCGGGTCGTCGACCAGGGACGCGAGCGGGAGTTCCTCCTCGTCGAGGATCGACTCGAGCGGCCTGCCGCGGAGTTCGGAGCGGTCGTAGCCGGTCAACGACGCGAACGCCGCTGTCGCCTCGACGATCGTTCCGTCGGGCGTCGCGCGGAACCCGGTGACGTCGGCAGCCGACAGTAACCTGTCTACTCGAATGGGCGCGACCGCGGGAGCGGAGCGATCCGACTCGGAACGGTCGTCCCGCTCGTCCGACGGTCTCGAGGGTGGCCCGGATCCCATCGCCTCGGTTTATGAACGGTCGCAGGAAAAGAACACGGGTGCGGTTTCAAGCAGCCGGGTCGTCTCCTGCCGTCGGGAGTTCAGTCCCAGAACGACTGTGTCCGCGCGTACTCCCGTTCCTTCGAGAGGATATCCCGGTAGAACGCCGACTCGTCCTCCCGGAGCTTGTTGATGATCTGGGCGGCGTTGTGCGGGCCGACGCCGCGGGCCGCCATCGCGATCACCGCCTGCTTGCCGTGGCTCTGGACCAGACTCGCCGCACGGTAGGCCCGTTCGGTCATCTTCTCCTGTTCCTCGTCTTTCTCCTCGGCACGGACCGCCTGGACGACCTCGTCGGCCCACGGGTTCAGCGACGCGATCCGGGTCGACCCACACTCGGGGCACTCGGGCTGGTCGCGGACGCGTTTGACTTTCGTCTTGACCTTCCAGTCCTTGCAGTGGGTACACAGGAGGATGACCCGGTCGTTCTGCAGTCGCTCGCGGACGGTCTCGATGACGCTCGCATCGGCGTTCTCCGGCGCGAGCAGTTCCTTGCCGCCGGAGGAACGCCCGCCCTGTCCGACCGGGGTCCGGCCGCGGTGGGTCACGAGATCGATCTCGCCCGACTGGATCCCCTCCAGAACCGCGCTCGCGCGCTCGGCGTCTAAATCCTCGTGGAAGACCTCGCGGATCGCCTCCTCGTACATCGGGGTGTCCTCGAGGGCGGCCAGCAGCCGTTCGTTGGAGATCCGGCCCGACCCCTGGCCCTGCCAGCGCTTGAGCGCGCCGAACTTCGCGGAGACCTGTGCCAGCCGGAACGCCAGCGCGTCCGAGTTCTTCAGCCCGAGTTCGACGATCGTCTCGACGTGGTCGGGATCGGTCCCCTCGAGCACCTCCAGGACGTCGCTTGTCGCGATCGATGTCGGGACCTCGAGTTCGATCCGGTAGGGATCGGTCTCGAGGCCGACGGAGGAACCGGCCCGTTGCCCGAGCAGCGACGAGAGGACCCGTCCCAGCGTCTCGTTGGCGGTGTGGCCGAACGGCGCGTTGAGGACGATCGTCCGGCCCTGGCGCTCGAGGACGAGTCGCTTCGCCGTAGGCATCGGCGACTCGCTTTCGACCTGGCGCTCGAGTTGTTCGCAGGCCTCGCCGAGCGTATACTCGTCGGCCGGGTATCGGTTCGACAGTTCGCGGCCGACGGCCGTCGCGTCCGCGCCCGCCTCGAACTGCGGCCGTGCGACCTCGCGGATCTCGCCGACCTCGCCCGCGACGGCGGCGGGGACGGGGATTTCCTGGCCGATCCAGGAGGGGACCTCGCCGGCGGGGTCCTCGATCGGGCTGACCTTCACCCGGCCCTCCTCGTCGTCGATCTCGCTGATTCGCCACATCTCCCCGCGCTGGACGAAGACCTCGCCGGGTTCGGCGAAGTTGACGACGAACCGCTCGTCTAAGGTCCCGATCTGGCCCCCGGAGGCGATGTCGTGGACCTCGTAGGTCTCCTCGTCGGGGATCATCGAGAGGTTCGCGTAGACGTACTGCCAGGTGCCGCCGCTCGTCTCGATCCGGTCTTCGCCCTCGTCGAACCAGACGATTCGGTTGCGGTCGAGTTCGGAGACCACCTCCCGGAACGTCTCCTCCCGGAGGCGGCGGAACGGGTACGCCCGGGAGACGGTGTCGTAGGCCTCCCGGAGGTGGGTGTCCCCGCGACTCTGGACGATCCCCGGCACCTGGTTCGCGACGACGTCGAGGCTGCCCTCGTGGATCGCCGCCGGTTCGACCTCGCCCTCGCGGGCGCGGCGCGCGATCGACAGCGCCTCGAAGGTGTCGTCCGGCCGGGTCGTGACGATGGTCCCGCTCGAGACCTCGTCCTGGCGGTGGCCGGCGCGGCCGATTCGCTGGAGCAGCCGGGTAACCTGACGGGGGCTCTTGTACTGAATGACGTGATCGACGCTGCCGACGTCGATCCCCAGTTCCATCGAGGACGTACAGAGCAGCCCGTCCAGTTCGCCCGACTTGAACCGGTCTTCGACGTCGATCCGGGCCTCCTTCGAGAGCGAGCCGTGGTGGACGCCGATCGGCAGGTCGAGTTCCTTGAACCGCGAGCCAAGCGCCTCCGCCGTCTGGCGGGTGTTGACGAAGATCAGCGTCGACTCGTGTTCCGCGACGAGATCGCGGATCAGCCGGACGTGGCTCGCCGTGTCGGGTTCGGTCATCAGTTTCCCGGCGAGTTCCTCGTCCTCACTGGTGATCTCGGGCTTGCGGACCTCGACGTCGACGTTGCTCCCGACGTCGATCTCGCGGATCTCGCACGGCCGACCGCCGGTGAGGAACCCGGCTACCTCCCCGGGGTCGCCGACCGTCGCCGAGAGTCCGATACGCTGCATCTCGCCCGCGAGGTCCCGCAGCCGCTCGAGGCCGATCGCCAGCTGGGCGCCGCGTTTCGAGGCCGCGAGTTCGTGGACCTCGTCGATCACGACGTGGGAGACGTCCTGCAGGGCCTCCCGCAGGCGTTCGCCCGTCAGCATCGCCTGCAGCGTCTCGGGGGTCGTGATCAGGACGTCGGGGGGGTCCTCGGCTTGCTTGCTCCGCTGGTAGTCGGTGGTGTCCCCGTGGCGGACGTCGACCTCGAGGTCGAGGTAGTCGCCCCACCACTCGAGGCGCTCGAGCATGTCGCGGTTCAGCGCCCGCAGCGGGGTGATGTAGAGCGCGCCGAACCCCTCCGGTGGCCCAGCGTCGGGGGTTTCCGCCGGCGAGGATCGCCTCGCCGTACTCGCCTTCTCCTCGCCCTCGCCCTCGCCGGCGACGAGATCGTCGAAGACGGGCAACATCGCCGTCTCGGTCTTGCCGCTCCCGGTGGGCGCGATCACGAGGGTGTTCTGCCCGGCGGCAAGCGGCGGAATCGCCACCTGTTGTGGCGCCGTCGGCGTGGAGAATCCGCGTTCGGAGAGCGCACCGCGAACCGTCGATCCGAGGCGTGTAAAGGCCGCGACGTCCCCGTCTGTCATCAACCGGCCTACGGGCGAGCGGCGGATAAGGGCCACGCTCTCGGGGGATTACTCGTTTCTCCCCTGCTCGTCGCCTTCTTCCTCGTCGCCGTCGCTTTCCTGCTCCCCCTCGTTCGCACCCTCGAGGTCGTCCTCGTCGTCGATCAGTTCCTCGGCGACCTCCTCGTCGACGGCCATCTCGCCCGGCTCCGGCACCTCCTCGTCGGCCCGCTCGGCGATCTCCTCGGGGGATCGCTCGCCGTCGGTGACGTCGATCGAGGTCTCCACGTCGTCGATCGGATCCGTTCCGTCGGTGTCTTCCGTTTTCTCCTGTGCTCGCCCCTCGTTCTCGCCCCGATCACCGATGGGGATCGGACGGAACTCGTCGGAGACGGCGTCGGCAGTCTGTTCCCGGAGTTCCTCGGCCGACGGCGCGCGGTCCCGCACCTCGTCGACGGACGGCACTGCACGGTCGCTCACGTATCGCGAGACGAGGTAAGCGACGGCAACGGAGCCGGCCGCGAGGAGGAGCAGGCGTCGGAGGCCTGACACTGAGCCTGACCCTGAGCCTGACCCCGACCCCGATCCCGACCGCTCGCGATCGTCTGTCGATTGCCCGCCGGTCGATTCCTGGTCCCGTACTGGGAGTCGAATACGCATCGACATCCGTACACCCTCGAGCGGAAAGTCGATTGGGGTGGGTACGCAAGGATCCCGAAATTCTCAATTTTCGAGAAATCGCCGGGTATGTGGCCCCTACGCGCCGTTACGCGGCTCATATATACGGCAGATAACTCGGTATTTCGTTCACATGACAGCTCCCCAACGACGACTGTCACGGATTCCAAACGGTCCGGCGTCCCTTCCGGATCGACGCGTTCCGTCCGCGACTGGCGACGCCCTCCCGTCGGTCACACGCGCCGAGGTGATCACGAAATGAGATCGGTCCTCTCCGATCGCGCGCAGTCGACCCTCGCGACGGCGCTTTTCGTGGGCCTCGTCGCCGTCGTCTTCGCGAGCATCGTCGCGATCGGTGCCGTCGCCGGCGCACCCGCCCCCGACTCGAGCGCGGACGACGGGGCGTCGCTCCCGGCCGCGGCCCAGTTGCAGGACGGCGTCAGCGAAGAGGAGTACGTCGAAGAAGTCCCCGAGGAAGGTGACCCGTACTTCGAAGCCGCCGCCAACGACGGCAGCTGGATCAGCTACATCAACCCGCGCGACGAGTACCGCAGCCCGTATCTCGGCGACGGCTCCGGGAAGATCTGCGTCACGCTGCTGAACGAGAACGGCGACCCCGTCGTCGGCGAGAGCGTCCCGGCCGCGACGGTGACGGTCCCGACGGGCGACTCCCTCGAGTGGCACGACGGAGCCGACCCGTTCACGGTCGAGTACCCGCTGACCGAGAACTACGAGCGGCCGCTCGACGCCGACCAGTTCGGCACGAACGAGAGCCTCCCCCAGGGCAGCGGCTACCTCGATTCGCACTGCATCGAGTTCCACGGCCTGCCGGAAGACGGGACGATCGAGTACGGCGAAGCGCAGATCGAGGGCGAGGACGCGGAAGACATCGAACTCGTCGGGTACATCCAGAAAGCACACGACACCTGGGAGACCGACATCGACCCGCTCGAGGCCGCCGAACCCTACGAACAAGCGGGCGGCTGGACCTACTACGAGGACGGCTCACACGGCCAGGCGGTCGTCGTACTCCAGTTAGACGGTGACGTCGACGAGGACGGCAGCGACGGTGGGGACGACGGAAACGACGGATCGAACGCTGGGGATGACGAGGATGATAACGGCACCGACACCAGCACCGGCACCGACGACGGTGACGGCGACGACGGCGACACCGACGACGAGACGACCCCCGCGACCGCCGAAGCCGACGACGTGCCCGGATTCGGCCCGCTCGTCGCGGTCGTCGCCCTGGCGTCGGCCCTCCTCGCCCGACGCGTGGCGGGGTGAGTCCACACCCGTCCGCGAACGGGACCGCGCACACGACGACCGGATCGGGCCGAGCGGAACCAATTAGATTTTGACGGTAGCCGCGAGACATCCATCAAATGGCTCCCACCGATACCGATCCCGACGGGGACGGGTCCGAGGACGATCCACGCGTCCCGGTCGTCTGCCCCGAGTGTGAAACGACCTCCCGGGTCCCCCTGTCCGATCTGGCCGACTCGATCGAGCGCCACAATCAGCAGCTTCACGACGGCGAGGACGTCGCCGAGGTCGATCCCGACGTCGCCGAGAGCATCGCCGACCTGATCGCGACAGACCTCGGACTGCTCGAGGAGTCGGACTGAGACCGATCCGCCGGCCGAATCACCCGGTTTCCTAACTCTGGCAGCTTCCTCCGGTACGGCTACGGCGAGATGCCACACGTCGGCCGGATCAGTCGGCCGGGGTGCGAAGATCGGTACGCCAGCCGAGATGGTCCCGACGGGCGAAACGAGGTGAGCGACGCTGCGGGCGATCAGCGAGGTCGATACTTCACGACGGATGCAGCGCGTCGAAACGGAAACGACAGCCCCTCTCGGGGTCCGGCCCCGTGAAGCTACCACGATCCTCCCCTGATTTCCGCGGCGACAGATCCGGCGTCTTCCCCGATTCTTTCCGTGTCGGTGGGAGCGACTCGCTGGTAGCGTTCAGTCACCCCTGTCGGCAGTGTCGCGACCGGAAACTCGAGACGGACGGGCGAGAACCAATACGGGTGCCCTCGTAGAGGCAACTCGAACTATGAACGTCGGGATCATCGGGACGGGAGCCGTCGGACGGGCGCTCGCTGAGGGGTTCAGGGCCGTCGGACACGAACACGACGTCGTTCTCGGATCACGGAACCCGGAGACGGTAGAGGGAACCGACGCGGAAGTCACGACACAACGCAGGGCCGCCGAACGGGGTGACGTCGTCGTCCTCGCGGTTCCCGCCCGCGTCGTCGCTGACGTCGCGGCCGACCTGCGGGACGCCCTCGCGGACAAACCCGTGGTCGATGCGGCCAACGAATATCCGTCGGCGACGTCGGAGCCCTCGCTCGCGGCGCAGGTCGCCGACGCGACACCGGACTCGAGCGTCGTGAAGGCGTTCAATACGATCGGCGCGAACCGCATGACCGACCCGGTCGTCGACGGCGAACGCGCGACGATGTTCCTCGCCGGCGACGAGGACGCCCTGGGGACGGTCGGGGCGCTCGCACGTGACCTCGGGTTCGAACCGCTCGTAGCAGGCGACCTCTCGGCGGCGGCTTATCTCGAGGACCTCGCCCGGTTCTGGATCCACCTCAGCCGGGAGTACGGCCGTGACATCGCGTTCCGACTCCTCCAGGAGGGTTGACAGCGCCGGTAGCGGGACGTTTCGTCGCTATTCCTCGGGCGTGCCGGCCCGTCCGGGACGCCGCCGCTCGACGGCCGTCCGAACGGAGTCGCTGGGCTCGAGCGCGTCGAGTTCGGCCTCGACGTCCACGTCGGCGTACGCTTCGGCACCCGCGGGGGTCTTCTTGAGGACGTTGACGTGATACAGATACGAGAGGCGAACGAGCCACCGCGCGTGGTCGTAGTCGTCGGGGTCTTCGACGTAGAACGTGGTCCAGCCGGATCCATCCAGCAGGTGGTGGACGCCGGTCTGTCCCTCCTCGACGAGGGCGTCGCGCAGCGCCCGGAAGTACGCGATGTCCAGCATCCCCCACGCGTGGACGTGCCCGATCTCGCGCGGCCCGACGCGCCATTCGGTGCCTCCGAACCGGTGCTCTCCGACCGTCACTCCCGGCCAGGAGCCGACCTCCTCGACGAGTTGCGTAACCGTTTCCTCGATCCCCCTGCGGTTTCCCCCAGACATGCGACTAGTTCGTCCAGGGAGCGTATAGCTCTTCTCGGAACTCCCGCGTGGGGCGCCGATCTCCGCAGCAACCACTGGTGCGGATCGACAGTCGATCCGACTCGTGTCGGGAGCCTGAGACCAGGGAGGATGCCGTCGGTGCCTGTAGTGATCGGATACCGGTAGCACCGGGTCACGGTGGGAAAGCCGGCAACGAGTTCCTCGAGGGTTCACGCGCCAACGGCGAGCGAAACGGCAGCGACAACGGGAAATCGGGAGAAGGAGTCGACCGGTTGTCCGAAAACGAGTTTCGACTATGACGGACGCTACGGGACGCCCCCATCGACGGCTCGCTCGTCGATCGACTCGGCCTCGGGACCGAACTCCCGCTCGAGCAGGTCGGGGATGTCCGCAGGCGTCACGTCGGCGTACCACTCGTCGCGGGGCTGGATCGCGACCGCCGTTCCGTCCTCACTACAGAGGCCGAGACACGCTGTCTCGGTGACGGCGATCGGCGACCAGAAAGCGTTCCGGTCGCGGAGCCACGACTCGACCGCCGCGACGACCTCGTCCGCACCGACGTCCGCACAGCAGGCGTACTCCGAGTCGCGATCGTTCGTACAGACCAGCACCTGTGCTCCGATTCGATCGCGCTGTTGCTCGGTGCGCCGGTTCATGCCGCCACTGGGTGGTCGTCCTCGAGGGCGGCCGTTCCGTCGGTCGACTCCACGTGGTCGGTGAGCCACGAGAAACTCCCCGCCACGATCGCCCAGACGGCGGCCTGACTCAGGACGGTAAGCCCTCTGAAGGTGGTCACGAGTTCGGCCGGCATCGCCCCGGCGGTCGTAATCGTCGGCGTCAGGGTGGGGACGATCGCGACGGTTGCGACCACCGGCGCCCCTGCGACGACGAGACCGTAGTACCGGCTCCCGGTTCGTGCCGTCGTTCGCTCGTAGCCGAGGATCGCCGTGGCCGCGACGACGGCACCGAGGACCATCAGTCCGGCATAGATCACGAGCCGCGGGTTCGGCCCGAGCGACTGTTCGGCACCCGGTGTCGCCGGCGGGAGGACCAGCCACGGGGTCACGGAGACGGTCAGGAATCCGGCACCCGCGAGTACGTACGCGGAGACGCGCTCCGTCCCGGGTAGCGCTGGCTCGAGGAAGTAGAACGTCAGCGCGAACAGACCGCCCAGGAAGATTCCCCACAGCACCCCGCTGCCGACGCTGACGACCTCCGTCGTGGCCTCGCTGACTGCGTGGGCGTGTGCGGGATCAGCCGCGTGCCCGTGATCGTGTTCTCCGGCGTGGTGGGACACGGTTTCCATATACTCGATCAGGGGGTTCGCCACGACGGCCATGTAAACTCCGTAAAGGAGGCCCGCGATAGCCCCCGCGACGACACCCCGCTGGAGGTAGTCGACCAGCATCAGTGACAGGTGATCCCGGCACCGTGGCGGAAGTTGTGCATCGCATCGTGAGCGATCGGTTCCTGAAGGAACAGGAGCGTGAATCCGATCGCGGCCGCGAAGACGAGAATCGCCGCTAGCTGCATCGGTGTGAGATCCGTCCGGGCCGTTTCGATTCGATCGTGAACGGTATCGTTCGTCACTGTCATAAACTCAGGTTTCACTACAAAAAGTCAGATTGTAAAAGTTCCGGTGCCTCCCGTCCGGGCCGTTCCGCATCGCGGCGGAGTACCCATCGGCCGTCGGCTCCATGATCCGGCCACTCGAGCACGAACCTCCGGAAGCTGGATTCCGCTCGGTCGGGCTAGAGAAATATCCTTCTCCTAACACATAACCCGATCCCGCTGCTACTATCATTCGCCCGGCGCAGGGCGCGACCACGCGACGTAGTGGTCGGTGAGCGACGAAAGAAGCGGAGATGGCGAAACGGCAAACCGGATCTCGTGGGTGGCACCAATGATCACAACGCGCAACACGGACTGCAAGCCCGACCGTACCGGGCCGGAGGGGACAGCATGACGGCCAAAGAACACAGGGAACCGAACCGCGTGCTCGATTTCGGGGAGTTCCCCGGCCGCTGGGAGATCACGCGTTCGACCGAGGACACGAACGGCGAGCTACTGGAGATGCGATTCGAGATCGAATCCGTCCCCGAGGAGGGGCCGTTCGTCCACACCCATCCACACGCCGAAGAACGCTACGAAGTGCGCTCCGGCGTGCTGGAAGTGTACGTGGACGGTGAATGGACGGACGTGTCGGCCGGTGAAGAACACACGGTCCCACCGGGAACGCCGCACACCTTCAGGAACAAGACGCCCGTGGAACTCATCAACGTCCACGAGCCCGCGTTACGGCACGAGGAGTTCTTCCGGAGGTTCCATCGCCTCGTGACGGAGCGAGGCGTGTCGTTACCCCCGGACGGCTTCGACGACGTCGTACTGTTGGCGATGCTGACGACGGAACACGAGGGGGACATCCGTGCGGTAAACCCACCACACTGGGCGTTCAAGGGCCTGGCTGGCCTCGGGCGCTTGCTCGGTTACGATCTCCCCGGGTGATCGGCGACGCCGACGCTGGTCCGCGCCGATGGCCGCTGCCCGCCACGCTGGTGCCCTCCGTTCTCACCGACGGAACTGCGGGCAGACGTTTTATCGCCTCGAGTCCGTACGGAACGGGTATGACCCGTTCCACGCACAGGTGCGTCTGCGGCGCCCAACTCAGGTTCAGACAGGACATGGAGAAGGAACCGGGTGCAGCCTCCCCCACCTGGAAGTGCAAGGACTGTGGAACCCCGGTTCCGGGGACGGTCGCGGAGAAGATCAGCCACCAGCACCCGTCCTGACGGGGCGCCGGTGCGACGGTCGCGCGGCGATCCCGATGCTTCTTGAGCGGTCGCCGACTAGGGACGCGTATGACTCCGGACGCGAACGAGAACGATGGCGACGCTGGTTCCGGGGCCGATGTCGATCCAGACCCCGACCCCGAGCCCGACCAAACCACTGGCCGGTCCCCCACACCCACCGGCTTTCGGAGCTTCGAGGCGGAGTCGCCCGGCCCCGACTGGCTCGAGCCGGAGGACGAGGAGATCCTCGCGGTGCTGCGGGAGGACCACAACTTCGCGCCGAGCCACGCGGCCGAGGCGGACGTCTGTCGCGGCCCAGTGGCCAGCCACCGCTGTCGCGAACTGGCGAAACGGGGGCTCCTGAAGAAGGTGGCGACGGGGATGTACGACGTGACGGACCTGGGGGAACGGTTCCTCGACGGGGAGGTCTCGCTCGAGGAGCTGGCCGCCGAAGCCGACGAAGTGAGCGAGTAACGGGGCTGCGCCCCAGAGACCTTTCTCCCCGTCGATCGACCCCGATCAGGAGACCGACGCCGGTGGCCGACGCCTCCCGTCGTCGCCCTCGCTCGTCTCCCCCGAGGCGGCCGTCGGCTCGAGATCGGCCGGCTCCGCCCCGCGTTCGCCGAGCAGGGCGTCGATCACGTCGGTCGCTGCGGGGCCGTACAGCGGCCGGTTGTCGTTCCCACAGCGGTCGCTCATGAGACAGGCCGGACACCCCTCGTCGCGGCCGCAGTCGCAGTCGACGATCAGCTCCCGGGCGCGGCGGGCGACGTCCTCGAATTCCTCGTAGATCCGCCGGGAGAACCCGAGTCCGCCCTCGACCCCGTCGTAGATGAACCAGCCGCTGGTGTCCGGCGCGTCGGGCAGTCGGTTCGTCGCGAGCCCGCCGAGGTCGTTCGAGTCGACGGTCAACTCGAGGGGCGCGACGCCGATCATGGCGTGTTCGATCGCGTGGATGCCGCCGAGGTAGCCGTGGAGCCGGGGCGGGAGGTCGACGCACTCCTCGTTGCGGTAGTCGGAGTGGGTCTCGGTCACCGCCCGTTCGACCCCGGTCGGCACCTCCGCCCAGCACAGCTGGGTTCGCATCTCGACCGGCGGGACGCCGGTCTCGAGGCCGGTCTCGAGTACCTCACCGGTTTCGACGTCGCGTTTGGTGTATGTGGGGTAGCGGACGGTGACGGTGCCGTAGCCCCAGTTGAGGCGGAACCCGTTCCCGTCGGCGACGTCGACCGCCCGCGACTCGCGGACCTCGGTGTCGTGGATCGCCACCTGCCGCTGGGACTGGGTGTAGTAGTCGACGTCCGCGGGCTCGAGTTCGACGAACGGCTGCGGTCGATCGGCCCGGAGTTCGCGCACCTCGTACCGGTCGCCCCGGTAGAGCACCGTCGCGCCCTCGTGGTAGTCCCGGTACGCACGGGCCTCGCCGATCGGCTCGTGGTCGATCGAACCCTCGCCGGCCACGCGGACGTCGAACGTCGTACCGCCGGTGGCGTAGAGGCTGATATCGTCCTGGGGGCGGTCCCGCCGGGCGTAGGTCACCCCGCCGGCGAGCGATCCCTCGAGGTCGCCGGTCTTGCGTCCGTACGCGACGGCCCGCTCGAGGCGGTCGCGTCCGCCGAAGGGGTCCGCGTCGTCGCGGGTCACCGGCAACTCCTGGGCCGCACAGCGGAGGTGTTGCAGGAAGACTGGGTGGTTCTCGAGGTCGACGACGGCGTCCTCGGGGTCGTTCTCGAACAGGTACTCGGGATGGCGGCTGACGTAGCCGTCGAGGGTGGCCTGGTCGGGGACGAACACCGAGAGGGCGTCCCGGGTTCCGCGTCCGGCGCGGCCGATCCGCTGCCAGAAGGAGCTTCGCGAGCCGGGATAGCCCATGAGCACGGTCCCGTCGATCCCGCCGACGTCGATCCCGACCTCGAGGGCGCTGGTGGTCGCGACCCCGTCGAGGTCGCCGGACTTCAGCCGGCGTTCGGTCTCGCGGCGCGACCGTTTGCCGTGGCCCGCGTTGTACGGCTCGAGGGCGACGCCGCCGGCGTAGGGCAGCGTCGGGTGCTCGACGAAGTCGGTCGCGCGGTCGACGGCCAGTTCGGTCGCCTTGCGGGAGTCGCAAAACAGCAGCGAGGGGACGCCGTGGTAACAGCAGTGGGCCCACAGCTCCGGTGCTTCGACGGTCGCGGGCCGCTTGCTGGGAATCCCGTCGTCGTCCCCGCTTCGTTCGGGCGGCTCCCAGAACACGAGGTGCCGGCGGCCCCTCGGGGAGCCGTCCTCGTCGATCACCGTCGCCGGCTCGCCGGTCAGCGCCGCGGCGTGGTCGCCGGGGTTGCCGATCGTCGCGCTGGTCAGGACGTACTGGGGGGCGCCGCCGTACCAGTCGATCACGCGCCGGGCCCGCCGGAGGATCCAGGCCGCGTGCATGCCGCTGATCCCGGTCCAGGAGTGGGCCTCGTCGACGACCACCAGTTCGCAGTTCGCGTGGAACCCGGCCCAGCGGTGGTGCCCCTCGAGGTACTGGTTCAGCCCCGCGACGTTCGTGATGACGACGTTCGCCTCCTCGCGGATGCGGGCCTTGTCGCCGGGGTCGGTGTCGCCGTCGTAGACGCCGACGGTCAGGTCCAGTCCGAGGTCGTCGAACAACTCCGCGAGTTCCCGCCGCTGGTCGCGGCTGAGCGCCTTGGTGGGGTAGACGAGCAACGCGCGGACGTCCGGGTTCTCGAGGGCGCGACGGGCGATCTCGAGGCCGTAGACGTAGGTCTTCCCCGACGAGGTGGACGTCGAGACGCAGACGTTCTCGCCGGCGGAAAGCGACTCGAGGGCCTCGGCCTGGTGGCTCCAGAGGTCGACGGGGAGCCGCGCGGCGAGCGTCGGGGGGAGGACGTCGCCGGGCGGGACGTGGTCGGCCGACCGTGCGGGGATCGTGATCCGCTCGCGGATCTGGCCGCGATAGCGGTCGGTCGGGTAGCTGTCCCGGAGATCGTCGGGGGTGAGCGCGAGGTCGTCGGCAGTGCGGTCGTCCATGGCTGGTGTCAGAAATCGGTGAGTCCGGTCTGGGTCGTCTCCCGCTCGTCGTGCGATTCGTCCGTCGTTTCCGCCGTTACAATAGCGTCGTACACGGCCGCCAGTTCCCGAACGTCGGCCTCGCAGTAGCGGCGGGCGCGCTCCCAGTCGACGCCGACGGCGTCGGGTCCGTCCGCGGCACCGGCACCGGCACCGGCACCGTCGGCCTCGAGCAGCCGACGGATCCGCGTCCCCAGCGTTCGGCCGTCGATCGCCGCGACCTCGGGGCCGCGGTCGCAGTCCAGCGCCGCGGCCACGTCGCCGAGGCGGTTCGTTCGCCCCGGCAGGACGGCGTTGTCGCCCCGGACCGCCCAGTCGTAGGGGTCGTACGTCGAGACGTGCTCGCGCCAGTACTCCCGGAACCCGGGCGCGTATTTCGCGACGAACCGCTCGAGGTGGGGGAAGTCGAACTCGTGGCCGTTCCAGGCGACCAGCGCGGGCCGGTCGTACTCGGCGGCCAGCCAGTCGACGAACTCGCGGGTCGCGCGGCCGGGGTCGTCCCGCGATGGATCGCGGTCGGCGAAATCGACGTAGGCGCCGCGGTCGGGATCGTAGACGCCGATCAGGGGGATCACCGTCGGATGGAGACCGTCCGTCTCGATGTCGACGAAAAGCGGCGTGGCGTCGGCGGGCGGAACGGGGTCGTCGGTTCGGCGTACGACTCTGCCCTCGGCGACGGCCCGTGCGCTCCCGCGGATCGTTTCGGCTGTCGCGGTCCCGATCCCGCGGACCGACCGGAGGTCCGCGAGCGCGGCCTCGGCGACCGCATCTCGGTCGTCGTAGCCGGCTGCACGGAGTCGATCCGCCGTTTCGGGACCGACGCCCTCGAGGGCCGTCAGGCCGAACCGGTCGGCCGGAACGGACGAGACCGCGACCGACCCGTCCGGACCGCAGGCGAGGCAGGCGAGTTCGGCGGCCCCGGCACGACGGATCGGGCCGACGCCGCGGACCGGGAGTCGAACGCGGCTCCCGTCGACCGTCGCCGTCCACACGTGGTCGTAGCCCGCCTCGAGCGCGCCGGTGAGGACGGTCGGACCGCCGTCGCCCGCCCGCTCGTCAGCTACCCGCGCTCGGTACGCCGCGATCGCCTCCCGTCCAGCGAGGTCGACCTCGAGCGAGACGGCGTCCGTGCGAGTCTCGATGGCGTCACAGACGACGTAGTCGGCGTCCGCGGGCGGGTCGTCCGCAGAGTCCGTCAACTGCTCGGGGGCGTCCGCGAAGAGAAAGCGGATCCCGGCGACGGTCTCCACTCTCCAGCCGTCCCGCCGAGGGTCGTCGGCGCGGACGACGGGGCCGTCGAACGCGCGCCGGAACCGGCTCGCGATCCGTGGGTCGAACCCTTCCCGGAGCACGTAGACGAGGTCGGGGTCGAAATACTCGAGGGCGTCCGACAGCGCCGGGTCGCCCCGCTCGGCGAGGGTCTCGCAGCGAACCGCGAGCAGGGTCGCGCCACCTCGAGTCGTCACACGTGGTGGGTTCGGGCGGGGAGGCTTAAGATTTCGTGGACGCGGGCGCGGTTAGGCTGTACTCGCCCCGTCGACCGCGTCCGGGGCGTGGTCCGCGAGAAACGAGGTGAGTTCGTCGCCGCCGACGAAGCCGTCGGCCAGGTGGGCAACACGTTCCCCGTCGCGGAATACGACGAGGGCAGGCACGGACTGGACCTCGAATCGCTCGACGAGTCGCGGGTCGTCGCCGAGGTTGACGAGGCCGACGGGGACGCCCGTCGAACGGGCGACGTTGCCGAGTACCGGCTCCATCGCCTGGCACTTCGGACAGCCACTCGTGAACAGTTCGACGAGCGCGACGTCGTGGTTCGCGACGAACGCGTCGAGTTCGTCGGCGTCCTCGAGCCGCTGTGGTCTGGTTTCGGGGTCGGTCATACCCAGCGTAGGGGGCGACCGCTGAAACGGCTGACGGGTAGCGCGACGCACCGGATTAACCGTTATAAAAAGGGCCTATACCGCTCGAGCCCGTACTATCGGTGATGACACGATCCGCCCCTTCGACCGACGACGCCGCCCCGTCGGATCGTCGCAAATCGGTCCTGTTCTGCTGGGCGTGCGCTCACGCGAGCACCATCGACGGCGACTGGATTCGCCGCTCGAGCGATGGCGTCGTGGAGTACGTCTGTCCGGTCTGTGATACGACGATCGACGAGCGACCGGGCCACGAACGCACGGACGGTGGCCCCCGGCGCCCCGTCCCGTCCAGATAGATCCGGCCGATCAGCGACTCGTCGAGACGTTTCTCGAATTTCGCGCCTCGTTTTCCGACGCACTCCGACCGCGCTCGCAGATATTGCCACACGGGTTTACAGCCGTCCACTCTCTGGCAGATTGTCGGATATTCGCCCACAACAATAGAGCTTTAATAGTAGAAGTCGATGGACTACTCGAGCAAAAGATGGCAAACGGAAAACTGACTTCGGCGGAACAGGACGTACTGGACGAAATCGAAGAGCAAGACGTCGACTTCCTTCGGTTACAGTTCACCGACATCCTGGGAACGGTGAAAAACGTCGCCGTCCCCGCCCGCCAGGCGGAGAAGGCGTTCACCGAGGGGATCTACTTCGACGGTTCGTCGATCGAAGGGTTCGTCCGCATCCAGGAATCGGACATGCGTCTGGTTCCCGACCCGGAGACGTTCGCCGTCCTCCCGTGGCGTCAGGACGAGGAGAGCGCCGCGGCCCGGATGATCTGTGACGTCTACGACACCTCGACCGGCGAGCCGTTCGAGGGCGACCCACGGTACGTGCTCCGCCAGGCCCTCGAGCGGGCCGAGGAGATGGGGTACGAGGTCAACTTCGCGCCCGAACCGGAGTTCTTCATGTTCGAGGAGGACGAGGAGGGACGGGCGACGACCGAGACCGCCGACCACGGCGGCTACTTCGACCTCGCGCCGAAGGACCTCGCGAGCGACGTTCGCCGGGACATCATCTACGGCTTAGAGGACATGGGCTTCGAGATCGAAGCCAGCCACCACGAGGTCGCCCGCGGCCAGTACGAGATCAACTTCGAGTACGACGACGCGCTGGCGACCGCGGACAACGTCGCCACCTTCCGCACCGTCGTCCGCGCTATCGCGGCCCAGCACGACCTCCACGCGACGTTCATGCCCAAGCCGATCCCGAAGATCAACGGCTCGGGGATGCACACCCACATGTCGCTGATGGAGGCCGGCGGCGAGAACGCCTTCCACGACGAGGACGACGAGTTCAACCTGAGCGACACCGCACGGTCGTACCTCGCCGGCATCCTCGAGCACGCGCCGGCGATCACGGCGGTCGCGAACCCGACCGTAAACAGCTACAAGCGCCTGGTGCCCGGCTACGAGGCACCGGTGTACGTCGCCTGGTCCGACCGCAACCGGTCGGCCCTGGTCCGCAAGCCTGCGGCCCGCGTCCCGGCCGCCTCGCGCATCGAACTGCGCTCGCCGGACCCGTCGTGTAACCCCTACCTCGCGTTCGCCGTCATGATCCACGCCGGCCTCGACGGCATCGAGAACGACCTCGAGTGCCCCGAACCGATCCGGGAGAACATCTACGAGTTCGACGAGGAGACCCGCGAGGAGTACGGCATCGAGACGCTGCCGTCGAACCTCGGTCAGGCGGTCGACGCCCTCGAGGAGGACGAGGTCGTCTACAACGCGCTTGGCGACCACGTCGCGCCGAAGTTCGTCGAAGCGAAGAGCCAGGAGTTCGAGGAGTACCTGGTCGACGTTTCCGAGTGGGAACTCGACCGCTACCTCGAGACGTTCTAGGCCGATACGACGGCCGACTCCCGTCCGGCCTTCCCGACCGCTCGCTACTGTGCGCCGCGTGCGTCAGCGGCCGCGTCGAAAACCGACCCCTCCTCAGGACGCGACGTACTCGTCGCCGTCCCGTTCGATCACGCCCGCGGTCGACAGCGAGTTCAGCACGCTCAGCACGTCTATTTTCTTCAACGTCAGGACGTCAGCCAGTTCGTCGACCGTCGCGCCGCCGACCGCCTCGAGGTAGATGTAGACGAGTTTCGCCTGTGCCGACTCGACTCCTTCCGGGACCGGTTCGATCCGTTTCTCGGAACGGTGCTCCTGTGATTGCATTGTCACTGCGACCGGACCACGTTCCCGTATATAGGCGCACCGGCCATTGTGTTAAAATGGAACGCTACGTCCTAGTAGGACCGTTGTCACCGTCTCTCGTGACACGCCGTCGCTCGTGGCCCGGAGGACGCGACCGTTTTACGGCCGCACCCATCGAACGACGAGACGCATGACCGATCCCGGCGACGAGGAACCGACGGTGCCCGCGACGATCACGGACGAGGACCTGCGGAGCGCGCTCGAGGAGTTACGGGAGTACGATCCGGAAACGATCCGGGACGTCGCGCTGTACGCCGCCGACCTCGCGGACTGGCTCGAGGCGGGCGGCGGTTCGGGAGACGGTGATGGTGACGATGACGGTGACGGTGACGGTGACGACTACCCGCCGGGCGTCCCCGAGCGAGCGACCGTCACCGAGACCGAGATCGCCGGTACCGAGTACTGGTACTACCAGTGGCGCGAGGGCGACGAGATCAGGTCGAAAACGGTCGAGCGCTAGGCCTCGCCGTAGACCGGCACCGCCGCGCCGCTCGTTACCGCCGCGCCGTCGCTGCAGAGAAACGTCATCGTCTCGGCGATCTCGCCCGGTTCGACCCACGAGTCGTGGTCCGCGTCGGGCATCATCTCCCGGTTCATCGGCGTATCGATGACGCTCGGCATGACGCAGTTTGCACGGACGGTCCCGAGGTTCTCCTCGGCGAGCGTCTCGGTGAGTAGCCGAATGCCCGCCTTCGAGATCCGGTACGGGCCGTCCCCCTCTCCGCCCTCGAGCGACGACCGGGCGCTGACGTTGACGATCGATCCCTCCGTCTCCTCGAGGTGCGCAAGTGCGTGTTTCGAGGCCAGGAACGCGGTTTTCAGGTTGACGTCCAGCAGGAACTCGAACTCCTCGAGGTCGGTTTCGGCGATCGGATCGCCGCCGCGCCAGGTGCCGGCCACGTTGAGCAGGTGATCGATGCGCCCGTGATCGTCGACGATCGTCTCGACGAGGTCGGCGACCTCGCTCTCGTCGGTGAGGTCGGCCTCGTAGAAGTGGGTCCGGTCGTCGGGCTCGAGCAGGCTGTCATCGTCGTCGGGTTCGACCACGTCGACTGCACAGACGGTTGCGCCCGCCTCCCGGAACCGGTCGACTGCTGCGCTTCCCAGGGCTCCGCTGGCCCCCGTAACGACGGCGACGGTTCCGTCGAAATCGACGTCGAAGTCGGTAGACGGCATGCCGGAACGTACGGGCCCCTGACGCATCAATAGCGGGGGCTATAGTAGCCACTGAAGTCGGTGTGTACCCGATCGCACGACTGCCGTGCGATCAGTGTGCAAGACAGTTTCAGTTGTTACTATAGAGCGGATGTATGGCCGGGACGCCGACCCGAGAGACGAACAGTTAGGCGGACAGCGTCGGCAGTGCGGCGCGTTTGAACCAGAACTCAGCGACCGACTGTACCATCGACGCGTACTCGTCCGGATCGGTCGGCTTGGTCAGGTAGGCGTTGGCCGACAGTTCGTAGCTCTCGAGGACGTCGTCGCTGGCCTTCGAACTCGTCAGGACCAGGACCGGGAGCCGCGCGAGATCCGGATCGTTCCGCACGGCCTCGAGGAACTCGAATCCGTCCATTCGCGGCAGGTTCAGGTCCAACAGGACGAAGTCGGGTACAGACGCGGCCGCGTCCTCGACGCGCTCGTACAGGAAGTCGAGTCCTTCGTCCCCGTCGGAGACGGCCTCCAGCGTGACGGTAATCGAGAGTTCCTTGAACGCCTCTTCGATGAGTCGAACGTCCCCCGGATTGTCTTCGACGAGAAGGATCTCGACCCGTTCCCCGTTCCCCGTCATCGTCGACCTCTCACTGTAAGGTTCCCCATTTTGATACTCGTGATGTGGTCACTGCGACCGAATCCGTTCCAACGTAGCGACCGTACACGGTTAAAGATAGTTACTAAAATCTTTGGAGCCCAGCAGGAATCGACACCCGCGACGGGGGCGTGGTTGCGTGTTTCGATCGCCAGCGAGCAATATAACCCCGGTGCCCCCGTTTGTGCGGTCGAATGCGACTCATCGCCCATCGAGGGTTCGCGGCGACGGCACCGGAGAACACGATCGCCGCGGTTCGCTCGGCGGCCGCCCGCGCCGACGCCGTCGAATTCGACGTCCGGCGCTGTGGGTCGGGCGAACTCGTGGTCGTCCACGACGAGACGATCGACCGGGTGACCGAGGGAACCGGCCCCGTCGCGGAGAAATCCCTCGAGGAACTCAAGCGATACACCGTCCTCGACTCCGAGGAACGGATCCCGACGCTCGAGGAGATGCTCGCGGCCGTCCCCGACACCGTCGAGATCAACCTCGAGGTGAAATCGTCCGGGATCGCCGCCGACGTGCTCGATGCCCTGAGCGACGCCGGTCTCGACAACCGCGTCGTGACGACCTCGTTTCTCGAGTCCGAGTTGCGGGCGATCCGCGAACACGACCGCAGCCAGCCGACGGGCCTGCTGGCCAGCCGCCGACTCGAGACGCCCGTGACGACCGCGATCGAACTCGACTGCGACGTGATCGGCGCGAACTACGGACGCTGCCTGACGACGCGGCTCGTTCCCCGCGCGAAGCGGCTGGGGCTCGAGATTCACGCCTGGTCGCTCGAGCGGCGACTCACGGCGAGGGTGCTCGGCGTGTGGGGCGTCGACTGCGTCTCTGCGGATCGACCGCTCCGGGTGTGATCGGCGTGATTGGGGCACTCGGTGGTCCGAACCGGCCACTCAGTCCCCGACCGTCGTCACCGACACCGTCCGGGTTCGTGGCCCGTCACACTCGACCAGCAGGAGCGACTGCCAGGTCCCCAGCGCGAGGTCGCCGTCAGCTACCGGAAGCGTCGCCTCGGGACCGAGCAGCGTCGCTCGGAGGTGTGAGTCCGCGTTGTCGTCGATCCGGTCGTGAGCGTGGCCCTCGTCCGGCACGAGATCGGCGAAAAACGACTCGATGTCCTCCCGGAGCCGGGATTCGTTCTCCTGGACGGCGAGCCCGGCCGTCGTGTGCTCGACGAATGCCGTACAAGTTCCCGACGAGAGGTCGTCGGGCACGGCGTCTGCTACCCGGTCGGTGACGTCGACGGTCGTCAACCTCGCGTCGGTCTCGACTGTAAACGTGGTCCGCATGCGGGTTCGTACGGTCGCGAGCGAGGCGTCCTTTGCGGTCGTCCCGTTACGGGAGACGCTCGAGCGCCCACTCCGCCCGCTCGCGGACCGCGGGCACGGAATCCCCGTCCGCCAGCGCCGCGAGACGGTCCCGGACGGCGTCGACCTCGAGTTCGATCTCCAGTTCGGTCGCGAACCCGATTACCCGACACGCGTTCTCCCGGACGGAGGCCGGATCGTCCTCGAGGGATTCGAGCACGCGGCCCCACGGGAGGGTCGCGTCGATGTCCCCGGCCTCGATACCGGCCACGTCGTCGTCGCTCGCTCCTTCCACGACGCGGCTCAGTGCAGTCGCGGCGTCGGCCCGTGCGGCGGGCGACTCGTGGTCGAGGCCGACGGCGAGGGTCTCGAGGTGGTCGCCGACCGCGGCGGGCCGCTCGGCGGCGACGGCGGCGAGACAGCGAAGCAGGTCGGGCGTCGCCGCGTGCGAGTCGTGATCGTCGACGAACCCGGCGATCGCGTCGGTCGACGGCGCGACGTCCGTCGGTGACTCGGCGGCCAGTTCCGCCAGACAGTACGCGACCTCGTCGTGATAGTCGATCTCCGCTGTCGATTCCTCGAGTAGCGTTCGTAGCTTCGGGACGGCCGGCAGACAGCGTTCGGGACGCTCTTCGTGGTCGATGGCGTCCCGGATCCGGTCGACGGCCTCGCGGCGCGTCGCCGGCGTCGGATCGTCGAGTCGAGCGAGGACCGACGGCAGGTCGAACTCCGACGCCCCTGACGAGACGTCCGCGCTCGAACCGACGCTGGAGTCGCCGCCGGCCCCCGAACCGGCGTCTTCCCCCGCTTCGGAATCGCGGTGCTGTCCCACGGCGTTTCCCCCTTCCCCGTCCATGGTGTCCGCTCAATGTTCCATCGTAAAGAAAAACCTTCCGTCAGTTTAATCCGAACTGCAATAGAAGAAAGATATTTCAGGCGAGCCAATCCTCGGGCTTCGTGTCGTAGTCGACGTCGTCGGCCGCGAGATGTTCGACTTCCTCCCAGGGGACGGTCTCCGTCGTTACCTCGTCGCCGTCGTACCGGATCAGTTTCCCGCGTTCCTCGGCCTCGGGTTCGCGGTTGCGTCGTTTCGCGACCTCGACGTCGTGTTCGTCGACTTCCTTGACGATGGTCAGGAGGTTCACGGGCCGACCCCACAGTTCGAAGATCCGCTTGAGGGTCTCCTGGGCCTGCCCGATGTCCAGCATGACGCCGTTGTACTGGTGTCCCAGCAGGAGTTCGTTGGCGTTGTTGTAGTTGCCGTCGTAGACGGCGATCGTCGGCTTCCCGAAGTTGGTGAACTGCAACAGGAGCTTCTTCTTGACGTCCTCGGCGGCGTCGCTGGCGACGTGGAACTGGCCGGTCGCCTTCGAGTGCTCGTAGGTGAAGTAGTGGTTCTCGGTGATGAACTCCTCCGTGAGGAACTCGTCGAGGAAGGTCACGTCGTTGTGGCTCTCCCGGACGTCGAACATGCGGTCCCAGCCCGCGGCGAAGTCGACGTCCTCGAGGGCCTCCTCCACCGACGAGTAACGGGCGTCGTCGAACAGGTAGCGGCCGATCCGCTCGAGTTCGTTCTGGGAGACCCGCGAGAGGAACCCGCGGTGCTGGCGCTTGACCAGCGAGTAATGTCGACGGGCCAGCCCCTCGTAGGTCAGCACCTTCCAGGGGTACTTCGCGACGTCGATCTCTCCCTCCTGGGCGGCCTCGAGGGCCTCGCGGTCGACCCACTCGTCGGACACTTCCTTGAGGTCGTCGAGGGTTTCCGGCGTGATCTCGGCGATCGCTGCCGGCGGCTCGAGCGTCTCGAGGACGTCGCCGAAGTCGACGACGTCGGTGAGGTTGCGCCAGGAGATCCCCTCGACGCGCAGCAGGCGCTCGAGGACCTCGCGGCGGTTCGTCGTGTTCTCGACGTACTCCCACAGCTCCATGCCGAGGCTGTAGGGGTTGAGTCCGCCGGAGGCGAGTACCTTCGCCATGTGGTCGGCGTAGTTGAGGAACTCGTCGTCGCCGGCGAACCGCTCGTCGGTCATCATCGTCGACTCCCAGTAGGCGGCCCACCCCTCGTTCATCACCTTCGTCATCTTCTGGGCGGCGAAGTAGTACGCCTCGGCCCGCATCATGTCGAGCACGTCGCGTTGCCACTCGGCCATCTCGACGGCCCGCTCGGACTCCTCGTCGTACTGCTTGCCGTGCTCGCGGACGAACGCCAGCAGGTCCTTCTGGGGCTGGTCGGGGAACGTGACCTGTTCGTCTCGCTCCTCGAGTTTCTCGACCCACTCCTCGTCGAACACTTCGCCTTTGATCTCGTCGGAGAGTTCGAGTTCGTCCAGTTTCGCCGCTAGGTCCTCGTCGAGGTCCTCCGGCGGCCCCTCGACCTCGAGGCGGCGCTGGAAGACGCGGTGCTGGTCGATGTTGTCCTCGAGCGAGAGGCAGTGGTCGATCCACTTCTCGACCTCCGCGCGGTCGATCTCGGGATCGGACATGTAGTCGTCGATCGCTCGCGCGTGGCGCTCGAGCATGGCGGCGGCGTTGACCTGCTCCTCGTCGGCCCGGCCGTCGGTGAACAGGCCGAACCACTCGTTCTTCGCGAAGAAGTCGGAGTGGGCTTCGACGTGGGTGATGACGGCCTTCTGGTCGGCCAGCGTGTTCGACTCCTGGAGGAAGGCGTGAGCCGGGTTGTCGTTGTTGACGATCTCGAAGGCCTTGCCCCCGCCGTACTGGCCCTGCTTGCGCTGTTTGTCGTACTGCATCCCCCACCGCCAGTGTGGGTAGCGACTCTGGAAGCCGCCGTAAGCGATGAGTTCGTTCATCTCGTCGTAGTCGATGATCCAGTACTTGACCGGGTAGGGCTCGAGGCCCAGTTTCTCGGCGAGGTTGCGAGCCTCCGCGACTGGCTCCTCGAGGTCGCCCGCGATCGCCTGTTTGCGGAACCGATCCGCGTTGGAATTGCGCTTACTCATGAAAACCACCGGTTTTCGTGGGTTCGATGCGCGCTTCGCGTGCATCGGTCCTCGCGCTGGCGCGAGGGCCGAAGCGAACTTCGTTCGCTTCGTTACTCATCGGTCTCACCTTCGGTGCTCAGGATCTCGTAGATCGCGTCGGTCACGTCCCCCTTGCTGTTGACGTAGGCCACCGCGACGTCGTCGGAGTCGGGGCCGAAGTGGCGCTCGAGTTCCTCGGCGTGGGTGGCGTTGATCGCGTTGCCGCTGGGCTGGGTCTCCACGTAGGCGTGGAGGTTCGCCGGGATCTCCTCCATCAGCGGGATCACCCGCTCTTCGGTGTCGTTCGAGGAGTTCTCGGAGTCGCCCGCGGCGAAGACGTACCGGTTCCAGTCGGTCCAGGGGTACTCCTCCAGCAGTTCCTGGGCGAGTTCGTACGCGCTCGAGATCTTCGTCCCGCCGCCGCTGCGGATGCCGAAGAAGTCGTCTCGTTCGACCTGCCAGGCGTCGGCGTCGTGGGCGATGTAGACGAACTCGGCGTTGTCGTACTTCCCCTGGAGATACCAGTCCAGCGGGGTGAACGTCCGCTCGACGAGTTCGCGCTTCTTCTCGCGCATCGAGCCGGAGACGTCCCGGATGTTGACGACGACGACGTTCTTCTCTTTCTCCTCGATGATCTCCGGGTAACGGTACCGCTCGTCCTCGCGGCGGAAGGGGACGTGTTTGATCCCCTCCCTCCGGATCTGTTGCTGGATCGACTCGCGTTCGACTTCCGACTCGAGTTCGTCGACCGACGACCACTCGTCGCGCTCGTCCTCGGGAATGTTGGCGTAGGCCTCCTCGATCCAGGCCATCGAGACGGGGATGCTCTCGCCGCGGGCCCACTCGAAGACGTCGCGGGGGCCGAAGCCCTCGACCTTGCAGACTTCCCGCAGGAAGTCCTCGTCGAAGTCCATCGCGAGTTTGCGCTTGAGCCCCTCCTTGAACATCCGCTCGAAGTCGAGCGTGCTGTCGGGGCCCGTCCGTGTCATGTCGGTGTAGGGGCCTTCCTTCTCCTCGATGACCTTCTTCCCCTTGGGGTCGAGGTCGAGCCCGAGTTCCTCGTCGAGTTCCTCGGCGAACTCCTCGGGGTCCATCTCGTAGTACTCGTGCTCGCCGCCTTCCTCGCCGGGTTCGTCGCCCTCGTCGCCGTCCTCGCCGGGCTGGGGCTGTGGCTGGCCCACCGGCTGGCCGGTGTCTGGCGTGTCGCCGTCGCCCTGGCCGACGCCGCCCTGGTCGCGCTGGTCGTACTCGAACTCCGGCAGGGAGACGATCTTTACCGGGATGTTGATCTGGTTCGCGCCGCTTCCCCCGAGGTCGCCGTACTGGATGAAGTCGGCCAGGTCTTCGCGGCGCTTTTCGCCCACTTCGCGGAATCGTTCGAGGTCGTCTCTCAGTCCCATGGTCGGTTCTCGTTATTCAGTCCCATCGGTAGCTCACCTGTCCCATGACGTGTCTGCTGGTCAGTTCGGCCGACGCCTCGGAGTAGTCGAACTCCTCGACCAGCGTCTCGATCGTGTCCTCCTTGACCGACGCCGTCTCGGTCCCGCTCGGCGGGTCGTCCCACTGGCGAGGATCGAAGTCCTCGAAGGTCCGCTTGACGTCGTCCCAGTCGTGGCTCTCGAGGACGCTCTTGATGACCGGGATCGCCGTGAGGTCGACGTCCTGGACCGAGAAATCCTCGTCGCGGTGCTCCCAGGCGTGGCGGTTCAGCGAGGTGATGACCTTCTCGCGGCGGAAGTTCCGGACACTCTCGCGGGGGAGGTTCCCCTCGTAGTCGTCCTCGGAGAACCGTCCGAGGTGTTCGACCTCGAACAGCTTCATCTTCAGCGGGTCCGGTTCGACCTCCTCGCCGCGGTCGTTGTACAGCGGTTCGTCCGTCTCCCACGCGTAGACGTGTTCGACGTACTCCCCGACGGTCTCCTCGTCGACGCGTTTCTCGTGCATGATGGCCTCGATGACGTCGGCCTCCTGTCGGTCGTAGATGTAGTTTTTCACCGGCACGACGCGGTTCTCGAACTCCGAGCGCTCGCCCGTCGAGAAGACGGGCGCGTCGCCCAGTCCCTCCGCCATCGTGTTCAGCACGTCGCGAGGCATGACCACGTTCTCGACGGGGAGTTCGGCGTGGTGTCGGTCGCGGTCGGTCTGGAGGAGTTCCGCGAGGGTGTCCCGGGTGTAGGTGACCGGGATCCCGTGTTCGCCGTCCTCGCCGTCGTCGTCGAAGTCGAACTCCTCTTTTTCGCGGCGGGTGTCGCCCTCCTGGAGGTAGCCCTGATCGTAGATCTTGGCTTTGTCGACAAGGTCCAGCCCGTTGGGCAGGTTCTCCTCGTCCAGCCGGGTGACGACCGCGTACAGCGCGGCCGCCTCGATGGCGTGGGGCGCGAACTCCTGGGTCCGGACGTCGCCGTCCTGGTCCTTGATCGTCACCCTCACCGGCTCGCGGATGCGATTCTCGAGTTCGTCGTAGCTGTCGGCCTCCCAGACCTCCGTCTCGTTTGTCAGTTCGCGGCGGATGAGTTCACACTCGAGGCTGAGGTTCGTCAGGTAGCCAAAGCGGTGTTTGTCGAGCCGCCGTTTGAGCGCCTTCAGCGGGTCCATCCCGTTGCGATCCGAGTGCTGGTTCAACTGGGCCTCGAGGTCGGGATTCGAGATGATCAGCATCTGGGTGTCGACGTCCATCCCGATCCCCTTGTCCAGTTTCACGGACTGTTCGTCGGGGACGTTCAGCAGCTTCTGGAGCAGGTCCGCGTGCTGTGCTGCGTCTTCGACGATGGTGAGGACGCCGTTGCCCTGCGAGAGCACCCCGTCGTAGCTGAACGCCTGCGGGTTCTTGCGCCCCCGCGAGTCGAGTTCCTGGAGCATGCCGTGCATCCAGGAGCCAACGAGTCGCTCCTTGGGCCGGCCCTCGTCCTCGCTGTGGAGGACGCCGACCCCCTGACCGACGTCGACGACGTAGTTCTTGACCCGGAGGTGGTTCTCGTCGGCGATAGCCGAGAACAGTTCCTCCTCGCCATCCCGACGGTACCGCTCCTCGAGGTAGTCGTAGGCCTCCCGCGAGAACGGGTCGAGTTCGGCGTCGACCCTGACGGGGACGTGGTCCTCGAGGTCGTCGTTCAGGTCGGCCAGCAGCCGTTCGCGGACCTCCTCCGGGAACACCGAGAGGGGATGGGCCTGGACCGGGCTCTCGTACCAGTTCTGCTCGTCCGTGGCGGTCGGATCGCTGCCGTAGCTCAGTCCGCGTTCGCCGGCCTCGGCCGTCGCGACGTTCCACTCGAGGGTGTATCGTCGACCTTCGGGCGTCTTCGAGTACTCGCGCAGCCCGTTGACGAGACAGCGCTTGAGTTCGGACTTGCCGGTCGCGGTGGGCCCCTCGAACCAGATGATCTTCTCGTCTTTCGCCCGGCCGGCGGCGATCGACCGGAGGTCGTCGACGAACCCGTTCAGGACCTCGGTGTTGCCGAGGATGGCGTGCTCGCCGTCGTTGTGCGGGTCGTCGAAGAAGCGGTACCGCTCTTTCTCCTCGCCTTCTTCGACGACGGTCCGGGTACCGGCGGCCTCGATCGCCTCGAGCAGGTACTTCGAGGCGTGGGAGGCGATCGTCGGGTTCTCGAAGATCCGGTCGACGTACGCCGCGAGGCTCATCGGCTCCTCGTAGGTCGCCTCGAGTTCGCGGTCGGCCTCGGTGACGTAGTCGTTGCCGGTCATGTTAGTCTTCCATCTCGGCCTTGGCGACCTCCGCGCCGGCGAACTCGAGCACTTCCTTCGCGCCGCCCTCGGAGTAGCCCTGTTCCATCAGGGCGTCGATCCACGAGGACCGTTCGTCGTCGTCGAACTCGTTTGCGCTGACCAGGGCGGAGAAGTTGATGTTGTGCTTCTTGTCCTCCCAGAGCTTGCGCTCCAGGGCGCGGCGCAGGCGCTCGTTGTCCTGCGGGTTGAACGCCTCGCCCTCGCGGGCACGGCGGGAGACCCAGTTCGAGACTTCCTGGCGGAAGTCGTCCTTGCGGTCCTCCGGAATGTCGAGTTTCTCCTCGACCGAGCGCAGGAACGTCTCGTCGGGCTCCTGTTCTCGCCCGGTCAACTCGTCCTCGATCGTGTCGTCGTCGATGTAGGCCATGACGTGGTCCATGTACTTCTCGCCCTGGCGCTGGATCTCGTCGACGTCGTAGGCCAGCGCGTGGCGGACGTCCTCGATGGCGCGTTCCTTGTACTCCTCGCGGACCGTCTCGAGGTAGCGGTAGTAGGTCTGGAACTGGTCTTCGGGGATCGAACCGTGGTGCTCTAAGTTCTCCTCGAAGAAGTTGAACACCGTAAGCGGCGAGAGGAAGCCCCTGGAGCGGTGCTTCGAGTCCATGATCGCCTCGGCGATTTCGTCGCCGATGAACCGCGGCGAGACGCCGATCATACCCTCGCCGATCTCGGCCTTCTGCTCGGCCTCTTCCCGAAGCTTCTTGACGTCGATGTCGTCGCCCTCGTCGATCTCGCCGTTGTAGGCCTTGGCCTTCGAGAGCAGGTCGACGGTCTCGGCGTCGGGTTCTTCGATCCGGGTGAGGACGCCGAACAGTCCCGCCATCTCGAGCGTGTGAGGCTCGACGTTGATGTCGGGGACGTCGGCGTTGTTGAGCATCTTCTCGTAGATGCTGGCCTCGTCCTCGTAGGACAGGACGTACGGGAAGTCGATCCGCTTGGTGCGGTCGTTGAACGCCTCCATCTTCTCGTCGCCCTTCTTGTCCTTGTACTCGGGCATGTTCGTCCGGCCGACGATCACCTGGTCGATGTCGATCCGGGGGTTGTTCTTCGGCTTGATCGTCTGCTCCTGGGTGGCGTGCAGGAAGTCGTAGAGGAACTCCCGCTGGAGCTTCAGCAGCTCCTCGCCGGAGAAGACACCCCGGTTGGCGTTACAGAACGCCCCCGAGTAGTCGAACGCCCGCGGGTCCGACTCGCCGTAGATGGCGATCTTCGAGTAGTTGACGTCGCCCGTCAGCTCGGTCTCGTCCTGGTTCTTCTTGTCCTTGGGCTCGAACGTCTCCAGGGCCTGGCGCTTGTTCTCGTCGGCGACCAGGCGAACGATCTCGATGTGGTTCTCGAGGACCTGCTGGAGGTCGTCCTCGTAGTACGCCAGCAGCTTGTCCATGTAGAACTCGCTCTCGGGATCCAGCGACTGCTCGTTCTGGATCGTGTACGGCGCGTCGAGTCGCTCGTTGAGGTCGTCGATGACTCGCTGGCGCTGCTCGAGCGGGAGGAGCACGAGCGGATCCTGGTTCATCGGGGAGCGGACGGTGTCGTCGGCCGGGTCCTGGTCCTGGACGACGTCACAGAGGTTCTTCCACTCGAAGGTGTACATCCGCCCCTCCTCGCGCAGCGTGTAGTCCTCGAAGTACTGGCGGACCTGTTTGTCGAAGTGGGACTTCCCGGAGCCGACCGGCCCCAGCAGGAGCTTGATGCGCCGCTCGGGACCCAGCCGCCTCGCGCCCGATTTCACCTTGTTGACGAACTCGTGGATCGACTGGTGGATCACCCGCCCGTAGAACGTGTTCTCGCCGTCGTTGAGCGGATCCTCGCTCGCCAACTGGTACTCGACGACCCCCTCCGTCTCGTCGTAGGTCGTCCCGTAGTAGTCGAACATGTCCGCGACGCGCTGGTGGGCGTTGCGAGCGATCTTCGGGTCCTCGTACACCTCCTCGAGGTACCAGTCGAAGGACTTGGTTTCCCGCAGGTCAGCGGGCATCGATTCCTTGTATTCAGTGCTCAGCTCCTCGAGTGTCTCGATGTCACCGGTCATGGTATCGTTGAAGTTGTCTCCCCCGCCTGTCGGTCGTCCGCCTGCGCGCCTCGGTCGTTCGCGGCTCCGTCACGTCGCCCGGATCGCGGCCGCCGGTCGTCGCTGTCGCGGTTACTGCAGTTGCGGTCGCGGTCGCGCGGGGCGTGTGTAGAGTCCATCGTCGGCCGACGGGTTCGTCGTCGCACCGCACCGATCTCCACGGTCCCGTCGCCGCCCACACGTCGAACGCTCTCGACGGGTCGCTCTCGTCGGTCGGCGTCGGTCTTCCATGTCATGTGTGACCTTCTACCACTCTTCGTTGCGCGACGACCGGATCGTCGGTCTCGCGTTATCTGCGCCGGGGACGGGCGCCGAGTGGATCGGTCCGGCGATCGGATACCGATAGTATTTAATGAGTGAGTAATCCAGGTACTTAACCTTGGCCCCAAAAGGTATTTGACAGGAGTTAATTCCAGGCGATTTCTGCCAGAACGACGGATTGTCACTTGGTATCTCACCTCATTTTCGGCGACCGATGGCATAAACGGACGGCCTGCAATGCCGTGTTTGGCTCGCGCGCGCTCGGTCATCGACAGTTACAGGTACGAAACGTTATACGTCCCTTCGATCTGCACTGACTGAGAGACGCGACGGGCCGGACGACGCCCATTTAGGCGCGCCCCGCCAATTCGCCGCCATGAGCGATCCCACGGAGCCGCCAGCGGGGACGGAGTTCCCCGACACCTGGACCGTCTGGTCCCGAGGCGACGACGGCCGCCTCGTCCTCGCCTATCGACCCGACGTCTTCGATGGCGACGAGTTCCCTGCGGCCTGTCTCCCCACGCTGTACCTGACCCACGGGAAGCGAACGCGCCGTCCGGGGACGAACCCGACGACGACCGGAGCGAGCGACTGGTTCGTCACCTTCTACCTCGAGCCCGACGTCACCGTCGAGGGCGCCGATCGGTTCTCCACCAGGGGGGAGGCACTCGAGCGCTGTCGCGAACTCGCGCGGGCGTTCGACGACGGCGAGATCGATTACCGCGACTGCTACCAGGTTCCTCGGGAACGGTACTTCGAAAAGCTGGACGAACTCACGGGGAGGGAAGGGGACGACCGAGTCGACGAGTGATACGGACTGCTGTAAGTCATTACCGGCGTAACCGCAACCGTCCTGCGGTTGCACCGGTAAACAGTTACAGCAATCCGTATGAGTACCTCGCCACGACGCGACGTGAGGCTTAACCCCGCGTGGTGAGTACTGACCTCCATGTCGACCGTCACGCTCGTCGGCACCCGGCTCGCGGAGCCGGGGACCGAGTTCGTCTACGAGGGGGAAGCCGACGGCTGCGCCGGCTGTCCCTACCGCAGCCAGTGTCTGAATCTCTCGACCGGCACGAGGTACCGGGTCACCGACGTCCGCGAGAACGCCCAGACCCTCGAGTGTGCGATGCACGACGGCGGCGTCCGGGCCGTCGAGGTCGAGCCAGTTACCGTCGAGGCCAACGTCACGTCGAAAGGCGCGTTCGCCGGCAGCAAGACGAGCCTGCCCGGGTCCTGTCCGTACGTCGAGTGTCCGAGCCACGAGTACTGCGAACCGGACGGCCTCGAGTTCGACGAGGAGTATCGCATCCGGGACATCCTCGGCGATCCGCCCCACGAGGTCTGTCACCTGGATCGGTCGCTGCAACTGGTCGAACTCGATGCCGACGAGTGAGTTCTTCCTTGGGCCCGTAGCAGGGCCGTAACGCCTCGAAGCCGGCGTATTCTCCAGTGTCGCCTAAAGCCGTCTCCGTATGGCACCGCCCAGTATTTGTGTGTTAATATCACACACTACCACATGTTCGACGAAGCGGCCTGGCAAGGAGAGGAGCAGGGAACCAAGCGCATTCACACCGTCGAGGAACCCAAACGGATCGAGGACATCGACCTGACGGAGATCCGCCGGGGGCCGGTGACGAAGTTCGGGGTGGCGTTCCTGATCGGCTTTGTCTTCTTTCTCGTGCCGGTCCCCTGGGAAGGGCAGGTGACGGTTCCGTTCGATATCGTCGTGAGTTGGATCACCGATTCGTTCCCGACGGCGGCGGGGGTATACGCGCTCGGGCTCATCCTGGCCGGCGGGGTACTGACGACGGTCGCCGAGCTCCGCAAGCGGGACCTGCTTTCGGTCAGCGATGGGATCGCGAACCGGCTGGCGCTGTCCTACTGGGAAACGTCGCTCGGGTTCTGGTTGTTCCGGGTCGCCGGAGCCGTCCTCGCACCCGTCCTTTTCCTCGAGATCGGTCCCGGCTGGCTGATCGGACCGGCGACGGGCGGACTCGTCTGGGGGACGCTCATCCTGAGCGTCGCGGTTATCATCCCGATCGGGGCTATCTTCATCAACCTCTTCGTCGAGTTGGGCGGCCTCGAGTTCGTCGGCACGATGGCCCGGCCGATCATGCGGCCGCTGTTCAAGATACCGGGTCGCGCGGCGCTGGACAGCGTCGCCTCCTGGGTTGGCTCCTACAGCGTCGGCCTCTACGTCACCAGGAACGTCTTCGATCGCGGCGAGTACTCGAAACGGGACGTCTACATCATCAGCACCTGCTTCGCGACGGTCTCGATCGGGTTCGTCGGGGTCGTCGCAGCGACGCTCGATCTCCTCGAGTTGTTCCCGATTATCTTCGTCGCCTATCTCGTCTGTATCGCGGTCTCGGGTATTATCCTCGTCCGAATTCCGCCGCTGAGCAACGTACCCGAGGAGTACGTCGCCGAGCCGAACCCGGAGACGCCGTTTCGCGGGTCTGTCCGGGAGTACGTCCGGTTCGGGCTCTCGGAGGCGGTTGAGAAAGCGGAGACGGGCGACAGCATCGTCGGCGCGTCGGTCCGTGGATTCGTCGACGGGCTCAAACTCGCCGTGCTCATCCTCGGGACGATCCTGTCGATCGGCCTGGCAGCGGTCGTTTTGGCCGAACACACACCGGTCTTCGACGTCATCTCGCGGCCGCTCGTCCTGGTCATCGAATTGCTCGGTATCCCGGACGCGGAGGTCGTCGCACCGGCGACGATCATCGGTATCACCGAGATGTTCATTCCGGCACTGCTGGTCGTGGAGGCGGACGCGATGGCACGCTTTTTCATCGCAGTCCTCTCGATCTCGCAGTTGATCTTCTTCTCGGCGACCGCGCCGATGATGATGGATATGTTCAGCGACGTACCGATCCGCTTCCGAGACCTCGTCGTCCTGTTCGTCATGCGGACGGTCATTCTGGTCCTGATCATCGCCGCGATGACGCATCTCCTCGCGGCGGTCGGCCTGCTGTAACCGGACTCGATCCTCGCGGGTCGGTTTTCCCGAGAGAAGTCGTCGCCTTAGGGGCTCAGTTCCTCGACCTCGAGCCAGCTACCCGCCCAGCACTCGATCTCGTCGAACACCGGCTCGAGCGACTCTCCCTTCGTGGTGAGGCTGTAATAGGTCGCGATGGGGGCATCTTCTTCCATTCGTCGTTCGACGAACCCCATCTCGCCGAGGTCGTCGAGCACCCGCGAGAGAGTGCGTGCGTTCGCGCCCGTCGATCGCTTGAGTTCGTTGAACCGCTGTTCGCCCTCGAGCAGTTCGTGTAGTACGGCCAGTCGCCACTTCGAGCCGATCTGCTCGAGGGAAGCGATCACGGGGCAGGCGTCGGATTGTTCCTCCTGGGGCGGGGTCTGGGGTCGTGACATCGTCTGACTCCGGGTTGGGACTCGAACGGTATAGCAGTTCGGAACCGAACCAGGTTGTATCGGGTTACGAAGCTACGCGTTCGTGTCGACGTCGGTGCCGGCGTTCCCGTCGACGCCGGCCTCGGACCGCTCGTCCTCTACGTCGTCGCTGTCGTGGCCGGGTTCTTCGAGCACTGCCGCGATCGACTCGAGGGCCTCGAGACAGACCGGCGCGTATCCGGCCGCGCCGAGCGGGAGTTCGAACGCGACACGGCAGCGGTCGGGCCCGAGGTCGTCGACGCGGTGGCCGGGCCCCGGGAGCCCGACCACGCGCCACTCCCAGCGGCGTTCGGCCTGGTCGACGTGAGTCACGCGAAACGGTAGCCACACGCCGGGAACGCGGACTCGCCCTCGAGTTCCGGCGCGGATCCTGCGGTCGGTGGCCTCCACCTCGCGGATCGTCGGGGACCACTCGGGCCAGCGGGTCGTGTCGACGAGGAGGTCCCAGGCCTCGTCGGCCGGGACGGCGATCACGTGCGAGGCCTCGAGCTGGCGGCCGTCCGAAGTGCGTACGGGGCGAAGTCGGGTCATCGTCGATGCTACGTTCCGAACCACAATGGGCGTTGCCCGCGGGGGTCGAGGGAATCCGACTCGAGGCCCGAACTGCAAAGCACGGACCGTCCGGATCGCACGACTGTCCCCGGTCGCTAGACTTTACTGGAGTCGCTTCGTCCATCGACCAACGAATGGCGATACTCGATGTGGAGGGGCTTCGCAAGGAGTACGACGGGTTCACTGCCGTCGAAGGCAGTAGTTTCTCGATCGAACGCGGCGAGGTGTTCGGCGTCGTCGGCCCCAACGGCGCGGGGAAGACGACGACGCTGAAGATGCTCGCGGGCCTCGTCGAACCGACTGCGGGGACCGCCGTCGTTGCCGGCCACACACCCGGCGAACGGGCGATGCAGCGCCGACTCGGGTTCCTCCCGGAGGAGTCCCCGCTGTACGAGGAGATGACCGCCACCGACTATCTGGCGTTCTTCGCGGACCTCTACGACGTGCCCGGCGACGTTGCGGCCGACCGTATCGAATCGTCGCTGGATCGACTCGACCTGGAACACCGTGACCGCCGGATCGGCAACATGTCGAAGGGAATGAAACGCAAGGTCGCGATCGCCCGCGCGCTGATCAACGATCCCGACGTCCTCATCTTCGACGAACCCGCTTCCGGGCTCGATCCGCTGACGACCAACCACGTGATCGAGTTCACCGAGGAGTTGAGCGAGGAGGGCAAGACGGTCGTCTTCAGCGCGCACAACCTCTATCACGTCGAGAGCGTCTGCGACCGGGTCGTCATCATGAACGACGGCCGGATCGTCGCCCGGGGCACCCTCGAGGGGATCCGCGACGACCACGGCGGGACGGAGTACCACGTGTACGCGACGGTCGACGCGAGCGATGCGGTCGCGGGGGCCTCGGCCGAACCCACCGACGAGGGGGTTCGCCACGTCGTCACGGACATGGACGCGGTGGAGTCGATCAGGACGGCCGTCGAAAAACGGGGCGGTCGCGTGACCGATATCCAGACGGAGGCGCCGAGCCTCGAGGACGTCTTCCTCGAGGTGGCAAGCGGCGACGCGGAGAACGCCGAACGGCGGCGCAAAGCGGAGCAGGAACGCGCCGACGAGCAGCGCGAGCAGGTGGTCGATACGTGAGCGAGGATCACCGGCCCGGCGAAGGCGACCGCGGCGACCGTCCCGGTGCCCTCGGACGACGTGCCCGGGGCGTTCTCGAGTCCGCCTCGAGAACCGCTCGCGTCGCCCGCTGGGAGGTCTCGCGGACGACCGGGACCGTCGACCGGAAGACGCTTTTCGTCCTCGCCGTGGTTGCCATCGCGGTCGCGACCGTGGGACTCTCGGTCGCCGACGAGGGACTCGGCCTCGAGGACGAGATCTACGTCGTCGGCGTCGACGAAGACGATCCGTACTACGACGTCGCGGCCGCGAGCGACCAGTTCAGGACGGTGCCGCTCCACGAGGACGGACTCGATGGAGTCTACGGCGCCGACGACCCGAACGTCGACGTCGTGATCGAAGACGGGCAGATTGGCTACGTCGGGGGGAACGGCGAGGCCGCCTACGACGCTTTCCGGGACGCGATCGATCGGTACAACGAGGGGCTGATGGCCCAGGAGGAAGACGAGGCGGCGGCCTATCCGGTGCTCGTCGAAATCGACTACCAGGACCGGAGCTTCGAGGGGGCGATCGAGCCCTCGAGCGACGGCGACAGCGATACGGCAGACGGCGACGACACGCCGGACGACCCGGACGGCGGCAGTGACGACGGCGAGGCGGCCGACACCCAGGAGGAAGACGGGGACGGGACGGAGGCCGGGGCCGATGGCGACGGCACAGAGAACGACTCTCCGGGGGCCACTGACTCGAGCGGCGACGGCGACGGAGACGAACGCGAGAGCGAAAGCAGCGACGCGGGCAGCGATTCCGACGGTGACGCGACCGGCCTCGAGGAGACGCCGAGCGTCGCGGATTCCTCGGACGGGGCCGTTTCGGTTCCCGGGTCGCCGAGCACGCTCTCGCCGCCGTTTCCGTTCCGGTCGCTGGTCCTCGCGTTCCTGTTCGTCGTGCCGATGAACTTCGTCATCCAGGCCTACGGGAGCACGATCATGGACGAGCGGATCAACCGCCGGGGCGAACTCCTGCTGGTCTCGCCGGCCTCGAGCCGCGAGATCGTCGCGGGCAAGACGGTGCCGTACCTCGGCGCACTCGTCGCGATCGTCGTCGCGATTACGGTCGCCATCGATGGCGGGCCGCTGTCGGTGGCGGCCACCCTCCCGGTCGCCCTGCTCTTCCTCGCGGCCACGTTCTCCGGCGCGATGTTCGCGCGGTCGTTCAAGGAACTGACCTTCGTCACCGTCGCGATCAGCGTCGGGCTCACGACCTACGCGTTCATCCCGGCGATCTTCACGGACGTCACTCCGATCGCGCTGATCTCGCCGCTGACGCTGGTCGTGATGGACCTCCAGGGCGAGACGCCGACGCTCGGCGCGTACCTCGTCTCGACCGGCCCGGCGTATCTCACCGCCGCGGTGCTCTTTCTGCTCGGGATCGGTACCTACCGCGAGGAGGACATGTTCGCCCAGAAGCCGGTGCCGTCGAAGGTCGTCGACGCGATCGCGGTCCGGGTTCGAGGGAAACGCAGTGTTCCCGTCCTCTCCGTCGTGTTTCTCCCCTTCGTCTTCGCGGCCCAGTTGCTCGCAGTCGCACTGCTTTTCGCCGCGCCGCCGTTCGCGGCCGTCCCGATCATCCTCGTCGTCGCGGCGGTCCTCGAGGAGGTCGCGAAGAGCATCCACGTCTACGCCGGCTTCAGCCGGGCGCGGTTCGAACCGACGCTCGGGGTCGCCGCGGTTCTCGGGACGCTCTCGGGTGGCGCGTTCTTCGTCGCCGAGAAGGCGACACAGATCGTCCAGCTCGTCGGCCTTCAGGAATTCGAGGGCGCAGTCGCGGCGTTCGGGCCGGAGACGGCGGCCCCGGCGGTCGCGGACGGCCCGTTCGTCTTCGCGGGCATCGTGCTCGCCCCGCTTGTCCTCCACGTCGTGACGGCGGTCGTATCAGTGGCCGGCGCGACCCGCGGTCGAACGAGCTACGCCGTCGCGCTGGCGGTCGCAACCGCCGTTCACGTCGGCTACAACCTCGGGGTGATCCTCCTTGTCGCGTGATCGATCGTCTAGAGGCGACTCGAGCGAGACGGGCCACGACATTGGCAGTTCGGCGGACTCCATCCAGCGGGGACCGAACCCGCCGGAGCCGCCGGAACACGCAGCCGCGACCGGCGGCGGTCGCGAGTCCCGGTTCGGCCCACGGTTGGCCGTCGTCCGCCGGGAACTGCGTTCCCTACGCTCCGAAAAGACGATCGTGCTCGCGATCGCGATCCAGCTGTTCATCGCGGCGTTTTCCTCGTTTCTCGTCGTCGGCTTCGTCTCCATGTACGATCCCGACGGGCTCGGCGGTCAGGAGATCGACGTCGCCATCGTCGGCGAGGACCGCGCCGTGCTCGAGGCTGCGGCCGACGAACAGGAGGGGCTGAATACCGTCAGATACGACACCCGTGAAGCGGCTTACGGGAGCTTCGAGAACGGACGGGCGGCCGCCGTCCTCGAGACCACCAGGGACGACCAGGGACGATTGCTCGTCGACGTCGCTGCGCCGGAGGAGGGGATCGAGACGACCCTGCTGGTCGTCCAGCTCCGGGAGACGCTCGAGGCCGTCGAACACGCCGAACGCGTCGGGAACGCGGACCGGCTCGAGTCGCTCCCGCTGTCGGTCCCCGACGAGGTCGACGCGAGCCCGTACGTCGGGTTCACGTACACGATCCTCCTGCCGCTGTTGCTGTTCCTGCCGGCGTTCATCAGCGGCTCGATCGTCGTCGACTCGCTGGTCGAGGAACGCGAACGGGGCACGCTCGAGTTGCTGCGGGTGACGCCGCTGTCGCTGGGCGACGTCGTCGACGCGAAGCTCGCGGCGACGACGGCGCTCGCGCCCGTCCAGGCGGTCGCCTGGCTGGCGCTGCTGGCGGTCAACGGGACGACCGTCGCCCACCCGGTCGCGCTGGTCGGCCTGGTCGCCGCGCTGGCCCTGCTGGTCGTCGGCCTCGGGACGGTCGTCGCCCTCGTCGCGCCGGATCGCAGGCAGGCCCAGCTGCTGTACTCGGTCGCTATCGTCGGCGCGCTGGTGGTGTCGACGCTCCTGCCCGAGCACCCGGCGAACACCGTCGCCAAGTTCGGACTCGGGAGCGCGACGGGCACGACGTGGTTGTTGCTCGCGCTCTACGGGACGCTGGGCGTCGGCGCGTTCTTCGCGGTCCGAGCGACGGTCGAACGGGTCGATCCGGCGGACCTGTAGCCCGTTTTCGGGCCCGACGGCGCGAGGCGGCGATCGGACCGCGGCGACAGCAGAGTTATGTAGGATCGGAGAGACGTAGGGGACGGTAATCGTGAGCAATGACACCACGCGTCGAGGGCTACTCGCCGGCGCGCTCGCCGCCGGCGTCGGGGGCCTGACCGTCAGTGGCGCGAGCGAACTCCTCGAGTCGTTTGCGCCGCTGTCGGGGTCGGCGTGGGACGCCGCGGACAGGGAGCTGTCGGGGTCGGTGGAGAACCCATATGGCGACGCTACCGTCCGGTACGACGGGTACGGCGTACCGACGATCGAGGCCGACGACGAGGCGGCCGCGTACTTCGCCGTCGGCTACGTCCAGGCGTTCGACCGGGCCTTCCAGCTCGATCTGCAGCGGCGGGTCATGCGCGGTCGACTGTCCGAACTCGTCGGCGAGGCCACCCTCGAGGACGACGCGTTCCACGTGGCGATGGACTTCGCGGGGGCCGCCGAGGCGACCTGGGAGCGCGTCGCGGACGCCCCCGCGGGGCCGCTCGTCGAGGCCTACGCCGAGGGGGTCACCGCCGCGATGGAAACCGAGCAACTCCCCCTCGAGTTCGAACTGCTGGGCTACGAGCCCCGCGAGTGGACGCCCGTCGATACGATCCTGATGGAGAAACAGATCTCGTGGGACCTGACGGGGAACTTCGGGGAACTCCGGCGGGCGGTGATCGCCGACCGGCTCGGCGAGGACGCCCTCGAGGAGCTGTATCCCGAGCGGCTGGACCACGACGTGCCGATCCTGCGGGAGGGGGTCGATGGGGAGCGACTCGAGGGCGGTGATGGGGGCGGTGGCGACGGTACCGCGAACTCGCGGTCCGGCGCCCTCGAGACCGACGCCGTCGACCGGGAACTGGCGAGCTGGCTCTCGCGGTTCGAGTCGCCCACCGGGGTCGGGTCGAACAGCTGGGTCGTCTCGGGCGAGCACACCGACGGCGAAGGGCCGATCGTCGCCTACGACCCCCACCTCACGCTGATGACGCCGCCGCTGTGGTACGAACAGCACGTCGAGACGCCGGAGACGTCGGTCCGCGGTGCCACGTTTCCGGGGGTCCCGTTCGTCATCACGGGCGCGAACGGGACGGGGACGTGGTCGTTCACCAACGTCGGCGCGGACGTGCTGGACTGCTACGAGTACGAGATGCGGGGCGACGACGGCTCGAGTGGGGCCGACCGGCGTCTCACGAGTACCGACGCCGACGAGTACCGCTACGGCGACGAGTGGCGCGCGTTCGAGACCGAGGAACGGGCGATTCCGGTCGCCGACGGCGAGGACCGCACGTTCACGATCAAGAAGACCGTTCACGGCCCCGTCCTCGAGCGCGAGGGACAGACGGTCGGCGTCGCCTGGACGGGCCACACCGCGACGCGGACGACCGAGGCAATCTACGAGTTCGAGCGGTCCGACGGCCTCGGGGACCTCCTCGAGTCGACCCGGAAGTTCGACCTGCCGACCCAGAACCTCGTCTATGCCGACGCGGACGGGCGAACGATGTACTACGTCACGGGGAAACTACCCATCAGACGGATCGACGGCGACCCCGTCTCGGGCAACCGGCTCTTCGACGGCTCCGCCGGCGAGGGCGAGTGGTCCGGGTTCACCCCGTTCGGCGAGTCCTCGTGGGACGGGTTCGTCCCCTTCGAGGAGAAACCCCACGCGATCGACCCAGACGTCCTCGTGACGGCGAACCAGCGCGTCGCGGACGACCCCAGCCACTACGTGGGCGTCGCATACGCCACGCCGTACCGGGGTGCCCGGATCTACGAACGGCTCGACGAGCGCCTCGAATCCGGCGAGCCGGCCGACCACGACTTCCACCGCGAGTTGCAGGACGACACCTACGACGGCCGCGCCGCGCAGTTGGTCCCGGACCTCGTCGACGCCGTCGCGAACCACGACGGGGCTTCGGCCGACCTCGAGGACGCCGCCGACGCGCTCGCCGACTGGGACTACCGCATGGAACGGGACTCGTCTCCGGCGCTGGTCTTCGACCGTTGGCTCGAGAGCTTCCGCCGGGAGGTCTTCGAACCCGCGTTCGAGGACGCCGACCTCGACGAGTCGTACTATCCCAACGACTGGGTGCTCGCGACGCTGCCCGCCGACAGCGACTGGTTCGACGGGTCGCGGGCCGAACGCATGGTCGACGCCCTCGAGGCCGCGCTCGCGGAGATCGACGGGGAAAGGTGGGAGACCTACGGCGACCGGAACACGACCGGCCCGATCGAGCATCCCTTCGGCGTCGAGGCCCCGTTTCTGGACTACGATGATCGGCCGGCCGACGGCTCGGCGGCGACGGTCAAGAACTACCGCGTCGACTCCGCGGTGGGCTCTAGCTGGCGCATGGTCGTCGAACCGGGCGGGGACGCGACGGCGATCCTCCCCGGCGGCAACTCGGGCGACTACTTCTCCGAGCACTACGACGACCAGTTCGAGGCGTGGCTCGACGGCGAGCAGAAGCCGATGGACCGCTCGGTGGACGATGGCGACCCGGACGTCGTCTTCGAGGCGGCGAACGTGGAGGGATCGCAATGACCGCGAGCGACTCGTCGGCCGCGGACGAGCCGACCGACGAGAGCGAACGCGGGACCGACGGGAACCGGAACGGGAACGGGAACGTCGAACCCGCAACCGACGACAGCACCCGCGAGGAAAACGTCGGGACGCGACCCTCGGATCGGCGGCACCAGAACGTCCTCGAGCGGGTCCGCACGGACTCGACGGTCCACGCCGTCGCGCTCCTCGCCGCGGTCGCCGTCGGCCTCGCGCTGTCGTGGCTCCACTGGCTCGGGCTGATCGCCGCGGGCGCGCTCGTGGGACTCGTTTCCCCGACGACGAAGCGGGCCGTGCTGGGGGGACTCGGCTTCGGCGTCCTCGTGCTCGCCGTCTTCGCGGCGACCCTCGGCGACTCGGCGGCCGTCGCGGCGGGGACGACGCCGATCGTCTACGTGGCGGTCGGGGCGGCGCTCGGGCTCCCGGTATTCGGGTCGCTGGTCAGGTTGGTTCGGTAAAAAACGAACCCACTCGGCCGGTGGCGGCCGAACGAACGATCAGTCGCGACTGAAGACGCTCTTGATTCGCGAAACGATGCCTCCGTCGTCGTTTCGGTTCGCGTCTCGGTCGTTGTGTTCGTCCGCCATACGTCAGTACTCAATACTGAACTGGCGAACTAAAACGTAACGGAGCGGAGCGACCGATCGCCGGGACACCCATCGTTTTCTACCCGGTCCTCCTACGGCCGTCCATGGAGTACACGACGCTCGGTTCGACCGGCATGGAGGTCAGTCGGATCTGCCTCGGCTGCATGAGCTTCGGCTCGAGCGACTGGCGCGAGTGGGTCCTCGACGAGGAGGAGAGCACGGAGATCATCGAGCGAGCGATCGACCTCGGGATCAACTTCTTCGACACGGCCAACATGTACTCGAAAGGCGAATCCGAGCGGATCCTCGGTGACGCCCTCGAGGGCTACCGCGAGGAGTCGGTCGTCGCGACGAAGGGGTACTTCCAGATGCGCGAGGACGACCCCAACTCGGGCGGGCTCTCGCGGAAGGCCATCGAGCAGGAACTCGCAGCCAGCCGCGAACGGCTGGGGATGGACACGATCGACCTCTACCAGATCCACCGCTGGGACGACGACACGCCGATCGAGACGACGCTTCGGGCACTGGACGACGCCGTCCGTCGGGGCCACGTCCGGTACGTCGGCGCGTCCTCCATGTGCGCCCACCAGTTCGCGGAGTCGCTGTACACCAGCGATCGGCTGGGCCTCGAGCGGTTCGTCACGATGCAGAACCACTACAACCTCGTCTACCGCGAGGAGGAACGGGAGATGCTGCCCCTCTGCGAGAAGGAGGACGTCGGCGTCCTCCCGTGGTCGCCGCTCGCTCGAGGCTTCCTCACGCGTCCACACGAGGAGATCGACGCGACGACCCGCGGCGAGACCGAGGAACACCTGTACGACCACCCCTACCGCGAGGGCGGCGGCCGGGAGATCAACGAGCGCGTCGCCGAACTGGCCGCCGAGAAGGGCGTGACGATGGCCCAGATCGCCCTCTCGTGGTTGTTGCACAAGGACTGGGTCGACGCGCCGATCGTCGGGACGACGAGCGTCGAGCACCTGGAGCAAGCCGTCGAAGCGCTCGAGATCTCGCTGTCGGCCTCGGACATCGCCTACCTCGAGGAGCCCTACGAGCCGGTGCCGGTGTCGGGTCACTCCTGAGCGGGCGTCGGGTCGGGCGAGCGCCGGACGGCCGTGTCAGGGGATCCGTTCGACCGCCTCCAGAAGGTCGTCCTCGGTCCGCCACTCGTAGAGCCGGTCTTCGGCCTCGAGCAACTCGAAGACGGCGTCTTCCATCCAGCCGTAGGGATGGTCCTCGTCGGCGTCGGGATAGGTGCGTTTGAGCACGTAGCTCTTGTCGAAGTACTCCTCGCTGCCGACGAGCAGGCCCTGCTCGACGAGGAAGCCGCTCGGCTCCCGTTCGGCGACGCCGACGACGTGGGTGACCATGTCCGCGAGTAGACAGAACTTCTGGATACCGTTGTCCCAGCCGCCCCGGACGTCGGACATCAGAAAGGCGTACGTGTCCTCCCGGCGCTCGAGGCGGTCGACGACGAGTTCGAGGCGGCGGCGCTGCTCGGGGTCGTAGTTCCCGAGGACGAAGTACGACCGCTCGCGTTCGTACAGCGGCGCAAGGTCGCTCAGGGCCGTAAGCAGTTCCTCGTTGTCGGCCAGGGAGAGTTCCTCGTCCTCGAGACGGTCGGTGACGCTCGTCAGGACGTCGTCGGGAACGGGCGGCGACTCGTCGGTCATGGAGTTACGTTCAGACGGTACGGAAATAGCATTTACCCCACTGGTTCCGTTTCCGAAAGTTTCCGCCGGATCGGGGCTGGTCGAACCGCCAGCCCGCTCGAGAGTAATTTACCCCAGAGTGGTTTACTCCAGGGTAAACTACTTGGCGGTCGGCTCCGTACGTAGCCCCATGAGTACCGACGCGGGCGTCGGTGGGGGATCGAAGACGGAAGCTGAGACCCGCGAACTCCTCCACTTCGTCACACAGGAGACCCGCTTCGCCATCGTGAGCAACATCCTCCAGCACCCGGATCAACTGCCCTCGATGTACGAACTCGAGCAGTTGAACCCGAGCGTGAGCGAGGCGACCGTCTACAAGCACGTCCAGAAGCTGATCGAGGCGGGCATCGTCGAGGAGGTCACCCTGCCCGAAGACGAGCGCCGCCAGGGCTACCCCTGGAAGTTCTACGGTCTGACCGACGAGGGCCGGGCGTTCCTCGAGGCGCACAACCTGCTCGAGGCCGAGGAGACGCTCCAGCGGATCTACGAGACGATCTCGGACAAGCCGGAGAAGATGATCAAATACGAGAACGCGCCGCGGCCGGACCGCGAGTGACGGCGTCGCCCGCGATCTCCGGCTATCGGAAACGGAATCGGAAATCTCCGCCAACGAACCCGGAAACGGAAACTCAACTCATGAACAGCCGCCGGCCCGCCCGTTCGTGGCGCATGCCCATGATCTCCGCGAGCGGCGCGAACGAGGCCATCGCGGTCGGTTCGTCGTCGACGTGTCGCGTACACACCTCGGCGATGACCGGCTCGAGCGCCTCGAGCACGGCCTGGATCTCCGTGTGGCCGAACCGGCCGAGCCGCTGGGCCGCGCCGAGCAGCCCCGTGACGAACGAGTACGCGTGGGAGAGACACGCCTGGCGTCGCGAGAGGCCACGTCGCTGTGCGACGACGCCGTAGACGACCGGGTAGTGGCCGGGCGTGGCGTCGGTCGCGACCGCGTCGGCGAACGCGTTCTCGAGGTCGCCGTTTCCGTCCCCGTCGGTCGTGTCGCCCACCAGTAACTCGCAGAGTTTCGCCCCCGCTTTCGTCGAACTCTCGCGGAACTCTCGGGGCATCGTCACCGCGTGGAGCCGTTCGTCGACCGCGAGCAGGGCCTCGAGATCGCCAGCCCCGCTCGCGGCGTGTGCGTTCGCCAGCGCGACGGTTTCGCAGGGACCGACGATCCGCCGGAGGTAGGCCGCGAGCAGTTCCCGGAGGTCGTCGCCGTCCTCGATCCGGCCCTCGTTGACGTATTGCTCGAGGCCGTAGGAGGCGGTGTAGCCGCCGACTGGCAGGAACGAGTCCGAGAGGCGAAGCGCGGTCAGGAACGCCCCCGCGTCGGGGTCAGGGGTCGTGGTCATGGTGGGTGTGTGAGTGGTCGCCGTCGCCGTGATCGTGGTCGTGGGTGTGCTCGTGCCCGTGTTCGTGCCCACCGCCATGGTCGTACCCTGCCTTCGCTCCGTCGGCGTCCGTGACGAACAGATCCGCCTCCACGGTCGTCTCGCCGACCGCCGATCCCGGAACCACGTCCGCCACCACCCGCTCGACGATGTGGCGGTCGGCCGCGAGCGGGACGTACGCCACGCCGTCCTCGACCGCCAGATCCCAGTGCTGGTTGCCGATCCGGTGGCCGAGTTCGACCGCCGCCTCGAGCCGTTCGTCGGTCGCCGGAGGGAGGTCGACGGCGAGGACGTCCCGGGGTTCGAACGCGACGACGATCATCCGCTCGTCAGTGAGGAAGAGGACGTCCCCCGCCGATACCGCGGCGCGATCGACCACGACGCCGACGTCCGTCCCGGCGTCGGTCGTCGCCCGGAACCGCGACCGGCGGCGCTCGTCCGCGTCGACGACGACCCGCTCGAGCGTGCCCCGCTCGTCGTGGGCGTCGCGGGCCGCCGCGAGGTCGTCGTCGGCGTGGACGTTGCCGACGATGCCGTCGATTCGCTCCATCAGTATCGCCGGTCGGCGGGTGCGCCGACCCCCAGCAGGGTTCGCCGCGCGGCGTCCCACGCGGCCCGAAGCGTTTCGGTCACGTCCGCCTCGCGGCGGCCGAGCAGCCGGACGATCACCCCGGACTCGAGGGGGAGCGTCGAGACGCCGGCCTCCACGGCGTCGCGGTCGCGATCCGGGAGCCGGTCGCGGACGTCCGCGAGGAGCCCGTCGACGCTCGAGGGAGGCGCGAAGACGTACAGCGAGCCGACGACGCCGCCCTCGCCGACGCTTGCGGGGTCCCGCGGGTCGCGCTCGTCGGGTCGGAGGTCGACGGCGTCGGCACAGACCAGTCGCCCGTCGCGTTCGGCCTCGAGGCGCGCGTGGTAGTGGTCGAAACCGAACGGTTCGTGATCGCTCAACCCGTCCGGGACGAGGACGTCGGCGACGACGGCGCAGGCGTCCTCGGCGAGGTCGACCGTCACGGTCTGGAGACAGCGCGCGCCCTCGTTGACGATCGTCGCTCCGGGGAGGTACTCGAGGTAGCCGCCGGACTCGACCCGCAAGGTGGCGTCGAGATGGGCGTAGTTGTCGGTCATGCTGTGGACCTTCGTCGCGCTCTGGGTCGTCACGTGAGCGCGGGCGTCGGCTCGAGCGTCCAGCGCGATCCGGTGGCGATCCCCCTGGGCGACGCCGCCGGTCGGCTCCTGGGCGACCAGGGTCGTCAGTCCCGGCGCGGGGTCGGTCTCGAGGGTGCCAGTCAGGTGGTACGGGACCGCGACCCGATCCCGGACGAGCCGGGTCGGGCCGTCTCCGCGGCGGGCGAAGGTGGCCTCGAGCAGGCCGTTCTTTCCGGGGCCGGCGGCGGGGGCCTGTGCGAGCGGTTCGTCGGCGTAGGCCTCGAAGGCGGGCGGGATCGGCGGGCGGTCGGCCGCTGCAGGACGCGAATCGGTGCTCACGCGAACAGCACCTCCCGTTCGACGTGCTCGAGGACGGCGTCGACGCCCGCCCCGTCCTTGCAGTTCGTGAAGACGAACGGGTCGTCCCCTCGAACGGCCGCCGCGTCGTCCTCGATCACCTCGAGGTCGGCGTCCACGTGGGGCGCGAGGTCGGTCTTGTTGACCACGAGCAGATCGGCCTGGGTGACGCCGGGCCCTCGCTTGCGGGGGATGTCCTCGCCTTCCGCGACCGAGATGACGAACAGGAAGTAGTCCGCGAGTTCGGGGTTGAACGTCGCGGCGAGGTTGTCGCCGCCGCTCTCGACGAGGACGACGTCGAGGTCGGGGTGGCGCTCGGTGAACTCGTCGATCTTCGCGAGGTTCATCGAGGGGTCCTCCCGGATGCCGGTGTGCGGACACGCCCCCGTCTCGACGCCCGCGACGAGGTCGGGGGCCAGCAGGTCCGCGAACGACTCCCGGAAGACGTCGGCGTCCTCCTGGGTCATGATGTCGTTGGCGATGACGCCGACCTCGTAGTCACGAGCGACGAGTTCGGGGACGAGCCGTTCGACGAGCGCCGTCTTCCCGGAGCCGACGGGGCCGCCGAGGCCGACCTTGGCGACGTCTCGGTACCCCATCAGCGGCTCCCCTCCGTCTCGAGGTCCGCATCCGGGGCCGGATCGGCCGTCTCGAGTTGGCCCGGGTCGTCGGCCCGGATCGGGTCGTGGATGGTGACGAGTTTCGTGCCGTCCGGGAAGACGGGCTCGACCTGTATCATGTCGACCAGTTCCGGGACGCCCTCCATGACGTCCTCGCGGGTGAGCAGTCGTGTCGCCTCCGAGCGGATCCGCGAGACGGATTTCCCCTCGCGGGCGGCCTCGCAGGCCCAGTCGGAGATGTACGCGACCGTCTCGGGGTGATTGAGTTTCACGCCCCGGTCCTTCCGCCGGCGGGCGAGTTCGGCCGCCATGAACACCGTGAGTCGTTCCATCTCCTTCGGGGAGAGGTTCATACCCATCGGCTCACCCCCGCGCGGTGGCTCGAGCGAGCGGGTGGTCGGCTCGTCGGTGCTGGTACGTCCGTGGTGGGTGTGGTGTGGTACATGATCGGAGTCAGAGCAGGTATCGCTGTGCGAGCGGCACTTCCGCTGCCGGGTCACAGGTGACGTGTTCGCCGTCGACTTTCACTTCGAACGTCTGGGCGTCGATCTCGATGTCGTCCGGGCAGTGGTCGTTGTGTAGCATGTCGGACTTCCGGACCTCCCGCGTGTCGCTGACCGGCCGGACCGGCGTCTCGAGGTCGTAGGCCTCGCCCACGTCGTTCTCGCTCGCCGCGTCGCTGACGAACGTCACCGAGAGGCCGTGTCTCGCCCGACCCTGTGCGCCGGCCCGTTCGCGGCCGAGTACCGGTTCGCAGGTCATCAGCGAGCCGTTCGCCTCCCCCATCTGCGACCAGACCGGGAACCCGCCCTTGAGGACGACCTCCGGTTTGATCCCGAAGAAGCCGGGCTCCCAGAGGACGACGTCCGCGAGCTTTCCGGGCTCGAGCGAGCCGACGTAGTCGTCGATCCCGGCGGTGATCGCCGGGTTGATCGTGTACTTGGCGACGTAGCGTTCGATGCGGGCGTTGTCCGCGTTCGTCCCCTCGTCGGCCGGCAGGGGCCCGCGCTGGCCCTTCATCTTGTGGGCGGTCTGCCACGTGCGGCTGATGACCTCCGCCATGCGTCCCATCGCCTGGGAGTCGGAGGTCATCATGCTGATCGCGCCGGTGTCGTGGAGCACGTCCTCCGCGCCGATGGTCTCCGCCCGGATCCGGGACTCGGCGAACGCGACGTCCTCGGGGACGTCGGGGTTGAGGTGATGACAGACCATCACCATGTCCAGGTGCTCGTCGAACGTGTTCTCGGTGTAGGGCATCGACGGGTTCGTCGAGGACGGCAGCATGTGCTCGTGGCCGATCAACTCGAGGACGTCCGGCGCGTGACCGCCGCCGGCGCCCTCGATGTGGAACGTGTGGATCGCGCGCCCGTCGATCGCATCGAACGTGTGCTCGACGAAGCCCGACTCGTTGAGCGTGTCCGTGTGGATACAGACCTGGACGTCTTCCTCGTCGGCGACCTCGAGGCAGGTGTCGATCGCGGCGGGCGTCGACCCCCAGTCCTCGTGGAGTTTCATGCCGCACGCGCCGGCCTCGATCTGTTCGCGTAGCGCCGCGGGCCGACTGCTGTTGCCCTTGCCGTAGAGGCCGACGTTGACGGGCCACGCCTCGGCGGCTTGCAGGAACCGTTTGACGTTCTCGGGTCCGGGCGTGCAGGTCGTCGCGCCGCCGCCGAAGCCGCCGCCAAGCATCGTCGTCACGCCGGAGCCGAGGGCGTGATCGACGAGTTGCGGGCTGTTGAAGTGGACGTGAATGTCGAGCGCGCCGGGCGTCGCGATCAGCCCGTCGCCGGGGATCGTGTCCGTGCTCGGGCCGATCACCATATCGACGCCGTCCATGGTATCGGGGTTGCCGGCCTTCCCGACGCCGGCGATCTCCCCGTTTCGGACGCCGATGTCGCCCTTGCGGACGCCGAGGACGGGGTCGACGATCACGGCGTTCGTCACGGCCCAGTCGAGGGCTCCCTCGGCCTGCGTAACGCCGGACTGCATTCCCATCCCGTCCCGCATCGTCTTCCCGCCGCCGAAGACGGCCTCCTCGCCCGGGACGGCGTGGTCGCTTTCGATCCTCGCGAACAGGTCCGTATCGCCGAGCCGTAGCCGGTCGCCCTCGGTAGCCCCGAACAGGTCGGTGTACTCCGACCGGGGGAGGTCGCGGCTCACGGACGGTCGCCTCCGCTCGTATCAGGCTCCGACTCCGCGATGTAGCCCCGTTCTCGAGCCCGTTCCAGCGCTCGCTCTTTCACGGCGTCGTCGTCGAGTTCGCCCTCGACGAGGCCGGCCATCCCGCGGACGATACGGTCGCCGCCGATCGCGACGAGGTCGACGTCGCGTTCGACGCCGGGTTCGAACCGGACCGCCGTTCCGGCGGGAACGTCCAGTCGCATCCCGTAGGCCGACTCGCGGTCGAACTCGAGGCCGGGGTTGACCTCGAAGAAGTGAAAGTGCGAGCCGACCTGGACCGGTCGATCGCCGGTGTTCTCGACGGTGACGGTCGCCGTCGGTCGCCCCTCGTTGATCCGGACCGGGTCGCCTGCGGGGTCAAGTTCTCCCGGCACGAGGTTCGTCATCCCACCACCGCGCCGACCGGGCGGTCGGCACCCTCGAGTCTGATATGTGTCATCATGACCCGGGATAAGGAGACGAACGATGTAAGTACTCCACTGCGCGCCAATACTTGCCCAGCGGATCTCCGATTCGTGTTATTCCGTCCAGAAATAGCTCGTCCTTCTCGGCATTCCTCCTGTCACTCCTCCTGATCGGCGTGTGTGTCGGTCGAATGGACACCCTCGAGAGCGCGTGGCCGGGGACAGCGGTCCCGACCGGGACGCTCGATCAGGACGGGGCGACTCGGGACTCGGCCACTGCGAAACGGGAGGGCCGTGAACGCGGTCAGTCGTCGGCGTTCGTCGCCGCCTCGCCGACGCTATCGACGCTGACGGTCTCCCACTCGTCGTCGGTGTGTGCACCTTCGCGTTCCTGGGCGCTGGCCGCGACGCGGATGAACTCCGCGTTCTCGCGGGCCGCGGGGATCGTGTGCCCGCCGCAGTACGAGAGGCCGGACCGGATACCTGCACAGAACTCCTCGGCGACGTCCGCCGCGGGTCCCTTGTACGGCGTCAGCCCCTCGACGCCCTCGTCGGCGTCGACGTTTTCGGGCTTGTCGTCGCGGTCCTCGGCGGCCGCCGTCGTCGCCATCCCGCGGGATCGCTTGTACCTGACGCCGTCGACCGTGACGATCTCGCTGGGTGCCTCGTCGGTCCCCGCGAAGAGACTGCCCATCATCACCGTGTCCGCGCCGGCCATCAGGGCCTTGACCGCGTCCCCCGAGGTCCGGATCCCGCCGTCCGCGACGACGGTAATGCCCAGATCCCGCGCGACCTCGGCGCAGTCGTCGATCGCGGTCAACTGCGGGACGCCTGCCCCTGCGACCTTCCGGGTCGTACAGTGCGATCCCGGGCCGATCCCCACCTTGACGCTGTCGGCACCCGCTTCGTAGAGGTCCTCGACGCCGTCCGGCGTCGCCACGTTGCCCGCGATCAGTTCGGCATCCGGAAACTCCGATCGGAGCTCCGCCGTCGCATCGAGCGCCCGCTCGAGGTGGCCGTGGGCGACGTCGACGACGATCGCCGATGCGCCGGCCTCGAGCAGCGCCGCCGTCCGGTCGACGTAATCCTCGTTGATGCCGACGGCCGCCGTGACGGGGTGACCGACGTCGGCGACCGTCTCGACTTCCGCGGCCTGCTCGTCGACCGTGAGGAACCGGTGGATCGTCCCGATCCCGCCGCTCTCGGCGATCGCGATCGCGAGTTCGCTCTCCGTAACGGTGTCCATCGCCGCCGAAACCAGCGGCGTCTCGAGTTCGATGTTCGGCGTGAGGTTCGTAGAGAGATCGACGTCGCTGCGGCTATCGACGGGCGATCGTTGCGGAACCAGCAGTACGTCTCCGTAACTGAGTCCCGTCCTGAGTTCGTTCATGACCCTCAAAAAAGAGGTTGTCTACGAAAATAAATTCGTCGGATTTCTGCCCCATTGGTCGGTCGTTCCGGTCGGGACACCGAAAGGGCTCGGCGCGGCGACTGCGTGCTCTCGCCTTTCCGGACGTTCAGTTCGGGCACAGGAGGGGTTCGCCTTTTTGCTGTTCGTCGTCGAACCCGACGACATGTCCCGATCCGCCCCTCGATCGCTTCGCGTTCGACGTCCCCGTCGTACCGGGTGGTATCGATGACTGACTCCGAAGCGTACCCGCCGATCGAATCCTACGGCGTCGTCGGGAACCTCGAGACGTGTGCGCTCGTCGGGCCGGACGGGTCGATCGACTGGTTCCCGTTTCCACATCTCGAGTCGCCGACGATCTTCGCGGCGATCCTGGATCACGACCGCGGCGGCCGGTTTCGGGTGGCACCCACCGACGCCTTCGAGTCGGAACGTCGGTACGTCGGCGACACGAACGTCCTCGAGACGACCTTCCGCACCGAAGGCGGCACGGCGACGGTGACGGACTTCATGCCGCCGGCCGGTCGAGTCGACGACCCGAAGAAGGTACTCTACCGGAAGGTCGCCTGCACGGAGGGACGGGCCGAACTCGAGGTCGACCTCGAGCCGCGGTTCGACTACGGGCGCGCGGAGCCGACGATCGAACCCGTCGAGGATGGAGTCGGGGTTCTCGCCGCGGGCGCGGAGGAACGGGTCCTGCTCGAGGCGCCGACCGACCTCGCGACCGAGGACGGCCGGATCGCCGGCGACCTGTCGCTCGAGGCGGGGGAAGACGCCTGGTTCCTGCTGCGGTGTACGGGAGCCGAGGACGCGAGCACCGACCCGGAGGCCGCGCTCGAGGGGACGATCCGGTTCTGGACCGACTGGGCGCACACCTGCGGGGCGGACGACTGCACGTTCGCGGGCCCGTGGCACGACGAGGTCGTTCGCTCCGAACTCGTCCTGAAGCTCCTGACTCACGCCGAGTCCGGCGCGATCGCGGCCGCGCCGACGGCGTCACTGCCCGAGGACGTCGGCGGCGTCCGCAACTGGGACTACCGGTTCAACTGGCTGCGCGACGCCGGGTTCACCGTCCAGGCGCTGCTGAACCTCGGTACGGCCGACGAGGCCAACGACTACTTCGACTGGTTCATGGACCTGTGCCAGGCGGACGAGCCGGCGGCGATCCAGCCCCTGTACGGCCTCCACGGCGAGTCCGACCTCGAGGAGCGGGAACTGACCCACCTCGAGGGGTATCGCGGATCGCGACCCGTCCGGATCGGCAACGGGGCCGTCGAGCAACGCCAACACGACGTCTACGGCGAACTTCTGCTCGCGGTCGACGAAATGTGCCGTCACGGGCGAACGCTCGCGGACGACGAGTGGGCGCGGATCCGCGACATCGTCGAGTACGTCCGCGAGGTCTGGGCCGAGCCGGACGCGGGCATCTGGGAGGTCCGGGGCGGCGACCGCCACTTCGTCCACTCGAAGGTCCTGTGCTGGGCCGCGCTCGACCGGGGAATCGCGATCGCGACCGACGGGGACCTCGACGCGCCGCTGGACGCCTGGCGGGAAACGCGCGCGGAGATCCGGACCGAAGTTCTCGAGCGCGGGTACGACGAGGATCTCGGTGCGTTCGTCCAGTCCTACGGGTCCGACGCCCTCGACGCGACGGCCCTGCTGTTCCCGATCGTCGGCTTCCTGCCGTTCGACGACGACCGGATCCAGGGGACGATCGAGGCGATCGAGGCGGAACTGGTCGCGGACGACGTCTTCGTGTCCCGCTACGACGGCGACGACGGCCTGCCGGGCGAGGAGGGAGCGTTCGTGCTCTGTTCCTGCTGGTTGATCGACGCGCTCGCGCTCTCGGGTCGGGTCGCGGAAGCGACCTCCCGGTTCGGGACGTTGCTCGAGTACGCGAACCCGCTCGGCCTCGTCGCGGAGGAACTCGACCCCGAGAGCGGCGCCCATCTCGGGAACTACCCCCAGGCGTTCAGCCACATCGGGATCGTCAACAGCGCCCTCTACCTCGGCTACGTCCGGGGATACGAGACCCCGGGGCCCGCGCCGATGGGGATCCGACTCGGGGAGCCGGTCCCGGACCTCGAGGAGTGAGCCGGTTCTCCGGTCGCGGTCGGCTTCAGCCCTCTGTCTTCAGTCCTCGACCTCGATCGACCCCCGCATGGTCCCGGGATGGACCTGGCAGTAGTACTCAGACATCTCCGCGGTCGCCGTGACCGTGACCGTCTGGGTCGCCCCTTCCTCGCCCAGCAACTCCGACGCCTGCAGGTCCGACCCGCCCTCGTCTTCGATCGAGAAGTTGTGCTGGAGGCCGTCGGCGTTCTCCCAGGTCAGTTCGTACTCGGTCCCCGCCTCGAGCCGGAGCGTCGGGTTCTCCTCGCCCGCGATGGCGTCGGGAGCCACACCCTGCCAGGCGGAGGCATCGCCGAGCAGTTGGAAGTCGGCCCCCGCGTCGTCTCCGTCCTGCTCGTCGGGTTCGTCCCTCCCGTCGGGATACTCCCAGTCCTGGAACGGGGCGTCGACGAGTTCCTCCTGTTCCCACATCGCGTGGATGAACGGCTGCGTCTCGCCGTTCGGTAGCTCCATCGCCGTCGGAACCGGGTCGTAGACCGGGCCCTCGGGCGTCGGCCTGATCGGCAGGACGACGCCGTGAGTGTGGTGGATCCGGCCGGCGATCGTCTCGTCCGGCGCGAGCGGCAGCTCCTCGTCCAGCACCATCCGGTAACGTTCGTCGCGCACCGTCTGAGTCGTCATGAAGTGGATGAGGCGGAACCCGTCCTCGGTGGCCACCTCTCCGTTGACCACCACGTCGCCGACCCCCCACGACGCGCCGTGGGTATACACCTCCGGCAACAGCGGCGAGCCGGTCCCCGAGATCCCGTGGAGCCAACCGCCCGTCAGGACGCCGCCGCCGGTCTCGTAGCCCGGGATCGGCGGCTGGACGACGTGGTCCTGTCTGAGTTCGTACTCGTTGCCCGCCGGGTCGGTGAACCGCGCCTCGAGTTCGACGGAATCCGTCGTGGCGTCGGGTCCGCCGGGGAGATCGTACGGCTGTCGGTCTCGATAGGTGATCTCGAACGCGCCGCTGGTGACTTCCGCCTCGTCGCTGTACAGCGTCGGTTCGGTGAACCGCTCCTGGGCGATCCCGTCCTCGTTCTCGTCCTCGTCCTCGATGGGTTCGCGGGCCGCCTCCGGCGCGGCCACGAGCGGCGGGAGGTCCTCGAGCAACTGCGGGATCGCGTCGCCGAGCGGTTCGGGGAACCCCTTTGCCTGTTCGATCCGCGACTCGAGCAGGGCGCTTCCGCGCCGTGGGTTCTCGGGGGTGCCGAAGACCTGCGGACTCAACCGTCGTTCACCCGGCAACACCCAGTAGAAGGCGTTCCCCGGCTCCTGTCGGGCCGTGACTTCCCGGCTGGGTTCACGGAGTTCGTCGCCGTCGGTCTCCCGGTGTTCGTCCAGTCGGTTCCCTCTCGCTTCCGCTCGTCCCGCCAGCGCCCCGACTGTCGCCGTGCCGCCGGCCGCCAGCAGGGCCCGTCGTGCCACGCCGCGGTTCGATTCGTTATCGTCTGTCATTTGCTACCACGGAGGTCGGTGAGGAGGTCCGAGGAAGAAAGGCGACAATCGTTGTTGCGCGATAGCTACCCATTCACACAACGTTTTAGTAGGTGGTCTCACCGACCCCCGCTGGGCTCCGCGACGTCTGCCGTCCGCCCGGAGGCCTAACTCGACGTTACCGAGTGTATCACCTGGTTTCGTACTGGCTGAAGCGACCGTCGGATCTGCTCAGTCGCCTTCCGCCGACGCGTGCGCGTTCGCTCGCTGTCGCAGATCAGGTGCGATGGCGGGGACGTCCTCTGGACCGACCGCGCCTTCCGCCTCGAGTTCCGCGAGCGACTTCGGGAACTCCCGGAGGTTCTTGTGGATCGCGATGCCCGCCTTCGCGCCCTGGCCCATCGCGACGGGGATCTGATTGTGGCCGGGCGTCAGGTCGCCGACGGCGTAGAGCCCGTCGACCGACGTGCGGCCGTGGTCGTCCACCGCAACCGTGCCGTCGTCGTTCAGTTCCGCGCCGAGCGACGCCGCGAGCCCGTCGTTGTAGTCCGAGCCGTACATCGCGAACCCGCCGGCGTACTCCCTTACCGAGCCGTCCGCGAACTCGAGCGCCTCGAGCCAGCCGTCCTCGCCGTTCCGGACGCCGGTGACCTCCTCGCGGACGACGTCGACGGGGTGGTTCTCGAGCAGCGTCGCGGTCTCGTCGCTCCAGGTCGGGTCGTCGTCCCGCAACAGCAGATCGACGTCGTCGGTGAAGTTCAGCATGATCATCGCCACGTAGGCGGCGCTGTCTCCGTGGCCCATCACGTAGACCGACTCGTCGACGAACATGTAGGCGTCACAGTGGAGGCAGTAGTGCAGGCCGCGGCCGGTGCGGGGTAGCGGCGGCTCCGGGCGACCGTCGGAGAAACCGGTCGCGAGCACGACTCGGTCGGCGACGGCCGTCCCCTCCGTCGTCTCGAGCACGAACTCGTCGTCGCGCCGGTCGACGCCGGTCACGAACTCCTGGCGGTAGTCCGCGCCGTACGACCGTAGCTGGTCGACGGCCGTCTCGAGGAACTCGGCGCCCGAGACCGACTCGGGAACGCCGATGACGTTGTGGGTCTCCTGCATCATCGCGGCGCGACCGCCGCCACGGTCGAAGACCGCGGTCTCGTGGCCGAGTCGGGTCGCGTACAGTGCGGTCGTCAGTCCGGCCGGTCCGCCGCCGACCACGGCGACTTCGTACCGGCGCTCGTCGGGGATGGATGGCGTCGTCATTGATGGTTTCTTCTCGTAACCGGATTACGGCTCGTAAGTGATAAACTCGAGCCAACCGGCGCCACACCGGGTTACGAACCGGTAACCGGGTTCGCCGGAAGCTATTGCTCGGTAAGTGGATTACGTGAGGTAACGTTAAATCCGTCAGCCCCGTTGGGTGACCCATGACTGAACCGACTGACGACCTTCAGGTCTGGTGTGCGGGAGAGGACTGGTGTCCCGTCACCGCCACCGCGACGCTGATCGGCAAGAAGTGGCACCCGGTGATCGTCCAGCGACTGCTCGCGAACGGCCCGCTCGGATTCAACGCGTTGCAGGAGGAAGTCGGCGGCATCTCGAGCAAGGTGCTCTCGGAGGTGCTCGACGACCTCGAGGAGAAGCGACTGGTCGACCGCGAGATCGTCAACGAGAAACCGGTCCGGGTCGAGTACTCGCTGACCGACCTGGGCGAATCGCTCGAACCGGTGATCGAAGCGATGACCGAGTGGGGGAAAGAACACCTTTCGGAGGCGTCCGACCCGGACGGGTCGCTCGCGTAACTCGTCGAACGACCGATCGGCACCGACGCCGCGACGGCCCGACTACTCGCTTGCCGTAACCTTCCCGTCGAACTTCTCGCGGACCTTCTCGACTTTCGGGGCCGCGTGCATCGTACAGTAGGCGTCGTTGGGGTTCTTCTCGAAGTAGTTCTGGTGGTACTCCTCGGCCTCGTAGAACGTCTCGAGCGGCTCGATCTCGGTCACGATCCCCTCGTAGAGACCCTCGTTCTCGAGTTCCTCGGCGAACCGCCGGGCGGTCTCGAGTTGGTCCTCGTCGTGAGCGTAGATCGCGGAGCGGTACTGCGAGCCGACGTCGGGACCCTCGCGGTCCTTCGTCGTGGGGTCGTGGATCGTGAAGAAGACCTCGAGCAGGTCCTCGTAGGCGACGGCCTCGGGGTCGTACTCGAGCTGGACGACCTCCGCGTGGCCGGTCTTGCCGGAACAGACCTCCTCGTAGGTCGGGTCCTCGACGTGGCCGCCGGCGTAGCCGGAGGTCACCGATTCGACGCCCTCGAGTTCCTCGAAGGCCGCTTCGACACACCAGAAACAGCCGCCGCCGAACGTGGCGCGTTCCATGCTCGAGTGGACGGGCCCGGCGAGGAAAGATGTGACGGGACGTCGCGGGAAGCGGTCAGGGTTCGCTCCCGTCGTTCGTCGTCGTGTCCGGCTCCACCCGCCAGCTCAGCAGGACGCCCTCGTCGATCCGTTCGACGTCCTCGAGTGCGAGCCGGGGGAACTCCTCGACGAATCCCTCGCCGTCGGCCAGCGTCGGCGCGTCGCGGCCGCCGATCACTTTCGGCCCGACGAAGGCCCGGAGTTCGTCGACCAGCCCCGCCTCGAACAGCGAGAAGATGAGTTCGCCGCCGCCCTCGACCATGAGCCGTTCGAGCCCCGCCTCCTGCAACGCCGCGAAGGCGGGCAGGAGGTCGACCCGCTCCTCCCCGGCGGTCACGAGTTCCGTGGCCGGTCGCTCGGACAGCGCCAGCCGGCGGTCGACCGGTGCGGCCTCGCTCACGCAGACGTAGGTGGTCGCCGCGTCGTTGACGACCTCGGCGTCCGGCGGGGTGCGAGCCCTCGAGTCGACGACCACTCGCGCGGGGTTTCCGGGCTTGCCGGCTTCGCGTCGCCGCTCCCGCCGCTCGGCGTCCTTGACCGTGAGACTCGGATCGTCGGCGAGAACGGTCCCGACCCCGACGACGACGGCGTCGCTGTCGGCCCGGAGCCGGTCGACCCGGTCGAAGTCGGCCTCGCCGCTGATGGCGATCTGTTCGCGCCGCCTCGAGGAGAGCTTGCCGTCCGCACTCACGGCGGCGTTGACGACGACGTGCATACCGAGGGCTGCGCACGAACGATAAAGAAGGCACCGCGTTCGCGCTCCGACGGCCGCGCGCCCGACCCGCGCGCCCGACCCGCGAGACCGACCGCGTTTCAGGGGATTGATTACGGCCCGTACCCAGGCTCGAGTGATGAGTATCCCGTCGTTCGTCATCGGGATCGCCGGGGGCACGGGGGCCGGCAAGACCACCGTGGCGCGGACGCTCGCCGAGGAGGTCGGCGAACCCGTCACCCGGATCCCGCTTGATAACTACTACGAAGACCTCTCCCACCTCGAGTACGAGGAACGCGCCGAGGTCAACTACGACCACCCCTCCGCGTTCGAGTGGGAACTGCTCCGCGAGCAACTGGACACGCTGTTGATGGGCCAGCCAATCGAGATGCCCCAGTACGACTTCGAGATCCACAACCGCAAGGACGAGCGCGTGACCGTCGAGCCGACGGACGTGATCGTCGTCGAGGGCATCTTCTCGCTGTACGACGAGGAGATCCTCGACATGCTCGACCTGCGGATCTACGTGATGACCGACGCCGACGTCCGCATCCTGCGCCGGATCGAGCGCGACGTCGTCGACCGCGGCCGGGACCTCGAGGGCGTCATGGACCAGTACCTGGAGACGGTCAAGCCGATGCACGAGCAGTTCGTCGAACCGACGAAGAAGAACGCGGACGTCATCATCCCCGAGGGGGCAAACCGGTCGGCCCTGGAGTTGCTGCTCGAGAAGATCGACGCCGAACTGACCGACGACGAGGGTGGCGAGCGCGAACTGGAAGGGGAAACGGAACTGGAACTGGACCTCGATCGTGGCCTCGGCCGCGACCGCGAGCGGGACGAGGACCGCGAGGGCGACGCGATCATCGACGGTTCGTCGACGAACTGACCCCAGTCGGTCGTCCGTAGTCCGGTCTTTTCTCTCCGCTCGTTCGTCTCAGGGATCGGTTTCCGGATCAGGCTCCGGTTCCGCATCGGTTTCAGCGCCCGCACTCGTCCCTTCGCCGCCGGGATCGACTCCTTTCCGGCGCTCCCGTTCGATCGTCGTCACGTAGATCCCCGCGAGGACCACCGCGCCGCCGACCAGCGTGATCGCGTCGGGGACCTCCGCGAGCAGGACGAGCGCGAGGATCGTCGACCCCACCGGCTCGCCGAGCCAGGCGACGCTGACCACGACCGACTCGAGGTGTTTCAGCACCCAGTTGACGACGGTGTGGCCGAAGACGCCGGGTCCGAGGGCCATCCCGAAAAAGAGGAGCCACTCGCGGGCCGGGTAGGCGACGAAGTCGTGACCCTGGACGCCGACGAGGACCGCCAGCGTCGCCGCACAGGCGGTGTAGACGACGGTCACGTACGGAAACAGCGAGACGCGCTGACGGATCGACCGGCCCGCGAGCACGTAGCCGGCGACGGTGATAGCGCCGAGCAGCGCCAGGGCGTTGCCGTAGACCGTCGCGTCGGAGATCGGTGCCTCGCCGGCGTCACCCAGTGACATGACGGCCGCGCCGACGATCGCGACGGCGATGCCGACGACGGTCTCCCGGGAGACCCGCTCCCCGAGGACGAGCGCGGCCCCGACGGCGACGAAGATCGGCTGGGTCTGGACGAGCGTCACGCTCGCGGCGACGCTCGTGTGGTTCAGGCTCTCGAACCAGGCTGCGAAGTGGATCGCGAGCGCGACCCCGGCGACGACGGCGAACCCGAAGTCGGGGACCGAAAGGCGGGCGAACTCCCCGCGGTACCGCAGGACGGCGACGGGTGCGACCATTGCCGTCGTGAACAGGACTCGGTAGAACGCGGCCACCGAACTCGGGGCGCCGCTCCAGCGGACGAGGATGGCGCTCGTACTCGCCGCGAAGACCGCGAAAGCGAGCGCGACGCACGGTGTGGCCTCGAGATCCGATCCGATCCCGACCCTGGTTCCGCTCACGTCAGCAGAACGCCCGCGGGACGGCAAACGCTTTCCGGAACCGACCTATCCCTCGGTCAGTTCGGGAGCCGGTTCCCGCGGTAGATCTCCGCGTGTTCCCGGTCGACGTCCTCGAGTCGGATCACGTCGTCCTCCGTCAGCGGTTCGGCCTCCCACTCCGCGAGGTAGGCCACGGCGTCCTCGCGGTCGGCGAACGGCCGCGGGTTGAGTTTCATCACGTCGTCGTCGGCTTCCTCGGCGGTGTCGTCGGTGACGACCACGTAGTAGGCTTCGGTCGCGTCGACGAGTTCGCGCTGCTCGTATTCGGTCACCCAGCCGGCCACTACGGGCGAATCGATCGGCAGAAACGCGTAGTACGCGAACAGACAGCCGGGCGTGTCGAAGGCGACGCCGTCGCCGTTCTCGTGGGCGAGTTGACACCGCCAGTCGGGATACTGCAGCGGCGTCATGGTACAGACCGGACAGCGCTGGCTCTCGGTGAACTCGACCGGCTCCTCGCCGGGGTGGGAGAACGCGTTCCGGTCGTAGACGTGGTCGTCGTCTTCGTCATCGCCGGCGGAGTCGTCCCTATCCTCGCCCCCACCGTCGCCCCCGAGACAGCCGGCGACGCCGGCGGTCGTCCCGGCCGCGAGCAAGCCGAGCAGCCGACGGCGATCGACCGCTCCGCTCGTGTTCCCGATCATACCCGTCATACGACCCGTCCGGACAAAACGGGTGTGGTCCGTCCGTCGAACGGCCCGCTGCCCGTCACGACTCGAGGTGGGCCTTCGTCCGGCGGTGACGATCGCGGAACATCGCCTCGAAACCGACGCCCGACAGCGGGGACGCGGCTTCTCCCAGCGCACCCAGCGGAAGTTCGTACTCGACGCGGTCGCGGAGGACCGTCCGATCGCCGTCGGCGTAGAACGCGTGGGTGTGCTCCCAGCGTTCGAACGCGAACGGCGAATGAACCATCTCGTCCCGGAAGTACGCGGAGCCGTCGCCCCGCTCGCGCTCGGTAATGAGCGAGGTCCAGTGCTGGCGCGGCCCGACGCCGAACGGTTGCATCGAAAGCGAGATCTCGGTCCCCACCTCGAGAACGTCCGGGTCCGGCTCGCCGTCCGGCCCCAGCAGGGCCTCGACGCGGAGGTTCATCCAGTCGGCCGTTACCGCCTCGAGGCCGTCGATCCGGGAGTGAAACTCCCAGACCTCCTCGAGCGGGGCCCGGACGGTCGTCCGTCGCTCGTAGGTCGCCATGGACGGCGATACGCGGCGGACGGTGAAAACGTCACGGCCGCGTCCCGCTCGCTGAGGGCTGACCGCGACGCTCGCCCCGTCTTGGCTCGAGTGGGTTCGGTTTCACCCGCCTGCGTCAGCCGTAGTGAGCCGAGAACAGCCGAGCCTGTTCCTCGAGCACGGCTCCGGCCGAACCGGGATCGACGAACCCGTACCCTGGCCCGAAGATGGCGACGATTGGATCATCACGGACGCGACCGATCGGTCGTTCGGCGGTCGTCTCGATCGGGACGTACGGACTCTCCCCGACCGTCTCGCAGTCACCGTAGGGATCCGGAAGTGCCGACCGCTCAACCCCGAGGACGACGTGGTTCGGCATGAAGACGAGGGCGGTCTCGTACTCGAAAGGAGCCTGGGAGAGTAGCCCCGCGAGCAGGTAGGTCCCGTCCTTGCAGTCGCCTCGGCCGTCGACGAGCGTCTCCTCGACGGTCCGGTGGTAGTCGTGGACGCCTTTCGTCGTCTCGTCCGCGGCGTAGGGGAGCGACTGGACGAACCGGACGGCGGTCTCGAGGTGACGACGTTCCGACGGCTCTCGGGAACCCACCCTCTCGGTCTCGTCGCTATTCCCGTGCTCCCCCACGGACTCCCGGGACGACGAAATCGACCGCAACCGGTCCACGAGGTGGCGGGCGTACGGGTTCGAACGCGACTCGAGGAACGTCCGGACGTACCTGCCTCCCCGGCGGCGACCACGGCGGTAGGCGGACTTGCCGATCGCGTACTCGAGTTCCTGGGGGGCGTCGTCGACTCCGCGCCACCGAAACCGCGCGACGTAGGTCCCTTCCCGCTCGGATCGCGCGAAGCCCGGGAGGCGGTCGGGCGCGGTCGGCTTCGGCAGGCTATCGCGCAGTCCCGGGAAAAACGGAATCGAGGGGCGCCGCGTGAGCGGATCGGACTCACAGAGATATCGATCGTCGGTGCCAGGTTCGCCGGCCGGCCGTACCCGAATCTCGTACAGCAGCGGCCGGTCGCGGAGGCCATCGATCGATCCCGCTCGTCCGTCGAACTCGAAGGCGAGGGTGCGCTCGAGTCCGTCGGTCGATCGGAGCCGAGGTCCCGTCGTGGTGGCGACGACCCGCCCGGTCTGACACCGGCGTTCGTACGCGACGGGGACGACGTCCACGGGGTCTGACGACCGGAGCCGAACGGCGACCGACTCCGGAGACCGCTCGACGACGGTCGCATCGATCCCGGTTCGGTTGAGCCGCGGGTACTCCGGCGGCGATCGGTCGACTCCCGGCACGGTCCGGTCGGCGTCCCCGGAGGAGGCGAGCCCCGGCAGGCCGAGACAGGCGCTTCCGAACCGAACGACCGTCGACAGCAGTTCGCGGCGATTCATGGGTATCTCCGGCGCGGTGCCGGTGCTCGAGTCTCGCCGCTCACCCGTGTTCAATATATTGGAAAATTTATAATTAGTCGGACGCCCCCACGAGTATCGGTACGGACCGCTCGGGAGAGGGACTGCGACGTACGGACGAGGTCGCCGGCCTCGAGCGCGGGCCTACGGGCTGGGTGCTGCCTTCTGCAGGGCCGTCTCGGCGACGTTCCCGCCGTAGTCGGCGCTTCGAGAGAGCGAATCGAGAATCAGCCCGAGCGACTGGGCCTGGACGGACTCCTGTTCGCGGAGCATGTCGTCGATGTGGCGCGTATGCTCGTCGATCCCGAGCACCGACTCGAGCGCGTCGTGGCCCAGTTCGGTCGCTTCGCCGCTTTCCTCGGCGAACAGCGCATCCATCGATTTCTCGAGGATTTCGGAGGCGTCGGCGTGGAGTTCCAGCAGTGCATCCGCGACGTCCTCGGGAATCTCCTCGAGTTTCAGCGCGAGCTGGCTGATCTTGACGGCGTGGTCCGCGACGCGCTCGAGTTGACGGGCGCTAGAGTGGAAGTCGAAACAGTCCTCGCGGGAGACCCCGAGTTCCTCCGCCGCGCCGGGCGAGCGAAGCGTCGCGCGGAAGATCCGTGAGACCACGAGCCAGAGCCGGTCGACGTCGTCGTCGCGTTCGATGACGTCGTGGGCGATGTCGTCGTCGTTCTCGACCAGCGCCGTCACCGCGTCCTCGAGCATCGACGTCGCGATCAGGCGCATCCGCGTGACGGCGTTGACGATCGACAGCTCCGCCGAGTCCAGCAGGTCCTGGATGACGACGCCGTCAGTCGTCTCCTCGACGACTTCGACGCCGATCAGGCCCTGAATCGCCGACCGGATCGCCCGGCGCTGTTCCGTCGTGATCCGGCCGGCCTGGAGCCGGATCACGTCGAACCCGCTGACGTACATCGTGAGCACGGCCCGGGTGAGGCGTTGGCCCTCGAGCGTGGAGACGTCGAGCGTGCCTTCCTGGTGGTCGGCGTCGCTTCGCGGCGTGACCAGCAGCGTGTCGTCCTCGGAATAGATCTCGACGGTATCGCCGCTCGAGACGCTGTTTTCCGTCGCCCATTCTTTCGGAAGCGAGACCGTGTACGTCGACCCCCCGGTCACCTGGACCTTACGAGTCTCCATAGCCGAACGTTTCGCCAGGGAGGATATAAATCCACCAGAATCTATTGAGTGAGTCCATTTATCCCGCGTTTGTCCCGATCGAGGTCCGTTTTCGAACGTACTAATCATACTAGTATATAGGAGTATATATTAGTATATCCATGAAGGTACTGCCCCATAAGAGACGTTAACTGTCGAGCGAGACGTGCATCCGCGGGACATGGATTGGCTGGAAAAGCCACGAGGAGTGCGTTTCCCGTCGAAACACGGGATCGACGGTGGATATCGGCCGATCGGTTTCGATATCGATAACTACGTTGTCGAAAATAGTACTCTATTGTCGTAGCCGGCAGGGTATATAGATATTAGCATCCTCTTTATACGTGTCCTGATTGTGCTCAGGTGATGACGGACGACACGTCCCAGTCCGGTATCGGTGTATCGCGACGACGATTCATTTCGGCGGCCGGCGGCGCGGGGGCCGTCGCACTTGCGGGCTGTACCGAAGAGGAGACGGGAGACGGCGACGGATCCGGTGCCGAGACCGACACCGGGAGCAATGGCGGCGGCAGCGGCCTCTCGGGAGAAATCAACATTGCGGGCTCGAGTACCGTCTTCCCGCTGATGAGCGCAGTTGCCGAGGAGTTCGAGCGAGAACACGACGACGTCTCGATCGACATCAGTTCGACCGGCTCCGGCGGTGGCTTCGAGAACCACTTCTGTCCCGGCAACACTGACTTCAACAACGCGAGCCGGCCGATCAAGCCCGAAGAGGAGGACCACTGTGCCGAAAACGGCGTCGAGTACATCGAACTGGTCGCCGCGACGGACGCGCTGACGGTCGTTATCAACAACGACAACGACTTCGCGACCGAGATGACCGTCGAGGAACTCGCCCAGATCTGGGAGGCCGACGCCGCCGAAACCTGGAACGACGTCCGCGACGAGTGGCCCGACGAGCCGATCGACCGGTACGGTGCAGACGAGACCTCCGGTACGTACGACTACTTCGTCGAGAACGTTCAGGGAGAGGACCGCGGTCACACCGACGACTACCAGGCGACGGAACAGGACAACACTATCGTCCAGGGTGTTCAGGGCAACGAGTACGCGATCGGGTACTTCGGCTTCGCGTACTACTATCAGAACCCCGATACGGTGACCGCAGTCGCGATCGACAACGGCAACGGCCCCGTCGAGCCGAACCTCGAGACGGCTGCCTCGGGCGAGTACAGTCCACTGTCGCGCCAGATTTACACCTACCCCTCGATTTCGTCGCTCGCCGAGGAGCACATCGCCGAGTTCGCCCGCTACTTCGTCGACCAGACCGACAACGAACAGCTCGTCGCCGAGGAGGTCGGGTACGTCCCGGCTACGCAAGACGTCAAGCAGGAGCAGGAAGACAAGCTCGAGGACGCGATCAGCCAGGCTCAGTGAACGCCTGCCGTCGATGACCCGGGGAACGGTTCGTATCCATCCATCGTTTTTCCGGCGGAGCCTACGTCGGTTCGAAATATCACTGGCTGACCCACTCTAGGAAATGATCGAGAGAAAGAGTATGTTTAGAAACGCAGCGAAATCGATGCAGATTCGAGGCAGAGGTGAACGACCGTGAGCGATGCGTCGGCCTCGCCCGACCTCGAGCGGTCGCAAGGTATAGAGCGGATAAGAGATCGAACGTACGGAGGGTTCTTCGTCGTGTGTGCGCTCATCACCGTACTGACGACGATCGCCATCTTCCTGACGTTGCTGTCGGACTCGGTTGCGTTCTTCAGTGAGGTTTCGATCGCCGATTTCCTCACCGGACTCCACTGGAGTCCGAACCCGACCGGAGGCGGCTCCGACTTCGGGGCCGTCCCCCTGTTCGTCGGGACGCTCGTCGTGACGGCGACCGCGGCGTTCGTGGCGCTTCCGATCGGGACGCTGACGGCGATCTACCTGAGCGAGTACGCCACTCCCCGTGCCCGGTCGATCCTCAAGCCGATGCTCGAGGTGCTGGCGGGGATTCCGACCGTCGTGTACGGCTACTTCGCGCTCGTCTACGTCACCCCGGCGCTGAAAGCGACGCTATTTCCCTCGATCAGTACGTTCAACGCGCTCTCGGCGTCGCTGATGGTCGGCATCATGACGATCCCGATGGTCTCCTCTATCAGCGAGGACGCGATGAGTGCGGTGCCTGACGAGCTCAGACAGGCCGGCTACGGGCTCGGCGCGACCAAGTTCGAGGTGTCGACCGGCATCGTCGTCCCGGCGGCGATCTCCGGTATCGCCTCCTCGTACATCCTCGCGATTTCGCGTGCGATCGGCGAGACGATGGTCGTCGTCGTTGCCATGGGTGCACAGGCGAACCTCCCCGCGGTCCGAGACGGCCTGGCGGGGATACCGTACGTTCACCCCGGCGACGTGCTCCTCGATCCCGGGATGACGATGACGGTCGCGATGGTCCAGATCGCGGGTGGCGACCTCACCGGTGGGTCGCTTCCGTACGATGCGATGTTCGCGCTCGGACTGACGCTGTTTGCGGTCACGCTGGTAATGAACGTGGTCAGTGACCTGGTCGCGAACCGATACAGGGAGGAATACTGATATGTCGATCGAACGATCAGAACCGACGTTCGGCCGAGTGAGCCGACTCAAGGGAACCGTCTTCGAATACCTCTCGCTGGGGGCGTCGGTTACGGGTATCGTCGCACTGGGTGTGTTGTTGATCTACGTCGCTATCGACGCCTTCGACCTCGTCAATGCGAGTCCGGAGTGGCTGTTGACCTACTACGTTACGCTCGTCCTCCCGCTTATCGGCTTCTGTCTCTACAGCGCGAACGATAGATCGCTGATCCGGCGAACGGCGTTCGCACTGGGCGGCGGACTCGTCGCGATGGCGCTGACGTTCTCCGTCGTCGAATCGTTCGTCCGCCCGATTCCGCGGCTCACCTGGCAGGTCGCGTATCTGTTCGTCGTCGTCGCCCCGGTGACGGCATACGTCGTCTTCGTCGGCAGTCGGGAGCCGATCGGCCGCACTGGGTTCGGCCTCGTCGGGCGAGTCCTCGGCGGCACCGCCCTCGGGCTCTCGTTGATCATCCTCTTTACAGTCTTCGACGAACGCCTCTGGTTCCTGGCGTACACGCTCGGTGTTCTCCCCGCGGTCGGGGTCCTCGCCTACAGTCGCGTTAACCCGTCTTCCCCGGTCTCACTGCTTCCGGTTCCGGTGGCGCTCGTCGGCTTCGTCGCTGCGTCCGTCCTGCGCGGGCCTGTCGACGTCTACCCGACCGCCTGGCTGATCTACGTCTGGACGTTGGTCGTCCCCGTCTCGGCCATCATCGCCGGATTGACCGCCCAGCGCGACGGAGAGACGAAGCAGACTGCCGCAATCGCCGGCGTCGCGGCGTTCGCGCTGATCGGCGGCGGCAGTCTCGCGGCCGGTTCGCTCGGCGTTTCGTCCGAACACGCACTGCTGGTCCTGCTCGGATCCGGCGTTCCGACCGTCATGTTCGGGCGGCGAGTAGTCGCCTCCGACACCGGCCGTGTCGGGCTGTTCCTGCCGGTGTTGCTCGTCGGGGGCGCACTCGCCGGAGCCCTCATCGCCGAGAGCTTCGGCTTCCCGGCACCCGATCCGTGGCTCGACGCCTCGTTCGTCACGAGCAGTCCCTCGAGAATGCCGGAACGAGCGGGGCTGTATCCGGCGATCGTCGGATCCGTGCTGGTCATCGCCTTCGTGGCGCTGCTGTCGTTCGTTCTCGGCGTCGGAAGCGCGGTCTTCCTCGAGGAGTACACGGTCGAATCGGGCGTCGTCGGCGCGACCACTCGCCTGATCCAGATCAACATCGCGAACCTGGCCGCCGTCCCCTCGGTGGTCTACGGGCTGCTCGGTCTGGGCCTGTTCGCCAACCTGCTCGGCCTCGGCTTCGGTTCGGTGGTCACCGCAGCGTTGACGCTGTCGCTTTTGATCCTTCCGATCACCGTCATCTCTGCCCAGGAGGCTATCCGCTCGGTCCCCGATCACCTCCGACAGGGGTCGTACGCGATGGGGGCAACGCGGTGGCAGACGACCAAGAACGTCGTCCTCCCCGAGGCGCTGCCGGGCATCTTCACGGGGACGATCCTCGCGCTCGGCCGCGCGATCGGCGAGACAGCGCCGCTGATCATGATCGGCGCGGCACACACCGTCTTCAGCCCACCGAACGGGATCTGGAGCAAGATCAGCGCGATGCCGATGCAGATCTTCGTCTGGTCCGACTTCCCGCAAGCGGAGTTCCGATACGGCGTCCTCGCGGCCGGCGTCGTGACGCTGTTGATCGTCCTGCTTGGAATGAACGCGACCGCGATCATCCTGCGAAACAAGTACGAATCAGGTGTGTAACATGGCTACAAACGGGAAAGCCGACACGTCGAGCGAGGAAGAGACGGAGACGATCATTTCGACCGCCATCGAGACGGGCGAGTCCCGGGACCGTGGACCGACGGAGTCCCCACGGACGGTCGTGACCGCACGGGACCTCGACGTCTACTACGGCCAGGAACGGGCCCTCGACGGCGTCGACATCGAGATTCCCGAAAACCGCGTCACCGCGATAATCGGTCCGTCGGGCTGTGGGAAGTCGACGTTCCTTCGGTGTATCAACCGAATGAACGATGGGATCGATGCCTGTCGGGTCGACGGTGAATTGCGGTTTCACGGGACGGACGTCTACGACCAGGGCATCGATCCGGTCGCCCTGCGACGGAAGATCGGCATGGTCTTCCAGAAGCCGAACCCGTTCCCGAAGTCGATCTACGACAACGTCGCCTACGGCCTTCGCGTCCAGGGCCGAGCCGGCGAGGTCGACCTCGACGCGGCGGTCGAACGGGCCCTGCGCAGTGCGGCCCTCTGGGACGAGGTGAAAGACCAGCTCGACTCGAGCGGACTGGACCTTTCGGGCGGCCAGCAACAGCGGCTCTGTATCGCCCGTGCGATCGCGCCCGACCCGGAAGTCATCCTGATGGACGAGCCGGCGTCGGCGCTCGACCCGATCGCGACCGCGAAGGTCGAGGATCTGATCGACGACCTCGCCGAGGAGTACACGGTCGTCATCGTCACCCACAACATGCAACAGGCCGCGCGCATCTCGGACAGGACAGCCGTGTTCCTCACCGGCGGCGAACTGGTCGAGTTCGACGACACCGCGAAGGTCTTCGAGAACCCGGACCACGACCGTGTCGAGGACTACATCACCGGTAAATTCGGATAACCATGTCACGGAACGACTATCAACAGCAACTCGAGCGACTCCGCGAGGACGTCCTCGAGATGAGCGACGTCGTCTGTCTGCGGCTTCGGAAAGCGCTCGAGGCCCTGGAGACGAAAGACGAGGCCCTCGCCGAGGACGTGATCACCGGCGACCACGAGATCAACGAACTGTACCTCGAACTCGAGGGCGACTGTATCGACCTGCTCGCGCTCCAGCAGCCGGTGGCAGGGGATCTGCGCTTTATCGCCGCCTCGTTCAAGATCATCACCGACCTGGAGCGGATCGCCGACCTCGCGACGAATCTGGGCAAGTACACCAGATGGGCGGACCGCGACCGCTATCCCGACATCGACATCCGCCACATCGGGACTGAAACCGTCGATATGCTCGAAGCGGCGATGGCTGCCTACGCGAGCGACGACGTCGACGCGGCGTACGACGTCGCCGCGAAGGACGAACGCATAGACGACCTGTGTGAACGGGCGAGCGAGGTCGTCGTCCGGGACCTGCTCGAGACGGAGGCGGTGATCGCCCCCGACGACGCACTGCTCGACGACGTCGAGCGGATGTTGCTGACGATTCGGGACCTCGAGCGGGTCGGCGACCACGCAGTCAACATCGCCGCACGGACGCTGTACATGGTCGAGAACGACGACGAACTGATCTTCTGATCGATGAGCGCGAACCGAATCCCGGACACCGACGACGTCCGAGCCCCCGTCGAGCGAAAAGTCCAGATCGCCGGCAACTCGACGTTCGTGGTTTCGCTGCCCAAGGAGTGGGCCACCGAACAGGGCCTCGAGTCCGGCAGTTCGATGTACCTCTACCCCCTCGAGGACCGACTCGTGGCCGCCGCGGGAACCGTCTCCTGCCGGGACCGGACCGTCACCATCGATGCCGAACCGATCGACGACGAATCAGTTCTTCAGCGTGCACGTGCGGCCTACCTGGCCGGCTACGACCGGATCACGATCGAGAACGCGGACGCGCTCGAACCGGACGCGCGTCGCACCCTGGAACGGGCGATCGGTCGGCTGGTCGGGATGGAGATCGAGACGGTCGCGGCGGACGCGATCACGGCTTCGAGCGTGCTCGACGTCGGCGAGGTGTCGCTCCCCCAGACCGTGGCCCAGGCCCGCCAGCTCGCCCTCGAGATGCACGAGGACGCCGTCCGCGCCGTCCGGGACGGCGACGAGGACCTCGCCCGGCAGGTGATCGGCCGCGACGACGACGTCGACCGCCTCTTCGCGTTCGTGAGTCGGGGCTTCCACCGCGGACTCGAGGACGTTCACGAAATCGATCGCCTCGGAACGGATCGGACCGCCGCCTTCCGACAGTACCGGATCGCCCGCCAGCTCGAACGGGTCGCGGACCACGCCGAACGGATCGCGGAGGTCCCGGCCCGGCAATCGTCGCCACCCGAGGCGGAGCTGGCCGATCGCCTCGAGACGGTCGGCGGCGACGCGCGACGCGTCGTCGAACTGGCGCTTTCGGGCGAAACGGAGCGAGCGCTTTCGGCCCGTTCCGACGTCAGGCGGTCGGTGTCGGAGGTCGACCGGCGATTGTACGATAGCGGCGGACCGGACGCGTTCCTCTACGGGGCCGTGCTCCGGAGCCTGGAACGGACCGCCGAGATCGGCGGCAACGTCGCCCGGGCGACGGCGGAATCGACGATCGGCGAGTAGCGCGGATGCGGTCGAGACCGAGCGGCTTTTTCGCACCGAGGCGACCTGAGAGAACGATCCGAGACGCGTCAGGTCCGCAGTCCTGCGTACGGCTATATATCGTTACGTTGGGATCATATAAACGATTTATCTGATTCTGTGTGAACCGCCGAGGGAGAACACGTGACGACTACGGCACCGACGTCCGACGGCACCCTATCGTTCGATCACCAGCGTATCGACCTCGCGAACTACGACGACGTGTACGTCGTCGGTGACGTCCACGGCTGTCTCGAGGCGCTCGAGAGGTTGCTGTCGACCCTCTCGCTGGACGACGACGACCTCGCGGTGTTCGTCGGCGATCTGGTCCGCAAGGGGCCCGAGAGCGCGGCCGTGCTCGAGCGAGTCGAGTCTTCGCCGCGGCTCATGTCCATCCGTGGGAACAACGAACAGAAACTCCTCGCCGGCGAGACCGAACTGCCGGAACTCGACGAGGAGGATCGGACCTACCTCGCGTCGCTTCCGACGGCGATCTCCTGGGACGGAGGGCTGGTCGTCCACGGTGGTGTCGACCCGGATCGGGCCCTGGTCGCACACGCCGGCGACGACGTACGGACGATGCGATCGCCCGACGGTGACGGGTACGACGGCCCGTTCTGGTTCGAGGAGTACGAGGGACCGCCGCGGGTGTTTTTCGGGCACACGGTGCTCGCCGACCCCATCGAACGGGAGTGGGCCGTCGGCCTCGATACCGGCTGTGTCTACGGCGGCCGTCTCACCGCGTACGACGTCCGTCGGGACGAGTTTCTCAGCGTTCCCGGCAGCGAGTACCAGGATCGATCGGCGGACAAAATCGTCGGTCAGTCTGATGGGTAAGATGACCGACGGCGATTCGGAGCCCGACGGGAGCGGGGACCGCGACGGGAGCGATCGATCGAGCGTAGAGACGGCCGACGACGGGGACGGCGACGATTCGAATCCCGGGGAATCCGACTCGACTGGCGACCTCGAGTTCGACTTTCGTTCTCGGACGGAATCACGGAACGGGCCCGATCCCGATTCGGACCCGGATGGGGTTCCTGTCTCCGACCTCGACCTCGAGTGCGAAAACGAGTCTGCGATCGATTCGGAAGGGGACCCCGACACCGACTTCGAGTCCGACGGTTCCACAGACGAAGTCGACCTGTCGGATCCGCGCTACTACCTCAACCGGGAACTCAGCGAACTCGCGTTCCAGCGGCGCGTCCTGTCCGAATCCCTCGACGACGCCAACCCGCTGCTCGAGCGGGTGAAGTTCCTCGGAATCCTCACGAGGAACCTCGACGAATTCTTCCGCAAGCGCGTCGGCGGCCTGAAACAGCAGATCGCCGCGGGCGTCACCGACGAGACGCCGGACGGGCGGTTGCCGATCGAACAGTGGATCGACGTCCTCGAGGAAGCCAGATCGCTCCTCGAGCGCCAGAGCCGGTGTTACCGGGAGGAGGTTCGACCCGCCCTCGCCGATGCCGGGATCCGCGTGGTGGAGTACGACGACCTCTCGGCGACCGAACGGTCCGACCTCCGAACCTACTTCGAGCGTTCGGTGTTGCCGACCCTGACACCGTTGACGTTCGATCCGGCCCACCCGTTTCCTTTCATCTCCAACCAGAGCCTCTCGCTTGCGGTTCTCACGCGTGAACACCCCGGCGCGGAGGCGACGTTTTCCCGGGTAAAACTCCCACGAAACCAGGTCCGGTTCGTTCGCGTCGGCGACGACGACCGGTACGTGCGCCTGGAGAGCCTGGTTCGGTCGAACCTCGATCTCCTCTTCCCCGACGTCGAAATCGTCGCCACCGCACTGTTTCGCGTGACCCGCAACGCGGAGGTCCGTCGCAACGAGGACGTCGCCGAGGACCTGATCGAGATGATCGAGGAGGTCCTCGAAGAGCGACGGTTCGCGACCGCCGTTCGCCTCGAAATCGAACCCGACGCCCCCGACCGGATCCTCGAGATACTGACTCGGGAACTCGACCTCGAGAGCCGGGAAATATTCCACCTCGACGGTCCGCTTGACTATCGGGACGTGACCGAACTGATAGCCGCGGCCGAGGACGCGGGTCCGGACGGCGACGACGGAGAGGAACTGAGTCTGCCTGACTGGACCCCCCAGCCCCACCCGCGGCTGGACGACCGTAGCGACGCCGAGGGCGTTTTCGAGACCATCAGGGAACGGGACGTGCTCGTCCACCATCCGTATCACTCGTTCGAGGGAAGCGTCCAGCGGTTCCTCGAGGAGGCGGCGAACGATCCCGACGTGCTGGCGATCAAGGCAGCGATCTACCGAACCGCGAGCGATTCCCGGGTCGTCGAGAGCCTGATCGAGGCCGCGCGAAACGGCAAGCAAGTCGCCGTCATGGTCGAACTCAAGGCACGGTTCGACGAGAAGAACAACCTCGAGTGGGCGAAGAAACTCGAGGAGGAGGGCATCCACGTCGCCTACGGGACGATCGGCTACAAAACGCACACGAAGACGTCGCTTGTCGTTCGCGAGGAAGCCGACGGCGTCCGCCTCTACTCCCACGTCGGGACCGGAAACTACCACTCGGAGACCGCGAAACGCTACGAAGATCTCGGCTTGCTCACGGCCGACCGCGACATCGGCCAGGACCTGGTTCGGTTGTTCAACTACTTCACCGGACACTCGATGCACCAGGAGTACCGGGAACTACTGGTCGCGCCGGGCAACATGCGCGAGCGGTTCGTCGACCTCGTCCGGGACGAGGCTCGACGAGCGCGCAACGGCGAACCGGCCCGGATCGTCCTCAAACTCAACCGCCTCGAGGATCCGGCGTTCGTCCGAGAACTCTACGAGGCGTCGATGGCCGGCGTCGAGATCGACCTGATCGTCCGGGACATCTGCCGACTCCGACCGAACCTCGAGGGAGTGAGCGAGACGATCGACGTCCACAGCGTCGTCAGCCGCTTCCTCGAACACTCCCGGATCTACTACTTCCATGCGGGTGGCGAGGAACGCTACTACATCGGATCGGCCGACTGGATGGAGCGGAACTTCGACAACCGTGTCGAAGCGGTGGCACCCATCCGCGATACGGCGTTACAGTCACAACTCGAGACGATCATCGACACGCTGCTCGCGGATACGGAAAACAGGTGGTGCATGGCGGCCGACGGGAGCTATCACCGCGCCACGACGTCGGCGGACGGCCAATCCGTCGACGTTCACGAGACGTTCATGGAGCGGGCGCGCGACGGCGAATCGTACTGACCTGGGCGGGGTTCCCGGTTCGCGGGGAGTCGAACCCGTTGTGGACCCCCGGTCACGGTCATAGCCGCGCCGCGAAGCGGTCGGGTTCCGATCGACGTCGACCGGCCGGGACCGGACCCAACGGCTACGTACCGGTACGGGGCGGTCGATGGGGTTCGATACCCCTCCTAGCAACGGCCTTGTGTCGGCACTTCGTCTCTTCACTCGAGATGGCATCCGATCCCCCGCAGTCCCGCCGTGACGGACCGAACGTCGAGACGGACGCGCTCACGGTCGCCGACCAGACGCCTGCCCATCGGCAACCCCGAGACACCGCTACTGATGACACTCGAGACGACCGCCGCGAGCGGACCGATCCGGAGACCGACCTCGAAGGGCACTCGAGCCCGCGGTGCCCGTTATGCGCGTTCGGGGGTACTGGTCCCGGGAGGGATCGGGACCGGGACCGGAACGAAAGCGACGTTTACAAACACCTGCTCGTCAGCCACAGAAAAAGCGCCATCGTCGATGCGCTGCTCACGGAACGCGACGCGGCAGGGGACGAGGACCGGTCGGGTAGCCGATAGAGAGCACGGAGTCGACCCGTCTCGTACTCGGAGGACCCCTCGCACGTCGTCGCCCACCGGCAGCCGCTTTGCGTCTCACGCCGATCGCTGACGGGACCGATCGGCTATTTACGATTTCGATAGCGTGTCGATTTCGTGCCGAGTCCTTCGGCACCGTCGGTACCATGGCCGTCGCCCCGCCGTGAAGCCGTAAATTCGGGCGTTTCACCGTTCCTGGCGACGACTGGCGATCGACCGGCGGTGATTGCGGGTGCAACAAGACATATAGTGTGGTAACACATAACACGACATGAGGTGATCGACGTGTCCACCCGTGTGAACGACGACGAAACGACGGATCGAGGCGAACCGAGTAGTGCACCCGCTGGAACCGAGACGATCGAGTGCTACGAGACCGAGGACGGCGTCGTCTTCTACGACGCCGAGAATCCGCTCGCATGGGTGGAAACCTCGCGGACCCTAACTCTCGAGGACCTCGCCTGAACTCGAACGCGAATCCTTTTCTTCCCGGTTGCCCTCGTGGCGACTGTGGGATTCGACCGGAGCGAGAGCGACCACGAACCCGACGAGCCAGAGGAGTACGATCCGGAGGCGGAGTTTCGCGATCCGGAGGGCGACTCCCTGACGATCCCCGACATCGATGCCGAGCCAAGCGACGAGTCGAACGAGCACATCGGGCCGCCGATCCCCGAAGTCTCGACCGACGAGATGGACGTCCCGCCCGAACTCGCGAAGACGTTCTGGGCCGTCGTGCTCGTGGTCAACGCGGCGCTTCTCGCCCTGTCGGTCGGGCTTCTCCTGTTGCTGTTCGAGGGACCGACGAGCCACGGCGGCTGGCTGGTCGCCGGCGGCATCGTCCTCCTGGGCTTTGCGGTCCATCGCTACCGGTCGTACGACGGTCCCGAGTCTTCGGGACCGACGCCCGATCGAGCCGAGGAGCCGATCGACGGTCGGGCACCCGAACGGGCGACGAACGGCGGCGAGCACCGATCCGGGACAAGTGAGACGAGCGAGACGAGCGAAACGAGCGAGACGGGCGACACCGACGACGCACCCCAATCCGACGACCCATGAAAACAGTTCGAGACGACCGCGGCAACCGATACCTGCTTCTGAAACGCTCCGAGAGCGCGAGTCTGGTTCGCGACCCCGCGACCGGCGACGAGTGTTACATCCGGAACGACCGCCTCGAGTTCGTCGATCGGTCCGGCCTCGAGACGGCGGCCGCGACGGTCGACGAGTCCGTCCGAACCCTGCTCACGAACGTGCACGACGAGGAGACGCTGGGTCTGCTGATCGAACTCGCCGATCGCGGGCCGATGGGCGTCCGGCAGTTGCTCGACTCGTACGCCCTCTGCGAGAGCGACCTGCACGGGCGCGTGACCGTGCTCGCGGCCGCCGGACTGCTCGAGGAGACGGAAGTCGAGGGGGGCGTCGCCGCCGAGCGCGGGTATCGCATCACCGAGGAGTGTCGGCGCGCGCTCGAGGTGCTTCGGCCGGGTACGGACTCCGATGGCGAAGACACAGACGACGCTGTGAGGGGAGACGCGGAGCCGAACCCCGACGGTGACGAACCCGGCCCAGAAACGATTCACGACGAGTAACGGCGTTCACCGTCCCTTTTAGTCCGAGGCGAGCAGTTCCGCCTCCGGCGGCTCCCCGCGCTCGAGGCGCGAGCGGTTCGACGTGGCGTCTTTCTCGACCCGGACCAGCGAGTCCGCGGCACCGACCAGTTCCTCGTCGTGACTGACGACGACGATCTGTTCGACACCGAGGTCCCGCATCGACTCGACCAGCGAGACGAGTTGCGTGACGTGTCCCGAGTCGAGGAAAACCGTCGGCTCGTCGAGGATCAGCGGCGGCATCGGGGCCGTTCCCTCGACGCCCTCCGCGAGCAGGCGGTAGATCGCACACCGCAGGCTGAGGTTGAAAAGCGCCCGCTCGCCGCCCGAGAGCTGCTCGGGTTCCAGAGCCTCGCCGTCCTTCTGGTAGACCGTCAGCCGGTAGTCGCCGTCCAGTTCGATCGACGCGTAGGAGTCGTTCTGGTAGACCAGATCGAACGTCTCGTTGAGCAGCCGCTCGAGGGTTTCGACGTTGCGCTGGCGCAGTTCGGAACGCAACTCGCCGTAGGTCGTCTGGAGCGTCTCGGCCTCGTCGTACAGCGATTCGAGCCGCTCACAGCGCTCCTCGAGGGTCTCGAGGCGCTTGCGGTCCTCCTCGAGTTCCTCGATCTCGCGTTCGACCGCGCCGATCGCGTTCTGGAGGTTCGTCCGCCGCTCCTCGAGTTCCTCGAGTTTCTCGTCGACCTGTTCGAGGTACTCCTCGGCGTTTCGCCTGTCCTCCCGTGCGGTCTCGACGCGTTCCTCGTCGAACTCCGACTCGAGATCACGCTTGCGGTCGCGCTTGTTCGAGAGCGTCTCGCGGCGCTCGTCGTTGAGTTGCTGCCAGTTTTGCCGTCGCTCGCGGCAGTTCTCGATCTCCCCGGCGAGGTCGTCGCGCTCGTCGTCGATCTCGACGACGCGACGCAGCGTCTCGAGCGACTCCTTGATCTCGCTCCGTTCGGCGTTGATCTCGCCGAGTTCGGCGCGTTTCTCCTCGACGTCGTCCTCGAGGTCGTCGGCCTCCTCGCGGGCCTCCCTGGCGTCGGCTTCGTACTCCTCGGCGTCCTCGAGCAGTTCTTCGCGCTGCTCGCGTCGCTCCGCGAGACTCTCGCGTTTCTCGGCGAGCAACTGCTCGACGTTGTCCCGGTTCTCCTCGAGGCGGTCGACGCGGCGCTCGGCTTCGCGCAGGTCCTCGGCGCGGTCGATCCCCTCGTCGAGGTCGTCGCGTTCGTCCTCGAGGTCCGCGAGCCGATCCTCGAGGGCCGCGAGTTCCTCGCGTTTGTCCTCCAGGACGTCGACGTGGGGCGAGTCTTCGACGGGCTGTCCGCACTCGGGACACTTCCCCTCCTCGAGCAGGCGCTCGCCCTCCTCGATGGCGTTCTCGGCGGCCCGGATGTCGGCGGTGACGTCGCCGATCTCCTCGGTCAGTTCCTCGCGTTCGGCCTCGAGGTCCTCGAGGTGGGCCCCAGCTTCGCCGAACGCGACCGGTGCCGTCTCGAACCGGTCGCGGATCGACTCGATCTCCTCCTCGAGTTCGTCGAGTTTCCCCTCGCGGTCTTCGATGTCGCTCTCGTCGCGTTCGATCCGCTCGGCGAGGTCTCCTGCCTCCTCGCGGGCCTCGGCGGCCTGGGCCTCGAGGTCGTCGGCCTCCTCACGGAGCCGTTCGATCTCGCCGTTGGTCTCCGTGATCGCGACGCGGACGTCCTCGAGGTCGTCCCGCAGGTCCTCGTCGCGGGCCTCGAGGTCCCCGACGCACTCCTCGACGGCGTCGGTGGCCGCGTTCGGCTCGAGGTCGGCGTCGGCCTCGACCTCGGCGAGCAGGTCGGCCCGCTCCTCGGCCAGTTCCTCGCGCTCGGCCTCGAGTTCGCGGATCCGTTCCCTGGCGTCCTCGCGTTGCTGTTCGGTCTCGGAGATCTTCGATCGAAGCTCCTCGATCGCCTCCTCGAGGTCCGAAATCTCCTCGCGGGTCTCGGCGTGGCGCTCGATGACGTCCGTCGCGGCCTCGAGCGTCTCCCGGGCCTGGTCGCGCTGGCTCTCGTAGTGGTCGATCTCCTCGTCGACCTCGCCGCGCTGGGACTCGAGTTCGTTCAGACGGTCGTGGAGCCCTTTCTCCTCTTTCCGCTCGACCTGTTTGCGGACGTCCTCCAGCACCTCGCGCTGGCCGTCCAGCACCGACTTGACGCCGAGGCGGGCGTCGCTGGCGCGCTCGCGGTAGTCCTCGAGCGCGCCCAACTGGAGCAGGTCGTCGATCATGTCCTGGCGGTCGCCCGGCGAGGCGTGGATGAGCTTGTTCACCTCGCCCTGGCGGACGTACGCGCAGTTGACGAACGCCTCGGCGTCCATCCGCAGGAGTTCGGTGACCTCGCGGCGGACGTCGCGGGCGCCCTCGACCGTCGTCGACGGGGTCTCGAGGACGCACTTGGTCGTCGTCGCGCGGTCGCCCCGGAGTTTGAGCCGGCGCTCGACGTGGTACTCCCGGCTGTCGTGGGTGAACCACAGTTCCACCTCGGCCTCCTCTTCGCCCGTGGTGATCACGTCGTCGAGCGTGCGGTCGTCCAGGGCCTTCGAGCCGTACAGCGCGAAGAAGACGGCCTCGAGCAGCGTCGACTTGCCGCTGCCGTTGACGCCGTGGACGACGGTGACGCCGCGCTCGAGCGAGAGGTCGGCGTCGCCGTAGCACTTGAAGTTACGCAGGCGGACGCGGTCGACCCTCATTCGAAATCACCCAGCGAGGCGTGTTCGACGGGTTCGCCGCCCGAGGGTGCGTCGTCGTCCGGGTCGTCGCCCGAGGCGGCCGCGGGTTCGGGTTCGGAGTCCGCGTCGGCTTCGACGTCGTCCCCCTCCGCGGATCCCGACTCCGAGCCCGACAACTGGTCCGCGACCGTCGTCACCTCCTCGTCGTCGGGCTCCCGATCCGGCGCGGGAGCGAAGGCCGACTCGTCGTCCTCGAGCAACTCCCGAACCCGGCGTTCGACGGACTCGCGGACGTTCGAGTCCGCGACCTCGCCGTCGCGGACCGTCCCGTCGATCTCCAGGGCGGCGTCGCTCAGCCCGAGGTCGCGGACCCGCTCGCGGACGGCCTCGTCGGGATCGGCGAAGCTCACCGACACCTCCTCGTCCTCGTCGGGCAACTCGCGGCGGTCGTTGACCCGGGCGACCAGCGCGCCCCGGTCGATCGCGAGTTCCTCGATCGCTGCGGGGGTGATCGGCTTCCCCTCGCCCTCGATCGTCACGATGACGACGGCGTCCTCGAGGTCGTGCTGGCGGACCCGCTCCTGGACGCGGTCGATCCCCTCGCCCTCCTCGAGGGAGACGTCGACGAAGACGAACTCGCGGGTCGAGGGGAGCCCGCGCCGGCTGATTCCGACGGCGTCGTCCTCGAACGTCACGAGGTTGTATCCCCGGTCCTCCCGCTCGCTGGCGCTGGCCCGCTCGGTCGAGCCACAGTAGGTGACCCAGGTGTCGTTCACCTCGGCGGTGTCGGGATGGTGGTTGTCCCCCAGGAGGACGGCGTCGAACTCGACCGTCGACCCCTCGAGGAGCCGTTCGGTGTCCCAGTCGGCGTGGGGGAACGGCTCGAACAGGCCGTGGCTCACGAGGGTCGCGTACTCGGCCGCCTCGGGCGGGGCGGCGAACTCGTACTCGAGGTCCTCTCGGCGGGACCGCGGGACGAAGTCCAGGCCGTAGACGGCGACGTCGCCGACCAGTTCGGGCTCGGCCCCGAGCCGGGTTGCCAGTCCGAGGTCGGCGAAGAGGTCGAGCCACTGGGCGTCCCGTTTCCCCTCGTGGTTGCCGACGACGGCGAGGAAGGGGATGTCGGCGTCGGCGAGCCGACGGAGGACGTCGACGGTACCCTGGAGGTCCACCAGGGTCGGCCGGCGGTCGTGAAAGAGGTCGCCGGCGTGGATCACTGCGTCGACGTCGTCCTCGATCGCGTCCTCGATCACGGCCTCGAAGGCCTCGAGGAAGTCCCGCCGTCGCTCGGGCGCGTTGTACTGCTGGTACCCGATGTGGGTGTCGCCCGTGTGTATCACCCGCGTCATCTATTTCTACCGATCGTTCGAGACCGGCCCCTATAGGAGTTCTGCGACCGGACTGAAAGTAAAGCGAGGCGAACGCTCCGGGCCGGGCGAAGAATTAACAGTCGATATCGAGCGTGTAGAGCCGCTTGCGAGCGTCCGCAAAGGAAAATCGGGAGTCGACCACGTTCTCCTCGTCGAGACGGTTCAGCGCGTAGCGGACCGTCCGCGAGGGCAGCAGGGTCTCCTCGGCGATCTGCTGTTGGGTCATCGTGTCGTTGTACTCGAGCACCTTCGCGACCAGTTTGGCGCTGGGCGGGAGGTCGCGCACGTCCTCCCAGGTTCCGCGCTCGTCGGCGTCGTCGGTCCCCTGTCGAACAGGCTCTGATGCACTCATCGTATACCCATATCGAATACGGAGTGATAATATTTTCTGTTTCGTCTAATGCATGTCGGTTATTGAGCGAGCGTGGCTCGAACTCGAGCAGCCGCGGCGATCGGTCGGTTCTCGGACCGTCCCGGCGGGCGAACTGTTTTGACGAAGGGGCGTCCCTCTCCGCGTATGCCTTCGTGGAAACGGGTCGCGATCGTCGTACTCGTGGGAGTCGTGCTCGTCGTTGGCGGCGTTGCGGCCTATTTCTCCGTCCCGTACCACGGCTCGCAGTCGTCGATCGAGGCGGTCGAGGACGATCCACGGGTCTCAGTCACGAGGGAGGACGGGGTGACCACGCTCGAGCCGGCTGACGGGACCTCGAGCGTGGGCCTCGTCTTCTACCCGGGCGCACGGGTCGCGCCGGACGCCTACTACAGTTCCCTCGCCCCGCTCGTGACGGAGGCAAACGTAACGGTTGTCGTCCCGGAGATGCCGCTCAACGTCGCGCTGCTCGATACGGACGCCGCCGCCGATATCCGGACGGAACGGACCGAGGTGCGGACCTGGTTCGTCGGCGGCCACTCCCTCGGCGGCGTCGCCGCCTGCGAGTACGCGTCGTCGAACGAGGTTCGTGGCCTCCTGCTGTTTGCCTCCTACTGCGACGCCGACGTGAGCGACCGGTCGATGGCCGTCCTGAGCGTGACCGGAAGCGCGGACGGCGTTCTCGACCGCGAGGCGTACCGTGAGAGTCGAGCGAAGCTCCCGCCGACCGCGGAGAGCCACGAGATACGGGGGATGAACCACACGCAGTTCGGCTCCTATCACGGCCAGCGCGGGGACCGACCCGCGTCGATACCCTACGACGAGGCACACGATCGGCTGGCCGAGGTCGTCGTCCCCTGGGTCGTCGAACACTCCGAGGCGTCGCGGTCTTCCTCTCCTCTTCCTCCTCCTCCGCCCTCCGTCCGGGTCGAACCGGCGTGCCACGCTCGAGAAACGACGCTGGAACCGACGGGAAAAACGACCGTCAATCCCCCCGGATTCACCGCGATACGGACACGTATACCTCCATAGTGGGCGGTCAGTCCGCCACGCGGGGTGTCCCGACCCGAAGTCTCTTATGAGCCAACACCCAAAGCAACGATGATGACCGACACTGTGGACGACGTCGACCTCCCGTACGACGAGGACGAGGCGTCCCAACAGGAAAAGATTCAGGCACTCGAGGAACGGCTGGAGGTCCTCGAGGCCCAAAACGAGGAGATGCGCGACAAACTCCTCGACGCGAACGCCGAGAACAACAAGTACCAACAGAAGCTCGAGCGACTGACTCACGAGAACAAGAAGCTCAAACAGTCCCCGCTGTTCGTCGCCACCGTCCAGGAGATCACGGACGAGGGCGTCATCATCAAACAGCACGGGAACAACCAGGAAGCGCTGACCGAGGTCACCGAAGAGATGCGGGAAGACCTCGATCCCGACGACCGGGTGGCGGTCAACAACTCCCTGTCGATCGTCAAGAGCCTCTCGAGCGAGACGGACGTCCGCGCCCGCGTGATGGAAGTCACCGAGAGTCCGGACGTCAGCTACGAGGACATCGGCGGCCTCGAGGACCAGATGCAGGAGGTCCGCGAGACCGTCGAGATGCCGCTGAAGAACCCCGACATGTTCGACGACGTGGGGATCGACCCGCCGAGCGGCGTCCTGCTGTACGGCCCGCCGGGGACCGGGAAGACGATGCTCGCGAAGGCCGTCGCGAACCAGACCGACGCCACCTTCATCAAGATGGCCGGTTCGGAACTGGTCCACAAGTTCATCGGCGAGGGCGCGAAGCTCGTCCGTGACCTGTTCAAGGTCGCCCGCGAGCACGAGCCCGCCGTGATCTTCATCGACGAGATCGACGCCATCGCCGCGAAGCGGACGGAGTCGAAGACCTCAGGCGACGCCGAGGTCCAGCGGACGATGATGCAACTCCTGAGCGAAATGGACGGCTTCGAGGAACGTGGCGAGATCCGGATCATCGCCGCCACGAATCGATTCGACATGCTCGATCGCGCCATCCTCCGTCCCGGCCGGTTCGATCGCCTCATCGAGGTGCCCAAGCCGAACGCGGAGGGTCGCGAGATCATCTTCGAGATCCACACCCGCGGGATGAACGTCAGCGACGACGTCGACTTCGCGGAACTGGCCGAGGAGGCCGAGGAAGCCTCGGGGGCCGACATCAAGGCCGTCTGTACCGAGGCGGGGATGTTCGCCATCCGCGACGACCGCACCGAGATCCGGATGGAGGACTTCTACGACGCCTGGGACAAGGTCCAGGCCGACTCCGACGACACCGCGGACGTTTCGAAGACGTTCGCGTAAGGACCCAGACCGCTCGATAACGGGAGGTCGACCTCGGTTCGGTTCGCGGTTTCGGATCTACCCTTCTTCGACGCACCCACGATCGTAGTCCTGATTCCGCGAGGACGCGTGGCGAAAGACAAAGGAGACGACGAGAAGGGCTGGCGGCGACGACGAATAAGGGACGACGGTCGACGTTCGAGGGTTTGTCCCGGATCGGACGGCGCTACAGCGCGCCGAACACCAGCCAGGGGACGAGAAACAGCGCGATCGTCAGCACCGCGAGGATCAGCAGATAGCCGACGCCCATCCCCGCTGCGGTGATCCACGACGGGTGGTCGAACTCGCTCAGATCGACTGGCATACGCGTATTCTCCGGTGACTGACGCATAAACGTACCGGAACCGGGGACCGCACGCGCCGAGTTTCCGCTTCGAACGCCCCCTGGGGACTTCAACTCTCGAGTCCAGCACCGGGACCGACACTCGTTTTTCCGTCGCGGCCGACGACCGTCGTATGGCGACTGCCGTCCTCTTCGACCTCGACGACACGCTCTACCCCTACCCGCCGTGCAACCGCGCCGGAAAGGAGGCCGCGAAGGAAGCGGCCCGGGAACGCGGCTACGAGTTCGACGACGCGGGGTTCGAGGAATTCTACCAGACCGGACGTCGCGAGGTCAAGCGTCACCTCTCTGGCACCGCAGCCTCGCACGAACGCCTGCTGTACTTCAAATACGCGCTCGAGGAGCGCACGGGCCGGCCGCAGCCGGCGGACGCGCTCGCGCTCGGCGACGCGTACTGGAACGGCTTCCTGGAGGCGATGGAACCGTTCCCCGGAACCATCCCGACCCTCGAGACGCTCCGGGAGCGCGGGATCGACGTGGCGATCGTGACGAACCTCACGACGCGGATCCAGTTGCGCAAACTCGAGCGGCTGGGCATCGCCGACGACATCGACCTGCTGTTGACCTCCGAGGAGGTCGGCCGCGAGAAGCCCGACTCGGTCATGTACACGCTGCCGCTGGCGCGACTCGACCGGCGGGCCTCGGAGGCCGTGATGGTCGGCAACTCCGTCGCCTCCGACGTCGTCGGCGCGAACGCGGTCGGGATCGAGACGGTACTGTTCAACGGCGACGTCGGCGACGAGGACCTCGCGGGTCGTCGGAAACCCGACCACAGGATAGATACCCTCGAGGAGCTAACGGAGCGGGTACTATGACACGACTCGAGGCCGAGCGACGAGCCGTCGTCGAGCACGCGTCCGAACTGGCCGATCTCACGCCGGCCCGGACGGGGAACCTGAGCGTCCGCGGCGAGGGCGACGACGCCGACGCCTTCGCGATCACCCCGACCGGCGTCCCCTACGACGCTTTCGATCTCGCGGACGTGCCGGTGGTCGGGACCGACGGCGAGCGAGTGGCCGGCGAGATGGCCCCGAGCAGCGAGGTGCCGATGCACAGCGCCATCTACCGGCGCGAGGACGTCGGCGCGATCGTCCACACCCACTCGCCGTGGGCGACCGCGCTGGCCGTCGCCGATGAGCCGCTCCCGCCGATCCACTACATGATCGTCGCCGTCGGCAAGCGGGTTCCCGTCGCCGACTACGCGCCCTACGGGACCGACGACCTCGCGGCGAACATCGTCGCCGCGATGGACGAGGCCGACTCCACCGCCGCGCTGATCGAGAACCACGGGCTCGTCGTCACCGCGCCGGACCTCCCGACCGCCCTCGAGAACACCCACCACGTCGAGAGCCTGGCTCGGCTCTACCTCGAGAGCCGATCCGCAGGGCTGGAGCCACAGACGCTCTCTGACGAGCAACTCGAGACGGTCCTCGAGAAGTTCGAGTCCTACGGGCAGTAGCCGACGCCGCGGTCGCGATCGATCGAGAGCACGTTCCGGGTCGTTTTTACCGGGTGACTGGCTATGGACCCGTAATGACGAAAATCGTCGTGGTGGACAACCACGGACAGTTCACGCATCTGGAGCGCCGGGCGCTTCGCGACCTCGGCGTCGACACGGAGTTGATCGACAACGAGACGCCACCCGAAGACGTCGACGCCGACGGCGTCGTCCTCTCGGGCGGCCCGGATATGGATCGGATCGGCCACTCCCCCGACTACCTCGAGGCCGACGTCCCCGTGCTGGGGATCTGTCTGGGCATGCAGTTGATCGCCGAGGAACTCGGCGGCCGGGTCGGCGGCGGCGACTACGGCGGCTACGCGGACGTCACCGTCGACATCGTCGACGAGGACGACCCGCTGACCGGCTCCCTGCATCCGGAAACGCGGGTCTGGGCGAGCCACGCCGACGAGGTCAAGGAACTCCCCGACGGGTTCGAGTTGACCGCCACGAGCGACGTCTGCGGGGTCGAAGCGATGAGCGACACCGATCGCGACCTCTACGGCGTCCAGTGGCACCCCGAGGTCGCCCACACCGAGGAAGGCGACGAGATCTTCGAGAACTTCCTCGAGATCTGCGAATCGGCCTGAGGACGCACTCTCTTTCTCTCACTCTCGCCCTCGCCCTCGCTCTCACTTTCTCTCACTCTCGCCCTCGCCCTCGCCCTCGCTCTCACTTTCTCTCACTCTCGCCCTCGCCCTCGCCCTCGCTCTCACTTTCTCTCACTCTCGCCCTCGCTCTCTCGTTTCGGTTCTCGGTTTCGTCTTCCGGCGGTAACATCGGCAGTGACCACCAGCGTCTTGCTCGTCCGCCGGCATTCGGTTCGTAATGACGACCGATACGATCGGTCGGTTCGAACGCTCGCTCGCGGCCCTCGAAGTCACGAGCGAGGTCGTGCCGGCCAGTGCCGCGAGCGAGCGGATCGGCGCGGCGGTCGACGATCCCGCAGTCGGTACCGCGCTCCCGTTCGAGGGGGTTTCGCTGCCCGACGCCGTGACCGCGGAGCCGACACCCACGGAACTCGAGGACGCCGTGACGGGCGTGACGCCGGCAGCGTTCGCGGTCGCGGAGCACGGAACGGTCGCGATCGGCTCCAGCGAACGGGGCGAGGAACCAGTCAGTCTCTACCCGGACCGCCACGTCGCGGTCGTCGCCGGAAGCGACGTCGTCGCCGACCTCGGCGACGGATTCGATCGACTGCTCGAGGGTGATTCCCGCGGCCGGGGGAGCGTCGTCTTCGCGACCGGCCGCAGCGCGACCGCGGACATGGGCGGGCTGGTCCACGGCGTCCACGGCCCCGGCGAGGGACACGTCGTCGTGCTGGAGGACCGGTGACGATGGCGAGTGACCCGTCCCGCAGCGAGACCGCAGAACGGCTGCGTCACCTGCTCGAGACCGAAGGCGAGATCGTCCGGCCACGAGCGAGCGAGGACAATGCCCGCCGCGAAGCCGCGTACGACGAACTGGCGAATCTCGAGGCGCTCCGGGCCGACGCGAGAGCCATCAAGGAAGACGCGATCGACCGCCTCCCGGAACTGATCGAAACCGTCCGGGAGGTCGTCGAGGAAAACGGCGGCACGGTCTACGTTGCGGACGACGCCGCGGATGCGAACGCCTACGTGGCCGACGTCGTCGACGCCGTCGACGCCGACGGCCGATCCGACCACGACCGACCGTCGGTCGTCAAGTCCAAGTCGATGACCACCGAGGAGATCGATCTCAACGACGCCCTGGAGCGGGAGGGGGTCGACGTCTACGAGACGGACCTCGGGGAGTGGGTGATCCAGGTCGCGGACGAGTCGCCTTCGCACATCGTCGGCCCGGCGATGCACCTCAGTCGCGAGCGAATCGCCGAGTTGCTTCGCGAGGAGTTCGATCCCGACGTCGAGTTCGAGACCGCTGCGGACCTCACGGCGTTCGCCCGCGACTACCTCGGCGAACGCATCCGCGAAGCCGACGTCGGAATCACCGGCGCGAACTTCGTCGTCGCCGACAGCGGGACGATCACGCTCGTCACGAACGAGGGCAACGCCCGCAAGTGTGCGGTCACGCCGGACACCCACGTCGCCGTCGCCGGAATCGAGAAACTGATCCCGTCGATAGAAGACCTCGAGCCGTTCGTGAACCTGATCGCCAGGAGCGCGACGGGCCAGCCAATCTCCCAGTACGTGACGATGCTTACGCCCCCGACGGAGTCGCCGTCGCTCGAGTTCGACGGTCCCGACGCCGACGAGCCGATCACCGCGTCGGACGGGGAGTCGGACCGCGAGTTCCACCTCGTCCTGCTCGACAACGGCCGGACGGCGATGCGCGAGGACGACCAGCTCAGGGAGACGCTGTACTGTATCCGCTGTGGTGCCTGCTCGAACGCCTGTGTGAACTTCCAGTCGGTCGGCGGCCACGGCTTCGGCGGCGAGACCTACTCCGGGGGGATCGCGACCGGCTGGGAGGCCGGCCTTCACGGTCAGGACGCCGCAGCCGAGTTCAACGACCTCTGTACTGGCTGTACGCGCTGTGTCGATGCCTGTCCGGTCGAGATCGACATCCCGTGGATCAACACCGTCGTTCGCGATCGGATCAACCGCGGGAAAGACCCCGGGACCTACGATTTTCTCGTCGACGGGCTTACGCCCGACGCAGAGTCCGGGTCGGGCGTCCCCCTCGACAAGCGGTTCTTCGGGAACGTCGGGACCGTCGCGAAACTGGCGAGCGCGACCGCGCCGCTCTCGAACTGGCTCGCCGGCACGGGTCCGGTTCGCGCGCTCCTCGAGCGAACCATCGGGATCGACCGGCGACGGGACCTCCCTGTGTTCCAGCGCCAGTCGCTCGTCGACTGGTTCGAGGCGAACGGCGGCGCCGAGGCGTCCCGACGCCGCGCTCGAGTGGGGACGGCCCTCGAGCGCGAGGCGGTCCTCTACCCCGACGTCTACACGAACTACGTCGACGTCGCTCGGGGGAAGGCTACCGTCCGGACGCTCGAGGCACTCGGCGTGCCCGTCTCGGTTCCGTCTCTCCCGGAAAGCGGCCGCGCAGCGCTCTCCCAGGGGATGATCGCGACGGCGGATCGACGGGCGAGCGAACTCTACGGGGAACTCGCCGCGGACATCGATGCCGGCCGGGACGTGGTCGTGATCGAACCCTCCGACTTGGCTGCCTTTCGGCGGGAGTACGAACGACTGCTCCCCGAGGCGTCGTTCGAGCGGCTCCGGTCGAACAGCTACGAGATCTGTGAGTACGTCTACGGCCTCCTCGAGAACGGCGCTGACGTCGGGGCGCTCTCGACCGCCGACGGCGACGAACCGATCGCCTACCACTCCCACTGCCAGCAGCGCACGCTCGATCTGGAGGCCCCGACGACGGCCGTCCTCGAGCGGTGTGGCTATACACCGGAGACGACGGGTAGCGAGTGCTGTGGCATGGCCGGTTCGTTCGGCTACAAGCGGGAGTACTACGACGTGAGCGTGGACGCGGGGGAGCAACTGGCGGAGGAACTCGAGGGGAGTGAGCGGGTGGTCGCTTCCGGGACGTCCTGTAGCGACCAGCTCGAGACGCTACTCGAGCGGCCGGTACCGCACCCGATCGAGGTACTGGGGCCGGATCGCTAGGCGCGTTCGCCGGCGATCCGTTCGGCCCGCGCCCGTAACTGCTCGAGGACTCGCGGCGGGCCCCGACACCGGATCGTCACCGCGTCGTCGTAGTCGACGGTTTCGACGGATGTTCGGTCGTAGGCCCGCGAGACGAGCGTCATCGCCTCGTCGCAGTTGGGGACCTCGAGGGCCGCAGCGTCGGTGGGCAACCGCTTCAGAATCCGGTCGCGAAGGCGTTCGAGGTTCGTCCCCTCGAGTACGCTCACCGGGATCGGATTGGCGGCCGCCGGTGGCAACCGTTTCTCGGCGAGGTCCAGTCGGCGCCCTCGAGCGTCAGCCGGGAGGCAGTCGACCTTGTTCAACGCCGGGACGATCCGTTCGTCCTCGACGCCCTGGGATTTCAGTACCGCGAGTGAGACGTCGAGCCGGTCCCGAAACAGCGGTTCGGGATCGCTCGCGTCGACCACGAGCACGACGGCGTCGGCCGCACCCGCCTCGGATAGCGTCGAACTGAACGACTCGACGAGATCGTGCGGGAGGTCGTCGACGAACCCGACCGTGTCCGTCACGAGCAGCGGTCGGCCGTCGACCGTCGCCCGACGGGTCGTCGTCTCGAGCGTCTCGAACAACCGGTCCCGGACGGTTGCGGTAGCGCCTTTCTCCGTACTGGCGTCGCCCGCCTCGCGGCTCGAGTTCCGGAGCGACATCTCGTCCGCGAGTCGGCGCAGCAGTGTCGACTTCCCCGCGTTCGTGTAGCCGGCGAGCGTGACGAGGTCGAACCCCTCCTCACGGCGGCGTTCGCGGAACTGTTCCGCCGGTTCGGGGAGTTCCCCGAGTTTCCGCTCCAGTCGATCGATCCGGTCGCGCACGTCGTAGACGGGCGATCCCTTCTCGGTCATCTCGTTGAGCATGCCCTCGTCGGCCGACTCGATCAGGCGCGGCAGGTCGTACCGGAGCTGGGCGAGTTCGACCTGTAGCGTCGCCCGTCTCGATCCTGCGCCCGCCTCGAAAATCTCGAGGACGAGTCGGTGGCGATCGACGACCGCCGTACTGTCGGGCATCGCCGACTCGAGGGCGTGGTGCTGGCCCGGCGTAAGTGCGTCGTCGACGACGACGCGGTGGGCGTCGCTCGCGGCGACGGTCTCGGCGAGTTCGTCGACCTTTCCGCGACCGAAGTAGGTTCCCGGATCCTCTCGGCCGGCCTGGGTTACGGTTGCGACGACCTCGTCGCCTGCCGCCCGGGCGAGCGCTTCTATCTCGTCTGTCTCGATGGGGGTGGTCTCCGATTTCTTCGCGATGGCTGTTCGTCTTTCTGCGTCGTGCGTTCGTGACATGTGGTTGGTGGCGTCATGGCTATCGAATAACCGATACTGTCCCGCGGCTATCGCCGGGAACCACGCGGCACTCACCACTCACGGAAGTGTAGCTACTATTGCGAGGCGAGAGCGCCGAACTACTGAGAAGAGGTCTCCATAGTCCTCAACGTTCGATTCACAGGACGGATACTTATCAGTTGTGGGCCACGTGAGAACGGCGAGTAGCTAGCGGTCGACCGGAAAGTGGGTTACTGCCCGTCGGCGAACAGTTCGTCGACCGCCTGCCGCGCGGCCAGCGCGGCGTCGTCCGCGACTCGCTCCGGATCCGGTCCGTCTTCCTCGTCCGGAGCGTTGAGGTAGACGTCGACCTCGAGAACGCCGTCCTCGAAGGTGATCGTCACGTCGTAATCGCGGACCTCGGACTGCTTGTACCGCGAGAAGATCAGTCCTTCCGCGGCGTCCGACGCCGTCTGGACGACGGTCTCGTCGGACGGCTCGTCTGTCTCGCTGCCTACGTCGGCGTCCGCGTCGGTATCCGAGGTCATGTATCGAGGGAATCGAGTCGATTATCGGTCGCTACGAGTACGAGTTTACGCGCCGCCCGCGCCCGGACCGCCCGGACCCGCGGGGCCGCCCATGCCGCCGGCGCCGCCGAGCAGTTCCTCGAGGTCGTCCTGGAGGTCCTCGAACTGCTCCTGGACGCGGTCCTCCTGCTTCTCGAGGGTCTCGAGGCGGAGTTCGAGCGTGTCGACCTTGTCCTCGAGGTCGTCCTCGGCCTCGTCGTACTCGGTCTCGACGAGGAGTTCGCCGACCTGTCGGTACATGGTCGTTTCTTCGTCGATGTTCTCGAGTTCGGTGAGGGCGTTCTGGGCCTCGGTGAGGCTGGTTTCGGCCTCCTGCTTCTGGACGGCGACTTCCTGGGCCGTCTCCTGAAGGTCCTGAAGCTGTTCGATTTTCTCCTGTGCTTCCGGCGGCAGGTTTCCTTGCATATCTCGACCCTCGCCCTCCGGACTGATAAAGCCAAGCTTTGTCGTCGAGAGTGAGCGATCGTCGGCACACGGTCGATCTTTCGGGGTTCGAGGTACGTCACTCGAGTCCGCGGCTCACGCGGCCCGATGTGCCACCGCCAGGCCGTGAACGGCTCGTGCGGGCGGGGTTGCAAAGCAAAACTCGTACAGGCCGGATTGCAAACATGGCAATCCTTTTCCCCGGCCGTCAAGAACCCGAGGGTATGACGGACGACAACGAAGCCGAATCCGGTGCGAACGGAGAAGGAGACGACAGCGAGGAGAAATCCTTCCGAGAGCGCGTCGAAGAGATCCGTGAGAAGCGCGCCGAGGAAGGCGAAGAGGGCGAGGCCCCCGAGAGTCCGTTCGGTGGCGGCGGTGGCGGCCCCGGCGGCATGGGCGGCGGCGGCAACCCCTTCGCACAGATGATGGGCGGCATGATGGGCGGCGGCCCCGGCGGTCCGGGCGGCCGCGGCGGCGGAGACGAGAGCAACGAGGAACTCGTCCGCGAGGTTCGACAGCTGCGAGACGAGATGCGCGACCAGACCCGCGCGCTCAAGCGGATCGCCGACGCGCTCGAGGACGACTAACCGGCGAGCGATCGGCTGCGAGTACGGCGTACGGACAGATTACGCCCGGAACGGACGAACGATCGCAGTCCCACTCCTTTCGACGACGCTTCCCCCGATACCGATAGCACCAGCCTCGAACAGCGGTTACCCGTCCTCGCCGCTCGAATCGGTCGGTTCGACGGCGCGGTCGCGCTCGGGGTCCCGCGTCTCTCGTGGCCGCTTTCCCGATTGTCCGCTCGGTTCGGACTGGGACGGAACCCGGCTCTCGAGCCAGTCCCAGACCGACCACTGCCCGACGAGCAACTCGGAGAGGGTGACGCTCACGTAGGCGAGTGCGACGCCCGCGAGGACGTCGATCGCCCAGTGGATCCCCAGGTACATCGTCGACACGGCGACCGAGAGCGCGATCCAGAGGGCGACGAGGGCCCACTTCGGATAGATCTCTCGTGTTCGGTACGCCAGGAAAGCGACGGTCGTCGACAGCGACGTGTGCAGCGAAGGGAAGACGTTCGTGTTGCGGTTGACCTGCCGCGTGAGGTGCTGGTATCGCGGGTACGTGTCGTACAGGAGGGCATCGACCAGTTCCGGCATCATGTTTCGCGGACCGTAGGCGATCACGAAGACGTAACAGACCAGTCCGAGCGTGTAGTTCAACGTGTATGCCGCCAGCAACTCCCGGAGCGGACGCGTATTCGAGAGCGCGAAGTAGGCGACGATCGGGAAGACGAGCAGGAAGACGTAGGCGTAGATGTAGCTGAACGAGAAATACGCCGTCAGCTCCGGGGTCGCCTGGGACTGCAGCCAGACGATGAACGACCCCTCGAGGGCCTCGATCTGTCCCGTCCGCTCCCAGCCGATCATCCACGAGAGGTCCGGAACCGTCTGTCTGGCAACGCTGTTCCCGAGCAATACGGCTACGAGAACGACCGTGATCGGCGCGACCTCCTGTACGCGCTCGCGCCACTCGAGGCGCGTGTCCCGGAGCCGGTAGCGGCCGACGAAGGCGGCCGTCGAGGCGAGCAGCATGACGGTGACGACGACGACGAGCCGGATCAGGACCTCGAGAAGCATTACCGACTCACCCGTGTACGGAGTCGGCCGTTCGTGTCGTACCTGAACCCTGCCGCCTCGAACGCCGCCCGCGCTGCCTCGACGTCGACCTCGCCGTCCTGTCCGAGGAACGGTGTTGCGGGGTCGCCGTCGCCGTCACCGCCCCAGGCGAGGTCGTCCGGCACCCACTCCTGATCCACGAGCGGCGCCGCGATCGGCCGGGCGTAGCCGTCGAACACCTCGTCGACGATCCACGCCTTGTCGATCAGTCGGGCCACCGTTCGCCGGAATCGGGGATTGCTGAACGGCGCTTTACGCGCGTTGAAACCCAGATGGTAGAACGATCGCGGCGACGACTCGAGCACCTCGAGGTCGTCGGCCTCGTCGGCGGCCTCGATCACGTCGTCGAGGACGTAGCTCTCCAGCGTCGATGTGGTAACGTCGGCGTCGTCGTCGGAGACGAGTTCGACGGCCGACGTGCTCCGGGGGTCGATGGCGACCCGCATCTCGGACGCGGTCGGCGCGGGGAGATCGACGCCCTCGCGAAGCGTGAAGTGGTCGTCGTTGCGCTCGAGGGTGACGTGTTCCCGGTCCGTTCGGTCGGCGAACGCGAAGGGGCCGCTCCCGATCGGCGGGACGTTGTCCACGACGAGCGCCTCGGTGACCCCTTCGGCGATGCGGACGCCGGTGACGTCGGCGGCCGCCGACCGCTCTCGCCAGACGTGTTCCGGGAGGATCGGGACCGTCAGCGCCCCAGCGACCGCCGCGCTCGCGTCCTCGAGCGAGCGTCGGAACCGGAACGCGATCTCGCGGTCGTTGCCGGCCGCCTCGACCGCCTCGAGGGGGGCGACCTGGCCGCGGTGGCGCGGCGACGGCGTCGGAACCCGGTCGTCGCCGAGGGTCGTGTCCGCGAGGAACCGATAGGTGAAGGCGACGTCGTCGGCGGTTACCTGCCGTCCATCGTGGAACGGACAGTCCTCGCGGAGCCGTACCGTCAGTACGTCGTCCTCGAGGGTCCAGGAGTCGGCGAGCCAGGGGCGGAGGTCGGGTCCCGTGGCATCGGCGTCGTTCGCATCGGTTTCCCTGTCCGGGTTTTCGTCCCCTGTCTCTCCCTCGTCTCCCTCATCCTCCTCAGCCGCGTTCTCGCGGTCCTCCCCATCCTCGCCGTCCTCGCGGTTCTCGCGGTCCTCGCCGTCCTCCCCATCCTCGCCGTCCGACTCGGCTCCCGAATCCTCGAGCAGGGCTGCATCGACCGCGAGCGTATCGTATAGCAATCCGGTGAACAGTCCCCGGTTTCGGTATTCGGCCGACAGCGGATTGAGGTTCTGCGAGGGGCGGGCGTCCGTGTGGACGGCCCGGAGTCGGCTGTCGTCGTTTCCACTCCCGTTCTCCCGGTCGAGAGCCTCGAGTCCGAGATATCCCAGCGGAGTCGCCGGGTGTCGATCCCCCCAGCCGTCGAAGCGGTCGGTCCGGGCCAGCCGGTACTCCCGGGGCGCACAGATCGGAACGAACGGCTGCTCGGCGGCGAACGCCGACAGCGTCTCCGCGACGGCGTCGCGTCGCTCGCCGTCGCCGGCGTCGCGTTGGCGCTCGAGGCTCTGGTCGAACGTGAGGTTCGTGAATCCGAACGGGTTCTGCCAGCCCGCCTCGTCGGCGTACCGCGAGTGGAGTGCCTCGTAGAGGTAGGACGGATCGGTCCCGGTCGGGTAGCGGCCGACGTAAACGTCGAACTCGTGGTTGATCAGCGTCTCCCGCAGGAACTCCTCGTGGGAGCGCATCGCGATCGAGACGTCGACGCCGACCGCCTCGAGCGCGTTCCGGATCGCCCGGGAGAGCTGGATACTTTCGCGGTCGCCGTCGGCGGGCAGCGTGGTGATCGTCAGCGACAGTTGGTCGATTCCGTCGCGGTTGACCGCGTTGCGAACTTCCCGAACGCAGCCGGCCATCGCCGCCGTCAGGCCGGTCGCGGCGAGCATCGCGCGGCGGCTCGTCGTCGGACCTCGGCCGCGGCGGTCGCTCTCGGCACCGCGACGCGGCGTCTCGGCGGAGGGAGGAGAGGGCTCTGACATCTCGTCTCTCGTTCGTTTGTCTCTGTTCGCCAGGGGTGATATAACAGTATTGCGCTGGGACGGCCGGTCTTTGGCTTTCGAACGCAACGCGGCCGTCACTCGAGTCCGACCCGCTCGCGGAGCGTCGACGCCCACCCCCGACCCACGAGGGACACCGAGAGCACGACCGAGACGGCCGCCAGGACGATCCCGGCGACGACGTCGGTCGCCCAGTGCATTCCCAGGTACATCGTCGAGATGGCGACCGAGACCGCGAGGACACCGGCGACAGGAAACCACGCCTGGTACGTCGACCGCGTCCGGTAGGCGAAGATCGCGACCGTCGCCGAAAGCGAGGTATGCAGCGAGGGGAAGACGTTGGTGTAGCGGTTGACCTGTCGCGTGAGATGCTGATACTCCGGGTTGGAATCGTACAGCATCGTCTCGGCGAACGCCTCGGGCATCACGTTGCGCGGGCCGAGCGCGATCACGACCAGGTAACAGGCCAGCCCGATCGCGTAGTTCAGCGCGTACGCCGCCAGGAGCCGCCGTAACCGGACCGTGTCGGACAGCGCGACGTACGCGAGGATCGGGAAGACGAGCAGGAACGTGTAACCGTAGACGTAAACGACCGAGAAATACGCCGTCAGTGCCGGCGTCTCGATGGACTGGAAGACGAAGACGAACTCGCCCTCGAGGTCGTAGAGCGTAGAGGTCATGTGGACGCCGACCTCGTCGGAGATACGCGGGGCCGAGGATCGCAATAGCCGGTTCACGACGAGAACGACGGCGAGTACCGCAACGGCTGGCGCGCTCTCCCGGAGCCGTTGGCGCCACTCCCGCCGGAGGGAGGCGAGACGCTCCCGCCCGACGAACGCGACCAGCGCGAGCGGCAGGAGACAGCCCACTGCGACGACGACGCGGAGCAACATCTCGGTGAACATATCCGTACGTCCCTCCGTCAGTACCGCCGCAGCAGGCGACCGTCTTCGTCGTACTGGAACCCGCGGTCTTCGAACAGCGCTCGAGCGGCCTCGACGTCGAGTTCGCCCTCTTCGCCGGGGAACGGGGCGACCGGGTCCGTCCCATCCCACGTCAGATCGGGTTCCGCGTCGGGGAGCCACTCCTCTCCGACTGGCGTTACGATCGGGTCGGCCTCGCCGTGGAAGACGTCGTCGACGATCCAGGCCTTGTCTATCAGGTGGGCGACCGCACGACGGAAATGAACGTTGCCGACCGGTCCCCGGCGCGTGTTGAACCCGAGGTAGTAGAACGTCGGCGAGCGGGCCTCGAGGCGGCGGACCGAGCCGTCGGCGTCGGCCGCCGCCGGGATCCGATCGAGCGCGTCGGCCTCGAGCATCGACGCCGTCAGATCGGCGTCCCCGGCGACGGTTCGCTGGATCGCGGACGCGCTGCTCGGGTCGATGTCGAAGTACAACTCGTCGATCGAGGCTGTGGGAGTGTCGGACTGCGCCCCGTCCTCGCCGCTCCCGTCGCTCTCCGTCCGTCCGTGGGTTTCGTCGTTCGGCCCGTCTTCGTCTATAGTCGCGGTCGTATTCCCGTCTCGGTCCGCGCTCTCGTCCGGGAACGAGGGTACTGCGAAGTGTCCCTCGTATCGCTCGAGCGTGATTCCATCACGCTCCGACCGGTCGGCGAGCCGGTACGGGCCGCTCCCGATCGGTTCGACGTCGCCCGCGACGGGCCCCCAGCGCCCCTGCGGGGCCGAGACGGCGGCTTTCTCGTCGTCCGGTTCCGATTCGTACCCTGGTTCGAGCCCGGGATTGGTGTCGAGGGTATTTTCGGCCTCGTCCTCGAGGCCGCGGTCCGGATCGACGCCGTACTCGGCGAGCCGCTCGATCCAGACGTGTTCCGGGAGGATCGGAACCGTCGCGATCCGGTTTGCGACCTCGGAGCCGGCATCGACCGTGATCGACAGTTCGGTTTCGCTGCGAACCTCGACGTCGTCGACCGCGGCGACGCGTCCCCGGTACCGCGGTGCGGGCGAAGGGACGGGGGCGTTACCGAGGGCGGTGTCCGCGAGAAACCGGTACGTGAAGGCGACGTCCGCGGCGGTGATCGGTTCGCCGTCGTGAAAGTGTGCATCCTCCCGGAGCGTAACCGTCGCGGTCGTCCGCCGAGGGGAGCCGGTTCCATCGTGGTTCGGTTCCGGCTTCGATTCCCACTCCCACCGATCCGCGAGCCACGGCCGGATCGTGCCGGTTTCGCGCTCGACCGCGCCAAGCGAGTCGTACAGGAGGTCGACGATCACGTCACGGTCTCGCATCGTCACCGAGAGGGGGTTGCAGTTCCGGGACGGGCGAGAATCGAGGAGGAGCGCGTGGAGGCGATCCGCCGAGCCGTCGCCCGCGGTACCGACGGACTCGAGGCCGAGATAGTCGAGTTCGGTGCCGAGCCAGCCGTCCGCCCAGCCGTCGATCGCCTCGGGCCGGGCGAGGCGGTGCTCGATCGGCCGGCAGATCGGTTCGAACGGCTTCCGTTCGGCGACGTACGCGAGTACCGACTCGACGGCCCCCCGCCGTTCCCGACCGTCGGCGCGACGCTGGGTCTCGAGGGCTTCATCGAGGGCCATGTCGGTGACCCCGAAGGGGTTCTGCCGACCGGCCTCGGTCGCGAACTGCGAGTGCAACGCTCCATAGAGGAAGTCGGGGTCGGGATCGGGACCACCGTCGACGGGGTACCGACCGACGAAGAGGTCGAACTCGTGATCCAGCAACACTGCCTCGAGAAACTCCGAGGACTGTCGGACGTCCAGCGTCACGTCGATGCCGACGGCCTCGAGGGTCGACTCGAGGTGGCGGGCGATCCGGATCGCGCCGCGGTCGTCGTCGGTGGGGACGGTACCGAGCGTCAGCGAGAGTTGCGGGCCGCCATCGTCGACGACGCTGCGGACACGGGTAGCACAGCCGCTCGTCGGCACTGTAGCGACGGCCGCGGCGGCGAGCACGGAGCGACGACTCACGCGCTCGTCGGGGAGGGAGGAGGGCGAGGATGGGGACAGGGCGTTCCGATTCATTCGCTTCCTTCGGGGTTCTTCGTCGTTGATATATAACAGTATTGTGTACGATATTCCGGTATTGATTGTGGTTACGGACCGTCGGACCGGACTACGTGCGGTAACGACGCCGTACTGGCTTCTGGCTGCCGAACGGCGTTCTCACCCGTCGGTCTCGCGTCCGGAGCATCGAGCCTCGAGTCTCGAGACTCGAACGCAACATCAATAGGCGAACCGACGAAACCACACGCCATGAGCGTCGCCGCCGAACGGATCGAACGGCTGCACGAGCTGGCTCGAGCGGCGGCGACAGAGGGCGATCAGGAACGTGCGCGATACTACGTCCGGCTCGCGCGACGGGTCGCGGAGCGCAACCGTCTCGGTCTCCCGCGGACGTTCCGCCGGTTCACCTGCGACGCTTGCGACGCCTATCTCCGACCCGGACGGAACGCTCGAGTCAGGCTGCAGGACGGCCACGTCGTGATCACCTGCGACTGTGGCGAGCAGGCACGGTATCCGTACGACGACTGAGTGGGCGGGCTCGAGAGCGCGAGATGTGAGAGTGCGAGAGGGCGAAAGTGCGAGACCGCCGGGTAGCGCCCCCGATGGAGCGTGGAACCACGATCACGACTCGGTCGCTTCCCGTATTGTCGGCCGACGTCCCCGCCCGTGTGACTACCTGTGGTGACCGGACCGTCACGTAGCCGTCCCGGGGCTGAACGTATCGAACGCCGTCGGTCCGCCGTCGGTCCGCAGTCGGTCTACCGTCCGTCCAGTTCGCGAAGATTCAAACGGCTTGACTCCATTACTCGAGGGTATGGACAGACAGGAACTCAAGAAACGAGCGCACGACCTCGACGTCACCGTCTGGGTCGGCAAGAGCGGTATCGAATCCGTCGTCGACGAACTGGACGACCAGCTCGCGGACCGAAAGCTGGTGAAGGTGAAGTTCCTCCGGGCCGCCCGGGCCGGGAGTTCGACCGAGGAGAAGGCGGCTGACCTGGCCGAACGTGTCGGAGCCGAACTCGTCGAGACCCGCGGGCACACCGCGGTGTTGCATCGATGACCGGGGCTCCCTCGCAGGCGGCCGACGAACTCGGTCCGATCGGCAGCGCACTCGAGGAGTTCACGGGTGCAACGGTCGCCGATAGCCTCGAGGGACTGATCCTCTTCGTCGCCGCGTTCGTCGTCGTCTACGGCCTCGGAAAGGCCGTTCTCCTGCCGATCGTTCGGCGGGGGCTCGAGGCGCGCGAACTCGACGCCCACGCCCAGAAGCCGCTGCTCAAACTCGCCACCTTCGGGGTCGTCTTCCTCGCGATCGCTGTCGCGTTCGGCTTCGCTGGCTTCGGCAACTTCCTGGTCTCGATGGCCGGCATCGCCGCGGCCGGCGCGCTGGCGGTCGGCCTCGCGATGCAGAGTACGATCTCGAACTTCGTCTCCGGCGTGTTCATCTACATCGACAAGCCGTTCCGGATCGGCGACTGGATCGAGTGGGAGGACCACTCGGGCGTCGTCGAGGACATCAGCCTCCGGGTCACTCGCGTTCGTACCTTCGACAACGAACTGCTGACGGTGCCGAACGCGCAACTGACCGACAGCGTCATCAAGAACCCGGTCGAGGCGGACCAGCTCCGGATGAAGTTCGTCTTCGGCATCGGTTACGACGACGACATCGATCAGGCGCGCCGGATCATCGTCGACGAGGCGGAACGCCACCCGGATATCCTCGACGATCCCGCACCGAGCGTGCGACTGACCGAACTCGGCGACTCCGACGTCGGGCTACAGTCGCGGTTCTGGATCGCGGACCCCTCGCGGGCCGACTTCGTCCGCATCAAGGGCGAGTACGTGACCGAGGTGAAACGGCGGTTCGACGAGGAAGGGATCGACATCCCCTACCCAGTCCGGACCCTCGAGGGCGGCCTCGAACTCGCGGACGAACCGGACGTTCTCGGTGCGGCCGAGTAGGCGGTTCCGTTTCTCCTCCCCTGCGATAATTCGAGGCGATCGACGGGTCACTCGAGTCGGTACACGGAATCGATCTGCTTCTCTTCGAAGCCGTTCTCGGCGTAGAATCGCCGTGCACCGTCGTTCTCGATCTCGAACGAGACCTTGAGGTGGTCGCAGCCCTCTTCTCGGGCCATCTCCACGACGCGGTCGACGACCGCCGACCCGTAACCCTCGCTTCGGTATCCCTCTTTCACGAACAGGTTCACGATCCGGAGGTACTCCGAGTACTCCCTCGAGGGGTGCGTTCCCTCCCGGAGGGTGACGAATCCGATCGTCGTTCCCGATCCCGACTCCGACTCCGACTCCAATTCCGATTCCCGGAGCAGATAATTCGTGACGTCCTCGCTCTCGAGTTGGTTGCGAAACTCCTCCTCGACGGCCTCGCTCGCGGCACCATCGGACAGTTCGTTCAGGTCGGAATACTGTACCATGTCCGTGGCCAGCGCGCGCCAGAGTTCGGCCAGCGCCTCGAGGTCGCTTTCGTCCGCTTTTTGCAGTTGCAGCGTCATCCCACCGGTCCCGTGATATCATCGAACCAACGTGAAGAACGTTTCCGTTTTTCGAAGCGTCGGCCGGAATTCCGAGGTGTCGGCTCTCCTGGCTCCGTTACTCCTCAGTGAGGTCCGTCACCGTCGCGTTCTCGGGCGGGTCGAACGCGAACGTGTCGTCGCTGACAGTCCCGTCGTTGAACGTCACGGTCTCGAACCGTTCGGTCATGACGTAGCGGTCGGCCTCGGAGTCCCCGCTTTCGGCGCTCACCACGAGTTCTTCCTTCAGCGGGTACTCGTACTCCGCGTCGATCCAGAGACGCTGCTCGTCGGCGACGAGTTCCTCGGTCGGGTCGATCGTCTCGAGAGCGTAGACGAACTCGGTATCGCCGACCAGCAGCGAAATTCCCTCGGCGACCGTCTCGTTTTTCGCTTCGACGGCGAGGACGTGGGCCTCGCGGTCGGCGACCGTCTCGGTCCCCAGGTACTCGAGGTCGTAGCGGTCGCTCTGACGGTCGGCTTGCGCTGCGCGGTCGGCCCGAACCGCCTCGTCGTCGAAGGGTTCCTCGACCGGGAAGTAGCTGGCGGACGGCCCGTCCGGGTCGTACCACCACGAGACCGACGCGTTCGAGACGTAGACGTCGCCGACGCGATCGGGCGCGGACGACTCGAGGACTTCGCTGCGGTACTCGACGTAGGGGCGTTCGACGACCGCGACGCGTTCGGTTCGCGTTTCGGCGTCGCCGGGTTCGCCGATCGTCACGGTCGTCGTCCGCTCGCCGCGGACGTTGTCGAGGTTCTCCGGGTGGACGAACGCGCCCTCGAAGACGGCGGCGGGGTCGGACGACTGGTCGCGTGGGGCGTCCGACTCGGACTCCGACCCCGGTCCGGCCGTCGACGACCTGTCATCGGCGACGTCCTCGAGGACGATACAGCCGCTCAGCGGGACGAGCACCACGAGGAGACAGAGGACGAACGCGGCTCGACGGACTGTCATTGTCCCCACCCATCATGGCGACCCTCCTAAACGTTACCCGATCGATGACTGTCACTCCAGGTGACTGGCCTCCCGGATCGGCTCACGCTCGACGGGCGAGACGGCGGTACGCGGCGTACGCGCCGGTCGCCGCGAGGACGCCGGCGACCGTCTTCGAGTCGATGCGACCCTGGCGAAGCCTGGTGTAGAGACTCGAGTCCACGACGTGCCCCTCGTACCCGCCGCGTTGCGCGAGGTCCTCGGACGGCTCCTCGAGCGCGTCGCGGTCCGTCGGGGGGCGATCCTGCCGCTGGAGGCGGTAGAAGAGCGTCTCCATGAGCCGGTCCATCAGCCGCGAGGCGAAACGCCCCAGCACGATCATGTTCTTCCCGCCGCCGCCGACGGTGATCTCGGCGTCGGCGTCCGGATCCGTCGCCGCCTCGAGGATCGTCCGCCCGACCGTCTCCGGCGCGTAGACCGGCGGCGGGAGGGTCGCCTCGCTGTCCATGTGATTGCGCGCGTGCTCGGCGAACGGGGTATCGATCGCGCTCGGTTTGACGAGCGTCACGGAGACGGGCGCGCCGTCTTTCTCCAGTTCCATCCGCAATGTGTCGGTAAACGCCTTGACGGCGTGTTTCGACGCGGAGTAACTCCCCTGCAGGACGATCGCACGCTCGGAGACGATGCTGCCGACGTTGACGATCGTTCCGCCACCTCGCTCTCGCAGGTGGTCTGCGGCCTCGAGCGAGCCGTACAGCAGGCCCCAGACGTTGGTGTCGAACTGCCGGCGCATCTCCTCGACCGGCACCTCCTCGAGTTCACCGTAGATGGAGACGCCCGCGCCGTTGACCCAGGTGTCGAAGCCGCCGTAGGTCTCCTCGGCGACGCGGACGATCTCGCGGACGTCCTCGCGATCACCGACGTCGGCGACGACGTACTCGGCGTCGCCGCCCTCGGCGTCGATATCCGCGACGGCCTCTCGTAAGGCGTTCTCGCTCCGGGCGGCGAGCACGACCCGGGCTCCGCGGTCGGCGGCCATCCGCGCGGTCGTGAGGCCGATTCCGGACGACGCGCCGGTGATCACGACGGTCTGGTCCTCGAGCGGTTTCGCCTCGGGTGCAGTCGTCGACGGAGAAAGCAAGCGACCCATCGGGGGCGGTAGGGACTCGAGGCCACCCTACCTGTCGCCTGAATGCGCGTGGTACCGTCCGGTGTGTCGAGTCGCTACGCACTCGCCCGGGTCGTCGACACCAGGTAGATCCCGGCCGCCATTACGGCGCCGCCGAGGACGAACCGCGACCCTGGCGACTCGCCGAGTACTGCCGCTCCGAAGAGTGCGCCGACGACCGGTTGGGCGAAGAAAAACGCCGAGACGACGCTCGCGTCGACGTACTCCATCCCCTTGTACCAGAGGTACCACGCAGCCGCAGTTCCGAGGAGTCCCAGGTAGAGGACCGCGACGACCAGCTCCGGCGTCGGCTCGATCGCCCGCAGCGACGCCCCGGTCGTCGCGACCTCGACCGGGACCAGCGCCCCGAGGATCGGGACCGCGACGGCACAGGAGTAGGTCGCCGTCTCGAGGGCTGAGTAGCGTTCGATCAGCGGCTTTCCGAAGACGGTATAGACCGCCCAGGTCGCGCTCGCGACCAGGAGCATCCCGATCCCGACGGTCGCCGAGCCGGTCAACTCCGCCAGGTCGTACTGGCCCGAGAGCACGACGACGGTACCGACGGTCGCCGTGACGATGCCGACGACCAGGCGACCGGAGAGCCGTTCGCCCAGCACGGACACACCGAGCAGGATGGTAAACACGGGGGTCAGCACGGTCACGAGCGATCCCTGGCTGGCGGTGGTCAGGGCCGTCCCGAGGAACTGGGTCGCAAGCGACGCGGCGACGGCCACGCCCAGGGCGGCGAACCCCAGCAGGTCGCGACGCGAAAACCGCCGGCGCGGGGCGGTCGCCCGGACGACGACGAGCAGGGCGGCGGCGCCGACCGCCACGCGGAGGAACGCCAGCGTCAGCGGCGGGACGGCGTCGAACCCCCACTTGCTCACGACGTAGAGGCCGCCCCAGAGCGCGGCAGCGGCGAGCGGCGCCAGCGCGAACAGATACGTGGAGAGCCTCGACCACACGGGCTTCGACGACAGTAGCGGCATTCGACTCGAGCTATGGGTCCGAAGAGGATGGTTGCTCTCGTTAGAATGTTAACGCCGGTCGCGCCGCCGAGCGGACTCGACGGCCGACACTGTCGGCGCGAGCAGTTTCCGTTCGGCCCGCCGCAGCGTCTTCGAGACTGCCGGATCGGACACGTCGAGCGCGTCGGCGAGGTCGCCGAGCGTCGCCGACCGGGGCACGTCGTAGTAGCCGTCTTCGACGGCCCGCCGGAGCGTCTCGCGTTCGGTGGGTGTGAGGCCCCGGGCGCGCTCCAACACCGTCGAGCCGACCGCCTCCGCCCGCACGTCCTCGAGGACAGTCGCGGGATCGAGGACCCGGCGACTCCGGAGTTCGCACTCGTCGTCCGCGTTGTCGAGCGTCTCGAGGGCCGCGTCGGCGGCGGCCTCGTCGTCGAACCCGATCTGCCAGCGTTCGCTCCCGTCGACGTTCTCGAACGGCCCGGTGAGGTAACCGCCGTGGTCGACGACCGTCCCCATTACGTCGGTCGTCCCCATCGCGAGCCGGGCCCGTCCCGTCCCGCCGCGCTTGGCGAGCAGTTCGAACCTCGTCGTCTCCTCGTGGTTCCGAACGACGTCCAGCCCCTGTTCGAGTGCGGCGCGGTCGGCTGCGTCGGCGAGGACCCGCAACTCGAGGGTGGACCGCTCGCGGTGATAGCGCCAGTGAGGAGTCACGAACGCGACGTCGTAGGCGTCGCTCGCCGCGCTCAACGGACAGTCACACTGCCGGACCGTCAGGGCGAGGCTGATCATACGGGCATCTGGACGCGGACGGGCAATCGCCTTGCGGTTACGGCGAACGCGGCACCGATCGAAACGGATCGGTCTACCGGCCTGACGGCTCGGCGGTGGTGAGGAATGACGTATGAATGTGGATTCCGCGATTGCCCGGCGTTCCGGCCGGGGGAATCCCGGTTGCCTTCTCCACCCCGCGACCCGTCGAGCGACAGGTGTCCGGCGGTCCACTGCTCGCTTCCGCGCCTGATGGGCTGTCGCCGGCTAACCGCGATGGGACGTCCCTGCGGACGGCCACCGCGGACCGCTGTCCCCGACGGACGAGGCTTCTCTGTTGGCTCCCGGGGCCCCGGCCGGTCTGACCGGACGCCCGCGGCGTTCGGTCCCCGCTAATGACCATAGCGCGGGTTACGAGCAGGGCCAAACTGCCCGACCTATCCATTTCCTCGTAGACGGTTGCACCTTAAGGGCCTTTCGCCTCCAGAATCGCCGGACCCGACGGCGATCAGCCCCGGACGTCCCCCGCCGAAGGCTCGACGGGTCCTGTGAAGGGGACCGCGCCGAACGTCGGGGATCGACGATCGACTATCGATGATCGACGACCGAGTGGTCGCAAGTCAATGGGCGTGAACCGTCCGACTATTCGGCCTCGGTCCCGGTCTCGGCCTCAGCTCCCTCGAGGAACTCGTCGAACTCGCCGGCGCTCGGCCCCGTCTCGAACTCCGCGGCCGACTCGGGTGAGACGTCCTCGAGGGCCCGTTCGAAGTGGTCGCCCGTCAGTTCGATCTCGTCGACGTCGCGGTCCTCGCCTTCGGCCTCGGCGCGGACGTGATCACGGACCGCGATCGTCGCGGCCTCGCGACAGACCGCCTCGAGGTCAGCGCCGGTGTAGCCGGCGGTTTCGGCCGCGAGGTCCGCGAGGTCGACGTCGTCGGCCAGCGGCCGGTCGCGGGTATGGATCTCGAGGATCTCGCGACGGGCCTCCTCGTCGGGTTCGGCGACCTCGACGTGGCGGTCGAGCCGGCCCGGCCGGAGCAGGGCGTCGTCGATCAGGTCCGGCCGGTTGGTCGCTGCGACGACGACCACGTCCTCGAGTTCCTCGAGGCCGTCCAGCTCGGTCAGCAGTTGCGAGACGACCCGTTCGGCGACGTCCGAGTCGCCGACGCCGCTCCCGCGCTCGCTCGCGATGGCGTCGATCTCGTCGAAGAAGATCACCGTCGGGGCGTTCTCGCGAGCCGTGCTGAACACCTCGCGGACGCCCTTCTCGGACTCGCCGACGTACTTGTCGAACAGTTCGGGCCCCTTGACCGAGATGAAGTTCGACTCGGCCTCGTTCGCGACGGCCTTCGCGAGCAGGGTCTTGCCGGTACCCGGGGGACCGTACAGGAGGACGCCCTTGGCGGGCTCGAGATCGACCCGCTCGTAGGCGTCCGCGTGCTCCATCGGCCACTGGATGCTCTCGCGGAGCCGCTCTTTGGCCTCCGCGAGTCCGCCGACGTCGTCCCAGGTGACGTCGGGAACCTCGACGAAGACCTCGCGCATCGCGGAGGGCTCGATCCCCCGCAGCGCGGACTTGAAGTCGTCGACGGTGACCTCGATCTCCTCTAAGGTCTCGGCGTCGATCTCGTCCTGATCGAGGTCGAGGTCGGGCCGGACCCGACGCATGGCCGTCATCGCGGCCTCCTTGGCGAGGTTCTCGAGGTCGGCACCGACGAAGCCGTGAGTGTTCTCGGCCAGGCGCTCGAGGTCGACCTCGTCGGCGAGCGGCATCCCGCGGCTGTGGATGCCGAGGATCTCCTCGCGGCCGTCGCGGTCGGGGACGCCGATCTCGATCTCGCGGTCGAACCGGCCCGGACGTCGGAGCGCGGGGTCGATGGCGTCGACGCGGTTGGTCGTACCGATGACGGTGATCTCGCCGCGGTCCTCGAGGCCGTCCATCAGCGAGAGCAGTTGCGCGACGACCCGTCGTTCGGTGTCGCCGGTGACCTCCTCGCGTTTGGGCGCGATCGAGTCGAGTTCGTCGATGAAGACGATCGCGGGCTCGTTCTCGGCGGCCTCTTCGAAGACCTCGCGGAGTTGTTCCTCGCTCTCGCCGTAGTACTTCGACATGATCTCCGGCCCCGAAATCGTCCGGAAGTGGGCGTCGATCTCGTTCGCTACCGCACGGGCGATCAGCGTCTTGCCGGTGCCCGGCGGGCCGTGCAGGAGCACGCCCTTGGGCGGCTCGATACCCAGCGTACGGAAGAGCTCGGGGTGGCGCATCGGCAACTCGATCATCTCCCGGACCTGCTCGAGTTCCTGATCGAGGCCGCCGACGTCCTCGTAGGTCACGGTCGGGGTCTCGGCACCGTCGCCCTCGAGCGGGCCGGCGGCCTCGACGGCCAGTTCGTCCGGGTCCCGGTCCGCGACCTCGACGTCGATCTCCGTGTCGGCGCCGACGACGACCGTGCCGCTCGGTTCGGTATCGACGACCGTGATCGGGAGCTGTCTGCCGGCCTGCGTCGAGAGGAGCCCGAAGCCGAGCGACAGGGAGAGCCGGTCGCCGGGGCTCACCGCGCGCTCGGAGAGTTTGTCCCGGAGATAGGAACCGAGGTCGCCGCGAACCCGGACGTTCTCCGGGAGGGCGATGGTAACCCGGTCGGCTCCCTCGACGTCCGCGGGCTCGACCGAGACCGGGTCGTCGATCCGAGCCCCGGCGGCCTTCCGTAACTGGCCGTCGATGCGGACGATACCACGTCCCGTGTCCTCCGCGGGCCCGGGCCAGACGCGGGCGACCACTCGTCCGTCCGGTCCGTCGACCGCGACGAACTCGCCGCTCGAGACGCCGAGGTCGTCCATCGTCTCGCGGTCGATCGCGGCGAGGCCGGTCCCTGCGTCCTTCCGTTTGCGTGGTTTGACGCGGAGCTGCATGGTTCCTGTCGGCGATGATTCGGGCGTTCGAAGTCGGAAAACGGCGGGGACGCCCGACGGACGAGGGCCTCGTTCGACCCTCGTCGTCGGGACGAGGGGTTCGCCGGGTTCACCGACGGAACCCGGGTGCCGGTTCACGGGTCGCTGACGGGCTGTCGGTCAGCGACCGGGACCGAGGGCTTACTCGCCCTCGAGCGGGATTGTCTTGCCGCGGGCGGTCGTTTCGGCGGACGGCAGCCGGACCTCGAGCACGCCGTTGGTGTACTCGGCGGTGATCGACTCGTCGTCGACGACCTTGGGGAACCGGAACCGACGGTGGTAGGTCTTCTTCCGACCGCGCTCGTCGTCGACGTGCTCGGCGGCGACGTTGAGCACGCCGTCGTCCCACGCCAACTCGATCTCGTCGGTCTCGAAGCCCGGCATGTCGATCGTGAGGACGAACTCGTCGTCCTCCTCGTACAGTTCGTAGTCGCTACCGCTGTCGCCGAACAGGCGGGACGGCATCTCGAGGCCTTGCATCCAGGTGCTGGGAGCGTTCACTCGGGGCACCATGGCTGTTCACCTCGAATTCAGTAGAAGATTGTTCGCGGTTCGTAATAAATTTGTCGAACCACGTTACTCGATAACACATCGTCTCGAGCCGGAGACTCCGATGGAGGAAAAGGCCCATTACAGAGCCGACACATCGTCCTGGCATGGGACTCGGCAGCACCGCAAAGAAGCTTCAGGGGCTCTCGGATCGGGCCGAAGCGATGTACAAACAGGTACAGCAACTCCAGAAGCGGATCATCAGTCTGGAAGAGGAAATGGACGAGACCCACGACACGGTCAACCGGATCGACCACCAGCTTACCGAGCAGCGCGAACTCCTGCTGGCGATCGCCGACGAACAGGGAATCGACGGCGAGGAGATCCTCGCGGACGCGGCGATCGACGACGTGGACCTCGAGGAGACTGAAGACGCGACTGACGGGGACGCGACCGCGGCCGACGCCGAGGACGGCGAGACCGAAGCCTAACGAGCCGTCGACGCCGAGGAACGCTCATCGGTCGCTCGCACCCGCTTCGAGGGGATTTTCGTACCGGTCCGATCGTTCGGCAGCGCCGGTCCGGGAGAGCGTAAAAGCAAGACCTAACAACAGTGGCAACATTTGCCAGCACAATGACGACCCACGAGCGACCGTTGGAGTCGGTACTCGAGACGATCGGTGACACGCCGCTCGTCCGCGTACAGGATGGCGTCGAGGGCGTACGCATCTACGCGAAACTCGAGTCGTTCAACCCGGGGGCGAGCGTGAAGGATCGGATCGGCCGCTACATGCTAGAGCGGATGCTCGAGCGCGGGGACGTCCCCGCCGGGGGAACGATCATCGAGCCGACCGCCGGGAACACCGGCATCGGGCTCGCGATCGCGGCCGAACAGCTCGGTCTCGACGCGATCTTCGTCGTTCCCGAGCGGTTCAGCGTCGAAAAACAACAGCTGATGGACGCACTCGGTGCGGAGATCATCAACACGCCGACGGAGGACGGAATGGGCGGCGCGATCGACCGTGCACAGCAACTCGCCGAAGAACTGGACGACGCCGTCGTCCCCCAGCAGTTCTCGAACCCGCTGAACGCTGAAGCACATTACGCGACCACTGGCCCGGAAATCTACGAGGCGCTGGACGACGAGGTCGGCGCCGTCGTCGCAGGCTGTGGCACCGCGGGCACGCTCATGGGGATCGCCCGCTACGCCCTCGAGCAGAACCCCGACACCTACGTCGGTGCCGTCGAACCGGAAGGGTCGCTGTACGGCGAGGTCGTCGGCGAGGATCGCGAGGAAGACGAGTACAAGATCGAGGGGATCGGTACGCACGATCCCTCGACGAACGAACTGTTCGATCCCGAACTGGTCGACGAGGTCTACGCTGTCTCCGATCGCGAGGCCCACGACGAACTCGTCCGCCTCGCACGCGAGGAAGGACACCTGGTCGCCTCGAGCGCGGGTGCAGCAAGCGTCGCGGCGAAACGCATCGCCCGCGGGATCGCCGACGGGACGATCGACGTCCCCCACGACACCGTAGTCACCGTCTTCCCGGACTCGAGCGAGCGATACCTCTCGAAGGGAATCTATCGTTCGTTCGACGAGTGGAGTTCGTAACCCGGTCCGCCGACGGCCGGTCGCCGCGCCCCCGGTTCAGAGTGAAAAAGTCAATCCAGGGGACTGACGCGTCGTCTGTGGCTCGGATCGACCTTCGATCGCGACGTTCGATCCCGACCCCGATCTCGACCCTGTCGCTCCACGAACGTCCGCTTCACCCCGGTGCCGGTGGCTGACGGAGCGTAGTCGCGTCGACGACGTCGAGTTCGTCGTCGCGTTCGACTTCCCAGACGCGAAGCACGAGGTGGGCCTTGCAGTGATGTTCCACCATCTCCATCCCCGTATTCCGGTTCTTGAGGACGAGTTGGCACGTCCCCTCGTTCGTACAGCTCCCGGACCGGTCACACATGGGTACTGGTACCGCGTACTCCTCTGTCGAATAAGTCTCTGTCGGTAGCTGGGGTCGAAACCGGCGCATGGCCTTCAAAGCCCGCCGTATCGCGGTATAGGACGATCGCCAGCGTATCGTCGCTCGTCGTCATGTCAGCAACCGCCGGTGTTCGACCTTCATACAGCGATCCTGTACGACGGTCATTCCCGCCCGCTCGGCGCGTACTGTCGCCTCGTCGTCTTCGATTCCCAACTGGGTCCAGATCGCCTCGACGTCGTCGCGCTCGAGCGCCTCGTCGACGATCCCTGCCACCTCGTCGCTGGGCCGGAAAATACAGACCACATCGACGTCGACCGCGTCGTCGAGTGCCGAAAGGGAATCGGCCGCTCGTCGGCCGAGGATTTCGTCGGCGAACGGGTTCACCGGGTACACCTCGTACCCGTGGTCCGCGAGGTACGCCGGGACGTCGTGGGCCGCCTTGCCCGGTGTACTCGAGCAGCCGACGACGGCGACGGTTTCGGCCTCGAGCACCGCTTCGATCTCCGCGTCGGACTCGACTGGCATACCGTAGCGTAGCGGGTTACGGCCTAAACACCTATCGTCCGCTCTCTCGGGAACCTAACGACCAGCGGGGGTCCGTTTCAGGCAGAGAGTCCTGCCGTCGTGATGTCCGGCTCGTCGCCGTCGCCGTCCTCGAGTTCGATCACGCCGTCGAACAGTTGCTTGAGCGTGTTCATCGTCTGGTCGTCGTGTGACGTCGAGTCGATAACGTACAGCCCGAGGGCGTCGGCGCTCTGGACGCGGCCGGTAAAGACGTGCAGGAATCGGAACACGGTCTGGAGGTCCGAGTACATCAACAGCGTCGAAATCGAGTGCAACAGCACCCGATTCTGCGTCGCGCCCCGGTTCTCGTAGAACTCCTGAAGGAACTCGGAGAGTTTGATCCCGATACCGGTCATATCGACCGGCGAAGACGCGTACTTGATCCGCGGATCGTTCTCGACGGCACCGATACCACGCTGTTTCGTGACACAGTCGACGACCCCGACGGGAGCGGTGTCGGACGCGGACTCCTGAGTGTCCAACGACAACTGCTCGAGTACCTTGTCGGCACTGTCCTTGGTCGAAACGACGATCGTTCCGTCGCCGCTGCTCATCCCGCTTCTGAGGATGTCGAACGCGATCTCCCGCTTGCCCGTGAGCGGCGGACCGGCGATAAGGATGTTCGTCCCCGGACCGAGGTCCGTGTCCGGGAGGACATCTACGAGGTCATACATACCAGATACTCACATCCGTCCGTGACCGTCTCGGCAGCCAGCACTCTGTACCAACGTCTGGTATGAAAATACAGGATCCAGTTTATAATCCTTTTGATAGGGGCCACGAACGAGTTCTCCTCGAAGATGGAACGAGCCGAGCCCACCGTGAGATCCGGAACCAGCGCGCCGGGTTTGATTGTCACATTCGGCGGCGGAAGTCGAACGAGACGGAACGCCGAACTGCCAGCGGTCACGTGGTCACACGGCGTTCTGCTGCTGTCGACACCGCCCACACGCCGCTCACACGCCAGTGACCTCGAGCGACGCCCGGCCGACGACGAACGCCAGCGCCGCGAGGAACATCCCGTACTTGAGCCACGACTGACCCGTGGTCGGATCGTCGAAACTTCGGACGGCCGCGGCCAGCATCACCGCGTCCGCGGGCACGACCAGTGCCAGATACACCACATCGAAATACCCGAGCAGGTACGGCACTGGACTCGCCAGAACGCCGATCGTCAGCAGAATGGCCGCGATCCACAGCGCCCGCTGCTCGCCCACCGCGATCGGTAGCGTGTTGAGCCCCTCCTCGCGGTCCCCCTCGAGATCCTCGACGTCCTTGACGATCTCGCGAGTCAGGGTCGCGATCGCCGCGAGCAAGAAGAGGACGACCGCCGGGCCGACCTCCCCGACCGCCGCCGCACCGAACAGGAACGTACTCCCAACGAGGTACGCGACCAGCGCGTTCCCCAGCCCCGGCAGTCCCTTGAACAACTCGGTGTAAGCCACCAGACTCAGGAGGTTGATCCCCGCGATCGCGATCGCAAGCGTCGGCAGCATCACCGCCAGCACGACTGCGACAGCGAAAAGGACGATACTGAACGCGAGCGCTCCACGCGGACTCACCGCTCCCCGCGGGATCGCCCGATCGGGCCGATTAATCCGATCGATTTCGCGGTCGAAGTAGTCGTTGATGGCGTTTCCGGCACCCACCGCCAGGCCGGTCGCGGCTACCGCCGCCGCTACCTCGGCGGCGTGATCGGCGATCCCACCGGCGACGAACGCACCGATGAACGTCAACAGGCTCGCGGCGATCACGTTCACCGGCCGCGTCAACTCGAGCAACCCTCGGACCGTCTCCCGCGCTGTCATGGCACAGCGGTGAGTGGTCAGGCCGAGTGGTTAAACGGTGCGATCCGACTCGCAACGGAACCGCAACAGGAGAATTCGTCGACCGCGCCGTTCGGCTATCGCCACTCCTCGAGATCACAGAGGAGATCGTCCTCGACCGAGATCCACTTCGTGATCCGGTCGTCCCCCGTCGCGTCGACAGGAACCGCCGTCCAGACCTCCTCGTCGTCCGTGAGCAACTCGAGGGGCTCGTCCGCGGACTGACCATCGTCGGGGATGGGGGCCTCGTTCAGCGACATATCCGGTCGTAGGATCTCCACTTAAAGACCGCCGTCGCTGATTTTCATCGACCGGGAATTCGGGTCGAGTCGTAGCGGAGTCGGGGCCCTCGAGCCGTGCCGAATCCGGGCAGGGCGGTGTGGTTTCGCCTATCAATCGTAGTGGGAATCGAGACACTTATACGGAACCCGCGGAAATGAACGGGTGCGGGCGCTTAGCTCAGTCTGGACAGAGTGCTTGGCTTCGGACCAAGTTGCCGCGGGTTCAAATCCTGCAGCGCCCATTCGTTTTCCGAACGGATCACATTCGCAAGACGGCGGTACATCGTTTATAAACGAGCCGCCGATCGCGCATTTGATTTCGTTCGATTATCGAACGGGGGTTCCTGCTGTCCTGCGATTCGCCAGGATTTACTGGACAGTCCAGGGACATAAATCTCGGTTCTGACCGTTTCCATAGGACACAATTCAATGCAGGTCTGGAATAAACATCACAAAGATGTCTATTCTCCAAGATAGTGATAATGCCGCTAGAAGGGACAGAGCGGATCGTTTCAGATAACGTTAGCAGCTCTTGTCTTTAGGAAAATCCGACCACTGTCGGTGATTTCGACCGTTTTGCTTCTCCCATTCTTTCTGGTCCGCACGAAGCCCGCGGATTCTAGGCTATTGATATGGCGTGCGATTGTACTCTTCGACTTATCAAGCTCATCTGCTATTTCACTTATTGATAAAACTGTATCCAGGTCGTGGAGGTCGGCGAGAAGGGTCGCTTCAGCGTCCGAAACTTCCCCGCGGAGATTCAAGCGTGGTAACCGTCGGACACTGCTATCTATATCGCCTACTTGGAGCACTGTGTCGATATTTTCACCACTAGTGAATGTCGCGACTGTTAGTGGCAACAGTAATTCCCGCGCACCACCACCCAAAATAACGATGGTTTCACCTTCCGATGCTTGGATGAGATCAGCACAGTATAACGTTGTCTCGACAAAATCTGTGTACGGTAGATGCTCTGTTTCTAAGTCTAGGTCCGGGACTACTTGCGTCAGAACATTTTGAACTTCCTGAAAAGCATCCTCTCCTCGATCGGAACTGCTTGCGGGTTGCAGTAATACGACTTGATCTCCTGTCTCTATACCTTCACTCAAAACTGGTCTGACTACGCGTCGACTATCGAATCCCAATGGAGCGAGGTATGTGCGCATATCGATAGCATCTGCTCGAAGCATCGTTACTGTTCCGGAATAGTGCAACAGTGCGCACTATATTCGAACAGGAGCGACGAGAAGGGTCCAGAAATCACTGGCACATCCGATGTCTTGGTTTAGTTCGCGATCTACCGTATCGCATTATCGCAACTCACGTCTAACTGTTTCATCGCCGATAATTATATGATGATTCGACAGAGAGTGTGAAGTGTTCGCTCATCTCGCCGACGGGGCGAGTAGAGGCATCTATGGAATTATAACCTTCCCGACAGTTTTATGTGGGTTCCGCTCTGACTGCTATGCGTTCGCACCCTACGTTCACGGCCTGAGAAGGCCGAGAACGACGTAGCGATAGCTACGGTCAATGGGTGCGTTCAGACGGCGTCCATCCCACACCGACGCCGAAACCAACTCCCAAGCGATCACCAGAACGATGCACGATCCACCCGACTCAGAGACGCCAGCATTAGCGGACTTCATCGGAACACGAGATTCGTTTCTCGTGATTCGGGATCCGCAACTAGCAAAGACTGGTTCCCAAGCACGTGCGCAACTCAGATCGTTGCCGTTCCTCGCCGAATTCGGCCTCGATAGAGTCTCGCATCCCGAAATATACGACAACGGGTTGCGACTCGTCGAGTACGAACTGTTTCCGAACGAGGATCTCCGAGAGAATGGGGTGGATGGTGTCGAGTTTCCACTAGTTCACTACGTCAGCCAAGAGATGCTGACGGGAGAACTACGGGACGAAGACAGTACGTTCGACGATCAGGATGTTATTCGGCGGCTGCTGCGGAAGCGCCCGGAAGGTCTGCCATATGTGCTCGTCACTGATACGAGTACACCGAAGATGCCCCGTCATACGAAGAAACCGGGGAAGTCGTTCATCGACGAGTTCGAGTGCACGGTCACCGATTACAAAGGACTGCTGAAGCGGTACATACAGTACAACCTCGACTCGGATCTACCGCTATCAACAACGCAGAATCTGTTCTTCCATCAGATTTCTGCGCATCACAAACAGGAGGGTCTCGAGGCAGGCTCGATTCCGGTACTCTTCGATTACACGCAGATTCCGGCTGACAGTCCCGCCTGGGCACCCCTCTACTACCTCATTCGAGAGGACGTAGACCGTGTACTGGAAGATTACTCCGAGCGCATCAGAGAGGCGCTCCGTTCGTGGACTGAGCGCGGGCCCACGCAGAAAGTCGCGAACAGCATGCTCGATATGCTCGAACGTGTAGAATTCGAGGAAGATCGATTAGACAGTTATCGTTATCGCCACCAGGAGGACATATGAGTACAACATACACACCGGCGACCAACAAGCCGGACAAACTACTCACCGGGTTCATCTCGGTGCGAGCACCGGAGCTAAAACACATCTACGGCTCACTTCAGGGGACCACCAGTGTCTCGGAAGTCACGAGCAAATTCGGTCGACCAGCCACCGGCGGTGAGGTGAAAACCGATCACGTCGAAGGGTCACTTCGTTTCCTGAATGCGGTCGATCTCGTCGAGAGTCCGACCGGAGACATCAAAGATACGGTCGAACCCATTAACGAGCGGCACTTCGAGGGTCTCCCTTTCGAAGCACAGTTGCTATACCACTGCAATCAGCAGGACGGTCGTCAGTCCCACTTTGGGGATGTTCACCGTGCCCTATTGAGTGAGGGGAGCCGAACGGTGAACGCTGGCCGAGACAACCTTCGAACCATCCTGAAGCGCGAGACTGACTACGACTTCAGTTGGACCGACGAGAAGATCGACATGTGGGTGACGTTGTGCGAGCAACTGGGTCTCGTGTCGGAGACCGAGGACGGTCTCGTGCTGAGCCCCTGTCGGGCAATGATGTACGACGCGCTCATACTCGCCCCAACTAGTTCGGGAGAGGACGCAGGCTACGACGGAGAGACAGTTGAAAACGGTGAATTCCGACGCGCACTCAACTGGATCAACGACAACTTGTTCACCGTCTACAAGGCACGAACTGGAACGCCGCGGCTTCACCCTGCAATCGCTGACGTCCTCCGTAACATGGAGGAAGATGGGGTCTTGTCCCTGTCTGCACCCGGCGACGCGCAGAACCAGGTAGAAGTGCCACCAGCAGACCTCGACGATGACGTCCGCGGAAACAGACGAAGCGTGACGCACGTTTCGATTCATTCTCGACCGGACGAAACGGCGTATCAGTACCCTCTCGACCAACTTCTCACTCACCAATGAGCCAACAAATCAAAGATTCACCGGCCAGCGGAGAGATGCCCCAATACTGGGACGACGAGGAAGTCGACCACTTCATCACGTCGGAAGCCCATACGAAGAAGAAGACGCCCGAACAGTTCCGAGAGACCCACGTCGACATCGATCGGATTTACGCAGACACGCTGACCCCACTCGGTATCTCGGGCGACTTCGTTACCCAAGAGAACGTACTCGACGCGATTACTGCGTCGAATATCGACGACCCGAACCGTATTTTCATCCTCCGTGGTGAACCCGGATCGGGTAAAAGCCAGCTCTGTGAGTGGACAAAGTATCAGATCAATGGTTACGGCGAGGATGACGATGGCGTCGAAGATTACGTCGCCTTGCACGTCTCCCGTAGCCAGACCCGAATGGATCAGATCATCGACGTCCTCACTGAACCACTCGACGTCGATACTGATGTCAGAAACATCGACGATCTCGACCCCGCCGATGCGGCGAGCGCCATCGTCGAGTATATGCGCGGTATCTGGTCGACCGAACACTTTTCAGACCAAGAAATACAGGAACTGACCGAGAGCAGAGGCGATAATAGCGACCTGCGAGAAATCTTCGCCAAGAACATCAGGGAGTATCAGGAAGCTCTCGAGTCTCGTGACGAGAATCCCGATTTCAATCTGCTAACCCGCGCAGATTTCCGCACTCTACGCCTGCAACTGAGCTTCAGTACGAAGCTCACGGAGAACAAAGACGTTCTGTACTCTGTCTTGAAGAACGAGGCTCACGAATACCTTTCCCGCAATCTCGTGGGCGACTTCAAGGAACAGCTACAGCAATACTCGGAGATGTATCAAGAGCGCGGTATCCGGCCGGTACTCATCTGTGAGGACCTCACGACGTTCAGCGTCCTGAAAGAGCAACTCCTAGACCACATCTTCGAACTTAGTAGTAGCAGCTACGACATCGTCCTCGGTTGGACGATCGGTTGGGAGCAGGACAACATCGACGACGCCCTCGCTCGCGAAGACGCAGCGACGTACATGCAAGGCCGATCCGAGGGGTACCTAACGATGACCGACGAGAACGGCGAGGCGTACTTCCTCGACGACGATGCTTCGGTAGCCCTCGCCCGATCGTATCTAGGTGCCATCGAACGGAATTCTGATGCGGCAGATGCGCCTCAGGACGTTGCAGAAGCTTTCGACGGTTTATACCCGTTTAACGAGCGCTTCATACACGTCGCTTATCGACAGCTAAACGACGAGGGAAGCAACCGGAAGACGCCGCGACTGTTGCTTCTTCGAGTGGTAAAGCACTGTCTCAAGTCGACGTGGGCACCTTACGAAGCGATGAAGTCGAACTCGTTCGTCGACACGCCGACCTTCGAGATCGACATGAAATACGACCAAATCTACCAAGACGTCAGCCGCTGGTACGGAGTTCCTGTCGAGGACGGCGTCGGGGTCAAGGTCGGCATCTTCGAAACGTTCGGTATCGAACTACCGGACGACGACACTGCCGCTGTGAAAGGCGATTACGTCGTGTTCGACAAGGGCAAGGGGAGTGCGGTACTCGATAAGATCAAGAACCCGCCGGTACCGGATCACGAGGTCGATACCGAGGACGACGGAGACGATACAGAAAGCAACTCTTCTGAGGTCGAAGACGGCGAAGAAGCAGCAGACGACGAGGATCCAGAAGACGAGCAGGTTGAGGTCATCGACGAACCAGAACTGAGCGAGGAAGAACGCGAGCGACAGCGCAAATTCCAGGAGTTCCAAGACTGGGTCACGAGCGGCGAAGAGTATCCCAGTTCGGACACGCTCCACGACGGCGCAGTCGCCGTTCTCGAACGGTGGCACAACCCTACGCGCCTGAGTAATCCGAACTCCTCGACGCGGTCGGTCGGTGGGATCTACTACGCTCGCGGCGACAGTATTCCGGTCTCCATTCAAGGGGACCAACAACGCCAAGCTAGCGTCGACATCGAACTCGAATGGGGCGCAGAACACGCCGATCTCTACACACCGATGCTGGAGTACGGACTGTTCGATATGTTCGACCCTACGACGACGAACTTCGATCAGCTCCGTGCGTGGGCAGACACTAACGTCGCCCAGTTCCAGCATGAAATGCGCGAAGAGATCGAGGACTGTCTTCCCGAGGAACTCACGATAGAGAAAACGCTGGTCCTCGCACAGTTCTTCCTTATCAACGCTGCCCGTGGAGTTGAGGTCGACGACGATCAGATCCCCACAGAAATCGTCTTCGAGGAGTATGACAGCAATCAGTCGTACGGTAAACCGATCGTCGAAAACTTCGATCGAGATAGCGCGTTTGGACAGGCGTTCACCGACCTCACCGTGTCGTCGGGGGATATTAGTGACCTCATCGAGGGGTTCTTCCTCCTCAAATCGAACGTCGTAGACTACGAGCGCCTGTCTGAAGCACGTAGGGAGGTTGCCGAAGACCTCGAGGCACACGTCGACGCTGCGATGGTCATCGATACCGACGAACTCGCTGACGCGTACAAGGTCGGAACGACGCGAAATAACGCCAATACCAAGGTATCGAGTCTTTTCGATCGGATTTCGGATTACGCAGCAGAACTCCAGCGGCTCACGGTCGACGACGACGCATCACACATCCAGGACGCGCTTGAACCCGTTGAACGGTGGTACGACAGCGGCCATACGGTCGACCAGCTCGCAGAGTGGTTCGAGACGTTGTATCAGTGCGCAGGTGCGATGGACGTTCCGATCAAGTCGAGTTACGAGGACGCCTACGAACTGCTCACCGAATCGCCGGAGGAAGTGAAGCTCACGGCCTTCCGTGATGATGTCAAGCAGTTCCGTAACATGGGTGACGCAACCGGTGTGACGTTCATCGCTCGACTTCACGACTTCGCCCGGAGCCAAGACGAACAAGCAGCGTGGGAGATATACGAGGCGTTCGACTCGCTGATCAGCGATCTCCAAGACCAGGAACACGCTACCGGGGCCGATCTCGAACATCGCATCAAGCAACTCAGCGAGTACAGTAACTACGAGCAGAAGCGCCAGTCGATCGTCTCTCTGACGGAGGATCTGTAAAATGAGCGAATCGAAATCACTACCGACGGCCGTTGACGCTCTCGAAGACAAGGCTCGAGAACACAAGCAGGCACAGAACACGCAGTATCACGTCTCGGTCGCGCGGCACAACATCAGCGAGGTGAACGACGAACTCGACGACCTCGCCGAGCGCCTTCGAGACCTGAAATACTACAAGAAAGTGCTTGAGGAGGCCTTCGACGGTTCCGCGCCATCGATGACCAGTAGTGCGGTTCAGGTGGCAGAGAAAGCGGTCGAGGTGACTCAAGAGGATCTACTCGAGAACGTCCAGAGCGACGATATGGGCGAGGGAGACGCGGAACTCGACGATCTTGGCGCAGACGGTCAGAGCGACCTCGAAGTCCAGCTGACACCGGACGTCGAGACCCATATCGAGCAGATTCGCTCGGCGAAGAAGCAGGTGAAGAACGTCACCGAGACCATTGAGAGTCAACTCGACAGCAAGCGCAACGATTGGAGTACAAAGGTCGCGGCAGCGGAAGAACTCCAGAAGATCCTCGGTGGGCAGGACTCGGACTTCGCGCGTACACTCAACCACATGCACACGTTGCTGACGCGAGAGTTGATGGACTCGAGCGGAAGCGCCACGAGCTTCGTATCAAAGTGGGATAACGCCACCAGCGACTGGGAGAAACATCAATCGCTCCAGAGCTTCGACGACTTTCAAGAGAAACACGACCTCTCAGACTCCACGATCGAGGACGTAAAGACGCTCAGTAAGTCCCAACAGCTTACGTTGGCTGATGTCTCGCTCGACTCGCTCGAGGAGATGAAACGCGTGGATGAACTGGAATCGGCGGTGGAGCTTAACCTGTAACGATGAAGGACCCCGTCGCCAGCGCGGAACAAATGCAAGCCGCATACCACGACTACTTTATCGGTCGTGGTGGACGGGCTGCGCGTAGCGTCGCTAATCGCCTGGCGGACGGCGAGGACGACATCACGGGGATGCGCGGCCCCTACCTTCAGGCACTCGACATCCCGAACTGGAGCGGCCGTTCGTGGGACGCGTTCGCCAGGTCGGCACGTCTCGAGCCGCATATCCGCCGGGCTTTCTCGAAAATCGGCTTCGAACGACTCTACGACTTCCAGGAGCGTAGTATCGAGGCCATTCTTGAGGGAGATGATACCGTCATTACTGCCGCGACGGGACGAGGAAAAACTGAAGCGTGGCTCATTCCCATCCTCAACCGCATCCTCGAAAACAAACGGCATGGTGACGGGGGTGACGATACGAGCGTCAAGGCCACGCTCATCTATCCGACGAAGGCGCTCGCACAGGACCAGTTGAAGCGCCTCCTCCAGTACCTCTACCTCATCAACAACCACCTACGGTCGGAACAACAGATTACCGTCGGTATTTACGACGGTGATACCCCGCGGAATGTCGGCGAATCAGGCTCCGAAGGGTACCTCAATGCGACCTTCCGTCACTTCGAGTGCCCTGGGTACAATGACGAACTCGACAAATGCCAAGACTGCGGTGGTGGTGTTCGGATCCGAAACACCGGCGCTCGGTTCAAACTCATCCCAGAGAAAGCGCACTGTGAAGACGATGATCCGCACGACGTTCCGCTCGATTTCCTGCGGCTAACGAAGAACGACATCCTCGAGAACGGCGTTGACATCCTGCTCACAAACCCGGACACGATCAACTACCGACTCATCAACACTAACGCCGAAGACGAGCACGAGCGGTTCGTCTACGAACCTGAATTCCTCGTCTTCGACGAGGTCCACACCTACGACGGCCTGTTCGGGAGCTACACGTCGACGCTGATGAAGCGAATCCAGTCGCTCCGCGAGGAACGCGGCCTCGATGACTTACAACTCGTCGCGAGCAGTGCGACCGTCGAGAACGACGTCGAGTTGTTCCAGAAGGTTAGCGGTGCCGTCGACGTCAAACAGGTGAGTGAGTCACCACGCGACCTCGATGGGGAGGTTCCGGACGATGTTCCGGAAGAGCTAACGTCGCACAGTCTGTCCGTCGACCGCATTCTGCGTGCGACGGCCGCGCCGGACGACGTTGTTCCGGGCCTCGATGCGTTCGACTACACGCTGGAGGATGCATCGAGTTACGACCGTGACCGCCGGGAGACGCTAGCGAGTGACGCTCTCTTCGATTACCTCACTGAAGCCGAGGACGACCCCGGCGCACAGGTCGTTCGCTACGTCCACCAGTTGTTGTACGATGGGCCACTCACGCGGTCCCAACTACACGACGAGTTAGCGACGACGCTGAATCTCGACGCCGATGAAGCATCGAAACTGGTGGCGAACGTCCGGACCCTCGGTGAGTTTTCCGGCATGCTGGAGAACCGAAGTCACGTGTTCTCTTGGCCGATCGACGGCTTCTATACGTGTCCATCGTGTGACGCAACGTACCGCTCCCCACAGGACGACTGTAACGAGTGTGGGTTCGACTTCGTCACGCGCTCTACCTACTGCCGACACTGTAGCGACGAACACCTTGTCGGATGGTACTGTCCAGGCTGCGACCAACTAGAGCCGTACACGCCAACCGAACACGGGACGATCGACCAAGACGAGGAACACGTCTGCCGCCGATGTGAGGTAGCGCGCGACGATGTCGTCCAGATGGTTCGTACGACGTTCCAGCCGTTCCTCGAGTGCCTCGACTGTGGACTCCGAACCGAGCGAACGACGACCCGTGACTGTCCCGAGTGCGGTTCCAAGACCGTCAGGACCGACGATGAGACGTTCACCTGCGTTAATCCGAAGTGTGAGTCGGCTCACGAGATTGAGCGAGTCTGCGATAACTGTGACGGGACCGACTTCGGGCTAGCTACTGTTGCGAGTCGATTCGATTGCCCGGAATGTGGCGCGACTTACGAACACCCCGAGCAGGCCCCTGACCAGTGCGTCGACTGTGGTTCCTCACTCACCTCGACGAGGTTCCTTCCCTGGGTCTGTGGGAGCGACGATTGTAGCCGGATCCTCTTCGATGATTCCCCTGATCAATGCGACTGTGGCTCATCGTCGTTCGTAAAGCGCGGACTCTTCGAGATTTACGACGACCAACACTGCCGTTCGTGTGAGACGGCATTCCTCGGCGACGAGGGCTGCAACTGTGACGATCCGGACATCCATCCGCGGACCGGTCATCATCAGGCCTACAAGACGATCGACACCAGTGGGCGGATTCACACGATGAGTTCGCAGCCGTCGGCTGTCCCGTGCCCGCATCCGTATGCCCGGTACGAGATTGACCGCCGGTTCGACGAACTGATGCGAGGACCGAGCAATCTCGCGGTGACCACCTCGCAGTACATGTTGCGCCGCGTCGCCGACGAGGAGGGCCAACAGGCGGCGAAGCTCCTGTCGTTCGCTGACTCTCATCGTGACATGAAGGAGCTCAGTCGTGACTTCTCGGAACCAGAGGTCGAGACCCTTCTCGATCAACTGTTAATCGAAAGTGCGTCGTCCCATAATGACGGGAACGACTGGACACCGTTTAATCAGGTCCTCGAGGACGCGGCGAACATCGTCGACGAGGTAAACGATGCACTGGAACCGCCGCGAGTCGCGAGGAGTGTCGAGTTTGACCTGAAGTCACGATTGAAAGATCAGCCCCGAAAGCGCTGGGACGACGATGACGCGCTTCGGGATCGACTCACCCGACGCGCACTCGAACACACCTACAGCCAGCGTTTGGGCGAGCGGGACGGCTCCCTCACCGAAGAAGGACTGCTCGATGTCCGCTTTGCCCCAGGTCTCGACGAACTCGATGGTGATGAGCGCGCTATCGTCCGCGAACTCGCCGACGAGGGCAATGACTATCGTGTCGCAAACTTCGACCATCCGAGTCCCGACAGGCCCGCCGAAGCAGTCGTCGACAAGCTGGTTGACCGCAATATCCTCTCCTACGGGCACTCTGATGACTACGTCTCGTTCGATCCGTCGGCGCTCGCTGTTACGGTTGCGGGCGACGGTGATGGTATTCGGTTCGACCCTGATACTGAGCGGTACTACACGACGCTCCAGCACCAGTTTGGTCTGGATACGCAGTCCACTGTTCAGTCCGGAACGTCGCTCGCCGAACGTGCCTCGACCTCCCATCCCCGGTTCACACAGCGTGCCCACCGTGCCGAATACTCAGAGACGCGGATTCTCATCTCTGAGGAGTATCTCGGGGCGACGAATAAGCGCAAACGTCGGGAATTAGAGTACCTCTTCCGCGAGGAGAACTACCCCCACCACCTCTCTTCGGGACCGACGATGGAACTCGGGGTCGACATCGGTGACCTCGACGCACTCCTGCTGTACGGGACGCCGCCGAACATGAACGCGTACCTCCAGCGGGTCGGGCGTGCGGGGCGCAGCTCCCATTCTTCGATGGTTCACTCGGTCAGTCAGCGCAACCCGATCGACTACTACTACTACGACCACCCGGACGAACTCATCGACACCGATCCGACTCCAGTACCGCTCAACGAACACAACGAGGAGGTCCTACGCGTTTCGCTGTCGTGGGGGATCTTCGACTACGTGGCGGCTAACTTCACTATTCCGTGGGACGTCAGTCGACACGGTCGCGCGCGGTCGATCGATGGTGGAGATACCTATCACCGTCGGAGCATGCTCGACGAGAGCGAACGTGACGACGCCAGTAAACTGACCCACGTGATGTCCCTCGGTGCCGACACGCTATCGCTCGGTGGCGACGACTCAAAACTCGACGTACTCGGCGAAGTCGTCGACGACTATGAACGAGACATCGCCGACTACCTTGAATCTCTCCTCGACTACCGCTACTGCGAAGAATGTGAGCGGCGGTATGCTACTGACGACGACCGCGAAACGTGTACCAACAGTGACTGTGATGGAGAAATCCTGCACGCTCAGAGCGAGTTCGGCCACCTTGTCGACGACGTTCTCGCGAACTTTGACGAGCGCTACATCACTGGATACCGCGAATACAAACGGGGACTGGAAAGTGAGTTGTCCAACCTGAAACGACGTAACTCTCGGTTGCGTCGTGACCAGCAGCGGGCCGGGTCAGACGAACGAGCACGCATCATGCGCGAACGCCGGGGCCTCAAGGACCGCATCGAGGTTCTCGAGGACTACCTCTCTGATCTAGGTGGTGCGAGCTACTTCGACTTCCTCAGAGAGTCCCGTGAAAGCAAATACGACTTCTCGATGCGGAGCGTCGCCACGACGGCAGGTCTGTCCCTGGTCGACGAAGGGTACAACCGCCGGAACGTCGGCGATCAGGGGAGCGGCCGCGCGATGCAGATGGCGCTCTCAGAACTCCACCCCGGTGCCGCCTACCTTGACGGCGGGGAGACGTACACCGTCTCGCGCGTCCGACTCGACGACAAGGCTAGCTCGGACCTCCGGGATACCGTGAGCGAAGCCGTCGACGGAGATCACCTGGCCGAGGAACTCGTTTGCCCGGCGTGCCACACCTCGCACGACCTCGACGCTGACGGGTGTGATTGCGATAACGATGTACCGCTCAAGCGACGCCGACTGGCGGTACTCGATTCGGTCGATGCCTACCACGACAACCTCAAACTGACCGCAGAAGGTGACGAAGCGCGCTACCTCCACGACGAACCGAACAAACCGATCCAGAACACGTACGCCGAGCGGGAGACGTCGATACTCGAGTTCGACTCTGAACGGACGTTCGAACTCCAGGATGCCGATGGCGATCCTCTCGGGACGATCGAGTACGGCGATTACTCGGTTCTGCTGCACACGAAGAGCTACAAGACGAAGTACAAGTCCGGTGAGGTCGATCCGAGGCCGACAGCCTTCGAGGTATGCGGTGAAGAGAACTGTCCAGGCGTCATCTATCGTGACGATGACGACGAGCGTCGGTGCAGCGCCGACCCTGACCACTTCCCTAACGGCCGCGGTGCTGACTCCGAGTTCATTCGCCTTGGATACCAGTACGACACTCAGGGTGTCCGAGTTGACCTCAACGACCGCGACCTGTCGCACACGTTGGCTCACGGCCTCCGAGTCGCGCTGCAATACCTCGGCGGCGTCAACATCCGTGACCTCGCCGAATATGTCGGCGAGGATCACGTAGACGTCTTCGAGTCTCAAGAGGGCGGGTCCGACGTCGCGCGACTCCTCTTCGAACGGACGGACGGAGAGTTCCGGGCGTTCCACCGTGCAGTCGGGCTTATGCGCGATCAGTTCGACTGTGACTGCGAGAACGGGTGTCCGTCCTGTCTCTACCAATACGGCTGTGACGTCAGGAACGACCAGCGGTCGTTCGACCGAGAACGTCTTCGAGACATCCTCGCCAACGGTAGCGTGATCATTCAGCCGATCACGAACCACGAAATCGACGAACAGCTCACCGACTGACCAACATCCCACACAAATTGCCACCGATGGATTTCGACCCACTCGAACTCGCGAACTCGATGCGCGAATCGTACGCTGAACACTACGCCGGCTCCCAACCACAGCGAGCCGTCAAGAGCCTCGTCTCGCGGTACCACGACGGGTCTGGCGAGTCACTGGAGGAGGACCTTCCTGAGTTCATCCGGACGAAAGGCCCCTTCCTCCAGGTGCTGGACCTTCCACGGATGAGCGACACCTCTTGGGAGACGTTCGCCAGTAACCAAGGCCTCCACGACGATGTCACCGAAACGTTCTCTGAGGCCGGGTTCCGATCCCTGTATGAATTTCAGGAGTCAGCGGTCGAATCGGTTCTCGAGGACCACCACACGCTCCTGACCGCAAGTACGGGTCGGGGAAAGACCGAGGGATGGCTCATCCCTATCCTTCAGTTCATTACTGAGGCAAAAGCGGGTCAGCACGACGACCATCCACCAGACAGCGTCAAGTGCGTCCTCACATACCCGACAAAAGCACTCGCACAGGACCAGTTGAAGCGATTGATCGACTACCTCTTCACGCTCAATCGAGATCGATCGTCGGACGAGCAAGTGACCGTTGGTATCTACGACGGTGACACTAAGCGTCGCGACCCCGACGAACTCGCGTACCTCCAGACCACGTTCCAATACTTCGACTGCCCGTGCGACGAGTGTGATTCGTCGCTGACGGTTAGGCAGCGTGACGACGACTCGTTCGTCGTCGAACCGATGGTGGAACACGAGGACGACCTCACGTTCGATTTCATCAATGTCACTCGTGACGCCATCGTCGAATCGCCAGCGGACATCCTGTTGACGAACCCAGACACGATCAACTACAGGCTCTTCAACGTCAACGGTGACGAGGAACAGCAGCGCTTCGTCGCCGAGCCGAAATACTTTGTGTTCGATGAGATCCACGAGTATTCCGAGCTCTTCGGTTCGTTCACGTCGACGCTCATGCGCCGGTATATTCGAGAGCGGCAGGAACTCAACGGGTACGAGAGTGAGGCAGACGACGATCTCACCATCGTCGGTGCGTCGGCGACCGTGGAGAACAAACGGACGGTCTTCCAGCGCATCAATCCGTTCGTCGACCCTGACATCGAAGTTGTCGAAGAAGACGAGCGTACCCTCGACGCACCGTTCCCCGTCGACATCCCCGACGAATTTGTTTCGGCAGAAATGAGCGAAGAGGAGTTACGTGCCGGGGACACCGATGCCGCGAGGCAAGCACTTGACGCAGCTGCCGTAAAGGATGGTAGTGAGGACGTTGATGATGCGCTCTACGAACATTTAGTCGAGGACGAAGGTGGGCCCCTTGAGTTCGTCCGCGGGATCTACGCGGCGCTCCGTGAGACCCCACTTCGGCCAGTCGGTCTTCGGGGCCGCCTGATCGACGAGGCTGGGCTTTCTGAGTCCCAGGCGGAGACAGTCGTAGCGAACTTCATGACTATCGGCGAGGTGTCGGGCATTCTCGAGCGCCGCGCCCACTTGTTCAGCTGGCCGCTCGACGGTTACTACACGTGTATTAACTGTGGGACAGTCTACGACACCCCGCAGTCGTCCTGTACTGAGTGCGGCCACCACTTCGTGACGAAACTCTCGTTGTGTAACGAGTGTGGTGAAGAGTCGCTTGAATCGTGGTTCTGTCCAAACTGTGAGCGCCTCGCACCTCATACCGTCACGTCGGAAGAAGGCCGTTTCGAGTATTTCCAACGGAGAGAATGTCAGTGTGAGACCATCGACGGCGAAACACCGGAGATGGTTCGAGTTTACTGGCGACCGTACTACGAGTGTACGGACTGTGGCGAGCGTCAGAAGATTGACCATCAGCATGACTGTCCCGACTGCGACGCCTCGATGGTCCTCGACGATTCGATGGAGAAGCACGTTTGCACCAACCCAGACTGTGACGGCGAACTCACGGTCGAGGAAGCACGGGAACCCGAATGTCATTCCTGCCGTTCCACTGCGTTAGAGCCGCTTGCAGACGAAGATGTTCAGTATTGCACCGAGTGTGGAGAAGTCTATGAAGATCCGGAGGGTCAGGAGTGCACTACAGACGACTGTGACGGCGAACTCACGCCCAAACGGTTCCTCGGATGGACGTGTAGCGACCCCGGGTGCGACGAAGTGTATTTCGGTAATCCACCCGCGTCGTGCAGTTGCAATAAACGGAAACTCGTTCGATCCGCGCTGTTCGACATCAACATGGTCGACGAGTGTCAGTCCTGCGGGCACGAGTTCCTTCCTAACGGTCCACACAACTGCAACTGCGACGATCCCGAGATTAGCCGCCGGGCGAAGGGCTACGGGAACTTTCGGATGGTAGACGATAACGGACGAATCAGGGAAGCGAGTAACTTCTCCGGCGGACTGCCGTGTTACCACGAAGATCGGCGAGAAACCTACGCGAAGAACCGGCGATACGACTCGATGCTCCGTGGTCCGGCCAATGCTGCTGTGACGAGCGGGCGCTATTTGTTGCGTTCACTGGCAGATCGTGACGATCCCAGTACCTTCGGAGAATCGAAGATGCTCTCGTTCGCGGACAGCCAGTCCGACATGAAGGAACTCGAACGGAACTTCCGCGAACCCGAAGAGTCGTTCTTCTTCGACCAGTTGTTCGTAGATAGCGTCAGCTCGGAGGCTGACGAATCGGGTTGGGCAACACTGTCCGACGTCGTGGAGTGCGGAGTAGACGATGCACACCAGTACGAAGGGCAATTAGTCGGTAAGGACGGTAACGCCCCGCAGATGTACGAACATCTGACCGGCTACGACCAGTCGGTCGACGAATACCTGACAGAAGAATTGCTATCTCGCGTCTTTGAAGGTAAGTACAGTCAGCGTTACCGCAGTAGCCAGCTTAGCGACGAGGGGCTGGTCGACGTTCGGCTGGACGCCGGACTTGACGAGCTCAGCGAGGGCGAGCGTGAGTTACTCGTAGAGGCAATCGGTCAGAACCACCATTATGAGCCGAATCTGGTGGACGAGATCGAGAACGGACACGACCATCTCGACTCCCTCGTCGATCGCGGTATTCTACGTCGCGTCGAAGAGGAGGGGAGTCGGTTCGTCATGGTCGACGAAGATGCGGTCGAATGTGCGGTCGTCGACAACGTGACGCCGACGAACTACAGTCCGAGCCAAGAGGAATACGCGACCTCGCTCGAAGTCACTCTAGGGCTCGCACCGGATGATGTCATCGAGTTCGGAACGACGATAGAGGACCGGTCGGAGTTCTCTCACTCCCACTACTCCCTGACTGCTCAACAGGTTTCGACGTCCGACCCGATGATGTTGCTCGCGCGGGCATACTACGGTGAGACCGACCGCGACGAGCGGCGAAAACTGGAGTACCAGTTCCGACAGGGGCGGTATCCACACTTCCTCTCGTCTGGGCCGGCGATGGAGTTAGGTGTCGACATCGGCGACCTCAACACGCTCCTCCTGTACGGGACCCCGCCGAACGCCAACTCGTATCTTCAGCGAATCGGACGTGCGGGTCGGGCTTCGGGCAATTCCCTCATTCACTCGGTCAGCCAGCGGAACCCCATCGATTACTACTACCACGAACACCCAGAGGAACTCATCGCGGCCGACCCCCAGCAGGTTCCGCTCAACGAGGTGAACCACGAAGTGCTCCACCAGTCGCTTTCGTGGGCCGTCCTCGACTGGGCTGCGACGACCCGATGGGTCCCATGGCGCCGCGAACAGAGCGGTCTCGAAGACCTCATCGTCTGTGGCAACGAGCCAGTACCGCGAACGGAGCCCCGACCGAACGACGTGATGACGTTCACCGGGGTGCTTTCGTCCACGAACTTCCAAGTCCAGAGTTGGAACGATGATGCTCCGCTTGAAGCACTTCGGAGGCTCCTCGACGAGAACCGGGACGAAATCGAGCAGTGGTTGGAGGACCTCCTGTCGTTCAGCGTTTGTTCAGCGTGTGGCCGAAAGCACGCCGCTGGCTACGGCGGGGTGTGTCAGCGTAACGACTGTGACGGTGTCGTCGAGTCGGTTCTCGATAAGCATGGGGACATCGTCGAAGGGATCCTCGCCGGAACCGAGGACAAACAGAGCTTCGAGGAGACTATCGTCGATCTCTATCGCGACCAGCAAGACGACATCTACGACGACATCGATGAACTTGACGAGGAAGTAAGCGATCTACGGCGAGAAGAACGGAATACTCGCGACCGCGACGAAAAGCGCCGCCTACGAGAACAGCGAGAGCAGGTCGAGCGTCAACTCGACCAACTGAACGACTATCTCGACCGACTTGAGGACATGGACTTCGGTAGCTATCTGAACCGGGAGAGTCCTGCTGCGTTCGGATTGCGGTCGGTTGGTAGCTCGGTCGATTACCAACTCGTCGGTGAAGACTTCGAGCACGTCAGCGACGGGTCACGCGAGCGCCGCATCGCTCTCTCTGAACTCCATCCTGGCGCTGCGTATCTCTACGACAGCGAGACCTACGTCGTGACACAGGTGTACTGGGAGCCGCTGGAATCCGCACGCATCACTGACGACCTCGAAGATGCGGCTATTTGTCCGACGTGTGCTTCCGAGTACGATAGCGACACTTCCAACTGCGAGTCGTGCGGGACGCGACTGAAGCCGCTCGTCACTCAGGTCCCGGAAAGAGTGATTGCGTACCAGCACGATCTCCCGCTCAGTTCGACGCCGAGTACCCAGCAACTTCAACCCTCGACGGTCTACCAGAACGATACGGAACCCCAGAGCACGTACGCTCCCGTCGAAACCGATGCCGGCGATTCGTTCGAGGCGACGTTCTCCCGGGACATCATCGACGAAAACGGGACCGTCCACGGACAGTTCGAGTACGGTGACGTCACGCTACTCGCCTCGACGAGCAAATACTGGGCGACCTACAAGGACGGTGGAGCAGACCCGTTACCGAACGTGTTCGAGATGTGCGGTGTCGACGGATGTAACGGAGCAATCGCGAAAACCGGAGACTCGGCATACTGTACGAACAACGTCGAACATCCGGTCGATGAGAGCGAGGCTGTCCGGCCCGCAACGAAGTTCTCTACGAAGGCGGTTCGGGTACGCTTCGACAGCGAAGAACTCGAACACGGCTTCGCTCACGGCCTCCGAGTCGCACTCCAGTACATCGGCGGTGTTAGCGTCAGGCAGGTTCCGGAATCCATCGAGGACGAAGGAACACTAGTCTACGATTCCGACGAAGGCGGAAGCGGCATCACCGTGCTGCTGACCCAAGATGACGGAGAGAAATTCGAACGCGCCGTCGAACTCATGCGTGAGGCGTTTTCACCGGACGAGTCGAAGTGCAACTGCGAGAACGGATGTCCGTTCTGCCTCTACCAGTATGGGTGTGTAGAGCAGAACGACCCCGAATCGTTTGCAAAGGACGAACTGCTAGACCTGCTATCTCACGACCTTCACCTCGAACCAAGGAACCATGAGTGATCCACTCAACGCCGCGAACGAACTCCGAACACAGTCACCTGAGCGCCTCTGGGCGCTTTCAGCGGAGAGCGTGTACTCTGCACTCGCCGCAACAGCAACTGGGGAGTCGATACAGGAACGGCTCGAACCGCACGTTCGGACTGAAATTGTCAGAACGAATGACGAACGAGGCCGCGATCCCGTCATCTTGATACACGAGTGGCTGCTCGACGAACTCGGTCTCGTCGACAACGGCACCATTTCCCTACTGGGAATGGTAGTGCTAATATCGGACGAGCCACAGCCGTTCATCCGAACAGCTACTGTCGCTCGGCTTCAGCCAGCTGAGATGGTGCTTCGCTCGTGCAACGAGATTGAGGAGGACAACATCCCGAGACGCGAACTCGACAGCCTGCTCGCCGACGAGTGGGATGAGACCGTTCTTGCTCCCCTCTTAGGGTCACTCGGGTTCATGACTATCTATCCCGACAGCGTCGACCTTAATCGAGAACGGATCGGCAGTTCGTTGTCGGCCCAGCAGACAATGTCTACTGAGACCGTTGTTGCAGAATCCTATCGCGACATCCTCTCTTGCGTCTTCGAGTCTGCGGACGCAGCCTGTCTAGAAGACCTCGTGCAGCGATTGATTGGAACAACTCCGACGAAGGGAGAACTGGAGATGGCCGAGGTAGCAAACCTCGCCAATACGGAAGCGATCACAGTCGATGAAACGGAAGTCGAAGACGCAGTCCGTAACCAGCGGCAGGAATACAAGAACGAATTCGACCAGGTACGGTCACTGCTGGTGCCATCCACTGAGGCCGACTTAGAGAGAGTCAACACGGACCAGTCGATCGGACTCGACGATGTGTCGGAAGATGCGGACCTTAGCGCTGATGAACGGGAGGCAGCTCTCAAAGTCGTCGCTACTGTTGCGGCATACCCTGTCCTGGCGACGTTCGACGTGCACTTCGTTACTGAGCGGTGGCCGAGCATAACACCGTACTCTCTCTACCAAGCACTTTCATCAGTTCCGGGAGTGAAGTGTGAAGTTAGCGATGGCCTCGTCGAATTTGAGACCGTGCCAGAAGCTGTCGATGTCGAGGCTGTACGAGACGAATACACGAAACACCTCGTAGAACGCTGTTCGGACCTTCAGAGTCGTATCGACTCCCTCTCTCAAGAGACGGTGTCACTCCCACCAGACCCCGTTGCGACCGAGTCGATGGTGGTTCAAGACTACGAATCGATCGACAGCGGGGCGATCGCGCCGACCTACTTCACCTACACGCTCGTCGATCCGGACGCTCTCGGAGAACAGAAGATGGACGCCTACGTCAGAGACTCACGAGGACTCGGCAGAGAACGGGCGCGTCTCCGCCGCTGGCATGAGAGGCGCTCGTCGGGACTGGAATCGTACACTGCAATGACCGACCGCTTGTTCAGCCTCGGCCTCGAGCGCGACATCGAGGACAAGGTTTTGCGCATCATGACACCGTTCGACGACGATACGTTCAATGAGTACGTGGCTCAGATTCGTCGTCTTCTCGAACATGGCTTCGAGTTGCGTTTGCTCACTCGCCATACGAAGGAACCTTGGGAGTGGCGGCGGCTTCAACGAAACCTGCTGAGCGAGATCAAAGAACATCGTGATCGAGTGACGGTGCGTACCTATTCGCGGTTCAAGCAACACCAGCGTGTGACGCCCAATATGGACTTCCGCGACCTCAATGAGATCGGGATTCATGGCAAACTCCAGACGGTCGGTGCACCGGAGGAAGGGGCAGCACTCCTCGGGTCTGCGAACTTCATGGAAAACAGTTACGACTGGAACCCCGAATGTGGGATCTACACCGAACGAACGCAGTTTGTCGATGCCGCGATCGAATTCTTCGACATCGTATGGGACATCTCGGCGGCTGACGAATTATCGATTGAGCGGTTGCAAGAGATTCCCGATCACCAGCTAGTACCAACGTACTATAGCTAGACCTGTTCGGCCTAACAAGCGCATTTGGATCTCTACCTAAGAAACATACGTTAGTATATAAGTTGGTGCAAATATGTAGATAGCCCAACTGGCGACTGAAGTTCTTCGCAAGTTGGCTCAGTCGGTTCGTCGCCTTAATGGCTCATAGGCATGGGTTCTTACGGACTCAAAACCACCCTCACGACTCCACGTTTTGCTATATAAGAGTATTAGAAACGATAATATACCATCTAATGGCGAGAGAAAGCGTGAGAGATTTCGTCGATTTTTGCCATTGCCGACCTCACACTTTCTAAGGAGTTTATAGAAGACGAAATAGGATTTGGGTTTTTGTTTCCCACTAGAACTACCGAAAGACGGTGCTGGTGACAAATATAGCTTCTCGGGATGACACAAATGTGTGCAACCTGCCCACATCGGTCTAAAAATCGCAGGCCATCGAGACGACTCTGAAATCATCCAAATGATATTCTGTGTATCATCCTCCATATTATAAATAATATTACCATTATGCAGCACGCTTGGTACACATCATGGGAGAATTTTTACTGTAATGTGGGCAGATTGCCCACAGAGTTCCAGAAATCGCAAGACGAAATCCGAAACACAATATTCAAAATCAGACATGCGCTAGGTAACCTACTACACATAAGATGGTTTTTATAACTCAAATTTAATACACGACCAGAATAGTTTGACTGATTATCCTAATGTGGGCAGGTTGCACACATTCCTTGAGAATTGGGGGACGTGGCAAGAGGTATCGTATGAAAATTCTGGTATTAGGATGTTTGTCAGTGTTACATAAACCCCAATACACTTTTGGCCGCCAAATTGAACTCCATCTGTTATTTCTTCGTTTTCAGACCCCACTGCCATTATTAACTCGTAGGTTCTGGCGAATCGCCATACTGCAAGGGGTCTAGTGTGTTGGAGTCATCGTGAGAACGTCTAATTGGTTCGCCAACACGGATCCTTCGAGATTGCACACAAGAGCGTTCCAGCGTAACGCTTTGAGCGACGTGGTTTCCTACCGAAAGTCGCCGCTGCCCAGTAATTCATCAGAGCCAACTCGTACAAAACTGGTCATTCGCACCAGCAGCGAACTCGACTCTCATCCTCTTCGGTTTCGACCTCACACGTGAATGAATCTCCTTCAGGGAACATGATGAATCGATCTTCTTCAACGTTTTTGACGCAGTCAACGCCCTCTATCTCCCAATTCGCATCTTCACCATCCTCCCACGTGTAGTAGTCATTCTCACCTTCAACTGCAAAATCAAGGATCCCAGATCCACTCCCGAGAATGTGTTCAACTTGTTCCAGCGTGGTTGACTGAGATATTCTTGGCATGGTCGAGTGTTCTGTGTTCACACAAATTAATACCGGCTACTTTGGCGGTGCTGTGTCACTATTTCAAAAGGGAAGTTCGTGCCACCGATGGAGGATGGCAACTCCCAAGCTTCCCAGGTGGGGACGACGTAATTCCAGAGCATACCGCGCATCCCACTACGCGGTAGGCCGTCGTCCACTGGATCAAATGCGGTCAAGAGATAAAGATATTGGCCGCGTAGACTGGTGACTTACTTTATTCTGAAGAGGTGACCTTAGACCGAGATGGCGAGTTGAGCGAGCACAGAGATCGATGCGTACCTCTGGAGACAGGGGGTTACCACTACCTCCTTCGCTGATTCATCGTACTCAATCAAGCCCCTCGCGCTGAGTTTCGGGAGGTGCGTTTGAATCAGTCCGTTGTAGGCTGATTCGTAATCGCCTGTACTGACCTGCGTGGGTGGCGTGCCGGTCTCTATTCCTCGAATGACCCTCGCGATGTGACGGACTGTTACAGAGGCGTTCTCCTCGAACAGAGAGAGGTACCGAATGAGCAGGTTACGCCGTTCGTTGCCGAGGAGTTTGTGCACCGAAGCCGGTTGGGTGTCGACGTCACTCTTAGCTGCCATTCTTCTCCACCTCCGTTGAGGGCAATGCGATAGTTGCGTCTACTATTCCATCGTCGGACTTTTGCGAATCGTCCTCGACTATGTACATGCTGTCTGCTCCAGACAGCGCGGGTTCGGTGTCTTCACCACCGGGCCCACTTCTGTGGACCACCGCGCGTCAAAAACGTGTAGGTCGAGAACCGTCTTAACCGTAGGTAAATTGGCTCAGTGGCTAACAAACCACGCTTTGAGTTCGCCTCTCTTGGAGGATCCTGATTCTGTCGAAACACTCTCCAGTTGCTAGGAATGGTATGCTGAATACAGCGCGTTTGGTCAGTAAGAAGTCATCGTTTGTTTCAGCCGGTTAGAACAATGCGGTCGTTAGATAGCCGTGCATCTATAAGAAGGAAAACAAATTTCTTGATTGACTCGTATCGATGCGTATGCCCAACCCGTACAATGTCCTCGGAATAACAAAAAATGCAAATGAGGTAGTTGTTGAAGCTGCATATCGAGCGCTGGTAAAGGAACACCATCCAGATCAGGGTGGAAGCAAGGAGCGTTTCCAAGAGATTCGGGATGCGTACAAGCAGATACAGAATGGTGACCCAACTGCTGGTACTGCGGACGGTACAAGTACGTTCAGTGGGTTTGCTCGTGGACTCGCGGCGCTCGGTACACCCGTTAGCGTAGCGTCGATAGAGGGCACGCTTGCAGATGACTTGACAGTCGAGAAGGGCCCGCTGCGCGTGTCTCTTATCGGACTGTTCCGAACCGACATCGAACCACTCGCTTGGCCTCATGAGATTGATTCTATCCAGACTGAGGACCGGTTTCTCTGTGTAACTCGCATCGAGAACACTTCCGAGTACGTGCAAAAGTGGAACGGGCTCAGTAAAACGAAATTCGTCGGGAGTGACGGGCAAACGTATTCACCGACTCATGATTTAGCATCGACAGAAACAGATATTCCGCCCAGTGTAGACCAACGTGATACGCAGCTATCTCCACAGTTCTCCACCAACTACAGTAAACTTGAACCGAAATCATGGACGCTTGGGATAACGGTCGCACCGAACCTCCACGGGCAGGTGGATATTCAGCGGGTGTCTTATACTCATAGTGTATTTGAGGGGCATCAGACCGATGGGGTTGTGAAGGAAAAGATTCGATATGAGTTCTCGATCACTCCGGAGAGGCAGCAGCAGATGCTTTCGCTTATCGCGCAGGAATTGATGGACGAAGTCCCAGAAGAAACACCGTTGCAAGCGCTCGCGTCTGTGGAAGACACCCCGGCTTCGACGCAGACTACGGAGGACGATTCACAATCTACGCAGAGTGGTTCTGAGTCGCAGCAGGTACCGGCACCAATGACAGATGACTCTGGTTCGGTGAGTGCTGGTTCTTCGGCGAGACGTGAGCTCTCGGAGCAGGAACAGGAACGAGTGGCAGATATTGTTCGCTTGGCGCCAACATCGAATGGGGAACTTGCTTCTTCTTGGGGTCTCGAGACAGGAAAAGAGGCATGGGAGTACCTTTCTCAGCATCTGGAGGACTACTACCATCGGAACAAAAATAGTCGTATTGAGCCGACGGAAGAGGCAGTTCAGATAGTTGAATAACCAATCTGTACTTAGTGATTCTCCCGACGATCGATGACGTCCTACTCTATAACCGACATGTGCGCTCTATACAGCACGACCGCTAATCTCCATCACCTGCTGTGGGTTTCAACAAGACCAGAAAAGCCCACCTCGGGCTCGGGTACGTCCTAACGTGATAATATTTTCATCCGTTCCGGAACTACACTTCGACGAAGCGGAAAGGGAGATTCATAAGGAGGAACCAACTTAGCGTAAGACGGTGAATAGAATCTGTGAGATTTTACGTTCCTGAGTGGGACGACGCGGTCGATTCCCACTACGATTTCCGACACGACGAACTCTCTACTCTCGACCGTCAGGAGCGGGATCTAGATTACATCTGGGACATTTTCGAGCGCGACACAACCCCGATCGATGGCGTGCTAATTTCGCGTGAACAAGTCGAAGAGACGACTCGCAAAGCAAATCGTCTCGCCGAGTACGGGGTCTACGATGACCCGGTGTTGTCCGTTCCAGAATGGCTTCCTACGATCAGCGACTGCGGCGCGTGGGGCTACAAGTCACTCCCGTTCCCTCCGTACGGGAACGCCGAGATGCTCGACTTCTACGAAACGCTGGAGGTCACAGTCGGCGTTACTATCGATCACCTCGTTTTGGGCTCGGGGAAAGACAAGGGTCGTCTGTACCTCGACGAACGCGCCTTCCATACCGATTTCAAGAAGAGTGACATCCCAGACGCACTGACTGACGTCGTCGATTTGATGGTCGACGAGTGGCCCAACGAATGGCCTACTTACGTCGAGGAGTACGAACCGACCATCTGTACTCAATCGAAGAAAGAGGTCGAGGCCTTTGCTCCAGAGGACTTCCAGGGTGACGTCGATACGGTACTTGCGCGATTGGCTCGCGATCCCAGAGCGGTGTACCGAGAGGACGACGCAGCATTCCGCTACGAGCTTACTCTCCGGAACGCTCAGGAGATGTACGACCTGTACCACCGAGGTAACTACCCGTTCCGGCTAATGGTAGCGATCCAGGGCTGGAACCCCGAGACGTATATCGAGGCCACGGAAGAAGTGCTCGACATTGGATACGATTATCTCGGTATCGGTGGCGTCGCTGGCAGTCCCATCCATGACGTCAGGCAAATCGTGAAGGGCGTCGGAAAGTCTGTAAAGGAGTTTGAACGCGAGAATAACACTCGCATTGACTCGCACGTCTTCGGGTTTGCGAAGAGCGAAGGATTCGAGACGGTCGGTCGATCGGGGATGACCAGTTTCGATAGTGCGAGTATGCTCCGTTCGGCATGGACAGGAGGGCAGAATTACCGGCTTGACAACAACGAGCGATACGACGCGATTCGGGTGCGTTACCCATCTAACCGCGATTCTCTTGCAGAGGCCGTGGAGAAGTCCCTTCGAGGCCGCGAGACGCTAGTTGCGTTGAGAGCCTTCGATTCTGAGGAACCCATCGTTGACGCGCTCTATGAGTGGCAAAAGAAAGCAGAAAAGGTCCTTCCAGCCACTCGAGAATATCTGCGTGAACACCGTCACGACGAGCAATACGACGCTTCGCTACTCCAAGAAGTCGAAACCGCTTTTAGAGACGATTTCGAGTACGCCCGAGAGCTACAAGCGAGTTTCAGCGACAATCTTCGAGGAAAGCTGGTCAAGCTTCTTCGGAAAGACGATCCCGAGGACCCGGTTAGCTTCGAAGAGTATTCTGATCTACTAACCGTCGCACAGCAGGAGTTCGAGCCTTTCCCGCGTATGACTACCATCCTTGAAAACGACGATCCTGAAACTACTTATGACGCGATTTGGACCGTCGTTCGCGATTACGCGACGTGGATCGGCGACGAAGACCTCTTAGAAGAGTACCAGCGTACACTGCAAAACCGACCTTGGGAGAAGTGCGATTGCTCGATCTGTACCGAGAACAGTATTGAGGTCTGTATCTTCCGTGGTAACGACCGCAACCGTCGACGTGGATTCCATAACACCCGACGGTTCTACGACGAATTCACCGACGAGCTACCGAAAATCCTCATCGGAACTCGAGGTACGGCATCTCTGAACGGCTACGAAACTATCGAGGACTACCTTCGAGCCGAGCATCCTGACTTCTGGCAGCAGGTGCATGATCTCCCAGTTGCCGAAGTTGGCGTTTTGGACGCCGGCGGTGTACGAGAGTGGTGGGACAAGACCCCCACCGGCGTTTCGCTTGCCCGGAGTCGCATGGCTGAAAACCTTGGTCAGCAAGCAGAGCGATACCAGAAGGTGTTCCTCCACACACCTGACGGAGAAATCGACGAGCACATCGTAGATGCCGTGGAGGAAAGTAACTGTACAATCCAGACGTTCCAAGATCCATCGAAACTGCGCCAGAATGCTTTGGAAGCGTGCGGAGAGAATTACATAGCTGGGGATGACTTCCTGCCTCACCCACCCAAAATCAACGTCCAGGATGGGCTCGACATTTTGGTTATCGACCAATGTTCTGGCTCGAAGGACATCCCCGAAGGTGCACCCGTCTTCGATGATAAAGAGACGCTCCAATTCTCGAGAGAAGAGCTCTTGGAGCGCGATAATGTTCCTGCAATCAACGCCAAGGATCTCTACACGGGCCGACAGCAGGAGTTCGTGAAGGAAGCGGTTAGACGGCTCAAAGGAGAAGGTCACGATGTCGAGCGGTACTTCATAAGTGCAGGCTTCGGCCTCGTTTCCGAGGACGAACCGTTGCCGCCATACGAAGTGACGTTCAGCTCGATGGGCGTTGCCGACATCAGGGAGCGATCTAAACAACTCAGCATTCAGGCCGACTTAGAGCAGGTGCTGAACGAGTCAGACTACGATGTAGTCTTCTTCACTCTCGGGAAGGATTACTACACCAGCATTGACATCGATAATATGGTCCAGGACGTTCGTTCTGATCGTATTGGAGTCGTCTTCAACCGGGAACTCGTCGACGACCAGTTCGATAATATCGTGTCAGTGCCTGCCCGCACAGAAGACGCGAAAAACCACGGCACAATCGTAGTAGGGTTGAAAGGACACTATATGAAGAATTTCGCACACCGTATAGACAGTGTCGAATCACTGGAACCTGAAGCGATTGAGGGCCTCTGTCGTCGTGTAGAAGAGGAACCTACTCAGATGGCCTTCGAGAAGTATTAGACGAGAAATTACTAAGGCGAACCTCTATACTTCACCTCTTCTGATCGTCTATCGCCCCATTATCTAAGTAAGATAACAGCATATCCGAGCGGGAGGGATGCTGTACAGACAACGGAAACTCGATCTTCCCCACGGAGAACTGGATACACCAGTTCTCTTCCCAGTTAGGAACGTGGGGAAGCGATCGAGTGATAACACTCCCAAGTACGTCGGCACTATCCCGGAGTTTTCCGCGGCGATGATTAACGCTCGATCGATACGGAACCGGGACCCGATGTGGAATCGGCTAACGAATGGTGTGACCCTCCGCGAAGAGATGGACGTTCCAGAAGACACCATCATCTTCGCTGATAGCGGTGGATTCGATTTTTCGGAACAGGAGATCGACACTACGCCGGAAAAGACGATCAAAACTCAACAGAAATTAGATAGCGACATACACGGGACAATTGACATCCCTTTGTCCAGAGAAAACCGTGCAGCAGAGAATCAACGGCGTATCGACCGAAGCATCGAGTTTGCTCTCGAGGCAAGTGATCTCCATACTGGTGATGCTCTACTCTTCGCGAGCGTTCACGGGTACGATCCAGAAACGATTCGTAACAATATCCAGTACCTAGAGAACCGCGGAGATTTTGATGGATATGCACTCGGGAGCATGGTGCCGATCCGGACAGATTACAAAAAGGTGACAAAGTTGGTACTTGCTGCAAGAAATGCGACGGAGAAGCATCTACACGTCTATGGTCTCGGCGGATTAGTCTATCAACCACTTTTACTTTATCTCGGTGTCGATAGTTTCGATTCGTCGGCGTTCATCAGAAGTGCCGGCAATCGTAATTACTTGATACCTGGTTTTGGAGGGGAAGAACTCCACAACATCGAGGACTTAGATCGGTTGCCTTGCCCCTGTCCGATCTGTGGTCAACGGAGTTTAGAAGACATTCGGGAAGACCGAACTGCACTCACTCAGCATAACCTCTGGGCGCTTGCAACGGAGCTTCGACGGTTCAAATACATAGCTGAGTCTGATCGGGATGTCGAGAATTATCTCGATCTTCGCTTCCAGGGCAACGAAGTTACTAGACGGGCCTATGAGACCGCAAAACAGCAAGTGAGGAGGCTCACATGAGTGACGAACGAGCGACGATCCGTCCAGTCACACTGAGTCGTTTGGTTGAACTCACACATGCCTGTGAAGACGACGAGAAAACGACAGAGGATCTCGAGACCGCTCTCGATGTAAGTCATCGGCGAGCGCGAGAAACGGTTCTAGAAGCGAAACGAATCGATCTGCTGGACGAACGCGAATCAGATGACGATTCCTATTACGGGACCACCGCTATCGGCGAAGCCTTCTTAGAGGCGATTCGGGATGAGAGCTGGCAGCAGGTGAGTTCAATCCTCGCAACTCGTAGCCCCCACTACGGAACATTTCTCGAGGTTCTGGAGCGACTCGAACCTACAGACCTCGATACCCTTCTGGAGAGCCTGGAAGAAGACCAGAAGTATACACCCTATTCCTTCAACCAGACCGGCATAGAGGTCGTCGGCGACTGGGCCGAACGATTAGGTCGCGTTCAGCGGAATGCCTTCACTGGGAGCTACTATTTGACCAGCCAATCCAGCATTCCGGACAACTTCCCTTTCGTGGTGCTTGACGCTTATGACCACCTCGAACAGACAGCAGGCGTAGATTTACGACAGCGCTATCTGTCGATACCGCAACTTCGGGAGGAAGTCTGTGAACGAATTGGATGTTCACGTGCGGGTTTCGACGAGGCACTAGTCGCTCTCTGCCAGCAAAACGTCGGCAAACTCGAGCTTTCGGGAGCTCCGATGGATACGGAGGCTAAAGATTCTGCTCTCGGAATCAAGCGGATTTCCGTGGCAGATGAGGGAACGTTAGTCTCCACGTCGCAGTCGACACAGCAGGTGATGTCTGGCGTTGAATTGTACGACAAACAATACTACTACCTCGCGGTCCACGACCGCGACGTCACGTTCCACCAGGAGGATACATAATGGCCGACGCATTCGACATTTCAGACGAACAGCAAGATTACTCACAGTACGACCTCGAGGCCAATCCGTTTCCGTACAGCCCGGTTCCCGCAGAGGACCCCGAAATATACTGTGGTCAACAACACGTCTCCGAAAAGATTAGTTCCACAGTCTCCACGATGCTTTCGACTGGAAAGTCTAAGCATCTCGTTATCACTGGGAAATACGGCAACGGAAAGTCGCATACGCTCAAATATACCCGCTCTCTGTTACGGGACCGGGACGATGTCGTCGTTGGGTACGTCGCTCAACCGGGAGAGGGCTTTCTCGACATCTATCATGAGTTCGTGTACGACCTAGGTTTCAATCGAGTCCAAGAGTTGGCCTACGAGTACCTCGCCTCGGTTGCTCGTGACGTCACAGATGCGAATCCAATTAGCGCGAGCGCAATGAAATCGCTCATCGATGAGGGAGACGTCCTTCTCTCTGAGATCGTCCCGGAGGCGGTTCGACGGTTAAGCGATGTGACTCACTTTGCCGACTTTGCTCGTGCGATCGTACACATGGTGTACGAAGACACCAACCTCTATGCTTGGCAGTGGTTGACCGCAGAGGGTATCCGGTATGAGCAGCGCAAGGAGATGGAAATCCACAGCGCACTCGATGACGATACGATGGGCGTCCGGGCGTTCACCGCTTTCAAGAATATGCTACTCGAACTCGGTTACACTGGCGTATTCGTTTTCGTCGACGAGTTCGAGAGTATCGCACGTCTCAGCCCAAAGAATGAGCAGGCCACGCTCAACAGTATTCGACACCTGATGGACCAGAATAGTTCCGGGTTGTGTATGTTGTTTGGCTGTGCTCCCGAGGTCTGGCAAGACGTCATGAGTGAATATCATGCTTTTAGCGAGCGGATCGGCGAGGAGGTCGCTCTGAAACCCCTCACAAACGAGCATCTGAACGACCTGGTATCAGACTACCTCAGTCGAGAACGCAATGGGCCGACCGAAACTTCTTCGATCGACCCGTTTACTGATGAAGCGTTGGATGTGATCCTACAACGTTCACAGGGTAACGTTCGCCAAGCCCTTGCTATCTGTAGCCGCGTATTGGACTCTGCTGTTGAGGAAAACCAAGAGCGGGTCACACCCGAATTCGTTCAAGAATCAATGTGAAACGGGGCCTACCGAACGAACATCCACTAGTTATGGGGTTTCTGTCCCTCAAGCCATTTTGAACCGCGTCGAGGATGGGCAGTTTCAGAAGGAGAAACACATCCCGCTAGGTTCATGGGCACTCTGACATCAATACGGCAGCCAGACCGTATGATCCGATACATGCATACGCCTACGTATATTTCGGAAACTCATCTTCATTTGTTCGATTCACCAAGATCAATTTCTCCCAATAGAACCGTAGATCAGCAGGAGGCGTAGCGGTCAGACTCGAGTAAGAGCTTCGTAGCTCTCGTCGTCTGCGAGTTCGTAGAGGCGGTCGAGGTCTGGGTCGGGCACTTCTATTCTCGCCTCATACTCGCTATCTCCCCAAGTGGCACCGAGAACGGGTCGCACCATAGCGCGTACGTGCTCGTAGTCTTCGGGGTCAAGCGCTTGGAGATCGTGGTCGTTTTTGATTTGCTGCACGTCGTGTTGCCATCCAGCGTAGGGTTTCTCGACGTCAATGCTGACACGGGTGCCGTCAGCGTGAGTGAGGAGGTCAACGATTCCACCACGACCGTTGAGCAGTTTCTGCGTGATGACTTCGGTCGCGCTAGTGACGTAGCGATCGACGAGATCAACGACGGCGGATCCAGGGGTGGAAGCCGACACACCGACATCGCTCAGACTTTTTTTGATGTCCATGCTGGCGACCGGGACCTTTGCTGACTCGATCGGGACGATACGCGGCCTTTGCGTCGCGACTTGTTGAATTTTGACGTAATAGCTGTCTATCGTCCCCTGCGTGTAGCCCGTCCCCTGAATGTAGAGGGCGGCGTCAGGATCAACGTACCAACCACTGGTACTGGAGAGAGCAGACAGGTCCACTTCAAGGTCGGATCCTTGCTCGACTGGGATCTGGCCCTGGATTTTGTACTCTGGCTCGTTTACAAACCTGTTCTCGATCTTGGTTGCGTCGAGTTCCACCGGTAGCTCGAGGGGGCCTCCACCATCGTGGAAGCCGTGATCGTCAGCGGGGGATGATGCGTTTGATTGACTCATCGTAAGTGGAGATTTTGATTGGTCCGGTAAATACCCTAGCCCACTGACGAATCCTCTTCGATCACTCGCATCTATAGTTAGAAGGAGATGAGAGGCAATATACGGCGAGAATATGTGAATATAGGTTTTCCTATAGGATACGATATAGGGCCATCTATAGGTTTTTTGTCGCCTTGTCGCTGACCGCCTCACGCGTTGCTTCCATAACTTCTGGTGCCGCGGTTCGAAGTCCAAGCCGAAGCGCAAGCCGAATAACCTCGCTCCGATCAACATCCCCTTGGTCGACATCAAGTTCGTCCTGAAGACGATGACCAACGTCATCCAGATGTTCGGGATGGTTCTCGAGAGCTCGAACTAATGCTGCCATCATTGGTCTTTAGCTAAGCCTCAGCGGTCGGTTGGATGGTGGTAGCGAGCTGTTCTTGAAGGATCGGTCGTTGCTTGTGGATCTTCTGAGCGTCT
>NZ_FOKW01000003.1 GCF_900112205.1 Natronobacterium haloterrestre | reverse complement strand
CGATCGCGGACCGATCGGGCGTCACCGAACTGTCAAGGCTAACATCAGATCCCATCTGTACGGCGGACCGCAGGGGTGGAATCCTCATCTCCTTCGGACGTATTCCTACGCTCGGTAGGGTACTTAACCCCTTCGAACGTCGCGTCCGAGTCGACGGAGCCAACCGGCCCCGTCGAACGCGTTTGCGTTCACATCCGAACCCCCTCATACACTTAAGGGCGTCGGATCGGCGCCCCGCCGGAAACCGCATCCGGCGAGGCAGTGCGCGATCATAGCTGAACGCCCCGAGACGGATAAGGGCAACGGATCGGAAATCGGTTCGAATTCCGACATCGATCGTGCCCCGATCGTCGAGAGAGCGGGTGGATGTGATGTGCCTACCTCCGTGCCAAAGGCCGGAGGGAACGTGGCGACCTGCGCCACGTCGTTCGCATTATCACCAAATGCCGGGTGCATATATAAGGCCGTCGAAGCGAACGCTCATCGAATTCCGGTACCATGGGACGGTTTTCCAACGAACGTCCGGGTTCGATCCGACTTCAATGCTGCGACGAATTCGGCCGTGTTACTGGTTCGTTCCTGTGTCTTTCTCGAGATCGTAGGTGAACGCTTCGAGAACGAGTGTGGCGAGTAGGTCCCGATACGCCGCTACCCGTCACATCGGGCAGGAAGCCGAGCGCAGGATCAACACGATTTAGCGACGGCGCACGAACCCTCGAGTATGGACCGCGAGGGCTTCGTCAAACTCGCCGTCGTCGCGTTCGGGATCGTCTTCCTGAGTTTCGTACTCCGGGGGGTCGGACAGATTCTCGTCGGATTCGAGACCGCGCGACTGCTGTCGGCACCGGTGGCGGTCGGCGGGTTCCTCTTGCTCGTGTACCTGTTCGTGCGCGCAACGTTCGATGCTATCGGCGTCTGGGAAGTGAAGTAGCCGACGGGTCGCAGTCTCTCGTGTGTGCGCGAGCGTTAACGAGCCGCCGAGAGGGAAACCGTTTTTCGACGTCCGCGCCAACCCGAGCACATGAGTATCGACGTCACGGAGATTCAGACCCTCGGACCCGGCGATCGCGCCGCTTTCTTCGACCGCGACGCCGGCATCGAGGAGGTACGCGGGGACGTTCGCGAGATCGTCGATCGCGTGCGCGAGGAGGGCGACGTCGCCGTCCGCGAGTACACGAGCGAGTTCGACGGCGTCGAGGTCGGCAACCTCGAGATCACTGACGAGTGCGAACGGGCTTACGAAGACCTCGAGGACGACCTTCGCGAGGCGATCGAGGACGCCGCAGCGAACGTTCGGGAGTTCCACGAGGCGCAACTCCCGGCGGACTGGCGCGAAGAGTTCGGCGACGGGCGCGAACTCGGACGGCGATTTCGGCCCATCGAGCGAGTCGGCGTCTACGTCCCAGGGGGGTCGGCGGCCTACCCCTCGAGCGCGATCATGGGGGTCGTCCCGGCGGTCGTCGCGGGGGTCGAGCACGTGGCGGTCGTGACCCCGCCCGCGGAGGAGGTAAATCCGGCCACGCTGGCGGCGATCCACGCCGCGGGGGCGGACTCGGTCTACAGCGTCGGCGGCGTACAGGCGATCGCGGGACTGGCGTACGGGACCGAGACGATCACGCGCGTCCAGAAGATCGTCGGGCCGGGCAACAAGTGGGTCACCGCGGCCAAAGCGGAGGTGCGGGGGGACGTCGATATCGACTTCCTCGCGGGGCCGAGCGAAGTGGTCGTGGTCGCGGACGGGACGGCCGATCCGGAGTTCGTGGCTGCCGAACTCGTCGCCCAGGCCGAGCACGACCCGAACGCATCGGTCGTGGCGGTGACGGACGACGAGGAGACCGCGACGGCCGTCGCAGCGGCCGTCGACGAGCAGGCGAGCGCGCGCGAGCGCGAAGACGTGATCCGAGAGGCACTCGACAACGACGCGAGCGGCGTGTTGCTCGCGCGCTCGATGAGCGAGGCGATCCTCTTCACCGAGGAGTACGCACCCGAGCACCTGGCCATCGTCGCGGACGACGAGGAGTCGATCCTCGAGCGAATCGATAGCGCGGGAAGTGTCTTCCTGGGGCCGAACACGCCCGTTGCGGCCGGCGACTACGCCAGCGGGACGAACCACGTGCTCCCGACCAACGGCGAGGCCCGCGTGACGGGCGGGCTCTCGGTCGAGACGTTCCTCCGATCGACGACGGTCCAGCGGCTCTCCCGCGAGGGACTCGAGTCGATCGGCGAGACGATGACGACGCTGGCGGAGGCGGAAGGGCTCGAGGCCCACGCGGAGAGCGTGCGCAAGCGACTGGAGCGGTAGGCGAGAGCTGAAAGATCCCACCATAATCGGCCATAACAAATACCCGGCGGTAACCGAGATCCGTGGTATGGGTAACCCGCTAACGAAGTTCTTCTCCTCGGAATCGGAGTCGGGGTCGGAGTCGGAACCGGAGTCGACGTCTGAAACGGACTCGAAGGCAAGAGAGCGATCTCTTGGGACGGAGGCGAGCCGGACGGCGACCTCGAGTTCGAGTACGGACGCGGGGAACGAGACGGCAACGGCGGACGGAGACGGCCACGCCAGTGTCACGGACGCGACAGCGACCGACGGTGGGGCGACGATGGGAGGCCGGCAAGAGGACGACCGAGCCGAATCGGACACGCTCGGCGGCCGGGATTCGGCCGACGAGAACCTGGACATCGCGACCGACGCCCTCCTCGATACGCTGCCCCAGCCCGCCTTCCTCATCGATACGGAACACCGGATCATCGGCTGGAACCGCGAACTCGAGGTCCTCACGGGTGTCGACCGGGAGGAGGTCCTCGGTGAGACCGACGCCGGGGCCTTCTTTCGCGACGATCGGACGACGACGCTAGCGGACGAGGTCGTCGAGAACCCAAAGAGCGCACATCGGGGGACCGACGCCGAACGCTCCGGCCGTGACCAGCGCGCGTACGAACTCGAGCGCGAACTCGAAAACGCCGCCGGGGAGACGGTTCACGTCCACTCGGTCGCGACGCCGATCTATCAGCGCGACTCCTTCCAGGGCGTGATCCAGCTGGTGCAGGACAACACGGAGGTCATCCGGCGACGCGAGGCGATGGCCGACCTCGTGACGGAGGTCACGGAGAAGGGGCGTACGCTCAACGAGGGTGACCTCTCGGCGCGGGTCGATTATACGGACGAACACGACGTCCTCGACGAGGATATCAAGCGGATCACCGACACGATCAACGAAATCGCGGCCCACGTCGAGACGACGATCCACGGCATCGGCGACGAAGTCGAGGCCCTCTCGGCCGAGGCCGCCGAGATCGCCGAAACTGCGTCCGACGTCGACGAGCAAATCGGCGAGCAGACCGACTCGATCGGGGCGATCGTCGAAGAGATCAGCGACCTCTCGGCGACGATGGAAGAGGTCGCGGCCAGTTCCGACCAGGTGTCGGCCGCCGCGGAACAGGCCCAGGCAGCGGCCGACGACGGGGTCGAGGTCAGCCGCGAAGCCCGCGAGGAGATGGATGAGGTCCTCGAGGCCTCGGAGGAACTCGTCGAGACCGTGACCGAACTCGAGTCGCGGATGGACGAGATCGACGAAGTCATCGAGGTCATCAACGACATCGCGGATCAGACGAACCTGCTCGCGCTGAACGCCAACATCGAGGCGGCCCAGGCCGGCGAGGAGGGCGACGGGTTCGCCGTCGTCGCCAACGAGGTCCAGTCGCTTGCAAGCGAGACGAAAGAACACACCCAGCAGATCTCGAGCCGGGTCGAGGACCTTCACGACCGGACCGAACGAACCGTCGACGTCACCGAGCGAACCAACGGCAGGATCGCGACGGCCAACGAGCAGATCGACGTCGCGATCGAGAACCTCCAGGAGATCGCGGACGCGGTCGACGAGGCCGCCCACGGAATCGACCAGATCGCCGACGCCAACGACGACCAGGCCGCGTCGGTCGAGGAGGTTGCGTCGGAGGCCGACGGCGTGGCCAACGACGCCGACCGGATCGAGGAACGGATCGGCGAAGTGACCGAGCGGACCGCTGCCCAGCGGGACGCCATCGAGGACATGGTCGACTATCTGGAGGAGGTAGCGGACGGGGACGCTGTCGATCGCTCTCGAGGAAGCGAGTTCGAGAGTCGCTAACGGCGAACCGATCCGCTCGCGCGGATCGCCCGAAAGCGCCAGGATCGATGCCCCGCGTTCGACGGGAGTGATACCGAAATCGGTTTCGCCCCGCCGAATAACGGGGCGTCAAAGTTAACATCGTCGCGCCGGAAAGGGAGAGTATGAGCACGGACAGCACGGGCGGTGGAGGGGTCGAGACCCAGCCGGAAATCGAGGTCACCGAGGAGGCGGCAGACCAGGCTCTCGCCCTCCTCGAGAACGAAGGATTGGACGACGGCGAGGCGGGGCTTCGCCTCTTCGTCCAGCAGGGTGGCTGTGCCGGCCTCTCCTACGGGATGCGCTTCGACGACGGTCCCGACGAGGACGACACGATCTACGAACACCACGGGCTACGCGTGTTCGTCGATCCGGCGAGTCTGAAGTATATCGAGGGCAGCATCCTCGATTACGAGTCCGGTCTCCAGGCCGAGGGCTTCCACGTGGAGAACCCCAACGTCGTCAGCGAGTGTGGCTGTGGCGAGTCCTTCCGGACGTAACGTTCGCCACGCCACTCGAGTTTCCACCCGTTCTCTCCTGCCGTTTCCGTCCTACGGGCGGCCCGACGACCCTCTAAAACCGGCGTCGCCTCGACCGATTCAGTCCTCGAGTTCGAAGGCGACGGTGACTTCGGCCTGATACTCCCGTTCGTCCGCCGTGGCGACTTCGACCCCGAGTTCGTCGACTTCTACCCAGTGGACGTTCTGGAGCGTGTCCTCGGCGCGGTCGATAGCGTCGTCTGCCGCGGCGTCGAAGCTTTCCGAACTGGTCCCGATCAGGGTGATCTTCTTGAAAACCATTGCGGTCGTCACTACATGACAGGATAACTTAAAGATACGCCGTGAGTGCGCTCCCATTGCGAGGAGTGAACGTTTTTGTGGATCCGAGTATCACGTTTGCGTATGGCAAACGCCGAGGATTCAGTCGAGGCACCCGACGTCGGAGAGCTGACGCCGCCGGATCGAACGCTGATGGGGCCGGGACCGAGCGACGTCCATCCGCGCGTACTACGGGCGATGAGTACGCCGCTCGTGGGCCACCTCGACCCGTCGTTCGTCGAGATCATGGACGAGGTCCAGGAGCTGTTGCGGTACACGTTCCGGACCGACAACCAGTGGACGATCCCGGTCTCGGGAACGGGGTCGGCGGCGATGGAGGCCGCGATCGGGAACGTCGTTGAACCCGGTGACACGATGCTCGTCCCCACTAACGGCTACTTCGGGGGACGCATGGCGTCGATGGCCCGCCGGGCCGGGGGCGAGGTCGTCGAGGTCGACGCGCCGTGGGGCGAACCTCTCGAGCCGGCCGACGTCTCCGACGCGCTGGCCGAACACGACCCGGACGTCTTCGGGTTCGTCCACGCCGAGACCAGTACGGGTGTACTCCAGCCGAACGTCTCCGAACTCACCGCGGCGGCCCACGACCACGACGCCCTCGTGATCGCCGACACCGTCACCTCGCTGGGGGGCGTGGAACTGCGCGTCGACGACTGGGGCATCGACGTCGCCTACTCCGGCCCGCAGAAGTGTCTCTCCTGCCCGCCGGGCGCGAGCCCCCTCACCCTCTCGGACGAGGCCATGGACAAGGTCCTCTCCCGGGAGACCGACCCGCGCTCGTGGTACCTCGATCTTTCCCTGCTCGAGGGCTACTGGGGCGACGAGCGGGCCTACCACCACACCGCGCCGATCACGAACGTCTACGCGATCCGCGAGGCGCTCCGGCTCGTGGCCGAGGAGGGCATCGAGAACCGGTGGGACCGCCACGAACGCCTCGCCGGCGCGCTGAAAGCCGGCGTCGAGGCGATGGGCCTCGAGATGAACGCCCCCGACGACTACTGGCTGCCGAGCCTGAACGCCGTCCGCGTGCCCGACGGCGTCGACGACGGCGAGGTGTGTGACGCGCTGATCGACCAGTACGACCTCGAGATCGCCAGCGGCCTGGGCGACCTCGAGGGAGAGATCTTCCGCATCGGCTGTATGGGTCACTCCGCGCGGCCCGAGAACGTGATCTACGTGGTGACGGCGCTGGGCGACGTCCTCGAGTCGATGGGCGCGGACGTCGATCCGGGCGCAGGCGTCACTGCGACGCGTCGCGCGCTCGAATAAAAATCGAAGTCGAAGTCGAAGTCGGCCTTTCTACGCCGTTACTCGCGGTCCTGGCGGGGCTCGCTCGACCTGATAGTCGTCTCCGTCGACGACGATGATCGCCCACTCGTAGCTGGGATCGGCACTGGTGAGCCGTTCCTCGAGGTCGTCGGCATCCCCCGCTTGCGCGACGAAACAGTGGAACTCTCCGGACGACGACGATGGAAGTGTCTCCGTCTCGAGTACCGTGTTGACGTGGACGACCTTCCACGCTCGTTCGGCTCTGAACTCCGGTCCGTTACCCTCGACGGTGTATCCGAGCTCTGCGAAAATCGACCTGGCCTGCTCGACGAGTCGCATGTTAACAGGACCCATTCACCTACGGATACACCGGGGGTGAACATAAATCTTCGCCTGTGAACGAGTCAACCGGGACGGTTCGACGGCTGACTACCGAACGTCGGCGAAAAGAGAGGAATTATCGAAGAAAGTCCGTGTTCAGTTCGACAATACCCGATTACTCTCGAGCGGCGCGAGTCGACGCGGATCCGACGACACACGGGCGCGAACGCGGAACTACTCGTGAGCGGCGTCCCACTCGGTCGGTTTGCGGAAGTTCCCACACCGGTTGCACTTGATCCGGCCCATCGCGTCCATGGCGTTATCCAGACTCTCGCAGTTCGAACAGAACCAGCCGTACCGTCGATCCGCGTCCCGCGTCTCGTAGGCGACGAGGAACGGACCTTTCGACCCTCTGTCGCCTTCGGTCTCCGAGACGTAGACCGCGTCACCGTCGTCGGTTTCGGTCCGTTGCATACCCACTCGTATCCGCCGTTCGAATAAAGGGTTGTTCGTCCGACTCGAGTCACGACCCGCCATCGTCGTCCGCCCGTCGTGGGAATCGTTCCTGGCGGTGAATCGACGAGTATGCTACTCTTACCCACGAGTGACGTCGGTACTGAAACCTTTACCCACGCGGAAATCGTTCGGAGACGTAATGACGCTGGTCGTGGTTCCCGTTCGATATCCCCTGACGAAACACTCCCGCAAGACGCTCAAGCGGGCCATAGAGGTCGCACGCGACCGGGACGCGGCGATGACGATCCTACACGTGGACCTCTACCAGAACGGGAAGAAAGTGACGAGAATCGATCTGAAAAACGCGGTCGAACGCGCGTTCGGACCGCTCGACAACGCCAGGTACGTCGTACGAACCGGCTTTCTGGTCGAAGAGAGCATTCTGGACGAGGTCGCTGCAGAGGACGCGGACGTCGTCGTGATCGGCAGCGAGCGCGCGAGCCGACTGCGGCGACTCTTCCGTCGGTTCACGAACAACCCCGACATCGAGGCGTTCCTGCGTGACCATCTCGAGTGCGAGATCATTACGGTCGAGCGACAGCGCGCCTGACGCGTCCGACGCGCCGACCGATCGGTCTCACCGGTCGTCCTCATCCCGCACGACGAACACCGGAACCGAGGCGCTGTCGACGACTCGTTCCGAGACGCTGCCCATCGAGACGACTTTCTCCCGCGGACTCTTGCCGCGCGTCCCGATGACGATCAGGTCGATCCCCTGCTCGTCGGCGTACTCGAGGATCGTCTTCGCGGGCGTTCCCTTGCGGATCTCGCCGACGGCGTCGAGCCCGGCGTTCGCGGCGCGATCTCGGACCTCGGTGATCGCCGCCTCGCCTTCGGACTCGAGGGTCGACTCGACGTCGGCGTCGCCGTCGCTCGCGGCCGCCGTGATACGGCTGTCCACCACGTACAGCGCGTGGACGGTCGCGTCGTTGTCCGCTGCGATCGGGAGCGCGTGCGACAGCGTCTCGGCGACGGTGTCGCTGCCGTCGGTCGGAATGAGGACGTCGTCGTACATCGCGTAAGGGTTGGGCAAAGGGAACCATAAAAACACCCACAAATCCCCCGTTCGCGGGAGTTTCCGGCGACGTTACTCCCCGGGGCCGCTCGAGTCTCCCGACTCGCGCGCTCCGTCGTCGGCTTCCGCTCCCATCGGCGAGCCGTCGGCCGGCGACGCACGGGCGGGTTCGGGACGGCGTTCCGACTCCCGCCCGTCGACCGCCATCCGCGCGACGCCGCTGGTCTCGTCGAACACGTGGTGGCGATGCGGGTAGGCGAACTCGACGTCCGCGTCCGCGAACCGCTCCCGGATCGCTGTCTGGACGCTCGAGCGAACGAGCGCCTGCTTGTAGGGGTTCTTGATCCAGAAGTACAGGACGAGCGAGATTCCGCTGTCGGCGTACTGGTCGATCGTACACACCGGAGCGGCGGCGTACCGCGCGCTCCCGATCCGGATGTCCGGTCCGCCAGAGATAACCTCGTCGACGCTGCGGGCCGCCCGCTCGGCCGCGGTCCGGGCAGTCTCGAGGTCGCTCTCGTAGGTGATGTCGAATCGCACGGAGATCCGGGTCCGTTCGTCCTCCGCGGAGTAGTTGACGACGTCGCGCTGTTGGATCTCGGAGTTCGGGATGACGATGAACGTGTTCTCGAGGGTGAAGATCTTCGTGTACCGGATGGTGATGTCCTCGACGAAGCCACGGTGGCCCTGGTCGACGACCTCGATCATGTCACCGATCTCGTATGGCTGGTCCGCGAGGACGAAAAAGCCGTTTATCAGGCTTCCGACCAGCGGCGCGAGGACGACGGCGATCACGGCCGAGATGACGGTCACCGAGAGGAAGATTTCGCCGCCGCTGACGCCCAGGATGTACGCGACGACGATGAGCGTGACGAGCAGGACGGAGACCCTGACGCCGCGAAGCACCGTTCGCGTGACGCTGGGGCGTTCGATCCGCTGTGCGACCGTCCGCCCCGCCATCCGGACGACGAGTTTCGAGATGAACCAGCCGATCACGAGGACGACGAGCGCGAGGGCGATCTCCTCGAGGCTGGGGAACGAACTGGCGGCTTCGACGAGCCCGTCGGTCGCCTCGGACTCGGTGCCGGCGCCGGGGTCGCCCCCGGACTCCTCTCCCTGGAGGTCGCCGTACATGGGAACACACTCAGTCCCGTGGTGGTTAAGGGTTCTGACCGGTCCGCCGCCGTCGGCGTTATCGTGCCCGTGGCGCTTTCTTCGGCGAAGTATCGCTATCCGACGGGGACAACCCGATTTCGAAAATAGATGCTACTCGGTGTATAATAAATCATTTATCCGTAGGAATCCTACGGCGGCGTATGGCACCAGACGAACTGCGCTCGACGGTCGAGCGCGTTGGGGACCGGTTCAACCTCGGCGAGTACGAAATCGATGCCTATCTCACCGTCCTGGAACAGGGACAGCTCACCGCAAGCGAGATCGCCGACCGGACCGAGATTCCACAGCCCCGCGTCTACGACACGGTCCGCAGCCTCAGCGACCGCGGCCTGGTCGAACTGCGGGAGTCCCGCCCGATGAAAGTCGTCGCGATCGACCCCGCCGAAGCCTTCGACGACGTCCAGAGCTCCTTAGAGCAGATGATCGACGAACTCGAGGCCCGCTACACGGCCCCCGCCCGCGACACGGAGGCGGTGTCGCTGGTCAAGTCCCGATCGACGATCCTGCGGTACTTCGAGGAGGTCATCGACTCCGCGGAGTACGAACTCTCCCTGTCGCTGACGCCGGACCTGCTGACGCGGTTCGAGGACCAACTCGAGGCCGCCGTCGACGCGGGCGTTAGCGTCGACCTGATCGTGACGCCGGCGAGCGAAGCACCCGCTCCCGAGGAGTTCGACTATCTGTCGGTCGCGACGACGGCCCGCGCGCGCCGCGGGATCACGACCCCGGTCGTCGCCGTCGCGGACGGGAACTACTCGGTCTACGCGACCCAGGACGCACTGCGCGACGACCAGGACCGTTATGGGGTCATCTTCAACCGCTCGGCGCTTGGCTTCCTCGTCTCCGGGTTCTTCGGGACCGTCCTCTGGACGACCGCGGAACGCACCCTCGCGGAGGACGGCACCGCGCGGACCTACCCGCGCAAATACGCCTCGATCCGCCGCTGTGTCAAGGACGTCATCGACGAGGGCGGCGAGTTCTACGCGACGATCGAGGGCCGCGACGTCGAGGTCGGCAGCACCCAGATCGTTCGCGGTCGGATCGTCGACGTCTCGTTCGAGGTCAGCGAGGAAGTCGCCAGCATGACCCTCGAGAACGAGGACGGCCGCGAGGTGACCGTCGGCGGCCGCGTCGCCGCGCTCGAGGACCTCGAGGCCCACGAGATCCATATCGGCCGCCACGAACCGCCGACGCTCGAGGAGTAACGCGGCCGTCGTCGGCCACCCCGATTCCCGATCGCCCACGACCGCCCACGACCGCCCCGGGTCGCCAGTTCACAGTCCTCTTTTCGGTTCGATTTTCACCCCCGACAAGAGTGACGGCACGGTAACAGGGCCTTACGCCGATCGGGCCGCTCGCCGTACGGAACGGGTCGGTTCGTGCAAGCCAGTTCGTTAAGCGTCCGAACGGCGTGTAGTTACCCCGGATGGGAGACGAGACCTCAGTCTCAGAACGACGTCGCGAGGGGCCATCCCGCCGCTCGTTCGTGGCCGGGGCGTCAGCGGTCGCCGCGGTCGGAACCACGGCGATCGCCGGCTGTCTCGGCCGGGGTCGCAGCCCGAACACCGTCGTAATGACCGGCGCGACGGACTTCGAGGAGATCCTCCACACCGAGGACGGGGAACCGTCCGTCCAGGAGGCGCTGTGGGACGCCGGCCTCGACGAGGACGTGCGGGTCGAACTCCAGACCGTCGTCAGCGACTCGGTCCAGCGGATGCAGGAGGCACAGTCGACGCTGCAGGCCGGCCGATCGCCCCCCGATATCCACATGATGGACAGCGGGTGGACGATCCCGTTCATCCTGCGCGAACAGACGACCGACCTGAGCGAGGCGTTGCCCGACGACGTGGTGTCCCGGATCGAAGACGACTACCTCGAGGACGCACTCGAGACGGCTCGACACCCCGAGACGGGGAACCTGCACGGCGTTCCGCTGTTCCCCGACTTCGGGCTGATGCTCTACCGGCAAGACCTGATAGAAGACGTCGGCTACGACACCGGCGACTGGGCGACGGAGCCGCCGTCCTGGGAGGAGTTCGCCAATGCGGTTGCTGACGCCAGATCCGAGCAGGGCCTTCAGTACGGGTACACGACGCAGGCGGCGGCTTACGAGGGGTTGGCCTGCTGTACGTTCAACGAGGTGATGACGACCTGGGGCGGCGGCTACTTCGGCGGCGCCGAGAACCTCTTTACCGCCGGCGACCGCCCGATCACGGTCGACGACGAGTCGGTACTCGACGCCATCCGGATGATGCGCGCGTTCGTCCACGGCGACGACGACGAACACGCGCTCGACGGCTACCCCCAGATCAGCCCGTCGGCGATCGTCCAGTGGTCCGAGCAGGAGTCGCTCGGTCCGTTCGCGGACGGCGACGCCGTCGCGCACCGCAACTGGCCGTTCGCGATCGACGAGGCCGGATCGGACGACGCGTTCGGTGAGGACCTGGGCGTCATGACCCAGCCGTACGCCGTCTCGGAGGACGAAGCCGAGTTCGAGGGCGTCGGCGGCACGGCCGCCGCGCTCGGCGGCTGGCACCTCACGCTGAGCCCCTACACCGAACGTGCGGACCTCGCACTCGAGGTCCTCGAGGCGTTCACCCACGAAGACGTCATGCTCACGATCTTCGAACTCCAGGGCTTCTTGCCCCCGAACATCGACTTGGTCGAGGAAGCCGACCCGGACGAGATCGGACCGATCGCGCGATACACGGACCAGATCCAGCTCGCCGGCGAGAACGCGATCTCGCGGCCGGTGACCGACGTCTGGCCGGAACAGTCCGCGTTGATCTTCCAGGAGGTACACGCGGCCTACCGCGGCGCGAAAGCCCCGGAGGCAGCGATGACCGATCTGGCGGATCGGCTCGAGGGCAGCGAACAGGAGGTGGCCGAACAGCATGGCGGCTGATACGGACGAGTCGCCGCTGACGGGCGGGACCGACCACCCGGCCGAGAGCCGCGAGCGGACCGGCAACCCCGTCGTCAACCGGATGGAGAACCTGAGCGAGGCGGCCTACGCCTACCTGTTGCTGATTCCGGCGTTCGCCCTGCTCGCGCTGATCGCGTTCTACCCGCTGATCCGCACCTTCGTCATGTCGCTGCGGGCCGACGAGACGCGGGGTGCGGACCCGCTCGGCGGGTTCGTCGGCATCGAGAACTACGTCGACATCCTCACGGGGAACGCGCGACTCGCCCGGCAGTTCGTCGACGTTTCGCTGTCGACCTCGTTCCCGTTCGTCGAACTCGGCGTGCCCTTGCTCCAGCAGGCGCTTTTCGTGACGCTTGGCTTTGCCGTGATCAGCGTGATCTTCGAGACGGTGATCGGCTTCGGGCAGGCGTACGTCCTGGACCAGGACTTCCGGGGCCGGCGGTGGGTCCGGGTGGCGATCATCCTCCCGTGGGCCGTGCCGATCGTGATCCAGGGGATGATCTTCTTCCTGCTGTTCCAGCCGGAGGTCGGATTCGGGACGGACGTGATGCAGTGGCTCGGCGTCTTCGGCGCGGATCCGTTAGCCGACAGCCGGGACGCGTTCGTCATCATCCTGATCGCCGACATCTGGAAGTCCGCGGCGTTCATGGCGCTGCTGATCCTGGCGGGGCTACAGAGCGTCGACCGGAGCCTCTACGACGTCGCGCGCGTCGCGGGCGCGTCGCCGTGGCAGCGGTTCAAGATGATCACCCTGCCGCTGGTGATGCCGGCACTGCTCGTCGCGATGTTGTTCCGGACGATGGACGCGATGCGGGTCTACGGGCTGATCGAGTCGACGGCCGGCTGTACGACGGTCCCGTCGCTGACCTGCCTGGTCGTCGAGGCGATGTTCGGCGGCACCCGCATCTTCGCGACCGCCGCCGCGGTGGCGTTCGCCACCGCGCTGGTGATCGGACTGATCATCTCGGTGTACGTGTTCTTCTTCCGCGACACCGAGGGAGGGCTCTACTGATGAGCGACGACCACGAGACCACGGAATCGACCGAATCGGACGGTAACAGCGACGACCCGCTCGCCGAACGATGGCGGCAGGCTCGACGGATCACCGACGGCGGACAGCCCGCCGAACGCGGACGAGAGCGGGACCAGGACGCGCCCCACGCCTTCCTCCTCGAGGACGAGGACGACGCCGAACTCGATCGCGGCCCGTTCCAGCAGTGGGTCGCGACCTCGATCAGCAACCCCAAACGGGCCTACCGGGCGATGTTCTACACGGCGACGATCTTCTTCCTGCTGACGACGCTGTTTCCCTTCTACTGGCTGCTCATGGTCGCGCTGACCCCTGAAGGGCAACAGCAGGACATCATCCTCACACCCAACGGGTTCAATCCCGGAGCGTTCATCGAGGTCTTCCAGACGCTGCCGTTCCACTGGTACATGTTCAATAGCTTCGTGATCGCGACCGCCTCGACGGTCGTCGTGCTGGTCGTCGCCAGCCTCGCCGGCTACGCGTTCGGCCGCCTCGAATTCCCCGGGAAGACGCCGCTGATGTTGCTCGTGTTGATCATCTCGTTTTTCCCGCCGGCGGCCTTCTTCATCCCGCTGAACGACCTGTTCAACACGCAGTTTTTCGCCCTCGAGCCGATCACCGGCGACGGCACCCTCTACAACACGCCCGGCGCGATGGTCCTGCCGCTGTCGGCGATCTTCATGCCGCTGGCGATCTTCATCCTGACGACGTTCTACGCGCAGATCCCCGACGGCCTCGAGGACGCCGCCAGGGTCGAGGGGACCACCCGACTCGGCGCGCTGTTCCGGGTCATCATCCCGCTGTCGGCCCCCGGGGTCGCGACCGCGGGCGTGTTGACCTTCATCGCCGTCTACAACGAGTTCTTCTTCTCGTTCCTGATGACCGACGGCCAACCGGAGAACTGGGCCCCGATCCTCGAGGGCATCCTGGGTTACCAGGGCCAGTACGAGGTGATGTACCACCTGATGGCCGCCTCGAGCATCATCGGAGTGATCCCGGTCGCGATCCTCGTGATCGTGGCCCAGGAGAAGATCGTGAGCGGACTGACCGCAGGCGCACTCAAAGAGTAATCCATGGCACGAGTTAGACTCGAACACATCACGAAACGCTACGAAGACGTCACCGCAGTCGACGACGTCAGCCTCGAGGTGGCGGACGGGGAGTTCGTTACCTTCGTCGGCCCCTCGGGCTGTGGGAAGTCGACGACGATGGAAACGGTCGCCGGCCTGACGCGCCCGAGCGAGGGCAACGTTTACATCGGCGACGACGAGGTCACGAACCTCGCGCCGAAGGATCGCGGGGTCGCGATGGTCTTCCAGAACATCGCGCTGTTTCCCCACATGGACGTCTTCGAGAACATCTCGTTCGGCCTCCGGCTGCGGACCTACGACGACGAGGAGATCCGACGCCGGGTCGAACAGGCCGCCGACGTCGTCCAGCTCGAGGGAATGCTCGATCGGATGCCCGACGAACTCTCGGGCGGACAGCGCCAGCGGGTGGCCATCGCCCGTGCGATCGTTCGCAATCCGGACGTGTTCCTGATGGACGAGCCGCTTGCCAACTTAGACGCGAAGCTCCGGGTCCACATGCGGACGGAACTCCAGCGGTTGCACCGCGAACTCGGGACGACGATCATCTACGTCACCCACGACCAGGCCGAGGCGATGACCATGTCCGACCGGATCGCCGTCCTGAACGAGGGGCGACTCCAGCAGATCGCGCCGCCGCTTACCTGCTACAACGAGCCCGCGAACCGCTTCGTCGCGGGCTTTATCGGCTCGCCCTCGATGAACTTCGCCGACGGCGAACTCGTCGCCGACGGCCTCGAGACCGACAACTTCCGGGTGGACCTCGATCCGGGCGAGGTTCCGGGCGTGACCGTCGGCGACGCCGTCACCCTGGGCGTCAGACCCGAGGACGTCCACATCGCGTCGGCCGCGGGAGACCTCCCCGCGGTGACCGCACCGATCGAGGCCCGAACGGACGTCCTCGAGCCGATGGGTGACGAGGTCTTCGTCTACCTCCTGCTGGCCGAGGAAGCCGGCCGCTCGATGGCCGAGGACCCGGCTACCGCATCCGATCAGCTGTTGATGAGCGTCACCCCCGATACCGAGGTCCACGAGGAACAGGACCTCGAGGTCGTCCTCGATCGCTCGAAGCTCCACCTCTTCGACTCGGCGAGCGGCGAGGCGTTACGGCACGGACTGGTCGAGCGGTCCGAGCCCGAGTCGGGGGAGACGTCGAAAGCGGGCTGATCACTTCCCCGCGACCCCGGTTGTCGGCGACGGAACAAAGTCGATCGAGTCCAAGATTCGATATAGCGATTAGCAGTGTAGAGACTCGAAAGTGAACGCGGAACACAGAGGAATGACAAGCGATCGAACGGACATCAGAACGGGCATCGTCGGCCTCGGTAACATCGGACAGTACCACGCCGAGCGGTTGGTCGATCTGGGCGTGCCGCTGGTCGGCGGCATGGACGTCGCCGCCGACGCCCGGACGCGGTTCGCGCGACGGTACGACGTCGACGTCTACGAGGACCACCGGGATCTGTACGACACGCTCGACGCCGTCGTCATTACGACGCCGAACAAGTACCACGAGGAGTACGCGATCGACGCGTTCGAACACGACCTGCACGTGCTCCTCGAGAAGCCGCTGGCTCACTCGATGGAAAGCGCCGAGCGAATCGCCGAGGCGGCACGGGAGGCCGACGGTCACTGTATGGTGGGATTCAACAACCGCTTCGCCAACGCGGTCCGGATCGTCAAGAACCGCCTCGACCGCGGCGATCTCGGCGAGGTTTCACACGTCGAGGCGAACTACGTCCGACGCCGGGGCATCCCGGGCCGTGGGTCGTGGTTCACCCGACGCCAGATCGCCGGCGGCGGCGCACTCATCGATCTGGGCGTCCACGCGATCGACCTCGCGATGTATCTGCTCGACTACCCCGAGGTCACGGAAGTCAGCGGGATCGCCCGCAGCGAGTTCGGCTCCCGCGAGGAGTACGCGTACCTCGACATGTGGGCCGACGACGCGGGACCGGCGGGGTTCGACGTCGACGACTCCGCCAGCGCGTTCGTCCGCTGTGCGGACGACCAGTCGATCTCGCTTGAGGTCGCGTGGGCGACCAACCGGCCCGCGAACCACGAGTTCGTCGTCCGGGGCACCGAATCCGCCGCCCGGTTCGACCTGCTCGAGGGCGATCTCTCCTTTTACTCCGCGAGCAAAGTCGGCCCGGACCACCTCGAGGATACGTCGATCCAGACGCGCCAGAACGACACGCACACGGACGAACAGCAGACGTTCTTCGACCGTATCGCCGCGGACGACCCCGACGACGACAGCGTCGAGCAGGCGCTGGCCGTCCAGCGGATCGTCGACGCCATCTACCGCTCGAGCGAGGAGGGCCGAACGATTCCGATCGACGAGTGACCGACTCGCGGGAGAGGGTCCGCGTGCCACCGTTTTATTGAAACTGGGGGCGTTCGTCGATCCATGGAGATCGGCGTTCACACCCCACCGCTCGCGGATGAAACGCTCGCCGACGCCCTGGCCTATCTCGACGACCTGGGCGTCGACGCGATCGAGCCCGGCGTGGGCGGCCACCCGGGAGAGGACCACCTCCCCCGGGCCGAGTACCTCGACGACGAGGACGCCCAGGCGGAGGTCCGGGACCTGCTGGACGACCACGACATGCGGATCAGTGCGCTCGCGACCCACAATAACCCGTTACATCCCGACGACGAGCGGGCCGAGGATGCCGACACCGAACTCCGTGAGGCGATCCGACTGGCCGACCAACTCGAGGTCGGAGTCGTCACCTGCTTCTCCGGGCTCCCGGCCGGCGGCCCGAACGACGAGGTCCCCAACTGGATCACCGCGCCCTGGCCGCCCGAACACGCCGACGCCCTCGAGTATCAGTGGGAAACCGCCATCGACTACTGGTCGGATCTGGCCGCGTTCGCCGACGAACACGGGGTCGACGTCGCGATCGAGATGCACCCGAACATGCTCGTCTACGAACCCCACGGGATGGCCCGACTGCGCGATGAGACGGGCGAGCGGGTCGGGGCGAACTTCGACCCGTCACATCTCTACTGGCAGGGGATCTCCGTCCCCGACGCGATCCGCTATCTGGGCGAACGAGACGCCATCCATCACGTCCACGCGAAGGACACGCGGATCTACGAGGCGATGGCCCGCGAGAAGGGCGTTCTCGATACGACCGGCTACGACGACGAACCCAACCGCTCGTGGCTGTTCCGCTCGGTCGGCTATGGCCACGACGAATCCCACTGGAAGGACCTCGTCTCGACCCTGCGGATGGTCGGCTACGACGACACGCTGAGCATCGAACACGAGGACTCGCTGACGAGTTCGCGGGAAGGCCTCGAGAAGGCGATCGAACTGCTCGACCGGGTCGTCTTCGAGACCCAGCCTGGCGAGGCCTACTGGGCCGAGTGACCGGCGGATTCGGGGCTCTTACTCCAGAACCCGGTCGGCGAGGGGACTCTCGTCGGAACCTGATTCGTGGACGTCGACGCGGCCGTCGCCGTGGACGACAACGTCGTAGCCTTCGTACTCGAGCGCGACGATGGCCTGGCGCTGGCCGGTCGCGTGAGACGTTCGAAAGAGCGAGTCGAGCGCTTCCGGGTTGACGACCGAATACAGGGGTTCGTACTCCGGGGGCTCGATCTCGGTAGGGTCGACGCCTTCGTGGGCGGCGATCGCTTCGACGATGGCCTGTGAAGGGGGCACCTCTCCGCTCGGCGTCGACGTATCTCCGGGAGAGGACATGTCCCGAACTAACAGATTCATGCAGATAAGAATGGTGCCCAATATCCTGACAATAGGGTCGATGGGGCACGCTGCGGTGATGTTACCGAAAGCAGTTACTGATTTTATACAGGACACTGGAAACTCCTGCCGGCCGGACCGCGAACCCCTGCGATCGGGCCGGGAAGCCGGTACAGCAGACCGAATCAGTCACGCGCCCGCTCGAACGTCTCGATCGCGAGTTCCCGACGCTCCCCGTGATCGACGATCGGTGCCGGATACTCCGGAGCGATACGCTCCCGTTCTGCATCGGAGAGCGAACCCCAGTCGTGGATCTCGTCCGCCGACGCGTCCCGCAGTTCCGACACGTACTCGCGGATGTACTCCGCGTCTGGGTCGTAGTCCTGACCCTGTTTGGTCGGATTGAAGACCCGGAAGTACGGCTGGGCGTCCATCCCCGTCGAGGCGGCCCACTGCCAGCCGCCGACGTCGTTTGCCGTGTCGTGATCGGCGAGGTTGTACCGGAACCAGTCGTACCCCTTCCGCCAGTCGACGAGGAGATCCTTGGTCAGGAACGCGGCGACGATCATCCGGACGCGGTTGTGGACCCACCCGTCCTCGCGAAGCTGTCGCATTCCGGCGTCGACGATCGGGTAGCCGGTCTTCCCGGCCTTCCAGGCGTCGAACTCGTCGGGATCGTTCCGCCAGTCGATCTCGCCCGTCGCGTCGCTGAAGTTCTCGGAGACGATCTCCGGGTTGAACGCCAGCACGTGGGCGTAAAACTCCCTGAACGCGAGCTGCCGACGAAACGCCGTCACTCCCTCGCGCTCGTCGTTGCTCGAGGCTCGGTCCATAGCTCGCTCGGTCGCGGCGTAGACCGCCCGCGGGCCGACGGTTCCCCACTTGTAGTGGACCGAGAGCCGCGAGGTCGCCCCCGCAGCCGGGTAGTCGCGGCGCTCGTCGTACTCGTAGATCGGCCCCCCACAGAACGACGCGACGCGTTCGCGGGCCGCCGCCTGAGTCACTGGCCGGGTCGACGCCGCCGGCTCGTCGAACCCGAGGTCCCCGAGCGAGGGCAGTGGCTCGGTGCCGTCGTCGCCGTGCAGGTCCACGAGGTCGTCCGCAGCCGGCGGCTCGACGGGCGCGGGCTTCTCCCGGTCACGCCACTTCTTCCAGAAATAGGAGAAGACGGAGTAGTGATCCCCCTGGTTTGGCGTGATCGAGCCCGGTTCGTGAATGATCGAATCGTGGACCGTCTCCGTTTCGACCCCCTGGTCCTCGAGCGCGGCGGTGACGGCGCGGTCCCGTTCGGCGGCGAGTCCGCTGTAGTCCTCGCCCCAGGTGACGGTCTCGGCGTCGTGCTCGGCCGCGACTCGGGGGACGACCTCGCTGGCCTCACCACGGAAAACGAGGAGGTCGCTGCCCAACTCGCGGTACCGGTCGCGAAGCCCCTCCAGCGCCTCGAGGAGACAGGAAACCCGGACCGGCGACGCGTGTTCGAGGACGGTCGGATCGAGGACGAACAGGGGGACGACGTGGGCGTCCTCACGCTTTCCCTCGTCCTCGCTGCATCCCATCGCCGCGGCCCGTCCCAGCCCGCGATTGTCCCGTACCCGCAGATCCCTGCGGTGCCAGTGAACGATCATACCGGATCTGACCACTCGAGGACTGAAAGCGTGCGGGGCATCAGTGTTGGCGTCGGCGTACCATCGGTGCCGACGGGTTCCGAGACGGCGCGGGGCCTCGCTCGTTTTTCGGTCCAGGGTATTCCGTCAGTCGCGGTCGGGTCGCCCGTTGCGGCCGAGTCGACCGTCGAGGTACCCGCGGATCCCGCCGACCGCGCTTTCGATCGTGTAGTTGCGGGCGACGTAGACGCTCGCGGCCGCCAGCGCCGTCCCGGCGACGACGTCGAGGAACCAGTGGATCCCCAGATACATCGTCGAGACGACGACGCTAATGGCGAGCACGCCCGAGATGGGCACCCAGAGCGGATACTTCTCCCGGGTCTGCCAGGCGATGAAGAAGACGGTCATCGACAGCGACGAGTGCAGCGAGGGGAACACGTTGGTGTTCTGGTTCACCTGGTTCGTGAGCGTCCGCGACTGCGGGAACGCGTCGTACAGCAGCCCCTCGAACAGCGTCGGCTCGAGGTTGCGCGGCCCCATCGAGAGGAAGAGGACGTAACAGACGAGGCCGACGCCGTAGTTCACCGCGAACGCGACGATCAGCGTCGATAGCTCCTCCATCTCCTCGAGCGCGAAGTACGCGATAAACGGGAACAACAGCAGGAACGCGTAGCCGTAGATGTAGACGAACACGAAGTAGGCCGTCACTTCCGGGGTCTGGAACGACTGGAGGGCGGCCACCGGATACTCGGGGAAGACTAACCGTTCGAATTCGAAGAGATACGAGGTAACCGGTGTGCCGACCACCTCCCGTTCGAGACGCACGACGACGTCGACGGTCGCCCATCGGAGAAGTAACACGACCGCGAGCGCGGCAAGCGGCAACAGACAGGCCCTGAGTCGCCATCGAAAGTCGCTCAGGGCCGTCGCTACCGGTCGCGGCCCGACGACGACCAGGGTCGCGACCGCGAGCATCGTCGCGACGACCAGGGCGAGTTCGAGGACGACGGCGGCGAGCGTCATTCGTCTCGTCTCGAGGTAAGATCCATGACCCATTAATAGAACGTGGTTGGTATCGCCGATGAACGACTTCGAGGTGGGCCACGCGTTGCGGACGAATCGGAGGACGGAACGGCCTCGAGGCGGCGAATCCGTTTACTCGAGCAACTCCCCGTCGGCATAGCGGTAGCCGGCGTCCCGGAACAGCGACCGCACGAGTTCGACGTCGATCTCGCCGTCGGTGCCGGGGAAGTCGGTGATCTTGATGCCGTCTGCCTCGTCCTCGTTTTCGTCTCCGTCTTCGTTTTCGTCCTCGTCTTCGTTTGCGTCCTGACTTTGATCACCTGTTCCCTCACCGGACCGACCGTTCGGCCCGAACTCGTCGTCGGAGAGACCGACGAGCGACCCCAGCGAGGTCGCCGGCTCCGCGAACCCATTGAACAGATCGAGCGCAATGTGTTCCCGGTCGACGAGTCGAGAGACGATCTGCCGGAACCGAGGGTTACCCAGTTCCGGATGATGATGGTTGTACCCGATCATGTAGAACGAATCGGCCTGCCCCGTAACCGTCGACACGTCCTCGGCATCGGTGAACCGGCCGATATCTTCGGGTGGAATGCCGTCGCCTGTCACGTCGATCTCGCCGTCGAGCAGCGAGTCCATCATCGTCCCGACGTTCGGGTCGATCCGGAAGCTGATCCCGGAATACTGTGAGAATCCCTCGAGGAACTCGGGCCGGTCGTCGGGCTCTCTGAATACGTGGTCTTCGACCGGCTCGAGTTCGATCCTGTCGATCGTGATGTCGGTGATTTCGAAGGGGCCGGAGCCGACCGGCTCCTCGTTGTCCGTCGTCAGTGCCTCGGTGCGTTGATCGGCGACGAGTTCCGTCCGGTCGCGCCAGACGTGTGCGGGCAGTATCGGGATCGAAAACGCGGTGGTCGCAACGGGTCGCGACGTCTCACCGAAGGAAAACCGGACGGTGCGATCGTCGAGCCTGTCGACCGTCTCGACGACCGTCCCCTGGCTCCGGTATCGCGGTGCCGGCACCCCGCCGTCGACCGCGCCCATGGAGGTGTCCGCCAGGAACCGGTAGGTGAAGACGACGTCGTCGGCCTCGAGGGGCTCCCCGTCGTGCCACTCCAGGCCCTCGCGGAGCGTAACGTCGGCCCGAAGTCGCGGCTCCGATCCGGTGCCACGCTCGTCCCAGGAAACCTCCTCCGCGAGCCACGGGACCCGTTCCGTTTCCGTTTCCGTTTCCGTTTCCGTCCCGGAGTCGGACCAGTTCGGCTGTGACCCGGCTCCCGTATCGTCGCCGTTCTCGTCGTCTACTCGAGTTTCCTCGCGCGACGGGCCCGTCTCGACTCGGCGAACCAGCGGTTCGTACAGCAGTCCCAGCAGGCCATCGATTCGGTTCCGGTCGACGACGAGCGGATTCAGGCGCTGACCGAGCCGATCGCCGTAGACCCCGACCTCGAGCGGCCCGTCCCGGGGCCCGTCGGCCGGTTCGCGACAGAGGAGATCGAAGTAATCCCCCGGACAGGAGAGCGTCCGCCTGGCGTCGATCCCCGCGCGGTGCCCGGCGATCTCGATCGGGAAACCGATGGTCGTGTACGGCACGGTGTCGCCGAGGTACTCGAGCAACTCGGCGATCGTCTCCCGGCGTTGCTCTCCAGTCTCGCGGCGCTGTCGGTCGAGGTAGTCGTCCGCGAGCACGTCCGAGAAGTGAAAGGGGTTTTGCCACCCCTGTTCGTTGACGAACTCGGAGTGTAACAGTCCCCGCAGCGCGTCGTACTCCTCGATCCCCGGATGCCGGGCGACGAAAACATCGTACTCCTCGTCGAGGAGGACGTCCCGGTAGAGGTCGGCCTCCGGAACCGGTTCGTGGGTGACGCCGATCCCGGCGTCGCGAAGGTTCTCGCGGAACTGGCTTACGATCTTGGCCGCCGCGAGGTCGTCGTCCGCGGGCACCGTCTTGATCGTCAGTTCGATCTGCTCGGAACCGGCGGTGCCCGCCCGTGACCAGAGCCGTTCCGAACAGCCCGCGAGTGCCGTGGCGATTGCACTCCCCGCCCCTGCGAGTGCCCCTCGTCGCGTCGCCGACGGCGCGCCTTCGTCCATATCATAGCAGGTACATCTCCACGATGTATAGGACTTACTCTCTGAACGACACCTCGAGGCTCGAGGCCGAGCGGGACGAGCATTTCCCATCGCAGACGGACGGTGAGCGGCGGGAGTGCGAGCATTTCCCATCGCAGACGGATGGCGAGCGGCGGGACCGCGAGAACGGTCGGGAACCCGGAAGTGTCGGATCGCCGCATCGCCCACGAGAGGACGATCGACCGACTGTGCAGACAGGTACGAACGAGTGACTGTTTTGAATTTCTGAGTATCAGTAATCGATGACTATACTGATTTCACGACGATACTCTCGCGACGAACGTCTTTCCTTCAGTTATACGAGCAGCATAACAATAGCCGTATTCGGATACCATCGGAGCGTGGCATCCGTTCCCACCTCGAGACGCGGCCGATCGCTCGCCGACGGGATTCGAGCGCGTACGCGACGCCGACTGCAGCCGACGAGGGACTCGCCGATCTGTCGCGTCGGGTTCGGGAACGACCACGAGAGACAACCATGAAACTCGCACTCATCGGCTTCGGACAGGCAGGCGGGAAGGTCGTCGACGAGTTCCTGGCGTACGACGAGGCGATCGGCGGCGGATTCATCAACTCCGCGATCGCCGTCAACTCCGCGACGACGGACCTCAAGGGACTCGAGAACGTGCCGAAAGAGAACCGCGTCCTCATCGGACAGGCCCGTGTCAAGGGCCACGGCGTCGGCGCCGACAACGAACTCGGCGCGACCGTCACCGAGGAGGACATCGACGAGATCCAGGGAGCGATCGACCGGATCCCGGTCCACGAGATCGACGCGTTCCTGATCGTCGCCGGAATGGGCGGCGGGACGGGATCGGGCGGCGCACCCGTCCTCGCGAAACACCTCAAGCGGATCTACAACGAACCGGTCTACGGGCTGGGTATCCTCCCCGCCACGGACGAGGGGGGGATCTACACGCTCAACGCCGCGCGTTCGTTCCAGACGTTCGTCCGCGAGGTCGACAACCTCCTGGTCTTCGACAACGACGTCTGGCGCAGCGCCGGCGAGTCCGTCCAGGACGGCTACGATCGGATCAACCGCGAGATCGTCGAACGGTTCGGACTGCTGTTCGCGGCCGGCGAAGTCGACGACGACGACGACGTCGCCGAGAGCGTCGTCGACTCCTCGGAGATCATCAACACCCTCGAGGAGGGCGTCTCGACGATCGGCTACGCCCGCGAGGAGGTCGATACGTCGGGCGGACTGCTCTCGTCGTTCCGCGGTGAGGAAGAGTTCGACGAGGGGCAGGCGACGAACCGGATGACGAGTCTCGTCCGCAAGGCGACGCTCGGCCGGCTCACGCTCCCCTGCGACGTCTCGAGTGCCGACCGCGGGCTGGTCGTCGCGACCGGCCCCGCGGAGCATTTGAACCGCAAGGGCGTCGAACGCGGCCGCCAGTGGCTCGAGGACGAGACCGGGAGCATGGAGATCCGCGGCGGCGATTACCCGCTGTCGGACCGCGACGAGGTCGGCGCCATCGTGCTCCTGTCTGGCGTGACCGACGTGCCGCGGGTCGACCAGCTCCAGGAGGTCGCCATCGAGGCCCAGGAGACGACCGAATCGGTGCGCGCGAACGCCCAGGACGAGTTCGCCTCGCTGATGGACACCGGCGGGGAACTCGACGCGCTGTTCTGATCGCCGCGTTCGACGGACGGTTTCGACCCGTCGTTTCGATCGGTCCGTTCTCCTGGTCTCCCGTCCTCGAGGGTCACGAACGGAGGGAACTTTAAGAGAGTTGACTGTGTCCGTACGAGCAGGACGGCGGACACCACCATGACAGACACAGACAGAAGCCTTCACCTCCCGGTCGCTGCACAGCCGAGCGTCGATACCATCGTCGACTACGCCCGACGCGGAGAAGAACGCGGCTACGAGTACGCCTGGCTCCCCGAAACGTGGGGCCGGGACGCCCCGACAGTGCTCACGAACATCGCGCGCGAGACCGAGACGATCGGCCTCGGGCCGAGCATCGTCAACGTCTACTCCCGGTCGCCGACCCTGCTCGGCCAGACCGCGACGACCCTCCAGGAGGTCGCCGACGGCCGCCTCCGGATGGGGATCGCCCCCAGCGGCCCCGCCGTCATCGAGGGCTGGCACGGCGTCGACTTCGACCGCCCGCTGCGACGCACCCGCGAGTACCTCGAGATCATGCGCGCGGTCATGTCCGGGGAGACTGTCAACTACGACGGCCAGATCTTCTCGCTGTCGGGCTTCCGACTGCGCTGTGATCCGCCCGAAGACCCCGTGCCGATCGACGCCGCCGGCATGGGCCCCAAGTCGGTCGAACTCGCCGGCCGGTTCGCCGACGGCTGGCACGCGACCGTTTTCACGTCCGACGGCCTCGAGGATCGACTCGAGGACCTCCGCCGCGGCGCCGACCTGGGCGACCGCGATCCCGACGACGTCCGCGTCACGCTCTCGCTGACGGCCTGCGCGCTCGAGGACGGCGAGCGCGCCCGCGAACTGGCGCGCGAGCACCTGGCGTTCTACGTCGGTGCGATGGGCACGTACTACCGGGAATCGCTCTCCCGACAGGGGTACGAGGACGAGGCCAACGAGATCGCTGCTGCCTGGGCGAGCGGCGACAAAGAGGGTGCCCTCGAGGCGATCCCGGAGGCGTTGCTCGACGCGATCGGGGCCGCCGGAACCCCCGAACGAGCCCGGGAGGAACTCCGGAAGTTCGAGGAGATCGACGGCCTCGACGATATCGCGATCGGCTTCCCCCGCGGAGCGACCCCCGAAGAGATCGAGGACACGATCGACGCCCTCGCGCCCGCGGCGGAGCACTGACCTGCGCCGTCACCGGTACTCGCTCGTTCGACCGGCAACGACTCCGGTCTGTGACACAGCAGAGCCTCGCGAGCCGATTTCTTCGGACATCGACCGTCGGAATGAGCCCTCGCGAACTAAACGAATTCCTGAAAGTTTCGTTAGCGAGAGAATAACGAACTATGATATCGGCTTCGAGTACTCCATGGCCAGCCAGAACCGTTCGGGGCGTACCACGGGGTCGACGATGCGAGAGGCAGTCAAATCGGTTCTCTTCCGCGGCGATGAGGCGACGACGATCGAAGAGTGCCGGCGCTGTGGAAAGACGATCGACGGGGCAGAGGGGGACTGTCCGGCTTGCGGCTGTGCCGATTTCGTCGAGTATCGAATTCAGTAGCGTCGATCCGGCTTTTCCGTCCGGGATCTCACTCGCGGCCAGCCGTTACTCCCCGACGGGAAGCGGACCCGTCTCGATCCCGTCACGTCGTCCGTCGAGTACGCCGAACCGCTCCTCCCGCCGCGACTCGAGCCAGTAGAGGAGCCGCTCGGCCCACTCGAGTTTGCGGGCCTTGATCGGGCTCACGTCGGGGTCGTCGAAGTCCCAGCCGACGAAGACGAGGTCGGCCGCCCCGAGCCAGTCGGCCAGAAACGCCGCGCGATCGCCGTCGGTAAACCCGCCTGGGTTTACGACGTGATCGGCCGGAGCCGCCTGCGTGGTCGGGAGGACGAACGCGTCCACGCAGTCGGGGACCACCGACCGGAGCGCGGGGACGTTATCCCCGTGGGCGTGGACCGCGACCGGTACTCCCTCCCGAGTCAGCCGACGGACGGTCTCCGGGTTCTTGTCGAGGTCCGTGATCAGACAGTCGACCTCGAGCCCCCGGTCCCGAAGCACGTCCGCGGCCGTCGACGCCGCGAACACGACGTCTGCGTTTTCCGCGCGCTCGAGTTCGGCGTCACCCGTCAGTGAGGGGCCGGCCCCGGCGACGGCGACCCTCGCGCCGTCGACCGCCGACAATCGATCGACGTCGAAGGGGTCGGTGAGCGACGCGAGGAGGTCACGCGCCCGCTCATCCTCGGCGCGGTCGAAGCCGAAATCCTGCAGTATCGCCTCGTAAACGGGGTCCCAGTCGTCGAACTCCATACTCGTTCTCGGTCGGCGCTGCGCGCTCGAGACACTCGGCTCTACCGGTCGTGACCTGCATAGTCCGCGATGCCATCCCCTCTGCGTCGCTACTGGTCGGCGTAATGCCACAATAATTCCGTGTTGTGGGCCGGGGGTCGCCTCCGAAGTACCCCTACCCGGGAGGCCGCCCGGCGTCCACTCCCTCATTTCGAAGCATCCGGCATAAGCTTTCTCTTACTGTAGTATATTCTCTATTTCTACCGACAACGATCACATTCCCCTGTTCGACCCGTTGAAACGACCGAACTGGGAACGAGGTTCCCGCGGTTCCCCGCTCGGTAATATCGTATTACGACGTAACTTGGAGCCCCCCCTGCAGCCGGACGGGTCAGTGTCCGATCGTGTTCGGTCGGACGGGGATGGGCCTCGACTCGAGCACACGAGTCGTGTGAGGAGAACGAAAAGAATTGGTGTCGGCGCGAGCCCGGTCCGTCGTTCGGGTGGAGCTACTCGTCGTCTTCGAGGACCGCCAGTCGTGCGTCCCGCAGGAGGACCTTCTTGACGATCGACGGGTTCTCGAGCAGGCGGTGTTTCGCGTGAGCACCGCGTCCGCGTCCCCGGCCCTCGCGTTCGGACTGGATCACGTTGAGGAAGTTCTGTTCCTGGAGGATCTCCTGGACCCGTCGCTCCGAGAGCACGTCGAAGTCGAGCTGGCGAGCGATCTCCTTGTACTGGTTGTAGATGATCTTCGTGGGGAACTCCTTCTCCGAACTGTTCTCGGTGAGGATCGTCAGGGCGTAGAGGATCGCCTTCGCCTGCTGTGGCGAGCCCTCGATCAACTCGTTGAACCGGTCGGCTTCGGTCTTCTCCTTGGCGTCCCGGACGTGATCGGCAGTGACGCGGCTGTCGTTTTGCTTCTTCGCGATCCGGCCGGCGTTCCGGAGGATATCGATCGCCTTGCGGGCGTCCCCGTGTTCCTGGGCCGCGAGCGCGGCCGTCAGCGGGATCACGTCGTCCGAGAGGACGCCGTCGTGGAACGCGTCGCGTCGCTTCTCGAGGATCTCGACGAGCTGGTTCGCGTCGTACGGCGGGAAGACGAGTTCGTCCCGGGAGAGGCTGGACTTGACCCGTTCCGAGAGGTGATCCGGGAAGTCGATCTTGTTCGAGATGCCGATGATCCCGATGCTCGAGTCCGAGATCCGCCGGTTCTCGCCCGCCCGGGAGAGCTTCCGAAGAACCTCGTCGTCCTCGAGCATGTCGATCTCGTCCAAGATGACGATAGTCACGTCCGTACAGCGGTCGACGGCCTGCCAGAGCCGTTTGTAATAGTCGCCCGTCCCGAGCCCCCGGTCGGGAATCGTGACGCCGCTGTCGTCCGGTTCGTTGACGATCTGGGCGATCGTCTTGATGATCGACGCCTCGGTGTTTTGCTCCCCGCAGTCGATGAAGGCGTACTTCACCGTGACACCGTCGTGCTGGGCCTCCGAGATCACCCGCTGGGTGACCGACCGCGAGATGAGCGACTTGCCGGTACCGGTCTTACCGAAGATGAACAGGTGGTTCGGCTCGCTCCCGAAAATAGCCGGATTCAGGGCGTCCGCGACCCGTTGCATCTGCTCGTCACGCCCGACGATCCGGTCCGGACCGGGCAGGTGCGTGATCTCGAGCAGCCGCTCGTCGGCGAAGACCGGATCGTCGTACCGAAAGAGTGGATCACGATCGTCGTTCGCGGACATTGCAGTACCGGGTGCCTACCAACTGGACTGAAATAAAGCTATGGAGATCGATCGCGGATGTAAAAGCGAAGCCTGAGAACCTGTCGAGGGTCTATTCGTCCCGAGCGGTTGAATTTCATCCGACTGCCTTCCTCGCGCTTCTAATCGATCGAGGGGTACCGTCGGTTCGATTCGTCGGCGCGATCGATAATCGGCGACGGGGGCCGACACCCCCCTCGCGTATGTAACGGACGAAATCGGGATCGACGGGGCCGGGGAAACGAGATCCGGTTCGAAGAACTGACCGAAATCGCGTCTCGGAATAGAATCCAGGCTCGTTCGACCACAAAACTAGGTCCCTCGATCGAACGAGGGGTCTCGAACCGGCCGTTTGGCACACACACCACCGTCGCGGATGTAACGTTGACTAGGTGGGGGTGGGTCGAAGAAAACTGGCGATATTTCTATTTTCGCTCGATCACACCCGATATTTTACATCCGCGACGGTGGTGTGTTCCCGAACGGAACTCCCCCACACCCAATAGCGGTTACAAACGCGAGGGAGGTGTGTGCCCCATCCACGGGACCCAGGACAGCGAACCCACGGTCTCGAGAGGCCATAGTTCGTCTCTTCCTCCCGAGTCCTCCCTTTTTCACCCTTCTTCCTTCTTTCACGATTTCCACTATCGGTAACACCGATCTCTACAGAGATACAGCGAGAGTGCCTCGGGGTCGTACGGAAGACTTGTCTTCCGTGATGACGAGACGCGAAGCGTCTCGAACCACTTGACCCCGAGGGTGAATCGCGTAAGCTATATGACGCATTCCACCGTATTAACGAGTACAGTTGCGACGTGGATTAAAGACCGTAATCCGAAGCAACTGCGCGCAGTTGCGAGGAATGCGACACCTCTCAAAACCCGCGTCCTTGACGTGGTGCGACGGGTGTTGTCGGGTCGTGGTGGAGCGACCGACCCTCACGGACACAGCGAGTGTTCGGGTGTTAATTCCAGCCGACTTCGAGAGAAGAAGGTCGAGGGGAATTAAATTCGCCTGCGCCTATCCGTCCGTTTCTGGACGACATGGGCAAAACGGTGAAGCCTCGGGGCTTGTCCCCGAGGTACTTCACACTTCTCCCCACTCTCCACACTTCTGCTACTCTTCTCGCTTAACTAGTCTCTCTAGAGAGTATCTAGAAGCTAGAAACTAGATGATGAGATGAAGAGAAAGAAGAGAGGACAGGGACGACCGACAACGGTCACGTCGTCCCTCCACCACGAACGTCTTGACCTTCTTCGGTCTCCAACGCCTCGAATCCGGTCGCTTCGAGTCCGTCTCGAGCCGTCCTCGAAACCGAAACCCGTAACCTCGCGCTCCCGCCTGACTCTAGCAATGACCGACCCGTCGTCACCGACGGACGACTCGAGCGCGCCGTCCGATCCGACCCGTCGAACGCCGCCGTCCGTCGCCGTCGTCGACGCACAGTCACCCGGCAACGTCGGAACCATCGCCCGGGCAATGAAGAACTTCGGCTTCGAGGATCTCCTGCTGATCGATCCGCCGGAACTGGACCCCGACGGCGAGGCGTACGGGTTCGCCGGTCACGCTCGAGAAGACGTTCTCCCGAACGCGACGGAGATCACCTTCGACGAACTGGTCTCGAACTACCACACGATCGGCTGTACGGCCGTCACCAACGAGGACGACCGGAGCCACGTCCGGTTCCCGTTCTCGACCCCCGCCGACCTCGCCGGCCGACTGCCGACCGTGGAGGCACCCACCGCCCTCGTCTTCGGGCGCGAACGCGTCGGACTCACGAACGAGGAACTGGCCGAAATCGACGAGATCTGTTCGATCCCGGCCAGCGAGGAGTATCCCGTGCTCAACCTCGGCCAGGCGGCGACGGTGACTCTCTACGAACTGCGGACGCTGACCCTCACGGAGGACGAGACGCAACTGCCGGACCTCGAGCGCGTTCGCGCGCCCGAGGAGACGGTCGAACGCCTGTACGACCAGTGGGGCGATCTCCTCGAGGAGATCAACCATCCGGAGGAGAAACGCGAGAAGACGATGCGGATGCTCCGCAGAATCCACGGCCGGGCGGATCTCACCGCGCGCGAGGCGAACACCCTCCTCGGGCTGTTGCGCCGCGCGACGGAACGTCCCGAACGGTAGCGTCGACTCAGGACTCGAGAACGAGGCGATCGTCGGTCGCCGAAATTCGGAGGTCGAACACCTCCGAGAGCAGGTTGATCGTCGGTCCGGACTTGGTCTCCGGATCGCAGTAGAAATGTGAGAACGCGTCGGCGCTGTCGACTCGCGAGGTAAGCAGGTGGAGGAACTTGAACAGCGTCTCCAGTTTGCTCTTGACGAGCAGTTCGGAAAGGATCTCGAACGACAGCGAGATGGTCGTTTCCGGCGAGTTGTGCTCGGCGATGACCCGCGAAATAGTCTCCCCGATCCCGTCCAGTCCGATCCCCGGATCCAGTTGAACGATCTCGAGGGGCACGTCGCGAAGGTCGAGGTCGTCGGCCGAGGACAGCGGTTGCCGTTTCGTCGTCAGCACGATCGTTCGGTCGGGCCACGACGACTGGTGGGCCTCGAGCAGGCGAAGGCGATCCGCGACGGCCGTCGTCACGAGGATCGCGACGTCGTAGGGGGCGAAGAAGTGGACCCTGGCGTTGTTGGCACCCGTGCTGTCCGGCGATGCGAGGACCAGGGCGTTCCCGGTGCCATCGACCTCGCTGGCGACGTGTGTTCCCGACTGTACGCGTCCCTCGACGTGCTCGTAGAGATGGCGCTTGAACGCCCCGACGGCCTCGTCCTTGTCGTGTTTCAGGGTGGCCGCCCCGCACCGCGGACAGTTCCAGCCGATCTGGTACCCCTCCCTGTAGAGCGACCGACGGTTGTGCTCGAGCAGGTGCGAACTCACCGCGTCGCGGGTCGTCCCCTCCGACGGCGACCAGACCGTAAACTCGCACTGCCGACAGTCCCACCTATAGACCATACATCCTCCCCCGCTCCGTGTCGGCCGTGATTGGGCCGGTATACCGTTGGACAGTACGTATCATGTTTCGGCGAACGTGATGGAGGGGTTCGATTCGGAGACCGCGAAGGCGGGGAGACGAACGGCAGGGCGGAATGCCATCGGGGAGATCATTCGTTCGAATCCGAGTCGTCCCCTGCGTCGGTCGACGAGTCGCTTCCCCGCTCGCGCTTTTTCGCCGTGTAGTCCGACGGATCCGAGACGTACGTGTACTCCACCGAATTCGTGACGGCTTCCCGGGAGGGGCGATTCGCTTCGGCCCGCTTTTTCCGGACGAACTCGGCCCGGGACGTCGCGGCTTCGGAGACGTCGTCGCGGTCGAGGAACTCCCGGAGTCGCTCGAGCAGGCTCGGGTCCTCGAGTTCGACCAGCGTCGAGAGCGCGAACTTCGCGGTGAGTTCGTCCTCGTCGTCGAGCGCGCGGATCAGGTAGTCGACGACCGCGTCGGGATACTCCCGTTCGTTCTCGGCGACGCGACCGAGCAGCCAGGTCGCGTTCCGCCGGATGTAGGCCGGCTGGTTCCCCCGCAGTATCGTCAGGAGTTGCGCCGCGAGATCCGGCGGCGAGGCGTCGAAGATCGCTTCGGCCACCTCGTGTCGAACGTCGTGGCTCCGTTCCGCAGGAGCGTTCGCGAGCAACTCGAGTATCGTCCGCGTCGCCGTCCGGCGGACGAGTTCGGACCCGTCCTCGAGGGCCTCGATCAGTAGCGGCAGCGGCTCCAGCGAGCCGAATCGATCGAGTTCGCCGACGGCGATGACGCGAACGGACTCCGTATCCGAGCGCGCGGCGGGCGCGAGGGCTTCGACGGCCCGTCGCGTCCCGATCGAGGCAAGCGCCGCTGCCGCAGCGCGACGCACCTGATTCTGTGGGTCGTCCAGCCGCGACGCGAGCGCGTCGATAGCACGCGGGTCCCCGATCTTTCCACAGGCTTCGGCCGCTTTCGTTCGAACGCGAACGTCGGCGTCGGCGACGGCGTCGACGAGAGCCGGTACGCCGGTGTCGTCGCCGATGCGACCGACGGCGGCAGCCGCCACCATCCGGAACTCGGGCTGATCGGCCGCGAGCCAGTCGGTGACCCGGTCGACGTCCATCCACTCCGGCGGATCGTCGACCTCGCCCGCGGCGACCTCCTCGATCAGCCGCTCCAGGTAGCCCTCGTCGCGGAGGTACATCGCGTCGATCGCGGCCGCACGTACGTCGTCGCTCTCGTCGGTCTTGGCCGTCCGGAGCAACGCCGTCCCGATCCGTTCCTCGCTCTGTGAATTCGTTCCCGTCCGAAGGCCGCCGAGTAGTTCCGCCGCTCGGTACCGGATGATCGGCTTCTCCGCGTCCGTCAGGTACTCGAGAAGCTTCAGTTCTTCCGAATCGCGTGCCAACTCGTACAGGAACGCCGTATCTCCCTCGCGCATGATCTGAATTTCCCCTGAAGTCCCGGCTACGCTCCGGATTGTCGGCCGAATCGCCGACGGCAATCGACCGCAACCCGAACCGATTGCTGTTCGAGAAATTATCACTCGATTACATAGTTGTTTGGGATCGGTACGTATGACAGTTGGTTGGGTCGGGACGTGTGATAGTCGGTTGGGATCGGGACGTGTAACGCGTATCGTGTAACACGTATTCGCCCCTACGGACGCCATGCCCCACTTCGCGGGGACGCTCGAGACGAACGTGGAGAACGGGGGCGAGGAAGCTACCGGCTCTCGAGCACTCGACCGCGGCGCTCCGATTCGACCGCTGGTGTCTCGTATGCGGCGAACTCGCCGGTTGCCGTCGCGGTGCCGACCCACTCGCACTCGGCACAGGCGTACAGCCCCTGGCCATCGACCAGGGAGCCACCACATTCGGGGCAGGCCCCGTCGTTCGCTGCGGTTTCCACGGTTGGCTCCTCGCCCAGCGGCGTCGGAAGCTCGCCGGTCCGGAGCGTCGCGATGGCCTCGTCGGTCGTGTACGTCTCCTCCCCGTCGGCCTCCGAGTGCGGGAAGACGCCGACGAACTCGTCGTCAGCGTAGACCTCAAGACAGAGCAGTGGCGTGACCAGCAACTCCCGCGTCTCGCCGGTCACCTGCGAGGTGCTGGTCCGTTCCCTGAACGGCGGGCGGATGCTCACCCCGCGGCGATCAGCCCACGACTCGAATCGCTCGTATGCCTCGAGGACCTCCTGGTGCGGGCTCGCCTCCGAGCGCGTGACCTCCTTGGGCCAGCTGCGCAACAGCAGGTCGTCGATCGCTCCCTCGGACTCGCAGGCCCGCAGCGTTTCGATCTGGCTGTCGACGGGCTCGAGTAGCAGGGGTGCGCGGACGTGGGCCACGATCGTACGTGTCGGTGCAGTCATCATTCGTACGGCCCACGTTCCCGCTGATAAATCTTTCTAGGATGTTAAATGATAACAAACAACTATGCCGTCGAGAGAGCGTCTAGTCGGCGGATTCGGGTTCCGACTCGGGCGTTCCGCCGTCGGTTCGCGGCTGCGCTCGCTCGCTCGAGACGGACGGCGTTCGGCCGCCGTGACGCGCCGCGGTCGGCTTCCAGTGGGATCGCAGGAGACGTCGGATCGCCCGCCGCTTGATCAGCACGAACCCGACGAGAATCGTCAGCAAGCCGACGATAGTCAACGAGTCGACGACCGACCCGAGGACGAGCCAGCTGATGACGATCGCGACCGCCGGCTCGGCGTACCCGACCAGGTTGACCTGCGTGGGGCCGCTCCGGTCGAGCAACTCGAAGTAAAGCAGGAACGCGAACACGCCGGAGACGAAGGTGAGATAGACGTAGGAGACGATCGCGGTCGCCGTCAGTTCGATCGCGGCGACCGACTCGCCCCGCAGGAACCCCCAGCCGAGCAACACGGCGGAGCCGAGGATCATCGCCCAGCCCTCGAGGGACTCGATCGGGAGATCCGATTCGATCGGCCGTACGAGGACGCCGCCCAGCGCGAACGCGATCGCCGAGGCGAAGACGAGGGCAGCCCCGACCGTCGCGTCCGCGCCGAGCATCGAGGGCGTCGGCTGCACGACCATGATCACGCCCAGCAGTCCGAGGGCGAACCCGACCAGACCGACGGGCCCAAGCCGTTCGCTCGGCAGTACGACACCGGCGAACGCGACCGTGAGGATCGGGGCCGTACTGACGAGCGTCGCGGCGACGGCGCCCGAAACGTACAGTTCGCCGACGTACAGCAGTCCGTGATAGAGCGCGATGACGAGCGTCCCGGCGACGCCGACGGCGAGCCACTCCCCACGATCGGCGGGCCAGACGTGGTTCGTGGTAAGGACGGCGTATCCCAGGACGATCACGCCAGCCAGGGCGTACCGCAGCCCGGCGAACAGCAGCGGCGGGACGTATTCGAGCCCGATCTCGATCGCGACGAACGACCCTCCCCAGCAGATCGCGAGTATCGAAAACAACACCAATTCGAGGTATTTCTCTGGAACTAATCCGGATATCTTCATACGGAATTCAGAATAGGTGGTTGTACTTAGGTCCTTCTACAACAACCCTGCAAATCTCGGATTGACAATCATACATATGGATGGCATTCAAACACCCTCCATATCGCGGTGGTACGTTGTAGATTTCTCCAATATCATCAGCCGAAGGACACTTGTTCCCCAGTCTCCAGTGTGCGCGTATGGACGAGCGCGACGTGCGACTGTTGAAGGCCATCTCCGAACTCGGAACCGGAAGCCCCGAACAGCTCCACGAGGAAACGGACATCCCGGTCTCGACGATCCATTACCGGCTCTCCAACCTCCGTGAGGAGGGCATCATCACGAACGACCGGTACGACCTCGACCTCGAGAAACTCGGACTGGGCGTGACCGTCATCGTCGAGGTCCACGCCGACTACCAGGGCTCGTACGAGTCGTTCGCGGATCGGCTCCTGACGGTCGAGGGCGTCACGAACGTCTACTTCACGATGGGCGAGACGGATTTCATCGTCGTCGCCCGTCTGAGCAGCAGCGAGACCGTCGAGCGGCTGATCGCCGAGTTCGAGCAACTCGAGGGCGTCGAGCGTACCGACTCGACGTTCGTCATCTCGGCGATCGAGGAACGGGACGCGTTACAGAGCTACGAACTGGAGACGTTGCTCGAGGAACTCGTCGACGACTGAGACGCCGACCGGCGTCGAACGGAAGGTGGGCAGCTCAGGCGCGCTTCTGGATCTCCTCGCGCAGCAACTGACTCACGAGGTCGCCGTCGGCCTTCCCGCGGAGTGCGCCCATGCACTCGCCCATCAGGCCCGAGAAGGCCTGCATCCCCTCTTGCTCGACCTGGGCCTCGTTTCGCTCGACGACCTCGACGACAGCTTCCCGAACCTCTTGCTCGTCCGCACCGCCGAGCCCTTCTTCCTCGGCCGCCTCCGCGGCGGTCCGATCGGGGTCCTCGGCCAGCGCGGTCAGCAGGTCCGGCACGCCCTCGTTGGGAAGCTCGCCGTCCTCGACCAGTTCGAGCACGCCGCGCAGGTGCCCATCCTCGAGGTTCTCTACGGGGACGTCGTCACGACGGAGTTCGGTCAGGGTCGACTCGAGCGTCGACGCGGCCAGTGTGGGGTCGATCCCGTCGGAGACGACGTCCTCGAACAGCGGCATGTGCTTCCCGTAGGCGACCTGTTCGGCCAGTCCTTCGCCGAGGTCGTACTCCGCCTGGTAGCGCTCGACCTTCTCGGTTAGCAGTTCGGGTTCGGGAACGTCACTCGGGTCGGGCTCGACGGGCGGTACGTCCGTCTCGGGGTACATCCGCGCCGCGCCCGGGAGCGGTCGCAGATAGCGGGTCGTCCCGTCGTCGTTCGCGCCCCGAGTCTCCTCGGGAACGCCCTCGAGGGCGGTTGCGGCGCGTTCGGCGACGGCCTCGATCGCCGCCTCGGCCGTGTCGGTGTCGTCGGCGACGATGGCGACGGCGTCCTCCGGCCCCGCGTCGACCGCGTCCCGGAGTACCTCGACCTCCTCCTCGGTGACGCCGTAGGCCGGCAGTTCGTCGGTGTGGAAGATGCCGCCCGCGCCGTGGCGCTTCGCGTGGTCGGAGAACTCCGTGCCGAGACGGCGGTCCGGGGCGATCTCGCGGCCGACGAGGCCGTCGAACCCGTACAGCGGGACGGCCATCACGCTCCCGCCGGAGCCGAGCGCGCCCTTGATGACGCCGCTGTCCGTGTCCTCGAAGACCGCGGTGACGTCTTCGGGCTCGCCGACTTCCGCCTCGCGCCCCGTTAGCTCGTCGGCGATCTCGACGAGTTCGACCTGCCGGGCGACCTCGTTGCGGACGATATCGTCGATGTCGTCCAGGCTCTGGACGCCCTTGATCTCGACGCGAGCGCCCTCCGCGATCGAGACGTTGACGTCCTGGCGGATCGTCCCGAGCCCACGCTTGACCTTGCCCGTCGAGCGGAGCAACATCCCGATCCGCTCGGCGGCCTCGAGCGCCTGTTCCGGCGTCGAGATGTCCGGCTCGGTGCCGATCTCGACCAGCGGGATGCCGAGCCGATCGAGGCTGTAGCGAACCCCGTCGTCGGTCTCTTCGACGCGCTGGGCGCTTTCCTCCTCGAGCATGAGGTCCTCGACGCCGACGGTCCCCTCGCTCGTCTCGATCTCGCCGTCGGTCGCCATCAGCGTCGACCGCTGGAAGCCCGACGTGTTCGAGCCGTCGACGACGATCTTGCGCATGACGTGGGCCTGGTCGACCGGCTCCATGTCCAGTAGCTGGGCGATCTCGAGGACCGTCTCGAGGGCCTCGTCGTCGAGTTCGTGGGGCGGCTCGTCGTCCTCCTCGACGAGACAGGTGGTGTCGTACGCGAGGTACTCGAACTCGCGGTCGACCTTGCTCTCCTCTAAGGCGGCCTCGTCGATCTCGCCCAGTTCGCTCCGTGTGGGGTGGAGATAGCGGGTGAAGGTACGCTCGGCCTCCTCTGGCTCGCGGAGGGCGGTCGGACACTGACAGAACAGCTTCGTCGCCGTATCGAGTTGCTGGTGGATCTCCAGCCCGGCGACGAGTCCGAGCTCGTCGTAGTCGTACTCGGTCTCGCTCATTGCCGGTGACTCGGTGACGGAGGGGTAAAAAACCGTCCAGTTCGCGGTTCCGGCCGTGGAACGGTCAGTCGGTCGCTGACTCGGCGGCCAGGTCGACGCGGTCGGAGCCGCCCCGCCCGAGTACCTTCGAGAGCCCCTCGAGCACCGTTTCCGGGGTCGCTTCCACGACTCCGTCCCGGTCGGGATCGCGAAGCCGCTCGTACCGTCGGCGGGCCGTCTCGCCCGCGAAATTGCGCTCCTCGAGCGGTCGCCGATCCGTGACGACCAGCGCCGCCGGTTCGGCCGCCTCGAGGGTCTCGAGCACGACGCCCGCCGAGCCCAGCACGGGATCGGCCAGCACCGTTGCGTCGGCGGTCCGGATCCGTTCGACGAGCGTTTCCCGGCGAGCCTCGGACAGCGCGGCGTGCGGTTCAGCCTCGATGACCTCGACCTCGACCCCGAGGCGGTCGGCGGTTTCGGTGACGACGCCCGGTGTTACGGGGCCGACGGACGTAGTAAGGGTGATCCGGCGATCGGCCCCATCGAAGGCGGTCTCGAGGCGCGCGAGCACGCCCGCGGCGGTCGTTCCCGTTCCGAGAACGTGAACCGCGAGGTCATCCCGGTCGACGTCGACGATCCGTCCGCCGTCGCCCTCGAGTCTGGCTGCGTCGGCCGACCGTTCGGTGCTTGGCTCCCGTTCGCCGGGGGCATCGGTGTCGACCGTCGCCGATTCGACGGCCGCCAGCGCATCGTCGGCGTCGGGCAGCGCCGTCACCGTTTCCGTCCCCGTCACCGGGTTCGGGGTCACCGTCGCCGTCGCGTCGAACGCGTCCGCGAGCGCCTCGCTCGTGAGTACCTCCGCGGGCGAGCCAACGCTTCTCACGCCGCCGTCGGCGACCATCACCAGTCGATCGCAGTACCGCGCAGCGAGATCGAGATCGTGGATCGCCGCCACCGCGGTCCGGCCGTCCGCGACCAGCTCGCGGACCAGCTCGAGCGTCTCGATCGCGTGGTTGACGTCGAGGCTCGCGGTCGGCTCGTCCAGCAGAAGTGCGGGCGTCCCCTGGGCGATCGCCCGCGCGAGGACGACCCGCTGGCGCTGGCCGCCGCTGATCTCGTCGATCGGGCGGTCGGCGAGTTCGGCCGTACGAGTGTGCTCGAGGGCCCGGGCGACCGCTTCGCGATCCCGGTTGGTCGGCGGCGAGAACCGCGAGCGATGGGGATGTCGCCCCATCTCGACGACGTCCCGGACGGGGAACGAAAACGAGAGCGTTGTGTCCTGCGGGACGACCGCGACGAGCCGGCTCGACTCTCGCGAGGGGACGTCGTGGACGTCGACGCCGTCGACCGTCACCCGTCCGGCATCGGGCTCGAGCGCCCCGCTAATCGTACGCAGCAGGGTGGTCTTCCCCGCCCCGTTCGGGCCGACGAGTCCGACGAACTCGCCCGGTCGAACCGTCGCGGAGACGTCCTCGAGGACCGAGAGGTCGCCGAACGAGACGGAAACGTCGTCGATGGCGATCGTCGCGGGGCCGACGTCGAACGGCGATGCGTCGCCGTGGCTCTCGTTCTCGCGGTCGCCTCTCCCACCTCCCCCGTCTCCGTCGCTCCGAACGCCGAACGGATCGATCACAGCGCGTGCACCTCCCGTTTGGTGAGCAGATAGAGGAAAAACGGCGCGCCGAGCGCGGCCGTCACGATCCCGACGGGGACGATCGGCGTCCCGACCTCGAGACCCAGCGGAAGCGGCAGGGTATCGAGTCGTGCGATCGTGTCGGTCGCGACGAGAAACGAGGCCCCCGCGAGCGCGCTGGTCGGCAGCAGGATCCGGTGGTCCGGCCCGACGATCAGGCGCATGATGTGGGGGACGATCAGGCCGACGAAGCCGATGACGCCGGCGACGGCCACCCCTGCGGCGGTGACGATGCTGGCCAGCGCGAGCAAGAGGAGTTTGGTCCGCTCGACGTCGACGCCGAGGTGGTGGGCGTCCTCCTCGCCCAGCAGGAGAACGTTCATCTCGCGTGCGTACGCGCCGAGGACGACCGTCCCGACGACGGCGACCGGCAACGCGAACGTGACGTCGTCCCAGCTACTCCGGTGGAGGTGGCCCATCATCCAGACGACCGCCTCCCGCAGGTTCTCGCCGCTGAGAACCAGCATGTACGAGATCACCGCGCCGAGAAACGCCTGGACCGCGACGCCGGCAAGCAACAGGGTGGCGACCGGCGTCCGCCCGCCCTCGGTCGCGACCGCGTAGACGAACAGCGCCGTTCCGATCGCTCCGACGAAGGCGGGGACGTGGACGCTCGAGAACGGCAACAGGGCGGGGAACGCGATGGCGGCGACCGCACCCGCCGCCGCGCCGGTCGAGACGCCGATGATCGACGGATCGGCGAGCGGGTTCCTGAAAAACCCCTGCATGACCGTCCCCGCGGCCGCGAGCGAGAAACCGACGACCGCGCCGAGGGCGATCCGTGGCAGTCGCACGTCCGCGACGATTGTCTGGTGGGCGGAGGGAACCTCGTAGGCCACGATCCCCGTGAGGTTGAGTACGGCTTTCGAGACGGTGATCGGGTCGATCCGGACGGGTCCGAGCATCGCGCTGCCGATCACGGTTCCGGCGAGGAGGACCACAAGCGCCAGCGACCAGGTGAGGATCCGTCCGGAGACCCGGGGGATTCGCATGTCTGAAACCCCGATTGCATTAGTCAAATATTTGTTGGAGTGCCGTCTGTACTCCGTCGATGCGAAAGTCACTGGTCGTTATCGTTGCGGTATCGATGGCCCTCGCGTTCACGGCCGCTCCAGCCGCCGGAGCCGGTCTGGCGGCCGGGAGCGGATCGAACGCGGCGTTGAGTGCACAGGAGTCGCCGACCTGCGAGTTCCCGTTCGAGGCGACCGACGCGACGGGCGAAACCGTCACCGTCGAGGAAGAACCCGACGCAGTCGTCGCCTTGCAACCAAGCGACGCACAGACGATGTTCGAGATTGGCGCAGCGGACAAGGTCGTCGGCATGCCCGTCGGGCAGTACACCGCCTACCTCGAGGCCGACGAGGACCTCGACATCACCGAGGACGACGGCCTCACGCCGATCGCCGAGGAAGTGATCGCCGAGGAACCCGACGTCGTCCTGGCGGCCAACACCCTCGAGGACGACGCCGTAGTCGACCAGCTACGTGACGCCGGGCTGACCGTCTTCGTCTTCCCGACCGGCGAGTCTCTCGACGGCGTCGCCGAGAACATCCGCTGGACCGGCGAGATCACCGGCGAGTGCGAGGGAGCCGAGGAGACCCTCGACTGGATGGACGAGACGCTGGCCGACATCGACGACGCCGTCCCGTCGGAGGACCGCCCGCTGGCTTACTACGAGATGGGCGATGGCTTCACCGCCGGCGAAGGGACCTTCTCCCACGAACTCCTGACGACGGCCGGCCTCGAGAACCTCGGCGCGGAGATCGGTATCGAGGGCTGGCAGATGGTCGACGACGAGCAGGTCATCGAGGAGGATCCCGACTGGATCGTCTACGGCGAATCCTGGGGCGAACCGCCGGTCAGCGAGGGCGTGATGGAGACCTCGGCCTACCAGAACGAGCGGTTCGTCGCGGTGAACGATCAGTACATGAACCAGCCCGGCCCGCTCGTCGTGGTGGCGATCGCCGAGATGGTCCACGAGGTCCACCCCGACGCCTACGAGGAGGCCGGCCTCGCCGACGACGATCGGATCGCGGAATACGGCGACTTCTCGAGCGACGACGAGGGTGAGGGCGAGGGCGATGGTGACGAGGCCGACGGCAGTGATAACGCCTATGCCGACGAGTCGGGCTCCGAAACGTCGGACGAGGACGAGGAGGATACCGGCGACACCGAGGCCGACGACACCGCGGAATCGGGCGACTCCATCCCCGGCTTCGGCGTCCCGGTCGCCGTCGCCGTCCTCGCGATGCTCGCGGTCGTCGGAGCCGCTCGCTCCGCTCGAGGAACGTAACCCGCTTTCGCTTTCTTACCCAGTTCCGTCGCGAGCCACGGCCGATCGGGGGACGCGGAGTTCACAAGCGTTTACTCGTCGGCCTGCACACACCAACGCATGGTCGAGAACGTTATCTGGCCCGCTTACCTCGACGCGTCGCTCTCCCGCTCGGAGGGCCGTCGCGTCTCCGAGGACCTGGCCGTCGAGGAGCCGACGGTCGACGAGATCGCGAAAGCCGTCCAGCAGATCGGATACGACGCCACGATAGAGCGGGACAAGTCCTACTCCCGCGAGCACTGGGCCCAGCGGGGCCGGGTCGTCGTCCGCGGAGCCGACGACTCGACGAAAAACGACCTCGTCCAGGCCGTGGCAGCGTACGTCGCCGCGATGCGCGAATGAGCATGCGTCGCGTCGGCACCGTCGTTCGAACGGCACAGGGGCTCGCGGTGTTGCGGGCCGACGAGAGCGACGGGGACGACGACCGCTTCCGGAACGAAGTCGGCACCCCCGTCCTCGACGACTCGCTCGAGGAGGTCGGCCGCGTCGTCGACGTCTTCGGTCCCGTCGACCGACCCTACCTGGCCGTCTCACCCGACGACGACGTTCATCTCCCGTCGCTGGTCGGTGGGACGCTGTACGCCCGATAATTCCTCGCTTCTCGAGTCCGGTCAGGGAAGTTCGCCATCCGGATCGTAGCAGTTGAACCGAGTGTGTACCGACTGGACGATCTCACCTTCCGGATCGACCACCTCGAGGTCGAAGTCCCCGTGCTGTGGCGGCGCGCCGAGCCGGACGGCGTACAGCTCGCCATCCTCGTCGAAGGCGGGATCGATATCCGGCTCGAGGGCGCTCATCTCTCGGTTGTCCCTGATCGGCACGTCGGCGACGAGGTCGCCGTCGCGGTTGCGCACGACGACCGCGTCGGCCGACTCGTCGGTTGGTGCGTCGGCGTCGACGAGGATCCCGAGTGCGAGTTCCTCGTCACCGCGAATCACTTTCGCGCGTTCGAGGGGACCGTCCTCGAGGTTTGCACCCTGACTGGAACACCGGGCGATCGCTTCGTCGCTTCCGAGGCAACCGGCGGCCGCGATCGGTACGCCGGCAGCGAGTGCGGTGACGAAATCGCGTCGCGATATGCTGGAGGGCACACCCCGCTGTACGTGCTAGAGTTTCAACATTTCTTCGATCCTGTCCCTTGTATTCGGTAACTCGACGCTAGTGATAACGGGGACTGCGTTCGAACCGGCCGGCGATCTACTCGGCGATCCGCTCGGCGTCCGCCCGCCAACGAAAACACCCATACGACCGGGGTGCAAACGGCGCGCTATGAACGATCGGACGCGCATTCTCGGGGCCGTCGGCGTGACGGTCCTCCTCTTCCTCGGCGTGCAACTCGGCGCGCTGGCGTTGATCGAACCCTTCTACGAGTCCGAGCGCCAGGCCGTCGAGAACCCCGAGGACCCGACCAACAGCGTCGTCTACTTCGGCATCATCCTCGCCGCGACCGCGCTCATGCTCGCGGCGTTCAAGTTCGACCAGCAGTGGCTGATCCGCGCGCTGATCGTCGGCGTGAGCGTGATGCTCTCCTGGTTCGTCTTCAGCGAGTTCGTCCCGCCGACGGTGACCGTCGGCTCGGTCAACGCCCTCGCCGCCCTCGCGGCGGCCGGCGTCGGAGCCGCGCTCCTCCTCTATCCCGAGTGGTACGTCATCGACCTCACCGGGATGTTGATGGGTGCCGGTGCGGCCGCGCTGTTCGGCATCAGCTTCGGCCTCCTCCCGGCGCTGCTGTTGCTGACCGTCCTCGCGGTCTACGACGCGATCAGCGTCTACGGCACCGAACACATGCTCGACCTCGCGGAGGGCGTAATGGACCTGAAGATCCCGGTCGTGCTCGTCATCCCGACGACGCTGTCCTACTCCTACCTCGAGTCGGGCGCGGGCGAACCCGAGACCCTCGAGTCCGACGGGGACGGGGCCGCCTCCGACGGCGGTGCCGACCGGAGTCTCGAGGCCGACGGGGAGATGGATCCCGAACTCAAGCCGGATCCCTCGGTGTCGGGCGACGGGACCGAGGATGCGGACGCGGACGAGGACGACGGAGAGGAACTCGAGCGCGACGCCCTGTTCATCGGGCTCGGCGACGCGGTCATCCCCACCATTCTGGTCGTCAGCGCGGCCTTCTTCCTCGAGGTCGGTACGCTCGGCCTCCCCTGGATCGCGCTGAACCTCCCCGCACTGGGGGCGTTGCTCGGCACGATCGTGGGGCTGCTGGTACTCATGTACATGGTCCTGAAGGGGCGCGCCCACGCGGGCCTGCCGCTGCTCAACGGTGGCGCCATCGGGGGATACTTGCTCGGCGCGCTCGCGAGCGGGCTGTCGATCGCGACCGCGCTCGGTTTCTAGTCGCTCTCCTCGAGATTTACCTCGACGCCGTCCCCGTGTTCGATCGCCTCGATCAGCGTGTCGATCCGTTCGGCCTCGGCCTCCCGATCGAATCCCGTCTCGTCGGGGTAGACGCCGACGACGACGAGGTGATCACCGCCCCGATCCGGGCGCGCGACGTCGACGACGACGTCGATCGTGACCTCCTGGATGGTCGCTTCCCCCTCGAAAGTCTCGACCGTCGTCGTGTCGCCCAGCACCGGGACCGAGCGGCGACCGACGGGATCGTCGCCGACCTCGAGTTCGCCGTACCGGTCCTGGACGCGTTCGGCGATCTCTGCGCGGTTCATGTCGCCGACGGGATTGAAGTTCTCGCCGGCGACGCTGACCTCGGGGGTCGTCAGGAGACCGAAGACGCCGGCCTCGACGCCGTCCGTGTTCCCGTCGTCCTCGCCGTCGTCTTCGCCGCCGCCGAACGGGTCCAGCGGGAGGTCGATCGTCCGGACGTACTCGCTGGCGTAGTTCGTCACCTCGACCGTCTCGCCCGCCACGGATTCCGTCCTGACGGACTCTTCGGTCCCGCGGTAGTCGTACCCGACCTCCGTCGCGACCGACTCGGGAACGATCGCCGGCGACGCCGATACCGTCGTTACCTCCTCGAGCAGGTCGCCGAGACAGCCGGCCGAGGCGACGACGCCGCCGGACGCAAGCGCGGCGACGAACTGCCGTCGGTGCATATCGCCACCTCGACGTTCGGCGGGATAAGTCTCGGGCAGGCTATCACGCCCGTAGATGGACTCGTAGCGGAGGTTGGAGAAGGGGACTCGAGCGGGGCGGAGCGGGGCGGGGAGGGCCGAGGTCTGGTGCTGATACCCAGTCAGTCGCCGTCGGACCCGTCCGGTTCCGGCTCGCTGTACGTCCTCGGATCCGGTGCCGGCGGCACCCCGTCGCCGTCACCCGGCTGTTCGGCGAGGTAGGAGAACTCGCCTTTCCCGTCGGGCGCGGGTCCCTGGGTCCACGGGAAGCCCGGATCCTCCTGGGGATCCCGGCGCGTCGAGATGAACGCGTAGTTGACGTCCTGATTCTCCTCCTCCTGTGGGAAACTCGCCGGCACCGGGATCGGGTCGTCGAGGCTCTCGAGGGCCTCGAGCCACTGGTTCTGGTGCATCGTGTCCCGGGCGATGAGATAGGAGAGCATGTCCTTCATCCCGGGATCGTCGGTGTACTCCCAGAGGCGGGTCGCGAGGGTGCGGCCGGTCGCCTCGGCCATCACGTTCGCGTAGAGGTCGCCCGCGAGGTTCCCCGAGGCGGCGACGTAGGCTCCGTCGAACGGGACGCCGTTGCTGTCGACCGGCATCGCGGAGAGTCCGGACGAAAGGAACTGCCGGGGGTTCTGTCCGGTCATCGCCGCGGCGGCGGCCGCCGTCTGCTCCGTTTCCTCGCGCATCTGCCTCGGCGAACCCCGGAGGTTCTTCGTGACCGCCGTCGCGAGCATCTCGATGTGGCCCAGCTCCTCGGTGGCGGTCTCCATGAGCAGCTTCCGGTAGGCCTCGTACTCCTCGGGCAGCGCCCACGCCTGGAACATGTACTGCAGGGCGACGCGCATCTCGCCCTCCTGGCCGCCGATCGCCTGCTGGAGGAGTTTCGCGAAGTGTGGGTCCGGTTCTTCGACGGTGACCTCGTACTGTAACTCCGGTTCGTGGAAGAACATTCGGACGAACGGACATCGAGTCCGTCCATGAAGATTTCACTTGCGAACCGACGGATAATTACGATCGGTGAACTACCTTCCGGGCGTGAAAAGGTCGGTTCAGCGAAGGTCAACCCGACCCGGAACAAACCTTTTTTCGACCCTCGGTGACGGTGTCGTAGGCCGATCTCGATGCCAAAGAACCACGACACCGAAACGACCCGAACCGGACCCTCCCGGCGTCGCGTCCTCGAGTACGGCGGCGTCGCGGTAACGGGTGGTATCGTCGGCACGACGGGGGCCACTGGGGCGACCGGCGACGACGCGAACGAGGCTCCGACCGAGGGCGAATCGTCCTCATCCCCGTCCCCTCACAGTACCGTCGACGGCGCGATGTTCGCTTACCAGTACGCCCCCGGACGAGTCAGTGTCGCCGAACGGGACCTCGAGTGGCGGCCGTCGGCGCTCGCCCCGTCGTACCGGACCCACGTCGTCAGTTACGAACGGTCGCCATCGCTTCGAGCGTTCCTGTTCACGGACGGGGGGCTGTCGGCGGAAACCGACGGGAACGGATTCGACACGTTCGCCCTCCGGGACGTATCCGGTTGCCCCGCGGGATCCGGATCCGTCCCCCTGACCGGCGTCGAACTCGAATTCGAACTCGAACTCGAGCACGAGTGACGGGACCGGTGGTCGCCCGCGTTCGCACTCATGTCTCCGGTATCGCCATCACGTTCGTCGCAGTGTTCCGGTCCCGCTACCGACCCAGTAGTCACTGCTGTCGCCGCCGTCACCGTCGCTCGAGGCGACTCCCGGTCGACACCGACCGGCCGGAGGCGTCGACCGTCGCGAACCGTCCGACGACAGCCGGGGCGATCGACCACGAATGACCGACGGTAGCGAGAAACGCCGGGCGGCCGCCCGGTGTGATCGGTGCGGAACGATCGGGCTCGTCAGGATCTGGGAGAACGGCCGGATCGAACCGGTCAGCGGCCGCGGTATCTGTGACTGTGGCGATCCGGCGCTCCGGATCCTCGAGGGGGAGGAGGTCGACGACCTCGAGGACGACACCTAAGCGCCGGCGAAAAATAGGGTTCCGTTACTCAGACGGCAGCCGGTAGGTCGGCCCGTCGTCGGTGTCCTGGACCTCGATCCCCAGGGCCTCGAGTTCGTCGCGCAACTCGTCGGCCCGCTCGTAGTTGCCGTCCTCGCGTTCCTGCTCGCGGACGTCGAGCACGAGGTCGACCACGTCGCCGGCGAGGTTGGCCTCGCCCGTCGTCTCGCCGGTGAAAGAGAGTCCGAGCACGCTGCCCAGTTCCTCCAGGGCCTCGACGGCTTCGCGAAGTCCGCGGTAATCGTACTCCTCGCGGCCCTCGAGGTGGCTGTTGATCGCCGTCGCGACCTCGAGCAGCGCCGACTGGGCCTCCCGGGTGTTGAAGTCGTCGTTCATGGCCTCGCCGAACGCCTCGCGGGCCTTCTCGACCGTGGCGCGGAACTCCGCGTCTTCGACCTTCGTCCGGGCGTCCGGCGAGTCGACGGCGTCGGCGGCCGCCTCGTAGGCGCGCTCGAGTCGCTCCCAGCGTTCCTCGGCCTCGGCGATCGTCTCGTCGGAATACAGCTGGGTGCTGTTGTACGACCCCGCGGTCAGGAACGTCCGCAGGACGTTCGTACCCCAGCGTTCGACCGCGTCCTCGACGGTGACGAAGTTGCCCAGGCTCGAGGACATCTTCTCGTCGTCCATCTCGAACAGTTCGCAGTGGAGCCAGTAGTTCGCGAACGTGGCGTCGGTCGCCGCCTCGGACTGGGCGATCTCGTTTTCGTGGTGGGGGAAGACGAGGTCGCGGCCGCCGACGTGGAGGTCGAGCGTCTCGTCGAGGTGGGTCATGCTCATCGCGGAGCACTCGATGTGCCAGCCTGGCCGTCCCTCGCCCCACGGCGAGTCCCAGGTCTGGGCGGTCTCGCAGGCCTTTTCGGGCTCGGCCGCGCCCTCGTGGCGGTGTTCCTCGATCGCGTCCGCGTCGACGCCGCCGGCCTTCCAGAGCGCGAAGTCCGCGGGATGGCGCTTCTCCGAGCGCTCGTCGGGATCGCCCTGGGACTCGATCTCCTCGAGTTCCTGGTTCGAGAGCTTGCCGTAGTCGTCGAACTGCGTCACGTCGAAGTAGACCGACCCGTTCGACTCGTAGGCGTAGCCCTTCTCGACCAGGGTTTCGACCAGGTCGATGATCTCCGGGACGTGTTCCGATACGCGGGGATAGACTTCCGCCCGCAGGAGGTTCAGCGAGCGCATATCCGAGAGGGTGCGCTCGACGTAGCTTTCGGCGACCTCGCTCTCGTCTTCGCCCAGGTCGTCCTCGCCGACGCGGGCGACGATCTTCTCGTTGACGTCGGTGAAGTTCTCGACGTGACGTACGTCGTACCCGAGGAACTCGAGCCAGCGGTGCATGACGTCGACGTGGACCCACGACCGCGCGTGGCCCAGGTGGGGCGGGTCGGAGACCGTCAGGCCACAGTAGTAGAGTAAGACGTTATCGGGGTCCTGTGGCTCGAACGGCTCCGTTTCGCCCGTCAACGTGTTCGTCACGTGTAGGGTCATTACCCGTATTTGCCCCGGACGATAGTTAAACGGTGTGATGCAACTCAAATCGGCCGCTCCCGGGAGTTCGACGGTCGCCCGACGACCGGGGCCGCCTGGTGATCGACGGGAGATTTATCCGTCGGACTAGCTAGCGGATAAGCCATGAGTACTCGATCGGATCCCGCAGCGAGCGCCTTCTGGGGGGATGCCGACGACGACGTGGCGCTCGAGCGGTACCGGACGCTCGTCGAGACGATCGACGACGGGATCTATCAACTCGACGCCGACGGGCGGTTCGTCGCGGTCAACGACGTCATCGTCGAGACGGCCGGTTACGATCGTGAGGACCTCCTCGGGGAACACGTCTCCCTGCTTCTCGACGAGGACGACGTCGACGCCATCGAACGCGAACTGGCCGAGGCCGTCGCGACCGGCTGTGACGTCTCCACCTTCGAACTCGCCGTCCGGACGGCGGACGGCGACCCCCTTCCCTGCGAAGTCCGGATCTCTCCCCTGACGGACGACGACGAACTGTGCGGCTCGATCGGCGTCGTCCGTGTTCGCGGCCGCTCGGAACCGATCCGGCGCCTCGAGTCGTTCGAGGCGGCGAAACTGGAGCGATCCTACGGATCGGTCGGGACCGTCCTGGAGGAGACCAACGTCGGGGTCGTCGTCCTCGACGACGCCTGTGAGGTCAAGTGGATCGACGAGACGGCCGAGGAGTACCTCGGCCTCGAGCGCGACCGGGTCCTCGGTCGGGACCACCGATCGGTGATCGAGGGGACCGTCGCCGACCGACTCGCGGATCCGGAGACGTTCGTCCAGCGCGTGCTGGCGACCTACGAGAACGACAGCTACCTCGATCGCTTCGAGTTTCGCGTGACCGACGCAAGCGACGATCCCCGCTGGCTCGAGTACCGGAGCAAGCCGATCGAGTCCGGCGAGTACGCCGGCGGCCGGATCGAACTCTACTACGACATCAGCGACCAGAAACGGTCCGAAAGCGAACTGCGCGAGAGCCGGGAAGCGTTCCAGTCGCTCGTCGACGCCGTCGAGGAGTACGCGATCTTCCGGCTCGATCCCGAGGGGACCGTCATCAGCTGGAACGAGGGGGCGAAACGGATCAAGGGGTACGACCGCGAGGAGATCGTCGGCGAGCACTTCTCGACGTTTTACACGCAGGAGGACCGCGCGGAGGGGATCCCCGAGCGGAACCTCGAGCGAGCGACCGAGAACGGCTCCGTCGAGGACGAGGGGTGGCGCGTCCGCAGGGACGGCTCGCGGTTCTGGGCGAACGTGACGATCACGCCCGTTCTGGACGCCGACGGCACTCACCGGGGGTACCTGAAAGTGACCCGGGACATGACCGACCGCTGGGAGCGCGAACAGGAACTCGAGAGCGAACTCCAGCGGGTGCTCGGCCGTGTTTCCGACGCGTTCTACGCGGTCGACGACGAGTTCCGGTTTACCCACGTCAACGACCGCGCCGCGGAACTGCTCGACCACTCCGAGGAGGAACTCCTCGGCGAGCGTCTCTGGGACGTGTTTCCGGACCTCGTCGATCTCGACGAGGTCTGGAACGCCTTCCATACGGCCATGGAGAGCCAGGAGCCGACCAGCTACGAACTCTACTACGACACGCTGGATTTCTGGGTGGAGGCGAACCTCTATCCTTCCGAGACCGGGATCTCGGTGTACTTCCGGGACGTCACCGAGCGAGTCGAACGCGAACGGGACCTCGAGCGGACCGAACGGCGCTTCGAGGCGATCTTCGAGGACCCCAACATCCTCGTCGGACTGCTCGAACCGGACGGGACGGTGCTTGACATCAACGGAACCGCGATGGACTACGTCGACGCGGACCTCGAGGACGTGACGGACGAACCCTTCTGGGAGACACCCTGGTGGGGAGAGGGCGACGGCGTCCAGGACCAGGTCCGGGAGTGGACCGAGCGCGCGGCGGCCGGCGAGTACGTCGAGTTCGAGACCGACCTCACTAGGCCGAACGGCGACTGGTACACGCTCAACGGCGTGTTTCGGCCGGTGACGAACGACGACGGCGAGGTCGTCTCGATCATCGTCTCGGATCGGGACATCACCGAACGCAGGCGACGCGAACGGGAACTCGAGGAGTCCGAACAGCGCTACCGGACCCTCGCGGAGTACTTCCCGAACGGCCTCGTCACGCTGTTCGATCACGACCTCGAGTACACGCTCGCCGCCGGCCAGGGGTTCGACAAACTCCCGGTCGACCCCGACGACCTCGAGGGACGGAGCTTCGACGAGGTCTGGCCCGCCGAAACGACCGAGACGCTCGAGCCCGCATTCCGGGCGGCGTTAAACGGCGAGCAGCGCTCGGTCGAACTCGAGTACGCCGGCCGGGAGTGGGTGCTGTACGCGGTTCCGATCACCGACAACCGGGGCGACGTCTTCGCCGGCGTGACGATGGCCCACGACATCACCGAGCGCAAGGAGTACCAGCGGAAACTCGAGAAAACGATCGCGCAACTCGAGGAGTCGAACAAGCGACTCGAGCAGTTCGCCTACGCCGCTTCCCACGACCTGCAGGAGCCCCTGCGGATGGTCTCGAGCTACCTCCAACTCATCGAGAACCGTTACGCCGATGCCCTCGACGAGGACGGGACGGAGTTCCTCGAATTCGCCATCGACGGCGCGGACCGAATGCGCGACATGATCGACGGGCTGCTCGCCTACTCACGGGTCGAGACACAGGGCGAGCCGATCGAGCCCGTCGAACTCGATCCGATCCTCGAGGACGTTCTCGCGGACCTGCAGCTCCGGATCGAGGAGACGGACGCCGAGATCACGACCGACCCGCTCCCGCGGGTCGAGGGCGACGCCAGCCAGCTTCGACAGGTGTTCCAGAACCTGCTGGGTAACGCACTCGAGTACAGCGGAGACGAGTCCCCGCGGGTCCACGTCGACGCCGAGCGCCGGGGCGACGAGTGGCGGATTTCGGTCCACGACGAGGGCATCGGGATCGACCCCGACGATCAGGAGTCGGTCTTCGAGGTGTTCAACCGGCTGCACAGCCGTGACGACCACCCCGGAACCGGGATCGGGCTGGCGCTGTGTCAGCGGATCGTCGAGCGCCACGACGGCGAGATCTGGGTCGACTCCGAGCCGGGCGAGGGGTCGACGTTCTCGTTTACCCTGCCGGCGGCCGACGACGGGGACCGATAGTCCCGGTCGAGAGGCCGGAACAGAATTCGACGACGACGGACGATGACGGACACTCACGACCGCTTATACGTGTTTGACCGGCGCTTTTATCCCGCGTCATCCGCTTCCACGAATACCGGTCTCCCAACCATGAGCAAGAGTCCTTCCCCCGCCACTGACGACGTTCTCGGTCTCGAAAGTCCGCTCGAAGCACTGGAAACGAGCTCGGATTTCCGAGGCCCCGTCGAGCCGATGGACGGCGAGTTCTGTAACGATCATCTCGCCCTGATCTACGAGTCCCCGGCCGACCAGTTCGCCGCCGTCGTCCCGTTTCTCAGACAGGGACTCGAGCGGGGCGAGCGGTGCGTCTACGTCACCGACGAGGCGTCCGAAGCGGAGGTTCGGGCCGCGCTCCGGGACGGTGGGATCGACGTCGAGTCCGCGACCGAGTCCGGCTCGCTCGTCGTCGAGACGTTCCAGGACACCTACCTCAGGGACGGGGCCTTCGACGTCGACGGAATGATGTCGTTCTACGAGGACGTCATCCAGGAGACCACCGAGGAGTACGAGGCGTTTCGGCTGGCCGCCGAGATGTCGTGGATCCTCGAGGACGACGTCTCGATCGAGGACTCGATGGCCTACGAGAGCAAGGTGAACGAACTGTTCGACGACGAGGACGCCATCGCAGTCTGCCAGTACGACCGCACCGAGTTCCCGGCCGAGGTGATCCGCGACGTCGTCCGCGTTCATCCCCACCTGATCTACGACAACACCGTCTGTCACAACTTCTATTATACGCCGCCCGAGGAGTTCTGTGGGCCGAACCGTCCGGCACACGAACTCGATCGGATGCTCGGGACCCTCCTCGACCGCACCGAGGCGAAAACCGAGTTGCGGGACCGAAAGCGCTACCAGCAGCGGCAAAACGAGATCATCTCCGACCCCGACCGCTCGTTCGAGGAGAAACTCGACGCGCTGTTCGACCTGGGCTGTGAACGGTTCGACCTCGAACTCGGCGGGATATCCCGCGTCGACCCCGACGAGGACAGGTTCGTGGTCGAACGCCTGAGCGGCGACCACGACCGCTTCGAACCCGGCGTCGAACTGCCGCTGTCGGAGACCTTCTGTGCGCTGCCGGTCCGAACGGAGAGCGTCACGGGCGTTACCGACCCCGAACTCGAGGGGCACGACGACATCGCCTCGTATCGGGAGTTCGACGTCCGGGCGTACCTCGGCACGTACATCGAGATCGAGGGCGGGTCCGACCGTACCTTCGCCTTCATCGGGTCCGAGACGCGGGACGAACCGTTCTCCGCGGACGAACGGGAGTTCCTCCGCTCGATGGGCCAGTGGGCGAAGTACGAACTCGAGCAACACGAGCGCGAACGCGAACTCGAGCGGACGGTCGACCGCCTCGAGACGTCGAACGAACGCCTCGAGCAGTTCGCCTACGCCGCCTCCCACGACATGCAGGAACCGCTGCGGATGGTCTCGAGTTACCTCCAGTTGATCGAGCGCCGGGCGGACGACCTTTCCGGCGAGACCCGCGAGTTCCTCTCGTTCGCCATCGACGGCGCCGACCGGATGCGTGCGATGGTCGACGGACTGCTCGCCTACTCCCGGGTCCAGTCCGACGGCGACCCGCTCGAGCCGGTCGACCTCGAGGACGTCCTCGCGGACGTCCGTAGCGACTTGCAGCTCCGGCTCGAGGAAACCGACGCCGACCTCGACGCGGAGCCGCTGCCACGCGTGAACGGCGACGGTGAACAGCTCCAGCAACTGTTCCGGAACCTGATCGAGAACGCGATTACCTACTCCGGCGACGAACCGCCGCAGGTCGACGTCACGGCCGAACGGGACGGCGACGAGTGGACGATATCGGTCCACGACGAGGGGATCGGAATCGACCCCGCGGAGCAGGATCGGATCTTCGATCTCTTCGATCGGCTCCACAGCCGCGAGGCATACGACGGAACCGGCATCGGGCTGGCGCTGTGCGAGCGGATCGTCGAGCGCCACGGCGGGGAGATCCGGGTCGACTCCGAGCCGGGCGAGGGGTCGACGTTCTCGGTGACGTTGCCGGCCGCGACCACCGGCGGGACTGACCCGTAACGAACTCCCCTGCCGTCCCGCGATCGATCACCCGCTCTCGTCTTCCTTCGGTCGAACCCGACTCCGATCGAGCGCGTCTTCCACCGCCCGGACCGCGTTTGCCCCCTCGAGCCGGTCGACCACGAGGGTCATCGTTCCCTCGGCGACCCCAGCCGCCTCCGGCGCGATTCCCTCGACGGCGAGCCGCTCGAGTGCGTCCGCGAGCGCGGCCGAATCGACGGCTCCGGTCGCGACGATCGCGGTCCGATCGCCGTCGCTCGGTCCGAAGCCCGTCCCGCCGACGGTGACGACAGGCTCGGGGTCGCCCGAATCTCGATCTACGCCGCTGTCGACCGGGCCGATGCCGCTTTCCATTCTGACCCGCACGTCCCGCGAGTCGGTTTCGTGGGCCGGCAACTCGTCTGCGTACCGGCGCAGCGCGGTCGCGATCGCGTCCGTCTCGCCGTCGACCTCGAGGAAACGTGCGGCGGCGGTGTAGTTGACCACGCCGGCCCGCAGCGCCGCCACGAGGAACGGATGCCGCTCGAGTTCAGCCCGGGTCTCGGCTGCCAGTGACATGCGTATGTGCTCGAGAGCGAGCGCGGGGCGCATAAACGCGACGACCGCAGGGGTTCCGGGTTCCGGGTTCCGGGACCGCGGCGCTTTTGCCCCGAGCGCCCGACGGGTCGAGTATGAAACCACCTGCCGTCGAGGAACTCATCGAATCGGAACTCGAGGACGCCGACGCGACCGTCACCTACGCCCGGGACGAACACGACGACGACCACCTCGCAGCGACGGTCGTCTCCCCGGCGTTCGACGGCCTGCCGCTGGTCCAGCAACACCAGCTAGTGTACGACGCACTCGACGACCACATGACGACGGACATCCATGCATTGGAACTGTCGACGTACACGCCAGAGGAGTACGACGAGGTCGACGCCTGATCGCCCCACGGTGGCCCGCGACGGTACCGTCGCGTCCGCCGAGCGCGTCCGAGAGACCCGCAGCTTTATCCTGCTATCCTGATAGGATACCCGTATGGAATCGCTCAATCCGCGCATTCGACTCCTCTGGATCGCCCAGGGGGTGCTCGTGGCGGCGGTCCTCGGCGTCGTCCTCGCCGCCGTCGACCAGTGGGTCCGTCCGGTCCCGACGGCCGCACTGGGGGCCGTCGTCGCGCTCGTTCTCGCCGCTGGCACCCTCTATGCGATCCGCCTCTACCAGATCTGGCAGTTCGAACTCCAGGACGACGCGCTCTACCTCGAGCGCGGCGTCGTCACGCTCGTCGAGACCGCGGTGCCGTTCGTCCGCGTCCAGCACGTCGACACGCAGTTCGGGCCGATCGAACGGGCGCTCGGGCTCTCGAGCGTCGTCGTCTACACCGCGGGCTCGCGGAACGCTGACGTCCGGATTCCCGGGCTGACGCCGGACCGCGCCCGCGAACTTCAGGACGCGCTGCGTGACCTCGCGATCGAGAGCGAAGCCGACGACGCGGTCTAATATGAACCGGCTCCACCCACTCAGCGCCGCGGCGTACGCCCTCCAGTACGGGTTCTTCTGGCTCTGGATCCCCGTCGTCTTCGTCGTCGTACTCTCCGGCATCTTCGATCCGATACGCGCCGCGTGGGTCCCCATCGCCGCGCCGCTCGGGTTCCTCTTCGGGACCGCCTACGGGGTCGTCTACTACTACCGGTTCGGCTACGAGATCACCTCGGACACCGTCGACGTCGCTTCCGGCGTCGTCGCCCGACGGGATCGGGAGATCCCCTACGGCCGAATCCAGAACGTCGACATCAGACAGAGCGTGTTCCAGCGTCTGTTCGGCCTCGCGACGGTCTCGATCGAAACGGCCGGCGGCGGCGACACCGAGGCGGCGCTGAACTTCGTCAGCGAGACGGAGGCCAACCGGCTCCAGGCCGAGATCCGCCGCCGAACGGCCGAAGCGAAGGACCGCCGCCGGGAGCGAAAACGGGACCGATCCGTCGCCGGGACGGACTCGACCGTCGTCGGCCCGGAGCCACCGGACGTCGAGGAAGGGGACGCGTCCGTCCCGTCAGAGGACGTCTCGAGCGGCTCCGACGCCGAACGCCCGCCCGAGGCCGGCGAAGAACCGCGAGCGGCCGAGGACGGGACTCGAGTTCGCTCACGACGTCCGGCGGAGGAACCCGCACAAGAGGGCACCACTCTCGGCCCGGTCGCCGACCGCGACCGGCGGGAGGACCCGACCAGACACCCCCAGCAACAGCCGCTGTTCGACCTCGAGCCGCGGGAACTGCTCCTGTACTCGTTCACGTCGTTCCGCCCCGCGGCGGTCGCCGCCGCCCTCTTCGTGTTCTTCTTCGCGACGGAGACGATCCTCGAGGCGTTTATCACCGCCGCCCAGCCGTTCGGCGGTCCGGCGGACCTCGGAACCGGTGACCCGGCGAGTTACGGGATCCTGACGATCGTCTCGGGGGTCATTAGTATCCTGGTTACCTACGCGATCAGCGTCGCGTACACGTTCGCGACGTACTACGACTTCCAGCTCGGCCGAGTCGGGGACGACTTCGTCTACGAGCGGGGGCTCCTCCAGCGCTACAGCGGCTCGATTCCGGCCGAGAAAGTACAGTCAGTCACCGTGACCGACAATCCCCTCCAGCGGCTGATCGAGTACGGCGGGCTGTGGGTCGAGACTGCCGGCTACGGCCCCGAGAGCAACGGCGGGAGCCAGTCGGCCGTCCCGCTGGCGAAACACGGCCGCGTCTACCGATTCGCCGAGAACCTCACCGGCGTCGAGACGCCGTCGTTCGAGAGCCCGTCGCCGATCGCCCGCCGCCGGTACGCGGTACGGTATTCGCTCGTCGCCGCTGCGTTCGTCGCGATCGCATTCGGCGTTTCTACCCTGACTCCATTCGAAAGCTGGTACGTCGCAGCGGCCGCGTTCCTGGCGGTGCCGCCCGCGGCGCACCTCCGGTACGTCCACATCGGTTACTACGTCGGCGACGACCACCTCGTGATCCGAAGCGGGTTCTGGCGCCGGCGGACGACCGTGATCCCCTACTACCGCATCCAGACGGTCTCGGCCCGCCGTTCGATCTTCCAGCGGCGTCTCGGCCTCGCCTCGCTGGTCGTCGACACCGCGAGTTCGCGGTCGTTCTTCTGGTCGTCGACGACGATTTACGACGTCGACCTCGAGGACGCCCGGGCGGTTCGCGAGGCCAGCCGGGAACGACTCCAGACTGCGCTGCGCGAGCGAGCCGAGGCTGACGACGTCGGTCTCTCGGTCGACTTCACCTGACGCCGGCCGGTGGACTGTACGCGTACAGCCACGCGACGCCGCCGGTTTCGGTGGATTTTACCCCGCCGGCCGAGAGGCTCCGCGTATGGGAGGCGAAGACGACTACCGAATCGAGGAGGACAGCCTCGGCGAAATGCAGGTTCCCGAAGACGCCTACTGGGGCGCCCAGACCCAGCGCGCGATCCAGAACTTCCCCATCTCGGGGATCACGTTCAGCCGGCGATTCGTCCGCGCACTCGGCGTCGTCAAGAAGGCCGCCGCACAGGCCAACCGCGATCTGGGCCTGATCGAGGACGACGTCGCGGAGGCCATCGTCGACGCCGCCGACGAGGTCATCGAGGGCGAACACGACGACCAGTTCCCCGTCGACATCTTCCAGACCGGCTCGGGCACCTCGTCGAACATGAACGCCAACGAGGTCATCGCCAACCGCGCCGCCGAGCTCATGGGCGCGGAGATCGGCGACCGCGTCGTCCACCCCAACGACCACGTCAACTACGGCCAGTCCAGCAACGACGTCATCCCGACCGCGATGCACGTCGCCTCGCTCGAGGCCGTCGAGAAGGACGTCCTCCCCGCGCTCGACACGCTCCGTGAGGCCCTAGAGGAGAAAGAAGAGGAGTTCGACGACGTCGTCAAGACGGGCCGCACCCACCTCCAGGACGCGACGCCTGTCACGCTCGGTCAGGAGTTCTCCGGCTACCGCACGCAGGTCGAGAAGGGCCTCGATCGGGTCGACAAGATCCGCGACCACCTCGCCGAACTCGCCCTCGGCGGGACCGCGACGGGAACGGGCCTGAACACCCACCCCGAGTTCCCCGGCCGTGCCGCCGAGTACATCACCAAAGAGACCGGCGTCCAGTTCCGCGAAGCGGACAACCACTTCGAGGCCCAGGCCGCCCACGACGCGATGAGCGAGGCCCACGGCGCGCTCCGCGTGATCGCCGGCTCGCTCAACAAGATCGCCAACGACCTGCGGCTGCTCGCCTCCGGTCCCCGGAACGGACTCGGCGAGATCGAACAGCCCGAGAACCAGCCCGGCTCCTCGATCATGCCCGGCAAGATCAACCCCGTCGTCGCCGAGGCCGTCAACCAGGTCCACAAGCAGGTCGTCGGCAACGACGCGGCCGTCTCCGCCGGCGCCGCCGAGGGGCAGATCGATCTGAACCTCTACAAACCCGTCCTCGCACACAACTTCCTCGAGTCCGCCGAACTCATCTCGAACGCGAGTCAGGTCTTCGCCGAGCGGTTCGTCGACCCGCTCGAGGCGAACCGCGACCACTGCGAGGAGCAGGTCGAACAGTCGATGGCGCTCGCCACGTCGCTCAACGTCCACATCGGCTACGACAAGGCAAGCGAGGTCGCAAAGACCGCCCTCAAGGAGGACAAGACCGTCCGCGAGGTCGTCCTCGAGAAGGGCTATCTCACCGAGGAGGAGGCCGACGAGGTACTCGACCCCGAGAAAATGACCGAACGCGGTATTCTGGGCCAGGACGACTGAGCCGTCGCCGCACCTCGCCGATCCGTTCCGATTTCTAACCGTTCGGTTGGGGCGTCCCGACTCCGTTCCAGGTCGACGGCGATGGAGCGTGTGAACGCCTCACGTGACAGTTCTCGTCGTACTCGCGTTCCGGTACTCTCGCTCGCCTGGAGTTCTTTCTTCCGATCATGAAACGGGAAAATCGGGGTATAGGGCCCTAATCACGCGCGAATTCGGCGTAATAAAAGAACCCAAGCAGTTTTGGTGGAGGCTCGCGTCAGACGAAATATGCACACTTGTCGCAACTGCAACCAGTCCTTCCGGACCGAACTCGCCCTCGAACTCCACCGAGACACCTGTAAGAAGGGACAACTCTTCTGTCAGGAATGTGGTGACCGGTTCCGGGAAGGCGACGCTACACAGGACGGATGGCACTACGAATGTCCGAACGAGGACTGTGACGGTGAGGGTCTAGAGGACGATCTGTACCACGTAGACGACGTCCGTACCGCAACGCACTGACTCGGTCCGGATCCGTTCCTTTTCGCATCTTTCCGTCGTCTCTACGCCTCCTCCGTCTCCTCTCGTATCAAATAAACGTCCGTGTCAAACCCCTGGCACTGGGAAATACGGCACATCGTTATTCGTCCAGGAGTCGGCCGCTCGAGTATGACCCACTGGTACCGACGTCTCGAGGTCGATCTGACCGACGGCGATGGCGACGCGACGGAACTGTCCGAGGAGTTCGTCCGGAAATATCTGGGCGGTGCGGGCTTTACGACGCGGATCCTCTACGACGAGGTCGGGCCGGACGTCGATCCGCTCGATCCGGCGAACGTCCTCGCGGTCGCGCCCGGCGTCCTCGTCGGCCCGTCGGTTCCGACCGGCTCGAAGACGACGTTCGGGTTCAAGTCGCCGCTGACCGGCGGCTACGGCAAGTCGCTGGTCGGCGCGAAACTCGGCGATCAGCTCAAACGCGCCGGCTACGACGTCCTGACGATCACGGGCGCGTGCGAGGAGCCGTCGATCCTCGTCGTCGAGGACGAAGACGTCCGACTCGAGTCCGCAGCGGATCTCTGGGGACTCGACACCCGAGCGGCCAAAGCCCGGATCGAGGAACGCTACGGCTCCGAGTTCCGGACGGCCATCATCGGGCCGGCGGGGGAACACGAGTCGCGAATCTCGATGATCGAGTGCGAGGACCGCCAGGCGGGCCGCGGCGGACCCGGCGCGGTCATGGGCTCGAAGAACCTCAAGGCGATCGCCGTCAGCGGGTCGAAGGACCTCCCCGTCGCGCGGCCGGAGGAACTCGAGGAGTACAACCACAAGTGGCGGCTCGAGACGACCGGCCGCGGCGAGATCGAGATCTCGGGGACCGGCGACGCCTCGGTCGACGTCCAGTACGGGACCGGCGAGGCCCTGGACGCGAAGAACACGGCGATGGGGATCTTCCCGACGCGGAACTGGCAGTCGGGCTACTTCGAACGCGCCTACGAACGGCTCGAGAGCCCCTCGGAGGAGCGCATCTCGATCGATCCGCGCGCGTGGACCGAGGAGTACGTCGACACCAAGCGGCCCTGTCCGTACTGTACCAAACCCTGTAGCCAGTTCTTCGAGGCCGAGGACACCGACTACGGCGACATCGCGGTCGACGGGCCGGAGTACGAGACCCAGTACGCGCTCGGGGGCAACGTCGAGGTCGACGACATCGAGGCCGTCTCGAAGGCAAACGAGATCTGCGATCGCCTGGGTCTCGACACCATCGACGCCGGGAACGCGATCGCCTGGGCGATGGAGGCCGACGAACGCGGGCTGTTGGACGATCTGGATACCGACGTCGACCTCGAGTTCGGCGACGCCGAGGCCGTCCTCGAGACGCTGCGCCGGATGGCCCGTGCGGAGGGTGACCTCGGCCGACTCCTGAAGGACGGCCACGTCCGTGCGGCCCGACGGGCCGGCGGCGGCGAGGAGTTCGCCGTCCACGTCAAAAACCAGGCCCCGGCCGGGTTCGAACCCCGCGGGATCAAGGGGATGGCGCTTGCCTTCGGCGTCTCGCCGCGCGGGGCCGACCACCTCACCTCCTGTCTGTACGCCCTCGAGATGAACGGCGACTTCTGGGAGTTCGAGGGCTACGACCGGACGCGGATGGACGGGAAGGCCCTCGCGCTCAAGTCCATGGAGGACCTGATGGCGGTCTACGACATCACCGGGGTCTGCAAGTTCACCCGCGGGCTCACGCTCGAGGAGGGGGTCCGGGAACTGCTCAACGCCGCGACCGGCTTCGACCTCTCGCGGTCCGAACTGCTGACGGTCGGCGAGCGGATGTACAACCTCTCGAAGGCGTTCAACGTCCGCGAAGGCTTCGACCGGGACGACGACCGGATCCCGCCGCGCTTCACGGAGGAGGTACCCAACGGCCCGAACGAGGGCGAATCGATCGACGAGGAACTGTACGAACGTGAACTCGACCGGTACTACACGGCCCGCGGCTGGAACGCCGACGGCGTGCCGCTGACCGAAACGCTCGGCGAACTCGACCTCCACGACGTGGCCGACGACGTCGGCGTTGCGAACGAGCTAGCCGTCTCGGGGTAACTTCGGTTCTCGACTCTCCCGTTGCGGATCGCCTCGATTCCCGCAGCAGGTCGACTCGAGTGCTATTTTCGGGTCCCCGATTTCCGTTTCCGTTTCAGCCCCAGTCGATGAGAAGTCCGAAGTTCGATATAGCGACATGGGGTTTAATAGATTGGTCTGCGGCGGGATTCCACGTCATTTCTGAAACGAGAAACGTCAGATCAGGCCCCGAGGAGTCCAAAAACAGGAATATCGCTCTAACTTTCCTCACATCGTGTCAGTGTCGTCGAGACTACTGAAATGGAGTCGAAGCCTAATCTCACAGCAACGGGCCCGATACCGGTGATACACCGGAATACCGTTCAGCGCTCCCGGAGACGGCCTGGAGGATCACGAAGGGAAACGGACTCACCGGGGACCAGGAACTGCGACCGAATATCCCGCAGGATTCGTAGTCGGGCTACAATCACGCCGCGACTTGGCTACCGTCGGCTTACTCGAGACCCCCGCCGCTTCGATCCACTCTTCGTCGAGTCTCCGATCCGTACACGACGAAAGCTTCCTGTCCGCGGACCTCGGCTTCCGCGAGGTTTCGGCCGGGTCGACGTCGGCTCACACCCTCTCCGGATCCGTCATTACGCTCCGTCGCCACCCCCAGTCAAAGGCGGCCAACCGGGCGAGAGCTCCGTCTCGAGCACGGTTGCTGTTCGACTTCGGCCCGACGTATGTTGAGTACGAAAGCTCCGTACTGCGGCTGTTAGGCAGGTTACGTCCGAGTGTGGTCCTTCTAGGCTCGGGAGATGACACTCTCGTATAACGCTTCTATGGTACTCAGGCCCATCTCGCCGATCGGTTTCGTTTACTCGATCCGGCGGAGTTCGTACCCGTAGCGTGATCTCACCCTCCACGAGAGGGACGGGGCGTTCTCTCTGATAGAACGTACGGTGCCGTCACCAGCTCAGGGGAACGGCCCGACGCCGAGGGCTACGACCCGTCTTGCCGGTTCTCCCCGTCGAACCAGGGCCGAAGGGAGTCCACTCGAACTCGAGGTGAGTTGCTGGGTGCGGGTGCGAACGTCTCTTCGCCGACCGGGTGGATCGAATCGCGGAACCCGAACGAGACGGTTGCGGAGGGAAGCGAAGACGGATCGTCAACGGGGCCATCGAACCGGTTCCGGAACGGAGGCGAAAGTCGTTCCGACGTTCGGCGGCCGCGTTCGCGCAGACTCGTGATGGACTCCCGCGGCGAAGACGTCCGGCCCCTTTCCCGGATCCGACGCCCTCTCTTCGCCGGTGGGTGAGATATCCGCCTCCGACCCACGGAATCGCGATCCGACCCCGTCGTGGTCGCCGCTATTTCTCACTCGGGTGATCGATATGTAGCGCGGTGACTCGAGGTAGACTGTCGTCGCCCCGTTCCGGCCATATATTAAATCTCGAACGATAGTACTCCCCGCCCAGCATTTAGATACCAATTGGTGGGACGCCCAAACCACTAATCTATAATCATGGGGCTATAATTGGCGTCTAGTTTGTCCCCTTAGTAGAGATAAACTCACTTAGCCCGAATAACGGGAAGGTTGAAGGTCACGGCGTTTGACCGGTAGCACATGAGCGATTCGGCGGACACATCTAGAAAAACCGTCAAAACCTACGTCCCGGCCTACCAGAAAGAGGAGTGGCAGTCCCACGCAGACGAACTCGACATGAGCCAAAGCGAGTTCGTCCGGACGATGGTTCAGGCCGGTCGACGAGGGTTCGAACCCGGTGACGAGGAACCCGGTTCTCCCGACGCTAACCCTGGGGGTGACGGCCTCGAAACACGGGTTCTCGAATTGCTGTCCGCTGACACGTACTCCTGGGACGAGTTGTTGGAAGCGGTCAGCGACGACATCGAGTCGCGACTCGACGACGCCCTCGAGGAGCTCCAGGCGAAAAACGAGATTCGATACAGCGGTCGCCACGGCGGGTACACTACCGTCGGTGATAGCGATGGCGACTGACCCTCGTGACGTCGAGGCGGCGGCCGACGTGGCGGAGCCGATCGAGTACTTCCTCGACGACCAGCGGTACCACGGCAAGAGCGAACGCACTCTCGAGGCCTACGACCGGGTACTCCACCGGTTCGAGGCGTTCCTCCGGGAGCGGTTCGACGGCGTCGACGGGGTACGAGATGCCGAGAGGCGGGAGTGTATGGCCTGGATCCACTCGCTGCGCGGGGAGTTCGAGCCCAGTACGATCGCGACCTACGCGTCCTATCTCAACCGGTTCTACGACTACATGAACCGCGTCGGCGTCTTCGACGACAACCCGATGGCGCTGGTCATGGAGGAGATGTCCGAGTCGATCGACACGGATCCGACGCGACGCGACGTCTCCGTGCCGGAAATGCGGTCGTTCGTCGGCTCGATCACTCACCCGCTCGAGCGAGCGGTCGTCGTCACCCTGCTGAAGACGGGGATGCGCGTCGGCGAACTCTGTAACCTGGATCTACGGGATCTACGGCTCGAGACCGGGACTGTGGAACTGGATCTCGAGTGGACCCCGCGGGTCCAACTGGATCGGCGCCCCGACTCGCTGTTCGTCTCGGCCGATCCTTCCCGGGGAACGACCGTTAACGGCGAGGAGCGGACGGCCTCGAACAAGCGAAAGCGCGATACGGTGGTCCCGGTCGACGCCGAACTCCGGCACGTACTGTTCGAGTGGCTGGCGATTCGACCGGATCCGATCTCGGAGGCCCGGCCGCTGTTCCTCGATACCGGTGACTCGTGGGGACAGCGTCTCGAGCCGTCCGACGTGCGCTATATCGTCAAAAAACACGCCGAAGACCGAGGCTGGTACCGGAAAGGGGGCGGGACGACCGAGAACGTCACGCCCCATTACTTCCGGCACTTCTTCACCACCCATCTTCGGGACCGGACCGGAGATCGCGGTATCGTCCAGTACCTCCGAGGAGACGTCGCGAGCGACGTGATCGACACCTACACCCACAACTGGGGCGATCGAGTCAGGGAGACGTACCTCGAGCATATCTACGCCGTGACTAGCTGAGACTCGAGCGTCGGTTTTGGTTCGCTCCGGTAGCTCTTCTACACGTTCGGGGGATTGCCACGACGTTTGTACTAACTACTGGTGGCTCAAATGGCTCCAATAAATCTTATATCGCTATATTGAATGACTCGAGTCTGGCGATCGAATCGAAATCGAATTCCGAGGTCGTAACACTACTCGAGCGGGGAAGGGGAGAAGAGGTAATCGCGGTCGTCTATCGGCTACTCTCGGGACCTCGGACTCACTCCTGAACCGCCAGCTCCGTCTCGAGGTCCGGGCCGTTCAACAGCGAACGGACGGCGGCGGTCGCCCTCGAAACTTCGGGCGGACTCTCGAGCAGTACCGTCTCGCTGGGGAACAGTTGCTCGCCCAGTAACAGGCCGTGTTCGCGGGCCGTCGATCCGGTGACGGTGAGATACACACCGAGGCCCGTGTCGGCGATGGCGGCCTCTTCTTCCTGGCCTTCCTCGGGGTAACGGAACTCGATTCCCTCGAGCGCGCGCGTTCCGAGCACCGCGCGAACCAGCCGTTCGTATCGGGGTTCGATACACAGCGGTCCTTCGTAGGACTCGAGGAACTCGCGGTCGAGGTGGCCCGCCGAAGGGGCGACGTCGGGCGTCGCCATCAGGGTGTGGTAGACCGTATCACCGAGTCCGGTCACGACGCGGACGTCGCTTTCGGCGGGGTCGATCCGGGCGTTGACGTCCTCGATCCGGCCGACTGGATCGGGACGCAGTTCGACGACTTCCTCGAGAACGAGATCGGCGCTGTCGAACCCGAGCGCGAACTCGTGGGTGCGAAGCGCGCGGAACGGTTCCTCGCGTCCCACGAGCTGGACCACGGTATCGTCGGGAACGCGGCCGTCGATTTCGGCGTCCGGACCGGCCTCCGCGAGCGGGATGGTGACGCTGTCGAAGACGATCCGACGGGGTTTGCCCGCGCGATCGTCCCGGAGAAGCGTGTACTCGGGTTCGGTCGGATCGTCGACGTCGCTGTAGTCGGCGAGACGATGGTAGACGCTGCGCTCCGGATGGTCGGGATCGAGCGTCCCTTTCGTGAGCGCCTTCTCGTGTCGCAGCGTCGACGTCACGTCGTCGGCGAGGTCCGGGACGTCGAGCCGGCGTGCGAGGCGGTCGAGCACCGCCTCGAGGGGTCGCCCCTTGCGGGGGACAGCGATCGGAATCGTCTCGCCCATCAGTATCGAGCGGGTTTCAGCCGGCGACGGATAAACAGGTTGTGTTTCCGGAGACGTTCGCGTCCCCTCGAGGAATCAGTCGTCGGAGAACATCGAGCCGAGCTGGTCGCGCCACTTGTGGAGGTCGGTCACGTCCTCGCGGACCTCTTCGAGGTCGTCCTCGAGATCCTCGACGTCGTCTTCGACGTCTTCGACCTCCTCCTCGAGGTCGTCGAGGTCGTCGGCGAGGTGCCCGACGGAGTCGTCGACCTCCTCGACGTGGTCCTCGACCGATACGGCCTTGTCGGTGAGTTCGTCGACGTCGGTCGTCACCGTCTCGAGATCGGATTCGACCGTGTCCGTCCGGTCAGCGAGCGCGTCGACGTCGGAGGTCGTGGCGGAGAGGTCGTCCTCGATGTCGGCCGTCCAGTCGGTGAGGGTTTCGATCTCGGTTTCGGCCTCGTCGACACGCCCCGCGGTTCGGTCGAGCCGGTCGTCGACGGCCTCGAAGTCGTCTTTGAGATCGGCGAGTTCTTCCCGGAACTCCTCGATGAGCTGTTCGCCGGTACCGTGCTCGCCGAGGAACTCCTCGAGTGCCTCGGTGTAGGCGGCGACCTCCTCGACCCGGGACTGGAGGTGATCGACCTTCGCGAGCGCCGCCGTGGTCGGCTCGCCGTCGTCCTCGAGGTCGAGTTCCGAGCGAAGCGTCTCGAGATCTTCGTCGGCGACATCACCGCTGCGGATTTCGTCGGCGAGTCGGGCTGCGAGGGTGGTGTTGTTCCCGCTGACGGGTGTGGTCGCGGTTTCGGTTTCGGTTTCGGTCGCGGTTTCGGTCGTGGTCTCGGTTTCGGTTCCGGTCTCGGTGGCCAGTGGTTCGTTCGATTCCGCCGCTGGCTCGGATTCCGGCTCCGGCTCTGGCTCCGATTCGGGTTCGGACGTCGGCTCCGTACCGGCCTCCGTAACGGTCTCGTCCTCGTGCTCGTCCCCAGTCTCGTCCTCGTCCTCGTCCTCGTCCGAGGTGTCGACCGGTTCGGCAACGGACGGCTCCGACTCGTCGGCCTCTGCCTGGTTCTCTACGTCCTCGAGTTCGTCGGCCGCGTCCGGCGTCGGTTCCGACTCGAGGTCGCTCTCGAGTTCCGGCTCGGTCGTTTCGTCCGACTCGGGTTCGGTCGGGTCGGCGTCGATGTCCGAGTCCGTGTCCGCGTCGCCGTCGGCGTCGATACCGACGGCCTCCTCGCCGTCCTCGTCGAGCACCGCGGCACCGCTCTCGAGATCGATGTCGATCTCGTCGTCCGCTTCGGAGACGGGTGCTTCCGGTTCCGGAATCTCCTCTTCCTCGAAGCCGAGGTCGATGTCCGGGGCATCCTCGTCGTCGGTCTCCTGGGCCGGGTCGGGGTCGACCGGCTCGGCGTCCACGTCGTCGAGATCCAGGTCGAGACCGCCAGCGTCGTCCGTCCCGACTTCGTCGTCAGCCGAAGCCGCGTCCGTCCCCTCGGTCTCGAGTCCGTCCTCGGATTCCGCTTTCACTCCCCCGTCCTCGGTCGTTTCGGCCCCGTCTTCGGGGAGTTCCTCGAGGTCGTCCGGCTCCTCGTCGGCAGCCCCCGACTCGTCGGCGTCCTCCTCGCTCGTCGTCGGTTCGGCTCCCCCAGCACCGTTCTCGAGTCCGGGGACCGCAGACGACTCCCCGGAAATCATCTCTTTGACCGCTCGGTCGCTGTCGTCGGAGACGATGCTGTCGATCACCGCGTCGTCGACTTCGTTACCGGTCGATCGTTCCTCGTCGGCACTGACCTCGACGATCGTCGGCTCGGTCAGGAACTCTTCGACGGCGCTGTCCTCGTCCAGCCGGATCCCGTAGACCGTGACGATCCGCTCGTCGGGTTCGAGCGTCCCGGTGAACTCGACGTGGTTGTCCTGAAACGCCGTCCAGTCGTCGCTGTGATAGTCGGGGTGGAACCCGATCTTGTCCATCGGAAACGAGGACGGGATGTCCTCGGAGAGCCGAAACTCGACCTGTTCGTCGCGTTCGGACTCGATCTCGAATCGAATCGCCGGAACGGGGAACTCGTCCGCCTCGAACGTCTTCGAGACGGTCAACCCGTCGGCGCTGACTTCGATTACGTCGTCCGCGTCGGCGGTGCTGCTCATGGAGCCAACGTTACCATACCATTAATATAAATGATGGGGGGAGTCAGGGAGCGCTAGTCGTCGCCGAGGTCGACCCGATCGCCGATCTCGACGATCTCGAGTCGCCGCGGGAACTCGAAACTCGCCGCGTGGTGATGGAGGACTTTCGGGTCTGCCGTCAGCCCCTTCCACATGTCCCAGTGGGTCGGCAGGAGCCGCTCGAGTTCGAGCGCGGCCGCGGTCTCGACGATCTGGTTCTCGTCGTTGTACCAGCGCGTGCGCTTGGGTTCGCGGGTCTCCTTGTCCGGAATCCGCCCGACGGTACCGAACGCGAGCGCGCCGAGGTCGATGTCGTACTCCTGTCCGATCCGGTCGAACGCCTCGCCGGGTTTCGTGTCTCCGCCGTGGAAGAAGGTGCCGGCGTCGTGTTCGATCACGTAGCTCACCGGGTGGGTCGCGTCGGCGTCGTGGGCCTCCTCGACGTGGACCGTGAACTCGCCGATCTCGACGGTTTCACCCTCGTTCACTTCGGTGAGCTGGTCCTCGGTGACGTTCCACTCCTCGGTCCAGTTCTCGTCCTCGCGCGCGACGGCCAGGCTGTCGTCGGGGGCGTAGAACGTCGCGCCCGTGCGCTCGAGGATCGGGGCCTGGCTCGGCCCGTGGACGTGGTCGGTGTGCTCGTGGGTCGCGAGAACGGCGTCGGCCTCGGCGACGTCCTCGGGATCGAACGGGACCGGGATCATCCGGACCGTTCGCGGCGGATCGCCCAGTCCGAGATACGGATCGATAAAGAGCGTCGTCCCGTCGGTTCCCTTGAGAACGAACCCGTTACAGCCCAGATACCAGACTGCGACGCCGTCGGGCGTCGCCGCTTCGACGTCACGAAGGAGCCAATCGTCCCAGTCGCTTTCCATACTCGGGGGTGTGACTACCGTGCGGGTAAGTGTTACCGTCTGTGTTCACGTCCAAAGAGCGGATCGTCAGCAGTCTCGATCGCGGATCCGTGACCGCCGGTCGTCCGAAATGTCGTCCGTTTCGTCCTCGTGCAGTCCTCGCCCGCCGAACGGGGAGAACAGTGGATCGATCGCGTTCACGATTGGCGAAGGGAGATGAGCGCTTCGCTGCCCTCGAGCGATCGAACTTCGACCCCGGTCTCTGCACCGACTTCGGCGCATCTCCCGGCCGTCTCCGAGCCGGCGTGGGTTCGACTGCCCGACTCGTCGACGAGCCAGGCCGCGGAGACGAACCGGTCGTTCTCTGCGAACACGCGGTCGGCGTCGGGGTCGTACGCGACGAGGCCAGTCTCGCTCAGGGCCGGCAGGTGGACGTGAACCAGCGACGTCCGGACCTGCTCGACGCGTTCGCAGTCGACGTCGCGTTCGATCGTTCCGCCCTCGAGGGCGGCGACGGCCCGCGCGAGTTCGGCCGTCGAGAGCCGCCGACGGCGACCGCCCAGCGCGGAGAGGATCGATCGCCGTCGGTCGTCGGAAAGCGCCGCGAACAGCGCGTCGAGTTCGGCACTCGAGGCGTCGGTCCGCCCCGCAACGATGGGCTCGAGGTTCGGGTCGCCGTAAACGGGATGGTCCGTCGCGGCGACCGTCTCGGCGTCGGTTTCTTCGACGAGGCCCACGTCGATCAGTGCCGGGAGCGAGCGATGGTGACACTCGATGTGGGCGCGTTGGCGTTCGGTTTCGTCGACTGCCGCGACGGGTTTGTCGTTCGTTACCGCGGCGAGTTCGGTGGCAAGCTCCTCTTTCCCGATGCCTTCCGGCGATCGTTCGTAGATAATTCGGAGCAGTCGGCGGCGCGTCCCGTCGGCGAGTGCTCCGAAGAGGTCGTCCCCGGCGTGAGTCGATCGGTCGTCGGACGATGGGTTACTCATCGACTACTCGTCGGAGCCGTTTCTGCATAAGAACTGCTCCAAATCAATTTGGAATCAGCAGGGAATTACCACCGTACTGCCGAATTTCTCGAAGATTAATAGAAGAGATCCTTGATGTACCGTGGCGGATTGAACGGTAGTAAACGTTCGTTTGGGAGAACGTTGCGGCGACGAGACAGTCCCACCCTCGCTGGACGGCCCCGATCGAGAGGCCGCCGACGCAACTCGAGAACTCGGACCGTTGCGGACGAACCGGGCCCTCGACGATCCGCCTACCAGGTTCCGTGGAACGTATCGAAGGACAGGTCCTCGAGCGGCTTGTTGCCGACGGCGATCTCGTACTCGCCCGGAGTCAGCATCGGCTTGTGGAACTGTGGGCCGTCGTCGGTCGTGATCCGCGGACAGCCGGTGTTGACGAACGCGTCCATGTCGAAGTTCCGGAGGCGGTCGGGCGTGACCTCGTCCATCGTGATGAGGTAGGCGTCGTCGTTGTCCTCGATGATCTCCTGGGCCTGGTCCCAGCGGCCCTGGCCGATCTTGGTACAGAAGATGACGCCCCACTTCTCGGCGTCCATTGCCTTGTGAACCGAGGCGTAGCGCTGTTTCATGAACTTCTCCGTGTCGGCGACGGTGACGACGTTGTTGACCGGGTCGGCGATGACGACGTGTTTGTCGGGATGTTCCATCGCCAGCCCGAGCGGGTGGAACTTCCCGCCGCCGACGTACAGAACCTGGTCCGCAGGCACGTCCGCGCTCGCGTAATTGCACCCCAGGACCTGGCCCTCGTGGGTCAGTCGTTCGTCGCCGCGGCGGCTGTGAACTTCGTAGCCGCGTTCCTCGAGGAACTCGGACATCTCCTCGTAGCGGTTCATGTGCTGGGCCGTGGTGACGAGGCCGACGCCCTCGGTCTCCTCGGGGTCCTCGAGGGTGTCGAGTGCCTCCTCCATGATCGGCGTCACCTCGACGTTCGAGAACAGGGGGACGTAGATGACCTTGTCCGTGTTCTTCATCGGCGAGTGGCCGAAGTGGACGAACACGTCGGTACGTTTCATCAGATAGGTGTCGAGGTCACAGGCCCCGTAACAGGGCTGGCCCGACAGCAGGAACGTGACGTCGTCGTCGACCAGTTCCCGGAGGTCGTCGGCGACCGACGGGCCGCGACGTTTGAGCCCCTCGGGGAACTGCAGGCCGACTTTTTCCGCGTCCCGTTCCTCGATCGCGTCGATGATCCGCTCGAGTTCGTAGTCCCATTCGCGATCGTGTTTGAGACGCATTCCGGTGTTCCGAAGGTCGCCTTCGGTGTACTCCGATCCCGGCTCCGACTCCTGACTCATTGGCCGCGTTAACGGCCACGGACGTATAACGGCCGCGCTTTTCGGTTCTCATCGTGAGAGGCGGTTCGACCGGCGGCGAGGGGTCTTCCTGGTGTGACCTGAGAGCGGTGTCGACCCAACAGTCATAGTACTGGAGTCTAAACCAGGGGTTAATGTCAGCGGAAGCGCCCGCGGATGGATATCTCTTCGACCTCTATCGCCGCTACATCGGCGAACCGGAGGGCCGGACCGACGTCTACGTCGGCTTCGGACTGTTCCTCGGCGGAATCGGCCTTGCCGTCGTGGCCCTGTTGCTCTTCCTGTGGAGCACCACGCTCGAGGCCCGGACGGCGACGTACTTCGCGTGGGTCCAACCGGCCTACGCCATCGCGATGTTGTCGGTGCCGGCGACGCTGCTGGGCGTCGTCGTCCTGTTGCCCTCGGAACGGCGCACCCTCTACACCTCGGTCGCCGGCGTGGCGATCACGGTCGCCGCGGTCGTCGGGTTCCTGCTCGCCTATCCGGACGACTGGCTGTACGGGGCCGACTACTCCGTCGAAGTCGTCGCGACCTACGCCGTCGGGCTGGCCGGCGTCGCGGCCTCGACCGGCGCGGCGTTGATTGCCCACTACCTCGACATGGCACAGTCGGCCGACCACCTCGAGGCCGGCGACGCCGACGAGGACGGCGAATCCTACACCGACGAGGAGATTCAGGAGGACATCGACGAGGCGATGGAGGGCGTCGAACTCTCCTGGGGCGGCGTCGAGAAAACCGAACACAAGCGCCTGAGCTTCTCGAGCGACGAGTTCGACGACGTCGAGGTCAACACCGACGCCGGCACGAAGACGAAACGATCGTCCGGCGTCGACGCCCAGGTCGCCGGACTTAAGGGCCTGAAAGGTGGCGAGACGGAGACGACCACCTCGAGTTCGACCGTCGACGACCAGACCCAGAAGCTGAAGGAACTCCGCGAGCAGCAACGCGCCGAGGAACTCGCGACGAAAGACGAGAGCGGGCCTGCACGCGTTCTCGAGGCCGTGGTGGATCGGTTCCGCGCCCTCCTCGACCGGAAATAACAATCTATTAACTCGAGTAACGTTATATATTTACCTGTTTTCCTTAATTGAAATTAAAGCACATAGATTTATAATCCGTCAACCGCCTTGCTCAACTATGGCCAAAGGCCTAGACGTCGGAACGATGAACATCCTGTCGGCACAGCAGGATGGGAACGACACGGTGTTCGTGCAACAGCGCAACTCTTTCGTAGAGATCGAGTACTCGGACATGGCCGAGCAGATGCTCTCGCGGAGCGAAGTCCTCCACATTCGGAAAGACGACAAGGTCTACGTCGTCGGGGACGACGCCCTGAACTTCGCGAACATCTTCAACAAGGAGACCCGCCGGCCGATGAAACACGGGATCCTCTCGAACGACGAACAGAGCGCGATCCCGATGATGAAACTCATCATCGAGCAGGTCGTCGGTGAACCCGCCTATCCCGACGAGAAACTGTACTTCTCGACGCCGGCCGATCCGATCGACTCCGACCTCTCGACGCTGTACCACCAGAAGACGATCGAATCCTTCCTCGACGACATGGGGTACGACGCCGAACCCATCAACGAGGGGATGTCGGTCATCTACTCCGAACTCGCGGACAACAACTTCACCGGCCTCGGGATCTCGTTCGGTGCCGGCATGACAAACGTCTGCCTGTCCTACTACGCGGTCCCCGTCATGAAGTTCTCCGTCGCCCGCGGTGGCGACTGGGTCGACGAACAGGCCGCCCGCGCGACCGGCACGCCCGTCGACAAGGTCACCTCCATCAAGGAGGACGACTTCGAACTGGACTTCACCACCGACGTCGGCGGCGTCGAGGGTGCGCTATCGATCTACTACGAGAACCTGCTCGACTACGTCATCGACAACATCGTCGAGGAAGTCGACGAGGAGGACGTCGAGGAAGGCCTGGACGTCCCCGTCGTCGTCACCGGCGGCACCTCGAGTCCGGACGGCTTCGAGGAACTGTTCCGCGACCACCTCGACGAGGCGAACATTCCGTTCTCGATCAGCGACGTGACCCACGCCGACGAACCGCTCTACAGCGTGGCTCGTGGCGGACTCGTTGCCGCACGATCCGACGAGGACGTCGATCGCGAAGAGGAAGACGCGGAAGCGGCGACCGCGAGCGAGTAGCGGCGTTCGGTTCCCGTTCGTTCCGTTTTCGATGGATAGTGCCGACCGTGACACTCACTCCTCGTAGAAGCGATTGAACGCGTCCCGCCAGGATTCGGGTTCCTCCCGCCGGGACTCGTGCTCGACGGGGATGTCCGCGTACTCGCAGTGTGGACAGGTGACGGTCGACACCTCGCCCAGCGAGAGTTCCTCGAGCGAGCGCTGACATCTGGGGCACTCGTCCATAGTTGATCGTCCGACGGAGCGTCCTTAACTCTATGCGTAGTTGTCCCGAAACTGGGAGGTGTCGGCTGCCCGACCTGTATCGCCGTGCCGTCCCCGAAATCTCCGCCGTCGAATTACTACTATGCATGCAACAAAGTTTTTGTATGAGGCCTATGTATGAGTTCGTATGAGCACGACCTCGTCCCCCGACCAGTTGTCGTCGATCGACTGTTGTAACCAGGCAGACGTCACCCCCGTCACCATCGAGGCGAGCGACCTCGAGTCGACCGCGCCGGAGTACCTCCGGGATCTCAAGCGCGATCTGGCCGAATCCGACCTCGCGCCGACCGGCCTCTCCGTCGAGGCCTGCTTCGACGAGGACTGTTCGCTCGCGACCCAGGAGGAGGTCGACCGCATCCGCGGCTACGTCCGCGCCGGCGCGTTCCTGGGCGTCGCCTCGATCACGGTCTCGGTCTCCGACGTCGAGAACCCCGAGAAGGTACGCCCCGCGCTCGCGGCCTGTGCCGAACGGGCCGACCGCGAGGGCATCGTCCTCGAACTCGAGGGGCCTATCACGCTCGACGCCTAACGTCGGCGCGATGGCACCCTCCCGGCGCACGCTCGCCCGCGAACTCGAGTCGCTCGCGGACTTCTCCGATCCCGATCCCGACCTCGAACAGTACCTCACGCCGCCGGAGGTCGCCGCCCACGTCTGTCATCTCGCCGGGCTGCAAAGCGACCTCGAGCGGCCGGTGATCGATCTCGGCACCGGAACCGGCATGCTGGCGGTCGCGGCGTCGCTGGCCGGCGCCGATCGGATCGCCGGGATCGACGTCGACCCGGACGCCCTCGCGACCGCCGCGGAGAACGCCGCCCGTGTCGGCGCGGACGTCGACTGGGTCCGCGGAGACGTCACTCGGCCACCCTTTTGCTCCCCCGAGTCCGACGCCGACGACGGACTCACCGTCGTCTCGAACCCGCCTTTCGGCGCACAGCACGGGAACCGCCACGCCGACCGCGAGTTCCTCGAGACCGCCCGCTCGATCGCCGCCGTCTCCTACACGATCCACAACGAGGGGAGCCAGGAGTTCGTCGAATCGTACGCGGACGACGAGGGGGGGACGGTCACGCACGCCTTTCGGGCGCCGTTCCCGATCGAACGGCGGTTCGAGTTCCACACCGCGGCGACGGAGACCCTCGAGGCGGAGGTCTTCCGGATCGAGTGGGGGTAGGGTGCGCTTCGCAACGGCGTCGACGCTCGGTCGCCCGGGGGTCCGCTAACGGCTCGAGTAGCCGAACGAACGGGTCGAAAACCGAATGAGAGCTTTATAATTGCCGCCATAGTGGGCATCCGTAGCATGTCGAACGTTGCCAGACAGGAAGATCCGGCCTCCGTTGAGCGGATCGAACACGACGAGTTCGATCCAGTCGGAACGCTCGCGCTCATCGCGTTCTACTTCGCCGTGCTGGTTCTGTTGTGGCTGTTCACGTACTTCGTGGAGTTTCTGGGGAACGTCCCGACGCCGGTGGTCGTCGCATGAGGATCCATCAGTACGAACGGGTGTGGTTGCTCGCGTCGATGGTGTTGATCGTCGGGTTCATCGCGACGATCACGTACGGCGCGGTGGGGCTTGGGATCACGATGGTCGACGATCGCGGGGCGACGATCGCGCCGGACGAGATCAACGAGGACGAGCGATTCGGCGACCCGCGAGTCGAGCAGGTCGGCGACGACGAGTACGAGGTCTACGCCGTCGCGATGACCTTCGCCTTCCAGCCGGATCCGATCGAGATCCCCGCCGACAGCGAGGTCACGTTCTACGTCACGAGCCGGGACGTGATTCACAGTTTCTACGTCGTCGGGACCAACACGAACACGATGGTCATCCCGGGGGAGATCTCGGTCGTGACCGTCGAGTTCGACGAACCCGGCGAGTACGGTCTCATTTGCACCGAGTACTGTGGTGCCGCCCACCACGAGATGGAGGGGCAACTGGCCGTCCTCGAGGACGAGGAGTTCGACCTGACCGAACTCGAGGTCGAGGCTCCCGACGAGGTCGAACCGGACGGGGAGATCGAGATCACCGCGACGGTGACCAACGGCCAACTCGAGGCGATCGAGGAGACCGTTACGGTGGAACTCGGCGACGAGACGCTCGAGGAGTCGGTCACGGTCGAGGGGGACGAAAGCGAGTCGGTGACGCTGACCGTCGACGCGGCCGACCTCGGCGAGGGCGATCACGACTGGACGGCGTCGGCGGGTGACCTGACGGAGAGCGGTACGGTGTCGGTCGTCGAAGGGAGCGAGGACGACACCGAGGGGGGCGACGATGCCTAACGGCGCTACCTTCGCCGACGCCTACCCCACCCAGGCACGCCACATCAGGGCGGCGTTCTGGGCGTCGTTCCTCTCGCTTGGCGTCGGCGCGTTCTTCGGCCTGATCCAGGCGCTCCACCGGACCGACATCCTTCGCGTGATCGAATCACAGACCTACTACACCGTGTTGACCGCACACGGGGTCTTCCTCGTGATTTCGTTTACCATCTTCTTTCTGGTCGGGGTCTTCCAGTGGGCGGTCACCGACAGCCTCGAGCGCCCGCCCGTCGACATGCGGTTCACGTGGGGCTGGTACGGCCTGATGTCGCTCGGCGCGTCGCTCACGGCGTTTGCAATCCTCGCCGGCTTCACCGACTCGATCGACGTGAGAGCTAACGTCCTCTTTACGTTCTACGCACCCCTGCAGGCACACCCGCTGTTTTACGTCGGGCTGGTCGTGTTCGTCGTCGGCACCTGGCTCGCGGGAGCCGACTGGTTCCGTAGCTGGCTGGCCTGGAAGGGCGACAACCCCGGCGAGCGGATCCCGCTGCCGACGTTCATGGTGTTGACGACGATGATTATGTGGTACATCTCCTCGATCGGCGTCGCCGTCGCGATCCTGGCCTTTATTCTGCCGTGGTCGCTCGAGCTCACCGGGTCGCTGAACCCGACGTTGACCCGGACGCTGTTCTGGTACTTCGGGCATCCGGTGGTCTACTTCTGGCTGCTGCCGGCGTACCTGCTGTGGTACATCCTCCTGCCGAAACTGGCCGGCGGACGGCTGTTCAGCGACCCGCTCGCCCGCGTCGTGTTCATCCTGTTCGTCCTGCTGTCGACGCCGGTCGGGATCCACCACCAGTACCTCGACCCCGGCATCTCGGAGGGGTTCAAGTTCATCGCGATGACGAACACGATGTTCCTCCTGTTGCCGAGCCTGTTGACCGCGTTCACGATCATCGCGAGCATGGAACACGGCGCGCGTCAGCGCGGCGGCGAGGGCTATTTCAACTGGCTGACCGCGCTCCCCTGGCGCGACCCGGCCTTTACCGGGATGGCGCTCGCCGGAATGGTCTTCGCCTTCGGGGGGTTCACCGGCATCGTCAACGCCGGCATGAACATCAACTACCTCGTCCACAACACGCTGTGGGTCCCCGGCCACATCCACACGCAGGTCGGCACCGCGGCCGCGCTGACGTTCATGGCCGGGGCCTACTGGCTGGTTCCACAGCTCACCGGCAACCGACTCGTCGGACGGGGTCTCGCGCTGGTACAGGTCGTACTCTGGTTCGTCGGCATCGTCTTCATGACCAACTCGATGTACCGCGGCGGGCTGGTCGGCATTCCCCGCCGGACGGCCGAACCGCAGTACGAGGGCTTCGAGTACGAGGTGGCCGCCGGCTCGGTCGGCGAACTCAACGCCCAGCTCGCCATCGGCGGCACGATCCTGTTCGTCTCCGCGATGCTCTTTCTCGCGCTCATGGTCCTGACCGCGTTCAACGGCGGGACGGAACCGATCGACGACGGCTCGATCCCGCCCGCGCTCTCGGGCCCGGAGGACTCCCCTGCCGTCCTCGACAACCTGAAACTGTGGGTCGCCATCGCGGCCGTCCTCGTCGTCATCGCCTACAGCTTCCCGCTCGCGAGTATCGTCTCGAGGGGTGGCCTGTTCGGCCCCGATATCGGTCCGATCCCGGTTGCCATCGACGCCGCGTCGACGGTAGCGCGGACGGCGCTCGAGGCCGTCTCGGCCGTCGTTCGCTAACGGCGGGTTGAAGGCTCGCCCCGTGTGGTATCTACTATGCGGCTGCGTACCTCCCCGGCGAAGTTGCTCGTTCTGGTCGCGCTCTGTCTCGTCGTCCTCGTCGAGTTGCGGACGGCGCTCGCGTTCGTCGGCGTCTCCCTGTCGATCGGGGCGACGGTCGCGGTCGGGGTCGCCGCGATCGCGGCGCTGTTGCTCTGGGCGGTGCGGCCGGCAGGAAGCGGGGAGTGATCGCGTTATCCCTCGAGGTGATCGATCGTCGCGTACCGGCCGGCCCGCCACCCGGCGACGAGCGCGACGACGGTGCCGACGACGAGTGCGATGGCGATCCCGAGGACGTAGACGTCCGTCGAGGTCCGGACGAGGCCGTCGAAACTCGCGATCGAGGCCGCAAAGCGGTTCAGCCCGGACGCGAGCAGCGGCGTCGCGGCGATGCCGACGAACCCGCCGAGCAGCCCGATCACCAGTCCCTGGGCCGCGACCGTCCCCGCGAGGAGCCTCCGGGAGAGGCCGACGGCCCGCAGCGCGGCCAACTCCTCGCGTTGCTGGGCAGCCACGAGCGCGAACAGGTTGACCGTCAGGACGACGCCGCCGACGACCGCGAGGCCGACGAGCGTCGCCCCGCTGGCGACCACGAGCGGGCGCTCGCCGATCATCGCCTCGACCTGTTCGTCGCTGGTCCGGACGTCGTACTCGGGGTACGACTCGTCGAGGTCCGCGGCGACGGCCTCCCGGTCGGCGTCGTCGGCCACGTCGGCGGTCAGGAAGGTCGCGCGATCGGTCCCCGTCGTTCCCGCGACGGCCTGCAGGTCGACGAGCGGCATCGTCACCGTCTCCGACCCCAGGTACTGGGAGTAGTAGTCCGAAACCCCGACGACGGTGAACTCGTACTCCGGCGCGGTCTGTCGGCTGGTGCCGACGTAGACGGTGTCGCCGACCTCGGCGTCGAGTTCGTCCGCGACCCGCGGATCGAGCACGATCTCGTTCGTCACTGGATCGTCGGACCGCGGCTGGTCCGTTTCGTAGGCCGACTCGGGCGTCTCGAAGCCGCCGCCGGCCCGGAAGTCGAACCCGTCGTGGGTTTCCTGAACCCCGATCGCGGGGTGGCGTTGCAGTTCCGCCGGATCGGGGTCCGTCCCGACGTAGACGTCCTGGAGCGCCAGCGGTGACGCGGACGTGACGTCGTCGCGCTGGGTGAGTTCAGCCGCGGTCCCGTGAGCGCCGACGATCGGGTTCTCCGTCCCGCTCGCGTCCGGATCGACGGGGTCGCTCGAGATCCAGATGTCCCGATTGGCGTTGTCAAGGCCCTCCTCACCGGTGGCGACGACGCCGGCCCCCAGGCTCGCAAGCAGGGTAACGGCGAGCACCGCGAGAGCCACCGAGAGGACCGCGAGAACGGTCCGACCGGGGGAGCGCCGGAGCTGTGCGACGGCGATCCCCAGTATCGCGCGGGTCCGGACGAGCGGCAACAGCACCAGCGCGAGCGGCGCCCGGGTCATCGGCCCACCTCCTCGAGGACGGTCGTCCGGTGGGCGACCGCGAGCGGATAGGGGACGGCGATCAGGCCGGAGGCCAGCCCGACGACGACGGCGTACGGGAGCAACAGCGGATGTGTCTGGGCGACCGCCCCCGAACCCGAAGCGCCCGCGACCGTCGACGCCGCGACGGCGTTGACCGCCTCGATCCCGAGGAATCCGAGCGCAGCACCGAGCAGGGCTCCGAACAGCGTCGTCACGATCGTCGAGAGTGCGACGACCGCGAGCCGACTGCCGGTCGGGAAGCCGACCGACTCGAGGACGGCGAGGGTCCGCCGGTCCTGGTCGACCGTCATCCCCGTCGTCGTCGCGACGAACGAGGCACAGATCGTCACGCCGACGACGAGCGCGAGGGCGCTCGTCGCGAACGCGAGCCCGTCGTCGAACAGGCTCGAGGGGTCGGTCCCGGCGTCGGTCTCGACCGCCGCCTCGGGGTAGGCCTCGCCCGCGACGGCGGCGGCGTCTTCGTCGTCGCCCCAGACGAGGACGCTGTCCGCGAGTTCGCCGTCCGAGGCCCCGGAGACGGTCTGTACCTCGCTGAGCGGTGCGAGCGCGACGGGGGCGTCGCCGCCGGCGTCCTCGACGGCGGTCACGGTGACGGTGGGTGCCGGTCTCGAGTCGGCGTCGGCAGCGTCTCCGTCGGCTATCTCGGCCGGATCGAGGCCCGCCGGTGCGAGTCGATCGCCGTCGCTCACGCCCAGCCTGTCGGCCGCGGTCGCCGAGAGGACGATCTCGCCGCGCTGTGCCCCGGCGTAGGTGCCGCCGGCGTAGTGGGGGTCACCCGGCTCGAGTGCACCCGTCGAGAGGCCGGCGACGGTCCGTGGCTCCTCGTCGGGAACGACGCCGATGACGAGGATCGTGCGCGGTTCCGACGCCGCGCCGTTCGCGTCGCTCCCGTTCGCCGCCTCGAGGCGGACCTTCTCGACCAGCATCGGCGTCGCGTGGTCGACGCCGTCGGCCGCGGCGATCGTCTCCGCCCGCTGGTTCGTCTCGCCCAGTCGTGGTCCCTCGACGCCGTCGACGGCGGTGAGCGAGCCCGTATCTTCGGGCGCGACCCGGACGTCGGCGTCCGTCTCGGTCGTCACCCCGCCGTCGGCCAGTGCCAGCGCGATCCCCGTCACGATCACGAGCAGGGCAATCGTCATCGCGACGGCGGCGGTCGTCGCCGCGATCCGGCCCGACCTGGTGCGGGTCGCTCGCTTCCACAGGCGATCGAGCGAGAACCCGACGACCCCGAGCCACCGCGACCCGCGTCCGCCGCGCTCATCGCTCATCCGTCACCACCCGTCCGTCGCGGAGCGGGATCACCCGGTCGGCGACCTCGAGCGTGGCGTCGTCGTGGGAGGCGACCAGGACCGCCCGATCGCCGTCGCGGCCGGCGTCGGTCAGCAGGTCGAGCACCTCCGCGCCGGTCGTCGTGTCGAGTTCGCCGGTCGGCTCGTCAGCGACGATGACGTCGGGGTCCGTCGCGAGCGCCCGGGCGATCGCCACCCGCTGGCACTCGCCGCCGCTCAACTCCCCGGGGAGGTGGGTCGTCCTGTCGCCCAGCCCGACCTCCTCGAGCAGCGACTCGGCCCGGCGGCGGCGTCGCGACCGCGGGACGCCGGCCTGGACGAGCGGCAGGGCGACGTTCGCGCGGGAAGAAAGCGACGGGAGCAGGTGGAACCGCTGGAAGACGATCCCGACGTGCTGGCGTCGCAGGCGGGTTCGCTCCCGGGCCGAGAGTTCGGTGACGTCGGTCCCGAGGACGTCGACCCGTCCCTCGGTCGGGACCAGTAGCCCCGCCACGGAGTGCAGGATCGTCGATTTGCCGCTCCCGCTCGGGCCCTTCAGGCCGACCACTTCGCCCGGCCGGATCTCGAGGGAGACGTCCTCGAGAGCCGTGACCGAGGAATCCGGCCCCGAGCGGAGTCGGCCGCTGTCCGTCCCGTACTCGTGACCGACGGCCTCGAGACGAACGGCCGCTGCCGAATCCTCGCTCGAACCGTCGCGATCGTCAGCCCGAGTCGCCCCCGACGTCGAGGCCGTCCGCCGCAGTGAGAGGTGTAGGTCGATCATTGGTCCGGTCCAGTTGCTCGAGCGAACGGTCCACCGGGCCATTGTTTCCCGCCGGCTTCCTGCGGCCACGTTGCGGTTAACCACATCCCGGACGCGGGCGGTCGAACCCGGCCGGCGGTCTTCCGACTCGAGCGGAACGTTTGTAGCGGCTACAACTCCGGTGTTGACGACGAACGGCGACGAAACGTCCACGTACAGCCGACCGTTCGGCGTACTGACTCGAGGCTCAGTCGTAGCTCTCCTCGGTCGCGACGGCGACGACGGTCCCGTCGTTGATCGCGTAGACCGTGTCGTCTTGCCGCTCGAACTCGAGGCCGGCGGCCGCGGTGGACTCGTCGGCCGCGGGGATCGGTGCGGTCTCGACGGCGTCGGTCCCGTCGACGGTTACCTCGAGGACGAACTCGCCGTCCTCGGAGGCGACGGTGACGAACCTGTCGTCGATCCGTACCTCGGCCTGGGCGTCGTCGGACTCGAAGACGACGGTCTCGGGGTCGGGCGACTCACCCATCCGGACCTGGTAGACGGGGTCGTTCCCGACCGGCTCCCAGCCCGCGCGCTCGACGTGGACGGTCGAACGCCAGCCCGGGCCGCCGACGGTGACCGTCTCCTCGCCGGTGTACGCGAGGTGATCCGCGGTGACCGCTTCCATCCAGATGTTGCGCCGCTCGCTCGCGACGATGACGCCACTGGCCTCGAGGCTCTCGTCTAGGTATTCGATACCGAAGTCGGAAACGAGTTCGTTCTCGACGTTTTCGGCGTACTCGATCGTGTAGTCCTCGATTTCGATGGCCGACTCGGGGGAGTGGGCCGCGCCGTCGACTGCGACCACGTTCACGGGGATCGCCATGCCCGCGAGGGCCGCGAGGACTAACAGGACACAGAGGAACGCGACACCGCGGCGGTGCAGCGACGACAGTCTGGTTGCCCGACTGCTGCGGTAGCCGCCGGCGATGTCGTAGACCCGGTCGAACCGGTCCGTGCCGTCCGCGTCGGGGTTGCCGCCCTCGGCTCCTCGATCGGGACCGCTCCGCGCCGCGATCTCGAGTGGCCGATCGACCGACAGTTCGGTCCGGGCGCGAGCGAGTCGGCGGCCGATCTTTCTCGGCACGGCCGGTCGCTCCGAGGCGGTAAGCGCGACCGTGATCACGAGCGCGAGCACGGCCACGATGACGATGCCGGGGCCCCGGTAGAGGTAGAAGACGTTGCCCTCGCCGAACCAGTAGATCTGGTACAGGCCACGCGAGACGGCGTAGATCAGGACGGCCGCCCAGATTCGGAGCGCGTCGGGACGGGTGTCGCGGCGCTCGAGGAGGGCGATCCCGATCACGAGGCCGACGAAGAAGCCCAGCGCGTGGCCCTGGATGGCGACGGCGGCCCACGAGGGCGCGGACGGCGGACTCGGCTCGGCGACGTAGCGGTAGATCGGCGACTGGAGCGCGCGGTAGATCGTCGTGAGTACGCTCTGGACGCCGATCGCGGCGACGAGCGTCGTGATGGGGTAATGGACGAGCGCGACGGCAACGAACGCGAAGACGATGCCCGAGAACCCGATTACGGGGCCCAGCGAGAACAGGCTCGTGAGGAGGCCGATCCCGATGACGACGGCAGGGAAGACGAAAAGCGCCCGGACCCAGGGGTTCGATCGGAGTCGGTCGTCGTCGCCACTGTCCGGATAGTGGCCCCAGGCGTACTCCGCCAGCGGGGCGACGACGACCGTCCCCGCCAGATTGCTGACGAGGTGGCCCGGTCCGGCATGGGCGAACGACCCCGTGAGTATCCCCAGCGGGTAGAAATACGACCAGGCGCGGTAGGGGATCGTGACCGGATCGGAGAAGTCCGTGATCCCGTCCTGGACGAACAGGTAGACCGCGAGGACGAACGTGACCACGACGAGAGTACCCCAGGGGACGCCCAGGACGAGCCGATCGCCGGCGACCGCTCGCCACGGGCGTTCGGGGTTCTGGAGGCGTCGAACGGCGGCGATCGACGCCGCGAAGGTGACCGCGACCGCGGCCGCGAGCACGGTCCCGAGCAAGCGCATGTCACTCTGGTTCGACCGGAGCCGTATAGTGATTACCTTCCCCTCTCTCTCGGGTTCGGTCGCGATCCCCGACATCCGTTCAGGGCGCGGAATCGATCCCCGCCGGAAACCGGCTTCGAAAGGTACAAGCGGCCGACGGCCGGATTCGTTGACATGGAACTGCGGGTCACCGAGCGCACCGACGACGAACTCTCGATCGAAATCGCCGGCGAGGATCACACGTTCATGAACGTCCTCAAAGGCACGCTGCTCGAGCACGAGGACGTGAGCGCGGCCACCTACGACGTCAACCCCGAGCAGTCCGGCGGCCAGACGGAACCGATCCTGACGATCAAGACCGAAGACGACGTCGACCCCATCGACGCCCTCGAGGAAGCGGCCGGCGACGTTCGCGACAAGGCCGTCTCGTTCCGCGAGGCGTTCGAAGCCGCCGCGTAACGGTCCCGTTTCTCCCCGCGACTACGTCGGTACCGGGACGTCGTCTTCCGTGGCTTTCCTCGTCGCGTAGCGACGCTTCGACAGTCTTCGATGGAGTGCTCGAGTTCCCTTGCACTCTCAGTTCCGTCCGCCGTTACGAACGCGAGGGGGGTGGGGTCCCGGGGTCCCCGACGTTGGTCGACCGCGGGAAAACGCGTTACCCCGTCCCTCAACAGGCAACGTAGGTGACGTAAATCGTCCCCTCGACGGCGTGGAGGTCGACCCCCTCGGCGGCGGGGCCGTCGGCCGTGCTCACGTCGCTCGCGGCGAGCAACTGCTCGGCGACCGTATCGGCCAACTCGTCCTCGTTCTCGTACTCGTCCGGACCCGAAAGCGCGATCCGGTCTCCGCTCAGATCGGCGGCGCACTCGACGCCGAACTCGTCCGGGGAAACGGGCTCGGGTTGGGCGTCGTCGTACTCCAGCGCCACGAACCCGCGGTTCTGGTACTCCGCGAACGCCGCGAGGCTGTCGTCGTAGCTCCGCGAGCCCTGCCGGTCGGCCTCGAGGCGCTCGTGGATCGCTCCCTCCGTGGCCTCGAGGTCCAGACCGCCCACGACGTTCCCGTTGCCGGACGCCTCGGGCGGGTCCGGCGGGCCGATGCCGGGCAGTATCTCCGGCGGGACGATTCCGGTCACAAACAGCAGGACGACGACGCCGACGACGGCGAACACCGGGAGGTACGGTCTGGCGACCTCGAACCAGCCCGGCGTGTCGAGTTCCCGTTCGACGTCGTCGTAGGTCTGTTCGGTCTTCTCGAGTTCGGGGTTGCCACACCGCGAGCAGGGCGGGTTGTTCCTGACGTGTTCGCGCCCGCAGTTGGGACACTTCCAGACGTAGGTCGTGCCGGTGTCGACGGTGTCGGTCGACTGCCGGTTGCCGGGGTCGTCCTCGCGGACGATCGCCTTCTCGAACTTGTTGTGCCCGCAGTTGTCACAGGGCGGGTCGTTTTCCTCGTGTGGTTTGCCACACCACGTGCACCGCCACTTCACTAGTAAAACGGTCGACTCCGTCGGGATAAGCGTATTGGAACGACGAACGTTACGGGGGAGACGAGACGGGAGACCGGCTCACAGCCGAACCGGAACGCCCCGCTCGTCGAGGTACTCCTTCGTCTCGGCGATCGAGTACTCGTCGAAGTGGAAGATCGAGGCCGCCAGCCCCGCGTCCGCGCCGGCCTCGGTGAACACGTCGTACATGTCCTCGGGGCCGCCACAGCCCGAAGAGGCGATGACCGGCGTGTCGACGACGTCACAGACCGCCTCCGTCAGGGGCAGGTCGTAGCCATCCTTCGTGCCGTCCTTGTCGATCGAGTTGACGAACAGTTCGCCCGCGCCGCGGGACTCGGCCTCGGCGGCCCACTCGAGGACGTCGATACCGGTTCCCTCGCGGCCGCCCTTCTTCGTGCACTCGAACCAGCAGGATTCGCCGTCGATTTCGACGTAGTGCTCGCCCTCCTCGTCGAACCGGCGGCGCGCGTCGACGCTGATGACGATACACTGGCTGCCGAAGGCCGAGGCACCCTCGTTGACCAGTTCGGGTCGCTCGAGCGCCCCCGTAGTGATGGACACCTTGTCCGCGCCGGCCCGGAGGGTCTCTTTGATGTCGTCGGTGCTGCGGATGCCGCCGCCGACCGTAAGGGGAATGAACACTTCGTCGGCGACGTCGCGGACGACGTCGAGCATCGTCTCGCGACCCTCCGCGGAGGCGGTGATGTCGAGGAAGACGAACTCGTCGGCCCCGGACTCGTTGTAGGCCTTGGCCATCTCGACGGGGTCGCCGGTGTACTTCAGGTCCTCGAAGTTAACGCCCGTGTAGACCGCCGGGTTCCCGTCCTCGTCCAGGTCGACGTCGATACAGGGGATGATTCGTTTGGTCAGTGCCATGTCGCTGTTACGCGAGGGTTCGTTCCGAGGGTAGTAAAGGGGTCTGGATCGGGCGATTGCGGCCGCCGTCGCGTGGCGCTCGCTCGCCGTCCGTTTCGGCCGTCGGTACCCGCGGGTGCCGTTACTCGAGCACTCGCCCGCGGAAGGTCTCGACTGCTTCTCCGAAGCCCTCGAGTCGCCCCCGAGCGATCGCGTAGTCGCGGTACTGGTCGCCCAGCGAGACGTTCGTTTCCGGGTCCCGCTCGGCGGCCCGGCGGAGGCCGTCGTCGGCCCACTCGATCCCGCGCAGCGTCTCCGCGAGGACGTAGGCCGCCAGAGACGGCGAGGACGGCGAGACGGGTTCGCCGGCCACCTCGAGGTCGCGGATCTCCTCGGCCGCCGCCAGGGCCGCCGTCCGCTCCGCCAGCACGTCCTCGAGGGAGGGATCGCCGAACTCGCCGCCGGCGATCCGGTCGCGAACCGACTCGAACGCCCGGTGGGCGACTTCGAACTCGAGCCCGCGGTAGAGCGCGGTCCCCAACTCGCCGTCGTCCGCGGCCGTCTTCAGCCGCTTGCGGGCGCTGTCGACCGGCTGACCGGCACGCCAGACGGTGAGTTCGAGGTACGAGTCGTCGAGGTCGCCGAGGCCGACCCCCTCGAGCCACTCCTCGTCCTGTTCGGGAAAATCGGCCGCGTCGGCGGCCTCGATCGACCGCTCGAGGGCGTCCTCGAAGGCCGGCTCGAGGTCGGCCCCGTCGTCCTGGAGGTCCGCCCGGTAGCGTTCGTCGAGGTGCTCCCAGACGTCGACGGTCGCCGTCGCGTGCTCGAGGGTACCCGCGCCCTCGCCGAGTTCGAGGGGGTCGTCGCTCGCGGCGACGCTCCAGCGGTCGAGGGTCGCGGCGGCACGTCCCAGGTCGGACTCGCGGCGATAGGCGTACAGCGACGCCCGCAGTCGGCCGTCCCCGGTGTCTGTCCCGCGGTACTCGATCCCGTCGTGGCGGTCCCGCGCGACGGACCGAACCGACCCTCGTTCGTCGCGGAGTTCCTCGAGCAGGCGCGTTCGCCGGTCCGTGTCGTCTTCGTCCTCGAACCTGACCGCGAGCCAACTCGTCAGCGCGTGGCGGGCCGCCTGCCGGGCGCTACGGCTCTCCCGCAGGGCGCGGTACTGCGCGTCGCCGGTCGCGTCGGCGGCGTCGTCGCGTCCCGCGACCGCCTCGTCGCGTTGCTCGACGATTCCATTCCGAACGACGCCGTTGGGGACGTCCTCGGGATCCAGGCCGTCGGGAACCTCGGCCAGCAAGGTATCGACGCGCTCGAGGGCGGCCTCGAGCGCGGTCGAGTCGGGCCGGACGGGGACCGGCCACGAGAACTCGACGGGATCGACGTCCTCGAGGGCGGCCTCGACGTCCCCCGCGCTGAACCGGACCGACGAACTCGTCTCGTCGTTCCAGGGGAGGGCGCTACAGCCCGCGAGGGCGACCCCGCCGACGCCCGCGAGGCCGGCGAGGAAGCGCCGACGGGACGACCGACCGGCCGCGCCGCGGTCGTTCGCGGTCATTCGTCCTCACCTCCGTCGGTCGTCTCGCTCGATCCGGTGCTCGAGTCGTTCCCGTCGGTGTCGGTCCCGCCGCCCCGATCGCTTTCGGACCCGTCGGATTCCCCGGCGTCGGGGGTCGTCGAATCGGGACACGACATGTGTTCGGAACCTCCGCTAGTCGAGGGCCGTTCCGCGTACGACCGGTCGATCCTGACGAGGATCGCCTCCATCAGTTCCCTGTCGGCTTCACACGGCGTCATCGGAGCCTTCAGGGTTTGACAGAACCGCGCCCGATACTCGTCGTCCCGGGCTTCGATCCCGAGCAATCGCCGTTCGTAGCAGTCCTCGATCGTTCGCTGGTGGACGACGACCGATTGGCTCTCGAAGTCGGTAGCCTCGAGGAAGTCCCGGATCTCACTCTCGTCCTCGTCGGCGAGGCCGGGCTCGATCCAGAGGTCGGCGGCCGCCGATTCGTCGACGACGAACAGCCTCGAGAGTCGATGAGCGACGGTCTCGTCGTCCTGGGCATCCTCGGCCTCGTCTTCCGACCGATAGACGAACGGGTCGGGGTCGTCGGCGCGGACGAACAGCGACTCGTACTCGTGGGTGGAGTCGAACCCACCGTCCGGAGGACCTTCGCTCGCCGACGATTCGGTCGTGGATTCGCTTCCGTCGCCGGCACAGCCGGCAAATACCGTCGCGAGACAGCCGCCTGCGGCGGCGAGCAGCCGCCTTCGCGACCGTGACCGCGATGGGGACTGGGATGGAGACGTCGATCCGAACGTGGAGGGCATCGGTGCCGACTCGTCGCCAGAGCGGTAAATATCTCCGGGTGACACGACGCTTCGCCTCGCGTCCGATCTTCCCCGTCAGCGACCGACCGCGTCGGCCGGAGCCGCCGCTCGCGGCGTGTAGGTGTTTTTAAGACCTCGAGGGGACAACGCCCGGACATGGCAGACGACACCGACCACGACTCGGCCGCAGACGTCGGTCACGACCTCGAGGACGAACGAACGACGGCACCGATGAGCGAGTACACGGCGAGCGACGTCACCGTCGGCTTCGTCGTCATGCTGATCGGCGTCGCGGTCGCGTTCGGAATACCGCTGATCGCGTTTTAGAAGACGTACTCGTCGTCGTGGCCCATCATTCCGTCGTCTTCGAGGCCGGTACCGCCACCGGTAGCTCCCTCCTCTTCGTCCATCGGCCCGCTGGTCTTGTAGGCTTTGATGCCCGTCGACAGGAGGTCCTCGATGGCCTCCTCGCGGTTGACGAACTCACCGCGTTCGACCATCTGGGCGATCTGCATCTCGAGGTGTTCCGGGATGGTGATCTCTACTTTCGGCATCTGATTCCGCTTTCGGCGAGGGGGTATTTAGGTTTGACGGGGAACAAACGTGACATCCTCCGCGCCCTGAAGGACGCGGCTTCCCGTACCGTGGGTGGGATATTTGCTGGTCTACGACACGACCTGTTCTCTCGGTTTGAATGTCCCGCTCTCGCGGTCGAACAGGTGTGTCGAGGGCTGTGACACGCAGCCGTTACTCCTATCCTCGCCGTGAGGACTCGGAGTTATCTTCTGGCGCATGTTCTCCGCTCCGTTACAATCTGCGTTGGCTACCAACTCACACGACGAACAGACGTACAGGCCACGTTCGACACGGTTCGACTTCGTGTCGTCACCACACCGTGAGCAGGTCTTCGAGGTGTTCCACTCGTTCTCCTTCAGCACCTCGACGCCACGGATCTCACCCTTGTACGCGAGGTACTGGTAGATGCGGTCAAACGCCCACGAGTGCAACTTCTTGTTCCCCGTTTTGCCCCAGTCTGAGTTCCGCACGTCTTCAGGCCAGCTCACCGCGAGCGTGCCAACATCACGTTCGACACACTCGGTGATGATGGTGTCCGTGAGAACGTGGTAGAAATGCGTCTCGCGGTCTGCGAGTTTCCTGCGTGCCCACATCGACTTCTCTGACGGGCCGTTCTCACCCTCAGTCTCGTACTCTGCTCGGGTGAAATAGTGCTTGTCTTGCTTAAGCGAGTTCCCGGGGTACAGGACGTACTCGTCAGGGAATGCAACCGTGGCGATATTCGTGATTCCGAGATCGATCCCTGCTACGCTGTCGCCTGCCGAGTCATTGGTCTCGCGTTCGACTTTGCAGACGAAGTGCAGTTCCCACTCGTTACCGTTCCAGACGGCACGAACGTTCTGCACTCGGGTGACTTCCGAGAGGTCAACGTCTGGCCGGGTCTGGTACTCACAGAGGATGAAGTCCGACCACCCTTCTTTCAAGTTCGACCCTTTCGAGAGTCGGACGCGGTTGTTCTCTGGGTCGTGTTTGAACCCGTCTGCTTTGAACGTGACCGTACTCTTGGGTCGGTCATCGCCGTGTTTGCGGTAGCCGGGCGGATTCGCCTCGTCGTCTGTCTGTCGCAGATCGAACCACGACTGGAAAGCATCAGAAAGTTCTTCGATGACTTTCTGACTGGATTGTGCGTTCAAATCTTTCCAGCATGATTGGGTCTTCATATACGCTTTCAGGACGCCTTCAGATGGGATTTCTCCTGTTGCGTTCCAGATGCGGTCGGCTGTCCAGCGTGCGACGTTCCAGATCTTCGAGGCGGAGTCTCCGAGCGAATCGAGGCCATCGCAGACCTGTCGCTGGTTCTGGATAGAGCCAACGTAAGTACGAGTGACCTCGATCGCCATGTATAGCCTATGTTGATAATCCAACTTAATGGTGCGGATTATCGTGGAATATCCAGCCTGCTACCGACAGTGGATTGTGTCATCCAACGACGCGATTCACGCCCACCGTAAACGGTGGGATTCTCTCGCTGTCCAAAGATAGATCGAAAAACGGCGTCGACGGACCGCCCCGGCCCCGCAGCGATCGACCGATTCCGTCCGCTGATCAGGGTGAAGTCGCAGAGCTGGACACGGTGACAGTTGCGATTTCCGACTCTCCGTCGACCGAACCTGCAGGCCCGCGTCCGTGCGGCCCGAATCGGGCCCCCGGCGTTAGCGGTTCCCCATCATCGAGTCGATGGCGTTCCGCAGCGACGTCCCCGGCTGGGTGATCGACTGCAGCTTGTTGAGCATCTTCCGCTGGTTGAAGTAGCTCGCGAACGCGAGAATCGTCGGCGGCCAGAGGCCGATGAACGTGCCGAGCTGGCGCTCTCCGCGGATGAAGAAGTAGTAAAGGGAGAGGCCCACGGATGCCGCCGACGCGATGGCCGCAGGGCCCATGGCTTCCTCGCCGACTTCTTCTGCTGCCTGTTCCGTGACTTCCCGTTCGGGTAGCTGCTGTCTACTTGCCATACAGATGAGCGTAGTCGAGACTGTACTAAGGGGTGGCGAGGGTTTCGTGAGGAATCCCTCGACTTGTGACGAGGAGACGACCGTTTCGACGTGTTTCGAATCGTTTCGATCCCGCCACCGGGACGGAAATTCGTCGTTACGCGTTCCGATCGTCCTGCTCGAGGGGGCCGACGTCACTCGCAGGCGACACGTCGATACGGTGAACGGTTCGCCGCCTTCGGTCGAACCGGAAGGCGTCACATCTACGGTCGTCCCCACTAACCTACGCGTATGACTGACGACGTCACCGACGTCACGGACCTCTACCAGGAGTTCGGCGACGACCGGCTCCCCTCGGGACAGCGGGAGACGACCGCGTTTCCGGTCCTCTCGAAGGGTTCCACTCCCGACTGGGATCCCGAAACCTGGGAGTTCACCGTCACCGGGGCCGTCGACGAGGAACTGACCTTCTCCTGGGAGGAGTTCCGCGACCTGCCGAGCGAGACCCAGCGCCAGGACTTTCACTGCGTAACGGGCTGGAGCAAGTTCGACTGCGAGTTCACCGGGGTCCCGTTCACCGAACTCGCGGAGCGGGCCGGCCTCGACGACGACGTCTGCCACGTCCTGTTCTCGGCGCTCGACGGGTACACGACGGACCTCCCGCTCGAGGACTGCATGCGCGAGGAGGTCCTGTTCACGTGGGCGTTCGACGGCGAGGAACTGCCGGCGGACCACGGCGGCCCGCTCCGGGTCGTCACCCCGCACAAGTACGCCTACAAGGGGGCCAAATGGGTCGACGGCGTCGAGTTCCTCACCGAACCCGAACTCGGCTACTGGGAGCGTCGCGGCTACTCGGAGACGGCCAACCCCTGGGAAGAAGAGCGATATAGTTAGGCTGAAGGCGCGGCGGTCCTGAACCTCGTTCGATGGAGAGGACGTCGGGCGAGGGCCGGAATCGGGAGTCGGAGCGAGGCCGAGTTACGGCCGATACCGACACCGAGACCGACACCCGAACCGAAGGCGGGACCGAATCCGCGGGCGACACTCGCGAACTCGTCGCCCGGAGTCGGGACCTCGAGGACGAGGACGTTTCTTTCGGCGCGATAGTCGATACGGACGCCGAGACGCGGATCCAGTGGGCGACGCCCGCTGGCCTCGAGGTCGTCGGTCGCGGGGCAGTCGCCGAGATCACGGCGACCGGCCCCGACCGGTTCGATACCGTTCGCCGGCGCGCGGATCGACTGTTCGCGACCCTCGAGCACGACGGGCCGGCGGTCGCCCGACCGCGCGCGTTCGGCGGGTTCGCCTTCCACGACGAACACGACCCGGACGCCGCCCCGTGGACCGGGTTCGACGCGGCTTCCTTCGTCATCCCCGCGGTTCTCGTGGTCAGGAGCGACGAGGGAACCTGGCTGACGGCCGTCGCCGAGACGGCCGACGCGGCCGAGGACCGCCTCGAGCGGTGGACCGACCGGCTGGCCGACATGCCCGCGATGCGACCGAGCGGGTCGGGTCCCGGGATCACGGACACCCGCCGCAGCACCTCGCCCGCCGAGTGGACCCACCAGGTCGAGACCGCGCTCGAGCGGATCGCCGATGGCCGACTCACCAAGGTCGTGCTCGCGCAGGCGCTTTCGGTCGAGCTGGCGGCCGAACTGGACGTCGCGGCGGCCCTCGAGCGGCTGCGTCGTCGCTACCCGAACTGTTATCGCTTCCTCGTCGGCCACGAGGTCGGCAGGACCTTCTTCGGCGCGCCGCCCGAACGGCTGGTCGCGAAAACCGGAACTCGGGTCGAGACCGAGGCCCTGGCCGGCTCGGTCCCCCGCGGCGAGACGCCCGAGGAGGACGACGAACACGCCGAACACCTGTTCGCAAGCGACAAAGTCGGGCGCGAGCACGGTCTCGTCGCCGAGTCGATCCGGGAGCAACTCGAGCCCCTGGCCCGCGAACTCACGATCGCCGAGCGGGAGGTCCGGAAGCTGGCGACGATCCAGCACCTCCGGACGCCGATCGAGGCCGAACTCGACGCGGATCGGCACGTCCTCGAACTCGCCGAGGCGCTGCACCCGACCCCGGCCGTCGGGGGCGTTCCCCCCGCGACTGCCTGGGAGACGATTCGCGAGACTGAATCGTTCGCTCGCGGCTGGTACGCCGCGCCGGTCGGCTGGTTCGACGCCCACGGCGACGGCGAGTTCGCGGTCGGCATCCGCTCGGGCGTCGCCCGCGAGGCCGAGATCACGCTGTTCGCCGGCAACGGCATCGTCGCCGACAGCGACCCGGACGACGAGTGGGAGGAAGTCCAGTTGAAGCTGCGCTCGATTCTCGACGAACTCCGCTAACACGATGACCGATCCCAACCCGAGCCCGAACCCCGCGACCCTGTGGGGACGGACGCTCGCCGACGAACTCGCCGCCGGCGGCCTCGAGGCCGTCTGTATCGCCCCGGGAAGCCGTTCGACGCCGCTGACGGTCGCCTTCGCGCAACACCCGGAGATCGACGTCTACTCGCACCTGGACGAACGATCGAGCGCCTTCTTCGCGCTCGGCCGCGCGCGCCGGACGGGAGAGCCGACAGCGCTGATCTGTACGTCCGGCACCGCCGCGGCGAACTTCCACCCCGCGGTGATCGAGGCCAACCAGGCCCGCGTCCCGCTGCTCGTGCTGACGGCGGATCGGCCGCCCGAACTGCGCGACAGCGGCGCGAACCAGACGATCGATCAGACCAAGCTCTACGGCGACGCCGTCCGCTGGTTCGCCGAGCTACCCGAACCGGAGGCAGACGAGCGGAAAGTCAGGAGCCTCCGGACGACCGCCGCGCGCGCCCTCGCCGAGACCGGCGGCCCCGAACCCGGACCGGTCCACCTGAACTGCCCGTTCCGGAAACCGCTCGAGCCGACCGAACTCCCCGGCTCAGTCCCGGAGTCGTTCGCGGAAACGCAGGCCGCCCGCGGGCGAGAGGGACCGTTCGTCGACGTCGAGCGCGGGGACGTCACTCTCGCACTCGAGCGGGGCGGCCCCGTCGCGGACGCGCTCGCGGACGCCGACCGCCCGCTGATCGTCGCCGGGCCGGCCGATCCGACCGATCTCCGGGACTTCGAGCCCGATCGTGCGGTCGAACTCGCCGAGCGGGTCGGCGCGCCGCTCCTCGCGGACCCCCTCTCCGGGCTCCGGTTCGGCCCGCACGTCGACGGGGACGGCCCGGTCTACGGCGGCTACGACGTATACGCCGACGCGGTCGTCGATCCCGACGTCGTCCTCCGATTCGGCGCGTCCCCGACCTCGAAATCGCTGCGCCACGCGCTGCGGGACGCCGACGCGCGCCAGTTCTTGATCGACCCCGCGGGCGCGTGGCGCGAGGCGACGTTCACCGCGACCGATCTGCTCGCCGCACGGCCGGAGTCGGTCGTCGAAGCCGTCCTCGAGGCACTGGACGGACTCGAGGTCGACGGAGAACGAGCCGACGATGCGTGGCGATCCCGCTTCGACGCCGCGGAGCGCCGCCACTGGAAGCTCCGGGACGACGCCCGGACCCGCGAGTCCCTCGCGGAGACGCCCTTCGAGGGGGCCGTCCTCGCGTCCGTCCTCGAGCGCGCGCCCGACCCCGCGACGATTTTCGTCTCGAACAGCATGCCCGTCAGGGACGCCGATCGGTTCGGCAAGCCACGGAACGCCGACCTGACCGTTCTCTCGAACCGTGGCGCGAGCGGGATCGACGGCATCGCGAGTACGGCCCTCGGCGCCGGGAGCGCCGCCGACGAACCGCTTGTGCTCGTCACCGGCGACCTCGCCTTCTACCACGACTCGAACGGGTTGCTCGCGGTCGATCGCTGCGGCGTGGACGCGACGATCGTCCTGCTGGACAACGACGGCGGCGGCATCTTCCACAAACTCCCGATCGAGGAGTTCGATCCGCCGTTTACGGACCAGTTCAAGACGCCTCACGGCCTCGAGTTCGACGCGCTCGCGGACCTCTACGGCCTCGAGTTCGAGTCGGTCTCGCCCGCCGGGTTCGCGGACGCCTACGAACGGTCGCTCGAGCGGTCGGGAACGCAGGTGCTTTCGGTCTCGTTCGACGCGGAGACGAGCCACCGCCGACGCGAAGAACTCGCGCGACGGGTCTCGAACGCGGTCGAAGACGACGGATAGGCGGGGTTTCTCGACGGCCGTTTCAGGGCCGCAACGCCCACCAGACGACGATGGCGTACCCGAACGGGATCCAGGCGAGGCCGATCGTCGCGGCGCCGGAAAGCGAGAACGGCGACAGTATCGCGGTCCGGACCACCACGGCCGGGATCGCCAGGCTCCAGAACCCGAACATCGCGGTCGCGACACGCGGGAACGTGAGTGCATAGCCTACGAGCGCGAGCGTACATGCCGCCACGATCGCGTTGGTCCAGGTCGCGAATCCAGGTGCGACGCTCGAGTAGACGAAAAGCGGGTACAGCGCCCAGATACAGGCAAGCGTCACCGCCGCGGATCGCGTAAGCGGTCGTCCCTGCCACTCGAGGTCGACGTCGTCGTTCCAGTCGTGGACGGCGTAGCCGTCGTCCGCGGCGGATTCGGTCCCGGCTTCGCCGGTCCCAGCGCCCGTTTCCGCCGCCGACGTACCCTCGGCCGTCGAAAACTCCTTCCCCGGGTCCGCCCGCTCGGACGTCCCGGACCCACCCGTTTCCCGGTTGACTTCCTCGTAGACCTCCTGCCACCGACTCCGGTTGCCGGTACGTCGACGGCCCCCTCGGCGGCTGGATCTGCCGCTCGAGGTTCCGGAGTGGGTGGTGGTCGATCCGCGTCGACCAGTCCCGCGAGTATTTGTTCCGTGCGCGTCGTCGGCGCTCCCGTGGCCAGGGTCGGCCGACGGATCCTCGTCTCCAGTCGACCAGGCGCACTCGCCGCTATCGCCCGTCGCCGGTCCGTCGGCTAACTCGACGTACGCCTCGTGGCCGAGGCGATCGTACCGAGCGCGTTCGGCCTCGTCCCCGAGCACCGCCTCCGCTTCGGCGACCCGCTGGAACTCCTCGGCGGCGTCCGGGTCGTCGCTCTGGTCCGGGTGGGTCTCGAGGACGCGCTCCCGATAGGCGGCTTCGATCTCCGCCGCGGTCGCGTCGGAATCGACCTCGAGGACGTCGTAGTACGTCTCGGCCACGTCCGCGGATTCCGTCGCCGCAATAAAAACGCTACCGTCGACCGACTCGACGTCCGTTCGTGGGATTCCGTACGAATACACCCCATGATGGTATACAGAATCGCGTACTGGGGTGACGTCTGGAGTCGTGCTCGCGATCCGGTTCCTCGAGTGAGCGACGGAGCTGCAGGCCGCCGTTCGGACTCGCTCGGAGCCGACGGCTGACCCACGACGGTGGCCGACCGTGGCGTATCCCCGGCCTAATCCAACTATATTTTCTCTTGCACAAGTAAATAAGTATATTTTATACGGTGGAGCGGAACCGTTCGGATGGATCACACGATGGACCCAACTCTCTTGCATCACGGCATGAGCGAAGCAACGGCGTACGGACTGATCGGCCTGACGGGCGTCCTCTCGTTCCTCGCGGGCATCGCGTTCGACCGGTTCTACCGCCAGCGCGAGGCTCGATCCGACCGCGGCGTCGAAGCCTGAAACGGTCTGCTGTCCGTCATATTCGGTGTACCCGTGACTACCGGGTACACCGGTACGTCGTTACACCGGACCGTCCGACGCGTCGCGAACCGACACGCGAACCTATTTCACGTCGCCGTCGCCAAACTCGAGGCAAGACAGATGGTATCGGAACTCTTCGACCCCGATCGCTGGGAGCCGATCGAGGACCTGAACGCCGATTTTCGGGATATCACGTACCACCGCGCGGTCGACTCCGGGACGGTCCGGATCGCGTTCGACCGCCCCGAGGTGCGCAACGCCTTCCGTCCCGGGACGGTCGACGAACTCTACGACGCCCTCGAGCACGCGAAGCGCCAGACCGACGTGGGCTGCGTGTTGCTGACGGGGAACGGTCCCTCACCGAAGGACGGCGGCTGGGCGTTCTGTTCCGGCGGGGATCAGACGATCCGCGGCGAGGACGGATACCAGTACGAGGGTGACGAAAAACGAGCGTCCGAACAGGGACGCCTGCACATCCTCGAGGTCCAGCGACTCATCCGCCACATCCCGAAGGTGGTCGTCTGCGTCGTCCCCGGGTGGGCGGTCGGCGGCGGCCACTCGCTGCACGTCGTCTGCGATCTGACCCTGGCGAGCGAGGACCACGCGAAGTTCCTCCAGACCGATCCCGACGTAGCGAGTTACGACGCCGGCTTCGGTTCGGCGTACCTCGCCAAACAGATCGGCCAGAAGAAGGCTCGGGAAGTGTTCTTCCTCGGGAAGACCTACGACGCCGCGGAAGCCGAGGAGATGGGCATGGTCAACGAGGTCGTCCCCCACGAAGAACTCGAGGAGACCGCTCTCGAGTGGGGCGAGCGGATCAACTCCAAGAGCCCGACGGCGATGCGGATGCTCAAGTACGCGTTCAACATGACCGACGACGGCATGATCGGCCAGCAGGTCTTCGCCGGCGAGGCGACCCGACTCGGCTACATGACCGACGAGGCGAAGGAGGGGCGGGACGCGTTCGTGGAGGGCCGCGAACCGGAGTTCGACGACTACCCGTGGCACTACTGACGGGCCTCGCCCGGTAGGGAGCTCGCTCGTTCGGTAGCCGTTGGGAGCAAACCATTTCCACCCGACACTCGAAATGCGTGCCGTGACGCTCCCCGAAGACCCCTCCCGGCGCGAGCATCTCCGGGCGCTTGTCGCCGTCGGCGGTACGAGCGCGCTCGGCGCGTGTCTCGACCTCGGGGCCGACGGCGACGGAGCAGGGGATCCGAACGCCGTGTCCGTGCCGTCCGGCACAGACCCGGACGCGCTGCCGGAGCGCCAGCACGCCTGGAACGAAGCCCTCCCGACCGACGAGCACGGGAACGTTCGACCGCCGGAACACCACGTGCTGGTCGCGCTGTCCCTCGCGGACGGGGTCGACGTCCCGCCGAGCGGCGACGCTCGGGAGACCCTAGAGGCCGCGTTGCGAACGCTCGAGCGCGCGTACGAACGCAGCAACGAGGGACTGCTGTTTACGCTGGGGTACACTCCGGGATACTTCGATCGGTTCGACGAGCCGTTGCCCGACGACCTCTCCCTCCCCGAGCCCGGACCGCTGTTTCCCGGCGGCGACCCCGCGGTCGACGCACACGACGCCGTCCTCCACCTGGCGAGCGACGAGGCGGCGGTCGTCCTCGAGGCCGAGGAGGCGCTGTTCGGCGACCGCGAGACCGTCAACGGGGTCCCCCTCGAGGCGGACGCGACGGCGGTCTTCGACCCGCTCGCGGAGCGGCGTCGGACCGGGTTCGTCGGTGCGGGGCTCCCGGCCGAACACACCGACGTCCCGGGGGTCCCGGATTCGATCCCGGCGGAAGCACCGTTCTTCATGGGCTTTCGCTCTGGGTTCCGGCGCAGCCAGGCGACCGAGGACCGGGTGACGATCGAGTCGGGGCCGTTCGCGGGCGGTACCACACAGCAGATCTCGACGACGGCCCTGCAACTCGAGGCCTGGTTCGAACAGGACAACCACTTCCAGCGCGTCTCGAAGCTGTTCAGCCGGGAACACGCCGCGGCGGACCTGGTCGGCGAGTACGGCGAGGCGCTCGAGGCCTCGAACGGACTGACAGCGGAGCGGATCGACTCGACCGCCGCGGACGCCCGCGAGCACGGCGTGGTCGGCCACGCCCAGAAGGCGGCCCGCGCCAGGGAGGACGGCGAGCCACCGTTGCTGCGCCGCGATTTCAACACGGTCGACGGCGACCGGCCGGGAATACACTTCCTCTCGCTGCAGCGGACGATCGCTGATTTCGCTCGCGTCCGGGAGGCGATGGTCGACGAGGAACTGGACGTCCCGACGGCGAACGACGGCATCCGCCACTACGTCTTCGTCGACCGGCGCGGGAACTACCTGCTGCCGCCGCGGTCGCTGCGGGCGCTGCCGCCGGCGAACCCGGACGGAAACTGAGAGGACAGCTATGCGAGACCCGACTACCTCAGAGGGAATCGATCGACGGACGTTCGTGACCGGCGTCGCAGCCGGTAGCCTCGCGGTGGCGGGGTGTACGAACGAAGGATCGGAAGGCGACGACGCGAGCGAGGGCGGCGATGGAGACGAGGGTGAAGACGCGGACTTCGAGGTCGGCCCCGCCTTCCGCGAGGTCGACGACCCGCCGGACGCGGTCTACCTGCCGACCCACCGGGAGGCGATGCGGACCGTCGACCCGCTCGAGGCCGGAGACTACATCCTCGTCCCGATGCTCTCCTATCCGCACCCGTTCTGGCTCGTGACGGGCGGGACCGGCGAGGACGACGTGTCCCGCGAGGTGCCCGACGACGGCCGCGGCGTCCACCTGATGTTCGTCCTTCGGGACGCGAAGACCGACATCGTGCTCCCGGTCGAAGACGGAGCCAGGATCGAAATCTTCGCGGACGGCGAACCGGTCGACGGTCCGCGCTCCCCGTGGCCGATGATCTCCCAGGAGATGGGGTTCCATTTCGGGGACAACGTCTCGCTGCCCGGGGACGGGACCTACCGCGTCGAGATCACGCTGGCGCCGCTCTCGGCCCGGACGACCGGCGACCTCGAGGGACGGTTCGGGGAACGAGCGACCGCGAGTTTCGAGTTCGTCTACGACGACGCGTTCCGCGAGGCGGTCGTCGGCGGCGTCGACTACCTCGAGGAAGAGGAGTGGGGGCGGCGGGACGCGCTCGAGCCGATGGGGAACGCGGTCGCTGGCGGGCCGACCATCGCAGACTACCCCGGGAGGCCGCTCGTCGCTCCCGACGGCGGATCGGAGGACGGCGCGGGCCCTCCGCGGAGCGGTGACGCAGCCGTTCTCGGGACCCTTGTCGAGTCCGGCAACCGGTTCGCTGCGGACGATCCATACCTGCTCGTCTCGCTGCGGACGCCCTACAACGGCGTTCCCTTGCCCCACGCGTCGCCCTCCGCGACGGTCGAACGCGATGGCGACCCCATCGCGTCGGAGGTCCCCCTCGAGGGGGCCGTCGACGGCGAGGTCGGCCACCACTACGGCGCGTCGCTCGCCGACGTCCGACCGGGCGACGCCGTGACGATCGCGTTCGAGTCGCCGCCGCAGGTCGCCCGCCACCAGGGGTACGAGACCGCGTTCCTCGAGATGCCGCCGGTCGAACTCGAGGTGACCGACCGGTGAGCGGAGCGTTCGGTCGCGCTGGAGTCGCGCTCGCCCTGGCGCTCGCCTGTTCTCTCGCCATCGTCACGGGCACGTTCGCGGTCCCGGCTGCGGCGGGCGACAACGTCGCGATCTTCGCCCTCGAGCCGGCCGAGGTCGACGCGGAGGCAGGCGAGACGGTCGAGCTGTCGCTCGTCGTCGGCACCCACGGCGATTACGCCGGCAACGGGATCGACGAACTGTCGGCGACGCTGGCTTACGACCCTGCGGTCTTCTCGGTCGCGGAGGTCACACACGAGGGGATGCTCGCCCACGGCGGCCCGGACGCGTCGGTCGACGGCTCGGCGACCGTCGACGACGGGGACGGCACGGTGACGATCGAACAGGAGCGCGATCCGTCAGGAGACGGCGCGGCGACGACGGCCCCGGCGGCGACCGTTCGGTTCGACGTCGCGCCGAACGCGCGGACGGCGAACGAGACGATCGAGGTGACGGAGGCGTCGGCGATCCTCGTTACCGACTATCCGCAGGGGACGACGGTCCGGGACGCCACTGTCGCGGTCGAGGCCGTCGAGAACGCGGGCGAGGCCGAAGGTGGAGTCACCGACGCCATCCCCGCTCCCGGGTTCGGAGCCGGTGCGGTTCTCGCGGCCGTCGCCCTCACCGCGACCCTGGCGGCGATCGGCGCTCGTCGGGCGATGTGGCGGCGCTGACGAACCCGTCCCACCCGGTTCGTCGGTCGCAATGCCAACGTTGACACTCTCGCGAGTCGGACACTCGAGGTATAGGCATGACCGAGGTCGAGACGTCACGAACGAAGGCGTGGCTGATGGCGGCACGCCCCCAGACCTTGCCCGCTGCCGCGGGTCCCGTCATCGTCGGGACAGGGCTTGCGGTCCACGAGGGCGTTTTCGCGCCGCTGCCGGCCCTGATGGCCTTCGTCGGTGCGGCGCTGATCCAGATCGGGACCAACTTCGCGAACGACTACTACGACGCGATCAAGGGTGCGGACACGGAGGACCGGGACGGGTTCACTCGAGTCACGCAATCCGGACTCATCCCGCCCGAACGGGTCAAACTCGCCACGATCGTCACCTTCGGCCTGGCGATCCTCTCGGGCACGTATCTCGTCTACGTCGGCGGCCTCCCGATCCTCGTCATCGGACTCGTCAGCGTTCTCTGTGGCTGGGCGTACACCGGCGGCCCGTACCCGCTCGGCTACCACGGCCTGGGCGATCTCTTCGTCTTCGTCTTCTTCGGGATCGTCGCCGTGATGGGTACCTTCTACGTACAGGCGGCCGCAGTCGCCCCGGTCGGGCCGCTGATGACGTCGGTACCGGACGGAACCGTCACGCTCGAGGCGTTCGTCGCCAGCCTCCCCGTGGCGGGGGTCTCGACGGCGATCCTCGTCGTGAACAACATCCGCGACAGGGAAACCGACGCCGAAACCGGGAAGCGTACGCTCGCGGTGCGGTTCGGCTACCGGGTGAGCCGCGTCGAGTACGTCGCGCTGATCGCGCTCGCGTACCTCGCTCCCCTGTGGTTCTGGCCCGTCTCGAGGGCGAACGGGTTCGGGCCGTCCGTCCTGTTGCCCCTCCTGACCCTGCCCTACGCCGCCGCCGTCGCCCGAACGGTCTGTACGCGAACCGACGGCGATGCGCTGAACCCCGCACTGGAGGGGACCGGCAAACTGCTCGCGATCCACTCGGTTCTGTTCGCGGCGGGACTGGTGATCTGAGATGACTACTGAGACGAACGGCGACACGGGACTGGACGATCTCGACCTCCAACTCGAGGTCCGGTCGTTCTCCCTGCCGCTCGCGGAGCCGCTCGAGACCGCGGGCGGCGCGATCGAGTCCCGCGACGGGTTCCTGGTCCGTATCGCGGAGCGATCGGATGGGAGCGAGGACCACCCGACGTCGACCGTCGGCTACGGCGAAGCGACCCCCCTCACCGGCTGGACAGAGTCCGACGACGACTGCGAAGCCGCCCTCGAGCGTGCCCGGACGGCGATCCGCAACGACGGTCCGGGCGCGGCGCTGGCCGCGGTCGAAGAGCAGGTCGCGGCGCGCCACGCCGTCTCGCTCGCCCTCGCGGACTTCGAGGCGTCCCGTACGGCGACGCCGCTGTACCGCCACCTCGGCCAGGAGTCGATGGTCGGTCGGGTCCGGGCCAACGCGACCGTCGGAGACGCCGCCGCGCCGGAAACCGCCGCGGCGGCCCACGAAGCGGTCGACGGTGGCTTCGACTGCTGTAAACTGAAAGTCGGCATGCGCTCGCTCGAGGACGACCTCGAGCGCGTCCGCCGCGTCCGGGACGCCGTCGGGTCCGATGTCGAACTCCGCGTCGACGCCAACGAGGCCTGGACCTACGAAGAGGCCGAACGCGCCCTGGAGACGCTCGACGACCTCGGCGTTTCCGTCCTCGAACAGCCGCTCCCGGCGGGCGCGTTAGGGGGCCACGCCGCGCTCCGCGAGGAGGCGGGCGAGGTCGGGATCGCGCTCGACGAGGGGCTGCTCGAGCACGGCGTCGATCGCATCTGTGAGGCCGGTGCGGCCGACGTCGTGGTGTTGAAACCGATGGCCCTGGGCGGGGTCGACGTCGCCCGCGAGGTCGCGGCCTGGGTGAGCGAGTTCGGGCTGACGCCGCTCGTGACGACGACGATCGACGGGGTGGTCGCTCGGACCGCGGCCGTCCACCTCGCGGCGGCGATCCCGGACGTCCCGGCTTGCGGGCTCGCAACTGCGGACCTGCTGGCCGAAGATCTCGGGCGGGATCCGGTCGTCTTCGAGAACGGCGCCGCGCTCGTTCCGCAGGCGAAGGGGATCGGCGTCGACGGGGTGTGGCCGGAATGATCCCCCTCTCGAATCCGGGTGAGGTCCCCGAACGGGATCCGCTCTCGGCGCGCGCGGCGGCGACGCCGGACGCCACAGCAGTGATCGACGTCGAGACCGACCGAGAGTGGACCTACATGGCGTTCGATCGACGGGTCGACCGGGTCGCTCGAGCCCTCGGCGAGTTGGGAGACGGCGAAACCCCGCCCGATCGACTCGGCGTCCTCATGGACACCCGGCCCGCCTTCGCCGTCGTCTTCTTCGCCGCGGTGCGGACGGGGACGACCGTCGTCCCGCTGAACGTCCGCGAGACGGTGCCGGAACTCGCCGACAAGGTCGAGCGCACCGTCCTCGAGGCGATCGTCTGCGAGCGCGGGACCGAGTCGACGGCGGTCGAACTCGCCGACCGCGCCGGGGGGTGTTCGGTCGCATCGGTCGACGACCCCGAGCGGGCGAACGTCGGCGTTCGACTGCTGACCGGACTCGAGGGCGGAGACGCGAGCGACGACGCTTCCGCACCCGACACGCGCGGCGGGATCGACCCCGAAACCACCCAGTTGATCATGTTCACGTCGGGGACCTCCGGCGACCCGAAGGGCGTCGAACTGACCCTCGCGAACCTCGTCGCCAGCGCGACGGCCTCGGCCTTCCGACTGGGCGTCGACCCCGCGGACCGCTGGCTCTGCTGTCTCCCGATGTACCACATGGGCGGGCTCGCGCCCGTGATTCGCTCGACGCTGTACGGGACGACCGTCGTGATCCAGCGCGAGTTCGACGCCGGCGAGGTCGCCCGCGTGCTCGAGGAGTACGACGTGACCGGCGTTTCGCTCGTCCCGACGATGTGTAAACGCCTGCTCGAGTGCGACAGGGACGGCGACGGGGGCGGTGACGACGAGGACGGGTGGCAGCCACCCGACACGCTGCGGTTCGTCCTCCTCGGCGGTGCGCCCGCCACCGACGAGTTGCTCGAGCGCTGTCTCGATCGCGGGGTGCCCGTCCACCCGACCTACGGGATGACCGAGACGGCCTCCCAGATCGCGACGGCGACCCCCGACGAGGTCCGCCGGTACGAGGGCACCGTCGGCCGGCCGCTGGTCGGCACCGAGGTGACGGTCGTCGACGACGACGGGGACCCCGTGGAACCGGGCGAGCCGGGGGAACTCGTCGTCGCCGGCCCGACGGTGACGCCGGGCTATCTCGAGCCCGCAATAACGGAAGCGGCGTTCGACGACCGCGGACTGCACACTGGCGACGTGGGGTACCGCGACGAAGGCGGACGCCTCCGGATCCTCAACCGGCGCAGCGATCGCATCGTCACGGGCGGCGAGAACGTCGACCCGGGCGAGGTCGTCGCGGCGCTTCGCGAGCACCCGGCCGTCGACGAGGCGGCCGTCGTCGGCCTCCCGGACGAGGAGTGGGGCGAACGGGTGAGCGCGCTGCTCGTTTCGACCGGCGACGGCCTCGAGTACGCGTCGGTGCTCGCACACTGCGACGACCGCCTCGCGGGGTTCAAGCGACCGAAGACCCTCGCCGTCGCCGACGAGTTGCCGCGGACGGCCTCGGGGACGGTCGACCGCGACGCGGTCCGCGAGCGCCTGCTCCGGAGCGGGGTCGACGCGGCCGACCTCGAGGATCGGTCCGGTTCCGGACGGTGAGCGGATCCGCGTCGTCGCCGGTGTAAAGACGCTGGCCGTCCTACGCGAGGCCGTGTGTACGCTTACGCTCGCGTGGCAGGTGTTCAAGGACGCACCGGTCGCCGTCGCGGCGAACCGCGACGAGGCCCTCGAGCGCGACTCGCTGCCGCCCGACGTCTATCGGGAGGAGCCGCTCGTCATCGCACCGCGGGACGCCGAGGCCGGCGGCACCTGGATCGGCTACAACGAACACGGCGTCTTCGCCGGGATCACGAACCGATGGCTCGAGGCCGATCTCGCGGGGGAGCGCTCGCGCGGACTGCTCGTCGCCGACGTCCTCGCCGCGACGTCCGCGCGGGAGGCCGCCGAGGTCGTCGAGTCGGCGACCAGCGAAGCCGAGTACGACGGGTTCAACCTGGTCGTGGCGGACGCCGACGACGCCTACTGTTACGCCTGGGACGGCGAGCTAACCCGGACGACCTTCGAGCCCGGGGTCCACGTCGTGGTCAACGTCGCGATCGACGACGATGCGGAGATCCCACCGGTCAGGACCGAGGCCGCGCGGGCACAGGCGGAAAACGCCCGAACGGTGCGTCGCGAACTCGCCGTCGAGACCGACGCCGCGGGCGAGCCGATCGAGACGGTCGACGACTGGCTCGAGCGCGCGAGTGAGGTCCTCGGAGATCACGAGTACGGCGTCTGTATCCACGAGGACGGGTTCGGCACGCGGTCGTCGTCGCTGATCGCGCTCGGCTCGGGCGGCGACGGCGACGCTCCGCCGGCCCGCTACTCGTTCGCGGACGGGCCGCCCTGTCGGACCGAGTACGAACCCGCGGCGCGTTCGCTCGAGGCCGAAGTTTCCCGCGAAGTCGACGGCGAAGGGCACATTTAAGCGGCTCCCCGCATCTCATATGGACATGGACGAACTCCTGCCTGTCGCGTCGAACACGGAGGGGTGGTCACCGTGAGCGTCTCAGCGGCCGAAGAGGAGCTGACCGAGGACGAGCGCGCCGGGCTCGAGCTCGTTCGCGAGACCGGCGGGATCCACCAGAGCGACTTCTGGAAGGAACTGGACGTCTCCTCGCGCAAGGGGAGCCGCATCGTCGAGTCGCTCGTCGAGAAGGACCTGGTCGACCGCGAGGAGACGGTTTACGACGGACACAACACGTACTACATCAGCCCGACGGCTCGCGATCTGGACTTCCGGCTGCTGATGGCCGGCGACATGCTCTCGCCGTTTATCGGCGAGGAGGAGATCGATCCACAGAGCGACGCCTTCTCGCAGTGGATCATGAACCTGGCGTACGAGGAGTAGGAGTAAGAGGAAGACGAAGACGAAGACGGTCGCGCAACTGGAACCGTCGGGAGGCCACGATCGATCGTTTTTTCGCCTGGATCGGATCTCGAGCCGCTGGCTCGGGGTTCAGTTCGGGACCCGAGAGCTGAAAGAAACACTGCCCCTGATCGTCGCCTCGAGTCGCTACGCCAGCGCGCTCGCGGCCCGGATCAGCCGCCGTTCGCCGAACGCCGGGCCGATCAACTGCAGGCCGACCGGCAGCCCGTCTGTTTCGCCCGCCGGCACCGAGATCGCGGGCAGGTCCGCGAGGTTCACCGGGACGGTGTTCGCGTCCGCGAGGTACATCTGCAGGGGGTCCTCGAGGCTCTCCCCGAGTTCGAACGGGGGAACGGGCATCGTCGGCGACGCCAGGACGTCGGCCTCGGAGAGGGCCTCGTCGAAGTCCTGCTTGACCCAGGCGCGGGCGTCCTGGGCCTTCTTGTAGTACTTGTCGTGGTAGCCCGCCGAGAGGGCGTAGGTTCCGAGGAGGATGCGGCGCTTGACCTCGTCGCCGAACCCTTCCTCGCGGGCCCTCGAGAACGCCTCGTTCCAGTTGCCCTCGTAGCCGCCGGAGTTCCCGTACCGGACGCCGTCGAACCGCGCGAGGTTCGACGAAGCCTCCGACATCGCGATCACGTAGTAGGCCTCGACGGCGTGCTCGACCGACGGGAGGGAAACCTCGTGATACTCCGCGCCCCGGTCCTCGAGATCCGCGATGGCGTCCCAGAAGGTCTCGACGACGCCCTCGTCGGCCCCCTCGAGCAGTTCGGTGGGGACGCCGATCGACAGCCCGTCGACGTCACCGGTGGCGGCGTCGGCGTAATCGGTTTCGTCGCCCGCATCGCGGGTGGTCGCGTCGCGCTCGTCGCTGCCGGCAATCACGTCGAGCAGTTCGGCCGCGTCTTCGACGGTGTTGGCGAAGGGACCGATCTGCTCTAAGCTGTTGCCGTAGGCGACGAGGCCGTACCGCGAGACCAGGCCGTAGGTGGGTTTGATGCCGACGACGCCGCAGAAGGCCGCGGGACAGCGGATCGAGCCGCCGGTGTCGGACCCGAGCGCGACGTCCGCCTCGCCCGCCGCGACGGCCGCCGCAGACCCGCCGGAGGAGCCACCCGGAACGTGCCCCGGCGCGGCGGGGTTGTCGGTCGCTCCGAACGCGGAGGTCTCGGTCGTCGTTCCCATACCGAACTCGTCCATGTTCGTCTTGCCGACGACCGTCGCGCCAGCCTCCTTCAGGCTGGAGACGACGGTCGCGTCGTACGGCGGGACGTAGTCCTCGAGCATCTCGGAGCCGCAGGTCGTCCGGACGCCCTCGGTGGAGATGTTGTCCTTGACGGCGACGGTCGTGCCGGCGAGGGGGCCGTCCCCGTCGCCTTCGATCGATTTCTCGGTGATGAAGATGTTTGCGTCCGACATAGATCAGGAGACGTTCGGGCCCTTGAAGTAGCCGTCCTCGGTTTCCGGGGCGTTCCGGAGCGCTTCCTCGCTGTCCAGGGAGTCGCGCTCTTCGTCCGGTCGCATCACGTTGACGAGGTCGGCCTCCCGATCGACCTCCGGAACCTCGTCCAACGTCTCGAAGTACTCGAGGATGTCCGCGAACTGCCGGGTGAACTGGTCGACCTCGTCGTCCTCGAGGCCGACGCGAGCGAGTTCCGCGACGTGGCGGACCTCCTCGGGGCTGACGGCGTCGTCGCTCATACCTGTTGAAACCGGCCTCCGGGGAGTAAGGGTTTCGATACGACGGAACGCCGCGGAGTCGACCGGTGTCGACCCGGGTCGTCACGGACAGGGTGTAACCGCTCTCAGTTACGGCTCCCGTCACCGGAGCTTTTAAGTAACTGAGTTGCGTTACTAGTCAGCACTACGGAGCGTTTTCAGCGCCGTTTCGAAAACAATGACCGACTCCACCATCCGAACCCGCAGCGACCAGCGACGCCAGGCGGACCGCGCCGAGTCGCAGGAGACGTCCGAGGAAGACGAGCGTGAGCGAGAACAGTGTCCCGAATGTGGCGGTCGCCTCGTCTCGGACGCCGAGCACGCCGAAACGGTCTGTGCGGACTGCGGGCTCGTCGTCGACGAAGGCGAAATCGACCGCGGCCCCGAGTGGCGGGCGTTCGACGCCGCCGAGAAAGACGAGAAGAGCCGCGTCGGTGCCCCGACGACGAACATGATGCACGACCAGGGCCTGTCGACGAACATCGGCTGGCAGGACAAAGACGCCTACGGCCGCTCGCTGTCCAGTCGCCAGCGCCAGAAGATGCAGCGCCTGCGCACCTGGAACGAGCGGTTCCGAACCCGTGACTCGAAGGAGCGCAACCTCAAGCAGGCACTCGGCGAGATCGACCGCATGGCCTCGGCGCTCGGCCTCCCGGAGAACGTCCGCGAGACCGCATCGGTGATCTACCGCCGCGCCCTCGAGGAGGACCTCCTCCCGGGCCGTTCGATCGAAGGCGTCGCGACCGCGTCGCTGTACGCCGCCGCCCGCCAGGCCGGCACCCCCCGTTCGCTCGACGAGATCAGCGCCGTCTCCCGCGTCGAAAAGGACGAGATCGCCCGCACGTACCGCTACGTCGTCCGCGAACTCGGCCTCGAGGTTCAGCCGGCCGATCCCGAGAGCTACGTCCCCCGCTTCGCGAGCGACCTCGAACTGCCCGACGAGACGGAACGCCGCGCCCGGCGACTGCTCAAGACCGCCAAGGACGAGGGGATCCACAGCGGCAAGTCGCCCGTCGGCCTCGCCGCCGCCGCGGTCTACGCCGCCGCCCTGCTGACCAACGAGAAGGTCACCCAGAACGACGTCAGCGAGGTCGCCAGCATCTCCGAGGTCACGATCCGCAACCGGTACCACGAACTCCTCGAGGCCGAGGACGGCGCGCCGGCCTGACCCGTTCCCCGCGCCGCTGGGATCGGACCGCCCGCCGGAACGGCGGCAACCTCCTGTTGACTCGAGTTATTTCGATCGTAACCGGTCAGCCACGCAGTTAGTCGGTCTATACTGAACAGTAGGGATCACGTCGGGAACGGTATGGAATGCGCTAACTGTCGTTCGGAAGAGGTAGCGTACACCCTCACGACCTACCCCGAGGACGACGGCATGGAGCACGTCGATCTGCACTTCTGCTCCGCGGACTGTCTCAACGTCTGGGCGTGAGCGCCCGAACGCGCGACGCGTCGGCCGGCGTCTTCGGCCGCGGGATACCGGCTGCCGACACGAAGCGGGGCTTCGATTCGGGGTGACGGGACGCAACGACACGGGAATCGACCTCCGGTCGCTCGCGTTCGGACCCGGAGTGAACTCGAGACTCCCTCCTACGGTCCGGCCTCGAGGACGGGGCGGGTCTCCTCGTTGAACAGCTCGACCGCCCGGGCGGCCTGCGATGGAAGCTCCGGCTGGGGCTCGGCCATCGCGGGTTCGTCGTCGGGGTCGGGCCAGCCGACCACGACGCGGCCGATGTTACCCGCGATCTCGTGGGAGGTACAGACCTGCTGGGTATCGACGTAGTCGTAGACGCCCGCCCGATCGAACGTCCGTTCGTATGACGATCCCACGCCGGTCAGTCGGCGGCTTCCCCAGGCCTCGATGCCGTCGGGCGTTCGGTGCGGGCCGTGCCCGTCCTCGTGGTAGGCGGTGACGTCGTGCCGGCCCGTTTCGACGAGCCACTCGACGGTCCCGCCGGGAACGACGTGGACGATCTGGGGCTCGAACTCGGGGTAGGGCTGAGAGTTCGCCGTGACCGTGATCCGATCGGTCGGCGATCCCAGTTCGCCGGTACCGTCGCCCTCCCCAGCGCCGAAGCGATCCGCTGTGCTCTCGAGACAGCCGGCGAGGGCGATTCCGACCGCGGATGCGGACGCCTGTAGGACGGTACGGCGGGTAACTGGTGTCATGGTCCTGGGGTGGGTATCGGTCGTATGCGGTTCTGTGCGTGGCGAGCGGGAGGTTCCGCTCTATTGGGGATCCTCCTCGTAGACCTCTGGGTTCTCTTCGCCCTCGACGTCGATGACGGCCAGGGCGCCCTTGTGGACGACGCGGCTGAGCGCGTGGTCGACGATCTTGACCGGGCCAGGGACGGGGAACTCCATCTCGCCGACCGTGGTCGTACCGGGTGCGACCGGCGCCGTCTCGATGTTGCGGTCGGGTTCCGAGATGAGGTCGCCGTCGCGGTAGTAGCGGCTCCAGACGTTGCCGATCGGGTGGAGCGCACTGGTCAGGTTGGGACCACCGTTGGCGAAGTACACCCGGGCGGTTTCACCCGTATTGGCCTTCATCGGGCCGAGGCCGTCCGGGGTGAAGGCATAGGCCTGGCCGTTGAAAGTCACGTAGGTGGGGTCCTCCGACTGCATCGCGTCGAAGTCGAAGCCGTGGTGGCCCTCCTCGCCGGCCTCGCCTTCGGTGTAGATCTCGTGTTGGCCGAGGTAGAACTCGTGGTCGACCTCGGGCAGTCCCTCTTCGGGTTCGACGAGGATCGTGCCGAACATGCCGGCGCTGATGTGGTGGTCCATGTTCGGGACCGCACAGTGGTAGATGAACGCGCCGGCGTACTCGGCCGTGAAGCTGATTTCGGCCGCGTCGTCACCCGGCGCGATGGTCGTGGCATCTGCACCACCGCCGGGCCCGTAGACCGCGTGGAAGTCCACGTTGTGGAGGTCCATGTTGATGTCCTCCGGGACCTCGAAGCGGAGGTTGACCCGATCGCCACGACGGACCCGGACCATCGGTCCCGGGATCTGCCCCCCGAAGGTCATGAAGTCGAAGGTGACTCCCGGCTCGATCTCGGCCGTCATCTGTTCCGTCTCGAGTGTGATGTCGTGTTCCCGGGGCTCGTCCCAGTCGACGGGAGCCGGAATGTCGGTCGGATCTCGAGCGACCCGATCGACGTCGACAGCCTCCGCTGCCGGCAGTCCCTCCTCGCTTTCGGTTGTCGTGCTGCTCCCCGACACGTCGTCGTTGCCGAGACAGCCGGCTACCGCTACAGCGCCGGTTGCCCCGATCGCCTGCATGAACTGCCGTCGGTTGGCCTGGATCGTGGTCATTGTCCTTCTCCTCATTCGGATAAACACCCCCCATATGTAGAACGATCTCGCTAATTCTACACGAGAGGGAATACTGGTGAACATGTTCGGCCAGTGGAGGGCTCTTCCGGCGGGCCCAGCGGTCGGTCGTCGATCGCCTCGCACGGTCGATCGACGACGGTCGACGGCGACTGCGTATTACTAGGGTCCTGGACGGTTCGGCGTGGAGGTCGTCGGAACGCAGCCCCTTTCGTAGATCGATGCGAAGGCAAACGGACGCGATCGAGGCGACCTCAGACCGCAGCCACGTACAGTTGGCCGACGCCGGCGATCACCAGTACGACGCCTGCAATACGGATCACACGGTCGACGTAGTTCGCGATACGCCCCGCTCCGAGCGTGTATCCGAAGGCCGTCGCGACCGTGACCGCGATCATGAGCGTCCCGAACCCGGCAGCGTAGGTCCCGAGGACGAGCGCCGTCTCGAGTGGCGGCATGGTCAGCGAGCGAAACGCCAGTCCCAGGAACACGGGGAGGACACAGGCCGTCGCGGCGAGGGCGTACATCGCGCCGAAGAGTCCGAACCCGAGGACGGTCGATCGGCGCTCGGGCAGGAGGACGTGGACGGCACCGCTCCCGCCGTACAGCACCCACAGGCCGAGCACGATCAGGGCGACGCCGACGCCGTACTCGAGGAGGGGCAACGCCCGCTCGACCGTCTCGCCGGCGAGGATCGCGGCGACCGACAGGACGCCGAGGACGCTCATCGCGCCGACGGCCGCCGCGATCCCGCGGGCCAGCGTGCCGGACAGCGGCGGGGTCGTCTCCTCGCCAGTCGCGGCGACGTAGTAGCCGACGTAGCCGGGCAACAGCGCGTACGCACACGGCGAGAAGAACGTCGCTACGCCGATCCCGAGGGCGAACAGCATCGTTCCGAGGAGTTCGCCGGTCGCCACGTCACTCACCCCCTGCTGTGTCGATGGCCGATCGGATCTCTTCGGCGGACTTTCGCCCCCGTCCGGACCAGGTCACGACGTTGTCCTCGTTCAGGACGTACGCGTACGGCACCCCGGAGCCGTCGAGCGCTTCCGTCAGTTCGAGGTCGGAGTCGAGCGCGACCGGCCAGTTACCGTCGTGTTCGCGCCACCAGTCCGCGACGTCCTCGCGAGTGATGGTGTTCCCGATCGGTTCGCCGGTCACCGAGACGAACTGGACGTCCCCGTCGAGGTCCTCGTGAACTCGACCGAGGGGTTCCATCATGTCCTGACAGACGCCACACCAGGTAGCGAACAGTTCGACGAACGTCACCCGGCCGCGTTCCGGCACCGCCACCGTTCCGGCATCGCTCCCCGGCGCGTCGATCGTCTCCAGTTCGATCGGATCGACGGCCGCGTCGCTCTCGAGCGGGTTCCGTTCGCTAACTGCGATCGCGCCGCCGCCGAGGGCGGCGAGTCCGGCGGCTCCCGCGAGGACCTCACGACGGCGCATCGATTACCACCCCTCGACGACGGCGCGGGCGGCGTCGACGATTTCGTTGCCGCCGGGTGAGCCGCCCGTCCAGGCCCGTTCGACGAGGCCGTCCTTGTTCACGAGCAAGATTAGCGACGTGTGAGTGATGTGTCGCTCGTGGTTCATTTCCTCGTCGTCCATCTCGTCCGATTCGTCGTGGTCCATGTCACCGGACTCTTCCCCGTGCTCGAACGCCACGCCGAACGTGTCCTCCACGACCCCTTTGGCGTCTTCGTGTGTCTCCGGCCGCAGGAAGTACCAGTTACCTGCATCGAAGTCGACGCCGTAGTCCTCGCCGTACGCCTCGAGCACTTCGGGCGTATCGTACTCGGGGTCGAAGGTAATCGGGAGGAACGCGATCTCGCCCTCGTATCCCTCTTCGTGGGCATCGGCCTGAACGCGCCGCAGGGCTGCGGTCAAACCGGGACAGACGGTCGTACAGCTGGTGTAGATGAACGTCAGCATGACGTGTCGATCGCCCTCGAACTCCGTGGTCGTGACCGACCGGTCGTGCAGCGGAGCCGGGACGGTGGCTTCGGGAATCTCCTCCCCATAGATCGGATGCGGAATATCCGATTCTTTGATTCGCTCGTGGTTCTCCGGCGGATCCAGGACGACGCCGTCCGCCCCGTTGTCGGAACTGGTTAGCTGTGAACAGCCCGCGAGGGACGTACCGAGTGCCGCTGCTCCCGTCGCGCGCAAGATCGTTCGCCTGTCGACGGATGTAGATGTGGATGTAGGGGTCATGTTCTCGAGTGAAAGTCGGTCTTCGACGGGCTAAAGCACCGCTCGGATTCCCACCCGCTTAGAAACCATCGAATATGTTCGGTCCCGTTCCGGCCCCGTGACGAAGCATCCGATCCGGACCGCGGCGACGTCACCGTCGTCGAACCTCCTCTACGGTCCGGCCTCGAGGACGGGGCGGGTCTCCTCGTTGAACTGCTCGATCGCCCGGGCGGCCTGGGAGGGGAGTTCGGGCTGGGGTTCGGCCATCGCGGGTTCGTCGTCGGTGTCGGGCCAGCCGACCACGACGCGGCCGATGTTACCCGCGATCTCGTGGGAGGTACAGACCTGCTGGGTATCGACGTAGTCGTAGACGCCCGCCTGGTCGAACGTCCGTTCGTAGGACGACCCCACGCCGGTCAGCCGGTCGCTCCCCCAGCTCCCGACGCCGTCGGACGTCCGATGGGGGCCGTGCTCGTCCTCGTGGTAGGCGGTGACGTCGTGACGGCCAGTTTCGACGAGCCACTCGACGGTCCCGCCGGGAACGACGTGGACGACCTGGGGCTCGAACTCGGGGTACGGTTGGGAGTTGATCGTAACCGTGACCCGTTCGGCTGGCGCTCCCAACTCCCCGGCGTCTTCCGGGGCCTGCTCGTCGTCGTCGAAGCGATCCGCTGCAGTATCGAGACACCCCCCGAAGGCGGCTATTGCGAGCGCAGACGATCGAAGCACGTGGCGGCGGGACGTGAGCGTCATGGGTGTGGAAAGTCGTAATTCGCCCGTCCCGAATGGGACTGGGGCTTACGGATCTTCGTCGTAGATCTCGGGGTTCTCCTCGCCCTGGACGTCGATGACGCCGAGTGCGCCCTTGTGGACGACGCGGCTGAGCGCGTGGTCGACGATCTTGACCGGGCCAGGGACGGGGAACTCCATCTCGCCGGCCGCGGTCGTACCGGGTGCGACCGGCGCCGTCTCGATGTTGTTGTCGGGTTCGGAGAGCAGGTCGCCGTCGCGGTAGAAGTTACTCCAGACGTTCCCGATCGGGTGCCAGGAGCTCAGGAGGTTCGGACCGCCGTTGGCGAGATACACCCGTGCGGTGTCGCCGACTTCGGCTTCCATCGGTCCGACGCCGTTCTCCGTGAAGGCGTAGGCCTGGCCGTTGAACACCACGTAGGTGGGATCTTCCCTCTTCATCGCGTCGAAGTCGAACCCGTGGTGGCCTTCCTCGCCGGCCTCGCCTTCGGTGTAGATCTCGTGCTGACCGAGGTAGAACTCGTGGTCGACCTCGGGCAGCCCGTCTTCGGGTTCGACGAGGATCGAACCGAACATGCCGGAGCTGATGTGCTGGTCCATGTTCGGGACCGCACAGTGGTAGATGAACACGCCCGCGTAGTCAGCCGTGAAGCTGATCTCTGCGGGGTCGTCTCCCGGCGCGATCGTCGTCGCATCGGCGCCGCCGCCGGGGCCGTAGACCGCGTGGAAGTCCATGTTGTGCATCTCGATGTTCATGTCGTCCGGGACGTCGAACGTGAGGTTGACCCGATCGCCCCGTCGGACCCGAACCATCGGTCCCGGCACCTGCCCCTCGAAGGTCATGTAGTCGAACGTGACGCCGGGCTCGATCTCGGCGGTCAGCCGCTCGGTCTCGATCGTGATGTCGTGTTCGCGGGGCTCGTCCCAGTCGACCGGATCCGGGATGTCCGTCGGGTCACGGGCGATCCGATCGACGTCGACGCTCTCCGCGGCCGACAGTCCCGCCTGGTTTCCGCTGTCTTCGGACGTCGTTTCGGTCGTAGCCGATCCATCGTTCTCGAGACAGCCGGCGACCGCAAGTGCACCCGCTGCCCCGATCCCCTGAAGAAACCGTCGTCGGTTAGCGTCGAATTGGGTCATTGGTCTTCTCCTCATTTGCCGATTGGGGGGAGGTACATACATCGGTCTCGACGATTCTACGGACCATGGAACGCAACCGAACCCGTTCGACGAAATCGCACGGTATTCCCAGAAACTGGGATTGAAATGCCGATCCGTCGTAGTAATTCCATGGTAACGCGGCCTCCAGAACCGTCGATATCGGCACCGCTACCCTCGAGCGAGGCCGAATCAGTCGTTCGAACGGTCAACGGCGTTCGGCTGCACGCGGTGGTCGCCGGCGACCCGGACGACCCACTGGTGGTGCTGTTACACGGGTTCCCGGAGTTCTGGTACGGGTGGCGGGATCAGATCGAACCGCTCGTCCGGGCCGGCTACCGCGTTCTGGTGCCGGACCAGCGGGGTTACAACCGCAGCGATAAACCATTACACGTACGCGCGTATCGCCGGTCGACACTCTCGCAGGACATCGTCGAACTGATCGAAAGCGAGGGGGAAGACGTCGCCCACGTCGTCGGACACGACTGGGGAGGGATGGTCGCCTGGGAGCTCGGCCTCCGCCGTCCCGACGTCGTCGACCGACTCGTCGTCGCCAACGCGCCCCATCCGACTGCGTACCTGCGACAGTGGCTGTCGAACCCGGAACAGATGTGGCGGAGCGGGTACGCTTACGTCTTCCAACTGCCGTGGCTACCCGAACGGCTCTGTCGATACGACGAGTTCCGGGTCCTCGAGCGGGGCCTGCGGGAGAGCGCCGCGCCGGGAACGTTCTCGGACGTCGACCTCGAGCGCTATCGCCGGGCGTGGCGTCACGACGGCGCGCTCACCGGAATGCTGAACTGGTACCGTGCCAGCGGCCGGTATCCGGCGGCGATGTCGCGCGGACACGTCGACGTCCCGACACTCGTTGCCTGGGGAGAAGCCGACCGGGCGCTCGTCCCGTCGCTCGCGGTCGACAGCTACGAGTTCTGTCGGGACGGCCGCCTCGAGTTGTTCCCCGAAACGAGCCACTGGATCCAACACGAGGCGGCCGGGCGGTTCACCGACCTGCTGGTCGACCACCTGTCCGGCTGAGCTAGGCGTCTGGATCCCAGATGACGGTCACCACCTCGTCCTCGAGTTCGACGGTCTCGTGAGCGTAGCCTCGATCCTCGAGTTTCGGGAAGAGGAACTGCGGGACGCGGTCGTTTCGCTGGACCAGCACGGTCCCGTCGTCGAGGTCCACGAGTGTCTCGAGGGTGTTCTTGAGCGGCTCCGGCGGACCCAGCGATCGGACGTCGATGACCTCGCGCGGGCTGTCGCCGGGCGCGTCGGTACGGTCGACGACGGAAGCGTACGACTGCATACGCGTACTGACGCGTCCGACGGGCGTAGCTCCCGTGCCGTACATGTTAGGGTCCGAATTCGCGGTCCGTGCGGAAAGAGAAGCGATGGAAAGGGCGGACGAAGCGGTCGTTAGGCCTCTTGCTTGGGGAACTTGGCGACGAACTCGTCTGTGTCGACGCGTTCGACCTCGTAGCCGTCGGCGTCGAAGCTCTCGACTTCCGCCTGGAACTCGTAGAACAGCGGTTTTGGTTCGTGATCGTTGACGATCGTCAGCGTCTCACCCGGCTCAAGGTCCTGGAATTCCTCGTGGATTGTGGGGTGGCGGTTCACCGGCGGGATGTCCCTGACGTCGAGTCGCGTCATGCGAATGCTGGTGGGTCTCGAAGCGTCCTTTGCCTTTGGCCGAACCCGTTCGGGATATTCACGCGGGCTCGATGAGGACTCGCCAGAGGTCCTCATCTCGCCGGTCGCTCTCGTGCGTGTAGCCGCGCGAATCGAGTACTTCGTAGAGGGGTTCCGGCTCGAACGGAGCGAGCAACTCCAGGCGTTCACCGTCCTCGAGGGAGCCAACAGCAGACATGATGTCGTCGAACGGCGGGCCGTCGATCTCGCGCACGTCGATCGTCCGGTCGACTGATTTCGTGGGCATCGCCCCGGACTTCGGTCTGCTCGGGATTGGATATTTACTCGAACGTGTTCGCGCCATCGGAGTTCCCACGCTGTAGGAATTACGCCGAACATATTCGTCGCCACGGGTATATGGCCACGTTTAGAAGGTATCCGTATGGCCCAAGCGACGCTCACTATCACGCTGCCCGAGCAGGTCTGGATCGAACAGATTTCGACCGAGTTTCCGGCGGCGACGTTCCGCGTCCTCGCAGCGGTCCCCGGCACCGACAGCGGGTTCGCACTCGTTCGGGTAACGGGACCGGAGGTCCCCGACGTGGTCGACGCCATGAACGACCACTCCCAGATCACGGAGCTAACCCTCGCCCAGTGGAGCGAGAACGAGGCGACGATCCACTTCGAGACGACGGCTCCGCTGTTGATGTTCTCGTCCCAGGAGTCGGGGATGCCGATCGAACTCCCCGTCGAGATCCAGGACGGCGAGGCGACGATCGAGGTCACCGGCTCTCGTGACCGGTTGGCGGAACTGGCCGAGCAACTCGAGCACTTCGGTCTCCAGTACCGCATCGAGAACGTTCGCGAGCGCCTCCACGAGAGTCAGCTACTCTCGGAACGCCAACTCGAAGTCGTCGCCGCTGCCGTGAAACGGGGGTACTACGACACGCCCCGCGAGTGTTCCCTGACCGAACTGGCCGAACACCTCGACATCGCGAAGTCGACCTGTAGCGAGACCCTCCACCGCGCCGAGGAGGCGATTATCAAACGGTTCGTCGAGGACCTGCCCGCCCTCGACGACGGCGAAGAGTCCCTCGAGGAGCAACTGGCAGTGAGCTGATACTCGCAGGTCGTCGGAGTCGAGGGGCCGTTCCAGTTTGCACCGTCGATGTAGACCCGACTGCTCGGGCAGCCCCCACCCGTCGTAAGACGACGTTTCTTCGTGTTTGCGAGGAATTTGCGACGTAGCTTCGTAACGAGATGTGGTGTCATCCAACACGAAACGAAACTGGTTTTGGCTCCTCCAGTTGATATACATGCGAATATGTTCGTGCCGATTCTCACCGGCTGGAAATCGGCTCTATACTTCATCCGCATATGGTTGTGAATCCGGGCTAGGGGACACAGATGAACATATTAAAGTGGGTACCGGCGAGTTACTGCGCTACGAAAACGCCGTGTACAGAGGTGTTCTGATCTGATGAGTACGGACGACGAATCATTCCACCCGCTCGGAAACGAGTGGGAAAACGAACTCGAGACGATGCTCGACGATACCGAGTACGATACGGAACTCGGTATGGAGATGGCCCAGGACGCGTTCCGCGTCACGAAAGGCGAGTTGTCGGAAGCCGAATTCCACGAGAAGTATCACGAAGACGTGATGGAGGAGTTCGGCGAGGACAACCGCCCGACTGCGGAGGCGTTCGAAGCGGCCCAGGAAGAAGCGAAAGGGGCCGCCTCCCGCATGCTCTCGAAGTTCGAGGGCGACGGGGAGGAGGGCCGCCGCGAAGCCATGAAGAAGATGGGCGCTGGCGCGGCCGCCGTCGGCCTCGGCGCGTGGGGCACGGTCGAGAACGGGAACGAGCCCGACCCGGAACCCGACGTCGCCGCCGCCGCTGAAGAGGAAGAAGACCCCTACGAGCACGACCGCACCCAGTGGGGGATGGCCCTCGACCTCGAGCGCTGTGACGGTTGCCTCTCCTGTGTTACTGCCTGTGCGACGGAGAACCAGCTCGACAGCGGGGTCAACTGGATGTACGTCCTCGAGTTCGAGGACCCGGGTGAGTCTGCGAACACGAATTCCTCGCTCGCCCGCACGAGCGGACCGAGCCCGAACCGCCTCATCCGGCCGTGTCAGCACTGTACTGACGCGCCGTGTGAGAAGGTCTGTCCGACGACTGCCCGCCACACCCGCGACAAGGACGGCCTCGTCCTGACCGACTACGACGTCTGTATCGGCTGCCGATACTGTCAGGTTGCCTGTCCGTACGGCGTCAACTACTTCCAGTGGGACGAACCCGACGTCTCGACCGAGGACATCGCGGAGCACCACGAGGAACTCGGTCAGGGCGATCACATGACCGACGACCGCGGTCGCTGGGTCGACAGCCGCGCCCCGCGTGGCGTCATGAGCAAGTGTACGATGTGTCCCAGCCGACAGGACGGTCACATGGGCGAGGAATACGTCGGCACTACGGCCTGCCAGCAGGCCTGCCCGCCCGGTGCGATCCAGTTCGGTAACATGAGCGACGAGGAAAGCGACCCCAAGAAGTACGCCGCGAACCCGAGCCGGGGTCGGACGCTCGAGCGTATCTCGCCGCCGTCGGCCGACGCGCTCGAGGAGTCGCTCGACGGTGCCGACGACGACCTCGAGTCGGTTCTCGAGGCGACCGACCTCGACGAGGACACGCTCGCACTAATGAAGGCCGTCGAGATCACCGGCGAACTCGGCACCGGCGACGGCAAACTCGCCGGATACGAACGCGAGTTCCAGGAAGCGCTCGACGCGCTCGCCGACCACGGACTCGACCTCGACAGCGAAGACGTGCTCGTCGAACTCGACCTCGCCGACGAGACCGACGAGGACGAGGAGTTCGACGGACCGAGCGTCGAGGACGCCCAGCAGCGTCTGGAAGCGTTCACCGGCTCGCCCGAGTCGAACTTCCGACTGCTCGAGGACATGGGCACCAACCCGAACATCGTCTACCTCGGTCAGGAGCCCGGCCCGCATGCCGAGCAGACCGAACCGACCGGAGCGACGAGCCTCGAGTACGAGCAGCTCAGCTACGAAGCGGTCAACGGCGAAACGATCGACCTCGTCGACAACCGCAAGGAAGTGCTCGACGAGGAAACCGTCGGTGACACGGGGTGGTCGCTGTGAGCACGAAGACTCCCTCCGAGGCCGACATCCTTCGACCGATCAACACGTTCACGAAGAAGTATATCGCGCTGTTCGGCGTGTGTGCACTGGCCTTCGGCGCGTTCCTCGTCGCCTGGGCCTACCAGCTCCAGAAGGGCCTGGTCGTCACGGGCCTCGGCGACTGGGGCTCCGGTGGCGGCGTCACCTGGGGCCTGTACATCGGCGCGTTCATCTGGTGGGTCGGTATCGCACACGGCGGGATCATCCTCTCGGCCGCTGTGCGTCTGCTCGGCATGGACCGCTACATGCCGGTCGCCCGCCTCGCCGAACTGCTGACGATCGCCGGCCTCTCCGCCGCTGGGTTCTACATCCTGGTCCACATGGGTCGCCCCGACCGGATGGTCACCAGCGTCCTTGGCCACTACCACATCACGGTCAACAACTCGCCGCTGGTGTGGGACGTGACGGTCATTACCGCCTACTTCGTCCTGACCGCCACCTATCTCGCCCTGACGCTCCGGTACGACATCACGCGACTGCGTGACCAGCTGCCGGACCTCTTCGAGCCGGTCTACAAGATCATGACGATCGGCTACACCAAAGAGGAGGATCGGGTCATCGAACGGATGGTCTGGTGGCTCGCCCTGGCGATCATCATCATGGCCCCGCTCCTGCTCCACGGTGGCGTCATTCCGTGGCTGTTCGCCGTGCTACCGGGCATGCCCGCCTGGTTCGGCGCCGTCCAGGGGCCGCAGTTCCTCACCATCGCACTGACCTCGGCGATCAGCGGCGTGATCCTCGTCGCCTACGCCTTCCGTCGTGCGTACGACTGGGAACACATCATGACCGACGACGTCTTCCGCGGCCTGCTGCTGTGGCTCGGGTTCTTCTGCCTGCTGTTCCTCTGGCTCCAGCTCCAGCAGAACGTCACCGGGCTGTTCAAGGCGCCGCTCTCGACGAGCACCGCACAGGGTGCCACTCTCGACCACCCGATCTACCTGCTCTCGATGGGCCTCGTGTTCGCGACCCTCGCGTACATCTTCGCACAGACGATCCGCCCGTCGCTGTTCACGAAGGCTCGAGCGATCCTCTCGGGGATCGTCGTGCTGACCGCGACCTTCCTCGAGAAGCTGCTGTTCGTCGTCGAAGGGTTCATGCACCCGGAATTCGAGATCTACGCCGCGACGCCCGGGGAGTACTTCCCGAGTGCCATCGAGTGGCTCTCGCTTGCCGGCACGATCGGCATGGTAGTGCTGATCTTCCTGTCGGTCTCGAAGGTCGTTCCGGTCGTCGAACTTCACGCGATCGAACACCTTCGTGGCGACCACGGCCACGAACACGAGGAACACGGTGAAACCGCCGCAGAGAAGGAGGTGAAAGCATGAGTCCAACCCTCACGTCCATCGCCGCAACGCTTGCGTTCCTGTCCCCGGAACTGCTGTATCACGGGTACGACGGGACCGAGGGCCTGACCGGCTTCCCGAACATCGGTACCTGGCTGATCTTCGCGGTGATCCTGGTGCCGGTCTACATCATGGTGATCGCGTGGTTCGTCGGTGAACCGCGGGACACCAAGTCGGGACTGCTCGGCGTCTCGTATCTCGTCGGCCTGACGACGTCGATGTGGGTCGGGATGTTCTTCCTGACCATGATCATCGGCATCGTCTTCTACGGCGGAATGCCCGAACCGATCGGCGCGACCGGCCCGTAACGGGCGGCGTCGCTGTCGCGGTCGCTTTCGTTTTCTCTTTCGATTTTCGTCTTCCCGTAGCTACCGGACTCGAGTATCGAACGCTTCGGGACGGCCACCTGCCCGTCTTTTCTGCTCCCGATCCCAACCCCTTGCACGTGCAGGCGGTAGCGAAACCACGGAAGACGTGGTACTCGGGCTATGCTTTCCCTCGCTGCCGCGAGAGCCGTGACCGCGACGGTGCTGTACCACGGCTACGAGGGGACCCAGGGGTTGACCGGGTTCCCGAACACGGGGACCTGGCTGATTTTCGCAGTGATCCTCGTACCGATCTACGTCATGGTGATCGCGTGGTTCGTCGGTACGCCGCGGAACACGAAGACGGGACTGCTCGGCGTCACCTACCTCGTTGGCCTGACCTCGGGGATGTGGATCAGTATGTTCTTCCTGACCGTCATCATCGGTATCGTCTTCTACGGCGGCGCGCCGGAGCCGATCGGGGCGACCGGTCCGTAGTCTCCGAAAGCCGCTCGTTACGAATCGCGTTGACCGTCCGCTATCCCGTCTCGAAACCGTCTTCGTCCCGCTACGGGGCGGAACCATCACACGTATCCCCGTCGACCCCTTTCGCTCTAGGTAACGACGCAGCATGAGTATCACAGAACACGAACTCAAGATCAAACTCGAGGAGATCGAGGATCCCGACATCGGCGAGGACATCGTCACCCTCGGGCTAGTCAACGACGTCGTGATCGACGACGAGACCGCCCGCATCTCGCTCGCGCTCAACGCCCCCTACGCGCCCTCCGAGATGGAACTCGGCAACCGGGTACGTGAGGTCTGTGACGAGGTCGGCCTCGAGGCCGACCTCCGGGCCCACGTCGGCCAGGAACACGGCTTCGACGACGAAGTGCTGCCCCGCGTCCGCAACGTGATCGCCGTCTCCTCCGGGAAGGGTGGCGTCGGCAAGACCACGGTCGCCGCGAACCTCGCGGCCGGCCTCGAGAAACGCGGCGCGATGGTCGGTCTGCTCGACGCCGACATCCACGGGCCGAACATCCCGAAGATCCTGCCGGTCGAGGGCGAACCGGGCGTGATGCCCAACGAGGACATCGTCCCGCCGCGCTCGGACGGCGTCCGCGTCATCAGCATGGGCTTCATGACCGAGGAGGACGACGACCCCGCGATCCTCCGCGGGCCGATGGTCAACAAGTTCATGATGAAGTTCCTCGAGGGCGTCGAGTGGGGCCGCCTCGACTACCTCGTCGTCGACCTGCCGCCGGGGACCGGCGACGCGACGCTGAACCTCCTGCAGTCGATGCCCGTCACGGGATCGGTCGTCGTCACGACGCCCCAGGAAATGGCGCTCGAGGACACCCGAAAGGGGGTCCAGATGTTCAACAAGCACGACACGCCCGTCCTGGGCGTCGTCGAGAACATGAGTTCGTTCGTCTGTCCGTCCTGTGGCGACCAGCACGGCCTGTTCGGAACCGACGGCGCGGACGACATCGTCGACCGGTACGACGTGCCGCTGCTGGGCAAGATCCCGATCCACCCGGACTTCGGCGCGGACGGGAGCCAGGGACCGATCGTCAAGGACGACGACAGCGAGGTCCAGGAGCCGGTCGAGAACGTGGTCGCCGAGATCGCCGACCGGATCGGCGAGGCCAACCGTCGCACGGTCGCCGAGCACACCTCGGACGAACCGGCGGACGTTCTGCCGACCGAGACCGAAGACTGACCGCGCCGGTTTTCCGCTCTTTCGTTCCGATCGCCGATCCGCTCTTCGGCTCGCCAGGACTGCGAACGGAGTCGTTTTGCCACTCGTCGTCGAAGGTAGCCACGGCCATGTCATCCGATAGCGATTCCGATAGCGAATCCGGACTCGACGAATACGCCGACGCGCTCGCCGACTCCGGACTCGAGCCGGGCGACGGCGAGGTCGAAACCGCGGAACTGGTCGTCACCGACGACGTGCTCGTCAAGGCGTTCGCGCTCGGTCCGGGCGCGGAACTCGAGGCTCACGATCACCCCGACAGCACGAACGTTTTCCACGTACTCGAGGGGACGGTGACGGTCGTCCGCGGGGAAGACGAGCAGGCGATCGAGGCACCGGGCGTGGTCCGGCACGATCGGGGCGTCGCCCACGGGGCGCGAAACGAGACCGAGGAGACGGTGATATTCACGGCGAGTCTGTGTCCGTTGCCGTCCTGATCGCTCGCTCGCGCTATCCTTTCGCTTCGCGGGTCACGGCTCGCGACCGCCTACAGTCTCGTCGAAAGCGGTAACTTTCGACCGAATCCCCGAGCGGAGGCGAGCGTCACCACCTTCAGCGCCGCTTTGACCCGGTGGCGAGAGGAACGGGTATGGAACGAGAACGATCCGGGCGGGACGATCGGTCACGCCCCCCTCTCGAGCGTGGAGCAGGAAACGGCGACGACGGCAGCGGACGCTCGCGGCGAAGCGTGCTCGAAACCGTCGGCGCGGCGGGCGCGGCCGTCGGCCTCTCCGGCGTCGCCGGCTGTCTGGGCGGTGCCGTCGGGGGCTCCGAGACGATCACCGTCGACTACCATCCCTACTACAGCGAGGCCTTCTCCGCGCTGGTGATCCGCCACGGCGAACTCTGGGAGAAACACCTCCCGGACGGGTACGACGTCGAGTGGCACGCCGTGTTGCAGGGTGCCCCGACGGTCAACCGGCTCATCTCCGGCCAGACCGACCTGGGGTACATGGGCGACAACCCGGCGATCATCGCCGCGGCGAACGACGACACGCCGATCCGGATCGTCGGGCTGAGCGGCTACTCGATGGGCCAGCAGGGCAACCTCTGTGTCGTCCACGAGGACGCGGACCTCGAGTCGGCTGCGGATCTGGACGGTCGCGAGGTCAACGTCACCCAGGGGACGCTCTCGCATCGCTTCCTGCTGACCGTCCTCGAGCAGGAGGACATCGACGTGACGATCAGGGACCAGGACATCAACACGATCGTCACGAACCTGCGCGAGGGGTCGATCGACGTCGCCTTCGGCTGGGAGCCCTCGATGGCCCGCGTCGTCGACCAGGCCTCGTCCGGGCGCTACCTGTTCACCGGCGCCGACTACGACGAACCCGACCTGGGGGCGCTCGTCATGCCCGACTCGCTGATCGAGGACCGGCCCGAGGTCGCGAAGGGGTGGCTGAAGGCCGAACTCGAGGCCAAACACCTGCTCGCGACCGAACCCGACCGCGCGCTGGATCTGGGGATGGAGGAGTCGGAACTGAGCCGCGACCTCGAGCGCGAGACGGTCCGGACGACGCTGTACGAGAACCTCGAGGTCAACCCCGAGGTCGACCGACAGCGGTTCTACACCGACTTCTCCGCAGTCGGGCCGGCCCGGGACCTGCTTACCGACACCGGCCCCGAGTTCCTGCTCGAGGAGGCCGAGGTGATCGATCGGACGCCGCCGAGCGACCGGTACGACACGGACCTGCTGTCGGAGGCGGCCGACGACCTCGAGTCGGAGGTCGACTGGAACCCCCGCCGCGCGGGTGATCGATCGTGAGCGGGGCCGCGACCGTCGCCCGCGTTCGCCGGTCCGCCGCGACCGGCGCGACGACGTTCGCCCGCCGTCTCGAGGCGGTCCCGCGCTCCGCTCGCCGCGCCGTCTCGGTGCTCGCGGTGTTTGCGATCTGGTGGGCGCTGGTCCGGTTCGGCGTCGCCGGGTTCGCCTTCTTCGTCTCGCCGGTCGAGACGGCCGCCGCCGTCGCCGCTCACCTGACCGGCGAACCGGTTGCCGACGGCGGCACGATCTACCTGCACGCCGCCTACACGACGGCGCGCGTGCTCGCCGGGGTGGCGGTCGCGGTCACGGTCGCCATCCCGCTGGGGCTGGTGATCGGCACGCAGCGCCGCTGGGAGCGGTTCCTGCTGCCGGCACTCGAGTTCCTGCGGCCGATTCCGCCGATCGCGTGGGTGCCGCTGGTACTCGTGATCTTCCCCACCGTTCGGCTCGGCGTCGTATTCGTGGTGTTCCTCGGGGCGTTCTTCCCCGTGCTAGTCAACACAGTCAACGGCGTTCGATCGGTCGACGACGAGTATCGCCGTGCCGCGGCGAGCCTCGGCGCGGGCGACCGCGAGGTGCTTCGTCACGTCGTGTTGCCGTCGGCGCTCCCGGCAATCTTCACCGGCGTCACCATCGGCGTCGGTCTCGGCTGGGTGACGGTCATCGCCGCGGAGATGATCACCGGCGAGTACGGGCTCGGCCACGTCGTCTTCCAGGCCTACCGGCTGATCGACGTCGAATCGGTGGTCGTCGGCATGATCGCCGTCGGGTTCCTCGGCGCTGCCTCGACGGCCCTGCTGTCGGCCGCCGTCGAGCGGGCGGCTCCCTGGCTCGAGGGCGCGCCGACGGGGGTGACGCGATGAGCCCCGGTCGCGAATCCTCTGGCGGTCGGATCGCCATCGAGGGGCTGACCAAGACCTACGGCGGCGAGGCCGACGACGAGCGGGTCGTCGCCGTCGACGATCTGGACCTCGAGATCGAACCCGGCGAGTTCGTGACCGTGCTCGGCCCCTCTGGCTGCGGGAAGAGCACCCTGCTCGACTGCGTCGCCGGTCACGTCGAACCGACCGAGGGCCGGGTCACGGTCGACGGCGACCCCGTGACCGGGCCCGATCCGAGCCGCGGGGTCGTCTTCCAGGAGAATCGGCTGTTCCCCTGGAAGACCGTCCGTGAGAACGTCGCGTTCGGGCCGTCCGTGCGGGGTCGCTCGACCGATCGAGTGCCCGAACTGCTCGAGCGGATGGGGCTGTCCTCGTTCGCCGACTCCTATCCGAGCGACCTGTCGGGCGGGATGGCCCAGCGGGCGGAACTCGCCCGCCTGCTCGCAAACGAGCCGTCGATCATGCTGATGGACGAGCCGTTCAGCGCGCTCGACGCGATGACGAAACAGCGCATGCAGGTCGAACTGCTGTCGGCCTGGCGGGAGACGGACGCGACGGCGCTTTTCGTCACCCACGACGTCGAGGAGGCGATCCTGCTTGCCGACCGCGTGGTCGTCATGACGGCCCGGCCGGGAACCGTCAAGACGGTCGTCGACGTCCCGCTGGAGCGGCCTCGAGGCCACGACGCCCGGACGACCGAGGCCTTCACCGACCTGAAGCGGCGGCTGCTGGCGTCGATCCACGACGAGGCCGGCTCGGAGTTCGCGGCCGAGGCGGGAGCGCGGCCCGCGACTCTCGCGGACGGCGGTGACGACGGCGACGGGGACGACGCAGCCGACAGCTCCGGCGGAGGCGGATCCCCGTGACCGGCGACCGGATCGGCCCGGCGACGTCGCTGCTCGGACTCGGGACCGTCTGGTGGCTCGTCGGTGCGACCGTCGCGCCCGGCCTGCCCACGCCGCCGGTCGTCGCCGGTGCCGCCGCAACCGTGGCGACCGACCCGTCGTTTCTCGCCTCGGCCGCCACGAGCGCCGTCCGGGTGTACGTTCCCTTCCTCCTCGCTGTCGCGCTCGCCGTCCCCGTCGGGTTGCTCGCGGGGTGGCACGATCCGTTCGCCGACCTGACGCTGCCGGCGCTCGAGTTGCTCCGGCCGATCCCGCCGATCGCGTGGATTCCCGCGGTGATCCTGTTGATCCCCGGCACCGAACCCGGGATCATGTTCATCACCTTCCTGGGCGCGTTCTTCCCCATCCTGCTGAACGCGCTCGAGGGGGGCCGGAGCGTCGACCGGGAGTACGCGAAGGCGGCCCGGTCGCTGGGCACCGACTCGGCGTCGACGTTCCGCCACGTCGCCGTGCCGGGCGCGTTGCCGTCGATCACGACCGGGCTCTCCGTCGGGATGGGGCTGGCGTGGCTCAACCTCGTGGCCGCGGAGATGCTCGCGGGCGGCAGCGGCCTGGGCTACCTGACGTGGTCCGCTTACACGGGCGGCTCGTACCCTCACATCGTCGTCGGCATGCTCTCGATCGCGGCCCTGGGCGCGGCGTCGACGGCCGCGGTCGGTCGGCTCGACCGGTGGCTCGTCCCCTGGGCGAACCGGTCTGCCTGACGGCGTGAATCCGCCGAAAATCGTTTTCGTCGCTCGCGGTTACGTTTCGCCCGCCGTAGCCGTGTCGTCCGAATCCTCGAGCAGCGACGCCACGTACTTCGTCACGTGGTCGTCCATCCGCCGTTTGTAGCCCGCCTGGCGGGCGAGTCGGTCCAGTTCGCGGGCGACGAGGCTCCCGTACTGGACGGCCTTCTTGTCCCTCTCGGCGACCTCGTCGGGGAGATACCGCGTCGCCACTCGGCGGAAGCCGCGCTTTCGGGTCTCCTCGTCGGCGAGTAACTCGTCCGGCAGCCCCAGTGCAGCGTCGACGACTGCATCGTGCAACAGCGGCGCGACGGGCTCGAGGCCGGTCGCCCGGATCGCGAGCACGTCCCGGGGGAGCTGGTCGGGCAGGCTACGGATCTGTTCGCGCACTGCGCCGCGGGTCGTCTCGGCCTCGACGCGGTGGTCCAGCCGGACGACCTTCTCGTAGCCGCCGAACAGTTCGTCCGCGCCCTGGCCGACCGCGAGCGCGTCGAATCCGTCGGCCGCGACCCGCTCGCCGACCAGGTACAGCGGCAGTGCAATCTGGACGTCCATCGCGTTCGTCCGCCCGGTCGCGCGGGCGATCTCGGGGACGGCCCGCTCGAGGTCCGCGGGCTCGAGTTCGACGACCGTCAACTCGCGGCCCATCGCCTCGGCGGCCGTCCGGGCGGCCTCGACGTCGTGGCTGTTCGGGAAGCCGACGACGTACAGCGGGGCGTCGAGGAGTTCGGCGACCAGCGCCGAGTCGACGCCGCCCGAGAAGGCGACGGCGATCTCGCGGTCGCTCGCGAGCGCCTCGTCGGCCGCCCGCCGGATGGCGTCCTCGAGCGCCTCGAGGGCGGCCTCGGGATCGTCGGTGTCGGTGTCGGTGTCGGGTTCGGGGTCCGGAAGCGTCCAGTGGTCGTCGACCCCCTCGATCGGTGTGTCTCCGAGGTCGGTCGTCTCGAGAACGCCGCCCGCCGGGAACGGAACCGGATCCTCGAGGGCGGCGGGTTCGAAGGCCCACTCCGGCCCGTTTTCCGTACCGCCTGCACCCTCGAGAAACAGCGGCTCCCGCCCGAGGACGTCCCGGACGAGCAGCCCATCGACGTCGCCCGCGAAGCCGGCCGTTCCCGGGAACGGATCGCCGGACTCGAGGGCCCTGCGGACGACGTCGGCGTCGGCCCCGCGGAGGGTCTCGCTCGCGGTCATCGCATCAACCCCATGACGCTGTTCCTGACCCGGCGCGTAACCCCGCCGGCGAACTGTCGAAAGCTGATGTGCCAGGGCGTCCGCTTGCCCTCCACCGAGGTCTTCCCCTGGCTGATCGCCTCGAGGATCGCGTCGGCCGATCGCTCGTCGGCGTCGACGCGGGTGACCGCCTGGCCGACCATCTCGCCGATGTGGGCGTCGCTGCCGGCCGTCATCGGCAGGTTCCGGGACTTGGCGAACCGTTCGGCCTGGCGGTTGGCCCGGCCGGTCAGCAGCCGCGAGTTGTAGACCTCGATCGCGTCGCCCTTTGCGAGTTCCTCTCGCGAAATGCGGGCCATCACGCCGTGTCGCGACTCCTGGAACGGATGGGGGATCACCGCCAGCCCGCCCTGTTCGCGGATCTTCTCGAGCGTCGTCTCGTAGGAGAGCCCCGGCGGGATCGCCTCCTCGACGCCCAGTCCGAGGATGTGGCCCGCCTTGCTCGAGATCTCGATGCCCGGAATCCCGACGAGGCCGTACTCGGCGGCGCGCTCGGCGGCCTCGAGGCTGGCGTCGATCTCGTCGTGGTCGGTCACCGCGATGGCGTCGAGATCGACGGCCTCGGCCTGCTCGAGGAGGAGTTCGACCGAGTCCCGGCCGTCGTAGGACAGCGACGAGTGGACGTGGAGTTCGACCGACAGCACGTGCGTACGTTTCTTTCGCCTGATCAAAAGCGCCTCGGTCCTCCCGCTTGCTGTGATCGATCGGAGCACTCAAGCCTCGAGTTCCGCCGTCGACGCTCGGGGTTCGGGTCCGATGTGAGGGCCGTGATCTCCCACACAGAGACACGAATCGTCCTCGAAACGGGCCGTCAGGACCGCCGAACGACCCGACGAGTACGAGAACAGGTACTACGGCTCGAGGTAGCTCGACACCTGCGCGGCCGTCACTCGGTAACTCTCCTCGCTCGCTTCTTCCGCGGACTCGAGCGGTTCTGGAATACACGAACGTGTATATAGAAACCCCTTTACCGGCCGACTTTCATCACTTAGATGAATGAGTCTTGCCGATTCGGACCGCGAACTCGTCGTCGAGGAGCTGGGCCGGGAACCGACTCCGGCGGAGGCGGCGCTGTTCGAGAACCTCTGGAGCGAACACTGTGCGTACCGCTCCTCGAGGCCCCTGCTGTCCGCGTTCGAGAGCGAGGGCGAGGAGGTCGTGATCGGGCCGGGCGACGACGCGGCGGTCGTCTCGCTGCCCGGGGACGACGGGACGTACGTGACGATAGGGATCGAGAGCCACAACCATCCTTCCTACGTGGACCCGTTCGACGGCGCGGCCACGGGCGTCGGCGGCATCGTCCGGGACACGCTCTCGATGGGCGCGTACCCGATCGCGCTGGCGGACTCGCTGTACTTCGGCGAGTTCGACCGCGAACACTCGAAGTACCTCTTCGAGGGCGTCGTCGAGGGGATCAGCCACTACGGCAACTGCATCGGCGTCCCCACCGTCGCGGGCAGCGTCGACTTCCATCCCGACTACGAGGGCAATCCGCTCGTCAACGTCGCCTGCGTCGGGCTGACAAGCGAGGAACGGCTCGTCACCGCCGAGGCCCAGGAACCGGGGAACAAACTCGTGCTCGTGGGCAACGCGACCGGCCGGGACGGCCTCGGGGGTGCTTCCTTCGCCAGCGAGGACCTCTCGGAGGACGCCGAAACCGAAGACCGGCCCGCGGTCCAGGTCGGCGACCCCTACGCGGAGAAACTGCTGATCGAGGCCAACGAGCGACTGATCGAGGAGGACCTGATCGAGTCCGCGCGCGACCTCGGGGCGGCCGGCCTGGGCGGTGCGTCGAGCGAACTGGTCGCCAAGGGCGGTCTGGGGGCCGAGATCGAACTCGAGCGCGTCCACCAGCGCGAGCCCAACATGAACGCCCTCGAGATACTGCTCGCCGAGTCCCAGGAGCGGATGTGCTACGAGGTCGCCCCCGAGAACGTCGAGCGCGTCCGCGAGATCGCCGAGCGGTTCGACCTCGGCTGCTCCGTGATCGGCGAGGTCACCGAGGGCAACTACGTCGCGACCTTTGATGGTGAGACGGTCGTCGACGTCGACGCCGAGTTCCTCGGCGAGGGTGCGCCGATGAACGACCTCGAGAGCGTCGACGTCGAGCAGCCCGAGACTGATCTTCCCGAGGTGGACCTCGAGGAGGCGTTCGAGACCGTCGTCGCGAGCCCGAACACGGCCTCGAAGCGGTGGGTCTACCGCCAGTACGATCACGAGGTCGGCGTCCGCACGAGCGTGGGTCCGGGCGACGACGCGGCGCTCATCGCGGTCAGAGAAGCCGAGCAGGGACTCGCGATATCGTCCGGCGCTGCCCCCAACTGGACCGACACGGCACCCTACGAGGGTGCACGCGCCGTCGCACTCGAGAACGCGACCAACGTGGCGGCCAAGGGCGCGACGCCGCTGGCCGCGGTCGACTGTCTCAACGGCGGCAACCCCGAGAAGCCCGAGGTTTACGGCGGCTTCGAGGGGATCGTCGACGGCCTCGCCGACATGTGTGCCACCCTCGAGACGCCGGTCGTGGGCGGCAACGTCTCGCTGTACAACGACTCCGCGGCGGGGCCGATCCCCCCGACGCCGACGCTCGCGCTGGTCGGCGCGAAGGCCGGTTACGACGCACCGCCGCTGTCGCTCGCGCCCGAGGCCGACGCGGAACTGCTGCTGGTCGGCGACCGCGGCCTCGAGTCCGGGGCGTTCGACCTGGGCGGCTCGGAGTACCTCGCCCGCTTCGACGGGACCGACGCCTTCCCCGAACTGCCGGCGGAGCCGGCCGCCCTCGTCGAGACGATCGCCGAGGTCGCGGACGACGACGCGACCCGCGCCACCCACGACGTCAGTCACGGCGGGCTCGCGGTCTCGCTCGCCGAGATGGTCACCGAGGAGGCCGGCCTCGAGGCGACGCTCCCGGTTTCCGAGGGCGAGGTTGCCGGTGCCTTGTTCCACGAACAGCCCGGCCGCGTGCTGATCCAGACCGCGGAGCCGGCGGCCGTCCGCGAGGCGTTCGACGGCGTCGCTCCCGTCGTCTCACTCGGCTCCGCCACCGACGACGGGGCGCTCGCGCTCGAGGCCGAGGACGGAACGGAACTGCTCGAGACGGATGCCGGGACGATCGACGAGTTGCGGTCGACGATCGAGGACGAACTCGCGTAGCCGTCCGGACGCGGCGGGCACTCGCTTCCGGGGCATGCTGCCCTGACGACGATTCCGGTGCCGGTATTTTGATATAGCCCGCCTGCGAGTGCTTCGACCGGACGACAGATCCGGAGGATTCCGCTCGATGGCCACAGACACCCCGTCCGTACTGATCGTCGAAGACGAGCCCGACCTCGCTAATCTCTATGCCGCGTGGCTCGAGAGCGAGTACGACGTCCGGACGGCCTACGACGGCGACGACGCGCTCGCGGCGATCGACGAGTCGATCGACGTGGTTCTCTTAGACCGCCGGATGCCGGGGCTGTCGGGGGATACCGTGCTCGAGACGATCCGCGAGCACGATCTCGATTGCTACGTTGCGATGGTGACCGCGATCGAACCCGATTTCGACATCGTCGGCATGGGGTTCGACGACTATCTCGTCAAACCCGTCTCGAAAGAAGAGCTGTTGCGGATCGTCGATCAGCTACTGCTGCGTTCGTCCTACGACGACCAACTTCGGGAGTTCTTCGCGCTCGCGTCGAAGAAGGCCCTGCTCGACGCCCAGAAGTCCGAGGCCGAACTCGAGTCGAGCCGGGAGTACGCCGAACTCGAGGACCGGCTCGCGGCGCTGCGGGCCCACGTCACGGAGACGACCTCGGAACTGCTCGAGGAGGGGAAGTACCGTCAGCTCTGTCGCGACATCGCCGCCGATCCGGTTCCCGAGGAGTAAGGGGGGGTCTCGAACTCGACACACCGGCGCGATAGCTTCCGGAGAAGGTAGCGCATCGCACGCGGTGGGCGGAATTGGGAGTAACGTAGCGAAACAGGACGAAACGGGTCGAAACGGGTCGAAACGGGTCGAAACGGGACGAGACAGGACGAGACAGGACGAGACAGGGCAAAACAAGAAACAGGGCGGTCAGGGACCGCCCGGACCCGCTCCGGGCCGTGGAAGACCGTCTCGCTGCCGCTTGCCGTCTTCGTCCCCGTTGTGACGATCGCTGCCCTCGAGTTCGAGGGTAGTTACGTCCCGAATTTCGATCCGGGTTCTGTTCGCGAGTTCGTCCGAGTCGTGGTCAGGGTCGGAGTTGGGTTCGTGGTCGAGTACACCGCACTCGCTCGTCCCGTCGCCTTCGACGGTCTCGACCGTCAGTTCCCAGCCGTGGGCTTCGGCGATCGCGCGGACGAGCGCGAGTCCGAGACCGTCGATCGCGCCGGTTCCGGTGTCGGGTGTCCCGTCAGCGGCCCCCGCTCCGCTTCCCGTCCCGTCCGGGGACGCCAGCAGCCGATCTCGAGCGGTCTCCGGCGAGGCAGCCGCGTCGTCGAGGAGGTAAAAGCCGCGGGACCGGCCGGGATCGTCGAACCCGAGAAGACCCACCCGGACCGTTACGTCCGCCGTCTCGTCTCCGGGGTCGCCCGGGGAGACGCCGTCGCGAGCCGCTGCATCGTCGAACGCCGTCTCCAGCAGGTTCACGAGGCGGTCGGCGTCGGCCCGGACGGTGGCACGGCGTTCGACGGTCACGTTCGACTCGTCGAGCCGGGAGGTCCTGGCAGCCGCTTCGACGGCTCGGTCGAGCCTGACGCGGCTCCGGGTGCCGACCGCCGAGGCGTTGCGGGCGAACTCGCGGACGTCGTCGACCAGTCGCTCGGCGCGGTCGAGCGTCGTCTCGACGGAGTCCTCTGCGAGCGGGAACTCCCAGCCCAGTTCGTCGGCGTCGTCGTCCTCGAGTCGCTCGGCGACCGTCTCGAGTTGCTGTTTCAGGTCGTTCGAGAGGACGTTGGCGACCCCCTCGAGCCGTTCGGTCTGGCGCTCGAGGGCCTCGGTGCGCTCCCGCAGGATCCGCTCGCGGTCGGCCCGGTCGAGCGCGGCACGGATGTTCTCCGCCAGCGTCGAGAGCAGTTCGACGTCGGTCTCGTCGAACTGGCCGGGCTCGAGCGCGCCGGTCATGAGCACGCCGTGAGTACCGATCGGCGCGATGATCTCCGAGCGAAGGGGTGTCTCGGGGTTGTAGGTTTCCTCGTTGGACTCGAGATCGTCGAACCGCTCGACCTCGCCGGCCTCGAAGACGTTCCAGACGAGTCCCTCGCCGGGGTTGAACCGGGGGAGGCCGCCGAACTCCTCGTACGCCCCCGCCGTGCCAGCGACGGGCTCGAGATAGCCGTGTTCGTCCTCGAGGAGCCAGATCCCGCTGATCGGCAGATCGAGCAGGTCGCTGCCCGAGTGGACGGCGATCGCACAGATCTCCTCGGGGTCGTCGGACTCGAGCAGCCAGCGGGTGATCTCGTGCAGCGAGGCGGCCACCCGTTCGTACTCGTGCTGGTCGGTGATGTCGCGGAGGACGCCGGCGATCGTCGCCGCGTCGTCCTCGATCGGAACGAACCTGATCTCGACCATCCGGTCGACGCCGTCGGCGTCGGTGATCGTCGCCTCGAGTTGCCGTTTGTCGGCGTTGCCAACGTCCACGTCGGCGATAGCTCGTCCCATCTCGACTGCGTCCTCGTCGTCGATGCCAGCGAGTTCGGGGACGACCTCGACGTGTTCGCCGACCAGGGCCTCCCGGTCGCGGCCGAGCAGTCGCTCCATCGCGCCGTTGACCGAGACGATCTCCCGGTTCCGGTCGAGCGTAACGACGCCGTCGTTGATCGCCTCGATGACGGCCGCGTGCTGGGCGATGGTGGTCTCCTGTTGCTTGCGCTCGGTGACATCGCGCATGTACACCGACAGCCCCGTCTCGGAGGGGTAGGCCCGGGCCTCGAACCAGGTCTCCAGGCGCGCATGGTAGATTTCGAACGAGACCGGAACCTGTTCGTCCATCGCCCGATGGAACCCGTCCGGGAACTGCGTCTCGACCGTTTGCGGAAACTCGTCCCACATGACGCGGCCGATGAGGTCCTCTCGAGACCGTTTCAGAAGGGTCTCGGCTCGCTCGTTGAGGTACGTAAACCGGAAGTCGGTGTCGAGCGCGAAGAACGCGTCCGTGACGCGGTCGACGATCGGAACGGTGCGGGACGTCACGACCGCGCTCCCCCCGATGCGCTGTTCGAGCGCTCGCTCGCGCGCCAGCATCTTCGCCTGCGGTCCAGTCGCGCGTCGCGAACGCGATCGGTGTTCATCGTCTCCATATACAGACAGCCCGTTTGAAAGATCTACTGACGGTTCGTCGCACTTGGCCGACAGGTTACTTTAGTGTCGTGGCCGGTTCGACGCTCGACGCTCGCGGCTCGGGCGACGGTCGTCGGTCAAAGCGGGACCGTCGTCCCGACACCGCGCTCGGCCGCGCGATCGAAGACGAAGGACGCAGCCGCGGCGTCTAGCACCGCGGAGCCGACGCTTTCCACGACGACGATCCCGTCTCCCCGGTCCGACCCCTCGGTGCCCGATAGAACGGCACCGAGCGACTCGATCCCGTCCTCGAGGGCCGGGAACTCCCGCAAGTCGCCGGTCTCGAGGGCCTCCGAGGGGACGTCCGCGACGACCCGCTCGGCGCGTTCGACGGTCGTCGCGTCCAGTTCGCGCATCTCCGGCGTGTACGCGCCGACGGCGATCACGAGCGCGTTCGGTTCCAGGGCGTCGCCCGGGAACACCGGCTCCGTGCTCGTCGTCGCGGTAACGACGATCGACGCGTCCTCGACGGCGGCGGCGGGCGACGAGACGGCGTCCACGGACGCGTCGAGTTCGGCCTCGAGATCCGCGGCGCAGTCGAACCGCGAGTCGCTCGGGGAGTAGACCCGGACCGACTCGAGGTCGGCGTCGGTCGCCGCGGCGATCGCACGGGTCTGCCAGCGGGCCTGCGTGCCCGCGCCGATCACGGCCACGTCGAGCGTGTCCTGCTCGTCGGGTTCGGGCGCGAGTTCGCGGGCCGCCAGTCCGCCGATACAGCCGGTCCGTGCGCCCGTGATCCGGTTGCCGGCGAGGTAGCCGACCGGCTGACCCGTTTCGGCGTCGGCCAGCGCGATCTGTGCGGTGACGGTCGGCAGGCCCCGTTCCGGGTTGTCCTCGACGACCGTCACGAGCTTCGTCGCGGCGTAGTCGGCCCCGTGAACGTACGCGGGCATACAGAGTCCGGTGCCGGTCGGCTCCGCCGTCTCGCTCGTACTCGAGTCGGACTCGAGTCCCGCCCCGATCGGGTAGTGGGGGCGTTCCGGCCGTTCGACCTCGTCGGCCTCCGTCTTCCGGAAGGCGTCTGCGACGACGGGAAGCAGGTCCTCGAGGTCGAGGACCGAGGCGACGTCCTCGTCGGAGAGTACGCGTACCATGGCTATGGGCGAGTATCGTCGCTCGAGTACTTGTAGGTCGACGTCTCCGGCACCGACGTTCGAGAGGGGACGCGATCGGACGCGTCAGAACTCGCGCTGGATCTCCGACCAGATGCCGACCGAGCGGTCCTTCGACCGCTCGAGGTCGACGTCGAAATCGCCGTCGTCGCCGATCCCGATCGAGACCCGTTCGAAGTCGGCGACGTAGCGGGACTTGTGGTGGCTGCCCGACCGAACCCCGACCGTTTCGGTGACCAGGCCCGCCTCCGTCAGCCGGTCGAGTTTCCGGTAGGTCGTCGACAGCGGGAGGCCGATCCGGCCGGCCAGTTCCTGGGCGGTCAGCGGCTCCTCGAGGACGGTGACGATTTCGCGGCAGCCGTCGTCGTCCAGGGCGCTGACTATCGCCGCGAGGTCTGGCGCCGACCCGTCGTCTGACGACGGAACGCCGAGTGACATTGCGGACGGGTTAGGAGCGGAGCCTAATGACGTGCGTGGTCGAACCGACGGCCGCTGCGTTCGCGAGGGTCCGGCCGGTCGGTGTCTACATGTAGCGCCGGCACGAGGGGCCCGATATGAGCGACGATACGCCAGCTGCGGGGGTCGAGGACACGCCCGGCGAGGGACGAACGCCGGAACCGGAGCGCATCGAGCCGTCGGCACCCGAGGAGTTCGGCCTCGTCCAGGTCTGGTGGGGCGACGGCAAGGGGAAGACGACCGCCACGCTCGGGATGGGCATGCGCGCGGCCGGCCACGGCTTCCGCGTCCACATGCTCCAGTTCATGAAAGGCGGCGCCTCGAGCGTCGACGCCGTCCGCGGCGAGTACAACGCCATCGCCGCACTGCCCGGGTTCAGCTACGAGAACCTCGGCCACTACGGCTGGCACGGAATGCCCGACGGCAGCGACGAGGAGAAACACGAGGCCCAGGCCGAGGCGGGCCTCGAGCGGGCCCGCGAGTTGCTCGCGGGAGCAGCCGAAGCGACCCTCGACGAACCGATCGCCCTCGACGGCGACCCCGACGACGGCGTCCACATGCTCGTCCTCGACGAGGTGCTGTACGCCGCGGAGCGCGGCCTGATCGCCGAGGACGACGTGCTCGCGCTGATCGACGACAAGCCCGCGGACCTCGAACTCGTGCTCTCGGGGAGCCACACGGAGCCGACGTACCTCGAGGACCGTGCGGACCTGATCACGAACGTCCGCAAGCAGGCCCATCCGATCGAGGACGGACAGCGGGCCCGCCGCGGGACGGAGTTCTGACTGCCAGAAGACGTCGGCCGAACTGGTTCGGCCGCCCCGTTCGCCGGTGTCGCCATCGATATAACCGATCGCTGCGAACCGAGGCGATTGAATGGCTGCTATTCGGGTCGACGAGTTGTGCAAGTCGTACGGGTCCGTCCGCGCCGTGGACGGGATGGACTTCCGCGTCGAGCGCGGGGAACTATTCGGCTTTCTCGGCCCGAACGGGGCCGGCAAGACGACCACGATCCGGGCGCTGACGGGGCAAATAGCCCCCGACGGCGGCGACGTTCGGGTCCTCGGCTGTGATCCGACGGCCGAACCGATCGAGACACGGCGACGCGTCGGCATCCTTCCGGAACAGGGTTCGCCGCCGAGTTTCCTCACCCCACGGGAGTACCTCGAGTTCGTCGGCAGCGTCCGCGACCTCGAGCCGGAGTACGTCGCCGAGCGGATCGATCGCTGGACGGATCGGCTCGGCTTCGGCGGGAAACTCGACACGTTGCACACCGACCTCTCGCGCGGCCAGCAACAGAAGGTGATGATCGCGCAGGCGTTCCTCCACGAGCCGGATGCGGTCCTGATCGACGAGCCGCTGGCGAACCTCGACCCGCTCGTCCAGGAGCAGGTCAAGCGGTTCCTCGTCGCATATGCGGCCGACGACAACGCCGTCTTCGTCTCGACGCACAACATCGACGTGGCCGAGTCGATCTGTACGCGCGTCGGAATCGTCGCCGACGGGCGGATGGTGACCGAACGTTCGCTCGCGAAGGGGGGCGAGGACGCGGACGCTGACGCGGATGCGGATGCGGACCCGCTGCTCGAGGTGTTCCTCCGGGAGGTGACCGACGCGGACGCCCGCGACCTGCCGTCGTCGGCCCACGATCGGATCGAAGGCAAAGCGGGCGATTCCGAACGCGATCCGCGACTCGAGGCGACGGGCCGATGAGCACGGACGCACACGGGAACGGGGACGACGACCGGTCGTCGAACGCGAGGCTCCTGTTCGTCGCTCTGCTGCGAGAGGAGTGGCGGCTGCACACGCGACTGTTCGGCGGCTGGCGGTTCGCGTTCTTCCCGCTCGTCGTCGCCGCCGTCGCGGTCGCGGGAACGGTCGCCCTGCTCGAGAGCGGGCTCGCCGACGGCACGATCCTGCTCGGCGTCCACGTCCTCGCGGCCGGCTTCGGCCTCTACAGCGGGACGGCGGCCTTCGCCGGCTCTGACATGCTCGAGAACGTGTTCGGGGAGCTGTCGCTGTTGCTCGGCTCGGCCGAGACGCTCCCGCTCTCCCGGCGACGGCTGCTCGGCCTCTTCCTGCTGAAGGACGGACTCTTCTACGCCGTCGTCTTCGTGTTGCCGATGGCCGCGGCGGCGGTCGTCCTCGCGCCGGCCCGGACTCCGGCGGCGATCGCGGCGGCCGTCGTCGGGCTGTGGCTCTCGCTGTCGATTGCCTTCGCGGTGGGGATGACCGCGACGGTCGCGTCGATCGCGGTCCGGACCCGCGGCGTTCCGACCTGGGCCATCGCGGCCGCCGTCGCCCTCGTCGCCGTCGTCGTTGGGGTAAGCGGTGGAAGCGGAACGGCCGTCCCGTACGTTCGCGCCGTCGTCGTTCCACTCGAGGCCGGCCCGCTCGCCGCGGTCGGGATCGCCGCCGGGACCGTCCTTCTCGCGATTGCTGCTCTCGTCGCGTACGACCCGACCTACGGCCGACCGACGCGAACGGTCGGCGACCGGTTCGCCGCGCTCAGCGACAGGCTTCCGCTCGAGTCGGGAACGGACGCGCTCGTCGCGAAGACGCTGCTCGACCTCTCCCGGTCGTCAGGCGGCGTCTGGAAGCCGCTGGTCTCGGCGACGATCCTGTTTGCCCTCGTCGCGGCGCTGGTCGGTATCGTGGACGCGATCACTGGAATCGAGCCTGCGCCAGGGGTCTTCTTCGGCGGCGTGCTCGGCCTGTCGGCGTTTACGACGTACAACTGGCTGACCCAGTTCGACGACCTCGAGTCGTATCTGGTCTACCCGATCGCGGTCGAGGACGTGTTCCGCGCGAAGCGCACGGCGTTCGCCCTCGTCGGCGCGCCGACCGTCCTCGTCCCGTACCTCGCGGCGGTCGTCTGGTTCGATGCGACGGCGCTTGATGCCGTCGTGGGGGCCGTCCTGCTCGGGGGTTACGGCCTCTACTACTACGGGCTCACCGTCTACGTCGCCGGCTTCGACCCGAACGAGTTCCTCTTCGACGCCGTGCGGTTCGGCGCGTTCACCGTCGGCGTCGCCGTCGCGCTCGTCCCCGCGCTGGTGGTCGGCTTCGTCGTCGTACCGCCCTCGCTCGCGTCCGGGGCCGCGCTCGCCGCCGCCGGCCTCGGGTTCGGAATCGTCGGGTACGTCCTCTCGAGTCGCGCCGGCCCGCGCTGGGAGCGCCGCTACCTGACCGACCGGTAGAACCGACAGGACGATAGTGTCCGCGCCGGCAGACGAGTATACGCGGATGACTCGAACCCTGCTGGTTGCCGGCACCGCCAGTCACGTCGGCAAGTCGACCGTCGCGGCCGGACTCTGTCGCTTGCTCGCCGACCGCGGCGTCTCGGTGGCCCCGTTCAAGGCCCAGAACATGAGCAACAACGCTCGAGTGGTCGTTCGCTCCACGGCGGCGGAGACGGCGGCTGACGACCGCTGGGGCGAAATCGGCGTCTCCCAGTTCGTCCAGGCTCGAGCGGCCCGGACGACGCCGACGACCGACTGCAACCCCGTTCTGCTCAAGCCCCGCGGCGACGGCGAGAGCCAACTGGTGATCCAGGGGCGGGCGCGAGAGCACGTTCCCGCCGGTTCCTACTACGAGGACCACTGGGAACGAGCGCGGGCGGCGGCCGAGGAGTCCTACCGCCGACTCGCTGCCGACCACGACGCGATCGTCGCCGAAGGCGCCGGCAGCATCGCCGAGATCAACCTCCACGACCGCGACCTGGCGAACCTCGAGACCGCGCGGTTCGCCGACGCCGAGATCCTCCTGCTGGTCGACATCGAGCGCGGCGGCGCGTTCGCCAGCCTCTACGGCACGCTCGAGTTGCTCCCCGACGACGTCCGCGAGCGGGTCGCTGGCGCGGTCATCACCAAGTTCCGCGGGGATCCGTCGCTACTCGAGCCCGGAATCGCGGAGATCGAGTCCCGGACCGGCGTTCCGATCCTGGGGGTCGTCCCCTACGACGATCCCGGACTCCCCGAGGAGGACAGCGTCGGCCTCCCCGCGACCGACGAGCGGGGGACGCTCGGCGACGACGACGGCGTTCCGGCGGAGCGACGGGTCCGGATCGCCGTTCCCCGGTTACCACGGATCTCGAACGCCACGGACCTCGAGGCGCTGGCCGACGAGCCGGGCGTCTCGGTGGAGTTCGTGCCGGTCGATTCGGCCGCCGACCTCGAGGACGTAGCCAGCGAAGGCCCGGTCGCCGCCGTCGACCCCGACGCCGTCGTCCTCCCCGGGAGCAAGAACACCGTCGACGACCTGCTCGCGCTCCGGGAGGCGGGGTTCGATCGCGCGCTCGCCGCGTTCGACGGGCCGATCGTCGGCGTCTGTGGCGGCTACCAGCAACTCGGCGAGCGGATCACCGACGCCTCGCTCGAGGGCACCGGCTCGGTCGACGTCGTCGAGGGGCTGGGGCTGCTCCCGGTCGAGACCCGGTTCGACCCGGAGAAGCGACTCGAACGAACGACCGTCGCCGTCGACGGGTCGGCGACGCCGCTGCTCGAGGGCGCGACCGGGACGGTCTCCGGCTACGAGATCCACGCCGGCCGGACGCGGGCGCTCGAGGACGTGACACGGCCGCTCGAGGACTCGAGTGCGGCCCGGGGAACGGTGCTAGGGACCTACCTCCACGGCCTGTTCGACAACGAGAACGTCCGACGGGCCTTCCTCGAGGCGGTCGCGCGGTCGGCGGGCGTCGATCTGCCCGCTGTGGGGGGGACCGACAGGTCAGCGCAGGCGAGTGCGGAAGGCGGTTCGTCGCCGTACGACCGGGCGGCCGCACTCGTCGCGGAACACGTGGATCTCGAGGCGCTCGGCGAGCCGTTCTCGTCGCGGTCCCAATAACGAAACGGGGCCGCTCAGGCGCTGCCGCGGTAGGTCCCCAGCAACTCCTCGAGAATGATACACTCCTGGTCGGTCGAGTCGTAGTGGGTGTCGATGAACCGCTCTGCGGCCTCGTAATCTCCGCGAAGGCCGTGTTTGCGGACCGTAATGACCGCGTCGAGGAAAAACGTCCCACCGTCGGTACCCAGCGCCTTCGCGTGATCCTCCTCGGAGATGTCGATCTCGGCTTTGATCTCGTCGAAGTTGAACGTCTCGACCTCGTGGTCGGGGTTGATGAGGGTCAGCACGTACTCCGCGGAGAACCGATAGAACTCGGACTTGCTCTCGAACATACCGTCTTCGACGAGCGCGTCGATCTCTTCGACGACCTCGTCGGGGTACCTGACGGTATCTTTCGCCATACTGGCTATCTCCACGTTGCTCGTTCATTACTGTTTCGGCGAATTATCGGTACGCATAGGTTTCTGCCGGAAAGCGGCGTAGTTTTTCGGTTCGAAGTCCGGGTTGAACGGGAGTAATTTGCTCGTCGACGGGTACTCGATCCGGCCGGCCACTCGCAACTACCTACAAATTTATTATTTATCGCCCTCAACTGTGGGGTGCAATGGCAGACGAAGCCGAAATCCGCGAGCAGATGATCGACGCGTTCGAAGGAGCCGACTACCCGATCTCGAGTCCGATGGACCTCGTTCCGGCGCTGCCGAACGGTCCCGGGACGAAGTTCGAGTCCGGCGACTTCTCGATGACAGCAATGGAACTGAACACGAAAGCCTCCGGGGGCGACTTCCCGTACGACGACGTGGAAACGCTCGTCGACGACATCATCGAACAACTCAAGGAACAGGACGAACTGTAACCTGGAAGCCCTCGATCGGCGAACGGAGGCCGGTGACCTGCAACCCGCAACCCGCGACCCGCAACCCGCGACTCGCGGCGTCGCCGCCCGAACGCTGGGTCGACGGAAACCAATACTCGGGCGAATACCGGAGACGGAACCGGGAAGCCGGGACGGATCCACCGGCAGCGATTTCCCGCAGTCGGTCCCGACTTTTTAGCGTCCAGCCCCTACCCGACTACTACCTTGCGCGTCGACCCGTCGACGCCGGGCGGTCCCCGGACCACCACATTCTTAGTCCGCGGCGTAATCCGGGATAGAAAGGGAGCCGACTGAGGGTAGGTCGCGAATGACACGGGAGCAAAACGAGTCTCGCGGCGAGACGATCGTCGTTATCACGACCGCATCGCGGGAGGAGAGTCGTCTCCGTGAGCGACTGGGCGGCACGGCTAACGTCGTCGTCCGGTCGGTCGATCCGGATTTCGAGGAAAACGGCGACGACCACGATCCGGACCTGGGGTCGATGCCGGTCCCCGACGGGAGTTCGGCGGGAACAGGGACGGGCGAGGCGACCGCTCCGGACGGGCTGGTGATCGAACTCCGCGACCCCCGACCGGAGGTTCTCGAGGCGCTGCTCGCCCGACTCGACGACGAGTTCGACGACGGGGTACCGACGATCGTCTCACCCTGGAGCGGTAGCGAGGAACTCGCGGCGACCGCGGTCCGGGCCGACGCCGACGACTACGTTCCGATCGAGGGCAACGATCCCGCCGACCGCATCCTCGAGACGGTCTCGTCCGGGTCGGAGCGCTCCGACCCGAGTGTGAAGTTCCACCGGATTATCGCCGAGGAGCTCCCGGACGAGGCGTTCGTCATCAGCGAAGACGGAACGTACCTCGAGAGCAAGATGAGTTCCGACTCCGTGGCACTGTATACCATATCGCCCAGCGAGCTGACCGGGAACCACCTGACGGACGCGTTTCCGGAAGAAGAGGCGGAACGGCTCATGGCGTGTATCGAGCGGGCGATAGCGACCGAGGAGATCCAGACGGTGGAGTACGACGCGCCGACGGTCGAGGGGCTACGCCGGTTCGAGGGGCGCGTCGTGCCGGTCGACGAACGCATCGACGGCAAACGGGCGGTCGTCTGGCTGGCCCGAGACATCACCGAGCGAGTCGAGCGAGAACGGCAGTTACGTTCCCAGCGGGCCGAACTCGAGACGCTGAATCGGATCAACGCGGTCGTCCGCCAGGTGATCGAGACGCTCGTCGAGGCCCCCACCCGCGAGGCCATCGAGTGTGACGTCTGCGAACAGCTCGTCGCCTCGGAGCTGTACTCGGGATCGTGGATCGTCGGGCGGACCGGCGAAGGCACCCTCTCCTACCGAACGGGAGCGGGCGACGCGGAGACGTACCTCGAGCGGATCCGGGAGATCGACATCGACCACGAGCGGCCGGTCGAACGCGTCGCCCGGACGGGCGAGGTCGAGGCGGTCAACCACGTGCTGGAGAGCAACTCGCTGCCGGACGAACTCGAGGAGGCAGCCCGGGAGGACGACGTGCGCGCGGCCATCTCCGTACCGATCATCTACGAGGACGTCACCTACGGGGTGCTCTCCGTCCTCGCGAGCCGCGAAGACGCCTTTAGCGAGAGCGAACAGGCCGGGTTCGAACTCCTCGGCGAGACGATGGGCTTTGCGATCATGGCGGTCCGGAACCGACAACTCCTGTTCGCCGACGCCGTCGTCGAACTCGAGTTCCGTATCGACGGCGGCGACTCGCTGTCGTTCGACCTCTCCGAGGAGTACGGCTGTACCTGCTCGCTCGAGTGGGCCGGTACCGGTACCAACGGCCGCACCTACCAGTTCGTGAACATCGACGGCGTCGGCGGGGAAACGGTCCTCGAGGAGGCGCGAAACCACGAGTCGATCGAGGAGTGCCGACTCATCTACGACGGGAACGAACAGTGCACCCTCGAGTTGCGGCTGTCGGAGTCGGGCGTTCGGACGCTCGCGAACCACGGCGCGACGATCAGGGACGTCACCGTCAGCGACGGCGTCGGAACCTGTCTCGTCGAGGTTCCGCAGAACGCGGACGTCAGGGAGATCGCCGACGCGCTCTCGCTCGTTTACGAGAACACGGAACTCGTGGCCCGCCGGGAGGTCGACCGACCCGTCAGGACCGCCTCGGAGCGGCGGGACCGCATTCTCGACGAACTGACCGACCGTCAGCTCACGACGCTCAGGCTCGCATACTACGGCGGCTTCTTCGACTGGCCCCGCGAGAGTACCGGCGAGGAGATCGCCGAAATGATGGACGTCTCGCCGCCGACGATGCACCAGCACCTCCGGAAGGGCCTCAAGACCGTTCTCGGCGAGTTCTTCGAGGAACACGGGCCCGCTCCGGACGAGAGCGAGTGAGCGGCCGCTCGAGGACCCGTTCCGTGTGCCCCCTGGCTACCCCTAACTCTTTAGGAGCTACACTTGTCACATCGGGTGCGTAATCATTCATTGCTGTAGAGGAGTGGTAGGTCGGGTCGCGAGGACGGTAGGTGGTGGGGATTCGAATGGATTTCCTCGCACCCGACGCCTCCGGATATCCGAAGGCAGCGGCGGCTACGGTCTGGAGAGGCATAACCTTGTCCGATAGACACGTGTGAGCCGGATCGTTCGTCACGGCGATCGCACCCGGAGTGAAGTCGGCGGGCGCCCTGCCGCGAAGAACGAGAAAAAGGGATCCTACGACTCGAGTGCGTCATCGACCGCCGCGTCGACGAGTCCGTCCTCGAGCAGCGCGACGACGCTCTCGACGTCGGTATGCACCGGGCGATCACCCGTCTCGGTAAGGGGTGGGACGACCTCCCGCACGAGGTTCCGGACGGCGTTGGTTCCGTCGCCGAGTGACAGCCCCGATCCGTTCCCGTCTCCGTCTTCGACCTCGGTCGAGTCGCTCGCCGCCGTCGCGGCGTCGAAGGCGTCGTCGACGTACTCGGCGGCTTCGGTCGCACAGACGAGTTCGGCCGCGACGATCCACGTCGCGTTCTCCAGGGCCGTCCGCACGCCGAGTGCGGACTGGGAACTCATGCTGACGTGGTCCTCCTGACCGCCGCTGACCGGCGTGTTGTCGCTCGAGGCCGCGTCGATCGATCGAATCTCGTTGAGCAAGGCGGCGGCGGTGTACTGGGCGATCATGAACCCCGACTCGACGCCGCTGTCGGCCGCCAGGAACGGCGGGAGGTGGGGCTCCTGCAGGTTCGGGTTCAGCAGCCGGTCGATTCGCCGCTCCGAGATGGCGGCCAGGTCCGTCAGCGCGAGGCGGACGTACTCGAGGCGCAGGGCAAGCGGCGCGCCGTGGAAGTTCCCGCCCGACAGCACCGACGCCTGGTCGGTCCCCGACGCGCGGCCGGGGTCGGCGACGCGCTCGGCGGGGAACACGAGCGGGTTGTCCGTCGCGCTGTTGAGTTCGACGGCGACGGCCTCCCGGAGGTGCTCGAGGGCGTCCCGGACCGCGCCGTGGACCTGCGGGAGACACCGCAGCGAGTAGGCGTCCTGGACGCGATCGCAGTTCCGGTGGGCCTCGACGATCTCGCTCCCCGCGGTGAGCCGGCGAATCGCCGCGGCGCTGTCCGCCTGTCCCGTGTGTGGTCGCACCTCGTGGATCGCCGGATCGGAGGTCGCCGTCGTGCCGAGGCTCGTTTCGGTCGTCAGCGCGCCCGCGGCGTCGGCCGCACGGACGAGCCGTTCGCCGTCGACGACCGCGAGCGCGGCCAGCCCGACCGTCAGCTGGGTACCGTTGATGAGCGCGAGCCCCTCCTTCGGGGCCAGCGACAGCGGCTCGAGGCCGATCTCGGAAAGCGCCTCGTCGCCGGGGAGACGCTCCGTGCGCTCGCCGCGTTCGACGACCGCCTCGCCCTCCCCGACCAGCACCAGCGCCATATGAGCCAGCGGCGCGAGGTCGCCGCTCGCGCCGAGGCTGCCGCGGGACTTGACGACCGGGTGGAGGCCCTCGTTACAGCACGCGACCAGGTGGTCGATCACGTCCTCGCGGATCCCGGAGTAGCCCTTCACGAGGGCGTTGATCCGGGCGACCATCATCGCGCGGACCTCCTCCCGCTCGAGTTCGCGGCCAGCTCCCGCGGCGTGGCTGCGAAGCAGGTTGTGCTGGAGCGCCTCGAGGTCCTCGGCCGGGATCCGCTCGTCGACGAGTTCGCCGAAGCCGGTGTTGAGCCCGTAGACGGCCTCCTCGCCGTCGACGACGTCCTCGACGCGCCGACGGGACGCTCGCACCCGCTCGCGGGCCGGTTCGGGCACGACGACCCTTGCGTCCTCCCGGGCGACCGCGACGACGTCCTCGGGCGTCAGCCTCTCGCCGTCGAGTTCGACCGCGCTCACGATCGAACCACCTCGCCGCCCTTCAGGACCGTATCGACGGCCGGCGTGTCGAACCGGTAGGCGATGTGGGCGTACGACGGCGCCTCGAGGACGACCGCGTCGGCCGGCGCGCCGACTCCCAGCGTCCCGGTGCCGTCGTCGCGGTCGAGCGCTCGGGCGGCCGCGCTGGTCGACGCGCGCAGCGCCTCCGCGGGCGTCATGCCCATCTCGACGCAGGACAGCGTCTGGACGAACCCCATGCTCCGTGAGTGGCAGTTCGGGTTGAAGTCCGTCGCGACCGCGACCGGCCAGCCGGCCTCGAGGAACGCCCGCGCGTCGGCGTAGTCGGCACCGAGGCCGAACGCCGTCCCCGGCAGCAGGACGGGGACCACGTCCGCCGCGCGCATCGCCTCGACGTCCTCGTCGGTCGCGTGCAGGAGGTGGTCGGCGCTCGCGGCCCCGAGGTCGGCCGCCAGTTCCGCCCCGCCCAGGCGCGTGAACTCCTCGGCGTGGACCTTCGGCGTCAGTCCGGCCTCGCGGCCCGCTTCGAGGACCCGCCGGGACTGCTCGACGTCGAAGACGCCCTCCTCGCAGAAGACGTCGCAGAACTCGGCGATCCCCTGGGATTCGACCGTCGGGAGCTGTTCCTCGACGACGCGGTCGACGTAGTCGTCGGTTTCCTCGCCCTCCGGGACCGCGTGAGCGCCCAGGAACGTCGGGACGAGGTCGACGGGGTGGGCGTCGTCGGCCCGATCGATCGCCTCGAGCAGGCGCAGTTCGGTCTCGGTGTCGAGGCCGTAGCCTGACTTGACCTCGACGGTCGTCGTTCCCCGCGCGAGCATGGCGTCGAGGTGGCCGAGCAGGTTCTCGAGGAGTTCGTCGTCGCCCGCCTCGCGGGTGGCCCGAACGGTCCGCAGGATCCCCCCGCCGTCCTCGAGGATCTCCTGGTAGCTCTTCCCGCGGAGTTTGGCCTCGAACTCGTCCGAGCGGTCGCCGGCGAAGACGGCGTGGGTGTGGGGATCGACGAAGCCGGGGACGACGGCGTTCCCGTCGGCGTCGACCGCGACGTCGGCGTTCTCCGGCGGATGCTCACGGAGGATTTCGGCCGTCTCGCCGACGGCGACGACCTCGCCGTCGACCGCGGCGAAGGCCCCGTTCTCGAGGGTCTCGAGGGGGCTGTCGTCCCCGTCCCCGGACGGCGGCCCGACGACCAGTTCGCTCGCGCCGTAGACGACGCACGTACGCTCCGTCATCGTCTCCCCTCCAGGTAGCCGGCGAGGAAGTGCGCGACCGCTCGCGCCGCCGCGTCGACGGTGAGGTCCCGCCGGTCGAGTTCGGGTGCACACTCGACGACCTCGAAACCGGCGATCCGGTCGTCGCCGGCGAGCACCCGCAGGACCCGGTACAGTTCGCGGGTCGACAGCCCGCCCGGCGTCGGCGCGCTCACACCGGGCGCGGCCGCCGCGTCGAGGACGTCGCAGTCGACGCTGACGTAGACGCGGTCGACGTCGTCCATCGCCTCGAGCGCGCGTCCCGTCGCCGCGACCGGATCTTCGCCGACCTCCTCGGCGGTGACGACCTCGCCGCGGTGCTCGCGGACGTAGTCGTGGTAGGCCGTCGAGGTCTCGAAGTGCCGCGCCCCGAGACAGGCGTAGCGGTCGAGTCCGTCCTCGAGCAGTTGGCGGTACGGCGTGCCGCTGGTCGGCCCGTCGACGGGTTCGCGGACGTCGAGGTGTGCGTCGAGGTTAACGACGCCGACGGCGGCGTCCTCGAGCAACGGCGCGACGTTCGGGTACGTAAGCGAGTTGTCCCCGCCCAGGAAGACCGGGAGCGCCTCGCGGTCGTGGACGAGCGCCGTCGTCGCCTCGAGGGTCGACTGGACGTCGGCGACGGATCCCTCGTTCTCCGGGCCGTCGACGAGCCGTCGGACGTCACCGAGGTCGGCCACCGAACGGACGGGACCGCCGTCGAAGTGGTGGGTCTTCACCCGCGCGAGCGACCGCCGGATCGCCGTCGGCCCCTCGCGTGCGCCGTCGCGGCCGATGACCGCGCCGTCGTAGGGTTCGCCGACGAGGACGGCCGCGGCGTCCGACTCTCCGGCGTCAGCCGGCGGCGTCTCGACCACGTGGCCGAACAGTTCGTCGTTCGGGTCGCTCGCCGCCGCGACCGTTCGCCACCCCCCGTCCGCCTCCCAGTCGGGGTGGACGGTCAGTCGGTCGCCGAGGTCGTCGTCTCCGCTCATCGCTCGAGATCGGCCTCCGTTGCCATCGGTACCTCGACGTTCGACTCGCGGGCTTCTGAAAGTGCCTCCTCGTAGCCCGCGTCGGCGTGGCGGATCACGCCTATCCCGGGGTCGGTGGTGAACACCCGGCGGGCCTTCTCGGCGGCCAGGTCGCTCCCGTCGAGGACGACGTGGTTGTTCGCGTGGAGGGCGTTGCCGATGCCGACGCCGCCGCCGTCGTGAACGCTGACGATGTCCGCGCCGGCCGCGCAGTTCAGCAGGGCGTTCAGGATCGGCCAGTCCGCGACCGCGTCGGTGCCGTCCTTCATGGCCTCGGTCTCCCGGTTGGGGCTCGCGACCGACCCCGCGTCGAGGTGGTCGCGCGTGACCACGACCGGGGCCGAAATCTCGCCCTCGGCGACCAGTTCGTTGATCCGCAGGGCGAAGCGGGCGCGCTCGGTCAGTTCCTCGTCGCCCTCGCCCTCCGTGTTGTAGCCGAGCCAGCAGACCCGACTGGGGAGCCCCTGGAACTGGATCTCGTCCTGAGCGAGTTCGATCCACCGCCGGAGGTGGTCCTTCTCGGGGAACAGCTCGAGGACGGCCTCGTCCGTGCGGTGGATGTCCGCCGGATCGCCCGAGAGCGCGACCCAGCGGAACGGCCCTTTCCCGCGGCAGAACTGCGGGCGGATGTAGGCGGGAACGAATCCGGGAAAGTCGAACGACCCTCGCTCGTCGGGATCGCTGCCAGAAACGGGCCACGGGCGTTCCTCCCGGTGGTCTTCGACCTGCCCGCGGATGTTGTTCCCGTACTCGAAGGCGACCGCGCCACGTTCCTGTAACTCGAGGATGCCGTCGACGTGGCGTTCCATCGTCTCGAGGCTCTCCTCGCGGTAAGTCTCGGGATCGCGCTCGCGGAGTTCGTCGGCCTCCTCGACCGTGTAGCCCGCGGGGTAGTACCCCTCGAGCACGTCGTGGGCGCTGGTCTGGTCGGTGACCACGTCGGGGACGAACCCGCGCTCGAGGAACCGTTCGTGTAACTCGGCGGCGTTGACGTGGACGCCGACGCTGTAGGGCTCGCCCGCCTCTGCGGCCTCTTCAGCCCGTTCGATCGCCTCGTCGACGCCGTCGACCTTCTCCATGCAGTAGCCCGTCTCGATGCGTCGGTCGATCCGCTCGTCGTCGACCTCGGCCGCGACGCAGACGCCGCCGTTCATCGTGACCGCGAGCGGTTGTGCGCCGCCCATGCCGCCCAGCCCGGCGGTCGCGACGATTTTCCCGCTCAAATCGCCCTCGAAGTGTTGCCGTGCCAACTCGGCGAGCGTCTCGAACGTCCCCTGGATGATCCCCTGGGTACCGATGTAGGCCCACGAGCCCGCGGTCATCTGGCCGTACATGATCTTGCCCTCGGCCTCGAGTTCGTGGAAGTGCTCCCAGTCGTCCCAGTTGCCGACGAGGTTCGAGTTCGCGATCAGCACGCGGGGCGCGCGCTCGTGGGTCTCGAACCGCCCCACGGGTTTGCCGGACTGCACGAGGAGGGTCTCGTCGTCCGCGAGCGTCCGGAGTTCCTCGAGGATGGCGTCGTAGGCGTCCCACGATCGGGCCGCCCGGCCGGTGCCGCCGTAGACGACCAGCTCTTCCGGCTTTTCGGCGACCTCCGGATCGAGGTTGTTGTTGAGCATCCGGAGTGCGGCCTCCTGTCGCCACCCCTCGCACTCGAGGTCGGTACCGGTCGGCGCGCCCTGGTACTCACGCCACTGGTCGCTCGGCTCGCCGAGTCGATCCCGTTCCTGCGTCGACGATCGTTGTTCTGCCATGTCTAGTACTAGCACGTGGCGACCCAATACCGGTCACGTTCCCTTCGGAAGTGGCTTTATATGTTAAGGCGTGCTCGTTGGTACCACGTGTACGAAGCGACCTTCGCCATCGCAGACTCGACGGTCTACACGGAACCGACGGAAGGGGGCGACTGCCGGATCGAACTCTGGTGTAACGAGCACTCGGACCTGCTCTACGCCGCTGGCTCCCGGATCGAGCCGCTGCTCTCGCGGATCCGCGACACCGTCGGGGTCGAGGAACAGGTCCGACACGACGGTGAAGCCGTCGTCATCACGAGTTCGTGTTTCAAAGGCCACGACGAGAGCCACATCGACCGCTACCTGGCGGCCCACAACTGTCTGCTCGTGCCGCCGCTGCGGTACGAGGACGGCACCAAACACTGCCGGATCCTCGCGCTCGAGGCCGACAGCCTCACCGACCTGTACGTCGACCTGCTCGAGGACGGGTTCCACATCGACGTCCGCAGCAAACGCGAGATCACCGTCCCTTCCCACTCCTCGCCGCTGCTGACGCTGGACGACGCCCTGCCGGAACTGACGGGCCGCCAGCGCGAGGTGCTGTCGCTGGCCGTCGAGCGGGGCTACTACGAGTTGCCGCGGGAGACGACGACCGAGGCGTTGGCCGGGGAACTCGAGGTCAGCCGGCGGACGGTCGAGGACCACCTCCGGCGGGCCGAGCGGAAACTGTTGACGACGCTGGTGTCGTACCTGTACTAGGGTTCCACGAGGTACGCCGCCTTCGCCGCCTCCTCGGCCCGCTCGAGCAGGTCGCCCGGTTCGTTCTCGAGGAGCCGTTTCAGGCGTGCGTTCGTCTCCGCGCGGTCGGGCGCGACGCGGTTACAGCCCGCGTCGATCGTCGAGTCGGTGAACGTCCCGATCTCGCGGGCGCGGTCGACGATGTCGTGTTTGTCCCAGGTCAGCAGCGGTCGGTGGATCGGCAGCGACGTCGCCCGGCTGGTGACCCCGAGGTTCTGGACGGTCTGGCTCGACTTCTGGCCGACCGCCTCCCCCGTGACGATTCCGTGGGCGTCGACGCGCTCGGCCAGCACCTCCGCGGCCCGGTAGAAGAAGCGCCGCAGGGAGAGCATCCGGCCGACCTCCATCTCGTCGACCAGCAGATCGACCGTCTCGCCGCCGGGGACCTCGTAGACCTGCATGTCGAAGTTCGGGGCGTACTCGGCGAGCGTCCGGACCGTCTCCATCGCCCGGGCCTCGTGGTCGATCCCCCCGTACTGCCCGAGGTCCACGTAGACCGGGACGATCGGGCTGCCGCGTCTCATGATCTCGTAGGCAGCCACCGGCGAGTCGATCCCCCCACTGACGAGCGCGATCGTCTTCTCCTGGGCCCCGAGCGGGAGCCCGCCCGGGCCGGAGACCGACTCGAGGTAGACGAACGCGAGGTCCTCCCGGACCTCGACGCCGAACGTGACGTCCGGGTCGTCGAGGTCGACCTCCGGTTCGAACTCGCACTCGTCCTCGACGACGTCCCAGATGGCCGCCCCGCCCTCTCGAGCGAGGTCCTCGCTGTCGTAGGGGAGGGTCTTGTCGGCCCGGCGGGCGTCGACGGCGAACGTCCCCCCGTCGTAGCACGCGCGTGCGGTCTCCTCGAGGACCTCGAGGATTCGCGCTTTCTCCGTGCTGACGGTCACTGCGGGACTCGCGGAGACGACGCCGAAGGTATCCGTCGCGGCTGCAGTTGCGGCGTCGATCGCGTCCTCGCTGGTATGGACCAGGGGGCGATTCCAGCGGCGCTCGACCTCGCCGGGGATGGATCGATCGTCGAGCAAGGCCTCGAGGTTCGCCGCGAGGAGGTCTTCCATGTAGCGTTTGACCGTGTTACTCTTCGTATTGAGGTCGCCGTGGCGGACGAGGACCGTGTCGGCTCCAGGGGGGCGCATGGGCGTGGATAGATGACCGGGGCTATAAGGGGGTTACGAGCGTGGCCCGTCGAATTACCCGGCCGACTCGCCGATCGAGGGGTTCATCCGGCCCGTATGGGCGTAGATACCGGCGACGAGGACGACTCCCGCGAGCAGCGGCAGGGCGGCGCTGACTCCGTAGACGAACTCGAAACTGACGGCCTCGACGAGCGGGAGCGAGACGAGCGGCCCGAGTCCGCCCCCGACGTCGCCGAGGACGTTGTTGGTCCCCATCGCGCGACCGACCCTGTCCTCGGGGGTGAGATCGGCAAGCAGCGCCGTCAGCGGGCCGCCGACGCCGCCCTGTCCCGCGCCGATCAGCACGCAGGCCAGTACCAGCACCTCGAAACTCCGACCGACCGACAGCGCGACGAACCCGACGAACGAGGTGAGCAGAAAGCCCAGCAGGACGGGCACACGAGCGCCGACCGAATCGCTCAGGACGCCGCCGCCGAGCGTGAACACCGACCCGGTGAGCACCGTTACGGCCATCAGCATGCCCGACGACCCCTGCGCGTCGAGGCCGAAGATCGAGACGGCACGCGCATCGAGCAGGAGCACGAGCGTCGAGAACAGCACGCCGATGTACGCGAAGTAGAGCCCGAAGTTCACGAGGCCGACGGTGACTGCCGGGACCGAAATCTCGAGGTCCCAGGGCTTGACCGACTCCTGTTCGCCCTCGACGTGCGTTTCGGGGACGATCAGGTACGCGATGACGCTCGCAAGTCCCGCGAACGAGGCCGCGAGGACGAACGCCGCCCCGTTACTCCAGACGTCGCTGACGATCCCGCCCAGCACCAGGCCGGCGGGGAAGCCGAACGTGATCCCCGCACGTACGATGCCCATGCTCGTCCCCCTCGAGTCGGCCTCGCTGACGTCGGCCGTGATGGTGTAGGCCGTCGCGAAGACGAGGGCGCTGCCCAGGCCCCAGAGAACCCGTGCGACGACGAACCAGAACTCCGGCAGCGGCGAGAACAGCGCGACGACGTACATCGAGGTCGCGAGCCCCTCGATCGCCAGTCCGGCGATAAACGGTGTGCGGGTGCCGATCCGGTCGACCAGCGCGCCGGCCGGCGCGTTCGCCACCAGCCGGGTGAACCGGTTCGCGCTCAGGATGAAGCCGACCATGAACGCGGAGATCCCCAGGTACTCGCCGAGGTTGGGCAGGATCGGGAAGATGACCCCGCCGCCGAACCCGACGAAGAAGGTGCTGGCGACGACCGCGAGCACGACCCGGTTGGACTCTATGGAGGGGAGGTTCACTGGTGATCGCTCCGTACTATTTCGAAACGTAACTCGTCTCGACGAACGGGGGCCCGGCTAATCGTTCTGTCGGATCCGGTCCGCGCTGTCGCTACCGCGCCGGGATTGATCCGGTGGGACGCGACGCTGGAGTGCGATGTCGGACGACAGCGGCTACTGGATCGGACGACAGCGGCTACTGGATCGGACGACAGCGGCTACTGGATCGGACGACAGCGGCTACTGGGGCGGAACCGCGAGGAAAACGTGACTCGAGATTCGGACCGGCTGGACCGCTCAGAACGTCGAGAGTTCGCCGTCGATCACGCGGCGCGTGATCTCCGTGACGTCTGCGAGTTCGCGGTCGACGATCGCTTCGATCTCTCCGTCGACGTCGTCGATTGTGACGCCGTCCTCGGTGACCACGTGGACGTCGGCGACGTGGGGCTGGTCGATCGGCCGGCCGATCTGGGAGAGCAGTCGGACCCGCAGGTCGCGGATGCCGTCGACCTCGCTCACGACGGACTCGGCGATTTCTGTCGAGAGCAGGTTGTAGATCTTCCCGATGTGGTTGACGGGGTTCTTGCCGCTGGTCGCCTCCATCGACATCGAGCGGTTCGGCGTGATGAGTCCGTTAGCGCGGTTACCGCGGCCGACAGAGCCGTCGTCGCCCTGTTCTGCGGACGTGCCGGTGACGGTGAGGTAGATCGAACCCTCGTCGTAGTCGTCGGCCGTGTTGACGTGGACGTCGACCTCGCGGTCCGTGTGATCGGCTGCGACCTCGGCGACGAACTCGCGGACCGACTCGACGGCCCGGTCGTACTCGTCCAGATCCGCGATGTACTCGTCGATCATCGCCGCGGCGACGGTGACGTCGATCTTGTCGCCCTCGCGTTTACCCATGAGCTTCACGTCCGGGCCGAGGTAGGGGTTCTCCTCGGCGAACTCGCCGTTCAGCCGGCGTTCGGCCTCGGAGACGATCCGCTCGGTCTCCGTCAGCGGCGCGTGGCCGACGCCGAAACTCGTGTCGTTGGCCATCGGGACGCTCACTTCGTCCTCGCCGAAGACCTCCTGCAGGTCCCCGCTGCCCTCGCCGAGTTTGACGTCGACGATGATGTCCTCGCCGTACTCGAGTTGGGGGATCGTCTCCTCCAAATATTCGCGGGCAGCCGTCAGCGCGATCCGCTCGGTCGGAATCGTCTGGCCCTCGTAACGTTTGGTCGCACGGCCGACGATCAGGAGATAGATGGGATCGACGACCTCGCCGCCGCCGAACGCGGGCGCGGCTTCGCCCGCGACGAGTTGGGTCTCGTCGGTGTTGAAGTGCAACACCTTGCCGACCCGGTCCAGGTACTCCTGGGCCAGGGCGCTGGCGACGCTCTCGGCGACGCCGTCACAGATCGAATCGGGATGGCCGATCCCCTTTCGCTCGACGATCTCGACCTCCTGGTCTTCTACTGCCTGCCGGTCGATCGGCTCGACTCGAATATTCCGCTCGCTCATTGCCGGCTCTTCGAACAGCGTGGTTCTATAACTTGCGGAAAGGGATTTCGCCGATCCGATACCCGTGGGTTATACGATCGCGGGCCGAGGGCGTCAGGACCGCTCGAGCAATAGGCCGAGATACGAGGTCCGAACCCCGTCGTCGGGATCGAGTCCCAGCCGCTCGAGGAGAGCATAGGCAGCCTCCCGTGCGGTCTCGAGGTCCCCCTCGTCGTCGATTTCGGTTTCGACTTCGACGTACTCGCCGACGCCGTCGACCTCGTCGAGGGTGACCAGCAACGTCTCGGCAGCCGTGTCCTCGAACTCGAGGTCCGCGACCGACACGGCGTACCGATCACGGGACTTCCGGACCGTCGCCGCCGGATCGAAGCCCAGGTTCGTCAAGAGCGCGTCCATCGCCGTCCGGTCGTCGACCAGGGTCTCGACTTCCTCCCGGGTTTTCGACTCGTCGTCGACGAGCGGGCCCTTGTACGTGATCTTCGTTCGCTCCTCGCCCCCCTCGCTTTCTTCTGCCTGGGAGGGTTCGGTCTCCCCCACGTCAGCCTCGCTCACCGTTCGTTCCGACCGGATCCGAAGCGCCTCGTCGGTCTCGGGGAACGAGCGATGGGGTGCATCGTAGTAGGTATCGACCTGGATCACGCTCTCCAGCGGTCGCGCACCGGCCTCGAGGCTCTCGAGCCGTTCCCGGACTCGCTGTAAGTCCGCCGGGACCTTGACTTCGACCTCGTACATACTCGCTGCGACGACGAGCGGTCGTAAGTATCGGTCGCTCTCGCGGGAAAACGTCGTACTTAAATGTAGACGGGCGGACGTACAAGGTATGACCGAGGATCAAGAGGCCGAGCTAGACGAGCAGGCCGATGACGTCGACGAAGCCGCAGCCGAAGACGAAACCGAGACCGAAGCCGAGGGGCTTCAGGAAGGCGATTTCGTCAAGCTCGACTACACTGCCTACACCGTCGAAGAGGAACAGCTGGTCGACACGACCGACCCCGAGGTCGCCGAGGAAGAAGGTGTCGACGACCAGGGCCAGGAGTTCAAGCCCCGCACGATCGTGCTGGGCGAGGGTCACATCTTCGAGGACGTCGAAGAAGCCGTCATCGGCTCCGAGCCCGGTGACGAGGGTACCGTGGCGGTCCCCGCCGAGGACGCCTTCGGCGAATACGACCCCGACAACGTCGAGACCGTCAGCGCCGAGAAAATCGACGAGGACGACCGCTACCCCGGCGCGAACGTCCAGGTCGACGGTCGCCAGGGCTACATCAGCACGATCATCGGCGGTCGTGCCCGCGTCGACTTCAACCACCCGCTGGCCGGCGAGGACGTCGAGTACGAGTACGAAGTCGTCGACGTCGTCGACGACCGCGAGCAGCAGGCCGCCGGTCTCTTCGAGATGATGCTCGGCATGGAACCCGAGCTCTGGATCGAGACCGACGAGGTCGAGGAAGAGGTCCCCGTCGAACCCGACGAGGACGACGAAGACGCCGAGCCCGAGTTCGAGACTGAGGTCGTCGAGAAGGAGACCCTCTACCTCGAGGCGACGCCCCAGATGACGATGAACCAGCAGTGGATGATGGGCAAACAGCAGATCGGTCAGCAGATCATCGACCAGATCGGCGTCGACCGCATCATCGTCCAGGAAGTCATCGACGGCATGGGCGGCATGGGCATGCCCGGCATGATGGGCGGCATGGGCGGTGCCGGCGGCGGTGACATCGAGGACGCCCTCGAGGACGCCGACGTCGACGCCGACGAGATCGTCGAAGAGCTCGAAGGCGCCGAAGAGTAACGCAGCCGTTTTCTCCTGCCGGTTTTTCCGGCTCGTTTTCGTTTCCGTACTCGAGCGGCCGTACTCGGACGGTCCCGACGGGCCGTTTCTGCGCCTCCACCTTCCTTGTTCGTCGTCGACAGTCGTTTGTCCGTTCGGTCGGGTTCGAACTTTCCCGGGGATCGCTCGAGGCGATACAGGAGCCTGTGTCACTGCAGAACAGTCGCTACGAGCGGGATGGATATGAACGGGTTAGACGGGGAACGGAACGGAACGAGTCGGGACAGAACGGAACGAGTCGGGACAGAACGGAACGAGTCGGGACAGAACGGATACCAGTTCCAAACGCCGAGAGAAACGACCGCAGACCTGTTCGGAACCGTTACTGGATGGAGTAGCCCGCCGCGACGGCAAGCAGGAAGACCATGAACACGGCGACTCCCATCATGTACGTGATCGAACGCGGTTCTTCGACGAGGTGCTGGTAGAAGCCAGCGATCAGCAATGACTTCGTAACCGCCAGCAGGATCGTTCCCCCCATTGCCATCGTATACGTGAAGTACTGATCGAACTCGAAGAACACGAACTTGCCCGTACCCAGGAGCAACAGTGCCACGTAGATCAGGGCGTACGTTCGAATCTCAGCCATTGCCCCCAATTGAGGGTGGCGACCACTTATACCTTCCTCATATGAACGGAGAGGACCGTCACCGACCCACACGAGTCTCGACACCAGCCATGTGCGCGAGACGTAGCCACCCCTAGGAGTCTCGAGCGAACGGTGAGAGAAGACCGAAGAACGAAAGCGAGACGAAAACCGGAGGCGTCCGTTACCCCCGTCCTACATCAGGTAGAACAGCGGGAACAGGAACACCCACACGATGTCGACGAAGTGCCAGTAGAGCCCGAAGTACTCGACCGGACGATGGTCCTCGAGGTACGCGTCGACGCTCACGATCCGGTAGACCATGAACAGCGCGATCAGGACCCCGAGGATCACGTGCAGGGCGTGCAGCCCCGTCGTGACGAAGTAGACCGAGTACTCGATGCTGGTCCACCAGTACTCGCCGTGGGAGAACTTGTAGCCGTACTCGTAGGCCTTGACGCCCATGAACGTGAACGCGAGCAGGAGCGTCGCGAGCATCGAACCGAGCAGCCCCTTCTTGTTCTTGCGCTCGGCGAACACCAGCGCCAGGATGACCGTGAAACTCGAGGTCAGCAGGACGTAGGTGTTCAGCAGGCCGGGCCAGGAGGCGAACGGCACCTTCTCCCACTGACCCCAGCCCATGTGGAGTCGCAGGAAGATGTAGCCGCCGATGATGGCGCCGAAGACCATGACGTCCGAGGCGAGGAACACCCAGACGCCGAACTTCGTGTTATCGACGCCCTCGAACGGCCACCGTTCGGCGATCGCGGGCTCGGGCACGTTGAACTCCTCGACGCCGAACTTGAACAGCGAGACGCCCATGATCGCGATCCCCAGCAACGTCAGCGCCGGGTAGATGATGTTCGGCTCGGCGGCGACGCCGACGAGTCCGGACAGCGCTTCTCGCGTCGGTTCGTACTCGACGGTTTCGGCGACGCCCTCCGCGAACTGGACGACGTAGGGCGTGATACCGGCCAGCCCGAGGAAGAACACGAACGTCCCGAATCCGATCCCGAGCGGCCAGATGCTGGCGTGGTCGGCGTGTTCCTCCTCGTGTGCGACGGTCGCCTCGGCTGCTTTCCCTTCGCCCTGAGCGACGCCACCGTCGGTCGCGGCCGCGGAGTCGTCGACGAACTCGAGTCGGCCGCTGGCGTAGCTCGGCCGGCCGGTCCAGTTCTCGAGCGGCGGCGGCGACGGGACCGCCCACTCGGCCGTGCGGGAGTACTCCCATGGGTTGTCGGGCGCGTCCGGACCGGAGACCCAGCTCTTGGCGAACGTGTAGAACATGATCAGGAACGACGCGCCGAAGACGAAGGCCCCGACGGTCGAGAGCTGGTGGTAGAACTGTGCACCCTCGGCGTAGTTGAAGACGCGTCGCGGCGTCTCCCACGCGAGGAACTGCGGGAAGTAAAGCAGGTTAAAGCCGATGAAGTAGACGGCGAAGTTGAGCTTCCCGAGTGTCTCGGAGTACATCTTTCCGGTCATCTTGGGCCACCAGTAGTAGAGCCCGCCGACCAGCGCAGTAACGCCAGAGACCATCACGTAGTGGAAGTGAGCGACGACCCAGTAGGTGCCACGGAACTCGTAGTCGAGCACGACGGCACCCAGGAAGACGCCGGTGATCCCGCCCAGAATGAACAGGACGAGCGCGCCGAGACTAAACAGGAACGGAGTCGTGAACCGGACCCGTCCCTTGACCATCGTGTAGATCAGGGCGAAGACCATCAGGTCGAACGGGAGCGAGATCCCGATGGTCGTCGCCATGAACAGGGTCTTGATCTCGAGGTTGATCGTCGTCAGGAACATGTGATGCATCCAGACGAGGAACGACTGAACGGCCACGAGGACCATCGCGATGATGACCCACTTCCGGCCGACGAGTCGTCGACCACAGAAGGTCTGGAACGTCTCGAACATGATTCCCAACGCGGGGAAGAAGACGATGTACACCTCCGGATGGCCGAAGAACCAGAAGAGGTGTCCCCACAACAGCCCCGACCCCTGGTCCGTCGAGAAGTACTGGGTCAGGAACAGGCGGTCGGACAGCAACAGCAGCGCCGCGGCGAACAGTGCCGCGAACGCGAATAGCATCATCCAGGCGGTCAACAGCCACGACCACGTGAAGATCGGCATGTTCCAGAGGCCGAGACCTTCCGCGCGCTGGCGGTGAATCGTCACGAGGAAGTTCACCGTCCCGACCGTCACCGAGATGAGGAACAGCGCCAATCCGAGGATCGTCGCCGTCCCACCGGTTGTCGCCTGCATTGCCGGCGTGTAGGTTGGGACGTTCAGCGGGGCGTACATCGTCCAGCCGCCCGCGTAGGCGCTCCCCTGGAAGAAAGAGAGGGCGACCATGATCCCCGAGAACAGGTAGAACCAGTAGCTCAGGGCGTTCAGTCGGGGGAACGCGAGGTCGTCCGCACCGATCTGGAGCGGCACGAAGTAGTTCGCGAAACCGGTCGCGATCGGCGACAGGAACCAGAAGACCATCAAGAGACCGTGCATCGAGACGGCCTGGTTGAACTCGCGGTCCGCCAGGAGCCCAGTTCCGCCGGTTTCCCAGAGGTGGGCTCGGAACGCCAGCGCGAGCACCCCGCCAAACAGCAGGAAGAACAGTGCCGTCGTTATGTAGAGGATGCCGACGTCCTTGTGATTGGTCGTAACGAGCCAGCGCTTGACCGACGTTCTCGGTGGAAGCTCACTCATTCGCCGTCACCTCCGTCGTCGGTCGTTTCTTCGTCGGTGTTTTCATCGTCGGTTTGGTTCTCTTCTCCGTTTTCGTCACCCTCGTCGCCGTTTCCACCGTCTTCGCCGCCGTTCTCGTCGTCTCCGCCGGGAGTCTCGAGGGTGTAGGTCTCGTCGACGGGTCCGGTGAAGTCGATCGTATCCTCGACGTCATCGAATTCGTCGCCCTCGAACGTGATTTCCACGTCGTAGGGGCCGCCCTGCTCGATGTCCTCGATGGTGATCGACCCGTTCTCGAACTCGTCGTCCTCGAAGGTGAAGCTAAGGTCGTCTTCGAACTCGTCGTTGTTCTGGTGCTCGAGCGAGAGTTCGAAGCCGTCGGTTACCCGTTCCTCGTTTTCGTCTTCGAGGGTGATCGTCATGGTCAGTTGTTCGTCCATCCATTCGTCGAACCGATCTTGTTCGTAGACGGTAACGTCGGACGTCATCCCGCTGTGACCGGGCCCGCAGAGTTCGAAACACTCCACGGTGTGCTCGCCGGGTTCGTCGGCGACGAACCAGGTCTGGTCGTATTCGCCGGGGATGGCGTCAGCTTTCACCCGGAGATCGGATATGCCGAACGTGTGCCAGACGTCCGTCGACGTCACCTCTATCCAGATCGGTTTATCAGCCGGGAGTACCAGCCCTTCGTCGAGCGACGACGTTTCCACGCCGTTCTCGTAGTAGAAGTCCCACTCGAAGGCCCAGCCTTCGATGTCGATTTCCATCGCGTCTTCGCCCGGGTTCTCCATTCCGGGGTCTTCGACGTACAGCAACATCCCGTAGGTCCAGATGACCAGCGAGATGACGATGATGGCACTCAGCCCGAACGACAGGAACAGTTTTTTTCCGCCCTTTCCACCGGTCGGTAGCTCTCCGACGGAAGGGAGGTCCTCGTCGTCGGATCGATCCTCGGTGTCGCGGTACTTGTACGCGTTGTACAGCGTGTACGCGATGACCACGATGCCGACGAGCGTACCCAGCCCGAGGAATACGAGGAAGATATCCTCGAACACGTCGACACGCGTCCTCGGGACCACCTCCATCGGAAGTTGTAGTGCGCTGAAGATTGTATTCACCTCTTTTGAAGACCGTCTATATGTCGGTCGATGGTGTCCCGGGCCACTTATCTATTTGGAAACCGCCCGCATTCCACTCTTGTTCGACCATTGTTGGGATGTACCATGATACATGATGACCTTCTATTAGTCCTCACGGGTTCGTAGGGTCGCGTGCACTTTTTTCTGTCGACCTTTCACCTCACTCCTGTATGTATGAAAACTACTTTCGGGTCGAGAATCCCCTCTCCCGAACCAGTTCGGGCACAGAATGCCGACCACGACCCGAATCGAGGGTCACCTTGCCGTCGTGGGTGTAGCCAGCGCTTGCGCGCAACGTCGGAACTACCGAGGCCCGATCTGCTCAGTCCCGGCGGTCGCTCGATTCAGATCTCGACGACCCACACACGGAACGTCTCGGGCAGTTCGTACACCTCCAGAAACACCGCGTCGATGAACTGGGCGATCCGATTCCCATCGGCTTTCGCGCTGATCCGTACGTTGGTCCCGGCCGCTCCTTCAGGACGGTTGACCTCGTTGATCTTGAACGCCGGGAAATCACCGATCGTCGACTTGAGCGTCTCGAGTTCGTCGTCGGTGCAGTCGAGGTTGATCGTCCCGTCCGCGAACTGGAGCCAGGGTGTTCCGAGGTCCGGGTCGGGCCCCTCCTCGCTCGAGTCGCCCCCGTCGTCGGTCAGGACGTCATCGTCGACCTCGAGGGTCAAAAACCCGTGGCCCCGCTTCCGGTGGGCCGTGATCCCGTCGACGTACAGTTTTCGTCGTTCCGTCGGGTCGGACGCGTCGAATCGAGTCATGATGGTTCGTCGTACGCGTACGGACGTGCCCGTTTCTTTAAGCCTTTATGCGCCGCCGCTGAACGGTGATGTATGGCAGGGCCACGCATCCTGATCCTCGGCGCGCCCGGGGCAGGGAAGGGTACCCAGAGCGCAAAGATCACCGAAGAGTTCGACGTCGAGCACATCACCACCGGCGACGCGCTCCGTGCAAACAAGGACATGGACATCTCGGACATGGACACGGAGTACGACACGCCGCGGGAGTACATGGACCAGGGCGAACTCGTTCCGGACCAGGTCGTCAACGCCATCGTCGACGAGGCGCTCTCCCAGGCCGACGGTTTCGTCCTCGACGGCTACCCGCGAAACCTCGAGCAGGCCGAGGAACTCGAGGATATGGCCGATCTCGACGTCGTCCTCTATCTGGACGTCAGTGAGGACGAACTCGTCCACCGGCTGACCGGCCGCCGACTCGACCCCGAGACGGACGAGATCTACCATCTCGAGTACAACCCGCCGGAGGATCCCGAAGTCGAGGAGCGACTCGTCCAGCGCGACGACGACACCGAAGAGACGGTCAAAGAGCGACTCCGCGTCTTCCGCGAGAACACCGAGCCCGTGATCGAGTACTACGACGAGAAGGGAACGCTCGAGCGGGTCGACGGCGAGCAGGCGCCGGAGGACGTCTGGGAGGACGTCAGGGAGACGATCGAAGACGCGGCGTAACGGTTAGTTCTGGTCGATTTCGATTTCGTGTTTTGCGACGTTGAGGTAGGTCAGTTGCGGCGGCAGAGTATAGTCTCCCGGGTAGGCGTTGAATTCGCCACCTTCGAGGGAGTCGTCGTATTCGAATTCTGCCGCACTGGCATGAATGTTGGCCGAGTGGACCACGATTCCGCCGTTAAATTCGGGATTAGAGTGAAAGTCGACCTGGTACTCGCTGCCGGTCAACTCGTTGGGCCCTTCCCAATCGTTGCTCGCAGCGTAGAACGTGCCGCTAAAGTTCCCGTCCCAGAACCGACCGTCCAGGTCAGAAGTTCCGTACACCTGCAACTGTTCGGATTTCGTTTCGCCGATGGACGAATCGGGAGCGATCTTTCCTTTGTCCATATTGAAATTCCCGGTGAGATAAATCCGCAACGCGTTATCTTCGCCTTCCGTGTCTACGGTTACTTCGGCATGGGGATCAGAGATCGTAACATCCCCGTCGACCAATATCGTGACGTTACCTGAAGAGGCGTCCGCCGAGATCGTGTTCGAGTCCTGCAGATCGATCTCGTCGGCGTAGTATAGCCCGTCGTCTAAACTCACGTCACCGGTGACCGTTCCAAGGTCTTGGGCCGGGTTGTCGTTGGCTTCTTCGATTGCGTCTTCTCGCATCTCCTCTATGACCGGGTCCATCTCGGGCATATTTCCGACGCGAGCGTCGTCTCCGAACTCGTCTTTGAAGTCGTCCACTTCCTCGGAGTAGGTCACGCCCGAATCGTAGGCGCTTTCCAGGTCGATGTACCCCACTTCGGCCTCGATAGTTCGGTTCTCGTGGTCCACTCGCTGGACCGACGTATCGCCGGCCTGATTCCGGAAGAACGACTCCCAGCCGCGGTAGTAATCGCTCTCGATCGTGATCGTCACGCTATCGTTTTCGACCACGGTCGCTTCCCTGAACGCCTCCGTCTCCGCGTGCTCGAGACGCACGTCACCAGTCCCGAGTTCCTGCTCGCCGGTGATCGTCGTAACCGGCATCGTGAGGGTATCTGTCTCCGTCTCGTAGTGGATAGGCGGTGCGGAGACGACGCGAGTTTCGTTCCCCGTCTCGCGGAAGACCGCGCCGGCTTCGTACGCGATCGTCGTTCCACCCTCCCCTTCGTACTCGACGGTTCCGATCGTGAGGTTCTCTAACGCAGTGGTCTCGAGGGCTTCCGAGGAGACGTTGATCGTTCCGCTGTCCTCTCGTACGACCGCACCATCCTGACCGACGTCGATGTCGATCGAGCGAGCGACGTCGCTTTCGGTCGACGTGGTCATCATCTGCTGGCCCAGTTCCACGAACGCGCTCTCGACCCGCTCGTCTTCGGAGTCCTGTTGAATGTCGGCCGTCGTCGTCCCCGCGACGAGCAACATGCTCGTGCTGATGGCCGCGGCCATTCCGATGAGAAGGACGAGGCCGATCAGCGTCGATTGCCCGCGACGGGCCCGACTTGCACCCTCGGAACTGCGGAAAGGCATACGCTAATCGGACAGTCACTGATAGAATAATGGCCACCTTCGGTCAGACACTTCAGGACCGTTTACGTCCGTTTGTGGCCCCGCACCACGGTCGTCGTCGGCTGACCAATACCGATAGTAAGAACTGCTCGAGGCCTGCAGGCGGCGATAAACTGTTTGAACGGTCGGTCGCTTCCGGGTCGTATTCGCAACGTGACTCAAGTAGTACGCCACCAACCGCCGCTTAGAAAACCAATCTACCGCGCAGTTTCCGCTGATCCGATCTCTACAGAAGGGATGTTCAACAGTGTGTTTTATCCAATGATAATCTCGTCAGAACCGATTTCAATATCGTCACTATCGTACCCCGAAGCCCCTCCCTCACCGCCATTCCCAGCGCCGAGGTCTGGCACTTCACCATCATTTACCTCGGGGAAAAGTACAGTGTCTCCCGGGTTTATTCCGTCCCCGCCAGGTTCGATATCGACGTGGACGAGTACGTCGTTGAAGTTCGGATCACCATCGCGATCGTGGGCTTCCTGCCAGTACTCGTCGGCTGATAGCCCCGGATCATCTAGCTCCGGATTGTAATTATACTGCTCTGGGTGGTGTGTGGCCTCGAAGACGAATACGAACTCGTTTTCACTCAGATCTAGGTCTGCGGATCCGTCGGGGTTTTCCGTAACGTCGATATCGACCCCATCACGTTCGAGCAGTTCGTTTGCTGGGATCTGCACGTCGTTACCGGGATCCAGTTCGGGCATCGTATTCTGCTCCTCGCTCAGAACGCGAACGTTCGTTTCTTCAGTCTGGGTATCAGCCGTGAGATCGACGAGTTCGTTTTGTTCTTCGTCCGTCGGACACGAACGATGTTGGTACGTGGTTCCGCCACGATTTTCTTCACCCGCTACTTGCCACTCGTCACAGTCCAGGTATGATGTCGTCTGTACCATCAAACTGGTCCGGTTGTCTCCATCGGTGGTGAAGTCGTAATCGAACGTCTCGAGTCGTTCGTCCCATTGATTGAGATTTTCGTCGGCCCAGTCCATCCCAGCCTGACGCTCCGGATCATCTAGTGGATCGCCATTTTCGTCGACCGGTTGTGTGTAGATATTGGTGAAAGAGGGGATCCAGTCTACTTGGTACCCGTCTTCATTACACCCGAAAAAGCCGGGTTCGATGCATACCAGACGAGGTGTATAACCGAGTTCGGTCCCGATGACCGAGACGTTGACACTCGAGTTTGCAGGGGTAAACACCTCCGTGTCTCCCGATTCTATCGCATGTGTGACGTTGAAGTACCCGGTTACGTTCTCTCCAGTTTCCTCGGCAGTGATCGTAAATTCGTGTTCGGTCTCGAGTAGTTCCGTACGGCTCGTGTTCCAGACGACAGTGCCGTTTTCGCCGTAACTCCGATTGACGATCGGGTTCTCATTGTCGGAGATGTTGTATGGATCTTCACCGTACGCTGAGATAATATCCTCGTCTAGGGATTTGAGGCTCAGGGATACATCGCTCCCAGTAATGTTTTCGGCGCCGATGTTTCCAACGTCAGCACCGATTGAAACGTTCTCCTGGCCCGAACCGATAGTGGTCGGGTCTGTTTCGCTATCCGCCTCGTTACCGTTTACTTGCGGACGCGAGACATTGAGATACGAGCTATCGGTTTTCGCATAATAGAACGAACTGTTCTCCACCTCGTGGTCTTCGGTGGAGATCGTGTAGTTGTAGTTCTCACCGAAATCAAGTTCGTCCAGTTCACTCTCCGGAACCGTGATATTTATTGATTCTTCCTCTCCCCCAGCGAGTGTCAGGGTTTTGGCTTCCTCGATGTCCGGATTGTCGATCGAGACAGTCACGTCCTGTGTTTGTCGCTCGTCCCCGACGTTTTCGATGTCCGCGTTGATTTTGAGGTCGCCGTGGGTGTCTGCTACGAACCTGTGTGCATCCCCGTGTTCGTCCGTGTACGGCAAGACCTGGTCTTCAGCCACGATAAACTCGGGTGGCTCCGTTTCCGTCGCGTTTTCGATCGTTACTTGGACCGTATTCTCCGTTCCATCGATTACTGGCGCATCGGTGGCGCGTGGTGTGACAGTCGTATTTTCGTTCTCCTGGAAAGAGGAGTTCAAGTGTGAATACCATCCATCGTGATATTTGCTATCAACGACTATTGTCAAATTGTTATATCCGTTTTGTGCTGCCTCGTCAGTTGCATCAGAGATACGCTCGGAGAGATCACTGGACTGATCCAACTCGACGACGGCTTCGCTTCCACTCACGGACTCCTGGTCGAGTTTCACGAAATATAGCTCTAGGACACCGTCCTCGTACCCAACGTCCGGCGCTGACGTCACTTGGGTCCCATCGTCGTACTGTTCCCAACTCGCACCGCTTTGGTAGGCGATCGTCCGATCAGCCGATTCGTACTCGATCGCACCCAGCGGGTTGATGTGGACAATCTCACTTGAGCCTTCCGGAGAGTCATCGTACCAGATTATATACACTTCCCCGTCGTCCTGATAGTGTGCGTCTTCCCATGGAATTGTCTGCATTTGTCCCGTGGATGCAGTAGTAGCGATTCCATGGTTGGTCATCTCCACTGTTGCCCGAGTCATTTCCGCTTGGCTTTCGGACTCGAGCGAGTCGAGGAGTACCCATCCAGTTGCCGCAAGTAGTAACACTCCAATGATCACCATCCCGAATAAAAGGACAAATCCTATTTGTGGCGATAACCCTCGGTTGTCCGTTTTCATGCCGGATGTCTCCTCGTCTCTCTCACTCATTATTTCATATAGTATATGGATGAAGATATTAAATGTTGGGGGGAAGCTACTTATCTGGACTGGTCTCCGAAGATAAACACTTGTATACCGCACGTGTACTAGCTCCACCAGATGACGCGTACAGCCGAGAAGGTCAACGCCCTCGTCCGCGAGGATGCCTCCATGTCAGACGCTCTCGAGGCGGTCCGCGAGGCGGCCGACGAGAACGGCGGCGAGATTCAGTGGGGAGACGTCAACGACGAGCTCACGAGCGGGCAGTGGGGCCGGTTGATCGAGAAAGGATTGTTGGTCGACGGCGACGAGGGGTTCGAGATCGCCGATCGGAACGCCTACGACGAGGCTCTCGACGGCGATGCCGAGGAGATCGACGTCCCCGATGTCGACGTCGACGCTGAGGAGTCGCAGTGGTCACAGTGGGACAAGATGGCCGGCGTCGGCTCGCTCCTGTTGATGATCGGGTACTGGTTCGACTCCGTCCGAAACACGGTCGGCGGCGCGATCGACACGGTCCTCGGACCGCTAGACGCTGCCCTGCCGTTCTACGCAGTTATTCTCGCGGTCGCGATGCTGACGGGGCTGTACTCGACGCTCCTGCAGGCGAACCTGATGAACCCCGAGATCATCGGCAAGTACCAGGAACGGATGAAGGCCATGCAGGAAAAGCAGAAAAACGTCCGCGAGCGCAAACAGGAGGCCGAAGAGCGCGGTGCGAGCGACGCCGAGATCGAACGCCTCGAGAACGAACTCGAGGAGGTTCGCGAGGAGCAGATGGAGGCGATGGCCGACAACCTCGGGATGTTCAAAGAGCAGTTCCGCCCGATGGTCTGGATCATGCTGTTTACCATCCCGCTGTTCCTGTGGATGTACTGGAACATCCTCACCGGGGAGGTCCCCGACGCGGAGATGCGGATGATCATGCCCATCGCTGGTGAAGTTTCGCTGGACGAGCGCCTGCTCGGGCCGATGTGGGCGTGGATCGTCTGGTACTTCCTGTGCTCGATGGGTTTCACGCAGTTGCTCCGGAAGTCGCTGAACATCGATATGACGCCGACCTGATCGGTCCGACACCGGCACCGGCACCGGCACCGGAACCGTGTCCCCCTCACGATGACGGCGTGACCCGACGGCCGGAGGGTGTGACCTGCCGCCCGTTTCAAAACCCCTTTTAGCCGCCACGTCGCAGATCGGATATGTTACTGACCGTCTCCGGCCCGCCAGGAAGCGGGAAGAGCACGACAGCGGAGCTGCTCGCCGACGCTTTCGACCTGGACCACGTCAGCGGCGGCGACATCTTCCGCGAACTGGCCGACGAACGGGGCTACACACCCCTCGAGTTCAACAAACTCGCCGAGGAGAACGACGAGATCGATCGCGATCTCGACCGTCGGCTCCGCGAAATCGCCCTCGAGGAGGACGACCTCGTCCTCGAGTCACGACTCGCCGGCTGGCTGGCCGGCGACCAGGCCGATTTCCGGTTCTGGCTCGACGCGCCGGCGCGGGTCCGCGGCGAGCGGATCGCCGAGCGCGAGGACAAGGATCCCGTCCGTGCGACCGAGGAGACCAAGGCCCGCGAAGCGAGCGAGGCCCAGCGCTACGAGGAGTACTACGGAATCGATATTCGCGACCTGACGATCTACGATCTCTCCGTGAACACGGCGCGCTGGGAACCCGACGCGGTGCTCGATATGCTCGTCACGGCGGTCGAGGAGTACGATCCCGACGGCGACGAAGGGAAAGCCCGGATCGACCTCGAGTACGAGTTCTGATTCCGATGACGCGCGACCTCCGCGACCCACCCGACGAGCGCTCGCCCGCGGACCTGCTGACGTTCGGCGTCGTCAACCTCGACAAACCCCCTGGGCCGTCCTCCCACCAGGTGAGTGGCTGGCTGCGGGACGCCGTCGACGGGACGCTCGCGGACCGCGGCCTCGAGGCGTCGATCGATCGGGCCGCCCACGCCGGGACGCTCGACCCCAAGGTCACGGGCTGTCTCCCGGTCATGCTCGGCGACGCGACCCGCCTCGCACAGGTCTTCCTCGAGGGGCCCAAGGAGTACGTCGCCGTCCTCGAGTGTCACGGGTCGGTGCCGGCCGACGCCGAGTCGATCGTCGCGGAGTTCGAGGGGCCGATCTACCAGAAACCGCCGCGCAAGAGCGCGGTCGCCCGCCGCCTGCGCGTACGGGAACTGTACGATCTCGAGGTACTCGAGGCCGAGGACCGCCGGCTGTTGCTCCGAATCGAGTGCGAGAGCGGGACCTACGTCCGTAAACTCTGTCACGACCTGGGGCTGGCGCTTGGAACGGGGGCTCACATGGGCGATCTGCGGCGGTCGGCGACGTCGTCGTTCGACGATCGCGACCTCCACTCGGCCCAGGAGTTCCTCGACGCGCTGGCGTTCTGGGTCGAGGACGACGACCCCGAACCCCTGTACGAGGTCGTCGACCCCGCCGAGCGCATCCTCGAGGGTATTCCCGGGGTTTCGATCGCGCCGAGCGCGGCCCGCGAAGTCGCCGAGGGCGCGCCGGTCTACGCGCCCGGCGTCATCGAAGTCGACGACGGCATCGAGTCCGGCGAACTGGTCGCCTGTTACACGCCAGACGGCGCGGCGGTCTGTCTCGGCGAGTTCGTCGGCCCGGCAGACGCCGGGTCGGGCGTCGTCGTCGACCTCGAGCGGGTTCTGGTCTGAATCGGTTTGGCCGCGCTGTTCTGCCGGGGTTGATACTCGAACGCCGTAATACTTTGAACGTCCTTGCACAGTATAAGGTATGCCAACAGCTAACAGGGACGGAACCTCGATCGCCTACGAGGTCGACGGCCCTGCCGACGGCGAGCCGGTGGTCTTCGTCGAAGGCCTCGGGTACGGGCGATGGATGTGGCGCTGGCAGCGACGCGTACTCTCCGAGGAATACCGGACGATCCTGCCCGACAACCGGGGAACCGGCGAGTCCGACGCGCCGTCGGGCCCGTACACGATCGAGGGGATGGCGGCCGACCTCGAGGCCGTCCTCGCCGACGTCGGCGTCGAGGAAGCTCACGTCGTCGGCGCGAGCATGGGCGGAATGATCGCCCAGACGTACGCGCTCGAGTACGATCGGGCAGCGACGATCTCCCTGCTCTGTACGAGTCCCGGCGGGCCGGAGGCCGAGCCGGTCCCCGAGAGGACCCAGCAACGCCTGCTCGACGTTCCCGAGGGGGCAGACGAGCGCGAGACGATCCGTTACCGGATGGAACCGGCCGTTTCCGACGGATTCTACGACGAGAACCCGGATCTGGTCGACCGGATCGTCGACTGGCGGCTCGAGAGCGACGCCGACGAGGAGCCCCGTGCCGCCCAGGCCGCGGCGGTGGAGGCGTTCGACGAGAGCGACCGCGTTTCCGACCTCGAGGTGCCGGCCCTGGTCCTCCACGGGACCGAGGATCGGGTCGTCCCCGTCGAGAACGCGGAACTGCTGGCCGAGCGGCTCCCCGACGCCTCGCTCGCGCTATGTGAGGGCGGTCCCCACCTCTTTTTCATCGAGGAGTCGGCGTGGGTCAACGAGCGGCTCCGCGAGTTCCTGTCGCGACACCCCCTCGAGGAGGGTCGCGCATGAACTGGGGGTCCGATCCCTACGAGTGGGTCGGCGACTGGAGCGGGCGCCGGGCGTCGCTGTCGCCGGGCCGGACCGCGGTGATCGACGAGACCGAGGGTGAAGCGTACACTTACGCCGACCTCGACGAACGGGCCAACGCGACGGCGCGACTGCTCGAGTCGATCGGTGTCGACGAGGGTGAACGGGTCGCCGTCGTCTCCCGGAACCGGGTCGAGGCGTTCGACCTGTTCTTCGCGACTGGAAAGCTGGGTGCGATCCTCGCGCCGCTGTCCTATCGGCTCGCGCCGCCGGAACTGGCCGAGTTGCTGGATCTCGTCGAGCCGCGGCTGCTGGTCATCGAGTCGCCGTTCGTCGAGCGGATCGAGCACGCGCTGGCCCGGGCCGACGTCGATCCGATCGTCTTCGAACTGGCGGCGGACGAGATCGCGGGCGGCTGGGACCTGTATGCCGATCGTATGCCGGACGACGGGACTCCGGTCGAAACCGCCGAGCGGTCGCTCTCGGACCCCCACCTCCTGTTGCACACTGGCGGTTCGACGGGGACGCCCAAGGAGACGACGATCACCCACGGCTCGATCTACTGGAACTCGTTCAACACGATCACGGCCTGGGGACTGCGGCCCGACGACGTCGCCCCGATGGTGTTCCCGATTTTCCACACGGGCGGCTGGAACGTCCTCACGCTCCCGTTTTTCAACATGGGTGGGACGCTGCTCATCGACCGCGAGGTCGAACCCGACCGCGTCCTGGAGCAGATCGATCGCCACGGTGCGACGGTGCTCGTCGCGGTCCCGGCGGTGTTGCGGACGATGGCCCGCCACGACGACTGGGAGCGAGCGGACCTGTCGACGCTTCGCTTCGTCAAGAGCGGCGGGGGTCCCTGCCGGGATGCGATCGTCCGCGCGTGGCGAAACCGCGGCGTCGAGTTCTCGCAGGGGTACGGGCTGACCGAGTGCGGGCCGAACAACTTCGCGATGCCCGACGAGTGGGACAACGAGAAGGTCGCGAGCGTCGGCAAGCCCGTGATGCACACGGACGTCCGCGTCGTCGACGACGACGGACGGCCGCTCGAGACGGGTGAGATCGGCGAACTCGAACTCGCCGGCCCCCACGCCGCGGCGGGCTACTGGGGCGACTCGGGCGAGGGCGAGGAGACGTTCGCCGACGGCTGGGTCTCGACGGGCGATCTGGCCCGGCGGGACGATGACGGCTTCTACCACATCGAGGGTCGGAAGAAGAACATGTTCATCAGCGGCGGGGAGAACGTCTACCCGCCCGAGGTCGAGGACGAGATCGCGGACCACCCCGCCGTCGCCGAAGTCCTCGTCATCGGCGTCCCCGACGACCAGTGGGGGACGGTCGGGAAGGCCGTCGTCGAACCGGCCGAGGACGCCGAGACCGAAGACGGGGCACCGCTGACCCTGCGGGAACTCGAGGCCTACCTCGACGGCCGCCTCGCCCGATTCAAGATCCCGAAGTACCTCGAGTTCGTCGACGAGATGCCGACGAGCGGCCCCTCGAAGCTCGACCGGGCGACCGTCAAGGATCGGTACGGAGGTGAGCCGGAGTGACGCCGTCGACCCACCGACAGAGGCAAGTGGTGACATATCAAAGTCGGGACGAACGACAGGATCGTTCATGATCGACCTTACGCTGGACATGGAGCAGTACGACTGCCCGTTCATCGACACGACGGACGATCACGACGTGTCGTTCTCGACGCTCCAGTGGGAGTTCGACCGCCACAGTCGGGAACTCGAGACGCGGATGATCGTGGAGGGGGAGGACAGGTCCGTCCTCGAGTCGGGGCTGTCGGCTGTCCAGGAGCACCCGACCATGCGTTCCTGTGACCTCTTCAAGAAACGGGAGGAGCGGGCGGTGATCAAGACGGTTATCGACGAGACCGACGCGATGGCGACGATCAGGGCCAACGGCGGCTACATCACGGGGCCGTTCCACATCCAGGACGGAAGCGAACGCTGGGATATCGGATTCGACGACGAGCGGGACGCCGACGCCGCGCTCGCGGAACTCGAGCGAAACAACGAGTACTCGCTCGAAAGCCGGGAAGTCATGGCGTTCGACGCCGGGGGCGACGTCCTGGAACACGCCGAGGCCGCCCGCGAACTACTCGAGGGGTGTCGGGAACTCTCGACGGTCGAACGTGATACGCTGCGGGTCGCGGCAGAGAAGGGGTACTTCGATCAGCCCCGGGGTGCCACGCTGCAGATGCTCGCCAACGAGTTCGACATCTCCGATACCGCCGTCTCGAAGAACGTTCGTCGGGCCGAACGGAAGATTCTCCGGCGGGTCGTCGAGGCACTCGAGTCCGTCGAGTAGATCGAACGGCCGGAGAGGTACTTTCGGCCTGTTTTAGGCGCCTAACTCGATCGTTCAGACGTGGATCCGGCCACTATCGTCCTCGGGTTGGTATACCAACCCATCCAATATTGTTGGTATAAACACATCCTATGCTTAGTATGGGATATAATACCACTCGACGTGGGGCGCTGAAGCGAACGGGTGCACTGACCGCGGTCGGCCTCGGTGGACTCGCCGGCTGTCTCGACGAGCAAGGGGGACAGGCGGGCGGCGACCCGGAAGACGAAACGATAACGATCGGCGCGTTGCAGCCGGTGTCGGGCGAACTCGAGTACTACGGACAGATCAGCCTGATGGGGTTCTACTCCGGGCTGGCGTACAAGTACGGGGTCGATCCGATCGAAGACATGACGACGGGGTCGTACGAACTCGACCCCGACGACGGACCGACGTTCGAGATCATCGTCGAGGACACGGAGTTCAATCCGGAGACGGCTCAGAACGTCGCGGAGAGCCTCGTCGTGGACGAAGACGTCGACCTTCTCTTTGGCGCGTCGTCGTCGGACTCGGCCCGGCGGATCATCCCGAACGTCGTCGACGAGGCGGACGTGCCATTCATCATCGGTCCGGCCGCGGACGGTGATATCACCGTCTCGAGCGAGCACTGTCACGACCTCGCGTTCCGCGCGAGCGAACACACGGCGATGGACGCACGCGCCGGCGGGAGATACGTCGCCGAACAGGGCGACGTCTCGACGGTCGCGATCTTCGCCGCGGAGGGCGCGTTCGGCGAAGGCGTCGCGAACAACTACCAGGAGGTCCTCGAGAACCAGGGCGTCGAGGTCCTCGAGCCGCGGTTCGTCGAGGCCGGCTACAGCGAGTTCGAGGGGATGTTCGACGAGGCCGTCGAGCAGGGTGCCGACGGCGTCGTCGGCGGGTTCACGTTCATCACACTGCCGGAGTTCCTCCCGACGGCGATGTCCTACGACGAGATTCAGGCCTTCGGCGGGTTCGCCGCGCTCGTCACGACCCAGATCACGGGGCAGACGGTCGAGGCGGTCCTCGGTGAGGACTTCACCGCCGAAGACATTCAGGACGCGGGGCTCGGTCCCTTCACGACGCGGTACCACTGGAACCAGTACGACAACCCGATCAACGACGAGTTCGTCGATCTCCACATCGACGCCTACGACCAGGTGCCGGACCTGTTCAGCGCCGGGACCTTCGTCGGTGCGTCGGCGCTCGTCCAGGCGATCGAGGAGAGCGGGTCGACCGAGGGCGAGGACATCGCCGACGCCATGCACGGGATGACCGTCACGGACACGCCGAAAGGCGAGAACGCGTACACGTTCCAGGAGCACAACAACCAGGCTGCCTCCGAGATGACGGTCGCCTGGCCCGTGCCGACCAGCGAGGAGTACGAGGACACCTGGGACGCGGCCGTGATGCCGGGCGAACCGGTCGAGACCTACGCGGCAGAGGAGGTCGTGGTTCCGGCCGAGGACGCGTCCTGCGACCTGGGGTGAGGTGATCGAATGCTACTCTCGACCCAGAATCTCACAAAGGAGTTCGGCGGGATCACTGCCGTCGACGGGGTCGACTTCCGGCTCGAGGAGGACGAACTCTGTTCGGTCATTGGCCCGAACGGCGCGGGCAAGACCACCTTCTTCAACCTCCTCACTGGCGTACTCGAGCCCACCCGGGGGACGATCGAGTTCTCCCCGTCGGGTGGAGGGGGGCTCGACGGCGGCGCGGCCGGTTCTGACGGCATGATCGACATCACGGACGCCCCTTCTCACGAGACCGCGCTGCTCGGCCTCCACCGATCGTACCAGGTCACGAACATCTTCCCGACGGTCTCGGTCCGCGAGAACGTCCGCGTGGCGGTCCAGGCCCACAGGGACGGCGACTCCTGGCGGTTCTGGCGCAACGTCGACGCCTTCGAGGACCACGTCGCCGAAGCCGACGCCATCCTCGAGCGGATCGGCCTGCTCGAGTACGCCGACGAACCGGCCGAGAACCTCAGCCACGGCGAGAAGCGCAACTTGGAGATCGGGATCGCCCTGGCCGGCGACCCCGACGTCCTGTTGCTCGACGAGCCCACGGCGGGCGTCTCGAGCGAGGACGTCGACCGCGTGACGGACATCATCGAGGACGTCGCCGAGGATCACGCCGTCATGCTGATCGAGCACAACATGGACGTCGTGATGGAGATCAGCGACCGCGTGGCGGTGCTCAACCAGGGCGACCTCATCGCCCAGGGCGAACCCGACGAGATCCGGGAGAGCGAGGCCGTCCAGCGGGCGTACCTCGGCGGTTACGAGGGGAACGGGACCGGCGACGGCACCTCGAGCGCGAGCGAAGCCGCGACCGACGGCGGCGAGTTCGATCCGGGGGTGTCGGCCGGATGAGCGATCCAGGCGACTCCGCCGACGGCCCCGACCCGCTGCTCGAACTCGAGGGCGTCCACACCTACTACGGCGAGAGCCACGTCCTCCAGGGGGTCGACCTCTCCGTCGACGAGGGGGAGATCGTCGCCCTGATCGGGCGCAACGGCGTCGGGAAGACGACGACGCTGCGCTCGATCCTGCAACTGACCCCGCCACGCGAGGGCACGGTTCGGTTTCGCGGCGAGGACGTCACCGGCGAGAGCACCCACGACGTCGCCGGGCGCGGCATCGGGTGGGTGCCCGAGGAACGGCGGATGTTCGGCTACCTCACGGTCGAGGAGAACGTCCGCGTCTCCGTCGGTCCCGACCGCGACTACGAGGCCCTGCGCGAGTACGTCTTCGACCTGTTCCCGGACCTCGAGCGGTTCCGCGAAAAGGAGGCCCGGAACCTGAGCGGCGGCCAACAGCAGATGCTCGCGATCGCTCGCGCGCTGGTCGGCGACAACGACCTGCTGCTGGTCGACGAACCCAGCGAGGGACTCGCGCCGATGATCGTCGACCAGGTCGTCGAGGCGCTTCGTGAAGCCTCCGCGGACACGACCATGATCCTCGTCGAACAGAACTTCCCGCTGGCGATGGACCTCGCGGATCGGTTCTACCTGCTCGACCACGGGACCGTCGTCGAGTCGGGCGACACCGAGGGCGTCACCGCCGAGGACGAACGCATCCGGAGGTATCTGTCGGCATGACCGGAACGGAAACCGCACTGGCGGTCGCGGCGTCCGGGGTCGCCCCCGACGTCCCGCTCGTCGTCGACGCCGTCTCGCGACTGTTCCGTCCCGACACCGTCGCGCGCATCCTCATCGAGGGGCTCGGGAAGGCGTCGATCTACTTCATCATCGCCGTCGGGCTGACGCTGGTGTTCGGGCTGATGGGCGTGCTCAACTTCGCCCACGGCGCGTTCGCGATGCTCGGCGCGTACGCCGGCGGCGTCCTGATGGTGCTCGCCGTCTCGAGTGGCACTGGCCCGTACGCCCGCGTCGCCTTCTTCGTCGTCGTCGCCGCGGTCGTCTTCGCGCTCATGACGGCCGTCGGGAGCGTCCTCGAGATCGGGCTCGTCCGGCCGATCTACGACCGGACGCCGATGTACCAGATACTACTGACGTTCGGCGTCGGCCTCATCCTCGAGGAGGGCGCCCGGATCGCCACCTCCGCGCGGGGAATCCAGCCAGAGCCGACCTGGACCGGCGCGGCGGCGACGATCCCGAACGCCCTCGAGACGTTCTACTCGATCCTCGGGGCGAGCATCCGCGGGTTCTACATGTTCGCGATCGTCGCCGGGGTCGCCGTCGCGGCGGCGGTCTGGGCGTTCCTGAACCGGACGCTGTACGGCCTCTACATCCGGGCCGGCAGCGAGGACCCGGAGATGGTCGAGGCGCTCGGCATCGACGTCCGGAAGGCGTTTACCGTCGTCTTCGGGCTCGGTACCGGGCTCGCGGCCGTCGGCGGCGTCTTCCTCATGTGGGACCCCACGTGGGGGCCGAGCGTCCTGTTGAACATCGACGCGTTGCTCTACGCGTTCGTCGTGGTCGTCATCGGCGGCCTCGGCTCGTTCAAGGGGACGCTGGCCGCGGCGGTGATCGTCGGGATCGCCGACTCCTTTACGACCTGGCTGTTCAACACGGGGATCGTCGCGTTCCCCGGCCTCCCCGAAGTGACGATTTTCGCCCTGCTGGTGATCGTATTGATCGTCCGCCCACAGGGGCTGTACGGCGTCGAGGAGGTGGGTGGCCATTAGCCCGACTCGTGACGGCGACCGGAGCCACGATCCGGACGCTGCCGACTCCACATCGAGCGGGACGGCCACCGACGGCGGCACCGAATCCGCCTCGAGCGCCGGTCCGGACGCGACCGCCGACGAAGGGGACCTCGGCGACGGCGCGACCGCGACGGCCGAGAGCCCGCTCGCCGAGAACGGGTGGGTTCGCCGCTACCTGCGGGAGCACACCGCTCACGCGCTCGTGATCGCGTTCTTCGCGATCTACCCGCCGCTGTACGGCGTCCTGTTGCGACTGCCCGGGATCGACCTCGGGGTCGCGTCGTTCGCCCCGGCGGCGTTCTTCGACGCGTTCCTCCCCGGGACGACGTTCGTGATCTCGATGCTGTTCCTGGGGCTGTTCGCGATGAGTTTCGACTTCATCAGCGGCTACACCGGCTACCTCTCGTTCGGCCACGCCGCGTTCTACGGTATCGGGGCGTACTTCATCGTCCTCGTGGCCAACGGGGACGTGCCCTTCCTGCCCGAGGGAACGCCGTTCGTGATCACGATGCTACTCGGAGCCATCCTCGCCTTCCTCGCCGCGCTGGCGATCGGAGCCGTTTCCTTCCGGCTCACCGGCGTCTACTTCGCGATGATCACACTCGGGTTCGCCCAGGTGCTGTACGAACTCATCCGCAACTGGGGCTACGTCGCCGCGAACCCCCAGGAGGGGCCGAACCTGGGCGGCCCGACGCCCGAAATCGGCGTCCCCTACGTCGACTCCCTGTCGGTCGCGCTCGGCCGCCTCGCCGGGGACAGCTTCGAGAACGTCCTCGGGCTCGGGATCGACGTGTCGGCGACGCTGACCTCCTACTACGCGATCGGGCTGGTGGTCGTCTGCTGTTACTTCGCGATGCAGCGGATCATCCACTCCCCGTTCGGCCGCGTGATGATCGCCATCCGCGAGAACGAGGAGCGCGCCCGCGCGGTGGGCTACAACGTGTTCTGGTACAAGATGGCCGCGTTCGGCTTCAGCGGCTTCTTCGCCGCGATCGCCGGCGCGCTGTTCGCCGCCTACTCGGGGGCCGCGTCGCCGGACACCACGTTCTACTTCCTCGTGACCGCGGACGCCCTGATCGTCGCGATCATCGGGGGACTGGGGACGCTCGCCGGCCCGTTCTTCGGCTCGGCGTTCTTCGAGTGGCTCGAGGACGTCCTCTCCTCGGAGCAGGGCGGACTCGCCCCCTACCTCCGCGAGGGGCTGCCCGAGAGCGTGCTGGAGGCCGACGTCGGGGGCGTCTCCTTCCTCGAGGTGATCAACGGGGCCGTCGACGGACGGAGCCAGCTGTACCTGGGTATCGTCTTCGTCCTGTTCGTGCTGTTCGTCCCCAACGGACTGCTCGGCTCGGTCCGCGATCGGATCGGCGGTCCCGTTGCGAAACGACTGCCCGACTACCTCGATCGATACCGACGATGACGCTCTCGATTCACGCAGACGCTGACGACCCCGCCCGGCGGCCCGTCGACCACGGAGTCGGCTCCGGGAAGATCGGTCGAGCGACGCTCGAGGCGGGATCCGGCGAGCGGGCGGGTGATCGAACGTGACGCCTCGGTCACCGACCCGCTCGAGCCTCGAGGGTCTGACGGTCACGACGCACTCGGCCCTCGCTGGAATCCCGGGGTGGTCCCGATGACGACCGTCGGGCTCACCGGCTACGGGCGGTACTTCCCCGAGGAGACCGTCACCGCCGAGGAGATCGCCGCCGAGAGCGGCGTCCCCGAATCCGTCGTCCGCGAGAAGATGGGCCTGCGCGAGAAGCGGGTCTGTCCCCCCGACGGGGACCACGCCACCGACATGTGCGTCGCGGCCGCCGAGGAAGCGCTCTCCGACGCCGACCTCGAACCCGCGGACGTCGATCTGGTGTTGTACCACGGCAGCGAGTACAAGGACCACGTCGTCTGGTCGGCCGCCGCGAACGTCGCCGAACGGCTCGGGACGGAGAACGCCTACGCCACGGAGAGCTACACCCTCTGTGCCGGCGCGCCGATCGCCGTCCGCCAGACCCGGGCGCAGTTGCGCGCGGACCACGTCGACACGGCCCTGCTCGTCGCCGCGAGCCGCGAGGAGGACCTGATCGACTACGAGAACGACCGGTCGTCGTTCATGTTCAACTTCGGCTCGGGGGCCAGCGCGATGGTGCTCGAGTCCGATCCGGGCGAGCGAAGCCGGGCGGTCGTCCACGAGAGCGCCGCCGTCACCGACGGTTCGTTCTCGAAGGACGTGATCATGCCCGCCGGTGGATCGATCGAACCGCCCAGCGAGGAGACGGTCTCGACGGGGCTGCACCGGCTCGACGTGCCCGATCCCGACGGGATGAAAGAGCGGCTCGCCCCCGTCTCGCTGCCGAACTACCTCGAGGTCGCCGACACGGCCCTCGAGCGGTCGGGCTTTTCCCGTGGTGACCTGGACTTCGTCGCGGTCACGCACATGAAGCGGTCGTTCCACGAGCGGCTATTCGATGAACTGGGGCTCGATCCGGCGACGGACGGCCACTACCTGGACGAGTACGGTCACGTCCAGAGCGCCGATCAGATCATCGCGCTCGAGGAGGGCCGACGCGAGGGGCTGCTCGAGCCCGGCGATCTGGTCTGTTTCCTGGCGGCCGGCACCGGCTACACGTGGTCGGCGACGGCGTTGACCTGGCAGGGCTGACTCGCGTTCCGCCCCACGGGCCACCGATCGGGAGTCTCAGGCCCGGCGTTCTTCGAAGTGTTCCTCGCAGAGGGTCTGGAAAACCGTCCCGTCCGTTACGACGTCCCCTCGAGGCGTTTTCTTCACGATCGCGATGCCGTACTCCGCGGGGTCGTCGCAGTCGATGCAGTCGCCCGGCCCGCCGACGGTCCCTTTCGTCTTCGCTCCCTCGGACCGTATCCCGGCGCAGTCCCGACAGAGCCACCACTTGTTCTCGGGCTCCTCGAGTTCGAGGATCCGGTAGGCCATTTTCGCCTGACTGAATTCGACCGGCGTCGTACAGAACGCACAGTCCATAGCGGAACCCTGCACCACTGGTGTCCTAATGGAGTGGCACGAACTGTCATGGGTGGCGGGCTCGAGTCGGAATCGAAACGACACGCTTAAACGGCAGACTGCCCTCGGTCAAAACGCGGGACCGTGGGGTAGTGGTATCCTCTGCGGATGGGGTCCGTAGGACCCGAGTTCAATTCTCGGCGGTCCCACTCGAAATTCTCCGAAACGTCAACTCTTAGCCGTTCATACCCTCGAGCGTACTGAAAATCCAATTCTCGGTTTCGGTATAATTAAGGTTAGTCGACAGGCTGTCGTGGGGTGGTCGACGTGACTGTCACTCAGTGGCCGTCGGCCGGCACCGACTCGAGGTGCCAGCACTGCGGAAGTCACGTTACCGACCGATTCGCGCGGGTCTTCGGTGACGATCGCGATCGCGCTCATCGCTGTCCCGAGTGCGATAGCTACCGACGATCGAGCCGCGGGTCCGCAGCCGGAAAAGACGTCGACGCTCCCGATCCCGAGACGTCGCCCGGCCGTCACGGAGGAGGCCGATGTGTGAAGAGTTCGTCCCCGCGAGTCGGCTCTATCACGTCGAAAGCCGGACGCCCATCGCCCATCCGGCCATCAAGCGAGCAACGAAGAGGGACAGGAAGCCCTCGAGGATCGCGAGATTCGGGCCGACGGTGGCCCGTCCTCGAGGGCGAGCGATCAGTCGTCAAAAGCTTCGTCGAAATCCGCTTCGTTCACCGGTGAGAACGATTTTCCACCGCATCTGCAACCTGGCCGGGCCCCGAGCGGGAGAATCTCCTCATCTTCGGTGAGCGTGGCAGCATATGCTCTTCCACATTCGTCGCAGGTGGCGAGAAAATCGTGTTCCTCTGTCTCGTTCCCCATCTGCTTGTGTCCAGGGACCACGTTCAGCTATTTGAATCTAACAGGGCTGCGATGGATCACTGAGAAAACGGGCCATGAAGGCGGTGGTCGTCGATGAGCCGTGTCGTCGATTCCGACGAGTGCGAGCGGTGTGAAGAGTCGATTCCCGCGACCCGTCGACTCTGTCCCGACTGTGCTCGAGAGGTTCGCAGTGCGCGAGGTGGTCCTCTGTGAGTCCGATGTCGGAACTCGAGAGTGCGAAAGCCAGTGGTGACTTCCTCGAGGGCGAGATCGTCCAGCGGATCGACGCCCTGGAGTATGTCGACGACCGGACGGCCGAGTGGCACGACGCGAAGACAACGGCCGTCCTCGAGCCGGATCGGTCGCTGCCGTTCTACGGCGTCGTCCTCCTGGAGCCAGAGATCCCGATCGAGATCAAGGGCTGTCAGTACCAGACGAGCAAGGCGAGTATCCGACACACGGCCGCTACTACGTCAAACGCCGAGCGCACGACCGGCTCCTCGAGGCGGGCAGGATGTACCAATAAAAGTAGAAGTGTACTAGTAGTTAATCCCAGGTTGTGATGACTTGCTGTTCACCTTCAACTTCTCCATAAACTATGATTTCATCAACTGTGTCACTGCTCTGAAGTTCGTGACTGCCGAGATTACTGATTTCGCCTTCGTCTTCCCCTAGTCCATCGCTGTTGATTTGGACTGAATCACCGACTTCCCAATCTTCAGTCGTATCAGATGTATCTCCGTTAACAGCGATATAATCTGCACCGCCACTTCCATTCACGACTTCAACATAGATTGAATCAGTGTTCCCTTCATCAATCACTTGAGGGGTTACATATTCACCAGATTCGTCAAATTCGATACCCGCATTGGCGGACTCGCTCATATCTCCAAGATCCAGCACGAACGCTGCAATAACTGCAGCCAGGATTACGGTAATTGCAACCATTAGGATAACTCCTATAACAGGCGAGACTCCTCGCTCCTCCTCATTGCCGACCAATTTGTCGCGAATGATTTTTCCGTCCATCATATTTTAGGGTTCCCAAGTTTGGATAACTTGCTTCTCTCCATCAACTTCACCGTAAATAATTATTTCATCGATACTACTGCTGATATCACCGCCGATTGATGGACTATCTGAGTCCAACGTCGCTGAGTCACCCACAGTCCAGGCAGTTTCGTCATTAGACTGACTACCACTTGTGTCCACCCATTCCGAATCAGACCCCTCATGGGCTTCTACGTAGATCGAATCTGTATTGCCTTCATCAATTATCCGTACGGTCACTTCAGATCCAGATTCATCGAATTCAACCCCAGCATTGGCGGATTCACTTAAATCGCCGAGGTCGAGTACGAACGCGGCGATCACGGCAGCCAGAATTACAGTAATGGCCACCATTAGGATAACTCCGATTACGGGGCTCACGGCCCGTTCTTCGTCCGATCCAACCAGTTTATCGCGGATTTTGCTTCCGTCGAACATTGTTTTCACAGCACCACAGCCAGGGTCGCCGGAAGGCCTATGTCCCCACACGTGGACGTCGAACCTGTGCGGGGATTGGGGGTCCAGGCATGACCACCCCGCCACACCTTCCCGCCACCCGTCGATTTTGGTGCTGGTAACAACCAGTTGACTACGAGTACATATATTTACCTCATAGTGTATCTCGTCGGTGAAAACGACTGTCCACGACGGTTTCAGATCTGAGAATTAGCCGTGTGTGGAACCACTACAGCACCGCCTTGAAGCCGCGCCGTCCGGTGGTTTTCCCTTTCTCGAGTCCCTCGAGACCGCGGGCGAACTTCGCGCTGCGAGAACGCTCTTCGACCGGCGTCGAACCGCCTGTCACCGAGTCGAGCCCACCCGGATCGAGGACGCCGACGCCCCCTCGAGAGCGGGAGTCGATCCGCCGATGCTGTCGCTCGGTTGCTACCTTCCCGCGGCGACGTTTCCGATCCGGTGAAATTCAACTACCAGTAAGATTCAAGAATCGGCGAACGAAAGCCGATACTAGGTTTGCAACGATCGATGGCTGTGTTCGGCTCCGCTTCGCCGGCTCGAGGACGGGACCGGCACGGTCTCCCCCCCACGGTACTCGAGCCCGTCGGCGTCGACCGGAGCCACAGCGATCGAATCGTGGAACGCTCGAGTTCGACGGGGAACCGGACTCGAGGCCGCGTATTTACAGCCGCGACGGAGGCCCGGTACCGACCGCGTAACGCGGGTGATCGGTCGGGATGATCCAGTCGCTCGACGACTATTTTCCGACGCCGGTGACGAAGACGACGGTCTATCACGCGTTTCGGCTGGGACTCCAGTTGTACATCGGGGCCTTGCTGGTTGCCGGTGCCTACAGTCTCTTCTGGCTCGCCGAAGTCGCGGGGATCATTCCGGAGACGCTCCTTTCGACGATCTGGATCGCGATCGCCGTTATGGGGATGCTGTTGCTCGTGCTGTTGATTCCGCTGTTGTATACCTCGCGCTCGAACGAGCGCTGAGCGAGCGCCGAGCGAACTGGCCCGAAGTACGCGTCGTCGACTCGAGACTCGGAGACCAGCTATCGCCGGGTTTATCGCCGCACTCGCCACAGTAGGGAGTAATGACGGTCGTCCTCGCCGGTGTCGGTGCGGACAGCACGAACCTCGGGGCCCTGGGACCGCTGTACGACGACGGACGCTTCGAATACGTTCCGATCCCGGAGAAGACCCGCGAAACGAGCGAGACGGAAACGCTCGGCTCGTGGGACCTGCGGGTCGACGATCGAACCGCGGCCGATCTGACGTCCCGGATCGAACCGCAACCGGTCCGGGGCGGTACCGAGAGCGTCAGCGGCGCGGCTCTCGAGTCGTGGCCGCTTCACCGCGACCCCAACTTCGAGGCGCTTACGTACGGCGAACACCGGACGAGCGGCTACGTCTCGCGGCTCCGGGAACTCGAGCCGGGCGACGTCGTCGGGTTCTACGCTGGCCTTCGCCGACCCGATGGCGACCGGGCCCATCGGTACCTGATCGGATACTTCACCGTCGACTCGGTCGACGTCGTTATGCCGGAGACGCCGCCCGCCGATCGGGAGGCGATCTTAGCGTCCCATCCCGACAACGCCCACACGAAGCGTGCCCGCGAGGGAGAACTCTACCTGACGGAAAAGACTGTCGTGTTCGTCGACGGCCGCGAACCGGGTGGGCTCTTCGAGCGCGATCCGATTCGACTCAGCGACTACTACGTCAAGCCGGGGAACGAGCGGGCGCAGTACTACCTCCGCGAGGGAATCGCAGACGACTGGGCGGTCACGGCGGGTGGCGACAACATGATGTACAAACCGGCGTACCGCTGTGACCTGACGGGAGCGGAGTTCGTCGATCTGGTCGGGAGGCCGGGAGAGCGGCCCGGCGACGCGAGCGGTGTGGAGCCGTCGGAACGGACGGAGACGGCACGGTAAATCGCCCCCATATCCGACCGCAATCGATCGGTTTCTTGTGGTGAAAGGTCGAACCACCGGCAGTGACCGACGACCAGGACCCCGATTCGACGGCAGAGGACGCTTCCTCCCAAGACCTGTCCAGACACGACCGCGTGGATCGGCACCCGACGCCGGGGCGGCGCAACTCGCTTGCGTACTGGACGGACGCGAAACACCCGCTACGGGTCGCGATCAACTACGTCTTCGTCTGGCTCGCCCGAATCGCGCCGAGCCTGCGGCTCCGACGGTGGTGTCTGCGCCGAATCGGCGTCACGGTCGGGCAGGGCGTCTCCTGGGGGCTCGAGGCCACGCCGGACGTGTTCTGGCCGGAGTTGATCACGCTCGAGGACGACGTGATCGTCGGTTACGACGCAACGTTGCTGTGTCACGAGTTCCTCCAGGAGGAGTACCGGACGGGCGAAGTCGTCGTCGGCGAACGGGCGATGATCGGCGCGGGGGCGATCGTCCTCCCGGGGGTCGAGATCGGTGCCGACGCGCGGGTGGCGGCGAACTCGCTCGTGACGCGAGACGTGGAACCGGGGACCACCGTCGCGGGTGTACCCGCGCGACCGATGGGGACCGCCGACGACGACGCGCCGTCGGAGGAAACCGACAGCGACGAGAGCGACGAGAGCGACGAGAGCGACGAGAGCGACGCTTAGGGGAAAGGAAAAGACAAAGAGGCGAACGAAACTCGAGTCGGTCCGGGGCTCGAGTACGATTTCGGTCGGGGCGGGGCGGTCGGATCCGGCTCAGTCGGGTCCGGTGTGGTCAGGTTCGGTCTGTTTTTCGTATCGGTCTACGGGACCGCTACAGCGACGACCAGGCCTTGCGGGCCTCGTTCCAGGAGGTGACGTCAGCGATCCAGCGGGCGGCGATCAGCTTCTTCAGGGTTTCCGCGGGAACGCCGCTGAAGGTATCGACGGGCAGCGAGACACCGAATGCGGGCTTGACGTCGTGAGCGACGGCCTTGTCGCCAACGGAGACGACCGTCCCCTTGTCCTCGTGTTCCCAGGTCTTGAGCGGGCGGTTCTCGATTGCGCGGGCGATGTTCTCCCCGACGACTTCGGCGGCCTGCCAGGCTGCCTGGGCGGTCGGCGGTGCGGGCTGGTCGCCCTGGTCGACGATCGCCGAGTCGCCGACGGCAAAGACGCGTTCGTCGGAGGTCTGGAAGTTGGCTTCGACGGTAACGCGGTTGTGCTCGTTCTCGAGGTCGGTGTCGTCGAGGGCGTCCCGGCCCGTGATCCCGCCGGTCCAGACGAGCACGTCGTGTTCGAGGGGATCGCCCTCGTCGAACTCGATGTGGTCCTCGGTAGCCTCCGTGATCGGGTCGTCCGTGTGGATCTGGACGCCCGCGTCCTCGAGCAGGTCACGCAGTGCCTGCTGGATCTCGGGATCGTTCCCGGGGAAGATCTCCTCGAGGGCTTCGACGAGGTGGATCTCGATCGGGGCGCGGTGGTTGTCGCGGAATTCGGCGATCTCGCCGGCGGTCTGGATGCCCGAGAGGCCGGCGCCGCCGATGACGACCTGTGCGGGGTCGCCGCGGGTCGCTTCCTGGCTGGCTTCCTTGACGGCTTCGTGAATCTCGAGGGCGTCGTCGAGGCTCTTGAGCGTCAGGGAGTGCTCTTCGAGGCCGGGGATGCCGTAGAACGCGGTCTGGGTGCCAAGCGCGACGAGGACGTAGTCGTACTCGACGTCTTCGGCACCGTCGAGTTCGACGACTCGGTCGTCGACGTCGAGTCCGGTGACTTCGGCCTGGATGAATCGGGTCGACGGTGCGGCGATGTCGTCGACGGGGAAGGTGACGTCCGATCGGACCGACGGATCCCGAATGACCCGATGGGACTCATGGAGGACGAGGTGGTAGTCTACGTCGGCGATCCACGTCAGGCGAGCGGAATCACCGAGTTCCGACTCGAGTTTCTTGATCGCGCCGGCCCCGGCGTACCCGGCACCGAGCACGACGACGTTCTCAGTCATACCCCACACTCTGAAACCCTATGATACAAAGGTGTTGGAACCGTTATCGGCGTGTTAGGTGTTGTCACCAATCATACTTCGAACCGGTCGCGAACCTGGCCGCCTCGGGTAACGGATCAGCATGCCGGGTGGTCGAGTGGGGACGAATCCGCGCGAGTTCGAGCGAGTTCGAACGACAATAGATTTAGGGTTAGACGGCCCTAAACCGAGTGTATGATGCTGAGCGACGTGATGGAGGACTACCTCAAAGCGATCTACCAGCTCCAGCGCGGGACGGACGACCGGATCAAGACGTCCGAGATCGCCGAGGAGCTGGACGTCACGTCGCCGACGGTCACCAGCATGCTCGACAAACTCGAGGAGCGCGGGCTCGTCGACCGCGAGAAATACCGCGGGGTCACGCTCACCGACGAGGGAGAGACCGTCGCGCTCGAGGTCGTCCGCCACCATCGGCTGCTCGAGGCCTATCTCACCGAGCATCTCGACTACGACTGGTCCGAGGTCCACGCCGAGGCCGACCGACTCGAACACCACATCAGCGAGGACTTCGAGGCTCGCGTCGCCGACGCGCTCGGCGAACCCGACGTCGATCCGCACGGCTCGCCGATCCCGAGCGCCGACCTCGAGCCTCCCGAACGGCCCGACGGCGAATCGATCGCGGAGTTCGAGGAGGGCGACACGGTCGTCGTCGAGGAGGTCGCCGACCGTGACCCGGAGATCCTCTCGTACCTGGCGGACCACGGCGTCGAACCCGGCGTCGAACTCGAAATTCTCGAGGTCGCTCCTTTCGGAATGGTGACGGCCCGCTCGAGCGACGCCGACGAGCCCGTCTCCCTGCCCGACCGAGTTGCCCATCACGTTCGAGTCGCTCGTCCGCCGGAACTCGAGCAGTAGAGCGCTCTTCGGCCCTCGTTCTCGCTGTTTCTCGGTCGCCGAATATACGGGTTTAGATCGACTCTAACGGCGAGTCGCGTGAAAAGGCATAAGTTTAGAATGGTCTAAACCATGGATGATGGGAGTGCTATTGCTGTGTGCTTCGACGGTGGTGATCGGGCCGGATGCGTGACCGGTCGCTCCGAGATCCGCCGCGGTGGCTGCTCGCCATCGGTCCGTTCGTCGTCCTCGCGGTCGTGTTCGGGCTCCTCTCCCTGACCTCCCCGTTCGGGGACCTCTCGGCCGGCGAAGGCGCGACGACGCTCGAGATCGTTCGCGTGTTGACGGTGATCGGCACCATCGCGGGGATCGTGCCCGTCGCGATCGGGATGCTCTGGTTCCCGTTCATCCGAAATCTCGGGACTCGATACGTCCACGGATTCATGACGCTGGCAGCGGGAATCCTCGCGTTCATCGCCGTCGAGATGGTCGGTGACGTCGCCGACTACGCCGGCGAAGCGAACACCACCCCGGTCGTGTTCACGCTCGCGCTCGCCGGCATCGGGACCACGTTCGCCGTCATGTACCTCGTCAGCCGGTGGCGACAGCGCACGGCCGCAGAGGGCGAAAAGAGCGGTCTCGAGGTCGCTTACCTGGTCGCGTTCGCGCTCGGCCTCCACAGCATCGGCGAGGGGCTGGGCATCGGCGTCGCCTACGTCCAGGGGAACGCGTCCCTGCTCACACTCCTCGTACTGGCTTTCATCATGCACAACGTGATGGAGGGACCGACGGTCGTCGTCGCCGTTGCACGCGACCACGAGACACCTCCGCTGTGGCACTTCGCGGGGATGGGGCTGCTCGCCGGCGGACCGGTCATCCTCGGCGGCTGGATCGGCAGCATCGCCCAGTCGGCCGCTCTCGCTGCCGTCTTCTTCGGGATGGCGATCGGTGCCGTCCTGCAGGTCCTCATCGAGGTCGCCGAACTCATCCGGTTCGACGCGGAGGCCGTGATCACCCGCACCAACGCCGCCACCTTCTCGATGGGCTTTGCCCTGATGTTCCTCCTCGAGGACGTCCTCACCGCCGTCTTACTCGAGGGATGGCTGGCTTCCGTCTGACGACTTCCGAAATGCGGGCGGCCGTTCGACCGTCAAAGGAAACGCCTTAGATTCCCCGGCGCGAAGGACGAAATCCGGAAGAAAACGACCGGCCTCACCCGCCGGGTTTAAGGAATACAATTACGAACAATTCGCTATGTCATCAATCGAACTGACCCCGAGCCAGAAGAAGATCCTGCGTGCGTTGACGAACCTCCACAAGGAGTCGGAGGACGCCATCAAGGGCGAGGACATCGCCGAGCAGGTCGACCGGAACCCGGGGACGATCCGCAACCAGATGCAGAGTCTCAAGGCCCTCCAGCTCGTCGAGGGCGTACCCGGACCGAAAGGCGGCTACAAACCGACGGCGGCGGCCTACGAGGCCCTCGAGATCCAGCAGATGGACGATCCCGCCTCCGTCCCGATCGAACACGAGGGCGAGCCCGTCGAGGACGTCCTCGTCGAGGAAATCGATCTCTCGAGCGTCCACCACCCCGAGCTCTGTCGCGCCGAGGTCCACATGCAGGGATCGATGAGCGATATCTCCGAGGACGACGCCGTCACCGTCGGCCCGACGCCGCTCTCGAAGCTCGTCATCGACGGACGCGTCGACGGCAAGGACGACACGAACAACATCCTCATCCTCCGGATCGAGGATATGGTCGCCCCCGCGGAAGAGCCCGACCACTGATCGGGACTCGCGTTTCCACTCTCCACCTTTCTGCCGTTCTCCGTCCTTCGCCGGGCGGGGTGCCGCTGCTCCGTCGGTCTCTACGGACTTCCGGTTTCCACACGTCTCGCTGTCTCCCGATTTCCCGCTCTCCCGCTCTCGACCCCTGCCCCCGACGGTCCGACCGCCGTCGACTCGAGACGGACTCGAGTCGGTTCCAGCGTGCCTCCTGCTGAGAGAGACGAGCCTAACCGGGATCGACCGACGACGCTCAGAGCGCGAAAACCGGGAGAAAACTCGAACGCGGCGGTTATTCGTCGTCGCCGTCGGCCGCTTCGGAACCGCTTTCGTCCTCGACGGTGTCCGCAGGAATTACGTCGACGCTTGCGACGGCGTCCTCGTCTTCGACCTCCATCACGATTACGCCCATCGTGTTCCGTCCGACAGTCGACACCTCGTCGACGCGGGTGCGGACGATCTGGCCGCGTTCGCTCATCAACACGAGATGGTCGTCGGGAGAGACAGCCTTGATCGCGGTCACGGGGCCGTTCCGGCCCTCGGTCTTGATGTCGATCAGCCCCTTCCCGTAGCGGGACTGGGTACTGTACTCCTCGAGCGGGGTCCGCTTGCCGTACCCGTTCCGGGTGACGGTAAGCAGCGCCTGGTCGTCGCCGTCCTCGCCGTTGGCCGCGACCAGCCCGGCGACTGCGTCGTCGTCCTGGAGTTTGATCCCGTTGACGCCGCGGGCGTTCCGGCCCATCGCGCGGACGTCGTCCTCGTCGAACCGGATCGTCATACCGCCCTCGGTCGCAATCACGAGGTCCTGCGAGCCGTCGGTGACCTCGACGTCGACGAGTTCGTCGCCTTCCTCCAAGTCGGCCGCGATGATCCCGGTCGAGCGGATGTTGTCGAACTCCTCGCCGGCGGTCCGCTTGACGTAGCCGTTCCGGGTAGCCATCGTCACGAACTCGTCGCCCTCGAGGGCGTCGGTGTCGACGATGGCGGTGATGTCCTCGCCGTCGTCCAGATCGAGAATGTTGACCGCGGACTTGCCGCGTGCCGTCCGACCCATCTCGGGGATCTCGTAGGTCTTGAGCTGGTAGACCTGGCCCTGATTCGTAAAGCACAGGAGGTAGTCGTGGGTGTTCGCCCGGAAGACGGTGGCGACGCGGTCCTCGTCCTTGACGTCCGCACCGATGATCCCTTTACCGCCTCGACCCTGGGGGTCGAACGTCTCGATCGGCATCCGCTTGACGTAGTCGTCTTCGGTCATGACGACGACGACTTCCTCCTCGGGAATGAGGTCCTCGTGAGTGACGGTCCCCTCGTCCTCGACGATCGAGGTGCGGCGTTCGTCGTCGTACTCGTCTTTGACCTCCCGGAGTTCGTCCTTGATGACCTCGAGCAGTTCCTGCTCGCTCTCGAGGATCTCCGTCAGGCGCTCGATCTCGGCCTGGACCTCCTCGTACTCGTCTTCGATCTCGGCGGCCTCCATCGACGTGAGGCTGCCGAGTTGCATGCGGACGATGTGGTCGGCCTGATCCTGCGAGAAGCCGTAGGCGTCCTGCAGGGCCTCCTTCGCGTCGTCCCGGGTCTCGCTGTCCCGAATCAGTTCGACCACGTCCTCGGCGTTCTCGACGGCCTTTAGCCGCCCCTCGAGGATGTGGGCGCGATCCTCGGCCTCGGCGAGGTCGTACTCGCTGCGCCGGCGGACGACCTCGCGGCGGTGGGCGACGTACTCCTCGAGCGTTTCTTTCAGCGAGAGTACCTGAGGCTGGCCGTCGACCAGCGCGAGGTTGATGACGCCGAAGGTACGCTCGAGGTGGTTCTCGAGCAGTCGGTTCTTGACGACCTCGGTGTTCGCACCGCGTTTGAGTTCGACGACGATGCGGACGCCGTCGCGGTCGGACTCGTCGCGGAGGTCGGAGATCCCTTCGATCTCGCCCTCGTGGACGTCCTCGGCGATACGCTCGACCAGTCGGGCCTTGTTGGACTGGAAGGGGAGTTCGGTGATGACGATCCGCTCGCGCCCGTTCTTCCACTCCTCGACCTCGAACTCGGCGCGGACGCGGATGCGGCCGCGGCCGGTCTTGTACGCGGAGTAGATGGCGTCGCGACCGACGATGTTCGCCCCCGTCGGGAAGTCCGGTCCCTTGACGTGTTCCATCAGGTCCTCGACCGTCGCGTCGGGGTTGTCGATGAGTTCGATGGTGGCGTCGATCACCTCGCCTAAGTTGTGCGGCGGGATGTTGGTCGACATCCCGACGGCGATCCCCGAGGAGCCGTTCACCAGCAGGTTCGGGAACGCCGCGGGGAGGACGTCGGGCTCCTGCAGGCGGTCGTCGTAGTTCGCGGAGAAGTCGACGGTGTCTTTCTCGATGTCCGCGAGCAGTTCCTCCGAGATGGGCGACATCCGGGCCTCCGTGTACCGCTGGGCAGCGGCCGGGTCGCCGTCCATCGAGCCGAAGTTCCCCTGGCCGTCGACCAGCGGGTAGCGCATCGAGAAGTCCTGGGCCATCCGGACCAGGGTGTCGTAGATCGCGCTGTCGCCGTGGGGGTGGTAGTCACCCATCGTCTCCCCGACGATCGAGGAGGATTTGCGGTGGCTGCTGCCCGAGGAGACGCCCATCTCGTGCATCGCGTACAGGATGCGGCGGTGGACGGGCTTTAAGCCGTCCTCGACGCGGGGGAGCGCACGACCCGCGATGACGGACATCGCGTAGTCGATGTAGCTCTGTTCCATTTCGTCCTCGATGCGGACGTTCTCTACCGCTCGAGCGTCTACGTCTGTGGGATCGGGTACGTCTGAACTCATATCTTCATTGGGTTTCGTAGTTTGTGCGAATTAGCTGGCGAGCATTGCATCCGCGAGAGCGTCCGCTCTGCGGACGCTCGAGCGGGCCGACGACCGACCCGGAGAGCGCGGTGCGAAGCACCGCGGAAAGGCGAACGGTCGAAGGCCGTGAGCCGAGCGCAGCTTGCTGCGCGGAGGGAAGGGAGGAGTGCTTTTCATCGACGCTAAGCGGGAGCGAAGTCGTTCGAGACGCCGAAGGCGTCTCGTGATGACGAAAGGTGCCGGAGGCACCTTTCGAACCACTCCCGCGAGGTCGTCGGCGCTTTGCGCCGACTGCTCGAGGGACCTCCGGTCCCTCGCAGTCCGAAAGAGCGCTTCGCGCTCTTTCGAGATTTTGCCGAGTGCGGTCGCGAAGCGACCGCCCGCAGCGTAAAAGTTCGTTAGATGTCGATCCATTCGGCCTCCGGCGCGTTCTCCTTGATGAACTGTTTGCGCGGCTCGACGGCGTCGCCCATCAGCACGGAGAACATCTTGTCCGCGGCGGCCGCGTCCTCGATCGTGATCTGTTTGAGGATGCGGTTCTCCGGGTCCATCGTCGTATCCCAGAGCTGCTGGGGGTTCATCTCGCCGAGACCTTTGAACCGCTGGACCTGCGAGGGACTGCCGTTGCACTTCTCCTCGATGATCTCGTCGCGTTCCTGTTCGGTCATCGCGTCGTAGGTGTCGCCGCGATACCGGATGCGGTACAGCGGCGGCTGGGTCGCGTAGACGTAGCCGTTCTCGAGCAGCGGCCGCATGTGCCGGTAGAAGAACGTCAACAGGAGCGTGCGGATGTGGGCGCCGTCGACGTCGGCGTCGGTCGCCATGATGATCTTCTCGTAGCGGACGTCTTCCAGGTCGAACTCGTCGCCGATCCCCGCGCCGATCGCGGTGATCATGTTCCGAATCTCGTCGTTCTCGAGGATGCGGTCGAGGCGGTGTTTCTCGACGTTCAGGATCTTCCCCTTGATGGGGAGGACGGCCTGGAACTCGGGGTTTCGCGCCTGCTTTGCGCTCCCACCGGCGGAGTCACCCTCCGCGATGAACAGTTCGGCCTCCCCGGGATCTTTCGTCTGGCAGTCGGCCAGCTTGCCGGGAAGCGATGTCGACTCGAGGGCCGACTTCCGCCGAGTCAGTTCCTCGGCCTTCTGGGCGGCCTTGCGCGCCTTCGCGGCCTCGACCGCCTTGTTGATGATCGCCTCGGCGGTGTGGGGGTTCTCCTCGAAGTAGGTGCCGAGGCCCTCGTGCATGGCGCTCTCGACGATCCCTCGGACCTCCGAGTTGCCGAGCTTCGTCTTCGTCTGGCCCTCGAACTGCGGGTCGGGGTGTTTGATCGAGACGACGGCGGTCAACCCTTCGCGGATGTCCTCGCCCTTGAGGTTCTCGTCTAGGTCGCCGAGCAGGTCGTTCTCGTTGGCGTAGTCGTTGACGGTCCGCGTCAGGGCGGTTTTGAACCCGGTGAGGTGGGTGCCGCCCTCGCGGGTGTTGATGTTGTTCGCGAAGGCGTGGATCGAGCCCTGAAGCTCCTCGGTGGCCTGCATCGCCACCTCGACCTGGATGTTCTGGGCCTCGTCCTCGAAGTAGATGACCTCCTCGTGCATCGCCGAGCGCGTCTCGTTCAGGTACTCGACGAACTCCCGGATGCCACCCTCGTACTCGTACGTTTCCTCGACGATGCCCTCCGCGTCGGCGGCCTCCTCGCGTTCGTCGCGCAGCGTGATGCGGACGCCGGAGTTCAAGAAGGCGAGTTCACGGAGCCGGTTCGACAGCGTCGAGAACGAGAAGTCGTCGGCCTCGAAGATGCTCTCGTCGGGCCAGAACCGGATCTCCGTGCCGGTCTCCTCGTCGCTCTCCATGTCGCGTACTCGCTCCATGTCGCCGACGGGTTCGCCGGCCTCGAACGCGTGCCGGTAGACGCCGCCGTCGCGTTTGACCTCGGCCTCGAGTCGCTCCGAGAGGGCGTTGACGACGCTGACGCCGACGCCGTGGAGCCCGCCGGAGACCTGGTAGGACTTGTTGTCGAACTTGCCGCCGGCGTGGAGAACCGTCAAGATGACCTCGAGCGCGGGGCGATCGTACTCCTCGTGCGTGTCGACGGGAATGCCTCGGCCGTCGTCCGCGACGCTCACCGACCGATCCTCGTGGATGGTGACGGTGATGTCGTCGCAGTGGCCGGCCAACGCCTCGTCGATCGAGTTGTCCACCACTTCGTAGACCAGATGGTGGAGCCCTCGAGAGTCGGTAGAGCCGATGTACATCGCCGGACGTTTTCGCACGGCCTCCAGGCCTTCGAGGACCTGGATCTGTCCAGCGCCGTACTCGCTTTCCTGGGACATGAGAAACCTGCTTTCGGGTAGTGGACGACGGCCTATAAAGGTTCACGTACGCGCGCGAGCGCGAGCGCGGTGCCCACCGAGGGCGAGTAAATCGATTCCCCCTGCTATCGCCGGCCACTCTCGACGGGGTTCTACCCTCCAGGTGGTTGAATACGCAACGAGAAGAGTCACGGACGCGGGTACGAACGACACGATAGCGGCCGATGTTCGGATTCCCCTTCGACGCTTCGCTGTTGCTCCTGCTCGTCTCCGTCGCCTTCCTTTCGGGGATCGGCATCACCACGATCGGTCCGGGGGGCATCTTCGTGACCATCGCGCTCTACTCGCTGACGCCGCTTTCCTCGGGACAGGTCGCCGGCACCGCCCACGCGACCTTCGTCGCCACCGGCCTCGTCGGCAGTGCGGCGTACCTCCGCTCCGGCGAGATGCGAACCGGCGAGGGGCGGGCGCTCGCGATCGTTCTCAGCCTCTCGAGCGTCCTGGGGGCGCTCGTCGGCGCGTACGTCAACGCCTTCGTCCATCGGGCGGTCTTCGGGGCGCTGCTCGGCAGCGTCGCGATGCTCGTGGGCGGGGTCATCCTCTACCGGGTTCGTCGGGGCTTCAGCCCCGTCTACGACCTCGAGATCGGGACGTCGACCGGACGGGTGGCTCTCGCCCTCCTGGGGTTCGGACTCGGGGTCGCCAGCGGCCTGCTGGGGATCGGCGGCCCGGTTCTGGCCGTCCCGACGCTGGTTCTGGTCGGCGTTCCCATGCTGCTCGCCGTCGCCGTCGCGCAGGTCCAGTCGATCTTCATCGCGGCGTTCGCGACGGCCGGCTACGCCCTCCAGGGCACGGTGTTGCTCCCCCTGGCGGTCGTCGTCAGCGTGCCGCTGTTGTTCGGTGTCGTCGTCGGTTGGAAAGTCGCTCACGCCGTCGATCCGAACCGACTGAAAGTCACACTCGGGGTCGTGATGCTGGGAGTCGGTCCGTACCTGGCGCTGTGATCGGCCGGTCAGTTCCCGCCCGGAGGGAGTTCCCGCGACGGAGACTGATACAGGTACCAGACTCAAGGCGATCGGAGTGGAAAGCCCGGCGATGGCACGCGTCCTCGTCCCCTTCGACGACTCCGATCCCGCCCGCGACGCCCTCGAGTACTCCTTCGACCTCTTTCCCCGCGGCGAGTTCGTCGCGCTAACTGTCGTCGACACGTCGGCGGTTCCGTTCATTCCCAACTCGTCGACCGACGACGAGACGGACGACCGGCTCGAGGAACTGCTCGGAGAGGCCAGCGAGCGACTCGAGACCGCGGAAGCGATCGCGACCGACCGGGACCGTCCGCTCGAGACCGACGTGGCGATCGGATCGCCGGCCCAGGAGATCATCGAGTACGCCGAGGAAAGCGACTTCGACCACGTAGTGATGGGGAGCCACGGCCGGTCGGGCGTCACGCGAATTCTGCTCGGGAGCGTCGCGGAAGTCGTCGTCAGGCACTCGTCGGTACCGGTGACGGTCGTTCGCTGAGCGACGGTGGGGCGACCTGCAGCGGCGGGCACCAGACTTGTCTCGGCTCGGCGTACAGCTTCGGTCGAGAGCGATGACCGGATCTGACTGGGATGCGAGCGAGCACGACCCGGACGCGAAACACGACGAGCGAAGTCACACCGACGACCGCCGGACTGACCGGGACGTCATCGAGTACCGACCGAACCGCGAACAGCGAGGGACGTTGCTCTCCGTAGCCGTCGTCCTCCTCGGCGTCGTGACGATCGCTGGAGCGCTCGCGATCGACTTCGCCGAGAGTCACGCCTGGAACGCCGCCCTGATCGGCGTAGCGCTTTGCGTCTTCGGCGCGTACAATTACTACCGGCGGGCGAACCAGGAACTCGGGAGCGTCGGCGTCGAGACGCTCGCCGCCATCGCAGGGCTGTGGCTCCTGGCGTCGCCGTTCCTGTTCGGCCCCGAAACCGGAACCGCGGGACCGGCCGCCGCCGGAACCGAGATCGGCGCTGGCTTCCTGCTGATCGTCGGCCTCCTTGCGTTCGGCGTCGGCTCCTACAGCGCGGCGATTGCGCACAAGCGTCGGCGCGAGGCGGACGCTCGATCGACGGCGGTCTACGACCGGCGAGGTCAGTAAGAAGCGACATCGCAGTTGCCGGGCCAATCCCCTTTGGTACGGCCCCTAACGTACATCGTATCGGATGTTCCCGTTCGTAGCGATCGCGATTGCAGTGCTCGTCGGCGTCGTCGTTCTCGAGGCCGTCTCCTCCGTGTCGCTGAACCGGATCCCCTCGGTCGCGACGGAGGAGTTTCCCGAAATCGACCGGGAGTTGCTCGAGAAGTTCAGCAGCTTCGACCCGGAACTCGGGTGGTGTCCCCAGCCGAACCGCGAGAAACAGAAAGACACCGGCGACCACCTGCCGGGCGAGGAGGTCCGGACCACGGTCACCTACTCGACCGACGACCACGGGAGCCGGGTCTGTCCCGCCGCGGACCGGGACGACGACGCGGACCTCACGGTCTCGACGTACGGCGACTCGTACTGTTTCTGCCGCGAGGTCGACGACGACGAGACGTTCCAGCACTACATGGCCGAGCGGTTGGATACCCACGTCGGCAACTACGGCGGGGGCAACTACGGGCTCGACCAGGCGCTGTTGCGCCTCGAGCGGAACTACCCCGAGGATCCCACCGACTACGTGTTCGTGGTCGTCACCGCTTCCTCGATCGCCCGTATCCTCAGCGTCTGGAAACACTACCAGGAGTTCGGTAACGTCCTCGCGGTCAAACCGCGGTTCACCCTCGAGGACGGCGACCTCGAGCGCATCGAGAGCCCGGTCGACGAGAAGTCGGACCTGCTCGATCTCGAGTCGAACGCCGACTTCCTGCGGGAGCGGGACTTCCACTACGAGCACTGGTTTCGTCCTCACCTCGCGTCACGCCCGTACGCGACGGACTTCCTCGACGACGCCGAGAAGGTTCGATACGCGTTGCTCGAGGCCGGCATCGAGATCGAGAAGCGGCTCGGACGACCGATTCCGGGGATCGACGTCGACTTCGACCGGGCGCAGACACGGTCGGCGCTGCGGATGGAACGGCCACGGGTCCGGTACCACGAACGGCTGTTCGACACCCACGAACCGCTGTTCGACGCGCTGATCGGGCGGTTCGTCGACTACGCCGCCGAGAACGAGTTCGTCCCAGTGTTCGTGATGGTGCAGCAACTCCGGTACGCGAAGTACGAGGCCGAACGGGGGCCCATCTACGGGGACCTGCTCGACCGCCTCGACGATCGATACGACGCCCTCGAGACCGTCGACATGGCACGCCGGCTCTCGCCGGCCGACGAGGACGTGGAATCGCTGTACGTCGACCGCGGCGAAGGCGGTCACTACAGCCCGGCGACCAACCGCGCGGTCGCCGAGGTGCTGTCCGAAGTCGTCGACGAGTAACGGAGTGCTCGAGCCGATCCCTCGACATTCATGTTTTCCTAGTTACAAATTTATTAACTCCGCGAATGAAGAACCGTTATACAGAGGGATCCAACGATGGCAATCGACCGGCGACCCGCGGAACAGACGCTCGATACGTCCCTGCTGGGACGAAACATCTCGCTTCGGTACTCGGACACCTGGCTGGCGTACTCGATATTCGGCCTTCGGATCGTGATGGCCTGGGTGTTCCTCCAGGCCGGCCTCGAGAAGTGGGCCGAAGGCGGCTGGGGCGATCCGCTGGCGTGGTCCTCGGCGGGCTTCCTGAACAACGCCATCGCCGAGGCCAACCCGCTATACGGGGTGTTCACCTGGTTCGCCGACTACACCGCGATCGTCGATCCGCTGGTCGTCTTCGGGCAGGTCCTCATCGGGTTGGCGCTGCTTTTCGGCGTCTTCTTCCGGTTCGCCGCGCTGATGGGTGCGATCCAGATGCTGTTCTTCTGGACCGCCGCCTGGCAGGGCGGGCTCGCGGCCGGCTTCCCCGTCGAACACGGCTACTTCGTCGACAGTACGTTCGTCTACCTGCTGTTGCTGTTCGGCCTCGCGGCGTGGGGTGCGGGCCGCGTCATGGGCCTGGACGCGAGACTCGAGAAGGCAGGAGTCGTGAGACGAAACCCCTGGCTGCGCTACCTGCTCGGCTAGGGCTACTCCGCCTCGAGCAGTAGCGACTCGCAGAGCGCGTCCGGTCCTTCGTCCTCGAGGAGTCGCCGCTGCCTCTTTGCGCCGCTCTCGCGCTCGTAGATCTCCTTGATGCCGTCGATCCCCAGTCGTTCGCACTCCCGGTCGACGAGTTCGCCGAGGTCGACGGTGCTCTCGAGGTCGCGGTCGATCAGGGCGGCCTCCTGGCCGTGCCGGATCGCCCGCCACTTGTTCTCGTCGAGCAGTTCCCGCCGGTGTCGACTCGGACTCGTGCCGTCCTCGTACTCTTCGGCCAGGGCCTCGACGAGCGCGTGGGAGTACTCGACGAACGCCATCACGACGTCCGGGTCGGCCTGGGCGTCCGGGGTTCGGATCTCGACGGACCCGTGGGCGGTGTGGGGGCGCACGTCGTACCAGAGTTCCCCCCGGTCGTTGATCGAGTCGGTCTCGAGCATCCGGCGCTCGAACCGATCGAAGTCCTCGAAGTCCTCGAAGTAGGTCGGCATCCCGGTGTTTGGCAGTCCCTCGAAGATCTTCGCGCGGGCCGACTGGAGCCTGGTGTCGAACCCGTTCCAGAACGGCGAGTTCGCCGACAGCGCGAGCATGATCGGGACGTACCACCGGAGTTCGTTCGCGATCCAGACGGCCTTGTCGGCGTCGTCGACGCCGACGTGGACGTGGAGGCCGGCTGTCGTGTTCCGGTGTTGGGGATACTGGATCCGGTCCAACTGGGAGCGATAGCGGGGTTTCTCGGCGTGCTCGAGTTCGCGCCACTTCGCGAGCGGGTGGAGGCCGGCGGCGGCGACGTCGTAGCCGGCCGCGTGGGCGTGATCGAGCAGCGCCTGTCGGATCTCGCGCAGAGCCTCGCGGGCGTTTCCGGGGTCCTCGATCAGCGGCGTCTGGGTCTCGATGACGAACTTGAACAGTTCGTGATCGAGGCGATCCTCGAGGATCTCGGGGGGATCGCGTTCGTAGACGAGTTCGTCGGTGCCGCTCGTCGGCCGACCGCGCTCGTCGACGACGAAACACTCCTCCTCGATCCCCAGCGTGCCCATGCGCGTGAACGAATCCGGCGACCCGCGTTCCATCGTGTCCCCGTTTCGCCGCCGACAGTAAATACGGTTTGGAGTCGGAGCGTACGGCCGGAACCGCTCTCGTCGGCCGGTTGTCTACTCCTCCTCGGTGTTCGCTTCCTCGCTCCCGGACTCCTCGAGGGCGTACACCGATCCGTCGCCGCTGCCGACGTACACCGCGCCGTCGACCACTGCCGGCGAACTGGCCACCCAGTTCTCGCCGGAGAACTGCCAGCGCGTGTCGCCGGTCTCGGCCTCGAGCGCCGTGAGCGTGCCGTCCTCGTTGCCGACGTAGAGGGTGTCCCCGGCGAGGGCGGGGCTGCTTCGCACCTCGAAGAAGCCGGTGTGGTACCAGTAGAACGACTCTGGACGGGGATTTCCGTCCGCCGGCGCGTCGCCCGCTGCGGCCGAGACCGCGTACACCCTGGTATCGTAACTGCCGAAGAAGACGACACCGTCGGCGACCGCCGGGGAACTCGTCACCGACCCCTCGGTCGGGAACTCCCACCGGAGGTCGCCCGAGTCGGCCTCGAGGGCGTACAGCGAGTCGTCGTTGCTCCCGACGTAGACCGCGCCGTCGGCGACCGTGGGTCGGCTCTGGATCCAGTCGTCGGTCTCGAACGCCCACTCTTCGTCGCCGGAGTCGGCGTCGACCGCGTACAGGTGGCCGTCCGTGCTCCCGACGTAGGCCGTCCCGTCCGCGATCGCGGGCGCGCGCTGGATCGAGCCCGCGGTGTCGACGGCCCACTCCTCCTCGCCCTCCTCGAGGGAGAGTGCGTACAGCGAGCCGTCGTTGCTCCCGATGTAGACCGTCCCGTCGACGATCGTCGGGCTGCTCGCGACCATCTCGCCGGTCTGGAACGTCCACTCTTCGTCGCCGGAATCCGCGGCGAACGCGTAGACAGTCCCGTCGTGGCTCCCGACGACGACGGTGTCGTCGGCGACCGCGGGGCTGCTCGAGACGTCGTCCCCGGTCCGGTAGGCCCACTCCTCGTCGCCGGAGTCGGCATCGATCGCGTACAGGTGGCCGTCACTACTGCCGACGTAGACCAACCCGTCGACGACTGCCGGGCTGCTGTAGACCGCGCTCCCGGTCGTGAACTCCCACCGGGTCTCGGCCCGGTCGATCGGGCCGGACGCCGCGGTGAAACCGGTGTTTCCGGTGTCGAACTGGAAGGAGGGCCAGGCGTCCGGCGGCTCCTCGTCGCCGTCGGAGCCGTCGAACTCGAGGTCGAGGTCGAGGTCGGGGGACTCGTCGTCGGGGTTCGGGCTGTCGTCGGATTCGGCCGCACAGCCGGCCAGTCCGACGGTGCCGACGACTGCGGCCGTCCGCAGGAACCCGCGCCGAGCGCGTTCGTCTCTCATGAACGGTCCCATTCGGCCCGCCTACATATGCTTCCTGCATCGGGCGGGCGAGAGCGACCCGGGCCGGCCGGAGCGGGGCGGGCGAACGGCATCACGTTCACCCCTCGAGCGGCCGCGCGACGATCCCCAGGTGGTCCGCGTGGTGGGGTTCGAGCCGTTCTTGCTCGAGGATCTCGTACCCCTCGGCGAGTTCCTCCCGGACGTCCGCGAAGACGTCCTCGGGGTCGCGGGTGACGTCCTCGCTGCGGGCCTTCACGGCAAGCAGGAGCCGCCCGTCGTCGGCGAGGAACCGCCGGTTCTCGAGGGCGACCCGGGCCTGTCCGCGGGTCGCGACGTCCTGGACGACGGCGTCGACGTCCGCTTCGACGACGTGGGCGTAGGTCTCGGGCTTTCGTGCGTCGGCAAGCAGCGGGAATAGCCGCGGTCGGGACTCGGCTGCCGACAGCAGGTCCCGCGTCGGGCGGGCGGCGAATTCGACGGCGTAGGTCGGCCCCGCGAAGTCCGCGACGTGGCTCACCGTCGTCCCGCTCGCAGCCCCCAGGTAGAGGACCGTCTCCTCGTCGCCGCCGGCGAGGCCGACGTCCATCCCGAGTTCGAGCATCGCGCCGAGCTTCGACCGGTCGGGGTTCCAGGCGCGCCACTCCCGATCGGTCGGCTCGCCGTAGACGGGTTCGCCACGGGTGGCGAGCCGTTCCGCGCCGTCGAACCGGCGGCGCTCGACGCCGTCCGGCAGGGCGTCAGTCATCGCCCTCACCTCCCGTCGCCGCGTCGTCGCCGTCCGCTCGCGCCCGGATCGTCTCGATGCGCTCCTCGAGTTCCGCGTCGAGTTCGGGCTTGCGCTCGCCCGAGTAGTGGTCGACCCGTGCGGCGATGGAGAGTTTGCCGGCCACGGCCCGCGCCGCGGAGCCGCGGTCCTCGGGGCGGGTCCCCCGGACGGCGTCGTGGACGTAGATGACGCCGTGTTTCGGGGACGGGGCGTGGCCCCGCAGGTGAGCGAACAGGGCGTCCTCGGCCCCGAGTACCTGGACCGTGCCGCTGGGTTTCTTCGCGAGTTCCTCGAGGCCGCCGGCCAGCGAGATCAGCCGCGCGGCGAGGACCGGGCCCGCGAGCGCGGCGAGGTTGGGCGCGACGGTCGGCGTCTGTCGCTCGACGAACTCCCGGAGGTCCTCGGCCTCGTCGGCCAGGTCCGCGACACGTTCGGCGAGCGAGCGGATCCGGTCCCCGCCGTCGCCCGGGAGGTCGGCCCCGTTTCCGTCTCGAGCGGCCAGTTCCCGCGCGTAGTCGATGCCGGTTCCGACGTCCGGATCGACGGTACCGCCCCACTCGGCGAGTCGCTCGGCGAGTTCGTTCGCCGTCCGTTCGCAGTCGTCCATCGCCCGCACCGCGTGGACGAGTTGCCGGTCGTCGGCGGCCTCTCGTTCGGTCACCGCCGCGCGGGTCGCCGCGGTCGTCGCCTCTTTCAGGGCGTCGTAGTACTCGTCCTCGTCGTCGGCGAAGCCCGCCTCGACGGCCAGCGCGGGCCAGTCTCGGGGTTCGTCGGCGGAACCGTCCCGGACGGCCTCGGCGGCCGACTCGGGGTCGTCCGGATCGGCCTCGGAGAACCAGCCCGCGTTCGCGGGATCGGTCGTGGTCATTGCCGGGGAGTAGTCGCTCCGGTTGTATATGCGTTCTCGAAGTGACTGGAGCCGTTCGGCCGGAAAAGCGACGGGGATCGCCCTCACCTGGCCGGCACATCCAGGGCCGAAAACGCGGTCAGTACGTCAGGCCAGTGGTCGTGTGCGGCCTCGGCACTCGCCGCGAGCGTACCGCCGTACCCACGGCCGTAGGTTTCCTCGAGCGGAAAGTACGGCTGGAAGATCCCGTGGCCGGCATCCTCGTAGACGAGGTGCCGATGAGACGGGTGGTCGGCCGACTCGAGCCGGGCGACGGCGACGTTCTGTAGGCGTTCCGCGGGCCACAGCCGGTCGTCGCCCCCCGAAACCAGCAGAACTGGCCCCTCGATTTCTTCGACGGGGATCGTCGCCTCGTCGATAGCCGCCCCGTCGGCGACCTCGAGCGCGTCGGCGAAGAGTTCGACGACCGGGGAGTTCGGTCCCGGTTCCCAGTCCACGTCGCTCAGCGTGAGATAGGAAACGGGGTCGCCGCCGATCGACCACGAGGAGGTCTCCGGGAGGTCGTCGGCCGACGCTCCACCCTCCCAGACCAGGCCGCTGCCGGCGATCGAGACGACGGGGCCGACGGAGTCGAGCCGGCTCCCCGCGAGCAAGGCGAGTTCGCCGCCCTTCGAGACGCCCCAGAGCCCCGCGCGGTCGCCGGTCACCCGGTCACGGTCGAGCACCCAGTCGATCGCGCGCTCGACGTACTCGAGCGGGATTTCGACCAGATCGTCGGGGAGTCCAGGCCCGTCGAAATACTCGAGGGCGAGGGCAGTGTACCCGTGTCGGGCCAGCAACGCGGCGACGTGATCCCACCGCTCGCCATCGGAGCCATGGAGGACGACGATTCCCGACGCCTCCCCGTTTCGCTCGGGTTCGAACGCCGTTCCCACGAGATCGCCGTCGGGCTCGACGCTCTCGACCGCGGGGTACTGTCGCCGGACCGATGTCGATCCGAGTTCGTCGCCTGCCGGGTTTCGCAGGACGAACCGGAGCGTTCGCTCGTCGGGCCACTCGAAGGACCCCTGTCGCCTTCGGCCGCCGTAATGAAACTCCCACCACGACACGTCGGCGAACTGGAGCAGGGCCACGGTGGTCGGGACCTCGAGGTCAGCCGGTACGTCGCCCCCGACGACGGCTGCATCGTTCACGTCGACGGGATCGCCGTCCACCTCGAGTTCGACTGCCGCGCCGAAGCGGTCTCCGGTCCCGTCCCCTCCCTCGAGCACGAGTTCGAGTGGGTCCCCGTCGGGGACGTCCTCGATCCTCATTTCGAACGGCTCGTCCACGTGGACTTGCCCCGGATGGTCGAACGACGGATCGGCTTCGACACCGAGGGTGCATCCAGCGAGGGTGGCGGTACCGAAGCTCCCGAGAAGGGTCAGCGTCCGCCGCCTCGATCGCTCGTGCCAGCGCATCGAAATACGGGCCCTACGATCGGGCCGGACAAAAGTTTTGATTGAGTAACAGGAGTGGCCGACCCGTTCGAGGGTTCGAGGACTCGAGAGACACGCTCGGATCGACGAGGGGGACCCGCGACCGGACAGCGGCGGACAGGACGGGACATGAACGGTTACCGACCGAGCGGACGGAAGAAAGGAAACCCGTTATCGGCGACCGAACAGCCGCTCCCGCAGCGAGCGGCCCGTCGGCCGTTCGGCCAGGATCACCGACCGGTCGACCTCGTTGATCACGTCGTAGGCGAGCGACCCGCGCAGGAGCCGCGAGAGCAGCCCCCGCTCGGTCGCACCGATGACGATCAGCGAGTGGTCCTCGGCGGCCTCGGCGATCGCGCCCTCGACGTCGCCGGAGTCGTCGATCAGGATCCGGGCGTCCTCGAGGCCGTGGTCCGCGGCCCACTCGGTCAGGAATCGTTCACCCTCGGCACGTTCGTCCTCGTCGACGACGTGCAACAGCGTGATCTCGGAGCCGAGTTGTTCGCGCATGTCCCGGGCGACTTCGGCGCTCAGGTCCGAATCGGGGCCGCCGGCCGTCGGGACGAGCACGCGGTCGGTCTCCAGGCCCTGGTCGTCGAACACGAGGAAGTCACAGGGCAGGTCGTGGGTGAGTTCGTCGAGCGGGCTCTCGACGCGGCCGGCCGACCACGCGCGGCCGGGACCCCAGCCCATGACAACGGTGTCGGCGTTCTCCCGTCGGGCGACGTCGAAGATCTCCTCGACGGATCGGTGCGAGACCACGGTCTTGACGTCGACGGGGACGTCGAGCGTCTCCGTGCTCTCGCGGACCCGTTCCATCAACTGCTGGGACTCCTCGTCGATCCGCTGGATGTGCTCGGAGCCCTCCTCGAGGGGCGTCTGGTCCGGGACCTCCACGATGTGGACGGCTTCGACGGCCCCGTCGTTGGCCTTGGCGATCACGCTCGCCAGCGACAGCAGCGAGGACTCGGTGCGCGGGTTCGACACCGGGACGACGACCGTATGCTCCGCGTTTCCGGACGGACGGGCCGCGTTCGCGGCCGAGACCGCCAGGTCGGGCATCTCCTCGGAGCGCGAGAGGATGTAGTTGCTCAGGACGCCCTCCCGATCGGTCTCGTGGCGGGCGTAGACCCCGTACCAGAGCACCGCGCCGACGACGAACACGAGGCTGAGCGCGATCTCGATCTCCTTCATGAAGCCGATCAGTCCCAGCGAGAAGACGATCCCGAGGATCGGCGTGATCGGGTACAGCGGAACGGTAAAGTCGGGATCGTACTCCGGGACGTCGGCCTCGCGGAACACGATCAGCGCGGCGTTGATGAGCGCGTAGACGACCAGATGCAGGATGCTCGCGGCCTTCGACAGCACCTCGAGGTCGTTGCCGAGGACGACGATGAAAAGCAGGATCATCCCGCCGGTGACCGCGATCGAACGGTACGGCGTCGCGAACCGCGGGTGGATCTCGTTGAGCCACGCGGTGACGATCTTGTCCCGTCCCATCGCGAAGTTGATCCGGGCCGACGCGAGGATCGAGGCGTTCGCGCTCGAGGCGGTCGCCAGCAGTGCGCCGAGCGTGATCGAGGTCACGCCGATCACGCCGAGGTTTCCGGAGAAGATGATCTCGGCGGCGTCGGACATCGGCGTCTGGTCGCTGATCGAGTCGTAGGGGATGATCCCGACGAGCAGTCCGACGATGATCGCGTAGATGACGGTGGCGATGGCGACGCTGCCGACGATTGCGATCGGGAGGTTCCGCCCGGGATTTTTCAGTTCCTCGCCGACCGTCGCGATCTTCGCGTACCCGAGGAAGGAGACGAAGACGAGGGCGGTTCCGGGCAGGATCTCGCCGTAGCCTAACGGGGCGACGGTGTCGTCGACCATCACGGTGCCCCAGTCGAACGAGAAGAACCCGAGCAGGGAGAAGACGGTGAGGATCGTCAGCAACAGCGCGACGATCGCGGTCTGGACGCCGCCGGTCTCTTTCGCACCCATGTAGTTGACCCCGACGAACGCGAGGCCCGCTACGAACGCGCCGACCTGTACCTCCGAGAGGACGAGCGGGCCGAGCGCGATCGTCGGGAGGACGGCGACCTCGCCGACGCCCGGAAGGGGGACGACGACGTCCCCGAGGAAGGTCGCGAGGTAGCCGCCGAACCCGATACAGTAGAAGGCACTGGCGAAGGCAAGCCCCATCCAGTCACCCATCCCGGAGATCGACCCGAACAGGGGACCGAGCGCGCGGTTGATGTAGTAGTACGCGCCACCGGCCTTGGGCATCGCCGTCCCCAGTTCGCTCACCGAGAGCGCGTTGATCATCGCGATCAACCCACCGATGACGAACGAGAGGACGACGACCGGCCCGGCCTCCTGGGCCGCGACGCCGGGCAGAACGAAGATCCCTGCGCCGATCATCGTCCCGATACCGATCGCGAGGGCCGAGATCAGCCCCAGGTCCTTGGCGAGTTCCTGATCCCCGTCGGTCATCCTCCTTCACCACCTGGCGGGCGGAGGCGCGATCGGACGTTCGAGACGGCAAATACGTCGACTTCGGCAGGAGACGGTTGGCGTATACTCGACATGGTTCGGTATCGGCACTGAGGGCACACCCTCCCTTAATGTATTCGATGGCGAAACTATAACCAAATATAGGTACGAATCCGAAGCGAGGGGAGGCGTTATTTGCGATTCGAAATCAGGCGGTGGCGCGTTACGGTTGCTCGACGGTCGAGTCGGACTCCGATTTCGCGTCCGAAGTCGGGTCCGTCGTCGAGTCGGGATCCCGGTCCGAGTCCGAATCCGAATCCGAACCCGAGGCTTCGACTTCCGGGGTCGCCGGTTCCGGCGTGACGCCGGTTTCTTCCGTCTCGGTTCGATCGCTCCCGAACACTCGTTCCCGGAGGCTCCGGGTGTGACTCTTCTCCGCGAGCAACACCGAACACTCCACGTCCTCGAGGACGTCAAGCACGAGCGACCCCCGAACGAGCCGGGAGAGCAGTCCCTTTTCGGTTGCGCCGACGATCAGCATGGTCGCGTCCTCGGCGGCGTCTGCGATCACCGTCTGGACGTCGCCGCTTTCGACCGCGATCTCCGCGTCCTCGAGGCCGTGTTCGGCGGCCCACTCGGTCAGGAACTGCCGGCCCGCCGCGGGGTCCTCGGCGACGTGAAGCAGCGTGACCTCGGCGTCGTACTGGTCCCGCAGCGTGCGTGCGGCCCCGGCGGCGATGTCGGAGTCCGGCCCCCCTGCGGTCGGCAGGAGGATGCGGGACGGATCGAACCCGCGATCCCTGAAGACCAGGAAGTCACACGGCAGCGAGTGGGCGAGTTCGTCGATCGGCGTTTCCACCCGGCCCGGGGAGCCGGCCGCCTCCGGGCCCCAGCCCATCACACAGAGGTCAGCGTTGTACCGGTTTGCGGAGTCGAATACCTCCTCGAAGCCACGGTGGGAGAGCACTGCGTGCGTTTCGACGTCAACCCCGTAGGTTTCGGCGTCGTCCCGCGCTTGCTCGAGGATGTGTTTGGCGGCTTCGTACTCCTGTTGTTCGCGGGCGGCCTTGAGCGAGGTCTGGTCGGGCACGGTCTCGATGTTGAGGGCGACGACCGTCCCGTCGTGCTGGTCCGCGATGGCCGAACCGAGCGTGATGAGGTTGTGCTGGTGGGCCGGATTCGCGAGCGGGACCATCACGCGGTAGTCGTTCCCCTCGGGCTGGACGCTGGTGGTCGCCGAGACGGCGGCGTCGGGCAACTCCTCGGAGCGCTCGAGGACGTACTGGGCGAGGACGCCGGGCGATTCGATCTGTGACCGGGCGTAGCCGAGGTACCAGATGACGCCGAAGGCGACGAACGCGAGCGATAGCCCGATCACGACGGGCTCGATGAAGACGATCAGTGCGAACGAGAAGATCGCTCCGAGGATCGGCGTGATCGGGTACAGGGGAACGGTGAAATCCGGGTCGTAGCTCTCGGGGTTGGCTTCGCGGAACACGATCAACGCGAGGTTCAGGAGTCCATAGACGATCAAATGTAATACGCTGCCCGCGCTGGCGAGCAACTCGAGGTTGCCGAGCGCGATAAACGCCAGAATGAGCACGCCGGTCGCTCCGATCGCGCGGTACGGAGTCGAGAACCGGGGATGAACCTCGTTGATCTTCGGCGTGATGAGTTTGTCCCGGCCCATCGCGAAGTTGATCCGCGAGGACGCGAGGATCGAGGCGTTCGCGCTCGAGGCGGTCGCGAGCAGGCCGCCGAACAACAGCGCGGCCGCACCGAGGGGGCCGATCAACAGTTCGGCGACTTCGACGACGGCGGTTTCGTTGTTCGCCACGAGGTCCAGTTCGACGGCGGCGAGCATCGCCAGGAGGATGAGGGCGTATGCGGCCGTTACGATCACGACGCTGCCGATGACGGCCCGTGGCAGGTTCCGTCCGGGATCCTGGATCTCCTCGGCGACCGACGTGATCTGGACGAAGCCGAGATAGGAGACGAACACGAGTCCCGTCACCGGGAACAGCCGATCCCAGCCGAAGGGATCGAACGGTCGCAGCGTCTCGACGTCCGCGTTGAGGAGGCCGAACAGGGTGAAAACCGACAGAATCGCGAGTAGGGTGATGACGATGACGTTCTGGATCTGTCCCGTCTCTTTCGCCCCGACGTAGTTGACGGCGATGAAGAACACGGCACCGACCAGACCAATGATCTGAGCCGGCTTGAGGGCAAGCGGGCCGACCGTCACGCCGGAGACGGCCACGAAACCGTTCACGTACTCGCCGAAACCGTACATGTAAAACGCCGAGGCGAAGGCAAGTCCCATCCAGTTCCCCCAGCCGGCGATCGAGCCGAACAGCGGGCCCAGCCCCTGGTTGACGTAGTAGTATGCCCCGCCGGAAACGGGCATCGCGGTCCCCAGTTCCGACGCCGACAGCGCGGTTAGAAGGGCGATACAGCCGCCAATGACGAACGCGAGCGAAGCGAGCGGACCGAGTTCCCCGACGGCCGTTCCGGGAAGCACAAAGATTCCGGCACCGATCATCGTCCCGATCCCGATCGTCAGCGCGGCGAGCGGGCCGATGTCCTTCGCGAGTTCTTCGTCGGCACTCATACTGTCCTCCCGATCGTCCGTGTTCGATTCAGCGTTCGAATAGACATATTCGAGTAGTCCGTCTTTTCGTTCGGTTCGCCGCACTGGTCGCGTCGAACAGCCCCTCTCACGGGGGCAGTGCCAGAACATCTGGAACAAGTGATAGCCAACCCTTAATTGGTTCGTTTGTTCACTGTCCATCCGGGGAGTGCGAGCGCGTCGACTCGCACCTGTCGATTCCGATTATTACGGTTTCAGCGCCGATCTCTTGCCGATCGATAATCTCTTCCGACCCTGTTTTGCGATCCAAAAACCGATCGACAACGTTATAGGTTCCGCTGAGATAGCGGATTGATAAGCCCCAAACGCAAAGGTCAAGCGCCAAGAGAGCGGCGGTGATCCGAGCGACCGTCGTAAAGAGACTGGCGGGTCGATACGATGACACTAATACTCACGCCCATGATACAACGAACTGTCCGGAGGAAACGATGCGCGTAGTCATCGTCGGAGCCGGGGAAGTCGGTCGGACCATCGCCCACAACCTCGAGGAGTCCCACGACGTCGTCGTCGTCGACCGCGACCCCGACGTCGTCGAGGAACTGACCTACTCCAGGGACGTGCTCGCGCTCCGGGGCGACGGCACCGAACTGGGAACGCTCGAGGAAGCGGACGTCGAACGGGCCGACCTCGTCATCGCCTGTACGGACGACGACGAAGCGAACGTCGTCGTCTGCGGTGCAACCAAAACCGTCAGCGACGCGTTTACGATCGCCCGCGTGCGCCGCCGAACCCTGCTCGAGACCTGGGAGGGATCCCAGGGGGCGTTCGGCGTCGACTTCATGGTCTGTACGGACCTGTTGACGGCGCGAGCGATCGTTCGAATCTCCGACCTGCCCGCGACCCAGGACGTCGACACGTTCGTCGGCGGACTGGTCAGAATGGCGGAGTTCGAAGTCTGTCCGGAAAGTCCGGTCGCCGGATCGACGGTGAGCGACGCCGACCGATACGACTCGCTGACGTTCGCAGGGGTCTTCCGGGACGACGAGATGATCGTCGCGACCGGGGATACGGTGTTGCAGGCAGGCGATCGAATCGTGGTCATCGGAAGTACCAGTTCCGTCGCCGACTTCGCCAGAGACGTGGCTGCACCGGCGAGCGAAGAGGGCAACGAGGTCGTGGTCGTGGGCGGCGGCGAGGTCGGCTACCAGACCGCCCGGGAGTTCGAGGACCACGGCTACCGGCCGCGACTGATCGAACGGGACCACGAGCGCGCCCGGGAAGTCGCCGAGGCGCTGCCGAATACGATGGTGATGGAGAGCGACGCGACCGATGCGGAGTTTCTCATACGCGAGCACGTCGACGAGGCGGATCTCGTCGTCGCTGCGCTCGACAGCGACGAGAAGAACCTGCTCGTCTCGCTGCTGGCCGAACGCATCGGCGTGGAGCGCACTGTGGCAGTCATCGAGAACCGCGAGTACGCCGACCTCTTCGAGACCGTCGGCGTCGACGTCGCGGTCAACCCTCGCGAGGAAACCGCCGAGGAGATCGTCCGCTTTACCCGCGCCGATCACACCGAAAAAGTCGCCATGCTCGAGCACGATCGGGCAGAGGTCATCGAGTTCGAGGTCAACGGCGACGGGGTCCTCTCCGGCAAGCCGATCGTCGACGCGATGCGGTCGCTCCCCGATGGGGTCGTCATCGGGGCGATCTCCCGACAGGGTGAACTCATCACCCCCCGTGGCGAGACGGTCGTCCAACCCGGCGATCACGTCGTCGTCTTCGTCGACTCGGCAGTCATCGACGACGTAATCGAGGCGATCTGAATGCGACGGAGGTTACACGTCGACTGGCGGGCAGGGTTGAGTCTCGTCGGAACGCTACTGGCCTTCCTTTCGCTCGCGTTCGTCGTCCCCATCCTGATCGCGCTCGTTTACGGCGGCGAGGACCTCTGGGTGTTCGTCGCATCGATGGCCATCACCGCCACGTTCGGTCTCCTCCTTCGTGAACTCGATCCCGAGCCCGATCCGGGCGCTCGAGAGGCGTTTCTCGTCGTCGCCCTGACCTGGCTGTTCGCGGCGGTCTTCGGCGCGCTCCCGTACATCCTCGCGGGTGACGGAACGGTTGCGCACCCGGTCAACGCCATCTTCGAGAGCATGAGCGGCTTCACGACGACGGGAGCAACGGTGATGGGCGATATCTCCTTCGACACCCATTCCAGGGCGATGCTGATGTGGCGTCAGCTCTCCCAGTGGCTGGGCGGAATGGGGATTATCGTCCTCGCGGTCGCGATCCTCTCCCAGATGGCGGTCGGTGGCGCCGAACTGATGCGAGCCGAGACGCCGGGCCCGGGCGTCTCGAAACTCACGCCCCACATCGCCGAAACGGCCCGCGTGCTCTGGATCGCCTACGTCGCGCTCACGGTGATCTATATTCTGTTGCTGTACGGGGTCTACCTGCTCGGCTACGCACCGAACATGGACCTCTACAACGCCATCGCTCACGGGTTCACGACCCTCCCGACCGGCGGGTTCTCCCCGGAAGCTCGCAGTATCGAGGCGTTCTCACCGCTGGTCCAGTGGCTCGTGATCCCGTTCATGTTCGCGGCCGGGGTCAACTTCGTGCTGTGGTGGCACGTCATCACCGGGGACGTCAGGACTCTGCTCCAGGACAACGAGTTCCGCCTCTACCTCGGCTCGGTGTCCGTCCTGACCGTCGTGGGTGTGGTCGTGCTGTTCTTCTCCGCGCTCGAGACGCCCCAAACCGGTCAGGTGGGGGGACACATCGAGCGTTCGGCTCGGTACGCGGCCTTCCAGATCGCCTCACTGACGAACTCGACGGGGTACGCGAACATGGACTTCGACGCCTGGAATGGCCCGGGTAAGGGGCTGTTGCTGTTCGCGATGTTTATCGGCGGTTCGACGGGATCGACCGGCGGCGGGGTCAAGATTCTCCGGTGGCTGGTAATTCTCAAGTCACTCAGGCGGGAGCTGTTCACGACGATCCATCCCGAAGCCGTCCGTCCCGTCCGGATGAACGGTCAAGTCCTCGACGAAGAGGCCGTCCGGGGAATATACGCCTTCACGCTGCTGTACCTCGTGCTCTTCTTCGCCGGCGTCGCGCTGTTCGCCGCGGACGCGGCCCGCGTAGGGTTCGATCTCCACCTGCTCGACGTCATCAGCGCATCGATCGCGACGCTCGGGAACATCGGACCGGGGCTGGGGACGATCACCGGCCCGATGGGTGGGTACGTCGACTTCCCCACGAGTTCGAAACTGCTGATGATCCTCTATATGTGGATCGGCCGCCTGGAGATCTTCCCGGTGCTCGTTTTGCTGACGAAGGCGTACTGGACGGATTGATAGCCGTCGTGCCGTTTCCGTTCGGTTTTGCGGATCTCGACTGCGCTCCGTTCCCCTCTGTCCGAGTCCAATAGGCAGGGCCGAAGCGACTGCCCGAGCGTCGGTCCGCAGTGCGGCGATTACCTGACGAGCTTGATGAACTCGTTGACCGCCGTATCGCTCCCCGTGACGACCAGCATGTCGTCGCGTCGAACCCGAAACTCGGGACCGGGATTGGTCACCAGGTCGCCGTTTCGTTCCACGGCGACGACGGTCGCACCGGTGCGTTCCCGGACCCCCGCCGCCTCGAGCGTGCGACCCGCGAGGTCCGGCGCGGACGTACGGATGATCTCGAACTGCGTCTCCGGGGAGAGCACTTCCTCGTCCTCGAGCAGCACCGTCGAGAGCATCCGTCCCGTGACCGTCGACAGCGCGAGCACGTACTCCGCGCCGGCCCGGTAGAGCTTCCCCGTGTTCTCGATCTCGTTTGCCCTGGCGATGACCTCCGTCTCGGGGGTGATCCGCTCGAGGACGACCGTCGTGTACATCGTTTCCGTATCGTCGTCGAGCGCCAGCACGACGATGTCGGCGTCCTTGATTTCGGCATCCAGCAGCGTGGTCGGATCCGTGATGTCCCCGACCACGTCGACGCCCGATCCGTTTTTGTCGGTGTCGACCACCGTGTGGGGGAGCCCGGCCTCGTCCAGCGCCTTGGCGACGCTTCGTCCAACGATCCCGTGGCCGGCGACGACGACCCGTTCCTGCCCGTCACGCAGCCCGTTCGGGGCGATCGTTCGGGACGTAACCTCCTCGAGTTCCTCGTGGCTGCCGGCGACCAGCAGGATCGTGTTCCCCTCGATCCGCATGTCGGGCTCCGGCGTCGGGACGAACTCGCCGTTGGACCACGCGCCGATGATCGTCGCGCCGATCCGGTCCCGGAGTCCGGCCTCGGCGATCGTTTTCCCCGCGAGGTCGCTGTCCCCTTTCACCACGAGTTCCGAGATCTCGAAGTCGTCGCCGATCTCGATCGTGTCCCGGAGCTCCCGGGTGACCGACAGCGTCACTTTCTCCGCGAGGCTGTGGCCGAGTACCTGCCGGGGCCGGATCACGTGATCGGCGCCCGCGTACCGGTGGTAGACGGCGTCTTCCCTGCTTTCTGCGATGCTCACGATGTCGATGTCGTCGCCGAGTTCCCTGACCGTCAGGATGACCGAGACGGACCGCTCGTCCGAGACGTCGGCGACCACCGCCCGGGCCGAGTCGAGGTTGGCCCGTTCGAACGTTTCCTCGAGTTCGGGGTCGCCGAGGATCGCCTCGATCCCCTCGTCGTTCAGTTCGAGCACGACGTCCGGCTCCTCCTCGACGATCACGTACGGCACGTCCGCGGCCTCGAGTTCCGACCGGAGGACGTCTTCGCGCGGGGAGTACGAACAGATGATGACGTGATCCGTGAGATCGGTCTCCGTCTCGGGCCGGTCCGCGATCGCCTCCTGGAACAGGGGGACGACGAAGATCGGCAGTGCCAGAAACACGAGGAGGACGCCGGTGAGGTTCATCCCGACGACGAACAGGTTCATCGCCGTACTGTTCCAGTGGTCGGTGTGGCCGCCGAAGCCTGCGGTCGTGAAGGCCTCGATGACGACCTGTAACGAGTCCGCGAGCGAGGTCTGGTGGCCTTCGAACACGAGCAACGCCCACTGGTATGCCACGGTGTACAACGCCACCAGCCCCACGACGAACGCCGTCGCCAGCACGATCCGCCGTCGCCATTCGATCATCGGTGATATCTGTCGTTTGTCGGCCGCCGTTTTGGGTGTTACTGGTCCGAACGGAATAGTTCGGGTGGGACCCGAACTCGCCGACCGGTCTCTCGACTCGAGTCCGGGACCGCCGCTCCCCTTCAGCCGACCACACGCTCCCACACCACCAGCGTCGGCGGCAACACGACCACCGCCATCAGGAACGAGTAGATGACGCTGATCGACATCAGGAGTCCGAACTGGCCGAGCAGCGGAGTGATCGCCAGAATCAGCGACGCCGAGCCACCGAGGGTCGTCAGCATCGACCCCGTGAGCGCGCCACCGGTCCCACGCAGCGTCGTCAGGAGCGACTCGTAGGCGTCCCCACACTCGTTGTACTCGTCGATGAAGCGGTGAGTGACGTGGACCGAGTAGGCGACGCCGACACCGATCGTGAGCGACAGCACGGTTCCCGTCAGCGCGTTCAAGGGAAGGTCGAGTATCGGCATGGTCCCGGCAAGCACTGCGACCGTCACCACGATGGGAAACATATTCGCAATCCCTAGCGACGCACGCCCCTCGAGTACGTGGTAGATGAGCATCAGGAACACCAGGGTGAACACGAGCGCCAGCGCGAGGCTGAACAGCGACGAGTTCAGGATCACCTTCGAGGTTTCGTGGAAGACGACGATATCCCCGGTCGGTGTGGTATCCAGGCGGAAGTCGGCCGCCAGCTCCCGGGCGTCTTCCGTGACCTCGGCCTGAGTAGCGTCGGCCTCGACGGTGTAGATCACCCGCATACTGCGCTGATCTTCGGTAATGTACTCGAGTGCGTCGTCACGGGCGTCCGATTCGAGGAGGCGATCGAGGACGTACCCGACGTTGCGATCGGGGACGCCGTTGCCGTCGATATCGTTGGCCTCGAGCAGGCGAGCGAACTCGTCGTCGTTCTCCGCGTGGTCGTGCATCACGTCGACGATGCTGTTGCTCTCGGCCCGGCCATCCTCGGTGACGATCGTCGACGGCGGATCGTTCCCGGCGCGGTGGACGGACTCCAGGGCGTGATCCTCGTGTATCGGCCCTTCGACGTAGATCGTCACCTCGTCGTCCTCGCCGCTCTCGAAGGTGTCCTCGAGGTAGTTGATCGTCGCGGTGACGGTGTACTCTTCGGGGGCCAGGGGTTCGGGCATCGTCTCGGCGTAGCCGGGCAGTTCCTCGGCCGGGAGGAAATCCTCCTCCTCGAAGGTGGTATCGACGGTCGTCGCGTACGCACCGGTTCCAGCGGTCACCACCAGGGCGACGAGTACCATCGCGATCGGTGCCCGCCGCCCCACGTGTGCACCGACGGGGAGGGCTCGCCCGAGCAGCGAATCTTCGGAGCCAAGCGGTGAAGAGCCGAACTCGCGGATACCGTACGCGTCTCGCAGTTGATCGAGATACACCTTCGCCGCCGGCAGGAAGATCCCGAAGATGAAGAACGTAAAGGTGATTCCGATGCTCGCGACGAACCCGAACTCGCGGATCGGCGCGAGGTCGCTGGTGACGTTTGCGCCGAAGCCGATGACGGTCGTTCCGGTGACGATGAAGAACGCGATGAGCAACTGCGTGGCGGCGGTGTCCATCCCCGCTTCGATCCCGGCACCGTCGACGCGCTCTTCCCGGTACCGGTTGACGGCGTGAATCCCGAAGTCGATCCCGACCGCGAGCAACAGGGGCGGGATCGCGATCATCACCATCGAGAACGGGATCCCGGCGTGCCCGGTGAATCCGAACGTCCAGATCACCGCCATGACGAGCGAGACGAGTCCCAGCACCACGTCGAACGGGTCACGATAGGCCGTAATCAGGAACGCGAGGATCAAAACGATGACCACCGGCACGATGATCGCCATCGAGTCCGAAATCACGTTCTCGAACTCGGTGTCCAGGATGCCGTTCCCGAAGGTAACGATGTTGCCGTCCATCGACTCGACGGTGCTACGGACCCGGTACTGGATCGCCTGTTCGTCGACGTCGCTCTCGTGAGTGACGACCGCGACGGTCGCCGATGCCTCGGGTTCGGCGGGACTGAAGTCTTCGCTCAGCGAGGCCGCAAACTCGGGGTTTTCCCCCAGTTCTCTGACCGTTTCTCTGACCTGGGCGTCGGTCGCCCCTTCGAGCGTTCTGATCTGTTCTTCCCTGGTGTCGGCCGTGGGATCGATCGACCGGGCGACCCCTTCCGCGACGCTCGAGCTCTCTGTGACGCGGTGTTCCTCGCTTTCCTCGAGGTGGTGTTGGATCTCGAGCATCCGAAGTAAGGCATCGCGACTAACCACGTTCTCGCCACGGTGGATGAGCTGTGTCGTCGGGGCGTCTTCCTCGAACGGCGGCTCGAACTCCTCGTTGACCTGGTCCTGGGCGTTCTGCGCGTCGATCCCGTCAGTGAACGCGTTCAACCCCGCGTCCATTTCGATCGCACCGAGTCCGCCAGCAAACAGCGCAGTAACGAGGAGGAAGACGACGATGACCGTCCGCGGACGATCGATAATCCAGTGATTGATCGTCCCCAGTATCCGTTCGACGGACTCCGGTTGGTCGGACATCGCTCGTTAGCGGTCGACGTTTGACTCGGTGCCGGAATCGGCGGGCTGTTCCTCGGAGTCGTCGGCATCGGTCTCGTCGTACTCGAGTCGGTCCCCGGTCGGGCCGGTCCGTTCGGTCCGTTCGACGGAGGGATCGGACGCGTCTTCGGGATCGTCGGAGTCGGCCGGCCAGACGTCCGAATCCGATGCCACGTCGCCGGTCTCGTCGTAACCGAACGCCGATTCGGCGGCGTCGGTTCCGGGGGTTTCGACCTGGCTGTGGCCGCCGTAGCCGGTTCCGGTCCCGCTCTCGGCTCCCGAGGCCCCGCTCTCGTCCCCTCCGAGCCGCTTTGCGATCGGCCCAGGGAGCTCGAGGTCCCCGATCCGCCCGAGCACCGGCACGCCCTCGAGGGCGGCGGCGATCCGAGCGCGGAACCACCAACAGACCGCCACGACGCCGCCGAGGAGCCCGGCCGCAGCGAGGATGGCCAGGGTGGAGATCCCCTCCTCGGGCTCGACCACTTCGAGCGGGATCCGGTACGTATCGGTCAACTGCGAGTTGGAGCGCTCGTCGTCGTATCGGAAGTCCATTCGAAGCGGGTAGGTCTGCGGGGTCGCGTCGTCGCTGACTTCGACCTCGAAGGTGACCGTCGCCGACTCGCCGGGTTCGAGCGACGGGATGAACCCCTCGTCGTCGTGGTTGTCGAGCGGATCGTTCGTGTAGAGTTTCGCCTCGATATCAGTGAGCGTCTCCGACTTCGTGTTCGTCACCTGCAGCGAGATTTCCTGCGTTTCGCCCACCTTCTGGGTGGCGTTGAGCACATCGACCTCGAACTCGTCACGTTCGGGTGCGACCTCGAGCGGGAGGTCGACCGGCTCCCCCGTCGTTCGAACGTCGTCGTGGATATTACGGTACCTGACGTTTGCTTCCATCACCCGCGGCCCGGGCTCGGCTTCCCCGCCGATGCCGACCCGGAATTCGAACGGTGCCGCCTCACCGGGTTTCAGGTCGCCGACAGCATACTGGGTCTCGCGCGGGTAGACGTTCGATCCGCTCCCGAGTCCCTCCTCGAGGTTCGGGACGATCCCCTCTTCTCCGTCGTCGACGACGAGAACGGTGTCGTTGACCGGTTTCGGACCGTCGTTGACGATCGTCCCTTCGATCGTCCCGTCCTCGCCGACGTAGAGGTCGGTCTCGAGGTTTTCGACGGCGAACTGCTGTTCGGGTGCTGTCTCGGCACCGACACGGACCTCACGGGAGGTCCGATCGACGCCCTCGCCGTCGCGGAAGTCGACGGTCACGGAGATGGGGTACGTCCGCGCGACCGCGTCGGCATCGACGTCCATCGCTGCCTGTACCGTCGCGGTTTCGTTGATCTTCCAGTCGCCGACGTACTCCGTGCTGCCGGACGACTGGAGGTCGGATCCCTCGCTCGTCGGGGCGACCGGCTGGAGCGCCGCCCCGCCAGCCGGCCCCGTCTGGGACTCCGATCCGTCGGCCGCCGCGGTAATCGTCTGGACGTTCTGATCCGGCGACTCGAACTGGACGACGGCGTCGCTCGCGTTCTCGACGCCCGTGTTGTTCAGTTTCAGGGTGACCAGTCCCCGGTCGCCGACGACGAGGCCGGAGTGAACGTCGACGGCCTCGAACCGCGCTCGCTCTTCGACGACGATCGTGACAGTCTCGGTGTCGGTGCTGCTGTCGTCCTCGCCGTGTGTGTACTCGATCTCGGCCTCGAGTTCGTACGTCCCGGCCTCGGCGTCCTCGTCGACGGCGATCGTGAACGATTCCGACAGCAGCGTCTGGGCCGACATGGTCGGAACCGGTGTCTCGTTGGTCTTGACGTCGACCGGTGCGTCCGTCCCGTTGAGTTCGACCGTCACGTCGCGCGCCTCGGTCGGCGGCGGGTCACCGACGTCGCTATCGTTCTCGTACGGCGAGGCGGCGTTGCGAATCTCCAGTTGGAGGGTCGTCTCCTCGCCCGGCGCGACGATGTTTTCCGTGAGGTAGACGTCGAAATCGGGCTCGTCGGAGGCCGACACTGGTGTCATCAGCGGCGCTCCAGCCAGCAGTAGCAAGACGAAACCGAGGGCGACGATCCGAGTCCGTCTCATTGCGTGACTGTTGCGGCAGGTGACGTATCAACCTTTCTATTACAAACCACAAGCTTGTTGTTTCTTTCACCGGTAGGTCCAGTATGGACGATCACACCGAGCTACTGGCCGAACTCGGCCTTTCGAACTACGAGGCGCGGGCCTACGTCGTACTCGCGGGCAACGGTCCGATGACGGCGGACCAGGTCGCCGACGAGTCCGACGTCCCACGCGGGCGAGTCTACGACGTCCTCAACTCGCTGGTCGATCGGTCGCTCGCGAGAGCCGACGACGGTCGCCCCCGAACGTACGTCCACGTCGAACCCGAGGAGGCGGTCGCCCGGCTCAAGGAGCGACGGCTCGAGGAACTCGAGGAAGAACGGGCAGCGTACGAACGAACGGCGGCGTCAGCGTCCGACGCGCTCTCGGGAATCACGGACGGCGACGAGGACGAGGGGTTCACGACGAGCGCGCTCCACGAGGAGGCGGCCCGCGATCTGTTGCTCGAGCGGTTCGCCGCGGTCGACGACTCCATCCGGATCGCCGCGGCGACGGTCGACGTCAGCCCGGCACTCGAGGCGGCGTTCGCCGATCGGCTCCGGAATCTCCTCGATCTGGGCGTCTCGATCCGACTGCTGGTGACCGAGATCGATCAGGCCGAGGATCGAGTCACGGACCTGCTTGAGGCCGGCATGGAGATCCGACGGGCCGACAGCGTCCCGGAACGGCGGTTCATCGTACTGGACGACGCGGAGGCCTGTCTCGAGGTCGTCAACCCGGCCGCGCCGGACGAGTTGCTGGCGGTCGTCAACTTCCGGGAGGACGATACGGCCCGCGAACTCGCGGCGAGTTTCGACGAACTCTGGGCTGACGCCGACGCGTGGGAGCCGACCGAACGCGGCGACGCAAGCGGCGAGTAGGGCGACGGCCCGGTTCAGACGGATTCCTACCGGGTTACTGGCACAACACGGCCGGATCACGGTTGCGCCGGTGCTGACGGACGGTACCCCGTATCAGACGCCGAACGTGGCCCGCAGCATGTCACGAGTCCCGGGACCGAGTCCGACCGCGACGACGGTGATCATCAGCAGGATGGCGTAGCGCGGACTCTCCTCGAATATCTCCTCGTTGAAGATCCAGACGACGAAGACTGCGGCTGCGAGTTTGACGAGCAGGAACGGCCAGGCCGCTCCCGTCACCTCGGCGATTTCGGCCGGCAGAATCGAGCCGGTGAAGTCGACGATGGCCTCGTTGACCGGGTGTTTGGGCGCGAGGTTCCGATCGTGGCCGAAGGCCGTCGCCCAGTCGAGTCCGATCACGTTCGCGACGCCGTCGACCGCGTGCGCCCAGATGACGACCGCGCCCATGAACCGGGTACCGCGGTTGATTTCGGGTGCGAAGCGTTCGATCGCCGTCCAGGTGAGCCACGTCGCGAGGGTCGCGACCGCGAGCGTCGTCAACAGCAGGTATGGGTAGAAGGTGGCGTACTCTTCGGTCGCCGCGGTGACTCCGAGGTAGCCGACGGTCAGGGTCAGCAATGCGGTGCCGATGCCGAACAGCGGGTACTCGTACCCCGATACGTAGTCGTTCCGGTCGAGCCAGACCGAACCGACGACGGCAAACAGCGTCACGAGGAAGACCACGAAGTAGATCAGCGGGCTGATCAGGAAGCCGACCCAGGGGAGATCGATCGCGAGTTCGCCGGTGTAGCGGAACGCGGCGACGTTCGTGTCCTCGACGACGCGGAGCGCCCCGCCGAACAGCATGAACGGGAACAGTCCGTAGAAACCCGCACGGTAGCGTTCGATCTCGAGGCGCTTGATGAGGAAGACGACGCCGATGACGGCCAGTACCAGCGTCGGGATGTAGCCGGCGTAGGAGACGAACGTATAGCCGGGTTCGGCGGTCGGCCCCGCGCTGGGGGCTTCGCCACAGGGGACCTGTTCGCCGCCGGCCCAGGCGACGCAACTCCAGCCGTGGGCGTCGGCGACGACGGGGCCCCAGTAGTACTGCCAGATGATGTCGACGTACACCCGCTGTGGAAAGAGGGCGGCGAGCAGAATCACCGCGGACGCGAGGACGAGAACGGTCGCGGCCCAGACGCGCTCGGGCCCGTACCGCTCGACGGACTCGTACATATCCGATATCCGTCGGGGCGTCCGCTTACCGTTTCCGATTTCTCCGGAGGCGTATCCCCGTGTCGTGTCCCGGTCCCCGCGGAATCGGACGCTCGAGGCTATCACCATCCCCACCGGAACCTATCGGCTGGCGTATTTTTCCCGACTGGGTTTTGCCGGCGTCCCCCGTTGACGCCGGTGTTACCCGCTTACATTGATGTTCGCGAAACGATATATCCGTGCGGCGACGATGTGAGGGTGCAATGGTCGACCGACTCTCGATACACGAAGCACACGATGATCGCTCCCGCTTCCGGACGCGACTCCGGGGGGTGGGAAACTGATGTTCGAATCCGCGCTCGCGGACGTGGCGTTTCTGAGTGCCCGTCTGATCTTCGGCGGAATCCTCGCGTTCATGGGGGTGAACAACCTGGTCGACGCCGAGTCGATGATCGGGTACGCCGAGTTCAAGGGGCTCCCGGCCCCGCGACTCCTTGTGCCGCTCAGCGGCGGCACGCTGATCTTCGGCGGCGTCTCGGTCGTCCTCGGTGTCGTTCCTGCCCTCGGGGCCGGTGCACTCGCCGTCTTCCTCCTCGGGTCGGCGATGACGATGCACGACTTCTGGTCGCTCGAGGGCGAGGAGGCACAGAACGAGTTGAACCACTTCCTGAAGAACGTCTTCGGGGCCGGCGGCGCGCTGGCCTTCCTCGCGGTGGCCAACGCGACCTGGCCGTACGCGCTCAACGTGACGATCCTGTAGCACTCGTCATACGGACTGCTGTAAGTCATTACCGGCGCAACCGCGACCGTCCTGCGGTTGCACCGGTAAACAGTTACAGCAATCCGTATCAGTCGTCGGCCTCGATCTCGTTGGCCGCCTCGAGCAACTCGTCGTGGATCCCGCCGTTCGAGGCCACGAGCCCGTGGCTGTCGTGTCGCCAGCGGTTCCCCTCGAGATCGGTGACGACGCCGCCGGCCTCCCGGATCATCGCGACGCCGGCGACCGTGTCCCACGGGTTCGCCTGTTTGTTAGTGACGACACCCTCGAGCCCCCCGGCGGCGACCAGCGCGAGCTCGAGCTGAGCGCAGCCGAACCGGCGGACGTCGCCGAACCGCTCGACGAGCGCGCGGGCGGCCCGGCCGTACTCGCCGCGGTGGTCGAAATCCCACCAGAAGGTCGGACAGGCCGTCGCCATGTCGGGGTCCTCGTAGTCGCTGACCGACAGGTTTCGTCCGTTGCGGAATGCACCCTCGGGGCCGACGCGGTAGGTGTCCCCGAGCGCGGGGAAGACGTTCGCCCCGGCGACGGGTTCGCCGTCGACGACCGCCGCGACGGCCGTCCCGAACGCCCGGATGCCGGCGACGTAGTTGTTCGTCCCGTCGATGGGGTCGACGATCCAGGCCGGCCCCTCCTCGGGGACGGCCTTCAGTTCCTCGTCTTCTTCGCCGACGATCGGGTCCTCGGGGAACGCCGCGCGGATCGTCTCGACGACGCGCTCCTGGGCCTCGTGATCTGCCTGGGTGACGACGTCCGTTTTGCCGTCTTTCTTGTCGACGTCGAGGCTGCCACGGAAAGAATCGGCGGCGACCTCGGCGCCGGCTTCGGCCGCCTCCAGGGCGACGGATTCGCGATCCGATTGCTCGCTCATTGCCGAAGGATCGCCCCGGCGGCGAAAAGGTGTAGCGGTTCGTGACGATCGGCCCTCGGCCCCTTCCCTCGGCTCGATTCGCGTCCGTCCGGCGTCGGGCATCGCCCGGTCAACAGTCGTGCTCGAGGCGCAGGTCCGCGACCGGATCGCCGACCCGCCCGTCGACCGTCACCGGCTGCTCGACGTGGTACAGCCGCACCGTCTCCGGTTCGCCGTCGTAGGTGGAATCGTCCGCCACCCGGCGACAGCGGTAGTCGGCCAGGGGCTCGTAGTGAGCGTCGCCACCGTACCGCAGGTCGGTGCCGTACCGCTTCCAGAGGACCGAGGGGTAGGTGTCCGCGGCGTCCGGCGGGCGATCGATTTCGCCGGCCCCATCCGTGAGCGTCCCGACCGTCTCGCCGCCCTCGAGGTCGGCTTCCCAGGCGTACCACCAGTAGGCGTCGGGGGGATTCGGCGCGAAGAACGACCAGCTCGCCTCCTCGATCTCGTCGACGTCGGTCGGGGAGTCGACGAACCCCGCGCCGGCCAGTTGCCAGGTGACGACGGCGACGAGGAAACAGACGAGGACGACCGAGACTGTCACGCGTCCCAGCCGGCGGACGGTCGTCCGGGCCGGAACGTCCCTTCTCCCCACCGGAACCGATGGCAACGCAGCGCGCTCTACGGCGAGGATCCGGGAGCCGATCGACTCCCCGACGGCCCGCGGATCCCGACCGCCCACAGTTTTCAGCGCCGCCTCGAGGCGGTCCCAGATCCGTGGCGGAAGGAACAACAACAGGGCCGCTACCATGACGAACGGGAACGCGCCGAGTCGCATCGTCGCGGCCAGCCCCAGTTCACAGCCGACGAACGCGAACGCGAGTGCGGCCCGGAGTCGGTCGGTAAAGACGAGCAACAGGACCGAGCCACAGAGCAGGGCGACCCAGGCCCAGTTCGCGACGACCAGCGTCGTCCCCAGGTTCGCCACCCAGGGGCCGAGCCAGACGATGTACTGCTCGAGGTGGAAGATACGCGGCGTCGCCGTCCCGTCCATCCAGGCCTCGCTCTGGAACTTGACCGCACCGTTGATCGCGTAGATGACGACGAAGTGAACGAGGATCGTCCCGGTGGCGACCGAGAGGACGCGGTCGTCGTCGGTCCCGCGTCTGCTCTCCGTCGCGTCTTCGGCGCGTCGCATCGTGTCGACCGACCACCGCACGCCGAGCGGGAGGAAGAGTCCCAGCACGAGCAGCGACAACAGGATCGTATCGCCACCGTTCAACACCAGCGGGTTCCGGGCGTGTAACGACGCAAGCAGGATCGCGGAAACGGCCGTCGCGATCCGGGTCCGGTAGCCGACGGTCAACGAGAGCGCGGCGACGGCGGCGACCCCGAGCAGGAGGTACTGGAACCACGCGTCGCCGGACAGTGCGTGCAACGACGCGGATTCGAACGGCGGGTACAGCGTCGCCAGCGTCGACCGCGGGAACACCCCGGCGTCGGTGTAGAAGGCCCGTACGCCCGGGAGGCGCACGAAAAGCAGGTCACCGAGCACGACCAGACCGACGGCGATCCGGAACGCCGCGAGCGCCCGGGGATCGATCCCGAATCGCGGCGCGAGGAGGGCGCTCGCGGCGCGCCGGACCGACCCGTTGGTGGCCGTTCCGTCGGCCCCGTCGCGGTCCTCCCGATCGTCGGTCGTTGCTGTGGCGGACATTCCGTCGTACTCCGCTCGTGAGGTCGTTGTTCGCGTCCCGAGTCGGTAGCGCGGTTTTCAGCCGTCGTATAAGTGTTTTGTCCTCTTCACGCGACGGCGAGAGACGGAGCCGTCGCTCTCGACGGGGATCGGGTTCTCGAGAATTTTGCGAGGGAAGATCGCGTCGTGCTGATCTTCCGCATCTTTCCGGCGCGTTCGCGCCGCATGCGATGCGAGGGGAGGGAATCGAACTACCTCCGGGATTTGCGCTTCGGCGGAACCCCGGCGTCGTTCGATCCCTCCTGCATCTCACTCAGTGCGATTTGCACTTCGTTGCGATGCGAGGGGAGGGAATCGAACCCACGAACGTCTACACGAGCGGATCTTGAGTCCGCCGCCGTTGACCGCTTGGCTACCCTCGCACGCAATCGTCCGTACGTCCGTGTCGTTTGAATAGTCTGCGATTTTCCTCGTCTCTCGAGGGTCGCCCCCTCTTCCGGTTCGGCAGGGGTAGCATCGAGTCTCCGTCGGCGACCGGCGTCCGTTCGCGTCGCTATCGTATACCACCCGATCGGGGCGCTCGAAGAAACGACCGGCCAGGCCAGTCTCGAGCGGCCTCAGACCGAGGGCGACTGTTCGAGCGTGTCCTGTGAGTACAGCGTCTCGCAGTTCGGGCACCGGTAGCCGCCGTCGACGTGTTCGTAGAGACGGTTCCCGCAGTTCTCACACCGCCCGTACGGATGATTCATCTATCTCGGGAAACGGTCCACAGGCGAATAAGGCCTTGCCTGACACTGTGTATGCACTATATACGGCGACGGACCCCACCGTCGACGTTCCGGTGGCCTCCCGCCACATGGTCGAAATATCTCGTTGATTGTCGCGTTACCCGTCGGTTTTCGGCGGTACGCCGAACGGTATACCCGTCCTCGACTCCAATACGGAGCCATGGCCGACCACACGACGGACCCGACCGTCGATCCGCCGCCGGATCCCACCGATCCGCCGACCGGCTGGCTCGAGTCCGAGAACCGCTGGAAACACGCGACGCTCCGGCGGGCAACGGTTCACGGCGTCCGCCTGTTCAACGCCGGCGACTATCACGAGAGCCACGACTGTTTCGAAGACGAGTGGTACAACTACGGTCGCGGCCGGACCGAGAGCGCCTTCCTCCACGGGATGGTCCAGGTCGCCGCCGGCGCGTACAAACACCACGACTTCGAGGACGACGACGGGATGCGATCGCTGTTCCGGACGGCGCTGCAGTACCTCCGCGGGACGCCCGCCGACTACTACGGGGTCGACGTCCTCGACGTTCGGACGGCCGTCTCGAACGCCCTCGAGGATCCGTCTTACCTCGACGGGTGGCAGATCCGCCTCGACGCCGAGTACCCGACGGCGCGACAGGTCGACCGCGAGTACGCAGCGTCACTCGAGGAGTGAGCCGATCGGAACGGTGGGCACACGGAGACGACTGATTTCGCCGGCACTGCTGTCCAACGGTCCGTCTGAAGGGTGGGGAAGGAGCGTGTGGTCTCTCGAGTGGTCGCCGTGATCAGAACGCGTCGTCGACGACCGTCACGTCGGCGTGGAGTCCGTCACGTAGCGCTGTGTGGACGTGACAATACTGTTCGCCGATCTCGACGAGTTCTTCGGGGTCGTCGAGATCGGCTTCGACTTTCAGTGTGAACCGGATCGACTCGAGATTGTCGTGGTCGTCGAGGTCGGCCTCGGCATCGATCTCCATCTTCCCGGGGTCCTCGAGGCCGTTCTTTTGGGCGCCCATCCGAACCGCAGGGAGGAAACACGACGCGTAGTCGGCGACGAGTACCTCGTTGGGGTTCGGTCCGGTTTCGTTCATTGGATCGACGGCGACGGCGAAGTCGCCGATGACGCTTTTCGTATCGAACCCGTCCTCGTTGGTCGTCGTGAGGTCGATGTCTGTCATATTAGTATTGCTTAGTTAACACAGTTTTATGAAATACCTTGTGTCTCGCCGATCCGTAAATAGCGGGGTCGAATACGGGGGTAACGGGATGAAAACTGGCCGATTGCCTCCGTCGAATAGATTACCGTATCAGCCCTCGAGTGTCGTCATCGCGTGTGAACCGCCTCGCCGAGAGCGTCGGCCGCGGCCTCCATGACTGCCTCGGAGAGCGTCGGATGGGTATGGACCGTCTCGGCGACCGTCGAAGCCTCGAGGCCGACGTCGATCGCGAGCGCGACCTCGCCGATCAGTTCGGAGGCGTTCGGCGCGACCAGTTGTGCACCGAGGAGTCGTTCCGAGGGTGTATCGACGACGACCTGGACGAAGCCGTCGGTCGCCTCGACGGTGAGCGCCCGGCCGTTCGCACGGAGGGGCATCTTTCCGACGACGGGATCGTAGCCCGCCTCTGTGGCCTCCTCGCGGGTCAGACCGACGGTCGCGACTTCGGGGTCCGTAAACACTGCGGCGGGCATCGCATCGCGGTCGAGCACGGCGGGTTCGCCGGCGATGGCGGCCGCTGCGATCTCTCCCTCGTAGCTCGCCTTGTGTGCCAGCATCGGCTCGCCAGCGACGTCGCCGACGGCGAAGACGTGATCTCGAGTCGTTCGGCCCTGGGCGTCGGTCGACAGGAACCCGTCGTCGTCGGGTTCGAGTCCCAGCGCCTCGACGTTCGCCGTGTCGGTGACGGGTTCGCGACCGGCCACGACGAGCACCGCGTCGGCCTCGAGGCGGGCGGTCGAGCCGTCCTCGGCCTCCGTCGTGAGCTCGACGCCGTCGCCGGTCGGCTCCCAGTCGGCCGCGCGCTCGCCGAACCGGAATTCGACCCCCAGTTCGCGGGCGCGTTCGCGAACGACGCGCGAGACGGCCTCCCCGTACATCGGAAGCACGTCGTCGAACATCTCGACGACGGTGACGTCGGTCCCGAGCTTCGCGAAGACCGTCGACAGTTCCATCCCGATGTAGCCCGCGCCGACGACGACCAGCCGCTCCGGGATCGACTCGAGGTCGAGCGCGTCACTGGAGTCCAGCACGCGTTCCCCGTCGGGCTCGAACCCGGGCACCTCGAGGGGGCGACTGCCGGTGGCGACGATCGCGTACTCGAACGCCAGGGATGCGTCGCCTTCCTCGGTCGCGATTCGGGCCCGGTGGTCGTCGACGAACTCCGCCCGCCCCTCGACGAGCGTCACGCCGGCGCCACGAAGGAGTTGTTCGACGCCTCCGGTGAGATCGTCGACGACGCCATTCTTCCAGGAGGCCAACTCCGCAGCGTCGACGTCGACCTCGGCGGTGATACCGAGGTGTTCGGCGCTCGTCGCCTCCTCGACGACGTTCGCGCCGTGGATGAGGGCCTTCGACGGAATGCAACCGCTGTTGAGACAGGTTCCTCCGTAGGCGTCGCGCTCGACGAGCGTGACCTCGAGCCCGAGTTGTGCGCCGCGGATCGCCGCGACGTAGCCACCGGGGCCGCCGCCGACGACGAGGACTTCCGTCTCTTCTGGCACGGCGTCGACGGTCAGGTCGGGCGCGAGGTCGATCTCCGTTCCGTCCTCGGAGTCGGAGTCGGAGCCTGTGTCGGAGCCTGTGTCGGAGCCGATGTCCGAGACCCGTGTGACTGCGGGGGTCACACTGTCGTCCGCGTCGTCGGCCGGCATCGACTCGTCGCCGGACTCGCCGTCGGCCTCGAGTCGGGTAACTGCGGGCGTCAGATCGTCGTCTTCGCTCCCCCCGTCGCTTCCCGGTTCGTCGACGTCTTCGAATCGGAGCAACGGTTCGCCGACCCGGACGGTCTCTCCGCCGTCGGCGACGCGCTCGCGGACGGTTCCCGAGACGGGCGCAGTCACTTCGATCACCGACTTGTCCGTCTCTACTTCGGCGAGGAGTTCCCCCTCCTCGACCTCGTCTCCGACTTCGACGTTGTAATTCACCAGCAGTCCGAAAGCGACGTCGTCTCCCAGTTCGGGGACCTCGAACTCGTAGGTCATCGTTCGACGGTTGGTAGTTGTGGTTAATATTGTCTTTGATGCACAATTATTGTGTGTCGTTACCGGGGAAGCCCGGCGGTTCGTTCGGCTGGGTCGCTCCGTCCGCCGGTCGACCTCACTGGTCCGGCATCCGAACAGTCGAACGATCGCTGGTTCGATCGATAAACCGGACGGTGGCGGTTCGTGAACGCTGTAGTAGCAGGGGTCACCCATCGTCGTTCGATCGTCGTCGATCCGCGTGGCAACTCGATGAACAGGGCTACTGTGCAGGTAGCGGTGTCGAAAGTGATTTGTAGTATAGTGGTAACTATACAATCATGGTAGCTACCACGAGAGGGCGGTCCGTCGGCGGAGCGGCCCTCGAGTCACGCGGTCGAACCGCAACACGGCCGAAGGAACTGTCTCGGCTGCGAACCGCGGAGGCGACGGCATGATCAGGCGAGTACTACTGGGTATCAAGCGGAACTTGCTCTACGTGGTCGTCGCTTCGCTCGTGCTCGGACTGTTGGCCGGCCAGGTGTTCGATGCGGGGACCAAACGACTCCTGCAGAGCGCGATCACGCCGGTGTTGTTCCTCATGATCTACCCGATGATGATCAACATCGATCTCAAGGAGGTGCTCAACGTCCGGGACCACGTCGCGCCGGTCGCGCTCAGTCTCGCGATCAACTTCGCGGTGGTGCCGGTGCTCGCAATCGCCCTGGCACGGCTGTTTTTCGCCGGTAATCCGGCCTACGCGGTCGGCCTCTATCTCATCGCGCTCATCCCGACCTCCGGGATGACGGCTGCCTGGACGGGCCTGGCCGACGGCGACCTCGAGGCCGCGCTGGTTGCGATGGCCGCGAATCTACTCACCGCGGTCGTCGTCCTGCCAGCGTATCTCTCCCTGCTCGTCGGGGACGGCGCTACCTTCGACCCGGGGGCACTCTACCGACAGATGGCACTGTTCGTCGTCGTCCCGATGATCGCCGGCAACGTCACGCGGCGGCTCCTCCTCCGGAAGCAGGGCTCGAGCGGCTTCAGGCGGTTGAAGCCGCTGTTCGGCGGCGCGAGCTCACTCGGCGTGATGGCGATCGTGTTCATCGCGATGACGATGCGCAGCCAGGCGATCCTCTCGGATCCGATCGGCTCGGCGATCACGATCGTGCCGCTGGTGCTGTTCTACGCTGGATTACTGCTCGTCGGGGTCGCCGTCGGTCGGACGCTACTGCCGACCGAACAGGGAATCGCGCTGATCTACGCGACGAGCATGCGCAACCTCTCGATCGCCGTCGCCATCGCCGCCGCCTCCGAGACGCTCCCGACCGAAGCGATCCTGCCCATCGCGCTGGCATACCTGCTCCAACCGCCGCTCGGGGCCGTCTACATGCACTACCGTCGCGACGTGGTCGCGGAGGGGCGCGCCGTCGGCGACGTGGTTCGGTCGCTCGTGTAGGGTCGTAGAGCCCACGGTTCGATACGATTGCGGCCTGACACCGACCGCGACGGGAGCCGATCCCCGCCGTGGCGCCCGAACCGTGTCGCCTTTGGGGCTTCGGATCCTCCCGTATGTTGATGAGAGTCGCACAGATCGGGTCGGGGACGCCGGAAATCGCGGTCCTCGCCGGCGTTCACGGCGACGAACCCTGCGGCGTCCGCGCGGTCGAACGGTTGCTCGAGGAACGGCCGACCGTCCAGCGCCCAGTCAAACTCGTCGTCGCCAACGAGAAAGCCCTCGAGCGACGCGTCCGGTTCGTCGACGAGGACCTCAACCGGGTCTTCCCCGGCGATCCCGACGCCGAGACCCACGAGCGTCGGCTCGCCCACCGTCTCGTCGAGGAACTCGAGGACTGTCTCACGTTCTCGATGCACTCGACCCAGAGCTACGCGGATCCGTTCGCGATCGTCGATGGCGTCGACGAGACCGCGGCGAGACTGTGTCCGCAACTCCCGGTGACGGCGATGGTCGAGACGGAGAACTTCGCCGAAGGGCGGTTGATGACCGAGATCGACACGATCGAGGTCGAGTGTGGACAGCAGGGATCGGAGTCGGCCGCCCAGAACGCGAACCGACTGATGCGGGCGTTTCTCACCGCCGTCGGCGTGCTGCCCGGCGACACCGTCTCGCGGGATCTGCCGGTCTTCCGGCTCACCGACGTCGTGCCCAAGGAACCGGCCGACACCTACGAGGTGTTCGTCGAGAACTTCACCGAAGTCGAGGCCGGAGCACCGTTCGCGGCGGCCGACGGGAACGAACAGGTCGCCGACGAACCGTTCTACCCCGTACTGATGTCGCCGTACGGCTACCGGGACGTCTTCGGCTACGCCGCCGAGAAACTCGAGGTGCTCGAGTCGCCGACGGCGGCGGATTGACTCAGCCGGCCGGACGGCCGACTGGGACTGGGTAAGCGGCGCATACCGGACGGCTAACACGTAGCTTAAACCGTTCCTCTTCCTGGTGTCGTGTATGACCGACGATTCGTCCCGCGATCACGTCGTCCCGGGTAGCGACGAAGACCTGGAGACGGCGGACGTTCGCGGCCACGACTTCCGTGGCGACCTCGACCTGTCGACGCTGCTCGAGTCCTACGAGACGACCGGCTTCCAGGCGACCCACCTCTCCGAAGCGATCGACGTCACCGAACGGATGCAGGAGGAGGAGGCGACGATCTATCTCACGCTGACCTCGAACATCGTCTCCTCGGGGCTTCGCGAGGTCGTCGCCGCGCTCGTCCGCGACGGCTACGTCGACGTCGTCATCACCACCTCGGGGTCGCTGACCGAGGACGTCATCAAGACCGCCAAGCCGTTCAAGATGGGCGAGTGGGACGCCGACGAGGCCGAACTCCGCGAACGCGGCATCAACCGGCTGGGCAACATTTTCGTCCCCTCCGACCGGTACGTCTGGCTCGAGGAGTACCTCTACGACTTCTTCGACGACTTCTTCGCCGAGGAGTCGATCCGCACGCCGACCGAGTTCGCCCGCGAACTCGGTGCGACCCTCGAGGACGAGGATTCGGTGCTCAAGCAGGCCGCGGACAACGACGTGCCGGTCTACTGTCCGGCACTGACCGACGCCGAGGTCGGGAACTTCCTCTACTACTACCGGCAGCGACAGGACACGGATTCGGACATCGGCATCGAGATCTTAGACGACTACGAGAAGCTGATCGAGGACGGCATGCTCGCGGATACGACGGGCCTGATCGCCGTCGGCGGCGGCGTGCCGAAACACCACGCCATCATGACGAACCTCTTCCGCGGCGGCGCGGACTACGCCGTCTACATCTCGACGGGGATGGAAGGCGACGGCTCGCTGTCGGGCGCGCCGCCGAACGAGGCCGTCTCGTGGGGCAAGATCAAGGACGACACCGAGACGAACTACGCCCAGGTCGAGGCCGAGGCGACGCTTGTCTTCCCGCTGCTCGTGGCGGAAGCCTTCTACAACTGACCCCGCTCTCGACGCTTCGCCCGCGTCGAGGACAAAGACACTCACTTCTCCGGTCCAAAGAGCGGACTATAGCCATGTCCCCCACGCGCCGTCGACTGCTCTCCGCGGCCGGCCTTTCGTTCTCGATCCCGGTCGCCATCGCCGGCTGTCTCGACCGGCCCGGGACCGACTCGCTCGAGTTGGTCACCCCCGAAGAGGCGCCCGGAGACGACTGGACCGAACCCGACTGGCGACCCGCCGACGGAACGCCGACCGAGGACGACGTCGACGCGACGACTGCCGTCGCCGACCTCGAGGTGCCCTGGGACCTCGCGTTCGCGGGCGATGATGCTTTCCTCACCGAACGCGACGGGGGACTGCGGCGGTTCGACGCCGCCGACCTCGCGACCGGCGAGGAACTCGCGCCCGAGGACGGCGACGTCGTCCTCGAGGCGGGCGACCTGCCGGACCGCGCCGCACCGGGGGAGGGCGGCACCCTCGGCGTCGCCGTCCACCCCGACTACCCGGATCCGGCGGTCGCGTTCGTCTACTACACCGTCGACGACGGCGGGATCGAGAACCGCGTCGTCCGGTGTGATCTCGAGGGGGACGACCCCGACCCCGACCCCGACCCCGACCCCGAACTCACGCCGATCCTCGAGGGGGTCCCGGGCGCGACGACACACAACGGCGGCCGGATCACGTTCGGCCCCGACAATCATCTGTGGGTGACGACGGGTGACGCTCAGGAACCGGCGCTCGCGCAGGATCCCGGCTCGCTCGCGGGAAGCGTCCTTCGGCTCACGCCCGACGGCGACCCCGCCTCCGGGAACCCCGACTGGGGGGCTGACGGCGACGACCGGATTTACACGCTCGGCCACCGGAACCCCCAGGGAATCGACTTCACGCCCGAGGGAACGCCGCTGATCGCCGAGCACGGCCCGTCCGCTCGAGACGAGGTATCCGTGCTTCGACCGGGCGGGAACTACGGCTGGCCGGTCGTCCGTGGCGGCCCGGACGATTCCGAGTACGGGAGCTACGACGACGAGGATCACGAGGCTGCGACGCCGCCGGTGGTCAACACCGGGCCGGAGGAGACGTGGGCCCCGTCCGGGCTGGCGTTCTACGCGGACGGCGCGGTCGGTCCGTGGGAGAACCACGTGCTCGTCTGCGGGCTGGCCTCGGGGACGCTGTACGCGGTCGCCTTGCGTCCGGGGGACGCGAACGCGAGCGGCGATTCAACCGGAGAGGAGGGCCATCCTGCCGACCTCCCGTGGCTCGACGACCGTCTCGAGGCGACCGTCACCCGGCTGTTCGAGGGAACCTACGGTCGACTTCGCCACGTCGAACCCGGACCCGACGGCTCGCTGTACCTGCTGACGTCCAACCGGGACGGCCGCGCCGGCGGCGACTTCCCGCGAAGCGGCGACGACCGCGTCGTTCGGCTCGAGCCGTGACGTAACCCGTTTCAGTTACCTCCGCGGGGTGGTGACGCAAGGCCTATCCCTTTCACTGCCGTACGACGGGACATGGAATTCCCACCGAACCAGGGACTCGATCAGGAGGAGGTCAACGAGCAGGTCGCCGAGGCGCTCGAGGACAACGAGGTCGTCCTCTTCATGAAGGGGACCGAACTCATGCCCCAGTGTGGCTACTCGCGAAAGGCGCTCGGCCTCATCGATCAGCACCGCGACGAGTACGAGACGGTCGACGTCCTCGAATCGCTGGACGAGTTCCGCGTCGCCCTCGAGGACCACAGCGGCTGGGAGACCATCCCGCAGACGTTCGTCGACGGGGAGTTCGTCGGTGGCTCGGACGTTCTCGAGGAACTCGAGGAACGCGGCGAACTGGCCGAGACGCTCAACGCGGAGTGAGTTCTGTCCCCGTTCACCGGGACGGACCGTAGCCGGGACTTGAATTTGTCCGTACTGGTATTTCACGCAGTTAATAGCAGATCATATAAGTCACCCGGGCGTACTAGCGAGCAAGAACCCTCGCCGTACTCCCCACTATGTCAACTGAGGAATCCAGACACGTATATCGGTTGCATTCGACGCTCGAACTACCCCTCGAGGACCTTCGGGACCACATCGAGGAGGCGAAATACCCCGACGGGATCGAAGACGTCGAGATCACACGGCGGAACAACACCCTGATCCTCAAGGCGGTCGCGGAGGATCAGTCCGTCAGCAAGTACACGCCGACCGCCCAGCTCAAGGCCAGCGTCACGGAGAACCGCGTCTACGAGGAGGACCCGGACGAGCGCCGCCAATCCTTCAGCTGGGACGAGGAAGAGGAAGAGGAGATCGAATCCGAACTCGTCGAGTTCGCGGCGTTCAAGGGTGACCGGGAGACGGTCCTCCAGAACTCGCTGCTCCAGTACGAGATGTTCCTCGTCCTCTGTGAGATCGCCGAGGCAGCCGAGAAGGGGACGCTGACCGCTATTTCGGAGCGCAACGGCGAACTCGAGGCGACCCGGATCGTCGAGGGGGAGCCCCGGCCGGCCGACATCGAGGTCGTCGAAGGGCCGCGCGATCACGGGTCCGGCGAGACGGGTGTCAACTGGCGAGACAACAAGTTCATCAGCGACTGATCGGCGCGTACACGAGGCGTTCCGCGCCGCGTTTGCTTCTCTCGCCTTACTCGCTCGAGTCGTTTCTTCGATCGGCCTGCGGTCGGCACCATCGACACAGTCGTAAACAACCGGAGACGCTCGTCTCCGACCGGTCGGCGTCGTAGACGACCGTGGCCGTTAGTCGGAGCACAGCGCGCTCACGACGACCTCGGCGATCGCGTCGCCCACCCGCTCCGGCGTTTCGGTGACGTTCCACCGGTAGTCGCCGTCTCGAGTCACGCCCGCACACTCGAGGAAGTCGCGTCGATCCAGTTCCAGCAACAGGGTCTCGAGCAGGTCCTCGTCGGGCGGGTGGCCGAGCCACTCCTCGAGGGTCGTGGCGAGTTGTGTGGTGGTTACGACGATCGGATCGGCCGGGGAGGCCTCGGCGTCGTCGGACTCGATCGGGGTGGGAGACTGTAGGTCGGGGGACGGCGGTGAGGGCGGCCGCTCGGTCATATCGATCGATTCGTCGGGGACGATAACGGATCACCGTTCGCGTTAATCACGACCTCCTTGAAGTTCGGTCACCGTACATGGACGGAAATCGGCCGCAAACCGTCGCCGGCGTGGACGGCCGCGAACGGCCGGCGCGAGTAGCGACTCGATTCGCGACGGAAGGCGGTTCCTGTTCGGAGGTCCCCGTTTTCGTGGAGTTCGGAACGGTTTCCTTTCCGAACTGTATCGTATCGATAGGCGTTCGGGCCGTGACCTGAAACCCTCGGCTCGAGCCCCATCACGGTCGAATTCGGGGTTCATGGGCGCTATAGCCCGACAGAACGGCGCTGTACGGGGTAGCGCGCTGATAACGATATGCCGGCCGCTGGAACGACGGGTACATGCTCTCCGAGGTGAACGTCAGTCGACGGGAGTGGTCCCTCCGCGCGATGCCCGCGGGCGCAACTCTAACTCGCTTTACCCGCCCGCTTGCGTTTCTCGTCGGATCGATCGTCCCGGACGTTCGGACCCACCGACCCGCAGTCGCGGAGGTGAACTGATGCGCGTCTGTTCGATCGTCGGGGCTCGTCCCCAGTTCGTCAAGGCCGCGACCGTCTCCAGAAAGCTCCGCGACGTCGGCGAGGAGGCACTGGTCCACACCGGGCAACACTACGACGAGGAGATGTCGGACGTCTTCTTCGAGGAACTCGACATCCCCGAGCCCGACTACAACCTGGGGGTCCAGTCGGACACCCACGGACGCCAGACCGCGAAGATGATCGCCGCCCTCGAGCCCGTACTGGAGGAGGTCTCCCCGGACGCACTCCTGCTGTACGGCGACACGAACTCGACGCTTGCGGGGGCGATCGTCGGCGCGAAACGCGACGTCGAGGTCGCCCACGTCGAGGCCGGCCTCCGGAGCGACGACCGGGAGATGCCCGAGGAGGTCAACCGGATCATGACCGACCACGCCTCGGAACTGTGTTTCGCCCCGAGCGAGGCGGCCGTCCGGAACCTCGCCGACGAAGGCATCTCCGACGGCGTCTACTGGACCGGCGACGTGATGTACGACGCCCTACTCGAGGCCCGCGAGCGGTCCCAGGAGGCCTCGACGATCCTCGAGAATCTCGGCCTCGAGGACGGCGAGTTCGTCCTGGCGACGGTCCACAGACAGCGCAACACCGACGTCAGAGAGAACCTCGAGTCGATCGTCTCTGCGCTTGCCGACGCGCCGCTGCCGGTCGTTTTCCCGGCACATCCGCGGACCGTCGAACGGCTCCGAGAGTACGGGCTCTGGGACCGGGCGACCGACGCGCTCGAGGTGATCGAACCGCAGGGGTATCTCGACTTCGTCCGGTTGCTCGACGCGGCCGAGCGGGTCGCGACCGATTCCGGTGGCGTCCAGAAGGAGGCGTTCTTCCTCGAGACGCGGTGTGTCACGCTGCGGTCCGAGACCGAGTGGGTCGAGACGGTCGAAGCGGGCTGGAACCGGCTCGTCGGCTCCGACGACGACCGGATTCGGGACGCGCTCGCGACCGACTGGGATCCCGACTCCCATCCCAGGCCCTACGGCGATGGGCTGGCGAGTCGACGGATCGTTACGCTTCTCCGGCGGGAAATCGACGGTGAGGTCGAGGTCGAGGACGTCGAGATCGACGAACCGACTCGGGGAATCGAAGCGGTGCCACTGGACTGAGCGACGGGATCGGCGGGGTCGGCGGGGTCGGCGGGATCGACGGGATCAGCGGGGTCGGCGGAAAATCGTGCCCGTACCGGCGGCTCTCCCGTCCCAGGCTTCCGACAGAGGTTTCCGGTCCCCAAAAGGGTTTTACCGTGGTAATTATATCTAATTACACGATGTCAGAGAACTTCCCCGAGTACGTCGACGTCGACTACGACGAGGGCGACGGCGAAGACCCGGAGGACTATCCGCATATCCAGGACAAGATCGAGAAGGCCATCGAGGTCACCAGGGAGGGACTGGAGGAGTACGAGAACCCCGCGGTCATGTGGACCGGTGGCAAGGATTCGACGCTCACGCTGTACTTCATCAAGGAGGTCGCGGACCGGTTCGACCTCGAGGTTCCCCCGGCGGTCTTCATCGACCACTACCAGCACTTCGACGGGATCCACGACTTCGTCGACCACTGGGCCGACGAGTGGGACCTCGAGGTCATCTACGCGCGCAACGAGGACGTCGGCGGATACGTCGACGAACACGGCCTCGAGCCCGGCGACGAGATCGACATCTCGGAGCTATCCGATCACAACCGCCACCACGTCCGCGAGATCCTCGAGTACGAGGAGGACACGTTCCCGTTCCTGCTCGACACCTACGTCGGCAACCACCTGCTGAAGACGGTCGCGCTCAACGACGCCTTAGAGGAGTACGACATCGACGGCGTCATCTCGGGCGTTCGGTGGGACGAACAGGAGGCCCGCGCCGACGAGACGTTCTTCTCGCCGCGCCACGATCCCGACATCTACCCGCCCCACGACCGGGTTCAGCCCATCCTCCAGTTCGACGAGGCCGCCGTCTGGGACGCCTTCTGGAACTTCGTCGTCCCGGACACCGTCGACGAGTTCCCCGAGGAGGGCTACGTCCCGGAGGCCGACGACGACCTCCCCGAGGGCGTCACCCAGGAGGATATCCCGATCTCGCCGAAGTACTTCGCCGGCTTCCGCTCGCTCGGCAGCGAAGTCAGTACGGAGAAAAGCGACGAGGACCCCGCCTGGCTCCAGGACCTCGAGGGGACGACCGAGCGTGCGGGTCGCGCCCAGGACAAGGAGGACCTCATGGAGCGACTGCGCGACCTCGGCTACATGTGAGGTAACCGAAACGCGGGCGGTTTCGACCAGTCCAGCCAGTTCAGTTCAGTTCAGTTCTATTCTCCCGGTCGGGGCACTCAGCATTGCCCGTTTCTTCCCCGTTGTGGCGGCCCCGCGAGGCGAGAGAGGTAACGGGGCCGAAGCGACGCGCCCGAACGGGTTTACATGTCGGCCTGCGGCTATAATATCGATCCGTGTGATTCCCTGGTATGGCTGAACGAATCGCCGACACGCGGATCGATAGCGCGAGGCGAGCAGTAGGGTACGGCGGGGATGCAAAGCGGCAGTTCGATGCAGTCGCGCCGGATGGAGAACCGGAACTCGAGATCGGAACCGACGACGTCGAGTCGGCGTACTCGAGTTCGATCGGGGCGGACGCGGCCGCCGACCAGGCCGCGCTCCTCTCGTCGGTGCTCGAGTCCGAGGCGGGGGCCGATCGCGAACGGCAGGTCGCCGACGTCGTCGGGGCGCAGGCGAGTCAGGGGGCCTCGCCCTCGGAATTCGTCGCCAGCTACGGGGCGGTCGTCGACGACCTCGTCGACGAGGCGTTCGACGCGCTCGAGGCGGGCGCCTCGCCGTCGGAGGCACGCGAGGCGCTCCGTGCCGGGCTCCGGGCGACGCTGGTCGATCTGCAGGTGGCGGCCGACGCGTTCGCCGACGAGGGCGTCGAAAGCGAGGTTCCGCTCGCGGACGTCTTCGAGGCGATCCCCTACCCGGCGTTTCTCATCGCCGACGATCACACCGTACTGGCGTACAACGACCCCCTCAATCGCCTGCTCGGGCTGGACGAGGGCCACCGGGAGTTTCTCGGGGAGGACAACCGGGAGACCATCGCTGCGGCCACGTACACCGACGGCCGTCGCCACCGGAGCCTCGTCGACAAGGTGGCCGAGAACCCGCGCGACGCGGAAGACCACTGGGACGTCGAGCGCGTCGACGAGGAGTACGGCTACGCCGACCGGATCGTCTACGAGGACACGAGCGTCACCAAGGACAAGCAGGGCCGGGAGACGCACATCTCGTTTCTCGCAATGGCGCTGTTCGACGAGGACGGCGACCTCGAGGCCGTCCTGGAACTCGTCGAGGACCGCAGCGAGGAGATCCTCCACGAGCGGGCCGTCACGGAACTGATCGGCGAGGTGACCGACACGCTCGGACGGATCGGCGAGGGCGACCTCTCGGCCCGCGCGACCTTCGAGGACGAGCACGACGTCGTCAATCCGGCGCTGCTGGAGCTGACTGACGACGTCAATGAGATGGCCGAAAACTTCCAGTCACTGGTCGAACGCGTCGACGACCGCACGCGGGATCTCGAGGGGTCGATCGAGCGCGCCGCCGAGTCGGCGTACCGCATCGACGAGCAGGTCGCCGACCAGAACGACTCCCTGGAGGCGGTCGCAGACGAGATCAGCGACTTCTCGGCGACGATGGAGGAGGTCGCCGCCTCCTCCGACGGGGTCGTCGAGGCGGCCGAGGACGCACTCGAGGAGGCCGACAGCGGCGTCGAGGCCGGCGAGGATGCCCGCGAGGTGACCGACGAACTGGTCGAAACCAGCGAGGACCTGTTCGAGACCGTCGAGCAACTCGACGAGTACATGGAGGAGATCGACGCCGTCGTCGAACTGATCGACGACATCGCCGACCAGACCAACCTGCTGGCGATCAACGCCAACATCGAGGCGGCCAAGGCCGACGAGACGGGCGCGAGCTTCGCCGTCGTGGCCAACGAGGTGAAGAACCTCGCCACGGAGACCCAAGATTACACCGAGGAGATCGCAGACCAGATCCAGCTCGTCCGCGAACAGGCCGACGAGACGGTCGACGGGGTCGAAACCGCCCGCGAGCGGATCGAGGACGTCGACGCCGAGATCGAGAACGCCCTCGAGTCGTTCCGGGAAATCTCCAGACAGGCCGAGTCCGCCGCGACCGGCATCGAGGAGGTCGCCGACGCCAACGACGACCAGGCGACGACCGTCGAGGAGGTCGCGGCCACCGTCGAGGACCTCCGCTCGAGTTCGGACGCCGTGCGGGAAACGACCCAGGAGATCGTCGACGAGACGGAACAACAGGAGGCTGCGGTCGAGGAACTCGCGGAGAACGTTCGGAAACTCTCGAACTCGAGCGGCGATCGAGAAGCGTAGTCGATCGGCGTCTCGGACTCGAACACGCAGTTCACGCGCTCGAGGACGGTCAGGGGTCGATTCTACCGGCTTTCTCAGTTCGTTGCGCGGTACTCGCCGTGTTTGACACCGAGTGCGAGCATGACGAGGCCGAAGACGGCCATCGACGGCGTGACCATCATCAGGATGGTTTCGGTGGTCATCATCGGTGCCCCGATCAGACCGAGGGTGCCGAGCGCAACGATCGCGACAAAGACGCCTGCGGTGGTCTTCAGGTCGAAGTCCATACGCAAGGTTAGGAGTAGCTTCCCTTATGTTTCCCGAAACCGGGGGCCGGTTCGTCGGCGTGTCCTACTCGGAGGGACGAACCAGGTTCGCCAGCGCGACGACGATTCCGAGGAACCAACCCAGCGGGAACGAGATGCCGACCCACATCCCCGCGTAGGCTGCGCCCTCGAGTTCGAAGTTCGCCCAGAGGAACTCGTTGATCCCGCCGATCGACAGCGGGTTCTCGAGCAGCCAGACGGCGAAGGCGTAGCTTGGCTCGAGGACGTGCGGTTCCAGGGCCGGCGTCACCAGGGCGGCGACGACCGGCGGCAGGAACAGCGAGGTCATCGCGAAGGGATAGGCAAGGAGGACGGTGAGCCACCGGCCGCCGAACTTCGCACAGGCCGCGGCGAGTGCAGTCGAGACGACTGCAACGCCGCTTGCCGCCGCGACGGCGACCACCGACGCGATCGGGATGTCGATCTGTTCCATGTAGGACATCACGCCCCAGGCGAGCGTCAGCAGCCCCCAGCCGACCAGCGCGACCACGGTCACGCCGACGATACCCAGGCGGGTTCGGGTCGAGTCGAGTTTCGCCGCGTAGTAGCGGGTGGCGAGGCCGACGACCGTCAGCGGATACAGAACGAGGAGACCGATCGTGCCGAGCGCGCTCCAGGCGTAGTAGGCGATCTTCTGTGGCAGCGTTTCCGGTTCCCATCTGCCCATGACGGAGTGGCCGCGGCCACGCTGCCTGGGAAAGACGAGTTCCATCCAGGCCCCGTGTAACCGCCGTAAGTCGGTCTTAACCGCACCGACTATCCCACCACCGCCACGGCTCCGCGTGCGGGTGGACATACCCAACCTAAAATACCGGCGTACCGTAAACTTTCCTTCTTTTTCAGCGTCGCCTACAGGTTACTCAACCGACGGTAAGACGATATTATCCGCTCCCGCCGTCGTCCGTCAGTTCCAGGGGCCGAAGTCGGGATCGACCTGTCGCTCTCGCGCGTCGATAGCGTCGATCGTCTCGACGTCCTCCTCGTCGAGTTCGAGGGCGAGTGACTCCCAGTTGTCGCGGATGTGGGCTTCCCCGGTCGCCTTCGGGATCGCGATAACGCCCTTCTCGCGCAGCCAGGCCAGGCTCACCTGGGCCTCGCTGACGCCGTGTTTCTCGGCGACCTCCCCGATTTCGGGCCGGTCGAACACCTCGCCGCGGGCCAGCGGCGAGTAGGCGACGACCTCGACGTCGTGTGCCGCACACGCTTCCCGGAGCTCCTCCTGGGGAAGCAGCGGGTGCAACTCGACCTGGTTGGCCAGGATCGGCGCGTCGAGAATCTCGGCGGCCTCCTCGAGTTGCTCGGGCAGGAAGTTGCTCACGCCGACGTTCTCGATCAGCCCCTCGTCGTACAGCTGATCGAAGGCCGCGAGGGTCTCCTCGGGGTCGTACTCCCGCGCGGGCCAGTGGACGTACAGCAGGTCGACGTAGTCGACGCCGAGTCGGTCGAGGCTCTCGCGGGCGGTCTCGAGGACGTCTTCGCCCGAGAGGTTGTCGATCCAGATCTTCGTCGCGAGGAAGACGTCCTCGCGGTCGACGTCGGCGCGTGCGATCCCCTCGCCGACGGCCTCCTCGTTGTCGTAGGCCTGGGCGGTGTCGATGTGGCGATACCCCATCTCGAGGGCCGTGCGGACGCTCTCAGTGCACGCTTCGGCATCGGTGTTCTGCCAGGTGCCGAGTCCGAGCATCGGGACGCCGCTTGCGGTCGGACAGTTCTCCAGCGAAATCTCGTCGGCGGAGTTGGTCATGTTCGAACGAAGGGAGAGGGGAGGAAAGTGGGTTTGGGTTGCGGACAGCGAGACGGTATTTCGGGATTACTCCCGTTCGTCGCCGCCCTCCCCGGCTCGGCCCTCGAATCCGTACAGCCGGTCCCACGGTCGTTCCCGCTCGAGGGCGGCACTCGCCGCGAGCACCGTTCCGTCCTCGAACCGGCGACCGACGAGCTGGATGCCGACGGGGTGGCCCCGCTCCGTCAGGCCGGCGGGTGCGGAGGCGGCCGGGTGGCCGGTCCAGTTGAACGGCCACGCGAGCGACCAGTCCCAGGCGTCGACGCCGGGGTCCTCGCGGAGGCCGACGCCGACCCGCGAGAGCGTCGGCGTCACGAGGACGTCGTACTCCCCGAGCACGTCCTGGACGGCGTCGAAGACGTCCGTCCTGACGGGTTCGGTCCGCGCGAGGTCGGCGGGACCGTACCCCTCGCCGGTCCGGATCATCTCGAGGAGGCTGTCCGGCACCTCGTCCTCGTGCTCCCGGAGGTCGATCCCGGCGGACTCCTCGAGCATCGTCGCTGCTCGAAGCATCGCGGTCGTGAACGTCGGCTCGACGGCCTCCCCCAACTCGCCCATCGAGTAACCGTGATCGACCCGCACCTCCTCGACCGTCGCGCCCGCGGCCTCGAACGCCCCGAGAGCGTCCTCGACGACGGCCCGGACGTCGTCCTCGACGGGGAACGCCTCGAGGTCGGGGCTGTAGGCGATCCGGAGCTCCGACGCCGGGCGCTCGAGGGCGGCGAACGGATCGACGTCGACGGGGACGCTTCGCGGATCGGCGGGGTCGGGACCGGCCATCATCGACAGCGCCAGCGCGGCGTCCTCGACGCTTCTGGTCAGGGACCCCTTCGTGACGTTGTGGGTCGACCGCCCGAACGCGCTCGGCCGGCCGTCGTCGGGGACCAGCCCGAACGTGGGCTTCAGGCCGTAGACGCCACAGCAGGCGGCCGGGATGCGGATCGAGCCGCCGGCGTCGCTGCCGGTCGCGATCGGGACCATCCCGGCCGCGACGGCCGCGGCCGACCCGCCCGAGGAGCCCCCGGCGTTCAGGTCGGTGTCGATCGGCGACGCCGTCGGACCGACGACGTCGTTGACGGTCGTTCCCTTGTGGCCGAACGCCGGCGTGTTCGTCTTCCCGAGGACGATCGCGCCCGCGTCCTCGAGTCGCTCGACGATCGTCGCCGTCCGGTCCGCGACGTGGTCGGCGAACAGCGCCGAACCGAACGTGTGCCGAACTCCCTCTTTCAGCCCGCCGAGGTCCTTCAGCGCGATGGGCACGCCGTGCAGCGGGCCGACGGCCTCGCCGGTCTCACGGGTCGCTTCGCTCCCCGCTCGAGGCCCCGAGGCCCTTCGTGCCTCGCCACGTTCGAGGACCCGATCGGCCGCCGCGGCGGCCTCGAGCGCCCGCTCCCCGGTGACAGTCACGAACGCGTTGATCTCGGCGTCGCGTTCGCGGATGCGCTCGAGGTGGGCGTCGACGGCCTCGGTTGCAGTGATCTCGCGTCGTCGGATCCGGTCGGCGAGTTCGGTCGCTGACAGCGCCGTGAGGGGCCTCTCGTGTGACACGGTATCGGCCCGTCGGTCCCGTGGGGTATAAGCGTCCCTGATATTTTACCGCGGCCGAAACGCCGCGCGCCGTCAGTACTTCGGCGCCGCGTCCGTGATCTCGTAGAGGCGATCCATCACGGAATCGCGTTCCGCCTGCCAGGCGTCGAACCCGTCGGGACTCGAGGGGTAGCTGTCGTAGACGTCCTTGAGCGAGGTGGCGGTCCGCTGGACCCTGTACAGTTCGTAGATCACGTCCCAGTGGCCGACCGTCCGGAGCAGGGTCTTGAGTTTGAGCCCCAGGTCCATCTCGGCGGTCCCGGTTTTGCCGATCGCGTCGATCAGTTGCTGGCCGGGGATGGCGGTGACGACGGAGACCAGTTCCTCGAGGTCGTGGGCGGTCCCGAAGATGTTGTAACAGTCCATCGCGGCGAACCGTTTCCCGAAGCCGGTCTGGACGCGCTCGTTGTACGGCCACAGGGCGGCCTCGCTCACGTCGCCGTCGGCGATGGCTTCCGCGGCGACCTCGGCGGCCCAGTGGCCGGCCTCCGCCGCGCCCGGGATGCCGCCGCCGGTACAGGGGTTGACGTGGGCTGCGGCGTCGCCGACCGCGACGAATCCGGGATGGACGGCAGAGTCGAGGGGACGGCGCGTCGGCAGTGCCGCGCCGAGTTTGTCCGTCACCGTCGCGTCGGCAAACTCCGCGCGGTTCGTCAGGTCCGCCCGCAGCGCGTCGACGAGGTGCATCGGCTCCTCGCTCATCTGGAACCCCAGCCCGGCGTTGATCTCCGTCGCCGAGCGCGGGAAATACCACAGGTATCCGAGCTCTTCGGTCGGCTTGAACACGAGCGCGTCCGACCAGTCGACTGGCTCTGGCACCTCGAGTACCTCCCGGTAGGCCGAACAGAACTGCGAGTAGTCGATGTTAGTATCGAACGTCGAACCCGTCAGGTCGGCCCGATCCTGCAGCACCGACAGCGCGCCCGCGGCGTCGACGACGACCTCGGCCTCGTACTCGATCGGGTCGCCGTCACGGACGGCGACGACGCCCTCGACGCGCTCGTCGGGCTGGATCACGTCGTTGACCACGGTCTCGTAGTGGATCTCCGCGCCGGCGCGCTCGGTCTCGTCGAGCAGAACCCGGCCGTACTGCCATCGGTCGACGACGGCCCCTGACTCGCCGAAGGGGATCTCGAGGGTCTCGCCCGTCTGCGGGTTCTCGAAGATGCCGCGGGTGATCGAGCGGTTCGTGAACGACTCCTCCTTGAGTCGTTCGCGGTCGATCACGTCCGGGAAGGTACTCTTTCCCTTGATACCGTCCCCGCAGGCGATGTGGCCGGCTTCCGCCTCGGTTTTCCGCTCGAGGAGGACGACGTCGAGTCCGTCACGGGCCGCGGTCGCCGCCGCGAAACAGCCGGCGGTTCCGCCGCCGACGACCACGACGTCTCGAGCGTCCGTCTCCGTAGTCATTTCTCGTCGGCCGGAACGAAACGAGGAATAAAAAATTCGTTGGAAGTGTTTTTGATGGCGATCGGACGACGAAATCGATGCTGGAGGGCAATACGCCGTCGTTCCGTCGCCGACAACCGATACGGAGTCCCGGCAATCCTCGAGTCGGTCCCGTTTCGCGGCCGACGCCGCGGCGCGAGCCTTCGAAACCCACAAGCGCCGTCCCCGCGAACCGCCACCCGATGGAGCCACTCGAGCGGTATCGACCGATCGTCGACGACTTCGAGGCGTTTCTGGCGGCCTGTCGGCGGCCGCTTGGAACCGCCGTCCGCGTCAATACCATCAAGACCTCGGTCGAGCGAGCGACCGCCACCCTCGAGGAGGACGGCGTCGAGTTCGATCAGGCCGACTGGAACCCGCGGGTGTTGCGCCTCGAGACGGATTCGCCGGGGGCAACCTGGGCCTCGTTCCACGGCTTCACCCACGGCCAGGAGGAAGTCTCGGCCGTCCCGCCGGTCGTCCTCGATCCCCAACCCGGCGAGCGCGTCTGGGACGCCTGCGCCGCCCCTGGCGGGAAGGCGACCCAGATCGCGGCGCTGATGGACGACGAGGGGACCGTGGTCGCCAACGACAGCAACCTGGGACGGATTTCGGCGCTCCGATTTAACGCCGAACGGCTGGGAGCGACGAACCTCGCCGTGACCAACGCCGACGCGCGCAACTACTCGCTCTCGCCGTTCTCGTTCGACGAGTTCGACCGCGCGCTGGTCGATGCGCCCTGTTCCTGCGAGGGGACGATCCGGAAGAACCCCGACGCCCTCGAGAACTGGTCGGAGGACCACATCGCCTCCGTCTCGGGCATCCAGAAGGGCATCCTCCGACGGGCCGTCCAGGCCACGACGGCGGGCGGCACCGTCGTCTACTCGACGTGTACCTTCGCCCCCGAGGAGAACGAGGCGGTCGTCCAGCACGTCCTCGAGGAGGAGGACTGTCGCGTCCTCGAGTTCGACCTCGGTCTCGAGCACGCGCCCGGACTCACCGAGTGGGACGGCCAGGAGTTCGACGAGAGCCTCGAGCGGGCGGCCAGGATCTACCCGCACCACAACGACACGGGCGGGTTCTTCGTGGCGAAACTGGAGGTGACAGCATGAGCGACGGACCCGACGAACTCGAGAAAAACGACGGCCAGCGGTTCGATCGACTCCCCGAAACGCCCGCCGATCGCACCGTCGAGGGCCGGGTCAGCCGCGAGGAGGTCCTCGAGTACTTCGCGGACCGGTTCGCGATCCCGCCGGAGACCTTCGACGGGCACACGTTCTGGGAGAAGGGCGCGGGCAAGATCTGGATCTACGGCGGCGAGGCACCGACGCCGGTCGAGATCGAGGCGATGGGGATGACCTGCCTGCGGACCCGCCAGGAACACTGGAAGCCGACCACGGACTTCGCCCAGCGGTTCGGCCGCCACGCCGAGGCGTGCGTGATCGAACTCGACCGCGAGCGCGCCCGGCGGTTCGCCGCCGGCGAGGACCAGGAACTCGAGTGGGACGGCGACTGGGGGTACCTGATCGCGGCCCACGAGGTCGGGGTCGAAGTCGGGGCGGAGGACGAACGGAGTGGCGACGGTGAACCCGTCGACCGGGACGCCCTCGAGCCGCTCGGGATCGGCCTGTACGTCCACGGGGAGTTGCGGTCGATGGTGCCGAAGGGGCGCCAGCGAGACCTCTAGCCGACTACGTCGACAGCGCCGGCAGCGACGCCTCGATCCCCGCCCGCCGGTCCTCGAGCCACTCCGGGAGGACCAGACGTTCGCCGAGGGCCTCGAGGTCCTCGTCGACGGTGTAGCCCGGTTCTTCGGTCGCGAACTCGAAGAGGACGTTCTCGTACTCGCGGACGTAGATCGACTCGAACCACTTCCGGTCGATGACCTCCGTCGGACGCAGTCCGCGGTCGATCAGGAACTCCCGCCACGCCCCCTGGTCCTCGCGGTCGATCCGGTAGGCGACGTGGTGGACGGTGCCCGCTCCCGGGAGGCCCCGGGGAGCCTGTGGCTTCGCCAGGACGTCGACGACGTACCCCAGGTCGCCGTTGGCCTCGTAGCGCAGTCGGGTCCCGTCCGCCGAACGGTCAGTCTGCCGGTAGCCCATTCCCGTGAGCAGGTCCGCCGTCGGTTCGGTGCCGGTCAGCGACAGCGTCACGCCGAAGAAACCCCGGATCGCGTGGGCGTGCGCGACGGGGCTCTCCGGCAGATTCGGTTCGGGGGCGTCGGGACGGGCGACCAGTTCCAGCGGGAGGCCGTCCGGATCGCTGAACGGGAGGACGTCGTCCCCGAACCGGTCGACGACCTCCCCGGGCTCCGCGCCGGCCTCCTCGAGGCGCTCGCGCCAGTACTCGAGCGACCCCGCAGGGACGAGAAACGAGACGGCCGCGACCTGTCCCGTCCCGACCCGGCCGGAGCCCGCCTCGGGATAGGGGAAGAGGGTCATGCTCGTTCCGGGCCGGCCCTCGTGGTCGGCGTAGAAGAGGTGATAGACGTCCGTGTCGTCCTGGTTGACGCTTCGCTTGACGAGCCGCAGGCCGAGGGTTTCGGCGTAGAAGTCGTGTATCCGCTGGGGATCGCTCGCGACGGCCGTAACGTGGTGGATGCCGGGCGTGGATGCGTCCATAGTGGCCGTACGCGCTCGAGCGGGATAACGTCCGAGCACCCGCCCTACTGCTGAACCGCTACGCGTAGTGGTCCTCGAGGTAGTCGACGATCGCCTCGCTCTCGTAGCGCGTTTCCTCGCGGGCGGTATCGACGAGGAACGGGATCGAGTCCTCGCCGCCGATCGCAGTCAGTTCGGCGTGGGCCTGCCCGTTGAGCACGTCCCCGCCCTCGTCCCCCGTCAGTCGCGGGTTGTGGACGACGTAGGAGACGCCGAGTTCGGTGAGTTTCTCGCGCACCTCGGTGCTGTGCGGGCAGCCCTCGGCCTGGTAGAGCTCGAGCATCGGGCACCGTACATCGCGGGCGGCCCTAAGCGTTCGACAGGCAGGCGAAGACATCGGCCCCAGTAGACGGAATCGCCCGCACTCACCGCTCGCGGACCGTGCCGCCGCCGAGCCCCTCCCACTCGACCCGGTAGCCGAGATGCGAGAGGACGGCACTCGAGTCGCCGATCCCTCGTTCGGTGAGCAACGACTCGACGGCCGCGAGGTCCGTTCCGGGTTCGATCTCCGCGTCGACCTCCTCGAGCACGGCGGGCCGGACCAGCGTCCGGCCGACCCGCTCGTGTTCGGGGAACGCCGCCTCCTCGAGGGCGTCCGCGCTCACGCCGTGACGGTCGGCGAGTTCCTCGAGGCCGACGGCGTCGTCCTCGGGGATCAGTTCCTCGGGGAGTCGGGCCGCGCTCTCGGCGACGAGGTCCCGCTCGTACTCCCGGAGGGCGTCGACGACGTCCTTGACCCGCACCGACCCCGAGTACGGGATCGCCCGGTGGTCCCGCGCGGCGATCTCCTCGCCGACGCCGAGCGACTCGTCGACGGCCACGAGCATGTCGACGTCCTCGAGGTCCTCGAGCTGCCCCAGCTTCTTCTCGACGTACTCGGGCGTCCAGAACCCCATGATCTCGAAGTAGACGCGAAACTCCCCGTGGGAATACTCGAAGGCGAAGTCGGGGATCATGACCCGCGTTCCGGCCGCGAGCGGTTCGGGTTCGCGGACGAGTTCCCAGTCGAGGTCCAGGTCCTCGAACCGGGCCGCGAAGTCGGCCTCGACGCCGCTGTCGAAGCTGACGTCGGTGACGGGATCGGCGTCGGGGACGTCGACGGGGTCCTCGTGGGAGAGCGAAAGCGTCCGTTCCGTGCCGCGGTCGTCGATCGTCGCCTCGAGGTGCCACGCCTCGGCGCTCGCGACCGTTCGCAGGAGCCGCGCGAACCGCGTCCCGTAGCGCCGCGTCGAGCGGAAGAGCCGCGTAGGGCCGGTGACGACGAGTTCGCGGTCGCTGGCCGCGTCGTTTCCCTTCGACGAGTCGTCCCGCCGGATCTCGTACATGAGCCGGAGCCGCTTGATCGCCGACACCAGCGCCTTCGGATCGCTCGAGCGCACCCGGAGCTCGGTCGCGTCGAACAGCGCGGTCTGGGCCAGCGAGAGGTTGTACTGTGCGAGCAGGCCGTCCGGGTCCCAGCGCGGCTCGACCGCGGTCAGGACCTGTCGCTCCTCGAGGTCGGCGTAGAGGGATCGCTCGAGGTCGTCGGCCGAGACGGGAAGGGACTCGCCGGCGCGGACGAGCGCCATCGCCCGTTCCTCCTCGCTGACGACGCCGACGGCCTCCGCGGCCTCGAACGCCGCGCGCCGCGCGCGTTCGGGTTCGATCGGCGCGTCGGTCTCGAACGTCGTCTCGCGCTCGACGAGGGCCGCGAGCCCGCGGACCAGCTTGTAGTCGTCGCTCTCGCGCTCGAGGTCGGTCAGCGCGTCCTCGAGGTCGCCCCGGGGTTCCCCGACGTGGCCCTGAAATGTGCCGATGACGCGGGCCGCGAGGGGCCGGTCCGACCGCTCGGCGAACCCCGGGTGGTAGCCGCCGCCGGCCCGCGAGACGCGGAGGAACTCCTTGCGCAGCATCCCCTGACACTCGAGGCGGCATCGTCAAAAGTCGTCCGCAGTGGTCCGGGCCGTGGGTCGTTGACCGCCGGCGACCCTGGAGGGCGTGACGAACGCCCGTCAGTCGAGCCGTTACGCGTCCTCGTCCGGCGATTCGATGACCTCGACGACGGTCAGCGGAACGTCACGCAGTGCCCCACCGACCTCGCTTTTGGCGATACGGGAGGCGTGTTCCTCGCCGTCGGCGTTGAACACCTCCATCTCGAGTGCGAGCCCCACCAGGGCAGTGTCGGCCGCGATGAACGCGGAGTCGAACGGTTCGCCACAGGCGGGACAGCCCGTCGCGCCGACCTCGACCTCGACGTAGTCCATGTCCTCCTGGTTGAGTCGTTTCCCGGCCTCGCTGACGGCGACGCCGATCGCGTCGTCGATCTCTTCGACGTCACGAACGAGCCATGCAGCTTCCATCGCGACGAGATAGTTGCCCATATACGGTGGTCGTTCCGGGGGGTTTCCTGCTTTGCGGTTCGGACTCGTCACGAGGCGACGCGAACGCTCCCCGATCGAGACGGCGGGACAGGGCTCGTCTCCGCGGGCCAGGTGCGCACGTGAGTCCGATTATGCTCATAAGTTACGAGAATTCCTCCCGTCGATTCCCGCCTGGATAGTCGGATTTCGGCTCCGGTCCGACTCGAGTTGCTGCTAGCGCAACTCGAGTTGAATCGCACGACGGCGTCGACCCGTTCTTACATTAACAACCATTATAGAAACAGTGTTTCAAGAAAGCTTATATACTGCCCTCGTCTGAGCCACGGCTGAACGCTGATGATATCCCGCGTGTACCGCGCAACCCTGTTCGCACTGTACCAGCTGTGTATCGTGGTCGGCATCCTGGCGATGCCGCTCGCGGTGGCCGCCCGACAGGCCGGGGTAACGCTGCCGATCCACCAGGTCCTCGGAAACGTCGAGGACGCCTACGAAGCCGCCCAGTAACCATGGACTGATACCGCGATCCGAGCTTTTCGACGGTCACGACACCGACAAGCGACGCGTCTCGGGCGACGAGCGATAGCCGACGGCCGACGACCGAACCGTCCCGGCTCTCGAGGGTCGACCCCCTCGAGAGCCGACGCATAACCCCTCTAGCCGTCCTGTCGTCGGATGTCGTGAGGGAAAGCGGTCGACGCACCGACGCCGAGGGGTGTTCGTCTGCGGTTCGGCCGTGAAAGCGGAAACGCCGGTGGTGACCGCCGGGGTTTTATATCTTCCCGGCCGTATCCTTCGAGCAATGCGTACGCCCACACACGACTCGGACTTCTCTCGGACGGTCGACCAGCTGGCCGACAGCTCGAACCCGTACGAGCCCGAAGTCGGCTCGATGCCCCGCAACGACCTGACCCAGGCCGATCTCGACAACGTCAACAAGACGGGAACGACGACCATCGGCATCACGACCGAGGACGGCGTCGTCATCGCGACGGACATGCGCGCCAGCCTCGGCGGCCGATTCGTCTCGAACAAGAACGTCCAGAAGGTCGAACAGATCCACCCGACCGGTGCCCTGACGCTCGTCGGCAGCGTCGGCGGTGCCCAGTCGTTCATCTCGACGCTGCGCGCCGAGGTCAACCTCTACGAGTCCCGCCGCGGCGAGGACATGAGCATCGAGGCGCTGGCCAACCTGGCAGGTAACTTCGCCCGCGGCGGCCCGTTCTTCGCCATCCACCCGATCCTGGGCGGCGTCGACGACGAGGGCAGCCACGTCTTCAGCATCGACCCCGCCGGCGGCGTCATGGAGGACGACTACACCGTCACCGGTTCCGGGATGCAACTGGCCTACGGTCACCTCGAGCAGTCCTACGAGGACGACCTCTCGAACGACGAGGCGACGACGATCGCCGCCCGCTCGATCAAGTCCGCCGCCGAGCGCGACACGGGATCGGGTAACGGGGTCTTCCTCTGTGAAATCACCGACGAGGGCGTCGACATCCACGGGCACCACGACTTCGACGAAGTCGTCTAAACAAAAAGCAGCGCGAGTTTCCCGCCCTTCCGAAAACCTGCGGTTTTCGGCTTTCGCAAATCTTCGATTTGCGTCAACACCGCGGGCGGGGGTGAAGCACGTCCGCTCGGCTGCGTCCCCGTTTTTAACTATCGGGATGCCATACTGTTAGCTGGAACCCACGTTATCGGCCTCGCAAAACCCGCGCACCCACTTCAGGATAAGACGCGGTGTCGTCCGAAAGACGGAGTCTTTCGTGATCACGAAAATCGGAGATTTTCGAACGACGCCGGGCCTGTGTCGCGCCCTCGTGAAGGGGCGGACGCCCACGGATACACCCGCCACGGCTGCAACAGACGCCCTCTGTTGCGGTGGCACTCCCAGTGTGTTCGGGTGTTACTGGTTCCACGCGAGTCTCTCCAGAGACGAGCGCGGGCGGAATTAAATCCGCCATCGGTCGTTCCGCTGGCCTCGTGCCAGAGACCACGGCGAAGCCACGGGCCACCGCGCCCGTGGTACTTCATCGCGGCCTTCCACGTTTTCGCCGTCGACCGTTCTTCGACAGCGTCGCGACCGATCCCGATCCGATTCTCGCCGCCGATTCCCGGAACTGATCCGCCTCCGCTGTCCTCGAGATCGAGGCGGGATAACAGTTATATCGGTCATTGTTGTCGCCGAACATATGCCGGACGAATACAACCTCGAGGAGTACGAGTCGACCTACGAATCGTTCGACTGGGAGGATATCTACGCCGAGGCCGACTGGGACGCGCCCGAGTCGATCAACGTCGCACACGAGGTCTGTGATCGCCACGCCGCTGGCGGGGACCGCGTCGCGCTCCGCCAGGTCGGCGTCGACGGCGAGTCCCGGACCCTGACCTTCGAGGCGCTTTCCGAACGATCGAACCGGTTCGCGAACGTCCTCGAGGACCTCGGCATCGAGCGCAGCGAACGCGTGTTCACGTACTTGCCCCGAATCCCGGAACACTACGTCGCCCTGATCGGGACGCTCAAGCGGGGTGCCGTCTTCGGCGGGATCAACGAGCGGTTCGGCCCCGACGGCATCTCCTACCGGCTCGCGGACTGCGACGCGTCGGCCGTGGTGACGACGAGCGGAAACCGCGACACCGTCGCCGAGGCGCTCGAGGACGCGCCGTCGGTCGAGCACGTGATCGTCGTCGACCGCGGGGACGGGGACGACGACGGGGACGGGAACAGGGACCTCGCGGACAACGACCTCGAGTTCGACGCGGCGCTTGCGGACGCTGCGCCGACCTACGAGACGGCACAAACGAGCGGCGATGACAACGCACTGCTGTACTACACGAGCGGGACGACCGGTCCGGCGAAGGGCGTCCTCCACGAACACCGCTGGGTGACGGGCGTGGCGGCGACCCAGCGGTTCGCCGCCGACCTCCGGGACGACGACCTCTACTGGTCGACGGGCGATCTGGGCTGGCTGACCGGACCGATCAACATCCTCGGCGCGTGGTTCTGGGGCACCTCGCTTTTCACCTACGAAGGCGAGTTCGACCCCGAGGAGTGGGCCGAGCTACTGGACGAGTACCCGATCACCGTGCTGTTCAGCGTGCCGACCGCCTACCGGATGCTCCGGGAGAAGGAGGAGGTCCTCGAGGGGGTCGACCTCGACCTTCGTCACGCCCTCTCGATCGGCGAGCCGCTCTCCGCCGGCGTCGTCGAGTGGGGCGAGGAGACCCTCGGCGTGACGATCCACGACACCTACGGGCAGACCGAGACGGGGAACATGATCATCAACAACTACCCCGCCATGGAGGTCCGGCCCGGCAGCATGGGCAAGCCCCTGCCCGGCGTCACCGCCGACATCGTCGACCCCGAGACGGGTGAACCGCTCGAGCCCGGGGAGACCGGCGAGATCGCCCAGCGGGGGGACTACCCCTGTTTCTTCGCGGGCTACTGGGAGAAGCCCGAGAAGACCGAGGAGTGTTTCGTCGACGGCTGGTACCTCTCGGGCGACCTCGCGCACAAGGACGAGGACGGCTACTTCTGGTTCGAGGGACGGGCCGACGACATCATCATCTCCTCGGGCTACCGGATCGGCCCGTTCGAGGTCGAGAGTTCGCTCGGCGAACACACGGCCGTCGCGGAGGCGGCGGTCGTCCCGAAGCCGGACCGCAAGCGCGGAACCATCGTCAAGGCCTTCGTCGTGCCCAGCGAGACCGCCGAGCCGTCCGCGGACCTCGCGGAGGACATCAAGACCCACGTCCGCGAAGAACTGTCCGCCCACGAGTACCCCCGCGAGATCGAGTTCCGCGAGGAGTTACCCAAGACGGTGACCGGAAAGATCCGGCGCACGGAACTGCGGGACGAGGCCACCGAGGAGGCGGACGCCGGCGAGTCGGTCTGAGAGGGCCGCTCCCGAGCCGACGGACGCCGTTCACGACGTCGTCGCCGCGTACTGAAATCGTTATACGACCCCCGTCCGAACGGGGCACACGCTCGAGAATGGTGTTCGGAATCGAGGACGGGGCCCGCTATCCCTTCCGCGGCGACCGCACTGCGGACCTGTTTGCAACGGGTGGGGTCCTCGGGATCGCAACGGCGATCCTGGTGCAGTTGACTCTCGTTACTGCCCCGTCCCCGCTGGCCGCCGTCGTCGGCTCGCTGGCCGCGGTGCCCGTCGTCGCGCTCCTGGGCTATCTCCTGCGAGTGGTCGAGCGAAGCGTCCGTGGCGGCGACGACCCACCCGGATTCCGACCGTTCGCCGAACTGGCGTGGAAGGGGTGTCGCCTCTCCGCCCTCACCGTCGTGTACGCCGTGGTCCCCGTATTAGTGGTCGCCGTCGCCGTCGCCGGGTTGCGTCGACTGCCCGTCGCCTCGGCCGACGAGATCGGGTTCGTGGGCGCGCTCTCGCTGTTCGGAATCTCGACGGCCGTCCTCCTGGTCGTCCTGTCGTTCGCTTACGTCTACCCCGCGGCGGTCGGTCGGCTCGCCGCGGGCGGCAGCCTCCGCGAGGCCCTGGGACTCCGTTCGTATCGGTCGGTGATCGGCCACGGGAGTTACTTCATCGCCTGGACCGTCGCGGCGCTGTTCCTCGCACCCGGCTGGATCGTGCTCCCGACCGCGCTCTCGAGCGCGACGCCGGTCGGCGTGGCGGCCGTCTTCGCGGCCTTCTACGTCCACGTCGTGGCGGCGCGGCTGGTAGGCCGCGGGTATCGACTGGCGGCGGACGTCGACGGCGAAGAGAAGTAGCGACGGGCGTGGGGGCTACAACTGCGGCTCGGTCGCCGTCTCGGACTCGAGTCGCCGGTTTCGAAGCGCCCGACCCGTGCGCCGGTCGAAGACGTGGATGGCGTCCTCGGGGACGTGGGCGACGACGCGTTCACCCTCCTCGACGCGCTCGAGGCCGTCGATCGTCGCGACGAACGTCTCCGAGCCGTCACCCTCCTCGAACGTCAGGTAGACGTTATTCTCGTTGCCCATCGGCTCGACGACGTCGACGACGGTTTCGTAGCGGTGGTCGTCGTCGGCGTCCCCGCCGATCGAGATGTCTTCAGGGCGGATGCCCAGCACGAGCGCTTCGGTTCCGTCGAGAGCCGACTGCGTCTCCGCGGAGAGGGCGTAGTCGAAGTCGTCGTGGACGAGGCGCTCGTCCGCGGTGTCGAGGGAGACGTCGAAGAAGTTCATCGAGGGTTCGCCGATGAAGCCCGCGACGAACAGGTTCTCGGGCTCGTGGTAACACTCGAGGGGCGTGCCGACCTGCTGGAGTTGGCCATCGTCCAGGATGGCGATCTTGTCGGCCATCGTCATCGCCTCGGTCTGGTCGTGGGTGACGTAGATCGTCGCCACGTCGAGTTCCTCCTGGAGCCGCTGGAGTTCAGTCCGCATCTGGGCACGGAGCTTCGCGTCCAGGTTCGAAAGCGGCTCGTCCAGCAGGAACACTTCCGGATCGCGGACGATCGCACGGCCGAGCGCGACGCGCTGTTGCTGGCCGCCCGAGAGGTCGTCCGGTTTCCGGTCCAGCAACTCGTCGATGCCGAGCATCTCGGCCGCCTCCGCGACGACCGACGCGATCTCGTCGTCGGGCATGTCGGTCGACTCCTCGAGGCCGAACGACATGTTCTCGCGCACGGTCATGTGGGGGTACAGCGCGTACGACTGGAACACCATCGCGATGTCCCGCTCTTTCGGCTGTCGGTCGTTGATCACCCTGTCGTCGAGGCGGATCTCGCCGGACGAGACCGTCTCGAGGCCCGCGACCATCCGCAGCGTCGTCGACTTCCCACAGCCCGAGGGGCCGACGAGGACCAGAAACTCCCCGTCGTCGATCTCGAGGCTGACGTCGTCGACGGCGGTGATCTCGTTGCCGTCGTTCTCTACGAAGACTTTGCTTACGTCGTCGAGTGTGAGGTCTGCCATTGTTTGGTAGTTAGAGCGTCTGCCCCTTGGCGAACTGTTCCCCGAACATGATGTACACCAGGATCGTCGGCAACGCCGCGATGAACGCCCCGGCCATCTGGACGCCGTAGTCCGTCGCCATCGACCCCTGGAGCGCGTTCAACTCGAGGGTGACGACGTAGTTCGCCCGGTTGCTGAGCAACACCAGCGCGAACAGGAAGTCGTTCCAGACCTGCGTGAACTGGTAGATCAGCGTGACGGCGAACATCGGCAGCGACAGCGGCAGGACGATCTTCCGGTAGATCCGGGCGAGGCTCGCCCCGTCGAGGCGGGCGGCCTCGATGAGTTCGTCGTCGAGCGTCTGGTAGTACGACCGGAACAGGATCGTACAGATCGGGATCCCGTAGGCGATGTGCGTGATCGTCAGTTCGACGAGTTCGCCCCGCTCGTGGAGACTCGAAATGTCGACGATCGACCAGAACTGCCGCAGCGGGACCAGTACCGCCTGGTACGGGATGAACACCGCGGCAAGGAACAGCGCGAGCAGGAACGCCTGGCCGCGCCAGTCGACTTTCGTCAGTCCGTAGGCCGTCAGGCTCCCCAGCAGCGCCGACAACACCGTGGCGGGAATCACCATCGCGAAGCTGTTGATCATCGAGAACGCCAGTTCGCTCCCGGCGGTGAGCCACGGGTCGATCGTGAACCCCTCGAGGTGCGGGACCGGCAACAGTTCGATCGGCGGCTGCAGCGGCGAGGTCTGGGTGAACGCCTGCTGGGTCTTGAACGACGTCGTCAGGCCGCTGTACAGCGGCGACAGGTAGAGCCCGACGAACGCGAGCAACGCCCCGTAGAGGGCGACGCGGTTGAGTGATAGATCGGACACCGTCCCAGTGAGGCCGCTTTCGTCGCTCGTTTCGGTTGCCATCAGAGTGCACCTCGTTTGTACTGCGTGTACGCGTAGGGGCCGATGATCGTCAGCGCGAGCGCGAAGAGGACGACGGCGATCGCCGCCCCGTAGGCCCACTCGCTCGCGGAGAACGCCTGGCGATACATCGTCACCGCGAGGATGTCGGCCGATCGACCGGGGTTGTCCCCGAACATGACGTAGATGAAGTCGAACGCCTTCAGCGCGAACACCATCAATACGACGGTCGCGCCGATCGTCGACGAGCGCAGTTGCGGGATGATGACCCGACGGTACAGCGTCAGCGTCGACGCGCCGTCGATCCGGGCCGCCTCGTAGTGGTCGTCCGGGATCGACCGCAACCCGGCGAGGTAGACGATCATACAGTAGCCGCTGAACTGCCAGACCAGCGCGAAGATGACCGCGGCGAGTTTGAACCGCGGATCGCCCAGCCAGTCGAACGCGAGCGCCTCGAGTCCGACGGCGGCGAGCGTGGTGTTGATCAGCCCGTCGCTGGCGTACATCCACGACCAGAAGATCGCGGTCACGACGAACGACAGCGCCATCGGCAGCAGGTAGATCGTTCGGAACGTGTTCTCGAAACGGATCTTGCGATCGACGAGCAGGGCAAGTCCCAGCCCGACGACCAGCGAGACGCTCGTGAACGCGACCAGGAGCGCGACCGTGTTACGCAGCGAGGCCCTGAAGTTCTGGTCGGCCGGCATCTGGCGATACATCTCGAGCGTGAAGTTCGTGTAATCCGGCTGTCCGAGACCGGACCAGCCGGTAAACGAAATTGCGACGTTCCAGCCGATTGCCCCGTAGACGAACAACAAAACAAGCAGCGTCGCCGGCAACCAGAACGGGATCGACTCGACGAAGTCGCTACCCCGGAGTTGCGCGAAGCGGTTCCCCTCTCGCTCCCGAGAAACTGGCTCGTCGGCCCCGTGACCGGAGCGGGGATCGAGCCGTTGTAACGAATTACGTAACGAATCCATAGATCAGGTCAGGTCGGGTCAGGTGAGGTGGCGATGCTGATCCTATTCGAAGCTGTCGACGAGTTCCTGGTAGGCCGCGTCGACGTCCCAGTTGTCGATGAAGTTGGCGAACGCGCCCTCGATGTCGGTCTGAATGCTGGGGGCGACCGCCAGTCCGTGGGCGACCGATGGCGGCTGTTCGCTCGAGCCCTCGAAGTCGGACATCTGGTCCTGCAGGAACGGAGTGAACGCGTCGTCGGGAACGTCCGTCCGCGGCGGGATCGACCCCTTCGCCGGGTTGAACCGTTCCTGTGCGTCGGCCGAGCCGGCGTACCGCAGGAACCGAACGGTCGCGTTCGGCGACGGGTTGTGCTTCGGGAAGACGAACGAGTCCATGTTCAGCGCGTACATCTCCTCGGTGCCGGGGAAGGCGACGTGGTCCCAGTCCTCGCCGTACTCGAGGTCCTCGTCGGCCTCGTATTCGCCGGCGGCCCAGTCGCCCTGGTGGAAGAAGGCGGCCTCGCCGCGGTTGATGTAGCCGCTGGCCTCGTCCCAGCTGAGCGAACTCGCGTCCTCGTTGAAGTACTCGTTGTAGTCGACGACGATCTGCAGGCTGTCGCGGATCTCGGACTCGTTGTCCTCCACGTTGCCCTCGATGAACGACTCGTAGACGTCGGCACCGTACTCGCCGAGCAGCACCTGCGCCCATAGCTGGAGCGTCGACCACGCCGACTGGGTCTGCTGTGCCATCCCGACGTAACCCGCCTCGTCGACGGTCTCCATCACATCGAGCAGCGCGCTCGGGGAGTCGATGGACTCGACGTCGACGTCCGCCTCTTCGACGACGTCGACGTTGTAGAACAGGTTGTTCAGCCGGTGGATGTTGATCGGTACGGCGACGAAGTCGCCGTGGGGTCGCGAGACGTCGACCGGGCCATCGAGATAGGCCTCACGCATGTCGTCGTCCCAGACGTGGCCCTCGATGTCGTATAGCAGGTCTTCCTCGGTGTAATCCGTCAGCGCCTGTCCGGGCCACACCTGGAAGGTACTCGGCGGATCCTGGTCGACGACGCGGTTCCGGATGTCCGCCTCGAGGGCGCTCCCTGCGCCGCCCGGGGACGGGGAGGATTCGACCTCGATCTCTGGGTACTCCTCCTCGAAGCCCTCGACGAGTGCCTGGAACGCCTCTTCCTCGCCACCCGCAGTCCACCAGTGACCGATCTCGACGGGTTCGTACTCGTCGGGATCCTCCTCGAGCAGTTCGTCCAGGTCTTCGGCTTCATCGTCACCGCCGAGACACCCGGCGAGGCCGACGACGGCTGCAGTCCCCGCTCCCTGTAGTACGGTTCGTCGCGTCCTCCCACGATTGCCAGAATTATTACGATCCATAGTGAACTTCTGTACTGGAAAAAATCGTTATGATACGTATTAATACCTTTGGTACTGATCCGCACTACCAGGTCCGGGAGCGGAACGCCGAGACACTACTCGCTGTCCGAGATCGTAAAACGATCGGAGAACGGCTGAAAACGGACGTGAAAAGTCTGACCCGGGCTAACTCGGCGGAGGCCGAATCGGTTCAGTTGATCTGTGTTCGCCGTTCGACCGCCTCGCTCGTCTCCGCGAGGCTCACGGAACCGCCAGTTTCGCTCGAGCGGTAGATCGCATCGATGACACGCTGGACGGTCAGGGCCTCGTCGACCGTGTTCGTCGTCGGCGGCGTCTCGCTGACGATGGCCTCGAGGAACTCCCGATCCTGTTTCTTGTAGCCGGTCATCGAGGCGTCGCCGGTGAGCGAGACGTCGGCGTAGTGGTCGCCGCCGGCCGTGCCGGCCTCGAGGATATCGATGTCGGTGTCGCCGATGTCGAACTGGGCTCCGGCCTCGGTGCCGCGGATCCGGAAGTCCATACTCTCCTCGCGGTTGGTCGCCCACGCGGCCTCGAGCGAGATGGTCTGGCCGGCGGTCGTTCGGATGAAGGCGCTGACGGAGTCGTCGACGTCGTAGGTCTCGGCTTCGGCGTCCCAGTTGTCGCCGAACCCCTCGGGGTCGGCGTACTCCTCCTGGGTGCCGAACGTGGTCCGCGTGACGCCCGACACCTCGGCGATCTCCGGGAAATCGAGCGTATAGAGGGCCAGATCCAGGGCGTGGACGCCGATATCCAGCAGGGCACCGCCGCCCGAGAGGTCGGAATCGGTGAACCAGGAGCCGGGGCCGGGGACGCCCCGCCGCCGGACGTAGTTGGCTTCGACGTGGGTGAGTTCGCCGAAGCGGCCGCGCGCGTGATGTTCGTCGAACATCGCCATCGACGCGGCGTGACGGTTGTGGAACCCGACCATACAGACCGCGTCGCTCCGGGCCGCCGCCTCGGCGATCCGCTCGGCGCTATCGAGCGTGTGCGCGAGGGGTTTCTCGACGAGCACGTGGCGACCGGCCTCGAGCGCGTCGACGGTGATCGGTTCGTGGAATCGGTTGGGCGTCGTGACGACGACCGCGTCGACGGCGTCGTCGACGACGAGCCCCTCGTGGGTCTCGTAGGTCTCCGCGGCGAACTCCTCCGCGAAGCGCCGTCGCTGGTCGGGCACCAGGTCCGCGCCGGCGACGACGTCCGCGCCGAGTTCCTCGAGGTGACGGGCGTGGAGGTGGCCCATCCCCCCGAGACCGACGATACCGACACCGACGCCCGTGCCGATCACCGCGAAACACCTCCTTTCGATCCGAGTCGTGGTGTCGAGTGGTCAGAAATACGTCGTTTCGATCCCGATTTCGAACGATCCCGGTTCATAGCGAAACGCGGGCAGCGATCGAAATAAGGGTTGTGACCGATTAATTACTCGGAGATCGTGACTGTCACGCGGACGTGAGCGTCGGTCGCCGATCGGCGTTCGTCGGGCGATCGGAACCGGCCGAAATCGCATGTTACGGGTCAACGGGGGGTGAGCCGACCGGCCGAACTAAGGACGTCGCCGGCCCAGACCCACGGGATGACCACCGTTACGATCTGGAACGAGTACCGCCACGAGCGCGAGGAGGACGAGGCCGCGGCGGTGTACCCCGACGGGATTCACGAGACGATCGCCGACGCGCTCGCCGACGGACAGCCGGCGGACTCGACTCTCGAGATCCGAACCGCGACACTGGACGAGCCGGATCACGGCCTCCCGCCGTCGGTCCTCGAGGAGACGGACGTCCTGCTGTGGTGGGGTCACGAGGCCCACGACGAGGTCGCGGACGAGGTCGTCGACCGTGTCCAGGAACGGGTGCTCGAGGGGATGGGGCTGATCGTCCTCCACTCGGGGCACTTCTCGAAGCCGTTCAAGCGGCTCATGGGGACGACGTGTAACCTCCAGTGGCGCGAGGACGGCGGCACCGAGCGGCTCTGGGTCGTCGACCCCGGCCACCCGATCGCCGAGGGGATCGACGAGTACATCGAACTGCCCGAAACCGAGATGTACGGCGAGCCGTTCGACGTTCCCGAACCCGATCGGCTCGTGTTCTCGAGTTGGTTCGAGGGCGGCGAGGTGTTCCGCAGCGGCTGTTGCTACCGGCGGGGCAACGGTCGGATCTTCTACTTCCGACCGGGTCACGAGACGTACCCGATCTACGAGAACGAGGAGGTGCGCCGGGTCCTTCGCAACGCCGTCGACTGGGCTGGGCCGACCGACGGGGAAGAAGGGACCGGCCGGACGTTCGGCAACCGCGAGCGGGACCTGGACTGATACGGACTGCTGTAAGTCATTACCGGCGCAACCGCGACCGTCCTGCGGTTGCACCGGTAAACAGTTACAGCAATCCGTATGACGCCAGGACCGACCGTCACCCGCTTCGCTGCGTATCGACCAGTTCCACGGTGACCTCGAGATCGGTCCCGGTGGCCTCTTCCAGTCGTTCCCTGACGCGGTCGGCGAAGTCCGCGGATTCGGCCTCACCGGCCGGCCGTTCGACGAGGACGGTCACCGACGGGGGGTCGTCCCTGTAGACGTCGATGAGTTCGTAATCGACGCCGATCTCCTGGAACCGGAACGCCTCGAACGCCGGATCGTCGCTCATCGACTCGAGTTCGGTCCGGACCTCGTGTTCGACCGCGGCGGTCTGGTAGGTGCCGTAGGTGACGCCGCCGAGGACGAGCGAGAGGACGGCGATCGCGGCCAGCAACACGACGACGCGCGATCGGAGGCGGTCGTAGACGCGGTCGATCCGTTCGGTCCGTTCCGGACGGTAGCCGACGCCCCACAGCAACAGGAGCGCGGTGAGGTTGATCGAGAGCAAGTTGACGAGGACGAGGGTCCCGGCAGTCACGACGACCGTCGGGTGCCACCAGGCGATTCCCAGCCCGACCGTCGCGGCCGGTGGAACGAGCGCGACCGCGATGGCGACACCGACGAGCACCGATCCGACGTTCCGAACGAGGCTAACGACGCCCGCAACCCCGGAGCCGAGTGCGAGAAACAGTGCGATCACGTTCGGCGTGATCCGCTCTCGTATCTGGGGCACCGCGGTGATGTCGAACCCGGGCGGGAGCAACACGGTTCCCCGGAGCAGCCAGCCGAGGACGGCGGCCGTCGCGACCGTCGCCGCCAGCCCGGCGACCTGCAGGACGACCCCGCGGGCCGCGAGTTCCTCGTCGTCGACGACGACGCCGACGCTGGCGGCCAGCGCCGGTCCCATCAGCGGCGCGACGACCATCGCGCCGATGATCGTGGCCGCGGAGTCGAGCAACAGCCCGGCCGTCGCGATGATCGTGCTCACAACTAGCAGGACGAAGTACGTCGACGCGGCCGGCGCGAGTTCCCGCGCTCGAGCCTCGAGTTCCTCGCGGGAAATCCTGGTTCCGGTGCCGTCGTCGATCTCGGGCATCCGCTCGGAGATGATCGTCTCCGCGGCGGTGACGACGGTGTAAGACGATTCCGGGAGCCCGGCGGTGCGAAACGCCGCCAGGAGCGGTTCGACGGCGTCTGGGGGGACGGGGATCGAGACGAGCGCCTCGAACTCGCCGTAACTCGCCGCTTCGGAGACGGCGTAGTCGACGCCGGCTTCGTCGGCCGTCTCGAGGACGACCTCGAGCTTTCCCCGCGGAACGAACACCTGGACGAGACGCATACTTCCCGTACGACGGAAAGCAAGGAAAAGCGTCCCTAGGCGGTGAAGAACGTCCAGTAGCGACGAACGAGGCGATCAGAACCGTTGTCGCCCCTCGTCGGTCACCACGCTCTCGAGCAAGTCGACCGGCGTCGCGTCGTAGGCCGGATTCTCCACGTCGAACCCCTCCGCGGGTTCGGGCATCACCTCGGTGCCGGAGCGGAACTCGGTCTCGAAGACGAACCCCTCGCTGACGATCTTCGAGGCCGACCCCACTACGGTGACGGGAACGTCGACCTGTGCCGCGCTCGCGGCGATGGGGAAGGTCCCGACCCGGTTGTAGAGGGTGTCCTCGACGATGCAGTCCATCCCGACGAGCACGCGGTCGCACTCGGCGAGGTAGTGGCCGTGGGCGCTGTCGGTGATGAGCGTGGGGTCGACGCCCTCGAGATCCGCGAGCGTGCGGGCGGTTTTCCGACCGATGTAGCGGGGTCGGGCCTCGGTGACGTAGACGTCGAAGGTCTTGCCCGCGTCGGTCGCCAACTCGAGGGCCTCGATGACCGTCGAGGAGTAGTCGTGGGTCAACAACGTCGCGCCGTCCTCGAGGAGGTCGACGGCGTTTTCGGCGGCCAGGCGCTTGCCGGACTCGACCCGCGAGACGACGGCGTCGATGCGGTCCCGGGTAAGCTCCTTCGCCTCGTCGACGCTGTCGGGGTCGGCCTCGGCGACGTCCTCGACGACGTCACGGACGGCGTTTTGTAGCGACGCGTGGGAGGGGTTGGCTCGCCGGAGCACGGAGCCGTTGCGCTCGAGGGCGCGGACGTACTCGTCGACGGTGGCGAACTCCCGCTCGGTCAGCTCCTCTAAGGCGCGGGTCGCGTTGACGGCGACCACCGAGGAGCTGTGGGTCTGCATCTCCTGGATCTCCTCGACCGTCTCGTCGATCATACCTGAATCGATTCCCGTCAGGGAGAAAGGTGTTCCGGGAGTTGTCAGCGGCTCGAACCCCACCCTCGCTGGAAGCAACAGTATCCGTTAGGCTTTGTCCGTAGTCTTCGTGAGGCCGTACTCTAACTCCAACCTTCCGTCGGCCATACCGTCCACCCCACCGGACTTCGCGGAAAGTTGGTCCAGTGCCTACGACGCTGTTTGACGGTGAGTGAGGTGCTATTTTTGTTGGCGGTATGCTGACGTTGCCAATAGTGACGCCGAAATGGAAGAGATCAGCGGTTTCTTCTCTCAGATACGTTCTAACGTTGTAGATTTCTTCGCCGACTTGCTATAGGTGTCTGTTTAAGTGAATGATTGATAGTAGTGATATGCAGAAATAATCTTTCTCCCTCGGACGGTCAGTTGGCCCGTCGAGCGATCTAGTTTCATCCCCCTGAATGAAGAAGAAGCTACTGTTACGACGAGCTAAATCAGTCGTCGAATCGAAGGTCCGCCGCAACCCCCCGTTCGATCTCCTCGATCACTGGTTGAGGACCTTATCGAACTGGTCGTGGTCGGTGACGGGACAGACTCACTCCCTATGTGGGCGTAGGCTTTGATGTGAAACTCTCCATCGCATTCGAGCGGGCGGTGCCCGCTCGTTCGTCCGCGGAACATTGCTACCTGTTATACAGATAGACCGGCTCCTATCGCTCAGTACTTGCCAGTCGATCGTTTGAGCATCTACGAGTCGTAGTATCTGCTAAGTCGTTGTAGACGTTCGAGTAGGTGACTTCGCGTTCTTCGAAGTAGGTGGTGAATTTCTAAAGAGTGATGACCTGAAACAAGTAGGGATCGTAGAGAGCCGGGAACTCACGGAAGACTGAGACGACATAACCCAGTCCAGTCCTCTGTGAAATCATGCTCAGAGAATTCTACTCAGCATCTGTTTTGGTCTAATTCAGTCCGATACTCTCCGTCTTCTTCCCAAATTTCAGCAGTTAGTTTTTGCTCCTCACAATCAGTTTCAATAAATGGATAATTCTCACTAACAAGCTTCCCATTGATATTCACTGATACGGAATATTTTCCATGCGGGACAACGTTTTCAATGCGCCTTCGAGTGTTTGGCTCAAGCTCATAATTTTCGCATAGGACTAGTCGGTCAGATAATGTTTGAAACTTTATATGAAACGTGATAAAATCACTAGTCGCATTTGCAAGATAAATATCAACGTTTTCATCACGCTTTAAATTTATGCAACCGGAAGAGGTAAATAATACTCCTGAGTACGAGCTGATCAGTAACTTCCGTCGTTTCATTATCAGTTATTTCAACACATAGATTAGTGCTTCATGACTTAAAATAATACGACATTTTATACTACCCTACAATCTTAATAAATTTGGTAGTGTTTACTTCACCGGATGAGTTGTACATATGCTCAAAACCATCGTAATCATAATTATAACGCATATAATACAATTCAAACTCCTGATCAATACCTACCATTTAGGTCTGGTTAGCACCATATTTTTCATTTCTAGTAATCTAACTATATTAGATATTCTGGGATCTAACTGCTCGAGGGACTCTGTTTTCCATATCAAATGTGTTACTAGAACTGATGGTTCAATTTACTATAGTTATGTCCAAGTGTGGGTGTGTATGCGATATGAAAAATATAGATGGCTGTGGAACCTATCTCCGTCTAATGACCGCTACCGTCCGATACACTTGCCCTCACTGTGGATCCGTCACGAGCATCGAACGGCCGCTCGACCTCGCGGATCGTTCGGTCACGAAACGCTCCCAGCCCGGCTGGGAGTACGCCGCCCCGGACGACCCCCTCGAGCAGCGAGAGGCCGCCGACGGCATCGCCTTCGTCTGCGGCGAGGACGGCCCCGTCACCGACCTCGAGGGCGCGCCCATCGAGGGCTGTGGCCGGCCGTTCTACCTCAACTTCGTCCGTTACGAGCAAGGGGTCGAACTCGAGCCGGATCCGCCGACCTACGGCGGGCCGCGGTTCGACTTCATGGGGTGACCGTGTCGAACGGCGGGCTCGAGGCTCGAGTGCCCTTCCGCCACGAAACTTATGCCGTGACCCGCGGACGTCGGCCCATGAGCGATCCGCTGCCCGAAGAGCGATCGTCGGAGCCGATCACGGTCGAGTCGCTGACGACGGATCTCCGCGACCTCGGCGTGGCGGCCGGGGAGACGGTGCTGGTCCACGGTTCGCTGTCCTCCCTGGGGTGGGTCTGTGGTGGCGCTCCTGCCGTGGTCGACGCCCTCCAGCGTGTCCTCGGAGAGGACGGGACGCTCGTGATGCCGACGCACTCGCCCGGCAACAGGGACCCGACCAACATGGGGAACCCGCCGGTACCCGACTCCTGGTACGATACGGTTCGCGAGGAGATGCCGCCGTACCGGCCCGCCGTGACACCGACCCAGGGGATGGGCGCCATCGGCGAGTGCTTCCGGTCCTACCCGGGCGTCCGCCGGAGCGCCCACCCGCAACACTCCTTCGCCGCGTGGGGGGCCGACGCCGAGTTCGTCACCGGGGATCACCCGTACGACTACTCGCTCGGCGAGTCGTCGCCGCTCGCCCGAGTCTACGACCTCGAGGGTCGGGTCCTGTTTCTGGGCACCACCCACGCGACGAACACCTCGCTCCACCTCGCGGAGTATCGCGCGGATGTCGACCTCGAGACGACGAGCCACGCGAGCGCCGTGCTCGTCGACGGCGACCGCGAGTGGGTCGAGTGGGAGGACCTCGCGATCGACGACGATGACTTCCCGGATTGTGGCGAGGCCTTCGAGCGTGCTCGCCCGGAGGCCTTCGAGGCGGGCCAGGTCGGGGTCGGCGACGCGAAACTGCTCGCCCAGCGCCCGCTCGTCGACTTCGCCGTCGACTGGTTCGAGGCGAATCGGGAGGAAGGGGAAGGGGAAGGGGAAGAGTAAGCGACCCTTTCGTGATCGATCGCCCCACGGCGCCCTCGAGGCCCGCGGCGACGGCCCCTCCGGTGAACACAACCCTTTTCGACCGTCGGACGAACCTACCGACATGGACGAAGACGCCGTTCTCGACCTGCTCCGATCGGTCGAGGACCCGGAACTCGGCGACGACATCGTCTCGCTCGGGCTCGTCAACGACCTCACGGTCGAGGGCGACGAGGTCGACGTCGACCTCGCGCTCGGGGCCCCGTACTCGCCCACCGAATCCGACATCGCGGCGGAGGTCCGCGAGGTCCTGCTCGAGGAGGGCCTCGACCCCGACCTCTCGGCGAGCATCGCGGACCGCGACGAGGGAAGCGACGAGGAGGCGGTCCTGCCGGGCGTCAAGAACGTCATCGCCGTCGCCTCCGGAAAGGGCGGGGTCGGCAAGTCGACCGTCGCGGTCAACCTCGCGGCCGGCCTCTCGCAACTCGGGGCGCGCGTCGGCCTCTTCGATGCCGACGTCTACGGCCCCAACGTACCGCGGATGGTCGACGCCGACGAACCGCCGATGGCGACCGAAGAGGAGACGCTCGTCCCGCCGGAGAAGTACGGCGTGAAGCTGATGAGCATGGCCTTCCTCACCGGCGAGGACGACCCCGTCATCTGGCGCGGTCCGATGGTCCACAAGGTGATCACCCAGTTGACCGAGGACGTCGAGTGGGGCAACCTCGACTACCTCGTGGTCGACCTCCCGCCGGGCACCGGCGACACGCAACTGACGATGCTCCAGACGATGCCAGTCACGGGCGCGGTGATCGTCACGACGCCCCAGGACGTCGCCCTCGACGACGCCCGGAAGGGCCTGGAGATGTTCGCCAAACACGATACCGTCGTGCTGGGGATCGCCGAGAACATGTCGACGTTCGCCTGCCCCGACTGCGGGAGCGAACACGACATCTTCGACTCCGGCGGCGGCGAGGAGTTCGCGGACACCCACGAGATGCCGTTCCTGGGCTCGATCCCGCTCGATCCGGCCGTCCGCGAGGGCGGCGACGGCGGGGAGCCGACGGTACTCGAGAGCGACGGGGACGACGGCAGCGAGGCCGGCGACGCGTTCCGGACGATTACCGAGAACGTCGCGAACAACGTCGGGATCGTCCACCGGCGCAACGTCTCCCGGGCGAGCGGCGGCGAACCGACGGCCCCCGACCGCTAACCATGACCGGCGAACGTTCGTCCGAGGACGACGCCGAATCGACCTCGACCCCGACCCCGACCCCGACCCCGGCGGCCGACGGCGGCGGCTACCAGCCCGACCCCGACCCCGAGCGCGTCGAGTTCCTCCGCGAGATCGCCGACGACGTCCGCGGGGAGACGAGCGAGAGCAAACAGCTCGCGAACATCCTCTACCGGACCAGCGACCTCTACGACGAGGACGAGGACACGACGCCCGAGGAGATCGTCCGCAACGTCAAGTTCATCCTCGAGGTCACGGAGCAGGGCGGTCTCGGTCGCTGAACCGGCTCGGCTCTCGAGCGGCGACGCGTACCCCGTGCTGGATCCGTCGCCAGCCGCACACCTTTTGCCCGCCGAACGCCGAGTCGAACGCGAACGTGGACGCGAACCAGCACACCCGAGCGAACCCGTACGGAATGGACGAGGACTGCCGGAACTGTCCGGCGCTGTGCGAGACCCGGAACCGGATCGTACACGGCTACGGCGACGTCGGGGCCGACTTCCTGTTCGTCGGCGAGCGGCCGACCGCGCGGGCCGACGACGTCGGGGTTCCGTTTCTGTCGGAAGGCGACGGGGACGAGGCCGAGAACGAGAACGAGAACGAAAACGACGGCACCACGCTCCGGCGCATCCTCGAGCGACTCGCGCTCTGTGACGCCACCTCGCCCGCGGATCGCCCCACCCTCGAGAAGGTCTACCTGACGAACCTGACGCGGTGTCGCGATCCCGAGCGCCCGCCGGCCGACGAGGAGATCGGCAACTGCGAGCCCTTCCTCAACGCCGAGATCAGGTCGATCAACCCCGAGGTGCTCGTCCCGGTCGGCGAGCGAGCCCTCGAGGAACTCGGGACGGAGTACACGACGACCCCCGCCGAGGACCTCTCGCTTCCCGACGCACACGCGACGACCATCCGCGGGCGCGGGTTCGCCCTGGTGCCGATGATCGATCCCCGCGAGCAGACCGACGCCCAGACGCAGGCGTGGCTCGAGCACTTCGCGGAGCTGATGGCATCGGATTACCGGCAGACGAAGGGCCGACGGGAGCGGTAGTCGTCGGTCGCCGTCCGACTGCTCACCAGTACGGGTTCTCCCGCCACCGCCTCGAGCGTGCTCCCAGGAGGACCAGCGCGCCGACGACGACGGCCACGATCGCCAGCACGCCCAGCGACGGTACGAACAGGTCGCCCGGGTTCTCGAGAGCGTAGCCGGTGAGGAAACCGTAGACGCCCAGCGCCGCGAGCGCGACGGCGACGAGCGTTCCGACCAGTCCGGTGATGGAGAGAGTACGATCGTTCATACCCCGACCAACGGACGCGACGGGTATAATTTATTCGTCGTGTTCGGGTCCAAGCGGTGATTCACGCGGCGCCGGGATCGAAACCGGGACAGCGAACCGCCGAAAGGCAGAAACGTCGCGTTCAAGGGTCGGGCCGACGGAGGAGTGGACATGATCGTCGTCCTGCCGGTCGATCCGCCGCGGGAAGGGCTGGTCCTGCCGGCCCTCGTCGAACGAACGCCGCTCTCGGCGGCCGACGCCGTCGCCCTCTACGAGGCGGCCGTCTCGGACACGGTTCGTGCGGCCGCCGACAGCGGCGGCGACCTGTTGGTCAACTACCGCGACGCCGGGACGCTCCCCGTCGAGTACGCCGGTGATGACCGGCCGGATCCCGAATCCGAGATCCGCGACCTCGTCGCCGACGCTCTCGCGGACGCGGCGATCGACCTCGCGGACGTCCGGTTCGAGCGTCAGGTCGGTTCGACCCGCTCGGCGCGGGTCGGGAACACGGTCACGCACCTCCTCGAGCGCGAGGAGGCCGGCAGCGCAGGGATACTGGAGCCGACCGCCCCCGCGGTGGGACGCTCGGAGATCGACGGCGCGGCGATGGCCCTGCGCCGCCACGACGTCGTGCTCGGGCCGTCCTCCGGCGGGCACACGTACCTGGCCGCCTTCGGGGTCGCGGAACCGATCGACTTCGCGGACGCGTACGCGCCGCCGTCGCACGCGACGCTCGCGAACCGGGTCGGCGAGGCGGGGGTGGACCTCGGCTTCGCGCCGATGGTTCCGACCGTGTCGACGCCCTCGGGGCTCGCGGCGACGACGGCGACCCTCGAGGCTCGAGCGGTCGCCGGGCGGCTAACGGCGACCGCGACGAAGGCGACGCTCGAGGAGATCGGCGTGACCGTCGGGGACGGAGACGAGATCGAACTCGAGGACGAAGGCGACGGGTGACTTGGACGACCGAGACCGAACTCGAGACCGATAACCCTTTTTGAGCGGACCGGGTAAGCCGAGGTGAGGTGGGGTGGCAGAGCGGCCTAACGCGCCTGCCTTGAGAGCAGGTGGCTGTCAAGCCTCATGGGTTCGAATCCCATCCCCACCGTTGCTCTCGCAAACTAATTCGTGAGCAACAGCGACGTCGATGGGAGTTGAACTAGGGACGTCCCAGCCCGGAACGCGAGCGGAGCGAGCGACCCGGACCGTCGTCACGTCGTTCGAATCGCATCCCCTCCCTCCGCCACCGCCAATCCGCGTGACGGGTCCGGTGGCGAGGCTCACACCTCGTCGCGATCAGTAAACGTGTAGCGGCGAGCGATAGCGTCCCTTTCGGGGGTCAACTCGTGGAAGTCGGCAAAGCCGAACTCGACCGTCTCCTCGCTCTGCCGGCCGGAGAAGGTGCCGCGGACCGCGACCGTCGGGCCGTCACCTCGCTCCCGGTCGACGACCACGTCGTGCACCTCGTGGCTCCCCTCCTCGAGCGGCCGTTCCGCCTCGTAGAACCGCCGCAGCGCCTCGCGGCCCTCGATCGCACCCTGTCCGGGACGTTCGTACCGAACGTCGTCGGTGAAGAGTGCGACGAGGTCGTCGTATTCGTCGGCGTCCACGAGGTCGTAGTACTCCCTGACGAGCGCTTCCGGATCGCGTCCCGTGTCGGTATCTGCCATACCGACGTGTACGTGACCGATCACAAAACGGTCATGGTCGCCGGCCGGATCGGCCGGTAGTCGCTTCGATCCCGATCCGCCACAGGCCCCGTTACCGGTAGGACAACTCGAGTTCGAGCGCGCGCTCGAGCAGGTCCTCGTCGTAGTAGTCAGCGGTCTGCTCGGGCCGGGTCGCGTCGATCGCCCGCACCTGCTCGACGGTGTTCTTGAAGTTCTTGAACGTGGCCTCGTCGACCATCTGACCGTCCAGGGTCACGGCGCCGGTTCCCTCCCGCTTGGCGGCGTTGAACCGCTCGATCTTGCTCACGTCGCGCTCGAGTTCCTCGGGCGTGGGCATGTGGACGGTGTTCGCCTGAATCGTCTGTTTCGGATACAGCGACCAGGAGCCGTCGAGGCCGATCCGGGCCTCGTACTCGATCTGGTCGGCGTACTCCTCGGCGTTGTAGTAGGTCAGCCCGGCACGTTCCGTGAACAGGTCGTCGAACGGACCGCCGATCGCGAGCAGGCCCGCCGCGCTGGCCTCGTTCGACAGCGCCTCGAGCAGGCCCTCCCAGCGGGGCATCCCGTCGCCGAGGTCGCGGCCGCCGAGTTCCGCGGCGTAGTCGACCGGGCCGAAGACCAGCGCGGTGAGTCGCGAATCCGCACCGAACTTCGCGATCTCGCGCAGGTCCGACCGGGCCCGTCCGGTCTCGACGATGATCGAGAGACCGATCGAGCCGTCCGCGTAGCCGTGTTCGCGCTCGGCCTCGGCGACCGCCTCCGCGGCGCGTTCGACGTCCGCCAGCCGCCCCACCTTGGGGACGACGACGCCCTCTATGTCGTCGCCCAGGTCGGCGACGAGCCGGTCGATCTGCTCCCGGCCCTTCTCGCGGAACGACGCGTCCTCGTAGCTCCACTCGACGCGGGGCCAGATCTCCCCCGGAAACTCGTACTCGGGCACCTTCTCGATCGTGTTCTCGAGCCCCTCGGCTTTCATGTCGGGCGCGGTGCCGTCCTCGAGGTCGGGCACGAGCCAGTCGGGGGCCTGGAACCCCTCGGCCTCGAGGCCGGAGACGAGGTACTTCGCCGAGTCGTCTTTCGGAACGGCGGCCGGTGCGGTCTGGAAGGTTCGACAGAGTCGGATGTCGTCGGTCATGGTATCGGTGAGCGGTGTGGTCTGGATATCAGTTCGGTCGCTTGCGAATCTCCGCAGTTCTGGTCCCCGAGTAGACGGGGTCGTCGTCCTGGTTGAAGGCGATGTGCTCGAACCGGACGGTGCCGGCCCGGTCCGGCCGCGAGGCGTCGTCCTCGGCCTCGAGGACGCGTGTAAACGCGTAGACGGTATCGCCCGGCGTCACGAAGGTGTGGAACCGTTCGTCGTCGAAGCCGACCTCGCGCCAGGTCCGTTCGTCCGAACGGGCGTGACCCAGCGCTGTCGAGCGGGTGACGTCGCCGTAGGTGACGATGTCGCCGGACGGCGCCTCGGCCATGACGTCGGCGTTGTGGTGCTGCTTGGCCGTGTTGAGCGTCGCGAGCGGAAGCGAGGCGACGGTGACGTCGTCCTGCGTGCGGCCCCGCTCGTGGCGATAGGCGACGGCGGCGTCCCGGTCGGCGGCCTCCTCGAGCGCGGCGACGAAGTCCTCGAAGTAGCCGCCTTCGGGGACGAGGAATTCGCCGGGGAGGTCTGGACCGTCGTCGCCCTCCTCCGTAGCGGTAGCGCCGCTCCCGTCGGTCGCGACGGGTTCCCGGCGCGGGATCATGTTCGTGCGCTCGTAGGCACACAGGGCCTCGCCCGTCTCGGCGTCCGTCCCGCGGGTGCGCCAGGTGACGATCCCGTACTCGGGCCGGGAACTCGAGGTCGAAGTACTGACGACCTCGCTCTCGACCCGCAGGTCGGTGCCGGGCGAGACCGGCGTGCCGGGGAACCTGACGTCGGTTCGGCCGAGGAAGTAGCCGCCTTTCTCGCTCAAGTCCTCGACGGTGATCCCGAGGGTCGCGGCCGTGAGGTAGTCGGGGTGGATCGGCGGTTCGTCGAACCCGCGTTCCCGGGCGGCGTCTCCCCGCCAGTAGGCCGGGTCGTGGTTCAGCGTCTGGCTCATCCACTCCTCGTTGCCCCAGCGGGAGAGCGTGAGTCCGGGGTCGTGTTCGATGACGTCGCCCTCCGCGAAGTCCTCGAAGAAGTTGCCCTTCTCCCGGGTTTCCGCGCGCTCGAGCGCCTGTGCGAACGTATCTGGGTCTGTCCAGTCGGTCATGTCGGTCTCAGTCGTCTGCAGTGAGTTCGTCGGTCGTCGTGTCGGTTCGTCCCGCCCGCGCCCGCCGCGCAAGCGTCCGTCGCATCTCGTTTTCGACGATCATGTACCCCTCGTCGAACCCCATGCCGGGTTTCGCCAGCACCTGCGCCGCGTCGGTCGCGAGCGCGACGTGGGCGCAGGCCCGGGCCGAGGTCGCCGTCTCGTTGCAGGTGCCCCCCAGGTACGCGCGGGTGTCGGTCCCCTCGCAGTACCGGACGGCCTGGCCGCTGCGGTGGACCCCGCCGAGGTCGGGCGTCTTGACCTGTACGACGTCGGCCGCGCCGGCGTCGACGAACGCACACACGTCGTCGAAGGTGTTGCACCACTCGTCGGCCACGAGGTCGACGTCGACGCCCGCGTCGGCGAGCCCCTCGCGCAACTCGACCATCGCGGCGATCTGGTCCGCCCGGCCGCCGACGTCCATCGGCCCCTCGATCTGGAGCGGATAGGGGGCGGCGGCGTCCTCGAGCGCCCGGAAGTAGTCGATCACCTCCTCGCGGTCGTACGGCGCGCCGAAGATCTCGCCGATCATCCCGTAGACGTCGATGTGGAACCGGGGCTCGTATCCCTCGGGGCCGAGTTCCTCCGAGCGTTCGACGAGCCACTCGACGTACTCGAGCAGCGTCCCGCCGTTTTCGCCGATCTTCTCGACGCTGTTGATCAGCCCGTGGGGGAGGACGGGGACGCCCTTGACGAACATCTTCTCGGCGTTCGCGTAGCGGTCGTCGCCCGACTGGCCGAAGACCGGCACCGGCTCCGTCGCGGGCTCGGCGCCGAGCGCGTCGGCGAGAACGTCGGTTTTCGTCGTTCCCGCGGCTTCGGCGGCCGCCCCGAGCAGTGCCTGCGAGACGCCGTACCGGATCGCCGTGTGGAGGCGGTCGCCCTCGACCGCCATCTCCTCGAGCGCGTCCGCGTTCGCGAGGAACTCCGTCGCGTCCCGGCCCTCGAGTTCGTCCGCGACGGGACCTTCGACGACGGGGGCGTACTCCGCGGGCTGGAAGAGCGGATCCCGGCCGCCGGCGCCGGAGTACTGGACCGCCGCACAGTCGCCGCGGACGACGCGGCCGTCCGCGAGTTCGACGTCGACGACGAGGCTCTCGCCGGCTTGTCGGATCTCCTCGAAGCCGTCCGTGACGGGCGCTCCCTCGTAGGTGAACCCGTCCTGGCGGGCCCCCTGCTTGATCGCGCGCTGGTCGTCGAAGAAGAACCCGGCGTAGCCGGGCGTCGCGTGGACTCCGGTGATCTCGGTCCCCGCCATCAGGCTCCCTCCTGGGACTGGGTCGACCGCGGGCGGCCGATGAGCTTTCCGTCGCTGATCGCGTCGACGTCGTCGGCGACCATCCGGAACGACTGATCGCGGCCCTCGGTGTCGGCGCGCCGCGACAGCCGGGCCTTGTGGATCTCCTTGATGTCGTCGTCCATCTCGAGGTCGGCCCACTCGAAGATGCGGACCCGGCCGTCGTCGTCCCGTGCGGGGAGAACCGCACCCTTCGCGCTGTCGCTCGGGGCGAAGGGGACGTCGAGCGCACCCGAGTCGAAGGCCTCGATCGTCCCCTGGACGACGTCGCCGTCGCCGTGCTCGTGGATCGTCTCCATGAGACAGCGGGTCTCGCGTTCGATCAACTCCTGTTCGTCCTCGATGCCGTCGATGTCGATGTCCTGCTCGATAGCCATGTCGATGACCTGTCTCGTCGTCCGCAGTCCGGAGGCGTTGGCCTCCTTGGTCGGCACGCCCTGGAACTCCTGGGGAGACTTGGTGATGACCTTGTCCGGCCGGGCGATCGCGGCGGTCATCCCGCCGAGCCCGATCACGCCGTTCGCGCGGGCCTCGTCCGGCGGGAATCCGCCCATCCACTCGTGGAAGACCGTCGTGACGACGACCTCGTCCGGGAGGTACTCGTCCCCGAGCTTCTGGAGGGCGTTCAGGGCGGCCACGTCCTGCACGACGTTGCCGACCTGACCGTAGCCGAGCGTGATCGAGCGCACGCCCTGCGTGGCGGCGAGTTTCCCCTCGACCAGCATGATCGCGATGGCGATCGAGGGCGGCACCAGCGTCCCCGTAAGCGGGCCGAACGGCTCGCGGTTGATCCGGACGCCGCGCTCTGTGTAGGCCCCGGCCAGCCGGTCGACGAACTGCCAGCGCTCGATCGTCTCCTCGAGGCCGTGGCGCTTGGTGTAGGGAATGTTGTACGAGATCGGCCCGCCCTCGAAGCTCTGGAAGCCGCCCGCGAAGGTGATCGCCGCGAGCAGTCGGGCGTCGGGCGTGCCGTGGCGGACCTCGATCGGGGCGTCGATGGCCTCGATCAGCTCCCGGCAGCCGTCGACGCCGTGGTTGACCGCGGGGAAGCCGTTGAGCGTGTCCTCGCCGGTCTCGCGGGCCTTCTCGAGTCCCTCCTGGGCCTTCCCGTACTCGTTGTCGCGCGTGTACGAGTCGATGGTCGTCGGGAGGAGATCGGCCTGCCCCTCCCGGTGGAGGTACTCCAGCAGTTCGATCTGGTCGTCGAGCCTGGGAACGCCGGCACGCGGTTGCAAGAGCGGTTTGTCGGCCGACTCGAGGACGTCGGCGAACCGCTTGTGATCGGGGAGCGATTCGTGGTAGGAGATCGCTTCCTCGAAGTCGACCTCGCTCCCGGTCTCCCAGTTCGATCGGATTTCGTCGTCGATACGCCGTAGCTCGTCGGAGGGAATGCGTTCGTCGCGTATCATTTAGGAACTAACAGAAACACGCTCCGATTCGGTCGGGGTGATCTCGAGATCCTGCCGGAGGGCAGCGATCGCCTCCTCGGGATCGGTCTCCGAGTCGAAGACCCGGTCGAACCCGAGCTCGCGGAAGGTGCGTCGGGTCTGCTCGAAGTCGTCCTGCCCGACCGCGAGGTTGCCGCCGATGTAGGTGACGGCGTCGACGCCCGCTTCCTCGAGCACCTGGTGGAAGCCCTGGCAGTCTTGCTCGGCGTGTCCGTAGAGCGAGGAGACCAGTACGGCCCCGGCGTCGTGATCCGCCGCTGCCTCCGCGAACTGCTCCTGGGAGGTCTGGACGCCGAGGTTGACGACGTCGAAGCCGGCCGCACTGAACGCCTGCTCTAGGATCGTGATGCCGACGACGTGAGCGTCCGAGCCGATCACGCCGAGGACAACCGTTTGGGACATCGTGTTCCCAATCATGAGAAACGGGGCTATAAACTTAATGATCTTCCATGATAATATTCCTTAATGATGTTTGAGGGGTGGGCGTGTGATACCGTCACAACATCATTATCGATAGTAAAGGTTTTTGGCGCCAGTTCGCATCACCCCTTCGCATGGGTGCGCTTTCGAACCTGCGCGTGCTGGATCTGACGCAGGTGCTCGCCGGACCGTACTGTACGATGTTGCTCGCGGACATGGGCGCGGACGTAGTCAAGATCGAGCGCCCCGGCGGCGACCTGATTCGGTCGAACCCGCCGTTCGTCGACGACGCCGAAACGGAGGCCTACGGCGGCTACTTCCAGAGCGTGAACCGGGGGAAACGAAGCATCGAACTCGACTTCGGCGACGACGAGGATCGTGCGGACTTCCTCTCGCTCGTCGAGGAGGCCGACGTCGTCGTCGAGAACTACCGCTCGGGAACGATGGCGAAGTACGACCTCGAGTACGAGACGCTCCGCGAGCACAACCCACTGCTCATTTACTCCTCGATCCGCGGCTTTGGCGACCCCCGCACCGGCGAGACCCACCGACAGGGCCAGCCTTCCTTCGATCTGATCGCGCAGGCGCTGGGCGGCGTCATGGAGATCACGGGGCCGGCCGACGGCCCGCCGACGAAGGTCGGTCCCGGGGTCGGCGACCTGTTCACCGCGACGCTGAACTGTATCGGCATCCTCGCGGCCGTCAACCACCGCGAACAGACGGGCGAGGGCCAGTACGTCGACACCGGGATGTACGACGCGATGCTCAGCCTCACCGAGCGCGCGATCTACCAGCAGTCCTACACCGGCGAGGCGCCCACGCGCCGCGGGAACTCCCACCCGACGCTGTTCCCCTACGACGCCTTCGAGACCGCCGACGGCTACGCCGTGATCGCCGCCTTCGGCACCAACCACTGGCGGGAGGTCTGTGCCGCCATGGATCGCGAGGACCTCGCCGAGGAGTACCCGGACCGCGCCTCGAGGCTCGAGCACCGCGAATACCTGCGCGAGCAGATCGCCGACTGGACCCTCGAGCGCACGACCGACGACCTCGTCGACGCGCTGGAGGGCCGCGTCCCGGTCGCGCCGGTCCAGAACACGGAGGACATCTTCGCGGACCCGCACGTTCACGCGCGGGACATGCTAGTGCCGGTGGAACAACCGGGGACGGATACGGCGGTGGAGATCGCGGGGTCGCCGATCAAGATGACCGAGACGCCGCCGGAGCCGGGGGGGCGAGCACCACTACTGGACGAGCACCGCGAGGAAGTGCTTGGAGAGGAAGCGGAGACGCCGGCCGACGACTGACCTGGGCGGTTCGGGCCGATCGTCCGGCCGTTATCCCACGTCATGGGCCCTTCACCAGGGAAACGGGTCCGACGGGTTCGACCTCCCGTTCGAGGAACCGGCTCGGTCAGGCGGTCAACGTCTCGGACACGACGACGGTTCCGCCGTCGGTGTCCGTCACGAGTATCTCGACCTCATCGCCGGACTCGAGGTCCGTGGTGCTCGAGCCGTGGTTCACCCGGAACTCGATAGCGGACCCGGAGGTCCACTCCGGCGAACCGTCGCTCGAGTCGACGATAGCGCCGCCAGCACAGCCGCTCTGGTCGATCACGTCCGCGTCGCCGTCGACGTGATCGTCGTCGAGACTCGAGTTCTCCGAGGGCAGATCTGTTAACGTCGCTTCCATGTCGCCGCCGCGGATCCGTACCGTGACCTCCATGTCGGTAACGTCGATCGGATCGCCGGCTACGTGCCGTAACCTGACGACCTCCTCGTCGCAACTTGCCGTGCCGGAGAGGGTGAAGGTCGCGTCCGTCGTCACTCCGGCGATGGGTCCCGGTTCGGACGGGGTATCCCCGAGCGAGAACACGAACGCGCCGACGGAGCCGGCCAGAATAACGGTGATCGCGACCAGCAATACGACCCCGACGACCGAACTCGTCCCCCGGAGATTCGACATAGGCTTTCCGGCATGTTAGCAGCCGTATGAGAAATATCTGGTGAGATCCCCAGCGCATTGTCCCTCCCGACGACCGCCACCAAGAGTAACCCTTTTGCAAGATCCCTGCACACGTTCGAGTATGAGCAACGAGTGGCCAGTCGATCCCGACGGCGAGGAGGGCAGCGAGGGGATGCGCAAGTACGACATGCGTATCATCGCGGACAAGGTCGACGAGGAAGAGGACTTCCCGCTCGACGTCGCGGAGTTCGTCGACGAGTACGGCGATTACCCGATCCGCATCAACCACGAGAAGGTCGTCGCGATGAGCGAGATCTTCGAGTACATCGACGCCGACGAGTTCGAGGAGATCGTCGACATGCACAAGGCCGTCGGGGCGGCCATGCGCGAAGGGAACTTCTGGAAGTACCACCCGCAGGGCGAAGACCCCGAGAAGGTCCACGCGTAACGACCGCGATCGCCGACGGGACCGACTCTCCGGCGCATCACGAATCTGGATTACGTATCACTTATACGACGGCGTTCGAAAGAATCGCTCACCGTGACAAATACGCAGGTTACGCTCGTCCAGATCGACAACTACGGTCCGTGGACGGTGACGCCGGAGCCCCGTCGGGAAGCCGATCTCCAGACGCTGCAGTCGCGACTCTTCGCCGACATCTCGCAGTTCGTCGGCGCTCGAGGCGGCTACGTCTTTTTCACCCGCTTCGACAACATGATCGCAGTCACCAACGGCCTCTCGATGACCGACCACGAACTGTTACAGGAGTCAGTCGGAAACCGCTACCCCGTCACGCTCAGCCTCGGCGTCGCCACCGGCACCGACCCGGTTCAGGCGCTGTCGGACGCGACCGAGCGGCTGCAGGAGGCCGGGAGCGCCCAGGACGAAGACCGACGCGAGTGTCTCGAGGGACGGGCCATCGAGGAGGCCCACCGAACCGCCGACGACGTCCAGATCGCCCACTTCGACGTGATCAACGCGACCGGCAACTACACGGACGAACTCAACGCCTTCGACACGTTCATCGAGATCGAACAGGGGTACGCAGAACTCATGCGACACATGCGGTACGCCCACGACAGCCTCTCGTTTTTCGTCGGTGGCGACAACGTGATCGTCGTCTGTCCCGACCTCGAGGAGCCCGACTACGAGGAGGCGATCCACCACGTCGAGGACGCCGTCGACGTCAGCCTCCAGGTCGGCGTCGGCCGGGGCGAGACAGCCCACGACGCCGGCTTCGCGGCGAAACACGCCCTCGAGACCTGTCGTGCCGACGGGACCCGGGTCGAACTCGAGTGGTAGCCTCGCTCGGCCGGGCCGACCTGTGACACTGATACGGTGGCTTCCGACAGCCCCGTGGGAAATCACCCGAACGATAAAACTTCGTCAGCAACGCGCTTAAGCGTGGTGGAGGTAGTTTTTAGCCCGTCTGCGCTCATTGTTCGAGTATGGAATCGGAACTGTCGGTCAAGGAGGTCCTGACGACCGAATACGTTGGGGTCAGTGAATCGGACTCCGTCCAGGGTGCTGTCAAACTCATGCGCGAGGAACGGGCGGGCGCAGTGCTCGTCGTTCGGGGGACGGACCCGGTCGGAATCATGACCGAATGGGACGTCCTCGGGCTGGTCGCCGAGGAGCACGACCCCGCCGAAACGACGGTCGGCGAAGTAATGACGACGCCGGTCATCTCCGTCTCGTCGGATCGCTCCCTCTCCGACGCGGCCAACCTGATGGCCCGGGAGAACATCCGCAACGTCGTCGTCGAGGACGAAACCGACGGCGAGGTTCTCGGCCTCGTCACCCAGCGAGACGTCATCGCCGCGGCGGGATCGTTCCAGGGGACGGTGGCGCCACCACGATCGACCGACCCCGGCACCGGTGCCGGAACGAACCCGGGGACCGCCGTGGCCGGTTCCGAGACAGGGGCCGAAGGCGAGCCGATATCCGACGACCTGTCTCGAGAGCCCCCGCTCGGGACCGAGGAGGGCGAGTCATCGGTCCTGCCCAACGGCGGTGACGAGTACTCCACGCAGGGCGTCTGCGAGGCCTGTGGTTCGCTCGCCGATTCGTTGTGGGAGTCGAACGGCCAGCTCGTCTGTTCGGACTGTCGGACGGTCTGACCGACGGGTTCGCCGTCGGCCGCGCACGACCCCGCACTCCTTCCGACACCTCGATTCTCCCTCGTTCCGTCCCATCGATCTTCGTCCGGAAGAGACCAGTATCGCTGATAGTCAGACTGGCCGACCGATACGATGAAAAGACCTTTCGGGTGCGGCAGTGGATGTGAGCGACAATGATCGACACCGTCGATGGCTCGGACGCCGAGGCGACCACCGTTCGTGTCCGTCCGATCGAGGAGGGAAACGCGTCGCAGTCGCTCGAGGCGACGGGCACAGACCGGTGAGACGATGACATCGGACTCGGCGGAGGACGAGGATGGGGACCAGAACGAGGACGAAAACGGGGAGAACAACATGGACTCGAGCATCGAAATCGAGCCCGCGACGACCGCCGACATCGACACCATCACCGAACTATGGGTGCGGCTGGCTCGCGACCAGCGACGCCACGAATCCGCGGTTCGTGCCGAGCCGAACCGCGCCGTGATGCGGGAGACGCTCGCGGCCCACTGTACCGCGGGTGGGCTCCTCGTCGCGCGAGTAAACGGCGACATTGCCGGGTTCGCCTCTTTCTCGATCGAACACGGTACCCTCGAACTCGACACCGACCGGGGAACGCTCACGAACCTCTACGTCGAACCACCCTACCGTGACCGGGGGATCGGGACGGCGCTGCTCGAGGCCGCCGAACGCAGACTCGCCGAGCAGGGCGTCGACGTGATGACGCTCGAGGTGATGGCCCAGAACGACGCTGCTCGGCAGTTTTACCGGGACCGGGGATACGATCCGTTCCGGGTCGGAATGCAGCGTTCGCTCGACGACCGGTCGGAAAACGACACACACTCAAAGGAGGACGGGTAACTGCAGAATGTCTCGCGCCAGGGGAGCATGGGCGGTTCATGCACTCGACTTGTAATCGAGATTTCGTGGGTTCAAATCCCACCCCTGGCTTTCCTTCCGAACGAACTCTTTTACCGACCGGTCTCGAGACCTCAGTAACGCGCGCGTAGTTTTCGTCGTCCCTCCAAACCCCGGTGGTGCGAGACCGGGGTCAAAAGAGTCATGTCCCACAGAGTTCGGAAGGGTGGAGATGGTCCGGTGGGGTAACGGCGGTCGATCGGGGCGTCTCGCCGCCGTCCCCAACTGACCGTTCAGTCAGAGCCATTATCAACTTTCTGTTCCTTCGATCCCCACAGCGGTCCGGCTCCGGGGTTGATCGGGATCGGCGGTGGGAATCTTGGCGGGTACTACTCCGTAGGGAACACTGGATGGACTATCTCGACGGAATCGAAAGAAGAGAGGCGGGTGTTCCTGAGGAGTATTCGAAGCCGTCGAACCTCGAACGGAGGGTCGGGATCGCGTCAGCGATGAGTTGATCGGACGAGATCGGCGGTGGCGAGGAACGGGTCCGAGAGTGTGATCAAGCAGTATGTCAGGAGGTCCACCTGGTTCCTCGCCAACTGACTATTCAGTCAAGATCGACATAAACGTTCCGTTCGATCGCTCCGTGCCGCATCGGCGGTCGCTATTCGCCGGGAACGATCGTTTTACGCTCGGCGGTCGGTTGGGGGATTGGTATCAACGCCCGTATGGAGGCCCCCTCGGATCCCCGTATCTTTCATCCGGACGCCATCGTCGTTCCGTCACTGACATCGTTCGAGCGGTTGCACCTGTCCGCTTCGGTTTCTTTGCCCGTTGCGGGCTTACAAGGCCTGCCTGAAAGATAGCTTTCTTCGACTTTTCTCCAGGATCGAGTGAATGTAGTAGGATTCTACCCCTAATATTGACCAAATAATCCTTCAATGGCCATTTATGGTGTACAATAGCCAAAGAACAGCATCAATATTGGGTTGGGCCCATAGGATTTATGTGTGACCGAGGAAAGCGTCCGGTCAATGCTACTCTCAGTCGACCGTACGGAAGGAGACGACGTCCAGCCGCTCAGCTTCGAGGTAATCGCTGCGATCGCCGAACGAGAGGGCGTCGATCCCACCGAAATCGAACCCCCCGAATACGACGCGCTGTACGACGTGGTCAACCCCGAAGCGCTGGACTCGCTGTTCGCTCCTCGGGAGGATGGGACCCCCCGGGGGACGGGACAGGTCGAGTTCCAGTTCTGCGGATACCACGTCGTCGTCACGAGCGAGGGGGAAGTCGACGTTTCCGAATTCGATCACTCCCACCCGTAGACGCGGTCGGTCTGTCTACCTTCGGTCCTCCGCCCTCGGTCTCCGCTTCCATCGATCGCTCGGAGCCGTCCCGAATCTACTCCCAGTGGGTTTCGATCCGGGAGCGCCACTCGTCGGGTAACGGAACCGAATCGCCGGTGTCCGGATCGCGGACGACCTGCACGGTACTCGCAGTCGCCGCACGCCGGCCGTCCGCGCGGATCTCGTACTCGAGCGGGAGACTCGAGTCGCCGAGTTCCGGCACTTCGACCGCCACGGTAACGTCCGAGTCGGCCGCGATCGGGCGAACGTAGTCGATCTCGAGGTTGACAAGAACCGTTCCGGTATCGACGAGCGAGACGCCGAGTACGTCCCGGAAAAACGCTTCGCGGGCCTGCTCGAGATACGTGGCGTACGTCGCGTTGTTGACATGCCCCATGAAGTCGATGTCCCGGAGCCGTACCTCCAGTTCGACCTCGTACTCGTAATCTGAGTCGTCACTGTCGTCGCTCACGTCCGTGGAGACGCGGCCGACCGTCGTATGCGTACCGTTCCGCGAGCGTCGGGCCGTCCGTTCACACGCGGAGCAGGCCGGCACAGCGCCACGATCCTCACTCGGAAGGGCGTGCGGCCTCGAACACCCGTTCGTGGAGCCTGTCGGCGACGACGTCCATCAGCGGCTCCATGTTCCGCGTGTCGGCCCGGTTGTACTCGACCAGCGTCTCCAGGGCCGATTCGTCGCCGCGTTCGTACTCGTGCCAGAGTCGGACGGCGTCCCGGCCGCTCAGATCGTCCAGCTCGCGGTCGATGCCGACGTCCCGTTCGATCTGTTTCAAACCGCCGTCCAGCCCCAGCTTCTTGCAGGGGTACATGAGGTCGACGTGCGGGACCGACACGTCGAGGTCGTAACAGGTCTCGAGGAAGGGGACGTCGAACCGCTGGCCGTTGAACGTGACCAGCAGCGCCGACGACTCGAGTTCCCGGCCGAGCCGATCCGCAGTGAGATCCCGGCCCTTGACGAAGGTCTTCGTCTCGCCCCCGCGGTGGAGGCTGACCGTCGTCACGTCGTTACAGCTCGCGTCGAGTCCCGTCGTCTCGATGTCGAGGAAGCAGGTTTCCTCCCTGACGTTCTCGTAGAGCCGCCAGCGGCTCGCAGCGGGGAGTTTCTCCGCGAACGGCGAGACGTCGCCACGATCGAGGTGTCGCTGGCCCTCTTCGATGAACGCGTCGATCCGGTCCGCCAGCGTCTCCCCGACGACGCTGCCGTCGAACTCGTCCCAGTGCGTGACCCCCGCTTCCCACAGGCGTCGCTCGGTCTTCTCGCCGACCCCCCGAACGGGAATGAAACTGTTCTCGATTCGCACAGGGGATCGGGGGCACGGAAGCAACAAAAGCGCTTGGATCGGCCACGGGCCGCGACTACAGCGAAATCCAGTCGGTGGTCTCCCCCTCGCGGAGATGCCACCGCTGTTCGCGCCGGTCGCCATCGGACCGGACCCGGAGTTCGACGACCGCGTCGAACAGCGGTTCGAGGAGGTTGACGGCGTCGTGGTCGCGCTCGAGCGGAAGGTGATAGTGGCCCATTCCGTCGATGTGATCGACGCGAGAGGCCGTCACGTGAAGCAGTCTGAAGACGCGCTCGGCGTCGTGCTCCCGGAAGAGGCCGGCGACCGAATCCATACAGAGCCGCAGTTCGGACGGCGCGAACCCGCCGACCTCGTCCTCGAGGTCGTCGATGGCTTCGACGATGTCGATCCCGATCGCACCGAGCGAGTCGTGCTCGTCGATCCGGATCGTCTCGCCGACGTGATCGGCGTCACGGACCGCCACCTCGTTTCCGGATGCTGCCCCCCGTTCCATCGCGGCGTCCTCGGCGACCGGTCCCTCGCCATCGGTGACGAACAGCCGGCGTCGCGGCTCCGGTCCCGCGGCCCCACAGAGTCGACGACAGACGACGCCGTGACAGTCCGTGGCGTTCGCGCCGACCAGCAAGACGTTACACCCCTCCCGCTTGAGCCGCTCGAGCGTCCGCGCGAACGTCCCCAGATCGGTCCCCCCGCTCCCGTATTCCGTCACCATTCGACATAACAAATACAACATTCAGGAATAAATATTGCGGCCATCGCGTCCCTAGAAACCCGCGTTCTGGGCTCTCATCTGACCACCCGGCTTTTTACACCGGCTCCCGTAGGATCGGTATGGCCGACAACGACGAGCTCGCCGAAGCGATCCGCGAACTCACCCGGACCGTCGACGAGCTTCGCCGGGAACTCGAGTCGTCCTCGTCCCGTCGAGGGTCGCCGCGGCCGTCGCTGCGCCCGCCGACGCCGCGCGAGCTACTGGCGTTTACCGACGAGGTGGCGCTGCCGGCCGCACTGGCCGTCCTCAAGGCGAGCGTGCGCGCCCTCGAGAGCTTTCAGCGAGGGCTTGAACTCGTCAGAACCGAACGCGAGGTCCGGGATCGGGCCGACGAGGCGTCGACCGTCGCGGGCGACCGCGCGGCGTCGCTCCGCGAGACGACGCTGACCCAGCTCGATACCGTCCTCGGACAGCTCCAGCGAGCCGCCTCCGAAGGGGCGCTCCCCGCCGACGAGGAGGCGAGCGACCTCCTCTCGGAGGCTCGAGCGCTCCGTGACGAGGTCGACGAGCGACTCCGGCAGGCGACGACGGACCGCGAGTCGGCGACCGACGGTGACGCGAGCAGGAGACCGGACGGATGGGAGAGACGGTCGAGCGAGCGAAGCGAGGCGATCAGCATCGACATCCAGGATGGGCAACCCGAGGATGGAGACGGGGAGTCCGATACGGGGGTCGAGGCCGACTCGAGTCCCGAGCCCGACCCGACGATCGACGTCGACGCCGAACTCGAGACGCTCAAAGACCAGTACGGCCCGGAGGAGAAGACCGAGGCGGACGCCGGCGAGCACGCCACTCCGGAGGACGAATCGGCGACCGATGTCGGTGAAAACGAGGGCAACGATGTCGACCCCGATTCAGAAGTCGGTTCGCGATCGGGGGAACGGTCGGAGAAGCGGTCAGAGGAGCATCCTGAGGACCGGTCGGAGGGTACGGGAGACGACGAAAACGAAAACGAGGAGTAAAACGAACCGAACCCGTCAGACCGGCTCGAACCGGTAGCCGTCCCAGTCCTGGCTGTCTGGCTCTCGAATGCCGGCACCGGGCTCCCGGAGTTCGTCGACGTGGACCGGCTGAACCTCGTCGCCGGTCTCGACGTCGTCGGTCGTGACCTGGCCGAGCGCGCGCACCGACTCGCCCTCCACGTCGAACTCGACGATCGCCATCGTGTTTGGTTCGCGAACGCCCGGCGGCGTCGCGGTGCTGGTGGTCCAGGTGACGACCTCGGCCGTGTACTCGCTCAGGTCGATGGTCTCCGCCGGCTCCGCGCCGCCCGGGCCGCGCGGGTGGCCGGGGTAACTGATCGAACCGTCCTCGTAGCGGATCGCTTCCATCGTCATTGTGCTGCCTCCATGATCGTGGTGATGACGCAGTTGCCGAACCCGCCCACGTTACAGCAGAGACCGACGTCCGCGTCGACCTGTCGCGGACCGGCCTCGCCCATGAGCTGTTCGTAGATCTCGACACCCTGTGCGACGCCGCTGGCCCCGAGCGGGTGGCCCTTTGACTTGAGCCCGCCCGAGGTGTTGATCGGCAGTTCGCCGTCGCGTTCGGTGTAGCCGTCCTCGACTAACTTCCAGGCCTCGCCCTGCTCGGCGAAGCCCAGCCCCTCCATCTGGAGGAACTCGAGGATCGTGAACATGTCGTGAAGCTCCGCGACGTCGACGTCCTCGGGGTCGCGGCCGCTCATTTCGTAGGCACCTTTCCCGCTCTCGACGACGCCACCCATCACGGTCGGGTCCTCGCGCTCGTGGACGACGTGGGTATCGGTCGCGCCGTCGATGCCCGAGACGACGACGTACTCGTCTGCGTACTCCTCGGCGACCGACTCCGGACAGAGCATCAGCGCGGCCGAGCCGTCCGTGATCGGACAGAAGTCGTACAGCCGCAGCGGATCGGCCACGATCGGCGACTCCAGGGCCGTCTCCTCGTCGATCTCCTTCCGGAACTGGGCGTTCGGGTTGTCGACGCCGTTGCGGTGGTTCTTGACCGCCACCTTCGCCAGACTCTCCCGGGGCGCGTCGAACTTCTCGAGGTAGTGGCGCGCGGTCAGCCCCGCGAACGAGGGGAGGGTGACCCCGTGTTTGTACTCGGCGGGGTGGGTCAGCGACGCGATCACGTCGGTCGCCTCGCCGGTCGTGCGGTGGGTCATCTTCTCCCCGCCGACGAGCAGGGTCATGTCGCTTGCCCCGCTGGCGACCGACTGCCAGGCGGCGTAGATCCCCGCGCCGCCGCTGGAACTGGTCTGATCGACTCGCTGGGTGTATGCCGGTACCGCGTCGATGTCGTGAGCGAGCGCGTTCGGGACGCCGGTCTGGCCCTCGAACTCGCCGCTTGCCATGTTCGAGACGTACAGGTGTTCGACGTCCGCAGCGTCGACGCCCGCGTCCTCGAGACACTCGAGTCCGGCCTCGGCGAGGAGATCGAGGATCCACTCGTCCTCGCGTTGCCCGAACTGGGTCATCGAGGCGCCGATGATTGCAACACGTTCCATATCCTACTGGACTCGAGTCTCCGATTTATATTGTGGGGTCGATCACGGCGTCGAGTGGGTCCGTAGCGGCTGGGGCCTCCGCAGGACTCGCTGCCGTCTCTACCTGCTCGAGCCTCGAGCGGCCAGGACGAACGCAAAGCGGAAAACGAGAGCGCTGTGGTCCGCCGTCAGGCCGACTCCGGCGCCGTCGCCTGCAACTCGCTCGCGCGCGAGCGCGCCTGTGAAATTACCGCGGGGCGGGCCTCGAAGGAGACCAGCACGTCGTCGTCGCCGTAGGTAACGTCTTCGACGTTCGCGTTGTCGTGGATCCACGAGACGAGGCTCATCGTGTCCTCGGTCATCGGGAGCACGAGCCGTTCTTCCTCCCAGTCCGGGAGTTCGTCGTCGATCCGGTCGAGCAGGGCATCGACGTTGGTCCCCTCGCGGGCGCTGACCGCCACCGGGTTCGGGGCCAGCGAGGACAGCGCCTCGCGTTTCTCCGCGAGTTCCTCGTCGCTCACCTGGTCGATCTTGTTCAATACCGTGACGATCGGGGCCTCGTTGCGCTCGTAGAGGGTGTCGTGGCTGGTGACGATCTTCTCGTGGATCTCCTCGATCGGCTCGCTGACGTCGACCACGAGCAAAACCAGGTCGGCCCGGTAGACGGAGTCAAGCGTCGACTTGAACGACTCGACGAGCCAGTGGGGCAGGTCGCTGATGAACCCGACGGTGTCGGTCACCAGCACGTCGCGAGGTTCGATGTCGGCCCGCCGGGTCGTCGTCCCCAGCGTCGTGAACAGTTTGTCCTGTGACTCGGCCGTCGACTCGAGGTCCCGGTGGAGGTCCTCGTTCTCGTCGACGTCGAGATCCGCCGCCATTCGGCGCAGCAGGGTCGACTTGCCGGCGTTCGTGTAGCCGGCGAGTGCGACCAGATCGAAACCGGAGTCCCGGCGGCGTTCGCGCCGGTGCTCCTCGGTCTGTTCGATCCGCTCGAGTTCGTCCTTGATCCGACTGATCTGGTCTTTGATGTCCCGTTCGCGGCTCTCGTCGTACTCGCCGAGCCCCATGAACCCGGGGTGTTCGTCCCGTTTCGCGAGGCTCGTCTTGGCCTCGGCCCGGGGGAGTTCGTACCGGAGTTCGGCGAGTTCGACCTGGAGTTGCGCCTTGCGGGTCTGGGCACGCTGGCCGAAGATCTCGAGGATCAGCGTGAACCGGTCGATCACCTCGACGCCCTCGGGGAGCAGTTGCCCGAGGTTGTACGTCTGGTATGGACCGAGCCGGTTGTCGAAGATGACGGTCGTAGCGTCGGTCTCCGCGGCTTTCGTCGCGAGTTCTTCGGCTTTCCCTTCCCCGATCTGGAGGGCGGGATCGGCCCGTCGGGACTGCGTGACTTCGCCGACGACGGTGTATCCCGCCGCTTCGGCGAGGTCGCGGATCTCGCTCGTGTCGGGCGTGCCGGAGTCGACGCGTTTTGCGATGATCGCTCTCATGCGAGTACGAGTAGTTGATGGGCTGCCTGCTGGCTCGCCCGCGGACGTGACTGATCGTTACGACCGCTTTCGGTTCCGCCCGCGACGGACTGACGGTTCCGGTCGCGGCCGCGATCGGTCGACGATGCTCGGAATCGACTAACGATGGCGGTCGAACACCTCCGTTAGACGAGCCTCAGCCATACCGTTCCGTACGTATCCGACCGCCTTGAATGCCGCGCCCGGAAATTCTTGCCGCTCGGCAGCGCCGCGGCGGCCGGGGACTCACGACCATCCCCACCGTCGATTTCTCTCTTGGGCAAACGGGACAACGCAACAGTAATTATCGACGGCTCGAATGCTGGATCTGATGCTTTCGGTCGATCCGACGACGCTGTTGCTCGAGTTCGGAGGCGGTGCCGTCCTCGGCGCGCTGGTGGGGTATGGAACGAAACGCGTCGCGAAACTGCTCGCGATCGTCCTCGGCGTCGAATTGATGCTCTTTCGCTACCTCGAGTCCCAGGGCATCGTCGTCGTCGACTACGAGCGGCTCACGGCCGGCGCTATCGGGAGCGGCGATAGTATGCAGGCGGCCGGAGTCGGGGTCCACTGGCTCGAGTCGGCACTGTCGGTGGTCGCGATCGGGGCTGGGTTCGCGAGCGGGTTCCTGATCGGGTACCACCGCGGGTAGCGAACCCGTTTTCGAAGAAGTCGGGTCGATCCCGGCTCGACCGATACCCCGTTACCGGGTCTTCAGGTCGTCCTTGTCCTTGACGATTTCCGTCTCGGCTTCGCCGCTCGAGTGCTCGTTGACCACGTCGTAGAAGTCGTTTTGCATCCCTGCGGGGAAGGTGACGACGCCGATCCACGAGCCGTCGGGCTGCCACTCCTCGCGTTCCAGGTCGCCGAACTGGCGGATCTTCGCCTGGGCGCTGCCCGCGTAGTCGGCGGGCACCTGGACCGCGACAGTTACCTCCTCGAACCGGATCGGGATCACGGGTCGAAGCGCGTCGAGCGCGTCGTCGACCTGGCTCTCGACCGGTTCCATCGGATCGACCGTGAAGCCGGCCTCCTCGAGGGCGTTCTCGATCCGTTCGGGTGGGTGCGGAGCGTTGTCCATCTGCGGGTTGATCGCGTTGCGCGCGATGGTGTCGATCAACTGCCTGCGCTTCTGTTCTTGCATCTCGCGGCGCTGCTCGGCCGTGATCTGGATCTCCCCCTCCTTGATCACCTCGGGGATGATCTCGAGGGGATCGGTCGTGTCGAAGACCTTCTCGAGGTCGCTCTCGGCCGGCCGGTCGCCTCGGGAGGCGTCCTCGAAGACGTCCTCGGCGGCGATGACGTCCTCGAGGTCGCCCTCGAACTCGCCGCGCTTGATCTCGAGGGCCGCGTCCGGATCGACCAGTACCTCGAAGCGCGCCCCGTGTGACTCGAGTCGCGCCGTCACCGCCTCGTCGAGTGATATCATACCGATGAGTTCCGCCGGACGGGTAAAAGAGCTTTTCCTGACGGCGGCGGTCGGAGCGGTGTGCGGTCCCGTCCGAGCGGGATCGTCGACTCCCGGAGTCCCGTTGGGATCGGGGGTCGACCTCGGGAGCTCCGTGCGGGGGCGTAGCCACTTCTGGTCGGGACAACAGCGAGCGAACGGCTGGCCGGAAATCGGGAACGGAAAACGGACGCTTCCGATCGACGCCGGGGGCCGGCGGTCGGGTCGACGATCCCGGTCGCCTTCACCCGAACGGTTTCGATCTCGGGTTCGAACGCGGCCCGGAACGTCGCTCGAGTACGCCGACTCGGACCGATCCGAGGTCTCGATGCGACTCGATTACGTTACTCGTCGTCGGTCTCGTCGGGCTCCTCGAGCAGGTCGTTCTCCTCGAGGTGGGTCTCGATCCGGTCCTGCTCGAACTGCTCGAAGCGCTCGGACTCGACGTCGATGGTCGCGAGTCCGACCTCGTTGGGGAGCAGACCGCCCTCTTTGACCGATGCGAGGGCGTCGAGCGCGAGCGAGATGCCGCCGTCCAGATCGGCTTCCTCGTCGTAGTTCTCCTCGAGGTAGTCCTGGAGGTCGCCGCGGTCGGCGCCGACGGCCAGGGCCTTCCACTCGTAGGGGGTGCCGGACGGGTCGGTCTCGAACAGGCGCGGTTCGCCGTTGTCGATCCCGCCGACGATCAGCGCGACGCCGAACGGGCGCGCGCCGCCGACCTGGGTGTACTGCTGGATGTGGTCGGTGACTTCCTTGGTCAGCGTCTCGACGCCGATCGGTTCGCCGTAACGCAGCTGGTTGACCTGCGCCTGACGGCGCGCGAAGTCGATCAGCTGGCGGGCGTCGGCGACGTGACCGGCGCTCGCGATTCCGACGTGGTCGTCGGCCTTGTGGATCTTCTCGACGCTCGAGTCCTCGAGCAGCGGGGAGGGAACTCGTTTGTCGACCGCGAGGACGACCCCGTCCTGTGTTCGGACGCCGATACTTGCCGTACCGCGCTTGACCGCCTCGCGGGCGTACTCGACCTGGTAGAGTCGGCCGTCCGGCGAGAAGATCGTGATGCCTCGGTCGTACGCCTGCTGTTGGGCTTGTCCCTGCATAGTATCACGCTAAATCGTAATCGAGGTCTGTCGCGCCCGCGAACGATTCGTCTGCGAGTCGCACGTCTGCAGATCCGTCGCCATCGCGTACGACGGCGACTCGCTCCTCGTTCCCGAACACGACGTTTCTCTCTTCCAAATCTTGCCGGCCGCGTCCTAAATAGTTTTCTTCAGCGGCACGGATCGTGCCACTGATACCGCAGACTCGAATTCCGACGGGAGAGCCGTCGATCTCGTCGATACAGGAAAGCGCCGCTCGAGCGGGTTCGGTCTCCCCTCGGCGGACTTTGACCAGCGCGTGCCCGGTTCCGTCCCCGAACGCGAACCTGACGACGGTGAGATCGGCCGCTGCGCTGCCGGGATCGCCGAGCAGGTTCTGGCCCGCATACCACAGTTCGCGCTGGAAGGCCCGCCGGTCGATGTCGGCGTCGGGCCAGGACTCGATGGCGACGGCGAGATAGCGCCACCGCGGACGGAGGTGCTTCGGGAGGTGTTTCATTCCCGCTCGTCCGTCACCCGCCCGCGTTCGGCGACCAGCACGCCGACCTGGTCGTGGACGCGTTCGACCGCCGTCAGCGAGAAGCCGGCGTCGGTGAAGGCGTCCGCGAGCGTGCCGACCGTCGCGGGGTCGTCGACCTCCGGCGAGTAGAACGGCTCCTCCGGGTCGGGTTCCCCGAAGAACATCACGTCACCGAGCACGAACCGGCGTGGCTCGAGATCGGCGATCGTCTCGATGGCCTCGCGTTTCTCCTCGTCCGAGAGGTGGTGCATCGCGAAGTTCGACGTAATGACGTCGACCTCGCCGTCGTACTCGGGGTCCCGGAACCGGCCGTAATCGAACTCGAGGTTCTCGAGGCCCCGCTCGTCGGCCTTCCGCTTTGCTTCCTCCATCATCCCCTCGCTGATGTCCCGGCCGACCACCCGATCGGCGTCGGGAGCCAGCGCGAGCGCGATCGCGCCGGTTCCGGTCCCGAGATCGAGAACGGTATCCGAATCGTCGGGATCCGCGCGTTCGATCACCAGGTTCGCACAGGCCCTGTACTCGTCGGACTGGTCCTCGTCGTACTCCCCGGCAACCTCGTCGAACCGGGCGGCGTGATCCTCAATGCTCTTCTTCATACCTGCCACGTTCGACCCCGGGCTCAATGAACGACTCGGACTGGATGTGCCGATTGCGCTCGGCGAGATTCCGCCACTCCGCGAGGCCGTCCTCGATAAAATCCGCCGGCAGTCCGATCTGCTCGCCGAGGGCGGTCAGTTCGCGGGGCGCCCGGAACTCGAGGTGTGTAGTCGGCGTCGCGCTTACGACGTAGGGCGCGTCGTAGTGATCGACGATCTCGTAGAGTTTCCGCAGCGACTGGAGCACTCGAACCCGCCGACCGCCGTGATCGGCCAGCACCCGCGAGAGGTCGAACTCGAGGCGGACGCCGTTCTCGAGGGCCGCCTTCGCGACGACGTGGTTGACGTCGCCGTCGTCGGCCATCGGGCGAGCGAGCACGTCGACCTTGTCGTTTTCGACGGCGAAGCGATTCATCGCGGTCGAGCCGCCGGCGACCGCGACGATCGTCTCGTCGGGTCGGTGGTTCCCGACCGCGCCGCTCGCCTCCTGGGGGTCGTCCGTCCGGATCTCGACCCCCTCGACGACGTCTACTCCGTACTCGTCGCGGATCTCGTCGGGGTCGTACGCGGGGCGGGCGTTCGGAGTATTGCGAACGACCACGCCCTCGAAGCCGTAGTCGGCCGCCGTCTTGGCGAGCCTGGCGACCGTACTCTGTCCGTCGGGGTGGGCGTGGACGGCCTCGTACATGCTCGAGGGGTCTCGGGGCGGCGACTTGGTGTTTGCGTCATCCGACGGGCCAGTGGGAGTGGGAGGGGAAATGAGAGCGGGTGCGTGTGCGTGTGCGTGAGCCCGATTGCGAGCAGGAACCAGCTACCACGTTCTGGTCGGCAAGAGATCGATCGCCGTCCCCACCCGGTTCTCGCCGTCGACGGGAACGATGATCCGCATTTCCTCGTTGTAGTCCGCCAGCAACTCCCTGCAGGGGCCACACGGGGGAACCACCCGAACCCCGGTCGCGTCGTGGTCGGCCATCGGGTAGGCGACGGCGACGCAGGTCTCGAGGTCGTCGTGTCGATAGCCGTCGGCGATTGCCGATCCGACCGCGACCGGTTCCGCACACATCGAGGCGCGGCCGATACTCGCCGGGAGGCTGACACCGTCGTAGACGCTCCCGTCGTTCGTCCGCACCCCCGCGGCGACGATGTGTGCGCCGTCGAAGAACTCCTCGTCGACCGTTCGCTCGTTGGTTTCGACGACGTGCTCGAGCAGGGCTTCGTCGTCGGGAGTCAGCGGCGACGTATCCATCGTCGGACCAATCAATCACCAACCATATCAATACGGCGGCCGAGAGCGTGTCCGAACAACGGTGAGGGCACGCGGTCAGGGGAAGGGCAGGCGGTCACCCTATTATCAACCCCGAGCGACCACAGGGAGCGAGCGGGCCGACGACTGATGTGAGCGAGGACGGCAGGACGAACGAACGGAGAGAGGAGTGCTTATCATCGAAGCCAAGCGAATCTTCGATTCCGCGAGGTCCGAGAGAGTTTCACTCCCTCGAGATTTTGCCGAGGGCGCGGCACAGCCCCGCCCGCAGAGCAAAAGTTCGTTAATTGAGAATAGACTGCGCGACCGTCGCGAGCTGGCCGTTGTCGGCCTCCTGCAGACGCTCGTCGCCGATCTTCAGACGAAGACGCGGACGACCGACGTCGATCGGAACCTTCTCGGTGTCGATCAGGCCCATGTCCTCGAGTTTGGTCTTCGTCCGCGAGAAGGTCGCCTTGGAGGCGATCCCGACGTCCTCGCCCCACTTGCTGATGTCGTACAGCAGCGCCTCGTTCTTGGCCGCGACCAGAAGCGAGATGGTGACCTCGTCGAGTCCGTCGCCGTCGCCGCGGGCGGTCTCGAGGGAGTCCAGAATGGCGGAGAAATCCTCCTCGGCGTCGGGGCCGATCTCGTCGGAGAGGGTGTCCTGGACGTCCGTGATCGGCGGCGTCCGGAGGTTGAACGTCTCGGCGTCCTCCCAGCGGGCCGCGTAGGTGTCGTAGGTGTCCTCGACGAAACTCTCGTCCTCGGTGACGAGGCCGCCGACGCGGTCGCCGGCGTGGACGATCGCGACGATCCGGTCTTCGGTGATCAAAAGCGAGTTCTCGGGGGCTTCCTCGAGCGTCCGCAGGGCGAGCGCGTCGTCGCTGATGAGGTCGGCGGCGTTCGAGGCGACGATGAAGTCGTCCATGACGTCCTTGAGTGTCCGTTCGTCGGCGAGCATGTGGACGGTCGGAAGCGAGTCGTCGAACCCGGTCGCCACGGAGACGAACTGCTCGATTCCTTCCCACGAGGGATTGACCATGTAAATGTCCCCACTCGCGTCCTCGAGCACACTCTCGAGGATATCGTCAATCTGGTGATTGAGTAAATTCGAGGTCATGCCTATACAGAAGTAAACGTGAGAAAGTTACTTAATTTTGTCGGCCGTTGACCCGGCAGAACTTCTGCTCTCGGCGGTCAACCGGTAATTTTCTCCGTGAGGATCCGGTATCGAACTCGGCCGATCCCGTCTGGTCGATGGCGACGGTTCGGACCGGTCTCTCGGTTTCCTCGAGGGGTCGATTCGGGAATCCCCGCCGCGGATATCATATTTCCTAACTTACAGTAAATATATAACCTTCATCTGCGATTACCGAACCGCATGGGTGATCGAGGACAGCGACCGTGGTGGGTCGCGAACGGACACGGTAGCGAACAGTCCGAACGAACGAAGTCGGAAACGGTTCACGCGAAAGGTATTAGCACGTACGGCGGACCCTGATCTAGGACGGACGGCGGATCCTGGTCCTGATCCTGCTTCTGATCCCATTCCGTCCCGCTTCCGATTCCGATTTCGATCCGGGCCCGGACGAAGCGACGACGAGCACGGACAGTGCCTTCCGAAGCTGAGCCCTGGGAATCGGCAGTGGTCTCACTGGCCACTCTCGAACCGCGGCCACAGTTCCCCGGACCAGTAGAGATCGCCGTCGTAGATCACCGACGCCTCCGTCTCCTTGAGCAGCGTCGCAAGTTCCGTCCCCGAGAGTATCAGTGCGGCCTCGTTCCCGCAGAGGTAGGCGTACTCGTCGACCCCGGTGTGTGGATGGTAGTAGCCGCCGGTTTCGCCCGTAGCGTAACAGTCGAGCGTAACGAAGTACCGATCGCTTCGCTCGAGAGCGTTGGGGTTTGCCGCCCCGTTTTCGCTCCGCTGTACCCCGTCGCCGGCCTCGTCCTCTCCGTCGAGCGATTCGATCGTCACCGTCGTCGGGAGCCGGTGGTCCGCCTGCGTGAGCGAGTGGGTACCGTCGCCGACGACCGCGTAGTCTTTCCCCATCATGATGCGACGGCGCGCGAGTCGCATCGCACGCTCGATGCTGAACCCGTGGACGAGCAGTTTCGCAAACGTCGACCCGACCCGGACGGCGTGGTCGTTGAGCACCCGCGAGAACGTCACCGCGCCGGCGACGCTTCCCTTCTCGATCAGGGCTCGCCCCTCGTAGTAGGAGCCACACGCGTTGAGGAAGAACGTCTCTGTGTTACACCGCTCGAGGCTCGAGACTGCGAGGGTGCCGTCCGGACACCGGAATCCGTCGGTTTCGCAGTGGCCGATGTAGTGGACGAAGTCGTGGTTCGTTTCGAACGTCCGTGCCAGTTCGGCGGTCGTGAGCGATTCCTCGACGGCGACGTCGATCGACAGTTCGTCCGACCGGCGACGGTAGATCTCGGCGACGGCGTCCCCTTCGCCCGCCATCTCGGGGTCGTTGAGCACGATCCGGATCGAGGTCCCGTCGCTCGCCCGCTCGAGGTAGTCGAGGCGGTTCTGGTAGGCTCCCGGCGCGGATTTGAAGACGTCGATGGGGACCCCCTCGGCGAGCCAGCCGTGAACGCGGCCGTGTCGGAGTTCGGGTTTGACGACGTCGACGGACGCGACCTCGCCGGTGCTGGCGCGGTCGGCTGTCGTCGGTTCCGTCGACTGTGCCGGACCCTGTGGCTTCGGACCGCGGTAAAAGTCCTCGAGCGATCGCTCGATCAACTCCTGGCCCTCGAGCGTCGAGGTCCGGGGCCGGTAGATCAGGCTCATTCGGTCGAGCAGGAACGGCAACGTCTCGAGGCGGCCGAACTCCGGCGCGACGTACGTCGAGAGGTGCCACTCCGGCAGGCGATGCTCGATCGCTGTGAAGGGTACCTCGAGGTAGGCCGCGAGCCGTCGCTGGGGGTCGGCCTCGTACAGCGCGTCCGCGTCGAGTTCGAGCGCCTGGAGAACGCTGCTCTCCGCGAGCGTCGTCCCGTACGGGCCGGCGTTGCGGACCAGACAGTCGAGGAAGAACGTCTTCCGGAGCAGGCGCTCGACGTCGCGCTCGAGCGCCGGCATCGGCGAGAGCTCCCGTTCGATCCCGTGGTCGAGGAGCCTGAGGCGTGGTCCCTCGGCGCGGCGTTGCCCTCGACGAGTGCCGCCCACTCCATCGCCGGTGCCGCCCAGGGCTGGGTCCGTGCGAACGGTCGCCTGCAGGTAGTAGGCAAGCGGTGCGGTGACGTACAGGACCTCGTAGATCGGCGGCACGACGAGTTCGATCCCGGTTTCGGGTGTATCGGCGGCGATGCAGTCCGGAACCGCGAGTTCGTCGCCGGCCTCGAGCAACGGTGGGTGGCCCCGAAGGGTCGGGTAGGAGCGTTCGGGGCCGGTGGTCTTGTGGGAGGCGGCGAGGTGGGAGACAGCGTCCGCGACCTGCGTCGGGTCGTCGGGGACGGTGATCGTTCCGGCGGGGCGTTCGTGACGGCTCCGGAACCCGAGGACGACGCGGGTGCTGCGGGGAAAGGAGACGACGACCGATTCGAAGTCAGGAGTCTTCTCGATGGTGGCCCGGCCGGAGAACCGGAGATAGGTCTTGATCTCCGTGTCGACGTCGACGACGTACTCGCCTGGTGGTAACCGAAGCGGGTCTCCGCCGGGATCGAGTTCGTAGCGGCGTTCGCCGGCGGCCGATTCGGAACTGCTCCTGCTGGCAGTGTCGACGCCCATCCCGTCGGATCCGAGCGAGAACGCGTAGACGACGGCGTGGGGAAAGGAGAGACGAGAGGTGCGCGCGACGATCGTATCGTCGACCGGCCGCGGGAGGCCGGGGCCGTCGCCGTCGACGGTGAGATCCTCGGCCTGAACGGACAACTCGGCGTTATCCGCGTCGGTCACGCGGAGCGCCCGGTCGTCCAGTTCCCACTCTATCATTCGAGCAGCGGAATGTTGCCGCGATTAGTTAGTTGTACTGGATGAACCGATACTGATAATTATATCTACTGGTTCAGGGGATTCGGGCGGCGACGGCGAGCCGTTACGTTCGCGGCAGACGCCGGAGACGGACGGGAGCGCACGGGAAAGGTACACTTATACGATTGCCAGTCACCCTATCGCACATGGACCACGAGCACGTCCGGGAGGTCGATCCCGCCGTTGCCGATGCGCTCGAGAACGAGGTAGACCGTCAGCGGTCGACGTTGCAGATGATCGCGAGCGAGAACCACGTCAGCCCCGCGGTTCTCGACGCCCAGGGGAGTGCCCTGACGAACAAGTACGCGGAGGGGTATCCCGGCTCGCGGTACTACGGCGGCTGCGAGTACGCCGACGAGGTCGAGGAACTCGCGATCGAACGGGCGACCGAACTGTTCGGCGCCGAGCACGTCAACGTCCAGCCCCACTCGGGGACCCAGGCCAACCAGGCAGTCTACTTCGCGATGCTCGAGCCCGGGGACAGGATCCTCTCGCTGGACCTGACCCACGGGGGCCACCTCAGCCACGGCCACCCCGCCAACTTCACCGGACAGCTCTACGAGGTCGAGCAGTACGAGGTCGACCCCGAGACGGGCTACATCGACTACGAGGGGCTTTCCGACCTGGCCGAGGAGTTCGATCCGGACATCGTCGTCTCGGGCTACTCCGCGTACCCGCGCGAGATCGACTGGGAGCGCATCCAGGCGGCCGCCGACGACGTCGACGCCTACCACCTCGCGGACATCGCCCACATCACGGGCCTGGTCGCCGCCGGCGTTCACGACTCGCCGGTCGGCATTGCGGACTTCGTCACTGGCTCGACTCACAAGACCATCCGCGCGGGCCGGGGTGGCATCGTGATGTGCGACGAGGAGTACGCGGACGACGTCGACTCCGCCGTCTTCCCCGGCGGCCAGGGCGGCCCGCTCATGCACAACGTCGCCGGCAAGGCCGTTGGCTTCAAGGAAGCGCTCGAGCCGGAGTTCGAGGAGTACGCGCACCAGGTCGTCGCCAACGCGAAGGCGCTTGGCGAGTCGCTGTCCGAGAACGGGTTCTCGCTGGTCTCGGACGGCACCGACAACCACCTCGTGCTCGTGGATCTGCGCGAGAGCCATCCCGACACCTCCGGCGGCGACGCCGAGGAAGCGCTCGAGGAGGCCGGAATCGTCCTCAACGCAAACACCGTCCCCGGCGAGACCCGGTCGGCGTTCGACCCCTCGGGCATCCGCGCGGGCACGCCTGCGCTGACCACGCGCGGCTTCGACGAGGCGGACTGTCGCGAGGTCGGCGACCTGATCACTCGCGTGATCGACGCCCCCGAGGACGAGGCCGTTCTCGCCGAGGTCCGCGAGGAGGTCGACCGGCTCTGCGAGGAGAACCCGCTCTACGAGTAGGCGTCGACGCTCGCCGTTATTCTCCGTGTTTCTCGAGGACCGCACGCCACTGCACGTCCCCGTAGTCGGTTGCGGCGACTTCCCACGGCGTCCCGACCGTCGCTTCCCGTAGCCGGTCGACGCTGAAGACCCGAAAGACGAGCGTCGAGCCGACCTCCTCCTCGTACTCCTCGTGGTAGACCCGGTACGCGAGGCCCGGGGCGGGGTCCTCCCGGTAGGCGAAGACGTCGCTCGTCGCCTCGAGTTCCGGCGCGTAGTTGTCGAGGACGGCGGTGGCCTCCGGGGTCGTCACGTACGCGAGGTCCGCGAGGAACTCCCGAACGCCCGCCATCGAGCCGGCCAAACCGATCTGCGTCCCGATCGCGTGGGCCGACCGGAACCGATCGCGCGGGAAATGCTCGGGGAGCGCGAACATGTCGGCACAGCGGGCGTCCTCGACGCCACGGTCCCGCATCGTCTCCACGAGGTGCTCGCTTACCTCGATGGCGACGGTCTCGAATCGCTTCTGATAGTACAGTGCGTCCCGTCCAGCGCCGGCGCCCATATCGAGCAGCGGACCGTTCAGCCACTCGTCCCGCCAGGCCCCCTCCTCGTGATCGCCGAAGTACCACTCCTCGATCCCGTGCTCGCGCGTGTCGTCGCCGTCGCGGTCGATCAGTGGCTCGGAGCGTTCGCCGAGGAAGTGGTCGCGGATCGCGCGACCGAACGGATCTGTATCCGTCATACTGTGTGACATACAGTCAATTGTAATAAATACATCATGAAATGCGGTACCGACTGACGTGGATGTACGGAGGAATCGACGGCTGTTACCGTGGCTCGAGACCCGATCCTCCCTCGAGTCACCCGTATCCGAGTCGCCGGCCCTGCCAATTGCCGGCACGCGGCTTTTCCTCCGGGTGCTCCTACCGGCGGTATGTCCACCCGACCGACCGGAACGATCCTCGACGACGATCGGCTGCTCGCGCTCCGTGAGACCGACGAGACGGCGGCCTCGGAACTGGCTCTCGAGCTCGGACCGGTCGCCGACTTCATGGACGCGTCGGCCGGCGACGACGTCGACTGGGGCGTCGACGAGCACGGGGACCTGCCCATGCTCGTCTGCAGCGCCATCGCGGACGCGGAGACGGGCGACGCGCCGTACCCGCGACGGGTCCTCGAGGACGACGACGACGCGCTCGTCGTTCCCGTCCCCGATCCGATCGTGCGGGCGGCTCCGCCCGAAGGACTCGGGCTCGACCTCGAGGCGTACGATCCCGACCGGCCGCTGCTGTTCGACCCGATCACCGCAGGGGAGACGATCGGGTTCGTTCCCGTCCGGTTCGGCGACGGCGAGCCCTACCGCGAGGAGCCGCTGCCCGAGGCGTCCGGGGAGAGCGACCCCGTCGCCGAGGGGACGATCGACCACGAACGCGACGCCGATCCGACGCCCCGACCCGAGACGATGGACGCGCCGATCGATCCCGTCGTGCTCGACGGCGTGCTCGCGGACGCGCCGAACGACGTCCCCGAGTCCGACGTGGTCGGCGTTCTAGAGGCCATCCGGACTCACGACCTCGTCGGCGCAGGGAACCACGTCGCAGGTGCGGATCCGGTGACGGTCGACGACCGCGCGATCTGTTTGCTCGAGGACGACGCCTGGGTGGAGCGGCTGGCCCCCGAACTCGAGGCGGCCGACGTCGACGTCGATCCGGACGCGCTCGCGGCGGCACGGGAGGCCCACGAACGACAGGCCGATCGGCTGCTCGAGGCCGCGGACGGCGGGTACGACGACCTCGAAGGGGAGTACGACGTCGTGGTGACGAACGAACGCGATACGGCGGAGTGGGAGGTCACCGAGACGTGACGGGAGCGTAACGACGGTGGGCGGCACGATTGGGTGGGATGGAGTACAGTGTAGGCGAGGATGTAGCGAACCCCCCTCCGCAGCCGTCCGGTTGTACACATACGTGGGTATTAGATACGATTCGTCACCAGGTATTGAGCACGAACCCGAGGGTTGATTACCCTCGCGGCCGCCGTCTCGGGTATGACGGACATCGACGCCGAGATCATCGACGGCAACGCCGTCGCGAGCGAGATCCGCGACGATCTGACCGACGCGATCGAGACCCTCGCGGACGCCGGCGCGCGGCCGGGGCTGGCGACGGTCCTGATGGGAGACGACCCCGCCAGTGAGACCTACGTAAACATGAAACAGCGGGACTGCGAGGAGGTCGGAATCGAGAGCTACCACGTCGACGTCGACGGCGACGCGCCAGCCGAAGAGCTGTACGACGAGATCGCCACGCTCAACGAGGACGACGACGTCCACGGCTACATCGTCCAGGCCCCGGTCCCGGACCACGTCGACTACCGCGAGGTCATCCGACGGGTCGACCCCGCGAAGGACGTCGACGGCTTCCACCCCGAGAACGTCGGCCGCCTCGTCGCCGGCGACGCCCGCTTCCGACCCTGTACCCCCCACGGCGTTCAGAAGTTGCTCGAGGCCGCCGGCGTCGAGACCGAGGGCGCGGACGTGACGATCGTCGGCCGCTCGGACATCGTCGGCAAGCCGCTGGCGAATTTGTTGATCCAGAAGGCCGACGACGGGAACGCGACGGTGACGGTCTGTCACTCGCGGACCGAGGACCTCGCCGAGAAGACCCGGAGCGCGGACGTGGTCGTCGCGGCCGCGGGCGCGCCAGAACTCGTCGACGGCTCGATGATCGGCGAGGGCGCGGTCGTGATCGACGTGGGCGTCAACCGAGTGGACGCAGACAACGAGAAAGGGTACGAACTGGTCGGCGACGTCGAGTTCGAGAGCGCGGCCGAGAAGGCAAGCGCCATCACCCCCGTCCCCGGCGGCGTCGGGCCGATGACCCGCGCGATGTTGCTCTACAACACGGTCAAGGCCGCGAGTCTGCAGGAAGGCGTCGACGTCGAGTTGCCCTGACCTGCACTGACCTGCACTGACCTGCCCCCTCACTCGTCCTCGAACCCGATCAGCCCCCGCTCCTCGAGTTGCAGGAGGAAGTGCGCGAGCGTCTCGTCGACCGGATCGACGCGGTCGGCGTCGTGAGTTTCGGCGACGATCGACGCGATTTCCGCGACGGTGTGGTCCCCGTCGCAGTGGCGCCAGACGGTCGTCCCGACCGGGTCCAGCGCGAGTTCGCGGTCCAGATCAGTCCCGAACAGGTCGAACAGGAACGCGTCGATCCGGTTGCGCGGCGCCTTCGTCCAGTGGACGGTGACGCGACGCTCGCCATCGACGACACGCTCCTTCCAGTCGTCGGCGGTTCGTCTGGGGATCGCGTCCGGCGCGTGGGTGCTCATGATACTGAAAGCGTGGAAGGTTCTCACCGATCGGTCGCGTTGCCGGCCGCCGTGTCGGGCGCGTTCCGAAGCACGCTGGCCGCGAACAGGCCCACCAGCGCGGCGAGGGCGACGACGCCGAGGATCGTCTGGGTCCCCGCGTCGAGGCCGAGCGGGAACGGTGCGCCGTCGGCGTTGCCGATCCCGGCGATGTAGAACGCGCCGATGACGATTCCCATGATCGCCTCACCGGTGATCAGCCCGGCGGCGACGATCCGCCCTCTCGAGGTCGCGTGCTCGGCGAGCGTACCGTCCTCGTCGTCGCGGCGGGCGACGTAGCGGTCGATCCCCGCACGGAGCAGGCCTCCGAGGAAGATCGGCGTCGCGAGCGTGATCGGGAGGTAGATCCCGACGGCAAAGGGCAGGACGGGGACGTCCATGAGGATCAGGACGAACGCGAAGACCGCGCCGATGAGGATCATCCCCCACTGGGCTGTGCCGGTGAGGACGCCCTCCGAGATCAGCGCCATCATCCCGGCCTGGGGCGCGGGGATGGTGTCGCTGCCGATGCCGTAGGCCTGGTGGAAGAAGTGCAGGACCCAGCCGGCGAACAGCGCCGAGAGGGCGATCCCGATCACCTGTGCGATCTGCTGCTTCCGGGGGGTCGCACCGAGCAGGTAGCCGGTCTTGAGGTCCTGTGAGGTGTCGCCGGCGACCGCCGCGGCGATGGCCACGACCGAAGCCGTCATCAGCACCACGACTGGGTCTGTGACGCCGGCCGAGCGCAACGCCAGCGCGGCGATCAGAATCGTCGCCACGGCCATCCCGGAGACGGGGTTGGAGGAACTGCCGACGACCCCGACGAGGTACGCCGAGACGGCGACGAAGAGAAACGCGGCGATCACGGCGATGAAGCCGCCGAGGAGGCCGACCTGTACCTGGGGGACCGCGACGAGCGCGAGCGCGATCAGGACCGCGCCGATCACGACGATCTTCATCGGGAGGTCCCGCTGGGTACGCTTGCGCTCGCCCGTCGTGGCCGATCCAGATCCGGAGCCGCGGATCTCCGCTACGGCGGTTCCCAGGGCGTCGACGATCGTCCCGCGCATCGAGACGATCGCGTAGAAGCCTCCGACGATCATCGCGCCCGCGCCGACGTAGCGGATGTAGGCGTCCCAGACCGCGTTCGCCTGTGCCATCAACGCCGCGTCGGCGGCCGATTCGGGGACGAATCCGCCGGTGATCAACAGCGGGATCAGCATCATCCAGGCGATCAGGCCGCCGCCGAACACGTAGCCCGCGATCCGGGGCCCGATGATGTAGCCGACGCCGACGAGCGCGGGGGTGAAATCGCCGCCGATGGCAAACCCTTCCGTTTCGCCGGCGGTAAACGCCGTCTCGAGCGTCGTCCGGAAGGCGGCCATCCCGTTGGCCAGCCACATGTAGACGAAACTCACGAGAAAGCCAAAGGAGATGAGTTTCACGCCCTCGTCACCCCGGGACCCCGCCTCGAGGACGTCCGCACAGGCCGTCCCCTCCGGGTAGGGGAGTTCCTCGTGGCGCTTGACAATGAGGTAGCGACGCATGGGGATCATAAAGAGGATCCCGAGCAGGCCGCCGAGCGCCGCGACGACGGCAGTGTTGACGACGTCGATCGGCTGGTCGAGGAAGGTAACGCCGGCGATCGTGAAGATGACTCCCGCTGCCAGCGCCTCGCCGGCCGACGTCATCGTCTGGACGATGTTGTTCTCGAGGATGGTTCCGCCGACGCCGATCCGGCGGAGGCCGTAGAACAGCCCCATGCTGATGACTGCCGCGGGAATGGACGCACTGATCGTCATCCCCGAGCGCATCCCGAGGTACATGTTCGCGGTCAACATCACCACGTTGAGCGCGAGACCGATGACGACTGCCTTGATCGTTAACTCGGCGACGCGCTTCCCTGCGGGCACGTACGGGGATGGTCCCTCTTCCGACGATCGTTCGCGAACTGTGCGACTGTCGCTCGCCTGCTGGTGCTCTTCCGGTGATCCGTGTGCCATGGTCCTGTGGTGGACGCCCGCGAGCGATGGCTCGCTTCGGCCGGTCCGCGACGAAACGAATCTCCGGGTCGTCGCAGTCGACCGATGGAGGGCGGTCCGTTCGTTCGGACTTTCTCGACCGATGGTATAAGAGCGGCAAGATCTGCGACCGGAGTGTCAATTCCCCTACCGTCCTGCAGGACCGACTCGTGACCGGTCGAAACTGCCGACAGCCGCTTCAATCCCCGCCGAACCGGCCGCCGGCCTCCCCGCCGTCGAACTCGAGGTTCTCGAGGCCCTCCTGGGCCCGCGTGAACGCGATTTCGTCGCCCCGCAGACCGTTTGCTAGATTGCGGGTCGCTTCGACGAGTCGTTCCGCGATCTCGGGGTCGACGTCGCCGTCGAGCATCCGCAGGCGTTTGACGTGTTCGCCGAGCGTCTCGAGTGCGGCCCGTTCCGCGGTCGTCAGTTCCCGGTCGCGTTCTTCGATCCAGGTGCGAAGGTCACGGCGGTATTCCCGGACGGCGTTGGCGTACGCGAGTCCGCGGGCGGACGCTAACGATACGGGGACGTCCGTCGCGGGCGGTCGTTCGCCGGTGTCGGCGTCCCGGAGCAGTGAGAGGAAGTAGAGTTCCTCGCGGTCGTCGCGCTCCGGGTCGATCACGCGGGCGACCACGTCGGCGACGTGGAGCAGTTCCATCGCCGCCAGATAGGTATCGTCGAGGGTCTGGAGGTTGCCTGCGTTGACGAAGCCGCGACGGCGGACGTACTCGCGGCAGCGCTCGCGTGCCCGCTCCGCGAGTTCACTGGTCGACGCGTCGTCGACGTCGTTGCGGACCGGCGTCAGGTCGAAGGCTACCTGCAGGTCCGTGTGTTCGGTCCGTTCGTCGACACCGACGCTGTGGAGGCTGCCACACCCAGGACAGTCGATGCTCCCGGTCTCGTAATAGGACCAGCGGGTCCCACACTCCTTGCACTCGCGCTCGCCCCGGATCTTCATGTGCAGTACTAGGGGAACCAGCGGGAAAGAGGCCACGGAGTCGCCGAAGGGAGATGAGGGAGCCCGTTCACCCCTCGCCCCCGACTCGAGAGGAGAATATCGGCGCAAACCCCCGCGAACGAACGATTCATCGGCGATGACGGTCACGAGAGGCTGTACTCCGTTCAACGGGTGATTAACGTACGGCAGTTGCAGGCCACACTGAAACCAAGAGAAACGTCCTATCCAGGGATATGTCCCATCAAAGACTGAACCGTCGCAAGTTCGTCGCCGCAGCAGGTACAGCGAGTGCGCTCGTTTTGGCCGGTTGTGCGGACGAAGGCGGTGATGGAGAGGAGCCAGCCGGTGACGACGAAGAGGAACCTGCCGGTGACGGTGACACGGGTACCGAAGAAGAAGAAGAAGAAGAGGACGGAATGGGTGAAGACGAGGAAGACGAGGAAGAAGAAGACGGCGAGAGCGAGACGTACACCCTGACCGTTACCGTCGAAGACGACGAGGCAGAACCCGTCGAGGGCGCGACGGTCCAGCTCGAGGAAGACGGGATGGGCATGGACGACGAGGAGACGGCCGAGGAAGACGAAACGGACGAGGACACTGAGGATAACGAAACCGACACCGATACCGAAGACGAGGAAGACACCACCGACGAAGAAGACGGGATGGATGAAGAGGAAGACGAGGAACCGATGGACGAGGACGAAACCGACGAAAACGGCGAGGTCGAGTTCGAAGAACTCGAGGACGGCGATTACCTCGTCACCGCCGAACACGAAGGCGACGAAGCCGAAGACGAAGTCACGATCGAGGGCGCCGACGAGGAGGTTACGCTGACGCTCGGCGAAGACGGCGGGATGGACGGCGAGGAGTCGGAGGATTCGGAAGACGGCAACGAAAGCGACAGCTAATCGGCGCTCGGTTTCCGGTTCCGTTCCCGGCAGCGGATTCGATTTCCCCTTTCCGCGCAGTCGATATCCGGTACGCACCGCTCCGCCCGACTGCCCGTCCACTTTTTTGATGCTCGGCCGTTACTCACGAGTATGCGCGACGAAGAAGAAATCCGCGAGCAGTACGAGTTTCTCAAGGAACACCTCGAGAGCGACGAGATGCGCCACGACGGCGTCGAGGAGATGTTCACCTACTACAAGCGCGCGATCGGGTGGGTGCTCGAAGAGGAACACATCTAGAACTGTCACAGGTCCATGACGTATCAGAGTGTGGAGCGATTTCGATACATTTAACTACAACCAGGGGAATCTTTCAGTTGACGCTTCGCTTGGAGGGCCGAAGCGTCAGCGGGGACCAATTCAGGGCGGCAAGCGATCGCGTGACTCTTTTCACGTCACGCGATCTGCTTTCCTGTTTACTGTGTCACTGACCGATCAGTCACGGCTGCGCGTTCCGTAGTGATTCGAACGACGAGCCGGCATCTCTTCACCCGATCCAGTATAAGAATACGGAAACGTACGTCACGTACCCTAAACATGACCTCGCCGTTATGTGTGGATCGAGGGCGAATCGATCACGGTAATTATCATTCAGATATCCTCGATATGGCCCTCATCGTTGGTGATTTGACGCCTCCGGTGGATCGATCCCGATAGCCTTATTAAAATTCGACAGTAAGTACGAGTGGTACTTTCCCAATGTACGACCTGACAGGATTCCAGCGTGACCTCCTCTACGTGATCGCTGGGGAGGAGGAACCTCACGGACTCGCGATCAAGGAGGAACTCGAGGAGTACTACGAGAAAGAGATCCACCACGGGCGGCTCTACCCGAACCTCGATACCCTCGTCGACAAGGGGCTCGTCGAGAAAGGACGACGCGACCGGCGCACCAACTTCTACACACTCACTCGCCGGGGACAGCGGGAACTCGAGGCGCGCCGCGAGTGGGAAGCCCAGTACGTCGACCTGTAGGTACCGATCGAACCGTGAGCCGCGGCCGACTGCCGGGGCTGCTGGGCCGAATCGGCGGTTCCTCCGCACAGCGATGCATCCCGGATCGTCTCGACCTGACGTCTCGACCTATCCGATTTCGTATTGGCCCTGTCGCCGCCTTCCGTTCCCTTTCCACTCGAATTCGTCCGAGCCCATTCTCCACGACGTCACTTCGGCAGGCCGCTTATGTACGGTCACGATGAATGATCGCGGGTGAACGAGGTCGCGCTGCAACTCGCCGACGCGCCCCTCGATGAGACGGTCGTTCGGATCGCGCTGGCCGGCGCGCTCGGGATGTTCCTGGGCCTCGAGCGGGAGTGGTCCCAGAAGTCGGCCGGAATCCGGACGTTCTCGCTAATCAGCCTGCTGGGGGCCGTCTTTACGATTCTCGTCCTCGAGGAGCCGCTCGTCGGCGGGAACCTGCTGATACTCGGTGGGTTGCTCGTGATCGTCCAGGGCGTATTACTCGCCGTCAAGGGCCTCGTCGGCGAACCGGGGACCAGCCTCTCGCTGACGACGTCCGTATCGATGCTGGTCGCCTACGGCGTGGGGGCCCTCGTCGCGGCCGAATTCATCATCGAGGGCGTGACGGTGGCGGTGCTCTCGTCGCTGCTTTTGGTACTCAAGCGCGAACTCCACGAGTTCGCGGGCGGGCTTTCCCGGGAAGAGATGCGCGCGACGACGGAGTTCGCTATCCTCGCGTTCGTCATCTACCCGCTGTTGCCGGCCGAGTACCCACTCGATATCGGGACGGTCACGATCGATCTCGAGCCCCAGGTGATCTGGCTAATGGTCGTCGCGGTCGCGGGGATCGGCATCGTCAACTACGCGATCGTCTCGACCTACGGCGGTCGGGGGATCGCCATTACTGGCTTTTTCGGCGGGCTCGCATCGTCCACGGCAGTCGTCGGGACGATGCTCGATCACGTCAACCAGCGGCCCGAGGCTTCGTCGTACGCGGTCGCCGCGATATTGCTCGCGAACGCGGCGATGGCAGCGCGGAACCTGGCGATCGCGGTCGGGTTCACCGTCGGGAGCGATACCGGCCTCCTCGTCGAGGCTGCCATCCCGCTCGGGGCGGTCATCCTGATCGCGTTCGCGGTCGCCGGCATGACCGCCGACTGGGGCGAATCCGGGCCGATGGAACTCGAGAGCCCGTTCTCGATGAAAAACGCCCTGGCGTTCGGCGCGGTCTTCCTGGTCGTGCTGGTGTTCGGGTCGCTCGCCGAGGACTGGTTCGGCACCCTCGGCTTCTACGCGACCGCCGTCGCCAGCGGCTTCGTCTCGAGTGCGGGGGCAACCACGTCGGCGGTGGTCCTCTACCGCGGCGGCCAACTGGGGCCGGCCGAAGCCACCATCGGCATCCTTCTGGCGACGGTCTCGAGCATCGTCGTCAAAGCGATGCTGGCAGCGACGTCGGCGAATCACGCGTTCCGGAACCAGGTGGCGGTGTACAGTACGATATTGTTACTCGGTGGTGCCGTAGCGTCGGTCCTTTTAGTTATCTAGGCGGGGCGTCTTTCGAATTATTTTAATCCCCTAAAGGTAGATATTCACATATGGACAGAGAGACTGCCGAGCCGAGCGTCGAGGAGATGCCAGGCGAACGAGCGAAACAGTGGGCCAACTACCACCACGAGTTCGCCGCCCCGAGTACGTACGTCTACGAGTTCGTCTGGGACGCGAGCGCCGAGGCGACCGGACCGTTCTGTACCGACGTCGACGGCAACGTCCTGCTCGATTTCACGAGTCACGTCGCCGCCTCCCCGCTCGGATACAACAACCCGACCCTCCAGCGGAAACTCGAGGAGTTCGATCTGGTCGATCCGCTCAAGATCGCCGGCCAGGACTTCTACGTGAGCGCGGGCGGGTCCCCGTCCGATCCCGACCTCCCCGGCCCGAGCCAGCTGATGGAACGGCTGGTGGACGCGACCGACCACTACGACATGGACCGGGTGTTCCTCTCGAACTCCGGTGCCGAAGCCGTCGAGAACGCGATCAAGATCTGTTACGCCTCCGGCGGCCACCGCGGGTTCACGACCGACGGCGCGTTCCACGGCCGCACCCTCGGTGCGCTCTCGCTGAACCGCTCGAAAACGGTCCACCGGAAGGGCTTCCCCGAAGTGCCGGGCATCGTCAGCGTCCCCTATCCCTCCACGCAGGCGGAGTACGAGTCGAACTGGCAGACCGACGGCCCCGGCGGAAACGTCGTCGCGGACAAGCTCCACCCCGAACAGGGCGTCATCGACCCCGACGAGGTCGCCTACCTCATCCTCGAGCCGATCCAGGGCGAGGGCGGCTACCGGCCCGCCCACCCCGAGTTCGCGCGTGACCTCGAGGAACTGCGCCACGAGTACGGCCTGCACGTGATCGCCGACGAGATCCAGGCCGGCCTCGGCCGTACCGGAAAGATGTGGGGCGTCGACCACCTCGATCTCACCCCGGACGCCATCACGGCGGCGAAGGGACTGCGCGTCGGCGCGACCATCTCCCGCTCCGACGTGTTCCCCGAAGAAGAGGGCCGACTCTCCTCGACCTGGGGTGCAGGGGACGTCATCGGCTCGATGCAGGGCGCGCTCACGATGGACATCATCCACGAGCAGAACCTGCTCGAGAACGCCCGGACCCGGGGCGAACAGCTCCGTCGTCGCCTCGACGACGCCGTCGAGGACCGTCCGGAACTGGTCGACGCCCGGGGCCGCGGACTGATGCAGGCCGTCGAGTTCGACACCAAGGATCGGCGCGAAGCCGTCGTCGAGGCCGCCTTCGAGCGTGGCCTCCTGCTGCTTGGCTGTGGTCACAAGACGCTGCGACTGCTGCCGCCGCTCGACGTCACCGAACGCGAGATCGATCTCGCGCTCGACCTGCTGCTCGAGGCGATCGACGACGCCGCCGACTCGCAGTAACGATACCGACCGCCCGGCGATCGTCTACCGACGACGATCGAGGACTGTTCTTTCCCGTTTTCTCCGTCCGCGTGCACTGGCCGACTCGACACCGCTTCGTCCGTTCGAAAATCGATGACGAGTTGTCGATGATTTAATCACTCGAGTCGGCCAGCAAAGTGATTAGGCCCCGTCGTATCACGGGAGTATATGAACTCAGGTGCGGGGACTTCCCCATCGACGAACACGGACGTGATCCAGTCGACGGGGGTGAGTCGTCGCCAAGGCCGGATCGGAGCCGGGGCAACGGCTCGCAAGCCGCCCGAGTTCCGACCGACCCGGATCCGTCGACGACCGGCGGAGGACGGGTCGATCTCTAGATTCAGTTCAACTCATGGCACGCGCGAACACGACGACCCTGACGGAGGAACAGCGACGCAACGTCGACGGCAGCGAACTGCTCGAGGACCTCGGTGTCGACGAGCGGGAGATCGCTGCCAGGAAGCGGATCACCCAGTTCGACGAGGAGGACGCGGCGCGACTCGCGGAGATGAAACCGCTCTTCGCGGCGATCGAGGACGAAACGGTCGACGCGTTCTACGACCACCTGCAGTCGAACCCCGAGACGAACGCGATCTTCGATCGCTCTTCGCGTTCCATCGACCAGCTCAAAGGTCTGCAGGCGCAGTACCTTCGCGAACTCGGGGAGGGGACGTACGACCGGTCGTACTTCGAGACCCGGGCCCGGATCGGCAAGGTACACGAACTGATCGACCTCGAGCCGAAGGTCTATCTGGGGTCGTACTCGCTGTATTACGAGCAGATCCTCGACGGAATCGTGTCCGAGGCGGTCGACGAAGCACTCGAGCGACGGTTCGGGGGTGACGATGTCGCCGCCTCCGCTTCCGACTCCCCTTCCGACTCCCCTTCCGCCTCCGCCTTCGACTCCGACGAGACCCCGGACGACGAACCCGCCACCGACTCGATCGACCGCGACACGTTCGAAACCGAACTCGAGGCGGTCACCGACGAGATCCGGAATCGTACCCTCTCGGCCCTGAAGCTCATGCTGCTCGACCAGCAGGTCGCCATCGACACCTACATTCGGTCCTACAGCGAGATCGAGGAGGAGATCGAGCGCCAGCAACAGGTCGCGGCGGACGTCGAGGAGTCGGTCGAACGCCTCGAGTCGGAGGCGGGCGTCGTCGAGGAAAGCGCCGCCGAGATCGCGGAGATCACTGACGAACAGGTCGAGTCGGTGGAAGAGGTGTCGAAGGAAGTGTCTGATCTCTCGGCGACCGTCGAGGAGATCGCGGCGAGCGCCGAGGAGGTCAACGCGACCAGCGAGGAGGCCGAGGAGATCTCGGAGACGGCCTCCGACGCCGCCCAGGACGCGATCGAACAGATCGAGGCCGTCGAGGATGCCGCCGCGGAGGTTTCGGCCGACATCGAACGGCTTCGCGAGAGCGTCGACGAGATCGACGACCTGGTTTCGGTCATCGACGACATCGCCGACCAGACGAACCTGCTCGCGCTCAACGCGTCGATCGAGGCGGCCAACGCGGGGAGTTCGGGAGACGGGTTCGCCGTCGTCGCGAACGAGGTGAAGTCGCTGGCCGAGGAGTCCCAGGAGCAGGCCGAGATGATCACGAACACGATCGACCGCATTCAGGAGGACACGGAGGAAACCACCGAGAGCATCGACGTCGCCGAGGAACGCGTCTCCAGGGCGGTCGAGGAAGTCCGGCGGACCGTCGACGGCCTCGAGCGGATCACCGACGCCGTCGGGGAGACCTCGACCGGGATCGAGGAGGTGGCGGCCGCGACCGACGACCAGGCCGCGAGCACGGAGGAGGTCGCGAGCATGATCGATCGGATCGCCGACGACGCCCGGGAGGTCGCGGCGGAGACGGACGAGGTCGCCGACGCGATCAACGAACAGGCCGAACGAACCGAGGAGATCGAGCGGTCGATCGCCCGACTCACAGCGGATCGGTAGGGCCGCGGGCCTCGAGTCCACGTCCCCATCGACGCGTCGGTGTACGAAGCTCCACGTCCCCATCGACGCGTCGGCGTACGAAGGCCGACTTCTCTTTTCGCTCCTCGGCTAACTCGAGCCACGATACGATGATCGGGGCCTACACAGTTGGCAAGAAAGCGGTACAGTTCGGCTACAAGCGGTACGGCGTGCCCGGCGCGGTCGTCTCGGGCGGCGTTGCCCTCGCCGGCTTCGTCGCCGTGCGGCGGGCGCTGCGCTCGGCGACGAACCAGGACGAAGACACGCTCACCGAAGCGATCGACGCCCAATCGATCGAGAACGCGGTCGACGAGGGTGGCCTCGGATCGGTAGCGGACGTCGAGACCCTCGAGAACGCGATCGACGCGGACCGGTTGCGGGAGGGGATCGACCTCGAGGACGTCCAGTCGTCGGTTTCGGAGGAGACGAGCGAGTTCACGGACGACGAGGGCGACACGTCGCCGTAGCTTGCTATTCTCCGCGAAGGTCGTTCACGTGGTCGATCCGCCGCTGAACGAGGTCGGGCTTGCCGATGTCGTGACGGACGTGTAGTCCCTCGTCGCCGGCGACGGCGAGCGCGTCTTCGGCGATCTCCTCGGCGTCGGTGATCGAGTCGGCGACGCCGACGACGGCGAACGAGCGCGAGGTGGTCGTGTAGATGCCGTCGTCGCGTTCGTCGACGCTGGCGTAGTACAGCAGGGCGTCGCCGGCGCTCTCTCGCGGCTCGTCGCCGCTCGAGTCTTTCGTGGCGCGGACCGCTCGCGCCACGCTCTCCTCGTCAACTTTCACCTTCGCACCGGCTTCGGGATCCGTCGGGTACCCCTCCGGGACGGCGTACTTGCAGACCGTGGCCTGCTCGGCGAACTCGAGTTCGGGCACCGGATCGCCGTCCCGGGCCGCGGTGAGCACGTCGAGGAAGTCAGTCTCGAGCACCGGGAGGGTGTTCATCGCCTCGGGGTCGCCGAAGCGGGCGTTGAACTCGACGACTTTCGGGCCCTCGCTCGTGAGCATGAACTGGCCATAGAGGATCCCGCGGTAGTCCTCGAGGGCGTCGACGGCGGCCTCGATGATCGAGACGGCCTCGTCGTAGTCGTCTTCGGTCATGAACGGCAGGTGGGTCGTCGCGTCCGAGTAGCTCCCCATGCCGCCGGTGTTGGGTCCCTCGTCGCCCTCGTAGGCGCGCTTGTGGTCCTGGACAGCAGGCGCGGTCTCGAGCGTGTCGTTGGCGACGAACGCCTGGATCGTAAACTCCTCGCCGATCAGCCGTTCCTCGAGGACGATCCGGTCGTACTCCGACTCGCGGATGTATGCCTTGCCCTCCTCGGCGGTGACCTGATCGCCGATGACCTTCACGCCCTTGCCACCCGTGAGACCGGCGGGCTTGATCGCGAGGTCGCCGTCGTACTCGTCGATGTAGTCGCAGGCGGCCTCCATGTCGTCGAACGTCTCGAAGTCCGGACAGCCCGGTACGTCGTTCTCCCGCATGAACCGCCGCTGGAAGGCCTTGTCCGTCTCGATTCGGGCGTCGGCTTCCTTCGGGCCGAACGCGTAGACCCCGGCCTCCTCGAGTGCGTCCGCGACGCCGGCCTCGAGTGGCGATTCCGGTCCGATGACGGCGATCCCCGCGTCGACCGTCGTGGCGTAGTCGACGACCGCCTGTGGGTTGGTCGTCGCGAGCGTTTCGAATCCCTCCGCGATGCGGGCGATACCGGGGTTTCGGTTACCCGCACAGGCGTAGAGGTCGGCGTCGCTTTCCTCGAGTGCACGGGCGATGGCGTGTTCGCGGCCACCGCCACCGATCAGGAGCACGGTCTCGGACATGGTGGCTAGCGGAACACACGAACCTGTAAAGGTTGTTCTTTTCCGACTACGTAGTAAGCACGTTCGTGGACAGAAGCTGGTAGCGACGCCGTTTCAGCCGACCGGGAACGGAGGGTACAGTTAAGAGGAGTTGGGACAAAGAGGGAACTACGAAGGTAGTTAATATATGAGGAAACGCGTCATCATCAGCGAGACGCCGTTCGTCGACGTCGAGTTCCAGCGATCGGCGCTCGAGGCGAACGGGATCGAGGTGGAGGTTCGGGATACACACACCGAAGGGGCCGTCGCCGAGGCCGCGGTCGACGCGGACGCACTCGTCGTCGACGTTCACTCGCCGGTGACCGCCGACGCCCTCGGGCGTGCCGACGGGCTCCGGTTGATCGCTCGCGCCGGGACCGGCTTCGACAACGTCGACGTCGGCGCGGCGGCCGACCACGGCGTCTACGTGACGAACGCCCCGGACTACTGCACCGCCGAGGTCGCGACCCACGCCTTCGGCCTCCTGCTCGCGTGCCGACGGCGGATCCCGGCCGCCGACCGCGAAATCCGCGACGGCGAGTGGAGCTGGGAGACCGATCGGCCGATGCGGCGCGTCCCCGGCTCGACGCTCGGGCTCGTTTCCTTTGGCGGGATCGCCCGAAGACTGGCGGAGTACGTCGAGGGGTTCGACCTCGATCTGCTCGTCTACGACCCGTACGTCGACGAGGAGGTCGTCGAGGAGTACGGCGGCCGTCTCGTCGAGTTTCCGGAACTGCTCGCGGAGTCCGACGCGGTCTCGATCCACGCGCCGTTGACGGAGGAGACCCGCGGACTCTTCGACGCGGACGCGTTCGAGCGGATGCCCGAGCACGCCGTCCTCGTGAACGTCGGGCGCGGCGGGATCATCGACGAGGACGACCTCGCGACGGCCCTGGAGAACCGCGAGATCGCGGCCGCGGGGCTGGACGTCCTCGCGGAGGAGCCGCCGGGCGAAACGCCGCTTCGAAACCTCGAGAACGTCGTCATCACGCCACACAGCGGCTGGCAGTCGCTCGAGGCCTACGACGATCTGAACCGGACGATCGCCCGCCAACTCGAGCAGGCCCTCGACGGACAGCAACCCGACCACGCTATCGATCCGGACCCCTGGTCGTGAGCGCGGTCCGGGCGTCGACGCCGGCTCCGGCGCTCCCGTCGAATCTCTCGCCCGTGACTTCCGCGACCGGTTGTTTCAATGACCCTCCGTTCGAACCGGTGCGGTATGCAACCGGGTAGCCCTCCCCAGGCGAAACGCGAGAACACGAGCTACGAACGCCACGGCGACCTCGTCGAGGACCCGTACCTCTGGCTCGAGAACGGCGACGACGAGGCCGTCGACGAGTTCGTCGAGAAACAGAACGAGTACGCCGACGCCTACCTCGGGTCCGTCGACGTCCGCGAGGAGTTACGACCCCGGTTCGAGGACCTCGCGCGGACGACCGACTACGGTTCGATCACGCCCGCGCCGACGGGCTACTTCCAGGAGGTCGAGGCTCCGGAGGACGACCAGCCCGTCCTCTACTTCCGGGAGTCGCTCGCCGACGACCGCGAGGTGCTGGTCGACCCCAACGAGTTCAGCGAGGACGCCACGAAGTCGATGGGCTGGTGGACCGTCTCGCCCGACGGCGAGCGCCTCGCCTACGGCGTCGACGAGGGCGGCGACGAACTGTACGACGTGACCGTCCTCGAGGTCCTCTCGGGCGACGTCCTCGAAGAGTTGCCCGAACTCGGCCGGGCCAACCCTGGAATGCTCGCGTGGACGCCCGACGGCTTCTACTACGGTCGGACCGGGCTGGAAGGTGAGGCCCAACTCGAGAAGGAGATCCGCTACCACGAACACGGCGACGATCCGGAGGAGGACGTGCTGGTGTACGAGGTCGACGACCCGGCGACCTGGCCGATGCTCTCGACCGACCGGGACGGCGAGCACCTGCTGGTCGCGTTCGTGACCGGCTGGGAGCGAAGCGATCTCTACTACGCTCCGGTCGGCGACGTCGAACTGACGCCGGTGATCACGGAGGCCGACCACTTCTACACGCCGCTGGTCCACGGCGACACCGCGTACGTCCGGACCGATCTGGACGCCCCCTACTACCGGTTTCTCGAACTCGATCTCTCGGGCGAGGTCTGCGAGGTCGATCCCGCCGAGTTGCCCGAGGTCGTCCCCGAGCGCGAGGGCATCGTGAAAGGCGCGACGATCGCCGACGATCGGCTGGTCGTCCAGTACGAGCGCGCTGCCGTCTCCGAACTCGAGGTCTTCGACCTCGAGGGCGAGCACGTGCGATCGATCGAACTGCCGGGATCCGGCACCGGCACCGTCACTGGACTGGCCGGAAACCGCGACGCCCCCGAGGCGTTCTTCGGCTACCAGTCGTTCGATCACCCGCCCGCCGTCTTCCGCTACGACCTCGAGGGGGACGACGCCGAGGAACTCGACCGGCCGGACGTCGACCTGGCGTTCGACCTGACCGTCCAGCAGGTCCGCTACGAATCCGCGGACGGCACCGAGGTCCCGATGTTCGTCGTCCACCGTGCCGACCTCGAGCGGGACGGCGACAACCCTGCTCTGCTGTACGGCTACGGCGGGTTCGAGAACAGCCTGACGCCCGGCTTCCAGAAGTTCGGCCGCGAGTTCCTCCGTTCCGGCGGCGTCTACGCGCAGGCGAACCTGCGGGGCGGCGGCGAGTTCGGCAAGGAGTGGCACGAGGCCGCCCGACACGAGGACAAACAGCAGACCTTCGACGACATGATCGCCGCCGCGGAGTACCTGCTCGACGAGAACTATACGTCGAGCGAGCGGCTGGCGATCCAGGGCGGGTCGAACGGCGGGCTGACCGTCGGTGCGGTCCTCACCCAGCGACCCGACCTGGTCGGTGCCGTCTGCTGTCAGGTCCCCCTGCTGGACATGCTCCGGTTCCACACGTTCCTGCTCGGGGCCTCCTGGACGAGCGAGTACGGTTCGCCCGACGACCCCGAGGCCTACGAGTGGATCAAGGAGTACTCGCCGTACCACAACGTCGAGAGCGGAACCGAGTACCCGCCCGTCTTCTTCAAAACGGCCGAGGGAGACACCCGCGTCCACCCGGTCCACGCCTGGAAGACCGCCGCCCGCATGCAGGCGGTCGCCGACGGTGGCCCCTTCCTCTGCAAGACCAACCGCGACACCGGCCACGGCACCGGCAAGCCGACCTGGATGGTCGTCGAGGAGCAACTCGACAACTGGTCGTTCCTCTTCGACCAACTCGGGGTCGAGTACGTGGCACCGTAGCGCGACGGGCGGGGCGGGATGGAACTGAAAGCTAAAGAACGGCCGCACGAAAGGGAGCGACGATGCAACAGTACCTCGATCTCGTCGACGCCGCGCTCTCTACGGGGACCTACAAGCCGAACCGGACCGGCGTCGATACGATTTCGTCGTTCAGCGAGCACTACGAGGTCGATCTCGGGGAGGGGTACCCCCTACTGACGACCAAAAAGATGGACGGCTACCGGTGGAACTCGATGATCCACGAGGTCTGCTGGTACCTCTCAGGCGAGGAACACATCCGGAACCTCCGCGAGGAGACGAAGATCTGGGACGCCTGGGCGGACGAGGAGGGGCACCTCGACACCGCCTACGGCCGCTTCTGGCGACGGTTTCCGGTCCCGGAAGGGGACGCCCGACTGCCGGGCGAGTCCTGGCCCGACGACGGTCAGCAGTGGGTCAGCGAGGAAGCGGACGGTCGGCGCACGTTCGACCAACTGGGATACGTGATCGACACGCTCTCCGATTCGCCCAACTCCCGGCGACTGGTCGTCAACGCCTGGCACCCCGCGAATGCGGCCGTCTCCACGCTGCCGCCCTGTCACTACACGTTCGTCTTCAACGTCCAGGGCGACCGCCTGAACTGCCACCTGACCCAGCGCTCGGGCGACATCGCTCTCGGCGTGCCGTTCAACATCGCCGCGTACGCGCTCCTGACGAAAGTGGTCGCACAGCAGACCGGGTTCGAGCCCGGCACGTTCGCCCACACCGTCGTCGACGCCCACGTCTACTGCGGGCGCGCCGACCGCGGCGAGTGGTACGCCGACAACCTCGAGGCCCTGCAGTCCCGCCTCGAGGCCGTCGAGGACCGCGAGGAGTACCTCGAGATCAGGGAGTGGCTCGAGGCCGAAGCGCCCGCCGAGGCCGAGGGCGACGAGCGACTGGATCACGTCCCCGGGCTCCTCGAGCAACTCTCGCGGGAGCCCCTGGAGCGGCCGACGCTCGAGGTCGCGGACGTCTCCATCGACGAGTTGACCGCCGACGACGTCCAGTTGCGCGACTACGAGTCCCACGACGGGATCGAATTCGGGGTCGCCGAGTAGCATGGCCGAGGAGCCGAACTCGGAGACGGTCTCCGCACTCGAGGCCGCCGAGGCCACCGACCGCGAACTCGTCGGCATCGTCGCCGTCGCCGACAACGGCGTCATCGGGGCCGACGGCGAGATGCCATGGCACCTCCCGGCGGACCTCGCCCACTTCAAGGAGACCACGATGGACCACCCCGTGATCATGGGCCGGGTGACCTACGAGGGGATCCTCGAGACGCTGGGCGAACCGCTCCCGGGACGAACGACCGTCGTACTGACGAGCCGGGACCTCGAGACGCCCGAGAACGCCGTCGTCGCGAACGGGCTCGCGGAGGCCGTCGAACGGGCGGACCGCGCGGCCCGGGAGCGCCACGGCGACGCCGAACGGATCTTCGTGGCCGGGGGTGCGACGGTGTACGAGGGGTTCCTGCCCGCGCTCGACCGATTGATCGTCACCGAAGTTCACGAGGAGCCCGAGGGTGACGCCTTCTTCCCCGATATCGACTCCGAGCACTGGATCGAAACCGACCGCGACGAGCGCGACGGCTTCGCGTTCGTCGAGTACGTCCGGCAGGGCTGAAACGGAGGGATTCGATGGCAGAATCGAACCGGGACGAGACCGAAGTCGTCGCCACCGTCGCCCGCGCGCTCGACCTCGAGGACGACTCCGCCCCGTCCGAGGCGCGGGAACTCGAGGGCGGGCAGATCGGCTCGGCCTACCGGGTCGACCTCGCGGACGGCTCCCGCGTCGTCGCGAAGGTCGGCCGGACGCCGCTGTCGGTCGAGGCGTTCATGCTCCGAACGCTCGCCCGCGAGAGCGCGTTGCCCGTGCCCGCCGTTCATCACGCCGACGACGACCTGCTCGTGCTCGAGTACGTCGAGGGGTCGACCGACCACGACGCCGCGGTCGCCCGGGACGCGGCGGACCGCCTCGCGGCGCTGCACGAACACACCGCGGACGCGTTCGGCCTCGAGCGCGACACGCTCACGGGGCCGGTCCGGCAGCCGAACCCCTGGACCGACTCGTGGATCGAGTTCTACCGCGAGCACCGCCTCGAGCACGTCAAACGACTCGCGCTCGAGGACGGGGCGCTCCCCTCGCTGCTCGCGGATCGCGTCGACGCCGTCGCCGACGACCTCGGAACCCTGCTCGAGGAACCGGACGACCCCGCGCTGATCCACGGCGACGTCTGGCGGACGAACGTGCTCTCGGCCGACGGACGGGTGACGGCGTTTCTCGACCCCGCGACGTACTACGCGCATCCGGAGGTCGAACTCGCGTACGTCGACTGGACCGACACGTTCGCCGACCCGTTCTTCGACCGCTACCGGGAGCATCGCTCGATCGCACCCGGCTTCTTCGACCGGCGACGGTACGTCTACCGGCTCTATCCGCTGCTCGTCCACGTCCTCCTGTTCGGCGGGCGATACGTCGAGCGCCTCGAGGGGACGCTGGATCGGCTGGGATACTAATCGCAGAAGGTCTTATAAACTGCCCCCGGGCCGACAAATGGCGGGTTTCAATGGGCTCAGCGGGAGGTTCTCGAGGGATTCAAATGCAGTGACTCACAAGTTCGGGGTATGTCAACCGATGACTTCTCGGAGGCGATCCGGGAGTTCGAACGCGACGGCGAGACGTACAAGATGGCCGACCTCACCGTGCTCGAGGAGCAGGGGCTCTGCGACCTCGAGAGGCTGCCGGTGAGCATCCGGATCCTGCTCGAGTCAGTGCTGCGTAAGGCACATACGGACGGCGAAACGATCGACGCCGACCACGTGCGCGCGGCGGCGTCCTGGGAGCCGGACGTGCCCGACGCCGAGGTCCCCTTCCAGCCCTCCCGCGTCGTCCTGCAGGACCTGACCGGCGTCCCCGCGGTCGTCGACCTCGCGGCGCTGCGCTCCGCTGCGGATCGGAAGGGCGTCGACCCGACGGCCGTCGAACCCGAAGTCCCCTGCGATCTCGTGATCGACCACAGCGTCCAGGTCGACTACTTCGGCAGCGACGAGGCCTACGAGCGCAACGTCGAACTCGAGTACGAGCGCAACGAGGAGCGCTATCGAGCGATCAAGTGGGCCCAGGAGGCCTTCGAGGACTTCGAGGTCGTCCCGCCGGGGACGGGCATCGTCCACCAGGTAAACCTCGAGCATCTGGGGCAGGTCGTTCACGCGCGCGAGAAGGGTGACGAGCAGTGGCTGCTCCCGGACACGCTCGTCGGCACGGACAGCCACACACCCATGATCGGCGGTATCGGCGTCGTCGGCTGGGGCGTCGGCGGGATCGAGGCCGAGGCCGCGCTGCTCGGCCAGCCGATCACCATGTCGCTGCCGGAGGTCGTCGGCGTCCGCCTCGAGGGTGAACTGCCGGAGGGCGCGACCGCGACGGACCTCGTCCTCCACATCACTGAACGGCTGCGCGAGGTCGGCGTCGTCGACAAGTTCGTCGAGTTCTTCGGCCCCGGCGTCTCCCAGCTATCGGTCGCGGACCGGGCGACCATCTCGAACATGGCCCCCGAACAGGGCTCGACGATCAGCATGTTCCCCGTCGACGAGAAGACCCTCGAGTACCTCGAGCTGACGGGCCGGGACCCCGACCACGTCGACCTCGTCCGCGAGTACCTCGAGGCCCAGGGGCTGTTCGGCGAGCAGGAACCCGAGTACACCGAGGTCGTCGAGTTCGACCTCGGCGACGTCGAGCCGAGCCTCGCGGGCCACAAGAAGCCCCACTCGCGGATCCCGATGGGCGATCTCGACGAGCACTTCCCGAGCCTGCTCGAGGAGCAGGGCGTGATCGGTTCCGGCGGCGAACCCGCTGTCGGCGACGGCGGCGGGGCCACGGTCGACTCGAGCGACGCCGGCCCTGGTCTCGGGCTCGACGAGAAAGTCGCCGTCGAACTCGAGGACGGGCGGGAGGTCGAGATCGGTCACGGCGACGTCCTCGTGAGCGCGATCACGTCCTGTACCAATACGTCGAACCCGTCGGTGATGCTCGCGGCTGGACTCCTCGCGAAAAACGCCGTCGAGGCCGGCCTCGAGGTGCCCGAGTACGTCAAGACCTCGCTCGCACCGGGCAGCCGGGTCGTCACGGAGTACCTGAAGGAGGCCGACCTGCTGCCGTACCTCGAGGAGCTCGGCTACCACGTCGTCGGCTACGGCTGTACGACCTGTATCGGCAACTCCGGGCCACTGCCGGATCCGATCGAGGAAGCCATCGCCGAGCACGACCTCTGGACGACCAGCGTCCTCTCGGGCAACCGCAACTTCGAGGCGCGAATCCACCCCAGGATCGCGGCCAACTACCTCGCGTCCCCGCCCCTGGTCGTCGCCTACGGCCTCGCGGGACGGATGGACGTCGACCTCGAGGAGGAGCCGATCGGCACGAACGACGAGGGCGAGGACGTGTACCTCGAGGACGTCTGGCCCGACGCCGAGGAGATCCACGAGGCCATCCACGGGAGCGTCTCCCCCGAACTGTTCGAGGAGAAGTACTCGCAGGTCTACGAGGGCGACGAGCGCTGGGAGGCGCTGGACGCGCCGACGGGCGACGTCTACGACTGGGATCCCGAGTCGACGTACATCCGCGAGCCGCCGTTCTTCCAGGAGTTCCCGCTCGAGAAGCCCGGCGTCGAGAACGTCGAGGACGCCCGCTGTCTGCTGACGCTCGGCGATACGGTTACGACCGACCACATCAGCCCCGCGGGCCAGTTCGGCGAGGACCTGCCCGCGGGCCAGTGGCTGAAAGAGCGCGGCGTCTCCCCCCACGAGTTCAACACCTACGGCTCGCGCCGCGGGAACCACGAGGTCATGATGCGCGGAACCTTCGCCAACGTCCGCATCGAGAACGAGATGCTGGACGGGACGGAGGGCGGCTACACCATCCACCATCCGACCGGTGAAGAGACCACGGTCTTCGAGGCCAGCGAACGCTACCGCGAGGACGAGACGCCGCTGGTCGTCACGGCCGGCGAGGAGTTCGGCACCGGCTCGAGCCGCGACTGGGCGGCCAAGGGAACGGACCTGCTGGGGGTCCGTGCGACCATCGCGAAGAGCTACGAGCGCATCTACCGGGACAACCTGATCGGCATGGGCGTCCTCCCGCTGCAGTTCGAGGACGGCGACGGCTGGGCGGAACTGGGTCTCGACGGCTCCGAGTACTTCACCATCGAAGGGCTCGAGGACGGTCTCGAGCCGAATCAGGAACTCGAGGTGACGGCCGAATCCGAGGACGGCGACGTCACCGAGTTTACGGTTACGGCGCAGGTCGACACGCCGGCAGCGGTCGAGTACGTCGAACACGGCGGCGTGCTCCACATGGTGCTCCGCGAGTTGCTGCACGAGGAACTGGACTGACGTCGCTCGAGGCCGTAGGGCAACAGAGGAACGGTAGGCCGACTCCTGACGGGAGTGCGATCCACCCGTCACTCGCGAACGGCGGTGACCGCCAGACCGGCCGCGAAGCCGACCAGTGCCAGGACGAAACTCGGCGCAGTCAGCGCGACGGAAAGCGGCCCGAGCGGTGCGTCCCCGCCGCCGAAGGTGCCGACCTCGAGGGCGGTCCCGACGACCACGACGAGGGAGAACGTCCCGCCGGGAGCGAGGCCGCACGCGACGGCTGTGGGGAGGCCGAGCCGATACAGTCCGCAGATCGCGCCGGCTACCGCCGGAACCAGCCCGAACGCGACTCGAAACCCGACTATCCCCGGACGCCCCGATGTGCCGATACCGAGGAGTCCGAGCGGAACGAGCACGGCCGCGGTCGTCGCTCCGACGGCGGCGACCACCGCGAGGGAGAGCCGCGGCCGCTCGCTCGCCAGATACCGCCGGGGCGCGTCCATGTTCGTCGTCCGACCCGTCGGAAAAACAATCCTTCGGTGGGCCGGTAGCGCCACGTATTTGTCGTCTGTACGCCCTACGGCACACCGTACACGGGCCGGCGCGGTCGCCGCCTCGCCTCGCGCCGGAGCCGTCCCCTCGCGCCGCTATGTCACTCGCCCCGCTGCTCGTCGACGTCGGCTCGAGCCTCGAGGAGGCGACCGGCCTCGTCCGGTACCTGCTGGTGTTCGTCTTCGCGGCGATTCCGGTGATCGAGATCCTCGTCGTCGTCCCCATCGCGATCGGACTGGGGCTGGACCCCGTCGTCACGGGTGTGGTCGCGTTCGCCGGCAACGTGCTCTCGGTGTACGCGCTGATCGCCTGCTACCGGCGGGTCGCGGCCTGGCTACGGCGTCGCCGCGGCGACCGATCGGAGCCCAGCGACCGGTACGCTCGAGCGCGGCGGCTCTGGGACCGGTACGGCCTGCCGGGGCTGGCGGTCGGCGGGCCGGTGCTGGCCGGCGTCCACGTCGCCGCGCTGGTCGCGCTGCTCGCGGGCAGCCGGAGTCGGCTGGTCGCGGCCTGGATGACGGCCGGCATCTTCGCGTGGACGATCGTCCTGGTCGCGGTCTCGGCGTACGGCGTCTCGGTACTGGGGCTCGCGTAGGCTCGCTCGAGCGTGCGGACGTACGTCGGGCTTTTACAAGCGCCAGCCGTAGACGCCGCCATGAGCGAGCCGAGCGCGCCCCCGACCGACCGAAACCGCCTCGACGAGGAGGAAAGTCCGTACCTGCGCCAGCACGCGGACAACCCCGTCAACTGGCAGCCCTGGGACGAACAGGCCCTCGAAACGGCCCGCGAACACGACGTCCCGATCTTCCTCTCGATCGGCTACTCGGCGTGTCACTGGTGTCACGTCATGGAGGAGGAGAGCTTCGCCGACGAGGACGTCGCCGACCTGCTGAACGACCACTTCGTCCCGATCAAGGTCGACCGCGAGGAGCGACCCGACGTCGACTCGATCTACATGACGGTCTGCCAGCTCGTCAGCGGGCGGGGCGGCTGGCCGCTCTCCGCGTGGCTCACGCCCGAGGGGAAGCCGTTCTACGTCGGGACCTACTTCCCGAAGGAGAGCAAGCGCGGCCAGCCCGGGTTCGTCGACGTCCTCGAGAACGTGATCGACTCCTGGGAGACGGACCGCGAGGAGATCGAGAACCGCGCACGGAAGTGGACGGACGCTGCGCGGGACCAACTCGAGGAAACGCCGGGGACGGATGGTGCCGTCGGCGAGTCGGCCGACCCCACGCCGCCCTCGAGCGATCTGCTCGAGACGACCGCCGACGCGGCGGTCCGGAGCGCGGATCGGCAGTACGGCGGCTTCGGCTCCGACGGGCCGAAGTTCCCCCAGCCCTCGCGGCTCCGGGTGCTGGCCCGCGCGTCCGACCGCACGGGCGAGGAGACGTACCGCGAGGTGCTCGAGGAGACGCTGGACGCGATGGCCGCGGGCGGGCTCTACGACCACGTCGGCGGCGGCTTCCACCGCTACTGCGTCGATCGGGACTGGACCGTTCCGCACTTCGAGAAGATGCTGTACGACAACGCGGAGATCCCGCGGGCGTTCCTGACGGGGTATCGACTCGCGGGCGACGACCGCTACGCCGAGGTCGTCGAGGAGACCCTCGCGTTCGTCGACCGCGAACTCACTCACGCCGAGGGCGGGTTCTTCGCCACGCTGGACGCCCAGAGCGAGGACCCCGAGACCGGCGACCGCGAGGAGGGCGCGTTCTACGTCTGGACCCCCGACGAGGTCCGCGACGTTCTCGAGGACGAGACGGACGCCGAACTGTTCTGCGAGCGGTACGATATCACGGCGTCGGGCAACTTCGAGGGCGAGAACCAGCCCAACCGCGCCCGCTCCGTCGCGGACCTCGCCGAGTCGTTCGACCTCGAGGAGAGCGAGGTTCGGGACCGACTCGCGGACGCCCGCGAACGGCTGTTCGCGGCCCGCGAGGAACGGCCCCGCCCGAACCGCGACGAGAAGGTACTGGCGGGCTGGAACGGCCTCATGATCGCGACCTGTGCCGAGGCCGCGATGACCCTCGGCGCGGACGAGTACGCGAGGATGGCCGTCGACGCGCTCGAGTTCGTCCGCGAGCGCCTGTGGGACGCCGACGAACGCCGCCTCTCGCGGCGGTACAAGGACGATGACGTCGCCATCGACGGCTACCTCGAGGACTACGCCTTCCTCGCGCGGGGTGCCCTCGCCTGCTACGAGGCGACGGGCGACGTCGACCACCTCGCCTTCGCGCTCGACGTCGCCCGCGAGATCGAAGGCGAGTTCTGGGACGAGGAAGCCGGGACGCTATATTTCACCCCCGAGAGCGGCGAAGACCTCGTCACGCGGCCCCAGGAACTGAGCGACCAGTCGACGCCCTCGGCGACCGGCGTCGCCGTCGAGACGCTGCTCGCGCTCGAGAGCTTCGTCCCCGACGCCGACTACGCGGAAATCGCCGAGACGGTCCTCGCGACCCACGCGGACCGGCTCGAGGGGAGTCCGCTCCAGCACGCGACGCTGTGTCTCGCGGCCGATCGGCTCGAGTCGGGCGCGCTCGAGGTGACGGTCGCGGCCGAGGAGGTGCCCGACGAGTGGCGCGAGGCGTTCGCGGCGGGCCATTACCCCGACCGACAGATCGCCCGCCGGCCGCCGACCGAGGACGGCCTCGAGGCGTGGCTCGACCGACTCGGACTCGAGAACGCGCCGCCGATCTGGGCCGGCCGCGAGGCCAGGGACGGCGAACCGACGCTGTACGTCTGCCGCGGCCGGACGTGTTCGCCGCCGACCCACGACGTCGACGACGCGCTCGAGTGGCTCGACGGGAACGCGGCGGTCGACGTCGAGACCGACGGTGACGGCGACGATCTGGAGGACGACGACTTCGAGAGCCCGTTCTGAAAGCGACAACGGCGGGAAAAGCAGGAGTCGGCGGCGCTACAGTTCCTCGTCGATCCGCTCGGCCAGCCAGAGCGCCGGCGGCAGGTCCTCCTCTTCGACGAACCGCGTTACCTCCTCGCCGTCGTCCGTCTCCACGACGACCGTCGGGATGTACTCGACCCCGTACTCGTCGACGCCGGGACCCTGCTTGTCCTGGTCGACGGCGTACTCCTCGATCCGGTCGTCTGGGACCTCCGCCGCCTCGAGGGCCGCGCCGAGGTCGGGCAGTAGCTTTCGGCAGTCCTTGCACCAGTCGCCGCCCCAGACCTTGTAGACGAGGTCGTCGTTGTACGCTGCGAGCGTATCGACCGCGTCCTCGTAGGAGGCGGCGTCCCACGTCGGGTTGGGGGTGAGGGTCTCGAGACTCATACCCACGGCTTGCGGCCCCGCCGGCTTAACGGCGGTGTTTCCGACAGGGTTCTCGCGAGGAGCCGAACGTGTTCCGGACTGTGTTCGGATCGGTAGGTGAAACTCTGTCCGACGTGCAAAGATTAATGCGATTTCGTAAACTATTCTCAACCGCCTCGGTGTCAGAGGCACGTGGTACCTGGGGTGCCACTCAGCGTTTTCTTGCCGTCGTACTCCTCGAGGCGTCGAGCCGTGCGAGTCCGACGTTACTCGAAGGTCTGGAACTCCACCGTCCGGCTCTCGGGATCGGACGCAAAGAACTGGTAGATGTCGTAGGTCTCGTTGTACCGTGGTTCCTCGTCCGCCAGTTCGGCCAGTTCCTCGTAGGCGTCGTCGACGCCGGCGCGGTCGTCGAAGACGAACGTGACGATGCCCTCCGTGTCCGCCGACTCGCGGTCGCAGAACCCGAACCGGAACGAACCGGCCTGCAGGATGGTGCAGTCGGGCTGTTCCCGCCAGACCGTCGCGCCGAGTTCGCGGTAGAACTCGACTACCTCGTCGTGGCGCTCCGTCCGAAAGAAGACGATGCCGTCCATACCACGACGTCACAGCGACTCGACAAAAAGTCTCCGACGAACCGCCGGCCTTTTTCCGCTCGTCGCCGACGGTCCGTCCAGCGAATTCGGCGTTCATCCGCGGGACGTCGAACCCGTCTCGGAGTCGGTAGAATTTTTACGCCAAACCAAAGAGTTATAGTATGGTATTTGACTCGATCGACGACCGCGGCCACGAACAGGTATCGTACTTCACCGATCCCGAAACGGGGCTCAAGGCGATCGTCGCGATCCACGACACGGCGCTCGGGCCCAGCCTCGGCGGCACACGCTTCTACGACTACGAAACGGAAGACGACGCCCTCGAGGACGTGCTCCGGCTCTCCGAGGCGATGACCTACAAGGCGGCCGCCGCCGACCTCCCGCTGGGCGGCGGAAAGGCCGTCATCGTGGGGAACCCCGAGGAGCTCAAGACGGAGGACCTGCTCGAGGCCTACGGTCGCGCGGTCGATCACCTGGGCGGCCGCTACATCACGTCGGTCGACGTCAACACGGGCGTCGAGGACATGGAGATCGTGCGCCGCGAGACCGACTACGCCGTCGGAACCAGCGACGGCCTGGGGAACCCGTCGCCGATCACCGCCCACGGCGTCTTCAGCGGGATCCAGGCCTGTGCCGACCACGTGTACGGGACGGAGTCGGTCGAGGGCCTCGAGGTCGTCGTGCAGGGACTCGGGAAAGTCGGCCAGGCGCTCGCGGAGGAACTCGCGGACAACGGGGCCGAGGTCACCGTCTCGGACATCGACGAGGACCACGTCGCGGCGTTCGCAGACGAACACGACGTCGACACCGTCGCGCCGGAGAACGTCTACGAGGAGCCCTGTGACGTCTTCGCGCCGTGTGCGGTCGGGGGCGTCGTCAACGACGACACGATCCCGCAACTCGAGTGTGACATCGTCGCCGGCGCGGCGAACAACGTCCTGGCCGAGCGCCGCCACGCGGAGGCACTCCGGGAGGAGGGGATCGTCTACGCGCCCGACTACGTGATCAACGCGGGCGGCCTGATCACGGTCGCGAAGGAGTACCTCGGCGGGACCCGCGAGGGGGCCTTCGACGAGGCGGCCGCGATCGGCGACCGCCTCAGTGAGATGATCGACCGGGCCGAGCGCCAGGACACGACCGTACTCGCCGCCGCGGAGGAGTACGCGGAGGAGCGCATCGAAAACGCCGAGTCGGTCGACGAAACCGCCGTTCCGGCGGAGTAGATCGATAGCTGGGGATCGATCCGGACGCCCGACACCGGCACGAACTGCCGACGTCCGGCACGCGTTTACGTATCCACCCCTTATGCGGGTGTAATGAAGGCAAGTATCCTGGACACGATCGGCTCGCCGCTGGTCCAGGTCGACTCGCCAGAGGGGGCGACGGTCGCCGCGAAGATCGAATCCTTCAACCCCGGCGGTTCGGCGAAGGACCGTCCCGCACGGGAGATGATCCGGGCCGCCGAGCGCGAGGGCCGGATCGAGCCCGGCGACTGGCTCGTCGAGCCCACGAGCGGGAACACGGGGATCGGGCTCGCACTGGTCGCCGCCGCCCGCGACTACGACCTGACCATCGTCATGCCGTCGGACAAGTCCGAGGAGCGCCGGCAGGTGATGGCGGCCTACGGGGCCGACCTCGAGCTCGTCGACGGCACCATGGAGGATGCCCGAGACAGGGCCGACGAACTCGCCGAGGAAGGCGCGATCCAGCTCGGCCAGTTCGACAACCCCGCGAACCCGGAGGCCCACTACCGGACGACCGGCGAGGAGATCGTAGAACAGGTCGGCGACCGGGAAATCGACGCTTTCGTCGCCGGCGTCGGCACCGGCGGAACGATCTCGGGGACGGGCAGACGACTCCGGGAGGAGTTCCCCGAGATGGAAATCGTCGCCCTCGAGCCCGCTCGTAACGCCGTCCTCTCGACGGGGAAGGCCGGCAACGACGACTTCCAGGGGATGGGACCGGGCTTCGTCAGCGAAAACCTCGACCGGGATCTGATCGATCGCGTCGAGACAGTTCGCCTCGAGGACGCCGAAGCGGAGTGTCGCCGCCTCGCCCGCGAAGAGGGGATCCTCGTCGGGCAGTCAAGCGGCGCGACGAGCCTGGTCGCCCGCCAGGTGGCCGCGGAGATCGCCGAACCGGAAACCGACTGCCCGGAGGTCGTCGGCGCGTTCGACGAGGCCGCGCCGCCCGAGACCGACGGGGGACGAGGGGCCGAGGACTGCCCGCTGGTGGTGACCGTCTTCTGGGACAGCGGGGAGCGGTACCTCTCCACCGGGCTGTTCGACTGACCCGGTTCTCCCCTCTGATCGCACTGACAAAACGTCTCTTTTACCTTGGGGAACGGTCTTTACCGTCCCCCTGATACCTTCGGACACGATGGAACGACCCTCCGAATCTACGCGCTCCAGACGAGCCCTTCTCGCTGGCGGGACGGGCCTGATCGCGCTGGCCGCCGGTTGTCTCGGCGACGAGTTCGGCGGCGTCTCCGACCCGTCGGGTGACGACGGGACCGACGACGAAGGCGACGGGAACGAATCGGACTCGAACGAGAGCGGAAACGAGACCGACGGCGACGAGAACGACGAGAACGACGGGAACGAGACCGGCGGCGAGGGCGACGGCTTCTCCTACGAGACGTACGCCTACCAACACCCCCAGCCCCCCTCGAGCCCGGAAGCCTGGCTCTTCCTCGAGGAAGACGACGCCGACGACTGGCTCGAGGAGCGCGAATCGGCCGGCGGGTCCTCCGACGCCCTCGCCGATTTCGTCGCAGACACGCCGTTCGACGACGGCCTCTTAGTCGCCCTCGAGGCCGGGGGGTCGGACCTCTGTCACGAGATGGTTCTCGACGCGATCGACCTCGAGGACGAGGAGCAGGAGGGAGACGACGAGCGACTGGCCGTCGACGCCAGCGTGGACGACGGGCAGGACGAGGCACAGGCCTGCGCGGAACAGATCACGGCGGTCGGCCTCCTCGTCCGCGTGACCTTCGAGGACGACCCCGTCACGGAACTCTCGGCGACGATCGTCGATCAGGACGGCCAGGAACACGGGTTCGGGATCGGCGTCGATTCGGCGAGCGAGGAGGGTTCCGACCGCAAGTAACCGGACGCCGACCGCCCTCGAGCCCCATTCAGGGCGAGTACTCCGACTCCGTGAGTCGAACGACCAGCGTCTCCTCGACGTCCCGCAGGTCGTAGGCCGGGAGGTCGCCGTCCGTCCGGCGCACGTACAGCGGTTCGACCAGTCGGAGCGTCGCGTCGGCCTCGTCGCTGTCTTCGGAGTCGTCCCCGCCGTTCCCGTCGCCGTCGCCGTCGCCGTCGGCTTCGGCTCCGCGATCCACGGGGACGTTGGCTCCCGTCTCCGGCGGCGACGGATTCGTTTCTCCCCTGTCGACCCGCTCGAGCCCGTAGACCTTGCAGAACTCGCCGGTCTCGTGGGGCTCGACGTCGCCGTTCCGGAGGTCGGTCGCGAGCGACCGCGAGAGCCACTCCTCGTCGCTGATGCTCGGCTCCTGAACCAGGGCCGCGTCGACGAACCGGGTGAGGTACCACTGGAGGTCGTTCAGCAGGGTGACGGCCGCGCCGACGCTGACCGTCCGGACGGCGAGTGAGTTCTCGAACGGCCGCCGGAGGTCGTACGTCGCGAGTGCCTCGCGGGAGGTTTCCCGGGAGAGGAGTTCGTACTGGAGGTTGACGTCGTCGTTCCCGATGAGACAGACGCGAGTCACTGTCCTGTGGTGGGTGCGTGGCCGTAATGTGGGTTTCGGGTTCGTCGTCCGGACAGTCGTTCGCAGACGGTCTTCCAGTGTGAGTGACTCTCACGATTTCTTAAAGCTCTCGCATGTGAACCCGAGCGCCGATGGGGCCACCGGGCGTCGAACGCGCCGACGAGAGCGATATCGACGATGGACCGGAGCGACGTGCGAGTCGAAGACAGCGACGGCGAGGACGGGAGCGGAGCCGACGGCGCGGCCGCCGCGGGTGGTCTCACGTGGCCGTAGCGCCGAACGCCCCGCTCGAGGACCTGGAACTGCTCGAGGGATCGAACGGGCGTTACTACACGGCCTGGCAGGTGCGACGACGACTTCGGATCGGCGAGTGGCGTCGCTGCCTTCGCCAGCGCGAACCCGGCCCCGACCGGCGACTGGTCGAGACCGACGAGGGCGCGTTGCTCATGTTGACGCCGATCGAGCCGGCAAACGTCCCGTGCTGGCTCGAGGTCAGAGTCGTCGGTGAGGCGACGCTGGCGGTCGATACGCGCAGGTGCCCGTCGCGGAGGCCTGCGGTCCAGCCGTGAGGATAAAACGCGGCCATGTGAACCCCGGGAGTCGAGCCATGGGCCGCGAAACGGGCCGTCGTGAACCGGCGGACGTTCCTCGGCGCGGTCGGATCGGCGGCATCGCTCGGCGCGTTCGCGTACACGCGCCGCGATCGGTCGACCGTCGACACGCTCGCCGTCCGTGTCTGGCGCTCCGAACGGGCGGCCCGATACGACGGCGTCCGGGACCGAGTCCGGGAGTACCTCGAGCGGTTCCTCGACCTCCCGTACTGGTCGCTCGAGCTTTCCTTCGGCGGGACGGTGGCGGTCGCTCACGAGGACGGCGCTCGCGTCACGACCCGCGGCGAGTGGCCCCTGACGCTGGCCGGCGGGCTGGCCGGCGCGAGCGACCTCGAACCGGCCGCCGACGTGAACCTCCTCGTCACCGACGGCGGAATGGTCGACGCACCGACGGGGTACGGGCTCCCACACGTCGCGTCAGTTGGCGGAGCGCGACACCTCGCCGCGCTCGAGCCGATCGACGAACTGCCGGCGACCGTTCCGGACGCCGAAGACGAGAACCCGGACGTCCCCATCGACCACCCGATCGTGCCGCTGACGACGCCGACGCGGACGATGCAGGTGTTGCTCCACGAGGTCGGCCACGCGCTCGGCCTCGACCACGATCACGGCGTCGTCTTTCGGTCCGGTGAGACGGTCGTCGCGACGCCGATGCTGAGCACGTACGCGTTCTCGTCGTCGTACGACGGCGATCGGTCGGCCTGCAAAACGGCCTATCCGGAGACGACGGGCCGCGACAGGGCGATTACGCTCTCGTTTTCCGGCTGTGCTCGGCGTCGACTCGAGACGTACGCCGGCGACGTGAGGCCGTAAGGTCCCGCGGGCGTGGAACCGACGTCCCGCTGCTACGGGACACGGTACCGAGTAACGGGGACCAATCGAAAAGCGGAATTTCTCGAGTCGAAGTCCGGAGATTATTCTTCGTCGTCTTCTTCGTCTTCGCCGCGGACGAACCCGGCCTGGGCCTCTGGATCGTCGACGGTACCGGCGTTCGGGCCTTCGATGAGGTCCTCGAAGTCGTCGACCTCCCCGTACTGATCGCGGTACACCAGCGCTGCCTTCCCCTTCGAGGTGATTTCGTAGAGACCGGACCGCTCGGCCGGTCCGATCTTGTCGACGAGACCGTAATCCTCGAGGACCGGCAGTCGGGTGTTGATGTTCTTTCGGCTCTTGCCCGTGTGGGCTGCAAGGTTCGTTGCGACGTTCCGTCCCTTGTCCTCGAGCGCCTCGAGGATCAGGAAGTCAGTAGGTTGGCGCAGCTTCACTCTCGTTCACTCTCGTACCGTAGGTATATTTCCAGTGGTAACTAATACTTTCGGCTCTGGTCCGACAGTTCGGGGTAGCTATTGACAACAAATATCGCGATCGGTGTCGACAGTTCACGCAGTCACGAACCGACTCGCGGAACCTCGAGCGGCGCGTTCCCGTCGGACTAGGACACGTGAGGGCGGTCGTCGTCCGGGAACGCGGGCTCGTCGATCCACGACGTATCGGGCGGATCGAGCAGATCGATCCCCGCCGTTCCGAGCCACTGGAGGAACGTCGTCACGTCGTCGGGATCCTCGACCCGACAGGAGGCCGCGGAGGGTGCCGAGTCGCCGACGCGAACGGCGATCCCCTCGGGCAACACGGTCCGGAACGCGGACTCGTCGGTAACGTCGTCGCCGACGTAGATCGGGACGGCGTCGGCCGGCGCGTCCGCCGCGATCAGCGCCACCGCGTTCCCCTTTCCCCAGGGGACCGCGGGTTCGATCTCGAGGATGCGTTTCCCGGTCGAAATCTCGAGGTCGTCGCCCGCGAGCCGGTCGACGACCGCGCGCGTCCGCTCGGCGACGACGGGCCTGGCGGCGCTCGGGACGGACCGAACGTGGACCGTCGCCGTCACCCCCTTGTTCTCGATACGGGCGTTCGGGACCGTATCGAGGGCGGTCTCGAGCGTCTCACAGACGGCCTCGATCAGTCTGGTACGCTTCCGGGCGACGGGGTGGACGGCGACCGACCCTTTGCGGGCGAGCTCGAGCCCGTGGTTGCCGGCGTAGATCGACGGGCCGTCGATCCGCTCGCGGACGTCGGCCAGCGCGCGGCCGCTGACGATCGCAGTGTCGATCGCGGGGTGGTCGGAGAGGGCGGCGACCGCCGCCCGATTGTCCTCGGTCGGGGCCGCCTCGTCGGGTTCGTCGACGATGGGGGCGAGCGTCCCGTCGAAGTCCAGACAGAGCAGGAGCCGGGAGCCGCCCTCGATCCGCTCGCGGACGCGAGGCAGCCGTCGCTCGAGGGGGACCGGAACCGAGTCGGCGGAGGCGGCTTCGCTTCGGGCCGTCATGTTATGCGGGAGGTGTTCGTTCGGGGTGGTCCGAGTCGAGATCCGGGTCGGAGTCCGAGTCCGATCCCGAGTCCGAGCCAGGGTCAGCGTCGAACTCCATCCCGGACCTCGAGTCCGACTCGAGTCCCGAATCGGAGCACGGTCGGTTCCGTCCCCGACCCTGCTCCTGTCGCCTTCTGCCGGACCGACTCGGCTCACCGTGGAGCCGACGCATCCAGTCGAACTGCGCGCTCATCCAGCGCTCGATGTCCGCGTCGAACACCCGATCACGGAGCGTTCGCATCCGTCGCCGTCGCTCGTCGATCGGCATCTCGAGTGCGTCCGCGATCCGTTCGGCCATCCCGTCGATGTCCGACGGATCGATCGTGATCGCGTGCGACCCCAGCAGGTCGTGTGCGCCGACCCGGTCGCTCAACAGCAACGTGTCGCCGGTGTCGTCGACGCTGGCGGCGACGTACTCCTGTGCGACGAGGTTCATCCCGTCGACCAGCGGACTGACGAGCAACAGATCCGCGTGGCGGTAGAGCGCACAGAGTTCCGCCTGCTCGAGGTAGTCCTCCGTGTAGATCACCGGCTGCCAGTCGTCGGTGCCAAAGCGGCTGTTGATCCGCTCGACCTCGCTGCGGACCAGGTCGCCGTGGCGCTCGTAGGTGGGAATGTCCGTCCGCGAGAGGGTCGCCTTCTGGACGAAGGTGAACTCCCCGCGCCAGTCCGGGTAGCGCTCGAAGAACCGCTCGAGCGCGGCGAGGCGTTCGGGAATCCCCTTCGTGTAATCGAGGCGATCGACCCCGAGGCCGATGACGGCGTCGTCCGGGTGTGGGACGTCATACTCCGAGCGCAGCGACTCGAGGGGTCCCGCACCGACCTCCCGGGCTTCACGGTCGTAGCTCGCGGCATCGACGCCCATCGGGGTCGCGACGACCCGCGTCGTCGTCCCCTCGTAGTGGACGGTTCGGCCCTTCCGGTCGACCCTCGCCGCCGGCAGGAACCGCTCGACCGACTCGAGGAACCGGTCGACGTAGCGGTCGACGTGGAACCCGAGGAGGTCGTTCCCGAGCAGCCCCTCGAGGACGTTGCCGCCCGCGGGACAGTATCGGAACGTCGAGGGATCGGGCCAGGGGACGTGCCAGAACTGCGCGACGGTGGTTCCGGGGGCCACGGCGTTCCGGACCATCCGCGGCGCGAGCGCGAAGTGATAATCCTGAAACCAGACCACGGAGTCTTCGTCGGCGTGTTCGACCACCGCGTCGGCGAACTGCTCGTTGACGGTGCGGTACCACTCGAAGTCGTTCGCCCGGTCCTCGACCAGTTCCGGAAAGCCGTGACAGAGCGGCCAGAGCACGCGGTTGCTGAACCCGTAGTAGTACGAGTCGATGGCCTCGTCAGGGAGGTCGATCCGGCGGAGGGTGTAAGCTTCCTCCCCCGGCGGCACCGCGACGCAGCCGTTCTCGTCCGCGACGTCGAAGTCCGCGTCGCCGTCGCCCCAGGCGATCCAGGTGCCGTCCGTTCGCTGGACGACGGGGTCGAGGCCGGCGGTCAGCCCGCCCGTGGGTTCGTCGACCGTGATCGAGGGGTCGGCGTCGGTTCCGTTCCCGGCGTCCACTCCGCCGTCCGACTCGTACTCGTGTCGATACGGCTGCCGGTTGGACACGACGATCAGCGACCCGGGACAGACCGGTCCGCCGTCACGGCCGTCCGCGTCGGTCCGTTCGCGGTCGGGATCGGTACCCGCGTCACCTCCCCGCGGCCGACCGCTCTCGTCTGCCCGTCGGTACGGTGACTCCCAGTGCGTCGACGACGACCGCTCGTCGGTAGGTCGCATTCGCTGCAATATCACAGCGCCGCCACTGGTTGATTCGCGGCCTGCAACCGCAGGGGATCCAATACTTTTTCCCCTCGTTCGTTCCGACGAACCGGTCGCCGAACCGTACCGTTTTCGAACGCCGACCGTCTCGAAGTGGTGACTCTCACGGGAAGGATGGGGATGACGGGGACGACGGGGACGCGTCGAAAAAGGAGAACGTAGCTCGTGCCGTCGGTCAGTAATAGTAGACCTCGAGTTCGTGACCGCAACTCCGACAGCGCGCGTTCTTTCCCTGGAGTCGGTTCGAGTCGTCGCCGCCGATGCCGGGACCGGGCGGAACGGACGCTGAGACCGTTGCATCGCAGTTCGGGCACCCGATGTCCATCGCCGAGCGGTTCGATCGCGACATGTCGGCGGTGTATGCCACCCCGGCCGATAGTTATACCAGCCGTACCGCGCCGGTTTCGTGCCGTTTCGAACCGTTCGCTTCCGTACGGTAGCGTTTACGCCGTCGAATCGTCGGAAGCGAGCGCCTTCCGCGCCGGTATCCCGGCCGTACGCCCGACCGGCGTGGAACTCGAGGCGTGGGATCCGAACCGACACGTAGCGGTCCGGCCGCAGTTCGGCACGCGTACCAACGGACATTTGATCGCTCCGCCCAACAACCGCATATGGAACGCCGAACGTATCTGCGATCGCTCGGGGCGGCGGCCACGGTGGGGGCCGCAGGCCTGGCGGGCTGTCTCGAGGACTCTCTGGGTGCCGTCGGCGGCGAGGAGTCCGAGGAGACCCACTGGGGCGACGGCCCGACGGTCCTCGAGCCGCCGGAACAGACCCGGGGCGATCCCTCGCACCCGATCCACGGCGAGGAGTTCCCGGAGTTCACGCTCCCGGATCCCATCGCCGGGGAACCCGTCTCGCTCGATGATCTCGTCGGCGAGCGGTCGTTTCTGATGACGTATTTCTTCACCACCTGTCCGGACGGGGCCTGTCCTGCGCTGATGACGTACTTCCAGCGCATTCAGGCCGACGCGGCCGAGCAAGGATACGGTGACGACATCTCACTGCTCGCGATGACGTTCGATCCAGAACGGGACGATGCCGAGGCCCTCGAGGAGTTCGCCGCCCAACAGGGTGTCGACCACCAGGCCGACAACTGGCACTTCCTGCGACCCGAAAGCTACGAGGAAGGGAAAGAAACCCTCCACGACGACTTCGGCATGCGGATCCGGCGTGTCGAGGAGGAGGATCTCGAGGACCGTGAGGACCACGACGGCCACGATCACGGCTACAGCTTCGACCACATCAATCTGATACTGTTGGCGAACGAAGACGGGATCGTGGAACGATCGTATCCACAGGCGCTCAACGAGGATCTCGGCGGCGGAGCACAGCGCGTGCTCGAGGACACGAGGGCGGTCGTCGCAGGACAGCACTCGGAACTGGACCTCGAAACGGAATCGGAAGGGAACACGGCATAGCCATGCAACGACGGGATATTCTCGCCGGACTCGGAAGCGTCGGTATCATCGGCGGAGCCGGTGTCGCAGCGGTGTACGGGCTCCCGACGGGTGACGACTTCGGTGACGGGGCCGACGGGAGTACCGGGGACGACGGTAGTGACGGCGGTGACGGCGGCGACAGCTACGACTCGGTCGAAATCGAGACGGTCGACGCACCGGGCAGCGAGGCTGGGACCGTCCTCGTCCCCGCGACGGACCGCCCGACGTTCGTCGACTTCTTCGGAACCTGGTGTCCGCCCTGCAAGGAGCAGATGCCGGCGCTCGCCGAGGCCCACGAGCGGATCGGTGACGAGGTCCTGTTCATTTCGATCACCAGCGAGTCGGTTGGAGAGGACGGAATGGTTACCGAGGCGGAACTGGTCGAGTGGTGGGACGAACACGGCGGACAGTGGACCGTCGGACTGGACCCGGCGGCGCAACTGAGCTACCGTGTTACCAGCTACCCGACGGCGATGACGATCGACACGTCCGGACGAATTCGATGGTCGGACAGCGGCATCAAGACGGCTGACGAAATCGTCTCGAAGATCGAGGCCGTGCTCGATCTCGAGGACGGCGGTGAATCCGATCCCGACTCCGAAGGCACGGAGGATGCCTGATGATCGAGCCGGACGTCCTTACCTGGATGGTGGTGGCGCTGGGCGCCGGGATCGGGACGTTCTTCTCCCCGTGTGCCTATCCGCTGTTACCGGGCTACGTCGGGTTCTACGTGAGCCAGACCGAAGGGGAAAACGCCTCGGTCGGCGGTGCTGTCAGCCGCGGGCTGGTCGCCGGTCTCGGCGTCCTCGTGACGTTCACCGCGATCCTCGCGATCGCCTATCGAGTGGGCCACGGGGTCATGTCGAACATCCTCTACTTCGAGCCCATCATGGGCGTTATCGTGCTCGGGTTCGGGCTCTTGATCCTGTTCGATCGGGCTCCCTCGCTGTCGGTGACGCTCCCGCAGCGGCGCTCGAGCGTGCTCGGGTTCGGCGTGTTCGGGGCAGGCTACGCGCTGGCGGGTGCCGGCTGTGCGCTGCCGCTTTTCCTCCCCGTCGTCGGGCAGGCGGTCTCGATGCCGCTCGTCGATGCCGCACTGGTTCTCGGCACGTACGTCGGCAGTATCGTTCTGCTGATGATCTCGCTAACCGTCGCGACCGGAATGGGAGTGCTTGCCAGCGCCGGCAGACTCGCGGCCTACAGCAATCAGCTCAAGCAGTTCGCGGGCGCGATCATGATACTGGCCGGGATCGGGCAGCTCTACCTCGCCATCGTCGTGTACAACGTCTTCTGACCGATTTCGGCTTCGTCTTTCTCTCCCCCTCTCTCCCCCTCTCTCCCCCCTCTCCCCCTCGAGTCGAAACCTACCCGGAACGTTCCACTCGCGTGAAGTACGCCCGGCACCAGCAGGTCCGAAGCGTATTCGTCCGACCGGCGAAGGGCAGACGAGATGTACTCGGATCTGCTGCTCGCGACGGACGGGAGCGACGGGGCACGGCGAGCGACCAATCACGCGATCCAGCTCGCACGCGAACTCGAGGCGGACCTGCACGTCGTCTCGGTCGCCGAGGAGGGCCCTCACAGCACTGACCGGCGCGACGAGATGCGCAGCGACCCCGAGGGCGAAGCCCACGAGGCGGCCGAAGAGGCCGCACGCGAGGCCGAGAACGCCGGCCTCGAGGCGACGACGACGATCCGCCACGGCGTCGCCCAGGAGGAGATCGTCGCCGTCGCGGAGGCGAACCCGATCGATGCGATCGTCGTCGGCACGGTCGGGCGATCCGGGATCGACAAGATCCTCCTGGGCAGCGTCGCGGAGGAGGTCGTCCGGAACGCGCCGGTTCCGGTCGTGACGGTTCGCGAGCGATCGTAGTCCGCGAGTCGGGATCGGGCCCCGACCGGTCTCCACGCGGTGGGAAACGCCGTCTTACTGCGAGGTACGAGTGTGATAATTAACCGCGTGCCCGGCGTACGCCGTCGTACCGCGACCCACCGCACGGCCTTCGTTCTCGGTCGGCCGCGGTCCCCGGAGATCCACGTCGTTCGGCGGTGGGAGCGTTACTGGTGAGACACGGATGAACGGACGCGGCGACCCCGGCGGAGCGACCGTCGTCGGCGACGCCCTGCGCGTGCTCGTCGCGGGCGACTCGCCCCGGATCGACGCGACGGCCGACGCGCTCGCCGCCGAACTGGTCCCCGCCGCAGTGGTGCGCGCGAGAACGCTCGAGGAGGCACGCGAGCGGCTGGACCGGGAGGACGTCCACTGTGCCCTCTGTGAGTTTCCCGGTGAGACCGGCCAGGAACTGCTCGAGTCGACCGCCGACGGCGTTCCCATCGTCGCGGTGACCGACGACGGCGCGGCCGAACGCGCGCTCGAGGCCGGCGCGACCGATGTCGTCTCCCCCGACGCCTCCGCGGACGTTCTCGCGGCCCGAGTGGGACACGTCGCCGAGTGTCGCCGTCGCGCCGAGCGGGCGGCCGACCGACGCCACCGCGCTCTCATGGAGAGTGCCGACGCGCCGATCTGGCTCTTGGAGGCCGACGGTACCGTCACGTACGCGAGCACGGCCGTCGAGGATCGGTTCGGGTACGCGCCGGGCGAACTCGAGCGGACGCCGCTCGAGCGGCTGCTCCACCCGGACGATCGACCGACCCTCCGGGAGGCGCTCGAAGGGATCGCGAACGGACCGTTCGGCGCGACGGACCGGCTCGCAGTCCGGATCGGCAGCGTCGACGGCGAGTGGCGCGTCGCGACGCTGACGCTGGCCAACCGGCTCGAGGATCCCGCTCTCGAGGGGGTCGTCGCGACGGCGGCGCTTCCGGGTGCGACTGCCCCGTCGGACGTTCGCGACGCGATCGATCGCCTCGAGGAGCCGCTGTTCGCGGTCGGCCCGGACTGGGAACTCCGCTGGGCGAACGCGGCTGCAGGGCGGTTGTTCGCGGACGACCCGGAACCGGGACGAGTCCTCTGGGACGTCCTCCGGGGGGAACTCCGGGAAGAATTCGGCCGCGAACTCCGGGAGGCGGTCGCGTCCGCCTCGAGCACGCGCTTCGAGGCGACCGTTTCCGACGAGGACGGGTCGACGACGTTCGCGGTGTCGGCAGCGCCGGCCCGGGAGGATGAGGCGGCCGCGAACGGCGGCCTCACCGTCCTCGCTCGAGAGCGACACGACGGCGAAACCGGCGAATCGGACCGGCTCGCGGTCCTCGAATCTGCCATCGACGCGCTCGAGGACGGGATCGCAGTCGTCGACGACGGGACCATCGAACTCGCAAACCGGGCGCTGGCCGACCGCTATGGCCAGGACGACCTCGTCGGGCACGAGGTTGCGCGGCTGTTCGACGACGATCTCGCCGCCGCCGTCCGCGAGCGAGCGCAGTCGTCGATCGTACGGTGGATGGAACCGGTCCGGGGTGAACTCGCGGTCGAGGACGGCGTGCCGGTCGACGTCTACGTGGCCCCGCTCCGGGAGCCCGGCCGGGATCGAACCCTCTGTGTCGTCCGGGATCGGAGGCGTTCCGGCGCGGGCGCACTGTCGGCCGCTCGCCGCGCGCTCACCGCGATAGAGCGGGCCGAGACCGCCGCGAGCGTCCGGCGGACGGTCCTCGAGACGCTGCTCGAGCGCACCGAGGCCGACCTCGCGGTCTGGTACCGCGCCGACGAGGACCGGTACAGCCCGGCTGCGATCGAGACGGCTGGCCCGAGCCCGTCGCTCGAGCCGCCGCCCATCGATCGAGACCGGCTGAGCGACGATGGAGTCGCGCTGTTCGAGGACCGCACGGGACCGACGGCCGTCGATAGAGACGAGGTCGGCGACTTCCTCGCGGCGGCGGGGATCGACGCCGAGCGCGCACTGGTCGTACCCGTCGGCGACGCGGCCGTCGCGCTCGCGACGAGCCCGGAACCGCTGGCCTTCGAGTCCCTCGATCGGGACCGCGACCGGGAGGCGGTCGAAGCCATCGCGGACGGAGCCGCGATGGCGCTCGCGGGGTTCGCCCGGGAGTCGAGCCTGCGGACCTGTCGGCGGGACCGCTCGCGACTCGAGCGCGAGTTGACCCTGGAAGCCGACGCCCGGGACCTCGCACGGTCACTGCTCGAGGCGCGGAGCCGCGAGGGGGTCGAACGGCGACTGTGTGAGGGGCTCGTCGAACTCGGCGACGGGAGCCGACGGGAAACCGACGGGCCAGGCGGCGCGACGGCGGTCGTCTGGGTCGGCGGCGTCGACGCTGGCAGCGGGACCGTCACACCGCGGGCCCGGGCCGGCCGCGATGTTGCCGATCTGCTGGACGGGCTCGAGCTTCCCGTCGATCGGGAGGCCCCGGACCCGACGGGTCGAACGGCGGCCCGGGGCGAGGCGACGGTCGTCGACGACCTCGAGGCTGCGCCGACCGGGACCGCTGCGGACGCGGCCACCGACCCCGACGACTCCAACGGCGAACGCCGTCGTGCCCGCGAGGCCGGCTTCCGGTCGGCGCTGAGCGTCCCGCTCTCTCACGATCGGGACGAGTTCCGGTACGGAACGGTCACCGCGTACGCCGAGCGATCCGGGGCCTTCGGCGACCGGCTCCGGCGTATCGTCGGCTTCCTCGCCCGGGTCGCGGCGTACGCGATCGGCTCGCTCGAGCGCGAACGCGCGCTGCTGGCGGACGGCGTCGTCGAACTCGAGGTCGTGTTCCGGGACGACTCGGAACCGTTCGCGGCGTTCGTCCGGCGGGTCGGCCGGCGGGTCGACGTACGAGCCGTCGTCCCGCGGTCCTCGGGGGGAGCGACCGTCTACTGCGCGATCGCGCCGGCGGATGATGCGGCGGCGACCGAGGCCGGGAACGGAAACGAAAACGCGGCCACCGAGGACGACCCCCTCCAGTCGGCCGCCGACTCCGTGTCCGACCTCGAGTCGGTCGAGCTGGTCGGGGACGATGCCGAAGACGCCCGCTCGCAACTCGTCGAACTCGAGTTCGCCGGCGCGACCGTCGCGGAGCGGATCGCGACCCACGGCGGGGTGTTGCGCTCGGCACGGGCGGTCGACGACCGGGTCCGGCTGGTGATCGAACTCTCGCGGACGCTCGAGGTCAGGTCGTTCCTCGACGCGCTCGAGCGCGCGTACCCGGGGACGGAACTCGTCGCACGCCGCGAGCGCGACCGGGCCACGCGGACGACACGTCCTTTCGAGGCCGAACTCCGGGATCGACTCTCGGAACGGCAGCTCAGGACCCTCGAGAGCGCCTATTACGGCGGCTTTTTCGCCTGGCCGCGGGAGAGTACCGGCGAGGAAGTCGCCGAGTCGCTGGGGGTCTCCCAGCCGACCTTCAGCCGGCACCTCCGGCTGGCCGAGGGGAAACTGTTCGAACTGCTGTTCGACGAGCGGTTCAGTGCGCCCGAATGAGCCCGGGCGAACGTCGCGGGCCCAATAGCGGATTTACTCGACTCGAGCGCGCAGACCGTGACCGGTGGTGACCGCTTCGGTTCGATTCCAGGGGCCCACGTCGGCCGGACTCGACCGATCGGCTGGGACGCGAGTAGTACGCTGTTACCGGGAGATCGCCACGACTGAGACCATCGACGAGCGGAGAAACTTCGTTTTTCTTGCCGGTGCCAACGTAATCGAGAATGGACCGATGAATAGGTATTGATATCAGATTTTTTGATGGTTGCCTGTATAGCGGCCACGACCATACGTTCGGCGTCGAATCGTCTATTCGATGAGCGCGTTCCCGGTAACGAGCGATTACAGCGACGATCCGTGGGTCGGAGGGATCGAATCGTGAGCATCGACGTGGCCGACGCCGAAAACGAAGGTGAGCCGGAGCCGGAACACGGGGAGCACGAACGCGAGCGGTCCGGCCGTGGACCGCAACCGGAGTCGGAATCCGAGCGGGAGTACGAACAACACCAACACGAACGCGAACAGGAACGCAGTTCCGACCACAGCGCCGTCCGATCCCGGGCCGACGGGGGCGTCGTCGCCCAACTCCGGCTCGATCACCCCGATCTCTTCCTGCGGCCGACGCTGCGGCGAACGCCGGAGGTCACGGTCGAACCCGAGTACTGGACGGCCGTCGACGGCCGAACGCTCGTGTTCCTGACCGTCCGAGGTACCGCATTTTGCGAGTTCGAGGCCGCCCTCGAGACCGATCCGACCATCGCGGACCCCGTCCTGCTCGACCGACACAGCGAGGGACGCGTCTATCGCGTCGCGGTCGCCGAGGGCACGGTCACGTTCGTCGACCGGGCTGCCGAGGTGGGGGCACACCTGCTCGAACTCTCGAGTTGCCGCGACGGGGACGGCTGGTGCGTGCAGTTCCGGTTCCCGAGCCGGGACGACCTCGTCGCGTTCAACGCCGACTGTGACGAGCGGGGCGTCTCCGTGACGGTCGACCATTTGCGGGTCTCGGACGACGGCGACGACGGCGTCGTCGCGCTGACCGAGAAACAGCAGGACCTGCTCCTGACCGCCTACGAGGAGGGGTACTTCGACGTGCCGCGGGGGATCTCCCAGGACGAGCTTGCCGACCGGATCGGTGTCTCGAAGTCGGCGGTCTCACAGCGGCTCCGGCGGGCGATCGGCCAGCTCTGTGGCGCGACGCTGTCCTGATTTCTCACGGTAGAGGAGGCCCCAGTGCTGTCGCTGGTTCGTTCGGTGCACACGAAGAGAAAACATGATCGCCGTGAAGCTCAGCCCTCGACCCTCGACCCTCGAGTTTCGAGTTTCGAGTTTCGAGCCCTGAATTTGAATTCGAACTCGAACGTGAACTCGAGCTCGAATACCGACCGAGGGACGCTGGCCGGTCAGTCCTCGCCGTCGTCGTCTTTCATCGCCCCGAGCTGCGAGACCAGTTCGTCGGTCGAGGCGTCGGATTCGAAGGACATCTCGCCGTCGTGGTCGTTCTCGTGGACGTTGACAGCTTCGACGTCTTCGTCGTCGTCGGCCGTCTGCTGCTGTTGTTCGGATTCGTCGTAGCTACCAAAACCCATACCCGTACAACGGCAAGGTCGTTCAAAGGTGTGGCGGTTCGGGACCTCTCCGCGACACCGTCCCACTGTAATCGCGCCAACGGGAACCGTCGCCGCCGAACCGCACTCGAGACGGTTGTCTTCTCGAACTGTACTCGCCCCCGTCGGGGCGAGATCGGGGCGACGATCTCGTCCTCGACGCTCCGTCCGGTGTCGGCCTCACGGCCCCGAACCGAGCGGGCGAACGGGGGTTCCAGAACGCCGCTCCGGACGGCGTAATCGGCGCGAAACGTACTGCATGGGAACGATAAGCCGTTGCTTTTCGGCGAGAGGATCGTCGCTTGCTGTACCGACCGGCCGGTCGACTCGAGCGTCGATACCGGCCGGAATCGGTAGATCCGAGAGCCGCCCGGATTCGGTGGTGTACGCCGCTGTTATCGGGCTGCTGGGGTCGTCGACCCCGTGGCGGAGCGCCGAAACCGGGGGCAGGAACGACGCCTCGATCGTGGGACGTCGATCGACAGCCCGGCCTCCGTTTATGACCTGTACCCTCCGGTTTCAGGGGTGTTCGGTTGACATACCCCACTACTGACGCCACGGGATGGTGGATCTTCACGGTATTTCGATATATGGTGGACGAACGTCCTGTCAATAAGTGTGATCGGTCCGTTCTCCCGCATCTCGAGTCGGATTAGCCGCAAACTATCTCGAACGAATTACCCCGACGCTACCGGCCGCGGTAGCCTATCTATAGTAATGGGCCAGGATTGCTTCCGTATCTATCATGTCCACGTACTGCTTCGTCGCTCGAAGAACGCTCTCGGGCGGGCGCTCGGCGGGGGATCGTTCGCCTCCCGGCGCACGTCCGCTGCGGACGAACGGCCGCGCATCCGACGGTCGCCTCGCCTCCCGAACCGGCCCGGAAACGGACACCAGGTGATCGGACATGTGTGGAATCATCGGTCACGTCGGCGATGGCAACGCTCTCGAGACGCTGCTGACCGGACTCGAGAACCTCGAGTACCGTGGCTACGATTCGGCGGGTGTCGCGGTCCAGAACGGCTCCGGGATCGCCGTCCAGAAACGCTCCGGCAAGGTCGACGAACTGAAAGACGCCGTCACCGACGAGAGCCTCGAGGGCGAGGTCGGGATCGGTCACACCCGCTGGAGTACCCACGGGCCACCTACGGACGAGAACGCCCACCCGCACACTGACGGGACGACAGACGTCGCCGTGGTCCACAACGGCATCATCGAGAACTACGCCGAACTCAAGTCCTGGCTCCGCGAGCGCGGCCACGAGTTCACCAGCGACACCGATACGGAGGTCATCCCCCACCTGATCCAGTACTACCTGGACCGGGGACTGGACAACGAGGCCGCGTTCCGCCGCGCGATCGACGAACTCGAGGGCAGCTACGCCGTCGCGGCGATGCTCTCCGGCGAACACGTCCTCTATGCCGCCCGGAAGGGGTCGCCGCTCGTCGTCGGCATCGAGGACGACGAGTTCTTCCTCGCCAGCGACGTGCCCGCTTTCCTCGAGTACACCGACAGCGTCGTCTACCTCGAGGACGGTGACGTGGTCGTCGTCGAGGAGGACGGGATCGAGTTCACGAACCTCGAGGGCGAGCCGATCGACAGGACACCCGAGACCGTCGACTGGGACCCCGAACAGGCCGGGAAGGGCGAGTACGACCACTTCATGCTCAAGGAGATCCACGAGCAGCCGACCTCGCTGGCCCAGGCAATTGAGGGCCGCATCGACCCCGAGGCGGAACGGATCTCGCTCGAGGGGTTCGACCCCGGAACCTTCGAGGGCGTCGACAGCGTCCAGCTGGTCGCCTGCGGAACCTCGTACCACGCCGCGCTGTACGGCTCGCTCGCCCTGAACAGCGCCGGAGTACAGGCGACGGCGCTGCTGGCGAACGAGTACAGTGTCGCCGCGCCGCCGGTCGACGACGACACGCTGGTCATCGCCGTCTCCCAGAGCGGCGAGACGGCCGACACCCTGAGCGCGCTTCGACGCGCCAAACGCCACGGCGCGGACACGCTCACGGTCACGAACGTCGTGGGGTCGACCGCCGCCCGCGAGGCCGACGACGCGCTGTTCATCCGGGCCGGCCCCGAGATCGGCGTCGCGGCGACCAAGACGTTCTCCTCGCAGGCGGTCATGCTCGTCCTGCTGGCCCAGCGGATCGCCGACGACACCCGCGGCGAGGTGCCCGCCGACCTCGAGTCGCTTCTGCCGGATCTCGCCCGGATGCCCGAAGGGATCGACGACCTGCTCGAAACCTCCGAGGCCGACGCCGTCGCCCGCCACTACCTCGACAGCGAGGCGTTCTTCTTCATCGGTCGCGGGCTCGGCTTCCCCGTCGCGCTCGAGGGTGCGCTGAAGTTCAAGGAGATCACCTACGAACACGCCGAAGGCTTCGCCTCCGGGGAACTCAAACACGGGCCCCTCGCGCTGGTGACCCCCGAGACACCCGTGTTCGCGATCTTCACCGGGGAAGAGGACGAGAAGACGCTGAAAAACGCGGAGGAGGCCCAGACCCGCGGCGCGCCGGTGATCGCGGTCTGTCCGGCGGACCACCGCGCGGTCGAGGTCGCCGACGACCACCTCGAGATCCCGGACGTCGACTCCGACCTCGCGGGCCTGTTCGCGAACGTACAGCTCCAGCTGGTCTCGTACTACGCGGCCGACCTCCTCGGACGACCGATCGACAAGCCGCGGAACCTGGCGAAAAGCGTTACAGTCGAGTAGTGTCCGCGCGACGGTCCCGATCCCCCTTTTCTTCGAGACGAACGAACAGGGACGCCGGTCGCCGAGTGCGGCCCCGAGGCCGCGGGACGCGAAGCCACCCCCGTAGCCCCCGTCCGGACGGCGTCGGTCGGAAACGACTCGCGCTCGGCGAGGTTGCGTTCTCGGGCGCAACCGGAGGGCTTCGGCGGTCGCACAACGCGTGCTACCGATCGTCACCCCCCACGCTGAAAACCGATCCGATTCGCTATAAATACCGCACCTGATACGTCCGGATCCGGGCTACCGATCCCGGTCGACCGTCTCGCCCGGACGCGTCGTCGCCCCGGCGTCGAGTCGCAGGCCGGGCGTAAGACTGGTGTTGATCCCCGTCTTGACGCCGTCGCCGGCGACGACGCCGAACTTCCGGCGGCCGGTCGAAACGCGGTCGCCTTTCACGGTGAACTTCACGTCCGCGTCGTCGTGGCGGAGGTTCGCGACGGTCGTCCCCGCGCCGAAGTTGACGTCGCGACCGAGGACGCTATCCCCGACGTACGAGAGGTGGCTGACCGACGTCCCCGCCGAGAGGACGCTGTTTTTGATCTCGACGGCGTTGCCGACCGACGCGTTCTCGCCGATCAGCGTCGCACCCCTGACGTAGGCGTTGGGCCCGACCGTCGCGCCCGACCGGATCAGCGCCGGCCCCTCGATCACGACGCCCGGTTTCACCGTCGCGCCCGCCTCGACGACCACGTCGCCCTCGAGGTGGGCCGAGTCGCTCACCTCGCCGTCGATCCGCCGGTCGAGTTCGCGGATCTTCCACTCGTTGGCCTCGAGCAGTTCCCAGGGGCGGCCGACGTCCATCCAGCGATCGACGGTGACAGGCGTGACGGCGAACTCCTCGATGACCCGCGCGAGTACGTCCGTGATCTCGCGTTCGCCGCGTTCGCTTGCCGGCACCTCGAGCCACTCGCGGGCCTTCGCGGGGAAGGCGTACGCGCCCGCGTTCGCGAGGTTCGTCGGCGGATCGTCGGGTTTCTCGACGATACCCGATATCGTCCCGTCGTCGGTGCTGAGCACGCCGTAGTTGCGGGGATTCTCGACTTCGACGGCACCGACCGCCGGCGCCCGCTCGAAGAGCCGTTCGATCGCCGCGGGGTCGTAGAGGTTGTCGCCGTTGAGGACGGCGAACGGTCCCTCGAGCAGCCCTGCTCTGCGGACCGCGTCGACGGCGTCCGCCGTCCCGTTCTGTTCGGTCTGGACGGCGTAGGACACGGGGACGTCGCGGTACGAGTCGCCGAAGTAGTTCCGGACGACGTCGGCCTCGTACCCGACGACGAGGACGACCTCGTCGGCCCCGGCACCGATCGCCGCGTCGACGGCGTGGGCGGCCAGCGGCCGGTCGGCGACCGGCAGCATCGGTTTCGGCACGGTTTCCGAGAGCGGTCGAATCCGCGTTCCCTTACCCGCCGCGAGAACGACAGCTTTCATGACGCCAACGTACGGCGATTCCGGGGATAAATATGCAGCATCTACCCGTCGTACGCGCCCCGAACGCGGGGCGACGCCATCCCCGTCCCTCGATTCGGATGAAGTGGCGTACCGGTCGGAGGCTACCGGAACGGGTCAACCGGAGCCGATCGATCCGCCACGGCTCTCGAGAACCGGACCGGTTCGTCGCTCGCGACGGAACCGCACCGATCGCGACCCCATAACCGGCCCATAAACGACCTATTACCGGTAAGAAATACTGAATTTCCGGCGGGGAACCGGGCGAGACGGCGAGGTAGCGAGGTGGTATGGACGGGCCGATCACCCGGTCTAAATCCGAGACTAACTTCGAGGAACGGAGTTATGCAGTCTATAGTAAATACCCTTCTGTGGCAACGCGTTGGTGATGTCGACGGAACCATCCGACGCCAAGTGGACGCCGATGACGTCTCGAGAACAGACGAGCGCCCCCCGGTGTGTCAACTGCGGGAACCAGGTCACGCGACAGTTCGCCAGGGTCTTCGGGGACAATCGCGACGTCGTTCACGCCTGTCCGGAGTGTGCGACCTACCGCGAGATGAAGACCTCCGACTTCATTCCCAAGGAAGCCCGATAAGCCACGTTCGGTCGCCGGTCCGGTCGTCCGACTCGGGGAACGGGGGCTCCCCGATCTCGGCTTCGGCCGCGGCCTCGAACCCGATCGACACCGCGGCGCACCCGTCCCATCGGTCGCCGTCGGCTCGCCGGCCTCGTACGGTTCACTGTAAGTCATTTCCGGCGCAACCGCCGCCCGGGTCACGGTTGCGCCGGTACATGGTTACAGTAATCCGTATCACCCGCCCGCTGCGACCCGATCGATCGCTTCCTCGACCGCCTCGCTCGCCTCGTCGAACACCCGATCGACGGCCGCCTCCGATCGGGCCTCAGCCGTGATCCGAACGAGGGGTTCGGTCCCGCTGGCGCGAACCAGGAACCAGCCGTCCTCCGTCTCGACACGAACGCCGTCCAGCGTGTCGACCTCGTCGTACCGGTCGGTCAGGCGGGAGCGAACCGCCGCCACGACCGCCGCCTTGTCCTCCACCTCGAGCGACGTCCGCCGAATCGGATACCGCTCGATCTCTCCGACGAGTTCCGATAGCGGCCCCCGGTTCGCGACGAGTTCGACCAGTTTCGCCGCCGCGAGCGGCCCGTCGGGACAGCGACTCTCCTCGGGCCAGATCCAGGCGCCGCTCGGCTCGCCGCCGAAGACGACTCCATCGTCGGTCGTCCGCTCCGCGACGTAGACGTCGCCGACCCTGGTCCGGATCACCGACGCGCCGACGTCCGCCACCGCGTCGTCGACCGCCAGGCTCGTGTCGACGGGCGCGGCGACGTCGACCCCTCGCTCGCCGTGCTCGCGGACCGCCGCTCGAGCGAACAGGGCAAGCAGCGCGTCCTTGGGGACGAACGTTCCCGTCTCGTCGACCGCGAGGGTTCGATCGGCGTCGCCGTCGTGGGCGATCCCCAGCTCCGCGTCGGTGTTTGCAACGACCGTCGACAGCGTTTCGAGCGTCTCGGCGGTCGGCTCGCTGGGCCGCCCGGGGAAGGAACCGTCGGGCTGTCCGTTCAGCGTCTGGACGTCACAGCCCAGGTCGTCCAGTACGTCGGGGGTGACCGCGCCGGCCCCGTTGCCGAGGTCGACGACGACCGAGGGCGTCCGCTCGAGCGAGACCGCGTCGGCGATCCGTTCGGCGTGAGCGTTCCGCGCGCGGCCGTGCTCCCGGCGGTCGCCGAGCCCGTCCCACCGTGCGAGGTCGTAGTCGTCCTCGCGAACGCGGCGTTCGATCGCCTCCCGCTGCTCGGGGCCGAACGCCTTCCCGGACGGCGTCCAGAGTTTGATCCCGTTGTCCGTCGCCGGGTTGTGCGAGGCCGTGACCACGACCCCAGCGTCGGCCTCGAGCGCCGCGATCGAGCGTGCGATCGTCGGGGTCGACTCGACGCCGACCTCGACGACGTCCGCGCCACACTCCCGGAGGCCGGCCGCGACGGCGTCGACGAGGACGGATCCGCTCTCGCGGACGTCCCGCCCGACGACGACGGTGTCGTACCCCTCGGAGGCGACTGCCCGCCCGACGGACAGTGCGAGGGCTGCCGTCACGTCTTCGCCGACGGTTCCGCGAATCCCGCTGGTTCCGAACATACCCGTCGGTGACGGGGGCCACGCCCTTACTATGCGGGGACTACCGTTCGGGCGCGCTCGAGCACCCGACGGCGTCGGTCGATCGCCGCCGAACGGTCGGGAGCGAGCGATGCCGATCCGGCGGCGGAGGCGGACCGTTCGAACGGGATTAGTACATCCCTAGATTTCTGAACCGTCTGGATCGTATATACCGCTGACCGGCGTACGATTCGGTACGATCGTATGAGCGCTACCGACCGCGATTCCGACTCCGACGTCGATTCCGAGGCCGAGTCCGGGACCCGAACCGAACCCGACCCGGACCTCGAGCACGAACCAGATCTCGATCCGAACCCGAACGCCGAAGCCGCCGTCACCGAACTCCCGCCCAGCGCCAAACTCGTCTACAAGGTTCTCGAGTACGAGGGATCGCTGACCCAGGAGGAGATCGCCGGCGAGTCACGGCTCTGTTCCCGGACCGTCCGGTACGCGCTCGACAAACTCGAGGGGCAGGAACTGGTCGCCAGCCGTGTCTGTCTCGAGGATGCACGCCAGTCGAAGTACTGGATTCCGGAGTGAACGAGTAATCGAAGTGAAACCGGCCGCTACCGCAGTTTCCGATACCGGTCGACGAGCAGATCGAGGCCGAACGCGCCCGAGGTGATCGTGTAATTCGTCTCGAGGCCCGGATTGAACTTCGCCTTGTACCGGTTGATGCTCGGGACGCCGGCCCCGACGAGGTCGTACCGCTCGAGCCCTTCCCGGAGGCCGTCACGCATGACGTGCCAGTCCAGCAGGTCGTTGATCGCCAGGTCGACGTCGACGTCGGGCTTGACCCCGCCCTGCCACCGGTACCGGGTGGTGTCCGACTCGACGACCAGAATGCCGCCGACGGTGTCGCCGTCGACGCGACAGACGTAGGGCCGGATCGAACCGTCCGGCAGCGTCGCGTGGGCCGCCCGGGCGAACTCTGGACTCAGGTGGAACGACTGGCCCTGACTCTCGTATCGCCGGGCGACCTGATCGACGATCTCACCCACGTCCTCGTTGTCCCCTTCCTCGACGACATAGGCGTCCTCGTCGGCGTTGCGCACGTTGCTCCGGGCGTCGCTGCTGAACCGCTTCGCCAGTTCCTCCTCGTCGCCGGCGTCGGCGAGGTCGACGACGTACGTGTACCCCGGCTGGACGTCGAAGTCGTTCCAGACGAACGGCCGCACGTCCTCGAACTCCGCGGCCACGATCTTGGTGTAGACCGGCGAGATTTCCCGCTCGATCCACTCGATCGCCCCCTCGAGGAAGCGCCTGACTCGCCGGTCGGCCTTGCGTCGTTTCAGTTTGTCGACGTTCAGCGTCGCGGGACCGAGATAACAGGACCACGATCGGGGGGCCGGGGAGAACGCGCCGGTAATGGGACCGCGATTGTACTCGAAGATCGGCAGGAGACCGACGGCCTCCTGGCCCTTGAACCCCGCAAGCAGGTGCGGCGTCGTTCCGGTGTCGTCGGCCTGCAGTCGCAGCGCCTCGGCGCGAAAAAACGGGTTCGTCCCGTCGGAGCGTTCGACGTAGCGGTTCCACTCGTCGGCGTCGGTCCACGGATCGAGCGTCGTGACTTCGATACTCATTGGTTAGAGGTAGCCGAGATCGGAGAGGCGGTCCTCGACGACGCGATCGTCGGTCGCGGTCACCGGCTCCGGCTCGTAGGCGGGGTACTCCGCTTCAGCTCCCGGGTCGACGATCGGCAGCGGTCGGCCGTCCATCGCCGCGTCGATCGGCACGTCGAACAGCGCACAGATCGTCGGCGCGACGTCGAAAATCGTCGCCCCGGCCTCCTCGAGAGGCACGTCCTCGTCGAAGGCCGGCCCCCTCGCGGCGACGATTCCGGTTCGCTTGTGGTTCCACGGCTCCATCGGCTCGCCGAACTGCTCCGTGCCGAGGTCGGCGGCGAGGGCGTTGTCGAAGTCGGCGGGCACCGTCACGATGTCGGGTGCTTTGTCGACGTGGGGGCCCTCGAAGTACCTCTCGCGGGGTACGACGGCGTCGAACATCGGCTCGCCGTCGGGCGTCCGGACCGCCGATAGTTCGTCGATCACTTCCTCGCGGACCCGCTCGTACTCGGATTCGGGCACTCGACCGTCGGGTTCCCGGCCCTCGAGGTTGATCCGGAGCCCGAGTTCGCTCTTCGAGCGCATGTAGACACGCGACTCGGGGAAGTCGACCCCTTCGCTCGCGGCCCGGATAAGGTCGTTCGGGACGCGCGTGCCGATCGGCTCTTTCAGGCCGACGCGATCGAGCGCCGCGGCCACGCGCTGTGTAGTGAGGCCGAACCGGGCAGCGACGTTCAACGCTTTTTCCGGCAGGCTCTCCTCGTGTTCGCCGGCCTCCTCGCCCTCGAGGAGGTCGTTCTCCCAGCTCTTCGACCAGTTGGGCATGCCGCCGCCGTCCTCGGTGCCGGTCAGATAGCCGCCATCGCGCAGGAACTCGTTGATCCGGAACTCGTGGCCCGTCATCTCCCCCATCCCGTGGTCGCTGACGATCAGGACGTTGTCGGGCTCGGTCTCCTCGAGAGTCCGTTCGATCTGTCGGTCGACCGCCTCGTAGACGGCCCGGATCGCCTTCCCGTCCCCGGGCCGCTCGTGGAAGACGGAGTCGGTGATCTGGAACTGCAGAAAGCCGAACTCCGGTTCCATCCGCCGACAGAGGTAGCGAAACGCCTTCCCGCGTTTCTCGGCAGTGCGCTCGTACGACTCGATCGACCCGTTTGCCTCCGGACCGCTCTGGGGGTAGATCCGGTAGCCGCCGCAGGCGATCTCGACGTCCTCGAGGACGCCCTGGGGGTGACAGTCGGGGTCCTCGGGTGCGGTCATTCCGGGAATCAACGCACCGTCGAACGGCCTCGCGGGGTGGGTGACTGGGAGATTGACGACGACGCTCGTGTAGCCGTGTTCGTCCAACAGTTCCCACACGGGCCGTTCCCGAACGTGCGTCGAGTTCACCACGTCCCAGTCGTAGCCGTCGAACGCGAGAAAGTCGTAGACACCGTGTTTTCCGGGATTCTTCCCGGTGTACAGCGACGGCCAGGCGCTCGCCGTCCACGGCGGGATCTGTGACTCGAGCGGCCCGTCCGTGCCGGACTCGATCAACTGCCGTAGCGTCGGCACCGCCCCCGAGTCGAACAGCGGCTCGAGCACGGGCCGACAGCCGGCATCGAGTCCGACGACGAGCAGTTCGAGGTCGGTGTCGCCGGTCGTCTCCGTCATAGGCCAGCGGTTTACCCGTCACCGCTTTGTTATGCGAGTGTTTTGCGCCGTGTAAGCCGGCTCTTCCGGAGCGGCGTCGAACCCGCGTCGAACGCCGCCCTGCCCGTCCCCGTTCCGCGTTCGCCCTGTAAGCGCGGACTGTCGCGGACCCGGAACCCGTATCCGCCGAATCACTAAGGACGCGCCCGGAAACGGTGAATCCGCCATGCATAGCACACCGACCACCACGAGCGCGGGGAGCGATGCCGGATCCCTCGGCCGTTCGCAGGGATGATCGACGACGTGCCGTCGCTGACCGTCGAGGCGCTATCGCGACGCCGTCACGGCCGGCCCGCCGGCCTCGACTCGTTTTTCGATCGCCACGCGCGGGCGTTCACCTACTACGGGTCGGGCAAGGTCGCGCTCCGGGACGGGCTGGCGGGCGTACTCGAGGCCGGACAGAACGTCCTCCTCCCGGCGTACCTGCCGGACGGCGTCGTCGAACCGCTGTACGAACTCGGCCTCGAGCCGCGGTACTACGCCGTCCGATCGACGCTCGCACCCGACTTCGCTGACATCGAGGGCCGCGCCGACGGCAACACCGGCGCGGTGGTGTCGGTCGACTACTTCGGGTTCCCCCAGCCCGGCCTCGAGGAGGTGGCGGCGATCGCCGCCGACCGGGGCTGGTACCACGTCGACGACAACGCACACGCACCGATCAGCCGCTCCGAGGGACGGCTCCTCGGCACCCTCGGCGACCTCGGGATCACGAGCCTCTGGAAGCTCCTGCCGGTCCCGAACGGGGCGATCCTCTATCTCACCGGCGACGACGTGCGTGAGGGGTACGATCCATCCGATCTCGCGGGCGTTCGTGACGGACTCGGCGCCGCCGACTGCCGGTTCGTGCTCAAGTCGTTCGTCGGCGACCTGCTCGAGTCGAACGCGATGCTCAGACACTCGGTCGAGGCTATTCTGGCCGAACGGGGGGACGGCGACGCACCGGCGGTCGGCGGCCCGAAAGCCCGTTACGAGCGTGCGAAAGTACGGATGTCGAAACTCTCGATGCGGATCGTCGAGGATTCCGACCCCGAGAAGATACGAACCGCTCGCCGGGCGAACTACCGCGCGTGGCTGGACGTCCTCGGCGGGCGAGCCGATCTCGAACCGGTCTACGACTCGCTGCCGCGAGGGATCTGCCCGCAGGCGTTTCCGGTCCGGGCCGCCCGTCCGGACGCGTTTCTCGCGGAACTCGAGACCGCCGGGATCGGCGCCCACACCTGGCCGCGACTCTCGGACGAGGTCCTCGAGGATCCGGAGTACGAGACGGCGACACGGCTCTCCCGTGAGATCGTCACGCTCCCCGTCCACCAGGAAATCGAACCGGGGAGGATCGCGGCCCTCGGCGACCGACTGCGCCGGTAGGCCGATCAGTCGTTCTCGACCGAAAGCAGCGTCGACCTGACGTCGTCCTCGAGCAGGTAGGAGCGTTCGTCCCGGCGATCGAGTACCGCCTCCGTCCGCAGTTCCGAGAGCAGCCCCTGGACCGCGACCGGCGACCGCTCGACCCGCTCGGCGATGGCTTCCGTCTCGAGGGGCTCGTCCCGCGCGAGGACGCCGAGCACCCGCCCGGCGGTCTCGACCGTACACTGGGATCGCTCGCTCGCCGCCTCGAGCCGTTCGCCAAGCGGGGTCGACTCGAGGCGATCCGCCAGCGACTCCTGGTCGGTCGCGACGACGAGTCCGGAGTCGCCGTCGACCGCCGTGCCGTCGTCGCCCTCCGACCCGGCTGTGGCCCCGGCCGACCCCTCACCAGCCGTTCGTATTTCGGTCTCGGCCGAGTTGCCGTCCGGAGCCGACCCTGGGTCCGTGTAGCCGAACTCCACCGGATCGCCGCCGGCCTGGACGATCGCGTCGTCGGTCTCGGGGGCGGCTTCGGAGTCGGCGGCCGACCCGGTCTCGCGATCCGAGACGGGATCGGGATCGGGATCGGAACCGGAACCGGAATCGATCCGCTCTTTGAGTCTCCGGACCCGCTCCCGCAGCCCCTCGTTCTCCTCGCGGAGCCGTTCCATCGCGTCGGCCCGGGACTCGACCTGCAGTTCGAGCTTCTCGATCCGGTCTTCCCGGTCCGCCAGCTTCTCCTCGAGTTCGTCCCGTTCGGTCTCGAGATCGACGATCTCCTCGTGAAGCTGCCGGACGTCCTCGCTACCGGGCCCGGCCCCGGCACCGGCCGCGCTCTCGTCGGGCAACTGCGTCTGGAACGTCTCCGGCCGCGTCAGCGCGTCGGCCATCTGTCTCGCCGCCGAGGAGACGTCGCGGGCCGACTCGAGTTCGTCCTCGAGGGTCTCGATCCGCTTTTCTTTCTTCTCGAGTTCGTTCTCGAGTTCGTTGATGCGGTCCTGTTCGCGTTCCTTCCGTTCGGAGATCTTCTCGAGGTCGCCGACCAGGGAGTCCGAGACCGACTTGAGGTCGGGTCGCTCGAAGTCGTCCAAGCCGGGGGTCGCGCCGGCGTCGAAGGTCCGCTTGCGGCGGAACTGCACCTTGCGGACCTCGACGTCGGTCCAGTCGGTCTGGACGAACGCCTGGCCGTCGTTCAGGTCGGAGACCAGTTCCGAGTACTCGGTGTCGATGATCCGGCCGACGACTTTCGTGTCGTTGTTCCAGGTCAGCCGGTGCCAGACCAGCCAGTTGGCCTGGGTGATGAAGTCCTTCTTGACGTCAGCGGGCCGCTGGCTGATGCCCAGAATGCCGAGCCCGTGTTTCCGGCCGCGCTTGCTGATCTTGATCAGGAGGTTCCCGGTCTCGCCGACGCCCCCGCCCTCGGGGATGTACTCGTGGACCTCCTCGACGACCAGCAGGAACGGTTTCTTGAGCTTCTTCTCCTTGACGAACAGCTGGCGCGCGATCTTGCGCAGCAGTTCGTCCGCGACGTCCTCGTCGAGATAGCCCGAGACGTCCAGGATGATCGGGACGTTCTCCTCCAAGGCGAGTTCGGCCATCTGCTCCGCGTGTTCGGGACCGATCTGGATGTCACACTCCTCGTCGGCCCCCGCATGGAGCATCTCGTACTCCTCTTTGAGCCCGTAGTACTCGCCGTCGGTGTCGACGATCAGCAGGGGAAAGCCGGCCTCGAGCAGTTCTTCCGCGATGACGGAGGCCGTGTTCGACTTCCCGGAGCCGGACTTGCCGGTCACGAACCCGCGTCCGGTCAGCAACTCGACGACCGGCAGGTAGAGGTCGTCGCCGTCGTCGGTCTCGCCGACGAGGATCTCGCGCTGTTGGTCGCTGTCGTCGCTCACCGCTCGCTCACCTCTCCCTCGACCTCGAGAGCCGTCGCGCCCTCGCGTACGCGTTCGCTCGCGACCGCGTCGTTCATGCTATCCGTACAGTCCGATCGTGGTACCTTGAATATTGGCCTCGAGTCCGGGGCTCGAGCGGTCGGCGGAGCGACGCGACGGTTCCGCACCTGGAGGTCGACGGCGTCCGATCAGGTCGCTTCGCCCGAGTCCGCGTCCTCCCCGTCCGGTTCTCGATCCACTGTCCGCTCGCGAACCGTCATCCCCTTCCGACCCAGATGTTGGAGCTGGCGTCGCGCGAACTCCTCCTCGCGGCTGCCCCGGGTCGCGAGCACGTAGACGAGCGCGCCCCCCGCGGGACGCATCGTCCGGCCGGCCCGCTGGGTGCCCTGTCGCCGTGACCCGCCCAGCCCCGAGGCGACGATCGCCAGGTCCGCGGTCGGGAGGTCGATCCCCTCGTCGCCGACCCGGGAGACGATCAGCAGGTCGCGCTCGTTCCGACGGAACTCCTCGAGCAACCGCCGGCGCTCGTGGTGAGGAGTCTCGCCGCTGAGGAAGGGAGTGTCGAGCGCCTCCGAGAGTTCCCGTCCCTGCTCGAGGTAGTCGACGAAGACCAGCGCCTTCGCGTCGTGGTGGTCGGCCAGCAGGTACCGGACCTCGTCGATCTTCCCGCGGTTGCGTGCGGCGATCCGGTACTTCTCCTGGCCCTCCGCGGAGGCGTAGGCGTTTCGCTGCTCGTCGTCGCCCCACGGCACGTACCGGATCTCGAGTTCGGGCTCGGCGACGAAGCCGGCATCGAACAGCGCCTGCCAGTCGGTGCCGATCGGCGGGCCGACCAGCGTGAAGATCTCCGTCTGTCGGTCGTCCTCCCGGATCGGACTCGCGCTCAACCCGAGGCGGTGCTGGGACTGGAGGTGGGTGCTGCGCCGGTAGACGTCCGAGGGGACGTGCTGGCACTCGTCGAAGATCACGAGCCCCCACTCGCGGTCGTCGAACAGCGAGCGGTGGCGGTCCATGCCGGCGATCTGGTAGGTCGCGATCGTCACCGGGCGGACGTTCTTCTGTCCGCCGTGGTACTGGCCCACCTGGTGGGGGCCGAGACTGGTGTACTCGACGACGGCGTCGGCCCACTGGCGCGCGAGGTCCCGACTGGGGACGAGCACGAGCGTCTCGCCGCCGACCTCGGCCATCGCACCCATCGCGGCGACGGTCTTGCCGCTGCCCGGCGGGCCGACGAAGACCCCTTCGCCGGCCTCGGCGAACCGGTCGACCCAGGTCCGCTGGTAGTCACGCAGCGAGACCTCGAGGGCCACCTCGAGCGCGTCGCCGGCGTCCAGGTCGCGGTGGTCCTGGACGGGGTAGCCCGCCTCGTAGAGGATCCGTTTGATCGCCGCTTCGGCCCCCTCCCGAACCCAGTCCTCGGTGTCCGAGATGGGCGCGTGGACGTGTTCCTCCTCTAGCTTCTGGCGGGCGACGTTGCCCATGACCTCGGGGGTCTGGGCCTCGAGCACGGTGTAGCCGTCCTCGTGGGTGTACAGCCGGAACTGGCGGGCCCGCTCCCACTGGCTGCGGACCCACTCCTCGAGTTCCGCCGAGCGCTGGCCCAGCGCCTGGCGCATCGTCCGGGCGAGGGCCTCGAACTCGTCGTGGGGTGCCTGCCAGACGTCCTCCGGCCGCACGACGTAGCGGTATCCCTCCTCGCCGTTCCCGTCGGCGAGGTGGGCGAACTGGGACAACTGGGCGCGCGTGAACTGCGTCGGCTTGTCGACGACGATCTCGCGGCGCTTGGGGAAGACGACGACCCGTTCCTCCTGGGTCAGATCCTCGAGTTCCGAGGGGTACCAGACGACGGGGTCGTTCGAGACGGAGAGCCGCTGGACCGAACCCGCCTCGGCGAGGGCCTCGAGGTCTTCGCTGACCGCTTCCTGGGAGCGCTCGAGGCTGCGGGCGACGGCGTCTGCGGTCAGCACGGGTCGTCCGGCCTCCTGACAGGCCTCGTGGAATCGGTCGAGCGAGAGCCTCGAGGCGTCGATCTCGTCTCCGTTCGATTCGACGTCTGCGCCGGGTTCGTCAGACGCGTCGGTGCTGGCGGGGTCGTCCCGGCTGTCGCTACCGGCGTCGGCGGACGAGGAGCGTTCGTCGGTCACTGGCGGGCCGTAACGGCGGTGTGGGTAAACCCATTTCGCTCGGGGACCGACCGCCGGGAGTCGGCCGGCGTCGCTCGGACGCCAGGGTCTTCCGCCAGGTTCCGACCGGATGGAAACAGCCAGCGCGCTTAAGTGTAGTTCATCGGATTACTTGGGTATGGCAGCTGTTTCGAGCGACCGAGTCGACGTCGCCGACGGAGCGGGGGGGCTCCGCGGCCGGTACGAGGCGATCCTCTGGGGGATGATGGATCACCTCGGAATCACTGAAAGCGCCGAACGGAAGATGATCGCGGCGGTCGTCCTGCAGTTTCTCGGGACGATCGCCGTCTTCGCGCTTCCGCTCGTTTTCCTCGGACCGGGGGAAGCGTTCTCCGTGTTCCCGACCGCACAGATCGTGCTCACCGGTGTCGTGTTCCTCCTCGCCGTAGTCGCGTTCGTCAACACGATGCTGATCGCCCGCGAGGACATCATCCGACCGCTGCAGGAGATCCAGGCCGTCGCGGACGACATCGCGAACGGCCACCTGGACACCCAGCCGCCGGCACCCGATCAGGACGACGAGGTCGGCGACCTGCAACAGTCCGTCGTCTCGATGCACGCTTACCTGACCACCGTCGGCGACCAGGCCGACGCCCTCGCCCGCGAGGAGTTCGACGCCGACGTCCTCGAGGAGGACGTCCCCGGGGAGTTCGGCGACTCCCTCGAGCGGATGCGAACCGGGCTCGAGGAACGAATCGACGAACTCGAGGCGAGTCGCGAGGAGATCGAACAGCAGCGCCGGGAGGTCGAACAGCGCAACGCCGCCCTCGAGGCCGACGCCGAGCGGTGCCGGGACGTCCTGGAGCGGTGTGCCGAGGGCGATTTCACCCACCGCGTCGACCTCGAAAGCGACCACGAGGCGATGGTCGAGATCGCCGACGGGTTGAACGCGATGCTCGACGACGTCTCGGCCACGCTCGACCGGATCCAGACGATGGCGGACGAGGTCGACCAGGTCGGGACGGAGGTCTCGACGAGCGTCGCCGAGATGGAGAACGCGAGCGCGGAGGTCAGCGAGTCCGCCGAGGAGATCTCGGTCGCGACCGACGAGCAGAACGACCGTTTCGAGGAAGTACTCGACGAGATGAGCGACCTGTCGGCGACGATCGAGGAGATCGCGTCGACGGCGGACGGAGTCGCCGACGTCTCCGAGGAGGCAGCCGACAGCGCCCGTACCGGCCGCGAAACGGCGAGCGCCGCGATCGAGGAACTCGATCGGCTCGAGCGACGGACCGAGGCGATCGTCGAGCGGATCGAGGCCCTCGACGAGGAACTCACCGCGGTCACGGAGGTCGTCACCCTGATCGACGAGATCGCCGAGGAGACGAACCTGCTCGCGGTCAACGCCTCGATCGAGGCCGCCCGTGCGACCGGCGACGGGAGCCGGTTCGCGGTCGTCGCCAGCGAGATCAAGTCCCTCGCGGAGGAGACCGGCGACGCGACCGGCGAGATCGACGAGATGGTAACCGACGTCCAGGCGTCGGCCCAGGAGGCGGTCGAGGAGATCCAGACGATGCAACGCGAGGTCGTCGACGGCGCCGAGACGATCGAGGAGAGCCTCGAGGTGCTCGAGGAGATCGCCGATCGGGTACAGGAGGCAAACGACGGCGTGCAGTCGATCAACGAGGCGACCGACGAGCAGGCCCGGACGAGCCAGGGCGTCGTGACGATGGTCGACGAGGCGACCGAACAGAGCGAACGGACCCTCCAGGAGACCAGCAGCGTCGCGGCAGCCGCCGAGGAACAGACCGCGACGGTCTCGGAGATCGCCGGCGCGGCGGAGTCGCTGTCACAGACGGCCGCGGAACTGAACGGGCAGCTCGAGGCCTTTACGGTCGAGGGGTGACGCGGCCGACCTCTCAGGTACCGCTACCGGCGAACAGTATATGCGGGAGGCCGACGTATCCGCTCGTATGTACCGTGCCATCCTTCCGGAGGGGCAGATTCTCTGTGACCGGTACGAGCAGGGCGAAAAAGGGTTCGAACTCTACGACGAGACGGATCAACTCGTGGCGTTCGTCCCGTACGACAACCTCCACGCGCTGGTCGACGAGGACGTGTACTCGGCGGACGACCGGTCGATCATGTAGCCGGCGCCTGGTCGATCGCGTCCAGCTGTTCCCGGTACCTGTTTCTGACCGTGACGACGGTCGTCTGTGCCGTCTCCGCGACCGCGCGCTGCGGGATCGTCTCGTCGCAGAGTAACCCGGCCGCGTAGATCGCCGCCGCGGCGAAACCCGTTGGCGACTTGCCCGAGTGCAGCCCTTGCTCGGTGGTTTGTTCGATGATTTCGACGGCTTTCGTCTCGACCTCCTTGCCGACGTCCAGTTCCGAACAGAACCGGGGCACGAACTGGCGCGGGTTGGTTGGCTCGAGGTTGATGTCGAGTTCGTCGGCGATGTAGCGATAGGTGCGACCGATCTCGCGCTGGTCGACCCTCGAGACGGCCGTCACCTCTTCGAGGCTGCGAGGGATGTCCTCCTTGCGGCAGGCGGTGTAGAGCGCACTGGTGGCGACGCCTTCGATCGATCGGCCGCGGATGAGATCCTGCTCGAGGGCGCGCCGGTAGATGACGCTTGCAGTTTCCTTGACCGGGTTCGGGACGCCGAGCGCGCTGACCATGCGGTCGATCTCCGAGAGGGCGTACTTGAGGTTTCGCTCGCCGGCGTTTTTCGTCCGGATGCGCTCCTGCCAGACCCGGAGCCGGTGGATCTGTCCGTGTTTTTCGGCGGACATCGAGCGGCCGTTTGCGTCCTTGTTTCGCCAGTCGATCGTCGTCGTCAGCCCGCGGTCGTGCATCGACTGGGTTAGTGGTGCGCCCACGCGCGACAGTTCGTCGTGCTCCTGGGCGTTGAATGCGCGCCATTCCGGGCCGTAATCGATGGGATCTTCCGTCAGGACGAGCCCGCACTGCTCGCAGACGCGCTCGCTGCGGTCCGGATCGTGCACGATTGTGTCGGTCTCACATTCGGGACACAGCTCCGTCTCCCGTTCGGGTTTTTGCTTGCTATGTTCGCTTCTCGCGTGGTCGATGATGGGCTGTGTCATCCGTATCGTTCTGAAAGCCTGCAGGCATTGTAAGGGGGTAACATGGTTTCGTGGGAAAGCCCGACTTACCGGCACGCCACCTGAGAGAGAAAATAATCGGCACGGGTTCCGACGCCGCTCGTTCGGAACCGTTCGAAACCCGCGCCGACGCCGTGTCCCATCGGTCGTCTCCGGGCGAAGCGAGTGCGCCGGTCGCTTCGACCCATCCCTTCGGATGCCACGCCGTGACATGAATCGTATCGATCGTTCCACGGCGCCGGCGCCGTAAATCGAGCGTTCATCCCGTAAATATCGCTTTCGAGACAGAACCGTGGCGCGAATTTATGTCGTTGGAGCCAAACGTTCGACTAGTGCCCCGTTGCCGACCCACTCCCCGATCCTCGAGGGCCCGGCGGCGGCCGCCGGTCCGGCCCGAAGTACGCCCCGGATACGCTCCCCAAATCGGTCGATACCGTCGGCCCGGGGCTGGCCGGTCGGATCGCCGTACGCGCCGCCCGCGACCCGCCTCGAGTCACGGGGATCGAAGCCGTCCCGTACCGGCTTTGCAGCCGTTGCGAAACGTGACCGTGCTTAAGAGTGTCTTCGTTGGTATACAACTTGGTGTGTCAATCGTGACTGCGAATCGCCGTTTGGACGTACAGCGGTCGTCGCCGGGCCGGAACCGCGGCGACGTTCTCGACCGCACGCGGTGGCGAAGCCGGACGCTGTCCCCGGGTCCGGCCGCCGGAGGGTCCCGATAATGTCGTCGATCGATACCTCTTTGCCCGACGAACTCGCCTCCTCCGTCGGTGACGGAGACGACGACGAACGACTCTCGAAGGACGTCATTTTCGAACTCCTCAAGAACCGTCGCCGACGGGAAGTGCTCGCCTACCTGCTCGAGGCCGAAGAGACCGTGACTCTCGGCGAACTCGCCGAGCAGATCGCGGCCTGGGAGAACGATACGGACGTCAACGCGCTCAGTTCCGACCAGCGAAAGCGCGTCTACGTTGCCCTCTACCAGACCCACCTGCCAAAGATGGACGACGCCGGAATCGTCGAGTACGATCAGGATCGGGGCCTGATCTCGCTGTCGGACAACGCCGATCTCCTGATGATGTACCTGGATACGGAGTCGCATCAACGGGATCGGTGGGACCGATGGTACGGCGCGTTGAGCGCGATCGGCGCGGTCCTGATCGGGGGCGCGTTCCTCGGGGCACCGGTGCTTTCGGCCATCCCGACGATCGGGCTCGCCGGAGCGATCCTCGTCGCGCTCTGTGGTCTCTCGATCGCCCATGCCGTGGCCAATCGAAAACAGGAGCGAAACGTCGACGGGAAACTGGACCGGATCGAGTGACCTCGCCGACTCGCACGTTCTCTGCGTTCCCGGCCCGTACCCCGCGGCTCCGTGTCTCACCTCGAGCCCGAAACCGAACTCGAGTCCCGGGTCACGAGCCTCGAGCGTCGGTTCTTCGTCCAGTCGTCCCGTCCCAGTTCTCGCTGTGGCCTCTCCGCCGTCTCACGGCCTCGTAATACATCTCCTACGCGGCGGGATAATTCAGGAAGGACTTTTAGTCATGCCCCGCGTATCGTCGAATGGCTCCCGGCGACCGTCATCCAGTACCGGAGCAGTTCGCGTGCCAGCTTGCTGTTCCAGGCGCGGGAGCCACTTTCCTACGCGGCCGTTCAACTACGTAGACGTAGTCGCGACCGGCGCGACCCCGTCCGGCCATCACCGATCGGGTCGAACTCGGGCGTGCCGTAGCGGCGACGAGGTGTCTGGAGGGGAAGCGGTACCTGACTACTGGTCGCGGGCGTTGAACTGGACGTCGACCGAGGCATCGCCCAGCAGCCTGAAGTCCTCGAAGCCGCCGTCGAACCAGTACGCATCGCGGCCGTCGCCGACCGCGCCGCGGACGACGCCGTCCTCGTAGACGCGTTCGTCGTCGATCGTGAGATCGCAGAAACTCGCTTCGACGATCTTGCCGGAGACCTCGAAGGAGTACGTCGTCGGATCCTCCGCGTCGGCCCCGTCGATGAGGATCGCGTGGGGCAGCAGTTCGTCGTCGCCGTACTCGTCGGGATCGATCTCTTCGCCGTCGATGGTGACGACGGCCTCACCCTCGATGATCGCCACGTCAGTCACTGTACCCGAGAACCGGAACGACTGGCTCGCGTCGGTCACGGAGCTCTGGACCGTCGATCCCGACACCGTCGTCGCCTCGTCGTCGGGGTCCTCGGCCCCGTCGAACTCGATCGTGCCGTCGACCGTGATCTCGTAGCTCGTCGGCTCGCCCCGTCCCTCGACCGTGAGGGTGTGGGGCAGTTCCTCGCCGAACTCGTCGGGGTCGACCTCCTCGCCGTCGAGCAGGACCGTCGCCGGGCCGTCGACCGTTAGCGTCTCGACCTCGCCATCGAAGCGGAACGCGTCCTTCCAGTCGGCGACGACCCCGTAGACGGTACCGTCCTCGATTTCGGTTTCCTCGTCGATCGTCGCGCCGTCGTGGGTCGCGGGTTCGACCTCGCCGTCGACGACGAACTCGTATCGCGAAACGTCGGACTCGTCGCCGTCGAACAGCAGGACGTGCGGGAGTTCGTCGTCGTCGCTCCGTCCGGCACTCGAGTCGGACCCGCCCGCCGCGGCCTCACGGGCCGACGTCGGAACGCCCTGCGGCAGCGAGAGGTCGGGCGAACTCGAGACGTCGGAGCGTTGGAGGCCGCTGCCCTGAACCTGTCCCTGGATCGCGCCGCCGGTCATCCGCGCGGAGCCGCTGTTGCGCATGACGGCCGCGTAGGGGTACGATCCCGCGGCGAACTCCGAGTCCCTGACCTCGACCGTTCCGCCGGGCCAGACCCACAGCGGGCGACCGGCGTCCTCGGTGTAGCCGCCCCAGCCGGGGCCGTAGTCGGTGCCGTCGTTGTAGGCGACGCAGTTCACGACGGCGTCGTTTCCGCCGGCGACCCGGAACGTGGAGACGCCGTTGTTCTTCCCGTAGCAGTTCTCGAACCGGACCGAGCCACCGGAGGCGGTGTTCGAACAGTAGAAGCCGTTGTTCGGCCACCCCTGGACGTTACAGTGTCGGAAGGTCACGTCGCAACCGGCCTGCTTGTGATAGAAGACGGCGCCGGGGCCGTGGACGAAGCTCTCGCCCTCCTTGGTCGAGCCGTCGCCGAGGTAAACGTTCTCGACGAGGACGTCGCCGCTGGGCGCGTTGATCGAGATCATGAACTCGTCGCCGCGGTGAAGCCCCTCGAATCCGACGTTCCGGATGACGGAGTCGCCGCCCTCGACGAGCAGCAGGACGCTGTCGCCGGTCGTGAGGTCGATGAGTTTGTTCTCGAACGTCTCCCCGCGGCCGATCCTGATGACCTGGCCGCGGGCGGTGATCTCCTCGTACTCCTCGTCTTCCTCGTCGGCGGTGACGGCCCCCGGAAGGGTTACCGCGGCGGCCGCACCCGTCACGCCGGCCAGTTTGACGTACGACCGCCGATCCAGTAATCCGGTATTACCGTCGTTCGTCGCCGTCCCGTCGCCATCGTCCCCGAGCGATTCGTCGTCCGGTACCGAAGGTTCGCGTGCCATGTATCCAGTAATTGGAAACTACCGGCATAAACTTTCCCTTTACACAGCCCTAAAATTTACGTACTGTAACAAGATACATACTGTTCGTTCATAGAATTTTTACTTTTCGTCGTCGATTGCAACGGAGGAGAATCGATAGCCGACGACGGAAGTAACTCAGTATTACCCGAATTCCGGCCCGTTTCGTGCATATACGTTCCACGTCGTTGTCGGGTAAAACCGTATTACCGACTCGAACCGTCAGCCTCCGACGGCGTCGAACGGGCGTACTGCGATGCGTCGTCGACCGCAGGAACGCAACCGGATGACTGGACGATCGCGGCCGCACCGCTCGAGCGCGAACGTCGAAAAACGGGAACGAAATCGAACGAAAACGTCAGCGGGGGCCGGGGGCGGCGTCGTGTCGACGGGTACCGAGACGGAAGGAGGGGTGCAGCAATCCCACCACGGAGAGCTGCGTCAGCGGGGTCCGTCGATCAGTCGCCGGCGGCGGCTTCTTCCGGACTGCGCGGGACGCCCTCGGGGATGAACGGCTCGGGGTCCGTGCCGACGTCGTCCCCCAGCCGGACGTTCGAGCCGGCGTGTTCGCTGATCCCTGCGGCATCGTCGTAGTCGGTGTCTTTGACGACCACGTCGGTCGCTTTGCCGTTCGCGCCGGCGTCGATGGCCGTGTTCTGCCCGTTCATCTCGATCTGGCAGTTCTCGACCTCGATCGTGCCGGGGGCCCACGCCCAGATACCGCGGCCGGCGTAGCCCTCGTCGTCGACGTAGACGCTCGAGTTCGTCACCTTGCTCCCCTCCGTCGCGAGACGGAAGTGAGAGACGTAACAGTTCGCGGCGAAGCTACTGTCGATGTGGATCGTTCCGCCCGCACCGGAGCCGGGGGCCGAGCCGTAGATCGCGTTGTCCGCGAACCCCTGGATGTTGACGTTCTCGAAGTCGATGTGGCCGGCGTGGTCGGGGTCGACCCAGAACGCGGTCTGGCCGTGACCGCTCGAACTCGCGTTACGGCTGTCGGAGCCGTCACCGAGGTAGACGTTCTCGATGGTGCTCGAGCCGTTCGGGTCGGTGTCGGAGATACCGAACGTGGCCGATCCGGTGCCGGACGTGTTTTCCCCCTTGAAGCCGACGTTCCGGATCGTCCAGTCGGTGCCGTGTGCCGTGATGACCACGTCCTGGCCGGTCGTCATGTCGATCAGCTTGTTCTCCCAGGTCTCACCGGAGTCGATGGTGATCGTCTGACCGGAGGCCTCGATGACTTCGTAGTCGTCTCCGTCGGCCGCCGCGGTGCCGGCCGCGCCGACGGACGTCGCCGCAGTCGCGACCGCAGCGAGCGAGCGCACGTAGCTTCGGCGGGTTAATCCGTTGTTACGGTCTGCAATCGAAGTTTCGTCCGTCTCGGACGTTCGGGGATGCTGCGCCATACACTTGGGTAACTCCGACTTACACTCATAAACTTTTCTTTGGAGCCATCGATTAAATTTACGCAAATAATTTGTAACGATGTTGTTCTGGACACAATCTAGCCGACTTCGTTCAGGAAGATACGAACGAAAACCGGGCCGAAACGGCCGTCGCAACGGGATGTTTTCCGAATAAAAAGTCTATTACTCCGGCCAGAGTCGTTCTGCAGCCGGTTTTCGAGATTGGGGCCGAACCCGGCGCGATCCGAGAAACGGGTCAGCCGGGCGGAGAGTCACTCTCGAGGGAGAAAACAGCGGTCGATTACTGCCGGTCTCGAGCGGTCGGGAATCGAACCGACGGGACAACAGGGGGGTGGAAATGTGCAGGATCGAACCGACCGGTGAAGATGAGATGAAATGAGACGAGATGAAGCGGGGGCGACTACTCGGTGCCGTCGACCGCGTACATCGAGAACTCGCCGTTCGAAATCACCTTGTCCGCCTCGGGGCTGGACTCGAGTTCGGCGATCGACGACTCGCTGTAGTAGAGTTCCTGGTAGACGTCGACCTCGCGAGTGAGATCGTACTCCGTGACGGTCAGGTAGTAGTCGACGCCATGGTAGGCCCCGCTGTAGTTGCCCGCTCCGAACCGGTCGGGATCGACCTCGCCCGTCTCGATCGTCGCGCCGCTGAGCACGTCTTCACGCTCGAGGCCGTAGAGTCCGTGGTCGTACCGGTAGGGATCGTACCCGAGGCCGGCATGGGGTCGGTCCTCGGCGGCGTGCTCGAAGCTCGATTCGTAGCCGCTGAACTGCTGGTCGGTCACGTGCTGACCGGGGTCGTAGATCAGGGGCGAGGTGAAGACCGTCAGCAGTCCCAGCATGAGACACGCACCGAGCGCGAGCGCGACGACGGCGTTCGCCCCCGGGCGAGTCACGAACCGCCCGAGGCCGCCGGCGAGGTGGGCGACGGCGACGCCGGCGAGGATCGTCACCACGACGTAGATGAAGCCGATCTGGCGGAACGCCATCGTCGGGGTGCCGACGAAGTACAGCGCCAGGATTCCTCCGAGCGGAATCAACGCGAGCGCGAGGTAGGTGACGAACGCGGCGGTCTCCCGTTCGACCTTCGTCCGCCCCAGCCACATCGCCAGGACGAACAGCGCGACGATGAGACCGATGATCGCAGCGTCGAGGAACAGCGCCACGAACAGTTCGCCGATGCTGCCGCCGATCTCGACCAGGGACGCCTCGCGCTGGCCGACCTCGGCCCCGGCTCCGATGTCCTCCGCGAAAAGTCCGTAGACGACGCTCGAGATCGCGTCCCTGAACCGTTCGTTCGAGGCCGACCAGGCGAGGAACACGAGCCCGAGGACCGCCGCGTGTGCGTACGCGGTCGGGTGGTCGACCATCGGGTGGTCGTCGTACTGGCGGCGTGCGAGGAACTGGACGAGCGCGATCGCACCGACGAGGACGACGACGTTGACCATCTGCTGGGGGTGGATCAGGAGGAGCGCGACGCCGCTCAGGAAGATGAGCACGCTGAACGGCGAGAGGCCGAGCGGCAGTCGCTCGATGACCGCCCGCCGCCGGAGATACGCGACGACCGCGAAGACGACCACCGGGACGAAAAACAGCGCGTTCGAGTTCGTGTGCACGCCCATGTGCGTCGCGACGTTGTTGACCGGCAGCACCATCCAGGAGACGATCGCGCCGAACCCGATCGCCGCAGCGCTCCCGCTAACGTTCCGAACGACCAGCGGAACGAACACCAGGAAGGGAACGAACAGGACGACCATCGTGACCAGCAACGCCCGTTCGACGGGGATGCCGCCGACCTCGCCAAGCACCGAGCCGATCGAGTGGACGGCCGGATAGAACAGTTCGTGGGGCTCGAGTTTGCCGCCGACGATGTCCCGTGTCCAGCCCAGGTGGGTCATCGCGTCACCCATCCCGGCGTACCGGTAGTTCCGGATCACCGGGAGGCTCACGATGGCGGTGACGGTCAGCGCGCCGAGACCGATCCCGACTCCCTGGTACCAGCCGCGACAGACGATTGCGGTGCCGACGGCGATCGCCAGCGCCAGCGCGAACGCGGCCCACGTCGCGGACGGCGTGCCCGCGTAGACGGACGACTCGTACCCCGTTGCCGGGTTCTCGCGCGCGATGAGAACGCCGGCCGCGACGGCGACGAATCCGCCCGCGAACACGCCCTCGAGTATCGTTCGTCTCATCGGTTCAGTCTCCCCTCCGTCTCGCGTTCGGTTCGCGTCACGTCGAAACGCATCTCTTGGAAATCCCTCACCGATATCGGAGTTTGTTATACGGATCATACCGCTCGAGCGCGGTATCGGCGGTTCTCGGGGCGTTCCGGGGGAGAACGGGACTGCTCGTTTCGGCAGCGTACGGGCGACGCTCGGCGAGCGGGCGATCCTCCAGAGGACCGACCGATCGCAGGACGGGACCCGGGTCGGAGACTCGAGTGGTCGGCGACGGCGGATCCGATCACGATCCAGCCCTCTCGACCGTGTACGCCGATCCTATCCGAACGGCGTCGTCGCTACGGAGACGTTTCGGCTGCGACGACGGATCAACGATACCGATAGTTTTTGACGACGGTCGTGATGTCTCGGAGCAACGACTTTCAGCATGTCAGCGATCGTTATCGACGATATCACCGCCGATGGCAGGAGTCTCGAGTGTGACGTGCGCCCGCGGGGACGGGTGGAACGGTTCTTCACGGGGGAGCCGTTCGAAGTCACCTACGACCGCCCGATCGAGGACGTCCCCGACGGCGTCCTCGCTATTCCGGTGCTCGCGAACGTCTGCCCCGTCGCCTGGGCGAACGGCGCGGACGTCTACGTCGAGGAGGTCGACGAGACCTTCGCCCACGCGCTCGAGGACGTCCAGGACGTTCTCGAGTCGATGTACGAGTTCATGGAGGGCGGCGACCTCTACGCCCGCCGGACGGTCGACCCGGACCCTACCGCGGCCGGCGAGAGTGCCCTCCTCTTTACGGGCGGCGTCGATTCGACCTGTTCGTACGTCCGTCACCGCGAGGAGACCCCCATCCTCGCGAGCATCCGCGGGTGGACGATCACGCCCGATCCCGCGGACGACGACGACTGGAACGACCTCCGGGATCGCGTCTCCGCGTTCGCCGCCGATCGCGGCCTCGAGACCGCGTTCCTCGAGACCAACGCCCTCGAGGCGCTCGACCACGCCATGCTGCTCGCCCATTACAGACACCGCGTCGACGGGGCCTGGTACAGTTCCGTCGGGCACGGCCTCGGCCTGCTGGGGCTTTGCGCTCCGATGGCGTACGTCCGCGGCGTCGAGGACGTGTACGTCGCCGCGACCCACTGGGAGGGCATCGACCTCGAGTGGGGGTCGTGCCCGGCGATCGACGACCGCGTCCGGTGGGCCGGCACCCGGTGTCACCACGACGGCTACGAACTCACCCGCCAGGAGCGGGTCGACGTCATCGCCGACTACGTCGAGGCGGAGGCCCCCACCCTCGAGCTACAGACCTGCAACCGGCGGATGGACGGCAACTGCGGCGAGTGCGAGAAGTGCTACCGGACGGCCGTCGGCCTCCGACTGTCCGGCCTCGATCCGACCGCACACGGCTACCCGTTCTCCCACGAGGAGTACGACGAGATCCGGCGAGCCATGGAACGCGGCGACTGGGAACTCGGCCAGGACGAGCGATACATGTGGGCGGACATTCGGGAGCGAGCCCGCGAGACGGAACCGTCGTCACCGGCCGAACGCCGCTTTTTCGAGTGGCTGGCCGAGACCGATCTCGAGGCGCTCGTCTCCGAGGCGGAGTCGCCGCTCTCCCACCGGCTCCTTCGTGCGGGCGCGCGGAACACGCCCTCGAGCGTCTACAACGTGGCCTACCCGACCTGGAAATCGATCCAGTCGGGACTGGATCGCGTACGCTCGCAGTAACCTCGGTGGGAACGCCGTCACCTCAGACGGGTCCCTGTCCCGATGGACCGGCGCACCCGCGGCCCGTACGGCGGGTACGCCGGAACTGACTCACAGTAACCCGTATCACTCGTCCCGGTCCGTGCCGCCGGGCCGGTTCGCGCCTCCAGCTCCCCCGCCGGGTTCGCCCTCGTCGATGTCGATCTCGAGCGGTTCGGTCTCCCCGCCGCGTTCGGCCCCTTCCTCGTCGTCCCCGCCGACCGGGATCTTGGTCCGGAGCTCCGACGCGAACGACTGGACCTGATCGACCAGCGTCTCCACCTCCTCTTCGAACCGTTCGACCGATCGTTCGACGTAGTGGACCCGCCTCGAGGGGATCCGTCGCACGATGTCGTTGCCCTCCTCGTCCTCGTCGGTCTTGATGATCCAGTGGTCCTGGAAGTACGCGACGTGCTCGTTCGGGACCGTCTTCCGGACCGTCCCCTCGTCGGGGTCCTCGTACACGATCGTCGCCTCGCCGAGGTCGCGCTCGAGTTCGAGGTCGTCGTCGACCATACGACGCCCACGCTCGCGACCAGTGTAGACCTCGTGCTTGCGAAACCGCCCGATTGAAGCCGGGACCGACGGGTCGGCCGTCCGCCCGGCTACCCCGCTACTCCATGTACCCCAGGCCCTTCAACCGATCCTCGACGTCGTCGAAGTCCTCGTCGACGTCGTCGTCGGTCTCGAGCCGCGAAACGTCGGACCGCCTGACCTTCGTGGTGGCCGGCTTCGCCTCCTCGTCGAAGGCGTCGAACAGCACCCTGCCGTCGGCGTTCTTCGGGACCGGTTCGCCGATCCCGTGTAGCAGCGTCGGCGCGACGTCGACGACGCGTGCGCCGCGCAGGGTCGCCCCTGCGTCGATCGATGGGCCGCGACAGAGGACGATCCCCGTGCTGCGGTGGCTCGCGGCGTAGGTTCCGGTGTCGCCGAAGGGCTCGTCGGCGATCGCGTTTCGCGACTCGTAGCCGTCGATCCCGTTGACGATCAGATCCGGCGACGACTCGTCGGTGGGGAACAGCTCCTCGCCGTCGTAGACCTGGAGCAGTTGGCGGCCCTCACTGTCGGTAACGGACTCGAACACCTCCGCTAGCTCCGCCTTTATGTCCGGGACGTTCTCCGGATCGACGACGCCGTTGTCGAACCGTGCGGTGTCGTTGATGTAGCAGTTGCCGGCGTCGTGGACGAAGGCCATGGTCCGCTCGTAGTCGACGTCGTAGAGGGCGTGGTCGCCGGGGATCTGCTCGGCGACCGTATCGAGCAATCGTCGCGGGAGCTTCGAGACGAGCACCTCCTCCGAGATGCCGACGCGCTGGAGCGCGTCCCGGATGCGGTCCCGGGAGATGCCGAGGCTCGCGAGCGCCCCCCGGGTCCCCTCGTCCTCGCGCCTGAAGAGGTACCCCTCCCGCTCGAGGATGTGGTTGACGTAGACCAGCTGCTCGATCTCCCCGAACCCGTGGTCCGAGACCACGTAGAGATCGGCGTCGTGACGGTCCGTGTACGACATCACCTCGCCGAGAACGTCGTCGAGCGACCGGTAGTGCTCGAGCAGCCGGTCCATGTCCCAGATGAGGTGCTGGAACCGGTCGGGGGCCGTGTAGACGAAGAAGAACAGCCGCCAGTCGTCGCCGGCGTTCTCCATCTGCAGGCGCATCAGTTCGCGCCGGTCCGCGAGCATCTCCGAGACGGCGGTCTCGAAGTCGTCCAGCCGATCCGCGTACTCGGGGTAATCGAGGCTGATCTCGTAGTCGGGGATCCGGCGGTCGATCTCGTCTTTGAGCTCCGGCGGGTGGGTGAACTCCCGCTCGGTCGACGGCGTCATCATCCCGGTCACCATCGTGCCGTCGATCTCACGCGCCGGGTAGGTCATCGGGACGTTCCCGACGTGGGCCGGCGAGACCTGCTCCCACAGCGGCGGCTGCTTCACGTCGTGACTGGTGTACATCTCGTGGGAGTATTCCGAAGAGAGGTTCTGGAAGCCGTAGATCCCGTGTTTGTCCGGCCAGACGCCGGTCGCGATCGACGGCCACGCAAGCGGCGTCGTCGGTGGCGTCGTGCTCTCGAGCGGGCCGGAGGCTCCTTCTTCGCGGAGTTTCGCGAAGTTGGGCAGCTCGCCCTCGTCGCTCCACCGCTCGATCAATCGCCACGGTACGCCGTCGAGGCCGAGTACGAACGCTCGCTGGGACGTGGGGGAAGATCCGCTCATGATTGCGAGAAACCTGCTGTCGTGGAGGTGACCCGATTGACGCTTTGTTATAAGGAGTGTTCAGGCGTGTCGGTCGCCCTGTCTGTCGTCGTTCGATGACCTTACCTCGGCCGTCCCGGGCGACCGCCGCTGTTAGCTCGGCCTACTGTTCGCGGCGACGACGTTCTCCGACGGAGGAGCTGTTGGGCGTCGAACCGGTTCGGTCCGTGGAACGACAGTCGAGCATCGCTCATCGTCCTCGTAACCGGCGGACCGTTCGTCACTCCACGCCGTAGCGACTCTGAAACGATCGTCTCGGGCCGCCTTGCTATCGAAAGGCGATCAATAACAAAACCGTTCGGTCCACAGACTGACGAGCATGAACACCGGTGGTGGGTTCCGTGGGTAGCGTCGTGATATCGCTCGACGCCGAACTCGGCTGGGGCTTTCACGACCTCGAACGACCGCCGCTCGAGCGGGTCGAATCCGGCCGTCGCGGCTGGCGTCGAATGCTCGATCTCTGCGCCGAGTTCGACGTGCCCGCGACGTGGGCAGTCGTCGGACACCTCATGCTCGAGTCCTGTGACGGCGTCCACGCGGATCATCCCACGCTCGACGGCTGGTTCGACCGCGAACGCGGCGAGTGGGCGGACCGCGAGGACCTGCGCTTCGCCCCCGATCTCGTCCGGGGTGTCGTCGACTCCGACGTCGATCACGAGTTCGCCAGCCACTCGTTCTCCCACGTCCTCTTCGGACGGCCGGAAACTGACCGTGAGATCGCACGGGCCGAACTCGAGCGCAGTCTCGAGGTCGCCGACGAGTGGGGTGAGTCGGTCGACTCGTTCGTCTACCCGCGCAACGACGTCGGACATCGCGACGTGCTCGCCGAATACGGGATCTCCGCGTACAGAGGGCGATCGCCGACCTACGATGGGGTTCGCGGATTGGTCGACTCGACGGTCCGGTCGCGGTCGATGCTCGTCCAGCCGACGGTCGACGAGTACGGCCTGATCGACGTGCCGGCCTCGCTGTTCCTGTTCGGGTTCGAGGGGCCGGTACGTACCGTCGCGGAGTCGATCTGGGAGGATCCGATGGTCGTCCAGGCTCGCCGGGGGATCGATCAGGCGGTGCGAAACGACGGCCTGTTCCACATGTGGCTCCACCCGAACAACCTCACTCGCGAGCGGGATGACCGGCGCATGCGGGCGATCCTCTCCTATCTCGATCGTCGCCGGACCGAGACCGACCTCGCCGTCGAGACGATGGGTGACGTCGCCGAACGGCTCGCCGTCGCACGGGGGATCGATGGGGGGACCGTCGCGGCCGACGGCGGGCCGGAGACGAAGACGGCCGACGACGACTAGTGGCGGTCCAGCCCGGACTGTCGCATCGAATCGGGCGGAGTGGTTCGATTCGACCCTGCAGTCGATGCCTGGACCATTACCGTGGCGGTCGGGACCGTTCGACCGTTGCTGACGCCTAATTCGGTAGGCCGACCGATCACCGCCAGCCACGGGAACGGCTACTCACACCCCCGAGGCTGTACGTCGCAGATAACAAAGCCCGCAGACGGCTCCCTCTCTGCCAGATGCTCTCGCTTTCGTCACCGTTCAGCCGGCGGACCGACTCGAGTACGCTCCGACTGGGGGTACTCGGGGTCGGAAATATCGGCATGGTACATCTGAAGTCGGCACGGGCGATGGCCGACGTCGAGGTCGTCGCCGCCGCCGACGCCGTTCCGGAGAACCGCAGGCGCGCCGAACGCGCCGGCGTGGCCCGGACCTACGACGACTACGCGGCGCTGCTCGAGGCCGAGGCCCTCGACGTCGCGGTCGTCGCGTTGCCGCCCGTCCTCCACCGCGAGGCGGTCGAACGGGCCGCCGAAGCCGGTGTCGACGTCTTCGTCGAAAAACCCCTCGCTCGCTCGACCGACGAGGCGGATCGACTCCTCGAGGCCGCGGCGGACGGGGCCATCGCGGTCGGCGTCGACCACACGCTGCGATACCAGCCCGATATCGTCGGCGTCGCCGAGGAATACGCGGACGGGACGGTCGGACACGTCCCCTACGCCTCGATGACGCGGCTCAACGACGGCCCGCTCGGCCGGCCGCCCGCCGACTCCGCCCCCGCGTCGTGGCCGCTGGACCCCGAGGCGGCCGGCGGCGGCTCCCTGCTCGAGCTCGGCATCCACTGTTTCGACGTCCTCGAGCACCTGTTCGGCGAACTCGAGGTGCGGAGTGCGTCGCTCGGCACGACCCTGGAGATCCCCGTCGAGGACGCGGCGACGGTGCTCCTCGAGGCTCCCGAGACCGGGACGACGATCACGCTGCACTGTGGCTCCTACCAGTGGGAGGAACTCCCCGAGGTGAACACCCGACTTCGGCTCGAGGGCGTCACGGGGACGATCAGCAACGAGGACCACCTGCCCGACAACTTCTACGTCGACGCGGCGAAGGAAGCCCTGAGGAACGTCGCGAGCCGCGTTACCGACGACGCGCCGACGGTGTTCGGCCCTACGTTCTACCTGCAGGCCCACTACCGGGCGCTCGAGGACTTCTGCGACGCGGTCCGCGCGGGCGAGTCGCCGCCGGTCGACGGCGAGGACGGCAGGCGGACGCTCGCGCTGGCCGAGCAGGCGTACGAACTGGCGGCCGAGGACGCACGGAAGCGCGACCGCGAGGAACCGTTTGAAGCGGAGGCGGACGCTCGCGACAGCGACCGAGACGGTGACCGGGACCAGGACGAAGCGGAGGTGACCCTGTGACCATGACCGTGTCCGGCGATCCGACGGTGCGCGTGACACGCGCCGACGGCGACGACGCCCGAACCGGCTGGACGCCGGACCTCGAGCGTCGACTCGACCGCTTCCGGCCTGCGGTGGCGGACCTGCTCGAGGGCGTCGAAATCGCGGCCGACGCCGACCGGGTGACGATCCTCCCGGACGCACACTACCCGTTCCATCCCTCCTCCGGGATGGTGACCGATCCGGCCGTGGTCGGCGCGGTCGCGGCGACGATCCGCCGGGAGCACCCCGACGCCGAGGTGTCCGTTGCGGGTGCCAGCGACGACCGAATCGACTTCGATCGCACGGCCGCCTACCTGGGGTATCGCGAGGCGCTCGAGCGGGCCGACGCGGACGCGGACCTCGTCGACCTCGCGGACGGGCGCCGGTCGCTCAGGACCGTCTCCGACGGGGATCGAGCGGTCGATCTCCGGATCCCGGAACGGCTCGTGGAGGGGGGCGTCGTCCCCGTGCCGACGCTGCGGCCGACCGAGGCCGGGACCGTGGCGGGCGGGATGCGGGCGATCGCTCGGGTCGTCGGCTCCGGCGGCTCCACTGTGGCGGGACCCGACGAAGACCCGGCGGCCGTCGTCGGCGCGGTGCGAACGATCGATCCCGCCTGGACGGTGGTAGACGCCGCGACGACCTACGGCGGGCGTCCGCACGCGTCCGACGTCCTGCTGGCCGGGCCGACGACCGCCGTCGACGCCCTCGGCGCGGTGTTGCTCGACCGGGACCTCCCGGCGGACGACGCGCTGTCGGCCGCCCTCGAGGGGGACGACGCCTCGATCACCGTCTCCCCGATCGGCGACGTGCCGGACCTCGAGACGCTCCGGGAACGGATGCCCGACGGCGAGTTACCACCCGCCGACGACACGCACCCGGCCGTCTCGGTGGCCTACCGGCTCTACGCCGCCGTGGGGGACGACGCCGTGCCGCCGCAACTCGAGGCGAGACGATGACTGGACGAACCGCCGCAGTCACCGGCGCGACCGGCTTCCTCGGGAGCCACCTCTGCGAGCGGTTGCTCGCGGACGGCTGGGCGGTGCGCGGGCTGAGCCGACCGAGTTCGGACCGCGGTCGCCTCGCCGACTCGGACGTCGAGTGGTACGTCGGCGACCTCTTCGACGGGCCGACGCTGCGTTCGCTCGTCGACGGCGCGGACGCGGTCTTTCACCTTGCTGGCGTCGGCCTCTGGAGCGCCGATCCGGACACCGTCGTCCGCGTCAACCGGGACGGCACGGCGAACGTCCTCGAGGCCTGTCGGGGCTGTGAGGGCGAGGTCGGCCGCCTCGTGTTCACCAGCACGGCGGGCACCCGCCGACCAGGGAACGGCGACGCCTTCGCGGCCGAGGGAGACGTCGCGGACCCGATCGGTGCCTACCAGGAGGGGAAGGCGGCCGCGGAGCGGCTGGTCGATCGCTACGCGGACGACGATGCCGGCGACGCGGTCACGGTCCACCCGACCTCGGTCTTCGGGCCCGGCGACGAGTCGTTTACGCCGCAACTACTGGCGATGGGCCTCGAGCCGACGATGCCGGCTCACCTCCCGGGCGGGTTGAGCATCGTCGGTGTCGACGACGTCGTCGACGGCATCGTGCGGGCCTACGAGCACGGCGAGGCCGGCGACCACTACATCCTCGGCGGCGAGAACCTCACCTACGATCGGGCGGTCCGGCGGATCGCCGACGCGGCGAACGGGACTGCGATACCGGCACGGGTCCGCGTTCCCGCGACCGCGATCCGTGCGGCCGGCCCCGTCGCGGAGACGGTCGGGGCGGTCGCGAACCGGCAGGTCTTCCCGTTCAACCGCGACATGGCCCGCCTGGCGACCGAACGCCTGTTTTACACCTCGAAGAAGGCCAGCGAAGAGCTCGGCTACGAGTACCGGCCGCTGGAAGCTCACCTTCCCGAGACCCTCGAGTGGTACCGGAAGGAATTCCGGGACTAATCCCCCGTAACGGCCTCGAGGACCGGCTGTACGGTTCCTATTACAAAGCCCGGAGCGACCCTTGACGAACCCGATGCGGATTCTGGTCTTCGCGAACACGCCTGCACACGTCCACCTGTACCGCCACGCCGTCGATCGACTCGAGGACGCCGGTCACGAGGTCCTCGTACTGACCCGGGAGTACGCCTGTACGACGGACCTACTCGAGTTCTACGGCCTTCCTTATCGTCGCTACGGCGAGCACGACGTGGCCGCCTCCTCCACGGCGACGATCGCGCGCGAACTCGGCGGGCAACTGGGTTCGATCGTCCGCGAGGCGCTCCGGTTCGGGCCGGACGTCGTCTTCGGCCGCGGCCCCTACGCAGCCCTCGCGGGCACGGTCGCTCGAGCGCCGACCGTGCTCGTGCTCGACGACGAACCGGGCGATTTCAACCACACCGTCTCGCGGCCCTTCGCCGACTGTATCCTCTCGCCGCGGGTGACCCGTCGGGACCTCGGCGATTCCCACTACACCTTCGACGGCTTCAAGGAGTGTGCGTATCTCCACCCCGAAATCTTCGACGCCGACGGCGCGGTCCGCGAGTACCTCGGCGTCGGCGAGGACGAGCCCTACGCGCTGGTCCGGTTCAACGCCCTCGACGCGCTCCACGACGCGGGCCTCGAGGGGTTCACCCGACGGCAGCGCCGGGACCTGATCGATCGGTTGAGCGAGCGTGCGACCGTCTTCGTCTCGGACGAGGGCGGCGAGATGGACCTGCGGAACCTCCCCGCCAGACCGTACGACCTCCATCCCGCGCTCATCCACGACGCGATGGCCGAGGCGTCGCTGCTGATCGCCGACACCGGGACGATGGTCACCGAGGCGGGACTGCTCGGGACGCCGGCACTGCGGTACCGGGGGACCGACGATCACGAGTACGGCGAGTTCCGGGAACTCGAGCGAGTTGGCCTCGCCGAACAGTTCGACGGCTACGCCGGGGTCCGGGACCGCGCGATAGAGTTACTCGCCGACGACGGGGCCGACGCCCGCTGGCGACGACGGCGCCGGACCTACGTCGGCGACCTCGTGAACCTGACCGACCTGCTGGTCGACGTGGCGGAAGCGGCGGGCGACCTCGAGGAACTCGAGCGCTCCTCGAGGGCGGCGCTGCAACCGGCGTCGGTCACGGCGTCGGAGCGTCCGTAAGTCGTCGCTCGCCCTCTACTCGTCGGTCGTTCGACCCCCGATCAGCCCCAGGGTCTGCATCGTGGGGAGGTGCCAGCCGTAGGTCACTGCGGCCAGCCGGGTCCCGACGGTCACGACCGCACAGAGCGCCGCGGCGGTGGTACCCGCCGCGCCTACGGTGACCGCCGCCCAGTACGCGCTCCCGCCCAGGACTGCACAGCTCGCGTAGAAGTCGTCGAAGAGGATGAACGGAGCACGATCGAGGAGGATGTCGGCGACCGCGCCGCCGCCGACCGCGTTGATCGTTGCGATCGCGACGACGCCGAACGCCGAGACGTTCGCTTCGGTCGCGACGATCGCGCCGGTCGTGGCGAAGGCCGCGAGTCCGACGGCGTCGGAGACGAGCGTGATGGGGTGGGTGTCGGGCGACGACAGGACGGCGCTCAGGCCGATCGCCAGGCTGACGCCGATCAGCCCCAGCGCGATCTCGATCGGCGACTGCAGCGTCAGCGGCACCCGGCTCACGAGGAGATCGCGGGTCACTCCGCCGGCGAAGGCCATCGCCAGCCCGACGACGGCGATCCCGAACAGATCGAACTCCTCGCGGATCGCCTTCGAGGAGCCCACGAGCGCGAACGCGATCAGGCCGACCGTGTTCATGACGGCGAACGGGTCACCGAACGCGACTGCGACGAACTCCCGGATCACTGCCCGCGGGTACGGGAGGGGGCCTCTTGAGCACTGTGCCCTCCGCAAGGGCCGCCGAGAGCGCCGCAACGGCACTCGAGGGTCGGTCTCCGATTGCCCCCGGTTCTCGGCGGCCGGGAGCGGCTGCTACTCGTTCTCGGCCCTCCCCGCGGAACGCACCGCCCTCACCCCTCCCGGGCGATCGAGAATCAGTCGAGGGGTCGATTCCGTTCGGCCCGCCCGGTCGCCGTCGACCCCTCGAGTTCCCGGCTCGAGTCGGTCTCGACTGCCGGCGGCGACGTCGACCCCGAACGAGCCACGGAGTCCGCGTCGGTTTCCGTGTCGTACTCGTAGCGAGTCACCTCGAGGTGTTCGCTCTCCTCGGCGTCCATCCGGATCGCGGTGGCCAGCGAGCAGACCCCGAGTAGCATGGTCGCGAAGGAGGCGACCGACTCGGCGAGGGCGTCCTCGCCGCGGAGCAGTCGCCTCATCGCACCCGCAAGTCCCGCCGCGCCGCCGGCCATCCCGGCCGTCCCGGTGCCGTAGAAGACCACGGCGGGGTGGAACCCTTCGACGACGTAGCGGCGCTTGAGCCGCCACAGGAAGCTTTGCAGCAGGAGGAGGGAGACGTACCGGACGAACGACGTGTACTCGATGCTGCTCTCCTCGTCCCCGTAGACGGCCGACATGGCGACGTCCGCCACCCGTAGTCCCTCGACGTTCAGGTGCGTGAGGATGTGGTTGAGGAAGCCGTACTCGTCCGTGATCTCCTCGAGGTCGAGTTCCTCGATCGCCTCCCGCGAGATGGCGGTGTAGCCGTTCTGCGGGTCGCCGATCGTCCAGTAGCCGGACGCGAACTTCGAGAGGCCGGTGAGCATGGCGTTGCCGACGAACCGGAACGTCGACATTCCTTCGCGGTCCTCGGGGTAGAGCAGCCGGTTCCCCTTCGCGTAGTCTGCCTCGCCGGTGACGACGGGGTCGATGATCCGGTCCAGGATTTCGGGGTCCATCTGTCCGTCACCGTTCATCACGGCGACGACGTCGATGCCGTCGGCCGCGGCCCGCCGGTAGCCGGTCTTGACCGCCGTGCCGTAGCCGCGGTTCTCGTCGTGCCGGATGGGGACGACGCGTCGCCCGTCACCGCCGTCTGCGACCGCCAGTTCGTGACCGGGCTCGGTCGACTCGTTGATCCGCTCGGCGACCCGGGTGATCACCTCCCAGCTATCGTCGGGCGAGGCGTCGTCGACCGCGTAGATCCGGTCGACGAATTCGGGGACCGTCTCGATGACCCGTCCGACGAACGACGCTTCCTGGTAGGCCGTGACCACGACGGCGATCGATTTACCCTTGTACATCGTTTCCTCCATCGGTTCTGCTGACTTCGGTCGGGTCCGCGCTCGTATCCGGTGGCTCTCGAGGGGCGTCGTCGGCTCTCCCGGCCGGGTTCGGCCGCGGCGCGCGTCCCGACGCGGACCCCGCGAGCGTGTACTCGCGGTGATCCGTTTCGGCGAGGTCGACGGCGTCCCGGCCGTCGACGACCACCATCGGCTCGAGGGAACCCCACTCGAGGCGGTCGAACTCCTCGTGAGGGGTCACGAGGACGGCGGCGTCGAACGACTCCGACTCGAGGTCGTCGATCCCAACGGGACGGGCGCAGTAGTCTGCGGGATCGACGAGCGGGTCGACGCCGGCCACGTCCGCGCGCCTGTCGTGCAGTTCGTTGATCACGCCGAGCGCGGGCGACGCGCGGGTCTCCTCGACGCCCGGACGGTAGGTGATCCCGAGCACGACCACCGACGCGTCCGCGAGGTCGGTTCCTTCGGCCGCGAGTTCCCGCTCGAGGCGGTCGACGACGACGCTCGGCATGGAGTCGTTGACGCGCCGGGCGGTCCGTGTCAGGTCCATCGGCTCCCCCGCCCTGGACAGCAGGAAGTGCGGGTAGTACGGAATGCAGTGGCCGCCGACGCCGGGGCCGGGGTCGTGGAGCTGACACATCGGCAGGTCGTTGGCCGTCCCGATCGCCTCCCGGACGGAAATCTCGAGTTCGTCCGCGAGCCGGCCGAGTTCGTTGGCCAGGGCGATGTTGACGTCCCGGTAGATCCCCTCGAAGACCTTGACGGCCTCCGCGGTCGTCGCGTCGGAGACGGGGTGGACCTCGTTGTCCGTGATCTCGTCGTACAGCAGGCTCGCGGCGCGGGTACTCTCCTGGTCGATCCCGCCGACGACCTTCGGATACTCCCCGCGGATGTCCCGCAGGGCGGTGCCGGAGGACGTCCGTTCTGGACAGAACGCCAGCCCGAACTCGTCCGGATCGAGACCGCTCTCGCTCGCCAGGTGGGGCTCGAGAACGTCCCGGCAGGTGCCCGGCGGCAGCGTCGACTCGGCGATCACCAGATCGCCCGGCGACAGTCCCGCAGCGATATCGTTTGCGACGGACTCGACGGTCGCGAGGTTCGGCTCGGTCTCCTCGTCCAGTAGCGTCGGGACGATGATCACGTGGACGCGAGCGCGGTCGGCCGCGGCGGGGCCGTCGGTCGTCGCCTCGAGTCGACCCTGCTCGACCTGTTCGGCGACGAGGTCGGCCAGCCCGGGTTCGCCAACGACGTGGCTCTCGCCGGCGTTGACGGTCTCGACGACCTCGGGATCGACGTCGACGCCGGTGGCGTTGCCGGTCGTTTCGGCGTAGACGGCCGAAAGCGGCAGTCCCATCTTTCCGAGGCCGTAGACCGCGACCGGCACGTCGCCCTCGAGCAGGCGCTCGCGCTGTCGGGACTCGGCGAGCGAGGAGTCGTACAGCGGGATCGGTGCGTCTTCTGGGTCGGTATCCGTGGCATCCACGGCCATCAGATCTCCACCTCCCGGTCCTGGCTCGGATCCTGCGCTCGCTCGCGATCGGGCTCCTCTTCCCGACTCGCGCGGTCGCCGTCGACCAGCGAATCGATCGTCAACACCGTCTCGAGCGCCTCGATCCCGTCTTCGGGGGTGACCTCGGGCTCCGTCCCCGTCCGGACGGACTCGACGAACGACTCGAGTTCGTGGCGCAGCGGCTCGCCGTTGTCGATCCGCGGGCGCTCGACGACGCTCTCGTGGCGGTAGCGGTTCTGCCCCTCGTCGTTGACGTACTCGGGGTAGGAGTCGCGGTGGATCAGCACGGACTGCTCGAGGAAGTCCACCTCGACGAAACACTCCCGGGCGGTCACCGAGAGCTTCCGGACTTTCTTCTGGGTGACGCGGCTCGCGGTCAGGGTGGCGACGACGTCGTCGTACTCCATCGTCGCCGTCGCGTACCGGCCGTCCGGGGTGCCCATCGCGGCCACCGAGTCGGGCGAGGCCCCGAGCAGCGAACCGACGATATCGACGTCGTGAACCATCAGGTCGAAGACGACGTTCCCGGGGGCCGTCCGGTCGATCGGCGGCCCGAGCCGTTCGGCCTCGAGGCTGATGACCTCGAGGTCGTCGATCAGGTTGGCCATCGTCCGTACCGCCGGATTGAACCGCTCGATGTGGCCCACCTGGAGGACGAGTCCGCGCTCGTGAGCCGTGCGGGCCAGTTCCCGGCCCTGTTCGACGGTTTCGGCGATCGGTTTCTCGACCAGGACGTGGACGTCCGCCTCGAGACACTGCGAGACGACCTCGTGGTGGGCGGACGTCGGCACCGCGACGGTGACGACGTCACACCGCTCGAGCAGCGTCTCGAGGGGGACCGAGTCGGTGCCGTACTCCTCGGCGACGCGTTCGGCGACGTCGGCGTCGTGATCCGAGACGCCTGCGAGGGAAACGCCGGGGAGTTCGCTGTAGACGCGCGCGTGGTTCTCGCCCATCGCACCGACGCCGACGACGCCCGCGCGGACAGCCCGCGACGTCGGCGTGGACGGAGAGGGTTTGTGTTCGCTCATTCGTAGTGTTCGTAAACTGCATCGACGACCGTTCGGCGATCCGATTCGGAGACGCCCGGGTGGACGGGCAGGGAGAGGACCTCGTCGGCCGCCCGTTCGGCCTCGGGGAACCGCGCCGCGGCCGTGCTGACGGTCTCGTAGGCCGGCTGGCGGTGGATCGGCGTCCCGTAGTAGACCGCGGTGTCGACGCCGCGGTCCTCGAGCGTCCCTGCGAGGGCGTCCCGGTCGTCGCTCCGGATCGTGTACTGGTGGTAGACGTGTCGGTAGCCATCCGGCGCCGTGGGCGTCTCGACCGGCAGTTCGGCGAGTTCCTCGTCGTAGTAGGCCGCGTTCTCTCGCCGTGTCTCGGTGAACTCGGGCAGGCGCTCGAGCTGGTGGCGGCCGATCGCCGCCGCGGGGCTGGTCAGCCGGTAGTTGTGCCCGAGTTCGACGTGGTCGTAGCCGCCAGTGCCGCTCTCGGCCCGCCCGTGGTTGACGTACCGGGTCACCCGCTCGGCGACGTCCTCCCGGTCGGTCGCGACCGCGCCGCCCTCGCCCGTCGTCATATTCTTCGTCGGATAGAACGAGAAGCAGGCCGCGTCGCCGAGTTCGCCGGCCCGTTCGCCGTCGACCTCGGCCCCGTGAGCCTGGCACGCGTCCTCGAGGACGAACAGGTCGTGGTCGTCCGCGACGTCGACCAGCGCCGGCACGTCCGCGGGCAGACCGTAGAGGTGGACCGGCAGGATCCCGACGACGTCCGACCGGTCACGGACGACCCGCTCGACGGCCTCGGGATCGAGCGTGTACGTCTCGGGGTCGATATCGGCGAAGACGGGTTTGCCGCCGGCGAGCCGGATCGCGTTCGCGCTCGCGACGAACGAGAACGGGGAGGTGACGACGGCGTCGCCGTCCTCGACGCCGAACGCCTCGAGCGCGGCGTGCAGCGCCGTCGTCCCGTTCGACGTCGCGACCGCGTTTTCGGTCCCGCAGTAGGCGGCGAACTCCTCCTCGAAGGCCCTGACTTCCGGACCGTCCGCGAGGGCGCCGTCCTCGAGGAGCGAGACGACGCGTTCGACGGCCGCCGGGCTGACGTCGGGATCCGCAATCGAGACACCGTCTGAGTCGGCGTCCGCCTCCATCCCCTCGACGTCTACGGTTACCTCGACCTGCGGTTCCGACCTACCTCCGGGATTCGCGTCCGATTCGGCCTCCTGCTCGGTATCGGTATCGGTATCGGTATCGTAATTCGTGTCTGTCATGCGATCTGGTTCGTCCCACTCAGCGGTTCGGGCAGCGGTCGGGTGGTCGCCGGCGAGCCGACCGCGAGGCTATCCGGGGGCACGTCCTCCGTCACGACGGAGCCGGCAGCTACGAACGAGTTCTCGCCGATCGTCACGCCCGGCAACAGCGTCGCGTTCGCCCCGACCGACACCCCCGTCTCGAGGGTCGGCCCCTCGAGGTCGGTATCGACCCGGATCGGGTACTGGTCGTTCGTCAGGACCGCACCGGGACCGACGAAGACGTTGTCCCGGATGGTCGTCTGGGTCGGGACGTAGACGTTCGTCTGGAGGCTGACGTGGGAGCCGATCGTCGTCCGGCCGTCGATGACCGTCTTGGTGCCGACGAGGACGTCGTCGCCGATGGTGGTCGCCTCCCGGACGAGGACGTCGTGGCCGGTCGTGAATTCGTCACCGATCGTCACGTTGCCGTAGACGATCGACCCGGACCGGATCGTGGCTCCGTCGCCGATCCGCGTCGGCTCGTCGAACTCGCCGTGGCCTACCGTCGCGTCGTCCGCGATCGTACAGTCGTCGCCGCGCACGACGGGTCGCTGGCTGCTCATCCGCTCACCTCCGTTCGTCCGCTACTGATCGGTCGACTCGCGCGCCGGGTCGGGCGCGGGCGCGGCGGTCCCGTCGTCCGTCCCTGAACTCGTAATCGTCGTCGTAGTTGGCGCTGTGTCATTGGTTACTCGATACCCGGGTGGGAATCGTCCTGATACAGCGGGTAACGAGGTTTTGTTATCCCCGACCTGACGGGTCCGTAGCCACGAACTACAGGGCTCGTAACCCACGTCTGCCCGACCCCGCAAGCGAGCGTCGCTCGTCCCCGGCACCGGCGGTTCGAAAGTTTCCGATCGCTGAACCGTCGGATTAGGCGTCTGTCACGAGCTCTAACGGGTACAATTCGATTTCGATCGGGTAGCCGAGCGATAGTAAAGGGAACCCGTATGGCACTCGGTGGTGTGAGGTATCCGAACACCCCCGATCGACAGTCGATTCGGGACCGCGAGGGCACCCATGTCTGAACACGAACTCACACAGGCGGAACTGTTCGACGTGTTCAGTAACGCTCGCAGGCGTCGAACGGTCCAGTACCTGAAACGACGCGGCGGCAGTTGCGATCTCGCGCCGCTGGTCGAACAGGTCGCTGCCTGGGAGAACGACACCGAACCGGACGACGTAACGCGGACACAGCGGCGTCGCGTGTACATCTCCCTGTACCAGACGCACCTGCCGATGCTCGAGGATCACGGGATCGTCGACTGGGATCCCGACGGCCACCGGATCGAACTCCTCCCCGACGAGGAGGTGTTCGAGCCGTACCTCGACCGACACGTCGGCGCCGAACGTCCGTGGCACCGCTACTACGCGGTCGCGACCGCAGTTGGCGCGGCGGCGTTCGTCGGAGCCTGGCTCTCCCTGGGCCCGGCGACCGCGGCCGCCGCGCCGCTCGTGGTCCTGGTCCTGTGTGTCGCCGTCCTCGTGATCTCGCTCGCACAGCACGTCTCGCGACGGCCCGAGGTACAGTTACCGTTCGGACCCGCGAGTCGATAACGAGACAGTCGTTCAGACACCTGCGGGTTCGGTGGTCGCCCTCCAACTTCTCACCGGTTCGAACCCACGGTTTCGACCCCACAGTCGACGGTGCGTTCCGATGTCGACTCCCGTGTGCGTACAGACGACCACTGACCACTCGGGTGACACGTGAGTCACGCTCGCGAGTCGCTCGAGCAGGTCAAGGTCAGCCCGATATACCGCCGAGCCAGCGGACACGAACGACGTATCCACCGACGGAAAAGCGATCCCGCACCCCACCGAAGCCGTATCGGAAACGAACGCCGCTACGCTTCGTCAGTTCCGTCCGCGGCGTCCTCAGTTACCGTCACCCAGAAGTAGGTGTCCTCGACGGCGTTGTCGTTCGTCGGCTCCGCCGGCGGTTCGCCCTCGTAGAGGAGGACGCTGATCCGGACCGTTTCACCCGGTGCCGCCGTCGGGGTCGCCTCGTACTCGCTCATCGCGGTGTCTCCCGGGGAGACGCTGCTCTCGAGTTGTCCGAGCTCCGTCCGCTCGACGACCTCGCCGTTCTCGAGGGTCTGTTGCTGGACGACGGCCGTGTACTCCGTTTGCTCGTCCTCGTGGTTCTCGATCGCGACCGTGATCGGCACCGGCTCACCGGGCGCGACCTCGTCCGGGAGGTCCCCGGCCACGAGGTCGCCGTCCTGGTTCTCGGAGTAGAGCGCCAGTTCGGCGAAACCGCCGGTCGCTGCCGGTGCGAGAAAGCCCACGAGGAGCGCGCCGACGGCAACCCCGATCGCGATCACGAGCAGCACCGAGCTAACCTGCAGACCGGAGCCGACCCGGCGGACTCGAGCGATCCGCGACGCGAGCGAGAAAGTAAACCGATCGGCTTCGGGTGTTCGAAGCCGTCGCACCGCTCCGAGTTGGGCGAACGCTACGGTAAGGACCCCGAGGGCCGCTGCGGCGGGTTCGGGCGTGACCCCCCACTCAGTGACCGCCAGGACCAACACGATCGGCGGAACGACCGCGATCGACAGCGCAAACGAGAGCCCGAGTCGCTCGACCACGTCGATCCCTCGAGGGCGAGTTTCCGCCTCGGTCGCGGCCGCCTCGCGGGCGTTGCGCGCTTCGGCCGGGAACAGCACCGAAACGAGCCCGTACCCCGGAAAGAACAGCGCGAGACCGAACGTGGCGAACAGCCGGATCTCGTTACCGGGGGGTACCGACGTCACGACGAGGTACGCTACAACGGCCGCGATCGAGACGACCGCGAGGTCGGTCGGGTACTTCCGGATGGACCCGAGCCGTGTCCGCGTCGCCGTTCGAAAGCTCATCGACGATCCCCCCGTTTTCCTCGACTCGCACGTGACTCGTCTTCGGACGGTCGTGTCATTTCGAATGTGTGGAAAGAGGTTCAACCGTTTTGTTATGACCGTACTATTGTTCGGTTCTCGGCCGACCCAGACGGTCGACGGCCTCGAAACGCACGCGACTGGAGACCGCCGACCGAGATCGATCGATCCGGCCCGGAATACGCCGCTCGAGGGCGTCTGTCGGCCGCTCGGATCGGAATCGTGGCGCCGTTTGGATGGGGATACAGGTCCCGTCAGAAGGAAGTGTGATCAGCAACGGAAACTGGGGGCCGGGGTACGAGGCCGTCAGAAGTCGACGTACTGCTCTTCCCACTCGCGGCGCTCGGCGATGCGCTGGCGACCGGCTTCCGTGATCGCGTAGTAGTTCGTCCGTCTATCGAGTTGGCCTTTCTCGACGAGCTCTTTGTTCACGAGCGTATCGAGGTTCGGGTACAGCCGACCGTGATTGATCTCGGAGCTGTAATACTTCTCGACTTCGTCTTTGACGGTCTGGCCCGACGGTCGATCCGCCCCTGCGATCACGTACAGCAGATCTCGCTGGAAGCCGGTCAGATCGTGCATTGCTCAATCACAGTGACCGTTCCACTGAGTAGATATTTGTTATCCGTATCATACAGGCTTGTTAGTGCTTCTTTCATATTTCCCTCCGGGAACTAAATGTTCGTTCCGGTGAACGAAACGGTTCCGTGATCGTCGGCCGTCTCGGGGTTGTCGTTCGGTTCGCGGTCGCGACCGCCGTTTCGTGACCTTCACGAATCCGCTGGGGCGGACCCCGATGCCGACACCAGAGAACGGGAATACCTAAATCGCGTAACAGATGCCTGCCGCGTCGAGCTGTCGGTTCCGAGAGACGAGACTGGCCGTCATTCCTCCGCCGCCGAGAGGGTAACGTCGATTCCGCCGGGGCCGACGTCGATACGGAGTCGATCGATCGTGGCCTCGTAGGCGGTGGTGTGTGAACCGTCCTCCTCGAACCTGACACACTCCGCCAGGAAGTCGCTCTCGAGCAGGTTGTTGATGCGTCGATACACCGTAGCGGAGGAGCTGTCCGTCCGCTCGGTCAATTCCTTGGCCGTTTTCGGCCCTTCGCTGGTCGCGACGAGGATAGTTCGTGCGCACTCGTCGCCGAGGACGTCGAGCTGTGCGGCGGAGTCCGGGGACGGTTCGGTTCGGGTGTTACTCGCTTGCGTAGACATCGTCGGTGTCGTTGTCGGTCAGTTCAGTTCGGCGGGTCCGTTCGCTCTCGATCGGGAGAGGGGTCGATACGGGGGCTCCGGGGTTGCCGTGGATCGTCGTCGCGCATACCACCATTACTATCCAGCGATACGACCGGTAAGCGATCGGAGTATTTTATAACGATCCACCTTATTCGGGGAAAGACCATCATTCGAAGTCGAAACATCGAGTTTCCGATCGGAAATATCGGATTTCGACGCGCTTAATCGACGGCGAACCGCGGCTCCGGAAACCGAACCCGGACCAACCCGTCTGAATTCACGTTGACAAGAGCGCGTCGCGGATCGGCCCGAACTGCCCCGCAGTGGCTCGCTAGATTCCGATCTCGGCGCTCAAACACCGTGTTTCTCGGCGCTCGCGGTCGTTCCGTGGCTGAACGGTCTCCGTCCTTTATTCGCGTCTGCTCCCCTGGGTGTACTGTGTACGACACACCGCGGGCGATACGGACGCTCGTGGCTCGATCGAACTGACCGAACCAATCGAACCAATCGGACGGTGCTCTCGTCGCCGTTCGCAATCTTCACGCTCGGAACACCCAACACCCAATACCCATCACCCATCACCTATGACACCACAACATCAAAACTGGCGACCGATGGAATCGTCGACGGCAGGGGCTCGCTGTCGAAACTGTGGCACCCACGTCACCCAGCAGTTCGCACGCGTCTTCGGCGACAACGGGGATATCGTCCACGGCTGTCCGGGCTGTACGACGTACCGGGAAATGCAGTCCGGCGGCCACCTCCCACAGGAGGAAACCGGCTGAGGCTCGAGGCGATTCGCTCGAGATAGACGTAACGGCTCGTTTTCGTTCCCGATAGTCCAATCATTTCACACATCTTATTCTGTAAAAAATACAGCAGGTTAAAGTCGGTGGTTCGCAAATAGGGCAGACGTGTACGATGGTCGGTGATGGACTGCTCGCCGAAGGCAATCGAGGAATCTCTTCCTCATAATGTCCGTCCAGACGAGTCGCTCCGGTCCGCTGGCGGAAAGCGAGGTCTTCCATATCCTCGGTAATGACCGACGGCGCGCAATCGTTCAACTGCTCGCCGAGGAGTCGGGACAGATCGACGTTTCCGACGTCGCCAACGAGATCGCCGCCACGGAGTCGGACACGACTCCGGTTCCGAACAACCTCTACAAGAGCGTCTACGTCTCGCTCCAGCAAACACATCTGCCGCAACTCGAGGAGGACGCAGTGATCGAATACGATTCGGACACCAAGACGATCCACCCCGGGCCGAACTTCGACGACGTGCTCACATACGTCGACGGCGACGACGACGATCCCTCCCGCGTCCTGCAACTCCACGTCGTCGCCTGTGTCGTCGGCCTGGGCATCATCGCGCTCTCGGGGCTGGAACTGCCGATGCTCTCGAGCCTGGATCCCGTGCTCTGGAGCGTCGTCGTACTGCTTGCGATCGGCGCGAGCAGTCTCTACCGCTTGCTCGAGTGATCCCCGGTTTGGTTCACCCGTCCACCGAACAGTAGCAGCGTCGTGGTGCCCGTCGCTCCGACTCGGATCGTTTCCCGCGACGTCCGGAGTGGCGCTCGGATCCGACGGTTTTCATCGACCCTGTCGTACGGTTTACTGGCCGTCAGTTCCGGCGCAACCGCCGCCAGGGTCGCGGTTGTGCTGGTATAACGGGGCAGCAATCCGTGTCAGTGGCGATCGACGTCCGGTCCGCTCACCGGCCGGTGCGAGTGCCTGGATAAAAAAGGACGGACCGATCAGCTGGCGAGAGCGCCGATCGCGGCTCCCGGTTCGGTTACTGCTTCATCCTCGTCGAGGTCGTCGCCGTCCTCGACGAAGAGATAGATGTCCGCCTGTTCGACCACGATGCTGAACTGCTCGTCGGTATCGAGTTCGTCGTCTTCCTCGAGGCCGTCGTCTTCGTCGTCGAGGCCGTCGTCTTCGTCAAGGTCGTCCTCGTCATCGAGGCCGTCGTCTTCGTCAAGGTCGTCCTCGTCATCGAGGCCGTCGTCTTCGTCAAGGTCGTCCTCGTCGTCGAGGCCGTCGTCCTCACCGTCGAGCCCATCCTCATCCTCGAGACCGTCTTCCCCGTCGACCGGCTCGCCAACGGCGTCGGGTTCTTCGACGTACACGAAGATCGTCGCCTGTTCGAAGATGACGTCGAGTTGTTCGTCCTCGAGGCCGTCGGTTTCCTCGATTTCTTCGCTGTCCTCGTCGTCAAGTTCGTCCTCGTCATCGAGGCCGTCGTCTTCGTTCATGTCGTCTTCATCGTCGAGCCCGTCCTCGTCGTCGAGATCGTCCTCGTCATCGAGATCGTCCTCGTCATCGAGGCCGTCTTCCTCGTCGACTGGCTCCTCAGTCGCTCCTTCGTCGTCGATATCCTCGGCGTCGACGACGATGAAGATCGTCGCGCTATCGACGGACACCCCGACGCTATCGTCCTGCTGAGCGGCGGTTCCGTCGCCGTCCTCGAGTAGTTCGGCACCCTCGAGCACCGCGAAGACGGTGGCGTCGCTGACAGTTACTTCGGTATCAGCGTCGTCCTCGACGTCTTCGGGTTCTTCTTCGTCGATTTCGTCGGGTTCCTCGTCTTCGATCTCATCCGGCTCATCGTCCTCGATCCCGTCCGACTCGTCATCTTCGACGTCGTCCGGTTCCTCTTCGTCGATTTCGTCCGGCTCGTCGTCCTGGACGTCATCGAGGCCGTCGATATCGCCGTTGAGCGCCGTCACGGTGGCCTGTTCGATCGACACGTCGAGTCCGCCCTCGGTAACCTCGAGTCCGGTCTCGTCCTCGAGTTCGTCCTCGACTGCGCCGTTCATTCCGTCGTCGTCCGACTCGTCCGTGTCGAGTTCGTCGTCATTCAACTCGTCGTCGTTGAGTTCGTCATTCTCATCGTCGATCTCGTCCTCGTTCTGGTCCTCGTTCTCGTCCTCGTCGTCGAGACTATCGTTATCATCGACACCGTCGGTGTCGTCCTCGAGGTCGCCGTCGTCGGCGTCGTCGAGTCCGTCGTCGGCGTCGATGTCGTTCACGTCATCGACCGGCATTCCGTCGCCGTGGTCGACGTACGTGAATATCGTCGCCTGTTCGATGACGACGTCGATCGAGATCTCTTCGGGAGCCTCGTCGGGTTCCTCGACGGGTTCTTCGTCGAGACCGTCCTCAGGCTCTTCGACCGGTTCCTCTTCAACCGGTTCCTCTTCGACGTCCTCGTCGGGTTCTTCAACGGGCTCTTCGTCGATATCGTCCTCAGGCTCTTCGACCGGTTCCTCTTCGACGTCCTCATCCGGTTCTTCCACCGGTTCCTCGTCGGGCTCCTCAGCCGGTTCTTCCTCGACCTGCTCGACGGTAACGTCACCGTCGTCAGTCACCGCCTCACCATCCGGCGTCAGGTACGGGATGTCCGCTTCACCCGGCTCCAGGTCCCCGTTCCCGAGGAAGTCGTACTGCTGGTTGCCGTTCGTGTCGCGGTGCGGCATCGCGATCAGCGTCTCGGACTCCTCGAGCGGTTCGTCGAGCGTGATCTCGATGTTCTCGTGGGTACCCGCCTCGAGGTACTCCGACACGCCGATGACGCTGTCGAACGGCGCGTTGGGATCGTCGAGCAGGAGGCGACTGTCGTGGATCACTACGAAGCCGCCGTTCGCCATCGTCACTTCGTCGACGACGACCACGTCGCCCTCAGTAGCCTGATCCTCGAAGGTTACGTACGCCCCTTGTTGGCCATCGTCCTCAGGTTCGTCCGGTTCGAGTTCTACTTCCTCCTCTTCGTCATCGTCTTCGTCCTCGTCACCGTCTTCTTGTGTTTGTGCAGCCTCTTCTCCTGCGTCGACGTCGGTATCGTGCTCGTCGACTGCTGCCGGTGCGCCGGCACCGGCTGCGGCGACCATCGCCCCGCTCGAGCACACCATCATCAACGCGGTGAGTACTACGAGCGCTTGGTTGCGTGCGTTCATGTTAACTGCCGTAAAGGCATGCGAAGGTCGTCGTATCGCTGCATAAACCGCTACAACGCTTTCGGGTGGAAACACCGGACTAGGCCGACCAAGCTGACGTTCGCGGGCACTCACCGCGTCCGTTCGATTCGGAAACCCGGTGTTTTGTCGCCGACTCGGGTCCTAACTATTCGTTTTGCGGCTGTTCGCGGGACTTCGAGGCAGTGGGTTCGTGGTCCGGTAAACAGACGAGATTCTCCCTGCCCAGCCGAAGCTTCGTGACCTTGCCTTCCTCCTCGAGTTCGGCCAGTAAACGGCTGACTTTCGCCTTCGACCAGTCGACGGAGTCGACGATCCGTGATTGCTTCATGCGGCCGCCGTTCTCGTTGATCAGTTGCCGAACCCGTTCCCGATCAGTTATAAACTCCTCTTGATCCGGTTCCCGGTCGTTCCCGATGGACTCCCCCTTTTCGAGACGATTGCGGATCGCGAGAAATCCCCCGAGCAAGGCGAGCCCGATGATCCCGACGGCCGCGGCGACGTGTGGCCCGCCGCCGAGCTGGAGGATCGGTTCCCGGCCGTACGATACCGGCCCGTAGGAACCGAACTCGATCCCGACGGAGAATTCGCTCGACGAGAGAGTGAGAGCGACGATACTACCCGAATGTCGGAAATGGCGTCTCATGGCATGTGAGTTGGGTGGTGGTCGCTCACTCGTCTCTGTACCGTCGTGACCGCTCTACAAAGTGTTTTTTATAATTCATTTATTGTTATTTATTCTTCTGTATCTCACAGGGAATGACAGGTATGACTATGGATCGGTTCGCCCCAGTGCCGTGTCGGTCCACCCCCGATACGATGGCGAACTCGAGCGGTGGTCGCGGTTAGCCGGGCGACGACCACGGTACGCCGACCCGGTCGTCGACGGAGAGGTGACCGCCGGGAGCCTCGTCCGGCGTGTCGTCGGTCGTCTCGTCGGTCTCATCCGACTCGTCCGGCGGCTGTTCGTCCGGATCATCGTCGTCCTCTTCCGGCGCATCGCCCGGACCGCCACACCCTGCGAGGGCGACGACGACCACGAGCGCAAGCGCCACCGCCACGACGAGTTCGCGTTCCATACCGGGGCGCAGAAGGCCGTTTGCGAAGGCCTCGAATAAACTCGGTCGGACGTTCGGGACGATTAGGTCGGATTCGATCCGGGTTCAGCGAGTAATACTGCTTTTCGCCGCCTCGAGTCGACGACGCGCGGGTGGGAACTCAGACTCCCGGGACGCCGACAGCATCGAATCCGGTAACGCCGAGCACTGCGAGGGCGTAGAGGACCACTAGTACCGAGACCCACGCGACGATCGTGATCGCCGCCGCGTCGACCCAGCCACCGGGGTACCGGGAGTTGATCACCGCCAGGTAGGAGACGAATACGAGTAACGGTCCGAGAAGCGGAATCCACCCGAGGAAAAAGCCGACGACGGCCCAGACGATGGCACCGATCAACGCGGTACCGATCGCGTACGTGTAGTTCTCCGCATCCACGATTACTTTCGCGCCCATGAAAATCCCGAGCGCGCCGATCAGCAGGCTGACGCCGAATACGATGAGACTATCGATCATATTCGGCGGTGAATCCCTCCGTACCGTTAGTTATCTCTCACGTACACGGACTGGATCACACGTTAACCGCATGGAAGCGTAAGCAATACATCATTCATCGTATTGGGGGATCGATCACGCCAACAGGGTGGGCGACCGCGGTCGCGATCGTGATCGAACGGAACAGGGGCCGACCTCACGATACCGTCGACTTTCAGCCGGTGGGATCGGTGTTTCCCCCGTCCGAGAGGACGAATTCCCCGGACCCCGATTGGGCTCCACGGCTCCCCCCGTCGACGAGCGAGTGGATACCGCCCCGGAGATCCACCCGTGACTCGAACCCGAGGTCGCGCCGGGCTTTCGATACGTCGGCCCCGCTGTGGCGAACGTCGCCCGGTCGCGGCTCCGTATGGACGATCGGCGAGGCCGAATCGGTCACCTCTTTTATCGTCTCGGCGAGTGTCCGGATCGAAGTTCGATCCCCGGTTCCGACGTTGTAGGCCTCGCCGACGGCGTCGGTCGTCGCCGCGGCGAGGTTCGCCCTGACGACGTCCGTGACGTGGACGAAGTCGCGCGTCTGCTCGCCGTCCCCCTGGATCGTGATCGGCTCGCCGGCGCTGGCTTGCTCCAGAAACGTCGAGATGACGCCGCTGTAGGGGCCTTGCTGACGTGGCCCGTAGACGTTGAAGTACCGCAGGGCGACGGTGGGCAGATCGTACAACTCCTCGTAGCGACGGGCGTACCCGTCGAGGGCGAGTTTCTGGATCCCGTAGGGAGAGGTCGGTTCGGTCGTCGCCGTCTCGGAGACCGGAAGCTCGTCGGGGTGGCCATAGATCGCCGCGCTCGAGGCGAGGACGACCCGTGCGTCCTCCCGACGGGCCTGCTCGAGCACGAGCAGGCCGGCGTCGAGGTTCGTCCGGTTGCTCTCCCAGGGCTCGTCGACGCTTTGCGTGACGGAGACGATCGCGGCCTGGTGGAAGATCAGATCGGCTCCGTCGGCGGCCCGCCGGAGCAGGTCGGGATCACCGACGTCGCCGTCGTAGACGTCGATGTCGACGTCGACGTCATCATCGTCGGGCAAGTTTCCCCGACGGCCGCTCGAGAAGTCGTCGAGCACGCGGACGTCGTTGTCCGGAGCGAGCGCGTCCACGAGGTGGCTCCCAATGAACCCGGCACCGCCGGTGACGAGTATCGTCCGGTCACGGATCGGTGGCGTAGCCATCGCCGGACCGACGTCGTGCTCGCCGTTTAGTATCCCTCGCCTATGGCTCCGTAGATGGCCTCTACGCGGAGACCGGGGCCGAACTGGCTCTCTCGAAGCGCTGACGCAGCGTCGTGGGTTCGCGTAAATGGTACCGATACCTACCACGGCCGGAAATCGACTCTCGATGGTCCCGCAAACCGAGCGTCCGGGCCCCTTGTGTCCCTACCGCCCGTCGGACACCGGTACCGGCCAATCCGCCGGCCGAAGCATGAAGAACATCCCGTCGCTGGCGTGGGTGCTGCTGTTCCTCCTGGGGTTCGGCATCGGTGAGGGCTGGAAGGTGACCCTCATCGCGCTCGGGACGTTTTTGCCGGTGTACCTCAACTTCTCGACGGGAATCCGGGACGTCGACCGGGCTCTGATCGAGGACGGGAGCGAGGACGACGAGCGGGTCGACGACCCCGTCTCCCAGGTGGGGTACGAACAGCAGGACTTCTTGCTCGAGGTTCGCGAGCGCCTCGAGCAGACGATCGTGCTCGTCACCCACGACGTCGAAGAAGCGGCCTACCTCGCGGCCCGCGTGGTCGTCCTCGACGACCAGCCCGGTTCCGTCGAGCGGGAGATCGACGTCGACATCGCCCGGCCGCGGGATCGAACCGAGGAAGCCCTCGTTCCGGTCCACGAGGCGATCGGCGACGCGGTGGGATCTGATCGCGGCGGCCGGGTCGGTCGGCACCTCAGGGATTCGTCGACCGGTCAACCGAAGCTATATGCGCCCGCCTCGACAACCGCTGGCCAATGACCGTCGATCTCGTCGTGCGGAACTGTATCGTGGTCACCCCCGCAGGCCGAACGCCGGACGCGGGCGTCGCCGTCGAGGACGGCACCATCGTCGCCGTCGGCCGAAGCGACCGGTTGCCGGACGCCGATCGCGTCGTCGATGGCGAGCGCCGTGTCCTCGTCCCCGGTATCGTCGACTGTCACATTCACAACCGCGAGCCCGGCCTCGAGTACAAGGAGGACTGGGAGTCGGCCACCCGGGCGGCCGCGGCCGGCGGCGTGACGACCGTCGTCGGGATGCCAAACACCGACCCCGTCATCGACAGCGCCGACCGCCTCGAACTGAAGTACGAGCGCGGCGAGGCCGCTGCCCACGTCGACTTCCAGAGCTACGCGGTCGTCACGAGCGAGAACCTCGACGAGATCCCGGCGCTTTCCGAGGCCGGCGTCCTCGGCTACAAGGTCTTCCTCGGTTCGACGGTCGGGGACGTGCCGCCGCCGACCGACGGGGAGATCCTCGAGGCGATGGAGCGCATCCGGGAGACGGGCAAGCGACTCGGTTTTCACGAGGAAAACGGCGAGATCATCGATTACTACACGGAGCGGTTCAAGGCCGATGGGAGGAACGATCCGATCGATCACTCCCACTCCCGGCCCGTGATCGCCGAGCAGGAGGCCGTCGAGCGGATGATCACCTTCGCCGAGGAGACCGGCGCGAAGATCCACATGTTCCACGTCTCCTCCGGATCGGCGGCCGAGGCCGTCGCCCGCGGGAAGGACCGCGGCGTGGACGTGACCGCCGAGACGACGCCCCACTACCTCTGGTTCACCGAGGAGGTCATGCGCGAGAAGGGCAACGTCGCCCGGATCCAGCCGCCGATCCGCGACGCCGACGAACGGGAGCGGCTCTGGGAGGTCGGGATCGAGGGGGGTGCGATCGACTGCTTCGCGACCGATCACGCTCCCCACACCCCCGAGGAGAAGAAGGTCGACGACCCCTTCGGGAACACCTGGGACGCGACCTCGGGCTTCGTCGGCCTCGAGACCGAGGTTCCCGTCATGCTGTCGTTCGTGAACGAGGGTCGGTTCACGCTCGAGGAGTGGGTCCGCCGCCACTCGATGCGGCCGGCACAGGTCTGGGGGATGTACCCCCAGAAGGGGTCGCTGCAGGTCGGCACCGACGCCGACTTCACCCTCGTGGACCCCGAACGGGAGTGGACGCTCGAGGACAGTTCGGAACTGCACTCGAAGAACTGTGTAACGCCGTTCGTCGGGGAGTCCTTTACGGGAAAGGCCGTTGCGACGGTGGTTCGTGGTGAGGTAGTGTACGAGGAGGGTGACGTCGTCGGCGAGAGCGGCTACGGAACTCGAGTCGAGGTAGACGACGATTCAGCGACCTGATCGACCGATACTGTCTTCCCCATCACAACTGACTCACTACGTCAGCTGGCGACAGTTATGAGCAAAATGGGGGGCATCACCGCCGAAACGAGAGGTTTGACCCGGGGGAGAAACCGATAGGCCGGATTCAATCCGCGCGGGTTTCGATGCGAGCGCTCGAGAATACCCCCTGCCGTGCGGGGCTTCCCTCGTGCAGTTCTCGTTCTCGGATCCGGTCGGCGTTCTGAACGTTCTCGAGTGACCGAATGTTCCCAGTAAGTGAGAGTAACACACACTTTATATTCACTTCACGGGCCTTCCACCGGGTGAGGGATCGACCCATGACCGCGACCGACGCTAACGTGGACGGCGACTCCGAGACGGATAGAACGGAACGACTCCGGTCGGTGTACCTCTCCGTGACCGACGGCGAGGCCGAGCCGACGGTCGAAACCCAACGCGAGGAGGCGAAGACCCGGGAGTTGCGCGAGAAACGCGCCGAGGAGGCGGTCGGTCCCGCGGAACTGCACGGCCTCGACGACGCTATCGACGATCCGGACCCGTCGAACGCCCCATCGTAAGGCTCCTTGTCGCGCCGCGTCCGTTACTCGAGGGCCAGATCCGCGCCGACCGCGTCCTCGACCGACGCGAATCCGTCCCGCTCGAGCAGCGCGGCCAGACCCCGATTGATCCGTTTCGCGGTCGACGGGCCGCCGTAGACGAACCCGGTATACAGTTGGACGAGCGACGCGCCCGCGCGGATCTTCTCGTAGGCGCTCTCGGCGGAGTCGACCCCGCCGACGCCGACGATCGGCAACTCGCCGTCGGTATGCTGGGCGATCGCCCGGATTACGGCGGTCGACCGATCCGCGATCGGCTTCCCGCTCAGTCCGCCCCACTCCTCGCGCTCGGGCGACTCGAGGCCCTCGCGGGTCGTCGAGGTGTTCGTGGCGACGACCCCGTCGACGCCCAGCTCGCGCACGATGTCGACGAGTTCGAGGATCGACTCCTCGGGCGAGTCGGGACCGATCTTCACGAGGATCGGCACGTCCGCGTCGTTTTCGGCCGCGAGCGTCTCGAAGATGCGCTCGAGATGTTCGGGCGAGGACTCGTCGAACTCCTCGGGCGTGTTGGGACAGGAGACGTTGACGACGACGTAGTCGGCGAACGGCGAGAGCCGATCGAAGACCCGCCGGTAGTCCTCGATGGCCTCGTCGGCCGTCGAGGAGTTCATCTTGCCGACGTTGACCCCGAGCGGGACCTCGGGCGTGCCGTCTTCCTCGAGGCGTTCCCTGACGCGCTCCATCCCCTGGCCGTTGAAGCCCATCCGGTTTATCATCCCCCGGTCCTCCTGCAGGCGGAACAGTCGGGGGCGATCGTTGCCCTCCTGGGGGTACGGCGTGACGGTCCCGATCTCGACGAAGCCAAAGCCCAGCGCGGCCAGCGCGTGGGTCACTTCGGCGTTCTTGTCGAACCCGGCGGCCACGCCGACGGGATTCGGGAACGTCTCACCGAACAGGTCGACCTCGAGGGCAGGGTGGTCGTAGCCGTAGGCGTACGACAGCGCCGCTCTGGTCGGCCGCGTGGACTGGGCCGCCCGGAGCGTCCGCTTGCCGAGATCGTGGGCGGTCTCGGCCGGCAGTTTGAACGCGAGCGGACGAACCCTCGAGTACAGCGTCATTGGCGGGAGATGGAGCGGCCGGATGGTAAACGTCCCGGACTGTGGTGGCGCGAGCGGCCGTCGACGTGGAGGTGGAGACTGTGGTGGCGCGAGCGGCCGTCGACGTGGAGGTGGACGTGAACGTGAACGTCGACTCCGGCCCCGCCGACCACTACAGCGTCGGCTCCTCGAGCAGCGCCATGATCGCCCCGCCGCCGCCGACGCTCATGCCGACCATGCCGCGTTCGGCGTCTTCGCGCTGGAACTGGTACGCGAGGCTCGTCGCGAGCATGCCTCCGGAGCCACCGATCGGATGACCGAAGGCGACCGCGCCGCCCAGCGGGTTCATCCGCTCGCGGGGGATCCCGAGCCGTTCCATGACGTACACCGACTGCGCGGCGAAGGCTTCGTTGATCCAGTAGGCGTCGACGTCCGCGACAGCGAGGTCGTTGCGCTCGAGCAGCCCCTCGACGACGTCGCCGACGGCCTTGTTGAACTCGTCGGGGTCTCGATAGACCAGATCGTAGTCGACCAGCCGTGCCATCGGCTCGAGGCCGCGTTCGTCGGCCGCCTCGGCGTCGGCGAGCAACACGGTCCCCGCGCCGTCGCTGAGCTTCGAGGCGTTCCCCGGGGTGATCGTCCCGTTCTCGCGGAACGAGGTCGGCAACTCGGCGAGATCCTCGAGCGTCGAGTCCGGACGCGGCCCTTCGTCCTGCTCGACGCGCTCGTCCCCCGTTTCGACGGGCACGATCTCCTCGTCGAAGGCGCCGGACTCGATCGCCTCGGCCGCGAGTCGATGGCTCTCGAGGGCGTACTCGTCCTGGGCCTCGCGGGAGATACCCTCGCGATCGACCAGCCGCTCGGTGATCTCTCCCATGTGGACGTCGAGGTTTCGGTCCCACAGCGAGTCGAGGATCATCGAGTCCTTGATCCGGACGTCGCCGTGACGACGCCCTTTCCGGTAGTCGGGGAGGATCCAGGGGGCGTTCGTCATCGACTCGAAGCCGCCGGCCACCGCGAGGTCCGCCCGACCGGCGTCGATCCGGTCCGCCGCGAGCGTGATCGCCCGGAGCCCGGACCCGGAGGCCTCGTTGATCGTCGTGACCTGGGTCCCGTTCGCCAGTTCGGACTCGACGACGGCCTGTCGACCGGGCACCTGGCCGATTCCCGCCTGGATGGCGTTGCCGAGGCTCACCCAGTCGACGTCGTCGCCGTCGATCGCGACGCGCTCGAGCAGTCCGTCGATCGCCGTGCGGGCGAGTTCGACGGCGTCCACGTCCGCCAGCGATCCCAGCAACGTTCCGTGTGGCGTGCGTGCGCCGTCGACCAGCACGACGTCGGTATCGGCGTCAGCGTCGGCGTTCCGTGCCATAACCGGCTGTACAACGTCAGGGAAAATGAACGTTTGCGGACTTACAGCCCTCGGCGGATCGCCGGTCGTGCCGTCGCTCAGCCACTCCCGAAACGAACGGGCGAAGCCGGATACTGGCCGCTCTCGCCCCTGTCACTCCCAGTTACGGGTCGAATCCGGGAGCGGGAATAACGAAACCGTTTTCCTCCGGCTAACGCTTGAATCGACTAACGAAAAGAGCCATGAGTAGCAAACGACGGCCACCCGAGGGGATGGGCCGTGGCGGCTAACCGAGTGCTCGTACCGCTGTCGGACACGGTGACTGTTCGGCAGACGGTCGACTACGCCGTCCGGTCCGGCCTCGAGGACGCCGACGAACTCGAGTGTCATCTGGTGGTCGCGCTCCCGTACGACGAGGAGATGCCCGAGGGGCGCACCCAGGCCGAGGAGGCCGAGGAACTGCTCTCCCGGGCTCGCAACTGGGCCGAGGAGGACGCCGGCGACGCCGAGGTGCGGATCGAAACGGCGGCGCTTGGCACCGACGAATACCTCTTCGGGCCGCGGGACTACGCGGAGATCTTCGCGTCTTACGCCAGGGAACGCGAGATCGACCGGATCGTCCTCGATCCGGAATACCAGCCCGGGGTGACCGCACGGATACTCCAGCCACTCGAGCGCGAACTCGACCGCCGGGGGGTCTCGTACGACGAAGCACCGGTCGACCGACCGGCACGACACGGTCGACTGGTCACGGGCGGACAGCGGTTCGACCAGCTGTTCGCGACGTTCTGGATCTCCTTTGGCTTCTATCTCGTATTGGGGGATCCGTTCTACTGGTTCGACATCGTGACCGGCGTCGCGGTCGGTGGGATCGTCTCGACGACACTCGCACAGGTCACGTTCTCGTTCCCGCTTGACCGCGTGCGGTCGCCGATCCGTGTCGGTCGGTTCATTCTGTACATCCCGTACTTGCTCTGGGAGATCGTCAGGGCGAACATCGCGGTGTCGGCCGTGATCCTCCGCCCATCGATGCCGATCGAGCCGACGCTGGCCCGAGTCAACGCCCGCGTCCGCAGCGGCCTCCCACTGACCGCGCTGGCAAACAGCATCACGCTCACGCCGGGGACCCTGACCGTCCGCGCCGACGATCAGCGACTGCTGGTCCACACCCTGATCCCGTCCGCTCGCGAGGACCTCTTCGATGGCGGCCTCGAGAAGGCGATCCGGTTCGTCTTCTACGGTCGGGAAGCGGCGGGCGCGATCGCCTCACCGCGGGAGCGCGACGACGCGGACGTCGTCGGAGGTGACGAACTGTGATTCCCGAAGCGTTCGCCCTCGAGGAGGCGTTCCTCGTCGCAGCCGGCCTGTTCGTCGTGCTCGCGATCGCGATGTTCTACCGCGCGGTCGTCGGGCCGACGACCCAGGATCGACTGCTCGCCGTGAACGTGCTCGGCACCAACACGGTCGTCATTCTGGCGCTGCTGGCCGTCGCGCTCGATCAGCCGTGGTTCCTCGACGTGGCGCTGATCTACGCCCTGCTGAACTTCCTGATGTCGGTCGCCATCTCGAAGTTCACCGTCGAACGAGGTGGTGTCCTGTGATCGAAACGCTGCGGTTCTGGGCGGCCGTCGCCCTGCTCGGGCTCGGCGTGTTCTTCACGTTCGTCTCGACGGTTGGCATCCTCCGGCTGCCGGACATCTACTCGCGGGCTCACACCGCCTCGCAGACGGACACGCTCGGTGCCGGGTTCGCCCTCGCCGGGGTCGCCGTGGCCTTCGGCTGGCGCAACGTGACGGTCTACACCGTCCTGTTGCTGTTTTTCGTGTTCGTCACGAACCCGACCGCGGCCCACGCGATCGCCCGCTCCGCGGCGGAGACGGGGGTCGAACCGCTGCTGGCGGACGAAGGGGATGAGACCGATGCCGAGACCGTCGCCGACGGGGGTGAGAAGCGATGAGCGCGTTCGCCTACGCGCTTGCGGTGTTCATCCTGGCGTCGGCGGTCGCGACGGCCCTGTTCCGTGACGTGCTCTCGACGATCATCGTCTTCGGCGCGTACAGCCTGGGGATGGCCATCCTCTATACGTTCCTGCTGGCCCCGGACGTCGCGATGACCGAGGCCGCGATCGGTGCCGGCGTGACGACGCTGTTGCTGTTGCTGACCATCGCTCGGACGGCCAGACCGTCGACGGACCGCCTGTTCGAGCGGGTCGACGTGCCGGCGGTCGTCGCGGTCGGCGCGCTCGTCGTCGTCCTCACGGCCATCGTCCTGCCCGAGATGTACGAACTCGGGAGTACTACGGCTCCAGTCTGGTCGAACGAGGACGTGACCCAGCACTACATCGAGAACACGTACGAACAGACCGGTATCCACAACGCCGTCTCGGCGGTGCTCGCCGCCTACCGTGGGTTCGACACCTTCGGCGAGGCGGTCGTCGTCTTCGCCGCGGGCATCTCGACGCTGCTCGCGCTGAACCGGGAGGTGTTCGCCTGAATGTCCGACGCTAACTCCCGGACCGACTCCTACGACGACACCTACACCGAGAGCCAGGTAATCATGACGACGGTCAAGATCATCGCCCCTTTCACCCTCACGTACGGCCTCTTTCTGGTCTTTCACGGGGCCAACACGCCGGGAGGGAGCTTCCAGGGCGGAACGATCGTCGGCGTCACCGTGTTGATGCTGGCGTTCGCCTTCGGTATCGAGCCAACCCGCCGCTGGCTACGGGACGGGGTGCTCGTAGGGCTCGCCACCGGCGGCGTCGCGATCTTTACCGCCGTCGGCCTCGGGATGATCGCGCTCGGGGGGAACTTCCTCGAGTACGATCGACTGTACTACGAACTCGGGATCAAGCAGAAGTGGGGCCTCGAGGCGATCGAGATCGGCGGCATTTCGCTGATCGTCTCGTCGGTCATCATCACGCTGTTCTTCGCGATGGCGGCCGGATTTACCCCGGACCGGCAGAACGGAGCTAGAACCGAAACGGGTGCCGAAACGCCGGCCGAGCGACGCGATCGCGGACGCGGCGCCGGCAGTTCGGATACGGAGGTGAGCGACGATGATTGAGCTACTCGCAACGCAGTACGCCTACGTCCTGCTGTTCGTGCTGTTCGGAATCGGGATCTACATGGTTATCGCAAACGAGAACCTCGTCAAGAAGCTGATCGGCGTCAGTCTCTTCCAGTCGGCGATCTTCCTGTTTTTCATCGCCATGGCCTACGTCGAGGGCGGGTCGGCACCGATCGTGCCCGCCGACGGGCCGGTCGCCAGTCCCCTCCCGCAGGTCATCGTGCTGACCGCCATCGTCGTCGGCATCGCCATGACGGCGGTCGGCCTGGCGCTCGTCATCCGCATCTACTCGGAGTACGGAACGCTCCGCGAAGACACGCTCAGGGAGGTGCGCGCCGATGAGTAGCGTCGGATCGCTCCTGGACGCCCTCGGCGGCTTCGTCGACCTCCTCCCGGTCCTGCTGATCGTCACGCCGATCCTCATGGCCGCCGCCCCGGTCGCACTCGGGCTGCGGTTCGACCGGACCGGCTGGACAGTCGCCGCGATTACCGCCGTTGGGCTGGTCTCCGGCGCGCTCGCGCTCGCGGCCGAGGTCTACACGCGCGGCGCGGTGATCCACAACCTCGGCGGCTACCCGCGGACCTACGGGATCGAACTCGTCGCCGACGAGTTCTCCACGGCCATCATCGTCCTCGTCGCGACGATTTCCGCGGGCGTGCTCGCGTACACCCGCCGCGGCGGTCCGCGCGGGAACACCTTCTACAGCGCCTACCTGCTGTTGACCGGCGGCCTGCTCGGTATCTCGCTGACCGGCGACGTGTTCAACCTGTTCGTCTTCCTCGAGATTTCGAGTCTCGCGACCTACGCCCTGATCGCCAGCGGTGACGGCCCGGAGTCGGCGGTCGCGGCCCTAAAGTACCTCATCCTGGGGACGATCGGGGCCTCGATCTACCTGACCGGCGTCGCCTTCCTCTTCATGGCGACGGGGACGCTGAACATGGCCGAACTCGCACTGGCGATCCCCGGGGCAGAAGCGCAGGTGCTGGTTCGGGCCGCGTTCGCGTTCATCTTCGTTGGCTTCGCACTGAAGGTCGCCCAGTGGCCGTTGCACACCTGGCAGCCCAGCGCCTACCAGCACGCGCCCGACGGCGTGACGCCGCTGGTCGCCGCGCTCGTGTCGACCGCCTCGGCGTACGCGCTCGGGCGCGTGATGTACACCGTGTTCGGTCCCGACTTCCTCACGTCGACGCCCTATCTCACCGAGATCGTCGTCACTGTCGGGACGGTGTCGATCCTGGCCGGCAGCACGCTCGCGGTGATTCAGCGGGACGTCAAGCGGATGCTCGCGTTCTCTTCCGTCTCGCAGTTCGGGCTGATCGTGGCCGCCTACGGCCTCGTCAACGAGACTGCCTTCGTCGGCGCGACCATCCACCTCGTCGGCCACGGGCTGATGAAGGCCGGCCTGTTCGCCGCGGTCGGCCTCGTCTCGGTCAGTTACGGCGCCCGGACCGTCGACGAATACGCGGGCCTGGCGACCAACCGCCCCGTCGCCGCCGGGGCGACGGCCGCCCTGCTGATCGCGCTCGTCGGCGTCCCGCCGGCGGTCGGCTTCGTCGGCAAGTGGTACATCGGCCTCGGGGCCGTCCGGGCCGAACAGTGGCCCGTCGCGGTCGTCATCTTCCTCAGCACGATGTTGACGCTTGCCTACACCGCCAGACTGCTCGAGAAGATGTACTTCACGCCGGCGAGTCCGCTCGAGGCGGCCCACCCCTCCGAGCCCGTCGCGGCGGACGGCGGGGACGGCGCCGCGCCGCTCGACAGGGGTGTGCCGGGCGCGGTCTCCGTCGGGATGGTCGCGCTGGTCGTCGTCGCCGCGGTCGGCGCGATCGCGCTCGGCTTCGCCGGCGGCGCGTTCTTCGAACTGCTGGATCCGTTCGTTTCGGAGGTGTTTAACTGATGGTGACTGTCGAAAGCGTTCGACCGCTGGCCGCCGTCCTGGTGTCGGCGATCGCGGTCGTTCTGATCGTCGCGTCGTATCGTCGGCCGAACGTGCGCGAGGGGTGGTCCGTGCTGGCCGCCGTCTCGAAGTTCGCGATCGTCGCCAGCATGCTCCCCGGCGTCCTGTCGGGGACCGTCTACGAGTGGAGCCTCGCGGACTCGCTGGGCGTGGAGTTCCTCGCCGGCGTCGACTTCGCGTTGCGGGCCGATCCGCTCGGCATGCTGTTTGCCACGCTCGCCAGTTTCCTCTGGATCTTCACGTCGTTCTACGCCGCGGGATACATGCGGGGACTGGACGAACACTCCCAGACCCGCTTCTTCGCGGCGTTCGCGGCCAGCCTCTCGACGGCTGTGGGGATCGCCTTCGCGGCGAACCTGGTGACGATCTTCGTCTTCTACGAACTGCTGTCGCTCGTGACCTATCCGCTCGTCGCACACAACGAGGACCACGAGGCCCGCGTCGCCGGCCGCAAGTACCTCACGTACACGTTCTTCGGCGGCGGGGTCTTCCTGCTCGCCGGGACCGTCATGATCTACTGGCTCACGAGCACCGTCGGGACGGCGACGACGGCCTTCGAGGCCGGCGGGATGGAACTGCTGGCCGAGGCGGCGGTCGCCGAACCCGGCTACGCCCAGGCCGCGTTCTTTCTGTTGATCGCCGGCTTCGGCGTCAAGGCCGCGGTCATGCCCTTGCACTCCTGGCTGGCGGACGCGATGGTCGCGCCGACGCCCGTTTCCGGGCTGCTCCATGCCGTCGCAGTCGTCAAGTCCGGCGCGTTCGGCGTCGCGCGGGTCATCCTCGAGGTCTACGGCCCAGGGCTCATCCACGACCTACCGCTCTCCGTGCCGGGGATCGGCGAAGTCGGGCTGAACGTCCCCGTCGCGATCGTCGCGGCGTTTACGCTGACCGCCGCGAGCATCATCGCGATGCGCAAGGACCACCTCAAGCGCCGGCTCGCGTTCTCGACGACGGCCCAGCTATCGTACATCGTACTGGGGCTCTCGATGTTGCATCCCTACGCCGTCGTCGGCGCGCTCTTTCACATCCCCGCCCACGCGTTCGCGAAGCTCACCCTGTTCTTCTGTGCGGGGGCGATCCACGTCGAGACCCACACCGACTACGTCAGCGAGATGGCCGGCATCGGCAAGCGAATGCCGCTGACGATGTCGGCGTTCGCGATCGGCGCGGCGGGGATGGCCGGCATGCCCCTGATCGCCGGCTTCGTCAGCAAGTTCTACATGCTGCTCGGGGCCGGCTACGTCGGCGGCGAGTACTGGCTGTTCGCGGGCACGTTGCTCCTCTCGGGCGTGCTCAACATCGCGTACCTCTGGCCGGTCGTCTACACGGCCTTCTTCGAGAGCGAGGACCACCACGACGCGAAACCCGTCCTCGAGTTCTCGCGGGGCGGCGTCTTCGAATCGTACTTCGCCGAGGACCGCGTGGCGACCGACGGCGGCGAGGCCGAAGACGCGGCGGAAGCAACCGAGACCGAGACCGAAGACGACTACGAGTACGCCGTCGACGAGTACCCGAGCGACCACACCGTTCCCGAGGAGACCGACACCGGCGGTGAACGCGTCGGCACCGTCGACCACCACGGCGACCACGAGGACCACCTCACCGGCGGACCGCCGGCCGGGGGCTGGGAACGGCGCTCCCCGTTCGCGGAGAGCACATGGCTCATGATCGCGCCGATCGCCGTCATCGCCACCGGCGCGGTCGTCCTCGGAATCGTCCCCGACACTGCCGTCTTCCTCGAGGTGGCGACGACGGTCGTCGAGGGCGTCTTCGGCGTCGAGTCGTTCGGCGAGTTACAGGGACTGTCGCTTTCCGAAGCGCTGGAGGTGATCGCCGAATGATCGGACCCGAACTCGACGTCCTGACGCTTGCGTACCCGCCGCTTCTGGTGTTCGCGGCGGCGCTGCTCGTGCTCGTCCTGCCACGGATCGCCGGCTACGCGGTCGGGGCGCTCAGCCTCGGGGCCGTCCTGGTGATCTCGCTGACCGCTCCCGAGGGCCAGCACCTCGCGGGCACTTTCCTCGGCCACTTCGAGGTCGTCCCCTACTACGTCGACGACTTCTCCCGGCTCGTCGGGATCGGCCTCGGGTTCCTCGGGGTCTGTTCGGTCGTCTACGCCTACTCGAGCGAGGCGAGCCGGGAGCTGACGGCCATCGCGCTCGCGTACGTCTCCTCGTCGCTCGGGGCGGCCTTCGCCGGCGACTGGCTCGTCCTGGTGTTCATGTGGGAGCTGATGGCCCTGACGAGTACGCTCGTCGTCTGGCACTACGGCGGCGAGGCCGTCCGGGCCGGCTTCCGGTACGCGCTGTTCCACGGCACCGGGGGCGTGATCGTCCTCCTCGCGGTCGCCGCTCACTACGTGGAAGCCGGCACGTTCGTCTACGACGGCTCCGGGATTGCAGCCGGCTTCCCGGCGCTGCTCGCCGTGATCGGAATGGGCGTCAACGTCGGCTTCGTCGGCCTGCACGTCTGGCTGCCCGACACGTACCCGCGGCCTCACATCGCTGCGTCGGTGTTCCTCTCGGTGTTCACGACGAAGACGAGCGCGTTCGTCCTCTACCGGGCGTTCCCGGTCGGCGCCGAAAGCGATCTGACGATCTACGTCGCGTACATGGGCGGCGTGATGTCCGTCTACGGGGCGACGTTCGCGCTCCTCCAGCACGACATGCGGGCGCTGCTGTCGTACCACATCCAGGCCCAGATCGGCTACATCGTCGCGGGGATCGGGATCGGCTCGCATCTCGCAACCGCCGGCGCGATGAGTCACCTGTTCAACAACATCCTGTTCAAGAGCCTCCTGTTCATGGCCGTCGGCGTCGTCATCTACCGCACCGGCGAGGAGGACCTGTACAAACTCGGCGGCCTCTGGCGGGAGATGCCGCTGACTGCGGTCGGGTTCGGCCTCGGTGCCCTGTCGATCACCGCCATCCCCGGCTTCAACGGCTATGTCAGCAAGGGGATGATCTTCGATGCGGCCGATCCGGGCTACTACGGCCAACCCGAGTACCAGGCGCTGTACTATCTCCTGTGGCTCGGCGCGATCGGGACCCTGCTCTCGTTCATCAAACTCGGCTACTACGTCTTCTTCCACGGTGAGAGTGACATCTCGGTGCCCGACGCCAAGCCCGGCCAGACCGTCGCGATGTTCGGGCTGGGTGGAGCCTGTCTCCTCTTTGGCGTCTGGTGGCAGGGGCTGGCCGACCTCGCGCCGCTGATCGAGGAGGGTACCCACGCCTTCGAGTACTACGGCGGCGAGAGCCACCTCCACCCCTACAGCGCGAGCCACCTCGAGACGGCGGGGATCCTGACGGGCGTCGCGGCCGTCACCTTCGTCGTCGTCCGCAAACCGCTCTCGAAACTCGACCTCTCCGATCCGGCCCGGGTCGTCTTCCCGGCGGGCTACTACCTCGGGCGCTGGTCGATGCTCGCGGTGACCGAGACGTACGCGGCAGTCGATGCCGCCGTCGTCGGGTTCGTCACGCGGTGTTACTGGATCGGGAACAACCCGGTCCTGGCCGTCGAGGAGGCCGCACGCCGGGTCCCGATGGTCGACGTCGACGAGCGTCGGCCAGCCGACGGCGGACAGCCATCGACGATCTACCTCCGGACGACGATCGGGACGACGGTGCTCCTGCTAACGATCGTGTTGACGGTGGTCCTGTGGCTGCTCGTTAGTTGAGCGGTCCTGGCAGTCGGTACGGTACTGGTTTTCGACTCGAGTTACGGGGAGTCACGATCGGACGTTCGATGCCCGAGGAGAACAGAGAGCACACCGGGCCCTCGATGCCCGAGGAGAACAGAGAACACACCGGGCCCCGAGGAGAAGCGGGGATCCGGGGAGACGACCTCCCGACTCACTCCGCGTCCGTCGACTCCGCGACGGACGACGGCCGCCGCTCTGGAACGGCGATCGCTCGTTCCTCGCTCGAGGTCCGAAGCGCGGGCTTCGACCGCGTCGCCTCGCGCCGGTCGCGCGTGCCGCCGTGCTCCCCTTCGGCCGCCGTTCTGCCGTCCGCGTCGTTGCCGGTGTTGCCGCTGACACCTCGCGGCGTCAGGTAATCGCCGTCGACCTCGATCCCCGCGTCCGCACAGAGGCGTTTGAGCACCGACCGGGCTCCCTCGGTCGTGATCGCGGGCGGCGCGATGGCGCGTTCGCGTGCCACCTCGGTCGCCGTCCGGTCCTCGAGAATCGCCGCTATCTCGTCGTCGTCGTGCCCGCGCTCCCGGAGCCGTTCGCGTACCCGACGAGCGATCGAGGGGGCGTGACGCGTCGGAAACAGCGGCCAGTCGTTCGACGGCGGGTCGAGGACGACGCCGTACCGGCGCAGCGGCGTCCGGGCCGGGGCGAGCAGCGTGACGTCCTCCTGTCGCTGGGACTTGCCGAGCACGCGGATCGTCCCGTCGTAGAAGTCGACGTCGTCCCACGTCGCGCCCGCCCGGCGGTCGTCTTCGGGGACGCGGAACAGCTCCGATCCCCGGACCGCGGAGTGTGCGAGCAGGGCGACCATCGCGTACTCGCGAAGGCAGGTCCGTCGCTCGTCGGGATTCTCCCGGTCGGCCTCGAGTGCGCGCTCGCGGACGTAGCGCTCGAGGCGTCGCCGGGAGTCGGCGCTCCAGCGGTCGTCGTCGGCAGAGGCGCTCGAGGCGTCGGGGAGCGCCGCTTCGGCGTCCCTGTCGGTCGCCGGGTTCTCCGGGACGATTCCCCCGCGAACGCACCACGAGAGGAACGCCCGGACGACGGCGTAGTAGGTGTGGGCAGTCGAGGCCGTGTACGTCCCACCGTCGGCTCGCTCCCGGAGTTCGCGGGCGTACGAGCGCATGTGATCGGCCTCGAGCGCTCGGATCGCGACTACGTCGTGTTCCCGCTCGAGCCAGTCGGCGAACCGGTGCAGGATCGATCCGGCCTTGGCCGCGTACGCACCGGCCCCGGAGCCGTCGGGGTCGCCGACCGACTTGCGCTGGAGGTAGGCGTCGACCGCGTCGGCGACGGCGACGCGGTCGCGGTCGCAGTCCTCCGCGGCGCCCGAGTCCGAGGGCAGGGCGTCGGTCACGCCGGGATCACCCCCGGGTTGTCGCTCGAGTCCGACGTTGCTGGAGCCCCTGTCCGGGGTCGAACACCGGAGTCGACGCGACGGATCATCGTACAGTTCTTACTCGGTCACTGCCGTAAATCTGTGTTTCGCCCTCGCCTTTTCCGTGGCCGTCGTCCACGTCCACCCCTCGATCCCGCCGACCTCTCCCGACGCTTACTCGAGGTAGCCCAGGTCCGCCAGCCGATCCTCGACCGCGTCGTCGGCCGTCGCGACCGAGCGGTCGTCGTCGAGCCGGGGGTAACTGCGGTAGCCCGACGGGTCGACGCAGGGCAGCGGCGTGCCGTCCATCCGGTCGTCGATCGGCACGTCGAGCGTCGCCAGCACGGTCGGCGCGACGTCGAACAGGTGGGCGTCCCCGATCCCGGCCGCCTCGTCTACGTCCGCACCCCTCGCGGCGACGATCCCCTCGAGTTTGTGGTTCCAGGGCTCGGCGGGCGGACCGAACCAGTCGCCGCGCAGCGTCGCCGAGAGGAAGTGATCGAACTCGGCGGGAACGGCCACGACGTCGACGGCATCGTCCGTCTCGGGGCCGTGGAAGAACTCCTCCCTGGGTGCGACCGTCTCGAACACCCGCTCGCCCTCGGGGGTCCGCACCGACCGCAAGGCGTCGATGACCCGCGTCCGGACTGCCTCGTACTCCGCGGGCGGGACGACGCCGTCGGGCTCCCGCCCCTCGAGGTTGATGCGGACGCCGAGTTCGATTCGGGAACGAACGTACGCGCGCGAGGATTCGAAGTCGACCTGGGTCGCGCCGGCATTGACGAGCCCGGTCGGCGCGTAGCTCGCCACCACCTCCCCGAGCCCGAACCGGCGGAGAACGGCCCCGATGCGCTGGCTCGTCAGTCCCAGCCGGGCGGCCGACGCCATGGCGCGCTCGCCGAGCCCGGGATCTCGGTCGGTTCGATCCTCGCCCTGCTTGAGCGAGTCGTCGCGAACGGTCGCCCAGGTGGGCATCCCCGAGCCGCCGCGCTCGGTCTCGACGAGCCCCTCGTCGCGGAGGAACTCGTTGATACGGAACTCCTGGCCGTCGTAGGGTCCCATTCCGTGGTCGCTTGTGAGGATCACGTTGTCCGGGTCGTGTTCCTCGAGGATCGCTTCCACCTGGCGGTCGACCTCCCGGTAGATCTCGCGGATCGCCGCGTCGTTGTCGGGTTCCTTGTGGAAGATCGAGTCCGTGACCTGGAACTCGAGGAAGCCGAACTCCGGCTCGTACCGGTCGGCGAGGTAGCGAAACGCCTCGCCGCGCATGCGAGCGCAGTCGCTGTAGGTCTCGGCGCGGTCGCCGTCCTCGTCGGGGTAGACGCGGTACTCGCCGATCGCCTCGCGAACGTCGTCGAGCAACCCCCCGGGGTGGCAGTCCGGGTCCTCCGGCGCGGTGTACCCCGGGATCAGCGCCCCGTCGAACTCGCGGGGCGGATGCGTGACGGGGACGTTGACGACGACGCTCGTGAGACCGCGATCGGAGAGCAGTTCCCACAGCGCCCGTTCGCGGACGTCGGTCGCGTTGACCACGTCCCAGTCGTAGCCGTCGAAGGAGAGGAAGCCGTAGACGCCGTGTTTTCCGGGGTTCTTGCCCGTATACAGCGACGGCCAGGCGCTGGCCGTCCACGGCGGGATCTGTGACTCGAGCGGGCCGCTCGCTGCGTCGGGATCGTCGATCAGCGACTCGAGGGTCGGCACCTCGCCGTCGGCGACGAGCGGCTCGAGCACCCGTTCGCAGGCCGCGTCGATACCGACCAGCAGCGTCCGGAGCGAGGATCGGTCGTCCATTGAGGGAACGTCCGCGAGGATCCACCTTGGTTATGGATGCGGTTACGCGGCGAATCCGTCGCTTTCGGCGGTTCGTCGGCGCTCGCGGGGTCCCTTTCGGTCGGTTCCCGACTCCGATACCGTGGTCACGATCGACCCCGTCGTTCGGGCGAGGAGAACCGACGACTCGATGATCGACTCGATAACGGGACGATCGCTCGAACCGAATCGCTCGAGCGTCGACCATTCGTCGACCGGCTATCGATCAGCCGCGAACCAGCCGTCGATCAGCCATCGGTCAGCAACCGACCAGCTATCGACCAGCCATCGGTCAGCAACCGACCAGCTATCGACCAGCCATCGGTCAGCAACCGACCAGCTATCGACCAGCCGTCGATCAGCCACCGACCAGCTATCGACCAGCCGTCGATCAGCCACCGACCAGCTATCGACCAGCCGTCGATCAGCCACCGACCAGCCATCGACCGATCGAACGAGAGTCCGTGAAAACGACCCAGTCGCTACTTCACCGAATCGTACAGCGACGCGATCCGTCGCATCCCCCAGGTCCCGTACTCGAGGCTGTAGTAGGTCCGCAGGTCCGGGTTGAACTTCGCCTTGTACCGATTGATCCGCCGGTTGTCCGCGCCAACGAGGTCGTAGGCGGAGAGTCCGCGCTCTATGCCGTCCTCCATGATGGCCCAGTCGAGGAGGTCGTTCGTGGGGAGGTCGACGTCGGCGTCCGTGCGGACGCCGCCGAGCCACCGACCCGTAGTGTCGCCGTACTCGACCGCGAGGATGCCGCCGACGAACTCGTCGTCTACCCGCAGCGTGTAGGGACGGATCTCCCCGCCGTCGACCCGCTCGTGGAGGTCCAGGACGAACGCCGCCGGCACGCGGAAGTCGATCCCCTGGGACTCGTAGCGGTTCCGGACCTGTTCGACGATCAGTTCGATCTCCTCGCGCCCGCCGACCGTGATCTCGTAGGCGTCGTCGTCCGCGTTGCGGACGTTGCTCCGCGCGTCGCTGCTGAACGACCCGAGGAGGTCGTCGCGGTCGCGCTCGAGGTCGACGACGTAGGTGTACTCCGGCGACGCCTCGTACTCGTTCCACTCGAGCGGGCGAGCGTCCTCGAACGCCGTCGCCGTCCGGACGTGACTGTACTTCGGCGCGAGTTCGGAACGGATCCACTCCGCGCAGTCGTCGACGAACGCCTGCCGGCGGCTCTCGCGCTTGCGCTGTTTCAGTTTCCCCATGTTCAGGAACGCGGGGCCGAGGTAGGGAACCCGGAGGTGCGGCGGCGGCGAGAACGCCGTCGTCACGACCTTCTTGTCGATCTCGAAGACGGGAAAGAGGCCGACGGGTTCCTGGCCCTTGAATCCGATCAGGGGATGTACCGTCGCGCCCGCGTGCTCGGCCTGGACCTCGAGCGCCTCGAGTTCGTGCCAGAACCGGCCCTGCGGGGAGCGTTCGACGTAGCCGTTCCAGCGATCCCGGTCCTCCTCGGTCGCGAGGCGGACGTCGACGCTCATTCGTTTCCTCCCCGGTCGACCGCCGTCTCGCGCCCGCGTTGGACCGCGTGCGATCTGAGTTCCGTACCGCCCGCTCGTCGATGCTGGTTCATAGCGGGGACCTCGAGACCAAGGCACTTTGTAAGCGCCCGGTTTCCGCCGTCGTCCGGGTAGCGGTCGTTCCGCTGTGTGTGGGCGGGCGACGGGACGGCAGTTTCGCGGTTCCGCAACGCTAACGCGGGGGTGTGTCCGACCATCGTTCGGAGCGCCGAACGGTCGTCGATCCCTGACAGTCGGTTATGCCACCAGTAACAATGCCCGGACCGGTCGAGGCGTCGATGGATGAAGGAACGTCTGATTCGAACGGTACGACCGCTCGGCGTCGGCCGCAGGCCGTTCGCGGGGGTTCCGACCGACCTGGTCGGGCTGACCGGATTCGCCCTCGCGGCGGCCACGCTCCTGGCGGTCGTCGACGTCTCGTCGCCGGTCGTCCGCGCCGCGGTCGGAGCCCCGCTGCTCTTTCTCGCACCGGGGTACGCCGTCGTCTCCGCCCTGTTCCCCCGTGCTCGAGGGGCTGGAGTCGACACCGGGACCGACACCGACGGCGGCGACGGCTCGCTAATCGGCCAGACGGGGTCCCCGACCGACGTCGAACGCCCCGCGCTCGCGTTCGGGCTGAGTTTCGCGGTGCTGCCGCTGCTCGGCCTGGGAATCGCCGCCCTCTCCTGGCGGTTCGAGACGACGACGATCGTCGGCACCGTCACCGGATTCGTCCTGGTCACGACCGCGTTCGCCGCCGTCCGCCGGATTCGCGTCGCCCCCCGGGACCGGTACTGCCTCGGACTCGGTGGCAAGCTCCGGCGGCTCCGCGCAGCGATCTTCGGGAGTCGATCGCTGGCTGCGACCGCGATCAACCTCGTCCTGGTCGTCAGCGTGCTCCTCGCGCTCACGTCCGTCGGGTACGGACTCGCAGCACCGCAGGACGGCGAGCGGTACACCGATCTCCGTCTGCTCACCGAGGACGAGTCCGGCGAGTACGTGGTCGGCGACCACGCCGATAGCGTCGAACCCGGCGAGTCGATCCCGGTCACGGTCGCCGTCGAGAACCAGGAAGGCGAGTCGATGGAGTACACCGTCGTCGTCCAGGAACAGTGGGTCGCGGAGGACGGCACCGTCCTCGAGCGCAACGACCTCCGCCGGGTCGACTACAGCGTGGCCGACGGCGCGACCGCCCTCGGCGACCGCGAGGTGACGCCGGAAGCCGAATCGGGCGAGGTCCGGATCGCCGTCATGCTGTTCGACGGCGACGCGCCCGAGGATCCGACGACCGACGACGCCTACCGGCACGCCCACTTCTGGGTCGAGATCGAGGACGAGCCGGCGGCCGAGTAACGAGCGACGATCGTCGCTCGCGGCCCTCGAGGTCACCGTTGTTCGGAAGCGGGTGTCCTCTTCCCCTCTTCCCCTCCTCCACTCCTTCCGAACGCCCGTCGTCGGTTTCTCGCCGCAGTCTTCCAGCGGCGAGAGTCCGATCGTTCGGTCCCGCTCGAGTGAACCGTGCTCCGTCCGTGGCAACCGGGAGACCAGCGACCGCGGACCGGTCTTCTGTCCAGTTCACGGGCGCTCGCTGGTCCTACCCACCCGATCGAGGTTCGGACGGTAGCCTCCATCACACGCCCGGAATGCGGAGAATAACAAGGGCTACGACGGGACAACGACGGAGCAATCCGAATGTCTCCCCCCACAGCCGCCGACGCGGAACCGTTCAGGAAACTCGCCCTCGCGATCGGGTTCCTGGCCCTCACCGGCAGCGCCCTCCTGGCCCGTTCGGCCCCGGCGACGGGGTACGAACTGTCGATCTTCACCTCGACCCCGCCGCTGGTCTGGGGCGGCCTCCTGCTGGCGACGGCGATCGCCCTGACCGTCGCGTTCGTCCCGCCGGCCGGTAGCGAGAACCGGAACGGCGACTCGAGGGGTCGAGCCGCAACGAGAGCGAGGACCCGACCCGTCGCCCTCCTGCTCGGCGGGCTCTCGATGGCCCTCTTCGCCGGCTTGCCGATCGTCCGCGGCTACCGGTTCTTCGGCCGTCACGACTCCCTGACCCACCTCGGCTGGGCCCGGGCCATCAGCGAAGGGACGATCGTTCCGTTCGACCTCTACTACCCCGGGATTCACACCGTGACCGTGCTCACCAGCTCCGTCCTCGGGACGCCGCTGGCACGGTCGATGCTCTACGTGGTGTTGCTCGCGGTGCTCGTGTTCTGTACGTTCGTCCCGCTGTGCGTCGGCACGATCGTCGAGGACCGGCGAGCGGTCACGATCGCGACGTTCGCCGGCTTCCTCCTCCTGCCGGTGACGACCATCTCGATGTACATGTCCGCCCACGCGATGTCGCAGGCGGTCATGTTCTCGGCGCTGTTTTTCTACCTATTGATCCGATACGTCCGTGCCGACCGGACGACTGCGACGGTCTCGGCGACCGGCACGCTCCTGGCACTGGCCGCGGTCGCGACCGTCGTCTACCACCCACAGCTGGTGGCCCACCTGATCGTCGCCCTGGCGGGGATCGCCCTCGTCCAGTTCCTCGCCCGCCGCGTCGCGAGCGACGGTCCCGTCGCCGGCCATTCGACCGTCTACGGGCACACGTTCCTGTTGATCGCGCTCTTTCTCGTCTGGACGTCGAACCACGGCTTCTTCAGCGGGATGGCCGGGCACTACCTCGGAGCGGCCGTCGAGTTCCTCCTCGAGGGCCGCGGCGGTGCCGACACCGTCGCGACACAGGGCGCGTCGCTATCGGCGATCGGCGGGAGCCTGACCGAGGTGTTCGTCAAGCTGTTTCTCGCCCAGCTTGTGTTCACGCTGCTGGCCGCCGCGCTGGTGACCGGGGTCGTGATCTCGCGGTCGTCGCTGCTTCGGCGGGTTCGCCCGGAGACGACGTACTTCACGGTCGCCCTGCTCGGGTTGGGACCACTGTTCCTGATCTACTTCGTCGCTCCCGACTCGACGATGCACTTCCGCGTGTTCGGACTGATGATGGTCTTCGTCACGGTTCTGGGCTCGATCGCGCTGTTCGGGCTCTACGCGTGGGCGACCGACTCGAGAGGGCCCCGCTCGAGGATGAGCGTGCGGCTGCCGGGCGGTCGGCCGCTGTTCGCTGTCGGGTTCGCGCTGTTGCTCGTGCTCTCGCTTGCGGCCGTCTTCCCCTCGCCGTACACGTACAACGCCTCGCCACACGTCAGCGAGGCGGAGATGGGCGGCTACGAGGACGCCTTCGACGAGAGCGTCGAGGACGTGTCGTTCGTCGGGTTGCGGAACGGTCCGAACCGATACGACGACGCGATCAACGGAAACGAGGACCGGATGCGGCTTCACGAGGGGCCACCCGAGGGCGGACTCGGCTCGAACCTCGCGGAGGGGTACGACGAGGACCGGTACCTCGTCCTCACCAAGTCCGACTACGAGCGGGAGACAGTCGCCTACCGGGAACTCCGACACACGGAGAGCGAACTCGACTCGGTCGACTCCCAGCCGGGGGTCGACCGACTCCGGTCGAACGGCGAGTTCCACCTCTACTGGATCGACGGCGGCGACAGTCCTGCCTGAACGGCTCGCCACACCGCGGGGCGGCCGGGTTTTGGAGCTACTACCGTCCCGAAACCGCGCGATAACAAAGCACGCGAGGACGGTCCGTTCGGGTAATGAATCGGCCGCACGACCCGACTCGAAAGCGACGTGTCGACCACGACGGTGACGGTATCGAGCCGACCTCGAGTCACGCTCCGATCGTCTCTGTAACCTCGTGGAGGGGGCGGGAACGATGAAGACGGTCGTCATCGGACTCGACGCGCTCGATTTCCGCTACGTGGATCGGTTCGCCGACGCCACCCCCAACCTCCAGCGGCTCCGGGAACGGGGCCTCGAGGCGCGCCTCGAGTCGACTCACCCGCCGTGGACGGGCAGCGCCTGGCCCTCGATGTACACCGGCACGGATCCGAGCCATCACGGCGTCTACGGGTTCTTCGCCTACGACGGCTACCCCGACGAGGCGCAACTCGTCTCACGGACCGACGTCCGCAAACCCGCGCTCTGGGAGTACCTCTCTCACTCCCGGGATGGCGGTCGATCGGTCGTCATGAACGTCCCCGTGACCCATCCTGCCGAGCCGATCGAGGGAGCGCTCGTACCAGGCTATCTCGCCGTCGAGGACGAACCGGGCCACCCCGAGGGGATCCGCGACGAGCTGTCGGCGGCGATCGGCGAGGAGTACACCATCTACTCGCGAGCGGAGGTCAGCGACGACAAAGACGCGAAGTTCGAGGGCTACCTCGACCTGATCGAACGACGTCGACGCGCGGCGGTCGAACTGGTCGAGCGCGAGGAGTGGGAGCTCGCGGTCCTGCAGGTCCAGAAGACCGACGCCGTCTTCCACAACTTCGAGCGCGACGAGGCGTTCCGGCGGATCTACGCGGCCGCGGATCGGCTGGTCGGCGACGTGCTCGAGGCGGTCGACGACGACGCGGTCAACGTCGTCGTCTGTTCGGACCACGGGATCGGTCCCGTCACCGGCTACAACGTTCACGTCAACGAAGTCCTCCGGGATCACGGCTTCGTCGAGACGACCGACGAGACGGATCGACCGACCATCGGGACGGAGAAGGCATCGCTGGTCGAGGGTAACGGCTCCGGCGGTCCGGGCCCGAGCCAGGGTCCGGGGCCGGTCGACGATGGGGCCGAACCGGCACGGAACGGCGACAACGGGTCCTCGCCCCTCCTCGAGGGTACCGTCCGTGCCGGCCAACGACTCGCCTCACGCGTCGGCGTCGAACCGGCCGACGTCTACGCCGCCGCCGAGCGCGTCGGCCTCGAATCGACCCTGCTCCGACTGGCCCCCGACGCCGTCAAATCGGCCGCCACCGAGAGCGTCGACTGGCGCAACTCCCGTGCGTACTGCGCCGACGGCACCCGGATGGGCGTCCGGATCAACGTCGCCGGCCGGGAACCAGACGGCGTCGTCCCGCAGTCGGCCTACGAGTCGACCAGAGAGGAGATCATCGAGATACTCTCCGCCCTCGAGACGCCGAACGGCGAGCCGGTCTTCGAGTACGTCTGCCGGCGCGAGGACCTCTACGACGGCCCCTACGTCGACCGGGCGCCGGACGTCTGTTTCCTTCCGACCGACATGAACCACCTCGTCTCGAGTACGCTCTACGGGCGGCAGTTCGTGAGCGTCGACACGTACAACCACAAGCGCGACGGCGTGTTCATCGGTGCCGGCCCCGCTTTCTCAGCTTCCGGACCGGATCGGTTCTCGCTCACCGACGTCGCCCCGATCGCGATGGCGCTACTCGACCGTCCGGTCCCCGAGCGGATGACGGGGTCGGTACCGCCCGGCGTCCTCTCGGCAGACGTCCGCCGAAGTGACTACGGCGACATTCCCTACGGGCGGGCGACCGTCGAGCCGACCGCCGACGACGGCGAAGTGACCGAACGACTCGAGGACCTCGGGTACCTCTGATGGCCGACCAGGCGCGCGAACTCTCCGCGTTGCTCTCGAGTGCGGCTATCGTGATGGTCGGTGGCATCATGGGCTCGGCCGCCAAGTTGGCCGAACGGATCGTCATCGGTCGCTTGCTCTCGCCGGATGCCTACGGCGAGGTCAGCGTCGGACTCGCGCTGTTGACCGTCTCCGTGACGATCGCACTGGCGGGCTGTACCCAGGGCGTTTCCCGGTTCATCCCGCGGTACGACTCGACGTCCGACAGGCGCGGCGTCTGGGTGAGCGGACTGCTCGTCGCGATTCCGCTGTCGGTCGCGTTCGGGACCGCGATGTTCCTCTTCGCAGAGACGATCGCGGATCGACTGTTCGAAACCGGAGAGGCGGTGACGTTCGTCCGCCTGCTTGCGGTCTCGCTCCCGTTCGTCGCGGGGTTTCGGATCGCGGTCGCGGGGATTCGCGGCCACGAGAACACGGTCTACCGGACCGTCGTCCGCGACGTGCTCGACCCCGGCCTGCGGATCGGGCTGATCGCCGCACTGTTGCTGGCCGGCTTCGGAATCGCAGCCGCGGGCGTCGCCTATCTCCTCGCGTCCGTCATCGCGCTGGTCGTCGCCCACGTCCTGCTCGGACGGCTCATGCCGCTGGTCGGGGACGTGAGGACGCACGTGCCCGAACTCGTCCGGTTCTCCGCGCCGCTCGTGGTCTCGACCGTCGTGAGCATCCTCCTTACGCGGACGGACACCTTGATGCTCGGCTACTTCCGCAGTTCCTACGAGGTCGGCATGTACGACGCGGCCTACCCGATCGCGGGCGGACTGCTCGTCGTCCTCTCGGCGTTCGGGTTCCTCTATCTCCCGATCGCCTCGCGACTCGACGCGGAAGGCGACCGCGAGGCCGTCGACGACATCTACGCGACGACGACGAAATGGGTCTACGTCGTCACGTTCCCGGCGTTCATGCTGTTCGTCGTGTTTCCGGAGGACGTCATCGGGCTGTTCTTCGGGCCCGAATACGCCGACGCGGCGACCGTGCTGCCCGTTCTCGCGGCCGGCTTCTTCTTCAGCGCCGCTGCCGGACGCGACCGGGAGACGCTATCTGCACTCGGCGCGACCTCCTGGATCGCCGTCGGCAACGTCGCCGCACTGGCGCTCAACGTCGTGATCAACCTGATCGTCATCCCGCGCTACGGATTCCTCGGAGCTGGGCTCGCCTCGGTCACCTCGCTGATCTCGCTGCACCTCGTGATCTGTACGGTCCTTGCGGTCCAGTACGGGATTACGCCGTTCTCACCCGCCGCGAACCGGACGTATCTCTCGCTTCCCGCGGTCTTGCTCCCGGTCGCGTACGTGCTGGCACCGGCGATCTCGATCTCCGTGCTGACGATCGGTCCGTTCCTGGTCGTCGCCGGCCTCACGTCGTTGTGCGTCGTCGCCGTCGCCGGCGGCCTCGAGGCCAACGACGCGGTCGTCGTCGACGTCCTCGAGGACACGGTCGGCGTCTCGCTTCCGTTCGTCCGACGATGGCTCCCCGACGGGGAAAGCGACGAGGCGATCTCCGACGCGAGCTCCCCGAACTAGCTCGTTCCGGGGAGTAATCCGGTATTATTCGGGCCCGTTCCGCCCATAGTCCTTGCTCTCGGCGAAACCGACGTGGGTCCTGTCACCGAACGGGCTGGTTGACTCCTCCTAGTGCGCTACTGAAGCGGTTTGTATCCGGTCGCGACTCGTGGCCTCTCCCGGTCCCGGAACAGACGCCCCATGAATTATTTAACAATATGGCACTTCATTCATTATTCCATGAATGTATCCTCATGAATTGATGAATACTTAATCGAATGTGACCTACTGGAAGATAAAACTTATATCGTTATGATTCGGTTACCCGGACGCATGGCACGCGACTTTGCGGAACTGGATGACAGCAAATCGTCCGATAGAGCACCCAAAGAGGGAGAAAAAGGCAGTAATAGCTCATTACTCGGTCGTCGATCGTACATGAAGGTGGCCGGAGGCGTTGCGGCAGCGTCGATCGCTGCTGGCAACGCGGCCGCAGCTGGCGGCGACGAGGAGTACGACGTGATCGAACTCGGGCCAGGTGAGACGCGAACGAAAACCCTGAGCGACGGTGAAACGTTCGAGAACGTCCTGATCGACATCACGGCCGACAACGCGTCGTTCAACATCAACGCGATGGCCGACGACTGGACGATCCGAAACGTCGGCCTCCGCGGGAACTGGGACAGTTTCGAGAAGAACCAGGTGATCGCCTGCCGAGTCAACAGCCCCGACGCCGAGGGCCACATCGAGAACTTCTATTTCATGGGCAACGAGAAAGACAACACGTACCCCGGGATCACCGGTATCTTCGTCTCTCCGCGCCACCGCGGCACGCTCCACATCGATCGGGTCAACATTCAGAACTGTCCCGACAACGCGATCTACGCCAGCGCGCCGGGGAACCCGGATCACCACTCGATCCCCGGCGGTAACGGTGACGTCCACATCAGCAACTCCTTTGCCGCCGACTGTCAGGCCTCGAACTTCCGGCTCGGCACCGACGGCTCTACCCTGAAAAACTGCGTCGCCGTCGGCGGCGACCGCGGCTTCTGGGGCTTCTACAACAACCCGACGCTGATCGACTGCGATCTCTCCGGTGCGCGGGCCGGACGCGACATTCAGGCCGGCGCGGGCTGGGAGACGGGCGCGGAAGTGACCGTCGAGAACTGCCGGTTCGACGATGCCCGCGTGCGCAAGTCGTCGCTCAACGCGATCCACGGCGAATCCGTCGGCTCGCCACAGCGCTTCGAGCCATCGGACGTCGCGGGTGTTCCGCTCAGCGCGGAGGACGCCGCCTCGGGATCGGGCTCTGCCCCCGATCCATCGCCGCCCGAAGAGCCCGAGGACGAGGACCGGTCCATCGACGACGTCTGGCGCGACGATGCCGCAAACCACCTCGAGCTCGAGGCCGGTTCGGGAAGTCAGGCCGTCCAGTACCGCATTTCCGGTCTCGGGAGCGCCGGCACGGGCGAGTACGCGAACACGAATCCCGACGATCCGTACCGTGACGGTGTAACGTCCGACGGCGACGAGTTCGAGATCGCGGGCTATCTCGGCGGCTACGTCGACGATTTCCACGTCGACGGGGCGATCACCGCCGTCGAATCGGACGCGACCGTTACCGCCGTCGTCAACGGACACGAGTTCGACCTGAGCAAGCTAGAAGGCGTCGGCTCGTGGGACGATGAAACCGACGAGTCCGACGACTCGGACGGAACGGACGACTCGGACAGAACGGACGACGAGGACGGGAACGAGGGCGATGGCGACGACGGCGAAGGGCTCCCCCACGCGCTCGTGATCGACGGCCGCGAAGCGTCCGAACCGAGCACGTACTCGTTCACCGTCGACGGATCGGTCGAGAAGGCCGAACGCATGGGTGCCTCGATCGACGACGAGGACGAGATCGAGGACGGAACGGTCCGCGGTGCCGTCGGCAACTGGCTCGACGCGTACTGGTTCGAAGGTGACATCACGGACTTCCGCCTGCTCGGTGACGCGCAGGTTCACCTCGAGTACGACGCTCGAGACGAGTGATTCGTCCCGTATCGAACGATCCGAACTAAACTGACCTCACGGCCCCGCGTTCGTCTCGTTCACCCCGCTCGTCTACCGGTGCGAAAGCGGCCGTCTCGAGCCCAGTCCCGAACCGGCGATTCCTGTGGGCCGGGTGCCCGGGCGCGAACTAACCGACGTAGCTACAGCGCTTCGATACGGCTGACGTCCGTCGCAGCCTCGTGAATACGCTTTCTCTCGCGCTCCCGCTCGAGGTGTGCGTCGACGAGATCCCGTCCGATCCGCTCGAGTTCCGGTATCGACCGTTCCTCCCAGGAACCGTCGCGTCTGACTTCGACCTTTTCTTTCGACTCCCGCCACTCGTATCGCCAGCGGGTGCCGCGCACGGCGACTGCGGGGTCGTAGTTCCGGGCGCGAACGGTCGGCTCGAGGACGTGATCGTAGGAGCCGTCGGTCGCCAGCGCCGTCAGTAACTCCGGCATCCGCCGCAGGGAGACGGGGCGTTCGACCGTCTCCGACGGCCCGTTCGCGACGACGAACGGGACGTGCAGGGCGGTCTCCGAGACCTTCGAGCCGTGCCCGTAGACGCCGTTCTCGCCGAATTCCTCGCCGTGATCGCCGACGATCGCGATCAGGGGGTCGCCGTCGATGTCGTCGACGAACCGCTCGAGGAACGCGTCCGTGTACCGGATCGAATCGTCGTAGGTGCGAACGAGGACGTCGTGAAACGGCGACTGGAGCGGCAGATCGAGGTTCTCGAGGAACAGCGACCCGTTCGCCGGATACGTCAGCAGCCGGGAGTGAGTCCGGTACTCGTCCGGCGGGAGGTAGGGCATGTGGACGTCGACGAGAAATATCCACAGGAAGTACGGGGATTCGACCTCTCCGACCCACTCGAGGATCCCCTCGTAGAGCCGTTCCCACGACATGAACATGTCCTGGCCCTGCCACCAGTTGAGGATCGGCGCGACGACGAGGTTCGCGACGCCACCGCCCCGGCGATCGTCCATCAGATCGCTCGTCGCGTTCTCGTCCATCGTGTCGACGAAGTGATCGAAGTTCCGATCGAAGTCGAAGTACCGGGAGGTCCAGGGGTTCGCCGTGAAGCCGGCCGTCTCGTAGCCCAGTTCGCGGAACCGCTCCGGGAGCGTCCGTCGCGTCTGCATGTGCTGCTGGATGTCCGGCATGACCTCGTCTGCGTCCCACTCCCGGTCCGGGTTCGGGTAGTGGCCGGTAAACATGGTCGTCACGGAACTGTTCGTCTCCGGGGCGGGGGCGATCGCGTTCTCGAACACGAGTCCCTCTTCGGCGAGGTGGTCGAGCGTCGGCGTCACGTCCTCCTCGTACCCCATGAAGCCGCAGTGGTCGGCGCGGAGACTGTCGACGGTTATCAGTACCACGTCCTCGCTGTCGCTCATCGAACCGTGAAATTCGTCACAGCGTACTTAGTTATCCGAGGGCTGTCGGATCGCCGACCACGGGAAGCGAACACATAACAATTCGATCGACACTCTCAGAGGAAAACACGATGAGTGGAAACGACCTCGGCCGCACGTCGTCACCGGTCACGTCGACGACGGTCGAACTTCCGACGACCGTCACCGAGTGCATCGAAGCACGACTGGACCACAGCGAGTTCGACACCGTCGACGAGTACGCCGCGTACGCACTCGAGGAGGTGCTCGCTCGCCTGGACGAACCGAGCGAGGGCGACGGCAGGGACACGGACGCGGAAGTGGGTGACACCGTCGAGAAAGCCGACATCGAAGCGCGGCTGAAGTCGCTCGGATATCTGGATTAAGGTCGTCGACGCTCACACCGAGAGCACGGAAAACGGAACGACCGGCTACTTGTACGCGTCGTAGGCGTCGAGCATGTCGCGGACGAACGGCCGCATGTCCGTGATGCTCGCACAGTCGAATCGGGGATGTTCGACGATCGAGTGTGCGATCTCGCCGACCGCCGACCAGAAGGACGGTTTCTCGGCCAGTTCGACGTCATCGACGAGGATCGACCGTAGATACAGGAGTTCGCCACGCAGCAGGTGGCCGGCCAGCCCCGCCTCGTACTCGTGGTCGATCTCCGCTCGTTTCCCGTTCGCGAGCTGCCAGTAGTAGTAGGGGAAATCCGCGCCCGCCTGGACGGAGAACGGCAGCGACGACCAGAATCGGGGGTTGATCTCCATGAGTTTGAACTCGCCGGTCTCGTCGTCTCGCAGGAACTCGACCATCGCCAGCCCGTGCCACTCGAGGTGGTCGAGCAGGTCCCGACCGGCCTCCTCGAGGGCCGGGATCCGGACCGACTCTCGGAACGAACTCGCGCCGCCGGCGTAACTGTAGCCCCGGAGCTGTCGGTGCTGGAAGGTCGCCACCGGTTCCCCGTGGTCGTACAGCGCGAAGAACCCGTACTCCTCGGTCGTGGGAACGTACTCCTGGAGCAGGGGGACGTGGTTCATCTCCCGGCGGAGCCGGTCGACGTCGGGTTCCTCGCCCGGCGGGAGGTACTCGGTTTTGGGCGGATCGAGGTACTCCGCCGGCGTACAGCGGTCGACGTACTCGTCGACGAGGATCGAGTACCGTGCCTTGACGATCCACTCGCGGTCCCAGTCCCAGTCCCAGTCCCAGTCGTTGTCGGTCGAGTCCAGCAACGCGGTGTCGGGGACGGAGACACCGGCGGCCTCCGCGGCGTCGAACAACTGCACCCGGTCCTGGACGGCCGCGAGCGTCTCGAGGTCGGGCCAGGGTGTGCTCACGTAGCCGTCGAACTCGTCTTTGTACTTCGCCAGCACGTAGACATCGACGTCCCTCACCGGAATGATCGTCCGCACGTCGGGCCGCATCGCGACCGACAGCAGCGCGTCCTTGTACGCGATCAGGTTCTCGTGGGGGGACGGCACCGGGACCGTCTCGTCGCAGTACCTCGAGCGGGTCGCAGGAATCCCGTCGCGTTCGGCCAGCGCGATCGTTCGCACGTCGGTGCCGTCCCGCCCTCCGAGCGATCGGAAACACGCGAGGGTGCTCGGGGCCGTGATCGCGGGTACCGCGACCGAGGAGTCGGCCCAGTCGTCCGCTACGGCCATCGGTTCACCGTCCGCATCGATCGTTCCCTCGTCGGCTTTAGCCATCGAGACCACCTTCGGCTCCGGTGCCGTGTTGCGTCCGAATGGAGGCCGCCCCGGCGACTCGCGGTCCCGTCCGAGACGAACCATCCGCTCGAGGCCGGCGCGATCCCGCGTCGTCGTCGATCATGACAGGTCATATCGGATTCTGAACGTTAGTTAACAACGGAGTAACCCATCGTCGCCGACTGCCGCTCGGTCCGGACCACAAATCGGGCTGGGACGAGCGTTTTCGGAGTCCGCGGTAGGAACCGCCTAGACGAAACGGCCCGAATAACTGTATTCATACTTAATAATTCAACCTCTGTAACAGGAGGTACCGATCCGAGCGCCGTACCGAAGACCGAACTACTATGACGGGCATCGATCGAACGACGGCGGCGACGATGGGCGGCCGACGGCGACTGGAGTTCTTCTCCGCCGTCGCCGAGAACCGAGCCGAACCGAGCAGTCGTCGTGAAACCGGCACCGGAGCCGGGACGGTCACACGTCCGGCCGATCCCGGCCGGGGGGAACCGTAGTATGGGGCGTGTCGTCCTCTCCATCGACGCCGAACTCGCGTGGGGGTTCCACGACCTCGAGGACCCACCCCAGCGACGGATCGACCGCGCCCGGCTCGGGTGGCGGCGGCTGGTCGAGTGGCTGGACGCCTACGAGGTGCCGGCCACCTGGGCCGTGGTCGGCCACCTCTTCCTGGAGGACTGTGATGGTTCCCACTCGTCCCACCCGGCGGCCGACGACGGCTGGTTCGCCCCGGATCCCGGCGGAACCGCCGCGGACTGCGACCGCTGGTTCGGGCCCGACCTGATCGACCGCATCGAGGACGCCGACGTCGACCACGAGATCGGCTGTCACTCCTTCTCGCACGTCCTGTTCGACGGCGAGACGACGGATCGGGCGGTCGCCGCGGCCGAGCTCCAGGCCTGTCGCGAGGTCGCCCGGGATCGAGGGATCGACCTCGAGTCGTTCGTGTTCCCGCGCAACGTCGTCGGACACCGTGACGTCCTCGCGGAGCACGACTTCACCTGCTACCGCGGGCGGGGTCCCTCGCGGTGGTACGATCGGCCGTGGCTGTACCCCGTCGGCAAGTTCGCCAGCTACTCCGTCGGCCGGACGCCGCCCCCGCTGGTCGAGCCGACGGTCGACGAGCACGGGCTCGTCGACGTTCCCGGCTCGCTGTGTCTATTCTCCTTCGAGGGGATGGCCCGATCGCTCGTCGAGCCGTTCGCCGGGGACCCCGTCGTCCGGAAAGCGAAACGCGGGATCGACGCGGCAGCCGCGGCAAACGGCGGCGAGATCTGTCACCTCTGGCTCCACCCGAACGACCTCACGACGCCCCGTACCGTCCGGCGTCTCCGGCGAATCCTCGAGTACCTCGACGAGCGCCGCCGGGAGACCGACCTGCGTGTCGAGACGATGGCCGAGGTCGCGAGGACGACGCTGGACGCGCCGGCGGAACCGACGACCGAACGGGACCCCGGAGAACGCGGGTTCGAGCCGGAGCCGGGACCCGAAGCGCCGCTGGTTCGCTCCGATCGCGAGCAGAGCGACGCCGACGCGCCTGTTGCCGCGGAGCTACGGAACCGGTAATCAGTCCGATCTCGGAGGGGCGAGTAGCTGGTGGGTTCGTCCCGTTACTCCCTTGCTGTGAGCGGTAACCCCGGCCATAACAATCAGTGCTCCCGGTGGGGTGACGAACGAACCCGCCTCTATGACTCGAACTGGAACTGGAACTGGAACTGGAACTGGAAACGGAACTGGAGCGCGAACTCGAGCCAGCGATACGGACCGCGCCTTCGTCCTCGGCATCGACGGCGTCCCCTGGAACCTCTTGCGGGACTGGATCGACGCCGGCGAACTCCCCTCGTTCCGTCGCCTCCGAGACGAGGGCGTCGCCGCGCCCCTCGAGAGCACGACGCCGCCGACGACGCCCGCCGCCTGGCCGACGATCGCGACCGGGTCACGGCCGGACAACCACGGCATCTACGGCTTCCAGCGCGTCGAGGGCGACTACACCCAGCAGATGAACACGAGTGCCGACCGAGAGCAACCGGCGCTGTGGGACCTGCTCTCGCCGGCCGTCGTCGGCAACGTCCCGATGACTTACCCCGCAAGCGAGATCGACGGGAAGATGGTCGCGGGGATGATGTCGCCCGCGATCAACGAGCGGTTCGCCCATCCCGACGGCCTCGCGGACGAGATCACCGAGGGGATTCCGGACTACGAAATCGGGCTGAACTGGTACGACTACGCCGACGAGGAGGCCCGGTTCCGCAACGATCTGAACTCCCTGGTCGCGGCGCGTCGCGCCCTCATGGACCGACTCATGGACGTCGACGACTGGCAACTCTTCTTCTTCGTGTTCACCGCGCCCGACCGCCTCCAGCATCTCATCTGGGACGAGGACGTCATCCTCGAGCACTACGGGGTGCTCGACGACATCCTCGGAGACGTCCTCGAGTACGTCGACGAACGCGATGCCAACCTCTTCGTCGTCTCCGACCACGGCTTCGGCCCGATCTCGACGTTCGTCAACCTGAACGCGGTCCTCGAGCGGGAGGGGTTCCTCTCGCGGAAGGACCGCAGCGCGGCCGGCGATTCGCTGGCCAGCCTCGGCGTGACGAAGTCGAACGTCCTCGGCGCGCTGAAACGGGTCGGGATCGACGAAAAACGGTTCATCCAGTCGCTTCCCAAGGGATTGGTCGACGGTATTGCAGAGCAGGTACCCGGCGACCACGGGCTGTACGACGTCGACTTCGACGACACGATCGCGTTCGCCCACGGTCCGAGCTACGTCTACGTCAACGACACCGAGCGATTCGAGTCAGGGACCGTCGCGCCGGCTAACGTGGACTCGGTCAAGCGCGAACTTCGAGACGCCTTCGAGGACGTCACCGACCCCGAAACCGGGGACCGCGTCCTGTCGGTCTCCGACGGGGACGAGGCCTTCCCCGACGACGAGGCCTCGCCGGACCTGGTCGTCGTCGGCGAGGCCGGGTACGAGGAGAAGACCCGGCTCGCCGACGACGTCTTCGAACCCGCCGGGAAGAAGGCCGCGAGCCACCGCAGCGAGGGCGTCTTCTTCGCCCGCGGGCCGACGATCGACGGCTCGAGCGAGGCGGGCGACCCCGCCGACCTCTCGGTTGCGGACGTGGCGCCGACGCTGCTGCACAGCATCGGCGAGCCGATCCCCGACGGGATCGACGGCGACGTCCGGACGGAACTACTCGAGGCCGACGCGGATCCGACGGTCCGGAGCGTGGAGGCCCGGGCCGCCGCCGGTGCGGGCGGGGACGCGGGTGGGGGCGAGGACGAGGACTTCGGCGACGTCGAGGATCGCCTGAAGGGACTGGGCTACATGGAGTGACGGGGCGGGGAGGCTGGCTATTCTCCCGCGCCCTCGACGGGGAACTCGCTATCGGTGATGTATCCCCTGGCGGCATCGAACGCTTCGTCGGCCGTCTCGAAGGTCCCCTCGTGATCCCACTCTCCATCCGGCGTGGCGACGTAGACGTCGAAATCTCCGCCCCGGTACTCGTGGGACTCGACGTAGAGTTCCTCCTCGACGCTCCCGTCGTCGACGAGCAGCCAGACGCCCATTTCCTTCCCGCCCTCCAGGTCGCGACGTCTTTGCCAGTGCATGTGTGGCCGTTGGAGGTCGCCGAGCTAAACGCTGACTTTGCGGGAGCCGGTCAGACAGTCCACCGAACGAAAGAAAGCCGTAGCGTAGCCCGTTTGCCGCTATCGAGAGGGATCCGTCGTGGTCGCGCTACTTCAGCGACCCGCTCACGCGCTGGTAGGCCGACTTCGCCAGTTGCATCTCCAGGCCCGAGGACTCGACCACGTAGTAGGGCCGCAACTCGCCGTTGGACTCCCTTTGTACTCACAGAGCCGTTCCGTGTTCGCGCCGACGAGGTCCTACCCCTCGACCGACTCGAGGTCCGGACCGGTGACGACGTCCTCGAGGATTCGCCGATGGAGGAGGTTGTTGACGCTGACATGGTCGGAGGACGCGGTCACCCCGCCCTGCCAGTAGTAGCCCCGGTCGTTCGAGAACAGCGCGAGGATGCCGCTCTTGTACTCCCCATCGGGCGTCCCGGGGACGCAGGTGCGCCACCGGTCGTCGTCGGACGTCGCCAGCAGGTCTCGGAGGAATGTCCAATCGGTGTACAAATCGCTTCAGTTGTTGGTATAGGGGGAGGCTGTTGGGTTTGTACGGTGACCCGGTCAGGAAACTGGTCGCGACAGTACCGGAATTTGAAACGCGGCACAAGCTTCCTATGCCATAGTGATGTACCGCCGGCATAATGGTCAACAGGGAGTTTTCGAGGCGAAGGTGCCTGAAATTAGCTGCGGTCGGCGGCGGTGTCGCGGCGCTTGCGGGCTGTAGCGATTCCGACCCGAGTGAAGCGCCGGCAGATGGGCCCCAGTCCGACGCTGACGGGGCAGCCTCGATCCCCGCACTCCGCCTGGAGACCGCCGGTTTCGCCTCTGCTCGGCAGTTCGAGAACGGCAACTACGAGCGTATACACGCCTCTCGAAAGCGACGGGCCATCGAGACGCTGCTCGCCGATCCGGAGGTCAACGACCTCGTTACCGACTGGATCGGCAGCTTCGAGGCCTACGAGGTTCTCACGAATCACCTGGAAACGATCAGTATTCAGGGGCCGACCTCGCTGCGTATCGACGAGCAGGGGTTCCCCGACGGCGACGAAGCCGAATTCGAGGTGACGGCGGAGAATCGCCGAACCGTCTACGGACTCGTCGATCGCTATCGCGACGAGCTCGTCGCCCTCGAGATCACCGAGCCCGAGGACGTGACGTGGACGGTGACCCAGAACCCCGCCCAGATGGAGATCGGGCAGATGATTCATCGAACCGAGACGGTCCAGGACGCCTTCGGGGATATGACCGACCGGGAGTGGTATCCGTCGTGGAAGGGTGCAGCGGGAGGGTACGCTGGAATCGGCCAGGCGGATCTCCGCCACGGGGAGGGTGCGACTGCAGTCATGCACGTGAAAGACGACGGTGATCTCCGGGTTATCAGCGCGCTCATCGACGGTTCGGAGCCGGGAAATCCGGAGCTCGTCGACGTCGCCGTTGTCGATCACGCGGTAGAGTATCCCCTCTACCGGCTGGCCGAGACGATCGAGCCACGCTCGGAATCGGTGCTGGCGACCGTTCCGGATGTCCCGACGGAACAACGACCCTACTATACCGCCAACGATGGCTACCACCGGATCGAGCCGCCGGCGGAGTCCTTCGAGCAGGACGGGTGGACCATCGAGTGGGAGCAATCCGCAGTTCACGGCGCGACCGTTTCCGCCGCTTACAACGATAGCCCGGTTTTCGAGGCGATGGACTCCCCGATTACCTACACGGGCTACTACTTGCCGCCACGGGAGGGCCGGAACACTCGCGAGTGGTACTTCCCCGACGACGATACCGTCTTCAGCGGCGACCTCCTCTTCTGGGACGTCCACAGCTCGGTCACCGGCGGCCCGGGACTCCTCGGCAAACTCGACTTCCCGGCCCGCGAGGGCGTCCCGAACGGGTTCCAGTTGAAGAGCCACTATCACTCCAGTGCGATCGGACGGGAGAGCATCGACTTTCACTCCGGCGTCCGGTTTGGCCCCTACAATTACGACATCGCCTACGAATTCTACGAGGACGGCGTACTGACGCCGGTCTTCCGTCGGGCCGGCCCAGGATTTATGACTCACTTCATGCAGAAGCTCGAGCAAAACGCCGACAGCTACGGCGAGAACGGCACCTACGAGGAGCCGGTCGTTCCCCACTACATCTCCGCTCAGGCCATCGACATCACTCCCGGGACGGAAGACGGCACGGCGGTGGAACTGTTCGACGGCGACGAGTGGACGACGCCCGAATCGGAGTTTTACCTCGAGGGCGAACCGGGGACGATCGTCAGATTCAGTAACCCCGACGGGACTGAGACGGTCGACGTTCCGCTCGACGAAACGCTCGAACTCGTCGTCGTTCGTCGAGACAGTGACGAGATCGGACCGGGCGAGTATCCGGCACATCGCCTGTACGACGAGGACGCGCTCTCCGAACTGTATCATCCGGCACAGTACGTCGACGAACAGCCGATCCAGGGGGAGCGGCTCATCGTCTGGCTACTCATGCTCGGGTCGACGAACCAGCTGCCGTACCCGGCAGGAGTGACGAACTTCGTCACGACTGCGCGGCTAACGCTGTCCGGGTACTGATCGCACACCGATGTCCCCACCAACGGACGATCGGACGGAGACGAGTGAAACGCGAGCGCGTTCACGCCGAGCGTTTATGCGCTCGGCGGTCGCGACCGGCGGAACCGTCGCTCTCGCGGCGTGTCTCGAGAACGGCTCCTCGCTCGAGGTCCCCGACGGCGTCCCCGAGCCGCTCTCGCTTCCCGAGCGACAGCACGCGTGGAACGACGTGCTGGAGACGGATCGGGACGGGAACGTCGAGCCGCCGTCCCATCACGTGTTCCTCAACCTCTCGCTGTCCAGCGATCCGGATTCCGCCGCCCGGGAAAGCGTCACTGCTGCGTTACAGGGGGTCGAACGGGCCATCGAGTGGAGCAGTTCCGGCCTCCTCTTTACGCTCGGATATACGCCGGCGTATTTCGACCGGTTCGACGCGACGCTCGACGAGGCTGTCGATCTTCCGGCGCCGGACCCGATCGTCACGCTCTCCGCCGAGAGCGACGTGACGGTGGACACGACCGATGCGCTGTTACACCTCGGAAGCGACGAGCCTGCCGTGGTACTCGCGGTCGAGGAGGCCCTGTTCGGGGACCGGACGGAACTCAACGGACACTCGCTGTCGGCGTCTCTCGAGAGTGTTTTCGAGCGGACTGACCGTCGAACGGGGTTCGTCGGACGGGGGCTTCCGGCCGAACGACAGAGCGGCCTCGACGGGATGCCCGAGAGCGAACCGGTACCCGAGGAAGCCCCGTTCTTCATGGGATTCCGGTCCGGCTTTCGCGAGAGTCAGGCCACCGAAGACCGGGTAACGATCCAGGAGGGGCCGTTCGCCGACGGATCGATTCAGCATTTCGAGACGCTCGAGCTCGAACTCGACGCGTGGTTCGAGGAGAGCGACCACGAGCAACGCGTGGCGCAACTGTTCAGCCCCGAGCACGCAGAGCGAAACGCAGTCGGCGAGTACGGTGAGCGACTCGGGAGTTCGACCGGGGTCGAATCCGTCGTCGACGACATTCACGAGCACGCCCGCGAGCGCAACACCGTCGGCCACGCCCAAAAGCTCGCCCGGGAACGGGAAAACGGGGAGCCGGTGTTGCTCCGACGGGACGTGAATACGACCGACGGAAATCGCTGCGGTGTCCACTTCGTCTCCCTCCAGCGGACCATGTCCGAGTTCAGGCGCGTCCGGGAAGCGATGCTCGGCGAGGAGTTCCGACAGCATGGACTCGGCCCACGCCAGAGCAACGGAATTCTCCGGTACCTCCGGCTCCGGCACTGGGGGAGTTATCTCGTCCCGCCGCGGACACATCGGGCGCTACCGAGACCCGATCCCGAACGGTAAGCGGGACGTCAGTTCCGATACTCGGCGGTCAAACGGCTCATTTCAGCGAGCCACTCACCCGCTGGTAGGCCGACTTCGCCAGTTGCATCTCCAGACCCGAGGACTCGACCACGTAGTAGGGCCGTAACTCGCCGTTGAACTTCCCTTTGTACTCACAGAGCCGTTCCGTGTTCGCGCCGACGAGGTCGTACCCCTCGACCGACTCGAGGTCCGGATCGGTAACGACGTCCTCGAGGATCCGCCGGTGCAGGAGGTTGTTGACGCTGACGTGCTCGTAGGATGCGGTCACTCCGCCCTGCCAGTAGTAGGCCAGGTCGTTGGAAAACAGCGTGAGGATGCCGCTCTTGTACTCCCCGTCGGGCGTCCGGGCGACGTAGGTTCGCCACCTGTCGTCGTCGAGGGTCACGAGCAAGTCACGGAGGAACTGCGGAGTCATCGGCGCTTCGTCGTCGTACTCCGCGTACTGGTCGACGACGTCGTCGTAGATCCGCAGGGCGGCGTCGATCCCCTCCATCTCGATCGTCAGATCGACGTCGTCGTAGCGGCGCATCTCGTTTCGCAGGCTCTTGCTGAAGCCGGCCATCGCGTCCTCGAGGTCGCTACAGCCCTCGAGGTCGACGACGTAGGTGAACTGCGGCTCGACCGAAAGGTCGTTCCAGCCGTACGGGCGCGGGTCGTCGTAGCCGACGGGACAGGTCATCCGGAACAGCGTCGAGCGCCGGTCTGCCTCGACGTCCTCGAGGACCCCTTCCGCCAGTTCGGCGTTGATCCGCTCCCACTTGCGTCGCTTCGGACTGTTGGGGTCGATGATCGGCCCGAGCCGCGGCACGCCCATCGAGACCGGCGGCGAGAAGACGGTTCGACCGACGGCGTTTTCGTCGACGAAGACGGGGAGGAGGCCGACGGCTTGCTGACCCTTGAACGCGCCGTAGAGACGCAGTTCGGCGTCGGTGTGGGCGTCGAGCACGGCCAGCGCGTCCGGGTCGTGGAAGACTTCGAACCCCGACCTGGGAAGCGCGTCGTCCCACCGCTCGAGGTCCAGTCGTTCGATGTCCATGTAGGTCGTCGTACTGCGAGTGTTCGTTTTGTTATCGCGTCGCTACCGGCGATAACCCGCCGGTTTCCACCTCGTCGGCCGAAAGTAGGTGAGAGATCCGGTTACGCCTCGGTCGCTCGAGATCGAGACGGGACCGGGATCAGGAACGGGAACGGGAACAGGACTGGGGTCAGGAACGGGAACGGGAACAGGGACGGGACCGGACGAGCGTCGCCAGGATCCGCCGCCAGTCGTCGCCGGCCTGCTCGTACGAGAACGAGGATCGCACCGCGGTCGCGTTCGCCCCCAGGTCGGCCCGCTCGTCGGGCTCGGCCAGACAGCGAGCCATCGCCGCTGCGAAACTCCGAGGGTCGCGATCCGGAACGACGACGCCGTTGTCGCCGTCGCTGACGACGTCGGGAACCGAGCCGACCGGCGGCACTACCGGCGGCAGTCCCGACGCCATCGCCTCGAGCATCACGAGCGGCAGGGCGTCTCGCCGCGAGGTCAGGACGAAGGTCGCGGACCGCCGGTAGTAGGGACGGGGGTCGTCGACCCAGCCGGGGAGGTCGACCCGGTCGCCCAATCCGTGGGTCTCGAGGGTCGCGGCGACGTCGTCCCGGAGCGGGCCGTCGCCGACCATGACGGCCCGGAACTCGCCCGTCGAGTCCCGCCTCTCGAGCGCGACGAGGGACTCGACGAACCGCATGGGGGCTTTCTCGTCGCTGAAGCGGCCGACCCAGACGAAGTCGTAGTCGTAGTCGTAGTCGTGGTCGTGGTCGTGGTCGTCCCCGGCGTCCCCAGTCCCGCGATCGTCCGGTCGGTACCGTTCGACGTCGATCGCGTTCGCCAGGATCTCGATCCGCTCGCGGGGGACGCCACAGTCCTCGAGGGCGTCGGCGTGTGACGGACCGGGCACGGAGACCGCATCGAAGCGCCCGAACGCCCACCGCGGTACCGCGCCGTACCACTGCCGGGCGTGGTGGTCCAGGTCGATCCCGATGATCCCCAGCGAGGCCGGATAGCCGTAGATGGCCTTCAGGGCGAGCGCGTAGAGCCCGTAGGGGAACAGCGAGATCGAGGCGACCGCGTCGTACTCGGTTCGGTACCCCTCGAGCAGCGCCACGAAAAACAGGAGGACGAGCCGCAGCGGCCGCGGGCCGACGTCGGGCACCTCGCGGTATTTCGCAGGCTCCACGTCGTGGCGCGGATTCAGGCAGACGAGCGTCGTCTCCCCGGCGACCTCGGCCAGCGGGCCGTAGTGGCGCTCGTTCTTGTGACCGAGTCCGGAGACGACGAGGACCCGCGCCTCCTCGGGTGCCGGATCGGCGTCGTCGACGGAACCCGCGAGATCCGAGCCGAACGGGTCCGGCGGGGTCCGGCCGGAGCGGTCGTCGCTCGAGCAGTCGTTCGCTTCCGGATCCGGCCTCGACCCCGCCTCCGGGAGTGTGTCGGCCGGATCTCCTTCCGTGGCGGGGCGGCTCATGTCTCGGGCGTCGGTGCGGCTTCCCGTCGGTCAGTCTCTCGATCGGCTCCGGACGGTTCGGCCTCGAAGGGACCTTCCGGACTCCGGCCCCGCCGGGCACAGGCCAGCAGGAACTCCGACATCGCGTACGACATCCAGCCCTGACACCACCGCATCAGCGTGACCCGCTTCGTGTGGTGGCGGTACTTCCGGTAGTAGAACCGGCCCTGCTCGCCCTCCACCTGGAGGTTCGCGAGGGTCCACCGGAGGATACGCTCGGCGAGTTCGAGGTCACCTTCCCGGGCGAAGACCAGCATTCCCTGGGTACTGGCGTGGATGTCGCGCGGAAAGGCGCTTTCCTCGTCGAAGTTCGGCGCGCCGTCGAGTGCGAACAGTTCGGTCCGGTAGAACTCGAGCGCGTCCTCGAGGGTGTCCTCGTACCGGTCGTCGCCGACGATGTCGCGGTACCGCTGGAAGGCCTCGACGACGAACCCGTTGTGGTGGTTGTCCATCGAGAGGTGGGAGGCGTCGGCCGGGAGCCGGTAGGGCCAGCCGCCGCGGTCGGTCTGGCAGGCCGCGACGTGGTCGAGGATCTTCGTCGCCCGCTCGCGGAGGTCGTCGTGGCCGAAGTAGTCGTAGAGGTCGACGAGCATCGACGCCCCGAGCGCCGCGGAGTTGATCGTGTAGGAGTCGTCGGGGTGGTTCATGTGGTAGTCGATCTTCGCCCCCTCCTCGACCTCGCGGTAGTTCAGGTCCTCGACGAGGAAGTCAGTCGCCGTTCGCGCGAGTTCGGCGTATGAGGCGTACTTCTCTCGGGTCTCGGGGTCGAGGTCGACGTCTTCTCGCTCCGCGAACCGCGCGACCTCGAGCAGCGCCCGGACCGCGTAGGTGGTCGACACGATGTCGGGATCGCTCGGGACGCCCTTCGTGTGGAGGTGCTGGATCGGATGGCGGTGGCCCCCACAGAAGCCGCTGTAGTCGGTGATGCGTTCCTCGACCAGCCAGTCCGCGAGCCGATCGGCCTCGAGCAGCGGGTCGAACGCGGCAAGCGAGGGAGCCGTCTCGGTGCCGTCACCGACCAGGTCGTAGTAGTTCAGGTTCGCCATCGTAAACAGCGCGGCCCCCTTGTAGTTGCGCCGTTCCTCGACGCGAAAGAGTGGTCTGACGTCGACGGGCGCGCGTTTGACCGTCTCCTGGACGGCCAGGTTGAGCCACCGGTTGTCGATCGGCAGCGCCTGCAACAGCCGGCTACTGAGCCCGTCGCCGTAGTCCGGGCCGACGTAATTCCGGCGGCGAGCGTACGCGAGCGTCGAATCGAGTACTGAAAGGTATCGCTCGCGTCGATCTCCGCCGACGTCGACGTGGCCCTCGTTCTCGAGTCGGTACGCACCCGCCGGTCGCGTCTCGCCGTCCATGTCGCTACTACCCTGAGACTGCATCTACGGACACCTGGCAACGTATTCCTATTATTATACGCTCGCTACCGCCGGTCCGCCCTCGAACCGCGACGGACAGGAGGGGACTGTCCCGCCGTCGGGCGGTCGTTACGGTCGGTACGAGCCTGATAACAAACCCCCTCGGCCGCTCACCGTTCGGTCAGGAGACGATACCGTCAGCATGAGATACCTGTTCTTTACGAATACGCCGGCGCACGTCCACCTGTACAAGCACGCGATCGGGCGGCTCGCGGCTCGCGGGGACGACGTCCTGGTCCTCGCGCGGGATTACACCTGTACGGTCGACTTGCTCGAGTGGTACGACCTGCCCTACGAGGTCTACGGCTCGTGTGACACCTCGAAGGGGTCGCTGTTGAGTCGTTTACCGGCCCACTACGCCCGGGCGATCCGCCTCGCCAGGCGGTACGACCCCGACCTGATCTTCGGGATGGGCGGGTACGCCGCCCACACCGGGGCCGTCGTTCGGACGCCGACGGTGTTGCTCATCGACTCCGAGCCGGCGTCGTTCGACCACACGATCTCGACGCCGTTCGCCCGAGCGATCCTCACGCCCAACACCTTCCGCAAGAACCTCGGCGAACACCACTACGTCTTCCCCGGGTTCAAGGAGTGTGCGTACCTCCACCCCGACACGTACGAGCCGAACCCCGAGGTCCGGGGGGAACTGGGACTCGAGTCCGACGAGCGGTTCGCCCTTCTCAGACTCAACGCCTTCGGCTCCCAGCACGACGTCGGCAAGCACGGCCTGACCGGCGCGGACCGCCGCCGGATCGTCGAGCGCCTCGCCGAGGACGTCACCGTCCTCGTCTCCGACGAGAGCGGCGAGGCCGACCTCGAGGGGCTGCCGGCCCGCCGGTTCGACCTCCACCCGGCGCTGATGCACGACGCGCTCGCGGAAGCGAGCCTGCTCGTGGCCGACACCCAGACGATGGTGACCGAGGCCGCCCTGCTCGGGACGCCCGCGATCCGCTCGAACTCCTTCGTGGGCGACGACGACATGGGCAACTTCGTCGCGCTGGAGAACCAGGGACTGATCCACAACGTCGCCGAGGCCGACGCCATCCTCGAGCGCGTCGAGGAGTTGCTGGCCGACGACACCGTCGAGGATACCTGGCAACGCCGCCGCGACGAGTTCCTCGCGGGGACGGCGAACCTCACGGAGATCATCGTCGACGTGGCGAACGTCCGCGGCCGAGTCGAGGAGGTAGAGTCCGTTCGTCAGTTCGGACGGCGGCCGGACCACGAGCCGGCACAGTCGGTCGGCATCGGCGGCGACTGACCGGGGACCGGTTCGCCGCGAGCCTCGAAAGCGAGAGTGAAATCGAGACCGGGAGCGAGGGACTACGACCGCTCGTCGAGAAATTCCAGGACGGCTCGAGTCGTTTCCTCGCGAGCGTCGCGGACGACCGTATGTCCCGCCCCGTCGACGTGACGGAGACGGCCGTTCGGGAGGCGGGCACAGCGGGCTCGGTCACGCTCCCGCTGTCGTTCGTCGCCGTCCGCACGGAGGACCAGCGTCGGGGCAGCGATCTCCGGATAGATTTCCTCGGGATCGGCGAACCCGTGACGGGTGACCGCGGCGGCGTGCGGATGGACCCGCTGGCGGGCACGTGCGAGCGTTCGCGCGAGTCGTTCGTTGCCCGCTGATACGTGGTCCTGGAGACCCTCCTCGACGGAGAGCAACTCCTCGACCGAAAGCCCGTGCCACTCCTCGATCCGCTCGCGAGTGCGACGCTCGCGCCCCGCCGGATCCGGCTCGAGATCGAGCAGGCCGGCGGGATCGATCGCCACGATCGCGTGCGGTCGCTCGGGCCGGCGAGCCCCAGCCGCCATGACCGTGTTCCCGCCGGTCGAGTGACCCAGGAGGACCGGCGACTCGAGGCCGAGTTCCTCGAGGAGCCCGAGGAGGTCGTCGACCCTGTCACCGACGGAATATCCCGTCGGCGGCGCGTCCGATAGGCCGTGACCGCGGACGTCGTAGGCGACGACGTCGTACTCGGCGGCGAGGGTCGAAATCAGTGGCAGCCGACTCGGCGCGTCGTCGTAGAAGCCGTGTGCGACGACGAGCGGGCGGCCCGTCCCGCCCGTTCGGAGGTAGCGAAGCCGGACGCCGTTTACCCTGACCTCGTCGTCCACCCAGTTCTCCGGCAACCGTTCGTTCACAGTGAGTTCGACACTCGACCGCGCGGAATATAGCTTCTCCTCGGCCTCGTTCGCGTTCGACCGGAGGCCCGCTACGCCCGGTACCGTGACACCGCCTCGTCGAGGTCCTCGCGGTAGCGGGCGGCGAGTTCGCGGACGACGAGCCGATCGCGGGGATCGACGCCTAACAGGTGCAACGTCGCCACGTAGGCGAAGAGCCCGACGACCATCCCTCCCGCAACGGCGGGCACTCCGTCCGCCGCCGACCGCACGCCGAGCATCGCCCCGGCCATGACGACGCCGCCCCCCAGCGGCTTGAGGTACGTGGCGTCGAACGGCCACAGCCCCTCGAACCGGCGGAGCAGCAGGACCTGCAGCGAGTTCTGGACGGCGATCGCGAGCGAGGTGCCGAGCGCCGCGCCGACGAGTCCGAACGCCGAAACGAACGCGTAGGTCAGCGTGACGTTCAACGCCGCGAGCAGCCAGTCGAGGGCCATCCGGGCGTACTGGTGGTCCGTCATCATCAGGAGCCAGCCCGTCGCTCCGACGGCGCTGCCGACGAACACGCCGCCGAGGTAGACGACCAGCGGGAGGTATCCCCGGGCGTAGGTCGCCCCGAACAGCGCCAGCAGTTCCCGGCCGAACACGGCCTGGATCGCCAGGACCGGAACGACGGCGGTGACGATGAGGCGGGTCACCGACGAGTAGACGGCGTTGAGCGTCTCCATCCTGTCGCTCGAGTGGAGGTCGGAGGCGACCGGGGGCAACAGCTGATTGAACGAGAGCAGGGGGATCCACGCGATCGAGATCAACACGAGGACGACGTTGTAGACCCCCGCAGCCGTCGCCGAGAGCAGCGCGCCGACGAGCAGGATGTCGACGCGGTTCTGGAACACCTTCCCGAGGCTGCTCATCGCCACCGGCGCGGCGTGATCGTAGAACCGGCGGACCTCGGCCCGTGAGCCCCCGAGCCGCGGCCGAATGCCGGTCGCGCTCGTCGTCGCCGGAAACCCGACGATCACGAGGGCGGCGGCACACGCGACGAACGCGCCGGCGACGCCGACGACGGAGTAGCCGAGCGCGAGCGCGACGAGCGCGCCGACCAGCCGTACGGCGGGCCGGAGGAGTTTGTTGAAGATCACCTCACCGCGCGCCGAGCCGACGGCGCGAAAGAGTGCGGCGTAGATCATCAGGACGCCGAGCAACAGGACGAGAACGCCGAACAGCCGCATCGCCGGCGGGAACGACGGGTGGTCGACCGTGGCCGCGTCGATCCGCGGCGCGAGGACCCACACCGCCGCGGCGATGGCCAGGCCAAAGCCCGTCGTGGTGGCGTAGGCCAGTCCTGCGACCCGCGACCGCCGCGCGGGATCGTCCTCGAACGCGGGTACGTACCGCTGGAGGGTCGGGACGCTCCCGAACGTGACCAGCCGAACGAGCAACTGCGCGATCCGCCAGGCGAGCGCGTACACGCCGTACGCGACGGGGCCGAGCCCCCGCGCGAGGACGAACTCCGTCCCGGCGACCAGCCCGCGCTGGACGGAGACGCCGCCCGAGGTGACGACCGCGCCGTGGGCGATCGTCAGCAGGGCATCGCGCTCGTCGGGGGTGACGTCACCGTCCGCGCGCGGCCCGGTATCCGGCTCGGTACCCGGCTCTGCCCCGTCCTGCTCCCTTTCTCTCGACTCCTCGCGTAACTCGCTGCTCACGACCGGTACCTACCCACCGGGAATCCTCTCCGGAAGTTAAAATTCTCGATAAGTGAGAGACAGGGTGGGTCGGGAGTCCGGATGGCCGACCCGATCCAGTCTACTCCGATCCCGATCGGAGCCGATATCTCGCCGCCAGCGCGACGGTCAACAGCATGACCGCGCCGGCGGCCGCGCCGAGTTCGAACCCGGGGATAGCCGAAGCGTAGCCACCGTCCGTGGCCGGGGCCTCTCCGGTCTCCGCGACCGTCAGTCCCTCGAGCGAGGAAACCTCCGCGGTGTAGCGGTAGGTCGTTCCCGTCTCCGCGGTCAGAGCGGTGTCGGCCTCGCTCCAGCCGTCGCCGTCAGCCTCGTAGAGCGCCACGCGGTCGGGATCGAGCCCCCGTTCCTCGAGCGCGTCGGCCTGGACGCTGACGGTGACCGTCGCCGTCAGGTTCACGTTCCCGCTCGCGGATCCGGCGAGCGAGCCAAGGGACTCGCGGTCTGGCGGCGACGCCGGGAGGTCGTCGGGTTCGCGGCTCTCGAAGGTAACCGTTCCGTCGCCCTCGAGGCCGGTCACGTCGACGTGATCGAACCTGACGGCGTCGCCCGTTCCGTTGGTCGGCTGGAGGCGAACGACGTCGTCCGGCGACGCGCCCTCGATCGCGGCGCTGATCCCGTCGTCGGTGCGGTCGTAGCTCACCGACGGGTCGTCGCAGGTCCCCGTTCGGATCGTCACCGGCTCCTCGAGCGAGGAGAAGGCCGCGCGTTCGGGGTCGTCGGCGTCGCCGGAGAGGACGTGCCACTCCTCGATCTCGCCGTCCTCGTGCCAGTCGGGGCTGTAGAGGTCCTCGTTCTCGTAGTACTCCGCGTCCTCGTTGAACGCCGGGTGGATCGTGACGGCGAAGGGCTCGTTCAACCCGCCCTGGATCGCGCCGCCGGCGGTTCGGCTCTCCGTCCAGATCCAGGAGGCGCCGGCCCAGCCGTCGCCGCGGTCGAACTCGTCCATGTTCGACTCGCCATCGTAATCGTCGTTCTTGACGACCCACTCGGACTCGTGGGGGAGACCCACGATGTCGAACGTCGCGACGCCGCCCGTCGTGTTGCCGTCGACGCGGTCGTGGACCATAACGAGACTGATCCCGTCGGTTCCCTCGTGGAGAAAGAGGATGCTCGCGTTGTTCTCCTGAAGGTGTTCCGTGCCGTAGGAGCTGTACATCCGGTCGACTCCTTCGGGGTGGGTCTCGTGGTTCCGATAGTCGTAGAACGACTCGACTGACTCGGCGGTCGATAGGGGTTCGATCTGCCGGCAGGCGTCGCCCTGTTCGACGACGTAGGAGTCGGCCGACAGCTGGGCCGACGGGCCGCTCCCGGTGACGGCGCCGTCCGTACCTGCTCCCGATCCGCTCTGGGTCGTCGCGATCGCGATTCCAGTCGCGCCGACGGTCCCGAACACGACGAGCGCGACGACGGCGACGACCGTCGCGGGTTTCGCTGGACTCACGATTCACCCCTCGCGGTCGGCGAGTCGGTGCCGGCGGTTCCCGACTCGGCCGGGTCGGCGGCGTCCGTGACTCCGCCGGGGTCGGTTTCTCGAGCGGGGCGTTTTTTCCCGTCCGAGTCCGCCGTCGACCCTGTCACCGGCGTCACGCCCGGGTCGTCCCGGGCATCCAACTCGGCGTCGGCTTCGACTCGCTCCTCGAGGTGCTGGCAGAACGCGCCCGGGGAGCCGATCCACGCCCCCATTTCGGCCGCCCGTTCGACGAGCCACCGGTAGAGGCGTCGATGGCCGGGGAACTCCCGCTCGTTGAAATAGCGCGGGTGCCAGAGGACGGTCATCACGGCGTCGTTTCTCGCGGCGTCGAGCAACAGGCGTTCGCAAGTGCGCCGCGCGGCCTCGAACTCGGTCCCGGGATCCGGCAGCGCCTGGTCCATGATCGTCAGCGGGAACACGAGGAAGTCGCTCCCGTCGTCCTCGAACGGCCGAATCGGGCGATACCCGTAGTGGAACCCACACTCAGCCGCCGAGCCGAGGCTCGCGTCGTACTCGAGGCCGATCGAACGGTGGTGGTCCCACGTGTCGGGCACTGCCAGGCGGAGGTGGTGCTGTCGGCCGCCCGCGACCGGTTTCCCGAGGACGCGCTCGAGGGATCGCTTCTCCTCGCGAAGCCGGTCTCGGTCGTCGCGGGTGTGATACGACCCGTGCAGGCCGACCTCCCAGCCGCCGTCGTCGAGCGCGCGTATCGTCTCGGCTACCTCGTCGGCGGTGACGTCGTACCGGCCGAGATGCTGTACCCAGTTCGACGGGGAGAACCACTCCCGGACGGGCCGATCGGCCAGCAGGTGCTGTTCGTTGAGGAAGTAAAACGCCGATCGAACCCCCAGATCGGCCTCGAGTTCCATGATCGACTCGAACTGCCAGTAGGGGTTCGATCCCGGCAGTAGCGTCCGGAGGTGGTAGCCGGGCCGTTCCTGGGTCGCGTAGTACAACCCGCGGAGCCCCTTGTAGGGGCGATCCACGTCGTGGGTGAGACAGAGCGCGAACTCGGCGTCGTCGGGGAGGGCGTCGGGTTCGAGGCGACGACTGCGATCCGTCCTCATGGTCGTCCCCCCGTTCCGGTTTCGGTTCCGTTTCCGGTTCCGTTTCCGTTCCTGTTTCCGGAATCGGTTCCGGTTCCATCGCTATCGACTCGAGCGCGCGCGAACGGGTCCGAGCGGCGACTCGTCGACGATCGGCCGCGATCGGCACGAACGACGCCGATCCACGGCGGCGGGGACGGGCGGTACCTGTTCGCAATCGGTTCGGTCATCTCGTCCGTACACTCTCCGCGATCGATACGATAGTAAATGAGGCCGTACTCCCGGACCGGGCTGACGGACACGTTCGAGCGGGGGTTACGGCCCGCCTACCGCGGTTTCGTCCGAGCGGCGTCGACGCGACCGTGTTCGACGCGTCCGTCGACCCCTCGAGCGTGACGCCACGGCGAATGGGAGCGTACTCCCTACTCGAGCCCGTACCCCCACCCGATGCCCGAAACCCACGACGTTCCCGTCTCCGACGGCGAGTCGGTTCTCGCGGTCCACCACCGACCCGACTCGAGCGCGACTGCGAGCGAACGGGCCGATCACGGGGCGAACGATGCCTGGTTCGTCTGCTGCCACGGCTTCCTCAGCGACAAGTCCGGGAGCTACGAGCGCCGCTGTCGACGCGTCGCCGCCGAGGGGTACGAGGCCGTCCGGTTCGACTTCCGCGGCTGTGGCGACGCCGACGGTTCTTTCGCCGACGCGACGCTCGGCAACCGCATCGCCGACCTCGAGGCCGTCCTCGAGTACTTCGATCCTCCGTCGACCGTCCTCTTCGGCTCGAGTTTCGGCGGCAAGGTCGCCTTCCACGCCGCACTTGACCGAGAGGACGTCGCGGCGATCGTCGCCCGAGCGCCCGTGACTTACGCGCGGGCGTTCGACGACTATCGGGCCACGGTCGAACGGGAGGGCGAGTGCCGATTCGACGAGGGTCGGTCCGTGGACGGGCGGTTCTTCGAGGACCTCGACGCGTACGCGTTCGAGGACGTTACGGACGCCCTTTCGGTGCCGGTCCTGATCGTCCACGGCCGCGAGGACACGTCGGTAGCCATCGAGGACAGTTTCGAGGCTGCCCGCCACCTCGAGACGGACGTCCTCCTCCGGGCGGTTCCGGGCGAAGGACACCGCTTCTCGAGCGTCGCCGAGGATCGACTGCTCGAGTCGACGGTCGACTGGCTGGCCCGGCTGGACGTGTGAAGGTGAAAACCGGCACGAACGACCGGTTGTGTCGGGCGTTTTCTCGGTCAGAAAAACCGGACCGTTTTTGATACTACTGCCGGAACGACCGGGTACCAGTGAGTGAGGAGTCGGATCTGTCGACGGTGCTCGCCGTTCTCGACGACGAGTACGCCCGGGAGATCCTCACCCATACGAGCGTCGAACCCATGTCTGCCAGTACCCTGAGCGAACGGTGTGACGCGTCCCTGCCGACGATCTATCGCCGCCTCGATCGCCTCGAGGAGTGTCGGCTCGTCACCGAAGAGACGGAGCTCGCCCCCGACGGGAACCACTACAGCGTCTACAGCGCGAACCTCGAGCGACTCGAGTTGACGCTGGAGGACGGGGCCTTCGACCTCGAACTATCCTACCGTGAGGAAGACGTCGCGGACAGGTTCACCCGAATGTGGGAGGGGATACGATGATCGGGGCCGGAATCAGTATCCGTACCGGGCTCGAACCGGGGGCCGTGACGGGTCCCGGATCCAGCGCGGACGTCGTCAGGATCGACGAGGCGACGATGTTCGAGCTCCTGACCGTCGCGAGCCTCTTTCTCGTCGCCTTGATCGGGACGGTCATCGCCTACCAGGCGTATCGGGGGTACCGCCGCAACGATGCGCCGTCGATGTTGTACCTCGCGATCGGCCTGCTGTTGCTCACCCTCTGTCCGTTCCTCGTGAACGTGACGATCAACACGTTCACCGACGCACAGCAGGTCGCCACCGTCTTCTTCGAGAACGTGAGCCGACTGCTCGGGCTCGTGGCGATCACCTATTCGCTGTACGGGCGACATTGACCCGGGCGCCGAGTCTCGACGCTTCCGACGTTCGATTTCGCCAGAGACGTGACAGTGAGAGAAACCGGTCCAGACGCAGGCGAATCGGGGCCGACTGCGCCGGTTCGGTCGGGCCGAAGCGGAGCGGACCACAGGGCGGACGAAAGGGGGCGAGGGGACCGAACGACGGACGCGAGGTCAACTGGCGGGGCAGAGGTGGCGGGCTCCCGCGTGCGGACCGTCGCTCGATCCGGCGGTCGGGAAGCGGGGGATCACGTGGTGTGAGGGAACCGGACCTGTGATCTCCCCAGCCTTTCCTTTACCGGGGGTACTAATAGAGTCGGGAGGGCGTTTTCTGGGTCGGAAAACGCCGCCGGCGAGCAGTGACAAGAATCGATCGATCCCGTACGTTCTTCTTCGATCGGCCGCTCGAACGGGTATGCAGGTGTATCTCGTCGGCACCGACTCCGTACACGCTACGGCAGCGGTCTGTGATTACCTCGAGCGACGGGGAGCCGGTGACGGCAAGGAAATCGAGGTTATCGTCGTCGCGGCGTCCGGCGATGAGGGCGGCCACAGGGTCGGCGACGGGGAGGAACCGAGTGAACGCGACGCCCGCGAGGCGCTAAACGTCGCTCGTGTCAGGCTGCCGTTCGTCGACCCGCTTCGGACGGAGTATCGCGACGCTGCCCTCGCCCCCGCACTCGCCGAGGTCGCCGCCGAGCACGAAGTCGACGAAGTAATCGTGGGGCGGACGACCGCCTCCAGCGAAGCCGAAGCGAACGGCGACGGTTCGACCGGCGCGGGATCGGTCGTGGACAGCGTTCTCGAGGGGACGTCCCGGCCGGTCGTCGTCGTTCCCGTGCCCGATGCAACGGCGGAATCGGAGGCGAATTCGGAGTCGGAGTCGGAGTCGGAGACGGAGACGGAATGAACCCCTCAGTCGTCGCTGGGCACCGAGTCCGGCCGATAGTCGCGACTGATCGCCTTCCACCGGCCGGTCCAGAACCGGTAGTAGTTGATGGCTGCGGGAACGGCGGTCTCGGCGAGGAAGGCCAGATAGAGCCCGAGCAGACCGATCGCCGGCAGGGAAACCGCGGGGGTCGTTGCCTCGAGTCCCGGGATCGGGACAGTCCAGGACGGGATCTCGAGGCCGACGGCTCCGAGATACGTTAGCGGGATCGCGAGCCCGAACATCCCGAGCAACTGGCTGTAGAAGGGCCACCGCGTATCGCCGCTCGCCCTGAGGGCTCCGGCCGCGCCCGTCGAGACTCCCTTCAGGACGACTGCCACGCAGGCGACCTGAACGAGCGTCACCGCGGTACCGACGGCCAGTTCGGCCGGTTCGTTCGTGAACGCGAGGACGATCGGCTCCGCGAAGGCGAAGACGAGTACCGCCCCGACGGCGTAGACGGCCGTCGAGAACAGGACGATCTCCCGACCGAACCGTTCGGCCCGTAGCTCGTCGCCGTCGCCGAGTTCCTGTCCGACGAGGCTCGAGGCCGCGAGTCCGAACCCCCAGCCCGGCGTGTTCATCAGCCCCAGGATGCGACGGGCGATGACGTAGGCCGAGACGGTCCGCTGGCCGAACAGATCGACGATGCCGAGCAGCGGGAACTCGGCGGCCGTCCAGACGAGTTTCGACCCGAGCACGGGGAGCCCGATGGTCGTCAGATCGCGGATCGTCGACTCGTGGACGTAGCTCCCGGTCGGGTCGACGCTGATCGGGAACTCCCCGGCACCCGGCAGCCGGCCCGCGATCAGTCCCCCGGCAAACGTCGCCGTGACGGCGACGTTCGCGAGCACGGTCCCGATCGCCGCACCGGTGACGCCAAGCCCCAGACCGAAGATCAACACGGCGTTGAGGACGATGTTGGCCACCGCGCCGCCCGCGCGGACGACCATCGGCGTCCAGGCATCGTCCATCCCGACGAACGTCCGACTGCCGATGAGGTTGAGCCCCGCGAAGGGGACGCCGAGGCCGACGATCCGGAGGTAGGTCGCTCCCAGTTCGATCGCCTCTGCGTCGGAGCTGAGAAGCGAGATCAGTTCCGTCGGGACGAGCCAGAACGCCGCCGTGATCGGGACCGTGATCATCACGACCAGCAGGGCGCTCGAGCGGACGGCCTGCTCGAGTTGCTCGTACGTCTCCGCGCCGTAGCGCTGGGAGACGAGCGCGATCGTTCCGCCGGCGACGCCGCCGCCGAAGGCGAACGCCAGGCCCCAGAACGGCGAGGCGAACCCGACGCCGGCGATGGCCGCCGATCCGACGCCGACGCCGACCATCGCGACGTCGACGGCGTTTTTCGACATCCGGGCGAGCCCGGTTACGATCCGCGGCCAGGCGAGGTCCGTGGTTCGGCGCGCTCGCTCGACCTCGATCAGGCCGAGCTTGGCGAGCGCGAGCCCGATCCAGAGGATCGCGAGCCGGAACGGGTTGGGAACGGTACGAACCACGGGAACCGACTCGGGCTAATCAACACCGGATAAAAGACCTTCCCGACCCGGCAGACGGAGCCGGTTTCGAATCGATACACTATCTCACGGGTCGCGGTCTCACCCGCTACTCGACGACCAGCACCGGCCGCGAGGCTGACTCGGCGACCTGATCCGAGACGCTCTTCCGGAGGAACCGCTCCAGGCCGCGGTTCCGGCCCATGACGATCAGATCGACGTCCGCCTCGTCGGCGTACTCGAGGATGGCCCGGTGGCGAAGTCCGTGCTGGACCGTGGTCCGGACGTCCTCGACGCCCGCCGCTTCGGCCCGGCTGGCGACGTGTCCGACCGCCTCCTCGCCGATCGGCTCGAGGTCGTCGAAGTCGATCCCCGGCGCGACCTGCGCGGAGTTGATGACGTACAGTGCGTGCAGGGTGGCGTCGTGGGCGACCGCGAGGCCGACGGCTTCCTCGATCGCTCGCTCGGTGTTGTCCCGCCCGTCTGTCGGGACCAGGATGTCGTCGTACATCGTGGGCGAACCCTTCAATGGGTGTGCTGAAGACGGTTTCCCGTGACCCGCTATCCCTTCCGCTCCGAGCGCTTCGCGTCCGGGAACGGGCCCTCGAGGTCACCGGGGCCGTCGTAGCGGTCGCGGACGCGCTCGATACACCGCTCGAGATGGGGGTTCGAGACGGTCCAGTCGCCGTTGCCGGGGACCGTGGGCGTGCCGGCCCGGAACCCCTGGACCTCCGACAGGATCGGTCCGTGAACGAACGAGCCGAACGCGTCGGAGACGCTGATAACTCGTTCGCCGTCGACGCCGCCGATCGGCTCCGCAATCGTTCCGGGGAGGCCGGACTCGTCCCACCAGAACGCCGCGAGGATTACCTCGTCGACCGACCCCTCGATCCGGACGGTCTCGCAGTCGAGGAACGTCACCTCGAGGTCGGCCTCGGCGTCGACCTCGACCGTCGCTTCGCCGTCGTTCCCCGCCTCGAGTTCGGATTCGTCCGAACCCGCGGTGCTCGAGTTCGCTTTCCTCTCCCCTCTGGAGTCATCGGCGGGGGACGACCGATCGCTCGCGGTCGCGTTCGGCTCCCCGTTCCGGACGGTGTCGTCGGCCCGCTCGAGTGAAAGCGACGGCGGAACGGGCACCCACGAACCGAGGTCGAACCCGGCGACCCCGTCCCCGAAGATTCCGGAACCGAACGCGTCGAGGACCGGCAGGGGAACCCGGTTCGCTGGCCGTTCCCTCGTACGCCGCTCGAGGTGTGGCATACTCCGGCCTTTTCCGACCGGACCAATCAATCATTTTTCACCTGTTCGGGACAGTCATCGACGCCGGAACCCGCCGAGGAGGACGACGGCGTCCGCGGATTGCGGGGGTTTTTATCCGGCGACTGCAAAGCCAGCTATCATGACTGAGGCGGGCCAGACCGGACTTGCGGAGTTCTCGTCCCCACCCGAGTCCGAAGACCGGCCGGAGGAAGAGGCGGTCGCCGTCGCCGGGGACGGCGGCGGCGCGGCCGACGTGATCGACGTCGTCGAAGAAACGCTGCCCGAACCCGACGGCGAACTCGACCTCGCCGTGATGCAGGTCGACTACACGGTCGCGGGCTACGGCGACGAGGAACGACCGATCGTACACGTCTTCGGACGGACGCCCGACGGCGAACTGGAACACGTCCAGGTCGTCGGCTTCCGGCCGTACTTCTACGCGCCGACGGACAGCCTCGAGCGGCCGCCCGAGGAGGAGTACGACCGGCTGACGGGCAGCGAGGAGGAGGACGACGACGGCGAGCCCTACGAGAGCATCCGCGGGGAGCGACTGACCAAGATCTTCGGTCAGACCCCCCGTGACGTCGGGAAGGTCCGCGACGAGTTCGAACACTACGAGGCCGACATCCTGTTCCCCAACCGGTTCCTGATCGACAAGGACATCCGGAGCGGGCTGCGGGTGCCCGAGCGCCGCGCGGAGGACGGCTCGCTCGTGGTCCCCCACGAGGAGGTCGAACCGGCGAACGTCGACGCCGATCCCCGAATCTGTACGTTCGACATCGAGGTCGACGACCGCTCGGGGTTCCCCGAGGACGGCGAGGAGCCGATCGTCTGTCTCACGAGCCACGATTCCTACCGCGACGAGTACGTCATGTGGCTCTACGAGGCCCCGATCGGCGACGGCGAGATCCCGGCCAAAATCGAGGAGTACGACCCGATCGAGGGCGAGATCGATCACGAGGTCCGGGCCTTCGGGGAGGAGGAGGCGATGCTCGAGGCGTTCGTCGACTACGTCGAGGAGACCGATCCCGACGTCCTCACCGGCTGGAACTTCGAGGACTTCGACGCGCCGTACTTCCTCGACCGCCTCGAGGAACTCCAGGGGCCCCACGACTACGACCTCGAGATCGATCGGCTCTCGCGGGTCGACGAGGTCTGGCGCAGCAACTGGGGCGGTCCCGACATCAAGGGTCGGGTCGTCTTCGACCTCCTCTATGGCTACCAGCGGATGGTTTTCTCCGAACTCGACTCCTACCGGCTCGACGCCGTCGGCGAGGAGGAACTCGGCGTCGGCAAGGAGCGGTACGCCGGCGACATCGGCGACCTCTGGGAGGACGACCCGACCCAGTTGCTCGAGTACAACCTCCGGGACGTCGAACTCTGCGTCGAACTCGACCGCCAGCAGGAGATCATCCCGTTCTGGGACGAGGTGCGGTCGTTCGTCGGCTGTAAGCTGGAGGACGCCCCGACGCCGGGCGACGCGGTCGACATGTACGTCCTCCACCAGGCGTACGGCCGGTTCGCGCTCCCCTCCAAGGGCCAACAGGAGGGCGGCGAGGAGTACGAGGGCGGTGCCGTCTTCGAGCCGATCACGGGCGTCAAGGAGAACGTCACCGTGCTCGACCTGAAGTCGCTGTATCCGATGTGTATGGTGACGATCAACGCCTCGCCCGAGACGAAGGTCGACCCCGACGAGTACGACGGCGAGACCTACGAGGCGCCGACGGGGACCCACTTCCGGAAGGAACCCGACGGCGTCAACCGCGAGATGATCGAGGAACTGCTCGCCGAGCGCGAGGAGAAGAAGTCGCTGCGCGACGAACACGAGCCCGGATCGCCCGAGTACGAACAGTACGACCGCCAGCAGGGCGCGGTGAAGGTCATCATGAACTCGCTGTACGGCGTCTCCGGCTGGGAGCAGTTCCGGCTCTACGACAAGGAGGCCGCCTCGGCGATCACCGCGACCGGCCGCGAGGTGATCGAGTTCACCGAAACCGCCGCCAACGAACTCGACTACGAGGTCGCGTACGGCGACACCGACAGCGTCATGCTCGAACTCGGCCCCGACGTCTCGAAGGACGAGGCCATAGAGCAGTCCTTCGAGATCGAGGAGTACATCAACGACCGCTACGAGGACTTCGCGCGCGAGGACCTGAACGCCGACCAGCATCGCTTCCAGATCGAGTTCGAGAAGCTCTACCGGCGGTTCTTCCAGGCGGGCAAGAAGAAACGCTACGCCGGACACATCACCTGGAAGGAAGGCAAGGACGTCGACACGATAGACATCGTCGGCTTCGAGTACCAGCGCTCGGACATCGCCCCGATCACCAAGGAAGTCCAGCACCAGGTCATCGAGACGATCGTCAAGGAGGGCGACGTCGAAGGGGCAAAGGAGTACGTCAACGGCGTCATCGAGGACGTCCTGGCCGGCGACGTGAGCCTCGAGGACATCGCCATCCCTGGCGGGATCGGCAAGCGACTCGACAACTACGATACCGACACCGCACAGGTCCGCGGCGCGAAGTACGCCAACCTCCTGCTGGATACCAACTTCCAGCGCGGCAGCAAGCCAAAGCGGCTCTATCTCGAGCGCGTCGACCCCGCCTTCTTCCGGCGGATGGAGGACGAGGAAGGGTTCGATCCGCAGCGCGATCCGCTCTACGGCGCGTTCAAGCGCGACCCCGACGTGATCTGCTTCGAGTACGAGGACCAGATCCCCGAGGAGTTCGAGGTCGACTACGACAAGATGCTCGAGAAGACCCTGAAGGGGCCGATCGAGCGCATCCTCGAGGCGCTGGACGTCTCCTGGGAGGAAGTGAAGTCGGGCCAGGAACAGACCGGGCTGGATAGTTTCATGTGAGCCCGGGTCGGCTACGCCCGGTTAGTCGACGGGGGACGGAGGCTCCTGCGACGATCCCCGATCGTCGAACGGTCCCCGGTCCCGACGGTTCACGGGTGGCTCGGTGCCCGCGCTCTCGGTGTCGGCGTCGGCATCGCCGTCCTCGTTCCCGGTGACGACCTCGAACCGGGCACCGCCGCCGTCGCTCTCGAGCGGTTCGATCGACCAGCCGTGAGCGTCCGCGACGCTCGAGACGATGGCCAGTCCGAGCCCCGTTCCGACCTCGCTGGTCGAGTATCCTTCCTCGAAGACCGCTCCGCGTTCGGACTCGGGGATCCCGGGGCCGTCGTCCGCGACGTAGAATCCCCCGTCCTCGAGGTCGCCCACGTGGACGGTGACGTCGTCCGGGCCGTGGTCGATCGCGTTCCGGAACAGGTTCTCCAGCAGTTGACGGAGACGGCTCCGGTCGGCGCGAACCGTCCGGTCGGTCTCGACGACGAGCGAGGCGTCTTTCGTCGCGGTCCCGTTCCAGGCGTCGGTGGCGACGGCCCGCAAGTCGACGGGCTCGCGGTCGGTCGGCTCGCTTTCCTGGCGGACGAGCGTTCGGACGTCGTCGACGATCTCGTCCATCCGGTCGAGCGACTCCTCGATCGCTGCCAGCCGTTCCGGATCCGGCGGTCGATCCTCGTCCATGGTCTCGACGTACCCGCGGGCGACGGTAAGCGGGTTCCGGAGGTCGTGTGAGAGGATGCTCGCGAACCGGTCCAGCCGCTCGTTTTGCCGCTCGAATCGGTCGGTCTGGGTCTCGAGTTGTTCGGTGCGGCGCTCGAGTTCGCGCTGCCGTTGGCGTTGCTCGGTAACGTCACGAAAGAGGACGACGTGGCCGGCGTGGCGACCGTCCCGAACCGCGATCGGCGAAACGTCGACGGTGAAGTGTCGCGCGCCGTCTCCGATCGATACCGTCACCTCGTCGTGGACCGGTTCCTCCCGTGCGAGGCGCTCGGCGAGGTCAGGGGGCGAGTTCGGCAACGACCCGGCGTCCGACCCGACGAGGTCGACCCGGGAGCGACCGAACACCGACACTGCAGTCTCGTTGACGTCGACCACGCGGCCTTCGGCGTCGACCACGACGACGCCGTGCTCGATCTCGTCGACGACGGTGCTCCTGGCGATCGGCCCCAGGTCGAGCAACTGGAACCAGAACAGCGACGCGTAGAACGCGATCCCCGTTACGACGAGGCCGACGCCGGTGAGATCCACCACTGTCGTTCCTCGAAGGTACAGCGCGTTCAGTACCCACGGAACGAGCATCCCCGTCACGAGCGTTGCACACTGGCGACGATACACCCGGCCCTGCGTCCTGAGCATTTCGAGCAGGTACAGCGCGAGCGCTGTCCCGAGCAGCGTGTAGGAGTAGGCGGCGTTGAGGTAGAAGGCGGGGCCGAACTCGAACTCGGCGACGGCTAACCCGTCGACGACGACGAGTTCCACGCTCGTCCTGATCAGATCGTGAGTCGCCGTGTGGTCGGTCCAGACGAGGCCGAGCGTCACGAGAAACGGCGCGCCGAGCGCCGCGGCCGTACGCGTCGTGACCTGCTCGTCGCGATTCGTATACTCGAGGGTAAAGAGCAGCGTGGAGAGGACAAGCAACGTCGACCCGACGAACCGGACGTTGTGCAGGAGGAATTTCGCGGCGAGATCGGTACGCGCAAGCCGTAGCGCGTCGGCCCCTGCCCAGATCCCGGCACCCAGCAACACGCCGACGACGAGCGGGACCGCTCGTTCGTCCCGTTGTCGATTACGGACCGCGAGCACGCAAAGGATCACAGCGAGGGTCGCGGCGACGAAAAGCGGGAGAAAGCGAGCGGTAAATTGCCACCCCATCGGATGGGATCCCATATTCCATTCCGTTTGATAAGTCTTCGCATGATTTATCAGGGACTCGACGACGGGAAGAGAGTCGAGAGGACGCCCTGCGCCGCTGTAGTCCCGAGAGATCCGGCGATCGAAATCGAAACCGACGTACGAACGGTTTTTATATCGTTGGCCGTTCGGGTTCTCGAATCCCGTCCGACAAGTACTACGAATAAAAGTGGAGTTACGCATTCAAAAAATTATTTTGCGGATAGGATACCGTATCCAATTGGATACGAAACCGTTATCAGTGATACGACCCACTCTTCGGGTGACAGAGTACTATGGCACGTCTCGAACTGAGCAACCTGCACGCTGAAGTAGCAGAGGGCGACGAGAAGATCCTCGAGGGCGTCGATCTCGAGGTCGAGTCGGGCGAAATCCACGCGCTGATGGGGCCGAACGGCTCCGGGAAGTCCACGACCGCGAAGGTCATCGCGGGCCACCCTGCCTACGAGGTCACCGAAGGTGAGGTTCTCCTGCACCTCGAGGACGAGGAGTTCGGCGAAGAAGTCGAGATCGACGAGGACCAGCGCACCTGGAACCTGCTGGACCTCGAGCCCAACGAGCGCGCCGCACTCGGCGTCTTCCTCGGCTTCCAGTATCCGGCCGAGATCGAGGGCGTCACGATGACGAACTTCCTGCGGACGGCGCTGAACGCCAAGATCGAGGAGCGCGAGGAGCTCTTCGAGGAAGAGGACGGTGAAGAAGAAGACGAGGAGGAGGGCTTCGAATCCTCGCCGATGGAAGGGGACGTCGACGAAGGCGAAGTCGGCGTCGCCGAGTTCCAGAAGATCCTCCAGGAGAAGATGGAGCAACTGGACATGGACGAGAAGTTCGCCCAGCGTTACCTCAACGCCGGCTTCTCCGGCGGCGAGAAGAAGCAAAACGAAGTGCTGCAGGCTGCGATCCTCGAGCCCTCGATCGCCGTTCTGGACGAGATCGACTCCGGGCTCGACATCGACCGACTGCAGGACGTCTCGAACGGCATCAACGCCCTTCGCGACGAGCAGGGCACCGGCATCCTCCAGATCACCCACTACCAGCGCATCCTCGACTACGTCGAGCCCGACCACGTCCACGTGATGCTCGACGGTCAGATCGCAAAGAGCGGCGGTCCCGAGCTCGCCGAACAGCTCGAGGACAAGGGGTACGACTGGGTCCGCGAAGAGGTCTACGGCACGGCGTAACCGAATTCGGCTAGAACAACGGTAATAACCCTACAGCCGTAACCACATACACAATCAAATTATGAGTTCCGAACAAGACCACCTCAAAGACACCGACACCGAAGCGCGGTTCGAGTTCAAGAAAGACCAGAACGCCGCGGTGAAATCCGAGAAGGGCCTGACCGAGGAGATCATCCGGATGATCTCCGAGGACAAGGACGAGCCCGACTGGATGCTCGAGCGCCGTCTCCGCGCGCTCAAGCAGTACCAGAACATGCCGATGCCGACGGACTGGCCCGGCCAGCCGGACCTCTCGGGCCTGGACATCGAGGAGATCGTCCCCTACATCCGCCCGGACGTGGACAAGCGCGAAGGCGTCGACGACTGGGACGAACTTCCGGACGAGATTCAGGACACCTTCGACAAGCTGGGCATTCCGGAAGCCGAGAAGAAGGCGCTCTCGGGCGTCGGCGCGCAGTACGAGTCCGAGGTCGTCTACCAGAACATGCAGGAGCAGTGGGAGGAGAAGGGCGTCATCTTCATGAACATGGACGAGGCCGTCCAGGAGCATCCCGACCTCGTCAAGGAGCACTTCATGACGACCTGCGTCCCCCCGAGCGACAACAAGTTCGCCGCGCTGCACGGCGCCGTCTGGTCCGGCGGCTCGTTCGTCTACGTCCCCGAGGACGTCACCGTCGAGATGCCCGTCCAGGCGTACTTCCGGATGAACTCGGAAGGGATGGGCCAGTTCGAGCACACGCTGATCATCGCCGAACCCGGTAGCGAGGTCCACTACATCGAGGGCTGTTCCGCGCCCAAGTACGGCACCCACAACCTCCACAGCGGAGGAGTGGAAGTCTTCGTCAAGGAGGACGCCCACGTCCAGTACTCCACGGTGCAGAACTGGTCGAAGAACACCTTCAACCTCAACACCAAGCGTGCCATCGTCGAAGAGAACGGTACCATGGAGTGGGTTTCGGGCTCGATGGGCTCGAAGGCCACCATGCTCTACCCGTGCTCGATCCTCAAGGGTCGCGGCGCGACCGACACCCACATCACCATCGCCTTCGCGGGCGAGGGTCAGGACATCGACACCGGCGCGAAGGTCTACCACAACGCGCCCGACACGAGTTCGACCATCGAGTCCAAGTCGATCTCCAAGGACGGCGGCCGCACCAACTACCGCGGCCTCGTCCACATCGCCGACGGCGCCGAGAACTCCTCCACCGCGGTGGAGTGTGACGCCTTGATGTTCGACAACGAGTCCACCTCGGACACCATGCCGTACATGGAGATCGAGGAGTCGAAAGTCGACGTCGCTCACGAGGCGACCGTCGGCAAGATCGGCGACGAGGACATCTTCTACCTCCAGTCGCGCGGACTGGACGACGACGACGCCAAGAAGATGATCGTCGCCGGCTTCATCGAACCGATCACGGAGGAACTGCCGATCGAGTACGCGGTCGAACTCAACCGCCTCATCGAACTCGAGATGGAGGGAAGCCTCGGATAATATGAGCACGACGCAGGTACACGCCAATCTGACGGAGGAACAGGTACGCGAAATCAGCGGGAACTTGGACGAGCCCGAGTGGCTCACGGAGACCCGTCTCGAGGCCCTCGAGGCCCTCGAGGACCTCGACATGCCCGACGTCATCCGGACGCCGGGTCGCGACTGGACGAACCTCCACGAACTCGACTTCGAGTCGCTCGTGGACCCGCTGAACGCGGCCGAGGACAAAGACCAGGTCGGTCCCGACGAGGCCGAGGTCCTTCCGTGGTCCGAGGCAGTCGCCGAGCACGAGGACCTCATCCGCGAGCAGTTCGGCTCCGTCGTCGATCCCCAGGAGAACTATCTGACGGCGCTGTCGACGGCGCTGTTTAGCACCGGGACCGTCGTCTACGTCCCCGAGGGCGTCGACGCCGAGGACGTCACGATCCGCACCGAGCAGAACTCCCGCTCGCTGTTCAACTACACGCTCGTCGTCACCGAGGAGTCCTCGTCGGTCACCATCCTCGAGCGACAGTCGACCGGCGAGAAGCAAGACGAGCAGTACTACAGCGGGATCGTCGAGGTCGTCGCCGGCGAGAACAGCCGCGTCCAGTACGGCAGCCTCCAGAACCTCTCGGAGGACGCCTACAACTTCACCGTCAAGCGCGGCGACGCCGACACCTACGCGACGATCGACTGGATCGAGGCCAACCTCGGCACGCAGCTCACGAAGACCGAGGTCTCGACGGAGCTCAACGGCGACTCCTCCGAAACCCAGATCGTCGGGGCTTTCTACGGCCACAACGACCAGCACTTCGACCTCGACGCGAAGGTCTGGCACCGCGCCGAGCACACCACGGCGGATCTGGTGACCCGTGGCGTCACCGACGACGTCGCCCGCTCGGTCTACGAGGGGGTCCAGGACGTCGGCAAGGACGCCTGGGACACCAGCTCCTACCAGCGTGAGAACACGCTGATGCTCTCCGACGAGAGCGAAGCCGACGCCTCGCCGAAGCTGATCATCAACAACCACGACACCGAGGCCAGCCACTCGGCGACGGTCGGCCAGATCGACCAGGAGGACCTGCTGTACATGACCTCCCGCGGCCTCGATCCCCGCTCCGCGCGCAACATGCTCGTCGAGGGCTTCTTCGTGCCCGTCCTCGAGGAGATCGACGTCGACGAGCTTCGTGACGACCTCGAGGAACTGGTCGCGGCTCGTCTCCGCCAGCGGGACTGACGGAACGACTCGACTCCCGTCTCCGTTCTCGTCTCTCCTCTCAACTCTCGGTTCCGTTTCCCTCGTTTCGCTTCTCTCCCCGAATCCCAGACCCGGAGTTCCGTCTCCCGCGTTCGTCTTTCCATTGCCGAGTATCTCTCGATCCCCGAAACCACGCTCCGGGACGACTAAGTGCCACCGGCTCTCTTGTGCAGATATGAGTCTGGGACAGCGCGTCTCGAGCGACCACCAGCTTGCCCGGTTGCTCCAGATCGGGGTCGTGCTGGAGGAGGTCGTCGAGTCACGCGCCGCCCACCACCTCGATTCGCTCTCGCCGGAAGAGCGTGCGGACGTCCACGAGGAGGTGCGGGAGTTGCTCGTCGAGGCCAGCGAGGAGTCGGCCGAACACCGCGAGCGACTCGAGGCGCTGATCGACGATCTCGACGCCGAGACGGTCGCCTACGAAGAGATAAACGCCCTGGTCGACGCCCAGTACGGGCCGCCCGAGGACACGGACGGCGTCCTCTACGACCAGTTGGCCAACGAGGAGACTGCCTACAAGTTCTACGACGACCTCATCGACGCGATCGAGGCCTCCGACGCCGACTACAGCCTTGACGAGGACCGGCTTCTCGACACGTTGTACGGCATTCGGGAGGAAGAGAAGGAGGGCGTCGAAGAGGTCACCGAGATCATGGAGCACAGAGCATGATCGGGGCGACCGCGACGACGGGAACGAGTCCGGGATCGACCGTTCGCGAAAGACAGCATGCGAACGTGAACGTGAACGCGAACGCACACGCACACGCACACGCACACGCACACGCCACCGACGGAGGGATGCGATGAACACCGCAGATCAGTACCTCAAGGCGATCTACCTCGCCCAACGAATCGAAGACGGCCCCGCGTCGACCGGCACGCTCGCCGACCTGCTCGAGGTGAGTCCGGCAAGCGTCAACGAAATGATCGGGAAACTCGAGGACCGCGACCTCGTCGACCACGAAAAGTACAAGGGTGCCAGCCTGACCGACGAGGGACTCGAGCGCGCTCACGACGCCCTCCAGACGTACTGTATCATCGAGCGGTTCCTCGCGAACGTCCTCGAGGTCGAGGAGTTCCGGGAGGAGGCCCGCGCGCTGGAAAGCGTCATCGACGATACGGTCGCGGAGCGGCTGGATACGATCATCGACCGCCCGGAGGAGTGTCCCGACTGTTTCGACCCCGAAAAGGACTGCTGTGAGCGACTCGAGGCCGAGTTGAGCGGTTGCGCGGACTGATTCGTTCGTTTCCTCCCGTTTGGTTTGTCTATTGGCCGTTTCGTCCGGGTGGCCCTCCGTCGTTTGACGGTCCGGCGTCTTCGGGTGGTCCGGCGTTATCCGGCGGTCCAGCGTCTTCGGGTGGTCCGGCGTTATCCGGCGGTCCAGCGTCTTCGGGTGGTCCGACGTTATCCGGCGGTCCAGCGTCCTCCGGCGGTCCGGCGCTATCAGGGGGACCAGCGTCATCGGGTGGTCCAGCGTCCTCCGGCGGTCCGGCGTCAATCGGTGGGCCTGGATCGTCCGTCGGCCCCGAATTCCTCCGTTGATCATCGTCATTCGAGGAGCCATCGTTGTCGGACCCCCCCGAACCGCTCGGCTGTCCCGTACCATCGGCGGACCCTTCGTCGACCGGCGGTCCGTCGTCGACCGGCCCGGGGTCGTTCGGCGGAACGGATTCCTCCCCCTCCGATCCGACGGCCTCCTGCGCATCCGATCCCCGCTCGTCGGGTGACGACTCCAGTCCTCCGCTCGGCGGGGCGTCGGATCGATCCGCCGGGTTCGCGTCGCCATCGTCCTCGTCGCCGGAATCCGTCTCCGACGCGCTATTCGCGGCCGAATTCGTCGTTTCGGTCTCCGTACCGTCGTCCTCGTCGATCCGGCCTGCTGCGCTCTCGGAACCGTCCCCGCTCGAGGTTTCGGTCGGTAGGTCGTTCGTCTCCTCGAGGTCGGGTGGCTCCGTCACCTCCGCTTCGGGGCCCTCGTCGACTGTCAGTTCGGGGACCAGTAGCCACGTTACGGCGGCCATCGATGCCCCGACGAGACAGACGACTGCGATCAGGTACGCGCTCGAGGTCGGCGAGTCGGCGTCGGTACCGGGTCCGGTGCCGGACATGGAGACGGGTCGACCGACGCCGCGGCCCGGCTTTAGTAGGCAGCGGGTACACGTCGCGTTCGGCGACGGAATCGAGCGCCGGGGGGCCGGAGACTCGAGGACCCGGTAACCCGGTGACCCCGGGGCCGGGGGCCGGGGGCCGGGGACGTCCTCGCCTCGTTCCCGAGGCAGGACGCTCCTCGTTGTGTCGGATATCGTTAGGATCGACGAACCGGGAAGCGGACCGGCCAACTCACGCGCCGGGCGGTCGCTCGTCCCCGAACCGCAGGTATCGGCGGCCGACGAGTGCTGCGGCGACGAGGACGAGAACGGCAGTCGCGCCGAACTCGAGCGGAAGTGTCCATCCGCCGTCGCCGCTCCAGTCGTCCTCGAAGACCGCAGCGTAGAACTCGGCGACCTCGGGGCCGTGGGCGGCGACGAGCACCTCGCGGTTGTTCCGGAAGGCGTTGTCGTTCCAGTTGGCACTACCGACGACCGCGACTTCGCGGTCGATCACGAGCCCCTTGGCGTGGATCTTTTCGAACCGATCGGTGTCCCCGACGAGTCGTACCTCGAGCGGTAGCTCTTCGTTTCCGGCGATTCGCTCCAGTTCCGTCGCGAGCGCGGCGTTTTCGTCCTCCCGGTACCACGTCGAGTCGAGCAGGATCCGTACGTCGACGCCGCGACGGGCCGCGTCGACGGCCGCCTCGAGCACCCGCGCGTCGGGGTCGATGCTGCCCTGGACGACGAGGAGTTCGTCGTCGGCCTCGTCGATGAGTTCGACCAGCCGTCGTTCGGCGTTGTCTGGTGCGACCAGTAGTTCGGCCGATTCGAGTTCGACCGCCGCCGTGTCGTGGACTGTGGGGAACTCCCGCGGTGGAGCGTCGTCGGCGACGAACGAAGCCTCCCGGCGGAACTCGGCCCCGTTCCGGGTGTCCCATCCCTCGAAGTCGGTTTCGAACACCGTCTCGAGTTCCGCGGCGAGGGTCTCGTCCTCGAGGACGATTCCCCATCCGCGGTTCGACTCGCCGCCGACCCCCGACTGCTTCCAGTTCTCGGTCGTGACGAGGAGCCGGTCGTCCGCGACCGCGTACTTCGGGTGGTGGTACCGGTATCGTGCGCCCTCGCCGCCGATCGCCCGCACGTCGACGCCGGCGTTCTCGAGGCGCTCGAGGACCGGGGCAGTGTCTTTCGGTATGCCGCCGACGGGGCCGGACTCGAGGAGCACGGCGACGTCGACGCCCCGCTCGGCGGCCGCGATCAGTTCGTCCGCGACCGCGTCGGAGGTGACGGTATAGCCGGCCAGCAGGAGGCGTTCGTCGGCGCTCCGGATCGTCTCGAGCGGAATTTCGGGTGAGTCGGGGAGGACGAACGCGGTGGCTTCGGCCGCGTCGCCGGTCACGACGGGGCGACACGTCGCGTCACGGGGCCACCAGTAGCCGCTGGCGGGAGTGGCGGCGTCGGCAGTGGTTTCGGTGTCCGCCCGGTACCACCGGTCCCCCGTCGGGGCCCGGTCGTAGCTCACCGCGTCGAGGCGTTCGGTTCCCCCGTCGGCCTCGGTCCGGAGTTCGAGGTCGTCGCCGTCGACGGCGAGTCTGACCGCACCCTCGAGTTCGACGACCGGCGCGTCGGTCAGCGGGTCGGTCGCCTCGGGGTCGACGCTGGCCGCAACCCTGCCCGAAACGGTTTCGTTCGGGAACGACGCGGTCCGGTAGCCGTCCGTCAGCGTCCAGTTTCCGACGCGCGTGTCGGGGGGCGTCTCGAGGAGCACGTATTCGCCGACGTTCCCGTCGGTCGTCGGATTGGGATAGAGTTCGATAATCCGTGGCTCCGGGACGAGGTCGGGTTCGGGCTCGGGCTCGGGCCCGGTTCCGCCCGGCTCGAGAACGGTTTCGTCGTGAGGGCAGCCGACGACCCCGTCTGTCGTGGGGGCGGATGCAGCGATGGGGATTCCACTCCCGAGAGCGACGATGCACGCGAGGACGACCGCGAGGACGAGCATGTGGACGGCTGAGGTCGACTCCCGAACCATCACCGACGGTGGCCCCGCGATCGTATTTAAACGTGTGTGCGACGCGTCAGGCGTCGCCCTCGAAAGACCCGTCCGCGACGGCGGTCCTGACACCGGTAAAGACGAACCGTGCGCCGCCGTCGCGGCCGTCTTCGATCTCGACCGTCCAGTCGTGGGCCCGGGCCACCTCGTAGACGATGTTCAGGCCGAGTCCCGTGCCGTCGGCGGCGGTCGTCCAGCCCGGTTCGAACACGTCGTCGCGGTCCGCCGGCGGGATACCCGGGCCGTCGTCCTCCACGTAGAAGCCGTCGCCGTCCTCGAGCAGGCCGACCCTGACGGTCGCGTCCGTCCCGGCGTGCTCGGCGGCGTTACGAAAGAGGTTTTCGAAGAGGTTCCTGACCCGGTCAGGGTCGGCATAGACGAGCCCCTGGGATTCGATCTCGAGGTCGACGTCGGCTCCCGCCCGGTTCCAACACTCCGTGACGACCGACTCGACGTCGAGAGGATCGACCGACTCGACCTCGTAGCCGTGCCGGACCATCGTCAGCACGTCGTCAATGATGTCCTCGATGCGCTCGTGTTCGGCCTCGACCCGGTCGAGGTAGTCGGAGTCGTCGGTCTCGCGGGCCTGCTCGAGGTAGCCGCTGGCGACCGACAGAGGGTTCCGGAGGTCGTGGGAAAGGAGGTGTGCGAACCGTTCCAGTCGGTCGATCTGGTGGTGGAGCTTTTGCTCGTACTCTTTCTGGGGCGCGATGTTCCGGAAGGCGCCGATGACGAGCCCTCCCTCACTTTCGACCCGGGACTCGAGCACCTGGGCACTGATTTCGATGGGAACGCGTTCGTCGTCGTCGGTGACGACGTGGAGGTCCTCCCCCTCACAGGAGCGCAACTGGACGATTTCCGTCGACTCCGCGGCGGTCTCGAACAGTTCCCGGTATCGGTCGCGCTCGGCCGGCGGGTGCAACTCCGTCTGGTGTCGCCCCACGATATCGTCTTTGGGAGCGCCGATCAGATCGGCCGCGCGCCGGTTGACTTCGAGCAGTTCGCCGGTTTCGGCGTCGGCGATGAACATGGCGTCCGGGGCGACCTCGAAGACCGCCCGGTACTTTCGCTCGAGGGTTTCGCGCCGGCTGATGTCGCGGATCGACGCCATGACCAGGCGATCCGAGCCTGCTTCGGTCTCGATCGAACTCAGACTGATGTCGACCGGGACGGTCGACCCGTCCTTTCGCCTCCCGCGCAGATCGAGGCCGGCCCCCATCGAGCGGGTTTCCGGGTCCGACATGTAAGCCTCGCGCAAGGGAGGGTGATCCTCGCGGTCCTCCTCGGGGATCAGTCGCTCGACGGGTTCGCCCACCAGTTCCTCGGGAGCGTACCCGAAGAGGTCTTCGACGCGATCGTTCGCGTGGCTGATCTCGCCGTTCTCCCGGACGATGACGATCGCATCGGGTGAGCGGTTGAAGAACGCTTCGAGGTGGGCCCTGTCGAGATCCGGTGCCATTCTCGGTTCTGCAGACGAACAGGGCCGCGAAATATAACAAGCCACCGGTCTCCCCGACGGACGGGAACGGGGACGAATCGATCGATTGCGGTCCGCTGGCCAGGTCCAACCCGGCTGTACGTCATTTCCGGCGCAATCGCCACCCGGAACGGTTGCGCCGGGAAATCGCTACAGGGATCCGTATCAGGCCGCGGGCTCCTCCGAGAGGTCGACGCTCTCGGCTTCGACCTGGACGAGGTACGCCCGGTCGTCCTCGTACTCGGCGACGATCTCGACGGCGTCTTTCGTGCCGATGCGGTTGAGCGCCCAGGCCGCGCTGGCGCGGACGCGGTCTTCCTCGTCGTCTTCGAGGACGTCCGCCAGCGGCTCGATGGCGCGGGTGTCGCCGATCAGACCGAGCGCGCGGGCGGCCCAGCTTCGAACGTCGGGGTTGTCGGCGACGAGCTGTTGGGCCAGCGGCTCGACGGCCTCCTCGGCCCCGATCTCGCCGAGCGCGCGGAACGCCGGCTTCTGGAGGTCGGGGTTGGAGTCGACGTAGTCGACCAGAGCGTCGACGACCTGGTCGTCGGCGACGCCGATCTTGCCGAGAATGCGGATCGCGGCCTGGTCGCGACGGCCGGCCTTCTGGACCATCGGCTCGATCGCCTCCTCGGGGCCCATGCGCTCGAGGGCCTCGAGGCAGTGTTCCTCCATGAATTCGGAGCCCAGCGAGTCGTAGGCCAGCAGGATCTGGTCGACGTTGCCCCGTTTCTCGTGGACCTTGAGCGCGTGCCACTCCGGCGGGAAGTCCTTGACGTGATCGAGGACGTCGAAGAATCCCTCGCGGCGGAGTTGTTCGCGGACCTCGAGGTCGGTCCACTCGGTCGCGTCGTCGACCGCGCTCTCGTAGTCGTCGGTCGCCTCGAGCAGGCCGGCGATCGTCTCGGCGTCCTCGTCCGGATCGAGGTCGGCGTCCTCGACGGCAGCCGTGGCGTCCTCGAGGGTCGCGTCGAGGTCCTCGGGGACGGTCTTTTCCTCGTCGCCTTTCTCCCCGAGTTCCGCGCCGCTTGCGGGCTCTCGGTCCTCGGGGAGCGACACCGAACTGCCGAGCAGGTCGTTCAGTTCGGCGAGGAAGTCGTCGGTCGCCTCGATCAGTTCCTCGTCGCCCTCCAGGGTCCAGCGGGTACCCGTGATCGTCCCGCTGACGCCGTCGATCTCGCCGACGACGTCCTCGGCGTAGGGCCCGCGCTGGTCCTCGAGGTCGTCCTCGAGGTCGCCCAGGTCGCTCTCGATGTCGTCGTAGCGGTCCTGCAGTTCCTCCTCGGGTGCTGGCTCGTCGTCCTCGTCGTCCTCGTCGTCCTCGTCGTCCTCGTCGTCGTCCGTTTCCGGCGGGTCGGGGATCTCGAGGTCCTCGAGTTCCTCGCGGAACGCGTCGAGGTCGGCCTCGACGACGTCGAGGTCGTCTTCGGTCTCTGCGGCCTCGAGGTCGGTGTCGAGTTCCTCGAGGTCGCTCTCGAAGCGCTCGAGGCGGTCCCGGATGGCCTCGAGGCCGCGGTCGCGGTCGCGGTCGACCGACTCGGTCCCGTTCTCGTCATCGTTCCCCTCGTCTTCGCTCATGGTACCACCGTCGCTGGGAGACGACGCCGACGCGTGACAGAGTCCATACGCTACGGTCGTGGCAGGATCGCCCTAAGCGTTTCCATGCGCGTCGAGTTCGGCGGGGCGTGGATCGTTACGCCAGTAGAACCAGGGGCTCAGCGTCATGTAGGCCAGCCCCAGCAGGAGCAACGCGAAAGGGAACGACCGGTCCGCGAACTCGGGGACGAGCACGGCCAGGACGTGGACGACGCCCATGATCCCCGCGTCGCGGGCCAGCAGGTCCGGGTAGGTGATCCGCGAGACCATCAGGTAACAGAACGCGCCCGTGATCGCGAGGACGAGCCAGGCGTCGGCGACCCGCGCGAGGATGGCGGCCCCGAGGATCGTCGCCGCCAGCGTCGTCTGGATCCCCTCCGTGTAGTTGGCGGCCGTGTCGTAGGCGGTGTACATCCCCAGTCGGGTGACCGCCGTCGCGACGAACAGCGCACAGACGACGGTTACGAGCAGCAACTCGACGGTGACCCCGCCGTCGAACCCGATGCCGAATCCGTCTGTCACCACGACGAACGCGAGGACGGCGGGCGCGACCGCGAAGGAAGCGACGTCGGCCAACGAGTCGAGATAGGGACCGGCCTCGGTGCCGCCGTAGCGTCGCGCGAGGATGCCGTCCAGGCCGTCGGCGACCGCAGCGAGCAGGATCAACCGTGCGGCGAGATCGATGTCGACGAAGGCGATGACGGTCGCGACGAACCCCAGGGCGGCGTTGGCGACCGTCACCACGTCGGCGACGCCCAGCCGGCCGACGAACCGCGGGAGCATACTCGCGGATTCGGCGGGCGGGTGCCTTACGTGTTTTCGTTTCGCCCGTGTCTGGAGCGGGTTCGGGGGGTCGAGCCTCGAGGGCAGGAACGCGAGTCAGGACCGGTAACGCGCGTGCGGGCGCGATCACGAATAAACTCGTCCCGCTTCGGCGAACCGGGCCGGTTATATTGCGCCTCTGCTAACGATTTCGCATGAACCGGCGCGTCTATCTCGCGGCCGTCGGCACCGCCGCCACGAGCGGGCTGGCGGGGTGTACGTCCGCTCTCGGAATCCTCGAGGACGAGGGCTGTGATGGAGAGGCGTGTGACATCGGGATGACCAGGAACGCGTTCGTCCCCGAGGAGTACGAGGTGGGCGTCGGCGACACCGTCGTCTGGAAGAACACGAGCGGTGCCGATCACACGGTCACGGCGCGTGAGGGGACGCTCCCGGACGGGGCCGAGTACTTCTCGACGGGCGATTTCGAGGACGAAGACGCCGCCTACGACGCGTGGTTCGACGACCGCGGTGGACGGCTCGGGACTCGCCAGACGTTCGAGCACACGTTTACGGTGCCGGGCGAGTACACGTACGTCTGTATTCCGCACGAACGCGCCGGAATGGTCGGGACGATCGTAGTGACCGACGACTGACGGACTGAAGTCGATTTGCCGCGGCCTCGAGACGTCTGCACCACGTCTCGAGCGTAGCGTCCACCCAGTTACTCCCGCGAGCGCTCAGCCTTCTCGCGAGCGATCCGTTTTCCATCAGTTCCGTTCGGGGCTACCGTAACATCCCCGGACGGGATCTCTCAGTTCGGTTTTCGACACCGTCCAGCCACGGTACTCGTCACGACAGACTTTTCACCACCAAAAGATATCACCTAGTTGTATGAGCGACTTCGATCAGTTCAGTCAGGTCGGCGAAGCCGACGTAACGCGTGCCATCGGACAGGAGTGGACCGAGGAGTTCATGGACTTCTCGGACTCGGACGTCATCATCGTCGGCGGGGGGCCCTCGGGGCTGACCGCGGCCAAGGAACTCTCCGAGCGCGGCGTCAAGACGATGGTCGTCGAGAAGAACAACTACCTCGGCGGCGGGTTCTGGCTCGGCGGGTTCCTGATGAACAAGGTCACCGTCCGCGACCCCGCCCAGTCGATCCTCGAGGAACTCGACGTCTCCTACAAGGAGTCCCAGGACAGCGAGGACCTCTACGTCGCGAACGGGCCCGAGGCCTGTTCCGGGCTCATCAAGGCCGCCTGTGACGCGGGCGCGAAGATGCAGAACATGACCGAGTTCACGGACATCGTCATCCGCGAGGACCACAAGGTCTCGGGGATCGTGATGAACTGGACGCCGGTCCACGCCCTGCCCCGCGAGATCACCTGCGTCGATCCGATCGCCGTCGAGGCGGACCTGGTCATCGACGCGACCGGCCACGACGCGATGGCCGTCAAGAAACTCGACGAGCGCGGGGTGCTCGACGCCCCGGGGATCGGCGACGCCGAGGCCAACGCCACCGGCATGGACCAGACGGGCGACGACAGCTACGGCGCGCCCGGCCACGACTCGCCCGGCCACGACTCGATGTGGGTCGGCAAGTCGGAGGACGCCGTCGTCGAACACACCGGCCTCGTTCACGACGGCCTGATCGCGACCGGCATGGCGACCGCGACGACCTACGGCCTGCCCCGCATGGGCCCGACCTTCGGGGCCATGCTCGTCTCGGGCAAGCGCGCGGCCCAGGAAGCCCTCGACGAACTCGAGGTCGACGCCGAACCGGTCGACATCACGTCGCGAGCGACGCCGGCCGACGACTGAGACGAGCGATCGCCAGCCCACCGCTTTCGTCCGCAATTCGCCGGTTCACGCGGACCGCGACCGAAACCTTTCTGCGGACGGCGTCGAAAGCGATCCTACGCTGACTCGTTCTGTCGGCTCTGCCCAGTTCGTGGGAACGACCGAAACCCATACTACTGTTTTAGGCTGACCTAAAACTATGCCAACGAGACGGAACGTACTGGCGGTCGCCGCAGCGGTAACGGGGACGAGCATGGCGGGCTGTACCGACGACTCCGGCGCGGAAGCGGCCGAGGAGAGTCCCGACGAGGAGGACGACGATGACGGGACCGAGGACGCCCTCGGTGCCGAACTCGGGGTTGCGGCCGAGTGGAACGCCATCCGGTCGCGCGTCGACGACGCGCTCGCGCTGGGGATCGCCGAGGAGTTCTCGGTCGGCGCGGCCGTCACGGGCGACACGCTCGCCCGGTTCGAGGCCGCGACCGACGAGTGGGGCGCACACGAGCAACTCGAGGAGACCGACCACGACGCCTACGAGGAGTTCGAGGAGGCCCTCGAGGAACTGCGACTCGAGGCCCTCGACGAGGAGGACCTCGAGCGCGCCCACACGGAGGCCGAAATTGCCGACGAACAGCTCCGGGAGGCACAGCGACAGCGCCTCTCACACCGGAACGCCCTGGCGTTCGACATGGGGCTGTTCGCTGCACGGATCGCCGACGTGGCGACGCTCGGAATCGCGGGTGAGTTCGACGGGGCGGCGGAGATCGCCCACGAGACCGACGAGCGCTGGGAGAACTCGATCGTCCACGACGAGGTCAGCGCGGCCGACGGGGACCTGTACGCCGCCTTCGAGGGCGAACTCCCCGGACTCGAGGAGGCCGCAGAGGACGAGGACCTCGAGGCGCTCGAGGAGGGTGCCGACGCCGCGATCACGGCCGCGTTCGACGCGGCGTACGTGCTCTCGGAGGACGACGCGGCGGCCCACGCGGCCACCCTCTCGGCGATGCAGGCACGCGCCTGGGACGCGGCGGTTCTCGCCTCGCTCGAGGGGGTCGAGCCGGAAACGGCCGCCGACGTCGCCCGCGGGGCCCTCGCCCGGTTCGAAGCCTCCCGCGCCCACGACGCCGTCGGGGCGGCCGACCACGACACCTACGAGGCCTTCGAGGGCGAACTCGAGGCCGTTGCAGACGCCCTGTCGGCCGACGAGGGCGTCGACGAGGCGATGGCCGAGTTCGCCGACGCCGCGTTGCGGGCACAGTTCGCCGTCGCCGGTGCGCTCGAGAAGGCATCGGGCGACGGCGGCGGTCACGACGGCGAGCACGGCCACGGCGATCACGACGATCTCGAGGGTGGCCCGAACGTCGTGGAGGGCGTCCCAGACGACGCCGACCACGTCGTGGAGATGCACGCCGCGAGCTTCGAACCCGAGGAACTGACGATCGAGGCCGGCGAGACCGTCGCCTTCGAACACGTGGAGGGCGAACCCCACACCGTCACGGCCTACGAGGACGGGGTTCCGGACGGGGCCGCCTACTGGGCGTCGGGCGGCTTCGAGGACGAGGACGCGGCCCGCGAGGGCTGGAAAGACGGCCGCGGGGCCGTCGTCTCGGGGCACTCGTACGTCCGGACGTTCGAGGCCACGGGTACCCACGAGTTCTGCTGTATCCCCCACGAGGCCGCCGGCCACGTCGGACGGGTCGACGTGGAGTAACGCCGCCAGTACGGTCGCGAACCCACACCGTTTTCGCGGTTCGAACGTAGCCCTCCTGCATGAAGATCGTCGTCACCGGTGCGACCGGCGGCGCTGGCAGTTGGATCGTCGACCACTTCGCGAGCGAGGGCCACGAGGTTCTCGGACTCGACCTCGAGCGGCCGGCGGGCGAGCACGAGAACGCCTCTTTCCTCGCGGTGGACCTCGCCGAGCAGGGGCAGGCCTGGGAGGCCATCCTCGCGCACGATCCCGACGCCGTAGTCCACGCCGCGGGAATTCCCCGCATGGGCGAGACGACGGGGACGGAGACGTTCCTGACCAACGTCGAGACGGCCTACCACGTCTTCGAGGCCGCGGGCCGGGCCGGCGCGGACGTGGTCTGGACCTCGAGCGAGAGCCTCTACGGAACGGCCTTCGCCGCGGAGCCGTTCCTTCCCGACTATCTCCCGATCGACGAGGCCCACCCCCAGCGACCCGAGGACGGCTACGGGACCTCGAAGCTCGTCGGCGAGGAACTCGCCGCGAAGACGGTCCGGAAACACGGCATCTCGGTCGCCTCGATCCGCCCGTCGTGGATCCAGTACCCTGGGGAGTACCACACCGCGGACGAACGGGAGGCGTTCGACCCCGAAACGGCCGACCCCGCCGGCCACTTCTGGTCGTACGTCGACGTCCGCGACGTCGTCTCGATCGTCGAGGCCGCCCTCGAGGCCGACGTCGACGGCCACGAGGCCTACCACGCGATGGCCGCGGAGAACTACCTCGGGCGGCCGACCACCGAGACGATCGAGGCCGCCTTCGGCGACCTCCCCGAGGACTGCGCCCTCGAGGGCGAGGAGTCGGCGTTCTCGACGGCGAAAGCGCGCCGTGACCTCGGCTGGGAGCCCGCCCACTCCTGGCGGGACGCCGAGACGGCGGCCGTCGACGGTCCGGCGTTTCTCGCGGACTGATTCGCGGAACCGGGCGGGACCGCAACTGATTCACCGTGTGGTACAACTAGGTACTACATGGTCGATCGAGTCACGCTCTATCGCCCGAAGACCGTCGCGGACGGGGATAGCGAGCGCCCGGAGCGGGCGGGGCAGGACGGAGTCGTAGACACGGACGAGATCGCGGACTGGCTCGCGGGCCGCGTCGACGCCGAGATCGAGGTCCGGGATCGGTTCCTCGAGGTTCACCGAAACGACGACCTCCCGGAGCGGTTCGCCGCCGCTCGGATCACCTCGCCGTACGACCGCGAGACGGGCAACACGATGCTCGGGACGATCCGGTACGAGGAACGCGCCCTCGAGAACCCCGAACGGGCGGGCGGCGTCCTCTACGACGGCGTCGCCGTCCAGCGGGCGCTCAACAGCGCCCTCCCGGACGGGGAACGCGGCCTCGAGCGGTTGCACGTCCCGATTCTGGACCGGGCGATCGGCACCTGGGGGGACCACGACGGCCGCTGGCACAAGCGGGTGAACGTGCTCGGTCAACCCGCGCTCGTGTCGGTGCCCGGGCTCTACGAGGCGCCGGCAAAGCCCGAGGAGTACTACCAGGAAAAGCAACGTCACGCCCTCCTCTCGGGTGATACGCCACCCCGCGAGGTCCTCGAGAATCAGGTCGAGGGGGAGTTCCTGATCGAGGACGATCCGCGAACCACCGACGCCCTGAAGGGGTACGTCCTGCAGGCGTACCACTACCTCGAGACGGGCGAGGCGTTTTGCGAACGGGAGGGATGCCGACTCTACAACGCCCACTACCACGAGGACCTGCTCCGCGCGCAACTGCACGAGCCGGAGTTCTGTGCCGAGCACGCACGGCTGTACGAGTAGCGAGCGAAGCCGATACCGTCGATTTCGATCAGGGAGTGCCGAGTGCCGGAACCGGTACCCTCTTTTCTCTCAGCCGAGTCCCGACACACGATGAGCGAGTCCGAGTTCACGACCGATATCGTCGTTCGCTATCGCGATCTCGACCCGCTGGATCACGTCAACCACGCGGTCTACGCGAGCTACCTCGAGGCCGCCCGTACCGACTACCTCGAGGCGGCCCTCGACGTCGCACCCGAGGAGATCAACTTCGTCATCGCGAACCTCGAGATCGACTACCGACGACCGATCGTCAAGGGTGACGATCCCGAAGTCGCGCTGTGGGTCTCCCGGCTGGGCGACTCGAGCTGTACCATGGAGTACGAGATCCGGGTCGGCGACGGCGAGGTCGCGGCGACCGCGGAGACGACGATGGTCCACGTCGATCCCGACTCGAAGGGGCCGTCGCCGCTTCCCGAGGAAACACGTGAGGCCCTCGAGATGTCCGGCGCGGTCGAGGCGTCGGCCTAGCGTCTAGCGCAGATCAGGGTACCGTTCCTCTCACCCGAGCCGTCCACCGGTCAGCCGCACCACGCCGAAGAGGTGGCGCTCGTCGGCGACCGCGCTCGAGCGCTCCCGCAGCCGCCCGTGAGCGGCGTCGATCTTCGCGTCCAGCCGACCGGTCGGATCGTCCTCGTACCGAAGCCGAGTGGTGGGCGGAGTCGAGAGCACGACGATCGCCCGGAAGGCGGCGTTGACCGCGGGCGCGTACCACTCTCCGCCGTCGTTCCGAGCCGCGTTCGCGAGGACGACGTGGCCGTCGCCGACCATGTCACACCAGTCGTCGACCGCGCCGGCCGGGTCCTCGAGCATGCCGACGACGAACGTCGCGAGGACGGCGTCGACGTCCGCCGCCCCGTTGAGCGGCGGTCGCGTCGCGTCACCCCGGACAACGTGGACGTTGTCGTACCCGCTCACCAGGTCGCGGGCCCGCTCGAGCACGGGGCCCGTGAAGTCGACTCCGATCACGGTCCCCTCGGGGCCGACCGCCTCGCGGAGAGAGGGGAGGTTCGCGCCGGTGCCACAGCCCATCTCGACGACCGTGTCGCCGGGCTCGAGCCGGCAGGCCGCGGCGGCCCGGCGGCGGAGGTGCGGGACGCCGGGGGTTTTCCGCGCGATCAGGTCGTAGAGGGCCGCCCAGCGGCCGTAGAACTCCTGTGCGGATCCGGGACTCTCGCTCGCACTCATTTACAGCAGCGACCGCACGGTGTCCGCGACCGACTCCGCGTCCGTCCCGAGAACGTAGATCAGCGGCTCGATCCCCATCCCGCCGGTCTGGTAGAGCACCGTCGCCTCCGGTTGCTCCTCGATGGCCGCGCCGACGCTCGAGGCGACGTCGTCCGCCTCGTCGAATTCCGCGGTGACGTGGCCCGCATCGGAGAGGGCCGCCAGCAGGTCGGGATCGTACGCGATGTTGATCGCCGCCGCGGCGTCCGTGCCGTGTTCCCGCGCCGCGAGCAGGACGGTCGCGACGTGTTCGGAGACGCCGAACTCGGGGTCGGACGGCACCGTCGTCTGTCCTTTCACGTCGAAGATCCGCCCGGGAACCCCGGCGACGTCGTCGACGTCCTCGGCGTCCGGCGTGCAGGCGACGAGGTTCGACCCCACCGCGGGGATCAGTCGTGCGAACCCGCTCGCGTTCTCGAGGATGCGGAGCCCGCGCCGCAGCGACGAGAGAACCCGTTCGCTGGTCCGCAGGTCGCTCTCGGGGTCGTGAACGCGAAAGCCCGAGCCGTGATCGGCGAGTTCCGGGACCGCCTCCTCGTGGAGCTGGGCCAGCAGGTCGCCGCCGCTCTCGAGGTCGCGGATCAGGACCTCGATCTCGATCAGCGCCTGGACCGGCGTCACGTCGCCGGCGGCGAGCCCCTCTCCGAGGTCCTCGACGAGGGCGTCGACGCGTTCGTCCTCGGCGATGCGATCGTTGATCGTAACGTCGCCGTGAGCGTACTTCGAGACCGCGCTCTGGCTGATTCCGAGCACTTCGGCGACTTCGCTCTGGGTGAGTCCCTGCTCGCGGAGTTTCCCGGCCAGCATCGACCGGACGGTCGGCAGGAACTCGTCGACGACGATTTCCTCGACGAATTGCATTCAACGGCCCTACGCCCGCCCAGGGGATAACTTGTTGGCCCTCGGGCCGACGAGTGCGGACCGAAAAGATCCACACTTATCGGGCCTCGGGATGACCGTCCAGACGATCGATGTCCGCCAAAGCCGCCGTACTCGCGCTCGTCTCCGGCCTCGCCGCGTTCCTCGGCATCGGTATCGCCACGACCGTGATCACCGGCCCGATGGTCGAGTTCGAACTGCTGCTCGGTCTGCTCACCGGTACGTTCGCCGGCCTCGTCGCGACGGTCGCCGTCAGTATCGCCTTCACCCCCGACTCGCCGCCGGGCCGCCGCCGCGCCGCGGGTGCCGTGACGGGGTTCGGCGCGGGGTTCTTCGTCGGGGTCGTGGGCGGCGTCGTCGTCGCCCACCTCGGCACGATCCAGTCGATCGGTGCCGGGCTCGCGCTCGGAATCGTCGGTGCCTACGCCGTCTCGCGGTCGGGGTTCGGGACGGCCCCGGAAAGCGACGTCGTCGAGTAGCCCCCGACTCGAGCAACACGAAAAGAGCCGGACCGTTTCAATCCTCGAGCTGGTCGCCGCCGAACTCGTGGTCGCCCTGGATGCGGGAGGCCTGCGGGCCGTCCTGGTCCTGGTACTTCGACCCACGCTCGCTTCCGTAGGGTCGGTCGGCCTCGGTTTTGAGTTCCGTAAACGTCAGCTGGGAGATGCGCATCCCGGGCGTGAGCGCGACCGGCGCGGTCCCGAGGTTCGAGAGTTCGAGCGTGATCTGGCCGCGGTAGCCGGGGTCACACAGCCCTGCCGTGGCGTGGACGACGACGGCGAGTCGGCCCAGGGAGGACCGGCCCTCGACGTGGGCGATCAGGTCCGGCGGGATCTCGACGCGTTCGTGGGTCGTCCCGAGCACGAAGTCGCCCGGGTGGAGGATGAAGTCGTCGCCGTCGTCGACGACCGTCTCGTTGACGTACTCGTCGACCTCCTGCTCGGAGTCGGGGTGGATACAGGAGATGTTCGTTCGCTGGAACTCGAGGAACTCCCGGCCAAGGCGCAGGTCGATGCTGGCCGGCTGGATCTGCAGTTCGGGATCGTCGAGCGGTTCGACGACCAGGTCGCCCTCCTCGAGTCGATCGAGGATGTCCGCGTCTGAGAGGATCATACCCGTCGAGTCGAACGGCGCGGGTGTAAACGGTTCGATCCGGTACGGCCCTCGTTCGAGTTTACTCGAGGGCCGCGTCGATCGGCGCGGACACCCGCTCGAACGACAGTGCCTGGAGTTCGACCTGCTCGCCGTCGACGAAGATCGCGGGTGTCCCCCGGACGCCGTTCTCCCGTCCGTAGGACTTGTCGGCCTCGAGCGTCGACCGGTGCGTGACGTCCTCGGCGGCCTCGCGGACGGCCGCCGCGTCGAGTCCCTGCTCCTCGGCGACCCCCTCGATCGTGTCGTAGGAGTAGGACATCTGGCGTTCGAAGATCGCGCTCGAGAACGACCAGAACGCCTCGTCGCCCTCGCTCTCGTAGGCTTCGCGGGCCGCGCTGGCGACCGCCCACGACCAGGTGTCGTCGACCGGGATGGGGAAGTCCCGCTGCTCGAACCGGATCCGACCCGGTTCGATGTACGTCTCCACCAGCTGCGGGTAGATCTCTAGTTTGAACGTCCGACAGTGCGGGCACGCGAAGTCGTCGTAGACCGTCACCGTCACGTCCGCGTCGGGGTCGCCGGCGACCGGCGGTTCGGGAACCGTATCGTCATCGTCGCCATCGCCGTCGCTTCCCAGACAGCCCGCAGTCACACCAGCAGCGAGGGCGGTGGTCGTCGCGAGGAACGATCGCCGCGTGTTGTCCATATCTACCCTATCGATGCGTTCGTCAAAGGGGTGTCGACTCCCGACCCGCTCCGCGTCACAGGGATCGTCGCTGCTTTACCGTTCGCCCTCGAGAGCACGGGTATGAAACAGGCCATCGTCGCCCGGACGGACGTCGGGATGGGCCAGGGAAAGCTCGCCGCACAGGTCGCCCACGCGTCGCTGTCGGCCTACGAGAAGGCCGACAGGCGGGCCCAGGACCGCTGGAAACAGGGGGGACAGAAGAAAGTCGTCCTGAAAGGGGAAAGCGAACGCCAACTGCACGAACTCTCCGAGATCGCCGACAGCAAGGGGATTCCGAACGCACTGATCCGCGACGCGGGGCACACGCAACTCGAGCCCGGGACCGTCACCGCGCTGGCGGTCGGTCCCGCAGAGGAGGACCTGGTCGATCGCGTGACCGGCGACCTGTCGTTGTTCTAGCCGGCAGCAGCTACTTGGTCGGCGGCGTCGACTCGAGGACGATGGCAGTTCTCTCGACCGAAGACGAGGGCAAGTTCCTGATGGACGTCAGGGGCGAACAGATCGGGATCATTACGGAAGTCGATCCTGACAGGCAGGTCGCGTACGTGGACCTCGATCCTGGTCTGGCCGAAGCCTGGATGGAGAGTCTGGGCCGCGGCGAGGCCGGGGACGACGACGCCGAAGTGCCGAGCGAGAACGTCGAGACGATCACGGACTCGGAGGTTCGGGTGGACGCGGACCTCGGCACCGGGGCGTAGCACGAGTCGCCTCGAGTCAGGTTCGCCTCGAGCGGCCTCCGAGAACGTCGGACTGTGACGGCCGGAGCGACCGGGTTCCGGAGCCACGAGAACGAACCGATTTATCCCCCGCGGCCGAAGCGCCGGCAACGACCATGCGTCCCGCACACCCTACGGAGCAAGCCGTCGGCCTCGAGTACTACGTCAGCGACACCGACGGCGTCGGCGGCCGCCTTCGCGAGGACGACGACCAGTTCCGGGTCCGGGAACTCGAGCGGTTCTCGACCGAACCCGTCGACGCGGACGTCGACGCCTACCCTCACCTCGTCTTCCGGGCGACGCTGCGGGGCTGGGACACCAACGACTTCGCGGCGCGGCTCTCCGACGCCCTGGGAATCTCCCGCGAGCGCGTCGACTGGGCCGGCACGAAGGACAAGTACGCCGTGACCACCCAGCTCTTTTCGGTCTACGGGGCCGACCCGGACGACCTCCCCGAGATCGACGGCGTCGAGATCGAGGTACTCGGCCGGGCGGGACGAGGCCTCGAGTTCGGCGACCTCGCCGGCAACGCCTTCGAGGTCGTCGTCAGCGACCCCGCCGAACCCGACAACGCCGACGGGATCACCGACGAGTTACACGCGTTCGGCGGCCGCGACGGCGAACCCCGGGAGATCGGCGTCCCCAACTTCTTCGGCCAGCAGCGGTTCGGCAGTCGCCGCCCGATCACTCACGAGGTCGGCCTCGAGGTCGTCCGCGGCGACTGGGAGGGCGCGGTGATGGCGTACCTCGGCCGGCCGACCGAGGCCGAACCCGAGGGGACCCAGGCGGCCCGGACGTTCCTCGAGGAGACCCGCGACTGGGCGGAAGCCCTCGAGCGGTTCCCGAACCGTCTGCGGTACGAACGGTCGATGCTGCACGAACTCGCCGAATGCGACGGCGAGCCCGGACCCGACGAGTTCCGGGCCGCCCTCGAGCGGGTCCCGTCGAACCTCCAGCGGCTGTTCGTCCACGCCGCCCAGTCGTACGCGTTCAACCTGATGCTGAGTCGCCGACTCGAGCGTGGCCTGCCGTTCGACCGACCCGTCGCGGGCGACGTGGTCTGTTTCGCCGACACCGGCGGCGACGTCCCCGAGGAGATCCTCCTGCCGGACACCGACAGGCTCCAGCGCGTCGACGAGCGCCGCGTCGACTCGGTGACCCGCCACTGCGAGCGCGGCCGCGCGTTCGTCACCGCGCCGCTGGTCGGCACCGAGACCGAACTCGCCGACGGCGAGCAGGGTGAGATCGAACGAGCGGTGCTCGACGACCTCGACCTCGCGCCCGGCGACTTCGATCTTCCGGGCGAGTTCTACTCGAGTGGTACCCGGCGCGCGATCCTCCTCCGGACCGCCCTCGAGGTCGACCGGGACCCGCTCGCGCTGTCGTTCGCGCTTCCGAAGGGGTCGTACGCGACGGTCGTGGCGCGGGAGTACCTCAAGGTCGATCCGATCGACCTCGGCTGAGGCTCGACCGCACCGACCGCGCTCGAACGGTCCACTGGGAGTGGTTCACCGAGAGTCGTTGTGCTCGAGTGTCGGCTCGCCGTAGCCAATGCGGACCAGCGGCTGGCCGGCGGTCTCCGTCGAGGGTCGGTCGACGATCAAAACAGGTCTCGGACTGTGTGTCTTCCGACGGTCGTGACGGAGTCGGAACGACACCGCCACCGCCACTGACACCGCCACCGACACCGCCACCGTGCCGATCGACCGTCGGGAGCGATCACTGCCACGTCTCGAGTTCGACGGCGTAGTCGGATTCGATCCATCGCGTGTTCGGATGGCGTGGGCTATAGAGGAGATACAGGTCGGATACCACCACGTCCAGTTCGTCGCCGGGTACCCCCTCGGGTTCGGCCTCGTCCCAGCGTTCGCTCCACCCATCCGCTCCCGGATCTGCGTCACTCATACTGCTCTCACTCGCTACCGGCATTTCGTCATCGATCCGCATACCCCGTGTTCCTAACAGTGTCAGTCCGGATCGCGCTTTCCGTATTCTCGGCTGTCAGACTTCTCTACGCGTACGTACTCGGGTGAGATCCCTAACGGCCAATAAATGGTGAAAACGGTCGAATTCCGTCGAAACGGGTTAGTCGCCGGTCGCGACGTCTTCGTCGTCGACGTCGACGGAAGTCGCCTCTTCCTCGGCGACTTCCTCGGGGTGGGCCTCGAGAGTGGCCTTCTGGATCTCGACGCGGCGAAGCGGGTAGATCGTCTTGGCCTCGCCGTAGATCGCCGAGGAGAGTCGACCCTCGACGACGCTGTCGATCAGTTCCTCGAAGGTTCGCTCGGCGGCGGCCTCTCGGACCATCTCGACCATCTCCTCGCGGATGGCCTTCTCCTGGCTCGCGTCGGCCTTCTTGGTCGTGAAGGCGACGGGCTGGATCTGGACGCGGTAGTCGTCCGTCGTGAGGACGGTGACGTAGGCCTCGATCTTGGAGGCGCCGCGTCGGACCAGCGAGCGGAGGTAGTCACGGGTCAGCGAGTGCTGCTTGAACTCCGTGTACGCCGTGTCGCTGCCGACGTCGTTGATCTTGAAGGTGAGCTTCGTGTTGTTCTCGCTTGCGGCACCCTTCAGGTCGCCGAGCGTCGTCTCGATGGTTCGGTCGTAGAGCTTTTCCGGTTCGTCAGCGGGGGTTTCACCGAGTTCTTCCCGGTCGAACTGCTCCGGGGCGAGGACGGTGTACCACCGCTTTTCCTGTTTCGCGCGTGAAACTGAGCGTTCACTCATTGTTGTTGGTATGGTCTTGGTCGGACGCAGGTCCCGCGTCCGTCGGTTGTCCGTGCTTTACGTTTCCGTCGGTCGCGTCCGCCGTGACGTCGATCGCCACGTCCAGGTTGATCACGTAATCGTCGACGGTCGAGTGGAGTCCGCTCGTGGTCTCCCGTTCGATGCGGGTGACGAGGGTTCCATCGTCTTCTACGGTCGTCTCCATCTCCGCGGTGTTGTCGGGCTCGAGCGCCCGCGCGAGGAGGTCCGGGTCGTCGTGGTCCGTCCGAATCGTCGCTCGTCTCATAGTACCTCCCTCGCCGCCGCGATGACGGTCGATTCCCCGAGGCCGTCGTACCGCAGGTACCCCCGCCGGGTGCCGACGTCGTACTCGACTGCGTCCTCGCCCGCGCTCTCGGCGCGGAGTTCGCGGGCGAGTCGCTCGAGCGTCGAACCGAGCGGCCCGTCCCCGCGGGTCACGAGCGCCGCCTCGCCGGAGCCGTCCGACTCCGCGATGGCGAAGACGGTCGGCTCCGGCGACCGGTAGTCCGCGGCGAGACGGGCGACGGCCTCGACGGGACCGTCGCCCTGGCCGATCCCGACGACGAACAGCCCGTCGTACCGTCCCGTCGACGCCCCTTCGAGCGCCTCGTGGGCCCGACGTCCGTACTCCCGCCAGGCCGACAGAGCCGGCTCGCGGGCGTCGTGGCCCAGCGCGAGCGCGACGCCGGTCCCCGGATCGCTCCGAGCCGTCGCCTCGAGGACGTCGGCGTAGCCGCCGACGGTGGCGAACGGCGCGTCGCCGGGGGTCGCGTAGGGCTTGAGCCCGCGGCGGACCGCGTCGGCTGCCGTCTCGGTCGCCCCCTCGTCGCCGACCGCGTCGAGGGCGACGACGGAGGCGATCCTCCGATGGTCGGCCGCCTCGAGGGCAGGGTCGGTTCCGGTTCCGTCGGCTTCGACCGCGACGCCGGCGTCGGCCAGCGCCCCGCGGACCGCGTCCGGGTCGCCGGACCACGGTCCGCGCAGGCGGGTCGAGTGGGCGATCCCGTCGGCCGGGTCGGCGGTCGGCACCGCGACGCCGGGCCGGCGGTCGACGAGGTCCCGTTTCCGGGCCGCCTCAAGGACCCACTCGCTTTCGCCCGCGCCGGGTTCGACGCCGGCCGCGACGAGGCCCGCGAGGGCCAGTACCGGATCCGGCGTCGCGCCGAGTTCGCGGACTCGGTCGACGGCCGCGAGGGTCGCGGGTCGGTCGGACTCGTCGAGTCGTGTCACGTCCCCGTCGACGGCGCCGACGACCAGCGTCAGGTCGTCACTGTCGTCGACGGCGTCTCGAGCGTCGGTCCGCCTCGCCCGCTTCGTCCGCTCCGAAACCGTCCTCCCGACCGTCACCTGGAACGGCGTCCCGCGGTCGGCGAGCGCCCGCGCGACGATGCCACTCGCGGCCAGCGCGTCGCCGTCGGCTCGCGTCACGAGCCGGACGAAGGCGGCGCTCTCGAGACCGGGTTCGGCGTTCGTCGCGTCGGTGGAACGACCCTCGGTTGCCATTTTGTTGTCGGTTCGGTTACGTGTTTTTGGGTCCGCGTGCGATCGTCGACGTCACGGCGTCACGACTTACTCGAGCAGTTCCTTGGCCTGCTCGTAGGAGTACGTAAAGTCCGGCTCGAGCTCGTCGCCGCGGTAGTAGTCGACGAGACGACGGACCTTCGACTCCGTGTTCTGCAGGGCGCGCTTGTTCTGGTAGTCCTGGGGGTTCTGCTGGACGTGCTCGCGCAGGCGCACGGCACGCTTCATCAGGTTCCGGAGGTCCTCGGGGAACTCGGGTTCGGCGTCGTGTTCCTCGAGAATCTCGGTGATCTTCTTCCCGGTCGCCAGCTTGACGTCCGGGATGGGCGTGCCCGTGACGCCTTCGTCACGCAGCTTGATCCCGATCTGGCTGGGATCGTGGCCCTGCTCCGCTAGTTCGACGACCCGTTCTTCGATCTGCTCGGGGTCGACGTCGCTCCACTCCGGGGGTTCGTCTGCCGCCGGCTTGTCCGAACCGGACGAGCCGCGACGGCGGGTATGCATTCGTGCCATTGTTCGAGGATAGGAACCGCACTGACCGCACGATAGCGCGCCAGTCGTGGGAATCGACCGACGACTGGCGGTGCACTTCCGCAATCCCAAGCCACCCAAGAGCGACGGGTGACGAGTCGGATTTGCGGCCGTGCGCTTCCCACCGGACGTATCGTGAGCACCGACTAAAGGGTTGCGTAACCGTTCCGCGTCGGGACCGGAACGAAACCCACCTCGGCGCGACTGCCGTGACAGATATTCCCGCACGGTGTCGGGTGAATTCGTGGGGTTTATACTCGAGTGCGTGAAAGTGGGAGTTGCGAACGCGGGCTCGTAGATCAGAGGTAGATCACTCCCTTGGCATGGGAGAGGCCCCGGGTTCAAATCCCGGCGAGTCCACTTCTTTTCCACTCGCTTTCCAGGGAGTTACTCCTATTTCGGCTGCACCAGACCTAAATAGCGTCGTCGGGGTTGTGTTCCGCCGCCATCCGCTGGGCTTCGTTCGCGTACTGTTCCCGTAACTCGGGATCGTTCACGGTTCCGAGGTTGGACGCATCCGCCTCGACCGCCGCGGTCGTCTCCCGGATATCCGATCCTGATGTGAGCGCACGTTCCTTCCGAAAGTACTGCTCCCCATCCGTAGTCGCGTACGTGAGGATGATCAGATTCTGCTCGTCGTCCGAGTAGGTGCGTTCGACCAACCAGACACGCGTACCGTCTGCGGTCTCCGAGGAAGTCATACGTGGATCTACGAGTGTGAGGGTGAAGTGTGTACCTCTCGAGCAACGACGAGTCCGTGGTCCCCCGGCTATGTTCTTGTTCCAGCGACACCGTAGCGACTACGGAAGCCGCGCCGCGCGAGTGGGGCAAGGTCCGCTCGACCCGCCGGTCGGGCAGTATCGAATCGTGCTGGCGGTCACAACAGCATCGAGACGACCGCGAGGACGAGAAACAGCATTACGAGCCACTTCGCGACGGCCATGGTAACACCTGCGACGCCCGTTGCTCCGAGCGCGGCAGCGACGATCGCGATCACGAAAAACAGCAGTGCAAGTCCGAGCATAGACGAACGAACGGTTCGGTCGGGGAAACGAATTCGGCCTTCGTACGCTGCCCTCCCGGCTGTCGAATCCGGCCAGAACGAGTCCGTGGGTGGTGGCCGTCTACGGACGGCCCATGGCCTCACATCGGACGACCAAATTCGATTCGGGAGAAAAAGGAAACCGTCGATAGACGAGCTGAAACCGATCGGCGGACCGTTACTCGTTCAGGTGTGAGCGATACCCCTTCGGTTCGAACCCTTTGCGACAGATGACCTGTTTACGCCCGACCGTGATCGCACTGATCTGGTCGTCGTCTTCCATGCGATCGACGACGGCCGCCAGGTGGTCCTCCGACCAGCCGGTTTCCTCGAGGACGGTCGAGCGGTCGACCCGACCGCCGCGCTTGACGAGTAGCCGGAGAACCTTGTCTTCGTCGGGGAGTTCGCGTTCGTCGACGCCGTACTCGATCTCTTCGGCGTAACTCAGCGTTTCGTCGTCGGCGGTTCGTTCGTCTGACGATTCTTCGGTTGTGGTCGTGCCGGACTCGTTCGTTGTCGGGTCCTCGTTAGAATCACCCGACCAGAGAGACGAGAGGCGAGCCCGGAGTGAACTCAGTACCATGTGTGATTGCCCTCCGTTGTCGTTGGTAGCGATGACGGTGTCAGTGTCGGTCTTGGCCTCGGTATCCGTATCGCCGTCGGCGCCGACGGCGCTATCGGTCCCGGTTCCCGATACCGGTATCCACGCCGGGTAGCGACGTGATACCGTACAGTTTCGGGGTCCCGTGTCGATACAGGGTGCCGTCGGACCGCGAACGCGTCGTTACTCTTCGTTTCTCCTTCATCCGTCTTATATTTGTGTCGTAAGAGAGGCTGTCCGAAACTGATTGGCACGCCGTCGGTGACGACGTCCTCGGCGAAGGGCAGTTGCCTTGCCGACTGCAAGCTTTCGGTAAGGGGGTTCGTGACCCCCCATCCGAGTCCGTTCGTATCGATACCGGTGTAGCGACATCGCCATCGGACTCGATGACGTTCGAACCTCAGTAACGGCTCGCGATTGCCCTTTCCCTTTCTTTTTCTCTTTCTCCTCCCGCGAGAGCGCGATACCCCGCTCACAGCCGTTCCCGGACTCGCCTGACGATTTCGTCGACGTCGAACTCGTCCTCGGTCTTGTCGAAGACGACCTCGTCGTCGACGCGAACGACGAACACGCCGTTGGCACCCGTCCTGAGCGTCACTGCCTCGAGTTGTTCCCCGAACGTCGACAGGAGCGCATGTTGTACGTCTTCCGCGCGCGGGAGGAACCCGCACGGGACGCAGTACTCGATCTCGACAGTCGCCATACGTGACTGTTCGCTATCGGGGTACAAATCACTCCGGGTTGCAAACGGATACTGAAAGAACGGACCTGTACCGACACGGGTATCGGGTCCGGGACGAAATCACCCGAAAGAGCGCGCCTCTCGGCTCCCGATTCTGCTCCCGATGGGGGCCCTGTTTCAGCCGTCAGTCTCGATCCCGCGCAACTCGTGGTACCCTTCGGCGAGTTCCTCGAGCAGTTCGTGGTGGTTCGTCGAGTGAGGGGCGGTCAACGGGGAGACGCTGATCCGGCCCTCGACGACGGCCCGACGGTCGGTGCCCTCGGGGTCGGGCAGCGTTTCGGGATCCATCGATTCCCAGACGCGGTCGTACATGTGGATGCGGTCGCCCTCGCGTTCGGCGTCCATCTCGTAGCGCTTCGAGGGACGCGTGATCTCGACGGGTGCCGGCTCCCCGTCGGCCAGCGGCACGTTGACGTTGAGGTAGGCAGCGTGATCGAAGACGCCGGCCTCGAGTGCGGTCTCGGCCAGGTAGCTGGTCACGCGGGTCGCCTCGGCGTAGTCTTCGGGCCCGAGGTCGACCTCGCTGAGCGGCGTGCCGTCGACGGGAACGTACATCGAGGTCGCGATCGCGGGCACGTCGAAGAAGGCTGCCTCGACGGCTGCGCTGATCGTTCCCGAGCGGCCGAGGACGTACTCGCCGAGGTTCGCGCCCTTGTTGCAACCGGCGACGACGAGGTCGGGGACCGTCTCAGGGGTGAGCGCGGACAGCCCCGCGACGACGCAGTCGGCCGGGGTCCCGTCGAGCGCGTACCCGAGGTCGTGTTCGTAGACGTCGACCTCGTGGGAGATCGAGCGTCCGCAGGCGCTCTGGTCGTTCGCGGGAGCGACGACGGTGACGTCCGCGAACGCCGAGAGCGCGTCGTACACGGCCCGTATCCCCGTACTGTCGATCCCGTCGTCGTTCGTCAACAGGATCTCGAGGTCGGCTGCGTCGGCATCGCCCATACCCTCGAGTTGGTCCCCGGTGCGAAAAGATCACCGCTTCCAGTGGGCGGACGCGTCGAGAAGCGCTGACGTGGGTCCGGACGGGGTTCCTGTCGGACGGAGTTTCTGCCGGACGGGGTTCCTGTCGGACGGGGTTCCTGTCGGACGGGGTTCCTGTCGGACGGGGTTCCTGTCGGACGGGGTTCCTGTCGGACGGGGTTTCTGCCGGACGGGGTTTCTGCCGGACGGGGTTTCTGCCGGACGGGGTTTCTGCCGGACGGGGTTTCTGCTGGCCGAGGCCGCCACTCACCCGATCCGGTCGACGATCGTCTCCTCGTCGACGACAAGGTTGTACGCTCCTTCGTCGTCGTTCCACAGCGCGAGCACCTGCTCGAACGAACAGAGTTCGCCGTAGTCGGCCTCGAGCAGCGGCCGGTTGAGCGCCGTTTCTTTGGTCACCACGGCGTAGTGGTCGACGTCCTCGCTGCCGTCGCTGATCTTGAACAGGGGGTTCGGGCCGGAACGGCCCCGGCCGTTCCCGTCCTCGCTCAACGAGCGGCTGAGTTTCGCCCCGACGACGTCGATCCGGTTCGGGACGTGGCGGTCCATTTCGGCCATCTTCGCCCAGTCTCCAGTGTCGAGTTCGACGTCGATCCGCCGCCGGCCATCCAGGCGCAACAGCGAGTAGGAGAACTGGACGTCGACGTTGACGAACTCGCCCGGTTCGTGGTCGGGGTCGTCCTCCGACGCGGCGTCCTCGAGTTTGCGCTGGAAGGCCGGGACCTCGAGGTCGGGGCGGGTGTCGAACGTCCAGCCGCGGTCGGCCGGCCGCTCGCCGGGCCAGAGGCGGACGGCGGGGCCGTAGACGGTTACGGTCCCGGTTCCGCCGTCCTCGTCGGCGTCAGGTCGCACCTGCTGGTCCTCGAGCCGTCGCTCTACGTCCCGGAGCTGGATGCTCGTGTTCTTGTCGGCGGGTGCCATCGCCAGCATGGTGCCGTCGGGCGCGAGCGCCCGGAGGTACTTCCGGGCGACCGCCGCAGGGTCCTCGAGTTCGCTCAGCACGTTACAGGCGAGCACGAGGTCGAACCCGTCGTCTGGTGCGGTGGGGTCGAACCGCTCTTCTCCGTCCCCGTCTGCGCCGAGCGTCGCCGGGTCGAACGCCTCGGCGGTCGTCCGGTGGACCGTCGTGTGGACGTTTCGACCCGTCTCCGGGAGCAGGTCCTCGAGGACGTCCGCGGCCGCGCTGGGTTCGATCGCGTGGTACTCGAGCAGGGCGTCGTCGGGCAGGTAGTCCGCCAGCCCGAGCGCGGGACCGCCGACACCCGCGCCGACGTCGAGCACGCGCAGGCTACGGTCGAGCAGCCCTCGCTCGGCCAGGTCGTCCAGCGCGTACTGGACGGCGGCGTAGTAGCCCGGCAGGTGATAGATCGCGTAGCCGGCCGCGACGTCGTCGTCGTACTCGACGCGTCGGCCCTCGAGGTAGCGTTCCTTGAACCGGCGGACCGTCGACCGCAGGAGGTCGCCGGAGGCGTCGGCGTGCCAGTTCGCGCCGTAGCGCTCGACGAGCAGATCCTCGAGCGCCCGCGAGTAGTCGGCCGGGAACGCCTCGACCGGTCCCCGGTTCGGCGACACGGGGTCGTCCTCGACGGGGACGAACGTGCCGTCCTCGCGCTCGATCAACTCCAGGCCGGGTTCGGGGGCGAGTTCCCGGAGGTGCTGGCGGACGACGGCGGGATGCGGGTTGCCCTCGACGTACTCGCAGATCTCCTCGGGGTCGATCGGTCTGACGTTTCGCAGGTACTTCGCGTTGGACCGGACGGCCTCGCGCTGGTCGCTCATTCGCTGTCACCTCCGTGGGGGTCGGTGTCGTCGGCATCGGCCTCGAGGCCAGGGTCCTCGTTCCATCGACCCGCGGCCTCGCGGTACAGGTCCTCGAAGGCCGCGCCGTCGGCCGACGCGATCTCGGCCGCGGCCTCGGCGACGTCGTCCGCGCCGTCGAACGCGTCCTGGATGTCGGCGTACACCCGCGGGGAGCCCTCGGTCATCCGCTTGGCGAGGGTCTCCAGCCGATCGTAGATCGGCGTCCCGAACCCGTCGGGCACCGCCGCCGGATCGGCCGAAAGCGCGAACGCGAGGACGGCCGCATGGGTCGTCGCCTGTACGGTCTCCATCGCCTCGTCGTGTTCGACCGCCGTCGTCTCGACGAGGTCGTTTCCGCGTGCCTCGAGGTCCGCGAGCAGCCCCCGCGTGGCCGGCCCGTCGTCGTCCCTGACGACGGCGATCGACCCGGGGGCGCGCTCGGGGGCGAAGAGGGGGTGGAGGCTCACCCGCTCGCGGTCGGGCGCGTGGTTCCGCATCGCCTCGAGCGGGGGTTCCATCGCGCCGGAGACGTCGACGACGGCCCGTTCGGCCCGCCCGGCGTGGTCGGCGATCGCGTCCCCGACGTGGGCCATCGGCACCGCGAGACAGACGACGTCGTAGCGGTCCTCGCCCTCGAGGTCGGTAACGTCGGCGTTCTCGACGCGGTCTGCCGCCGCGGCCGCGGCGTCGGGATCGACGTCGGCGAACGCGACGGGGGCGTCGATCGCAGCCCCGAACCACGTTCCCATCGATCCCGCGCCGACGATCAGTACGTCCATCGGTCGCTCATACCGGCCGCCGTCGCAAAAGCCGTTCGATCGCTGGGCTCGAGTGAACGGACTATTCGACCCGTTCGAGCACGACACCTTCCTCGAACCGTCCACGTTCGCGAGCCTTCTCCGCACGGAGTTCCTCGAGCCGCTCCGCCGAGATTCCCTTCTGATCGCGGATGGCGTAGACGACCTCCAGGACGTCGGCCAGTTCCTCGATGTCTCCGCTCTCCTCGAACTCCGCGACTTCCTCGTCCAGCTTCTCGCGGAGCCGGCGTTCGTACTCCTCCTCGGCCGCAGTGTGTATGACCGGCGTCTCCCCGTTCCGCTCGATGATCTCGGGGATCGAGTCCCGGACGAGTTTGTCGTATTCTCGAGCCATACGTCTCGGCGTCGAACGCCGTGGACTTGTGGCTGGCGCTGTCGAGTCCCCGAATCCGACACGACTGCACGAAGTCCGTGCGATCAGATTCGAATCAGTTTCAGTATCTCTCTTAGCCATCCGTCTGGTTCCGTCGATCCGACAGACAGTATCCGGCTATCTCGAACGAACACTCGCTGAAGGCGTGGGAACGCTTGATATGTTGTCAGGGACCTCGATAGACCGAACAGATCTAGCCAAAGCGGATCGGCGAACCCGGACTCGAGTCGCCACGCCCGGCCCACACAAGTAGTACGTGACTACTTGAGAGGGCGGCCCCCAGGAACGAGCATGGAACGGGAACGGATCGGAGTCGTGGGCGCGGGGGCGGCCGCCGCGGCCGCGACGTACGTGATCTCGGAGACGGTCGACGACGCGACGGTGACAGTACTCGAGAAGTCCGGCGGCCTCTGTGGCCGGGCCGCGACGCGCCGTCGCGACGGTATCGTCTACGACTACGGGGCCAACTACGTCAAATCGGACGACCAGCGGGTGACGGACCTGCTCACCGAAACGCTCGAGACCGAGGGCCTCGTGGAGATCGAGGAACCGATCTGGACGTTCGACCGCGACGGCGAGGTCTCCCCGGGGCGAGAGAGCGACGAGCACAAGTGGACCTACCGCCGCGGGCTGACCCAGATCGCCAAACGGCTGTTCGCCCGGACGGACGCGGACGTCCACCGACGCACCCGCGTCGAGCGTATCAGCCGGGACTGCGGCGTCTGGCGCCTCGAGGACGCGGACGGCGAGATCTGGGGGCCGTTCGATCGGCTCCTGCTCAACCCGCCTGCCCCCCAGACGGCCGACCTGGTGCGTTCCGCCGGCTGGGAGGCCGACGATCTCCGGGAGACGCTCGTCGACGCGATCGAGGCCGTCCCCTACCGGGCGGTCTGGACCGGCGTCTTCCACTACCCGTTCGAACTCGAGGCCCCCTACTACGCGCTGATCAACACCGACAAAGAACACGAGGTGGGCTGGATCGCCCGCGAGGAGTGCAAACCCGGCCACGTCCCGGACGGCGAGTCGCTGCTGGTCGTCCAGGCGGGCCACGAGTGGTCCCGCGAGCGATACGACGAGCCGCCCGAGCGGAACCTCGCGGAACTGGCCGACGCCGCGGCCGACCTGCTCGAGGACGATCGGCTGACGGAACCGGACTGGACGGACCACCAGGGCTGGCGGTACGCGCTCCCGGAGGGCAGCGCGACGACCGGACCGCTCCGGAGCGCCGAGCGGGAGGGGCTGTACTGTCTGGGGGACTGGGTCACGGGCGAGGGCCGGATCCACGCCGCCCTGCGGAGCGGACTCGAGGTCGCCGAGCGGATCGCACTCGAGTCCTAAAAACGCGGCCGCTACTCCACCGTCGGCTCGAGACCGACCCGGTAGTCGGTCAGGTTTTCGTACCCATCCTCGGTGACGACCACCAGGTCCTCGATGCGGACCCCGCCGACCTCGGGGTCGTAGATGCCGGGTTCGATCGAGATCACGTGCCCGGCCTCGAGTTCGCCGCCCGAGGGGGAGACGCTGGGCTGTTCGTGGACGTCCAGTCCGACGCCGTGGCCCGTGCTGTGGATGAAGCCCGTCTCGGCGTCGGGGTCGCTGCGCAGCGTGTCGTAGCCGGCCCCCTCGATCACGTCACAGGCCGCGTCGTGAACCTCGGCGCCCGTGGCGCCGGCCTCGACGGCCTCGAGGGCGGCCTCGTAGGCGTCGCGGGTGACCTCGTACCGCCGCCGGGCTTCCACGTCGGGGTCCCCGCGGGCGAACGTGCGAGTCATGTCGGCGTGGTATCCCGTTTCCTTGTTCCGCGGGAAGATGTCGATCACGATCAGTTCCTCGGCCTCGAGCGGGCCGCTCCCGCGGTTGTGCGGGTCCGCGCCGTCTGCCCCGCAGGCGACGATGGTGTCGTCGAGCCCGCAGCCGTGCCGGAGCAGCGTGACCTCGATCTCCTCTGTGACGCGCTCGCTGGTGAGTGGGTCGCCGTCGACGAGGAGCGTCCCGTCGTCGGCCACGTCGGCCTGCGCGATCAGTTCCTCGGCGCGAGCCATCGCGGCCTCGTTGGCCCGCTGGCTCTCGCGGATCGCCTCGAGTTCCCCCTCGTTTTTCGTCGCCCGGATCTCCTCGACGATGCCCTCGGGTTCGACCGTCACCTCGATCCCTCGGTCGCGGAGGCCGTCCGCGGTCCCCGTCGGGAAGTTCCGTGGAACGGCGAGCGAATCGACCCCGTGGTCCTCGAGGAACGCGGCGAGCGTGCGGCTCTTGGCTTCGTGACTCCCGTGCTCGACGACGAGCTCCTGGTAGTCGTACTCCGAGAGCCGGGTCACCGAATCGGCGTCGGCCTCGGCGGTCGCGCGGCCGTACTCGAGGCCCGACACGAGCAGGTGGACGCCGTCTTGGGTCACTAGCGTCTGAAACGGATCCGGCGCGGTGAAACCGGAGACGTACCGCTGGTCGGAGTCGGACGAGTCGTCGTCGATGCAGTAGCCGTCCAGGCCCTCCGCCGCGAGGTACTCCCGCAGCGGTGAGAGATCGACATCTACGTTCACGATCCGAACTGGGGATGGCGAGTACAAAATTGCGCGGGTCCCGGAACGGTTCCTGTGGCGGATTCGGGAGAGCGAAAAGGAAGCCGGTCGGCGCTCGAAGCGTTATTTCTCGCGAGGTACGGGAGGAGCCTCCGGAAGGGACCACGTCCGGCTCGCAGCCCCAGGATACTGCTTCCCGACTGCGACCGCTCCGGACGACAGGAGAAGCGGCGTGTAGCCGGAACCGACCGCTCCGGCGAACCCGGTAAACGTGATCGGTCCTCCGAACCGTCCGAGAAACGTCGTGCTGGTCCGGAGGCTAAACGGTCCAGCACGGTACTCTTCCGTGAGTTCCTCGCTCAGCGAAACGCCTCGAGCCGGTCCTGTGGCACTGTGCTGGCGTCCGAGCGGGCGTTTGTGGTCATCGCAGTGTGATCGGTGGGCTATCGGTTCGGTTCGACGTTGTGGTTCAGCCGGAAGACGTTCTCCGGGTCCCACTTCGTCTTGACCTCGACCATTCTGTCGTAGTTCTCGCGGTAGGCGGCCTGCTGGTCGCCCACTTCCTCGGGGACGAAATTGGCGTAGACGCCGCCGGTCGCGTGGGGCGCCATCGCCTCGTGCATGTCGCGTGCCCAGGCGATACACTCCTCGTCCTGTTCGGGGTCCTCCCAGCGGGTGTGGAGGTTCATCACGAACTCCGCGTCCCGGTGGGGGTAGGCGGTCGCCTCGACCGGCACCTCGTTGACTGCCCCGCCGAGCTGTGCGCAGGCGATCTCGGTTTCCTCGGACGGGATCGTCCTTCCGTACTCGACGAACGTCTCGATCATTCCGTCGGTGATCTGCTCGAAGTTGTGCGATTTCCAGTAGTTGCGTGCCCCCTCACTTCCCAGGGCGTCGAACGCCTGCTGCCAGCCGGCGTAGGGGTGGGGACCGACCGCGTCGGCGATGGGGTCGCCGATGTCACGCCACGGCTGGAGCACGTCCTCGCCGTCGGTCATCTCGCCGGCGTAGAACGCCGCGAGGATGATGACCTTCTCCCCGTGCCACTCCTCGGGGATGAACGGCATCGGCGGCGCGTGCCGGATGACGAACCAGACCGCCGCGTCCTTCGGAGCATCGGCCGCTAACTCGCGGTGTTCTTTCAGGACCGTCTCGGTGTCCTCGAACGGGTGGACGATCGGGCCCGACAGCACCTCCGGTCCGACTTCGTGGAGGGCGAACTCGAAGGACGTGACGATCCCGAAGTTGCCGCCACCGCCGCGGACTCCCCAGAAGAGGTCCTCGTTTTCCTCTTCGCTCGCGTGCACGAGTTCCCCCTCCGCGGTGACGACGTCGGCCGAGACGAGGTTGTCGACGGTCGTCCCGTACTTCCGCGAGAGCCAGCCCCAGCCACCGCCGAGCGTCAGCCCGGCGACGCCGGTCGTCGAGTTGTAGCCGACTGGGGTCGCGAGTCCGAACGCCTGCGTCTCGTGGTCGAGTTCGTTGAGCACGACGCCGGGTTCGACCCGGGCAGTCTTCGCATCGGGGTCGACGCGAACCGAGTTCATCTTCGAGAGGTCGACCATAAGACAGCCGTCGGCGACTGCGCGACCGGCGATGTTGTGGCCGCCCGCCTTCACCGAGATAGGGAGGTCGTTATCTACCGCGAACTCGACTGCACTGACGACGTCGGCGGTACCGGTACACCGGACGATCATCTCGAGACGCCTGTCGATCATGGCGTTCCAGACCGTCCGTACCTCGTCGTACTCCTCGTCTCCCGACCGGAGGAGGTCGCCACGCAGCGCTTCCTCGAATTCGGCTACCGTTCTACTGTCTACCCTCGGCGTATCCAATGACATCGTGTGTTCTCCGGATCAATTCTCTCTCGACTCACCGAGAACGATCGACCACTATGTCAGTTATTACCACACATTCGGATACAAACGTTGCCTTCGATACCGTCGACGGAATCCGAACTCCGATGATGCGATATCGAATCCGGATTTGCCCGATCTCCTGGATCGACCTTCGATACCGAACGATTCCTCACGTCCCTCCTCGGGCGCCGACCGAAAAGACTGCTCGGACCGTTTCGTATCCATTCTCAGGGGTACCGACTCAACCGGCCCCTCTCTCGAAGGCAGGATCTCGTCGAATGCGGATTCCCTGGTCGCTCGAGTTAGTCGGCCCGTCGAGCGAACCATCTGCCGAGTCCCGGTCGGAGTCCGAGCCGCTCGACCGAGCGGTATTGTCCGGGCCGTGACGGGAGTGGGTCGTGCGATCGAGACGATTCTTCGGAGTCGGCCGTCGAATACGCGCTCTGTATGAGCACGGCGTTTCTGTCACGTGCTGAGGATTTCAACGAACCCAAAATCACTCGATCTACTCCGGGGGCGACTCGGAGAACACGACCTGTTCCACGGTGATAGCGAGCCCGCGCCGCATCCGTTGGGAGAGCGCGGTGTCGCTGATCCCCATCTCTTCGGCGAGTTCGGCGAGCGTGACGTCCCTCGGAACCTCGAAGAACCCTCGCCGATAGGCCGTTGCAAGCGCATCCCGCTGTTCGTGCGAGAGCGTCGACGTCTCCTCCGGCGGGGACGGATTGTAGAGATGACGCAACGTGATCGGAACCCCGTCGTCGGTGAGTGCCTGATTGAACGCGGAGAGCTGTGCGTGATCACCGAACCGAATCCGGAAGTCCCACGTCTCGGCGGTCCCCGTTGCCTCGAGAATCTTCCCTCCGGTGTCGATCAGAGCCTCGACGATGCCGTCGGTCTGCTCGCTCCACTGGACCTCGAACAACGTCTTATCGTCGGTCGTCGTGAGCCGTGTGACGCTTTTCGTCTCCGCGTTCTCCGCCAGCGTGTCCTCGACCTCTCCCGGTTCCGTGCCGGACACCCAGAAGAGCGGGATGATAGTCTCTCGCAACGGCACGATCCGTTCCAGTTCGACCTCGACGCCCCGAAAGTCCTGTAGGACACGTCCTAACTCGAAGGCGTCGGCGGGAACGGTAATGTCGGCGATTACGGGCATTATGAGTATCTGTGAGGGAGAGGCCCCGGGTTCGGGCGACTCCCGTGTGTGGGAGTTCTACGGGACTGAGGGACAAAATAGTGGGCCGTCAGTAGAATCCTCGTTCGAACGGGAGGGAATCGGATCTCGAACGACCGGCCGTCACATACTTTCGTCGGGATAGTCCGGCACCGCTATAGCTCGAGGACTGCCGACTTGGATCACTCGCCGGCGTGTCGCCCGTGCGTGTACGCAGTCCCCAACCCGTCACGGGTAGAGTTTCGCCTGGGGCGCCCACGAGCGCGGTGTCATCCGGACAGCGACCGCGGCGCCGAACCCGCGCTCGTCGCCATCGGGCTCGAGGGTCGCCCGTTTGTGCCAATCGTCCTCCGGCCGCTCGAAGAGGTACGCCGTTCCCGTCCCATCGGCTGCGAAATCGCGGCACGGCGACCCGACGAGGGCGACGTCGCTTTCGGGGACTCCGGCGCGGCGACCCCCTCATCGTGTGGAATCCCTAAACTTATCAACTATAGACATAACCGGACCAGTATGCGACGCCGCCAGTTCCTCGCCGCGGGCACGGTTGGACTCGCCGGCTGTGTCGCGGTCCCCGACGCCGACGACTCTCCCTCCGAAGCCCCCTCGAGCGAGGAACTCCTCCGGGAGGCGATCGAGACGCGGGTCGGCCTGCGCAGCCTCGAGGCACGACGAACGATGACGATGGAGACGCCGGCCGAGACCGGCGAGCGGACGGACCGCATCGTCCAGGAACCCCCCGGAAAGCAACGGCTCGAGGTGCTGTCCTCCGACGATCCCGATACCCCGCCGGGAACGGTCTCGGTCAGGAGCCTGTCGACGACCTGGGAGTACTACCCGGACGAGGGGATGGTGGCCAAACGCCATCACCCCAACCGGGTCGTCGCCGACCGGACGCGGCTGGTGCTCGAGGACCTGCTCGAGGGGTACGATCTGGAGTACGTGGGTGGGACGGGCGACGGCGACGACGAGGGCCAGAGTGAGGACGACGCCCTCGACACCGTCGACGGCCGCCCCGCCCACCGCATCGACGCGACCCCCGCGACCGCCGAAATCGAGCGGTCGATCGACCTGCTCGTCGGCGAGACGATCTACCGGATCCCGCTCGAGGAGACGCCGGTCGAGGACCTCGAGGACGTGACCGTCTCGCGGGCGATCTGGATCGACGACGAGCACCGCTACCCGGTCAAGGAGTGTAACGCGGTCCGGAACGCCGACGGCGAGGTCCTCCACCGGGTGACCGTCACCTACGAGGACCTCGCGATCGACGCGGGCCTCGAGCCCGGAACGTTCGCGTACGAGCCGCCGGCAGACGCCGAGGTCGTCGAGATCGGCACCGAGCCGGAAGGCGTCTTCGACTCGGTCGCGGCAGCCGAGGCGGCCACACCGTACGACCTCCCCGATCCCGACGTCCCCGACCCGTACGCGCTGGACCGCGTGACGGTCGTGGACAAGGGCGAGGAGTTCGGCACGACGACGACGCTGTGGTACGTCGACCCCGAACGCACCGAACGGGACCTGTTCCTCGCGGTCCGGGAGCAGCGGCGGTTCGACGCGGACGTCCTCGAGGAGACGGATCTCGAGTTCGAGGGCAACCCGGTCTACCGGCGCGACGGACGCATCGAGAGCCTCTTCTGGGACTGCGGCGACCTGAACTACGAGCTTTCGATCCCCGCGGGTCCCGAGACGGAGGAGGACTCGCTGTCCGAAATCGCGCCGTCGGTCGGCTGCTCGTAGGACTGGCCGCCCTCGCGTACCCCGCTCCGACTCGAAGGCCATCGCCGACTGCCGCGTACTGGGCCGTGTCCGCCCGGAACGGATCGATGCGGCGTGAGAATTATGACAACCCGTTGTGAACACCGGGACCGTGCAGATAGACCCGTCCGCGGCCGAACTGTTCCTCGGCTACGTCGACGACGAGGTATCGCTCGAGCGAGTCTGGGAGCACCCGGCCTACGACGTCGCACGCGAACACGCCTCGGTGCTCGGACGGGACCTCGAGTGCGAGGACCTCCGGAAAGCGGTGGCCGACGAGGAGACGGCGTTCTCGTTCGCCGGCGTCGAGAACCTGCGGGCGAACCGCGATCGGATCGAGGGGCTGCTGGATCACGTTCGCGCCCGGCAATCGGAATGGGAGGCACGGATCGACCGGAACCTCGAGCGCATCGCCCCGGATGCGGACACCGCGGACGTGACCCTCTCCCTGGGAATCGGCTACGAGTTCGGTATCGGAACCCGCCGCGGGGCCTACGTCGGCCTGAACGAACCGCTGTTCCTGGAACGGCCCCGGCAGTTGCTCTACGCGGGGCTCCACGAGTGCTCGCACGTCCTCCACGAGCGCGTACACCGCACCATCGAGGAGTTCGGCTCGGAGCCGATGGAGTCCCGATCGGTCCAGTGGCAGGTCTTCAACGCGATCTGTCAGGGCGAGGCCTACGCGACGTACGCGCCGCTCGCGGTGCGTGAGGCCGACGGGAACCTGGGTGCCGGCGACCATCCGATGTGCGAGGACTACCGCGTCCTCGAAGACGACGCGCGGTTGTGCGAACTCGTCGAGGAGTACGATTCGTTCCGCCAACGGCTCCGGACCGAGTCCGTTCCGCGAGAGACGCTGTTCGAGCGGATATTCGCCGAACCGAGGCTCCCGTACCGGGTCGGCTGCGCACTGCTCGTCGGCCTCGAGGAGCGGCGGGGCCTCGAGGCGGTCCAGGAGGGGTTCACCCGCGACCCGGTGGAGTTTTTCGAGGCGTACGACTCGATACTCGATCGGTATCGGTCCTGAACCCGGGACCGGGACCGATCGCGGTCCGCGGCCGGCCTACGGCGCGCCCATCAGGACGAACCGACTCTCGGTATCGCCGCCGTGGATCGTGCGCGTCGCGTCCGGGGCGATCCTGACGGCGTCGCCCTCGCTCATCTCGATCTCGTCGCCCTCGACGGTGACAGTGGCTTCGCCCTCCGTCAGGACGTACACCTCCTCGTGACCCTCGTCGCCGTGGTCGTGGGGCTTTCCCTCCCAGCCGGGGTCGCACTCGAGGACGGTCACGCCCAGGTTCTCGCAGTCGAGTTCGTCGCGGAGGAAGTGCATCCCGCCACGGTCGTCGACGTCGCGGTAGTTGACGGTCGTGTAATCGGACATCACGGGTTCCTGCCGACCGAGCGCGTATCAAGCGTTGGTGGGGTCGCTCGTCGTTTCGCGTCCGGTCGGCGAATCTGTTCCCGTCCCAATTTTCCCCCGGACCGGTATCGGTATAGGCACGCCGACCCACACCGCGAGCATGAACGTCACCATCTCGCCCTCGCGCGTTCGAGGGACGGTCAGGGCACCGCCGTCGAAGAGCTACACCCACCGGGCCATCCTCGCCGCCGGCTACGCCGACGGCGCGACCGTGCGGGACGCCCTCTGGAGCGCCGACACGCGTGCCACGGCCGGCGCCGTCGACCGCTTCGGCGGCGACGTCGAGCGACGCGAGGCGGAAAGCGACGGCGGCACGGCCGCCCTCGAGATCGAGGGCTTCGCCGGCCGCCCGGGCGTGCCCGCAGACGTCATCGACTGCGGAAACAGCGGCACGACGATGCGGCTTGTGACCGCCGCCGCCGCGCTCGCGGACGGAACCTCGGTGCTCACCGGCGACGAGTCGCTGCGTTCGCGACCGCAGGGGCCGCTGCTCGAGGCCCTCACCGATCTGGGGGCGGACGCCGAGAGCACTCGCGGGAACGGGCAGGCACCGCTGGTCGTCACGGGACCGCTGGCGGGCGGCGAGGTGTCGATCCCCGGCGACGTCTCCTCGCAGTACATCACGGCGCTGCTGATGGCCGGCGCGGTGACCGACGAGGGGATCGAGATCGACCTCGAGACGGAACTCAAGTCCGCGCCCTACGTCGACATCACGCTCGAGGTACTCGAGGCGTTCGGCGTCGACGCGCGCCAAACCGACCGCGGGTTCGCCGTCGACGGGGGGCAGACCTACTCGCCCGCGGGCGGCGAGTACGCCGTCCCGGGTGACTTCTCGTCGATCTCCTACCCGCTGGCGGCGGGGGCGATCGCCGGCGACGACGGACTTCGCATCGAGGGTGCCCACCCGAGCGCACAGGGCGACACCGCCATCGTCCAAATCGTCGACCGGATGGGTGCCGACGTGACCTGGGACCGCGAGGAGGGCGCGATCGAGGTCGCCGCCGCCCCGCTCGAGGGGATCGAGGTCTCGGTCGAGGACACGCCGGACCTGCTGCCGACGATCGCGACGCTCGGCGCGGTCGCCGACGGCGACACGACGATCGCGAACGCCGAACACGTCCGCTACAAGGAGACCGACCGCGTGAGCGCGATGGCCGAGGAACTCGGGAAACTCGGGGTCGAGACCACAGAGGAGCATGACTCGCTGACGGTCCACGGCGGCGAGTCGAGTCTCGAGGGTGCGACGGTCGACGGGTGCGACGACCACCGTATCATCATGGCGCTCGCGCTCGCGGGCCTGGTCGCGGAGGGCGAGACGACGATCCGGGGCGCGGACCACGTCGACGTCTCCTTCCCCGGGTTCTTCGACGTCCTCGAGGGAGCGGGGGTCGACCTCGAGTCGGACCTCGACCGACGATAGCGCGGTCTCGAGCCGGATCCGATACGGCCGGTAGCCTCGATCTCCGGCAGGATTTCCCGCACGATTTCGACGCCGAGAGAATCATCGCCACGCTTCAAGTGCGCATTCGACGAACACGCGGGTATGCACCTCGGAATCGTCCTCGAGACGAACGACGCCGAACGGGTCTGGAACGCCTTCCGACTGGCCAACACCGCTCTCGACGACGACCACGACGTCGAGGTCTTCCTCCTCGGCGACGGGGTCGACGCGCCCGACCTCGAGACCGAGAAGTTCAACCCCCCGGGCGTGATGCGAAAGTACGTGCAAAACGGCGGTGAGCTGTTCGCCTGCGGCACCTGCCTCGACTCCCGGGATCTGGAGGCCGACGACCTCAGACCCCGATCGTCGATGGACGACTACCTCCGGATCGTCGAGGAGGCCGACGAGGTTCTCACGATCGGCTGAGCGCGCCGGACGGTCGACGACGGGGGTCAGTCGGCTCGACCCTCGGACCGCGCCGCCCCCTCGACCTGCAGGGGATCGTCGGTCGACGTCGCGGTCACCAGTCGCAGGAACTCCCCCGCGTTCGTCAGCAGTTTGTTCTCCGCCTTCCGGAGGTGCTCCTCGTAGGTCGAGCGGGCCACCGACGTCCGCTCGGCTAACTCGCGCAGCGACGCCTTCCGGGGCTGCTCGTAGTACCCGCTCTCGAGGGCCAGCCGGAGCGCCGCCAGTTGTCGGTCGGTGAGGTCCTCGAAGAGCTGGTCGACGGGAGCCAGCATGCTGTGGGGGATCGCCTGTTCCGCGACGGCGGTCTTCGAGAGAACGTCGATGTCCCGGTCGGCCTCGAGATCGCGGAGCAGGGCCCGCACGTCCCCCTCGTCGAAGGCGATCACCGTGTAGTGTTCCCAGCCGTGGCGGTGGATCGTCGGCGGCTGGTACAGACAGTTGTACTCCTCGAACCGGTCGATGATCGACTCCTCGAGCGAGCAGAGACACGCCTGCGTGACCACGTGCAACCCCGAGTCGTCGACCGACTCGTGGAGCACCGTTCCCAGGGCGTCGATCTCCTCGAGCAACTCGTCGGTCGGCGTCTCCGAGGACGTGATCTCGAGCACCTGGCAGTCGCTCAGGTACCACTCGCGTATCGTGAGGTCCGGGTGGCGTTCCGAAATCTCCCGGTAGGGACACTCGTGTTTCACGCGGAACGAGGCCTCGTACAGGCTCATGGTTCGACGTTCGATCGCCGGACGGGTAACTGTGCCGGTCATGACCGGCACCACCTATATTCGAACGTCACTCCTACGGGGAGACACGATGACCGACGTCTCACCGGACGAACTCGCTGAGCGGTTGTACGACGACGAACGCGAGGACGTCCTCGTCCTCGACGTTCGCCACGAAGCGGAGTACGAGGAGTGGCACGTTCCGTACAGCGTCAACGTCGACGTCTACGACGAACTGGTCGAGGACCGGGAAGCCGCCGAAGAGCAACTCGCGGGACTGCCCGACGATCGCGAGGTCGTCACCGTCTGTGCCGCGGGCGTCGTCTCGCAGACGGCGACGGAACTCCTGGGGGAGATGGGCTACGACGCCGCGACGCTGACCGACGGGATGAACGGCTGGAGCCGCGTCCACCGGAGCGCGCCCGTTCCGGCCGACCTCGAGGGCACGCTCGTTCAGGTCGCCCGTCCCGGGAAGGGCTGTCTCTCGCACGTCCTGCTCTCGGACGGCGAGGCCGCCGTCTTCGACCCCTCCCACTACCTCGACGAGTACGACGCGATCCTCGAGGAGCACGACGCCGACCTCGTCGGCGTCTTCGACACGCACGCGCACGCCGACCACGTCTCCGGCGGCGCGGAACTCGCCGAGCGACACGACGTCCCGTATTACCTCCATCCGAAGGACGCACTCGAGATCGACGCGACCCCGATCGAGGACGGCGAGACACTCGAGGTCGGGACCGTCGACGTCGACGTAATCCACACGCCGGGACACAGCGAGGGCAGCGTCTCGTTCGATCTCGAGGGCGAGGCCCTGCTCACGGGCGATACGCTCTTCCACGAGAGCGTCGGCCGCGTCGAACTCGGCGTCGAAGCCGGGATCGAAGACTCCGACGTCGAAGGGAACGCCGCCACGCTCTACGAGGGCCTCCAGCGCTTGCTGGACCGCCCGGCCGACGCCGTCGTCCTGCCGGCACACGATCCCGGATCACCCGACCCACCGGTGACTGCGACACTCGGTGACGTCGAAGCGCAAAACGCTGATCTCGACCGTGACCGCGAGGAGTTCGTCGAGACGCTCGCCTCGGACATCCCGGACCATCCGCCGAACTTCGAGCGCGTCAAGCGCACGAACGTCGGGCAGGAGGACGTCCCCGACGAAGAGCTGTCCGAGCTCGAACTGGGCCCTAACCGCTGTGCAGCCGAGTAATCGATGAGCGGGCAAACCGACCTGAAACAGGGCATTCGCGAACACCTCGGGCAGTTCTCGCTGCACGTCCTGCTGGTGTTCGCGACCGGCCTGACGATCGGCTCGGAACGAACGGTCGTCCCCGTCCTGGGCGAGGACGTCCTCGGCGTCGAGTCGTTCCTCGTCATCGGCTCGTTCGTCGTCTCGTTCGGCTTCGTCAAGGCGCTTCTCAACCTCTACGCGGGCAAGTGGGGCGAGGAGTACGGCCGCAAGCCGGTGCTCGTGCTCGGCTGGATCACCGCACTCCCGATCCCGGTGATCCTCGTCTTCGCGCCCTCCTGGTCGTGGATCACCGTCGGAAACGTCCTGCTGGGAATCAACCAGGCGCTGACCTGGAGCATGGCGATCAACGCCAAGATCGACCTCGCCGGCCCCGAACAGCGCGGGCTCGCCGTCGGCATCGACGAGGCGTTCGGCTACACCGGCGTCGCCGCTGGCGCGTGGATCACGGGCGTCATCGCCGGGCGGACGAGCCTCCGGCCCGAGCCGTTCGTCTTCCTCGCGGCCGTCGTGGTGCTTGCGTTCCTGATCTCGATCTTCCTCATCAAGGAGACCGTACACCTCGCCCGACTCGAGGGCGACGACGACCACCACGACGCGAACCTCCCGTTCGACGAGGTCCTCAAGCGGGCGACCTACGGCGACAGGACGCTGTTCGCGGCCGCACAGGCGGGCCACGTCGAGAACTTCGTGGATACGCTGTTCTGGATCGCGGTCCCACTGTACCTGACGAGCCAGGGGCTCGCGATCGAGGCGGTCGGCGTCGTCGTCGGCGTCCACAGCGCGATGTACTTCCTCCAGATCGGGACCGGGGGGCTCGCGGACCGTATCGGTCGCCGTCCGCCCGTCGTCGCGGGGATGTTCCTCGCCGGGGCGGGCGTCCTCGGGATGGTGTTCGTGGAGGGCTACCTCGCGTGGGCGCTCCTCTCCGCGGCCTCCGGTCTCGGCATGGCGCTGCTGTACCCGAACCTCATGACCGTGCCCAGCGACGCCGCCCACCCCACGTGGCGGTCGGCCGGCATGGGCGTCTACCGGATGTGGCGCGACGCCGGGTACGGCGTCGGCGCGATCCTGATCGGCCTCTCGATGGAGTTCGTAAGCGCCGAGGCCGCGTTCTACGTGACCGCGTTCCTGATGTTCCTCTCCGGCGCCATCGTGTACGGCTGGATGGAAGAGACCCACCCCGAGTTCGGGACCCACGAACCGCCCGCACCGGCCACGGAACCAGCAGGGGGTGCGGCGTCCGACGACTGATCCCTCCCAGTCTCGGTCTCGGTCTCGATCACGGGTATAGTCGTGAAGCCGACTTTTCGTTACTAACCCCGCTCGAGAGAAGTCTGCTCCCTCGTTTCCGGCCGATCTCCACCTTCTTCCGGTCGCTCGACTCGAGGGCGAGCGGCACGGTTCGATGCGCGACGGACGAACTTTGGAATGATAGGTCCTCTCCGGCCGCCACTTCATCTCATGAAGGGGAATCGGGAAAAGAGATGCCCGTGAAACGCTAGACATGTACGTGTCCCTCGTCAACGGCGTTCTCGAGTCGCTCCGCATCGGCGTTGGGTTCCTCTGGACGGCCGCCTGGGCGATCATCATGGGGCTCACGATCACGAGTCTCGTGCAGGTGTACGTCTCGAAGGAGCGCATGGCGGCGGTCTTAGGCGAGGGCGACCTCTCCGGACTCGCGAAGGCAACGGCCTTCGGAGCCGCGAGCAGCGGCTGTAGCTTCGGTGCCGTCGCCATCGGTAAGGGGCTGTTCAAGAAGGGAGCCCACGCGATGAACTTCCTCGCGTTCATGTTCGCTTCGACGAACCTCATCGTCGAACTCGGCCTGATGATCCTGATCCTGCTCGGCTGGGAGTTCCTGCTCGCGGAACTCCTCGGCGGACTGATCCTCATCGCCGTCATGGCGATGATCGTCCACTTCACCCTCCCCGAGGCGCTGTTCGACGAGGTACGGGCCGAACTCGAGCGACACGACCACGAACACGGCATCGAGGAAGATCCGACCTGTGGGATGGCGGGCTCGGACGAACACACCCTCGTGACCGACGGGGGCGAGCGGCTGAAGTTCTGCTCCAAGGGTTGTCTCGAAACCTACCGTCAGCACGCCGCGAGTAGCGGCGCGTGGCACGAGGAACTGCGCTCGTGGGGCGGCTGGTACAAGATAGCCAACCAGTACCGCAAGGAGTGGTCGATGATCTGGACGGACGTCGTCGCGGGCTTTCTCATCTCGGGGTTCGTTATCGTCTTCGTCCCGCAGTGGGTCTGGAACATGCTGTTCCTCGAGGGGGAGAGCCCCCTGGTGATCGCCGAGAATGCGATCATGGGGGTCGCAATCGCCGTCATCAGCTTCGTCGGCAGCATGGGAAACGTCCCGTTCGCCGTCGCGCTCTGGGGCGGCGGTATCAGCTTCGCGGGCGTCATCGCGTTCGTCTACGCCGACCTCATCACGATTCCCGTGTTGAACGTCTACCGGAAGTACTACGGCTGGAAGGTCATGCTGTACATCCTCGGCGTCTTCTTCGTGACGATGGCGTTTACCGGCTTCCTCATGGAACTGCTGTTCGACGCGCTCAGGATCGTTCCGAATCTCGAGGGCGGAACGACGGCGAGCGAGCAAACCTATTTCGAACTCGACTACACCTTCTACCTCAACCTCGTCGCGTTCGCCCTCTCCGGGTTCCTGCTGTACGTGTATCGTCGCGGCCTCGGAGCGCCGGGTGAGTACCGGGATCCGGTCTGTGGGATGCGCGTCGACGACGATGGGCCGAGTGCTACCCACGAGGGTGAGGCCTACTACTTCTGTTCGACGACCTGCAAGCGGTCGTTCGAATCGACACCCGAGGAGTTCGCGGACCTCGGTCCACGAGTCGCGGATTCCGGCCACGAACACGATCACTGACCGCCGTCCGATGATTCCGGCCGCACGGTCCGTCAGCCGTCGAGGAGAGATCGACCCGTCCGCTCGGAAAACAGATGTAACACTCCCCGTTCGACGAGTGACTGTGCTTCGGAGTGCCGAGGAATTTCCGAGAAGGCGACGGCACGACCTCCCCTGCCGTGGGACGCGGACGGCAAGCGGACGGCGTCCGGCGCGCGCAGTTCCGTCTACCGAGGGTGTCCGGCTACTCGTCGTCGTTCTCGTCGCCGTCCTCCTCGAGTGCCGAAATCGCTTCGTCGACTTCGTCCTGTGTAGCTTCGTCCATCCCCAATCCGTGGTCGAAGTATCGGAGAAACTGAGTTTAAATATTTCTAATTAGAACTGTATTTCTGTTCCTTATCGTTGTACGGTATCGACAACGGTGTTCCGGGGTACTGACGGACTCGCGCTCGCGGCACCCGACGTCCCGCTCTCGAGGGTCGCCACTCGCGCCCACGGCGTTCCCGATTCCCGATTACCGGCACCGATTCAGCGGTCGTCGTCCGTCGGGTCGAAGCCGACGGCTCCGGACCCGGGGCCTCCCGATCGGAGTACCGATCCGCTTCATACCCGACGCATGGGGCTGGAAGCCCACGTGGAGTGGCCTCAATATAAACCGCCGGACTAGTACGGCGCCAGTCACTCACCAGTCCCATGAGTAACTCGAACCGATGACAACGCGGACTCGCGGATCGTCTCCTCGAGGGACGGCACCGTTTGGCGATCAAACCGTAACCGTTCCCGTGGACGACGACCGGGAGCTCACGTACGCCGAATACGGGTGTTCGGAGGGCGTCCCCGTCGTCTTTCTTCACGGGACGCCCGGCTCTCGCCGATTGGGGATGGCGTTCGAGACGGTAGCAGAGGAGCTCGGGATTCGCCTACTCTCGCTCGACCGGCCAGGATACGGTCGTTCGTCCCCGTGGCCGGACCGCGCGATCCACGATGCCGGTGAGTTCGTCAGTGCGGTCCTGGACGATGCCGACGTCGGGACGGCCGGTGTCATCGGGTTCTCCGGCGGGAGCCCGTATGCACTCGCCACGGCGGCTGCCCTCCCCGAACGGATCGATCGAGTCGATATCGTGGCCGGAGCCACGCCACCCGACGTGAGCGAGGCGACACCGGCGATGCAACGACTTCTCGCCGGCTTAGCGACGAAGGCGCCGTTCGTCCTTCGGGGGCTTTTCCGCGGACAGGCGCTGCTCGCGGACCACCTCGATCCGTCGTTGGTCGTCGACCAGTACACCGCAGCGGAGACCGACGAGCCAGTACCCGACGACGTCGCAGAGATCGTCAGAACGGATTTCCTCGAGGCGTTCGCCCGTCACCGCTGTGGCGCAGTCACCGAGTTCCGGAACACGGCGACGGACTGGGGGATCGATTTCGCCGACGTCGACTCGAGGGTTCACCTCTGGCACGGCGAGAACGATACGAACGTCCCGATAGAAGACGCCCGACGCTTCGAGGGGCGAATATCGACCGCCGAGTTGCACGTTCTCGAGGACGCGGATCACCTTCGAACGCTCCTCCGAGGCGTTCCCAGGCTTCTCGAGGACTACCGCTGACCGGACTGCGCGTCCCGGGAATGCTAGCAGGTGCTCGTATCGTTTCCGCTCCCGATGAACGGCTCGGAATCGTGTGACGATCGTAACTTCCGGCTCCGCCGGTATCCACTCCGTTTTACTCGCCGAGACTCCTCACGGCACACTCGTTAGTACCGGGACGAGACGAGATGAGACGATCGCCCAGCCACGCCCCACCGTGCTGGCTGGTGTCCCCTCGAGGGAGACCACCTCGATTGATACGGTGCCTGAACGAACGACCCGCATACGCGGCATGAAACGCATCCAGTTCTCGGTCACCTATCCGGAGCGACTCGTTCATCCCCTTCACCAGCAGATTATCGGGGGAACGTCGATCACACGGGCCGAGTTACTGATGTGGAGCCCTACTCGAGACGCGACGACGCTGTTTTGGTGCGACGGGGAGAGGGAAGCCGCCGAAACGATCATCGCGAACATCGACTCGCTCCTCGCCAGCAATTTCGTCGAGGACACCCACGGAACTTACGCGTTCCTCCAGCAGGACGAGTACGAGTTCTCGCGGGCGTTGCTGGATACTATCGCCGGCTCCCGGGTGATCTTTCTCCCGCCGGTCGCGTTTCTGGACACGGGCGAGGTACGGTTCGAGGCGGTCGGGGAACCGACCGCACTCAGCACCTTCCACGACGAACTCTCCGAACTCGGGGAGCTTTCCATCGAACGGGTACAGGAATTCGAGCGGAAGGGGTCGCCGTCACGTCTCACCGATCGACAGGAGGCCGCACTGGAGACGGCGGCCGCGGTCGGCTACTACGAAGTCCCTCGAGAGGGGACCGTCGCTGACGTCGCTGCCGTCCTGGACTGCTCGACGAGTACAGCCGGAGAACTGGTGCGGAAGGCCGAGGCAACGGTGATCCGGGACTACCTCGAGACGAGGTGCCGGACGTCGACTACGTAACGGCCGTCCCCGACACCGACGCCGGCCCGGCCTCCCGATCCGCCCGCTCAGGAATTCGTCCTCGAGCGATCTGGAGTGCGGGATACGCGAATCGCTCCGAACCCGCGAGCTCCGACGGCGGATCGGTCCCGTCGATGGTCGTGCTCGTAGGTCGCGAGCGATTCCGTCGAACGCCGGGCCGCCTCGGGAACGATCTCCGGCCCGTTGCTTGCGGCGAGCCCGTGCGGTGGCATACTGTTGTAAACCGTCCAGTACTCGTCAGGACCGACGACGTACGTCCCGTGGCAGAGTCCGACCGCCGCGTCCCCGTAGTAGTCCTGCCAGGCGGGGAGAAGAAGGCGATCGCTGTCCCGCGTGTAGTCGCGCAGGCTCTCGGAGGAGCCCCAGTACTGAGCCGATCCGACGTTTCGGATGCCGGAGCCGACCACCGTTCGACGTCCCAGCAAACCGGCTCCGGACCGAATCGACGTCGTCAAAAGCCGACCTTAGAGTTTCGTTTCGCGCCGGGCCTGTTCGGTGCGCCGATCGGCCTGCTTCAGTCTATTGTTCGTCGCCCTGGCGAACGGTTCCGGGAGATCGTTTCTTGCCTCGGCGAGCCGATCCTCCACCCGCTGGAGCCGTTCGACGACGGTCTCCAGTTGTTTGTCGGCGTTCCCTCGCTCGCCGGCGCGTGCCCGTTCGGCGGCCCGCCGGGCGGCCTCCACGACGGCTGCAAGCGCACGCTCGAGCCCCTGGACGGCGTTTTCCGACCCGCCGCCGTCGGAATCGTCGTCGCGCTGCGCCGCAACCTCTTCTCGCGTCTCTTCGGCGACGTCAACCACGAACTCCGCGAGTGACGCCTTCCCCGTCTCGGGCCGCTCGATACGGACCGCCGACCCGGTGTCGGCGGGCGGATTGATCCGGTAGGCGCCGACGGCGTCGTCGCTGTCCCGAACCTCGGTCGTGTAAGCGCCACCGGTGTGAACGTAGACGGCGTCGTTCCCCTCGACCCTCGACTCGTACAGCCGTCCGGCAAAATCGTCTTCGACGGCCACCCTCGAGAGGTCGGTCGTCGCAGCCTCGTCCCCGAGTTCCACCTTCGTCGCGTGGTCGCGGGCGACGAGCGGAATCTCACCGCCGACACCGGCTGCTGTCACGGTTTCGTCGTCCGACACGGCGACCCGTTCGCTGTGTGGCGCTCGGCCGGCACCGTTGACCGTCAGCCGGTGGTCGCCCGCCGGGACGTCCCGTACGACGGCGAAACCATCGAACGTCGGGGCGGCCTCGGGGTCGCTCTCGAGCAGGACGACCGACTCGACGCTCGACTCTACCGTGGTCAGCCCCTCGTTTTCCGGCGCCTCGTCGCTCGTCACTGCCTCGGTGATCCGGCTGACCACGGTGTTGATCGACCTCGGCTCGCCGATGGCGTCGTATCGGTCGGCCAGTGCCTCTCGGTGGTAGGAAACGGTGATGTCCACTGCCGGATTCTCGTAGCGGGGCTGGTTCCACGGCGTTTCCGTCGCCGTGATGTGGCCGGCGACAGCGTCCTCGAGGACGTCCGGGACGTCGAACTCGAAGCTCAACTGGGGGCCGACGAACTCCGCGATGTGCTCGATCTCGTCGCTCGAGACGAGTTCGTACTGGACGTCCGCGTCGTCCGCCTGCTCGCCGTACCGGAAGACGAGTCCCGTCTCTCGCGTGGGCAAGTCCGTCGGTGGCGACGTCAGTGCGTCGTAGGATCGGACGGTGAGTTCGGCGTCGATCAGCGACGCGCGGGAAACGGACGGCAGGCGTTCGTGATCGTAGATCGGTTCACCCTCGTACTCCGGGACGAGATACGGGAGTCGCGACCCCTCGTCCCGCGGCAAGCCGTACGCGATCGGAATCTCCGCGTCGACGACGTCCTCGATCCCTTCGATCGCCGTATTCGTGATGTCTGCCAGTAGATCCCCGATGCCTACTCGCTGGAAGCGATCGGGAACGTCGTTGACCGAGAGCGTACTCGAATGTGACCCGAGTTCGGAGAGGATACGCGGCGTGGTCCCGGGGTCCGGATCCAGGAACTCGTTATTGGGGACGCTTCGGGAGTGGGAACTGGCGACGTAAAGCTGCGGATCGCCGGTCTCCGTGTCGACGAAGACGTGCAGCACTTCCCAGTCGTGCCAGTGGAAGTTTGTCGTAAACTGGTCGAACACCGAGTAGCACCAGAACTGGACGACGGCAAGCGGTGATCCCTCGTACTTGACGGCGTGGTAGAACACCGTCGGATTCGGCGGTCCACTCCCTTCGTACCGCTCGTGATACCCGTCGACGGCGTCGAATCCGCCGACGACGGTTTCGCCGTCGCGCTCACTGGCGTATGGGCGTGGATCCGTCGGAAACCACGGCTCGTGGACGTCGAAGTACAGCGCCGGGGCGAATCGCGTCGCCAGTTCTCGAGCCGTTTCCCCGTCTACCGGACTCGTTTGACCGTCGTCCTCATCGGGTACCGCCGAACAACCAGCGACAGCAGTCCCACCTGCGGCGGCGAGCGCGCCCAGAACCGTCCGGCGGTCCACAGCGACCGTAGCGTCTTCGGTCACCGGTGACTGCCTCCTATCTGAAGACCAAATGGAGACGCGTGTGTCACGAACATGATCTCGGATGAGTCCATCCGCTCAATAAGCCTTCTGTACTGGTCGTCTGAGAGCCCGGCTCCGATAACGCATCAAACGACGTACCGCCGCCTTGCGGACGTGGACCGTTCGGAAAACGGATGGGCGCTGCAGGCCCCCGGATTGCCGCTCGTTTGGGGATACGCGGGTGCGTGTTTCATTGGTCTGAATTCCTCCGGATAATGTCCCAGCGGCGCGCTGCCTTCTCGCGCTCTGAGGCGCGGTCGTAGTGCTTATCGAGGATCTTCTCTGAGGCGTCGAGATCGTCCGAAACGACCGGGCGCGGGACGCCGTCGTTCCGGAACTTCGTCACTCGCGCCTTCCGGACGTCGTGGGGCGAGCGCGCCGACGGACACTTGCTCATCGACGAGTGCTCGGTCGCTTCGCACGTCTCGGGATCGCGGTCGTGGGGGCACTCTTCACCTCGAGCACATGGCCGAGTCCACCGATAGACGGCGTCGCGGATGCAGCTTGCTGACGCCCGACCCTGGTTGGTCGCGATCAAGGGGTGTCGGCCGTACTCATCAGTGACATCCGGCCGTGGGCCTTCGATCCACGCCTCGAGAACCTTGGCGTCGCGTTCGGTGAGCCGGACGAAACGTGCCGACTTCTCAGCATTCTTGAGGCGTGTCCCTTCTTCGGGGTTATTTTTGAGCCGGATTCCTGGCTCCTGGGTGCCGGTATCGAGATCGCCGATGTCGGGGGCGCGGATCGCGCCGGTGCGGAGTCCGCGCCAGAGCAGCACCCAGATCGCGTGATCACGGCTGCCGTACTCGTACCGCTCGAGGTAGTCGAGGATCGGCGGAACGCGCGCCGGAACGATCTTACTGTCGCTCACCTCGTCGTCGTCGGAGAGCTCCGGGAGCGGGACGCTCAGGTACAGTTCTTCCGGTACAGCGCCGATATCTTCGACATTCCTGAGAAACGCGCGGAGTGTGCTCAGATTGCTATGAACCGTCTTCCGCGCGAGTTCGTCGTCTTGACCGTTGCTGTAGCCGCCCTTACGCCGCCAGTTGCGGTAATCGTAGAGGTCGCGGCCGCTCAGGTTGTTGAGATTGTCGATCCCGCCTTCTTCGCGGCACCACTCAACGAACGGCCGTAGTTCGCTCTTGTGGGAGGTATGCGTCCAGTCAGCACCGTCGTACTCGACGGCGTCGAGGTGGCGCTCCACGGCGGCCGACGGCGTGATCGGCTCGAGATCGTCACTCATCGGAGGCCCTCCGTCGCGCGCAGTCGCGACAGATCGGAGCTATGAGCGTCGCGTCGAGCCCGTCGGCTGGGGCTCCGCAGACGGTACACTCGCCTCCGCTAGTGGTTAGTGCGTGCGGTTCGTCTTGCCGTTGAGGGCGTCCGTGCGCCCTCGTGGTGGCGTCTGTCATCGTTCGCGTGGTTGACGCCACCTTTTCGGGCCCGCTGGAACGGGCCCGTTCTTCATCGTCCGAGAGAGTCATCAACGACCGTTTCGGTGGCTTAGTTCTACGTATGGATGGGTGTTGCATAAGTGTAACGCTATATTGGATTCAGTATTTGGGTCCGAATCTACCATACTCTTATAATCCTCGTCGGACAAGCTAGGGTAGTGAGACGGAGCGCGGACTGGCAAACGATCTGGGACGATCGTATCCTCGAGTTATTAGCTCGCGAAGGGCCTACGGCGGTCGGGGATATCGTTGATCATCCTTTGATTCGCGTGAGTAAGGCAACTGTGAGCCGTCGCTGCCGTAAACTGGCTGACCGCGGACTGCTTGAGGCTCACGGAAATGGAGTATACAGCGTTACTGATAACGGATTAGCGTATCTTGAGGGGGAGTATGATGCAGCGGACGCAGATACTCTCGATGTAACTCCCGAAGAAGGAGCGCGAAGGACGGCAGAATCACTCAACGACGACGGTAATTAGCCCTAAGCCGGTACAATTCCGCTATCGCGCCGACGAGATAGAGTAGATGCAACAGGATAGCGGACTCTACTAAGCTCATAATCCGTATAATTCTCCGCGATCGAGCGCTCTCCCGATTGTTCTCCGACTCGTATCCAATTCTCTCGCCGCTTGACGCTTTGACATCTCACCCTTTGAGACCATCTCGAGGACTGTGGTGACGCGATCGTAGTCGTCGGACTCTACGAGCCGGCCATCGTCTTTTGCGAAGCCGAGCGGCGCGGGTCCGTGGTGATACTCTTCGTTGTTCATTCGGGCCGCGATCCCCTCCTTCGTCCGCTGCTGGGCCATATTGGCTTCAAGCTCCGCGAATACGCCGAGTAGTTGCAGGACAGCGCGCTGAAAGGGGTCATCGTCGTCCGGCCGGATCTGCAGGCCCTCGTCGATGATATGCAGCTCCGTTCCCGCGCTCTCGAAGCGCTCAACCGTCCGATCCAGATCCCTAATCGAACGTGAGATACGGCTCACGGACTTACAGACGACCGCATCAAGGTCCTCGAGGGCATCGATCATATCCTGGTAGCCGCTCCGCTCGGTGTCCGTGCCGGTGCTCTTGTCTGTCCAAGCTACGGTCTCGTTGAGCGGACGCTCAAGCGTGTCTGTCACGTACGTAGTGGTCGCTTCTCGTTGCCGGTCGACGGACTGGTCCTCGGTGCTCACGCGGAGATATACGCCGATCATCGTACGATAGACGCGCAGGTAGGTGGGCATATGAAGAGCCGCCCTTACGCACAGTCTGTGCAAATACGTTCGTTCCCGCTGGGGGTTCGACAGGATACGGTCGGTGGGGGAGGGGGTGTCCCCCCGGCTATGCGCGCGCGTAGGGGCGGCATCTTACACGGGGATCCGAGTCTCGGCTGGTTCGTTGGTAATTGAGACTGATGTCGCGGGGGTCGGTCAGATTACCAACAAATCGGAGAGTCGTTGAATCGGTGAGTGGCTTAGTCGTGTAGTTGGTCACTCGCCGAATCAACGAGTCGTTGAGTAGGTGACTCGTGAAAGCGTTGATTGGTGGATTCAGGCCCGTTATCCTGCCGATACGGCATTTTATGGGCCACGGATTAGAGGGATAGTGTATGTCGGACCATATGACCGATCGGACTAACGAACCAGACGTGGAAGCACTTGAACGGCTCCGAAACGGCCGATATAACCACCTTAGCGACGATCGGTCACTTGCGGCCGACGGACTTGAGGGAGATCTCTCAGATATCCAGCGGCTCAAGTTGGTAACAGTATTCGACGAGATATTCTCAATCGAGATCGAGAGTGTCTCAGTCGGGGATTTACCAACGGATCCGGTCGTTGTCATCCCGGAGTGTGACCCTGATACCGAGATCCATCTCCGTCGGAGCGCTCCGACTCCCGAATTGGTAACGGTTGAGTGACCCCACCCCTAGTTTGGAGTGAGCTTCTCAAGGAGTCAACAGGAAATCACCCCACCCCTAGTTTGGAGTGAGCTTCTCAAGGAGTCAACAGGAAATCACCCCACCCCTAGTTTGGAGTGAGCTTCTCAATTCTCGGTTGTGTCGATACTCGGAAGTTCGTCTTCCCACCCTTCCTTGGTGTAGGCGTCGTCGCTGGGCGCGGATTCGAAGAATTGAACGGCTGAATCGAGCGATTCGAGCCGGTACTTTAGCTTATCTGCTCGGTCTGGGTCGACGTAGTAGGCACCGTCCGACCGTTCGACGAGCTCTTTCTCGAAGAGGCGTTCCATCGTGTTCGACGCGCTCGACTCGCTGATCTCGGTCTGCTCTGCGATCACGTCGGGGGTGAATCCGTACTCACGGTGCGTGACGAGAAAACTGAGCGCCTGGTACTCGTTGGTATCTGGCTTAACCGGAAACGGATCCTCCCACATCGTTACCGGTCTATCGCCGGGTCAATACATCAATCCCACGCTAATCCTGCCACTCCGGATCTTTCTCGACGGCCGCCTCTCCGCCGCTGAGCGATTGCTGACCGTCTATCTCGTCCGTCTCTGGCGTGAGCTTAGCGTCTTGGTACTCCGGCTCATCGCTAACGGCGCGGGCATCGCGGTCGTCAGCAAACCGCTCAGACGCGCCTTGCGTGCTCTGCCCCTCCCGGCCGACCGTCCTGGCGGCCGCGTCGCCGACGTCGAGTTGTCCCTGGCGGTCACGATCGTCGACGAGAGTCGGCTCCTCGGCGTCTGTGGGACGCTCACCCTGGGGATCGGGCTCGAGGACTCCGGCCTCCTCGGCGTCGCTGATCCGGTCCTCGAGCGCGTCGCGGTCGATCGCCCGCGCCAGATCCTCCGCGAGGAGCTCCTCGTCCTCGTCCCAGCGCTCGATATCGCCCGGCCGGATCTCCGGATCGGTCGCGACGCCTCGGAGCGCCTCGTCGGGAGCGAGCGAGACATCGGCTCGAGACGCCCGTAGCGACAGCTCGCGGTCGGGATCCATCCGGTCGACATAGTGACGGACGGCCGGCTCGAGGTCGTCGACGTTGACCGTCTCGCGGATCCGCTCGTGTATCGCGCGCTCGAGCAGCTCGTGCTCGTCGTCCCACTCGTCGCGATCGCTCTCAGCCATCAGCTGGCTCAGAGTTACTAACTCGTCGACTGAGAGATCCTCGAACGGTGGGATATCGCACGGCGCGGGCGGCATATCGTCGACCGTCAGATTACCAACGTCGACCGGCTCGGGATCGGCCGCCGGCTCGTCGTCGATGTTACCAATGTCGACCTCGCCGGCTTTGCCGAGATACTCCCAGTGATGCGAGCCGCCCTCGTAGGTCACTCGGTAGGCGTATGGGCCCGCCCCGTTGATCGTCTTGGTTTGGATACTCGCCATCGTCATCCTCCGTTAGTCGCCTGCTGCGGCACTCACGCCCGCAGATTTTCGCTCGTCGTTCATATTCCGAGCAAAGTCCTCGGCGTCTCTCGAGTAGCGCTCGAGCTGCTCGATCTCCTCGTCGGTCCATCCGAGATCCCGGAGTTCGTCACAGGCTTCGTCGTGGCCGTCCTCACAGGCTTCTCGAGCGCGCTTCTCCATCTGGCCCTGGGCCGCCCGGAAAGCCTCGGCGTGCCGCTTAGCCTGCGCGCCCTCTCGCTCCTCGTGGTCCATCCGCTGGCCGCGATCGTCGCGCCGAGCGCGCTCCGCGACGCCCCGGTGCTCGTCGACTGTGAGCTCCGGATCGTAGTGCGCCGTCCAGTCGTCGACGCCCTCGCCCTGGAGGATCGCCTTGGCGCTCCGGGCGTGCATCACGTTGGTGCGAGTGAAGTCTAATCTCCTCTTCTCGGCGTCTGTGAGCTCTGCCTGTCCGTGTTGGTCCGCGAGATAGGCTCGAGAGTCGGCCGCCTCGCCGGTGACGCGCGTCCGGGTCGCTCGAGTAGCCTCCGGCGAGAGCTCGATCGTCTTAGTCCGCTGATCGTCCGACTCGGCGAGGTGTTCGTCCGGGATCTCGTCGCGGACGGCGTTAGCCGACTCGCGGTCGCCAAACTCGACGGACTCAACGTCTCGAGCGCTATACCCGCCGTCCTCGGCGACGTCCTCGACCGGCTCGGAACCGATCTCTCCGCGCGCCATCATTTGCCCGGCTTCGGCTGGATCCAGGTCCTCGAGGTCGGGCTCGCCGTCGTCGTTGGTAGCGTCGACCTCGCCAGCTTTGCCGAGATACTCCCAATGCTGTTCGTCGCCGTCGTAGGTAACTCGATAGCTGTACGGCCCGTATCCGTTGATCGTCTTAGTCTGTATGCTTGCCATATTGGTAATCAGTCCTCCTCGAGTCGCGGATCCGGCTCGCCGTCCCACTGTGACCGATGGGCGTGACAGTATCCGGACTCGTGCTTAACAGTCGCTCCGCAGTCTGTAGCGTCGGTTTTCTCGCCCCGGCAGCTCCGGTAATCCTTGGCCGAGTTACCGGCGTCATCGGCGTCCTCGTCATCCTGGTACTGCTCCCAGTCCTCGATGAGCTTCCCCTTCCGGATCTGCTTCGCGGGGTTGTCGAGATCGAGCTCGAACGTCGCGAAGTAGTTGGTATCAGCACCCCACGCGGACGACTCCGGCACGTCGCGCATCCCTCGGATTTTGATCCAGGGCTCGCCGCGCTGGTAGTCCGTCCAGCCCTCGTACACAGTCGCACAGTCGATCAGACCCTCGTCGACCTTGCCGTCCGCCTCGAGGACGACATCCGACTGATTGCGGACGATCGCGGCGATGTCCGTGTCGTGCTCGTGCCCGATCACGATTAGGCGAGTAGAGCCGCCCTCCCCCTTGCGGAGCGCGTTGATGAACCGGCTGAAGCTCGCTCGGACCTCCCCGCCGCCGTGAGCGTGAGCGTTAACCGTCGACGACCACTCGTCGCCGATTACCAATTTCTCCCCGTCCGTGTCGCGGACCCACTCGAGCATCCCGCTCAGAGTGTCGGCATACTCGACGTCGTCGTGCTCGTCGGGCCCTCTGATATTGGTAAGCACCGAGAGATCGCCGTCAAACTCGGTGTGGAGGTGGCGCGCGAGATCGAGCGCTTTCGTCGTCTTGCCGGAGCCTTTCGGACCCTTGATTAGAAGCTGTTGAGCGGCCGGTTTGAGCGCTGAGACGAGCATATCGTAGCCTGTCGCTTCCCGGCGCGTCTCGGACAGACCCGTCGCCGTATTCATCGTCGCGACGTCGCCACTCCGGCGGGCGTCGCGAAGCGCGTCGGTCGACGTCTGCCGGGCAAGCATCTCGTATAGCGGACTCTCCTTATCGAGATCCGCTCGCTCGCACGCTAAGAGCACGTCGCCGACTCCGGGGTCGTCCGATAGTACGCTTTCGAGGTTTGCGTTGACCTCTCCTTCCCGGAGCTTGTCGCTCAATTCGGCCGCTTTGTAGCCCTCGCTCACGCCGGCTCACCTCCGGTTGATCCGCCACTATCGGCATCGACCGCTGGCCCACCTTCGGAGGATCCGGTCTTTTCCCCGTCAGGGGTGGGGTTTGCGTCCGGAGAATCCGGTTCCTCGACGTCTTTGTCGCCCGGATCCGGCTGATACGTCCCTTCGTACCGGGTGCCCTCGACAGCTTGCTGGAGGACGTCCTCGAGTGAGTCACCCCCGGCGCTCAGGGTATGCCGGATATTCGCGTCGATATCACGCACTGCGGCCGCGTCAGCCGTCACGCGGAACGTAGACATTGCCGCGATCAGGTCCCTGCCGATCTGCGCGAGATCGGTGAGCGTCTGCCGGTTAGCTTCGATCCGGTCGGCCTCAATGCTCACCTCGCGGTCATCGTGGAGATACGGCGGGTTGCCCTCCGCCTCATTGGCTTCGGGATCCATCCCCCGAACGAGGTGACAGCGGCCGCCGGGCGTCGACAGCGTCGTCAACTGGCCGTCGACCTCGAGATCGTCTATCCGCTCCGGTGGCGCGCTGTAGGTAGCGACCGAGCCGGACTTATCGCCGTCAGCCGCCCGGTAGACGTCCTTACTGTCGAGATCGAGAACAAACTCCCGGTCGGGATCCCAGATCCGCTTAACGAGCAAATAGACGGGTCCAAGAGCGACCACAGACGCACCGAGCGAGCCGGCGACGAGGAGCCGCTGAGTGTCGCTGAGACCGCTCCAAATCTCGCCCGGTGTTGGGACGGTGCCGGCGGCCATCCCCACGAACACGAGCACGAGAGCGCCGACGAGTGCGATACGCAGCTTACTCTCGGCTGTGTTCTTGAGCGCTCGCAGCAGCCACTCGTAGATCCCTTCGACCGGGTCCTCCTCGATCTTGACCCTACGATCGCTGTATAGCTCTTCGTAGGTGTTGGAGTGCCGCCGGCGGAGTTGGCCGATTACGAGCGCGAGAGCGATAATCGAGCCAACCACGCCGGAGAGCGCTCCGATCTGGATGAGCTCGTTGGTCGGCCGGTCAACGACCGAGACGCCAACATCACCCTCGTGATAGTAGCCATCATCTCCCGACGTGATCACCACTGCCTGGTCTCGTACATCGAGCGTTACGAGCCGCTCCTCTTCGGATCGAAGCCTGATAGTCTTGAAATTGAACGAGCCGCTTTCTTCGAGCGCACCCTCGCCGATCGCGACTGTGGTCGGCCGATCGGGGGACGCGAGTTGGATATACGCGGTCCCGTTGTCGTAGGTAACACTTTGCAGTTCAGCCCCTGACTCGAATTGGTAAATCAGTTCGTCAGGAGTATCGTCTGTTGCTGTCTCATTGGTAACCGTCTCATTTTGCTGTGCGGAGACTGGATCGGCAACTCCAACCCCCAGGGTTAGCGTCCCGATCAGCGCGATTACCAATGTATAGTGAGCGATACTGCTGGTCGTTGGTATCCAACGTCGTCTATGTGTTTGAGTCATAATTTGTTGAAAATCGATAATCGACTACTAGAACGCGAACGCATCGACGACTATCTCGATCACACCCTCGAGGAGTCCCGGCACTAGGATCACGGCCCCCGCGAGAACCACACCCAGCACGAGGAGCCGGATGAGTGGGCCCGCGAGTAGGGGAGCCACCATCAGTTATCACCTGCCAGGATCGCAGCCAATGCTCCACCAGCGGCTACGAGAGCCGCATAGAGCGTCCAGTCGCTACCTGATCCACCACCGCCAGCTCCACCTACGAGATCGTCGAGTTTTTCCTCGATCCGCTCCCACGCTTCGTTGTTGGATTCGACCCGGTCACGAGTTTCGTCGGGGTCGGTCGGATTACTGATGTGTCGTTCGGAGCGGTCGTCGAACTGCAGTCCTTCGACGATTTCGACCGTATCGATACCGTAGTCGTAAGCGTCGAGATTGTCGGGGATCTCTGCCTGATATTCGCCATCAGACACCTCTGAGTCGTAATGATCACCGGTGTACTCGGTAACATCCTCGAGCGATATCATCGCCTCAGCACCGTCTCCATCGACTGCGCGGAGGACCGCTGAGTACTCTCCGGGGTTCTCGAGAATTTCGTGCGTCTCTCTGATCACGATGTACGACGGAGATGTTACCTCGTCGACCGTCGTATAGTCGACAGAGTGCCGTTGTTCGCCGCTGTACTCGACGATGTCGAGCGGGTAGTCTCCGGAGAGCGACTCAGATTGGATCGAGCCGTCGACAGCGCTCTCGTAGACGATGTGCCCCATCTCATACTGATTGGCGCTGATTGTGGTGCCTGCGACCGCATTTATTTGCTCACCCGCATCGAGGAACAGGTAGCCCGATGTCTCACCCTCGAGATCGTTGTGGGTGATTGTGACCGTCTCCTCAAGATCGGAGGGGAGCGCATACCCCCGGGCGACGAGTGCCGCAACGGCCGACTGCTCCGAGAGCCCGTCACTGGGGTCGAACTGTTGGAGGATCTCTTGGTTGGAGATGATGTCGCTGGGGTCTCGCTCACCGATATCGAACTGTTGGTAAATAGAGTCAACAGTAGTACTCAGATCGGCCGATATATCGTCTCTGAGTGTCCATGTTGTGTCGATCAAATCTGCGTATAGCGACGGTTCTGCGACGGTCTCGGTGCCGTGATCGGGATGATCGGCAATCAGATTGTGGTCGGTGGCCTGATCGTTGATGACGTCAACGACTGTGCCGTCGACGGCGTAGCGGGTGACATGGAGATCGTCGACATCGACCTCTTCCTCGTCGATCTGACTGATATCCATCCAATCTGGGAGATCTACGTTAGGCCCATCAAGGGGATCGGACCACACGTAGATGTCTCCAGATTCGGTCTCGACGATCGGGTCGACCTGTGCTGGGTCAGCATCCGTACGGGCGTTTGAGAGCGTATCGAAACTCCCGCTCGAAGGCGTTAGCACGCCGTCGTCCGTAACGGAATACTTGATGATTTCTGCGCCAGCGTGGAACCAGCCGTTCCACCGGCTGATATTATTCCAGATCGCCGTTGCAGTATAACGATTTAGTTCGTCTCGAGCCGATTCTTCAGCAGTTGCTTGATCTTCTCCGTCAACACGACTCCGGGCGATTTCAGTCTCAACAGCACTGAACATCGAGGATCCGTGTGCTGTTTGGATTGTGTCGACGGCTCGGTCGAGACCATAGTCATATCGGAGTTCGTCGACGAAATCCTCACGGCCGCGATTGAGGGTGGTGGCTTGCTCCCACGTCGACTGTTGGACAGTATCCTCTTGCACCTCTGCCACATCGACCTCGTCTTCGTCGGCCGAGAGATATCGATATCCGGCGACTGATGCACCAGTCACGGCCGTAATCCCTCCCTGAATCGCAGCCGCAGCAACGATCGGGGCAACGGCCCGAGTCTGTTGGATCGCGTACGTCCCACCGATCGCGCTGGCCGTTACGGCTCCGGCTCCGAGCCGAAGAGCGCCGCGCCGGGTTACGGTCGGTTGGTAACCTGTATCTCTGTCTCTCGTGTCGGTGTCACTCATAAATTTGGTAAGTTAGGTATTAGTCGTTCATCAGCAGCAGTGCGCCCAGAAGGGCGATCGCGCCACCGATGATCCACATCGTCTGATCGTCGGTCCCACCGTCGGAGCCACCACCGGCTCCACCGTCGTCGATGATCTCTGCGCTAAACGCGTTAAGCTCGGGATACGCCCCGTCGGATCCACTATCGACGAAAACGTTGTCGATCTGGACCGTGACGTTGGCAGTATCACCCTCCAGATCGACAGGATCGATATCAGCGTATACTGTCTCTCCGCCCGATACATCGACTGTCGTCGAGTTGAGTAGGGTCTCACCGTCGTAGACGGCCACGTCGACCTCAAGCGGAGCGTCGGCCGCATCGATCGCCGTTAGATTGGTTTCAATCCCTTCATTGTCGGCTACTTCGAGCGTCTCGGATCCGTCGTACGAGACACTGAAATCCTCCACAATGACGCCTAATATATCATCAACCAGCGAGATATCGACGTCCTCTGCGTCGGCGGGATCGATACTGAGATCGTCGTAGTTGATCCAGTACGTGTCCTCGCCGGTCGCGTCACGGACGGTCACAGTCACAGTGTCGGCGTCTCCGGTTGTGATGTGCTCTAGTTGGATGTCAGCGGTATCGCCGTCTGAGACCTCGACGTCGTCCCACTCGACAATGACGGCGATCGCTTCGTCGCCGTCTGAGTATGTGGCAGCTGCGGCCGGTCCAGCGAACGCACTGAGTCCTGATGCGAGTACGACTAGCGCCAGTAGCGCGGCCGTCAGTCGTTGCCTGTTAATCATCGAGATCACCCCTTATACGAGATGTAGACACTCACACCGCTCAGGGCCACCCACAGGACGAATGGGATCGCGTCCGCCATTGTGACGAGTTCATTGAAGGCCGGCACAAAGACATAGAGCGGGAGTACAGCCATGCTACCAGCGATGACGTACCACTCTTCATCCTGATAGTCGTCTTGTGAGACCTGGCCTTGAGCTACGAGGGCGATGATACTCGCGATCGCAACGAGGAACGGGAGTGTGATCTCCGCACCTCCAAGCTCGATAAGGGTTTTGGAGATATCAAACCCTCCGAAAACGTTGAGTTCAAGGCTCCATACGCCTAGTTCCATGCCAGCCGCGATCGGAAGCGCGATTAGCGCTCCCAGGTCGACCGTATCGATCTGATTACGCATATCCGGGCGCAGCTACGTCCCGAAGATAGTTATTAATCAGAAATATACCATAATGTGGAACTAGATGGAATACGGACTAATCGAGCGAGATACGTCCTATTACGATGATTTCGTCATTAGATATTTCTCGGACCTCAACAACGGCCGTCAAGTCTGGATTTCCAATGAGTCCCAGATCGCTCGCTTGCGGAATGGTAAGCCGAGCGGATCCACTGTTGGTAATTGAGACTGATCTCCGATCGAGGGCCCGAAGCTCGCCATCTTGTTGTTGGGTCTGTGTCATTGATCAGGATTCTCAGATTTGGGCATTTAAATTGCTCGTTGGTAATAACGGTTCTTTTATCAATAGTTACGTGAGAGCTCTTTCCATTAGATGGCCCGCAAAGACACTGATCTGCCCTTTGGAGACGCTTTCTCTCCCGCTCAGATCGATTTAGAGGATGCAGATCTGGATGGTTACGATATTGAGTATTCGTCTTCACTTTAGGCCTCCGCAGTCGGTTGCATGACGGTCGCAAGCTCTTCCTGTAAGATTTGGCGTTCTTGATGGATCTTCTGTGC
>NZ_FOKW01000024.1 GCF_900112205.1 Natronobacterium haloterrestre | reverse complement strand
CGAGGATATCGATTTCCATAGACAGAATCGAATTCCTCGGCTTCATCCTTCTAAGCTAGTGATATCGGCGGATTAGATCGCTATTCAACAGAGCATTTTCTTCGAGTTTGCTAATGCGGTTGCCGACAGTAGTTGAGGAGACGCCAACCTGCTCGCCAATGCCCGAGGTCGTATTGTTGCGGGCATCTTGCTGGAGTAGATACAGGATACCTTGATCGGTAGGATCGAGGTCAACCATAGGTCTGTGAGCGTACGCGCTCCATCATCAACAAGACTGGGGCTCGCAACTTCGTCTCGCGTTAGCACCCCAAGATGCACTACTTGCATATACCCTCTGGCCATACCAACGTATAATGGGAGACTCTGGGCCTAGGGACGGAATCACCCAAGACGGCGTTATGAAACTTCTCCGGCAACAGGCGTCACCGCTATCGACTGAGGAAGTTTGTAAGTCGTTTGGATGTTCGTGTCAGGCCGCTCAACGGCACTTAGAAACACTTGCCGAGCGTGAACAAATCCAGCGCAAGCAAGTGAGTGAGTCGAACGCCGTCTGGTGGGTGACGGACAGGAATCTCCAGGGCGACAACCAGAATGTGGATGAGCAGCTTAGTGCCTTCGTGAGTGCTGTCGAGGACTACGCCGTCTTCGTGCTCCGTCCCGATGGCACGGTCGCAACGTGGAACGAAGGGGCCGAACAAATCAAGGGGTACGGAGAGGACGAGATCGTCGGCGATCACTTTTCGACGTTCTACACCGACGAGGACGTTGCCGAGGGCGTGCCCGAGCGGAACCTCGAAACTGCCGCGACCGAAGGGCAGGTAGAGGACGAGGGGTGGCGCGTTCGAAAGGACGGTTCGCGCTTCTGGGCGAACGTGACGATCACCGCCACCCGAGACGAAGACGGCGAACTCCGGGGGTTCACGAAGGTCACCCGTGACATGACTGAGCGCCGCGAGTACGAGCAACAACTCGAGGCGCAAAACGAGCAACTCGAACGCCAGCGCGACGAACTCGAAGAAGAACTTGAGGACGTTTTCGAGCGGGTTGACGATGCGTTCTATGCCCTCGACGAGAAGTTACGGTTCGAGTACGTCAACGAACGCGCGGAAGAGCTCTTCGGCAAGTCTGCGGGCGAACTTCTCGGACAGGCCCCCTGGGAAGCGCTCGACGCTGATGAAGACGACCCGATCTTTGCGAAGTACGAGACGGCACTGGAGTCCCAAGAGTCGCGATCCTTCGAACGGTGCTCGGAGCCGCTGGGAATTTGGGAGGAGGTCCGGGTCTACCCCTCTGAGTCCGGCCTCTCGGTGTACTTCCGGGACGTTACCGACCAGAAGAAACGCGAACGCGCGCTGCGCGAGAGCGAAGAACGATACCGATCACTCACAGATGATGTCCTCGATACCTCCGAGGTAGGGACGTTCATCCTTGATTCAGAGTTCGAGATCGTATGGGTCAATGAAGCGGTCGAGGAGTATTTTGATCTCGATCGTGAGGCGATTCTCGGACGGGACAAGCGGGAGGTCATCGAAGACCACATCGCCGAACTGTTCGAAAAACCGCAGGAGTTTGCCAACCGCGTGACTGCGACTTACGACGACAACACCTACACCGAACAGTTCGAGTGCCACATCGTGGAAAATAAAACCCGCGACGAACGGTGGTTAGAACACTGGAGTCAACCGATCCAGTCCGGGCTTTACGCCGGAGGTCGGATCGAACACTATACTAACATTACCCAACAAAAACAGAGAGAACGAGAACTCTCGTGGTTTAAGCGAGCGGTCGAAGCATCGGGTCACGCGATCTACATGACCGACGCCGATGGTGAGATTACGTATGTCAATTCAGCGTTCGAGGAAATAACCGGATATTCTGCTGAGGAGGCTATTGGCAAAAGCCCCGAGATTCTCCAGTCTGGTGAACACGACGACACATATTACCAGACGCTTTGGGAGACGGTTCAGGATGGAGATGTCTGGGAAGAAGAGATTACTGATCGTCAGAAGAACGGCGAACGTTACTATGCCGAGCAAACTATTGCCCCAGTCACCGGCGAGAACGGTGAAATTGATCGATTTGTTGCCGTCCAGAACGACATCACTGAGCGTAAACGACACGAACAACGGCTTGAAGAACTCATCGAACGGCTAGATGCGTCCAATGAGCGCTTAGAACAGTTCGCGTACGCTGTCTCTCACGACCTCCAGGAACCACTGCGGATGGTTTCCTCGTATCTTCAGCTCATCGAGCGCCGGTTTGAAGACGACCTCGACGAGGAGGCGTTGGAGTACCTCGATTTCGCAGTCGATGGGGCCGAGCGAATGACCGAGATGATCGATGATCTCCTGGAGTATTCCCGAATTGAAACCCAGGGGAGTCCAACTGAACTTGTGGATCTGGATGCTGTCCTCGAAGATGCCCGAGCCGATCTTCAGTTTCGGATAGAAGAACACGACGCTGAAATCATGATCGAGGAGCTCCCAGAGGTCAAGGGTGACGAAAGCCAACTTCGCCAGCTCTTCCAGAACCTTCTGGATAACGCGATCGAGTACAGCGGCGAGGAACCGCCGCGAGTCCATATCTCGGCGGCGCAAGAGGGGTCGACGTGGCAAATTTCTGTTCGAGATGAGGGTATCGGCATTGATCCAGAGGATCAAGAACGTATCTTCGAGATTTTCCAGCGGCTCCATACACGAGAAGAGCATGAAGGCACAGGAGTCGGCCTCGCACTATGTGAACGTATCGTTGACCATCATGGCGGCGAGATACAGGTGGAGTCGGAGGCGGGTGCAGGAACGACGTTCACAATTTCGCTACCGGCCGTCGATAGTACCTAAGTAGTCGGTATCTTTCACTATGAACTACTTCTGGATGACGTTATTTTGTGGACGATGCGATCCCTGTCTTTAGTACGATCTATTTTCACACGGAACAAGGCAATAGACGTGCTGAAAAGCAGAGTTACATCGGAACCGCTGGGGTGCGGGTGGGTTTGATAGCGGACGTTGCAAACGTCCCGTTTCCTGACTAACACGAGCAGGAGTATTCTTGAAGACCTCTTCGCTTGTCCACCATCATTACCCCAAATCGTCAGCGATCGCCTCCAGTATCGTTTGCTCTTCCTCGATTGATCTCTTGACGAGCCTGAGACATGGCTCGCAGAACATCAGCTTACCCTCCCAATTCTTATATTTCAGCGTCGGACCCTGGACGGGTACGTCGCCGCAAATAAGACACTGTACTGACTCTCCACCATCCGTTTGACATGACGTTGAATGGGTATTACTAGAAGATCGCTGAGCCATAGGCGTATCCAAGTACCGCCACTCTGGTCGATGTTTGAGTCGCATCGCTACCTCTCTTGCTGGGTCGATCTGCTCGCACACTGTATCTAGTTCGTTTCGCATCTGCTGGTGTGCTTCCGGAGCGCTTCCAGAGATCGAGATAGGCGATGAGTGGTTCTCTTCTCCTTTCTTGATTGCCGTAATGAAAGTGAGATATGCAGTTAGCTCTGCTGCCACCACTGCCGCGTTAGTTGCTGAGGAGGGCTCACCGAGAAAGAACGGATATTCCTCTCCATCAAGGTAGTAGCTCGATACAACACTCACTTTGCCGTTCTTCCGAAATTCGACCTCCAGATTGATGATCGGTTGTTTGGCTTCTGGTGACCGGCCGATAGCTCTCGCCAACCTCACTGACCCGTCTTCCCTATCAACGGAATACAGTTGGTGATGGTCAAATTGAGAGCGTACTACTGACTCAATCTCTTGCCAAGTCTGAGCTGGGCCTTCAGTTCCATCACGAAGCTGAGCAAAGTCAAGAGATTGATCTTGGAACGAGGAAGCACTCGTCGGGAGGCCTTCAATAGCCGTTTTGAGTGACTTGATCGCTGCTTCAAATTCCGATACAGTAGGTAGTCGTTCGGGAGACTCTTCCAACGAATCGATCATGGAGCAGTATACAAACCTGTGGTATTAGTCTATATGCTGGCTAAAATAGAAGAAGCTATAATACACGCAGATGGGCTCTATAGGTAGTTTTCCCGGTTAGGTCTCATGGTCCTTTAGTCACGGGCTTAATGGACGTGACTCGATCTCAGATCCGGGTAGGAGGACTGCCAGAGAGTAGAAACGCCGAAGGTTCTCTCCGGGAGCGACGGTGGTAGCATCATAGCTAACGATGTTCGCCGCATCAAGCTTCGGAAGGTGATACTGCGTGCTCGTCGTGTACACTGACTGGCGATGGTCTTTGTCGACAGGGCCCGAAGTCTGAGATTCGAGTCTCGCTACTTCCGTAGCGAGTTCCCCCACGTCGATCGGTTCGCCATCACTGCTCTCAATCAGAACCAAGGAGATCAGGACACGTCGACGGCTACTCAGAAGGTCTCCCCACTCGATCGTGCCGTCGCTACTTGGCATGGAAAACCACCCACTCTAATTCATCTACAATGATACTTCGATACCTCTCGAGCCGAGCGAGACACTTTAGTCTCGCAGCGTCTGATTGGATCATGCGGTTTGCCTCTAGGGTAACCGCACGACAACCCGCGCCTCAACGCGGGTTTTGCTCCGACGGTGGTCCAGTCGTGCGGTCTGGTTAATCCTGTGTCTTTGTATAAAATAAGCGATTGTATATTGCGCTACTGGGACTGATATTGATACTAATTTCTGGATCGAGAAATCGCGAAAGCACCACTGACTCTAACGGCGAGTATGTTAGTGATTCTGGGCTCCCTGGAATGTTGGTCTTATTTTAGGGTCCACCAGTGAACGATACAGAGGTTATTCTTCCGCTCGATCTTCGAGTACCAGTTCTTTGGTCACCTTATTTGTAAACTCTCTAGCGCCCATGTTTTCGTATTCTTTCTCTCGGCCCGATACAAGCGACCCCAATTTTGCAAGACGATATTCTCCTTCCTTCCCTTGATCGACCATTTTTTCTGCTTCCAGCCGTGCCAGCCCAGCTTCAATTATTCCGGGCAGTCGGTCTATAGTGGTAGCTATTTCCTCGATGGATTTCCCGTCTTTTTCTTGGAGAGAATTGAGCAGTTCAAAATCTTCGGCACTGAGATAGATCGTAGAGACCGGCATTTCTCGATTAGAACCGCTTGCCCGCCTATCTTTCAGAACACGGTTGACCAGCCGTCCAAATTCAGATGCTTCCTGGTGACTGTATTCATCAGCGTATTCGATCGCAATCTGGCCCCTTTCTGTGATCTCGAACATCTTTGAATTATCGGAGGGACCAACTCGGCGAACGAGTCCCTGCCCAGCCAGATCATTCAGCTGGTTGCTCATATATCGGGAATCCTTGTCCAGGATTTCGGCAAGGTTCGGCGCCGTCTGGCGCTTTCTGTCGTTCAGGACTCGAAGCACCTGAAAACTGGTTGGCATTACGAGCTTCATGCTATTGTGTTGTTCCTCGCGGCTTATGATCCTTTGCATCTCTCAAGTGCGTTGTGCATTTGAAGTCTGCAAACGCTTATAATCCTGGAGTGAATAATGGCTCGTGTGACCTCAGAAACCGCCCTTGACAAAGCGAACACGATCAGACTCTCCCGCCATCGGGATGAGTCAGCTGCACATCTGCCTGCTCCCGGCCGTATATGGGCGTGGGGCGAGACAGAACTCTCTCACGCTTGCTTGAGTCAACTGAAAGACCCAGGAACGTCCGTTATCCAAACGGTCGTCCCAGCTGACAGCGCACCAAACCCAATTGGATCAGTTCGGTATGTCGTCTTCAGCATCACAGCCTGACGATTACAGAGAGATGTCTGTGCCATCAACCGTAAACACGCCGCTGGTGGAAGGGGGTGAGGATCTTTGAGTAATCAGAACCAGAACCAATCAGGCCACCATCTACAAACGACTGGAATTTTCGAAGAAGACGATGAAGACCCAATCACAGAGGACGATGTTGGTGTTGTCGAGCTTTACCGCCGCTTAGAATCCTTTTCTGGCCAACTCGACGACTTTCGAGAGACGCTCCAAGCGGAAAGGGCCCGTCGTGAGCAACTGGAGTCGCAACTAAATAAATCCGGTAATCGTCTCAATGAGTTAGAGGAGGAAATTAGACGACTTGACGCTCGTACTGATCTGCTTGAACTTGTTGAGAGTGCAGATGAGATGGATGGCAAGCAACGAGCTATTGCACTCATTCAGCATCTCAAGCGTGCCGCTGAACGCGAGCAGGACCGGGGTCGCGACGCAAAGTCGTCAGTGAATCGTGAGGATGCCGAAGCTGCGCTCCACCATCCCGATGTTGACCGCACGACCATTTATGATGACATGCGTCGAGCGGCTCGCCTTGTCGACGATGAGTCCATTCTCTGGTATGAGAGCAAATCTGGTGGTGAAAGCCGTCTAAAGCTCAATCTTGAAGAGGGGAATCTTCCATCACAGGTTATTAGCCAAGACGTGAGCCACGGGGGACGATAACCGTGGAACCTCCACAACACCTCAACTGGGGGAAGCCCCCTCCGGTTGAGCATTTCACCGATCCGAAGCAGTAGACGACGCGAACTTGCGTTGCTGAGTGGTTGTGTAAGCAAGTGTCGAATAGCTGTGAGTACATCTGCAATCCACTCGCTCCACTCGCTCCAGGCGGGGTCCACACCTAGCCAGAAGCGTTGTGGAACATCCACAGTACCCGATCATGTCCGCGACAAACGAACTCACCGAACGATTGATAGACTTTCTCCGAACTTACTATTCGGAGGAAGTTGGACAGCTAGCACAGCGTTTCCCGAACGAACAGACGTCTCTCTGTGTGGATTTCGATGATGTCTACCGATTCGACGTCGACATTGCTGACGATCTGCTCGAACACCCGCGACAAATCATCGATGCATTTGAAGAGGCTCTGCATCTCTATGATCTTCCCGTCGATATTGATCTCAGCGATGCACACGTGCGAGTGTACAATCTTCCCGAAACACGTACCCTCGAGGTCAATGAAGTCTCCCGACAGCAGAATATTGGCCGGCTTCTCGACGTACGCGGTCAAGTTCGGAAGGTCAGTGATCCAAAACCGCGTATAGTAGAAGCGGTTTTCGAGTGCCAACGATGTGGGACGGAGACGACAGTCCCCCAACAGGGAGAACTCCTGCAAGAGCCCCACGAGTGCCAAGGGTGCGAGCGACAGGGCCCGTTCCATCCAAAGCCAGAAGCATCGGAATGGACCGATCACCAATATGCTCGCATTCAGCAGCCTCCTGAACGTGCAAAAGGAGGTGAAGGCGAGACAGTCGATGTCAATCTCAGAGACGATCTGATCGACGAATTCGATGCTGGTGACCGAGTCACTCTAACCGGCATTCTCAGCATCCAAGATCCTGGCGAAAACCAGAAACGGGATTTTGACACCACTCTCGATGCCAAGTCGGTCGTTCGAGAAGAAAGTGACTACGAAGACATCGATATTGAGGCGCATATCGAAGAGATTGAGGCCATCGCAAACGGGGAAAAGGGGGACCCTTACGAGCTTCTCGTCAAGAGCATCAACCCTGAACATAAAGGGGATGAGGACGTCAAACTCGCGATCGCGCTCCAGTTGTTCGGAGGATGGGCACGGGAAACGGCAAGCGGTAATCGAAAGCGCGGCGATCCACATATCCTCCTGATCGGGGATCCTGGTTGTGGAAAATCGACCTTCCTCCTTGTAGTATCCGAACTCGCACCGCGCTCAACCTATGCCTCAGGCAAAGGAGCGACGGCTTCAGGGTTGACTGCTGCGGCGGTTGCCGATGACTTCGGTAGCACAGAGTGGGGACTTGAGGCAGGTGCTCTCGTGCTTGCTGATGGTGGAGTTGCATGTATTGACGAACTCGACAAAATACAGCCGGATGCTGTCTCGTCAATGCATGACGCACTTGAGAGCCAGAAAGTCCGAGTGAACAAAGCTGGAATTAACGCAACACTGAACGCTAGAACCGCTCTTCTTGCGGCGGGAAACCCGGTTGGTCATCCGTCTTTAGCTAAGCCAAGAATCGCATGACTGCGGCGGCTTATCGGTGGTACTTTTCGGAAGGAATGAGGAGGCGACAGCTGTGTACACCG
>NZ_FOKW01000018.1 GCF_900112205.1 Natronobacterium haloterrestre | reverse complement strand
CCTGTCATGCCGACAGGTCGTGAACCAGCAAATATCCCAACTCAACGGCACGGTGCCGTGGGAAGCCTCGCCGTTTACGGCGAGGAGGAGGTCACCAGGCTGATGTAGGTTGGCATGGGCCCGTTTAGGTCCATATTGACCGAAAAACACCCCTCAAACTATCTCTAGACGAGGTTCCCGTCGTTCTCGAGTCGCGCTCGGATGCGGAGCCGGGGACGAACGGCGAACGCTCGTTCGACCCTGAGTTGGGTTAACTCGGGCGGAATCCGGAAACCGGTCGCTCGCGAATTTGCTCGCGACGGAAGTAGTGGGTTGGGGCAGATTTGAACTACGCCCGAGAACCTGCGCCTGCGGCGCAGAACCTCGGTCTAATTCAAACTGCCAAACGTCACGATCCTGTCGCTCGCGGATTTGCTCGCGACAGAAGTAGTGGGTTGGGGCAGATTTGAACTGCCGACCTCCTCCATGTCAAGGAGGTGTCATAACCAGACTAGACCACCAACCCGCCTGGCTTTCTCCCGTGGCGCGTCGCGCCACGTCGTCTGCACTCAATCGTTGCCGGCCACCGTAATTGAAGGTTTCGAATCGGTCGCCGTACGCGAGAGGTCACCACGGATCCGCCACCGGCACGCTTAAGTTCATGTACTCATTTGGGCATTACAAGACAACTACGTACATTGGTGTTCACTATGCAGGATTATGTCGAACGCGTCACCGAGGGCGAGGATCTCACCCAGAAGGAGGCTCGAGCGGCCTCGAGCGCGGTGTTCGAGGACGCGACGGAGGCACAGATCGGCGCGTTGCTCGCCGCGCTCCGAGCGAAAGGCGAGACCGAAGCCGAGATCGCCGGCTTCGCGGAAGGGATGCGCGAGGCGGCGCGAACGATCACGCCCGACCGAGAGCCGCTGGTCGACACCTGCGGCACGGGCGGGGACGACTACGACACGATCAACGTCTCGACGACGAGTGCGGTCGTCGCCGCGGGCGCGGGCGTTCCCGTCGCGAAACACGGCAACTACTCGGTGTCGTCCTCGTCGGGCAGCGCGGACGTCCTCGAGGTCGCGGGCGTCGACGTCGAAGCCGAGCCGCCGGCCGTCGAGGGCGCGATCGAGGACGACGGGATCGGCTTCATGCTCGCGCCCGTCTTCCACCCCGCGATGAAGGCCGTGATCGGCCCGCGCAAGGAACTGGGGATGCGGACGATTTTCAACGTGCTCGGCCCGCTGACGAACCCCGCGGGCGCGGACGCACAGGTCGTCGGCGTCTACGACCCGGACCTCGTTCCCGTGCTCGCGGACGCCCTCGCGCGGATGGACGTCGAGCGCGCGCTCGTCGTCCACGGCGCGGGCACCGACGAGATCGCGATCCACGGGGAGACGACGGTCGCGGAGGTCGAAGGCGAGACCGTCGAGGAGTATACGCTCGAGCCCGCCGATCTCGGCCTCGAGGAGCACGACATCGAGGACATCGCCGGCGGCACCCCCGAGGAGAACGCCGAGGACCTGCGGGGGATCGTCGACGGGACCGTCGACGGCGCGAAACGTGACGTCATCCTCGCGAACGCCGGCGCGGCGATCTACGTCGCCGGCGAGGCCGACACCCTCGAGGAGGGAGCCGACGTCGCCCGCGCAGCGATCGAGTCGGGCGACGCTGCTGCCAAACTCGAGCAGTTGCGGGCGAGCCCGGAAGCGGACGCGGAGCCGGAACCCCGGGGGGCCCGATAATGAGCGGTGCGCGCGGCGCTCGCACCCGCACCAAGATCTGCGGGCTGACGAACGAACGGGACCTCGAGACCGCCGTCGAGGCCGGCGCGGACGCGGTGGGGGTAGTCTGTGACGTTCCCGTCGAAACGCCCCGTGAGGTCTCGGTCGAGCGCGCGAAGCGACTCGTCGATGCGGTCCCGCCGTTCGTGACGGCGGTACTCGTGACGATGCCGGACGATCCCGGAGCCGCGATCGACCTCGTCGAGACGGTCGAACCCGACGCGGTTCAGCTTCACGGCGGGTTCGCCGCGGGCGATCTGGGCTACCTGCGCTCGCGAGTCGACGCGGCCGTCCTGTACGCGGTCGACGCCGACGAACCGGACGCCGCGAGCACGTACGACGACGTCGTCGACGCCCTGGTCGTCGACACCGCCGACGAGGACGGTGGCGGCGGAACCGGCGAGACCCACGACTGGGACCGGACGCGGGCCGTCGCCGCGGACCTCGAGTCGCCGCTGATACTCGCGGGCGGACTGACGCCGGACAACGTCGCCGCGGCAGTCCGGACGGTCGACCCGTTCGCGGTCGACGTCGCGAGCGGCGTCGAGGCTACGGGTGGAGAGAAAGACGCCGACGCGGTCCGCTCGTTCGTCGAGCGTGCGGCGAACGCGACCGCCGAGCGGAGGGTCGAGCCCTAGCATGTCCGTCGACTTCGATCTCGACCGTGAGGAGTTCGTGGAGTACGCCGCCTCTGGGGACGAGGACGACGACCGTCCCGCAGTCGTCCGCACCGTCGCCACCCTCGAGGTCGAGACGACGCCACTGTCGGCCTACGCCGCGCTGACCGGCCGCGCGCCGGGCAGCGACCGCGACCGATCGCCCTACGCGTTCCTGCTCGAGAGCGCGGAGAAGACGGCCTCGAGCGACCCGGACGGGGCGTTCCGCCCGAGCACCGCGGGGGCCGAACGCCACGCGCGGTTCTCCTACGTCGGATACGACCCCGAGGCGGTCGTCACGGTCGAACCGGAGGGGACGAGCGTCGAGGCGCTGACCGAGGACGCACCCCTCGAGTCGATCGACGTCGCCGGCGACGGCCCTGAGTCGGCCGACACCGTCGACGCGCTCCGGGCGGCCATGCCCGACGCACGACTCGAGAACGCGCCCGATCCGGGCCGCGAGCGACAGCACCTCACCGGCGGCCTCGTCGGCTTTCTCGCCTACGACGCGGTCTACGACCTCTGGCTCGAGGAGGTCGGCGTCGAGCGGCCGGACTCCCGGTTCCCCGACGCGCAGTTCGTCCTGACGACGAAGACGCTCGCGTTCGACGAGCGCGAGGGGACGGTCTCGCTCGTCTGTACGCCGGTCCTCGAGGCCGACGACGACCCCGAGGAGGTCTACGACGAACTCCGCGCGGAGGCGGCCGCGGTCGCCGAGACCCTGCGAGCGGTCGGTGACGAGCGGCCGGACGCCGGCGGGTTCGTCCGCGAGGACGAGGTCGCGGGGTCGAAAGCGGCCTACGAGGAGAGCGTCCGTGCGGCCAAGGAGCACGTCCTCGACGGCGACATCTATCAGGGCGTCGTCTCCCGGAAGCGGGAACTGTACGGCGACGTCGATCCGCTCGGGTTCTACGAGGCGATGCGCGAGGTCAACCCCTCGCCGTACATGTACCTGCTCGAGCACGACGACCTGACCGTGGTCGGAGCCAGCCCCGAGACGCTGGTCTCCGTGCGCGGGCGCGAAGTCATGTCGAACCCGATCGCGGGGACCTGCGACCGGGGGACGAGCCCGGTGGAGGACCGTCGGCTCGCGGGCGAGATGCTCGCCGACGAGAAGGAACGGGCCGAACACACGATGCTGGTCGACCTGGCGCGCAACGACGTCCGCCGCGTCTCGGAGGCCGGCACGGTCCGGGTCGACGAGTTCATGAACGTCCTCAAGTACAGCCACGTCCAGCACATCGAGTCGACGGTGACGGGCGAACTCGCCGCGGACGCCGACGCGTTCGACGCGACCCGGGCCGCGTTCCCCGCCGGGACGCTCTCGGGCGCGCCGAAGATCCGCGCGATGGAGATCATCGACGACCTCGAGTCCGAGCCCCGCGGGCTGTACGGCGGCGGCGTCGGCTACTTCTCCTGGACCGGGGACGCCGACTTCGCGATCGTGATCCGGACTGCGACGGTCGAGGAGGGGGTCACGCTACCTGCGGCGGACGGACGACAGAAACGGAAACGGGATCGCATCACGGTCCAGGCCGGTGCCGGACTGGTGGCCGACAGCGACCCCGAAAGCGAGTACGAGGAGACGGAGAAGAAGATGGGCGGCGTGCTCGCCGCGCTCGAGCGGATCGAGGAGGACGTCGAAGCGACGACCGGGACCACCGATCCGCTCGAGACCCCGGAGGTGAGCCGATGACGGCGAGCGTGACGGTCGACGAGGCGGAACCCGCCGACGAACGCGGCGAAACGCGACGCGTCCTCTTCGTCGACAACTACGACTCCTTCACCTACAACCTCGTCGAGTACGTCAGCCAGCAGCCAAACGCCGAGACCGAGGTACTGAAAAACACCGCCTCGCTCGAGGAGGTGCGCGCGGTCGATCCCGACGGGATCGTGGTCAGCCCCGGCCCCGGCCACCCGAAGAACGACCGCGACGTCGGCGTGACGACCGACGTTCTTCGCGAGGTGAGCCCCGACGTCCCGACGCTCGGGGTCTGTCTCGGGCTCGAGGCCGCGGTCTACGAGTACGGGGGAACCGTCGGGCGAGCCCCGGCACCGATCCACGGGAAGGCATCCGCGGTGGACCACGACGGCGAAGGCGTCTTCCGGGGACTGGAGCAGGGGTTCCGCGCCGGCCGATACCACTCGCTGGTCGCGACGGAGGTGCCGGACTGTTTCGAGGTGACGGCGACCGCGGAGCACGACGGCGAAACGCTCGTAATGGGCGTGCGCCACCGCGAGCACCCGATCGAAGCCGTCCAGTTCCACCCGGAGAGCGTGCTCACGGCCGTCGGACACGACGTGATCGAGAACTTCCTCACGATGCTGTAAGAGAAGAGGAACTGTGCCGCGATCGATTTGGCGACTCCGCGTCCGTTCAGCCCGAAACGCCGGGCAGCATTCCCAGCGTCCCGGTCGCATACAGCGCGGCGAGCACTATCGCGGCGACGATACCGACGCGAACGGCCAGTTTGATCGCGATACGGATCGCGATGACGGCGACCGCGAAGGCCGCCAGCCCGGCCAACACGAGGAGGACCGTCGATCCGGTAAATGGTTCGAACATAGGGAACACCCCGTTCCGAAGGGACGTAATCTTTCTGGATATCGTGACAGACGCGAGCAAGCAATCGTCACCGAAAAGAACAGGTAGAACTCTCGACTAGACCGAAAATCGTGGGAACGGCTTTCACTTTCAGTATGGTCTGAAAATCGTTAAGGCCTCCGCGCCCGTAGCCTTCGACAGGAGTCGACGCGACCGTTTCCGCGGTCGTCTCGGGGGGACAATCAGACCCAGTAGAGACGTCTGTGAAAAGTAAATTGTATTAGTTCAATAAAAGTGGGACAGCTAGGACAGCTTTATGGTGAATGCATGAATACCGAACCTTCGTCACGAATGATGAGAGCCAGGACCCGGACTGTCGCCAGAATCGACACAGGCCGACCCGATAGCAGCGAGGTGAGCCACGCGTGAGCGAAAGCGAACTCTCCGCGGAGGAGCTTACCCTCCCGATCAAACGTACCGAGGGGGACACGCTCGAGGACCGTCTCACCGGTAACGCTTATCACAACATCCTCCCGGCCCGGTATCTCCGGAAGGACGCCGACGGTGAACTCATCGAAGAGCAGGAAGATCTCTTCGAACGCGTCGGGAAGAACATCGCGCTCGCCGAGGCCGTCTTCGAGGCCGAAAAACGAGACGTCGAGATCACGGTTACGCCGGATCAGCTCAAGCCCGACCACCCGCGGCGGGACGAACTCGCCGAGGAGGTCTTCGGTGCCGGTACGACGGCCGAGGACGACGACGAGACGACGCTCTCTATCTACAACGTCAACAAGTTCGCCTACGACACCGTCGTTCCCGAACTCCCCGACGAGATCCGCGACCACGTCGAGTCGGTTGCCGACGAGTTCCAGGGGATGATGGAGAACCTCGACTTCATGCCGAACTCGCCGACCCTGATGAACGCAGGGGACGAGCTCCAGCAGCTCTCGGCGTGTTTCGTCGACTCCCCCGAGGACGACATCGACGACATCCACCAGACCGCAAAGGAGGCCGCGCAGGTCTTCCAGAGCGGCGGCGGCATGGGGTATGCCTTCTGGCGGCTCCGGCCCTACGGCGACGCGGTCGGCTCGACCGGCGGCATCGCCAGCGGCCCGATCACGTTCATGCGCACGTACGACCAGATGTGTGAGACGATCGCCCAGGGCGGCGCGCGACGCGGCGCCCAGATGGGCGTCATGCGCGTCTCCCACCCGGACGTCATCCAGTTCATCCACGCCAAGAACAAGGACGTCTCGCTGGCCGAGACGCTGCGCCTGAACGACCCCGACGACTACACGCACACGTCCTTCCAGGAAGCCTTAGAGGAGGCCCGCGAACTCATCGACGACGAGGGGAAAGTTCCCAAACACCTCCGCAACGCCGTCGAGGGTCACCTCTCGAACTTCAACATCTCCGTCGGCATCACCGACGACTTCATGGAGGCGGTCAAGAACGGCGAGGAGTTCACCTTTACGAACCCCCGAACGGGCGAGCCACACGTTGCGACCGAGGAGACGAAGGAACTCTACGAGATGTTCGGCCTCGGCGAGCACGTCGAGGTCGGCGAGGAACTGTCAGTTCCCGCAGAAGAGCTCTGGGACGACATCGTCGAGGGCGCCCACGAGAACGGCGAACCCGGCGTCATCTACCTCGAGCGCGTCAACAAGCAACACTCCTTCGACGTCGAGAAACACCCCGACCACCGCATCCTCGCGACCAATCCGTGTGTCACTGGAGAGACACTCATTAGCACGGAACGCGGTCTTGTCCCTGCAGAAGAGCTGTACGAGCAGGGGGTTGCGACTGATGTCGTCGTTGACGGCCGACTCAGTGAGGACTCCATCAAAGAGGCCAGCAGCGTCTACAAAACCGGCGAAAAAGACGTCTACAAGCTAACTACCGAGGAAGGGTACGAACTTCGACTCACTGCAGACCACCGTGTCATGACTGACGATGGATGGGTCGAAGCGCAGAACCTCGATGCAGGAGATACAGTCCACATCCAGAACCGAAAAGGTAGATTCGGTCAGCACGGTACTGCCGAGGAAGGTCGCACGCTCGGCTGGCTCGTCGGGGACGGCCATCTCAAACACGGCGAAGAACGTGCCGTTCTGAACTTCTACGACGAAGACGCCGAAATCTCCGAATCTCTGGCTGAAGACGTCAACGGGGTCGTTCGCGAGCCACTCGGTAACGCAAACTACGACATCGGAGTCAACGAAATAACTCGTGACGCCGGATACCGCGGTGCGCAGGCGATCGAACAGCGTATTCGATCTGCTCGCCTCTACGAGTACGCAGACGAAGTCGGTCTCACCGAGGACAAACTGCAGGTCCCTGATACCGTAATGCGCGGCAGCGAGGAGATGGCACGCGGCTTCCTCCAGTCGCTGTTTACTGCAGACGGTTGCGTTCAGGGGAACGTCGAAAAAGGCGTCTCGGTCCGCTTGTGGAGTTCTGACTCGGATCTGCTCGTTGACGTCCAGCAACTCCTCCTCAACTTCGGAATCGCAAGCAAAATCTACGAGAACCGCACGGAAGCAGGGACTCGAGAGCTCTCCGACGGGAACGGCGGAACGAAAGAGTACGAGACGAAGGATCAGCACGAACTCGTCATCGTCAAAGACAACCTCGAGCGATTCGCCGACGAAATCGGCTTCCTGCTCGACTACAAGTCCGAAGCGCTCGAACAACGGCTCTCGGAGTACGATCGTGGGCCGTACAGCGAACGGTTCGAAGCTACCGTTGAAGCCGTCGAACACGACGGTCACGAAGCGGTCTATGACCTGACCGAACCGGACACACACTCGTTCGTTGCAAACGGTCTCGTCGTCCACAACTGCGGAGAGCAGCCCCTCGAAGAGTACGAGGCCTGTAACCTCGGCCACATCAACCTCTCGACGCTCGCGGATCTGGACGCTCCGGACTGGCGCGTCTGGTACGACGAACACGGCGACGAGTACGACTCGATCGAGGACGCCGTCGACGCCTTCCTCGAGGAGGCCGTCGACTTCGAGGAGTTCGACCGCCGCATCGAGATGGGGACGCGGTTCCTCGAGAACGTCGTCACTATGTCGGACTTCCCGGTCGAGAAGATCGAGCAGAAGGTCCGGGAGATGCGCAAGATCGGGCTGGGCATCATGGGCCTGGCACAGCTGTACATCCAGCTCGGCATGGAGTACGGCAGCGAGGCCTCCAACGAGGTTGCCCGCCAGCTGATGACCCACATCAACCACACGTCGAAGTGGACGTCCCACGAACTCGCCGAGGAACGGGGCAGCTTCGACGAGTGGGACAAGTCCAAGTACGCGAACCCGACCGAGTACCGCGAGTGGTTCGAACACCAGACCGGGCTCGACGCCGACGACTGGGAAGACGGGTTCCCGATCCGGAACCACAACACGACGACCATCGCCCCGACGGGCACGACGAGCATGGTCGGCAACACCACCGGCGGCTGTGAGCCGATCTACAACGTCGCCTACTACAAGAACGTCTCCGACGACGTCCAGGGCGACGAGATGTTAGTCGAGTTCGACGACTACTTCCTCCGCGTGCTGGAGGACAACGACATCGACGTCGACGCGGTCAAGGAGGAGGCCAAAGAGCAGATGGCGACCAACCAGTTCAACGGCGTCGAGGGGCTCTCGACGGTGCCAGACGCCATCGGCGAACTGTTCGTCACGACCGGCGACCTCTCGGCGAAGGAACACGCCGGCGTGCAGGTCGCCTGCCAGGAAGGCGTCGACTCCGCCATCTCGAAGACCGTCAACGCGCCCAACGACTCCACGCTCGAAGACGCCAAGGACGTCTTCGAGTACATCTACGAACACGGCGGCAAGGGCGTCACCTACTACCGCGACGGCACCCGCTCGAAGCAGGTGCTGACGACCCGCGCCGACAACACCGACTTCGCCGACGAGACCGAAGCCGCCGAGGCGCTGGTCGAGCAGATCGACGAGATCTTCGGCGGCCTCGAGGCGTTCCTCGAGAACGAGGACGTCCAGGAACTGCTCGAGGACGAGGTGCCGACGATCACGGGCGAGGGCGACGTCGAACCCGTCGAGGTCGACTTCACCCAGAAGCGCGACCGGCCCGACGCGCTCCACGGCGTCAGCCAGCGCATCGACACCGGCTACGGCAAGGTCTACGTGACGATCAACGAAGACCCCGAGACGGGCCAGCCGTTCGAACTGTTCGCGAACATCGGCCACTCGGGCGGCTTTACCAACTCCTTCACCGAGGCGCTGGCGAAGGTCATCTCGACCTCGCTGCGCTCGGGCGTCGACCCCGAGGAGATCGTCGACGAACTCTGTGGCACTCGTAGCCCGAAGGTCGCCTGGGACAAGGGTGAACAGATCCAGTCGATCCCCGACGCCATCGGCACCGCGATGCGTCGCTACCTCGAGAACGAGATCGACAAGCCGTACCCGACCCAGCAGACGCTCGAGGAGTCGGCCGATGCGGGGGCGACCGAGTACGACGGCCCGCAGACAGACGGCGGCGCCGCGGCGGCCGAAACCGCCGGTAGCGATACCGACACCGACGCGACCCAGGACCTCATCGACGCCGGCGAGTCCCCCGAGTGTCCCGACTGTGGCTCGCTGTCGCTGTACTACTCCGAAGGCTGCAAGACCTGCGAGTCGTGTGGCTGGAGCGAGTGTTAAGTAGCGGGTAGTTTAGTTCCGCGTTTCCTCTCACTCTCCGTCTTCTCTCTCACTCTCCGTTCTCTCTCCGTTCTCTCTCCGCTGCAATCCGAGCATCGCGACCGTCCACCGAAGTACCGAAAGCGACGCTCGCGGGGCATCCCGAACGCCACCCCGCTCGAGTGTGGTTCCGAACACTTAGCAGGGTCGAGAGCGAGGTGTACGACGAGATGAGCGATGGTGACGGCGACGGCGAGCCCGCCGACCCCGACCCCGACCCCGACCACGAGCCCGAACGAGACCACGGCGGCCGCCCCTGTCCACACTGCGAGCGCCCACTCTTCAAGCGCCATTGCAAGTACGTCTGTCCCCAGCACGGGGTCGTCTACGACTGTGCCGACACCTTCTGGTGAGGTCTAGGTCTGGGCCCGCTCGAGCGATCCGTCGTCTCCGGTGACAGTCACTCGCCGGAACCTATTTAGCCCAGAATCACCCTGCATCCAACGATGCGAATACCTACGGGCGTACCGGGGTTCGACGAGCTAGTCGACGGCGGACTCCTGGAAGACCGGCTGTACATCGTCAGCGGACCGCCGGGAAGCGGCAAGACGACCTTCTGTTCGCAGTTTCTCACCAAGGGCGTCTTCGAAGGTGAGACGGCACTGTACCTGAGCATGCACGAGTCCAAGGAGGAGCTCGTCACCGACATGTCGAACTTCGAGTTCGGCTTCGAGCAGGCGATCTCCTCGAGCCAGATGAAGTTCCTCGACGTCTTCGACGCCGAGACGAAGCGGCTGTTCTCCTCGTCGTCGCGTACGGGCGCCGACTCGCCCGGCAGCGTCGAGAACCTCTCGAACAAACTGGTCTCGTTCGTCGAGTCGAAAGGCGTCGACCGACTCGTCATCGACTCGACGATGCTGCTCGAGTACTACTTCTCGGACGACGTCGACGAACTCGTCACCTTCCTGACGAAGCTCAAGCGTTCGGACGCGACCGTCCTGCTGATCTCGGAGATGACCGATCCGACCTCCTACTCGGACGGTCACTACCTCGCCCACGGCGTCGTGTTCATGCACAACTACCTCGAGTCCGGCGGGATGACCAGGGGCGTCCAGATCATCAAGATGCGCGGAACCCAGATCGACTGTGACATCAGGGAGGCCGAGTTCACCGATCGGGGACTGCGTGTCAAGCCGAACGAAAAGATCCAGTCCTGATCGCCGATGTACGAGCGCACTTTCGGCACCGACTGGGAGACGATCGACGACCGGGACCGGATCGTCCGGCGGGCGTTCGCGCTGGGGGTCGCCGAGGAACTCGGCGAGGAGTTTCCCGGCGAACTGGAGCGACTCAGCGAGGAGATCGATACCGCCTACGACCGGAGTTTCGTGGAAATCGCCTACCAGAAGGGCCGCGAGAAGGCGGGCAACCTCGAGCCGACCGCCGACGGCGAGACCCACGTCTGGGAGGAACTCGTCGAAGAGAAGACCACGATCGATCCCGACGCCCAGCCCGACGCGGTCGACCTGGACGAGACGATGGATCTGCCCGACCCCCTCGAGGGCATCGACATCGCCCGCTACCAGGTCGACAGCCGTGATCGGGTCCGCCGACCGAGTTTTCTCGAGCGCGACGGCGGCGGCGACCGCGGACCCGATCCCGGGAACAGAGGGAACGACGGCGACCGGAGCCCGTTCGGCCACTCTCCGAGCGGCGACCGTCGCCGACGGTTCGACAATGGAAACGGAACCGGGACCGGTACCGAGGCCGAGGACGCCAATGCTGGCGGTGACGGGGACGCCGACGCGGACGACGCGAACCTCGAACGCGACGACGAAATCGGCGACCGCGGGGAGATCGGCGATACAGGCCCCTGGGAACCGAACCCGAACTCGAGCGACGGTGACGAAGGGGGCGACGGCGCGGACCGTCCCGATCGCTGACCCAGTCAGTCCGACTGCGACGGCCGACTCGAGCGCGACTCGGCCGATTCTACGGCGAACCGACCGCGGAGCGCCCGGTACGCCGGCCCGGCGAGCAACAGGACAGCGCCGAGACCGCAGGCGACTGACAGCGCGAGGCCGAGGTCACCGAGGCCGTCCGTCGTGACGGTCGCGGCCGACGCGCCCACGACCACCGCAGCGACCGTCCACGGGAGTTCGCCCGCGACCGTGCCGGCCACGAAGTGACGGATCCGAACGCCGCTCGCCGCCGCCGCGGCGGTCGCTATGTCCGACGGAATCGGAGCCAGCCGCGAGGCGGTCACCCCCCGGAACTGTCCTGTGGCCCCGTAGTATCGGTCCGCGACGGCACCGGCCCGCTCGAGCAGTGGCTTCGAACGGTCGCCGTCAGTACACTCGGAGCGGGAGTCGGCTTCGTTCGCCTCGCCCGAACGGAACCGACGAACGGCGAGGAAGACCGGGAGAACGGTCACGACCACTCCGAGAAGCGCGATCGGGACGCCGACTGCGATCCCGTAGCCGTAGCCGACGACGACCGCGAGCGGGGTCGTCGGCCAGGCCAGCGCCGGCCGGACGAGGTAGAGCCCACCCACGACGATCCCGAAGCGGTACGGATCGGCCGCCAGCGACTCGAGTCCCCCGAGGACGTCGCCGGGCGAGACTGCAAGCCCTGCGAGAACGAGCGCCCCGACAGTTAGCGCCCCGAGGAGCGTACGGATGGATCCCGACGAGGATCGCAGCGCGGACGGCGACGGCAGGGACGGCGACATCGATTCGACCGCGGATTTCGACTCGAGGACCGAAGCTTTTGTGTCTCCGTCGAGTCCCCAGTCGTCTACGGACCCCGAAAGAGAGTAGTCGCTCCGGGCCGACGTCTCCGGCGATGGCCGACGAGGGCGACGAACCGGCGACGGCGGGGGAACCGGACACGACGGCCGGAGCGGAACGAACCGACGACGACCCCGACGGAGACGACCGCCATCGCCACCGTCACCCCGACGACCGGGTCGAACTCGGACTCGCCCTTCTCGAGCGACTCGAGCACGAGTCGTTGCCCCTGCCGGAGGCGGTCGACCGGATCGAGACCGTCACGACCGACCCGACCGCCACTCGGACGATCCTCGACGAGGCCGAACTCCGCGGGATCATCGACCGCGAGGACGGGATCGTTCGCCCGAAAAGCCGCCAGTACGTCAGTTTCGATCGCGACGTCATCACCAAGGAAGGCGAGTTCACCTGCCGGCGCTGCGGGTCCGGGCTCTCGACCGGCTACTTCGTCGACCTCGAGGCGGGCGAACTCGGTCCCTTCGGGTCCTCGTGCATTCGAAAGGTGACGGGCCGGGAGTGAGTCCACCGTCGGGCCCGCAGTCGAACGAACCCACCAGAGTTTTGGGTGTCGTCCTCTCTCACACGCATACCGCATGACCGGCTTCGAATCCGACTCCGACTTCGGTTCCATCGATCTCGATCGCTTCGATTCTAGACGCTCGACTGCCTACGGCAACCGCGGCATGGTCGCGACGAGCCAGCCGCTGGCCGCCGAGGCCGGGCTCTCGATCCTCCGGGACGGCGGCAACGCCTTCGACGCCGCCGTCGCCACCGCGGCCGCGCTCAACGTCGTCGAACCCACCTCCACGGGGCTCGGCGGCGACGTCTTCGCGCTCTATCGCACTGCCGACGGCGAGGTCGGCGCGATGCGTTCCTGTGGCCACGCGCCCGAAGACGCCACCATCGAGAACGTTCGCGGGGCACTCGAGGAGGCCGACGAGGACGAACTCGAGTCGTACTACCCCGAATCCCGCGGCTACGCCGTCGACAGCGACGACGAGGCGGACGACCTCGAGATGCCGTTCCTCGGCCCCCACGCGGTCACGGTCCCGGGCACCGCCCGCGGCTGGGAGACGACCGTCGAGGAACTGGGGCGAAAGTCCCTCGCCGACGTACTCGAGCCCGCGATCGGCTACGCGACGGAGGGGTACCCCGTCTCGGAGGTCATCGCCCATCACTGGACCGGCGCGGAGGACCTGTTCACCGACGAGCACGCCCGCGAGGCGTACCTCTTCGACGGGGACAGTCCCGATCCCGGCCAGACCGTCACGCTGCCCCGACTCGGCGAGTCCCTCCGCAAGATCGCCGAGCGCGGGGCCGACGTCGTCTACGAGGGCGAGATCGCGGATGCGATCGTCGAGGAGATCCAGTCCGCCGGCGGGTTCATGCGCCACGAGGACCTGGCCGACTTCGAACCCGAGTTCGTCGACCCCGTCAGCACGACCTACAACGGGACCGAGGTCTACGAACTCCCGCCGAACAACCAGGGACTGCTCGCCCTCGAGGCACTGAACATCGCCGAGGAGGTCGGCGCGGGCGAGCACGACTACGACTCCGCCGAGCGGATCCACGCCTTCGCCGAGGCGATGAAACTGGCGTTCGTCGACGGCCACCACTACGTCACCGATCCCGAGTTCGAGGAGATCCCGCCGCTGGCGTCGAAGGAATACGCCCGCGAACGCGCGTCCGCGATCGGTGACTCGCCCATCTCGAACCCGGAGGTCGGCGTTCCGAACGCCCACGCGGAGGACGCCGACACCGTCCTGCTGACCGTCGGCGACGAGGAGGGGAATCTCGTCTCCTACATCAACTCCCGGTTCGCCGGCTTCGGCAGCGGCCTGGTCGCCGGCGACACGGGCATCGCGCTGCAGAACCGCGGCGCGTCGTTCTCGCTCGATCCCGACCATCCCAACAGCTTAGAGCCCGGCAAGCGCCCGTTTCACACTCTGGTTCCGGCGGTCGCGAAGCTCGACGAGGACGACTGGATGGCCTTCGGCGTCATGGGCGGCTACATGCAGCCCCAGGGCCACCTCCAGGTCGTCTCGAACCTGGTCGACTACGGGATGAGTCCGCAGGCGGCGCTGGATGCCCCGCGCTGGCGCTACCGCGAGGACGGGACCATCGGTGTCGAGGAGCGACTCCCCGCGAAGGCGAAACTCGCCCGGAAGGGCCACGACGTCGGCGTCCTCCCGCCCGTGATGTTCGGCGGGGCACAACTGGTCCGCCAGAAAGGTGAGACGCTGGCCGGCGCGACCGAGCCCCGGAAGGACGGCGTCGCGATCGGGTTCTGATCGCCTGACGGGGCATCACCGCCGGAACCGAGCCGACCGCTCGAAATAGCCGTTTGACGGGCCCGGCCGCTCGAGACCTGGCGGCGAGAACGCTCGAGAACGACTCGACGAACTCGGAGCTCAGAACGGCGTCGACACTCCACTTCGACTCGTAGTGTCGTGAAAATGCCCGGGGAGGGCTCCGAACCCTCGATCTCCGCATGTCCCAGGTCCGAGGCTCGGCGGTCCTCGTGGGGACACGGAGGCTTCCAAGGCGAACCGCACCGAATCTCTGAACCCTATGAGTGCGGCGCTATGTCCAGCTAAGCCACCCGGGCTCACTCTCCCGTAGTGCGGTCTTTCTCTTTAACCTTCTCATTCGGAATCGTCGTGCAACGGGGACCCACGGATTTATCACAGGCCCTTACGAAAACCGCTGCATGAACGTTCCCGGCATCGTACAGTCTGCTCTCGATGGCGAGGAGATCGCGGCGCGAGTTTCTCTCGGCGGCGACGACGAACTCTTCGTTACTTCCTCCAGCACGCTCGTCTATCGTGCGGACGGCCTCCTGAGCGACGAATCGGTCGACGAGTACGGCCACGAAGCCGAACGGCTCACCATCTCGGAGGGACGGCGCAAGACCAAGTTCACCCTCGAGTACCCCCTCGAGGGGACCCGGGAGTTTACGATCCCCTCGGGCAAGACCGACGCCGTCCTCCACCCGGTGCTTGCCGGCGTGCTCAACGGCAACGACATCACCGACCCCGGCGAGACGGTCGTCCAGACCTACCGGTTCAGCGAACTCACGCTGATCGTCACCAGCGAGCGACTGGTCAAGCACATCGGCGAGGCAGTCTGGGACGAGGACTACGAGGAGTACCACTTCTCGGACGTGACCAATCTGGCGTTCGAGGACGGTAGCGTCGCGACCCAGATCGTCCTCACTGTCGACGGGCGGCCCCAGCGAATCAAGGCCCCCAACGACGAGGCCAACGACCTGCGCGAGCGACTCAAGCGGGCCTTGTTCGACTACCACGACGTCTCCTCGCTCGAGGAACTCAACGAGACGGTCGGCGGCCAGGAGGAAGGCGACTCCGCGAGCGCGAATGCCAGCGCCAGCGCCAGCGCCGGCAGTTCCTCGATGGACTTCGGCGACGGCGTCGATCCGCTCGATGCGGATCCGCCCGAGCCCGAGGACCGAGAGCCCGTCGACGCGGACGTAAACGGCGACCCACAAGCCCAGAACCAGTCCGCCGACGCCCCCGGCCAGGAGTCGAAAGGAGACATCGGCGCCGCCAACTCGAGTACGACTCAAAGTCACAGTACCGCCCAGGAGACCGCTACGGAGTCGCCGGCAGGATCGATCGGTTCGACGGGGAACGACGCCGGGTCCCGAACGTCGACCGACGAACCGGAGCCCGTCGAGACCGGCGACGTCTTCGAGACGGCCGATACCGCCACCGAAACCGCCGACGAACCCGAGCCACGGACGGATCCGGAACTGCTCGAGCGCATCGAAGCCCTCGAGACCGCCGTCGAACGCCAGAGCGACCTCATCGAGCAACAACAGGGGACGATCGAGCAGTTGATCGAGGAGCTCCGGCAAGGCCGATAGCTCCACCCCAGCCAGGACGAGCAGTAACGGGACGGACGTTCAGTTGCGAGTCGTCTCCGTGTCGATTCAGTCTTCTACCGAGAGCGGCGCGTGTTCGACCCGGTAGCCGGTTCCGGACGCCCAGTCCGTATCACCACGGGTTCGGGTTCGGGTACCGGTTCCGGTATCGGAGGGGTCTGCCGTCCCCCCTTCGGAATCGGTTCGTTCGCTCGCGCTCTCGAGCGGGTCCTGGTCGACACCGACGACCTCTCGCAACCGGAGCCCGCGTTCCATCTTCGTCACCACGGGCGTGTCGTAGTACTCCGCCTCGTACTCGAAACCCTTTCCGGCTTCGCGGCGTTGCGCGACGAACGCGCGGTGGCGCTCCAGCCGCGCCCGCCCGACCGCCCGCGAGAGTTCCGGGACGTCCCCGATCCGGTCCTCGAAGACCTCGAGGAACTCCGGCTCGAGTTCGTACCCCGCGGAGTGTCGCCCGGCGCACATCGCCGCCAGCGTCGTCGTCCCCGTCCCCCAGAAGGGGTCGAGCACGGTGTCGCCGTAGGCCGAGTACATGCAGATCAACCGGTAAGGAATCTCGAGCGGGAACGCCGCCGAACGGTCCCGAAGGTCGCCATCGTCGTCGCCGAAATCGAGGTCCTGCAGTTCGCCCCTGACCTCCGTCCAGACGTCCGAGAACCAGCGGTTTCGCTCCTCCCAGAAGTACGCCGCCTCGTAGCGCCGGTCGGCTTTCGGCTCGAAGCCGCGTTTCGTCTCGCCGTTCCGGAAGATCAGCACGTACTCGTGCTCGAGGGTGACGTAGGCGTTCGGCGGGAGCGTGCCGCTGCCCATGAACTTCGCGGCGCTGTTGGCCGGCTTTCGCCAGAGGACGTCCGGCAGCGGATCGAACCCGCGGGACTCGAAGGCCTCGAGCACGCGGGCGTGGTTGGGGTAGACCCGGAAACTATCGTCGAGGGTGCGCGTCGCGTCGCCGACGTTGACACAGGCGATGCCGCCGTCGACCAGCACCCGCTCGAGTTCGTCCCAGACCCGGTCGAGTTGCGCGTGCATCGCCTCGAAGGCCCGCCGGCCGTCGCCCGACTCGAGCGCGTCGCCGACCGCGGGATCGAGTTCGACGAAGAGGTCGTCCCACATCTCGATCATCGGATACGGCGGCGACGTGACGACGAGCTCGACGGAATCGTCCTCGATCCCGGACAGCTCCCGGGCGTCGCCGACGAACACTCGATGGGTCGTCTCCATTGGCTTCACACTGTCGGCGTCGCCCCCTTAGCTCCTTCGTCAACTCCTTCCTCAGCGAGAGCGGGCGACGGGTCGAGTCGGGACGACGTACAGCCGACTCCGCCTCGACAGTGACCGAATTCCGAACATCGCGAACGTGTGGTCCCGCAAAAAGCGACCCCGAGTCTCGGGACGGCCTTACTCCTCGGCTTCGTCCGACTCGGCTTCCTCGTCCTCTTCCATCGCTTCTTCTTCCTCTTCGGCTTCCTGCGCTTCTTCCTCCGCCTCTTGCTCCTCGTCGGAACCGATGTCCGTCGCCGGTTCGAACTCCTCGATCGGCTCCCACTCCTCTTCTTCGCCCTCGGAGAGACGGCGGCGAAGCAACACGGCAGCGCCGAGCAGTGCGAGACCGAGAACGAGCCGCGAGAGCAGCGACGATTCGTCCGTCTCCTCGCCGGGTTCGTCCCCCTCGGGTTCCGCTTCGGCCTCCTCTTCTCCCTCCATCACGTCCTCGATGATCTCGGGCTCTTCGATATCGACCCCTTCGATGCTCTCGAGCCCCTCGAGTTCCTCGAGCGAGCGCCCGGAGAGATCCAGATCCTCGGAGCTGCGACCTGCCAGGTAGCCAAGCGCCGCACCGAGTCCGAAAACCGCCCCCGCAACCGGGAGTCGGCTCGAGCTCCCGCCTTCGGACTCCTCGACGGCCTCGAGGATCGAGTCCCGCAGCGGGCTGTCGAGTCCTTTACCGACCGCTTCCTTGACGACGACCTCGGACAGCGTCTTGTCCTGTTGTTCCGTTTCCGGCATAATTCGGGTCGACCACTTCCCGGCACATAATCCTGTTCAACGTTTCTACTTGTTCGTGGGGGAACGAACGGCGGTAAAGACGTCTTACCGTCGGTAAGATCGTATTACCGATCAGGGTTCGTCGACCGTATCCACGGCCAGGGACGCTCTACACCGAGTACGGGGACGCTGTACGGACAGCAGAAACGGATCACGCCGGTCGTCGCCGACCGTTCGTCGGACCCGACCCACAGCGCCTCCGGACGATCGCCTCGAGCGTGCGATGCCTCGATCGGCGAGAGAAATCGATCGTTACCCGCGTATCAAAGGCCTCGATGCCGCGTTCAAATCCTGGTAATGTCTCGCATAACGAAACGGGTAGCGGTGGAAGAACGGGTATGAGCGTCATTCGCCAGCCCGGCGTCCTCGGTCGAGCGACCCGGCGACGGGTCGTCGGGACGACCGCGGCGCTTTCGGCTGCCGCCCTGGAGACGGTCGCCGTCGGGCTCTGGTTCTGGCTGCTCGTGGGGTCGAAAACGACGTCGACGGCGCTTGCCGGGCTCGGGATCCTCTTCTGTGGGGCGCTCCTCCGGACGAGCCTCTTCGAGGCGACCGTCAGCCAACTCGGGGATTTCCTCCACCCGCGACGCCTCGGAGCGGCCGTCGCCTGGACCGCGAGCTGGGTCCTCTGGCTGCTCGTCGCCGACACCGTCGGCGGCATCGCCGGCGTCGTCGCCGCGACCGTCGGGCTCGCGGGCCTGCTCGTCGTCCAGTTCGGGTTCGAACGACGCGCGTTCCGCGTTCGGGGTGGCCGCAACCTCGTGTCGCCGGCGACGCTCGCCTCCGCGGTCGCCCTCGCCGTCGGCGCGGCCGCCTTGCTCGCCTCGGGACGGTTCGCCGAGTGGACGCTCGTCTCGCCACCGATCTCGCTCGAGGTGACGACGTTCGTGATCCGGATCGAGCCGATCCACGTCGGTCTCGTCCTGTTCGCCTTCGCCGCGTTTCTCGCACACAAACAGCGATTCCAGCGGCTGCTCAGCTACGACGACGAGCGGTTCTAGCCGATCCGCCGATCCTCGCCCGTTACTTCCCTTCCGCACCGACGTTCTGGTCGCTCTCGAAGGAATCCGGGTCCGGTTCGATCGTCGCGTACTGGACCGCACGCACGCCCAGCGTCGCGACCCGCTCCTCGAGGTCGGCGTCGACGAACGCCCCGTCCTCGAAGGCCGACCCGGATCGCGGGATGGCCGCCTCGTGGGGGATCACCCAGGCGTTGAGCGCCCGACAGACCGAGCGCAGATGCTCGAGCGCCGTCACCGGAAAGGCACCACCCGAGACGGCGAGCAGGCCGACGGTCTTCCCCTGGAACTCGTCGAAGCCACAGTAATCGAGCGCGGTCTTGAGCGGCGACGAGTACGAGCCGTGGTACATCGGCGAGCCGAGCAGGACGGCGTCGGCAGCCCGGATCCGAGCGGCGAGCGCGTCGGCCTCGCCGGCCGACGAGCGGTTCCGGTCGGCGTCGAACGTCGGGAGGTCGTACTCCCGGAGGTCGATCAGTTCAGTCGTGGTGTCCGAGCCCGTACGCGTTGCCGCCTCGAGCGCGCGCTCGAGGGCGATCCGTGTCGTGCTGTCGTCCCGGAGGCTCCCGCAGACGCCGACAATGCGAACGTTTGCCATACGACTGTCGACGACGGCCGGGTGGAAGACGTTGGTGGCTGAAAGCTGAAAGCGGAGTCGTCGGCCGGTCGACGGCCGATCGGTGGTCGTCCGTCAGTCGTCGATCCGTACGTGCGTGAGGTGGTGATCGCGGAACAGGATCCCGACTGCGGCCGGGTCCCGATCGCGACGCGAGTCGAGGTCGTCGACGTCGACGGTCGTGGAATCGCCCTCGGAGACCGTGCCGTCGCCGTCCCAGTCGGTCGGCTCGGGACTGAGGGGCTCGACGATCACGGCCAGGTCGGCCGCATCGATCCCGTCACCGCCGGCGTGTTCGACGGTGATCTCGTCGTCGTCCGCGTCGTAGTCGACCTCGAATTCGGCGTCCGGGACGACCACGTGGTTGCGGACCTCGCGGGGCTCGTCCGGGACGAGCCAGCGGAAGCTCAGTTCGGTTCCGGCGTCGAATTCACCGAGTTCGATCTCGTCTTCCGCCGTCAGCGTGTCGTGTCGATCCGACGGCTGGACGTCGGCGGGTTCGCCGTCGACGAGGATCTCGAAGTTGTCCGCGTCTCGAGTCGTCCGTTCGTGGTAGACGGCTACGAGTCCGTCCTCGTCCCCGTCTCCGTCCTCGCTCCCGCGGTCCTCGACGGAAAACGCCCAGCGTGGTTCCGGAGTGAACCGGAAGATCGAGCTCCGGGAGGAGTAGTTCTCCCCTTCCTGGACCAGCATGACCGAAATCCTGTCGTCGATTTCGACGTCCTCGAGGACGATACTGTCGCCGTCGGTCAGGCTGTCGTACTCCTGGGCGAACAGGTCCTCGTCGTCGATGGACGACCCGCCGCCGCGCTGGCTGACGGTCAGATTCGACGGGTCTGCCGACTGTTCGCCGGTGTAGACGATCTCGACCTCGTCGGCATCGGGGTCGTACTCCGCGTCGAACGCGCGCCGGCCGACGGTGACACGGCCGAGCCCGTACTCGGTGTCGTCTCCGCCCTCCCACACGAGTTCGACCGTCGCGAAGGGGTCGGCCTCGACCGTGAGGTCGTCGCCGGGCGCGAACGTCTCGTACTCGTCCGCCGGCTGGACGGCCGCCGGCTCGTCGGCGATCCGAAGCTCGAGGTCGTCGGCGTCGATCTCTTCGCCCTCCTCGTAGTCGGCCGTAACCGTCCCCTCGCTGTCGTCGTAGTCCATGTCGATGCGTGCGTAGGGGCGGAGGACCCGTTCCGTGACGACGACGGGGTCGTCCGGCTCGAGCCACTCGACGGCGACGTGTGTTCCGTGGTCCATCTCGCCGAGTTCGACCCGATCGTGTTCCGACAGCGTGTCGGTCACGTCGCTGAACTGGACGTCGGCGGGTTCGTCCTCGACCAGCACGCGGAACTCGTCGGCGTCACGGTCGATGTCGCCCCAGTACCTCGCGACGACGGTTCCCTCGCGCCGCGAGAGGTGCATTCTGGGCGGACGAACTCTGACGTACGACAGCGATCGCTGGCCACGGTTCGGATTGGCCGGGACCGACAGCTCCAGGGAGACGCGGTCACCGAGGGTGACGTCCTCGACCGTGATCGTCTCGCCGTCGGTAAGCGGTCCGTCGACGTCGATCGCTCCCCGATCCAGCTCGTACGAGCCGTCGTCGTCGCTCCGGTGGACGAGCTCGACGAGGTCGGAATCGGCCTCGAGGTCGCCGGTGTAGGTGAACTCGACCGTCTCCTCGTCGGGGTCGTACTGCCCGTCGAACGACTCCGTGCCGACGACGGTCGTGTCGTAGTAGTAGTAGACGTCCGCCTCCTCGTCGAACCAGCGCAGTCCGACGTCCGCGAGCGGGCCGGTCTCGAGTTCGAAGGTATCCCCCTCCGTGAACGTGGCGTGCTCGTCGGCAAGCTGGTCGTCGGCGAGTTCGCCGTCGTGCCAGACCTCGAGCGAGTCGGTCTCGATCGGCTCCCCGCCGGCGTGTTCGAACGTCACGACGCCCTCGTCGGCGTTCGAACGGGCCCGAACGCGCGCGTCGGGTGCAGCCTCGCGGTCGCGTTCCGGGGGTTGCTCGACCACCGTCTGGACGTACACCACGTCGTCCGACCGATCGATCGAACTCTCGAGGATTTCGCCCCGCCCGATCGACTCGACTCGGTCGACGATCCACTCGTCGTCGACGTCGGTTCCGGCGTCGGGATCGAGGTGAAGGACGTAGTCGTTTTCGAGGGTGTCGCTGTCGTCGTCGCGGGCCATCGGCGCGGACTCCAGACCCATGCCGAACGCCTCGACGACGTCGCCGTCGAACTCGTTGTGGCGAACCTCGGAGACGTCCGGGACGAAGGTGACGTACGATTTCGACTCGAGGCGATCGAACGTGGTGCCGGCCGTCTCGGGATCGGCGAGGATCGTCTCGGTGTCCTCGTCGTCAGCGGCCTCGAGGGCAGCGTCGACGATTTCGTCGCCGTCGTCGCCGGTCGCGATCACGAGCGCGCCCTCGGCTGCCGCGACCGGTTCGTCGTCGACCTCGCCGACCGTCCAGCCGTCGAGGTCCGCGTCGTCGCCGACGTCTGGAGCGTCGAACTCGCCGGCGACCACACTGAGCCGCGTCTCGTCGTCAGTGACGACCACGAGCATCTCGGCGATCGAGTCGGCGTCGATGTCCAGTTCCCCGATCACCTCGTGTCCCCCCAGATAGAGGGGAGCGGAACCGGCGTCGTCCACCCGCGAGTAGACGACGTGTCGGTAGTTCGCGTCGAGGGCCGATTCGCCAGGGACCAGTTCGAGCACTGACTCGAGATCGGACGGGAGGGAGGGCCGATCGTCGTCGGCGTCCGTCGCTGCGCCGGTGTACCCGGAGAGGGCGATCGCTGCGACGGTACCGCTGCCGACGATCATTTCACGTCTTCGCATACCGACCCGTTCTGTACCTTTCCCCTTCAATCCGTTGGAAAGCTAAAACGTGTATTTTACCGATATTTCACGAGAGGTAATCACATACACGACGAGACGCACCGGGCCGACCTCCGGAAGCGATATCGAGCGTTAGCGTCGCAGACGCGCGACTACCGACTCGCCGTCCCGGTCGAGTTCGACGAGTTCGTCGTCCGCGAGATCGGCGAGGAGCCCCTCGAGCCACTCCCGGCCGTACTCGCCGTCGGGTGCGTAGTCGACCCGGATACGCGGCCCGAGTCGGTCCAACTCGAGTTCGTCGTACTCCTTGAGCGTCGAGACGACGCGCCCGCGGAACTGGCGTCGGCTCCCCTCGAAACTGGGCTGGGTGGGGACGTCGGGCGCGGTGAAGTCGCCCGTTTCGTAGGCCGAACACCACTCCCGCCAGGGACAACCGGCCTCGTCACAGCGGGGCGTCTGCCCGCAGGCGACGCCGCCCAGTTCCATGACGGCGTTGTTCCAGACCCGCGATCGGCCCTCCGGCATGAGGACGTTCGCGGCCTCCTCGAAGACCGAATCGTCGTCCGGAACGTCGAACGCGCGGTAGAGGACCCGCTTGACGTTCGTGTCGACGACCGCGTCCCCGTTGTTGAACGCGAAGCTCGCGACCGCGTTCGCGGTGTAGGGGCCGACGCCCATCAGCTCCTGCAGTTCGTCGGGCGTCTCGGGGAACGCGCCGTCGTACTCGGTCTCGATCTGGGCGGCGGCCTCGTGGAGGTACTTCGCGCGGTTGTTGTAGCCGAGGCTGTGGTCCGTCCAGAAGCCCACGACGTCGGCCCTGTCGGCGGCCGCCAGTTCGGCCGTCGTCGGCCAGCGCTCGAGGAACTCCTCCCAGGCCTCGACGACCCGGCCGAGCTGGGTCTGCTGGCTCATCACCTCGCTGACGAGGATCGCGTAGGGGTCGTCGGTGCGTCGCCACGGGAAGTCGCGGTGGTCGTCCTCGTACCACTCGATCAGCGCCGTCCGGACGGCCTCGAGGTCGTCGGGGAACGACGGCTCCGGCGGCGACTCCGTGTCGGTCATCGCCGGCAGTTAGGATGGCGCGGGTTTAGGGGTGATGGTCCGTCCCGCCCGCAAAACGGTGGCAAACCCCGACGGAGAGCCACAGTCCTAAGCCGCCGGAACCGTTCGATCCAGGTATGCGAACGCCGGCACGGAACGCACGACTGGCGCTCCTGCTCGAGGTCGCGGGCACACCAAAGCCGGGTAACGTCGACCGCCGTCGGGACCTCGAGGAGTTGCGGTTCGACCACTTCCTCGCGGGAACGGTCGGCACGGAGCGGGGCCTCGAACTGGCCCAGGAGGGCGAACCCGTCGGGCAGGCTTTCGAACGGGCAGTCGAGGGGATGGCAGCCCAGGGCGGCGGCAACACGCAGTTCGGCGCGTTGCTGTTGCTGATACCGCTGGTCCGGGCCGCCGCCGACCGCGACCGACTCTCGCCCGGAGCCGCCGAGGACGTCGTCGCCGACACGACCGTCGCGGACGCCGCGGGCTTCTACCGCGCGTTCGATCACGTCGACGTCTTCGTCGACGAACCGCCCGCCGACCTCGAGCCGCTTGACGTTCGGCGGGGATCGGAGGCCGTCCCGGCACTCGAGGAGCGCGGCCTGACCCTGCTTGACGTGATGGACCGAAGCGTCCCCGGCGACGACGTCGCCCGCGAGTGGACGACGGGGTTCGAGCGGTCGTTCGCCGCCGCGGATCGCCTCGCCGCAGCCGACGGCCCGCCGACGGATCGCGCCGCCGCGGTCTTCCTCTCGCTGCTCGCGGAGCGGCCGGACACCCTCGTCGCCAGCCGCCGGGGCGAATCCGTCGCCCGGGAGGTCAGCGACCGCGCGGCCGCACTCCACGAGCGGGACGCCCTCGAGACTGACCCCGACGCCGTCGAGGAGTTCGCCGACGACCTCGTCGAGCGCGGCATCAACCCCGGGACGACGGCCGACCTGACCGCGGCGGGACTGTTCGTCGCCCTCGAGAACGGGCAGGTGACGGTATGAGCGACGACGGCGACGACGGCGACGACGCCGACTGGCCCGTTCCCCTCTCGGGGGTTACCGAAACCGTCGTCACGACCCTCGGCCCGAACGGGAAGTGGAACGCGGCCGCGCTCGGCGTCTTCGCGGGCGACCCCGCCACCGCGACGACGTGGGGGTCGACGCGCACGCGCGGAAACTTCCACCGGCAGGGCGAGGGGTACGTCCAGTTCGTCGACGATCCAGTCGTCTTCGCGGACGCCGCGCTCTCGATCGACGAGTACGACGACCCCGTCCTCGAGGCCGCCTGCGCCTGGGCGCGGGTCGACGCCACGTCGGTCGAGACTGGAACCGACGCGGGCACCGAATGGGAGCGCTGGAAACTCGAGCCCGTCGAGTCCGCCGTTCTGGAGCGAACCGTGCCGACGATCGACCGCGGATTCGGGGCCGTGATCGAGGCGACCGTCGCCGCCTCGCGCCTCGGCGTCGACGGCTACGACGACGACGAACTCCGTGACCGCCTCGAGTACTTCGCCGACGTCGTCGACAGGGCCGGCGGACAGCGAGAGCGGACGGCCCTCGAGCGGGTTCGGACCCACTCGGACTGGTAGCCTCTCGCCGCCTCGAGACGGGGACGCTCGCGGCCTCGAGTTTTTAACTGATGCCGCGGCCACCGGCGGTATGGTCTTGCACTTCGGACGTGCGACGAACGTCTTCATGAAGACCCTGCCATTCGTACTGCTCAGGATCGCCGTCGGACTGGGGCTCGGACTGTTTACCGTGCTCTACTTCGGGGCGGTGGTCTGGATCGGCACCTCGCTGCTCGACGCGGGGACGATCTCCGGCTGGATCGCCGGGATCGGTCTGTTGATCGCCGTCGGCCTGTTCGTCGGGGCCTGGCGACTTGTCAGCAAGTACCTGCTGTACCTGGTCAAGGCCGGCCACATCGCAGTCGTCGTCCACGTCATCGAGACGGGCGACGCGCCAGACGACCAGCTCACGTACGGGACCGAACAGGTCAAAGACCGGTTCGCGGAGGCGAGCGTCCTGTTCGCCGTCGACAAACTGGTGAAAGCCGTCCTCGAGGAGTTCAACCGGAGCGTCGTCTCGGTCGCCGACCGCCTCGGTGCCGTACCGAGCCTCGAAAAACTCGTTCGGCTCGTGGGGAAGGCAATCGCCGTCGCGGTGTCGTACGTCGACGAGGCGATCCTCGCGTACGGGTTCACCGAGGACGCGGCCGACGATCCCTGGCAATCGGCCAAGGAGGGTGTCCTTCTCTACGGCGGAAACTGGAAGCCGATCCTCGGCTCGACGATGTTGATCGTGGTCGGACTGTACGCGGCCGCGGCGGTGCTGTTCCTGGCGTTGACTCCGATAGCCAGCGTCCTCGCCGGACTGTCGCCGGCGTTCGAGGTCGCGGGCTGGGTCGTCGTCGCCGGACTCACGCTGACCGTCTACGCCGGCGTCCTCAAGCCCTGGGTGAAGACGGTCGTGATCACGACGTTCCTGCTCGAGTCCGCCGACGGGGACCGCCGACCGGACGACGCGATGGCCGACCGGATCGCACGGCGGTCGGAGGCGTTCCAGGAACTCGCCAGCCGCGCCGGCGACGAGCGAGCGACGGAGGAACAGCCGGCGTCCGACCTCGAAACGGCGCCGGAAGCGAGCGCCCCGTAACGGAGGGGCGACCGGCGATGACGGGCCACGGACCGGGCCTCGCTCGAGTCGCCGGGTAGCGGACCCGGACGGGCGAAGAGAAAGGGATTAAGACCCTCCCGACGGAATCCACCAACATGGCAATCAAACCGGCCTACGTCAAGAAGACCGGGAACCTCCTCCTGGAGCGGTACCCGGACGCGTTCACGAACGACTTCGAACAGAACAAAGACAGCGTCGAGAAACTCACGAACGTCGATTCCAAGGGCGTCCGCAACCGCATCGCCGGCTACGTCACGCGGAAGAAAAGCGCCCAGGCGACCGCATAGAGGAGCGATCTGTTCCGTCTCTACCGTATTCTTTCCCCGTAGCCGCTGGTGTCGGACGCTGGTCGCGTCGCTCCGCGAGCCGAAGCGACGAGCCAGCAGGAAGATGCCGAACGGAAACCGTTCGTCGCGGCGCTTAGCGGTCGAATCCGGGCTCCATGTACAGCGCGGCATACAGGAATACGACGCCGAAGAACCACGTCATCATCAGCCCGGAGATACCCATGACGACGTCCATCTCGGTCCCGACGACCGGGAGTTCGGTGCCCTGATACCCCGTCCAGCCGAGGACGAGACCGACGAGAATCAGGAGTCCGCCGGCCGCGGCGGAGCCGATGCTGAACCGGGTCTCGAAGAGGCCGGCCTCGCTCGCACTTGCCGTATCCGTCATCGGGACCACCTCGAGCGGCGACCGATCGGTGATCCGGCCGAATCGCAACCGGTTGCGGGAGTGTATCGCCCTTGCATCGATCCATAGGTGCCGCTCCGATCGCTTAATTTCTTCTATGCGTGCCGATCGGGCCACGCCAGCCTGGTGGTCGCCGCTCATCAACCGACGACACCTTGGCCGCTATTGACACATATGCCACCGAAACCCAAACGGTTTTGCGGACACAACTCCGAGGGACGGAAAATGGCAGTACGAGTAGGCGTACTCGGCGCAACCGGTGCCGTCGGACAGCGACTCATCCAACTTCTCGACCCGCATCCGGAGTTCGAGATCGCCGCGCTGACCGCGAGCGAGGACAGCGCCGGCAAGACGTATCGACAGGCCGCCAAGTGGCGCGTCGACAGCCCCATCCCGGACGACGTCGCGGACATCACCGTCTCCGCGACCGACCCCGCAGCAGTGCCCGACGACGTCGATCTCCTCTTCTCGTCGCTTCCCTCGAGCGTCGGCGCGGACGTCGAACCGGCCTTCTGCGAGGCCGGCTACGTCGTCTCGTCGAACTCGTCGAACGCGCGGATGGCCGACGACGTTCCGCTCGTGATCCCCGAGGTCAACGCCGAACACCTCGACCTGCTCGAGGTCCAGCGCGACGAGCGCGGCTGGGACGGCGCCCTCGTCAAAAACCCCAACTGCTCGACGATCACGTTCGTCCCCACGCTCGCCGCACTCGCGGAGTACGGCCTCGAGACGGTCCACGTCGCGACCCTCCAGGCCGTCTCCGGGGCCGGCTACGACGGCGTCAGTTCGATGGAGATCATCGACAACGCCATCCCCCACATCGGGGGCGAGGAGGACAAACTCGAGACCGAGTCCCGGAAGCTGCTCGGCGAGTTCGACGGTGCGGAACTGAGCCACGACGAGGTCACCGTCTCCGCCTCCTGTAACCGCATCCCGACGATCGACGGCCACCTCGAGAACGTCTGGGTCGAGACCGAAGAGGAACTCTCGGCCGCGAAAGCCGCCGAGGAGATGGCGGCGTACCCGTCGATCGACCTCCGGTCCTCGCCGGACCAGCTCATCCACGTCTTCGACGCCCCGGACCGACCCCAGCCCCGGCTGGACCGGACGCTCGGTGACGGGATGGCCGTCGCCGCCGGCGGGCTCCAGGAGACCCCCGACGGACTGCAGTACAACTGCCTCGCACACAACACCATTCGCGGTGCGGCGGGTGCGAGCGTGCTCAACGGCGAACTCCTGCTCGAGAACGGCTACCTGTAGGCCCGTTCCTCCAGCAAAGCTGGCGTCAGGGACGCACCTGATTCTGTAACTCGATCCCGTCACCGTCGCCCTCGGCGAACCGACGGGCGTTCTCGGCGACGATCTCCGCCAGCCGATCGTAGTACTTCGGCGTGTGGCCCGCGTTGTGCGGCGTAATCTTGACGTTCTCGAAGTTCCACAGCGGATGGTCCTCCGGCAACGGTTCGGGATCCGTTACGTCAAGCGCCGCCCCGCGGATCCAGTTCGAGCGCACGGCCTCGAGCAGCGCGTCGGTGTCGACGACCGGCCCGCGGGCGACGTTGACCAGGACGGCCTCGGGGTCCAGTGTCACGAAGGCGTCCCGGTCGATCAGCCCTCGAGTCGTCTCCGTCAGCGGACACGCGAGTACGAGGTAGTCCGTCCGCGCGAGCGCCTCGTGGAACGCCTCGGGATCGAAGCCGATCACCTCGTCCGTCGGCCCGCCTTTCTCCGGCGTGTATCGGACGCCGACCGTCTCCACGCCGAACGGCTCGAGGCGCTGGGCGACCGCCGTCCCGATCGCGCCCAGGCCGACGATAGTCACCGTCGACCCCTGGAGTTCGTGGGCCTGGTAGTGTCGCCACTCCCGGCGGCGCTGCCGCCGATTTCCGACGTGGAACCGCCGCGTGAACCGCAGGATCGACCCCAGGACGTGCTCGCCGATGTTGGGCCCGTGGACGCCCGACGCGTTCGTCACCGTCACGCCCCGTTGCTCGAGTCGGTCCATCGGGAGGTGTCCCGTCCCCGCGTAGGCACAGGCGAACACCTCGAGGTTCTCCGCACGCTCGAGGAGATCCTCCTCGAGCACCATTCCGGTGACGAACTCCGCGTCGCGGATCAGCTTCCGCTCGGCCGCCGGCGTGCGAGCCAGTTCGACGCTCCCGTCGGGGAGGCGGTCGCGAAGCGCCGCGGCGTACTCCTCGATCGGGACACCGTGAGTCCCCTTGCGGAGAACGAGGACCGATGGCTCCGTTTCGGTACTGATCTCGGTACGCCCTCCTGTGTCGCCGTCTCCGTCGCTGTCTCCGTCGCTCATGTACGTTGACTCGTCCCGCAAGTTCCAAAAGAATTCGTTCCCGTAGGCTGTTCGACCTCTCCCCCCGTTCGTTCCCCCACTGGATACGCCACCAGCGGTTCGGAGCCACGAATTTCACGCAGTTTAATATGGCCGGCCGAGACCCAACGGAGTATGGAACGCGTTGACGTCGCGATCGTCGGCGGCGGACCGGCGGGCACATCCGCGGCAGAACAAGCCGCTGCCCACGGTGCCGAAACGGTCCTCTTCGAACAGGGCGTCCCGCGGGAGGACCGTGAGGAGCTCGGTCCCGACTCGACCGACGCTGCCGGCATGCTCGACTACTGGATCGACATCATGGACTTCGACTACCGGGAGATCCCCGACGAGGTGATCCACCGGGAACTCGAGGCCACCGAGTTCATCGGCCCCTCCTCGTCCGTCGAGTTGACGACGACGGGAATCGACTCCAGCTACCCCAACTTCGGGTACACCTTCCACCGGGCTCGTATGGACGACTGGCTCCACGAGCGCGCCGCCGACGCGGGCGCTGACCTCCGCGTCGGCACCGGCGTCTCCGACCTCGAGACCGATCTCCGGGCGTCGAGCCCGAAGGGGCCGACCCACACGCTCACCCTCTCGAACGGCGAACAACTCGAGGCCCAGTACGTCGTCCTCGCGGACGGCCCGCAACGGCGGATCACCCTCGAGGCCCTCGACCAGTTCACGCCCCCCGGCCGGAGCAGTTCCGACTACCTCTCCCCGCCGGAGGCCAACCACATCGCCTACCAGGAGTACCGCGAGTTCCCGCCGGAACTGTTCGAGGAGTTCGAGGACCGACTCAAGTTCTGGTGGGGCCACATGCCGGGCGAAACCGCCTACCCCTGGATCTTCCCCAACGACGGGACGGTCGCCCGGGTCGGCCTGACGATGCCCATCGGGATGACCCTCGAAGACGTCGACAACCCCGGATCGTACAAACTGCTCCGCCCCGAAGACGAGCAACTCCCCTCCGGCTCCGAGTACATCCGCCGGCTCCTCGAACTCGAGTACGGCGACGAGTACGACGTCGAAGAAGACATTCCGATCGTCGAGGACCGCGGCAAGTCCAAGGGGACCGAAACCTATCCCATCTCCTCGACCCGACCGATCGACTCCCCCGTCGGCGCGAACATTGCCGTCGCCGGCGGCGCGATGGGCACGACCTCCGCCTTCCACGAGGGCGGCTACCACGTCGCCGTCCGTTCGGGCAAAATCGCCGGCCGACTCGCCGGCACCGACTCGCTCGAGAACTACAACGACGTCTGGAAACGCGCCATCGGCGACGAAATCCTTCGGAACGTCGCGTTCGCCGACATCGTCGCGGACTACGAGCCAGACGACTGGGACTGGGCCTTCGGCGTCGTCAACGACATGCAGGGCGACAGCGGTGACAACGTCCTGATCTCGAACAAGTACACGGCCGGCCTCGACGCGACCAAGATCCTCGCGAAGTACAAGAAACGAAAGTTCACCTACCGCGACGGCGGCTACGTCCAGATCGCGGAAGACGAGTACCACTACTGAACCGCCCGGTCCGTTTTCCGGACTCACTGGATTCCCGACGCTCGATAACGTTTAACCGCGTCGACTCCCTACGTCCACTGCGTGCCTTTTGTCCCCGTCCGAGCATACCCATTCGGGTGCGATGACAGTACGGCGAACCCGGGCACGCGACATTCACCACACCCGGCACGAGGGTTAGCCAGCCGACACGGCACGCCGCCACGGGATGACGCTGGACGTTAGTGTTCCGGGTGACATTTTCCGACGGCTCGAACCAGACGCATAGCCCCTGCCCCGTCCTCGGTCCGTGAAGAACTCCACCCACCGTTTCGCCAGTCCGTCGTCCGACCCGCCCGCGACTACTCGGCGATCGAAGTCGACGATCCGCTCGAATCCTCGAAACGACTGCCTGTCGCTTCTATCTCACGCGCCCGTCGAACGAACTCCGCCATCTCCTCGAATCCGGAACCCCGGACCACGTCGTCGCTGTGCTCGTCGTACTCGATAACGTCGTGGCGCTCGAGTTTCGGCAAGTGTTTGTGGTGCAGAGCGATCGTGATCTCGGTCGTCTCCCCCGAATCGATGGAGTCGATAGGAATATTTCGCTCACGCGAGACGAGGCGATGAGCGATCTCATTGACCGTCGCATGCTCGGTTTGTAAAAAATAGTACAGGATCTGCCGGCGCCGTGACTCCGAGAGCAGCTCGTGTACCGTGTCGAGCCACGGACCGTCGTTTTCGTTCATACTCGAGGCCTTTACTAGACAGGTGAATAAAGCCGTTTCCAAAAGTATTTGGTACTAACTAGTCGCCACAGTGAACTGTCGAGCCACATGATTTTGGAGGAAGACCCGAAGTGATCATAAGGGGACCGCTGCATGCCCCGCGGACCCAAATAGCATAAAACCCGATAGCGACGTCCAACTAAAGACGTCGCTATCGGGTAATAAGTGTATGAAGTATGAGTGGGGCGGCGAATCGACGTTCCCAGAGGGTCTCCCACTCCAGTAGTTGCCGATACGCAGGCGGGCTTATCTTCCGTGTTCG
>NZ_FOKW01000014.1 GCF_900112205.1 Natronobacterium haloterrestre | reverse complement strand
GACGCTCAGAAGATCCACAAGCAACGACCGATCCTTCAAGAACAGCTCGCTACCACCATCCAACCGACCGCTGAGGCTTAGCTAAAGACCAATGGACGTCGCGTGTTACTTCCTCTACGAGGAAGAGCGCCTCCGATTCAAGCAAGAACCAAACCTGATCCGGATCATCGACCAGCGGATCGAGTCTACCCCCGAAGCGAGCGCTCATTCGCGTTTCCAGAACCGTCTCACCTCGAAGGAAATCGGCGATGGTGGCTTCCAGCCGGTGGAGTTCCCTGAATCGCCGGCGGACTTACCGGATACCCCGGATACGCCGAAGCTCGCTGTGATGCATCCGGACACCGCTGCTGTCGAAGACGGCGGCGATACGCCGCCGAACCGGGTGACTCAGCTCTACGAGCAGCAAGCCGCAAAACACGAGGGAGAGACTGAGACGCGAATCTACAAGAACTACGCTCTGTTCCTCGCCCCTGACGCTGATCGAATGGATGCTGCAATCGATGAGGCTCGGCGTCTCGAGGCTATAGAGGCCCTGCTTGATAGCCCTGAACAGAAAGCCGACCTCTCCTCGGAACAAATCGAGGAGCTTCGAGAACGGAGCGACGAGGCACAGCTGATGCTCGGAGAGCTCGTTCGGAACGTCTACCGGCACCTCTACTACCCTGACCGGGACGGGCTTACCCACATCACCATCGGTGCGACCGAATCCAACGGCGGGACGACACTGGTCGACGCTGTCCAGACAACGCTCGAGGATAAGATCGTGAAACGCGACGCCGGCGCTCGTGGGTCGGCTCACGTCCAACAGAAACTCTGGCAGCAGACTCAGGACGCTATGTCCACCGAAGCGCTGGTCAACCAATACGCGAAGAAGCCGGGGCTGGATTACCTCTTCAGCACGAAACCGATTCGAGAGACTGTCTCTTCTCTCGTTAGTGACCACGGGTACGCATACTGGGATGGCGAGTCTGGGACGGCGTACTGGGCCGGGACGACAGAGCCGTCGACGTGGCCACACCCGGAACCGTTCGCGGAATCCCCCGATGTCGAGACCTCGATTCGGGACAGCGAGGTCCAGATCGGAGGCGCCTTCGTCGTTTACCGAGAGATCGACGCGCTCGTCGACGACCACCTCGACGAAATCGACCGGCCAGAACAGACGATTGCCACTTGTGCTGAGTGTGGGGCGGAGGTTGAAAACCCAGAAGGCAGCGAACCCTACTACTGTGAGGAACACCAGTCCGATACGACCTGTCGTTCCTGCGGCAAAGAGGTCGATAGCGAGCAGCTGCTGGACGAACGAGGTCGATGCCAGGAGTGCCAACCCGAGGAATCCTGGGAGGCGAGTAAGAAGATGATGTCCGCTTCACGAGCATTCTCGGAAGTTCGTCGCGATGCGGAATCGAAGGCCGGGACTGACCGGACGCCGCTGATCGAAGAAGTGACAATCCAAGTCGGTGGAGAGGATCCCTTCCAGGCGGCCAAGTTCGTCAGCCAGCGTCCCGGATTCAAAGCCCGTGAGGACGCGGTGACGGTTCGAATGCAGTACGAAACCCGGACTGACGACGGGACGTACAGCGCAGAATTCACGGGGTCACCGAGCCGATTCCGGGACGTGATCGACCAGCCCGGCTCGTTCGGCAATGATCGAGAGACCATCCAGTTCCGCTTCCAGTTTGACGAGCCCGAACCAATTACTGACGAGGGTGACGACCTCCTCGCTGCCCTCGATAATGACCTCGATGCTGGTAACATCGACGTCCGGGTCGAAGGGCGTGGCCCGATTCGAGCGAGCTCGGAGGTGACGGTCTGATGGCGAGTCGCGGTTCGGAACTTGAGACCTCACCCGCCGAGGGAACAGATGAGGACCGGCTGGTTCGCTACGGAACGAGTATGTTCGGTGGCCGCCCGACGTTTACGCTTGTCCGACGAGAGACAGACGGTGGCGGAGAGTGGACACTCCACGAACTACTCCCTCGCGAACAGGCTGAAGCCCGCCGTGATCGTCTGGAGCGGGATGGTCGTTCGTTGAGTATCACACCAGTTGAGGATCTCGTCACGGACATCGCTGGGGACGACCTCCTTTCCAAGCTCGATGGCTGGACGTGGGATGAGTGGGCCGGCGCAAAGGTCGCACGGCTTGACCCGACCCGCGTCCGTGCGCTCCAGGATGTCGTCCGGGAGGCGATTGAAGGCACACCAGGAGATTCATCAGAAGTTCTCACTGGGGGGGCTGGGTTCGTGTTCCTACCCGAAACGGCAGGTGTCCGGCTTGCTGTTGCGTTCCGTGGCGTGAAGCCGATCCAGCGTATCGACCGGATGCGGTCGCTGGCTCGAGGCGTTGCACGGATGAGCGATGAGGAGTGTTACTACTGGTACGCAAAGTGTCGGTCTCCGTCGAGTCCGAACGGCGAAAAGGCCCTTCGAGTGTTGCTGACGGACCACATCAAATAGAACAATGAACGAGAACGAGTCTAACCCGGATGCTGTTGAAGGACAGAATCTTGCAATAGAGGGGAAACTCCCGCTGAAAGCCGTAGGGATAGAGAACCTGAAGGAGGCAAATCCCAAACATATGCCTCCCCATCGCTACCTTCACCCTTGGTTTGCCCGCCGCCCTACACCTGCGGCTAGGTTAGCGACTTTGGCCTCAATCCTCCCAGAAGATGTTGATTCTGATCAAATACTTAGCTGGATTCAAATTGGCCCCAAAGAAGGAATTGAAGGGGATATCTCGGAGTACGTTGAACAAAAGAAAGCTAGTGAGGGCGATAGAAGCGGTTCTCTGGGCGACCATTACGGTTATCCACGTCCATTTACACAATCTCCGAATAAAAAAGAGAGAGATGAAATCCATGAAATACTGGAAGAGACGTGGGATGGTGAACTTCCAACCGTCTTAGACCCTTGTGCGGGTGGAGGTGTAATTCCATACGAGGCGATCAGATACGGTTTGCCGACTAAAGCTAACGAGCTAAACCCCGTTCCATCGGTAATATTACAGGTATTGTTGAATTACGCACCAAGCGTTGGGTCATTAAAAGACGATTTAGAGCGGTGGAGCCAGCGTATTGATAATCTCGCGGAGGAGAGACTGGAACAGTATTTCCCCTCGGAAGGAGAGCATGACTCCGTTGATTCTTATGTCTGCGCTCATGTCGTTACTTGTCCCGATTGTGGGACAGACATACCGTTAGTTTCGAAGTGGTCCATTCGTACCCGAAGGAGTGCAGATACGGTTATCTCTGTTCCTGAAGTGGATGAAGATGGCTCGATTGAGTACGATTGTATCATTGAGCCGACGGAGGAGGAACTAGACGGATTTGATCATAAACAGGGGACAGTTTCTCGAGGTGGTGATGCTGAGTGTCTAAATTGTGGGATAGTCACTGAATCGGAGGATATCGTAGATATGCATCAAGACGGGGAGTTCAGTTATGACATTATCTGCGTCCGTTATATGGACTCCTCTGGTAACTACAGCTTCCGAGCACCTAATGAAGCTGATTATCAAGCTTTAGAGAGCGCTGAAGAACGTATTGAGTCTGATTTTGATCTTGCGTCCTTCTTGACTACTCCTCTACCAGAAGGCGAAAAGACTCGAGAACCACGGGAACATGGGATTCATGAATGGAGAGATATGTTCACTCCACGCCAGCTGGTTTCTCACTATGAGTATTATAGGGCGTTTGAAGATAGGAAAGACGAAATTCAAGAAGAGCATCCGGAAGATGAAGCAGAGGCGCTTCTGACTGTTCTCTCCTTAGTCCCGGGTAAACTCGTTGACTATAATTCCCGCTTTTCACCGTGGCATACTGGGAAAGGATATCCCTCAAACGCAATGGGGGGCAAACACCTGTCCCTTGCTAAATCGTTTGCAGATATCAATATGTCAGTCGGTGGTATGGGGAGCTATCAATCTGCTATTAGGAAAATAATTGAATCTTATGAAGAACTAGTATCTTATCTTCCCGATGATGCTTCTCCCGCGGAACTATCTACGGGTGATGCTGCGAATCTACCTTATCCGGATAACGAGATCGAGGCAGTTGTGATAGATCCTCCCTATTATAGCAGTATCATGTATGCTGAATTATCGGATATGTTCTACGTCTGGATGAAGGAATATTTGGACGACGTCTATCCTGACCAGTTCCAGTCAGATCTCACAAACAAGGATGACGAAGCGGTTGCGAATCCCAGCCGATTTGAAGGTATTGCGGGCGGCTCTGATTCTAAGCGAGAACTAGCAAATAATGAATATGAGCAGAAAATGAGTGAGATATTCTCAGAACTATACCGCGTTCTCAAGCCTGGTGGAGTAATGACCGTGATGTTCACTCATAAAGAAACAGATGCTTGGGACACCCTCACTAAATCCTTAATCAACTCTGGGTTCACAATAACATCAACACACCCGATTTCTAGTGAAATGCCGGCTAGAATCGACACTCAGGATAGCGGATCGGCTGATAGTACTCTGTTGCTTACTGGACGGAAGACTACCCAGGGCTCATCCCCACTTGATAGCGATGTGCCGACTCTTTGGAGCGATGTGCGCGCCGACACAAGGTTAGCCGCGAAAGACGCTGCACGAGACCTTCTTGATTCAGGCCTCTCTCTCACGAAGACTGATGTTATCATTTCTGCATTCGGGCCAACTCTAAAAGTGTACGCTGATGCCTATCCTGTTGTTGATGATCAAGATGAACCAGTACCACCGCGGCGTGCATTAGAGGAAGCGCGTGAAGCGGTGACACAGATTCTTGTCGATGAGTATCTAGAGGGGGAAGGTCTTGGTGAATTGGACGACATTACAGAGTGGTATGTCCTCTCGTGGCTTGTTCACGAGTCAGATACATTCAACTACGACGAGGGGCACCAATTAGGACTCGGGATTGGGGTTGATATCGACGATATCAAGCGATCAACCAAACTCTGGCGAAAGCGCCGAGGAGACATCAAATTGCGCGGTTACGACGATAGAGTTCAGGATATAACTCTCCCAAAAGAGGACCGGTCTAGCCGGAAACCAGTCGATCCAGATGCTATCTCATTCACAATTGCGCTGGATGCGGTTCACGCGGCGATGCATGTTTACGAGAAGCAAGGTGAAGACGTTGCAATTGATTGGCTCAAGGAACGGAATTTCGATACGGATGCTCCGTTCAAAGCCACTTTAAAAGCACTCTTGCAGGTACTCCCCCAGGATCACTCTGAATGGGAAGCTGCTCGCGACCTCGCCTTAGGCCGGACCCACGATGCGCTTGGTCTGGAATTCACCCCCACCGATTTCACTGACCCCTCGGAAAACACCCTAGAACAGAGCGAACTCGGTGACCACGCCTAACTCGAAACCCCTCCAGTATGACTAATCTACGTGACCGCGAGTGGCAGTCGATCTACGAGAGCAAGCCCGAGCAGGGGCGAGCCCACTTAGTCAAGGACTTCTACGAGCCCGCACTGGAACGCAGCCAGCAATACGACCGGATTGCGGGCTACTTCTCCAGTACGGCACTCGCGGCTGCTGCCAACGGCATTCACGCCCTCGTCGAGAACGATGGTGAAATGCGTCTCATCGTCGGCACCGAACTCTATGAGTCAGACCGTCCGGTTCTAGAGACGCTCACCGACCGCCTCGAGGAAAACCTCGAGGACCTCGATGACGAACGTCTGGATGCGAACCTCCGTATTCTCGCGCGTCTCCTCCGCGAGGGCCGGATCCACATCAAGGTCGCCTATCCACGCTCTCCCTCTCACGACTGGGAGATCTTCCATCCGAAAGTTGGACTCTTCCACGATAGCGACGGAAACACGATTTCGTTCGAGGGCAGCGTCAACGAGACGGTCGGCGGCTGGGCTCGCAACTACGAGCGGTTCAAAGTCCACCGTTCGTGGATTCCTGAACAGGCGGACTACGTCGCCGGCGACGAGGAGACCTTTGAGCGACTGTGGAGTGATGAACACCCCTTCGTCGAAGTGTATGACCTCCCCGAGGCGATCGAAGAGGACATCATCGACTGGAAAGCCCCAGACACCGAGACCGATCTCCAAGAAGCGATTCAGATCGCGAACGGTACTGCTCCGCCGACGGAGCGCGACAAAGCGAACATCATTCAGGATGGTCCGCTCTCACCCGGTGGACTCGCACTGGCCGAGGAAGCGAGCACGATCACGCCGTGGCCCCATCAACGAGTTGTCTCGGACACACTCGTCAATACATATCCACAGAGCTTCTTGCTGTGTGACGAGGTGGGGCTCGGGAAGACGATCGAGGCCGGTCTTACACTCTCCCGGCTTGGACTCACCGGGGAGCTTGAAACCGGGCTGTTGCTGGTTCCGGCGAGTCTGCAGCGGCAGTGGCAGGAAGAACTCTGGGAGAAGTTCAACATCAACGCCGTCCGATTCGACCGGGACACAGCGGGCGATCACGTATTCCGAGACGTCCGCGGTCGCGACCACTATCCACCATCGGCAACGGACCTCGACCTCACTGGAGAGCGCGAATGGGCGGACAGCCCCATCTGGCGGTTCCTCTACGAACAACAGTCGACTGATACCGACGCATCGTCGCCGCTGGATGGGCCGACGGTCGTCATTATGTCCTGGCACACGGCTCGTCTCGACGACCGGTGGGATCAGGTCGCTCCCTTAGACCGGGTTTCCGACCGGTCTCGGGACGTCATCCCGGCAAGCTGTCGCGGACGCGACCACGATACGGAAGACCGGATGGGCGTGTGGGACGCCGTCATCGTCGACGAGGCGCACAACGCCCGGCGTGGCAGTAATTTCTACGCTCTTCTCGAACAGCTTCGCGATTATACGCACGCCTACTACCTGCTGACGGCTACCCCGATGCAATTGCACTCTGGCGAACTCTACGACCTGATGCAGTTGCTGGATCTTCCGGGTGGTTGGGATAACCGGGATACCTTCATGGAGTTCTTCGAAACTCGAGACGGCCTGTCGCAGGCCCTCAACGAGGTTCTCGACAACCCGAGTTCAGAGTCCGACGAAGCGGAGGCTTCCTGGGACACGCAAGCCACGCTCGATGGACTGGAACACCAAGACCGGCTCCCGACGGACCGGCCATTCTCCTCAAAAGTCTTCCAGCACCTTGCAGACGAGCTCGAGATCAATGAAGACGGACAGGACCGTGCCATCGCCAAAGAGCGTGTGCTGACCGCGTGCCGGCTCGCACGAGCCTATGGAGACGCCTACGACGGCTACCTCGACCATGTCGACGAGGCGATGGCAGATTATGACATCGACCGCTTTGAGGCGAGCGAGGATACGAAACTCAAACGACTCCTCTATCCTGAAGACGCCGACGAGTGGTTGATGGCGTCCCGCAGCGACCGACAGGACGCACTTGACGAACTTTCCCCGGGCGGTTGGCGAGTCATCCGCGATGTTCTCTCGGAGTCCACACCCGTCGACGCGCTCATCCACCGGAATACACGGGATACACTACGGAAGTACGAGGCGGTCGGTCTCCTCGATACGACCGTCCCGAACCGGAATCCCGAACAACGGAAAATCGAACTCACCGAGGAGACACGGGCGGTCTACGACCAGATCGACGAGTACACACGTGAGTTCTACAAACGAGCCCAACAGACTGACGAAGCCCAAACACGCGCCATCGGGTTCGTGATGACCACGTACCGGCAGCGACTTACTTCGAGTGTCTATGCGATCAGTCAGAGCCTGAAACACCGGCTTGAGACACTCCGGGCGCAACGAACCGTGCTTGCCGGTCGGGAGCGCGCTCGTGACCGGGACTATGGTGATGCGGAGCAGGTCGTCCTCGAAACGCTACAAGACGCAGACCTCGACGACGGGGACGTTCTGGATGAACTCGACGCTAGTAGCGACGACCTGGACCTCTCTGAACTTATCCCGAGCGTAACTGAAGAGGGGAAACAGCTTATCGAGGAAGAAATCGAGGCTCTGGAAGCGTTCGTCAACGACTTAGACTTGGTTGATACAGACCCGAAGATTCAGCAGCTGTACAACGACCTCGACGAGCTGGACCGGGCTGGCCACAACCGGGTGATTGTCTTCACGCAGTACGCGGACACAATGGACTTCATCCGGGACAGTCTCGCGGACCTTCTAGGAGCGACAATCGCGACGTACTCCGGTCGTGGCGGCGAGCTGTACGACCCCGATTCTGAAACTTGGGAGCATGTCGGGAAAGAGCGCGTGAAGCGTGAATTCTCACGTGATGATGGGCAGGTCGATATCCTCGTCTGCACCGACTCCGCGAGTGAGGGGCTAAACCTCCAGGAGTGTGGGGCGCTCATCAATTACGACCTGCCGTGGAATCCGATGCGAGTTGAACAGCGTATCGGTCGGATTGACCGCATCGGCCAACGATTCGACGAGATTCGTATTCTCAACTACAGCTACGAAGATACGGTTGAGACGGACATCTACGATCGCCTTGACGACCGGATTGGGCTCTTCGAAAACGTCGTCGGTGAGATGCAACCCATACTCTCCGGCGTCAGCCAACAGATTCGGGATGCGACCTTGAACGCGGACAGCGCTGACGACCAGTCTGCAGTCGAATCAGCTGACCGCGAGTTCTCTGAAGAACTCGAAGAACGCGATCAGGGCGACCGCGTCGATGTCGGAGAGTCACTCGAGGACGTCGACGACCTCGTCGCTCAGGACGTCGTCGACGAAGCAAAACTTGATGCGTGGCAGTCCTACAGTCACCCGGATCTCGTCGATGTCGGCGAGGAGGAGTACGAGTATCAACCCCCGTTTGAGACACCGAGTCTCCAGTCAGTGTTGGTCGATAACGACGCTCTTGCCGAGGCCGGTGTCGAATTCACCCCGGTTCACGAGATTGACTTCGAGTACGATGACGGGGACTTCGACTTTGCGGACAGTACATATCGCCTCTCAGTAGGTGACGCACCGATTGAGGTCCCGGCCGGGGATGGGGAACAGACGATTGCACAGGCTATTGCGACTGGTGCTGACGAAGTGGCGGTGACGTTCTCTGCTGTATGTGCTGACGAGTTCCCATCGGTTCAGCATCTTTCACCAGGCCATCCACTTCTAGGACAGCTCCTCACAGTACTGCAGGATGTGAGTGAGGATACGTCGCGACTCCAACAGCGAATCGTGACTCGACCCGATCAAGACCAAGAGCCAGTCGTGTGTGCGTGGGGGCGGGACGGCGTGTTTACCCGGATTGCAGGCGATGGGACTGTGGCTGAAAATGGACCGATGGATTCCCTTCCGACGTGGTGTGATCAATTCCTCGATAACCGAGAGAAGTCAACAAGGCAACCACAGTAGCTGGGTAGTTTTGTAAGTATGGACTTCCCAGATGAACCAATAGATGCCAAATACTGCTCTTGAAGCAAATCTCCGCGCTATCGGGGATGGTGCGAGACTGGAACAGTTAGCTGTTGACTTGCTTGGTCGTGAAGGATACGACGTCGATCCAACCGGCGTGAGGGGTCCGGATGGTGGGAGGGACGCACTTCTCGAGCGTTCGGGAAAATCTGGCGTGCTCCACTGTAGCGTGACCTCGAGTAATATCGAGGAGAAGATTCGTTCAGACGCTGAGTCAGCTGCTGACTACCCGGAAGAGTTTGATTTCTTCATATTTGCGACCACCACGGAGATTGCCGGGGTCAAACGGGACCGATTAGAGAACGAGTTGGCGGATACGTACGGCTGGCGCGTCCACATCAAGGATTTTGCCCGATTGAGAAAAGACCTGATGGATATCGACAACCACGATCTCGCCCAAGAACATCTCCATGTTGACCCTCAGAATGCTCTCGACGATCCAGAACAGGATATTGACGAATTATATGAAGCTCAACTCGACCGATTACGGGAACGTCAGCCTCGTCACGGCGAATTAGTTGATGAAGAACCGATTGTGGCGGTCCATGTCATTCCCGTTGAGTCGGTTTCGGATCCTCCTAGAATGATCGCACCCGATCTCCCTGACCCACCAAAATTCCGGTCACGGTCGGCTGGATCAGAAGGTTTCGGTGATTTCGCAATTACAGCTCCGTATACGGAGCTGTCTGAAGGAAAATTTTCCGAGTACGTCTGTTTAGACGGTAATGGGTGGGTAGAAGCTGTAACAACCAAGCTGACTATGGAGCGGAACGGGAGGCACGGGATAGCGTGGTTCATCGATAAAGAGATCGTCTCTCTAATGGATCGACTCCGAGGAATGTACCAGACTGCGGGCATCTATCCGCCGTTGTACGTTTATATCACGATAATCGATGCAGCGAACTATCCGATTGAAAAACCACAACGAGTTGTCGGCCCAGACACCACCCGTCCGATCAGCGAGAATGCCTTCCAATTGAAACGAGTGGAGATTGAAGATTGGGACTCTAATATCGCGCTGGCCCTCCGCGAACCCCTCTATCAGCTCTGGAACCGTATTGGCTGGCGGAACGGTTCGATACACTATTCGCAAAATGAGGATGGTTCTATTGAGTGGGAGCCGTATGAATCATAAACGAGACTGCTGAACCGCGCATCCGCACAAATTCAGTAGAAGAGAAAACGGTTCTATTCTGGTTGTTCTTCGTCAAAACCGAAGAGCTGTGATTTTGCGTGCGTTTCTCCTCTGATGGCTTTTTGTGCTGCTGCAACAGCATCCTGTAGATTACTGTCTCCCTTCAAATGTGAGACCGCCTCTTCAGGAGTAGTCACACCAATTCGATACTCCGCACTGTTTACGTACGAATTGAGTGTCCGAGCCTTCATGATGGAGAATAATAGCTTCTTGCTCAAGACCTCAAAGTCGATATCCATAATTTGCACTCCAAATCGAGAGTGGATTCCGTGGATGAGGTCATTTCTGTACTTCCACGCTTCACGAATCACCTCTTCTTCTTCCGGGGTAAGCAGTGGAGCGATATTGTCGATTTTACCGGAGAATCCGCAGTGCATATACGACTTCTTGATTTCTTTGTCGTTGCCTTGCTCCAGGTGGTATCGGTTTACTAGTTCGACGATTTCTTCGTCGACAATTGAGTACGCCACAAACAGCGGTGCGTACACCGTTTCATAGAACTCGCCCTGTTGAAACGTATCTGAATCATCATTCCAGTACTCATGCCACTCTTCGATTTCGCCGCTCTTCGCGAGGAGATTCAAAATCGCTGCAAACAACCTTGGTGCAATATCTGTTGGGCTGTCCCCGACTCCTCGAGCAGATGGCTCAGAATCGAGGATGGGGAGACTCATCTCGTCCTGATAGGTGATGTTCAGAGTTCGTTCCATCCCCGGTGACAGTCGATACACGGGGAGATATTCATCTGATCCGTATAGGGACCCCACTTTCTCCATTCCGAATTCTTCCTCTACACGACCGAAATTAAGCAATATTTGGACTTTCTGACCGTCATCGAGGGTTGGCAGCTTGGAGAGGGTAGGGATTACTTCGTCGACATTCCGATATCCAGACCCAAGGTGTCTGTATTCCCACCGATTTGTGCCCTCCTTGTTTGTCACATACCGTATGACGTACTCTGTCTCATCGTCACAGATATCTGAATGTGGGACGCGACCGTGTCGGATACCTTCTACGTAGCGTATATCATATCCATCACTGTCCTGTTTGTACTCAATATCCATCGTACTCTACGAATCTATTGTGTAAAAGGGATATAAGCATCCGCCGCATCCCTCCTGTGATCTCTGCTCTCGATAGACATCGGAAGGTTGTGCGGTGGCCGGGTTAGCGTTCCAGTGCTTCTCTGAGGTCACTTCCAGGAGAACCAAAGATGTCGTCGAACTCATCGGGTTGATCCTCTGCAAATGTTCGTAGTTCCTCTCTTGATGTGATCCCGTATTCGAGCGCTAGGTAATCCTTGGTCGCCGCCCCAATTCGAGGGAGTTCGGCGAGATCGTCCTCGTATTCCAGTTGATGCGCTTCCAACCATTTGTGAGACTGTTCAAGGGCTTCCTCGGGAGTGAACGACTCATCAGGTCCCGCTTCGATCGAGCGACCTTTCCGATACCAAGCGTTCCGCTCTGCTTCTGGCGCGTTGCACGTGACTGTAGTACTACCGTCCGGCGCCGGACTGATAGTGAGGTTGAATCGCCCAGCCGAAACCCATCGAACCCGGTTTGAGGACGCCTCTACGAGGTCCCATCCAGTGAACGAGTCCTTTGGATTCAGTTCCTGTAGCGGGCCTGTATCACCGAATGAGCTCCCCGACGAGAAGCCATCGAGATAGTTCGTCGCTATACTGGAGACGATATCACGGTCCACACCGGTGTCTTTGGAGATATCGATCGGATCTGCTGTCCCCAGGAGGTCGTCGACCGTTGTGTATCCTGCGTCAGCAAACGCCACGAGCCGGTCAGGATTCATTAGGTCCTCGTGATGCAGCTGGTCATCAATCCCTGTTTCCTTGAGGTGGTGAAGATACTCTTGGGCGACTGAGTCCTCGAAGCGGACGTTCCCAGCTTCTATTCTGTTCGCTTTGAGCGCTTCGATGAGTGCTGAGAGGGAGTATGAGGATTTGAACAGTGGATTCCACTCTTCCTCGTCATCGTCAAATACCTCTATATCGGTTTCTGGTCTGAAGTAGATGGGCCGATTGGCGTTGGCAAATTCGAGAAGTGAGATTGACACCATTCTCACTGATGGCTGACTGACTCTTAGATTAAATAGATATACCTCTCAAGCGAGGGTCACAATAGAGATATTATTCTGACAGCCAATCCAGTGAATAAGTTCGATCATCTAGCGGATCAGGTCGCCGAGGAATTCGAGGCGCACAGGCAGCCGGACGAATTCAAAGACGTATCGCTTGTCAGTGACAACAACGATCCAGACCGATCCACGCTGATCGTACACGTCGGTAGAGAGGACACCGATACGCTGGCCGATGAGATCGATGCTTTCCTGCAAGAACGGGTTGCTCGAACTCAGCGTGAACGACACTCGGACGCAGATGTCCGGGTGCTAGTGGCCGTCGACTGAGTTCACAGTCCTCTCTGATTTATTTTGGCCGCTCTCGAAAAACCATCCTAAGCTGACAGTCTCGCCAAGAGTGAAGTATAGCCGATATCTTGGTAGGGAGTGTTCGATGGATTCAACGCTTCTCACCGGCCCGAAACACGCCCGGTTGGAACAACGAGCATTTCAGCGGGCTGACGACATAGCCACCGATTCGCTGGGGAGTATTCTCTACATAACGCGGAACGACGCACGTCGGAGTACGGTCGAGGACGGCTGGGCCGCTTCGCACGAACCTCTCCTTCTTCGTGCCGAGACCCTCGACGCGGTCGTTCGTGAGTGGTACGAGCATCTCCACGGCCCTGTTCAACCCCTCTCCGGGCAGTTGAATCGCCGGCTCGCGGAGTACGCGCTTGACAGAACGACAGCCGAAACAGATGGCGCTCTCGCCGGCGAACCGGCCTCAGCCGCTCTCGCAGATTCGTTCAGTAGCCGTTTCTCACTCTTCGATGACGCCGGCGTCCGGACTTCCGAGGCGCTCGCAACGGAGTTTGAGGGCTCAGCCCTCGATGACCGTATCGCAGTAGCTACTGTCGACGCTTACCGCCACTACCAGGACCTCCATGCCGACTACGTCGATGAGTGGGTCTGTACCCGAGGAGAGATGTTCGACGCCGTAGCGACGACAGAGCAGCCATTATCGGATTTCTCTCCGGAGGTTGACGTCGTCGTTCTTTCCGGGTATCACGAGTTCCGCCCCGTCGAACGCCGCTTCATCGAACGCCTCGTTGACGAACTCCCGGTGATTGCACTGCTGCCGCTCCATCAGGATGGTCGGAGCGGAGTCGACGCCGTTGCGGAAGACGCTCTGGAGGTCTACGAAGCGCTCGACTTTGAGATAGTGGAACTCGAGCCGGTCGACCAGTCGGGGCAGACCTTTGCAACGATCACCGAGTCACTCTATCGCCCGAATCCCGACACCGTCCCTGTTCCAAACGCCCTCCGGTGGCGGGAACTCCCGACGCCCGAGCGCGAGATTCGTTTCGTCGCTCGCGAACTCCGAACCGAGTTAGCCGATGGCCATGATCCCGACGATTTGGCTGTCGTCGTCCCGGGAACGGAGGTCTATTCGGGGTATGTTGAGGACACGTTCGATACGTTCGACATTCCGCACGTCACGACTGCTGCCTCACAGCTGAACCGGACGTTCACCGGGAGCGTTGTACACGATCTCCTGAACCTCGCCGAACCCGACCCCCGTGCTGAGGATCTCACGTCCCTGTTAGCGAATCCACTGGTCGACGTCGTCGACACCGATCAGGCCAACGCTGTTACGGCAGCTGCTCGCCGGCGTGACACGGTTTCTGTGTCACCCCTCCTCGATGACGTCGACGACCAAGCGGCGGCACTGATCGAGGAGCTGCTGGCCACGCTAGAGACGCTCCGAACAGACGACGTCGAGGACGCAACCGAGACACTCCGTCGACTGTTAGACGACCGGTTCGACCTAGAGGCGGCGACGGAGGACTACGCCAGCGACGCCGAGCAAGCCGTCGAACAGCGGGCCTACGATCTCGTGGACGAGGTCCTCTCCTCGTTCGAGTCTCTGGCGGCGGTCAGTAGCGACCTTTCCCCATTGGCATTCTTCACCCGTGCGTTCGATGGTGTGCCGATCCGGGTTTCGCAGCGTGCTGCTGGCGGCCACGTCGAAGTGATGGGGTTGCTCGACGCCCGGATGCGCTCGTTCGAGAAGGTTTTTCTCGTGGGACTGACGAGCGAGCACTTCCCGGTGACGCCGGAACGCCCAGCCTTCTTCGAGGAGATGACCGAGGCCCATCCGCGCTTCGCCACCGGCGACGAGCGACTCCGTGGCCGCTATCTCTTCGCGACGCTGCTCGCGAACGTCGACGAACTCACGATCACCACACCAGAGACGGGCGACGACGAGTCCGCAGTCGTCCGGTCGCCGGTCCTCGACGAACTCCAGCGCGTGACCGGCATCGAACCCGAAGACGGCGTCGACGACCGCGTGGGCTCCCGCGAGGACCTGCAGCGGCACGTCGCTGCAACGGCCGACCGGCGTACGGCAGTCAGCCGCGCCGGCGACCGAGGTGACCTCTCCCCCGAACAGACCAAGCGTACGGATCGGGGACTCCACTGTGCGGACAACAGGGGAACAGCTGGCCTCTCCGAACACAACGGCGTGTTAGAACCCGAGACAGTCGATGAGGTATACCCTCCGTCGGAACGAGAACCCTACAGCGCGAGTCGAATCGAACGATACGTCGAGTGTGGGTTCAAGTTCTACGCTGACGAAGTACTCGGAATCGAGGACCCCGATGACGTCGAGGTCGTCCCCACGCCCCTCGAAACTGGGTCGTACGTTCACGATGTCCTCGAACGGTTTTTCGCGGATCTGCAGGACGAGACCGAGGATACTGTCGATCTCACGGACTTCGACCGGGACGGCCTGGCGACGCACCTTCGCGAGATCGCCGTCGAGGAACTCCGGGATGCTGACTTCGAGTACGACGGCCTGTTCTACGAACGGTGGAAGGCGGAGCTGTTCGCGGGCCTGGGTGACGGCGAGAACACCCCTTATGAGGCCGGGAGCAAACCCCACGACGCACCAGAACAGGGATTGTTCGCTACCTTCCTCGACAACGAACTCTCGCGGGACGGCGCCGCCCGCCCACATCTGTTCGAGGTCCCGTTCGGCGAGGGGCTTCCCGACTCAGATGCGGGACCGTTCACGGTTGAGCGACCGGACGGCTCGACCGTCTCGATTCGTGGATACATCGACCGCGTCGACGTGAGTCGGGATAGCGAGCAACCGACACTCACGCTCTACGACTACAAGACTGGGCGAGCACCATATATGACGAAGACCACCGGCGGCACGAAGTTCCAACTTCCCATCTATTTACTTGCAGCCGCCGAGGTCGTCGACGGTGATCTGTTCGAGGAGGGCTCGCTCTCGGCGACGTACTATCAGGTGCGACCCCCCAACGACCTCAAGGTTCCACGCGGGGTTGAGTCGAAGTTCGATTCCGAGGTCGAACTCCGACGTTTCCTGAACGATGTCGTTCCGGAGTGGTTGGGTCAGGTCGACGAGGCGATCGGAAACGGACGGTTCCACACGACGCTTCTGTCGGCCCGTGGAGCGAACTGCCGATACTGTGACTACAGTCGGGCGTGCGATGTCCGCCATCACCGCAAGCGGGAGTTCGTCGACGAGGTCCACGAGGACGACGCTGCGTACGTTCCACTCCGTGTTCGTGACGACGAGGACATCGAGGCGGTGATGAGCGATGACTGAGGAACCCGTGGAGATTCAACTCACAGAAGAACAGGAGGACGCGCTCGTCCAAGGCCGGAACGTCGCGATTACTGCCGGCGCCGGGACGGGGAAGACGACGACGCTCACCGAGCGGTACGTGACAATACTGGCCGAGAACCCGTCGCTCACGCCGGAGAATATCGTCACGATCACCTTCACGCGAAAGGCTGCTGCCGAACTGACCGAGCGCGTTCGTGAGGAGGTGTACGATCGGCTCGAGGCTGTCGACTCACCAGAGGCCTACCACCGTTGGCGAAATGTCCTCGATGACCTAGAGGACGGCTACGTCCACACTATTCACGCGTTCTGTACGCGGCTCTTGCGAGAACGGGCCGTTGAGGCTCCGGTCCCGCTCGGCTTCGCCGTACTCGATGAAGACGGCGCCGCGACACTCCAACGCGAAGTCGTGACGGAGTTCCTCGAACGCAACCAGGACAATGAGGACGTGAAGCTCCTTGCTCAGCTCTGGGGCCGTGACCAGCTGGTCGATGTACTCGCTGGACTACTCGATGAGCGCCCACAGAGCGAGGCGGTCCTCGAGGCGTGGCGTGATGCGGAGGTCGACGAATACGTCGATATCTGCTGGGAGGTTGTCTGTGATCTCGACGCTGCCGACGCTCGACAGACGCTGTATGCGGACGGACTCCTTGAGCAGCTACGCACGGTCGCGGACCGCGTCGACCGTGAGGGTGCTATCGCCGACAATGATGGTCTTCGGGCCTATCGGACCTTTACCGAGGTCCCGACGACACTCCCTGACGACCCCGAGGAAAGCGATCCCCGTGACTGTCAGAGGGCAATCCTCGAGCTGTACGAGGCTTGTGAGAAGAAAAACGGCGGCCTGTACAGCAGTTCGGGGTACGTCGTCGGTGACCGGGACGATTGGAGTGAGTACGGTGACGTCTACGACGACCTGAAGGACACCATCGACGCGGTCATCGCGGCCGTCGAACCGCACGCGGATGCAGTCGAGACGACGCCCGGAGAACTGGAAACGAATAGTGCTCACTACGCGCTCGCTCTAATGCGCGTCTTCAACGATGTCCTCGCAGCCTACACCGACGAGAAGGATCGCCGCGATACGCTTGATTTTCCCGACGTGATCGAGACGACACTCGAGTTCTTGCGAGCTAACGATGCCGTCACGGAGCGGCTTCAAGAGCAGTTTGCGGCCGTGATGGTCGACGAGTTCCAGGACACGGACCCGCGCCAGTGGGAGTTAGTCAAGCTCCTCACGGGTGTCGACGAACAGGCAGCGTCGAACGTCTTCCTGGTCGGCGACGAGAAACAGAGCATCTACGGATTCCGTGGGGCCGACGTGACGACGTTCGGGGATGCGCGCAGAGAACTCCAGACCGTCAACGAGGCCCGTGGGGTTGACGATGTTCTCGACAGCGATGCCGAGAGTCCGACCGCCCTCGAACTCTCCGGGAACTTCCGGACGCTGGACGAGCCGTTGTCGTTCCTGAACGAACTCTTCGAGTACCTGTTCCAGCCGGAAGGTGATACCCATGAACCCTACGAAGCGCCACCGCAGGAGTTGTCCACGCAGCGCGACCAGGTCGAAGACATTGAGGGACTCACCGGCAGCGTTGAGTATCTCGCTGTCCCCGACAACGCCGACACGGCGGCGGAGCTCTTCGGCGATGACCATCCGGTTGCGGAAGGCGCGCTCGACCACACAATCGAGGCCGAGGCGCAAGCGCTCGCTGCTCGACTGACCCACCTATTTGACGATCCGCCGACAGTCCAAGACCCCGACACGGGTGTTCATCGCGACGCTACGCCGGACGATACGGCAATCCTCCTCCGCCGGCGAACCCATCTGGATCGGTATCAACGGGCCCTCGAGGAATACGACGTTCCCTACACTGTCGTCGGTGGCGTCGGGTTCTATGATACACCCGAGGTCCAGGCGCTCACGAACCTGCTTCGAGTACTCGGTGACCCTCAGGACGATGTCTCCCTCTATGGGGTGCTTCGATCACCGCTGTTCGGATTCGCTGATGATCGCCTCGCACCGGCTGTCGCCGAGGCTGATTCAGTGTGGGACGCGCTCGCCAAGACGGACGATCCACAGCTCGCGGACGCGTTTGATCTCCTTACGGAGTGGCGGACTCTTAGCGGCTGTGCGACGCCGTCCGAAGATGGCGTACTCCCGTGGAACCGCCTGCTGTCCCAGGTGATCGACGACACCGGGTATCTGGCGAGTGTGAGTGCTGACGAACGCGGTCAACAGGCCGTCGCGAACGTTGAGAAGTTCCGCGATCAGGTACGCACCTGGAGTGAGAACGGTGTTCACACAGCTGCCGGATTGCTCCATCGTATTGACCGACAGGCCGAGATCGACCCCCGTGAAGGAGAAGCCGACATCCCGGGGGACGTCGAGGGTGTTCGGATCATGACGATCCACTCCGCGAAGGGACTGGAGTTCCCGATTGTCACCGTTCCTGATCTCGGGAGTAGTCTCAACTTCGGGCGGTCCGTCGATGACCATGGATACGTTCGACTCGTCGAGGGCACCGATGACGCGCCGCCAGTTCCGGCTGTCAGTGGTCCGAATCCGGATGATGCGTTCTCGATCGAGAAGACGGCCATCCACGAGTACGCCGACCGACAGTCACGTCCCCAGGAGCGATCGGAGTCGAAGCGACTTCTCTACGTTGCGTGTACACGGACTCGGGATCACCTTTTGCTGTGTGGTACCCACGAGTTTGGATACACCAATGACGGCAACATTGAACTCGGCGAGGTAGCCGCCTTTGAGGAGGCTGACCGATGGCGGGACTGGCTCCAACCCCTGGTGCTTGATGACGACCTTCTCGACCAAGCGATTCACAGCGACCAGGCAGGCGGTCAACTTGGCGCGGCTAGGTATAATGTTCGCACGCCGTTGCGACCGACTGAATGGAAAACTGACGAATCGACCGCGGAATCGACCCCCGAGATAACGATTCCGACACCACCAACTCAATTACCGGCAGTTCGTGTCGCTGCGACGACCCTTGTGAACGGGGTCGCGGCTGCCTCTGAAGACGGGCACACCTACTCGGAAACAACTGAGACAGACTCAACAGGACTGAGTCCGACAACATTTGGGACTGTTGTCCACCGGATCAATGAACTCCAGCCACCGCGAACGGAGTGGGATGATTTGATCTACCGGATCAGTGGGATGGCTGGTGAAGAACCCACGGTTACTGATATTGACGAGGCTATTGCCCACGCCGATGACGCGGTTGCGTTCGTCGACAGCGTTGAGGCTAACGTCACTCTCCAAGAGACCTACGACGAGTACTCCGTTGTTGCCCGACTCGATGATACGCGGATCGTTGGAGACATCGACCGGCTGCTCGTCACTCCCGAGTATTACTATATCATCGACTACAAGACGAATGACTGCTCAGCTACGCCGACTGATGAGTTAGCTGAACACTATCGCCCCCAGATGCTCGCCTATGCGCTCGCGCTCTTCCAACACGATTCCAGTCGAAGGGTTAAAGCATCACTCCGATTCACCGATACCGGCGTCACAGAGGATTTTGAGTGGTCGGTTGACCAGATAAGAGAGATCGAATCAGAACTCCGCTCAATGGTTAAAATGCTCACATCGGGCTGATGGTCATTAATCGGGTAGTGCTTCCGACGGATACAAGAAACACCGAAGGTTGATCTCGTCAGAGACTTGCTTTTCGTTTGTACCGTCGTGATAGCCGGCATTCTTATATAAAGAATTCCTGATATAATAGGTCATGGAAAGTACGCCGCCGTCGGAGGTATCTTTTCTCAACGAATTCCGCAAAGACTCTGTGGATAGCCTTGAGACAAGTCCCCGATTTCTCCATTCCCAATATGAAGAGGAGAGTCAGAATAGCGAGGATTACTCCCGCCGATTCATTTATGAATTGATCCAGAATGCTGACGATGCACTTGGCTCCACAGAAGGGCGCGATGCAGTCGCGAGATTCGAACTAACTGACGACTATCTCTACGTAGCGAACACTGGGCGAAAGATTGAGCAGCGAGATGTCGACTCGCTCTGTACGATGGGTGTTAGCGGCAAATCCGTCGAAGACGGTGAACACGAGACGATCGGACACAAGGGACGCGGATTCACGTCAGTCCTCGAGATCACCGATCGCCCTGCAGTATATTCGACGGGTATCAGTTTCAGGTTCGATCCGGAGAGGAGTGCCGATTGTCTTGAGACCGCGATCGAAAAACGCGATGGGATGACTAAAGACATGGTTCCGGTCCTCTGCCTCCCATTTCCTGTTTCGGAACGGCCAGAAGAAGTTGACCAACTCCTCAACACGGATCACCATCCCTGTGGGTTTCAGACGGTATTTGCACTCGAACTATTCGACGGTGTTCGTGAACAGGTTGAACGTGACCTGCGCAACATCGATAGAGAGCTGCTACTGTTCCTACAAAATGTGGAGAGGCTCGAAGTTGCGATCGGCGACGAGGAGTTCAGCTGGACACTTGATCGCGACAGCAGACAGGTCGACGATGTCAAAGTCACACGAGTCAGTATTAATGGACGTGGAGCGTTGGAGTCAGATGAATCATCTGAACCGACACAGTACGTTGTCTTCCGTCGACCATCACTCAAAATCCCTGAGAGGATTACGAACAAACCTGATGAGACGATAACGCACGCGGAGGTCGGTATCGCACTTCGGTACGTGAGGCGGTCAGATGGCGTCCATCTCCGACCGTTTCAAAGTCGACCGATGTTCCACGTCTTTCTCCCAACAGAGTTGCAGTCCCCAATCCCAGTTCAGATCAACGGTGCGTTCAACACCAACATGTCACGCGAGCAAATACCGCTGGATTTGGACGCTGAAAATCAATATAACGCTTTCCTGCTTGCGTCCGCGCTCGATCTCTTTCCCGATACTGTTCTCCCGCTGGCTCGAGATACGGCGACGACTGCGAGCGATTTGCTCGATTGTTTCTCACTGCCGTGGTCAGAGATACCGGAGAGTGCGCCGTCGTTCGTCCATGAATTCGCAAAGCAACTGCGAGAGATGGTCATGGAGATGGAGTGGCTTCCCACCGTACTCGGTTCAAAATCTCTTGGCGCTACATCCTCACTCGTACCCCCCGCCGACACACGACTTCCACCCGGGAGTGATTCTCATCCCGATCTAGCCCGAGATATCGCGTCTTTGTCTTCGGTCGGACGAGCGGGCAAGACTGGGGCCGTTGACACACATATCCCCCACCAGTCGGTGCTTGATCCAGTCCATCATACGATGCTCAAGCGATTAGGCGTCGAGGTCGTACCAGATACTGACGTTCCAGCAATGCTCGAAGCTGCAGCGGCAGATGTATCGATTCGTTCCTACGAAACCGTCGGCCAGCGTCGTATGGTCGATCCGATAATCGATATCTTACTTCGAGTTTACGAGAGTCACATCGATGAGGAGGCTGATGCGTTCAAAGACGCCTGTGCGAACGCCGAATTGTTCCCGATAGATTCTCCCGATGGGCCAGGCGTCGAACGCGTACAAAAGAACGAAGATCGGTTGTTCCTCCCGCCCGAAGACGGCCCGAGTCACCTGCCCGTCGATAGGTTCCAGTTCTTCGCGAATACGGTATACCGGCCTGACGGCTGGACGGGATCACGTGGGGGCAGTGGCCGATCTGACGACTTCAAGGCAGATCTTCAACAACTCTGGCCACTCGACGAGTTTCGATTCGATACGTTCGCCCAGGGCGTGATTATCCCGAAGCTGCCGAGCCCTGGTCGGACGACGGGTCAGGAGGACGTCGAATCGCTGGAACGACTCGAAGTGCTCGAACTCGTCCAACAACTTGGCGTGGACTCAGTTGATCCTGAGTCACCACTACCGTACGAACAGCGTACCAAAACGGACCTCTTTCCGCTCTGTCGACTTCCGGTCCCTACACGTGAGGGTGGTTGGAAACCGGCGCACAGCGTGTATTTCGGAGCAGCGTGGCAATCTGAGGTCCCAGAACATGGACGGATCGAACCGTTGCTTCAAGCGGCCGACATCGATGCATCGTTTGTCGCTCCGCCGAGCCGATTCATCGACAAGAGCAATGACTCCGTTTCGGAAGACGAGGGAACAGAATCCGACGAGAGCTCCCAATCGCCCGAAACTGCTTGGTGGGAGTTTCTCACTTGGCTTGGCGTCCGCGAGCACGTCCATTTGACACCACTGTTCGGACCAAGTCAACAGCAGTACTATTCCGAGGTCAAGGACTTCACAGCGCCGGACCACCCCTCCGCACTGGATACCGTCGATTCGACTAGATGGCAAGAGTATCGCGAGTATCTTCTCGAATCGCTAGACGAGTATCCTTTCGAGGAGTTCAGTAGTAAGTCCCTTTATAGCCTCCACGGGTTCGAGAACATCGATACGTTCGTCGCAAAAGCGAGAGCGGATGCCTCGTTCGCTGGTCGCCTCTTCAGTCACCTCGAGTGTTGGTGGGAGACGCCACCCGGCGGTGCAACTGATCTCTCGCGGTATTCGGATGTTGTGGTTGGTCTCAACCGCACCAGCTACAGTAACGTCATCGATCGAGGAAACGGCATTCCTACCTCTCAGGAACGACACGCCATCGGACGGAACCTATGGCTCTGGCAGCTCCGATCGCGTCAGTGGATTCCGACTGATAGTGGTTCGTACCGCCCTACAGCGGTCTGGCAGGAGTCACGAGCAACCCAACGCGTAGCACTTCAATTGGGTCGTGACGACCAGATCAACCTCCTCCCCGTGATTACGATCGGTTCAGACGACGACGAGTCAGTACTTGCCGATCAGCTCGGAATCAGATCGGATCTAGACACTGAGCTCCGACCGGAGGACGCTCGTCGCGTCGTTGAGAATCTGGCGACGTTCATCAGAGAACAGTTCCCTGATGACGAACGCTCCGAACGGATCGGCGCAGCGAAGCGCTCCATCCAGACGGTGTATCGGAATCTCACCCGTCGGCTTCCGTCGACACAGCAATCGGTGACAAAACTCTCCGACGAATGGGAGGATGCGCGGGAAACCCTTGCGGAAACAGCAGTCGTCGCAAAGTCTGACAACGGGTTCGATCTTCATCCGGCTTCCGAGACCGTATTTGTTCGTTCGGATAGTGCCTTCCAAGAAGCACGCTCACTGGGGGCACCGACGTTTCTGCTCTCTGAGCGTGATGCGGGGGCATTCGGTGACTGGTTTGGCTTACAGGATTTCACGACTCACCTGGTTCGCGAGATCCAGATGGGCAAAGAGAGCGACGAAACCTCGAAACTACATCGGTGGTTGAGCCGTGCAGCGCCGTATCTACTAGCCCGACTCGAGGCAGACCGACCAGAGCAGGCTGATGACGATCTCCGTGCGCTTCGAACGTTTGTCGATAACGTCTGCGTCGTCGAGGAACTACAGGTCGTCCGCCGTCTCGAACTCGACCATCGGAGTCTCCCCGAAGACGCAACAGCCGTCGAGTTTGTTGATCCAAATGAGGGGGACGAACTCGTCGACATCTATGATGGGACTCACAAGCGACCGCGACCGCTACTGGCACTCCCCGAGGCAGACCATGGCGACAATCTCTGCCGCCGTGCAGCAAAGCTCCTCTGTGACCATGTGGCGTTCCCGAACGTAGAGGCAGTACTCTTGGCAATCCAATCAAGCCGGAACGGAGATCTCGAAAGCTATGCACGATATGCGGATCTCGATGACGAAACAGTCGACCGAAAACAGGCGGCATTCAAGGGTAAATCAGTGTCTTATGGATTCGACGACGTGGATCCTACCACGTTCAGTGGCACGACTTCGTTCGAACAGGAGGTGGCCCACACTGAGAAATCTGACGCAGAACGGGTTTCGGACGATAGTATAGGGGCACCTACGACCGACAGTCAGTCTGAGTCATCGACTGCAACCAGTTCGCCCTCGCAGCTATACGAGGTCGAATCGCTCGCTCTCGAAGGGACCGAAATTCTTGAGGGGGCGGGTGAAAGGCCAGAACCGACTACTGGAACTGATACTGACGATGGGACTGGAGACAGATCGAATGGACGGACGCATAATCAGAGAGCATCACCGAATAGAGCAACTCGAGACGACGAGATCGAATCAGTCGGTACTGATCTGGTAACCGTTTTCGAAGCCCAACGATTGAAGGAATGCTACGATGTGAGCGACCCGGGTCGATATATTTTCGACGTCAGTCAGACATTGCAAACACGAGACCCTGATGACGAATTGCTGGATACAGTACTAACGGATTTGGCAGCTGAAGCCGGTATCTCGAAACGGTATCCTGGCTTCGACCTCCTAATTGTCCATCCAGAAAGCCACGAGGCCGAACGGCTCATTGAGATTAAAGCCAGTACCGGCGACAATGGCCGTGGGTCAATGACGCTCAACGAGTGGCGCACCGCCGAGTGTGATTCTACTCAGCAACGGTATTGGCTATACGTGGTCGGGAACCTGAGTGTCGATGCGGCTGGTGACCCATTTATCCGCCGTATCGAGAATCCAGCGAAAGTACTCTACGCTCGTGAAGAGGCCGAAGAGCGTGTTCAATCCAAAGTTCGTGTCCATACAGCCGATTTTGAGGAGGGAGTCGAAGTCAAAGAGACTCGGTATACTCCAAAGAACGAGTGAGTAGAACACTGTAGTTGAACGGTTCCCTCGAAAGATCAGAACGTAGGGTTCTGTTGAATCGCCATAAGGCGCTGGGGGTGTTCTGTGGAGACTACCTTCTCGCCGAGGTCGTGTTTCTCGACGTATCGAAAGTGCTGATCGGCACTGTTGTTCTTGAGTCGGGCTTCGTTGCGGGCTTCGCCTTCCTCACCTAAGAGATTTAGCTATGGTCCTTATCTAAGAATCTTAGATAACTATCTTAGTTATCTTACTTAGGTAGCTTGCTTGGCAAAGTTACTTATCGGAGAAATTCATCCATGAGAGTATGCTCTCGTATACGGTCTACAGCGAAGCAGGCGGCGTGGGAAAGTCCTCGCTGACGGCGAACCTAGCTGTTGCACACGCTCGAGCCGGCCTTGACGTTCTGGTCGTTCCGCTGGATCCGCAGGACGGTGACCTCAGTCGACTGTTCGGCGTTGACGACGATCGCGCCAATAGTGACGCCGACAATATCGTACGCCATATCGTCCGCAGTCCAAAGGGATCGCTCGCAGACCTCGTCCGAACGGCGGAGGGTGTTGATATCGTCCCGGAACACAACATGCTCTCTGATCTCTCGAGCCACCTTCAGCGCGAGCAGCGGAAAGCGGAGGACTTGGGGGATTCGTACAACATCTACGCCCAGCTGCAACGCGTCCTTCGTGATGCCGATATCGCCGAGAAGTACGACGTATTGATTTGCGATCCGCCGGCTACCGAGTCCGACCATCTCTACAACGCGATCTACGCGACGCGCAACCTCGTGATCCCAGTCGAACCCTCCGCGAAGGGGCGGGCCTCAGTTGAGGGTCTTGAGCAACTTGCGACGAACTTCGGTGACCAGCTGAACATCGAGATTGGTGTACTGGCTGCGGTACCGAACGGGTTCAAGCATACGAACGACCAGGAGGAGTTGATCGACGAGATCGACCTCCCTACACCTGAGGTGATCGGCGACCGGACGTCAATGATGGAGGGGTGCTGGAAGCAGCAGTGTTCGGCCTTCGAGTACGTTCGTAAACATCGCGCGCGCACCCGAGACCACGAAGTCAAGACGTTGGCGCAATTCGACCGGATTGCTCGTTACCTTGAGGACCAGGTCGGTCTCAAGGCACCGAATCCTCCGGAGCCAGGCAGCTTGGAAGACGATGAGGTGATTGAGGCGTGACGGGCTTCAAGGAAGGTGCGAGCGGCGATAATCCGTTTGGTGCTGGCACCGAGGACGACAAAGCCGGAGAAGACGACGTTGACGGGCTCGAGTCAATGGGCTCGTCAGTCGAAGTCGATCCGCAGCCCGATCGCGCGATCGAGCAGCAGGACGGTCGCGACGAGAGCGACTCGAGCCGCAGTGGCCTCCCCTGGATCTACGAGCGCGATAGTATCACGGATGGTCGCGCGAAAACTGTGCAGTTACACTTGCAGGATACAACGCTCGATCGACAGCGCCAAGTCAAGTCCGATGTCGAGGGCGAGCTAGGCGAGTCGGTCAAGAAGGCTGACCTCCGGGAGGCAGCGCTACTTGTCGGCCTCAAGCGAATCGATGATGTCGCGGATCAACTTCGGGAATGGGGCTACGACTTCGAGTAGCGTCTGGCATGTTCAATGTTGACTCGGATCGTCGCTGAGGATGCGCTAGGCGTGCTCGACGGGTGGCTCGAGGATCCGAACGCTACCGCTACGGAGTAACTGACTCGGTGGGAGAAAACGAGGGAGTGCTGTGGTTAGCTAAACAGTGCTGCGCCGCCCAAGACAGCAAGGCCGACTGCGGTGTATGCTGGTGCGTCTTGGACAGCATGGGCCACTGCATTCCCTGTTTCGGGATTGTGCCGATCCATCTCGATCGTGTAGTGATCGTCGAATTCACGGATCTGGAAACTGTCTGTCGGTTCTTGGTCCCTATAGACCGCTTTCGCTCCGTTCGGGAGCGAGAGCAGTGAGCGTTCGAACTCCGGCGGGACGCCGGCGACGAATGCCTTCGGAACCTCAACCTTCGTGTTGTACTTCTGGTCGCGTGCACGACGCTTCGCACTATGCCACGAAGTCGCCGATGCCCTGGTATTGTCGTGGGGCATGGATAGTCATAGGAACTGAAACATAATAAAAGGTCAACCGGGGTCTGACCCGGCTGAGTGGCAACGCTGTCCGGAATCGCCGATTTCCGTGTAATTGTTGATGTACGCTCCGAATTTGAGGCCACTCAGTGCTGATATCGGGTACTAACCGCACGAAATCCTCTCAAGTAGTCGCCGACTCAACCCAAAACTAGCCCATCTTCCGAAACTGTGGCAGAACGAGGACCGAGATTTTGTATAGCGATATACGATATACGTTTTCCTGTAGTGCGGAATTCCGGCGCTAAGAGACTTCAGTTCCTCGAATTCTCCCGATGGGCCGAATACAGAATGTGGTCCTGATTATGCTCGTAATCATGACCACTTTGAAGTACCCCGCCGCCGTCGGTGAAGCACGAATGCTGCAACCGCCTCACGACGGCGCTTCCCCCAGGGTAGAGGCACCGAGACCGGGCCCGCAGGGCGGTGGAGGGCCGGTGAATGCCTGACCGAGCGCTTTCGACACCGCTCGACGACAGCTTCGAGCGCTACCTCCAAGACAAGGGGAAAGGCCGCGGCGGCGACGGTGGGAACTATCGACGTAACGCTGCACGCGAGCTCGAACGGTTCGCCGAGTGGGCCGCCGGCCACCGAGGCGACGACGATTGGACCGGGATCGCCCCCGACGACGTCGACCGCGAGCCGACCTTCGACGATCTCGATGAACGCGTCTTCCGTGAGTACGCTCGGCATCTCGGAGGAGACCGGGGGCTCAAGCAGAACACGGTACAAACCTATTACCGCTATATCTCTGCGTGGTGTGGCTGGTGCGTCAACGAAGGGTATCTCGAGGCGCATTACGCGCAGCGGGCGAGTGCGATGGCGCCGCTACCGGAGGACGACGGCCGCAAGCCCGGCGACCAGCAGGCCTGGACGTCCGAACAGCGCCACGCCCTCACCCGCCACGTCGACGAACAGGCTCGCGAGGCCATCGAGGCGTACACGACACTCCCGGAGGATACTGCCTCCCTCGACAAGGAGCGAGCACGCTACGCCGCATTAAAGTCGGCTCGTGACCGGGCTCTGGTGTTCGTCCTTGCGTACACAGCTGTCCGCGTTGGGGAACTACTCCGGGATCCGAACGACCCGCGACGGCGTGGCGTCCGCTGGGAGGATCTCTCCCTCGACGACGGGAGTATGGACGTCTACCGAAAGAAACAGCAATGGGACGCTGCGAGTCTCCCTGACCCAGTGATTTCTCCGCTGCGAAGCTATCGCCAGCTGATGGACCCACCGACGGAGCGCTGGCCGGTGTTTCCGACGTTCGACCAACGGACGCTCGCAGAACTCATCGAGGAAGAGTTAGCCGAACGAGGGAAACCCCTAGAAGCAATTACTGAGTGCCGCGACGAATACGCCCGTGACCTCCTGCTGGCGCTCGATGAGGACATTCGGCCGACGTCGATCACGACGGACGGAGCACGGTCGGTTCTCCAACGGCTCTCGGAGACCGCAGAGATCGATATCGACCATCCGAAACACGATTATCTTGCTCCGCACGGTGGTCGACGGGGGATGGGGGAGGTACTTGTCCGCGCGTTTGGATACACGGTGGCGGCCCGGTATCTCGATAACTCCGAAGAGATGGTCCGAGAGCGCTACTCGCATATTGAAGCTGGCGAGTTAGGGGATATTGCTACAGAGGCTCTTGAAGAGGTAGGAGATCAGATCGAATTTTCAGCGGAATCAGTTTGATGTCAACTTCTCGTACTCACTGCTCACAAACCGGGGGACTAAAGCAGTGTTTGACGATTCACTTTCGCTGGAAAATACAGTTTAAGTATAGCGATCCCCCTATGCTTTCGAGTGGAAATCGCAAGACTGCGTAGGGGCGGCCGACAGTCTTATTAGCACCTATGCCATATGGATGCCTGCCTACGTAGCGGTGGGGGCTCTATTGCTACCCACCAAACCGCAACGTTCAGCAGCTAAGGCGCTGGTTTTCGACCCGCGGTTGACAGCTCTGTATGGCTGAATACCCCTATTTAAAAAGCTATTCCCAGCGGAGTGAAAGTGGAAATTGCCAGTTCGAAAACCCCCACCCCACGGTTCATATATGCCTGATACGAGAAAGAGGCGAGTATAGTTCCACTCAGCAAAACCCTTTTCAGTGGGGGCCGGCTACACGTTCCTGGGCTGGTTACCCACCGCTACGTAGGCATCCCCCGATCACCGCAATTCTGCGGCAGGGGGACGGCGGGAATCCACCAAGACCGACGAGAGAGCCGGGGTATCCGGCAGTGACTTCCACGGATGTTCGCCCGCCGAGCGGATCCCTGACGGGTACTGAGTGACCACGTGGTCTCGGCCCGTTCATAGATCTGTTCACAGCGGCGAATGTATCATTTCGGTCGGCCCCACGTCGCCGGGCTAAGCGCGACGACCCACAACCATGAGTGAACGCAACACTCCCGCCGACTCCGCAGACGAGCACAGTACGACTACCACGAAGAAAGTTGCCGGCAAAGTCAACCCGGTACAGTCCGCCATCGAGGCTATTGAGGACGACGTCCCGGTCGAGGTCTTCCGTCGACTATCACATATGAAGGAGGCGATCGGAGCCATCAAAATCTGGGCCGACGACGCCGACCCCCACGATACCGACGCGCTCGTGGGCACGAAGACTATCGTCAGCGCAGAGCGTGAGCGTGCGAGGGACATTCGACAGGAGGTTCCCGATGGCAACACCAGCCTCCTTCAGAAGTTCGACAACCTCACGGAGCGTCTGGAGAACCTCGCGGACACTGTCGAACCTCTGGAGTTCAGCACCATTGGCCATGTCGTGTACGTCAATCAGCAGTTTGTCGACCGATACGACGACAGTTCGGTATCCGTCGAAACCATCCTGCTGGACGCCGGCAAGAAGGATCCCGACGAACTCGGGCTTTTCCCGATGGACGGCCTTCTCGGGAACCGTCAGGAAGACCAGGCGTTCCCGGCTGATCGGGATCTGGACCTCGGCGAAAAGAACCGAACGTTCTTCGAGTCGACCAGCGATGGGGGGAAGATCGCGTATGAGTGAGGGCGAGACACCGGAAGACGCTGATCGCGCGGACCTCCGCAATCACCTCAGCGAAAGGTGTCGCGATGCTCTCTCCGAACTGCAGGACGAGCGGCCTGAAGCCGAACTCATTGCGGTCGAAGGCGACTGGGCATGGGTCAGTATCGGGACTGTCAATCCTGCCCACGTCAACGACGTTTTCGACCAGGAAGAGGTCCTCGCTATCCTCCGAATTCCGACCGATTTCCCGAACGGTCGACGGCCCTATGGCATCGTGACGTACCCCTACGTCACGAAGCACGACGGTCAGGAGGTAGACAGCGTACATCGCGACCATGCCAAGGGGCGTCCGGCACGTGAGGCTCTCGACGTCGACGAAGTCGCCCTTTGGAGTTACCGCTGGGAGGACTTCTCGTGGACTGAACCCGCTGACCTCCGGAAAGCTCCTGAGGTCGTGCGGTCTCGCTTCGAAAAGGAGGACTGACTATGCCTCAGGGTACAGCAGCGGATTGGCTGACGGCAGCCGACGCCGACGAGGTCCATCTCGTGTTCCCCCGAGACATCCACGAGGATTTGATGAAGGTGCTCTTTCCGAGTGAAGGCCACCCTTTCTACGGCATGGGCGAGCGTGGTGCGTTCGCCGTTCTCGCAAAGAGTACGGGCAACTATCGTGCGAGTTACATTGTCGAAGACGTGGTCCACCCTGAGTCCAGTGACGACCTCGAGTTGAAGGGGACAGCTTGGGGAGATCGGTCAGAAAGCCGTTCAATCGGGTCGTTGTTTGGGAGTAGCTCTAATGGCGACGTATCGAGCGACGACTCGATTGTCGGCTACGAATTCAGTGAAGCCTACCACGAGCGCGCAATCGAACGTGCCCGCAGCCGTGGTGGCGGGCTCATTCGGATTCATACTCAACCCGGCGGCGTTCGTGAGAGCGGTACCGATACCGCGTCGGCGGCTCGCGTCTACGAGAACGACCGGGATCGTCTCCCCGGCGGCGCTCCGTTCGCTGCTGCCATCACTAATGATGCTGGCGACTGGTCGATGCGTGTCTACGAACCCACGCGCGACCCCAGCGACGGGCCGGAGGTAACGCGCGCTGACCACGTTCGCGTTGTCGGTCCAGCCACTGACGAACCCGCTTTGGAAGTTCGTCCAACCGGCTGGCGAGATGCCGATGCCGATAGTGTAGGTGTTGCTAGTGCTGAGCAGGACTCCACGATCCAGCTCTGGGGGGCAGACGGCCAGGCACGGTTAGCCGACCTTCGCGTCGGCGTCGTGGGCTGTGGTGGCGTCGGGTCGATTCTTGCAGAACACTTAGCTCGTCTAGGCGTTGGTGAACTCGTGTTCGTAGACTTCGACCATCTCGAGAGCGCGAACTTCAACCGCGCACAGGGTGCCCGGCGGATAGACGTTCGGCAAGACCGCCTCAAGACCGAGGTCGCCGAACGTGTTGCCCGTCGAAGTGCGACAGCTGAGAATTTTGAGACGCGGGTCGTCGACGGGAGTGTCGTCGATCAAAACCCCGAGTATGCGGCTGTCCCTGATCTCCTGGATTGTGATCTTATCATGTCAGGAGTCGACGCCGCTCGCCCCCGACAGGTTCTGGACGTGCTCGCTCGCGCTCACTGTATTCCAGTTATTGACGGTGGAAGCCTCCTACACGCCGACGATCAAGGTGTCCTAGAAAAAGAGGCGAAAGTCGAAACGGCGGTCACCGGACCCGGTTGGCCGTGTTTCGAGTGTCAGCGCGTCTGGACCCAGGACGATGTCGACTGGGAGGCCGACCATCCGGAGTTTCGTGGCGAGCGGGGTTACGTGCAGGGTGGGAAGGATCCAGCCGAAGAGGATAGGGATCCGTCGGTTATCGGGGTGAACGCGATTGTCGCTGGCCTGATGCAGCGGCGGTTCCTGGCGATCACGCTGGACGTAGCACGGAAGACCGAGGGTACGCTTCGACTCGGTCTCCGCGATGTGGAGACGAATATGTCGTCTACGTGGGGCTGTGAAGAGGATTGCGAGGCAGCTACAATTGGCGTCGGCGACCGCGAGGAACTCCCTACTGGAACAGACTGGGCAATGCGGTACGAACGCGATGATATGGAGATGCCTGAGCAGAAAACTCGAGATGCAAGCGATCTTGTCGACGATCTTCGTTAACGACAGTAATCCCGGTTCACCATCTCCTATCCCCTGTTCTTGAGGCCAAACTGGAATTATACCGTTCGGCAGATTTTCTTCGAATATGAACCTCGAAGAGATGGTTGATTACCTCGCTTATCGAGTAGATCATCTTGATTGGCCGGCTACCTTTTAGGGCGGAATCCAACTTGTATGGTCCCAGAGGGTTGTCTCGGGAGTCTCCATCGTCGCACCGCACTTGGGGCAGTAATCTTCGATCGCATCCTCGTCGTAGAGATAGTGATCGCACTCGGGAGGGCTGGCTTGGAAATACACGTCGTCCCAGTCGAGATTAGGCTCTCGACCGTAGAGACAGAATGTACTGTGTCCTGACCGCCCTCGATGGTTCGTCACTAACCGAACGGGACAGTACATGCACTCGCGGAGTTCGATTAACGGCTGGTCGGAATGGTTCGTCCAGAGCGTTTCTCGCCGCCCCCATTCGTGAAACCCCTTCGGCCCCCAACAGCGCTCTATCTCAGGTCGTGTCGCAAGCAGCTTCTCCACCTGTGCGGAATGGTACTGGCTTCCTGCCCACTTCCAGAACGGATCTCGGTCGTACTCACGGACAATCGCGTTCTTGAGCGCTTTCAGGGGAAAGTCGGGGCCGTGCTCGTCGCTCGCGGTGTAGGTGTAACTGCCGTCGGGTTCGTGAAGCCGGCGTAGCTCGCAACCCTGGGCAGTACAGATATCGTACGTAATCAGGTCATCCTGTCCGCGGGGATGGGCATAGGGCGGCACGCGCTCCCACGCATGTTCGCCGTCGTAGAGGAGCGCTTGGCAGTTCGTAAATCGGCTAGCTTTGCTCGTTCGTTGGGCGTATCCAGAACCGTCGTCTTGCTCAAATTCGGCACCGATCGTATCGTAGTTGAACGTATCGAGAAGGACTGTTGCCGCGCGTATCCAGACGACCGAGTCCCCAGCGGCCAAATAGTCATGCGTCACCTGATGGACGTCCTTGTCCTCGTGACTGTGCTGTACCTCAACGGCGAGGCCTTCCCCGAAGTAAGGGTTCCAATCGTCAAAGGTTGCGAGTGCGTCGGCCCGGCGTTCGGTCACAGGTGTCGGCACCTCGGCCACGTCGACGTCCACCTCTGTCTCGATGCGGGCGTTTCCTCCGAATTGCTGGTGCAGAGCGACCTCAACACGGGCGACTGCGCGTTCGTGGGTCTCTGACTCGCCGCCATTCGAGCAGCGCTGGCCGGCGTCGGCTGATACGTGGTAGAAGTGTCGAGACTTTCCCGGCGCCGATCGCGGGTACATCGTCCCGCCGCATACCGGACAGGTGACTTCTTCTCCATCGTCGACTATGGCGGGGACGACCGGGCGACCGTCACGACGACCGCGGAAGGGCATACTGGCAAAGAACATCTCGGTAAGCAAATAATCTCTCCCAGCTGTAGGCCAGTACAAGACGGAACAGGTTAGAGCGGGTCCTCGAGTCCGCAGGAGATACACTTCATGCAGCCGTCCTCACGTTCCCAAATGTGGTCGCAGTACTGGGGGTCCGTGGTCGTCATCTCAGAGAAGTCTTCGAACGGATCATTTGAGATGACCTCCTCTCCGTTGTGCTCTTTGAGACGGGCCCCACACCGGCACCGATAGCGGTTTTCTCCTCGCGGCTCCCAGACGTGTTGATGGTCTTCTTTCTTCTCCTCCTTTTCTCGCTGTTCAAACGCTGCTTGAGCAGCTCTGTCAGCAAGATCTGAGCTCGTCTTGATGGTCGACTCATCGTAGATATAGGCATCAACAGCTCTCTCTTTCCAACGCTCAAGCCGACAGTGTTTACAGAAATCCCGGTCATGGAGGTCACTCCCTCCGTATTTCCAGGTGTGATCACAGTCCGGATTCGGGTCGGAGAAAGTTAGGGAGTCACCGTTCACGAACCGCTCTAGATACTCCTCAGGTGGATCTACCTCTGGAGGGTCTGCCCACGAAGCTGCGAAGGCGGTGTCAGCCCGTTTGTCGAATGCGACGACCATCTCCTCAATACGGAATCGGTCGTTCGTAAAATCGTCAGGGCTGGCCCAGTAGACGCTATATCCGGCCGAGAGATAGTCGTGCGTGACCGCGTCGAGATCTTTGTTTTCGTTCGCGTATTGTACCTCAACGATCAATCCACGCCCAAGGTAGTCGTTTGTGTCATCAGCGGGAAATTCGACGAGGGCATCTGCCCGGCGAGAATCAGTAAGCGTCGGCGTATTGGGGACGTCGACGGTGAGCTCGGGTCCGCAACGGGTATATTGGTCAAACCGCTGCCGCAACGCCGAAACTGCGAGGGATTTCATCTTTCGATGCGGATCCGACTCTCCTCCGGAGCAATTGGCCGTCGAATCCCCTGAGCCCGCAGTAACGTGATAGAAATGGCGGGCGCGGCCATCATCAAATGGGCCCCGTGGTCGCATCGTTCCGCCACAGGCTGGACACACGACGTCAGTACCATCCTCTACCTCTTCAGGAAGAACTGTCCCTCCCTCCTCGTCTGTAGAAGACTGTGCGATAAATGGCATCTAGGTCGACGGAGCGACTTCTTCTGCAGACTCGATATATTCGTCTTCCCACTCTCGATGTGCCTCAATTTCGCGGAAGCCTCGTTGCGTTAGCGAGTACAGATTGGTTCGCTTGTCGAGTTCGCCTTTCTTGAGGAGCCCTTTCTCGACGAGGTCGTCGAGATTCGGATAGAGCCGGCCGTGGTTGATCTCCTGTTCGTAGTAGTCGTCGAGTTCGGCCTTTACTGCGAGCCCGTGTGGTTCCTCGAGCCCGGCGATCACGTACAAGATGTCCCGCTGGAACCCAGTTAGATCGTGCATCCGTCCGTTCACTATTTTTGAGGGGTGGCATATGTTCTCTCTGGTGCTCAAAGGCCAATATTCGATACGACGAGGCGAGAACCCTGCGTGAGAACTTCGAACCTTTATATGGTGGACAAGAGAAGTCCGCGATGGAATGTCTGACCTAATCGTCAAAGCAGCCGTGAAGGACGCACTTTCGGACCACAACGTCTCGGCAGATTTCTACGACGCCCTCAACGAAGAGGTCGCCGAACTGCTCGACGACGCCGCAGAGCGTGCCGAGGCCAACGACCGGAAGACGGTCCAGCCCCGCGACCTGTAGGCCTGCGTAACGCAGCCCACCCCGGCACTCGAACGTAGCTTTTTGAGGTTCCTGTTCAGAAGTTAGGAAACGGAGATGGCGGACGCACCGGATACCGAACGGCAGGCGGTCGAACCCGATGCGAGAGAGGTCCTTAGCGTGTCCCAGCTGAACGACCGGATCGCGTCGGTCGTCCAGGACACGCCTGCCCTCAACGGCGTCCGCTGTATCGGAGAGGTCACTGACCTTCACAAGAACAGTACGGCGCTCTACTTCACGCTCACCGACGGCGAGGACGAGCTCCCCTGTATGATCTGGGCGAACCGTTACCGGGAGATGGACGCCGACCTCGAGGACGGGACCGAAGTCATCCTCGAGGGCGATATCGACTACTGGGTCGAAGGTGGGAAAATCGACCTCAAACCGTGGGGGTGATCGTCGTCGGCGACGGCGACCAGGCGGCTGCCGTCGAGCGACTGCGAAGCGAACTCGAAGAGCGTGGCTGGTTCGACGACGACCAGAAACAGCAACCGCCGGCATTCCCGGAGCGGGTCGGCATCGTCACATCCCTCCCGAGAGACGCCCAATACGACATCCAGAGCATGACCATTCCAAAGCCGTCGGTACCGACGTCCGTTACGAACGGTATCTGCTAATTCAACTCCCACTCTTGTCGAGGGTAATCGTGAGAAAACCAGATATTCAGCGCCGAATGGACCATACCGTTGCGCTCACTCCTCTGCGCGGCGGTCTTCGATATCTGCGATGAGGGCTTCTGCTCGTTCTTCTGCAGTTTTGGAGTGCTCACTTGCAGTCTCTGTTCTTTCATCTCGATCGAGACTGGGGACTTCCTGTTCCCAGCCCTGATTGGCGTAGGCGTCGTCAGGTGCTGTCTCAAAGAGTCGAACGGCTGAATCGAGCGACGCAAATCGTTGTTTTAGCTCATCGGCTCGACGCGGATCGATATAATAGATAGTTTCTGCTCGTTCGACGAGCCCGTTCTCGAAGAGGCGAGTCATCGCTTTTGACGTGCTTGCCTCACTGAGGTCTGTTCGGGCTGCAATTTCACTGAGAGTGAAGCCGTACTCATGGTGCTCGACAAGGAAGCTGAGGGCCTCGTACTCGTTCGTATCCGGCTTGACTGGGAACGGGTCGTCATTTGTGAGTTCGTCGACGGGGACTGGCATCCTTACCACTATATGCCACTTGAGGACATTACAGTTTTCGCAGAAGGATACTTCCAGACGGTTTCTGGAGGGGTATCTTTTCTGAGGAACTCGCTACTGTCCAGTGGAGTTCGAAATCAGCTACCGCTCTTTGGAGAATCCAAACTTGTCATGAACGCCGGTCAAATCGACAAAGTAGTTGCTTCCAGGAAAATCGAAGTACTCTGCGAGCAGCGATCCGAATCTAGCTGATTAGGCACTCGCGTCCCAATCGCGCTGCGGGGTTAATGGCCAGCAGCGGGATGGGCATCGTCCTCTCGATGGTACAGCATAAGGAATTGTCACCTACTCCGGAATGACCTCCTCAGTATCGTTTGGCGGTGGCTCCAGCTGTCGCTGTCGGCGAATCTCTGCAAGAGCTTCTTCGAGCGTTGCTACATCATCGATCGCCGCAAGTTCGCCGGTGATCTCGTCAACGAGCGCGGTGCGCTTGGCAGCGGCTTCATTGCCTTCGGTCGTGTCGATCGATTCGACTCGAAGCTGGTGTACTTCGTGCCACCCACAGTTCCAACAGTCCCGTGTAACCTCGACGCGCTCGTCTGGACCGGCCGCAAGAACTGCGTCGGAAAGCGAGGTTGAAAGCGGCTGTTCTGGCCCAACCTTGAGCGTGACAGGGGAACCGCACGCGGGGCAGTCCATAGTCATCGTAGGGTTGCTCGTGTGTTGAAGTTACTGGAGCAGGGAGACTGCTTCACCTACAACCGTTGAGACGCTGGTGACAACGAGACTGTCGTCGAGATTCTCGAGTCGTGCGTTCCGAAAACGACCGAAATCGTCGATTCTGGGTTCGTTCCCGGAAAAAGATCGGAAAAGGAGCCTCGAACTCGCGAGACTGGAGTTCGCTCATGCGTTCCTTGTTCACGGTGGCCTTCTTCAGTGTGGCCTCAACCAGCTTCTCGAGGCGAGTCGTTTCGGACTCGAGCTCGTCGATGCGCTCTTCGAGGGCGGCCGTCTGCTCTTCGAGCCGCCTACGATCGCGCTCGAGGGCGTCGATCCGGCCGTCTTTGCGCTCGAGTGTGACTTCGATCTCGTCGATGCGCTCTTCCAGCGCCTCGAGACGCTCACTAACCTGGTCTGGCAGCTGTACAGTCGGAACTCGGTAGGTGTGATTGACATTGGACGATAGTGGTGTAACTACTGAGCGAGCGCTACTGCTCGAGAGAGAACGCTGATCGACTGGCGTGAAACTCGGGTACGGACGTGTGGCGCGAGCGGAACTCGTACCTTCCCGAGTCTCAATCCAGCGTGTTAGTGGCCGGCAGCGGGATGGGTATCGTCATCCGGGTCGTCGATCGGCTCGTACTCGCAGTCCTTGCCGACCGGCTTGAAACCGGGAACGTAACTGAAGCGTTTGCCCGGTTCTCGCCGGAACAGCCACGGCAGGTCGCCGCGGTTCTCACGTACCCGATACTGGAGTTTCCACTCGTGGAGTTCCGCGGCGGGTTTGGCGACTTTCGGGGTCGGCAACTCGCCGCGTTCGAGGTCCTCGAGCTCGAGGACGCGGACTTCGAGCTCACGGGCGAGGTCTTCCGCTCGCGTGGTCAGTTCGGTCGTATGGCACAGCACGGGCATGGCACGGCAGGCGAAAGCGACCGTACAAAGCCGAAAGATCGTTCCCGGAGTGATGGTGCCGCTCTCCCAGTCCTTGCACTGGGCGACGATCCAGTCGGTCGGTTCCTGCTGTTTCTCCTCGCGGAGGGCGACGACGTCGATCTCGAGGCTGAAGAGCGTCTGGCGAGTTTCGGCTCGGTAGCCCCACCGATGGAGCGCCCGCTGGAGCTGGTACTCGAGCCAGCGACCATCGCCATGACCCCGCCCGTCGACGTGGTCGTAGCCCGCTTCGGTTCTGATGTCGAAATCAGTTGTGAGCTTGCTCTCGGTGTCGACGTCCGGTAGCAGGTCACGCAACGCCGTGACGCTCTCGAGAGCGGTTTCGAATTTGTCTTCGGGCGAGTCGCTGTACCTGTACTCGTCGGGGTGTTCGTCGCGGGCACACTGCAGGAGGCGACCGAGACGGCGCTCGATGTGGGTAAGTGCCTCCTCGTAGTCGTCGAACTCGTCGGGTTCGCGCTTGCAGTCAATTTCGGCTCCCGGATCCGACCCGGGGAGGATCTCTCGGGCCTCTTCGAGCGGTCGTTTGGTCGTATGGAGCAGCCGGCGGGCAGTGTGTCTCTCTTCTGTCGTGATGGTGTTCTCGAAGATGATCGATTCGCGAAGCGACTCGACGGTCTTGATAAGCGGGAGCAACTGTTCGTAGTACTCGTTCGGGATAGGCGTCTCATCAGTTGTCATGGATCTGGTGGGGGGTGGTGGCAGGGCAGTCGGTCGTCGACTCGCCTGTGGTCGGCGTCGTGAGCGCGGAGTGGCGGCTCATGGTGACTGTGATTCCGACTCCGACTCGAGGGAGGCAATCGGGCTCGTGGTGAAGTGCTCTCGGGTGAGCGGCGTTTCAGCGAGGGACGTCAGTGTGGGTTGACCCTGCTGCTGGATGTGGTGGTACAGGTCGTCTTTCGTAACCGTATGCCAGTCCTGGCCGTCTTGCTCTCGGTAGCGAAGTTCGTCGTCGACGGCGACGAGGACCCCTTGTTCAGTTGTGGCAGTGGCATCGAAGACGAGTGCCGGCGGATCAGATCGGTGCCACTGTCCCCGAAGTTGCTCGAGCAGTGTATCGAGTGTCGGGGGACTGGTCGGGGTAGAGTACTGCGATTTAGTGGGGGTACGTATTGCGACGTCTTCGACGGTGGAGCGACCGCACGGTCGCCAGCCTAATCCGTCCCACTCGAGTTTCCGGTACGACCACTGCCCCTCTTCGCTCTTGGGTTCGAAGACGAGGCGGCGAGGCGGTGTCCCGTCAGGGTCCCACTGGAGTGTGATCGTGTCGGATTTACCTGTGGCTGAGTCTGTCTGCTGGTTTCGGAGCGCGAGAAGCACCGGGTCGATCTCCGAGCGAGCGTTGTATAGCTGCTGGAGTATGTCCGTCTGGCAGGAGGTATCAATCTCGTCAGTGGCCGACAGCTCCTCGAGCAGTTCGTGGATTTTGGTGTCGATCTCCTCGAGGGACGTGATGTAGCCCTGCAAGTCATCGGTCGGCGGCTCACTCTCGTGAGGCGATTGGTCCGTCATTGGTCCTCACCCCGCTCGGTTAGAAGTTCGTCGACGGTGTGGCGGCGCTGGTCGGTTGTGATAGTTTTCGAGTCGTCGGTGGAGTTGAGGTTGATCGTGAGTTCCGAGATCGGTTCGCGGCCGGTTTCACGCCACTCTCCATTGCGAATTTCATGGGTGATTCGCCACGCTTCGCCGCCAGTGTCGGGCACGATCGTGATCCGTCGCCGGCGGTTGTTGATCGTCGTGTACTCAAGTGTGAGCTCGAGATCGTGATCGGGTGTGGTGTCGTGGCCGCCGTCGGTTGCGATACGCGGATCGTCGTCGGTATCGACGAACAGGAGTCCGTCTCGGTCGTCTGTCGTCGCGAGGTCGTAGACCCGGACGTCGTCGTTGGGGTCGACCTCGAGTTCGTCTACGACGGTGTGACCGGCGGCGATGCGGGTCCCGTTGTACCGAGTGCACAGCGTGTACTCGGCGAGTGGCTCGGTGGTCTCGGACGGTGGGACGATCGCGACGCCGTCTTCGTGGGTTATAGCGTGGACGGTGTCGGTTGTCCAGTCCTGGTCGCCCAGCGCGGCCCTCGAGATCACAACCCTGCGTTCGGCACTGACAGTGTAAGTCCCGAGGTAGCCACTACCCGTTGGAATGACGTACTCCGAGGGGGCAGTGGTGTTAGTGCCACCGTCGGTGACTAACTCTGGCCCGTCAGAGTGCTCGTCCGACATCGGTCCGATGTAACGGCGATGTCGGACACCGCACTCGGGGCACAGTTCGGAACCGGCATCTCTGTACTCGAGTCCGCGGTCGTTCAGCGCTTGGTCCTTCGGATGCAGTATTCCGTCCCGGCCCATCACGACCTCCTCCTATCAGTATCGCTGATCTCGACTCTCCGGATAGCGAACTCGATCGTCTTCAGTAAACTCCCGAACTCTCGGGTTTGAGTCGTTGTCAAGATCGAACCGGACCGCTTATTCCACTCGACGATGCCGAACTCGTCAAGCACAGGGAGATGATTCTGTCGGAGACCAACCTTCGCTGATTTTCGTGACTGTCGATCGACGCAATCAACGTGACAGCCATTCTCTACGGCAGCGACCTGTTCTGCCAGTTGTTCGTGGGACATGATTCCGGCTCGACCAGAGGCTTCGCTGTCAACCTCGTGGAGGATGTGGATCGTGATTCGGCGGCGTTCGGAGCTGAATAGGTAGAGCACCTCCTCAATGATCCCGCCGGTGTGAATTTCCTCTCGTAGATGGAGAGTGCCTTCCGCCATCACGCATCAGCCTCCGAATCTGGCTTATAGCAGGTGGTCTGCAGCCTGCGGATGTATTCGGCGAGCGGTTCGGTAGCGTCAGTCGCAGCGACGGTCTTCGATCGACTATCGTAGTCGATAGCACCGGCTTCATCGAGGGTATCGAGATGGCTCTGTGTAAGAGAGATATAAACCGATGTCCGTTCGTCGCTGCCGACTTGGCTCGGGTCGATCTCGTTCTCGATCGCCGCAATTTCGATGGCAAGGTCTCCGGCAGTGATTTCCCCCGAGGTTCGCGAAAGCGAGAGGATCACTCGTCGCCGGCGGCTGTTCGAAATCGCATCGAAGGCGGTGTCTGGATCCATCGGGATAGCCAGCGACGTCATCTCGTCGGTCATCAGAGAATCCCCTCAGCGAGTTTCTCTCCGCGACCGGTGAGCAGGACGATGATCGTTCGATCCTCCTCGAGCCACTGGACGTAGTTACCCTGGCGCAGCCACTCGAGGTAGTCGTCGACCTCCTCGAGGAGCCAGCCGCTCTTGCCGGCGATGTCGTTTCGGGTAGAGGGGCCATCGCGTTGGTTTGCGAGCTGGACGATTCGGTGCAGTCGTGGGTCGTTTTCGGGAGTGACGCCTGGCGTCTCGCGACGGTCGCGGTCGCGAGAGACAGAGTTATCACTCCTGACCCTGTCAGTTTTCGTTGCTGTCATAGCTCTGGCAGCACGGCGCTTCCGGCGTCCCAGCGCCGGAGGTCGCTTTCTGGGGCCGTGCTATTCTCTCGTAGTGTCGGGACTACCTTCTATATCCGGTGTGAAAACTCTGGATCTCTAATTCGTCTTCTTCAGTGGCTGTACTGCCAAATCTCGTTTTCATTCTTAGTGACTCGTTAGACTCACTTCACCACACCTCGGTGGCTAAAAATAAACCGAAGAGAACCGGCCTCAGTCGTAGAACTTGGGGCAGACGTCGAGGTAGCGGTCGATGCGGTCGTCAGACCAGTGGGTGTAGTTGTCCATCGTGTCCTCCTCGTCGCCGCGCAGCAGCTTCGTTGTCGTTGCGTGCTGACCCGTACCGGCAGCCTCGAGGCGTTCGTCGATCACAGACGTCGACCAGTGCCTGAAGTAATGCGGATTGATATTGTCGTCGTCGTAGGCTTCGTACCAGTAGCCGAGTTCTTTCGAGTGGCGTCGGATGTTCTGAGCGACTGTCTGCGCGTGAATCCGCTCGCCCCAGTTGTGTGAAACGGTTACGAACAGCGGCGTGTCGGATTCGAGCGGCCCAGGATGTGCGGCAAGCCATCGGAGGAGTAGGTTGACCATCTCCTCATCGAGCGGGATCGTCCTGTCGACGCTCGTTTTGTTCGACGCTGTTGGGACTCGTCCTCGTTCCTCCCAGAGTGCGCCTTCTTCGGGCGCGCTTGGCACGTAGAGGAACGGGCGTTCCTTGTGCCGGAGGGCTTTGTGGACATCCCAGTCACAGGCCGGGTGATCCAGATAGATGTCTTGGAGGTCCGCGTTGATGATGACGCCTCTTCGGATCGTTGTTTTCGCCATCAGAGCTGTGATCGCCTCCCAGAGTGGGTGCTGAAAGGCCTGGATGTAGTCGGCCATCTCGTCGACGGGAATGATCTTCGGGTTGCGTGATGAAGCACTCCCGATGATCTTATCTGCGCCCTCATCGATTGCGAGTTCGATCGGGTTTCCAGACTCCGTAAACCACGAGTGACCGCGTTTCAGGCAGAAGTCGTAGAACTGTCTGATGGTCTTCACGTTGCCTTCTTCAGTGGCTCCTTTGTAATTCGGGTTCGCAGCGAGCGCGCGGAAGTATTCTCGAGCGTCATCGATCGAGAGGTTTTCTGGCCGCATTTCGCCACCAGTGTTCCAGTCAATCTCACTCTCGTGGCGCAGTATTTCTCTGCCGTACTCGCGACGCTTCTCTTCGATCGTCTGATGATCGTCGTCTTCGTAGATGATCCAATCTAACTCGTCGTTGAGCCAACGCTTGAAGAACTCTACCGAGTGTTTGACGGTCCGCTGGGTGCCGTCCGACGAGTGGTTGTGCCGCTTGTGGACGAACCAGTCCAGCGGCGGCCGAGTAGGATCGTTACCGTGGCGGACGGTGCCGTAGTCTGGTTCACTCATCGACCCTAAAGCTGTACCCGTCTTTTTCGACGGGCGAGTCATCGTCTCGGGCTAATTCGAACAGGTAGTTCGAAGCGAACTCCGTGAAAGCGTCCTCGAGGATGGTGTCGAGGTCTTTGTAGTCCTCGTCCAACGCCTCAAGTAGAAGTTGCTCCGGATCGTCAGCACCTTCTACTGTACTCCTGTTCTCGTCGTTCAGTGTCCGTGGGTCGAGTTCGACGATGTTGCTCTCACCAGCAGAGACCATGATTCGGATGTACTCCGCTGCGCTGTTGTACCCCTCAGCGTTGGAGGCACGTTCCCACATTGCCTTCGGCATCGAAACGTAGCGTTGCGTGAATTCTGGCTTCCCCATGATTCTCACGTCCAGTTATACAACTGAACTTGTACTTGCCTAATTGAATTCCATACTTTTAGTTGTTTTTCCGGTAAAGTTAATCAAGTGAGAAACTGGTGTGGTCAGGGGATATCTGTATACTGCAGTTCTCATTTAGTTTCCCGATTTTCAAAATCGCAGGACAGCGATAGGGTATTGAGTTGAGATCGGCATGACGTTCATAGTCTTATCGGGACGGAAAAACGAGAACATGATGCGTATGGCTGATTGAATCGGAGCCCCTCAATACAAGTCAGATTGTATTCGACTGAGTCGGAAACATCAATATACCAATATCAAATATTTCAATTGATTTAGATATTTCGAATGAGCAACAGAAATATAGTATTTCGTTGACCAGTTGGTTGCATGAGCGAACAAACGATTGCTTATATGAATGAACGGGGGAGTGTCACAATCGACTCCGAGATCCGGGATTTACTTGATATCACAGATGGTGATCTCGTTAGACTCTCTGAAATCAAGGTCGTGAAAGTCGAAGACGAAGGAATCGACGTCAAACAGTTGCCGGACGAAACTTGTAGCACTATTTCGCGTATCAACGACCGGGGAGTCGTCAGGATTGACAAGGAGGTGCGAGAGGTACTGGGAATCGACGACAAGAAAGTGAAGCTCAAAATCAGCGGGATCGAAGTGGCCAAGATAGTTAACGAGTCGACCAAGACTCGCAGTGCTATCTCGCTGGTTGCTGTTGCTTCCTGGTACGCGACTGTAGCGGCCTCATGGAGCCGTGCGAAGTCTGTCTTCATGAAGGCTCACCCGGAGATCAAGTATCCGCCAAACAGGTCCACCGCGACAATGATCATCGGAAGCTGGGCACTGATCGCAGCGGTTGCCACTATACTGCTGAGCCAGAACGGCGCAATCGAGAGGCTTGCAGCTGGCGATCCGGTCGAGTGGGCCGGTCTGATCACTGCCCTTGCCTTCGGCGCGATCGTGATGATCCTCTTACTCCCGGATCGCAAGGAAACAGTCCGCAAACTGGCCAACATGCCATCAGAGTAGAGTAACCTCGATTCTTTCCTAACCAACACAAAAGAGGCTCGGAGCTACTGTCTAGTCATCTGGCAGAGAGTCGTGCTTTAGCACCTGTCGCAGTGCCTCAGATACAATAGAAGATCATCAGTAATAACACAAAGCCCTTTCCGAGAACCTCAATACACACCGGTATCTACCCCTCCACAGTTTCCGAAGATTTCACTGGCGAACTGACTGGCCTTACCAAACCTGCGTTGTGATAACTGCGGCCACCACGTCACTGACCAATACAATCGAGTATTCGCTGACAACGACGGCACCCTGCACGCCTGCTCACACTGCCGATCACAGAAAGAAAATGTTCAGAGAAGCAGGAATCGACGAATAAATCTCACCTGCTAAAGGATTGACTCCAAGCTACTCGAGATACCAGAAGCGCTCGCCGCCGGCCTTGAACGACGAAACACTATCCAGATCCTGGAGACGTTGCACCGCCTCCTGACGCTGGATTCCGTAGACCTCCATGACCTCGGGCGTGGCTACAGGACCATGCTCCTCTACGAAGCCCTGCAAGTCCTGAAGACTTTGCTCGTCGATACCCTGGAACGTGAACTGAGTCTTGAAATCCGTGTACCGGACACGGCCATTCTTCGGCACCGGCTTCCCCTGGATCTCCATAAACGTGAACGGAAGCTCGTCACGCTCACCAGACTCCAGTTCCACCTCATCTAAATCGTCCTCGAAACGCTCCCGATCCATCCCGAGATCTGACGCCAGGTCGATCAGGACCTCCCTGTCGTTGATGTCATGGCCAGTTGCAACACCTTGCTGCCACAACGCCCGGATATAATCCTCTCCACGGTACTGCTGGATAGCTGCCTCGAACGCCTTGTTGACCAGGTCCGTGGACTCCGGTGGATCCTCGTCCCAGAACGAAGGATCAACAGGCATACCCAGCTGCTGACCGACGTCTCTCCACTTCTGTTTCTCCTGCTCAGGATCGATCTCTCGGACAGGAGCAGGTTTGTAGAAGACCTCAACGTCTTCGCCGTAGCACTCCTCAACACGTTTCATCACAGGCTGGACGCCCCAGGACATCGCGCTCAACGCATCGACTTCCTGGACCACGACTACTGTCTTATCTTCGTCCTCGTCTTCATCCTCTTCGTCTTCTTTGTCGGCGTCTTCCTCTTCTTCCGTATCCTCTTCAACGTCGTCAGACTCGTCAAAATCGTACTCTTCTTCCGTGTCTTCCTCTGTCTCAGGCTCATTGATGTCGTCTTCCGGCTCCGTTTCCGACTCTTCGAGATCTGGTTCTTCTATCTCCGGTGATTCAGGCTCTGACTCCTCTTCGTCCTCACCCTCTTCAGGATCTTCTTCTTCCGGTGGTTCGACAACAGTACCAGCACCCGTACCGGCACCTGAAGCAGCACCACTAGCGGCACCAGCACCAGCTGCAGCACCTGCGGCACCGGCCGCACCTGCAGCAGCCGCACCGCTATCAGAATCATCGACTTCTTCACCATCTCCGCCGAAATCATCAATACCTGTCTGAGACTGGTCATCTGTCGATCCTCCATCCTGCGAATCATCGTCATCCGACGAACCTCCTCCGCCGCCTCCGCTGTACGAACCAAGGAATACAAACATTGTTCAGTTGTCCTCTTTCTTGTCGCTGAACTCGTTTACAGGCCGCTGCTCCTGACCGTCATTAACTGCAAGCTTGGCCTCCCGATTCTCCTGGAACTCCGGCCACGGATCCTGCGAAAGCCCGTCCCCCGTAGAACAGGCATCTTTCCACTGCCGAAGTCCGGTAGCCCCACGAACACGCGGAGCAAAATCAAACAGGTCGTCCCCCGCAAGCCGTCCAATCAGGAAAATATCCTTCATGTCTATGGCGGCGATGGAGTTCCTGACATGGCTATGTAACACGTTGATCGCGTTCCCGGCATCACCGCCGGTGTATTGGACAGCGTAGAACGCGAACTCCTCGTAATCGAACTCGTTGTATAATTCCCGGTACTCTACGAAGTGCTCGTACTTCCAGCCCTTGTTTGTCGGAATCAATCGGACATCGAAGTCCTGCTCGATAATCTCCTTCTGGAGATCTCTGACATGGCCGATGTATGCCTCGATAGCATTGTCTTGAATCTCCTCGTCCATCCAGTTGTAGCTGTAGACCACGTCGGGAACGTAGATCGCCGGCTGAACCACCTCCAATAAATCCACTACGTCCTGGAAAGTACGCTCGTTCACGTCATCGTCGTGCTCTGTACCGAGGATTAACGGGATATGCCACGGCTCGAGGACCTGGCTTAGGTCTCCGTCCCGCTCAACGACTTCCTCAGCATCCGAGAAGTTGATTACCACGTACTCGACTTCTCTGTTGCCGTCAAGCCACTCCTCGTACTCCTCGTCCGGAAGCTCAATCCGCGGATGAACGCCTCTAACCGGCTCGTAAATCCGGCGAGAATTAACTGCATCGTGCAGAGTTTGCTGCCCTCTACTGAGTTCTCGAGAGTCTGCTTGCGAACTCAAAGTTTGTGCCTCGTCTCCGTTTCGTTCTTTTCAATGGGAGACATGTCAGGTTACGCGCTAACACCACATATAACTATCGTCTAAGATACCGTCTAGGGCCGCCTAAACCCTAGAATCAAGCGATTCGAAGACCCACGGTGTAATCAAGAGACACTGATATATGAATAACAGTTATGTTCATACATCTAAAAAACTCCGGAGAGAAGCATGTACAGGTCGTCCCCTGGTTCGAGTGCGATAACGGAGGTCTCCAAGTGTGCCATCAGCAAGATTGCGACACATGAGACGAGTCCAATGACGATGATTGAGAGAACGAAATTGAACGCTGCATCTCCATCCACGGTTGACCGACCTCCGAACGAGTCGCTGAATACTCGAAGGGCGATTGCAACAGCACCGACAAACCCGCCGCCAGTCAGCGCGAGTGCTGCTGCGCCCATTTCCGATACGCTGTGGAGAACTCCTCCCCACGGCGAACTGGCTGGCACTGTCGACACCGCCCAACCGTAGATGTGGCCGAGGATGATAGCCCACAGGATGACCGCAATCACGCCGGCTGTCCACTCGCAGATATCGTCTATCACGTGTTCTCCTCGCCTCTTGAGATCCACTCTCGAAGGCGACGGTATATAGAGCGACCCCACCCGGGGAGTGCAATTAAGAGGCTCCACGGTTCTTCCTCGTCACCCTCAGATTCGCCGGGTTCTTCCATCCGGGTATCAATGAAGTCGTCAAGTCTTGTTATCTCGTACGAGACTTCCTCTTTGGTATCGTCGGAGAGGTTTTCGGCGAGGACCTTCCGCAGGTGAACCACGGATTTGAACGATAGCTCTCCAAGTGCGTATAGTGCCAGTGCGTCTGTAATCAGCCCTTTGACCCGTTCTGCATCAGTTTGATACAATTCGTCGGGGTCTGCCACCACCACGTCCCATGTAGCATTGACCCGCTCTACCTCTTCGATACTCTGCATTAGGTCACCGTCACGACTCGTGAGCTTCCACATCTCGTCTTCAGCAGGGCCTTCAACGACAATCTCGAGAGTGAATTGTCCAGGTTTCTCGAACGTAGGGTCGAACGTCCACTCGGTCTCAGCTGGGTGAACCTCGTCAGCCAAACCCAGCTCGCCGTTTGCAAATAATTTGACGCCTTTTGGACCGGGTCCGTCGAATTCCACACCGAAATCAATGGACTCCCCTTGCAAGACCATGATACGGTCTTTGTCTGGTGACTTTGCTGGCAAGTTACCAGACAGAGGGATGTGTTACTATTTAAATCTTGAACGGAGGTTCGTGTACGCTGGTCTCGCGCTGGGGAAGTTGCGGAAGTACCGTTCCTCAGACGGTGGTTCTTGGTCAGAGAGGTCACGGCAGGAGTAGAACGGGTCTGGATTACCTCGCACGTAAGCCACTGAAACCCCGTCACAGTAGTCGCACTCATCTGGCGTTTCCTCAACATTCTGGCGGATATGGAAGTCGTCGTACGTCGGGGCGGCGTTGATGGGTGTGGCCCATACAGGCTTTCCGCAGTCTCGACAGGGACTCTAAATCATACACCAACCAGTATATTGAGAGGTTATCGTTGGTCTCGGTCTCTCCTGAACTGTCGCTTTCGGGTCTCGTCACAGGTCTCGAGATCGAACCCTTCCGCCTCGAGATCAAGCGGTTCACGTCGGTAGTGCGTCAGCGAAGAACTGGTACAACGGTCCCTGCTCGATCGCGCTCACACGGTTCCGCATCGAACTGGGGCATCTGGAAGGGCCGTTGCAGTTGTGCGCCCGCTGTAGCCCGGGCGGGCTTGCGACGTACTGGACGCGCGATCTTGAGGAGAATCTCATCGCGACGCCGGCGGAGTGACCCCAACACTCTTTACTGTTTCGCTGTAAACTGTAATCAAGAACGAAGCGTGTCACGCACCTCGAACCGCGCTGACGGCGACGTCGTTCGCGACTTCCTGTCAGTCGCGGACCTGCTGGAAGATCCACAGCTCGCCCAGCTGTACGCGTACCTCGCCCAGGAGGGCGAGGCGACCGTCCAAGACGTGATGGACGACCTCGAGCTCGCCCAGGGGACCGCCTACAGCTACGTCAACCGGTTGGTCGACGCCGGCGTCGTCGACATCACCGACGACGAGCAGCCACGCCGGTACGCCGCCCGGGAGATCGACCTGACCGTGACGACGGCCGCCGGCGACCGCGAGTACACGATCACGCCGGCGCTGATCGACGCCGTCGGCCGCCGCGAGACGGATGCCGACATCGACACCTACATCGACCGGCACGGCGTTGCCGGCCTCGCGACCGCGCTAACCTACGCTGTTGCCCGCGAACGCGGTGATGTGACCCACCGCCTGATGGCCGAGGACCTCGATATCTCGCCACTGGCTGCGGAGATGATCCTGCAGGCGCTCCGGCCCGTCGTCCAGGAGCACTACGAAATCGAGGAGACTGGGGCGGGACTCGACGAGTTGGACATCGGCGATACTGACGACGCGTGAGCTCACTCCACATCGCCGATACCGGCCTGTTCGTCGCGATGGGGCAGCTGTCGAATAGCCGCTACCAGGCTGTTCGACGGTTCGCTCGCCGAAACGACGTCGCCTTTGTCCTGCCCGAACGAGTGTACGAGGAGCTGACCGTCGACGACCCCGACGTCGAGACGCCACCTATCGACGCTGCGATCGACGAAGGTTGGGCGACGGTTGCGGCGCCGTTGGAGTTCTCCGATCCTGTCGTCTCGCGTGTGATGGATGGGGTCCAGCGATACATCGCGAACGCCGACGACCGCCCTGCCGACGAGGTTGAACGGGCAGACGCCGCCCTCGCTGCGCTGGCTGCCCAGCACCTCAGTACGGGGACAGCGACCGAGGTGTACATCTACACAACCGACATCGCGGCCGGCGAGGGGGCCGAGACTGTGCTCGCGAGCGAGGGGTACGGTGACTCGGTGACGTTTGTGAACGGGTTCCAGTTCATTGAGGACCTAGTCGCCGGCAACAGCTGACAGGGGGCACCGTACCCATTGACGCCCTTGAGGACATCGGATCGCAAGGAATCGAGGTGCTCTGGAATAGTGACTCCCCAGCCATCGCTCAAGTTGGCCTCTTCGCAGACGAGAGCGGGCAAACGAAGGTGACGATCTGGGAGAAATCGAATGCCCCCTGGATCGAGGAAGGCGAACGGGCGCGCATCCACGAAGCGGCGAGAAGTTGGTACGTAGGACGCGTCTCACTGGCCGTCACTGGCTGGTCAACTCTTTATTTCCCTGAGCGCGGTCACTGGTGGGAAGCATAGCCAGTCTGAGCAGCCTTCTTTTTGCTGTGTGCCGGACCGACCCAGACCTCGCCACCCTACCCTTCGCTCCGTGATCGCTTCGCTGCGCGCGTAGCCACAACCTCGAGACCCGGTCTGGGATTTATCCCTAAAACCGAGGGAAAGGGTGCGCGACCTGGCGTGTTTGTCCCACCTCACGAGCGTCGATTTCCTCACTTCGGCGCGGAGATGCAGTCATACCTACAGTTTATCGCTGAGGAAATATGTACTTTGGACTGGCTCTACCTGGTTAATCAGAAAAAGCGTCATTGTCTATATCGTACTCTGAGAGATCGATATTTCGGTGTACCCAGATCTCCATTGCAGTATCAACCAGATTTCGGAACGACTCGAATTCCGAATGGGCCTGGACAACTTCATCGACGTCAGGATCAACCGAGTCGCCGCCTTTCACATTGTCAAGGCCAACAGGTAGTGAGTCTTCGAACTCTTCCAGCGAATCGAAGTCCGTGTGTTCCTCGAAGAAGGCCTCGGAGAACAGGTCTGACCGGTTAAGGTGATTCAACGCGATATCTACAATGTCCTGGTTCGCCCATTCCTCAGTAGCCTCTCGGTCGTCCTGTTCAAGAGCTTCGGAGGCATTAGCGAACTCTTGCTCGATATCGTCGACAAGCATCTGCATCCCCATCATATCGGCCACAGACCGGGAATTTACACTCATCATTAACAGATCGGTTGTAACCTGTGCGAGAGAGATCGCCGTGAGTTGACCTGGAAGATTCAGTCCGGCGTTCGAGGGACCTGCAAGCAATACACCTGGCTGTTCGATGTCCTCGTGGCGAATGATTCCTAATCGGTCAAGCGTTCCCTTTGACCCTGCGTGGACGGATTCGCAGGCCAGTCTATAGTACGGATAGAGATGTTCCAAATCAACCTCTTTTCTCATACTCTGGCCGCTGTGTGCTTCAGCTGCCCAGCCAGATCCACGCCCGCCGTCGTCGATGGATTCACCGAACTGGTCTACGAGTTCGTCTTTAATTTCCTCGAGCTCTTCGAGGACTTCGGGTTCAAGGGATTCGACATTGAGGTCGTCTTGGTGCTCTTGGTAGGTCTCAGCGAAGTAATATTCCCAGACGTTGTGGTAGTTGAGGAAGCGTTCTGCTGTGTCTTCGCCGTACTTGGAGATGAATGAAGTGGTGGTAGAGAGTTCGTAGAGTGATCGCCAGCGGGCAAATGCTCCGTCGGCAAATCCGCCTTTCAGCAAGTGGTGGATTTCTAAAGCGACTTGGACAGATCGGGAGTGCAGGTGTAGAAGGGCTTCAATCTGGTAATTGTCTTCCTGCCGGGCTTGGAATCCGTGATTCTGGTTGATTGCTCTGCCGCATTCCATTGACCAGATGATGAGCCGTTCGAGAAGTTCAAGGGGTTCTCCCCATCGTTCCTCAAGTCTCTCCTGGAAGCCTTCGATAGTTTCGTGATACCGTTCCAGACCTTTGTCATTGCTGAGGATCCGTTCGTAGGTGTCCGTAGCAAGCTTCTCAATGGATCCCTCCACGGATTCTTCTACGACATTCTGGATGTCTTCCAGGCTGACATCGTCTAATTCGTCTTCGTCGAGGTTCTCGAGTTGTTCACTAAGTTCGTCTCGGACTGCGTCAATAAGTGGGTCATCAGAGAGGTCGATATCGTCTGTGAAGCCCTCACCCATACTTAGATAGAGTATTGCTCGATTGACTGGTTTAGTCTTCTCCCTCTGGTTGACCGGCAGCTACATAGAAATCGAGAATGTCATTTGAATAGGTATTCCGTTCCGGGCTTTGCGGGACGGGGAGTTCTTGCCAGCCGTCGAGTCCCGTCGTGAGAATCAAGAATGAGGGTTACCAGCGCCAGATTTTGGCTGCCCAACTGTGGTCGGACTCGTTAACTTCTGTCTCCCACCCTTTCTCTTCTAACAAGTCCGGAAGACTATCGAGGTGTGCATCACCGCAGGAGACGACAATAGTATCGTACCCGTTTTCTTTGGAGCTTCTGTGGATTTCCTCCGCCATATCTTGGTCACGGGTTCCAAGCCGTCGTTCCTCAAGGATGATCAAGAAGAAGGAGAACAAAAGCGGTGCCCCGATCACCATCATTGGTTTAACCACTGCTGTGAAGGCGAGGGAGGCAACCGCTGGAGCATCAATAAATGGAAACGGATAGACCGGGACGAACAACCCGGCAGCGAAGACTAAGCCGGAGATAATCCCTGAGCCAAGTATCCAGCTTTTAGGAAATCGGGGGTATAGTTCTGGGAGATCGGTGTCAATTTCGTCGTAGACAGGGATCTCTGCTTTCTCTTTGATGTCCGGTCCGTCGTAGAGCGCTGCTTGCAGCCAGTACAGTGTGAGGGCACCGATCAGGAAGGAGAGGTAGCCGATAGACCAGTTGTCCGGGCTGGCACGGTCTTCTCTCTGTTCCACGAACAATGCATCTGCATCTGCGTCTAAGTGTGAGTCAAGTGATTCTCTGTCCGTAGAAGAGATGTGAAATTCTCCCTGAAATACTGCTTTCATTGACTGCCAAGTGCGTTTCTTTTGAAGGAAGATAATTGGTGTAGGTGGAGAAACGGTTCCAATTCGATCTCTCTGATCTATATGTACTGGATGGCGAAGGTGGATGCAGAGATAACGAACGCCAGGAAGGACAGGAAGATGATCCGGTTGGTCAGCATCTGCTGGCTTTTCGCATCGGCCTTCCTGTAGACCCGTTCTTGAACGGAATACACCCGGTTCAGTTCTCTGGGGAACCATTCCCAGCCGAGTTGGGTCAGTATCTCGCTGACCGCTTTCTCACTTACCTCGTCTCGAGGTATATCAATAAGCTCGTGTAGATGGCCTTCCGGCGACGAGATCACACGCTGTACTTCAAAGAAGTCAGAGGAGAGAGCCGAGAGTTCGTCATTTATTTTGGAGAGCTCGCTGCTCCAGACTCCGGCACTGAGATTGTCCAACCGCTTCTCTAAGGCAATTAGCTGGCTTTCTATTCTGAATATCTCGCTGATGAACTGTATCGTCTGTTCGTGATCGTGATCTCCTGGCGTCCTACTTATGAACCGTTTCGCACGGTCCTCAAAGGAGGTCCCTGAAGCCATTATCAACGAATGGAGAACATTTCCACTAAGTCATTTCCCTCACAATTCCGCTGAGTGAGTAGACCGTCTGTTGGTGGAGTAATCGTATATACGGAGCATGGCACTTTTCAGATAGATATGGGTGAGCAGGGTTCTAAGGTAGAGATGGAGAAAGAGGAGTGGTTCGAGACGACTTGCCGCTTGATGAACAAGGTAGTGGAGCAACAGGGAAGTGTTTCTACCCGCCGACCGATCCGGAAGAACTTGTGAACCGGTTCAAGTCGTATCCCAAGGCAACTCGGATGTACAACAGTCTGCAGGAGTACGTCGAGGACGCCGCCGATTTCTACCGGGAACAGGGTGACCCAGGGGCGGCAGAAATCCTATTAGACGAGACCGAGATACCGGAAGGTCAGAAGAAAACCACGGAAGAGAGGCACGAACTGATTATAGAGAAGGTAGCCGAGACGTGATCTGTGCTGGAATGGGTTACAGCATCGGTTCGTAGTCAGGGAACACCTGCTCTGCTTTCTGGTTGACGGCGTGCGGCGGTTTCACCGGTTTATTGTCGCGGGATACGTAGTACCGTTCTTCGTCGAGCTTCTGGATGTGATAGTCTTCTCCGTCCGCTGTTTCGACCATGACACGTACTTCCTGTTCTTCGACAGTGTCGGAGGTTCCCGGATTGAGATGATGATCGAAGTCAGCCCGGTCGAGGTACGGTTTGATCGTGGCCTGGACGTCTTCGGGGAAGACTCGGCCACTGCTGACCAGCGTGTATCGTCTACCTCTTGCGTTCCGCATTTCCGTTTCCTGGATGATAATGGCGTGTTCGTAGTCGTCTCTGACTTTCTGTAGCTCGTATCCCAAGTTGTCGTCGTCTTCGATTTCTGAGGGAGTTGTTTTGACGAATACGGATTTGATAGTTGCTCCGGTCATCCCTGAGTCACTTAGCCGTAGTTTTTCCAATCGGCGACTATCAAGCTTTGCACGACGGGTATCCTCAAATCTCGGTTTGATCACGCTGTGACGCCGGGATATAACTCAGGTGGAGGATACATTTCGAGGTATGCCCAGCGATGCCGACAGCTTTGAAGACGACTTGGAGAGCTTCAAGGAGTTCGTCGATGACGAGGGCCGCCACTTCTACATAATCCAGTTCGAGGACGGGAGTGGACGCATCTTCAGGAAGCAGCCGAGTGAAGATGAGAACTCGGTAGCTGAGTTCGTTGTTCGAGACCGGTATGCGAAGGAGGGGATGAGAAATATCGCGTCAGCAACTGATTTTGATGTCGATGAGGACGCGAACACACAGCAAAACCTTCGCAACCTGATGGACGGAAAGTAGCGGCTATGGTGGATTTGACTTCGGCACCGGTTCTTGGTTTTCTGGGCGGGATCTTCGGAGGTACCGTTGCTCAGGGATGGGCGTTTCTCCGTCGACGGAAACGGGACTTGGACCGGCTTCGATCAGTGCTGAAGGAGACAAGGGAACTCTCTGAGTCGGACTTGAAGTCGGCGGATAGCGGTCATTCAGAGCTGACTGATGAGGACATCCTGATGCTTATGGAGGAGTTGAAGCAGGCTCGTCTCCAGGCGTCCTACCTTCTCAGAGAGAGTCAGAGGAAGCGAATCGACAAGGTGGAAACTCAGTTCTCTATGATATCACACTCAGCAGGGAACATCAATACGAGTCTGGACAACGGCCAGTTAGCAGAGCGGTTCACTGAGAAGTCAGATGAGGCGTTGGATTCTCTGAAGTGGGGAGCAGTCAAAATCTGGCAGTAATGTTAAAAATCACGTTGTGCAAGTCTTCTCTATGATGATTGTACAACAGCGCACTCTTCGAGGTGTCAGGTAAAATGCCGAGGCACGACGATCCGGTAGTTGATACGGTGCAGAATATCAAGGGATTCTCGCAGCCCACTAAATCGACGAGGAAGACACCTACGTTGATTTCGACGCAGTCTACGAGGAAACCTCTAGCTCGTTCAGTCAGTTCTCTGAGTACCAGTGGAGGTTCAGCTACGAGCTGGACAGCGACTCCCTGGAGGAACCAGTAGAGGATGAGTGGGAGGCTTTCACCGATGCTGGTGAGGACTTTGCCCGTGATACCTACGGGTCGATCGTTGAAGCGGTTGACGAAGAGTTCCCAGAACTGACGGTGGAGTACACCCCGGTTGCGGAAGCCGTGGAATCGTACAGGGAACTGGAAAACCAGTAGCGCTGGTACTCTCCGAGCTGAGTCAGGAAATCACTGACGGGCTTTGGCGGAGGTCAGGTACTCGTAGTCGTGTTCCTCGAGCACCTCGACATCGATGTCTTCCAGTCGGTCAGTCGATACGTAGGTGGTGACAATGTCGTCGCTGCTGACGTGGATATCGTCCCCATCACGTAGTCGAGGTCAGCCAGTTTCTCCACGATGTAGTCAACGCCGGATGCAGACAAAGGCATTTTCTTGACCGTACTGGTGTCCAGTCGGGTGAAACCGTTTTGGGTCCGAGCGGAGAAGAAGAGGTTACTGGTTGCGGATGGCTTTGAAGTAGTTCACGACTGGGCCGCCGAATCCGAAGACTGCAAGCCCGGTAAGCAGGTTTCTCAGCCCAGCTAACCCAAGAATGTCTCCGATGAGGGGGTCAAGGAGGATCGAAAAGTCGAGTAACAGGACGAGATCGACTGCTCCGATCAAGGCAGTGATGCCGAGTACTCAGAGAACATCAGCTGCTGGGACGACTCCGTAGTAGTGGCCGACGGTTAGAGCTGCTACGAGAAATAGCAGGAGCGGTGATACTTCGTCGATACCTCGTGAAATGAGGGTGCTTTTGTCCCCTCGGTAATATCCGACGGCGAACTTCCCTGTTTGCCAGAGATCGCCAAGTAGACTTCCCGACATCCCCTCTTGTCTTACAGTGGTATTTCACGTATCCCTGCATAAGCTTGGGCTGAAAGTGGTCGGAGTCCTTCGGTTCTAACGCTGTTTGCTGGGCGTTTATGACACTGGCTGAGTGAGTACGATTCAACAATGCCGTACATCGAGGATCTCGACGATCTACAGTGGTACCGGGAACACTTCGGTGATATCTGGCAGTCAGCCACTCTCACGTTCTCAAGTGTCGAAGTCGACGGAGTGCAAATCCCGAATGGAGAACTCGAGTTTTCCCGAGTACCTGGCGAGGAGAGTACGGAAGTCCTGTACCGTGAGGGCGCTCTTTCGATCTACAAGGTTAACTCCACCTCTCCCTTCGATCTGCTGGAGCAGATAATCAACGGGGAGATACCCACGGACGAGGGAACAGCTGAGATTGAGAGCGAACTCCGCCGACATAACCCCAGCAATTATTTCCAAGATGGTGTTCGGGAGGGCCGTGTCCGAGAAACCCGTCCCCGGATGGAGGTCAACGCCGCTGTCAGTATCGACATCCCAGAGGACATTGAGGACGGGTACTCCGAGGTAGTCGACGAGTTGGACGATCAGTTGATGCGGGCAGAAGAACCGTACTACGATCTTGGACGCTGCGAAGGCTACTACTTCGACTACATCTTCCGGTCGGACCGTGAGAGCCCGGCCATCCTGTTGTTCGCTGATTCAGGGATGGAGTTCAGCATTGATGACTCAGATATGCTTGAGGTTGTTTCCTCTACAAGCCTGTTCGAGGATTTATTCGTCAGTATGCTTCCCCAGAAGCCGTACGACGAACACAAGGGTTGGCAGATTGAGTTCGATGAGGAACAGTTGGAGTCGATGGAAGATGGCCGGTCACGGTACACCGAGGAGCTGGACCTAGAGGATATCGATGAGCTCTACGCGGTCCTGTATCTTGAGGATGAGATGGTCAATATGGTCGAACACAACACGGGCGATGTAGTCCCAGAGAACCCTCGCTACGAGATTATGCAGGCGTTCGACCAAGACAACAACTTAGAGGGATATCTGGAGGGACACAATGCCGATTACTTCGAGGTAGCGGTGGTGAACGCCTTGAGTACGGCAGGCTGGCTTGTCCAGTGGTACGGGGATGATTCGTTCGTTATCCCCAGTTTCTCCGAAGACGTCCCTGGGGCACGCTACCAAGAGATCGACGTAATCGCTTATCATCCTGAGAACACACAGATCCTCTTCATCGAGTGTACTAACCAAGATATCTCTTCGAAAGAGCAGATCCTGGATCGAACAGAAGCAATCAGCTCCGTGCTCGACGACTATCTCATCCCCACAGACATCGGATTGATCGAGCCTTTGCAAACGGTTCCCTGTGTCGCAACGCCCCAGACACGAGAGGAACTCAATGATGATGTTGTAGAGGAGTTCAAGGAGAAAGGCATCAAGATTCTGAACAGCGAGCGGCTGAAAGCGATCTATGCAGCGAGTCAGGATACCACGGATACGGTGGACGCAGACACCCAGTTCATAGAAGTCATCTAAGGACTATACTTCAACGATACGCTCGACACTGCTGTACTCGTCTGCCAGTATTTCACGACCCTTCTCTTCGTCAACTCCTGCTGTGTCAAGCAGTACAGCGAGAACAATAATTCTCACAAGAATTTCTGCACGGACGATATCTGTTGTAGAGAGATCTTCTGGAAGGCTATGTGCAATAGTATGGCGGACGTTTTTGATCGTACTCAGATTGGAATCAATATCGTACGACTCTGGGAACATTTCCTCGTGTTGCTCAGTAATATCGATCAGTCGATCTCCAATCGAGGGTTCATTCACTATGCTATTGAAGAGACCTTCAGCTCTGTCCCAAGCCGCCACCTTAGGCATTCTTTCCAACGTGACATCCCGAAACCGCTTGTACACCTTCTTACTCATTATCTTCTGACGGTCAGGGAACTTCCTCCGGTGATAGGCCTCGAGAGCAAACATCATCGACATAAATTGAGTGTTGACATACATACTATCGTTGTAGCGGGTGCCGAAATAGTGGTCATGGAGTCTGCTTACCGAACTTTCGCTTTCTAACCACTGGACGACAACTTCCTCAAAAGAGATGTCCTGCAAAGTGAAATTCATCTGCATCTGATTTACATCGTCCTGTTCTCGGTAGTACGGTACCTGCCAGTGCACCGAATGTTTTGAATCAGGATGGCCGAACCGTTCTGAGAAGAGGTTAACGAAGGTCGGGAAGACTGCCTCCCCCACACCGAGGGTAATCAGATTCTGTAATGGCCGGATGTACTGGGATGAGAACTCGTCGAACGTCAGCGGCTCTTCGGGGAAGACAGTGAAGTAGACTCTTCCAAGCTTTCCCTCAATTGCGGCCTTGTTATCCTCGTGAAGATTTAGAATGATATCCTCTTCATCTGTGGAGAGTGAGTCGGAGAGAGCAGGACCGAAGTTCATAGGTCCATCGCCGGGTGTATGTACCCTTCTGATCCCGGTCCACTTGTCAAGATTGTCGAATGAGAATGTGCACTTCCAGTATTTTGACGTGGGGTCAACAAGGGCACCTCGTATGATTGTTCCCACCTGATAGGTCTCAGTGGTGAAGGAAACATCTTTAGAACTCATACTTTCGCCGGTGTACATACAGTTGAGTATGGAGATGTACTCTCCTTCTGTAGATACACCGTGAATGGTTACAGGACCGTCTTCTGTATCGGATTCTTCATCGAGTCTCTCGAAGGTGCTGTGGAAACTTCCGATGAGTTCCAGTTCGCCTCCTTCTTTTGGTGAGAATGATAGAGTTCCAGCGGTAGCAGCGTCGGGTACGATCTCGTCGTCGGCTCTCATACCTTTTAGCCACCACTTTCCTCTCAGACCGATACTGTCCATAACGGCTGATTCTTCTAATAGCGTCAAAAAGGCACTGAAGGGGAACCAACGATAGACATTTTCGACTTCTACAATGGAGATGCTGAGCTTGAAGAGAAAAGAGCTGTTGCTGAAAAAGAAGTCATGACCACAAGCGGCGACGACAGAGTAGCAACAACACAGTACGCAACTTACTCGGATGGTGATGGTGTCCACGCCTCTTACGAGGTCGAGAACGGTACAGTCTACTTCGGAACAATCGACTTTGACACAAGTGAAGAAGTAGACGTTACAGTCAACGTTGACCGAGAAACTGAAGTTGACAAGACTGTTCCAGAGGACGAAGAGTTCGAGCTCGGTACCGCTGAAGATCCACTCATAGCTGAAGAAGACGTAGAGATTGTCGTCGACGGATTGAACACACTTTGAGTAGGGTGGAGACCTTACTACTCCACCGGATTGACTGTGTCGCCTTCTTGGCGTACCCGGTCGAATTTCGCAAGATACGCGACCCTGTCTCGGATTTCATCGATGTCCAGTCCAAGCTCGGCGGCCAGTTCGTCGACGGTCATCGGTTCGTCGACTGCCTGGAGGACTTCGAGCCCCCGGTAGTACCTATTCGTGAGCTCTTGGACGCGGGCCTCGATCGGCGTGGTTACCCCGTACCGCTCCTCGAGTTCGACCAGGGCCTCGTTCGCGAACGTGGCGAACTGATCATCATTCAGGCGTTCGATCTGGGCTTCGAGTTCATCTCGGACGACGTCGTAATCGAGGCCGGCCTGCACGAGCATATTCATGTCCCCAATGTCATCGTCGCGGCCTGCGATCAGTTTGAACAGGAAGATATCCTCGTTGCTGACCAGCCGGACCGTCAGTCGATCCGTGTCGAGGAACGGCTCGCTGCGCTCTTGCATGCCGTCGGTGAGCACAAGCTTATTCGCAACCTGCTGGTTGAAGATGTCGAGGCGACACCCATCGTCGTTCTCGACGCAGCTCGTCGCTCCCAGCGCCCGATAATCTGGATCCAGTGATTGTACTTCCGTATATCCGAGGTCCATCAGGACGGCCCACAGCTGGCCGTACGCGTCGCCATCCGGGACGACCAGGTCGATGTCTTTCGTCGCTCCCTTGAGGTCGCGCAGCGACATCGAGCCACCACCGATCAGGTAAACTGTAAGTAGGGCTGAGAGGCCCTCGGCAATTCGTTGGAATTCGTTCTCGATGTACTCGCGGCCGAATGTTGGTCTCATTGTGGTAGTGGCACCTCGTAGTCAGCCGCCAGCTCCTGGAACTCGTCCCACTCCGGGAGCCGGTCGTCGTCGACCTCGCCGTGGGTCTCGAGGTAGCGGAGCAAGGCGTCGATTTCGGCTTCAAGGCCATACTTCGACGCCTGCTCTCGGAGGTCCGCCTCGTCGACGTCGACGTGGCTGAGCAAGAGGAGACAGTACGAGCGGTGGCGACTGCCGTCGTCGATCAGCAGCGTGTGACAGCAGAGCTCCGCCGGCGAGACTGCGTCGAGGTCCTCGGAGTAGACGTAGTAGCGGTGGCCGGTGAGCAGGAACTGGAGGTCGAAGGCCGCGAACCGAGCGAGGCCGGTTTCGTGGAACGCCTCCGCGTCGATTTCCGTCTCCGTCTGGGCGAGGAATTCGTCGTAGTCCTCCCAGAGAATCGTGCCCTTCGGGGCAACGGCTTCGAGGCGCTGGCGATGCAGATGATGTGCGAGTTCACGGGCGAACTCGTGGAGGCGGTCGAAGTCGGCGTTGAAGTCATAGCGGCCGTCGTCCGTGCCGACGAGACCACGGTCGCGAAACCGCTTGAGGACTCGGTTGACCGTGTTGCGGTAGTTGTCGCTCCGGTCGGCTATCTCGGAAACGGTTCGCGGCTGGTCGATATAGTACAACACCTCGAGCGCCTTGCCGGTCAGCAACTCAGGGAAGTCGATGTGGGAGTGCTGGCGGACGAGGTCCTGGTAGAGCTCAACGGCGCGAGCATCCGACGGGACGACTCGTTTTCGGCGGCCGTCGCGTTCCGTGTAGACGAGCCCCTTCTCGACGAGGTCGGCGACAGCACGAGAGAGGTAGCTCTCGCTGTGGTCGAGTTTCGTCGCTAGCTCAGAGATCATGTCGCCGCGGTCGACCGTGGCGAGGACCTCGAGTTCGATGAGCCGGAGCACGGTGTAACATAATACGAAACATGTATATAAAGAAGTTTCGAGTAGTGTTACAGTCAGCAGGCACGGGAGCCGTCTTCATCGTCTTAACCAACAAACCTATGGGTTCGTGGGCCGTGTTGGTTAACACTCCGTACGAGTCTTTGACTGAGCTCGGACTGTGAACGAGTGTTCCTCAGGATATCGAGAAGATTGGTTGTAGTGCTGCCCCTCTTGTACTGAAATCCCGTCGAGCAATTTTTAGTGTGTTCACCGTCCCGAATTCGTGGGAATCATACGTTTCTTTCGGTGAGGACCAAGAGAGGACAACCATCCAGCGAGGCGTTCCTGACACAGTGCTATTCGTAGCTCGCATCAGTACTCCCCGAATTTGCTCCGCTTACCCCGTGGTCGAACAATTTTATCGAAATCGTGGTAAGCCGGCAGCTCGTCGAGGTACTTTCTACGCTCCCAAATCGTCCCGGCGGGGTTCTCCTGCTATTTGAGCGCGTTATTTCGCCTTGCATATCGCGGTTTTCGTCCAAAGAAAGAGGCGATATGCGGTGTGCGAAGGCCGCCGTCTCTCTCCGGCCGAGGGGCCATCTCTGGAGTCCTGACTTTCAAAATTTATCAGTTTGAGAGAACAGTTTCGTCTACTGAGTCACCGGGACGATTGTCGTCCCAACGACCAGCCCAGGGTATCGAGATCGGGTCCTCGCCAGCCCTGTCTGTGAGTCCGTCTCGTTGGTCCCCGATGTTGATGACGGCGGTGCGTGTGTCCTGAACTATGGATACGCGCACATAGTCTCGCCGGATGATATCGCGTGGGTTCATACCTGTGTCTCGTAGTACCGGCAAGTCAACGCAGTGGGCACGTCAACAAGCCCCTCCACCTTGTTTTTGATTACGATCGGGATTTCGTATCGAATGACTAATTCGACCCCGATCCAATATCCCATCAATAGTTGGACCAGCCAGAAGACGGGGTTGGAAGATACTGCCGACAGAATCATTTTTCCAGTCTTTCACCCCACACACCTTGTAGAATACGTCCACAGGAAGACGTGAGTACTTGCAACATCCGATTTGTTCATTCACAGTCTTCACGGTTCTTAACCAACACATATCTATCGGGTGATTTGTGTTGGTTAAGGAGGCTAAGAGGGATGGGACAAGGATAAAGCAGGCCCAAAATTCATACTCTATGTAAGAAACGCAGGTATGAGTACTATAGAACAATCACAAAATATACGCCAGGGCCTCTCGACTCGAGAAAGTCGACTCCTTGCACGACTCGCTGGCGCGGGTCACCAAATCATCTCCATCGACGACATCGAGACGACGCTGGAGGTCCCCCCGAACACCGCCCGAGAGATTGCCTCCCGGCTCACCGAGAAGGGCTGGCTCGACCGACTGTTTCCCGGCCGATACCTCATCATCCCACTCGCAGCCGGTGAAGAGGGCCTGTACACACCCCACGAGTACCTCATCGCCGCCCACGTCGCCGAGCCGATGTACATCGGCTACTACAGCGCCCTCAGCCACCACGGGCTGACCGAACAAGTACCTCGGACGGTGTACATCGTCACGCCGACCCGAGCGCAAAGCAGGGAGATCCACGGCGTCCCGTACCGCGTCACGACAGTCACCGAGCGGAAATTCTTCGGCTTTGAGCCGACATCGGTCGAGGGCACGACCGTTCAGGTCAGCGACCTGGAGAAGACGCTGGTCGACTGTGCGGACCACCCCGAGTTCTGTGGTGGCCTTCGAGAACTCGCAACCGCGATGCGCACCGCCGACGACCGGGGCTGCGACTGGGACACCGTCGGCGAGTACCTCGAACGCCTCGACAACGGCGCTGCGACCAAGCGGATCGTCTACCTCGCCGACCAGCTCGGCATCGACCTCCCCGCCCGCGAGGAACTCGTTGCGTCGTTCACAAGTGGCTACTCGCTGCTGGACCCGACACGGCCCGACACCGGATCGACCGACAGTACGTATTGCCTCCGAATCAACGTCGAGCCAGCCATGCTGGAGCCCACGGAGTCCTGACCAAGGTACGAAGTCGGCGTACCTTCTCTGCAGCGTCGAGAACGGTGCTGTTCAACTGAAGCGGTAGCGCGGAGTCCCCTTCCTCAAGGAGCGACCGAAGGGTGTGAGTAGTGAGGGGAGGAGCGCGTTCGTATAGGCCACAGAAACTAATATATAAGTAGCCACGAGACTACATTGAATCTGTGGCAGACGACTACGTGCGCCGGACAGCAATCACCCGACTCTCGGTAGATGGTAGGCAACGCGAGTTGCTTGAGGAGACCATCTCTGAGTGGAAGCGTGGTTGCCAGCTCGCCACCGACATGGCGTGGGGCAAGTGCAACGCCAAGAGCGACGTACAGCCCCTCGCCTACGACGACGTGCGTGAGCAAACCGGCCTCGGGAGTCAGCATGCGATTCTCGCCACCCACCAAGCCGCACAAGCCATCACTGGCTGTATCGAACGCCGGTCCAACGGCAAGAAGGTCAGCAACCCGACGTTCACCGCACCCACGGTGAAGTACGACACCCGGACGATGACGCTGTTCGATGACGACACGGTTTCTCTCTCCACGACAGAGAGTCGCGTCCGGTGTTCGCTCGCACTTCCCGATGCCGACGATGGCTACCAACGGCAGTACCTCAACTCTGACGAATGGAGCGTTACAGAAAGTACGCTCACCGCCCGCAACGGCGATTACTTCTTGCACATCGGCTTCCGCCGACACAAGACCGACACCGAACGGAATACCGCCGAGGACGGAACGGTCCTCGGGGTTGACCTCGGTATCAAAAATCTCGCCGTCACCAGCACTGCCTGCTTCTTTAGCGGGCGAGAGTTAACCCATGACCTCCGCGAGTTCGAGAAGGTACGCGCCGGCCTCCAACAGACCGGAACGCGAAGCGCCCACCGGACGCTTGAACAGTCGAGTGGCCGGGAACTTCGCTACGTCCGCGACGTACTTCACCGAGCGTCGAACGCTATCGTAGACGAAGCACTCCGATACGAGTGCGACGTGATCGCGTTCGAGGACCTGACCCACATCCGCGACCGCACGGGTGCGTCGTGGGGCCACAAGTGGGCGTTCCAAACGCTCTACGAGCAAGTAGAGTACAAAGCCGAAGCGAACGGTATCTTGGTGCAGCAGGTGGGTTCGGCGTACACGTCGAAACGGTGCGCCGAGTGTGGCTTCACAGCCGACGAGAATCGCCCGAATCGAACCGATTTCTGCTGTCAGAAGTGCGAGTCGGAAGCGAACGCAGACTACAACGCGGCGAAGAACATCGGTATGCGGTACGTCCGCCGAGGCCAACAGTCGTCCCGGCGGACGGGCAACAGTCAGCTTGCCCTAAAGTCTGGAACGGTGACGCCAAGTGGCGGATTTACCGCCCACCCGGACGGGTTCGAGGTCGAGGACACGGACAAGCCCCACCCTCAACGAGCAAAGTCGTCAGACTGAGCGAAGTAGGGTGGGGTAGTTGACCGACGAACTATGGGTTTGTGCCACCATCGACGGCGTCGAGATCGGGCTCGTCGAACTCGAGGGCTTCCGCGACGGCATCCGGAAGCTCCGGGCGAGGGGCCGATTCGTGGCGCTCGATTTTCTCGGTCTTGCGCGTGTTTTCGTAGAGGGCACGAGCGACCGGAAGGCCACGGAGATACTTGTAGTCGTGGAGGACCTCGACGCCCCGCTCAGTGAATCCGTAGAACTGGGAGGGGAGATCACGTTTCCCCTCACTTGGGTCGTACGTGTAGCGTGCGAGGAGCCCGGCGTCGATCAACGTCTCCAACTGGTCTTTGATGGCCGCCTGACTCTTCCCAGTCATATACTCGAGTTCGGCGAGCGACATCAGATGGGCGGGGTGGCCCAGCAGTTCCTGGATGATGAGATGGCGCGTATCCTGGGACAGCAGCTTGAACAGCCGCTGCTGTTCCGCGAACGGCCCTGCATCGGCCGCGCCAGTGTCGGTTTCGCTCATACGTGATGGTACGAGGGAGGGCGCTATAACAGTTAGGGTTGACCAAGTTGGTTAATTCAGAAAAAATCAAAGTGATTCAGAAGGGATAAGGTGGTGTAGTTTGAATCGGCAGCTAATGACCGACTCAAGCCCGCCGCCGGACGCTGGGGAGATTATGACCGTTGTTCACGAGGCCGTCGGGGGCATCGAACTTGAGCCTGCAGAGAAACGGGAGATCTGGCGGTTCACCCAGCGTGAATTGCCGTATCTCTGGAGTCAGCGGACATCGTATTTCATCCTGGGAAGCTATCGCGACCCCTATATCCGCCGACTTCGCGCCGTCCAGAACGAACTCACGAAGCAGCTCGGTGCCTATCCGTTCATCATGGGTGATCTCCTCGAACTCCCGACTGACCGGCTCAATACGTTCGATATCATGTTTTCGTTGCTCGCGACGTACAGCGACTACATCGTCGGTGTCTTCGAGAAGGAGAGTGGTGGGGAGGCGCCTGAGTTGGGTGAGATCGATGACCGCCCGTATTTCGACAAGTCGTACGTGTTCCCGCGTGATTACGCGTGGGTGACTGACGAGAACCTTGACTCGACACAGCACGTCGTTCAGGCCGCCCTCGAGATTGCGTTCGCAGACGATTTGTCGGCGGATGAAGTCCAATCAAAAGTCGAGTCACTCGTTGACCGCGCCCAAAAGAGGGGTCTCGACATCGACGAACAGGAGATTTGGGGTGTGATCGACGACCGGGCAGAGGAGGGCGAAGCGCCGGCAACGTACAGTTGGGTCCATCTCAACAAGTTCCGCAAATTCGAACTCCACGATCGGTGCTTCCCGTGGACGACAGAGGACGAACTCCGAACTGTGGTTGACGAACTCCCGTCCCCGACGCCACGTCCGGAGTGGGAAGAGGGGGGAGAACGGTGAACTATCTTTCTGCGAGGAGAGAATCCCGCCGTTTACAGTAGACGCCGAACCTAATTTGCGCCGTTGCTGGTAGGGTGGCTATAGTTTCTGTGCGGCCTCCCGGAAACACTCCGTATTGGATCACCCCTTAAGCCGAGAGACAACGCAGGTGGGGAGTATGTTCGGCGCTCAAAAAGCTGAGTATGACATTCGACTGTCCACCACTATGGGTGTGTTACCCACACCCTGACTAATTTTAATACAATTGCCACGATAATCCAGGTTGACGTCCGATACACCCCTCAAACCGAGAGAGTTCAACACGATGATCACCACTCGCCTCACCCCGCGGCGTGCTCGTTCTCGCTTAGCCGCAGGGCCCGTGTTCGGCGAGTGCCTACAAGATCAGCGTGCGAAGAGACCGGGCGCAAACCGCCGGATCCACGTCGGCTTCGAATACGAGAGTTCGACGCAATCCGGCGACGGCCGGACACTCTCACCCGCATAACTCGGCCCCCATACGGACTACCCGTCAGGGATCGGGGAACACGGGATTGCCGCCTGCCTTTGCCCAGTACTCGCTCAGTACACAGCGTGAAGCGAGTGTGGGGTGCCAGGCTCGCGGCTGATTGGTTTCCGTTCGTTCCGATACAGGGGAGAACGGGCTCCGTCCGCGCTGAGCGCACGGAAGTCGTTAGCCAACAGCCCCGCAGCGATAGCTGCGGCTACGCCTAGCCCCGGAGTCTCCGCTGGCGAGGGACGCCGGACTTTGAATCCGGAGGTCGCCGGTTCGATTCCGGCCGGGGCGACTGCATGCCGACGTGGTGTAATCCGGCGAGCATACGGTCCTGTCACGGCCGTGATCCGGGTTCGAATCCCGGCGTCGGCGTGGACGCGTGGATAAACCACGTGGGGATACCCATCGAGGTAGGCAGCCCGTTGGTGCGATCAGCTGGATCGTTCCTACGATGATGGGCCTAGCAGGGTCTGCAACCTACATGAGCCGGTGTGGTATTCCCGGGAACCTCCCGAAGTACGCCCCCGCGATGAGACGCGCAACCACGACTACTCGGTCGCGGTTGCACAGTTGGAAACAGTCGTACAGATAGCGAATCAGCTGCCGAACGCTCGGCAGTCCAGTGAGCCGATGGTCCAGCGGACGACGATCTGTGCCTTGGGCGCACAGGACCGAGGTTCGAATCCGCGTCGGCTCACTGTGCCGCGACTGGGTATTGGGGAACCCAGCGGCCTGCTATGCCGTGGCCGTCTGCTATCGGTCTCCCGGTTCGAATCCGGGTCGCGGCGTCATGACAACGAATGTCTGCCCTGCCTGCGAGGAGGAAGCGTTCCGTCACGTCCCGATCGGTGAAACAACGTCTATCGACACGATTGGAAGCGTGGAAATCTGCGTCACCGAGGACGGCGCATACTTCCACGGAACGAGGTGACCACCATCCATCCCTGCTGTGACTGGATGCTGATGAGCACATTCGCCTCGGTAGTGAGGGTCAGAAGCTGAGTAATGCGCGTCTTCCGGTGTCCCGGTGAGAAACGCGAGGCGGGCTTGTCGGAGCAAGTTCCGACGGAGATGGTGAGACATGCGGATAGGCGACCGCGCTCGGTGTGAAACCGAGAGCCGCGAGGCTTCGGAGTTCGACTCTCCATCTCACCGTTGGCGGGGTTTCCCTAGCTTGGTCAAGGGATTGCGTTGGAACCGCAGCGTCCGCAAGGACACGAGTGTTCAAATTAGATAGCAAGGCGGGTTCCCCGCCCACCGGTGGGCGGGGAGGAAACCAACACCCACTGCCACAAACCACCGATTACTAAGTACCTCATATATCTATTGAAAACCGTGGCGGACGACTACCTGCGACGCACCGCAATCACCCGCCCCATCCTCACCACCGAGCAACAAGATCTGCTTGACGCCACCATCAACGAGTGGCAAGATGCCTGCAACATCAGCAGTCGGATCGGATGGCAAACGGGTGAAACGCGGAAGACATACCTCCAAGACCTCGCCTACGACGAGGTGCTGGAGGAGACGCGTCTCGGGAGCCAACACGCAATCCTCGCCACCCACCAAGCCGCAGCCGCACTCTCCGGCGTCGAAGAAATCAAAGAACTAGACGAGAAATACAAAACCTCGTGTCCGGAGTTCACCGCCACCACGGTGAAATACGACACCCGGACGATGACGCTGTTCGACGACGAAACAGTCTCACTTACAACGGTTGACGACCGCATCCGGTGCGATCTCGCGTTGCCGGACGACGAAGACGGCTACCAACACCAGTACCTCAACGATGAGGACTGGGAGCTCACCGAATCCACGCTTTCTCGGCGTGATGGCGACTACTACCTGCATCTCGGCTTTCGCAAACCGAAGCCCGAGAAACAGGTCGAACAACAGGGCGACGACGAGGACAGGACAGTTCTCGGCGTCGACCTCGGCATCGTCAACATCGCCACAACCTCAACGGCGTACTTCGCGTCCGGCAGAGAAGTCAGACATCGACACCGGGAGTTCGAGCGGATTCGAAGCAGTCTCCAACAGACCGGTACGCAGTCCGCACACCGCACCATCCAGCAGATGAGCGGCAGAGAGTCCCGCTACGTTCGGGATGTCCTGCATCGCGTGGCCAACGACATTATCGAAGAAGCGTTGAATCACGACTGTGAATACATTGCATTCGAGAATCTGACCCACATCAGAGACCGTGTGCCGCCGGTCAAAGAGTTCCACCAGTGGGCGCATCGGCAACTCGTTGATCTCGTGGAGTACAAGTCCGAGACGGAAGGCATCTGCGTAGAGTACGTCGATCCGGAGAATACGAGTCGTCGGTGTCCCGAATGTGGACACACGAGTAAAGGGAACCGCGTAACACAGGCAGAGTTTGAGTGCGAGAGGTGTGATACGACAGCGAACGCGGACTATGTTGGAGCGAAGAATATTGGGTGGCGGTATGTCCGTCGCGGCCTACAGTCGTCGCGGCGGACGGGCGACAGTCAACTCGCCCTGAAGTCAGGAACGGTGACGCCGAACCGGGGCTTTGTCTCGTCCGACTAACTATGGTCGGCAGAGGCCGAGTTCACTGACAAGCCCCGCGCCACCGTGCGCGGGGCAGTTGACATCGCTCTCCCGCCGCTGCGTGCCGAAGTGATTCGCAGAGTCGCCGGCGATTCTCGAATTGCGCCGCCATGCCAGAGTGGTCGAACGGACACGGTCGAGACCCGTGTGGTTAGTCCTTCCCAGGTTCGAATCCTGGTGGCGGCATCCGGCCATCGTGCCGGGAGACAATTCTCGCTTCACCGTTACGTCGCCGTACTCAAGTGGTCAACGAGAAGCGGCTCAGACCCGCTGGCGTAGGTCCTTCCGAGGTTCGAATCCTCGCGGCGACATTTTCTCCCTGTGGTCTAGCGGCTACGATACCTCCCTGTAGAGGAGGAGACGCACGTTCGAGTCGTGCCGGGGAGACTGCGGGACGGTGGAAGAGCCTGGCATTCACACACACTCACCGAGTTTTCACCGGAGACCCGGTGCGAGAGAGTTCCTTCATCTCACTTGTAACGAGAACACGCAGGTTCGAATCCTGCCCGTCCCACTGGCCGACGACCCGTTCCAGACGAGGCCAACCCGCTCCAGTGGAGTAGCGGCCAAACTCACGGCCCTCTCACGGCCGAGCCCCCGGTTCGAATCCGGGCTGGAGCATTCTCCAACAGTCCGAGACCTCTCACTTCCAGCCGACGAGACTGAGGGACGGACAGCTGTGGAGAACTGAGAGATGCCCATGAGTGAGTTCCGAATTGTGTGCTGCGGGATAGGATAATGGCAGTCCACGGGGCTCATATCCCCGAGGCCCAGGTTCGACTCCTGGTCCCGCAATGGAGGACAACAATGGGACTATTCGATACAGTCGAACTCTACGACGACGTCCACCTGCCAGAGTACCCCGAAGGGATTACTCCTGCCGAGGATGTCGACTGGCAGACGAAAGGCATCGATCGACCGATCATGACCACATTTCGGATTACGGCGGACGGTCGGCTCCTCGAAGAGGAGTGGCACACCGAAGCGGTCCCGCCGGAAGACCGGCCATACGCGAGCCGTGACGACGTCGACGAGGACGATTTTCGCTACATGGCCGGCAGTCGGAACCGAGTCCACGACGGCTGGATCGAACGAGACGACTACCACGGCCGCTTCAAGCTCAAACACTCCTTCGAGGGTCTCGAGACACTCGTCACGTATCAAGTAACGTTCACGCACGGGCAACTCGAGGGCTTCGAACGGCTGCAGTGACCCGTGCGTGCCCACACCTCGGTGCTTGATTTACTCTCCAGCGCTCCCGGAGTCTCCGTTGGCGAGAGACGCCAGTTTTTCAAACTGGAGGCCAGGGGTTCGATTCCCCTCGGGAGCAGTCGGGGAGGCTGGCCCTGACAGCGTTTTTCCGTGTCTGACATAGCGGGCAGCCACGGATCCGTGACGCTGTCACGGTCAGCGTTCCCCAAGCGTGTGGTCGTCGAGGTGGTGCGTTTCTTCGCCCGCAAAGCACACCAACGGGAGTCATAGCCCGTCGCACCACCAGTTGCTCGACCGCACGTGGCGACCGTCGAGTCGGAGCGTTGCTTCGCCAGGAACTCGCAGGTTCAAATCCTGTCGGTGGCACAACCCATCGAGAACATCCCGGACAAAGAGCGTACGAGAGGACGCTCGACACCGGTCCCGCTCCGACAGTTTTCCGGTCGTCGTGTCGCCAGTGGCCGTCGATCTGGAGCGCTACGTCGATGGCACATTACGGGTTCGAATCCCGTCGTTCGCTCCAGAAATTGTCCGGCCACTCGTGTTCCCGTAGCTCAGTCAGGACAGAGCACCGGCCTTCGAAGCCGGGTGTCGCACGTTCGAATCGTGCCGGGAACGTCCAGCCGAGCGATGCGAGGCTGGTTCGGGAAGTTTCTCTCCCGAGACTCGCTGCTCACAGAGCTTGTGGGCAGCTACGATCGGAGTCGCCTGTTGCGGCTCCGGGTGATAGGATGGAATTCAACACGCCAAAGCAAACGGTCGCGGAGGCAACGCGGACCACCAACTACGAGGGTGGCGAAGCGTTCGAGCCTGCCGACCCCCGACTCGCACTGTACAAGCGCACGATCAACCAGCTGCTGGAGGGCTCGTTCTACGAGACCGATGACGAACAGCTCGCTGCTGTCGTTCGCCAGTTCGATGCCGCCGCAAACGAGGACCCGGAGTTCGTCCTGAAGCTCGCGGCCTATGCGCGCCAGGAGCTCTACTTGCGGGACATCCCACAAGTGCTACTCGTACTGGCAGCCAACGACGACCGATTCAAGGACGACTCCCCCGAGTCGCTCATCCGCGAATGGGCGCCGGCGATCATCCAGCGGATGGACGAGACGGCCACCGCGCTCGCGGTCCACGATCAGCTGTTCGGCGGGACTGCGCCGTGGCCGCTTCGACGCGGGATCGAGGACGCGCTGGTTGAAATGGCCGACGCCTACACGCTGGGCAAGTACGAGCTGTCGCGGCGCGAGGTGACGCTGCACGACGTCTTCAACCGCGTCCACCCCACGCCCATCGACGCCGAGCAGGAAGCGCTCTTCGAGCGGTTCATGCGTGGTGGCCTCGACGACTATCCCGACGTCGACCCGTTGCCGGCGCCGAACACGTGGGAGACGGTTATCTCCGAGCGCGGCAACACCCAAGCCGCCTGGGAACTGCTCATCGAGGACGACGAGTACACGCTGCCCATCTTCGCGTCGATCCGGAACCTCCGGAATATGCTCGAAGCCGGCGTTCCGGAGGACACCGTCGTGGATCACCTCGACCTGGAGGCCGTCCGCCACGCGCCGCTGTACCCGTTCCGGTACTACCAGGCCTACACCGCGCTGCAAGACGCGGATGTCCAGGCACCGACGGTCGAGCAGTGGCTCGAAGACGCAATTGATGTCGCGGTCGAGACGGTGCCTGGCGGATTCGGCGATACCTTTGTCGCGGTCGACCTGTCGGGATCGATGGATCAGCCGCTGTCCGCGAACAGCACGCTCCGACTGAAGGAGATCGGTGCGTTGTTCGGTGCGATCCTGGCCAACCAGGGTGCTGACGTCGGCGGGTTCGGCGACGACTTCCAGACCGTTCCGATGCACGTCGACACGCCAGTCCTGCAGCGCCAAGCGGCGGTGTTGGCGATCGACGAGGATGTCGGAAACTCGACGAACGGCTGGAGGGCGATCAAGCACCTCCACGACCGAGGGGATGCTGTTGAACGCATCGTCGTCTTCACCGATATGCAGATCTGGGACAACACGCCGTTCACGGCCCGCGATTCCCAGACGGTCAAAGACGCGTTCGATGCGTATCGAGACGAGGTGTCTGCGGACACCGCGCTGTATCTCGTCGATCTCGCGGCCTACGGCGACCTGGTGACGCCAGAAGGCTACGAGAACGTCTACAACATCTCGGGATGGTCGGAGAACGTCCTCTCGTTCATCGAACACGCCGAGAATCCGAAACAGATCATCGATGAGATCGAGGCGTTCGAGCCGACCTAGCCCAGTTCGGATTTGAGGATGCGCGAGTGGTGGAGTTCGGAAACACGCGGTCGTGCCACGACCGAGACGGACGTTCGAATCGTCCCTCGCGCACTCGGAGTACAGTTGTCGAACATCTGGCCCGTGAGACGCGCCTCAACGGAGATGATAATATGGCAGTATCCAATACCACTGACCTAGACTCGACGACAATTGCCGTCGTGACGATTCGAATCCCCTGCGGCGCGGATGGGGACCTCGTCACTGACGCTGAGAAGCGTCTCTCGCGGCCCGAAACTATCGATGACGTCACGATTGACGAACTGGATAGTATCGAGCCACAGCTGTCGGCAACACTCATTACCGTCGAAATTACGGTCCGGTGGGCTACGGCGATTGGCGAGGAGGAAGTCAGAGACAGACTGGCTGGTGTCTCGGGACTTGAGTCAGTCAGACGGATTGCATAGGCCGTTCAGAACGGCATAGCCGAAAGTGTAGTGATCTATTTGACTGTTACCATGATATTGGTAATTATTAGATGTACGAACCGTTTGATGAGACGGCTGTTAGAGTGTTGCTCGCGGTCAATCCTGGGGATTCGATCCGAACGGTAGCCCAACATCTCCACACCCCCTACGAAACGGTTCGACAAGCAGTCAATCAACTAGAGGATGCAGGGTATCTTCGATATGATGATGGACTGTTCGTGACCGACGATCGCGTCCGTAAGGCGGCACGAGACCTGCTGGCCACGAGTGACGCCGTGAATCCACCGTCCATCGAAGAGGCGTACGTACTCCCACAGTTCGGTGACTGGCTCTTCGCCTTTACACAGGTGGACGCCGTCTACGTGTGGACTCAGGGCGGCTACCAGGTTGGTCGCGAGCCCGGCGACTACCCGCTCTTTCTTGCCGTCCTTGAGGAGGATGTCGACGCTTGGCAGCGTTTTTTCGAACGATTTGGAATCCCGACAGGATTTGAGCGTCGACCGGAGGACTCGTTTGAAGGCCCTCTCCAAGTCGTCTTCGACGAGCGTTCCATGCTCGACCCCGACCACGTCGAAGGATATCCAGTCATCTCTCGGCGCGAGACGATAGCGTTCATGCGGGAGCATTATGCGACGTTTCAGTCGGCACTTGCTATGCTCAATCGTATGTACGACGATCTCGATCTCGACGTTTCCTACCGTGAGTCAGAAAGAGAATGCTCGTGAGTTTCACAGCAGCAATTGAATTATCGACCTCCTCCACGGTGAGGTTTAATTGATTGCCGTTGGTTTGACATCGACAGCGTTCCCGGGTTGCTATTTTTGAATAGTTTTCTATTCATACTCTTCAGTCCGTGACGGGACGATATCTCATTAACCAACAAATCTATGCCAATACGCATTTTGTTGGTTAACACGAGGCGACCGCTGATGTCCTACGAGCCACCGACGCCGCCGGCGGAACTCCCGACGGATATCGTTAACACACTCAACGGCTACTCGCCGGACCAGCTCCAGCACGTCGCACGCTACGCCGAGGAACTGGCAGAACACAAAGCTCGCGAAGCGCGTCTCGAGGAAGAATCGGAGGACGACGAAATCGACGAGCGGCCAGACGATCTTCCGGACGACGTCCCGTCGAAGGCTACGATTACGATCAAGGAGATCAACGACAACCGCTACTACTACTGGCAGTGGCGGGAAGGTGACAGAGTGAAGTCGAAGTACAAGAGTCCAGTTAATCCAGACGAGTAATCGAAGCAGATACACACCCACCCACCCCACGTGCCCGACGTGTCGAGAGATACACTCGTGACCAGGGGTGTGGTCAGCGACCGAAACGGGACTAGCCCAAGTCTTCCAACCGGCTGTCCCGGAGGACAGATTTCAGCACGATACCGGTATCCTGAACCAGCCGGTGCTCGAGATAACTGCCTTCACCCCGGCCACCCCCGGTCCGAGTTGATTCAACGACACCGAGGAACGCCTGCTCTTTCAACAGCTCGTAGACGCGGTGCTCGCTGAGAGTCTTCGCATCAGCCTTCTCTGTCGTCGCTTGATACCGTTCGTAAATCCGGTTGGTAGAGAATCCATCCTCGTTCGGATTCTCTTCGGTGAGCAGCGCGAGAGAATAGAGGATGAATTTAACCTGTGTCGTCGATCCACGGAGAAGCTCCTCGAACCGATCGATTTCAGCCCACTCCTGGGCATCGCGAACGTGTTCCTCAACGACCGTCTCGACGTTTTCTCGCTCGGCAAGCTCGCCAGCATGACGAAGAATCTCGATTGCCTTTCTGGCGTCACCGTGTTCCTGAGCGGCTAATGCCGCCGTCAGCGGAATTACATCGTCCGAGAGAACACCATCGTGGAACGCGTCCCGTCGGTGCTTCATTATCTCGCGCAGCTGATTCGCGTCGTAGGGTTGGAACACGAACTCTTCCTCGCGAAGACTGGACTTGACGCGCTCGTTCAGCTGGTCGCGATACTCGATCTTGTTGCTGACTGCGATGACGCCCAGGTGGCAATCAGCTTTCCCCGATTCGCGAGCCCGTGAGAGCTGCATAAGAATATCATCGTCATCGAGTCGGTCCACCTCGTCGAGAATGATAATGACTGACTCGTAGGCAGTATCCAGAATCTCCCAGAGATAGTCGTAGTATTCACCGCTGCCAATCCCTGCGCGTGGAATATCGAAGTCAGTCTCGTCCGTCTCGTTGAGTGAACGTGTCACCGTCCTCGCGACGCGTGTCTGTGTGTTATGCTGCGCGCAGTCGACGTAGACCGTCCCCACGGACACACCGTTCGATTCCGCGGCTCGCCGAGCTCGTTCAGTGACGTGACGGGCAACGAGTGACTTCCCGGTTCCCGTTTTGCCGTAAATAATCACGTTGTTGGGCGGATCGCCACGAACGATTGGCCTGAGTTCAGCAGCCACGGCCTTGATCTCGCCATCTCGGCCGACGATACGTCCGCTTTCAGGGACGTGGCCAACCTTCAGCAGCTCCTTGCGAGCGAAAATGTTGGCTCGGTCGGGGTCGTCTTCATCAAAGTCGAAGAGGGGATCGTCAGCGGGATCCTCGTAGCGGCCGTCGAAGTCAGAGAGTTGGGACGGTTCCTCAGCCATCAATATCAGACATCGCGGATGGGACCTACTTAATGATTTGGCTACCTCGACAAGAGTGTAAATCGGGCTATGGTCGTCTTCTGATGTTTTGTCGCTGGCGTATCATCCTCACAAAGGGTCGAGTCGGTCCCGAGTGAAATCGGATTCGGAGCGAGAGTTACCGACGCAGACCGGCACCCCCAATCCAGAGTGAAAACGCCAGACTGGAGCGGGTTTGACACACCCCTGGTCAAGAGTGAATAGTCCTCCATCCGGGAGCAGCGTACTTGGTTGAGACGACACCCCCTGTCCAGAGTGTATCTCCCGAACCGGGTAATCAATCATATCTATGAGAGGACACATCGGCCCTGGGCGTCTGATGCACGGCAGACACCCCTCGTCCAGAGTGAAAGCGCCGGTGTGACGAGCTGGAATGGAGTGTGAACCTCGAGTGATGGTGTCGAGCGTTGCTCGGCACCCCCAATCAAGAGTGAAGACGCAGATCAGATCTCCAGCCGAAGCAAAGCAGGGTACAATCGGAACTGTCGGGATTGGGCCTCCTGATTCCGGTTGACGAGGAAGGTCGGGAGATACTAATCCGATTTCGGCTTTGGTGCCGCTTCGCTGGTTGGCGAATAGTCAGAATGACGATTGTTCCTTCAACGTCTCATAATACACGGACGACGGAATCGAACCCCCACACCCCTCGTCCAGAGTGAAACGCTACGAGAGTCCCACAGTTCACCGGGTGGAAACCACACGACGAGTCGGCTGGGAAGTACTGAAATCACAAGACGTGAGGCGTGTATCCCTCTAACAGCGGTCGTCACACAGTCGAAGATCCTCTAAACATACCAATCTTCATAGTATTACCTAGAGGCTTTATTACTACCCACTTCCTACCATCCCCCAAGTGCATTCAGCACAAAGAAAAGGACGAAGGCGGCATTCGTCTGGGTGTTTTCGAACCGCTGCTCGTGTTCGCTGTTCCATTTCTTCCGTTTTCTCCCGTTTCAGGCAGTCTTTCCGTGATTCTTGCTGATATCCTCCCACAAGAACCCCCGTTTCCCGTGGACCTCACCCCACACCTCTGGTCGGTTTTCACTCTGGACGAGGGGTGTGTGGACGAGGGGTGTGTGGACGAGGTATTCTCTCCAGCTCCCTTCCGTGTCTCCACTCAGAATTAACCAACAAATCACTCGACACCTCGATAGTGTTGGTTAACATCTCTCAATCTCGGTGAGGGCGGCCAGGTCCGTTTCCCGAGTTTCCGCGATCTCGCGTTGAATCTCCGTCCGATCCCAGCCAAGCGGTGCCAGCACACTCTCGACAGCTCTGACGAGTTGCGTCTCGTAGTACGACGCATCGTACGACTCCGTCTCTTCGTGAGCCAACGCGACCCGCTCTCGCGAACTCTTCTCGTCGTCGACGACCACGTACTCGATGTCCTGTCCCGGGTGGATGGCGAGGTCCTGGTCGCGAGCCCGCTTTAGCGCCGCCACGTTCTGTGTGTTCTGCGTGTACCCTTCCAGCGGCTTGGAGACACGATTCCGTTCGACGAGCTGCTTGACCGGCACCGTCCCAGCGTGGAGGCGACTGATCGCGTCCTGAAGACAGTCAAGTACGGCATCCGGGGATCGAGTCGCGTCGAGCCGTTCGAGACAATCCCGCTGGACGTCCTCGATGAACGATGGGGTCGAGCGCTGCCGAGCTTCGATACCACGTATCTTGAATTCGTCGTGGCCGGCGACCTTCCCGAAGTATTTCGTCAACGCACCAGCGTCGCTCTCGCGCTGCGGCACAAACGCCACCCAGTCGTAGTGGGCTTCGTGTTCGAGCCGAATCTCAACACGTTCCGTGATCTCCGTCGTGAGCGTCTCGAGGTCCTCGCGGTACTCGTCGTCGAGGTCGGGGTCCGGCGTCACCCAGATGGAGTCGACGATGCCGTGGACGACGCGCCAGCCGCCAGCTTCCAGCCGTTGTTTCGCCGTTAGTAGGATCTCGCGAGCAAACGCGTTGATCGCTTCGTGGCACTCGATGCGGCCGAATTTCGCGTTGCTGAACCCTTGATAGCCGAAGCAGGCGACGAGGATCCACTTCAGCGCTCCCGAACGCCCCTCGAGTTCCGCCAGCCGGTCCTCATCGGGGTTGTCCCGTTCCTTCTCGCGACGGATGGCCGCCTTGATCTCGTCGCGAGCGTCGATGATCGGCTGCAGCACGTCGACGAGGTTGCCCTGGTCGTCGCAGATCGAGTACCCGAGACCGGGGACATCCTCGCGGTCGCTGTGGCAGCTACACCGGATGACGTCCGGCGAGACGTTCCGGGTACAGATGATGTTCGGGTACAACGAGGAGAAGTCGAGTTCGTGGACGTTCTCGTGGAAGCCGACCTCCGGCGCGAAGATGAAGCCGCCACGGTCGGCGTCGTGGAGCGTCCCCATCGGCTTGTAAAACTCGTGGCGCCAGGAGTTCCACGGAACGAGGACGCCGCGGTCGTGGGCCTCACAGATCTGGATCGCCGTGAGCACGTTCCCGATCGACGCCCACGCGAGCTCCTGGACGGGCTTTTTCGAGCGCGACACGAGGTCGAGGACGCCGTCGAGGTTCGTCTCTCCGTAGAAGAACGTGTTCGACTCGTCGATGATCGCCCGGCCGGGCACGTTGTACCGCGCCGGTGAGTGGCCGACGCGGCCGTAGCTCGAGTACGTCGACCGGCTCGCGAGCTGCTGGTAGTCGACGTCCGGCCACCGACTCAGCGAGATTTTCTATTTGTCACCCTCCAGTATAGGCACGCCAACGTGCGCTCACCCGATAATTGACAGTGTGTCGCTTCCGAAGTTCAGGGAATCTGTGTGACACGGCTGCGAAAGGCTTGGAATGCGAATTTGGCTCTTTCCAACCATCTTCCGTAAACATTTCCAGGGCGCTGGTTCCTCTTCCCCGCTATCTTAACCAACAAAACCAACGCAGCCTACGAGATGTTGGTTAAGTCTACTGATCACGGAACTGAGGTGCTATATTCGATACGGATTCACTCGAGAACCTCGAGATCCTCGAATCCCAAGGCATGGAGAGTATAGTGACCAGGACTATCTTCGATCAGCTGTTTGAATGTCAGCTGAAGCGTGTTCTCCTGGTCCATCCGATGTACAGTTTTCAACACGACGTGATCAGGCGGCACGATCTCGTCAGGTGCATCGAGACGCACTGTCCGATGAAATTCGATATGTCGGACCTCATCTCCCTTCCGGGGATCCTTTCTCTCTTCATGTACACTTCCGACGGAGGTCTCCCACGGATTCGGAAACGCTACACCACCAGCCTCAACCGGACCGTCCCCGGTAAGGTGGATCCGAATTCGATCACCCGATTCCAAATCGTTGATTCTCTGGAAGCGATCCGTTGCCATACGAAGGGGCTAGTATCCCGTCATAAAAACCATCAGTGCAACCCATCCTCTGTGGAACCCGTCTCGGAGAGTTGCTGTCGATTGTTCCTCTCATTGAGTGCGTTTTCGAGTTCAGCGAGGCGGTCTTCGTGTTCATCGAGTCGGGTTTCCTGTTCGAGATCGATGCTGAGCAGCGCCGGCAGTAGCGGGTTCTGGTGGTTCAACAGCCCACTCGCGTCGGCGTGCTCGCGGGCATACTCGAACAGTCGGTCGAATCGCGGCTGGTCGCGACGCCGCAGTGCCCGGCGGAACTCCGCCCAGCGCTCTTCGATGGCCCGGAGCGCATCCCGGTACGTCGGGTTTGTGCGCCCCATCGCTATCGACCTCCTGTCCCGGTCGCGGTCCACGCATCGAGTAAGGGGTCCGCGGTGGCCGACACTGTCTCACCGTCTACTGTGACGCCCGTCCCGACACCCTCTGGGGTCGGCGTCGACGGCGCCGGAGTTGTCGGTTCCACGCCGACCTCTGTGGCGCGCGCCGCGAGCAACTGCCGCCAGTACGCGAACGTCGTCTGGTAGTACGCGCCGTCGTCGACGGGATAGACGAGCGTCTCGAAGTCCTCGCCGACGACCCGTGCCCCCATCCGGGTCTGCTCGCACTCCAGGTGGTGGTTGGCGACCGTCGCGACTGATTCGGTGAATTCGTTTCGTTCGTTTCGCGTAACGAGCACCGGGATGTCGTACCCATCGGCGTAGGTCGCCAACCGGGCGAGAGTTCGGGCCTGGAGGGTTTTCGCGTGAGTCTCGCCGAGGGTATCGTCGGCGCGGTACTGGGCGTCGGCGGCCGGCGCGACGATGAGGGCGGGTGTGTGGGTCGACGTGTCCTCGTCACGACCTGGCGCCCCTCGACCGGCCGCCCGGGCGTCGGCGGTGGACATCTGGATTACCTTATTCGCCGCTGACGGGAGATCACAGACGGCGCCGTAGTGCTGGTAGGCGGTAAATCCGCGTGCGACGTGGATTCGGTTGAGCAACCGTTGACTTGGCGCGATCTGAGCGAGTGTCGTCGTCGTCGCGTGACCATTTGCGTCGACCCAGAAGGCGGGCCCGTCGTGCAGGAGGAGATGATCGAGCACGAGCGATTGTAGGATCGGAACGCCGCGGTCGCCCTCGATGTCGAGCAACGTGACCCTGTCCTCGAGAGAGGGGAGAAACATCCCGTCTGCGGTCGAATCGGCTTGGTCAGCGAGCGTTCGTCGATTACGATCAGCATCTCGGATTGGCTGATTCACTGTCAACCGGTTCGGCGTCGAATGATTGGGCATAATCGAGTAGTCGTCGTCGGTCCCGATAAGCCGCGGCGTGGCGTTTCCACGTTTCAGGAAAGGGGCGAGACTAGCGTGTACCTCGACTCTGTCACTCGAATTCTCCGATTGATAGCTTGTTTCCGAGAACGGTTCCAGAATTCGACTGGTCAATCCTAATATTATTAACCAACATTCCACCTTCCTCGGCGACAAGTGTTGGTTAAGTACGGTCACCGATGACGACGTTCCTGCTCTCTGTTGTCGCAGCTGCACCGCAAGGTCGCGTCGTCTAATATCTCGAGATCGCGTTCGCGCTCATCGATAACGACTGCAACAACACCGAGTGTTGCCTTACAGAGCGCTTTCTGATTTCCAAACCAGGAAAGATCGGGGTCCTGAACGACGCTGATAATCTTATGGCGTTCATGCGATGCCAGAGGCAATGCTGAACAGATTGCCTGCGGGATTCGCTTTTTGTCTCTCCGGCTCTCACGAACGCTGTGTTTACCATCTGACTGATGTCGACCCTCGTGTAACTCTCAGAGTCGTTCGGCTTTCGAATCATCAGCCTCTTCGTCACCGATACGTGTTGCCATCGAACTCTCATACCCAGCGCTGAACAAGAAGCCGTGTTCAGTTCCGCCAGTATCGTCAGATAACGCATTGATGCTGTCATCGTACCGAGTTCTTCCTGGCGGTGTCATCCGACTATGGTAGCCTTTCATCCGTTGATCCTCGTTCTCGATTATACGAGAGCTATAATTTTAACATATTGGTACAATATGTCCGATTCTAAGAAATCTAAATTTGGAAATCCTGGGTGAAACTGGTTACTCGAACCTATTTCGAGGACCTAGAATATGCCCACTGTGTATAAGACAATAGTAATATAGAGAATAGGGTGGAAAACAATTAAGTTCAGACAGCTCCTTTGTTGAAGTAGGCCGTTGGGAATGCGACGTTGTCTGGTAAGAGCCCGCTCACAGTGCCGTGAACGCCTACTTCTCGAACAGTGCCCGGACTCACGCCGAGGAACTGCTACCTGTAGTGATTGAGAAACCATCACACTACACGATGAGTACCAACGATTCCGACGACACTGACCGACTCGAACAGTATATCCGCGACGAAAAGGGCCATCTCGACAGTTGCGAGAGCATGGTCGAGCTCGCGAATTGGCTCTACGCGAACGAGTATTTCGAGACCAACGACCGCGAGATACCCACGAGCGATCTCAAGGAGATCCTCGGCGACCGGCTCGAATACGGTGTGAACACACTCCTTGACCATCTCGAAGGTATCAACGTCGTTGACGAAGTCTCACAAGGGGGCGGTCGGTTCATTCTACATGAGCGGACTGGACGGGCATTCTTCGACCCGAACAACAGAGAGATGCTGCCACTCCTCGAAGAAGAGATCTCACGGTTTCTTGAGGACTTGCACGAGCAAGAAAGCCAAGCGCCGGAGTCCGAAGACGCTGGCGACGACAAGACTCAGTCGATCGCTGACGGCGGAGAAATCGAAGACGCCGATTCAGATGAAACCGACGAGACGGATGCTGGCGGCGAGAAGGAGCCCGACGATGTGCCAACAACGCTTCGCGAAGTCGCCGCAGCTGCACTAGACGTCGAGGTACCGCTCGAGGACGCGCTCACGAACCCCACGGACCATATCGAGCGGATCATCCGATTCGACGACGTGGTTACGGCAGTCATCGAGAGCGACGAAGTGGGCCGCGGACGTGCGTACGAGCCGATGGGGTGGCGCAACGCTGCTAATAAGTGGGTGCTAACGATGACGGCGAAAGCACGCAAAGAGAACGAATCGTTGTCGTAATCGGTTATTACCAGTAATCAGTGTCGATCAGTTAGTAGTCAATTCATTCTGCACAGCCGAATAGAGGAAGTCCTCTACATCCCGGTACGTTGGATCGTTTGCGACTTTCTCATCGATTCGTTCACACAGCTCGCTGGGTACTTTGAGCTGTCTATCACCGGCTTGTTCCTCACGTAATCCCTCACGATCGATGTCGAAGGCGTTGCATCATAGTGGGCACTAAACGTGGCGTTCGCTGCCTCAAGATCTTCTGCAGCCGCGGGGACGTTTGGTGCTGACTCGGACTCGTTGACCACCGCCCGAAGACCGTACTTCTTGTACCCCCGCACATCGTCGACGAAGTCCAGTACCCCTCGACAGAAGCTGTCTGTCTGTTGGGGGCGTCGTAACCGAGGCCCGCCATCCCAGCCACCGCACGCTCATTAAGGATTGCGTAGGTGTCCGACGTGAGGACGTGGAGGAGCTCGGTCGCAGTAGCCCAGCCGAAGCCGTCGAGTTCTATAGGGATTGTTGTAGGAGTCCATAGTTTCCGTGGAACAAACTGGGACACAGTGACAAAAGACGGGCCCGAAACCCTTCGGTTGGCTACGACAATCCCTATAACACATCCTCGAGCAAGTCCATGTCCTCGAGTGCTTGCTCGACTGCGGTGGCAACCTCCTCGGGCGTCTGATTGCCGAACACGATATCGTCGACGTAGTAGTCGATACTGCGGTGGGGCTCGGTCGCCCAGAAGCCGTCGTGGGCGACCAGCGCCGTGAATGCGTCGCGTATCGGGTTCTCGAGGAATGCTATAGCCAGTCAGAGAAACGAGATATTCGCAAACGAGATTCGGAGCCCAGTTATTTTGTGATGGTCAGAAAGATTGTGGATATGGATTACCTCGATGCAGTCATTGAGGCGACAGGTGAACACGATAGCGCACTACGGGAGATTCTCCAAGAGGATCACGACGAAGAGGAAATTCGAGAGTTTCTTTCTGATGAAATCCGTTCGAAAACTCGTCGCGATTTCGTCGCTTCCCGACTCGAACAAACCGTAGAGAACACAACTACAGCCCCAGATTTGGGCGATTCGCCGGAGCTGCCCGAGGGATCCGATGAGGAACCTATTCTGGTTCGTAAATACCTTGATCTCTCGAAATTCGTTTCGTTACTACAGGACGGGATTTGGTTCAGCCGACTCGACAATTTCGACGATGACTACGAAGGGGGAGTCTCCGATAAAACGGTCCGACATCGGTTTGATCAGTGGGAGTACCTCGAATTTGAAGATGATCCACCGCCGTATGATCTGCGGCAGGTGTACGCCGCAGAAGACGAAATCCTTCGGAAGCAGTCTTTCGTATCCTGTTGGCGGTACGGTGGAGAGGAGTCGGCTGTCTTCTGGAATGCATACATCAACGATGGAAATGGAGTTGCCGTCGAGACAACCCTGGATACGCTTTCGTCAGCAACGGACCGGGCTGATCGGGAGGTACTGATCGGGAAAGTCAACTACAAAGAATACAAGGGAAGCGACGAGCGTTTCGCAGCAAATGGCGTCGACCGGGTATTCCACAAGCGTATCGCCTTCGGGGATGAGAAAGAGTTGCGCCTCCTAGCGAGACAGGAGCTCAACGATCTGGATCTGGAGGTGAGTGAAACGGGGGATATCGATATGGAACTCGATGCGGATCCAGGCTTCAATCTAAAAGTCGATATAGAAGACCTGATCGAGCGCATTATCCTCCCGCCCGATATCAACGATCGTCAGCTGACGCAAGTCGTCCAGCTAATGGAATATCACGAAATCACGGCAGAGATCTGGCGGTCGATGTTAGATGTGAACCCCGGTACGACGTCCCCAATACAGATGACGGGCGATGATGCTGGGGAGATTGCTCGGGATGATATGAGATACGCTCGACTCGTGGACAAGTCCAAGTACAGGTAGATCAAGGAAAACCACACAGCTGTTCGGCAAATAGTGGTCTGGTCTCGGCCTCGTAAGACTGCTATTGGAAGTGGTATAGAAAATTCTATAGGTATAGATTGCTATCCTTCCACACTAAGACCGTTCTCAGCTAGAGCCATTCCAAACTCGGAGAGTCGATAGCGGTAGGCAGGGTTTCGGAAGATGACTCGCCCATAACCATCTCCCTTATCGATGTCTTCACTCTCTTCAATCGCGTCAACAGCTTGGTTCAGTTTTGCTAGTCGATCCCCTTCACGGAGATAGGACTCAACATCTTCCTGTGGGATCTCAAATTCTTCAGCTAAGATTGATCGGATCGTTCGACCAGCGCCGTCCGCGATAACGACCCGATCCCCAGGCTGTCCGTCATCCATAGGCACAATCCGATCGTCCATATGGGCCACCATATGGTCGATGAGACGCTCGATTTCCACATCAAGCGTCTCCTCAACCTCACCGTTGATTATCTGATCCCGTCGTTCGCTGATTACGTACGTCGACGGACCAGGTGGCTGGAACTCTTCGAGGATGTCGAGATCAACAAGATGGTTCAGCACCGTTCGTGACGAATACTCGAATGCCAGCTGTTCCGCGATTTCGTTTCGAGTCAGACCCTCGTGGTCAGGCCCGATCCCGTCCTCATGCAGAGCAGTAGCTACAGAAACCTGGTCACCGACGCTGTGAGTGTTCGCTTTCTGGTCTCGAATGTAGGCAGCAAGCGCATTGCTACCGGTCAGTTCCTCATCCACACTCTCATCCCCCGGGCGTGGGGCCTGCGCGTATTTTTCGATCTTATCCGTCGTTTCCAACATCTCGAACATATCCTGCAACGTACCCTCAGCCCCAAGCAGTCCCACCTCCTCCAATAGGTCGCGACCGACATCGGTGAGACCGTAGAAGCGCCACGGCAAATCGCGCTTACGTTGGTCCTTCGGAAGCGTCCGCTCCGCCACGATCCCATGCTCGATCAGCACCTCGAGATGTTCGCGGATGGTGCTCTTGCTTTTGCTCGGATTCACGTAGTCGAGCTCTTTGAGCGTGGGAAGCTGCTGCGGATGGGAGAGAATATTCTGAATCAGGACAAACCGGGTCTCTTGCGTAACAACGTTCAGGCGCTGTCGCTGGTTTTCAACCGTACTGTCGATTGCATCGGTCGTATCGGGCTGATCCCGATGCGTCGTGTTGTGGGCCATGGTTTTGAGGGACAGCTACAGTCGATTTGGTATCTGCTGTAGCTATCGCTGTGGTGTCGTACTCCCGTCCCTGACAGAGGATGGGAGCGGCGAAGTACCGGTCTGAGACAGGTTATCCGACCGGTATCGATCGGTGCTGGTTGTGTTGCTTGTGTTCACGCTAGTATATAGTCGCCGGCGCTATAAATGCTTCGGCGTTAACCACATTGGTGTAGACCGCTGTGGTCGAAAGAGTTTTAATTCGGGCGTGCGAATGAGATGGTAATGCCGGACGGCTCCTCAGAGAGCGACCTCGAGGCCCGAGCTCAACGGCACCACTACAGGTCGTTAACGCCGGAGGAGTACGAGGGTCTCAATCACTTTCGAGCCGACTGGGCGGATATCGCCGCAGAGGCCGATAATCGATTTTTCATTTTAGGGAGTTTCGCTGAGAGCGACGTCGATCGCGTGAACCAGCTCAAGTACCATATTAACCGAGAGACGGGCGACGATGCTGTCGCCTACAGGATGGATGATTTCCTCCCCGATACCGATCTCGTCCTTCACCCGATTCTCAAATTCAAGCTCATCGCCGACGACTCACACCACATCCTCGGTATCTGCGAACACGACCAAGGCGGCGCACTCATCGAACACGGACTCCTGATCGAATCGCGGTCGTATATCGACAAAACCCATATCCTGAAGCGAACCTACCCACCCGAGCGCGAGAAAGAGCAGTACAGCTGGATGCAGACCTTCGGCGTCTTCGAGATCTTCGAGTATTACGACCAGTTCTACGAGTGGGAAACAGTGCCAGAATACGAACAGCAGATTGAGGACCTCGTCGAGGTGCTTTGTTGAATAGCTTCTGAATGGTAGTTAGAGAGGCTCACAGAGCTTTTCTATGTTGATGATGGCGAACATGAGGACAATTTCACGGAACTG
>NZ_FOKW01000002.1 GCF_900112205.1 Natronobacterium haloterrestre | reverse complement strand
CGAGGATATCGATTTCCATAGACAGAATCGAATTCCTCGGCTTCATCCTTCTAAGCTAGTGATATCGGCGGATTAGATCGCTATTCAACAGAGCAGACGAAACCGACACTCGCTTCGGATCGGGGTTCGTCGACGCGCTCGCGGCGGTCGACGCGGCCGGCGACCACGCCCGCGTTTCCGGAACCGTCGCGGACGCGACCACGGGCGACGCCCTCGAGGGCGCGACCGTCGAACTCGTCGCCGGGGACGGGACGACCGTCGAGACGAAAACGGACGCCGAGGGACGCTTCGAGCGGTACGGCCTCGAGCCAGGCGAGTACGAGGTCGCGGTCGAGAAGTCCGGGTACGAGAGCGCACGACAGTCACTCACCCTCGCGGCCGACGAGCGGGCCGACCTCGAGATCGACCTGGCGGGCGCGGGCGCGATCGACGCCCGTCTCGCGGACGCCCACTTCGAGACCGGGATCGGGAACGCGACGGTTCGCGCGAACGGGAGCCACGGAGCGTATCCGGGAGCGCACCTCGAGAGCAGTAACGGCACCTACCGGATCGCGGACGTCCCGGCGGGCGAGTCCTACGCGGTCGACCTCCGCGCGGAGGGATACGAGGACGCGACGCTGACAGTGTCGGTTCCCGAGAGCGGACCGGGAAAGGAGACGACGGTCGAGGAGTCGGTCACCCTGCAGGGTGACGCGACCCTCGAGGTGACCGTCGAACGCGAGGAGGGCGGGCCGATCCCGGACGCTACGGTCGTCCTCGAGCGCGACGACGGCGCGACGTTCGAACTCGACGAGCGGACGGACGAGGACGGTACGGTGGCGACGCCGATCCCGGGCACCCGCGACGCCTACACGGTCGAAGCCGCCGCGGAGGGGTTCGTGACGACCGCCGTCGAGACCGAACCCCTCGAGAGCGGCGCGAGTGCGTCCGTGACCGTGACACTCTCCGAGTCGCTCCTCGCGGTTCCCGGCTTCGGTGGCGTCACAGCGGCGGTCGCGCTCGCGGTCGCGACGGTCGCCCTTCTGGCGAGGGGCCACCTCGGGCGGAAATAGCGCCGCGCGCACACGCAAAGATGACGCGACCGATACCCTCTTTTCAGCGCCGCGTCGATGGGTGGGTATGACTCACGATATCGCCGTCATCCCGGGCGACGGGATCGGCAAAGAGGTGACGCCCGCGGCCGTCGAGGTACTCGAGGCCCTCGAGATCGACTTCGAGTTTCACGAGGCCGAAGCGGGCGACGCAGTGCAGGCGGAGACCGGAGAGGCACTGCCCGAGGAGACCTACGACCTCGCGGCGTCGGCCGACGCGACGCTGTTCGGCGCGGCCGGGGACACCGCCGCGGACGTGATCCTCCCGCTTCGGGAGGCCGTCGACTCGTTCGTCAACGTGCGTCCGGCGACGGCCTACCCCGGCGTCGACGCGGTGCGACCCGAGACCGACCTGGTTTTCCTGCGGGAGAACACGGAGGGCGTCTACGCGGGCCACGAGGATCGGTTGAGCGACGACGTGTCGACGCTGACCCGCGTCGTCACGGAGTCGGCCTCGCGACGGCTCGCCGAGTTCGCCTGCGACTTCGTCGCTGACCGCGACGCCGACGGGTTCACCGTCGTCCACAAGGCCAACGTCATGCGGGAGACGGACGGCCGTTTCCGGGACGCCATCGCGGACGTCGCCGACGAACACGGCGTCGAAACCGACGAGGTGCTGATGGACGCCTTCGCGACGCGGGTCTGTCTGGACCCCGATCAGTTCGACGTCGTCGTCTGTCCCAACCTCGCCGGCGACGTGCTCTCGGACCTCGCTGCAGGACTGGTGGGTGGACTCGGGCTGTTGCCTTCGGCCAATATCGGGCCCGAGCGCGCGCTGTTCGAACCCGTCCACGGCACCGCACCCGACATCGCCGGCGAGGGGGTCGCCAACCCGGCCGCGACCATCCTCTCCGCGGCGATGCTCGTCGAGTACCTCGGCTACGACGAGGCAGGGATGGCCATCCGAGAGGCCGTCGAGACGACCCTCGAGGAGGGTCCCAGAACTCCCGACCTGGGCGGCGACGCCTCGACCGAAGACGTGACGGCGGCGATCGTCGACCGCCTGTAGTGCTCGATCGCTCCGCGAGGCTTTCGTTTTCGTCGTCGGCTCCGTTCTCGTGTGCGGGTTCGTTCGCGGCGGCTGAGCGTCCGAAATCGTCCGACAGAACCCGGTGCCGACCGACAGTCCGGGCGGCTCTGAGCGATCGGCTACAAATCCGGTGGTGTTCGATCAGAAACGATCAAAAAGGGCCGGATAAACAAATAAAAGCGATCAGAACACATGCTGTAACGAAGGAGACCACCCCATGTTACCGGAACAGCGGAAGCGAACGATCGTCGAACTCGTCTCGGATCGGGACGGCTGCTCGGTCGAGGAGTTAGCCGAGGAACTCGACGTCTCGAAGGCCACGATCCGGCGGGACCTCGACGACCTCGAGGAGGAACGACTCGTCGAACGCTCCCACGGCGGCGCGGTGCCCGTCACCGCGGTCGGCCGCGAGGAGACGTACGTCCAGAAGGAAGTCCAGAACCTGGATTCGAAGGTCGCTATCGGGTCCCGGGCCGCGACGGAGATCCACGACGGACAGGTCGTGTTCTTCGACTCCGGAACCACGACGATGCAGGTCGCCAGACAGGCACCGACCGACGCGTCGTTCATTCCGGTGACGAACTCGCCGTTGCTCGCGCTCGAGTTGGGAACCGAGGGCACCGAGGTCAAACTCACCGGCGGCACGCTCCGTCACCGGACCCGTGCGCTCGTCGGCCCGAGCGCGGAACAGTTCCTGGAACGGACGAACTTCGATCTCCTCTTTCTGGGGACGAACGCGATCGACGCCGACGGCGCGCTGACGACGCCGAACGAGGACGAGGCGAGCATGAAAGAACGCATGGTCGAACGGGCCGAACGGGTCGTGCTCGTCGCCGACCGGACCAAGTTCGGCGAGCGGAGTTTCGTCCAGTTCGCCTCCCTGGAGGACGTCGACGTCCTGGTGACCGACGCCGAGCCGACCGGCGACCTCGCGGAGGCGTGTACGGCCGCGGACGTGACCGTCGGCGTGGAGGTACCCGATGATCGCTAGCGTCACCCTCAACCCGGCGATCGACTACACGGTCGCCCTCTCGGAGCCGTTGACGTCCGGCGAGGTGGCCAGGGCGTCGGACCATCGCTACGACGCGGGAGGCAAGGGGATCAACGTCTCGAAGTACCTGGTCGAACTCGACGTCGGGACCGTCGCGACCGGCATCGCGGGCGGTTTCCTCGGCCGCTATCTGCTCGACGAACTCTCGAGCCAGGGGATCAGGGCCGATTTCGTCGAGATCGACGGGCAGACGCGACTGAACACGACGATTCTCGACGGCAGCGGGACCGAGAACGGCAACGGCGAGTACAAGATCAACCAGAACGGGCCGGAGGTGCCCGGCTTCGCCATCGACGAGGTCGTCGACGTCCTCCGCGCACACGAACCGGAGACGGTCGTCGTCGCGGGGAGCCTCCCCGTCGGACTCGGCCCCGAGACGATCGACCTCCTCGCCGAGGCCGGGCCCTGGGAGACGGTCGTCGACGTCGACGGGCCGACGCTCAGGGCGCTCGAGGAACCGTACGCACTCTGCAAGCCGAACGCGGAGGAACTCGCGGCCGCGACCGATCGGCGGATCGACGGGCCACGGTCCGCACTGACGGCCGCTCAAGAGCTTCGCGATACCGGGTTCGAGCGCGTGGTCGCGTCGCTGGGCGGCGACGGGGCGGTGATGGTGACTCCGGAACGGGAACTCTACGCGCCCGCACCGGACACCGAGGTCGTCGACACGGTCGGCGCGGGCGACGCACTCCTATCCGGCGTCCTCGCCTCGCGCGCCGCGGGCGAGCCGGACGCGGAGGCGCTCCGGTCGGGGATCGCCGTCGCGTCACGCGTCGTCTCGGTCTCGGGGACGCGTGCCCCCTCGCTGACCGGCGTTCGTGACGATCGCGAATCGATCTCGGTCTCGGCGTACTAGGCGGTTTTCGTTCGGACGAAAATACTGCGTCGAATATGCAGAAACAAACATATTCAAAAATATTTTTGCACTATGCTGTGATAGCTTCTCACAGGGGCAGACACCAATGAAAGACAATGCGGAAAGCCGACTGCGCACACACGTGACGTCGGTGAAGGAGGACCTGATGACCGGCGTATCGTTCATGATCCCGTTCGTGACGATCGGGGGGATCTTCCTCGCGCTGGGGTTCATGATCGCCGAACTCCCGTTCACCGCGGGTGATACGGAGACAGTCTTCGAGGAAACCGGGTCGCTCGCCTGGTACATGGCCGAGATCGGCGTCCTCGGGTTGACGATCATGATCCCCATACTGGGGGCGTACATCGCGTACGCGATCGCGGACAAACCCGGACTCGCACCCGGTTTCATCCTCTCGTACGCGATTCAGCAGGAACAGATCATCGAGGCAGCGGGGCAGATCGTCGGCTTCCAGGCCGACGGTGCCGTCGCCGGCTTCCTGGGAGCGATCGTCGCCGGTCTGCTGGCCGGGTACGTCGCACGCTGGATGAAGAACTGGTCGGTGCCGTCGTTCATCAAGCCGATGATGCCGGTGCTCGTCATCCCGGTGGTGACGACCGCGCTTCTCGCGCCGCTGGTCATCCTCGGACTCGGCGTGCCGATCGCCATCCTCGACGACGCGCTGACGACCATGCTGGAAGGCATGGAGGGATCGAACGCCATCCTGCTCGGACTCGTCCTGGGTGCGATGATGGCCTTCGACATGGGCGGTCCGGTCAACAAGGTCGCCTACGTCTTCGGCGTCGCGCTGATCGGCGAGGGCATCTACGAGCCGATGGCCGCGATCATGATCGCCGGTATGGTCCCGCCGCTGGGACTCGCGCTGTCGAACTTCATCGCGCCGCACAAGTACTCCGAGGAGATGTACGAGAACGCGAAAGCGGCCGTCCCGCTCGGTCTCTCCTTTATTACGGAGGGGGCCATTCCCTACGCCGCGGCCGATCCGCTGCGGGTCATTCCGTCGATCATGGCCGGTAGTGCGACCGCCGCCGCGACCGCCCTCTGGCTGGGCGTCACCATGCCCGCACCACACGGCGGCATCTTCGTGGTGATCCTCTCGAACCAGGCGCTGCTTTTCCTGGCCTGTCTCGCGCTCGGGACCCTGGTCACCGCGACGATCGTGACGCTGCTCAAGCCGGACTACGAGGACGCCGCGGTCACGACCGATACGGACACGGAGACCACCCAGCCAACCGACTGATCGACGACTCACCATCTATCCGACGATCGGCAACAGACAACTGACTCATACCTACCCACGTAATCCATGAATATGGACGAACCTTCCATCGACGCCGTACTGTCGCCCGAACTGATTACTCTCGAGGAGCCGCCCGCCGAGAAAGACGCCTGTATCGAGTTCATGCTCGACCGGGCCGTCGAGGCCGGACGGGTATCCGACCGCGAAACCGCGCTCGAGGCGCTGTTCGAACGCGAAGCCGAGACGACGACCGGCGTCGGGAAGGGGATCGGCATCCCGCACGCGAAAACCGACGCCGTCTCCCGGCCGACGATCGTGTTCGCGCGGTCGTCCGAGGGCGTCGACTTCGACGCGATGGACGGCGAGCCCGCAACCTTGCTGTTCATGCTGCTCGTCCCCGCCGAGGGCGGCGAGGAGCACCTCGAGTTGCTGAGCTCCCTCTCGCGGGCGCTGATGCACGACGAGGTCCGCGAGGACCTCCACGAGGCGGAGTCGAAGGCGGCGATCGAGGAGACGATAACGGAGGCGGTCGCGTGATGGATCGCGTCGTCACCGTCGTTCCCGAGGACGGCCTGCACGCGCGGCCGGCCGCGGAGTTCGTCGAGACGGCCGGCGAGTACGACGCCGACGTCCAGGTCGGCCCCGTCGACGGCGACCCGGTCGACGCCGCGAGCATGCTCGCGGTCACGAGCCTCGGCGTCGCCAGCGGCGACGACGTCGAACTCGTCGCGGAGGGGGAAGACGCCGAAGCGGCGCTCGACGCCCTCGAGGAGGTCCTCTCGACGCCGGAAGCCGAATCAGCGACCTGAGACCATGGGCACGAACGAAACCACGACGCGGACGTTCGACGGGACGGGGGTCGTGCCGCTGGCCGGCGTCGGAACCGTGATCTGGTACGATCCCGGCGCCGAACTGGAGCTCGGCGAGCCGCCGGAAGCCGAGGACGTCGATCCGTCGGCGGAACGCGAACGGTTCGCGGACGCCCGCGATAGCGCGCGGACGGAACTCGAGCGCGAGCGCGACCAGATCGCGGAGCGAGTCGGCGAGGAGGAGGCCGCCGTCTTCGACGCGCACCTCCAGTTCGTCGACGATCCGCAGATCACCGACGGCGTCGAGGACGCGATCGACGACGGGTTCCCCGCCGAACACGCGGTCGAGCGGGCCTTCGAGGAGCCGATCGAGCGGTTCGAAGGGATGGACGGCATGATGGCCGAGCGGGCCGACGACCTGCGGGACGTCCGCGACCGCCTCCTGCGGCTGCTGACCGGCGGCGACCGCGTCGACCTCGCGGCGCTGCCGGAGGGGTCGGTGTTGCTCGCCGACCGCCTCACCCCCAGCGACACCGCGCAACTCGATCCCGAGCGGGTGGCCGGGTTCGCGACCGCCGAGGGGGGCCGGACCTCCCACGCGGCGATCTTCGCCCGGTCGCTCGGCATTCCTGCGGTCGTCGGCGTCGGCGACGACCTCCGCTCGATCGACGCGGAGGCGTCCGTCCTCGTCGACGGCACCGAGGGCACGGTCGTCGTCGACCCCGACGAGGAGCAGCGCGAACGTGCCGCCGAGGGACGGGCCGTCGAGATCCGCGAGGACGCGGTGACCACCGCCGACGGCGAGCCGGTGGAAGTCGCCGCCAACGTCGGCACGCTGGCGGAACTGGACGGTGCGGTCCGCCAGGGGGCCGACGGGATCGGCCTCTTCCGGACCGAGTTCCTCTTTCTCGACCGGGAAGCGCCGCCGGACGAGGACGAACAGCTCGAGGTCTACGCGGAGGCGCTCGACGCCTTCCCCGACGGTCGAGTCGTCGTCCGGACGCTCGACATCGGCGGCGACAAACCGATCCCGTACCTCGACCTGCCCGAGGAGGAGAACCCGTTCCTCGGCGAACGGGGGATCCGCCGGTCGCTCGGGCCGGACAGGGACCTCTTCGAGACGCAACTCAGGGCCCTGCTCCGTGCGGGGGCCGTCGGCGAGGGGACGCTGTCGGTCATGTTCCCCATGATCGCGACGGTTCCCGAACTCGAGGCGGCGCTCGACCGGGTCGACGCGGTCGCCGACGACCTCGAGTCGGAGGGGGTCGCCTACGAGAAACCGGAACTCGGCCTGATGATCGAGACACCAAGCGCCGCGTTCCTGGCGGGCGAACTCGCCGAACGGGTCGACTTCCTCAGCATCGGGACGAACGACCTCACGCAGTACGTGATGGCGGCCGACCGCCAGAACGACCGCGACTCGGTCGCGGGCCTCCACGACCCGTGCGAGCCGGGCGTACTCCGGGCGATCGAACGGACGGTGGAGGCCGGCCACGCGGGCGACGCGTGGGTCGGGATGTGCGGCGAGATGGCCGGCGACCCCGACCTGACGGCACTGCTCGTCGGTCTCGGGCTAGACGAACTCAGCCTGAGCGCGGTCACGATCCCCGAGGTGAAAGCGACCGTCGCCGAACTCGAGACCGACGACGCGGAAGCGCTCGCCGACCGTGCCACGGAGGCGACCACGAGAACTACGGTCAGCGAACTCGTAGCCGACACCGATACAGACACATGAAATTCGTCGCAGTCACCGCATGTCCGACGGGTATCGCACACAGCCAGATGGCAGCCGAGAACTTAGAGCAGGTGGCCGAGGAGAACGGCCACGAGATCAAGGTCGAGGTCCAGGGCGCCATGGGCCAGGAGAACGAACTCTCGAGCGACGACGTCGCGGCGGCCGACGCCGCGATCATCGCCGCGGACACATCCGTCAGCCGGGATCGGTTCGAAGGTGTACCGGTCGTCAAGGGGACGGTGAAAGACGCCGTCAACGACGGGGGCGGCCTGCTGGAACGGGCGATCGAGGAGGCCGGCGGCGACGCGGACGTGACCGACGCTTCCACCGACGCCGCCGACTCGGAATCCCCCTCGAGTCAACCGGCGAAACGCGGCGGCGATCCGTCGAAGGGACTGTTCGCTCGTCTCAAACGGCTCTTCTCCTGAACCGCCCGGTCCGGAGATCCCTTTCGAACGCGAACCGTCGACCGCCGTTTTCGAACCGATAGCACAGCGACCACGGTCGACCCGGGCCCCGGTCGACGATCGAAGACGGGACTCGGCGGACTCGAACCCGAACCGACACTCGGCGTCGCAAGCGGTGAGGGGAGGAAACTACTGTTCCGAAAGCGTCGCCGCCACGCGGTCGATCGGCTCCGGGGAGCCCACGAAGACGGGAACCCGTTCGTGGAGCCCGTCCGGCGATCGCTCGAGCAGGGGGCCCTCGTCGTCGATCGCCCGGCCGCCGGCGGCTTCGACGACGTGGGCGATCGGGTTCGCCTCGTACTGGAGCCGCAGGACGCCGTCCGGGCGACGATCCGAACCCGGGTAACAGAGCACGCCGCCGTGTTCGAGCAACGCTGCGACGTCGGCGACGGCGGCACCGGAGTACCGGAGCCGTCGGGTCGCCCGCAGATCGTCGAGGCGTTCAAGCAGGGACGGCGGGAGGTCGGCTCGGCGACCCGAGAAGCCACAGATCTCCGCGTGTTCGTCAGCCTCGCCTTCGTCGCCGGTCTCGTGGGACGGTCCGTCGCCCTCCTCGAGACCAGCGTCGTCGGTTCCAGCCTCGTCCGCGGCGGGGAGCGAGACCGGACGCGGATCGGTCCGTTCCCCGTCGGCGACGGTGTACCTCGCCACGTCGTCGTCCGCCGCGACCGTCATCGCGACGTACGGCCCGAAGACGACGATGACGCTCGCCACCAGCTCCGTCCCAGGTGCCGGAAGCGTCGCGTCGGCGTCGTAGATCCCGAGCACCGCACCGACGGCGTTGTTCGAGGCGAGGTTTCCGGAGCCGTCGAGCGGATCGATCGCGATCCCGTATCCCGTCCCGCAGTCGCGCACCGCGGACCGTTCCTCGCTCGCGTACGCACCGACGGCCTCGAGGGGCTCGAGGGCCTCGCGGAACCGGTCGTCGAGCCAGCGGTCGGCCGTCGACTGGTCGTCGCCGGTCGGGTTCGCGGCGTTGGCCTCGGCCCCTGTCGTCGATCGGAACTCGCGTCGGTACAACTCCGGAAGGGCCGCGGCCGCGTCGGACGCGACGGTCGCCACCCGGTCCAGAACCCGCTCACAGTCGGGTCCGAGCCCGAGCGCGGCGGACGGCTCCCCGCCGGTCATAGCGCCCCGTCGGCCGAGGCCCCCTCGAAGATCACCTGCTCGAGGGCGTCGAGGATCCGCTCGGGGTCGTCGCGCTGCCAGACGTTTCGGCCGACGGCGAGGCCGCCGGCGCCCGCATCGATCGCCGCCTCGACGGTCGACAGGAACTCGTAGTCGCTCGTCTTCGAGCCGCCGCTGAGGACGACCCGGACGTCACCGGCGGCCTCGACCGCGTGTGCCAGCGCCTCGGGGCTGCGGGGATACTTCACCTTCACGAGGTCCGAGCCCAGCTCGAGGCCGATGCGTGCGGCGTAGGCGATGACCTCGGGTTTCCGATGTGCCTTGATCGCCTGCCCGCGCGGGTACGACCACATGGCCACCGGGAGGTCGTGGTCGCGCGCTCGCTCCTGGACCGCGCGGAACTCCTCGAACATCTCCGGCTCGCGGTTCGTACCGGGGTAGACCGTGTAGCCGATCGCGTCCGCGCCGACCTCGACCGCGCTTTCGACGGACCAGGTCCGGGGCGAGTACGGTTCGCCCTCCCACAGGCTCGAGGTGCCGTTACACTTCGCGAGCAGCGGGACGTCGTCTTCGTAGGACGGGTAGTAGGTCTCGGCTAGCCCCTTCTGGACCGCCAGCGCGGTGACCGCGTCGTGGGTCGCCATCTCGAAGACGGTCTCCGGATCGAGCCGCTCCTCGACGCCGTCGAACGCCGACGGCCCGTGCTCGAGGCCGTGGTCGTGGGCGAGAATCAGCGATTTGCCGTCCCGATCGATCGCGGTGTCGTCGAACGGTTGCATGGTTCGTGGTTTCCGGTGGCGTGATGAATTACTTTCGAATATGTTTGTTTCTGATCGTATTGTCTGGTTACTACTTCGGTTTACGCACAAACGTAAACGAGACGGGGGGCCGGCGGGACGTCAGCGACTGCAGTCACCACTGAAAGCTATTTTCGACGACGTGATAGGGAGTGGTATGGCTCGCGACGATACCCTCGCCGGCGTCGAGTCGCGGACGATCGAGACCGACCGCCTCGAGACCCACCTCCTCGAGTCGGGGTCGCCCGACGGCGACGGCGAACCGATCGTCTTCCTGCACGGTAACGTCTCCTCCTCACGCTTTTTCGAGGACGTACTCGTCGACCTCCCGAGCCGTCACTACGCGGTCGCACCCGACCTGCGCGGCTACGGCGACACCGAGACGAAACCCGTCGACGCGACGAACGGGCTTGGCGACTTCGAGGCCGACCTGCGGGCGCTGTTGCCGGAACTGGACCTCGAGCCCCCGCTGACGCTCGTCGGCTGGTCGAACGGCGGCGGGATCGCGATGCGGTACGCGATCGACAACCCCGAAGCGGTCCGACGGCTTGTCCTCGTCAACCCGCTGTCGCCGTACGGGTTCGGCGGCACGAAGGACCTCGAGGGGACGCCCTGTTTCGACGACTACGCGGGCTCGGGCGGCGGGATCGGCAACGACGAGTTCGTGGCCGGCCTCGCGAACCGCGACCGCGGGGAGGAAGGCGAGGCCAGCCCGCGGAAGATCCTCCGGACCTACTACGTCGACCCGACCCACGAGTTCGACGAGGAACGCGAGGAGTCGTACCTGACGGGGATGCTCGATACGGCCACCGGCGAGAAGAACTACCCGGGATCGGCGGTCGAGAGCGACAACTGGCCGGGGGTCGCCCCCGGCGAGACGGGCGTGAACAACGCGATCTCGCCGAAGTACTGCGATCTCTCGGCGATCACGGAGGTCGATCCCGAGGAGAAACCGCCCGTGCTGTGGATCCGCGGCGACTCGGACCAGATCGTCTCCAACGAGTCGCTTTTCGACCTCGGCACGCTCGGACGGATGGGACAGGTCCCCGACTGGCCCGGCGAGGACGTCTTCCCGCCGCAACCGATGGTCGACCAGACCCGTGCGGTCCTCGAGGAGTACGCGGACGTCGGCGGCGAGTTCGAGGAAGTCGTCTTCGACAACACCGGCCACGCCCCGCACGTCGAGGTCCCCAGCGACTTCATGCGGGAACTCCAGTCGGTGCTTTAGGCGATCTCGAGGTCTTCGCGGTCCGCGCCGGCGAGTTCGACCAGCGCGTCGGCCTCGAGCGGGTGACAGTCGCCGGGTACGACGAGCAGGTGCAACGGATCGCCGAACTCGCGGTCGGCGAGTTCGGTCATCGTGCCCGCCTCGACGAGCGGATCGGGGCTGCCGGCGCGGGCGACGACCACGCCCACCGTGTCGGGGTACTCCTCGGAGAGCAAGTCAGCGCCGACGTCGGCGGTCATGTACTCGTCGTCGTCGGTGAGTTCGTGGCCGACCTTGATGTCGAGGTAGACCACCGTGTGGAGGCCGTCCTCGCGGTTCGCCTCGAGCGTGTCCGTGACGCTCCCCGGGAGGCCGTCGGCCCCGTGGGCGTACGGGAACGGAAGGGTCGTCGCCTTGCCGAACCGGTAGTTCTGCAGCCCCGTGAGCGAACTGGCGGCCGTCTGGGCGGTGATCCCGTGGATCACGCGCGTCTCGATCCCGCGGTCGCGGGCCCGCAGGCGGAGGTCGACGTGTGTCGTCGAGATCATCGTATCGCCCGCCGTGAGGAAGGCGACGTCCTCGCTCGCGGCCGCCTCGAGCACGTCGTCGGGCTCCTGCTCGACGCCCGCGCGGTCCCGGACCTCGATCTCGACGCCGTGGTGGGCCTCGAGGTCCTCGATCGTCGTGCCGATCAGCTCGCTGGTGTAGAACTCGGCGTAGACGCGGTCGGCGTTTCGCAGCGCCTCCCGGCCCTCGACGGTGATCGAGCGTTCGTCGTAGAGGCCGAGGCCGATGAACGTGAGCATACCGGTGACTGGGGGCCGCGGTACTTCAGGTGACGGATTCGGTCCGTCGCCGGCCGGTCAAAACGAGATGTGGGAGGTCGAGTCCGGCCCGTCGTCCCCGTCTTCGCCGCCCCCGCCGGTCCCTCCCTTACGGAGGTAATCGAAGCCGTCGTCGGTCAGGTAGACCGTGCCGTCCTCGACCTCGACGTCGACGGAGGGCAGCGTCGTGTCCGCTGCGGGGCCGTTGTCGCAGTCGCCCGAACAGGTGTCGAACATCGAGCCGTGGCGGGGACAGATGAGTTCGCCGTTCCGGATCGGCGCGCCCCGTCCGGTGTCGAACGGCTGTGCCTCGTGGGTACAGCGGTTGATCCAGGCCGCCACGCCGTCCTCGCAGGGGACGAGGATGACCTCCTCGTCCTCGCCGTTCCGATCGCGTGCCGTGAACAGCCACGACCCCTCCTCGTGGACCGTCTCCACCGACGTGAGTCGCATCCGAGCGCCCATAGCGGTAGCTTCCGCTCGAGGCAAGAAAACGTTCCGCCGGGGCACCTCTCGAGTCGGGACCGCGGTGTATAGCGAACCCGGCGAAGCGGACCGGCCGAAACGTCACCGTTACGGCGTCCCGCCGGCGACTACCGGTATGGAAGTCCCGTGCGTCCGCGTGCCCCGCGAGGAGGGCGAGGAGACGCGTCACCGGCTCGCCGAGGAGGACCTGATCGACGACGACTACGAGATCGACGTCGAGGACGGCTCGCTGTACATTCCGGTTACCGATCCTGGAGCGGTCGACGACGACCTCGAGGTCGTCGCCCGGGCCGCCGAGGAACGCGACGATCAGGTCATGCCCGCCGACCTCCTCGAGTTCGATCCCTCCTACGAGCGCCTGGGGAAGGCCGTCCTGCTGGACGAGGACGACCCCGACCGCGCCGAGGCGATCGCGGACGCCGTCCTCGAGTCGGACCTGCCGGTCGAGACGGTGCTGAACAAGGCCTCGAAAGTCAAAGGCGAGACCCGCGTCCGGGACTGGGAACTGTTGGCCGGCGAGGACACCCAGGTCGTCCACCGCGAGTACGGTTGCGAGTTCGCCCTCGACCTCGCGGAGGTCTACTTCTCGCCGCGGCTCGCGACCGAACGGCACCGCGTCGTCGAACAAGTCGTCGCGGGCGAGCACGCGTTCGACATGTTCGCCGGCGTCGGCCCCTTCGTCGTCCCGTTCGCGAACCGCGGCGCGGAGGTCGTCGGCGTCGACGTCAACCCCGACGCGATCGAGTACCTCGAGGAGAACGCGCGGCGCAACGGGGTCGCGGACCGCGTGACCGCGATCAACGGCGACGTCCGCGAGGTGGCCGCCGGCGGGGAGTACGCGGACTGGGCCGACCGGATCGTCATGAACCTCCCCCACAGCGCCGACGAGTTCCTCGAGTCGGCGGTCCGGCTCGCGGGCGACGACTGCGTCCTCCACTACTACGACATCCAGCACGAGGACGACCCCTTCGGCCCGGGCGAGCGAGCGATCCGCGAGGCCGCCGAGCCGGAGTACGACGTGACCGTCGAAACCCGGCATACGGTCCGGTCGTACGCCCCACACGAGCTGAACGTCTGTCTGGACGTGCGACTCGAGCGGTAGCCCGGCAACCACGTAACGACGTCCCACGACGGATTCGATTCGCAACCCTTATTGCCCGTATCGGTCCTACGAATGAGTGCACGCGCCGGTGTAGCTCAGACTGGCAGAGCGAATCCTTCGTAAGGATTAGGTCGAGGGTTCAAATCCCTCCACCGGCTTGCTTTTGTGACGTATTTTCAGCAGGAGCGAAGCAACCCGTGACGGATTTGAACCAGACCACGAGTGAGCAACGCGACTAAAGTAGGCGTAGTTCACTCCCTCAACAGAGTTCGATCACATTCCGTCCGACTGGTCAGGCTATTGGGAGTGAGACGGGTTACTGTCCGTCAGTTCCGGCCCAACCTCCGCCCGAGTCGCGGTTGCGCCAGTACATCGGGACAGCAATCCGTTTGAGTTTGTGAAAGAGGGTGTTTCCAATGGTAGCAAGGAACTTCTGAACCTGAATACGCTGATAGTGTTTTACGTTCGCTGCGACGGATAGTCCACCCAAGAGAGGGTAGAGGATGGAAGAAGCGACCCACGAAGACGTCAAGCAAGCGATCCAGCAACTCGAGCGGGAGAAAGAAAGCGAAGAGACGGGCTTCGATTACGCTGACGATATCATCGTTGCGGACGGGTAGTGGCTCCGACCGCGAATAGCCGATCGAACTCATAGCCGAGGGAGATAGCCACAGGGCCCGCTTGGTGGGCTTCCGATGACCGGGGCAACGTAGTCCTGCTCAAGGAGCAAGCCGAGAGAGTCACCGTTCGTCATTCCTGTACGCGACAGTTATCCGCCCCAGCTATTCGGAGTTGCAAGGGGTGTTTAAGCTACTTCCGTTCCAACCTCCAGTTGTCATGTCGACATCCAACTATCGCCGAATCGACATCGACCTCGAGAGCGACCTCGGGATGGACGTTCCCCCCGGGGAGCCAGCCCGAGCGAGCCTGGAACTCGCCTACGAGGAGGACGGCGGCCGAACGGTCACGCTCGAGCACGGCGAAGACGAGTGGATCCTCGAGTTCGACGAAAACGGTCGGTGTGTCGATCGTGACCCGCCTGCCCGCCAGATGCCCGGCTGGGTGTCGGAAGCCGTCGAACTGGTCAAAGGCGAGCTTCGGTGACCACGATCTCACTCCTCGACGCCCGCGACCGTTTCGAGTTCACCCGCGGCGAGTGCTTCGTCGAGGAGTGCTCTCCGCTGTCGGTGATCTCGAGTCGCTCGCACACCTCGAGAACCCGATATTCGCCGTCGCTCGAGGCGACTCAGGAAAGGGGTGCCCGTAATGGAGTGGGTGATCGGGAAGCGTGGTGGTGGACGGGCACGTAATGGCAGGGTGTCACGTAGCGGACGGCATCAATCGGGAAACGAGTGATACCCCCAATCCCTGCCTGTTCGGCAATTACCCTGCTGTTGTAGTAAGTTTATTGGCCATTTGGGGGCCGCTCGCGACGACTGTCGGCGGTGAACCGTGGCCGAACCGTACGCTCGAGTACCGGCCCGTGTTCGGGAGGAAAGCCGCCGGCCGAATCCGGCGGCCGGTCGAACGATCTCGAACATCGTCACAGGGTAACGAGGAATCCGTGGTGGGCGTGTGACGGGTGTGGGCAGGGGTGGTCACGTCATGTGTCGGACGGATCGGTCACGCTGACTGAACCCCCAATCTCCCTGCCGGTTGTTGGTTGGAACCATCCGGTGGTAAAGCTACTGGCCAACGTGTACGAACGCTTCCGGGGAATCACCGTGCGTGGCGGTTGTGACTCGAACAATCGGATCGACACAGTGGTCGACCGCGAACCGACGGTCTACTCGTCGTCCATCAGGGTGACCACGGGGCAGTCGGCGTTCAACAGCACCTGCTGTGTCGTGTTTCCGAACAGTGCTTTACCCGTCGGCGAGAGCCGGCGGCCGCCGATGACCAGATACCGAGGCTCGAGCGACTCCGCCCGGGAGAGGATACTTTCGGTGACGTCCCCGACGCGCCCCTCCGGCTGGATCCTGTCGAGGTCGACGTCGTCGACGCTCTCGAGGACGATCTTCCTCGCGAACTCCTTGGCGCTGTCTTCCTCCTGGCTGATAGAGAGGCCCTGCATACCGGGAATTCCCTCCAGTGATTCTTTGTGTGCGGTATATTCCTCGTTCGGGATCGCGTGGAACGGGACGAGCGTGTCGTCGTAGGCCGCAGCGAGGTCGTAGGCGGTTTCGGCGACGTCTTTCGCGCGTTCGCTTTCGTCTACGGCAGCAAGTATTACCATATCGAGATACTGTCTTGCCTCCTACAAGTAGCTGTACCCTGTTCTCGTCGCCCTGGAAGCGGCCGAGGGACGTGATCGGACGAGAACGGGCAGTTGCAGGGCCGAGACATGGCAGCGCCGCTCTCGAGCGACCGGAGCGACCCTGGGAAAGAGGTAGCCGTCGGGCAACGCGCCACCTACCAGGGTCGGTGTTCAGTTGGTACTCCGGACACAAAAACTGTCGCTGGACAGTGTGCAAGCCAGTCAAAGGGCTGTGGGGACGGATCACGGGCTGACGTGGCGGGATCGGCCCTCGAGTTCGGCTGTCGACTCCCGTAGCCGTCGCCGGACGAACCTGCGTCTCCACTCGAGAACGCGGGAGAAACGAGGCCAGCGGTAGCTGGTAGGAGGATGGTGATGGTGATGGTGTGGTGGTTCCGCTACCGCCGGCAGCCGTATATCCCCGTCCGTCCGGATAAGTCAGTGGACGGGGGCAAACGACGGATACGGCGCTTCGAGGTCGAAGGCCGGCAGGCGACCGACGTCGGCGACTCCCGGCAAGCGCCGGCCAGTTCCTTTTCCGCCGGGTCAGGGAACTCACGCCCATGAGCGGTAACGATTCAGGTCGCGAGCGGGACCGAGACCGAGCACAGGACCGTGCCGAGCAGCGGAAATCGGCCCGTGCCGAACAGACCGAATCGATCCTCGAGGAGGTCGAGTCCCACCTCGGCGAACTCGAGTATCCGATCACCAGCGAGGAGATCGCCGCCGAGTACGGCAACGAGCCGATCGACATGCCAAACGAGACGGAGTCGCTGGGCAGCGTCTTCGACCGGCTCGCCGGCGAACAGTACGACTCGCCCGAAGAAGTACGTGAGGCGGTCTACGGCGAGATCACGGGCGAGGCCGGCGACCACCACGAGGCCAACCCCGAACGCGACCTGGGAGAACTCGACGAGGAAAAGCAGGGGTCGCTGGGCGAGAGCGGCAGCAGTACGTACTGACCGTTCGGACGACGGGGCGGTTTCCGCCCTCGAGTCAGTATTTCCCTCGCGAGCGGACGGGCCACAACCGCTCGCGGGCGGGCGGACAGTGATAGCAGAACCGATTTACGTTCCCATCGTCTTCGTTCGCGTATGGATTACGAATCGAGTCTCGACCGAGCGATGGAAGACGTCCCCGACATCGGGGGCGACGAACAGCGGTTACAGATCCCGGACGCCGAGGTGCAGAAAGACGGCGCGTTCACCCGGTTCAAGAACGTCGACGATATCGCCGACGTCCTTTCGCGCGAGACCGAGCACCTCCACCGGTTCATCCAGCGCGAACTCGGGACCAGCGGCAAACTCGACGACGGCCGTGCCCGGTACAACGGGACCTTCTCCCAGCAGGACTTCGACGCCGCCGTCGACGCCTACGTCGACGAGTACGTCCTGTGTTCGGAGTGTGGCCTCCCGGACACCCGCCTCGTCCGCGAGGACCGTACCCCGATGCTGCGCTGTGACGCCTGTGGGGCCTTCCGCCCGGTCACGAAACGCTCGACGAGCAGCGGGCAGGAACAGCAGGCAGAAGCCGTCGAAGAGGGCGAAACGTACACCGTCGAGATCACCGGCACCGGCCGCAAGGGCGACGGCGTCGCCGAGAAAGGCGAGTACACGATCTTCGTCCCCGGCGCGGAGGAAGGGGACGTGGTCGACATCTACATCAAGAACATCTCGGGCAACCTGGCGTTCGCGCGCCTGGACTGATCGGCCTGAGACGGACGGCGCCCCGCGCCGTCGGTCGGATTGCGGGTCCGGAATCGCGATCACGACTCGGTTCCTTTTCTCTCCACGGGTCGACCGCCGATCCGCGACCGACGACTCGCCGGGACCGCCGACTCACTGGCCCCGCTCGTACGACGGCAGTTCGACCCCCGGGAGACAGACGATCTTTCGTCGGTCACGTTCGTACCGACGGATCACGCCCTCCTCTTCCAGGTCCGAGAGGAGTCGACTGATCGTCGACGGCGACCAGCCGTAGGTCTCGACGAACCGCCGCTGAGGTACCCAGCCGTCGTTTTCCTCGAGGACGAGGCGAACGTACTCGGCCGGCGAGAGGCCGTACTCGAGGATTTCGCCGCGGCTGGTGGGAGCGCTCTCGGGGTCGAGCACGGCAGCGGTCCCGGCCGGAACTTCGGCGTCGTCGGTAGAATCGTCGGAGTTCGGGTCAGGGTCGGGGTCGGGATCGGGGTCGGGGTCCGGGTCAGTCCCATCCGAGGATTCGGCCGTGTCGGTTCCAGTGTCGTCGGGCCGTCCACCAGCACCGAGATAGTCCCCGAGACCGAGCCGTTTCACGAGACGCGCGAGGACCGACGCGACACCCACGGGACGGGACAACCTCGGTCGCAGTTCGGTCGAGCGGGCGGGCAGCGACAGTCGATCGAACATACGGGATACCACCCATGGCGTCCGGAAAGGGCTATGCACAAATCCGTCCAAAGGGGGCGGAGATCCGGCGGTCGCGAGCGGATCGAAAACCGGCAGTGCCCGGCACCGTCCTGAACGCTTTTGGTCCCCCTCCGTCCTCGTTACTCGTATGTCCACACAGCTTCCGGCCGAGGAGTTCCACCGGCGCCTCGAGTCAGTCCGCGACCGACTCGCCGAGACCGACGCCGACGCGGGCGTCTGGTTCGGCGCGACGAGCATCGAGTATCTCACCGGCTTCGACCACATCCAGACCGAACGGCCCGTAGTCCTCGCGGTCACCGACGAACGGGTCGAGATCACGGTCCCGCGACTCGAGGTCGAACGCGTCGAGCCGAACCCGCGGATCGACGCCGTCCACCACTACCGGGACTACCCCGGTGGCGAGCCGATCCGGACTGCAGTCGGGATGCTCGAGGACCTCGGCGCGGAGAGCGTTGCGGCCGACGCTGACGGCGCACCGGGGACGATGGGCTACCAGGGGCCGGCGCTGTCGGAGTTCCTCGAGGTCGAGAGCCAGAACTGGGTGAGCCGAATGCGCTGGGAGAAATCCGACGCCGAACTGGACCTGATCCGCGAATCGGCCAAGTGGGCCAACCTCGGACACCGCTACCTCGCGGACCACACCGAGCCCGGGGCCCACCCGGCGACGGTGAGCCAGCGCGCGTCGATGGAGGCCTCGCGGGCGATGCTCGACACCCTCGGTGACCAGTACGTCGCGCGCACCCGTGGCGACGGGCCGGTCCATGCGGGCTACATCACGGGCGAGCAGACCCGGCTTCCGCACGGCCATACCGCGAACCGGCGGCTCGAGGAGGGCGACGTCCTCGTGACTGGCGCGAGCGCGAACGTCGACGGCTACTACTCCGAACTCGAGCGGACGATGTTCGTCGGCGAACCGAGCGACGAGCAGGTCCACTACTTCGAACTCATGAAGGAGGCCCAGGAGATCGCGATCGACGAACTCGGGCCGGGGGTCCCGATCGCGGCCGTCGACCGCGCGGTCGAGGCGTACTTCGAGGAGCAGGGCGTCGCCGACCTCGCCCAGCACCACGTCGGCCACAACATCGGCATGGGCGGCCACGAGCCGCCGTACATCGACGAGGGCTGGGGCGACCACTGCGAGAGCGAACACACGGAGTACGACGAGGAGGACGCCCTGATGCAACCCGGCCACGTCTGGACGATCGAACCGGGCATCTACACCGACACCTACGGCTACCGCCACTCCGATACGATCGCCGTCACCGAGGACGGGATCGAGTGGCTCACCTACTATCCGCGCGACCTCGAGTCGAACGTCGTTCGCCTCGAGTAACGCGAATCGACCCTCGCAGTTCGCCGGCGGCGGACCGGGGCGAACCGCGAACCTAAAGTTCAGTTGCGCTAGTCACACGTACGTGGCAGTTTCGTTCGATCTCTTCGGCACGCTCGTGTCCGCCGACACTCCCGACGATCCCGCCGCGGCCGTCGCCGACGCCCTGGCGGACCGCGGCGTCGACGTCCCGGACGACTGGAGCGACGCCTACCGCGAACCCCACGTCGACGCGCCCGAGGGTGCCGAGGTGCCGCTGCACGCCCACGTCGCCCGCGCGCTCGCGAGTCGGGGCGTCCACCCTTCCGGCAACGTCCCGCGGCGGGCGGTCGTCTCGGCGTTCGACCCCGCCGTCGAAACCCGGGACGGCGCGCGGGAGGCTCTCGAGGCCGCCCGGGAGCACGGCCCCGTCGCCCTCTGTTCGAACTGCAGCGTCCCCGAACTCGTCGGCCGGACGCTCGTCAGGTCCGACTTCTCGCGCGACGACTTCGACGCCGTCGTCTCGAGCGTCGCCTGTGGCTGGCGCAAACCGTCTCCGGAGATCTTCGAGCAGACGGCGGACGAACTCGGCGTCGCCCCCGAGGAATTGATCCACGTCGGCGACGACCCGCGAACCGACGGCGGGATCGAGGGAGTCGGCGGCCGGGCGATCGTCCTGGAGGAGACGCCGCTCGCGGCGGTTCCCGACCGACTCGCGGAGCTGCTCGAGGATGACTCGAGCGGGGGGGCGGGGTGACGCGGCCGTGACGGTGACGACGGTCGTGGTCGCGTTCGCGCTCGCGTTCGTCCTCGATCCGCTGGTCGGGGAGCCGCCGACCGCCGCCCATCCGGTCGCCTGGTTCGGGAAGCTCGTGGGTGCGCTCGACCGGGAGTGGACCGACTCGCCGACCGGCCAGCGACTGGTCGGCGTCGGGATCGCGCTGTTCGCGCCGCTGGTTCCCGCGGCCGTCGCCGCCGGTGTCGTCCTGGGGGCGGGCCGGTTCCACCCGCTCGCCGGCGCGGCCGTCGCCGGCCTCGTCCTCTTTACCGCGACCAGCCTGCGCTCGCTGCTCGAGTTGACCGGGGAAGTCCTCGCGGCCACGGAGGGCGGGGCCGAGGCCGAGGGTGACCTCGAGACCGCGCGGGAACGCGTTCGCGGACTGGTCGGCCGGGACACGTCGGCGCTCTCGCCGGCGGAACTCCGGAGCGCCGCGGTCGAGAGCGCCGCGGAGAACCTCTCCGACGGCCTGATCGCGACCCTGCTCCCCTTCGCCGTCCTCGCGCCGCTGTCGCTGCCCGCGGCGGCCGCGGCAGCCGCGTGGGTCAAGGGCGTCAACACGCTCGACTCGATGCTCGGCTACCCGTCGAAGCCGATCGGCACGGCGAGCGCCCGCCTCGACGACCTCGTCATGTGGGTCCCGGCCCGGGTTACCGCGGCCGCGATCGCCGTCGCCGGGGCCGACCCGCTCGCCGTCGCTCGCGCTCGAGCGGACGCCCGCCGGCCGGCCTCGCCCAACTCCGGGTGGCCGATGGCAACCCTCGCTCACGTCCTCGAGGTTCGGCTGCGAAAACGCGACGCGTACGACCTGCACGCCGAGGCCGATCTGCCGACGCTCGAGGACGGCCGGCGGGCCGTCGCGCTCGTCCGGCGGGCAGCGCTCGTCGCGGTGCTGGTCGCCGTCGCCCTCGCCGTGGCGGTCGGTGTGGCGCTCGCGGCCGGCCTGGAACCGGGAGCGGCGCTGCCGGAGGTGGGTCGCCCGTGATCCGCCGCTGGATCGGCGCGGTCCGGGGCGCGCTGGGCTTCCTGACGCGCCTGCCGGTCCCCCACCGGGACGGCGACTGGGAGTCCTTCCGGACGACGCCCGCGGCCTTCCCTATCGTCGGTCTCGCGGCAGGCGTGCTCGCGGCCGTCCCGCTGCTCGCCGCCGGACGGCTCGCCGGACCGACCGTCGCGCTTGGCTACCTGCTGGCCGTCTACGCCGTGACTGGGATCCACCACCTCGACGGCGTCGCGGACCTGGGCGACGCCCTCGTCGTCCACGGCGGCCGCGAGCGCCGCCGCGAGGTGCTGAAGGACACCACGACCGGCGTCGGGGCCGTCCTCGCCGTGGCGCTGGTCGTCGTCGCGCTCGGCCTCGGCGCGCTCGGCCTCGCGGGCCTCCCCGCGACGGCCGCCGTCGGCGTCGCGATCGGCGCCGAGGTCGGGACGAAACTCGGGATGACCGCGATGGCCTGTTTCGGCGCGGCGAGCTACGAGGGGATGGGCCGGCAGTTCACGGAGGGCTCGAGTCCCAGTGCGTTCGTCCTTCCGGCGGGCGTCGTCCTCGCGGCCGCGGCGCTTGGCTGGCCCCGGCCCGGCGCGATCGCCGTCCCGGCCGCGGTCGCCGGCATCTCCCTCCCCTGGTACTGGGCGACCCGGAACCTGGGCGGCATCAACGGCGATATCTTCGGCGCGGCCAACGAGATCGGACGCGTCGCCGGCGTCCACGCGGGGGTGATCGCGTGGACGCTCTTGTGATGTGCGGCGGGAAGGGGACCCGCCTCGAGAGCCGCCACGAGAAGCCCCTGCACCCGATCGCGGGGGAGCCCATGATCGACCGCGTCGTCGCCGCGCTGGCCGAAAGCGAGATCGAGACGATCCACGCCGCGGTCTCGCCGAACGCCCCCGGGACGCGAGCCCACCTCGAGGACGACGACCGCGCCCGGACCGTGGAGACGCCCGGCGACGGCTACGTGGCGGACCTCCTCGCGGCCCTGGAGACGCCCGAGGTCTCCGCGCCGGTACTGTCGGTCGCGGCCGACCTGCCGCTGCTCGCGCCCGGGGCCGTCGACCGCGTCCTCGCAGTCCACGAGGGCGACGGCTCGCTGACGGTCCCCGTGCCCGTCGCGCTCAAGCGGCGGCTCGGCGTCGGCGTCGATTCGCGACTCGAGGCGGCGCCGCACCTCGCGCCGACCGGGGTCAACGGTGTCGGCGATGCCGATTCGGACTCGAACTCGACCTCGACCTCGAACACGAATTCGAACCAGAACGATACCATGCACGTCAGCTACGACCCCCGACTCGCGGTCAACGTGAACCGGCTCGAAGACGCCCGCGTCGCCGAATCCCTCCTCGAGGAGGGGTTCGACCGGGAGGTGCGCTGAGATGCGCGTCCTCCTCGCTGCCGGGACGACCGAGACGGCCCTGATCGACGGCATCAGCGCCGCCGGCGCGTCGCCGGAGCTGATGGCCCACACGCCGCCCGCCGACGCCGAGATCCTCGAGTACGGCCGGCCGACGGCCGCGCCCGTGACGCCCGTGAGCCCGAGCGGCTGTCCGACGCCGGCAGCGATCACCCGGGCCGTCCGCGAGGTCGTCGGCTTCGACGCGACCGTGATCGACGCCGGCCTCGCCGAGCCGACCGGGGCGGCGACCGTCGACCTCGGCGTCGATCCGGGGGCCGACATCCGCGAACCGGCGGCCGTGCCGGACGCCGCGGCGATCTACGACCGCGCACACGGTTTCGGCTCGAGCCTGCCGGACGACCGGATAGTGATCGGCGAGACGGTTCCCGGCGGAACGACGACCGCCCTCGCCGCCCTCACGGCCCTCGGCGAGCCCGCGACCGTCTCCTCCTCGCTGCCCGAGAACCCGATCGACCGCAAACGGCGGGTCGTCGACGAGGCTCTGTCCGCCAGCGACCTCGTGGCCGGCGATTGCGAGGGGGACCCGCTCGCGGCGATCCGAGCCGTCGGCGACCCCGTGCAGCCGACGGTCGCCGGGATCGCGACCGGTGCCGCCGAATCCGGTGCCGACGTGACGCTTGCCGGCGGCACACAGATGGTCGCCGTCGCGGCGCTGCTCCGGCACGCGGGCGTCGACGCGACGCTTACGGTCGCGACGACCTCGTTCGTCGCCGAGTCGGCCGACGGCCTCGAGGGGACCTGCGATCGCCTCGACTGTGACCTGACCGTGACCGATCCCGGTTTCGACCGGCGCGAGCACAGGGCGATGGAGCGGTACTGCGCCGGTGAGGCCAAGGAGGGCGTCGCGATGGGCGGGGCGCTCTCGCTGGTCCCGGAAGGGCGGATGCCGGCGGTTCGAGACCGGGTCGAGACGGTGTGCTCGCGGCTGGGGATCGGTGAAGGCGACGAAAACAAAAACGGAGACGAGGCGAACGGTCGCACCGGCCAGGGTGACCGATTCGGACGTGATGATCGGTTCGAACGTGACGACCGATTCGGACGTGATGATCGGTTCGAACGTGACGACCGATTCGAACGTGACGACCGGTTCGAACGTGACGACCGATTCGAACGCGACAGCCCGACCCGGGACGATCCGGAGGAACGATCGTGAACCCCGACGCAATGGGCCGTGTCGAGCGGGTTCCCCACGGCGGCGAACCCGACCGCGACCTGCTCGACTTCTCGGCCAACACCAATCCCCGAACGCCGGACGGCGTCCGGGACGTCTACGCGGACGCCTTCGAGGACGCGCGTCGCTACCCCGACGACGACTACCCCGACTTCCGCGCGGCCGCGGCCGCGTTCGTCGGCTGCGAGCCCGAGCACGTGATCCCGACGGCAGGCGGGCTGGCGGCGATCCGGCTGGCCCTCGAGTGCGAACTCGAGCCCGGCGACGCGGCGCTGGTTCCCTACCCGAGTTTCGGCGAGTACGCCCGGGAAATCCGGTTGCAGGGCGCCAGCCCGCAGTTCGTCCGCTCCGACGACCTGCTCGAGGTCCGCACTCCCCTGCTCGAGGGTATCGACCTCGCGGTCGTCTGCACGCCGAACAACCCGACCGGCGAGGCTGCCGACCCGGACGCCCTCGCCGCACTTGCCGATCGCTGTGCGGACGCCGGAACGACGCTGCTGGTCGACGAGGCGTTCCTCGGGTTCACCGAGTTGCCGTCGGCCGCGACGTTCACCGGCGACCACGTCATCGTCGCCCGCTCGCTCACCAAACTGTTCGGGCTGCCCGGGCTGCGGGCCGGCTTCGCGGTCGCCCGCGGCGAGCGCAGGGACGCCCTCGAGACGGCCAGGCGCGCCTGGTCGCTGGGGACGCCGGCAGCCCGGGTCGGCGCGTACTGCCTGCGTCAGGCGGATTTCGTCGCCGAGACCCGCGAGCGGGTCGCCCGCGAGCGCGACCGACTGACCCGCGCCCTGGAGGGACGGTTCGACGTCGTCCCCTCCGACGCCCCGTATCTGCTGTGTGACGTCGGCGATCGGTCGGTCGGAAACCTGCTCGCGTCGACCCGCGAGCAGGGGGTCGCCGTCCGCGACGCGCGGACGTTCCGCGGCCTGGACTCGCATATCCGGGTCGCGGTCAAGGATCGGGCGGCGAACGATCGTTTGCTCGAGGCGCTCGGCGTCGGCGACGAGGAGGAAGAGAACCGATGACCGGGGAACCGGACCCCGACGCGCTCGAGGCCGACTACGAGGCGATCCGGCGCGACGGGGTGTTGCGGGTTACCCGGTCCGGGACGGACGCGCCGACGGAGTGGCTCTCGACCGGGTGGCACGGCGGCCGGAAACGCGCCGACTGCGCGTACAACGTCTCCGTCCCCGAGGGATGGGAGCGGACCGACCTCGAGCGCTACGTCGGCGAACGGCTGGACCGCGCGGGGGTCGACGCGCCGGACGCCGCGGATCGCGGTCCCGTCCTGCTCACCGGCGTCGACATGGCGGACGCCCGCGGGGCCCGCTGTGGGCCGGTCACCGCCTACGCGACCGCCGGCATCTCGAACCCGGCGGCGCTGCCCATCGGCGAGGCCCTCGAGGCGAGCGAGTCGGATCCCGACGGGGAGTCGCTGCCCGACCCGCTCGAGGCCCGCACCGAGTCGCCGGAGCCGGGAACGGTCAACGTCCTCGTCGGGACCACGCGAACGCTCGCCCCCGGCGCGCTGGCGAACCTGGTCGCGGTCGCCGCGGAGGCGAAGGCCGCGACGTTGCTCGCCGAAGCCGGGTTCCCGGGGACGACGACCGACGCGGTCGTCGTCGGCCACGATCCGACCGGCGACCCACGGTCGTTCTCCGGCAGCGCCACCGAGGTCGGCGCGGCGACGCGGGCCTGCGTCCGCGAGGCCGTCGGCGCGTCGCTCGAGGCCCACTACGCGGACCGGGACGAGACGCTTCCGGACTCGAGCGAGGACGCGATTTACGGCGTCTCGACGGACGCCCGGGCGGCCGTGTTTCGACCGAACGCGGAAGAGCCGCCGGGAGCGGAGCCCGACATCTCGGGCGACCGGTCGTAGCTCCGCCCTTCCCGCCCCGGCCGTGCGCGCCAATTATACCCATCCAACCACAACCTCTCGGCGATGGCCGACGACGACCCGTCCGCGATCCAGTCGATCGCTATCTCCCCCGACGACGCCGTCGACGCCTACGTCTACACGCGGGAGAATCCCGGCGAAGCCGTCCTCCGGATCACGCCGCCGTTCCACGGCCGCATGCGGGCCCGGATCCACGTTTACCGGGTCGACGACGCACACGTCACCGGCGCGGTCCACGTGTCGGCGGCCGAGGTGATCGAAGACGACGTCCTCGAGGAGTACCCCCAACTCGAGGGGGAACTCGAGTCGGTCGACGACGCGGAGGCCGAGCGGCTCCGCAAGCGCCACGCGGAGGCCGTCGAGGAGTGGCAGGAGCGGGCGGCCGAAGCGATCGTCGACGCCGTCGCACTCGAGGTCGACGGCGAGCGCCGCGAGGTCGAGGTCAAGCCGCTCGGTTGATCCGTCCCCTGGGTCCCGGCCGAGACCCGACGCGTTCTCGCACTTTCACTTTCACTCCGGACGGATCGGTTTGACGTACTGTCCGCCGAATCGAACGGTATGGCACTCATCGTAGACGCGACCGGCGATCCGAACGCGGCCGACGACCGACCCGCGGACGTCGACGGGAACGCCGACCCGGACCGGCGACGGATCGACGTCACCGATCTCCGCGCCGACGGCATCGAGGAGTTCGTCGCGGAGAGCGTCGACACCGACCGCGTCTCCCTCGAGCACCGCGGCCACCGGACGTACCTGGTTCTCGAGGAGTAACCGGAAGACTGTGCGTCACGACGGCTCGAACGCTCGCTCGGCGAGCCGCCGCGGTAACTCGTCGCGCGTCCCGGGCTCGACTGCGAACGTCTCGACGTCCGGGCGGGACTTGACCTCGCCGAGCGGTCCCGCCGTCCCGTCCGCGACCGCGGCGACGGTCGGGACCGACGCGTCGAGCGCCCGTTCCGTCGCCGTTCGAAAGCGGTCGCTCTCGAGTTGCATCGGCGCGATCTCGTCGATCACGACGCAGTCCGCGTCCCCGCTCTCGATCGCCGACTCGAGCGTTCCCGCGAGGCGATCGATCGCCGCGACGTCGACCCCGTACTTGCCGACCTGGGGCCCGTCGTACTCGACGTGGGCCATCACCGCCCGCGCGTCGCCGCCGATCGCGACGATCTCGAACCCGACGCGGTCGCCCTCCTCGCGGATCTCGGGCGCGGCCAGGCCGCGAACGCGGAGGCCGCGGTCGCGGAGCCGATCGGTCGTTCGCTCGAGGGCGGTCGTCTTGCCGCTGCGAGGGGGACCCGTCACGAGCGCGTTGTTGGGCACGGCCGACGCTACGATCGAGGCGGCCCTCAGTACTTCGGCCCGCCGATCGGTCGGAACGGCGACCGGTCCCCCCGTCGACTTTCACCCGGCGCGTGGGACGGAGCGGTATGGTTCGTCCGTCGGACGGAAATCGTTCGCCCGCGGTCGATCGCTCGAGTCCGACCCGACGGCGGTTTCTCGCCGGAACCGCGGCCGGGACTGCAGGAAGCCTCGGACCCGTCGGCTCGGTCGGTACGGCCGATGTCGGGGAGTCGTCGGGTCGAGAACCGGGAGCCTCGCCCGGAGAGGCCGGGACCGACGACGTCCAAGACCTGCCGCTCGTCGACGCCCACACCCACCTGATCCCGGTAGAGACGCTGGACAGGTCCCCTCTCTCGGCCGACGACCTCGTCGCGTGGCTGGACGAGAACGGGGTCGACCGCGCGGTCGTCCTCGCGCTGGACTCGCCCGAGAGCTACCCCGTCCAGGCGCCGAGCTGGTGGGTGCTCGAGGAGGTCGCGGCCCACCCGGATCGCCTGATTCCGTTCTGTACGGTCGATCCGCGTACGCTCGTCTACGAGGACGATTTCGGGGCCGTGACGGACCTGCTCGACCGATACATCGACCGCGGGGCGCGCGGCTTCGGCGAACTCAAGGCCGGCCTGCCGATCGACGACGCTCGACTCGAGACGATCTACGAGCGCTGTGCCGACCGGGGGCTGCCAATCCTCTTTCACACCGACGAGAAGGCGATGACCGACGAGGTGGGACTCCCGCGTCTCGAGGACGTGGTGGCCTCGTACCCGGAGGTGGACTTCCTCGCCCACGCTCACGGCTGGTGGGCCCACGTCTCGGCGGACGTCGGAGCGGACGACCTGAGCGAGTACCCGACGGGAGCGATCGAGCCCGGGGGTCGTGTCCCGGAACTGCTCGCCGAGTACGACAACCTCTACGGCGACCTGTCGGGACTCTCGGGGTGGAACGCCCTCTCCCGCGACGAGGAGTACGCACAGTCGTTCCTCGAGGACCATCACGAGCACCTGGTCTTCGGGACCGACTACCTCGCCCCCGGGCAGGAGGTGCCGCAGTTCGACCTCTTCGAGCGGTTCGACCTCGACCGCGAGGCCTGGGCGAACCTCCGCTCTCGCAACCTCGAGAGCGTGTTACGGTGAGACGGGCCGCTATCGGTCGGTTCCCGGTCGGTTCCAGTACCGTGTAACGCGTGCTCGACGGCGATCAGCGGAGCCGTCGGGAGAGCCGGATCAGGATCGATACCGCGGTCCCCAGGCCGGGGATCCGCGAGGAGAGCGCTGCCGCTCCGAGCAGCGCCGCGCCGCTCTTTCGCCGCCCCTTCGACAACTCCATCGACGCGTCCAGCACCGTCGTGGCGAGGCTCAGATGTTCCAGCAGATCGGACCAGCCGTCAGCGTTCGTCGACATACCCGAGGGAAGGGGAACGGACGGAAAACGCCCGCGGCTTGCGCTGGCCGGCGGACGCGGGGCCGCTCCCGTCGGTGGGTTCGCGGCTGATCGGTCTCGAGGACTCGATTAGTCCTCCCTCGGCGTGATCACGGCCCACTCCGCCCGCCGCTCGAACGCTCGAGAGCCCGGCACTCCGTTCAGTCACCGGACCCTTTCTCGATCGGCGCGCGGATCAGATTCCCCCACTCCGTCCAGGAGCCGTCGTAGTTGTGCACGTCCTCGTAGCCGAGCAACTCGTGGAGCGTGAACCAGGCGATCGCCGACCGCTCGCCGACCCGACAGTAGGTGACGACGGATTCGTCGCCGTCGATCCCCGCGTCGGCGTACATCTCCTCGAGTTCGTCGGGATCCTTGAACCGGCCGTCGTCGCGCAGGTTCGTCTTGACCGGCACGTTCGACGCGCCGGGGATGTGCCCGCCCCGCTGGGCGGTCTCCTGTAGTCCCTCGGGGGCGATGATCTCGCCGGAGAACTCCTCCGGCGAGCGGACGTCGACCATCGGGATGCCGGCCTCGCGGGCCTGATCGACGTCGTCCTTGTACGCGCGGATGCTCTCGAAGGGGCCCCTCGCAGTATACTCCTGGGAGGGGAAATCGGGCGCCTCGTCGGTCAGCGGATACTCCTCGTTCACCCAGTAATCTTTCCCGCCATCGAGGACCCGGGCGTCCTCGTGGCCGTAGTACTTGAACTCCCAGTAGGCGAACAGCGCGAACCAGTTGGGGATCCAGCCGTCGCCGTAGAAGACGACCGTCGAGTCCTCGCCGATGCCGTGCTCGCCGACGACTTCCTCGAAGTCGTCTTTCTTGAGGATGTCGCGTTGCTCCTGGTCCGAGAGGTCCTCGTCCCACTGGAGCCCGATCGCGCCCGGGGCGTGGCCCTCCTCGTACCGCGAGGGGAAATCGCCCTCGTCGGGCGATTCGGGGCTGTTGACCTCGACGAGCCGATAGTCGGGATCGTCCGACTGGAACTCCTCGAGGTGGTCTTCGACCCAGTCCGCCGAAACCAGGACGTCGCTGTCGTGTGCCGTCATGCATTCGGTCGGGCCACGAGAGGGCACAAATAGCTAACAGTCCACATGGGTTGGTGGCTCCGGTCCGGACCGGCACCGATAACACCCTCGAGCGACGACCGACTCGCCAATGCGACTCGCGCGACTCCTGACCCCCGACGGACCGGTTTCGGGACGCTACGAGGACGGCACGGTTCACGCCGACGACGGCACCTACGAGGTCGGCGTCGACGGCCGACTCCTGCCGCCCTGCGAGCCGTCGGCGCTGTACTGCGTCGGCCGCAACTTCGCCGAAACCCTAGAGCAGATGGAGTACGAGCGCCCGGAGGAGCCGGACTTCTTCATCAAGCCGCCGGCGTCGTTGCTGGGCCACGAGCAGCCGATCCCCTACCCCGAATTCACCGACGAACTGACTTACGCAGGCGAACTCGCCGCGGTTATCGATCGGCGCTGTCGCGACGTCCCGGAGGACGAGGTCCCCGAGGTCGTCCGTGGTTACACGATCATGAACGACGTCGACGCCCTCGACCAGCAGGGTCGGACCGCGCGCAAGGCCTTCGACGGCTCCGGCCCGCTCGGCCCCTGGCTCGAGACCGACCTCGATCCACGGGAGATCGATATGCACACCGACGTCGCGGGCGAGCGCCGCCAGGAGGCCAACACCGAACTGATGCTGTTCGATCCCTACGAGATCGTCTCCTACCTTTCGCGGCGATTCATCCTCCGACCGGGCGACGTCGTCGCTTTCGGCAGCCCTGCCAACCCGGGGCTGGTCGAACCCGGCGACACCGTCGAGATCACCTACGAGGGCGTGGGAACGCTCCGGAATACTGTGGTCGACGGGAACGGGAGCGACTGACGGCGAGGGGTCGGATGGCTGGATCGAACTCGGCCCGACGGTCGGGGAAACGTATCGGGGCCGGCTACTCGAGCCAGTCGATGAACGGGCCCTTCGCGTCGGCCCGGCGGAAATATTCCCGCTGCGTCTCTTCGATCGCGGTTGCGATATCGGCACCCTCGTCGATTCGGGCCCGGGTCCGGCGACGCTTCCACGTACTGGGTACCGCACCCGTTTCCCAGCGTGCTTCGATCGGTTCGAGCAGGTCGTCGATCCGGGCGTTCCCGAACCCCCGGTCGCGAAGCCCTCGGCGTGCGAGGGAAAACACCTCGTCGTAGACCACGGCGGGATCGGAAACCCGGGTTCCGTCGGAATCGACCCAGGCCAGGTCAGCGTCGAAACCGTCGCGCGCCGCGGCGTATAGCGACTCCCTGGCGGCAGTCCAGGGCAGTTCCTCGAGCGGGTGATCCGTTACGACGATCCCGTGAACGAGACCGACGACCAGTGCATGCAAGCCGATCACGTCGGCGACGGCGGGTTGTGCGGGCAGAGGACGGTATTCGATCCGCGGTCCCTCGGACCCCAGGATCGGGCGGACCCACCGCCAGCAGGTCCCCTGCTTGTGCAACAGTTCCCAGTGTTCCTCGACGAACCCGTCACGGGGTCCGGTTTCCGTCCACTCGCGGAGGTACGGTGCACACCGCCGGTCGGCGACCAACCGGTCGATCACGTCGACCGGCCGTTCGATATCTCGGGGGAGTCGAACTTTCCCAGGTTCGGTGACGTTCATCGCCTCGAAGACCGGAATCCGTAATTCCTCGAGGCCCTCGAGAACGGTCTCGGCATCGACGTCGTCGTAGAGTCCGGGCGGAAGGAACGGTGCGTTCGTCGAGAGCGCAAGGACCGGGCCGGCCGTTCGCAGTGCGGCGTTGAAATACTGTGGGAACGCATCGGTCGGGACCTGGAGGTGAACCTGCATCGAGGTGCCGAGCGACTCGACGAGGATCGTCGGAAACTCCCGCCGACAGCCGGGAACGTCGAGTTCGACCGGTCCGTGTTCGGTGATGTCGGCGTCGAGCGCGTAGTACCGTGCCCTGGGGGCCATGTTCGCCGGACGCACCACGCCGCCGTCTTCGATACGTGCCGTCAGGTACGAAATCGCACCATCGGGCGGCGGAATCGTCCACATACCGTCGGTAACGAACCGTTGTTCGGCTTCCGCGAAGGCTCGCTGTACCTCGGTTAACTGCGTCCTGAGTGCCCCCCGCTGTTCGTCGAGTCCACCGGGGTCGAATTTCGTCGCTGGCGTGTTCAGTTCGGCGTTGTGTCGTCCGAGTTCGCGCTCACAGACGCCATCGAATGCCGACTCTGGAGCCTCGGCGAGTCGGCCCTCCTCGTCGACGGCGTATCCCTCCAACTCGAGTCCGACGCGGAACTCCCCCTCGAACCGACCGTTCGCGAACGCCGTGCGAAGCGACGCCGCCTGGACCGCGACCCGCCGCTCGAACGTTTCGTGAGTTTTCGTCCGTCGTGTCGCCTGGACGATGTCTGCGGCGTCCATCGTGTTGTCATGCTGTTTGCTAACACATACCTCTTCCTTACGTTACGGTACCGGACTGTTCAGTCGAGACGAACCGACGGATGCGGCGGTGGAATCGCTACTTCGAGAGAGGTGAGTGGAGACCAGGGCCTTCGACGTCCGGTTTTCGTCCGGTACAGTCCACTCGAGAAGGGTATCGGCCAGCGGTCGTCTCCCACCTTCGCGTCGATGACCTCGTGGCCGAACGTCGTCGAGCACGTACTCGTCACGTCGTCGGAGGACGCACCCGGGATGAGGAACGCCGGAAGATCCGACGTTTCGAAGCGTTTGGGCCCCGGTCGTTCGTCGTATTCGTCGCTACGGCGAGCGTACCGCTCACGACGCCGAACGGACATCGACCGTTCCTTATATGTTAAAAGCTACCTAGGACTAGTTTCCGGAAAGGCATATATGAGTGTAGTTACCAAGGTTGGCTATGACACGGACGATGAAAGACGTTTCGCACACACCGCCGTACGGAAAAGCACCGACTGACGTTTGGAAACGAGGGATAGAGGAGGAAGAATAGGAACCGCTGGAGGGTACTGGCCCGCAGGCAGTGAAATCGGGCAGCAGTGCTGACAGCTTCTCGAGACGAGTCGGGATACTAATCGAGGGCCCCGGAACTCCTCGGAGACGATCGGTGGTCGGTCTTTTAGTGTGCGGACGTGGTTCGGGAAACCGGTCGTCCCGCATGGATCGACGACGGTTCGCGGACGCGGCGTGCGGAGAGACCGAGGGCGACGACGATACCGGCCCCGAGATGCCGACCCGCCGGAACCCGTTCGAGGACGGCCTGAACCGCCGTCGCTTCGTGCGTTCGTCGGCCGCCGTCGGTTCGACTACCGCGCTTGCCGGCTGTTTCGGCGCCGAGGAGGGCAGCGGCGGCGACGGCGAACCGACGGTCTACGTCTTCAACAACGGGGATCGGACGATCACCGTGATCGACGCCGAGCGAGACGAGGCAGTCGCCACGCACCACATCGATACGACCGCCTCGTTTCCGGCCAACCAGTACGGCACCAGCGCGGAGTCGGGGTACGACGTGCTCTGGCTCAACGTCACCGGCGGCGTGCGGGCGCTCGAGGCCCGCTCGCTCGAGGACGTCGCCGCGGTCGGGACCGGGGCCGGACCGAACTACCCCAACCTGACCCCTGACGAGCAGCACCTGATCGTCGCCGCCGGCGGGTCGACGTCGATCGATCCGGAGCCCGACCCCGACGAGCCCGAAACCCACGGGGTCTTCCGGATCGACGCAGACCGCGAGAGCGAGACCTTCGGCGAGGTGACCGGCCGGATCGAGACCGGGTACACCGGCCCCTGCGACGTCTCCCTCGAGCCGTCGGGCGAGTACGCCTACGTTCCCGAGATCGCCGACGAGACCCTCCGGGTGGTCCGGACGGAGCCGTTCGAGACCGTCGCGGAAATCGACGTCGGCGATCCGGTCGGCGACGGACAGGTACTGCCGTTCATGTGTACGGCGTCGTTCGCCGGCGACGTATTGCTGGTCGAAAACGGCGAGGGCACCCTGGGTTCCGACCCGGAGGTCCCCCGGGAGGGGTCCGAGAGTATCTGGGACGTTTCGACGCCTGACGAACCGAAGGAGGTCGCACGGATCACCCGTGCCGACGGTCTGCCGGCGATGCCGATCACGAGCGAGATCGCTCCTGACGGCGAGGCCGGCTACCTGTTCACGCCCGACGCCGGGAGCGTGACGGTGATCGACCTCGAGGAGCGGGCGGTCGACCGGGAACTCGACGTCGGCGGCGAGGCGATATCGGGTGCGTGGGGTCCCTTCCGGGAGAAACTGTACGTGCCGGTCCAGACGGCGAATCAGGTCGCCGTCGTCGATCACGAGCGCCGCGAGGTCGTGGCCACGATCGAGGCCGGCGAAGCGCCGACCGGAGCCGTGGGCGGAACGGTTCGCCCCGAGGTGACGCCCCAGTCGCGACTCCGGGCCTCGCTCGCCGCGCTCGGCCTCGAGTTCGGGCGACGGGAGGCGACGTACTGTCCCGAATCGAACTGTTACTGCGGGTGACGGCGGCCCGCTGGAGGCCCGGACTCGGCTGCGACCGTCCCGGTGAGAAAGGCACTTCCGGACGCGGCGCTTTCCGGTGGACGTGAGCACCGAGGTCCCCCACCGCGTCGAAGTCTACCCCGACCGCGAGGTCGTCGTCGAGTTCGATCCGGACCTCACCTTCGAGTGCGTCGACGACTGTACCTGGTGCTGTCACCACGGCGTCCTCCTGTACGACCGGGACCTCCTCGAACTCGCCCAGCGGGCCAACCTCGCCGAGAACACGACCGACTTCCGCGGCGAAAAGTTCGTCACCCGCGAGGCGAAGGACCGCGAGGACCACGTCGCCGAGGACGGCTGTGCCTGCGCCTTCCTGCGGGAGGACGGGCTCTGTTCGCTGCACCTCGAGGAGGACTGGAAACCCACGCGGTGTTCGGTCTTCCCGCTCGCCGTCTGGCGCGAGGACGGCGACCTCCACGTCGACATTCGGGACTCGGCCCACGATCACTGCGACGGGCTGAACGTCAGCGAGCGGAAAGTGGTGGACAACCTCGAGGCGTTCCTCCCGGAACTCCTCTGGGACCTGGAAAACCCGGATTCGGACCGCGAGCTGTGACCGGCGGCCCTCGGCCGTCGTCCAATGGGTCGTGCTACCACGGCTCTCCAACCATTTAAACGTCCTCCGCTCGTAGGTAGACTGTGACAGAAGACTCCGGGCGACGGAACCTCCGTATGCCCAACAGCGACGAAGTATTCGCCGTCGTAACCGAACACCTCGGCGGGAACCACGTGCAACTGCGCTGCGAAGACGGCGAGGAACGACTCGGCCGCATTCCGGGGCGCATGAAATACCGGACCTGGATCGAGCAGGACGACATCGTCGTCGCCGAACCCTGGGACTGGCAGGACGAGAAAGCCACCATCGAGTGGCGCTACACCAGCCAGGACGCCGATCAGCTCCGCCGCGAAGGCCACATCGACTGATATTCTCGAGCCCGCGGTAGATTGATGCGGGAGTTCTTTCCTCGACTGGAGACGCCAGTCCGTGCGCAAGCAGTCGCGGGCGTCGCCGACGAGTCGTTACCGAGCGAGCAACTGCACCCCCTGATTTATGTTACGAGCGTGAGACGACTCACGCAGCATGGCCGACGACGAGGACCTCCGTCGCGAGGTCCGCCGACTCCGCGAGGACGTCGACTCGCTGCGTCGCCGCCTCGAGTCCCTCGAGCGGGCGGTCGAGCGGGACGCGACCGACTCGTCGGGCGAGAGTGAACCGATCGGCTCGATCGAACGGGACGAAACGGTCGAGTCCGACGCGATCACGCCCTCCGACGCCGAGTCGGCGGCCGTAAGCGAAGGCGGGCGCGAGGAACCCGCCGATCCGTCGGGACGGGAGTCGACGACCGATTCCGCCGACTCGACGTCGACTCGAGACTGGGAACTCGCCGTCGGCGTTCGCTGGCTCGGGCTCGCGGGCGCCGCGGCGCTCGTGATCGGCGTCGCCTTCTTCGTCCAGTTGGCGATCGAGATCGGACTGCTCGGCCCGCTCGGCCGCGTCGCCGTCGGCGCGGCCGGCGGGCTCGCGCTGTTCGCGGGCGGCCGCTACGCCGCGACCCGGAAGGGATACGTCCGGTGGGGCCGGATCGCCGCCGGCGCTGGCCTCGCGGTCGCATACTTCAGCATCTACGCGTCGTACGGCTTCGAGAGCTACCGCGAGGCGATCGGGACGCCGCTGTGGGTCGTCCTCGCCGCGCTGACGGCGCTGGTCGGTGCGACCGCCGTCGTGTCGGTCCGGGACCGCGCGCCGCTGGTCGTCGGCGAGGCGTTCCTGCTGGGGTACGTCACCGCGGCGATAAGCACCGACGCCGCGACGCTCGTTGCGACGCCCGCGTACGTCCTGTTGCTCGCCGGCGGCCTGGTCGCCGTCGCGAGCGTCACCCGCTGGAGTCGTCCCGTCCTCTCGAGTACGTTCGCCTCCTACGGCGTCCTCCTGCTGTGGCTCGCCGATGTCGATCCGCCGGCCGCTGCCATCGCGGTCGTCTCCGTCGCGACCCTCGTCGTCTATCTCGCCGGGAGCTACGTCCTCCGGGGCGCGAGCGTCGACCGCCTCGAGACGCGACGGTACCGGGCCCAACTGGTCGCGATCACGGCCGTCGCCGCGGGCTTCGGCGCCGTGTTGCTCGAGATCGCCGTCCGCGACTGGAACGCCGACGCCGCCGGACTCGGCCCCGCCGTCGTCGCCGTCCTGCTCGCGGGGACCTACGCCGTCACCGACCGGCGACCGGTGCGACCCGACGGCACCGCAGCGGCCGGAACGGTCGTCTTCCTCGCGCTCGGCGTCGCAATGGCGGTGGAGACGTTCGCGACGACGGTCGGCGCGCTCGTGCTCGTCTGTCTCGGGATCACAGCAGCGGAGACGCTCGAGGAGCCCGGATTCCGGTTCGGGAGCCACGTCGTGGCCGGCGCGACGGTCCTCAAACTGCTCGCCGTCGACGCGGACGAGTTGCCGGCCTTCGACGCGGCCGACCCGGTCGCGACGCTGACCGGCCGCCCGGTCGCGTTCGCGCTCGCCGTCGCGGTCTTCTACGGGCTGGCGTGGTGGGTCGCGTCCCGGCCGACTGTCGAAGACGACAGCCGATACGTCCCGCCGCTCGAGGGGGTGTACGCGACCGTCGCCACCGGACTGGCCGCCGTCGTTCTCGCCCTCGAGTTCTCCGGCGTGGGAGTGTCGATCGCCTGGGTCCTGCTGGGCCTGGCCCTGCTCGCCGCGGGCTTCGCGCTCGAGGTTCGCGGCCTCCGGGCGCTGGCTATCGGCGTCTTCGGCCTCGCTACGACGAAGGTATTCCTGCTGGACACGCGAGACCTGGATACCGTCGCCAGGACGCTGTCGTTTCTCGTCCTCGGAGTCGTCCTGCTGATCGCCTCCTACGCCTACGCGCGGTCCCGGTCGGACGTGAGCGTAACGCCGAACGCGGTGAGCGACGCCCTCGGGATCGGGAGCGACGGGCCGACCCCAGAGGGCGATCCCGGCGGAAGCGACGACGAGAACTGATCGACTTGCGACCCCGTCACCGCGTCGCGCGTTTCCACTCGGCGAGGCCGAGCACGTTCCCGTCCAGGACGTCCCGGTCCGCGTCGGTCGCCCCCCAGACGAACATCCCGGCGACGTCCTCGGGGTCGCGGCCGCCACCGCCCGAGAGGGCCGTCGCGACCTGTCCCGGGTCCAGACAGCCGACCGTGTACTGGGTGTCGGCGGCGAACCCCCGGGCGACCGCCTCCGCGGTCGCCTTCGAGATCGCGTAGGAACCGTATCCGGGCTTGGGGTCGCGGGCGATCGCTCCCGTCGGGACGAGCACCCGTGCTCCGTCGTTCAAGTGCGGCAGAGACTCGCGGATCGTCGCGAACACGCCGCGCCCGTTGATCTGCCAGTGGTCGTCGAGCGCGGTGTACGACTCCTCGTCGGTCGGCGTCTCGCCCGCGTCGCCGTGGTAGACGCCCGCCGCGGCGACCACGACGTCGATCCCGCTCGAGTCGCCCGTCCGCGAGGCGGTCTCGACGAGTCGCTCGACGTCGTACTCGTCGCGGACGTCCGTCCGGAGCCCCGCGGCGGCCGCGCCGGATCGGTCGGCCGATTCCAGTCGATCCTCGAGCGCCGTAACGGTCTCGGAGACGTCGGATTCGTCTCGAGCGCCGATCACGACCGTCGCGCCCGCCTCGGCGAACGCGAGGGCGACGGCGCGGCCGATTCCGCGGGTGCCGCCGGTGACGACGGCCGTCGTTTCTTGCAGTTCCATACAGCCCCTACGCGGGCGAACGACAGGAAGGCATCGGCTCGAGCGCGGAGTCGAGACCGCCTCGAGCGACAGAGGGAGCCATCGATCGCGACGAATCGAGAGAAAACCGAGGGAGGGGGCGTCGAAAACCGGAAACGCCGTTATCGGCCGAACAATCGCCTGATGATGCTGCGGCCCGTCGGTCGCTCCGCGAGCATCACCGAGCAGTCGACGTCGTTGATGACGTCGAAGTGCAGCGAACTGGTGACGAGTCGCGAGAGCAGTCCCCGCTCGGTCGCGCCGATCAGGATCAGGGTCTCGTCGTCGGCCTCGCGACAGATCGCCTCTTCGACGTTGCCGGAATCGTCGACGATCAGGTTCGCCCCGTGCAGATCGTGTTCGGCGGCCCACTCCTCGATGAACTCTTCGCCCCTCTCGCGGGCCGTGGGGTCGCCGACGACGTGCAACAGCGAGACCTCGGTGCCGATGGTCTCGGTGAGCGTCCGCGCGACTTCGGCGCTGAGATCGGAGTCCGGGCCGCCCGCGGTCGGCAGGAGAACCCGCGAGATGTCGGTCCCACGATCCTTGAACACGAGCAGGTCGCTTGGGAACTCCTTGGTCAGTTCGCTGAGCGGCCGGTCGAGACGTGCGCTGTCCCACGGCGTCTCGGACCCCCAGCCCATCAGGACGAGGTCCGCGTGTTGTCGCTTTGCCGTGTCGAAGATCTCCTCGACCGAGCGGTGGGTGACGATCGTCGACGTGTCGTAGTCGATGTCGGTGTAGGCGAACGACTCCGTGAGATCCTCGAGTCGGCGCTCCGATTCGGAGACGATGCGGGCGCGCTGTCTGTCGGTGCCCGTCGCGGACGGTTTGTCCGGCGTCTGGACGACGTGGACCAGGTGGACCGTCGCGGACTCGTGGGACGCCGCGAACATCGAGGCGAGTTCGACGAGTTTCCCTTCGGTCCGCGGGTTCGCGATGGGGACCATGATTCGGTACGTCTCCTCGTCCTCCGCCCGCTCTTCGGCGGTGTCGATCACCGGGACGTACGACCGTCCGGCCCACCCGCCGAAGGCCCACTCGCGGACCGAGAGCCGGCGCTCGATCCCCTCGAACCGGGCGGACTCGAGTCGCTGCTCGCTTGTCTGGTAGTAGTTGACGATCGTGACGAGCACGATACCGCCGAGCGTGTTCCCCAGTAGAACCGGGAGGACGAAATCAGTCATCCCGACGAGGAAGGCGAGTTCGCCCGCGAAGACCAGATAGAGCATCTCGGTGAACGAGACGACGACGTGGAACAGGTTGCCAAGTGGAATCGCGAGGAACGCGAGGTAGACCACGACGAGCCGGGAGATCGTGTCCCGGGAGGCGAAGGTGACCCAGACGACGCCGGCGACGATCAGGCCGGCGAAGGCGGCCTTGAAGAACAGGTCCCACCAGGGTGTCTCGATGCCGTGCTGGGCGATGCTCATCGCCGCGGCCGCGGCGTCGTCGTCGAACACGCCGCCCCAGGTCAGCGCGGCCGCACCGAAGGCACCGCCGGCGAAGTTACCGGTAAGGACGATAACCCAGTGACGAAGCAGCGCCGGCAGACTGGCCAGTCGCTCGATCGTCAGCGCGACGGGCGGAAGCGTATTCTCCGTGTAGAGCTGGTACCCGCCGATGATGATGTAGATGAACCCGAGCGGGTAAAGCAGCGAACTGACGATCGGATCGCCGTCGGTCGCGCCGTACATCGACGCGTACAGCAGGAACGTGATCGTGATCGCGAACCCGGCGGCGAGGCCGCTGAAGAAGAGTTCGCGGTTGCCGGAGGTGACCTCCTCGTCGGCCGCCGCGACGATCCGCTGGAAGACCTCGTCGGAGGAGAACCGGTCGCGAACGACCGATCCGACTGCGGGCGCGCCACTACGGGACCGCTCGACCGCATCACGGACCTCTTCCGTCTCGTCGCTCGGCTCCGGCTTCCCGGGGCGTTCCGCGGGCGGCCCCGAGTCGCGTATCCGCTCTCGCTCTTCGGATTCGGGATTGGCCATTAGTGGGGTACAGTCAGTAGACGAACTAATGGTTTGGTATCTTCGTCGGTCGATTCCTCGGCGTACTCCCTCGAGTAGATGCGTACGAGCGTCGCCTTCTGTCTTGGCCCTGCCCTTGCTACCGTCTCCCGATCCGCAGAGCGTCGATCCCTACGCAAATATGCCGTACGTTTATCCCTACGCCGACAGTCACGACGAGACATGCAAGCGCTGGCCGGTGAATCAGTCGTCGTGATCGGCGGCGGGATCGGGGGACTCTCGACCGCCTGTTACCTCGCCGACGCGGGTGCCGACGTGCGCGTCATCGAAAAGAACGAGCAACTCGGCGGGCGGGCGAGCCGACTCGAGATCGAGGGGTTCCGGTTCGATATGGGCCCCTCGTGGTACCTGATGCCCGACGTGTTCGAGCGGTTCTTCGGGGACTTCGATCGAACGCCGTCGGACTACTACCGGCTCACCCAACTGGATCCCCACTACCGGATCTTCTTCAAGGATAGCGCGGAACGGGGTTCCGCGGACGATACGAGCGAGCCAGGCTCGCGAGCACACGGGGATCGGGTCGACGTGACGCCGGACCTCGAGCGGACGAAGGAGATCTTCGAGGAGTACGAGGACGGAGCGGGAGAGACGTTAGAGCGGTACCTCGAGAAGTCCAGGGAGAACTACGAGGTGGGGATGAAACACTTCGTCTACGAGGACCGGTCCCGGCTCCGGGACTACCTCGACCTCGACGTGGCCCGGCAGGCCCGCGGGCTCACGCTGCTGGGGTCGATGCAGGACCACGTCGAGAACTACTTCGACCACCCGAAGCTCCAGCAGATCATGCAGTACACGCTGGTGTTCCTCGGTGGGTCGCCGAAGAACACGCCGGCGCTGTACAACCTGATGAGCCACGTCGACTTCAACCTCGGCGTCTGGTACCCCGAGGGCGGGATGAAAAGCGTCGTCGACGGCATCGCCGACCTCGGCCGGGAACTGGGCGTCGAGTACGACACCGGCCGGCCGGCGACGGCCATCAAGGGCCGCGAGGGGGCGTTCCTCGTCGAGACCCCCGAGGGACAGCTCCGCCCGGACCTGGTCGTCAGCAACACCGACTACGCCCACACCGAACAGGACCTGCTCAAACCCGAACAGCGCGGCTACGATGCCGACTACTGGGAGTCCCGGACGTACGCGCCGTCGGCGTTCCTGCTGTATCTCGGCGTCGAGGGGGACGTCGACGAACTGGCTCACCACACGCTCGTGCTCCCGACCGACTGGGAGGACCACTTCGACAGCATCTTCGAGGAACCCGCCTGGCCCGACGATCCGGCTTACTACCTCTGTGTCCCCTCGGAAACCGACGACGACGTCGCCCCGGAGGGCCACAGCAACCTGTTCGTCCTCGTCCCGATCGCGCCGGGCCTCGAGGACACCCCCGAGATCCGCGACCAGTATCGAGACGAGATTCTCGCCGACATCGCGGAACACACCGGGACGGACATCCGCGACCGGATCGTCGTCGAGGAGCGGTTCTGTATCGACGACTTCGCCAGCCGGTACAACAGCTACGACGGGACGGCGCTCGGGCTGGCTCATACGCTCCGCCAGACGGCACTGTTCCGGCCGCCACACCGCTCGAAGGAGGTCGACGGGCTCTACTTCGTCGGCGGTGACACGACGCCGGGGATCGGCGTTCCGATGTGTCTCATCAGCGGCGAACTGACAGCGGAAAAGATTCTCGAGGATCGGGGGTGACAACGGTACTAGCAATGGGCGAGAACGCGTCGACGCGAGGGGGCGATGGAGACGGAACCGGAGCCGGAGCCGAGGGCAAGTCCGACCAGCGGGACGGGCTCGCCCACCGACTCCGTTACCTGCTGGTCCTCTCGCGGCCGCGATTCTGGCTCTACCTCGCCGGTCCCGTACTGGTCGGGGTCGCCTACGCGGCCGAGGCACGCGCCGACCTGTTCGCGCCGGCGGCGGTCGTCCTGTTCGCGTACTTCCTGCTCCCGGCGAACGTCTTCCTCTACGGGATCAACGACGTCTACGACCGCGAGATCGACACGGAGAACCCGAAAAAGGAGGACAAGGAGGCCCGGTACCGGGGACAGGGGTACGTCCCCGCCGCGGTCGGCCTCTGTGCCGCCCTGCCGTTGCTGTTCGTTCCCGTCGTTCCGGCGCCAGCCTGGCCCTGGATCGTCGTCTTCCTCGCCCTGGGTGCGGCCTACAGCGCGCCGCCGGTCCGGTTCAAGACGACGCCGCTGCTCGACTCGGTCTCGAACGGGCTCTACATCGCGCCCGGCGCGGCGGCCTACGCGGCCGTCGCCGGCACCCAGCCGCCCGCACTCGCCGTCGTCGGCGGCTGGCTGTGGGCCATGGGGATGCACACGTTCTCGGCGATTCCCGACATCGAGCCCGACCGTGCGGCCGGGATTCGAACGACGGCCACGATGCTCGGCGAACGTCGCACGTACGCCTACTGCGGCGCGTGCTGGCTGGCAAGCGCCCTCGCGTTCGGCGCGATCGACTACCGACTGGGAGCCGTCATGGTCGTCTACCCCGCACTCGTCGCCGTGCTGGCCGGCTCGAGCGTCCCCGTCGATCGGGCCTACTGGTGGTTTCCGGCGATCAACACCGTCGTCGGCACTGCCTTGACGATGGGTGCCCTCTGGAGGCTCGTCAATGGATAGGTCGAACGCCCGCACTCGAGAGTACGAGGGGAGCCGGGACCGCGAACGTGAACGTGAACGTGAACGGAAACGGGAGCGGGAACAGGAACAGGAGCGGACGGACCGACGCGCAACCGTTCAGCGACGCCTCGAGGCGCTCATCCGCGAGAACCGGTTCACGATCGCGGTCGTCTTCCCCGTCGTCGGCGCGCTGTCGCTCGTCGCGAGCGCCGAGGGCCTTCTGCCCGAGCCGCTGGCGTACAACCCGCTGTTGTTACTGTTCGGCACCGCCGTCATGCGCTCGCCGCTGCTGGTCGGGATCCTGCCGCGGATCGATCGCCGCGCGCTGGCCGCACTCGGCCTCCTGACGGCGTACACGTACGCGATCGAGATCGTCGGCGTGGCGACCGACTGGCCGTACGGGGCATTCGAGTACGCGATCCAGCTGGGACCGATGCTGTTCGATACGGTCCCGGTCGCGCTCCCGCTGTTTTTCATCCCGCTCGTTTTGAACGGCTACCTGCTGGCGCTGCTGGTGCTCGGCGACTGGAGCGGAACCCCCCTCGTGCGGATCCCGGCCGCGATCCTCGCCGTCGTCGCCATCGACGTCGTCCTCGATCCGGCCGCCGTCGCGATCGGGTTCTGGAGTTTCGAGTCCGGCGGCTTCTACGGCGTCCCGCTCTCGAACTACGGGGGCTGGGTGCTCTCGGGTACCGTCGCCGTCGCGCTCGTCGACCTCGCGTTCGACCGGACGGCGCTGCTCGCCCGGGTTCGCGAGTGCGAGTTCATGCTGGACGACCTGGTGAGCTTCGTGTTGCTCTGGGGGTCGATCAATCTCCTCTACGGCAACTGGATCGCTGCAGGGGTCGCCGGCCTGTTCTGTCTCGGCCTGTTCAGGACCGACCGGTACGACCGGGAGATGGTGCTGGCGGCGCTTCCGTCCCGGTACGGCACCTGAAAAAGGCGGTCAACGTCGACGACGGACTCGAGTGTGGCGCTCGACGAAGCGACGCTACCGCGTCGGGACCCCGTCCCCGGGCTCCGGACCGCGGTGGTCGGGTCCGGGGTCGGCCGTCGGCACCGCGGATACCCGCTGGAACACCGCCTCCGGATCGCGGTTCCAGTGCCAGTGCCAGCGGGTCTTCGCGAGACACCACAGCTTCCGGGCCGTCGACAGCGACGGTTCTTCGGTAAGGACGTCGTAGTCCTGTGCCCGGATGAGCGAGTGGTGCTCGGCGTACAACACCGCCGCCAGCAACACCGGTAGCTGGCAGTCCTCGGGGAGATACCGGATCCCGGCGACGCCCTCGCGGTACAGTTCCTCAGTCCGCTCGAGTTCGTCCTCCATCGCCGCCGCGAACGCCGGGGAGTACTCGAAGTTCTCGATCTCCTCGGGAGATACCCCGTGCTCGCGAAGCGTCTCGAGGGGGAGGTAGATGCGGTCGCGTTCGACGATGTCCTCCCGGACGTCCCGGAGGAAGTTGGTCAGCTGGAAGGCCTCGCCGAGTTTGATCGCGTGAGGGAGCGCAGCCTCCTCCATCTCGGGGTCGAGGTCCATGATCGCGGTCATCATCACGCCGACCGCCGCGGCCGACCCCCGCATGTACGCCTCGAGGTCGTCGTAGGTCTCGTATCGGCTCCGGGTGATGTCGGTGACCATCGCGTCGACGAACTCCTCGACCTCCTCGTCGGCGATGTCGTGGCGCTCCCGGAGTTCACAGAAGGCTTCCAGAACCGGATCGTCCGCTGGCTCCTCGCCCAGCGCCTGGGCGCGCAACTTCTCGAGTTCCGCCCGTTGCTCTTCCCGAGGGGTATCCGCGGCGTCGTCGACGACCTCGTCCGCGATCCGGAAAAACGCGTAGAGAACGTGAGTCGAGTGACGAACGCGCTCGGGGAGGAACCGCGTCGCGAGGTAGAACGTTTTTCCGGTCCGTCTCTGTATCGCCTTCCCTCTCTCGATGTGTTCCTGTCTCATTTATGATTGGTAGCGTCCGGTGACTGCGTGGTGTTTTCTGTACGACAGGAACGTATAAAATACCTAGCCCTCACTAGTGGGGTCCACGGCGAACAGTTCCTCGAGCAATTTTCGCTGTGCGGCGCGGAGGTGCTGGTGATACGTCGACCGGGAAACACCCATGGATTCCGCCAGTTCTTCGCCCGAGACCCCCCGTGGCCACTCGAAATAGTCGGCGTAGAAGGCCTTTCTGAGGGCCATCTCCTGGCGATCGGTGAGTTTCGAGTCGAGTTCGGCCGCGACGTCCCGTAGCGTCCGCGTCGGGCGATCCGATTCACGGTAGCTGATCAGTTCCGTCCGCTCGTACCGCTCTTCGAGGAGGTCGTAGACCGACCGGGCCGACTGGCCGTTGGGCAGTTGCAGCGCCAGGTCGGCGACCCTGTCGTCGGGTGCGGCATCGAACCGCTGGATCACGCCCCCGTGATCGGCGAGCGCGGTGACGACACCGTCGGACAGCGCCAGTTCCAGCAGGGTGCCGTCCTCGTACTCCGAGAGGATCGTCGCGTCCTCGATCCCGTCCAGGTCGGCAGCGACCGCTTCGACCCCTCCGGTACAGTCGACGTAGAAGACCGCGAGCGCGGTTCCCTCCTTGTCGTAGGTCAGTCCGCGGTAGGTCACCGACGCCCCGAGTTCGGTCGCAAGCGCCGTCACGAACAGCGACGGATCCTCGATTGTCGCCTCGAGTTCGACGATCGTCTCGGTAGTGAGCATCCGCCGGGCCTCGATCGCGTTCATCGCCGTCGAGACGGTCCCGGCAAGCGACTCGAGGACGAGCAGTTCCCGCTCGTCGAAGGCGTCGGCGTCCTCGGCGAACACTACGAGCACGCCGTAGGTGACGTCGCCGTACTCGAGCGGGATCGCGGCGACCGATCGGAACAGATCGCCCGCGCCGGTCGGCCACCAGTGATCGGCGTGATCGAACTCGGCGACGTCCTGGATGGCCCGCGGTTCGCCCTCCCTGAGCGCCTGCACCGCGGGATGGCTCTCGTCGGAGGAGAGGACGAGTTCGTCGTTCTCCAGTGGCACCTCCCTGTGGCCGGCCCACTCGCGGGGCGAGACGCGCCTGGTGGTGACGTCGACGCGGCCGATCCAGGCGAGCACGTACGGATCGGTGTCCGCGAGTTCCCGACAGACGCCGTGTTCGATCTCACTGCGACTCTCCGCGCCCACGGCGGCGTCGGTGACGTCGCGGACGAGGCCGTCGATTCGCTCGAGGACGTGCTCGAGGTTGCGCTGTTGCTCGCGCAGGCGCTCGAGGGCCGCCTCGGCGTCGAGTTCCGCGAGTTTTCGGTCGGTGATGTCGAGGTGGACGACCGAGACCCGCACGTCGCCGTCGACGGTGAACCGGCTGGCTCGCATCAGGAACCACTGTTTCTCCTCGGGCGTGTGGCAGGGGTACTCCATGGAGAACGTCTCCCGTTCGCCCTCCAGAACCGCTTCGAGCCCCTCGACTGCCCGGCGGGCGTGTTCGTCGTCCCCCTCCTCGTCGCCCATCTCGGCGGTCGCGACGTAATTGACGCCGACGTGGTTGTCGTCGTCGGGGTTGAACTCCCGCCACGACTGGTTCGTCAACAGGATTCGGCCCGTCGAGTCGAGGACGGCCACCGTGAGCGGGAGCGTCTCGAGCGTAGCTTCGGCGAGGTCGTCCCGGGTTCCCATCATTCGACCCGTAGAACGTAGACGACAATAACAGGTAGGGACGTCCGGGTGCCAACTATCCGCCGTCCGCCGCCGACCGACGGGCGCTGCCGTCCTCTGTTGCTGAGAATCGATGCGTGTTTCTTGGTGTCACGACCCGTGTTCCGAGACGGCCGCCCGTATCGCATCGCTCGCGTCGGGAGGTCACTCGCGAGCGGACCGCTCGCGGAGGATTAGGATTACCAGCATGAACGGACTCAACGACGGAGTCGCCATCGTCACCGGCGGCGGCTCCGGTATCGGACGGGCAACGGCAGCACGATTCGCAACCGAGGGAACGAGCGTCGTCGTCGCCGACGTCGACGTGGAGGGAGGCGAAGAGACCGTCTCCCGTATCGAAGCCGACGGCGGCGAGGCGACGTTCGTCGAGTGCGACGTGACGGACGGCGACGAGGTCGCCGCCGCGGTCGAGACGGCCGTCGACAGCTACGGCGGCCTCGACTTCGCGTTCAACAACGCCGGCATCGAAGGCGAAAGCGCCCCCTCGAGCGAACAGTCGCTGTCGAACTGGAATCGTGTGATAGAGATCAACCTCTCCGGCGTCTTTCACGGGCTCCGTGAGGAGATCCCGGCGATGCTCGAGGACGGGGGCGGCGCGATCGTCAACACGGCGTCGATCGCCGGCATCCTCGGGTTCCCGAACCTCACTCCGTACGTCGCGAGCAAGCACGGGGTCGTCGGGCTGACGAAGACGGCAGCGATCGAGTTCGGCGCCGAGGACCTCCGGGTGAACGCGGTGTGTCCGGGCGTCATCGAGACGCCGATGGTCGAGCGTTCACAGGAGGAAAACCCGGAGAGCATGGAGCAAACGATCGCCGCGACGCCGATGGACCGGCTGGGCCAGCCCGAGGAGATCGCCGGCGCGGTCGCGTGGCTGTGTTCCGACGACGCCTCGTTCGTCACCGGCGAATCACTGGTCGTCGACGGCGGCTTCTCCGTCCAGTGACCGCCCAGGGGGCTCGAGCCCCCGTCAGGTCGATCGTTTCTCCGACTATTCGGACTCGAGCAGTTCGTCGCGCAGCATCGGGATGAACGCGCCGATGTCGGTGACCATTCCGATCGCCTGTGCGCTGCCCCGGTCGATCAACTGGGTGACGGTCGCGGGGTTGATGTCGACGCAGACGGTCTTGGTCGTCGACGGGAGGCAGTTCCCGACCGCCACGGAGTGCAACAGCGTCGAGAGCATCAACACGAGGTCGGCCTCGTGGGCCTGCTCGCGGATCGCGTTCTGGGCCTCGATCGCGTCGGTGATCGTGTCGGGCAGCGGGCCGTCGTCGCGGATCGACCCCGCCAGCACGAACGGGACGTCGTTGTCGACACACTCGTACATCACGCCCTCGTCGACGATCCCCTCCGCGACGGCCTCCTCGATGCCGCCGGCGCGGACGATCTCGCTGATCGTGTAGATGTGGTGTTTGTGTCCCTCGCGGGGGTGTTCCAGGCTCTCGGTGTCGACACCCAGCGAGGTGCCGTAGAGGTCCCGCTCCAGGTCGTGGACGGCGAAGCCGTTCCCCGCGCTGATGCCGTCGACGTACCCTTCCCGGACCAGTTCCGCGAGCGCATCACGGCCGCCCGAGTGAACGATCGCCGGGCCACAGACCGCGAGCACGTTGCCGCCGTCCTCGCGGACCGAGCGCATCTCGTCGGCGATCTCCTCGATGAGCGACTCGGAGGGACGCTCGCTCGAGATGCCGCCCTGCATGAACCCGAACGAGCCGCCGCCGTCGCGGGGGCGCTCTGGCGGTTCGACCCTGATCCCGGTGTCACCGGTGACGACGAGGTCGCCCTCCTCGACGGCGTTGAGGACGACGGTCCGGACGCGGGGGTCGTCGGCCGGTCCCTCGACGACCAGTGCACAGTCCATCTCCGGGTCCTCGACCGCGAGCCACTCGCCGTCGACCCGGACGTAGGTCGGGTGGTTCGTCGTCGAGTAGAATCCCGGCGGGACGACCCCGTCGGCCGGCGCGGCCTCGAGCGTCGCGTCCCGCGGGTCCGCGACGGTCGCGCCGTTCTGATTGAGTTCGTGGAGGATCGCCTTCAGGTCGGCCTCGTTCTCGGCCATCACCCGCATCCGGCAGTAGCTCTCGTCGTGTTTGCGGCGGCCGACCTCGAACTCCTCGACCTCGAACTCGCCGCCCATGTCCATTACGATCCCGAAACTGGTCCCCATCGTTCCCGAGTCGATGATGTGTCCCTCGAGTTCGACGGTACGCGCAACTGTCATTGATCGTCGTTGGCGACGGGGGACCGTCAATGTGTGCGTCTCGATCCCGGCCCGTCACCCGCGCCGGGAGCCTCGCGGGTTCGGCCGGCGGTATCGGCATTCCTTACCGGATTCCTCCCGCCACCGGAACGGCGGAACCGCAAGCGGGCACAGGGACACGTTTCACCTCCGTGGACTGATACGCTGGACAATACTTTTGTGCGGGGTCGTTGACTCCCTCCACGGAGATCAGCCGTGGCACCACCCAGATCCGGTCCGACGACCGTCGAGTTGTGGATCCGTTCGTTCGCGCCGGTTTCGACCGGTCCCACGCAGGAACGTGCGATCGAGCGCGTCGACGCGATCGAACGGGATTCCGACCGTGAGATCGAGACGGCCGTTCGCGTCTGGGGGAAAGAGATCGAGCGCGGTCCCGAGACCAGTGCCGGCCCCGGAACCGATGGCGTCCGCATCCCGCAACTCGAGCGTATCGATCGACGGCTCGATGCGTTCGAGGAGTGGGCAAACCGGACCGATCGGCGGCTAAAGCCGTTCTTCCGGCCTCGAACCGTCGAATCGACGATCACCGGAGAGTCCCGGGAAGTCTGGCGACTGCCGACGATCGCGCTCGCCGAGTTCGTGGACGGCGATCTGATCCACGTCGCCCCCTGTACGGACGGCCGGCGAACGATCGACGTATTCGATCGTCTCGAGGCGCTCGAGGCCACCGGCGAGACGGACGCGGATCCGGACGACTCGGTGCTACGGTACGACGATGCGGCGACGAACGCGGCGGCCGAGACCGACGGATCGATCTCCGAGCGACCGCCGGACGGCGACGGATCGGTCGATCGGCAACTCGAGCCGTCCTCGTCCGGCCGACGATAAGACCCTGTCACACGCTCGTCGTTGTCGGACGGCCGCGACTCGCGGCCGCCCGTACCCGCTCCCCGGGAGACGGGAACCGGGACCAACCTATATGATAGTCAATGGCATAACGTCACGTATGGCCAACGAACCAGCTCACGTCAAGCGGACGCGATCGCGCTGTCGCAACTGCGGGTTCGAGGCGCCCAGCGGGGACGACGAGTGGCTCCGCCTCGAGGTCCCGAAACTGGGACGGATGACCCAGTGTCCCAAGTGCGAGAGTACCGACGTCATCACGGGACGCTGAGGCGTCGGTCCGACCGCCGATCGCGGACGAGCGCCGCGCCGCCGAGGTTCGGATGCTTCGTTTTCGAGCGACAGTAACCGCCCTCCAGATCGATCCTCCGTCGACTCGAGCGCGGACAGACTCTTTAGCGTGTCGCCCGTAGCCGGTATCATGGATCGAGACACGTCCGAGACCGGCCGCACCGGCGGCCGGGACGACGACCTCCCCGAAAGCGACGCCGAGTGGCGCGAGGAACTCAGCGAGGAGGAGTACCGCGTTCTCCGGGAGGCCGGCACCGAACAGCCCTTCAGCGGCGAGTACGTCGATCACAAGGACGACGGGAGCTACGCCTGCGCCGGCTGTGGCGCGGAACTGTTCGACTCGGAGACGAAGTTCGACTCCGGCTGTGGGTGGCCCAGTTTCTACGACGCCGACGACGACCGCATCGAGACCCGCCTCGACACCAGCCACGGCATGCGCCGGACCGAGGTCCTCTGTGCCGAGTGCGGCGGCCACCTCGGCCACGTCTTCGAGGACGGCCCCGAACCGACGGGCAAGCGCTACTGCATCAACTCGGTCGCCCTCGAGTTCGAAGACGAGTAGGCCCGCCGGAGCCGGGACGCGACTGCAGGCACCACGCTTTTCGACGCTACCGGCGGACCGCCGGACATGTCCAACGAACGACCGACCGCCGAGGAGCTACGCCAGGGGATCACCGTCGAGGTCGTCCAGGGCGACCAGGACGTCGAGTCCGAGGACCGCGAACCCGTCGTCGGCGAGGTCGGGACGGTCTACGAGGACACGCCCGAGGGGCCCGAGGTCGAACTGAAAAACGGCGTCGTCGGCCACGTCCAGTCGATCGTTCACGAGGAGTAGGACCTCCTTTTCGCGCCGAGTCGGACCGCCGCTGCCGGCCAAAGCTACTTCCTTCGCGTTGTCGAGGACGTCATACGCGATGTCCGCGCCGGACTCGAGCCCGCGTCTCCGGACCCTCCTGCGTGACGTCACCGCCGTCGCCCGCGAGCGGGGGATCAGCGTCAAATCCGCCGGCCTCGCCTACCACGCGTTCAACACCCTCGTCCCGCTTGTCATCCTGGTACTCGTTGGGGTCAGCCTCGTCGACGCCCTCGAGCCGCTGGTCGACCTGCTCGAGAGGGCGACGGGGCTCGAGGGTGCGGTGACCGACGGCGAGGTCGGCGAGGTGGCGGGAGCCGACGTCGCCCGGTTACGGGCGGGGCTGCTCGCGTTCGTGGTCCTGGTCTGGAGCGCCGCGCGGCTGTTCCAGGCGGTCAACAGCGCCTTCACCGACGTCTACGGCTCGCGGAAAAAGGCATCCTACGTGGACAACGCGGCGAGGGTGACGCTCGTAACGGCGCTGAACGCCGTCCTCCTCGCGGCGACGGTCGCCGTCGGGGTCACGCTCGTGGGCGTCCTCGGCGTAAGCGTCTCCGTGATCGTCGGCGGGTTCGCGGCGACGGCCCTCACCAGCGTTACCCTGTTCGGACTGCTCGTTGCGCTTTTCCTCCCGATGTACTACCTCTTTCCCGTGCCGGACGTCTCGGTCGGGGAGGTACTGCCGGGGACGGTCTTCGCCGCGGGTTCGTGGACCGCGCTCGCGCTCGGGTTCCGGCTCTACGTCACAGCCTCCGAGACCGTCGCCCTGTTCGGGATCGCCGGGGCCGTCCTGCTGATCCTGACCTGGGTCTACCTGGGTGGCCTCTGTCTCCTGCTGGGGGCCGTCCTCAATGCCGTGCTGGCCGGCCGCGTCGAGCCCGAGGACGAGTGGGTGCCGATGCGGGAGGCGTGGTCGAAGTACGCGTGACGTCGACCTGACGCGGCTCATACGGATTGCTGTAACTGTTTACCGGTGCAACCGCAGGACGGTCGCGGTTACGCCGGTACTGACTTACAGCAGTCCGTATCAGAGGTCGGCGTCCCCGAAGCGGTAGTAGCCGACGAGAAACGGGACCACCAGCCAGAGCGCGAGGACGACGATGCCGATTTCGGGCGACGCGTAGAGCGGCTCGGCCGCCGCGGGGTCCGCCTCGACGCCGACGCCGGCACCCCCGGGGTCCGCGTTCGCGGCGTCGGCCAGATCCGGCAGGAGGGCGACGACCGTCGTGAAGTACGCCGACGACGGCGACACCTGCATGAGCGGGAAGAGCCAGTCGGGAATCGTCTCCGGGATCGAGAACCCCTCGAGAACGTAGAGGATCCCCATCGGAATGGCGTCCCACAGTAACTCGAAGACGACGAAGAAACCGAGCGCGTACGTCGTCGCCCGGGACGTCGACCCCGTCGTCCCCGAGATACCGACCACGATGCTCGCGTAGATCGCGGCGAACGCCAGCGTCGCGACCACGAACGTCGACAGCGCCGGGACGTCGACCTCGCCGAGCAGGGCCGCTCCGACGCCGAGTCCGACCACGAGCCCGATCGCCAGCCCGAACGCGAGGACTGCCGCACGGCCGACGACTTTCCCGACGAAGACGTCCAGGCGCGTCGTCGGCAGCGATAGCAGGAGCTTGATGCTACCGAGTTCCCGCTCGCCGGCGAGCGATTTGTAGCACACGACGATCGCCGCCAGCGGGACGAACAGTCCGACGAGTCCGATCGTGAAGAAGATCAGTCCGCCGAGGGTCGCCCCCTCCGGGGAACCGAGCAGTTCGGGGGCCTCGACGTAGGCGTACGTCGAGAGCACCGAGGCCAGCACGAACACTGTGACCAGCGCCCACAGTGCCCGCGACTGGACGGCGTCCCGGAAATCCTTCTTCGCGATGGTCGACCAGGTCATGCCTCCACCTCCTGCTCCCGTTCCCGGGGCTCGTTCGTGTATCGGACGAACAGGTCCTCGAGCGAGGACTCGACCACCGAGAAGTCCTGTACCGGGACCACGTCGGCGTCGATCGCATGGAGAACGGCGAACTTGGAGACCCCGTCGACGGTCACCCGGAGTCGATCCTCGTCGATCGAGGCCGTTCCGACGCCCTCGAGCCCGGCAACCTCCTCGACGACCCCCTCGTCGAGCGACCGAGTGTAGACGTACAGCGTCTCGCCCGTCTCGGAGGCGTCCCGAAGCCCGTCGATCGTATCGACGGCGACGAGCCGGCCGTCGTCGATGATGGCGACGCGGTCGCAGACGGCCTCGACCTGTTCCATGACGTGGCTCGAGAAGAAGACGGTCGTGCCGCGGGCGTTCTCCTCGCGGATGATCTCGCGCATCTCGCGGGCCCCGTTCGGATCCAGGCCCGTGGAGGGTTCGTCGAGGATCAGCAGGTCCGGTTCGCCGACCAGCGCCATCGCGAGGACGAGCCGCTGGGTCATCCCCTTCGAGTAGCCGCCGGCCTTGCGGTCGGCGGCGTCGGCGATCCGGACCCGCTCGAGCAGCGCCGTCGGATCGTCGTCGGCGCCTTTCATCTCGATGGCGAACTCGAGGTGTTGCCGGCCGGTGAGCCGGTCGTAGACGTGGAACGCGTCCGGGAGGACGCCGGTCCGACGGCGGACGGCCTCGCCCTCCCGCTGGGCGTCGTGGCCCAGCACGGTCACGGTCCCGTCGGTCGGCCGGATGAAATCGAGCAGGACGTCGATCGTCGTCGACTTGCCCGCGCCGTTCGGGCCGAGAAAGCCGAAGATCTCCCCCTCCTCGACGACGAGGTCGAGGTCGTCGACGGCGAGTACGTCGCCGAACCGCTTGGTCAGCCCGTCGATCTCAATCGCCGCCATCGTCGCCCCTCCGTGGCTTCGCGGTTTCCCGTGGCTTCGGTACGCGGAACATGGATTCCTTTAGATCACGATCCACGATAAGTATTGTTATATAAATTACATATTGACAGCGTCGTTACTCAAATTCCATTGAGCCAGTTCGCTCTACCGGCGTGACGGAGCCCGTCCCGCCGACCTCGAGCCGAAGCGTCTCGTCCCCCATCGCGAACGTGACGATTCCCTCGAACGGCTCGAGCGAGACTATTTCGCTCGTCACGCGGCCCGAGACGACGTACTCGAAGAACTCCCACAGCGGCAGGTCGAACAACTCCACGCCGTGTCGCCACAGGTATCCGACGGTCTCGGGATGGAACGCGGCGGGTACCTCGACCGGGAACGAGAGTACGAGGTTGCATTCGCGACACGTACTGACGGATAGATGGTACGTACGGTCGTCGTGGCTGTGGGTCTCGACGCCGGTGTCTACCAGCCCGTAACACTCGGGACAGACGTTGCGCCGAATCATGACGTACGACCCCCATATTCGACTGCCGAAACTCGAGACGATCTCGGGCGGCGTCCGCTCCCTGGCCTGACTCCGCGGGAAGAAGTCGGTCAGAAGCCGCGATTCACAGGCCTCACAGCGGACGACGAACCGTTCGTCCTCGAGCGTCGCGAGAAGGGCCGATTCCTCGCAGAAGACGCACGCACCGGAGACCGGTTCGTCCTCGAACTCGGTGGTCCCCTCGTAGAGCCCCGAAAGCACCGCACGAACGATCTTGTCGCCGCCGTACGTGAGTCGGTAGCCGTCGTCGTCCTCCGCGACGAACTGGCCGACGAGTCGCTCGAGATGATACGAGAACTGCGAGGAACTCCCGATATCGACCGCGTTGTACAGCTCCGTAAACGACATGTGATTCCCCTGACTCCGGGGTTTGCGTTCGCGCTCGGCCAGCACGAGCAGTATTTCGAGCCGTTGTCGATTACCGAGCGACGCGAGGGCGTCGACCACCCGCTCGTCGATCTCTCCTGTCGTCATCGTCTACCGATTAGACGTCCGACTGTAAAGTCCCGCTCGAGGTCGCGTGGACGTCCCGACGTGGATCGACCCGGTACTGAACGGGAGCCACGAGCCATCCGACGATCCGTGGCCGGTTTCCGAAACGCGGGCAGCAACCTCCGACGCGACTCCCATCACGTACTGTCGTCGCGAACCGCCGCGTAGATCGTCCGCGCCCGCGTCTCGCCGATCCCCTCGATCTCCGTGAGCTCGGCGAGATCGGCCTCGAGCAGCGCCTCGACGGTCGGATACCGCTCGTACAGCGTCGCCGCGAGCTGTGGGCCGATCCCCTCGATGCAGCCGTACATTCGTTTCGTCGTCGGCTCGCGGCTGCTCGCGATGGCCCCAGTCGGCAAGGGACGACTCGAGGGGTCCTCCACGTGCTTGCGGCCGAGCCGAACCGCGAAGTCGACGAGGCCGTCCAGATCGCCACAGGGGACGACCGGGACTCCGTGGCGGGCCGTGATCGAGGCCATCGACCCCCGGATCGACGCGGGCGAGACGCCCGTTCGCAGCGTCTCGAAGTCGCGGAACTCGCCCTCCACCAGGACGTAGGCGTGATCGTAGGCGGCGGCGAGCCGTTCGACCTGATCCTCGAGGGCGGGGCCGGACCGCCCCATCGCCGTCGAGACGTAGTCGCGCGGGGTCTTGCGCTCGACGCCGACGGAGCCGATCACGAGGTCGCCGGCCGAGAGCCGATCGACGGCGACCTCGGTCACGTCGGGGTGGTCGCGGACCGCGGCTGCGACGCCCGCGGGTTCGCGGTCGTCGACGGTGGTGGCGACACGCATGCGTTCGACGGGGGTACGGCCTCGAGCGAAGTACGGGTGTCGGTCGTCGGGGGGCGAACCGATGGGTTCTATCACCGCGGGATAGTATTGGGAACGAATGGCTGGCGAACGATCGGACGACGTCGTGGTGGTCGTCGATCCCGAGGGCGCGAGCGCGTTCCCCGCGGAGTTCGGCACCGCGGACGACGTACCGGGCGAACCGCTCGTGGCTCGGACGGCCGACGAGGCGCTCGAGGCCGTCGCCGAACGTCGTGTCGAGTGCGTGGTGACTCCTCAGGAACTGCCGGACGCGAGCGGGCTCGCCCTGCTCGACCGGATCCGCGACGCGGATCGGGACTGTCCGGTCGTCCTCGCGCCCGAGGACGGCGACGAGGCGCTCGCGAGCGCGGCGATCGCCGCCGGCGTCGAGGAGTACGTCCCCCGGAGCGGCGACGGAGACGGTGACAGGGACGGTGACGGGGACCGCGAGGTGCTGCGTGCGGCCCTCGAGCGCGCGATCGATACCGCCCGCGAACGGCGGCGACGAACCGAGGACGCCCGCGGGTTCCGGGCGGTGTTCGACGACCCCGACACCGCCGCCTGGCTCCTCGAGCCCGACGGTCGGGTTCGACGCGCCAACGAGGCCGCCCTCGCGTCGGCGGAGCGTGCTGACGGCGTATGCGGGCGGCGCTTCCGCGACCTCGAACGGTGGCAACCCGTCGAGGACGGCTCGGTCGCGGTCGAAAACGCCGTCGAGCGTGCCGCCGCTGGCGAGGTCGTAACGCGCGAACTGACGCTTGAAGCGGCCGACGGCGGCCCGCAGCGGCTCGAGATCACGATCCGGCCCGTCCGTGACGCGTCGGGAACGGTCACCTCACTGCTCGCGCGAGCGACCGACGTCACCGAACGCGCCCGACTCGAGGCGGAGTTGCGCGAGTCCGAGGAGCTCCACCGGGTGACGCTGAACAACATGACCGACACCGTCCTCATCACGGACGACGACGGGGCGTTCACCTACGTCTGCCCCAACGTCAACTTCATCTTCGGCTACACCGACGAGGAGATCTACGAGATGGGGACGATCGAGGAACTGCTCGGCCCCGACCTCTTCGACCGCGAGGAACTCGCCGAGGAGGGGGTGCTCACGAACATCGAGTGTACCGCGACCGACAGGGCCGGTCGCGAGCACACGCTGCTGGTCAACGTCCGCGAGGTCTCGATCCAGGGCGGAACGACCCTCTACAGCTGTCGCGACGTCACCGAGCGTAAGCGCCGCGAGGAGGCGCTCACCGCGTTACACCGGACCGCGCGGGAACTGCTGTACGCCGAGACCGAACGCGAGATCGCGAACGTCGTCGTCGAGGACGCGACGGACGTCCTCGACTGCGAGGCGACGGGAGCCTACCTCTTCGACACGGACGAGAACCGCCTGCAGCCGGTCGCCGGTTCGCCGGCCCTCGAGTCGCTGCACGGCCCGCTGCCGACCCGGCGGGCGACCGACGACAGCGTCGCGGGCGCGGTCTTCCTCGAGGGCGAGAGCCGGTTCTACGACGACCTCCACGAGGCGTCCGAACTCTCGGACCCGACGACGGGCCTCCGTAGCGCCGCCTTCGTCCCGCTGGGCGATCACGGCGTCTTCCTCGCGGGCTCGTCGGCCGTCGGCGCGTTCGACCCCGTCTCGCGGGAACTGACCGACCTGCTGGCCGCGACCGCCGAGGCCGCGCTCGACCGCGTCGAACGCGAGCGGACCCTGCGGGAGCGCGACCGGGAGCTCAAGCGGCGGAACCGCCAGCTCAGCCGGATCAACCGGATCAACGAGATCATCCGCGAGATCGACGCCGCGCTGGTCGAGGCCGAGACCCGCGAGGAGATCGAACGCGCCGTCTGCGAGCGGCTCACGGCCGCCGACCGCTTCTCGTTCGCCTGGATCGCGGCCACGGACGGCGACCCGCTCGAGGCCCGCGCTCACGGGGGTACCGACCGGGGCCGGGATTACCTGGACAGCGTCTCGCTGTCGCCGTCCGACGGGACGACCGAACCGGCCGTGCGGACGGCCCGGACGGGCGAGGTGTCCGTCGTCCCCAACGTCGCCGACGACCTGCGGGACCACCCCTGGCGCTCCGAGGCGCTGACGCGGGACTACCAGTCGGCCGTCGGCGTCCCGATCGCCTACGACGAGTTCGCCTACGGCGTGTTGACCGTCTACGCCGACCGGCCCGACGCGTTCGACGACGTCACCCGGACCGTCCTCGAGGAACTCGGCGAGACCATCGCCTCCGCCATCGCGGCCGTCGAACGCAAGCGGGCGCTGCTGTCGAACGCGAGCACCCGCCTCGAGTTCGACGTCCGCGACGAGAGCTTCGTCCTCCTGCGACTCGCCCGACAGGCGGACTGTACGCTGTCGTTCGACGGTGGGCTCCGACAGCGGGAGAACGGGGTCGCGGTCTTTGCGACCGTCGAGGGCGCGTCCGCCGAAGCGGTGGCGACGGTCGCTGCGGACCTCGTCGCCGTCGACCGAGTGCAGGTGATCGGCGATGGGGCCGACGAGGCGGGCGACGGCGGAACGGTCCTCCTCGAACTCTCCCCGCCGTTTCTCGCCTTGCAACTGGCCGATCACGGAGCCGTGTTGCGCCGCGTCGAGGCGACCCCCGACAGCGCCCACGTCGTCGTCGACGTCCCCGACAGCGTCGACGCGAAGGGGAGCGCAGACGTCGTCTCGTCGGCGTTCGACGACGTCGAGTTGCGATCGAAGCGGACCGTCGACCGGTCGACGCCACGGGACCTGCGGTCGGAACTGCTCGAGCGCCTGACCGACCGACAACTCGAGGTCGTCCAGCTCGCCTACTACGGCGGCTACTTCGAGTCGCCGCGCGAGCGGTCCGGCGAGGAGATCGCGGACGCGCTCGACATCTCCCCGGCGGCGTTTTACCGCCACAACCGGACCGTCCAGCGGAAGCTCTTCTCGATGCTGTTCGAGGAACTCGGCGTTCCCGCGACGGCACGAGGGGTTGAATAGTGAACCCCGCTCCCTCCGCTGGGGCTAGTTATGTGACGAACACGCTATTCTTAATATCCCTATTATTCCTAAATCGTCCGTCGCCGGCCCCCCGATCCACTATGAAAGACGTGCAACTCGATCCGACCGAGGAATCGACCTACGAGTGTTTCAACTGCGGCACAGTCGTCACCGCGGTCGCGCCGGGAGAGTGCCCGGATTGCGGAACGGAAATGCGGAACCGCGGTACACCGATCGAATAACCGCGGTCCCGTGCGGGTCCGTTCGCGTCCGACGCCCGCCTCGGCGACCATCGCGTCTCCCCCTCCTCCTCCTCTCCGACCGCTCGAGCGGCGGTGCTAGCCGTCGCCCTCGAGGTACTCGATCGCCTCCTGGTCGGTCACCTGGCCGAAGTCCCGGTAGAACTGGCCGACGGCCCGGAAGTTCTCCGGCGTCCTGAGCGCGATCACCTCGTCCGCTTCGTCCTCGAGTTCGGCGATCGAACGCGGCGATCCGACGGGGACCGCCAGCGCGACGAACGCGGCATCCGCTTCCCGGACCTGCCGAAGGCAGGCGTTCGCCGTCGCCCCGGTCGCGACCCCGTCGTCGACGACCACCACGCGCTCGCCCTCGAGGTCCGGCAGCTCCTCCCTGTCGCGGTACCGGTCCGCCTTTTTGCGGGCGTTCTCGGCCTCCTCCTCGCGGATCTCCTCGAGGTACGTCTCGGAGACGTCCAGCCGATCGACGAGACCGTCGTTGTACCAGACGCTGCCGTCGCTGGCGACGGCCCCGAGGGCGAGTTCGGGGTTGTTCGGCGCGCCCATCTTCCGGGCGACCACGACGTCCAGGTCGGCCCCGAGCGCGTCCGCGACGGGCCGCGCCACGGGTAACGCCCCGCGGGGAATGCCGAGAACGACGTCCGCCTCGAGTCCCTGGCGCTCGAGTTCCGCTGCGAGCCGTTCGCCGGCGTCGGTTCTGTCGTCGAAGGCAGTCATGGGCGTTCCTACGACGGCCACGTACTATGTTTTGTCGTGGCATGCGACGGTACGGTCGCCGGAACACGCCTGCCGAACCCCTACACGGCCCGCCTCTGGACGGGACGTATGGGACGCCTCCAGCGAACGCTGTCGAACGTGTCCGACGATTCGGGGGCCGACAGCGGCCGCGTTGCCGTCGTCGGCGGCAGCATCGACTATCCGAACCAGCCCGCGCTCGTCGGCCGGGCCGCGCTTCGTACCGGTTCGGATCACGTCCGGACGCTCGTCGCGGAACCGATCTACGACGTCGTCGCGGGCCACTCGCCGAACCTGCTGGCGAGTTACTACCCCGGCGAGCGGTTCGGCTCGGAGGCCCACGAGCGCACCCGCGAGGTCGCCGCGTGGGCCGACGCGCTGGTCATCGGGCCGGGGCTGGTCGACGCCGAACCCGATGCTGTCTGCGAGACGATCGACGCGGTCGACCTCCCCGTCGTCGTCGACGCGCTCGCGATCGAACCCGCCCTCGAGGCCGACCTCTCGAACGCCGTCCTCACGCCAAGCGGCTCGGAGGACGATCCGCTCGAAGAAACCTACGGCTCGCTCGAGGCCGTTACGGAGGAGACGGGCGCGGTCATCACGCTGACCGGCGACGTGGACGAGATCATCGCGGACGGGGACCGCCAGCACAACGCGACGGGAACGTCGGCGCTGACCGTCGCGGGGACGGGCGATACGCTCGCGGGAATCACCGCCTCCCTGCTGGGCCAGGGGATGGACCGCGAGGAAGCGGCGGAGCTGGGGGCCTGGATCCTCGGCAAGAGCGGCGAACTCGCGACGGCCGAGTACGGGCCGGGCGTCGTCGCGACGGACGTCATCGACCGGATCCCGGACACCATCCGGTAGGGGAAGTACGGACGACGGGGCCGCCGGTGTCGTGGATTTATGCCGCCACGGAACCCGGATACCGCTATGAGCGACTACCGCGACCGATTCCGGATGACCCCCGGTCCGACCGAGGTCCCCGACGCCGTCCGCGAGCGGATGGCCGAACCGATGCCGAACCCCGACGTCGAACCGGAGTTCGTCGACTTCTACCGCGAGTTGACCGAGAAACTCGAGACCGTCTACGGCGCGGGCCGGAACGGTGCCGACGGCCGAGTCGAGTCGGACGCGGCCGTCCTGGCCGGCGAGGGCATCCTCGGCCTCGAGGCCGCGGTCGCCTCGCTCGTCGAGGAGGGCGATGCGGTGCTCTGTCTCTCGAACGGGCTCTACGGCGACGGGTTCGCCGACTTCGTCGACGCCCACGGGGGCGAGCCGGTCACCTGCGAGGGGCCGTGGCGGGAGACGCTCGACCGGGACGCGGTCGCGACCGCGATCGAGCGCGCGGCCGACGCGGGCATCGAGTTCGACGTCGCGACGATGGTCCACTGCGAGACGCCGACGGGAACGCTCAACGACCTCGAGCCGATCCTGGACCTGCTCGACGAGTACGACATCGTCTCGGTCGTCGACGCCGTCTCCTCGCTCGGCGGGACGCCCGTGCCGACCGACCGGATCGACGTCTGCCTCGGCGCGAGCCAGAAGTGTTTCAGCGCGCCGCCGGGGCTGACGACCTGTGCGATCAGCGACCGGGCCTGGGAGCGCATCGAGGCCGTCGAAACCCCGGAGTACTACCTGGACCTCGAGCCCTGGCGGACCGCGGTCGACGACGAGTGGTTCCCCTACTCGCACGCGACCGCGAACCTCTACGGGCTCGATGCCGCCCTCGATCTGCTGCTCGAGGAGGGGCTCGATTCGGTCTTCGACCGCCACGAGGAGGCCGCCCGGGTCTGTCGGGAGCGCGCCGCCGAACTGGGCCTCGAGACCTACCCCGAGAGCGAGGCCGACTGCTCGCCGACGGTCACCGCCCTCGAGGTCGACGGGAACGCCCGCGAGCTACAGGAAACGCTGCGCGAGGAACACGACGTCGTCCTCGCGACGGGGCTGGGCGACCTCGAGGACGACGTCCTCCGGATCGGGCACATGGGCCACAACGCACGTGTCGATCGCGTCGAACGGACGATGGACGTGCTCGCCGACGTCCTCGCGTAACCGGGGGAGACGTGACCGCCGAGGCCGTGCCCGGCCGCGGCCGGAACCTGCAGGTGGAACCGTTTCCCCCGCGACGGCGATACCTGTGGGTATGTCCAGTCCCGACGAGGAACCGACGCAGAAGCCGACGACCGACAGAACGGAGGCGGAACGAGGGAACAAATGGATGGGACGCAACTGGCTCGGCATCGCCGCCGTCTCCATCCTCGGGCTGGTGTTGCTCGTCGTCGCGATGTTGCAGGCCACCGGCCTCGTCGGCGTGTTCGCGCCGGTCGCCGAGAGCGAAACCCAGCAGTGGGCGGCCTTCGGCGTGCTGGTGTTGATCTGGGTCGCGCTCGCGGGCTGGAGCTGGACCGGGATCTCGAAGTCGAATCAGTAACCGTTCCGTCGTCCCGCCGTCGGACCCGGTCCGGCGATTCGAACGACCGGGGACCGTTTCTTCGATCCGTGGATCGTACTGCGTATCGCAGACGTCCGCCACTCCCCGCGTACTGTTGGACGGAACTACGTGAAGCCGATCGTTCCCCTGGCGTCGTCACCGTTGGCGACGCCGAATTCACCATCGACTTCGTATTGACATCTGTCCGACAGTATCACTTCGTCGGATCACCGGTCGCCGGCAATCCGGACGAGATCAGTCGACGGAGAAGGACGACGACTCCGTTCTCGAGCCCGGTGGCATAGACTGCCTGCTCGCTCTCCGCGCCGTCGGCACTCTTCGGATAGTACGAGCCGATCAGCAGCGTTTCCCGGTCGACGAGCAGGATCCGGCTGATCGCTACTTCGTGGTCGGCCCACGGCCCGGTGAGCCAGTCCAGTCCGGTCTCGAACGTGGTGACGTTCGGGAGTTCCGCCCCCAGTCGCGACGTGATCTCTTCGGTCTCCCCGCCGAGTACGATCGAGATCTCGTCTTCCACCGCGTCGTGGAGTCGGTCGAAGAGCGCGTCCGACAGGAGCGCTTCGTCCACGACGAGCAGTGCGACCTCGGACTCCGCGTCGTCGATGAGATCGAGCGTTCGAGAATCGATCGCGTCGTTGCCCGCCAGCGACCACACTTCCTGGACCTGGTCGTTGTCCGACTCGGATTCGCGGTGCTCGATCGTCTCGAGATACGTCTCGAGCGTTTCGATCCGGTCGGAGTATTTCTGACGAAGGGTCCGGGTAGCCTCGGCGATACTGACCGCACGGTACTGCTGGGGACTCGAGTGCTGGACTTCGACGAGCCCCTGCGATTCCAGGACCCGAATGGCGTCGTACACCCGCGTCCGTGGCACTTCGGAGATCTCGTGAACCTCCTTGGCCGTTCCGCTCGAAAGCTGCGTCAACGCCAGAAAACATCGTGCTTCGTACTCCTGTAGTCCGAGTTCTTGCAACAGACTCACCGCCTCGCTGGTAGTCGTATCCTGTGTCATGGCCCAACCACGTGTCCGGCGATCCGAACGTGCCAGCTATCGCCCCTGGAGGGGAAAAGGTTCCTGTTTTCCGGTTTCGATGGATTGAATTCGCCGGGTTCAGCCCGTAGAGAGTTTTCACTCGGATTATCACACAAACTACTTGAGGCTGGGACGGATCCGTCAGAGTGGTGTGCCCCGTTACGGCCCAACCACGATGGGGCATACCATTCTCTCCGACGACGAAGCGGCGTCGATACTGTAGAACTGGATCGCTCTTCGTCGGCACGAACCCGGAAAGGAACTCTCTCCGCCGGACCGGACCGCTGTCAATCGTCGCGTTCGTTCAAAAACTCGAGGAGCGGCCGGATCTCGTCGAACTCCGGACCCTTCGTGATGACCGCGGCCTCTCGATCCCACTCGATGTAACCGTAATCGACCAGTTTGGGGAGATGAACGTGGCGTTTCTCGATCATCGCTTCGTCCCTTTCGGGGATGTCCCACGGGACGTTGGACAGATTCGATGGATCCTGCGGGTTGTGATCCAGCAGTGAAAACAGTATTTTGCGTCTCTGTCCGTGAGCTAACGCATCGAATGCCTTTTCATTCATCTGTCATCCTCCGATAGTCCTATTTGGATAGCAACACGATTAAAGAGGCGAGGTTTTCACGCGCTACTGTTGTTGTGATTAACTGAGTGAACGCCTGGGTAGCGGAACTCAGCCGTACTGACTGGCTCGATACTCGACCGAGGGGGCCGACCTTCGGATCCCCTTCTTATCGCACGACCGCCCAGAAGCGAACGCTCTGTGGTACCTTCCACAGGATTTCCGGAAGGTCCAGGTCCTCTGGATCGTTCGCCTCGAACTTTTGATGGCGATGTTCGACGAGTCGCCGAACGTCGAACCCGGCGTCGACGAGGGCGTTGTGGAGGTCGGCGACGGTGCGGTCGAAGACGACCAGGTCCGACTCGTACTCCTCGTCGATCGCGATCTCCCGGCGGCCGGTATCGAAGTAGCTCCGCTCGAGGGTGGCCGCCTCGGGATCGAGGATTTCGTGGAGCGGGTGAGGGACGCTGAGCACGAGGACGCCGCCTTCGCACAGGACGCGACGCGCCTCGCGGAGCGCCTCCTCGAGGTCCGCCATCATCTGGAAGACCGCTTCGGAGGAGGCAACGTCGAAGCGGTCGTCAGGTAGCGGCAGGTTCGTGACGTCCCCCTGGACGAACTGCGCGTCGACGCCGTAGAACGCCCGTAACTGCCTCGCGTGTCGCAGTTGTTCGCCGGAGAAATCGACGCCGACGACGGTCTCGGCCCCGAGGTCGGCGGTTCCGACGCTGCCCTGCCCGCCGCCACACCCCAGTTCGACGTAGTCTTTCCCCTCGACGGTCTCGAGAACCTCGGGCTGTGGGCCACCCGGGGCGTCGGGGGCGAACGGGGACGGGGCCGGCGGCAACTCCCCGTCGGCCGTGTTGGCGTTCCACCGGGCCTGGAAATCGTCGCTCCACTCGTTCCACAGCCGTCGGTTCTCCCGCCGGTTGTCGGACATGATAGGCGATCGGTTAGTACCCCTCGTTGATATGTTTCGGTGTGACAACCGTTCGCTCGCCGTCGGAGAGGGCGCCTCGAGCACGTCGACACGGGTCCTCGGCGGAGTTTTCGGCGACGATCGATCGCTCACAGTACCGTAACGACGCCTCGATCCGTCGCGATACGTTTTCTCATGCCACTCCGGCCCGGGAAGGAAACCGGTTTAATCCGATCTCACCTGCAACGACCAATGAGTACGTACCGGATCGGACTCGTCGGCAAACCCTCCGTCGGCAAGTCCTCCTTCTTCAACGCGGCGACGATGAACGACGTGCCCGAAGGGGCCTACCCGTTCACGACCATCGACCCCAGCGTGGGCGAAGCCTACGTCCGCGTCGACTGTGCGGCCCCCGAGTTCGACGAGGAGTGTACCCCGTCGGTCGGCTACTGCGACGACGGGACCCGGTTCGTCCCGACCAAACTCGTCGACGTGGCCGGCCTCATCCCGGGCGCACACGAGGGCGCAGGCCTGGGCAACCAGTTCCTGACCGACCTGAACGAGACGGACGTACTCGTCCACGTCGTCGACTTCTCGGGGGAGACCGACCTCGAGGGCGAACCGACCGAGGGCCACGACCCCCGCGAGGACATCGACTTCCTCGAGGAGGAACTCGACCAGTGGTACCTCGACGTCTTGGAGAAGGGGATCGAGCGCTACGAGTCGGGCTACACGACCGAGGACGACGACATCGAGGAGGAACTCGCCGAGCAGATGAGCGCGTTCCGGACGAACGAAGACGAGATCAAGCGCCTGATCCGCCGGGTCGACGTCGGCTTCGACCCCGGCGAGTGGGACGACGAGGACGAACTCGAACTCGCCCGCGAGATCCGCAAGGAGACCAAGCCGATCGTCATCGCGGCGAACAAGATGGACCTCCCCGAGGCCCAGGACAACTACGAGGAGATCACGGCCGATCCCGACTACGATCACCTCACGTTCGTCCCCTGTAGCGCCCACGCCGAGAAGGCGCTCAAATCCGCCGACAAGGCCGGCGTCGTGGACTACCGGCCCGGCGACGCCGACTTCGAGATCGTCGGCGACGTCTCGGACGACCAGCAGCAGGGGCTGGAACAGATCCGCGAGTTTCTGGGCGAGTACGGCGCGACCGGCGTCCAGGCGGCGCTCGAGACCGCGCTGTTCGACGTGCTTGGCGTCACGCCCGTCTTCCCGGGCGGTGCGAACGGCCTAGGCAACGAACGCGGCGAGGTGTTGCCCGACTGTTACCTGATCCCGCCGGAGTCGACCGCGGAGGACTTCGCGTACAGCCTCCACTCGGACATCGGCGACGGCTTCCTTCACGCGATCGACTGTCGGACGAACCGCCAGCTCGGAAAAGACTACACGGTCGAACCCCGGGACGTGATCGAAGTCGTCACGACGAACTGAGAACGCGACGGCTCGAGCGGGCAGTCGTCGCCGTTCGATGCTCGAGCGGGACGCCGGATCGCTATCGGTCCCAGGTGAACCGGTCGATGGCGTCGTTGAGCCGACTCGAGACCCCCGACAACCACGCGCCGGGCGCGACCGTCCGAAGTTCGTCGGCGTCGACTTCGATGCGGGCTTCGCCGAACGGATCCGGTTCTTCGTCATCCTCGTGGCCGGAGCGTGCCACGTCGACCGCCGTCGACATGGAACAGCGACCGCAGGCTTCCCGTTTCTCACCCATGGTGGTTTCTCGCATAGAGGTACGGAGCCGATCCCCTTAACGCTCCCGCCGACCGGTTCGACGGGTCGAGTGCGCCGAAGGGGTGGAGCAGGCGATCGGAGGCGGTACCGGCTCTCCGAGTACCGGAAGCTCCCCCTGCTACTCCGTCGGTTCGTCCGTCTCGAGTTCCAGACCGAAGTCGCTCGGCGTAGCCGCGTCGACGGGGGGAAGCCGTCGAAGTCGCGGACGGAACAGGACGTAGACGGCCGTAAAGCCGAAGCCGCTCGCGGCCAGCGCCATGGTCGTCGTCGTCCCCAGCGACTCGGCGATGACGCCGCCGACGAGCGAGCCCAGCGGAAGCGTCGCTCCGGACGCCGTTCCCTTCGTCGCGGAGACTCGACCGAGCAGGTCGGGTGGGAACACGCGCTGGTTCAGCGTCGCCGAAAGCACGCCCGATGCGCCGGAGGGCACCCACGCGAGACCGAACAGAACGATCGTGGCCGCTGGGGAGGGGGCAACGACCGCTGCGACCCAGCACCCCGCGCCCACCGCCTGCGAGGCGAGGACCGTTCCGTAGGGGACGCCTTCGACGTACGGACCGACGATCGAACCGACGAGGCGACCGATACCGAGCGCCCCGAGTAGCAGGCCGTAGGCAGCGGGTCCGCCCAGACCATCGCCGAACGCAGGGAGAATCGCCAGCGTCACGCCGGTCGTGAAGTTCGCGACGGCGGTCGTCAGCATCAACTCGATGAAGGCGGTTCCCCGGAGGACGTCGATACCAGCCCGGAGATCCGATCGATACGACCGGAGTACCGATTCGATCGACGGTGCAGCGTCGTCGACGTCGACGGCGTCCCGGTCGGCGGGGGTCCCGATCGTGATGCCGGCGAACAGCAGTGCAGCGACGGCGAACGTGATCGAGTCGGCCAGGAACAGCGTCGTCGCCCCGAACAGGGCGATGAAGACGCCCCCGAGGGCATCGAACACCATGTCCAGTCCGAGCGTCACCGTCGCCAGGGCCGAATTGGCGTCGGAAAGCCGTTCCTCGGCGACGATCCGCGGGAGGAGGGCGGACTCCATCGGCGACATCAGCAGCGTCGCGAGCATGAGGACCGGTGCGACGGCGAACAGTACACCGAGGCTCAGGTGTCCAGTCGCTGCTGTAAGCGGCAGGGCGAGCACGACGAGGCCCTGGACCACCTGCGATCCGACGAGGATGGACCTGAGCGGCAGCCGATCGACGAGCGGCCCGGCGAGTATCTGCAACAGCCACGGAAGCAGCAGTATCGCGTTCAACGCCCCCGTGACGAGACTCGAGCCGCTCAGTTCGAACGCGAGCCAGAGGACGGCGACCGTATAGAGGCTATCGCCGGCGTTCGTGACGAACTGCCCGGCGAAGAACCGCCGGAACTTACGATTACGCCACAGCGAGCGCTCGCCGGCGATCACCGCGGCTCACCCCCGTCGAGCGCCGCCGAATTCTCGAGTGGTGCCTGCGAGTGGTTCGGTTTCGATTCGAGTGCGAGTACGCGATCGTAGTCGTGGTCGTGGTCGTACGAGCCCCGGCGATACACCGGAGACTCGGCGAATGTCGGCATGTGCGTGTGCGTTGTCGAGAGGAACTGCAGCTACCGAGGAGGTAGCGAAACGGACCCGAATGCTGCTGCTATCGGGCCCGCTCGGCCGCCGGCGGCGAACGGGGATCGAACACCGGACGAACCGTAATCCGGCAGATCATAGAACCACTCGTCAGTACAAACTGATGGATCAGTTATATATGTGTTGATTCGTGAGATCGCCTCGCACGGATTACGGATTGCTGTCCTGTACCGGCGCAACCGCGACCCGAGAGCGGGTGCGCCGGAACTGACGGACAGTAACCCGTATCACTCCTCGATCCGAGACGCGGGGGTTGGAGCTGCCATCCAAAGAGTGATTTCACCTTGCACTGCGCTTTATGACGGTCCGAATACTCGATTCAGGCGATGAAACGGAGAACGTTACTCGGTGCCGTCGGAACGGTCCCGGTCGCGACTGCAGGATGTGTGGCCTCCCCCGCCATCAGTTCGGAGCAGGACGATACCAGTTCGAAAACGAAAGGTACCGACGAAAGGACGGTTGTTGAGCACGTTGCCACCGGAGTCACCAGACCGGATTGTACGAAAAGGTCGAAACCGGTCGAAATCGAGAGAAGCGGTGACACCGAAGTGTTCGAGACCGCAGAAACCGTCCCGTACCCGGATCGACCCACCGCGTTCGCTCGCGACGAAATCCTCGCCTACGTCCAGGCGTTCGAAGAGGCATACGTACGGAAGGACGCGTTGTGCGGTCCCGACGGGTCCGGACACGTTTTCGATATCTCCTACAGCGTGCTGGAACGCGAGACGTTCGATCGGGACGACGACATCGTCTCCGTCTTTCTCCTCCGGATCGGCGCAGCGACCACGGGAAGCGACGGGACCGGAACCGTCTGGCAATCGGACGTTGCGCCCGGCGGTGTCGTGTACGCGGTCGACGAGACCGGGGTCGCTCGAGTCCCCCTCCCCGAAGCGGATCGGAGGAACCGGGACGAGTTCGAATCGACCGCCCCCGATCCGCTCGAGAACGGAACGCTCGTCGCTGCTTTCGGCTGAGGGAGGCCGCTCCGAGACGGGCAAGGTGTGCCGGCGGTCGGGGTCAGGGGGTGTCCGCCCGACCCCGAGCGGGGCCGCCCGACGGACTTTTGGTCTGGCCGTGGTATTCATCCACACAAGCGAGCGCGAGGACGGGGAGACGGGACGACCGCTCCCATCGGAACGGACGAAAACTCGAGACTATGGCACACGGGAACGACGAGATCGACACCGGGGAGGCGACAGGGAGCACGAACGACGCGACCGGGACGGCGACCCGGCCGGGCGGCGATCGAACCGGTGATGGCGGGGACGGCGGAGACCGCGGGGACGACCTCCCCGACCTCCCGCCCGAGGTTCGGGAGGCCGTCCCCGACTGGGACGACGAGTACTTCGACCGAGTCGCCGACCGACTCATGCACGCGTACGACCTCGAGAAGGACGTCCGCGTGGATCCCGCGGTCGGCGGAGCCGGCCCCCGTGGCCGTGGACCCCGGCACGAGGACCGGTTCGCCATGCGCGGCGAACTCCGCGTCGAGAGCAGCAAACACATGTTCCACCCGTCGGTCCAGTACGCGAACCACCACATGCGGGAGTTCCTCTACGCCGACCGCCGGGCGAGCGTCTCGGTCGCCGACATCGAGGAACTGGTCGAACTGGGCCACGAACTGGCCGACCAGCGGGTCGAACCGAACGACGAGCACCGGGCGACCGAGTTCACCTTCGTGCTCGTCGTCCCCGAGATACCCGCGGACGTCCGCTCGTTCGTCGACGGCTTCAAAGAACGGACCCTGCTCCGCTTTGGCTTCCACGGCCACTACGAGATCCACTGTTGTGTCGTCGCGCCGGACCGCGAGGAGATCGTCGCGAGCGACCGGACCGAGATCGACGGGGCGTTCGCCCTGTGGGAGGACCTCGAAGACGGTGACGGCGGGCTGCTCGCCCGCGTTCGCGGGCTCGTCTCGTTGTAGCGTAACGCGGGGAAAAACCGAATCGGGTCGGCGCTGTCAGTCGTCGTCCGTTCCGACCGCCGGTTCGTCGGTCCTCAGCAGGTTATCGCGCGCCGACTGGACGTTGTCGTAGCCCATCTTGATGATCGACAGCGCGAGCCAGACAAGCACCAGCGCCAGCACCAGTCGCATCGCGCTCGAGCCCATCTCGAGGGCCGTGGCCTCGGCCATCCACTCGCTGCTGAGGAACGTCCGCTGGAGGTTCTCGACGAACGCCAGCCACAGCAGGCCACAGATGGTGATGAACGTCATCACGATGACCGGCACGCCCGTAGTCAGTAGCTGCTTGGTGTCCTTCCAGTTGGCCAGCCAGACCGTCGCAGCCAGCAGGGCCAGCGCGGCCAGTAGCTGGTTCGAAGCACCGAACAGGGGCCACAGCTGTTCCCACTGTCCGCTCGAGACCAGTAGGAACGCCGCGAGCGTCGCGATACCGGTGTTGACGTACTTGTTCGCAGCGGTCTCCTCGACTGGGGTTTCGGGCGTCCCGACCAGTTCCTCGACCATGTACCGCCCCAGTCGCAGGGCAGTGTCGAGACTCGTCAGCAGGAAGCTGACGAACACCAGCGCCATGAACACCTCCCCGGTGAGCAGCGGGATTCCGAAGCTCGTGAGGATGAGGCCGCCACCCTCCGCGAAGTTCGGCAGTGCCGCACCGATGCCGCTGACGCCGCTTTCGGTGACCGCGATCACCGAAACGGCAGAGAGCGCGGTCGCCGCGAGCAGGCCCTCGGCGAGCATCCCGCCGTAGCCGATCGTCCGTGCGTCGCTTTCCTTGTTGAGCTGTTTCGCGGTCGTCCCGGAGGAGACCAGCGAGTGGAAGCCGCTGATCGTCCCGCAGGCGATCGTGATGAAAAGCAGCGGGAAAAGCGGCATCGCGACGTCGATCAGCGGGCCGCCCATGAAGCTCGTGTAGGCGGGCACCTCGATCTGGAGTGCGCTCGCGCCGCCCTCGGTCGTCCCCAGGATCGTGCCGACGACGATCGCGAGCAGGGTCCCGCCGACCCCCGTGTAGAGGAGGAACGACGAGAGGTAGTCCCGGGGCTGGAGCAACACCCACACCGGGAGGACGCTCGCGAGCGCGGCGTAGACGAGCGACACGATGATCCACATCGCCGTGTTCGCGCCGAACAGGCCCGCGCCCGGCACCCACTCGCCGCTGCCCGACAGCAACACGAACGCCTCGTCGGCGAAGCCGCTCGGCTCGTACAGCGCCACGGGGAACTGCAGGCCCGCCCAGACGCTACCGAAGATGCCGGCGACGAAGAGGAGGGTCCCGACCGAGAGCGGTAGGTCCAGTTGGTAGAGCCAGACCCCGAAGACCACCGCCAGCCCGATGTAGATCAGGCTCGCGGTCGCCGCCTGGGGGTAGGCGTCCAGAATTATCGCCACCAGCAGGGCGAACACCGCCACCACGAGGATGATCACGAGGAAGGCAAACAGGAGGAACATGTTCTTCCCCCGCCTGCCGATGTACTCCCCGATGATGAACCCGATCGACTTGCCCTCGTGACGCACGCTCGAGGACAGCGCCATGAAGTCGTGGACGGCACCCATCAGCGGGTTACCGATGGCGACCCACAGCACCGCCGGGACCCAGCCCCAGATGAACGCCGCCGTGATCGGGCCGGCGATCGGCGCGCCGCCCGCGATACTCGAGAAGTGATGCCCCAACAACACCGGTTTCTTCGCCGGTACGTACTCCTGCCCGTCTTGATACTTGTGCGCCGGCGTGTCCCGCGAGTCGTCGAGTTCGACGAACTGTGAGAGGTATCGTCCGTACCCGACGTACCCGGCGGAGAACAACCCGACCACAAGGACCACGATCCATATTACCCCTGTCATGGATTCCCACTCGGGGGATCAGCGTATAGGTATATAAATCATGTGGGATGTGGCCGACCAACACGCCCCAGAAGGTGTAACGCGGCGAGCAAATACGAGGACGGGATCGGGGTCGGCCCGGCTACGCCTCCACCGAGACCTCGATGGCGAGGTCCTCGGCGACCTCGTCCAGCCGATCCGCGCGGATTTCCTCGACGCGGCTCTCGATTTCCGCGACGACGGGCGGGTCGAGTTCCGTTCGCGCGGTCTCGAGGCGCTCGCGTTCGGTCTCGACGCGGGCACGGAGGTATCGGGCACCCCTGCCTTCCTCGTCGGGGTCGGGGGACGGGGTGAGCCGGTTGGCGACCAGTCCCCGCACCGCGAGGTCCTGTTCGGCCAGTCGGTCGATGGCGCGGCCGGTCTCCCGGATCGACAGCGAATCCGGGTTGAACACCAGGTAGAACGACGCCTCCTCGCGCAGCGTCTCCCCGGCGTACTCGAAGAACTCCTTGCGCTCCTGGAGGTGGGCGAGGACGGGGTCGCCCTCGAGGACCCGTCGGGGTTCCCGGTCGCCGAGGGCGGCGCGCTCGTAGAGGTCGATGCTCTGGCGGCGCTTGGCCATCAGCCGGTCGATCCACCCCTCGAGGTAGTCCGGCAGCGAGAGCAGTCGCAGGGTGCCGCCGGTCGGCGAGGTGTCGAAGACGATCCGGTCGTACCCGTCGTTCTCGCGCATTACCTCGACGAACCGGTCGAACAGCGCGGCCTCGTACGCGCCGGGCGTGCCGTGGGCCATCTCGATCTGTCTGTCGACCTCGTTGACCATCGCCGCAGACACCTGGTCCGAGAGTTTCCGTTTGACGTCGGTGAGGTGGCGCGAGACCTCCTCCTCGGGATCGATCTCCATCGCCGACAGGCCCTCGACGTCGGCCACCGATCGGGGCTCGTCGGCGAACGACTGGTCGAAGAGGTCGCTCAGGGAGTGGGCCGGATCGGTCGACACCACGAGCGTCTCGAGGCCCGACTCCGCGCACTTGTAGGCGTACGTCGCCGAGACGGTCGTCTTGCCGACGCCGCCTTTCCCCCCGAAGAAGACGTGTCGGTCCATCAGAAGTGGTACTGGCGGCCCTTGCTCTCGACGATCGTGCTCCGGTCCCACAGCCGCCGCTCCCAGGCCTCGAACTCGTCCTCGAGGTACGGCAGCAGTTCCGACGTGTAGTAGGAGACGGGCGACGGAACCCCGAAGGCGTCGGGGAAACACGCGAGCATGAACGCGTCCTCGAGGTCTTCGGCTTCCGACTCGATCTTCTCGTAGGCCGGATGGGTGATCATCCCGTGGTAGAGCCCCCGGAGCCACTCCTCGAGCGCGGTGCGGAACGCGTCGATCCGCTCGGCAAGTGTCATCAGTCATCATGCTCGTCGGCGGGGACAAAAAGATGTCGCGTCCCGCGGCCGACCCCGGTCGCGGGCGGCGACGAGCCGTCGGGCCGCGCTCCCGGAATGTCGGCAACAATAGTTTTGTACGGCCGTTCGGGTGCTAGAGATACGAAGGGGGCAGCGCGACCGCCGCGGAGCCGGGTCGACAGGACGGCTCGGCGACCAACGGCCGCGCCGCATCGCTTTCGGGAGACAGGAGGATACGATGATCGACGACCCGCGACACGAACGGCTGCATCGGACGGGCGATCGAACGACGCGGAGACGGGGGCCGGGATCGACGGCCAGCGCGAGCGCCGAACTCCCCGACCGGGGTGATGGACAGTGATCTCACACGCGACGATCTACCTCGTCTCGAGTGCACTGCTCGGCCTGGGCGCGGTCGGCCTGCTGGTTGCGACGCGACGCCTCGAGCCGTCGGTCCGCCGGTACGGCTACGCGACCGTGCTCGCCTGCGGGGCCATGAGCGTGACCTACCTGCTCATGCGGGCGGAGATCGGTACCGTCACGACGAACGAAGAATCGGTCGTCAGGTTCGTCGGCTACACGGTCGCCTGGGCGGGGATCAGCTACGTACTCGGGGCCGTCGCCGACGCGGGGCCGAAACGAACGGTCGCCGTCTTCGCGTGTAGCATGGGCACCCTCTGGGCGACGTTCGCGAGCTGGATCCTGAGCGGGACGGCGGGGTCGATCGCCTCGCTGGTGATCCTCGCCTCGTTCGTCGGCCTCGTTTCCCTGCTCGTCGGCCCGGTCGCGCGGTCGGCCGCGAGCGTCGACGAGCGCCGGACGCTGCTCTACCGGAAACTCGAGTACCTCGTGTTGCTCGCCTGGGCGGGGCTGATCGTCCTCGGCATCGTCTCGGAGCAGAACCTCGCGCTGACCGACAGTTTCGTCGGGCAAATCGGCGCGACGTACGTCGACCTGGTGCTGTTGCTCGGGTTCGGCGGACTCGTGCTCCGGAACGTCGCCGCGCTCGAGAAGACCGCGGCGTCGACGACGCTGCTCCCGTTCTTCGGCGGCGGAAGTGGCGGGACTGGTGACGAACCCGGGACCGCCAACAGGAACCCGGACCCGGGCGAACCGGCCGACTGACCTCGCCGCGACGCAACGCTTCTTACCCCTCGAGCGACAACCCGTTCGGTATGTCACCGACGAGCACGACCCCCGTCACCGTCCTCTCGGGCGGGCTCGGAGCCGGCAAGACGACGCTGCTCAACCACCTGCTGTCGAACGCCGGGGACCGGGACATCGCCGTCCTGGTCAACGACATGGGCGCGGTCAACGTCGACGCGGAACTCGTCGCCGAGGGCTCGGACCTCGAGGTCGACGGGGGCGTGGCCGAACTCTCGAACGGCTGTATCTGCTGTGAACTCCAGGAAGACCTCGAGACGGCGGTCGTCCGACTGGCCCGCGACCGCGAGTTCGACCACCTGATCGTCGAGTCCTCCGGCATCTCGGAGCCGGAGCCCGTGGCCCGGCTGTTCACGACGACCTCGCGCGTGGCCGCGCTCTACGAGGTCGACGCCCTCGTGACAGTCCTCGATACCCGGCGGTTCCTGGACGCGTTTGCGGGCGAGGGGACGCCCGAACGCCGCGGCGAGGGGGAAAGGGAGGCCGACCGTCCCCTCTCGGACCTGTGGATCGAACAGGTCGAGGTCGCGAACGTCGTCCTGCTGAACAAGGCCGATCTCTGCGACGAGGCGGAACTCGAGGAGGCCGAGGCGCTGGTCGAGGCGCTCCAGCCGTCCGCGGAGATCCGTCGAACGGAGTTTTCGGCGGTCGATCCCGACGACCTCCTCGGCGTGGACCTGTTCGACCCGGATCGACTGGGCGAGTTGGCGGGCTGGCATCGGGAACTCGAGGCCGACGACGGTCACCACGATCACGGCGGTGGGGGACACGATCACGAGCACGAGCACGACCACGAGCACGAGCACGACCACGAGCACGAGCACCGCCACCCCGACGAGGTCTACGGCGTCGACTCCTTCGTCTTCCGGCGGCGCCGTCCCTTCCACCCCGGACGGTTCGCCGCCTTCCTCCGGGACCTCCCCGCGGGCGTCGTCCGATCGAAAGGGCTCGTCTGGCTCGCCGGCAGCGACGTGCGGGTCGACGTCTCGCAGGCCGGCCCCTCCGTGCGAGCGACCGTCCGTGGCCCGTGGATCGCGGCCCTTCCGGAACTCGACCGGGAACTGTACCGGTCGAACCGACCCGACCTCGAGTGGCACGACGAGCACGGCGACCGGCGGACCGAATTCGTCGTCATCGGGGGCGAGTACGACGAGGAACGGCTCCGGGAACGCATGGAGGAGTGTCTGGTCACCGACGAGGAGTGGGGCCGCGCGACCGACCTCGAGGCCGAGCCGTTCCCGACCGAGGAGGGCGAGGAGGCGACGATCAGGGCGCCGTAGCGCCGTCGGTCCCGTGTTCGTCCTACCGCCGGCAGCTACGAGAACGCCTCTTCGGCCGCCCCGAGTGCACGGTTCAGCTCCCCTTTCCGCTTCCAAGCCGCGATGCGGTCGCCGAACGGCAGCGGTGCGGCGAGCGAGACCGACGAGCGGATCCGCAGTTCCGTTCGTCTCCCGTCCGCCGCCGGCTCGAGTTCGATCCACGTCTCCATGTGGTCGAACGGACCGCGCTCGCCCTCCTGAGTGTAGTAGATCGTTCCGCTCCGGTTCTCGAAGCGCAACGGGAGTTGCATTCCGGGGCCGCTGGCGACGACGATCGTTGAGTCCGTGTCTTCCTCCCCGATCGCGTTCACGTCACCATCCACGTCCCGCTCGTCTGCCGGCTCCACCGCCGCGACGTCGAAACTCCCCTCGGCCTCGACGATCCTGGCCGGCTCGAGCCACGCCCGGAGTTCCCGCTCGGTCGCGTCGATCGTCCGTGATACCGAAACCTCCCGCATACCGTCACGTTCGCGCGGTTCGACGTAAAGATCGGGGACACCCGGCACGACGGGCACGGAACTGAGGCCACGGAAATCCCTAAGTGCTCACCGCACGCGTATCGACGCATGGCCGGCTCCGACCGTGGAGGAGATCGACGCCAGGATCGGGAGGGGTTCCGGGAGGGGCTCGAGTCCTCGAGCGGCGATCCGCGGGTCGTGCTCGTGCTCAACGCAGTACTGTCGGCGACGTTCGCCTGGCTGCTCGTCTGGGCAGCCGACCTGATCGGTGCGGTTGCACTGACGACGAGGAACGTGGCCGTCGTCGCCATCGGGCTGTTCGTGCTCGCGCTCGTGGTCGCCGAGAGCTGACTCGCCGGCTCGGACCCGATCCCGGGACCTGGAGACGGAAGCGAGGCGACAGGTACTCACGGACGGACGCCGTCGATTCCGCTGATGGACGGGCGAACGATCCGATCGTATCGGCCGAGCAAACCCGAACTGGCGGTCTTCGTCTCCGGCGTCGCCAGCATGGGACTGGAGATCCTGGCCGTCCGGATCGTCGCTCCCCAGTTCGGCAGCCACATCTACACCGTCGGGGGCATTCTGACGGTCTTCCTCGTCGCGTTGAGCCTTGGGTACTGGCAGGGTGGCAAGCGGGCGGCGACGGCGACCAATCGCGAGATGGCCTGGATCCTGCTCGGGACCGCGGTCTACGTCGCTGTCGTGGTCTACGCCAGCGACCTCCTGTTGACCTACACGTCGACGCTCGCGCTCCCGCCGCGGTACGCCTCCCTACCTTCAGTGATTCTCCTCTTCGGCCCGCCGACCTACCTGCTCGGGTTCATCAGCCCCTACGCCGCCGAACTCTCGGCGAAGGTCGGCACCGGCGAGGCGTCGGGCCACGTCTACGCGCTCGGCACTATCGGGAGCATCGTCGGCTCGGCCGCAACCACGTTCGTCCTCATTCCCGCCCTGACCGTCGACCGGATCGGTGTCCTGTTCGGGCTGGCCCTCGTCGCCACCGCGCTCGCGATTTCGCTCCCGCGTCCCTCGCGCCGGACCCTAGCCGCGATCGGTGCCGTCTCCGTGTTGCTCGTCGCCGCCGTCGGCGGCCCGGCCGTCTACGACTACCGCGGCGACGTCGTCCACGAGACGGAGACGCCCTACCAGCACCTCGAGATCGTCGACGACGGCGACGTCCGGACGATGTACCTCGACGGCGCGAGACACAGCGCGATGGACCTGAACGACCCCGACCGGCACGTCTTCACCTACACGCGGTACTTCCATCTGCCGATGTTGCTTGCCGACGATCCCGACGACGTGGACAGGGTGCTGTTTATCGGCGGCGGGGGCTACACCGGCCCACAGGACTTCGAGGAGCGGTACGACGTCACCGTCGACGTCGTCGAGATCGATCCCGACGTGACCGACGCCGCGAGCGAGTACTTCGGCCTCGAGCACGAGACGAACGACGACCTCGAGGTCCACACGGGGGATGGCCGGCAGTACCTCCAGCGGACAGACGAGACCTACGACGTGATCGTACTGGACGCCTACAAGCAAGAGCAGGTCCCGTTCCACCTGACGACGGTCGAGTTCATGGAACTCGTCTCCGACCGGCTTGCCGACGACGGAATCTTCCACGCGAACGTCATCGCCTCGCCCAGCGGCGCGGGCTCTGCGTTCTACCGCGCCCAGCACAAGACCATGGCGGAGGTCTTCCCGGAGACGTACGCGTTCCGCACTTCCGACACGGACGCCATACAGAACGTCCAGCTGGTAGCAACGAACGGGGAGGGGGCCGTCTCGACGGCGGAACTCGAGCAGCGTGAGCAGCGGCGCGATCTCGGCGTCGACCTCGAGGACGCGGTCGCCAACCGTCTGCCGGAGCCGGAGACGGCCGATGCGCCGGTGTTGCGCGACGACCGCGGCGGCGTCGAGGGCCTGCTGGACCCGATGCTGGGCCAGCGGTACGTCATCGAGGAGTCGAGCGAGTCCGGCGGGCCGGGCGAGCAACGCGAGCGCATCGAGCCAGTCCGCCCGGGTGAACCCGCCGTGGCCGCCGTACCGGCCGAAATCGAGCGATCGAGCGCGGCCGGCGACCGAGCCTAGCGGTAGACGTCCCGGTACTCTTCGGCGAACTCCCGGAGCCCGATTCTGGCCGCGCGCCTCGAGCGGAAGCCGAAGCCGAGCGTCTCGCAGTCCTCGCGGTCGCACTCCCAGCGGAACGTCTCCGAAGACGGGTCCCGCGTGACGGTCGTCTCGGCGTTACAGCGCGGACAGGTCCACCCCCACCGGACGTCGCCGGCGTAGCGTCGAGCCATGCTGGTCGCGTCGTTCGGCCTCACTGCGGAAGTGAGCCGGACTTCACGCGTGATCGCTTTAAGCCCCGGCGCGAACCCGCCGCCTCACTCCGCCTCGCTCCCGGTGACGACCACTGGTCGGTCGGTGTTTAGCACGACCGACTGCGTGACGCTGCCGAACAGCGCCTTCCCGACCGGCGACCGTTTCCGACCGCCGAGGACGATCGAATCGACGTCGTGGGCCTCGGCCGCGTCCAAAATGTCCGAAGCGGCATCCCCGCTGTCCTCGAACAGCGTCGTCTCGACGTCGGCCTCCTCGAGGCGGTCCCGCGCGGTCCGGATCGAGCCGATCCGGTCGACCGACTTGGGCGCGTCGAACTCGTCGGGGACGTCGCCGGTCTCCTCGTCGAAGACGAAAAGCAGGTACGCCTCGACGCGCTCGGCGGCGTCGGGAAGCGACGCGACGTAGTCGGCCTGGGCGAGGGCCCGTTCTTCGCTGGTGTCGATCGGTATCAGTACGCGATACATGTCCGACAGTTCGCGTAGCGTGACAATAAAATCGACTCCCGGTTTCGCCGGTATCGCGCGTTCGCTCTCCGGCCCCGACGGTGGCGGGTCCGGCACCGGGTCGATCCGGGCCCGCCCCTCGAACGCGTCTGGGGAACGGCTCGGATCGGAAACCCGGTCTCGAGTGAATAGTACGACGAGCGTATAAAGCGTACACTCGGACAGGCCAACCACTATCCCTCCGTCGTAGCGAGTGACCGTCGAGATGCAACTCGAGGAGTCCGCCGAACGGGCGCGCGACTGGAGCGGGACGGTTCCGACGGCGTTCGACGCCAGGGTAATCGGACTCGTCCTCGCGACGGCCGCGCTCGCCGCGTCGGTGAACGTACCCTACGGCGGGGTTTCGATGGCCGCGGTCGCGTTCGCGGTACTGACCGCCGGCGGGATCGGTGTCCACCTGCTGGGCGAACGCAAGCTACGGCGACTCACACACGGACTGGTCGAGCGCTGGACTGCGGCCGGCGGAACGGTGGAGGGCGTCACCCGGACGGGTGACGGGATGCGAACGGAGTGGATCGTCCACACCCCCGACGGCGACGTGACCGTCGGTGGGATCCCGCTCGTGCCGATGGCGCGTCTCTCCGTCGAGTGGCAGGGCGTCGGCGACACGATGGACGCCGACGAGGCCGAGGAGAACGTGGATCGACTCGCGGCGACGCTGTACGAGGAGATCTTCGAGATCGGCGCGTCCGCGGAGCAGACCCGCTAAGAGCCGCTCCTCATACGGATTGCTGTACCGATTTACCGGCGCAACCGCCGCCCGGGTCGCGGTTGCGCCGGAAATGACTTCCAGTAACCGTATCAGTCGTGTCGACCGCCGGTCTCCCGACTGCTCCCGTCGCCGCTTCTCCCACCCTCGCCGTCGAACAGTTCGCCGTGTCGCTGCGCCAGGTTCGTGTACTCCCCCGAGGAGTACTCCTCGAACACCGTCTCGGGGTCGATGCCGGTCTCCTCGAGCGGCGTGACTTCCGCCGGGACCCCCCGGACGAACGACTCCGGCGGGACCTCGTAGCCGTCGGGGACGACGGTACCCGCGGCGACGATGCTACCCGCGCCGATCGTGGCGTCCGCGTTTACCGTCGCGTTGAATCCCACGAGTGCACCCTCCTCGACGGTCGCCTCGTTGAGTACCGCGCCGTGGCCGATCATCACCCGATCCGCGACGGCGCTCGCGTGCAGGGTCGCGTTGTCGCCGACGTGGGTTCCCCGACCGATCCGGACGGGTTCGACGTCGCCCCGGAGCACGACGCCGGGCCAGACGCTCGCGTCCGCCGCGACCGTGACGTCGCCGACGACGACCGCGTCGCGACTGACCGACGCATCCGCGTGGATCTCGGGCCTCGATTCCTCGAACGCGTAGGTTCTGCTGTCGACCATGTCAGAACGAACCACGATCAGCCTAATAAGTCTCGGTCGCCGTTCGTCGCCGTCGTCGACCGCCGATCGCTACAGTTCCGGAAGCACCGACTCACCGAAGTCCTCGACGAACCGCCGTTGCTCCCGGTTGACGTTGTGCAACAGGAGGCGATCCACCCCGAGTTCGAGGTCCCGCTCGAGCCACCGGCGGTGCTCCTCGAGGTCCGCGGAGACGCGGACGTTGTCCGCCACCTGCTCTCGGCTGATCTCCTCGCCGAGTTCGTCGAACTCCGCGGGCGCCCGCAGTTCCTGGGTGACCGGCCCCGGCACGCAGTTGGTCCGCCACTGGTCGTAGGCACCCTCGAGCGCGGCCTCCTCGTCGGCGTCGTAGGAGAGTTGCACCTTCAGGTAGACGTCGCCGTCCGGGGATCCCTCCCGGAACGCCTCGATGCGATCCTCGAGTGCCTCCCGGTCGGGCGTCCCGATGGTAATCAGGCCGTCGGTCCACCCGCGGCGGCCGAGCCAGCGGGCGGTCTCCTCGGACAGCGCCGCGCCGATCAGCGGCGGGGCCGTCTCGGGTCGGGTGTGGAGTCGCGCACGTTCGACGGTGATCCGCCCGTGGTGGGTGACCTCCTCGCCGTCCCAGAGCCGGCGCATGACCTCGGCCGACTCCTCGAGACGGGCGTTCCGCTCGTCCTTGACGGGCCAGTCGGTGCCCGTGATCCCCTCGTTGAGCAACTGGCCGCTGCCGATCGCCAGCCAGAAGCGACCGGGGTAGCTCTCCCGCAGCGTCGCGGCCGCCTGGGCGACGATCGCTGGGTGGTACCGGTAGCCCGGCGCGTTGACCGTGCCGAAAGACAGCGAGGTCCGTTCCATCGCCGAGCCGAGCCACGACCAGACGAATCCGGACTCGCCCTGGCGCTCGCTCCAGGGATGGAAGTGGTCCGACGCCAGTGCGTGGTCGAAGCCGCTCTGCTCGGCGAGTTCGACCAGGTCCAGCAGTTCGGATGGCGCGAACTGTTCGTGGGATGCGTGGTAGCCGATTTCCGTCATTGTGGTCTCCGGTCGCTCTCGCGTCCGCGTTCTCCCTCCCCACACTTCGTCGCTCGCCCGGAATGCGTAAGCAGGGAGCGGCCGACGGCGTTCCGCTCGAGGGGAGCCCGTGCTACCGATCCCGAGTGGTCCTGGCCCCCACCCATATGACAGCACACCTATAGTGTAGCCTAGATATTGTGTTTTCTCGGGATCGATCGACCCTCGAACAGATCCCCTCCCGTAAGAGGCTATTTTCTCACGTAATTCCCAATTATACTCGATAGCCTCGCCAGCAGTCACCTATTATTCTCGAGCGCCTTCATCATGCTTTTCGAGCCCTTTGGACGGGAAACAGTCGTTCTTCTGGGGTGCTCCCTCTGTTGTGTCGACTCGACTATGATTCGTCAGTAAAGTCATCTTGATAATACATCCAGACTCGGCTATCCGGCGACGAACCTCGAGGGGGGCGAGAACGGCGGCAGTCGACGAACCCGTCTGCAGCGACGGACGGCGGTTAGTCGGTGATCGCCGCGAGTTCGTCCTCGAGGTCCTCGAGAGCGATCGTTCGTGCGCGAGAGTCGACGTCGACGTCGTATCGTTCCTTGTATCCGGAACCGGTCAGCACGGTGACCACGTCGTCGTCGGGAGCCAGCTCGCCCGATTCAGAGAGCCGACGGACGCCGGCCACTGCGACCGCGCTCGAGGGTTCGACGGAGACGCCCGCGGTCTCGGCCAGCCGCGCCATCGCCTCGCGGGTCGCGTCGTCGGGAACCGAGACGACCGCGCCGCCGGTTTCGCGGGCCGCCCGCAGCGCGCGGGTACCGCTCGGCGGATCGCTGTTGGCGATCGAGACGGCAATCGTCTCCCCGGGGTCGATCGCGGTCACCGCGTCCCGGCCCTCCCGGTAGGCCGTCGCGACCGGATCGCAGGGGCCGGCCTGGACGAAGTAGAGCCGGGGCACGGTCTCGAGGAGCCCCGCCGCCTCGAGTTCGCGGACGGCTTTCCAGACGCCGCTGGCGTGCCCGCCGCTGCTGATCGGGAGGACGATCGCGTCCGGCCCGTCGGGGCCGTACTGCTCGACGATTTCGTACGCCACCGTCTTCTGGCCCGCGACCCGCAGCGGGGTGTCGGAGTTGACGAACGTCACGTCGAGGTCGCTCTCGCGCTCTATGGCGAGCGTGTCGTGGTAGAGCCGGCCGTAGTCCCCCTCGACCCGGAAGACGTGCGGGTCGTGGCGCGCGATCAACTCGAGGCGTTCGGGCGGGGTGTCCGCCGGGACGAAGACGGCACACTCGAGGCCGGCCGCCGCGGCGTAGGCGCTCGTGCTCAGGGCCATATTCCCGTGAGAGACGGTCCCGATCCAGTCGTGGCCGGCCGCCGCGGCGTACCTGACGCCGACGGCCGTCCCGCGATCCTTGAAGCTCCCGGTGGGGTTCTGCCCCTCGGGCTTCAGCGAGAGGCGACAGCCGGCGAACTCGTCGAGGCCCTCGGCGCGGAACAGAGGCGTCGTCCCCGGGATCGGCCCGCTCGAGGCCGACGCGGAAACCGGGAGGGCGTCCGCGTATCGCCACATGCCGGGGGTCCAGTCCTCGTCGGGCCAGTCGAATTCGAAGCCGTTCGTGTCTTCGCCGTCGTCCGCGCCGGTTTCGCCGAGCGTGTCGAACCACAGCGGTTCCCCACACTCACAGCGCTTCCACTCCACGATCGAGTACGTCCGCCCACAGCCGTAACAGCGCAGCCGTCGGTTCATTGGCGTGCTCGTCTCGTCGGAGCGGCAAAACCTTTGGCGATACGACCGGTCCGCTCGTCGCCCCGAACGGACGGACGTATTAAGTAGTGTGGCGAGCGATAGGGAAACGAGAATGTCCCGTATACTGCTTCCAGTCGGGCTGGACGAACAGCGAACGGAACGGGCGGCCGAGGTCGTCTCGTCGCTTCCCGGCGATCCGGCCGACCTCGAGGTCGTCGCCCTGGACGTCGTCAGGGAGTTCGACGTAACCGGCGAGGGCGAATTCAGTTCCGACGAGGTCTTCGAGAAACGCGAGTTCCCGGAAAGCGCCGAGGCGATCCTCGCCGACCTCGAGGCCGAGGGGACGACCGTAGAGAAGCGACGCGAACACGGCGACCCCGCCGAGACGATCCTCGAGGTGGCCGACGAGATCGACGCCGATTTCATCGTCATGAGCGGCCGCGAGCGGAGTCCGACCGGGAAGGCGCTGTTCGGGAGCGTGATGCAGTCGGTGTTGCTCTCGGCGGACTGTCCGGTCGTGTCGGCGATCGACTGACGTCCTCGGACGCCCGCTCGCGCGGTCGACGCGGCGTCGCGCGATCAGGTGAAATAGAACACGTAGATCATGATGGCGAGCCCGAAGGCGATACCGCCGACGACGGCGGCGACGAGCCCGAACGTCTGATCGAGTCGCAGCAGATAGACGATCGCGAGCGTGAAGGTGGCGTACAGGAACGCGAGGTAGATCCCGAACCGGAACCAGTTTTCCTTCCCCCGGCCCTCGAGCCCGACCCCGGTTCGGTCGCCACCGTTCGCGGTCATACGGCACTACTACCGGTTCCAGGTAGTTTAGTGTACCCGCTCGAGGGGAACGGTTTCTTCGGTCAGCGAACGACCGGCGCGTCGACCGACCCGATCCCCTCGACCTCGGCCCGGACGTGATCGCCCGGATCGATCGGCTCCGCGCCGGGCGTCCCCGTGCTGAACAGGTCGCCCGGCTCGAGTGTCTTCACGCGGGAGTGGAACGAGACGATTTCGCGGGGTGGGAACAGCATGTTCCGGATCTCGTTTTCGGCCGCGACCTCGTCGTCGACGACCGTCCGGACCGTCAACTCCTCGAGGTCGAGCGGCTCCTCGGGGACGGCGATCGCCGGCCCGACGACGAGGAACGAGTCGAAGCTCTTGGCCCGCGTCAGGAACCGCGGGTTGCGCTGGAGGATGTCCTCCGCGGTCATGTCGATGACCGGCAGGTAGCCCGCGATGACGTCGTCGACCGCCTCGGAGCCGTCCTCGAGATCGGTGCACTCGCGGCCGACGACCACCGCGAGTTCGGCCTCGGCCGTGACGCGGTCGGTCCGGTCGGCCGGCGGGAGCCGGATCGGCCCGCCGGGGCCGGTCACCGCGGTCGAGGGTTTCATGAAACTGGCCGGCTCCTCGGGGCGGTCCTCGCCCAGGTCGCCGGCGTGGTCCTCGTAGTTCAGCCCGATCCCCCAGAGCGTACCGAACTCGGCAAGCGGCGGGCCGAACCGGACGTGGTCGGGGTCGATCCGCTCTGCGGGCGCGTCGGCGACGTCGGGGAGGTCGCGGGCCGCGGCGAGCGGGAGCGCGTCCGCGACCGTCTCGAGGTTCGGTGCGGCCGCCGAGAGCGGAACGTATCCCTCGTCGTCGCCCAGCAGCGCCCGGCCGTCGGCGGTGCGTGCGAGGTACTGCATCTCAGTCCTCCCGATCGGTCCAGAAGTCGAACGAGCGCCCGGGGGCGAACACGTCGAGGCCGACCGCGCGCTCGTCGCCGGTGTTCTCGACCTTGTGCGGTTCGTCGGACTCGAGCCACACCGAGTCGTACTGCTCGAGGGTGACGGCGTCGCCGTCCTCGGTGGTGACGGTCAACTCGCCCTCGAGGCAGAGACAGACCTGCTCGTTCTCGTGGTGGTGCATCGGCGAACTGTGGCCCGGCGGCTTCTCGAACCACTCGAAGCTGAACTCGTCGCTGCCGGCCAGCGCGCGGCGCTGCCAGCCCTCGTCGGGCTCGTACGTCTCGGCGTCGTCGAACTCGACCGGCTTCATAGGTTCGCACCCGTGGATCCGCCGTCGATGAGGATGCTCTCGCCGTTGATGTACCCCGACAGCGGCGAGGAGAGGAACGCGACCGTGTTCCCAAGCTCCATCGGGTCGCCGACGCGCTCGAGGGGGTTGTTCGCCCAGTCGGCGAGGCCCTCCTCGTAGGAGTCGTAGTCGCCGCGGTCGATGGCCTGGTTCACCAGGTTCTCGATGCGCTCGGTCTCGTGGGGGCCGGGCAGGACGGCGTTCGCGCGGACGTCGGGCGCGAACTCCTTCGAGAGCGTCTTCTCGAGGCCGATGACGCTCATCCGGACGGAGTTCGACAGCACCAGCGAGTCGATGGCCTCCTTGACGCTGCGGGAGGTGATGTTGACGATCGTCCCGTGGTCGCTCTCGGTGAGGTACGGTTCCGCTTCGCGGGCGAGTCGGACGACGCTCATGACGAGCAGATCGTAGGCCTCGTACCAGTCCTCGTCGTCGGTCTCGAGGAACGGGCCGGACGGCGGGCCGCCCGCGCTGGTCACGAGGTGGTCGATGCCGCCGAACTCGTCGACGGTCGCCTCGATCAGCGCCTCGATGTCCTCTTTCTCCGTGAGGTCGCCCTGCTGTGCGAGGACGCTTCCGGGGCCGACCTCCTCGAGTTCGTCGCGTGTCTCCTCGAGTCGGTCCTCGTCCCGACCGTTGATGACGACGTCCGCGCCCTCCCGAGCGAGCGCCTTCGCCGACGCCTTGCCGAGACCGCTCGATGAAGCCGTTACCACCGCGGTGTTGCCTTCGATCTGGAGATCCATATCGTTCGTATGCCCAGAGGTAAGGACGAAAAAGGTTGCCGTACCGGTAAGGTTGTGTGAAACTCGACGCCGGACTCGGCCCGCGGTCGAGAGACCGGTTTCGTTCCGTTGTGCGGAATCAGCCCCGCGCTCGTCTCCGGATCGATTGCTCCCTGCGTACAGCCCATCACGGGCCTCTCTCCGCGTTCGAAGCGAATACAGGGCCCATCAAATTACAGCAGTACTTCTGTAATACGACGGGAACAGCTATGCGATTCGACTCTCCATCGACGACTCGAGTTCCAGCGAGTGGAATGGAATCGGTTACCAATTCGGGTCCGAAATTCGACTGAATCACGTGTGGGCCACCCGCCGACGGTCATAGGAGGTTCTACCGGGCGAAAAAACGGAAAGAACTGCGCGAACAGTTGTTCCGCAGAACGGAATCCATAAGTAGGGTGCGTTCGAGAAGGCGCGTATGGGGGAACCGAACGACGAGACGATCCAGACCACGAAAACGAGCCTCGAGGTGGTCCATACGCTCCAGGAGATCGGTCCCGCCCGACTCTCGGAGATCGCGGACCGACTCGACATGGCCGAGAGCACCACCCACCGCCACCTCCAGACGCTGCGGGACCTCCGGTACGTCTCGCGGGACGGGGACCGGTATCAGCTCGGACTCCGGTTTACCCGACTTGGCCGGGCCGCCCGAACCAGGGATCCCGCCTACGAGATGACTCAGTCCCACGTCCAGGAGTTGGCCGAGGAAACGGGCGAACGGGCCCAGTTCGTCGTCGAGGACCACGGACTCGGCATCTACGTCCACGTCGAGACCGGTAGCCGGGCCGTCCGGGCCGGCTTCGGCGTCGGGCGACAGATCCACCTGCACAGTTCCTCCGCGGGGAAAGCCATCCTCGCGAACTATCCACGAGAGCGCGTCGACGAGATCATCGACCGGTGGGGGCTGCCGGCCCTGACCGACCACACGATCACCGACCGCGAGGAACTCTACGACGAACTCGAGGCGGTCCGGGAACGCGGCGTCGCGTTCAACCGCAAGGAACACGTCGACGGGATCAACGGCACCGCCGTCCCCGTCAGACGCGACGGCGACGTGCTCGGGGCACTGGCGGTCGCCGGCCCGTCTCACCGGCTGACCGGCGACCAGTTCGAACAGGAGGTGCCGGACATGATGCTCGCGGCCGCCAACGAACTCGAGTTGAACGTGACCTACGCCACCCCGGAGAGCGCCGACGACCACATCGTGGAGTAACGGACTACTCCGAGACCGGTTCGAACCGCGCGGTGCCGTCCTCGTAAACGAGTTCTTCCCGCTCGAGGACCGTGACGACGTCGTCCAGTTCCTCGAGCAACGCCTCGGAGATCCGGAACTCCTCGAGTTGCTCGGTGTTTTCGATCCAGGCGATCCGGACGGTTTCGGGGTCGTAGCCACCGAGGCCGTTCAGCGCGACCCGCATGGCGAGTTCGTCGTCGGGCGCGACCGGCGGGAGCTTCGCCTTGGCGAGCGAGCCGCTCGTGAGGGCGTTGGCGTACACCTTCTGCAGGTCGAGTTGCTCGACTGCCGCCCGGCGAGTGACGTCGGCCAGTCCGATCCCGTTGCCGTTGCCCTTCGTCTTCTTCGTGAGTCCACGGACGTAGATGAGCTTGACCTCGGGGGTCTCCGGATCCGGCGCGTTGACGACCCGATACCGGCCGATGACGTTGGTGTCCATCCCCGCACCGGAGATCTCCTTGCCGATCTCGTCGACGACCAGCAGGTCGAGTTCGTCGGTCGGCAACGTCGCCATCTCGTCGTAGGCCCGCTCGAGCAGTGGGGGTTCCCGTTCCTCGAGGTCGTCGGCGGGGATCGCCTCGAGGTGGCCGATCTCCTCGTGGAAGTTCTCGACGAGGGCGATCCCGCCCAGAAGCGGCGTCGACTCGCGGATGACCTCGGTCAACGACTCGATGGTGGGGACGTATCCCTCCTTGAGCGCCGTCGAGTGGAACGCCTGCGCGCCACGCTGTTTGCCCAGGCCGACGGTGAGCATCTTGCAGAGCCCGCTCTCGAGCCGTCCAGAGAAGTTCGTGTGGGGCTTGACCCGGTTGATCACCAGCACGGCGTCGGCCTCGAGCGCGGCCGCCGAGAAGTAGACCGGCGTCTCCGTCCCGCCGATCTCGACCTCGTCCAGTCGCTCGACGTCCATCGTCGCCTCGATCGGCGCGCCCATCCGCTCCTCGGTGATACCGAGCGCTTCGAGGATCTCGAGTTGCCCCTCGGGGGTCGCCCCGCCGTGGCTCCCCATCGCCGGGACCAGCACCGGTTCGAACCCACGGTCCTCGAGCGCGGCGACCGCCTCGGCCGTGATCTCGTCGATCATGTGGATGCCGCGGCTGCCGACGCCGACGGCGACGGTAGCCCCCTCGTCGAGTTCCTCGAGCGGGAGGGCGTCCAGTTCGGATCGCGTCTCCGCCAGGGGATCGGCCAGCGTTTCGGTCGGCGGGTCGTACTCGACGCGCGCGAACGTGGGGGCCGGCTGGGGCCCGATGAGATCCTCGACCTCGGTTCGGTCGGGAAAGTGCATGGACGTGTGTACCGAGCCCTATCATATATAGGGTCGCGTTCCAGGGATCGTCTCGACTCACCGGCCACCGGACAGCGGTCCCCCGGCGGGGACTCGTCCGGGGGATATTGCCCCGTAGTGAACCCTTTTTACTGTCGTTCGTCGTGGTAGCGCTGTGGAGATCACAGCCATCGAGAGCGTGCCGATAGCGATTCCCCTGGAGGAACCGGTCTCGTTCTCGAACCGAACCCTGACGTACCGCGATCACGCGATCACCTACGTCCGAACGTCGGACGGGCACGAGGGTGTCGGCTACTCGCTGGGCTACGAGGGCGCGGAGTTGATCTCCGAGGCCGTCGAGTCGCTGCTCGAGCCGATGCTCGTCGGCGAAGACCCCCGCGACACCGAACGGCTGTGGCGCGAGATGTTCGACGGAACGGTCCAGATCGGCCGCTCCGGCCTACTCCTGCGGGCGATTTCGTCCGTCGATATCGCGCTGTGGGACCTCAAGGCGAAAGCCGCCGACCAGCCGCTGTACAAGTTGCTCGGCGGCTACGCCGAGGAGGTCCCGGCCTACGCGAGCGGGGGCTACTACCGCGACGACAAGGGCCACGAGGCCCTGCGGGGCGAGATGAGTCGCTACCTCGAGGAAGGCCACGACGTGGTCAAGATGAAGGTCGGCCGACTGCCGGTCGAGGAGGAGGTCGAGCGCGTCGCCGCCGTCCGCGACGAGATCGGGGACGAGCGTACCCTGCTGCTCGACGCCAACGGCGCGTGGGACAGCGGGACCGAGGCGATCAGAGCCTGTCGCGCGTTCGAACCCTACGACCCGTACTTCATCGAGGAACCCGTCATGATCGACAGCGTCGAGGCGATGCGCGAGGTCAACGAGGCCATCCCGTACCCGGTCGCGACCGGCGAACTCGAGGGGCCGCGCTACGACTTCGAGCGGCTCTACAGCGACGGGGCGGCGACGGTTTTGCAGCCGGACGCGACCGTCTGTGGCGGGATTACGGAGTGGCTCAAGATCGCCCACCACGCGGCCGCGCTGGACGTCCAGATCGCACCGCACTACAACTGGAACCTCCACGCGTCGCTGGTGGGCTCGATCGAGAACGCCCTCTGGGTCGAGTACTTCTACCGCGATATGGACGTCAAGGTCTTCGACGACGTCGTCGCGGATCCGCTCGTGCCGGGCGACGACGGCCGGATTCCGCTGCCCGACGAGCCGGGCCACGGCGTCGAACTGGACGAGGACGCGGTACAGGAGTTCGCGATCGAGAACTAACGGGCACGAAACTACCACCCACACAATCATGAAGGACTTCTCCAACCAGATCACGAACCGAGGCGAGCATCGAGACGTCGAAATAACCGACATCGAGACCTGCGTGGTCGACGGGAACTTCGAGTGGAACCTGATCAAGATCGAGACGGACGCCGGCGTCACCGGGATCGGCGAGTCCTACCGGGGCGGCGGTGTCCCCGAACTCGTCGAGTACACCGAGCGTTTCCTGATCGGCGAGAACCCGCTAGACGTCGAACGCCTGTTCCGCCGGATCATCCAGGAGATGTCCGGCCACGGCGGGACGACCGGCAAGGTCGTTACCGCCGCCTCCGGCATCGAGATCGCGCTCTGGGACGCCGCCGGGAAGATCCTCGACGTCCCCGTCTACCAGTTGCTAGGTGGCAAGTTCCGCGACGAGGTCCGCATCTACTGCGACTGCCACGCCGGCGAGGCCTACGCCGTCGACGACGGGTATACCGAGTACGCCGACGCCGAGGCCTACTCGCCCGAGGCCTACGCCAACGAAGCCCGTCGCGTCGTCGACATGGGCTTTACCGCGCTCAAGTTCGACCTCGACCTCGAGATGGACAACGACCCCGACCCGTTCAACGGTCGGCTGAGCAACGAGGCCGTCCGGTACAAACGCGAGATCGTCGAAGCGGTTCGCGACGAAATCGGCTACGACGTCGACCTCGCGTTCGACTGCCACTGGGACTACACCGTCGAGAGCGCGAAGCGCCTGGCCCACGAACTCCGGGAGTACGACCTGATGTGGCTCGAGGATCTGATCCCCCCGGAGAATATGGACGCCCAGAAGGAGGTCACCTCGGCGACGAAGACGCCCGTCGCCACCGGCGAGAACCGGTTCCGCGTCCACGAACTCTCCGACCTGATCTACGACCACGGCGTCGACATCGTCACCCCCGATCCGACGACCGTCGGCGGTCTCAAGGAGACGATGCGCATCGCCGACCGCGCCGAGGAGAACTACATGCCGATCTCGCCGCACAACGTCTGTAGCCCGATCGGGACGATGGCCTGCGTCCATCTGGGAGCCGCCATCCCGAACTTCGACGTCCTCGAGTACCACGCGCTCGAGGTCGACTGGTGGGACGACCTGGTCGAGCGCGACGAACCGCTGATCCAGGACGGCTACATCGAGGTCCCCGAGCAGCCGGGCATCGGGGTCGAACTCGACGAGAGCGTCGCCGAAGAGCACCGACTCGAGGGAACGTCCGGGTTCTGATATCCGTTCCTTCGTCTCCGGCACCGCCAGTCCCGATAGCGCCGTGATTCGGCCGACCACCGGCGCTACGTAGTGCTCGAGGTCGTCGACCGAGCGAACGCGACCGGACTCGAGAAGACGAAGCTATTTAACGACCTTGCCACGATATGTCACGTATGTCCTCGGAAGAACGAACGTTCGGACGGCGACTCATCGAGACGCTCGAGCGCGTCCACCAGCGGTACAATCGAGCAGCGGGAACCGTCGGGGCGTACACGCCACGGGTCGTCAAGGCGGCCGAAGCGGTACTCGCCGTAGCCCTTTTCGCGATGACGGCGTACTGGTTCGTCCTGTACCTGTAACCGGGCGGACAGCTCTCGAGTGCGGTTTGTGACCATCCTCGACTAGCGGTTTTAGGTTCCCGCAGCCGAGAGTGCCCGTACGATGACACCGACCGGATCGACTGCCGCCGCCTCGACGCCGCTCTCGGGCGTCCGGGTGATCGACTGCACGCAGATGCTCTCCGGCCCGTTCGCGACGCAGTTGCTCGCCGACCTCGGCGCCGAGATCGTCAAGATCGAGCGACCGGACCGGGGCGACATCACCCGGAGCGTCGGCCCCGAGATCGGCGACTCGGGGCTTACCGCCTACTTCGCGTCGCTGAACCGCGGCAAACGCAGCGTCGAACTCGACATGTCCACCGAGGACGGGGCCGCCGCGCTCGAGAGGCTGGTCGAGACCGCAGACGTACTCGTCGAGAACTACCGCCCCGGAACGATGGAGAAGTGGGGGCTGGGGGACGAGGACCTCCGGGCGGTCAACGAGGACCTCGTCTACTGTTCGATCTCCGGATTCCTCGAGGGACCCTACCGCGACCTGCCGGCGTTCGACATGGTCGTCCAGGCACTGGGCGGCAGCATGAGTATCACCGGGCAGGCCGACGGCCCGCCGGCCCGGCCGGGGATCCCCATCGGGGACATCTGCGCCGGGATGTACGCCGTCATCGGGATCACGACGGCGCTGTACGCCGACGAAGGGCAGTACATCGACGTGCCGATGTTCGAGGGGCTGGTCTCCTGGCTCACCGAACGCGCCGGGCGGACGTTCGTCACCGAGGAGCCCTATCCCCGGCAGGGGACCGTCCACCCCTCGCTCGCCCCGTATCGCGCGTTCGAAACCGCCGACGGCTGGTTCGCCGTCGCCATCGGGAGCGAGGACACCTGGCAAGGCTTCTGCGAGGCCATCGATCGACCCGACCTCGCCGACGACGAACGCTTCGCCCGGAACGACGACCGGGTCGCCAACCGGGACGCGCTGGCGGGCGAACTCGTGCCGATCCTCGAGCGACGGACGAACGAGGAGTGGTTCGACCTGTTCCGCGAACACGGAATCCCGGGCGCGCCCGTCCAGGACACGGTCGAGGTCTTCGAGGACGAGCACCTCCGGGAGAGCGGCACGCTCGAGGACCTCACGATCGACGGCGTCGAGTTGCCGTTCCCGGTTTGCCCGATCGACTTCTCCGCCGCCGGGACGCGGTCGGGCCACGAACCGCCCCGCCTCGGGGAACACACCGAGGACGTCCTCGGGGAAGTACTGCCCGAGGACGCTCTCTTGCGGGTTCTCGAGGGCGAGTGAGCGTCGCGGGGTCGGGACGGGAACGGTGAATTCGCTGGTGGGGGAACCCGATACCGCGGGGAGAGCGAACGTATAAGGTAAGACTCACGAACGGGATTTTGAGTGTCGAACGGAAATCACCGATACCACCGAATACACGTCCGAAACCCTCACACGAGTAAGTTCATTCACCTGATATTCATCATCTCCAAAGAGTATATATAGTAAAAGTTCATTGGTGAGTCTACCATGGCTGCTGATAACATCAGCCGACGCCGTGTGCTCCAGAGCGGTGCAGCCCTCGGGGCGCTCGGGTTGGCGGGATGTACTGGCAACGAAGAGGGCCCGTTCCGTATGGGCACCTCCACGGGCGGAACGATGGACGTCGGCCTCGCGTTCGAACAGGCCGTCTCCGAACACAGCGAGGACGTCGAGTACTCCACGATCGAGAGTCCAGGCTACGTCGGAACCGCTCGTCGCCTGGACGCGGGCGAGATGGACGGCGGGATCGTCGATACCAACACGATGGCCAAGGCGATGAACGGCGAAGACATGTTCGCCGACGACCCGATCGATACGCTCCCGTGGCAGGGCTTCCTCGGGTTCCCGTACAGTATCTACATCGTCGCCCGCGAGGACACGGACATCGAGACGTTCGACGACCTCGCCGGTGCGAGCGTCTATCCGGCCGAACCCGGCTTCTCCACCCGTGCGACGACGCTCGACGTCTGGTCGATGCCCCAGGTCGAGGACGTCTACGAGGAGATGGACATCGTCGACGCCGAAGTCGGCGACGCACCGGGCCTGATGGAGGAGGGGGAAATCGACGCGGCGATCGCCTACGGGACGCCCGGCGTCGGGAACACGGGCTGGGTCGTCGAGTACGACGCCCGTACCGACGTCCGGTACGTCGAGCATACCGACGAACTCGTCGAGGCCATCCAGGAGTACGGCGGTGCGGGCTACACCGAGTACGACGACGTCGGCGACGACTTCGGCTGGCAGCAGGACATCGGCACCGACGGAATCGTCGCCTGGGACCTCGAGGTCACGTTCACGTTCCACCACGACGCCCCCAAGGACGACGTCTACGAACTCACCAGAATCGCCCACGAACACGGCGACACCGTTCGCGACGCCGAACCGCGGTTCACACCCGACACGCTCGAGGATCTCACGTCCTCGGCGATCGCGGATTACCCGTTCCACCCCGGCGCAGCCGAGTACTACCAGGACGAGGGTGCCTGGAACGACGACTGGGTCATCGGTGACCCCGACGAAGCGGGCGAGTACAACTAACGAACCGAACCCCGACGCGGGTTTTTAGAGATATCTACGGAGTTAAAAAATGAGTACACGATCGGCAACCGATTTGCAAGGATTTAGAACGCGGTTACTCGACAACGCCGTGACCGTGGGAGCGCTGTTGCTGTGGGCGCTCGTCCTCGTCTGGGCCTCCACGCGCTGGGTCGGACGAACGCAGTACGCGATCCTGTTTCTCGGCGGGATCCTCATCGTCTATCTGCTCAACGAGGCCGTCGAGTCGATGGCAGCGGAGGATTACGTCGACCTCCTCCTGTTGGCCGCCTGTGGGGTGGTAATGGCCGTCGCGACCGTCTACATCTTCGCGAACTTCGAGGATATGTACATCCAGCGCCAGGGCTGGGCCCTCGAGCACGAGTATCACCTGGCGTGGATGGTCGTCGCGGTGATCCTCTATCTCACCTGGCGCTCCTACGGCAAGGTGTTCCTCGCACTCGTCGGCGGCGCGATGCTGTACGCGCTGTACGGCTTCATGGTTCCCGGGATCTTCAGCCACGCGGGGATCGGGACCAACTACATGTTGCAGATGCTGATCACCGACCTGGCCGGCTTCTACGGCTCGCTGACCGGGCTGACGGCGGCGTGGATCGCGCCGTTCCTGCTGTATGCGGGGCTCCTGTTCGCCTACGGCGCGTTCGATCTCATCCTCCGGCTGGCGATCGTCAGCGCGAGGTACATCGAGTCCGGCGTCGCCCAGACTGCGGTGCTGTCGAGCGCGATCATCGGCTCGATCAACGGGAGTTACGCCGCCAACGCCGGCATGACCGGCTCGTTCACCATCCCGACGATGATGGACAGCGGCCTCCGACCGCGGACCGCGGCCGCGATCGAAGGCACTGCTTCGACGTCCGGCCAGGTGCTCCCGCCGGTCATGGGTGCCTCGGCGTTCGTCATGGCCTCGTTCCTCCAGACGGAGTACATCAACATCATTATCGCGGGGCTGTTGCCCGCCGCGATCCTCGTCCTGAGCATCATCGTAGCCGTCCACTACACCTCGATCAAGGAGGTCAGCAGCCAGGAGATGCACTTCGAGGACTTCTTCGACGAGGAATTGACTCGAGCGGACAAGATCGTCGAAGGGACCCGCTTCGGAGTGCCGTTCGTCGTGTTGATCGTCACTCTGGGAGTCTACCAGTGGACGGTTCCGACGGCCGCCCTCTGGACCGTCGCCGTGATGGTCACGCTCGGTATCACGACGCCCGTACTCCAGTCGGTCTACGCGACTGCCACCGGCAAGCGCCCGAGCCACGTCGAGCTCGGCGAGTCGTGGGAAAGCGGCCTCCGGTCGCCGCTCAGACCGGTACGTCGTCACGCGGTCGTCGACACGCTGATCGGGGAAATCGGCAACACGATCGGCGGCTTCCGGCGTGGGGCGGTGATCCTCGCGCCGATCGCGATCATCCTCGCCGCGGTCAACGGCGTGGTCGACCTCCTGATGACGACCGGCGTCCCCTCGAAAATCGCCCTGATGCTGATGGACATCTCGGGCGGCGTGCTGTTGATCGCCGCGATCCTGGGGATGGGTGTCTGCATCGTCATGGGGATCGGGATGCCGACCGTCGCGGCCTACGTCATCACCTCGACGCTCGTGGCACAGGCGTTCGTCACGGACTTCGGCGTTCCCGAGGTCGCTGCCCACTACATGGTGTTCTACGCCGCGGTGATGGCCGGGGTGACGCCGCCCGTCGCGATCGCCGTCGTGGTCGCCTCGGGGATCGCGGAGTCCAACTTCTGGGAGACCTGCGCGACGGCGATCACAATCGCCGCGCCGCTTTTCGTCCTCCCGCTGTCGTTCATCTACCATCCCGAGATCGTCTCGACCTCCATCGGGACCGATTCACTGATCTCGGCCGGAATTATCCTGCTGGGCGCGTTCACGATCATCTACGGCCTCAACTATCCGTTCGAGTTCAGGCGTAGGTACCGGATCCCGGTACGATTCGTGCTGTTCTGGCTCGGTGCCTTCGTGATGGTCTACCCCGGCTGGACCGCACAACTCGCCGGCGCGGCGATTTTCGCCCTCGTCTTCTTCACCGAGAAGGTCGTGACGAAAGGCTGGCGTAGCCCCGTGAGAACCGGCGCAAACTAACGGCAGTCTCCCTCTTTCTTCGTCTCTTCTCGCCGACTTCCGCTCATTGGCTACGGTAGTGGCCGATGGTACCACTATCCAAGTTACTATAACCGAGACGCCGCCTGTTTACCATATGTCCGATACCACGTGGGAGCTTCTCCTCCCCGCGGAGATCGATCCGGCCGGACCGGAACGGGTCTCGGAGTTCACTGCGACCACGAGCATCGACGAATACGAGGACCGTGACGCGCTCCTCGAGGACGTCGACCGTTTCGACGCGATCATTACGCGTACCGAACGGATCGACCGGGAACTGATCGAGCGGGCCTCGAGCCTCGAGATCGTTTCCAAACACGGCGTCGGCGTCGACAACATCGACGTCGAGGCGGCGACCGAACGCGGCGTGATCGTCAGCAACACGCCCGGCGTCAACTCGCGCGCGGTCGCCGAGCACGCGATCACGCTGTTGCTCGCGGTCAGGCGACGGCTCCGGGAAGCCGACGCGGCCGTTCACGGGGGCGGATGGGACGATCACGACGTCGCGACCGACCAACTGCTCGGCGACGTACTCGGGCTGTTCGGCTGCGGTGACATCGGCCTCGAGGTCGCCGACCTGGCGACGGGACTGGGGATGGACCCTCTGACGTACGATCCGTACGTCGACGAAGATACCCTCCCCGCGGGCGTCTCGACCGTCCAGGATCCCCGGGAACTGTTCGAACGGGCCGACGCCGTCTCCGTCCACACGCCGCTGACGCCCGAAACCCGCAGCGCGGTCGGCGAGAACGAACTCGCGGCGCTCGGTCCCGACGGTCTCCTGATCAACACGGCCCGGGCCGAAGTCGTCGATCGGGACGCACTCGGCGCGGCCCTCGAGGACGGGACGCTCGCGGGGGCCGGCCTCGACGTGTTCTCGCCCGAACCTCCCGGGCGGGACCACCCGCTGCTGGCCTTCGACAACGTCGTCGCCACCCCGCACGTGGGGGCACAGACGACCGAGGCGCTGCGTGACGCCAGTCTCGAGGCGGCGGCGAACGTCCGGATCGTCTACGAGGGCGGCGTGCCCGAGTCGGCGATCAACGGGGACGCGTTCTGACGGCGCGACCGCGTCGACCCTCGTTTCTCGTTTCGACGGGCACGACCGAACGCCAAAGAACGCATCGCGTCTCGCTTTCCGACCGGTTTCAGCAGGTCACGTTAGTTTCAAAATATAGTATCGAATTTGATAGTAGATGGTTATTTCGCCAAAATCATAACTTCGGCTGGCCTGATCTCTCAGCGGACCGAACGGCAGCACAGCGTGGATGTAGGTCGAATCGTATCGGAAGGGATCGTTTGACCATCAACTAACGGTATTAATCGACGTATAAATTGCTCGAAAGTAATATTGTAAAGCTATCAGTATCGGCAATCGGCACGGGTCCGAGTCCGCCGCAAACACAGAATACCAATCAAATTTATTATGACACAAGTGAATTATGCGGTTTCGTGATCATTTATCGGTCCGAGTAGGCGATGCGAACTCGAGGGAAGACGCCGCATCTGGATGGACCCGGTCGAGTCTGGAACGAGATTCGGTACTACGGATGGGACGACAATCGGCGACTCGAAGGATACGGGGAAAGGGAAGGCGGACCCTGCGTCACCGTTCGATCGCCGAGGGCAGCGGGAGCGCGTGCCCGTTGGCGACGTACTTCTCGCCGACGAAGACGACGGCGAAGACGGCGATACCGGCCAGTTGGAGCATCCATCCCGGGTAGATCATGATGAAGACCCCGAGCCAGAACAGGCCGAACCGGAGCGGGATGGCGAACAGTCGCCGCATCCCGAAGGCGTAGTTGAGCCCGTAGATGATCGCGAACGCCCCGAACAGGATACGCGCGCCGGTAAACAGCGCCTGGGGATCGATCGATGGTGACACGATCTCGGGATGGTAGATGAACGAGATCGGTAACACGAAAAGCGGCGCGGCGATCGTGATCGCGGTCGCACACGACCGCCAGAAGTTCGAGCCCGCGATCCCCGAGGCGACCACGACGGCGATCGCGACGGGCGGCGTCACCCCGGCCATCACTGCGGCATAGAACACCATGAAGTGTGCCGCCAGTTCGGGCACCTCGAAGACGTTGACGAACGTCGGTGCGACCAGCGTCGAGACGATGACGTAGGCCGCGACCGTCGGCATCCCGACCCCCATGATGATACAGACGCCCATCCCGAACAGCACTGCGATGAGCAGAATTCCGCCCGATAGTTGCATCAACATGATCGCGATCCGCGAAGGGACACCGGTCGTCATCAGGAGATCGACCACGCCGTTGACCGCGGCGAGGATGATCGCGATCGGCGCGAGGATCACCGCCCCACGCCGGAAGCCGCGAACTCCGTTCCGGAGTTCCTCGAGGAAGGTATCGACGGGACGGAACCGTCGGATCGACCGACCGACGCCGACGACCGGGCCGATCGGACCGCGACGTCCGACGGATCGGAGGGCCGGTCGGACGCGTCCTCGAGTCCACCACTGGGAGGACCAGAGGCCGCCGACGTCGTCGACGTAGACCGGTCGGTCCGATCGGGCGACGACCTCGTACCCCGATCGTGCTACCGGCATTCCGATCCCGAGCGCGACCATCATAACGATCGTATACAGGGCCGACGTCATGACCGTGAACTGGAGGTATCCAAGGGTGAAGAGGAGAACGGCGAAGGGAACGCCGAACCGTACCCCCTGTACGAGTTTGTCGTTTCGGGTCATCTCCTCGTCGAAGTAGTCCTGAAAATCCATCTCCTGTTCGCCGATCTCGTTGATCGACGTGTAGTGGACGGCCACGAGGATGCTCGCGACGAGGATGCCGGCCGGAATGAGTCCGGCCACGATGATGTTCCAGTAGGGAATCCCCAGCATCGACGCCATGACGAACGCCGAGGCACCCATGACCGGCGGGAGCACCTGGCCGGACGTCGAAGCAGTGCCTTCGATCCCCGCAGCGGTACGGCCGGAGAGGCCGGCGTCCATCATCGTCGGGATGGTGAACGAGCCGGTCATGCCGGCGTTGGCGGCGTAACTCCCGTTGATCGAGCCGATGATCGCGCTCGACAGCACCGCGGTCTGGGCGACGCCGGACTCGATGTACCTCGCGCTGACGATGGCTAACCGCAGTATCAGGTCGAACGCTCCGAACGCGAACAGGAGTCCCGCATACAGCAGGAACGGCGCGATCCACGCCGCCGTAAGTTGCGTCAGCGAGCCGTAGAAGCCGGCCAAATCCGTGATCAGCATCTGCAGCATGTGGATCGTGTCCAGCCCGCTGTGGCCGAACAGGCCAGGGACGTAGTAGCCGTACATGGCGTACAACATCGCGCCGCCGATCAGCGCGAGGAAGACGTTGCCATAGGAGCGCCAGGTGAGATAGAGGATCACCGCGATCACGAGCCAGGCGAGGCGGTACTCGTGATCGGGGGCCCACCCCTGGCGGCGAATGTAGAACGCGTCGAAGTCAGTGAAGATGTAGACGGTCGCGGTTACCATCACGGCCCCGCAGGCGACGAGTATCAACAGGTCGACGTAGTCTTCCTTCTCGACCGACTCTTTGGCTTCTTCGATGACGTATACCGACAGGACGGCGCCGAGGAACAACACTCCGTACTGGGCACGACTGATCCCCTGGGTCCACGCCCACCAGAGAACGATCGCCCAGAGCCCGAGTGCTCCCGCCGTAATGGCATAGTCGAGTGCGGTAACGCTCAGTCGATCCCGCCCGGTGCTCGGTTCGTGGCTCGCCGTTTCGGTGCTCATCGTTGCATGATCTCGTTTCGTTCTCGTAAGACGGCGGTCGCCGGGGCCGTCTAGCCGAAGTACTCCCCGACCTGGTCCCGGTCGCCGACGACCCAGTTCTCGTCGTCCCAGACGCCCTCATCCTGGTAGTACTGGGCCGCACCGGGATGGAACGGGTAGTCCTCGAGCGCCCCCTGAACGAGGTCCTCGGGGCCCTCGGGAGTGAACCGTTCCTCTGCACCACGGATAGTGTCGCCGTGTTCGCCACCGACACGACACAGTTCGTAGGCCGCCTCGTCCGGGGTTTCCGGATGGAACGCGACGGTAACCGTGAGGTCCCAGGCGGCGATCTCGTCGGTACCGATATCCTGGTCCCAGGCGAACGTCTCCGCCGGATCGTCGTCGTAGATCGACAGGCCGGCCCCGGGGAACCCCTCGATCGCCTCGATCAGGGCGTCGGTGTGCTGGACGTAGTGGACGTCGACCCGGGCGTCGTACTCGACGACCCAGCCCGTGTTCCCGACGCCGGGCGTCCCGTAGGCGATCGCCGCGTCGATCTGCTCTTCTTCCATCAGGCCGGGCGCGTCGGCGACGTCGGCGTCCACGATCTCCATCTCGTCGTAAATGTCGGCGATCGGATCCTGTTCGAAGACGTCGAGCGTCGTCGCACGGGTCGAGTAGCCCGGTTCGGCCGGGTAGACGCTCGCGCCGGCGAGGTCGTCGAACGTCTCGATCCCGGTCCCGTCGCGGGCCATCATGTAGATGCTGTAGGGGAACACGGTCATCCCCTGCCAGGGGAGCTGGTCGACCGGGTCCTCTGCGAACATGTCCAGCTCCTGCTGGGCCTTGTTCATCGTGTTGGTGTCGACGTACGCGGCGTCGAAGGCGTCCTCGTTCATCCGGTACGTCGATCCGACGTACCCGGGGCTCTCGACCGTCGAGTAGCTGAGCATGTCGCTCTCTTCGGCGACGCCCTGTTCGACCGCGAGCCCGACGTCCATCGTCCCACCGGCCGACGTCCCCACGTCGATGTGGTGCTCGCGGTCCTCGTCCATATCGTCGCCACCGGCGCCATCATCGTCGTCCTCGTCGAGCGGATCTTCCTCTTCCGGGTCGACTTCTTCGTCCCCAATGCACCCTGCTACCCCCATGGTCCCCGTAACGGCCACGACCGTCAGGAACCGTCGTCGGTCCGAACTACCATATGACATGGTAACAATATCCACTCCAATGGTACACCATATATATTCTTTGAAGGTGAGGTGTCATATCGGAATCGATGTACGTAGGAACTATTTCTAATGTATGACATTCAATAATTCGTGAACGATGGCCGCTCGAGGCGATCGACGGTTCCCGTGTCGGGAAGGCACGGACGATTCGGCTCAGGGGCCCGCGATGTACACCCAGTAGAGCCAGTGTGCCAGGCCCGCGAGCAACCCGATCGCCACCACGACCTCGATCACCCGAACGACGTACGGCGTATATCGTCGCACCGTCGCCTCGGCGCGGTTGTACCTGCCGTGTAACTCCGACAACAGGTCGACGACCCGATCCCCCAGCGAGCGGTCCGAAGCGTTTTCCGAGGACATACCGCGAGTTCATCACGAATAATATTAAACTTCGTCCTCGGCCGTATCGTTCCCCGTGAATGTACTCTTTTCCCGCACGTGGCGCTATGTTTGTAATTGAATTGAACCACGAACGATTACGTATCGGCCGGCTGTACTAGTCGTCGAGACTGCCCTCGAGTACGAATGGCGGATCGCTTCCGTCCCTGGCGGTCGAGACACCGAAATCGTCGCCTCGCCTGTACGATACGTCTCCCGTCTTCCGCCACAGATAGAATTTAACCACGAATCGAACCTCAGGTGATGTTGACAGTCCGCGTCGGGAGAACGTCGCCGTGGATTCGCTGAGCTACGGTACTGGTCTGGGAACGACCGCTCGGCCGAAATCTCGAGAGCGCGAAACGTGACGGGACGACAGGAGTCAGACCGGGCTCAGTTCCTCCCGGTACGCGCCGTGGTGGTCCTCGAAGACCTGCATGATCTCACCCATCGTCGCGTAGGCCTTCACGGCGTCGACGACGTAGGGCATGACGTTCTCGTCCGCTTCGATCGCCTCCGACAGCGCCTCGAGCGTCGCGTCGACTTCCTCGTCGTCGCGTTCCTCCTTGACCTCCTCGAGGCGCTCGAGCTGGCGGTCGCGAGTGGTCTCATCGATGTGGAGGATGTCGGGCGAGGTGTCCTCCTCGATCGTGTACTCGTTGACGCCGACGACGACCTCCTCGCCGCGCTCGACGCGCTGCTGGTACTCGTAGCTGGACTCCTGAATCTCGCGCTGGAAGTAGCCCTGATCGATGCCCTCGAGGACGCCGTCGCGGACGGAGCCGTCGCCTTTCTCCTTGATCTCCTCGATGTAGGCCATGATCTCGGCCTCCATCTCGTTGGTGAGCTTCTCGATGGCGAAGCTCCCGCCCATCGGGTCGACGATGTCGGCCGCGCCGGACTCCTCGGCGATGATCTGCTGGGTGCGAAGCGCGACGCGGACCGCCTTCTCCGAGGGCAGCGCGAGCGCCTCGTCGAAGCTGTTGGTGTGAAGCGACTGCGTGCCCCCGAGGACGCCGGCGAGCGCCTGGATCGTCACCCGGACGATGTTGTTCAGCGGCTGCTGGGCCGTCAGCGACTGACCCGCGGTCTGGGTGTGGAACTTCATCCGCTTTGACTCGTCTTTCTCGGCGCCGTACCAGTCCTCCATCACGCGGGCGTAGATGCGACGGGCGGCGCGGAACTTCGCGATCTCCTCGAAGATCGAGTTGTGGGAGTTGAAGAAGAACGAAAGCAGCGGCGCGAACTCGTCGACGTCGAGGCCGCGCTCGAGACAGTCCTCGACGTAGGCGAACCCGTCAGCGAGGGTGAACGCGGCCTCCTGTGCGGCCGTCGATCCGGCCTCGCGGATGTGGTAGCCCGAGATCGAGACGGGGTGGAACTTCGGCGTCTCCTCGACGGCGAACTCGATCGTGTCGGTGACGATGTCCAGCGATGGCCGGGGCGGGATCACCCACTCCTTCTGGGCGATGAACTCCTTGAGCATGTCGTTCTGGAGGGTTCCCCGGACCTCCTCGCGGGGGACGCCCTGCTGGTCGGCCAGCGCGATGTACATCGCGTAGATGACCGGCGCGGAGGGGTTGATGGTGAAGGAGGTCGACACCTCGCCGATGTCGATCCCGTCGAACAGGATCTCCATGTCGCGCAGGGTGTCGACGGCGACCCCTTCCTTGCCGACCTCGCCCTCGCTCATCGGGTGGTCGGAGTCGATTCCCATCAGCGACGGCATGTCGAACGCCGTCGAGAGCCCGGTCTGGCCCTCGTCGATCAGGTAGTGGAACCGCTCGTTGGTCTCCTCGGCGGTTCCGAACCCGGCGAACTGCCGCATCGTCCACGTTCGACCGCGGTACATCGTCGGGTACGGTCCCCGCGTGTACGGCGGTTCCCCCGGGAATCCCAGGTCCTCCTCGAAGTCCAGGTCCGCGATGTCCTCCGGCGTGTAGAGGCGGTCTACCTCGTGGTTCGAGACGGTCGCGAACCGATCCTGGCGCTCCCCGTGGGCATCGAGGACGGGCTCTAGCGTCTCCGCTTCCCACCGTTCCCGTTCCTCGCGGATTCCTTCGAGGTCTCCTTGATCGAACATTGGTAGATACGTGTACGCCGGGTTTCTAAAGTCTTGTGTGGTTACGGGAGAATCCGGGGAAAGACCGACCGACCGTCGAACCTCGCCCTCGAGACAGCCCAGTCTAGGGACTTCCGCCCGATTCGCGGACGTGTCGCGCGATGATCTCCTTCTGGATCTCGGTGGTCCCCTCGTAGATCGTCGTGATCTTGGCGTCCCGGTAGTAGCGTTCGACGTCGAAGTCGGTCGTGTAGCCGTAGCCGCCGTGGATCTGGACGGCCTCGTTGGCGACTTCGACGGCGGCCTCGCTCGCGAAGTACTTCGCCATGCTGGCTGCCATCGGATCGACCCCGTCCTCGTTCTTCCGGGCAGCGTCGCGGGCAAGCAGCCTCGAGGCCTGGACCTTCGTCTGCATGTCCGCGAGCTTGTGCCCGATCGTCTGGTGGTCCGCGATCGGTTGACCGAACTGCTCGCGCTGTTCGCCGTAGGCGACGGCGTCGTCAAGCGCCGCCTGGGCCAGCCCGACGGCCTGGCTCGCGATGGCGATCCGGCCGCCGGTCAGGATCGAGAACGCGGCCTTGAGTCCGCGGCCGACCTCCGTGAGGCGGTTCGCTTCAGGGATGCGGACGTCGTCGAAGATCAGGGTCGTCGTGTCGCTGGCCCGCAGGCCGAGTTTGTCCTCCTTCTTGCCGACCTCGAGGCCGTCGGCGTCCTTCGGTACGAGGAACTGGGTGACGGTGTCGGGGTCGTCGCGGTCCGTCTTGGCGAACAGGATCACGACGCCGGCCCGTTTCCCGTTCGTGATCCACTGTTTCTTGCCGTTGATGACGTACTCGCCGTTTTCCTCGTCGAGTCGGGCCTCGGTACTCATCTCCGCCGGGTTCGACCCGGCTTCGGGCTCCGAGAGGGCGAACGCCCCGACGGGGCGGCCGTCCACCATCTGGGGCAGCCACTCCTGGCGGTGTTGCTCGGAGCCGAACTCGCGGATGCACGACGCCGCCATACAGTGGACCGACAGCGCGGTGGCCAGCGAGAGGTCGCCGTACGCCACTTCCTCGTTGGCGATGCTGTAGGTGAGCCGATCGGCGTCGAACCCGCCGTACTCCTCGGGGATCGTGAGTCCGGTGAGACCGAGTTCGGCGAGGCCGTCCCAGACCTCCTCGGGGAACTCCTGGTTTTCGTCGGCCTCGTCGACCACGGGGGTGACCTCCTCCGCGACGAACTCCCGGATGCTCTCCCGGACGAGTTCCTGTTCGTCTGAAAGTTCCATACCGGGGTTTCCGGGAGGAGGATAGTAAAGTTGCCGACGGCGTCCGACGCCCTACACGTAGTCGAGGTTCACCTGCGTCACGTTCGCGGCCCGTTCGACGACCTCGCCGATCTCGGCCCGCCGCGACTCGTCGAGTCGACTCTCCGGCCCGCAGACGCAGATCGCCCCGCGCAGTCGGTCGTCCTTGTCCAGCACCGGCGCGGCGACACAGACCATTCCCGCGATGCGCTCGCCCTCGTCGACCGCGTACCCGCGCTCGCGGACGGTCTCGAGTTGTTCGCGAAGCCGGTCGGGATCCGTGACCGTTCGAGAGGTCACCGACACGAGTTCGCCCTCGAGGAGCGACTCGACCCGCTCCTCGGGCAGGTGTGCGAGCATCGCTTTTCCCGGTGCGGTAACGTGTAAGGGCATCCGTGCCCCGGGATAGGCGAACAGGTTGATGGCGTCGGGTCCCTCTTCGACGGCGAGGATGACGGCCTGGTCGTCCTCCTCGATCAGCAGCGTCGCGTGCTCACCGGTTTCGGCGGCGACCGTCTCGAGTTGGTCCCGGACGGCCTTGTAGATCTCCAGCCGGTGGCGGTGACGGTGCCCGACCTCGAGAAACCGGGTCGTCGTCCGGTACTCCTTGCCCTCCCTGGTCACGTAGCCAGTCGCGACCAGCGTCCGCAGGTAGTCGTGGACGGTACTGACCGGCATCTCGAGGCGTTCGGCCAGTTCGGAAACCCGCCCGCCGCCGTTTTCGGCGAGCTCGTCGACGATGGCGAACCCGCGCTCGACCGACCGGTTCGGTGCGTCCGTCATGAAAACGACACGTGTCCACGGGCTAAGAAGTGTTTCGGCTCTACCGGAAATTTCTCCGGCAGACCCGACCGCTCGCGCTTCGAACTCAGGCGGACGAGAATCGAACCGATCGTCGTTACGGTACAAAGACGCCGAAATCAGCGGTTGGATCGGAACCGAGTCGATTCCGAACTCGAGCAGTACCGCGTCGCTCGAGTCGGTTCCACGTAATGTTTCCGGGTAGGCCGGAGATGCCGATATCGTATACCTCAGTTCATTTGCTGCCCGAAACACTACCGAAGGGCAGGTTACGACTCGAAATCGTATCCGGTATACTCGAAACGTCGCTGATCACCCGCGGATTACAACCGTACCTACGTAAGAAAATCACGGTTCATTACCGTTGTGACGAACGAGATCGAGGGCTCAGTTGTGACGAACGAGGTCGCGAATCAGAACGTTTCACTGTTCGTAGTCGGTCCAGATCTAACACGAATTAGTCACGTAGTTTCCTTCCGATTTGCCGGCCAAATACACATTTAGAACCCATTCCCTGTTTCCATTATTGTATATCCTATAATATAAGATACAGTGGAGATCGCCGTTCGTTACAGGACGCCAACTGCCCCCTCGAGCGAGTCCACCCAGCCATGGGCCCAGTAGATACATGATCGTCGTCGCCGCACCCCCAGACATGCTCGAGATCGACCGCCCGGAACGAATCCCGACGGACGACCCCGACGCCTACGACACTGCCCTCGAGTGTCTGCGGCGAGGCATCGAAGCCGCTCGACCCGAAACCCTCGTGCGACGCCGAGTCTCGGTCTCGACGGGGACCCTCTCGGTCACGGATGTCGAGGGCCGTTGCACCGAATACGACCTCGAGACGTACGACGACGTCGTTCTCGTGGGTGCCGGGAACGCCGCCGGTCACTTCGCGGCGGCTCTCGAGGGGGCGTTCGGCGATCGACTGACGGGCGGTGCGGTGGTCACCGACGACCCGGTCGAGACGTCCGTCGTCGACGTGCTCGAGGGGGACCACCCGGTTCCGAGCCCGAGAGGCGTCGAGAGTACCCGGACCGTCCTCGAGCGCGCCCGAAGCGCGGGAGCGAACGACCTGGTCGTCGCCGCCATCACCGGCGGCGGCAGCGCGCTGTTTGCGGCTCCGGCCGAACCGCTGTCGATCGACGACCTCCGTGTGGTGACCGAGGAACTGCTCGCCTGCGGGGCTTCGATCGACGAGATCAACGCCGTCCGGAAACACTGTTCGGCGATCAAGGGCGGCCGCCTCGCACGCGTCGCCGCACCGGCGACCGTCCTTACCCTGCCCATCAGCGACGTCGTCGGTGACGATCCGAGCGTGATCGCCAGCGGTCCGACCGTCCCCGATCCTTCGACGTACGCCGACGCGCTCGCGGTCCTCGATCGCTACGACCTCGAGGTCCCCGATTCGGTACGTAAATACCTCCGTGGGGGAGCGGACGGCGACCACCCCGAGACGCCGACCGCGGACGATCCAGCCTTCGATCGGACCGACGTCCGGGTCATCGGCAACGGTCGGACTGCACTCGAGGCGGCCGCCGACGTCGCGGCCGAACGGGGCTACGAGCCGCTGGTGCTCGCCTCGGGCGTCCGCGGCGAGGCCCGGGAGGCCGCGCTCACCCACGTCGCGATCGGCGAGGAGTGTCGGGAACACGGCTCGCCGGTCGAACCGCCCGCGGTACTTCTCTCGGGAGGCGAAACGACGGTGACCCTCGCCGACGACCACGGCCGGGGCGGCCCCAACCAGGAGTTCGTCCTCGCCGGCGCGCTCGCACTGGATCGTGACGACGGGGGTGTCGTCGTCTCGGCGGTCGACACGGACGGAATCGACGGCGCCACCGACGTCGCGGGGGCGATCGCCGACGCGACGACGGTTCCCGAGCGGGCGGGGAGATCCGCTCTCGAGGGCAACGACGTGCGTTCCGTGCTCGAGGGGGCCGAGGCCGTCGTCCGAACGGGGCCGACGGGAACGAACGTCAACGATCTGCGGGCGATCGTGGTCGGCTCCCCGGCCGACTCCGGTCGCGGGCGGAAGGGGTGAAAGCGCCGGATTCGACCACAGGCCTACACATAACCATTCAAATCTTTCTATGAAACTGTCCGATAGTGTATGGATACGTCGTCCACATCACCGTCCTGGACGACCGCCGGCCCGTTACGAACGTATCACTGTAAACCCCGAACCTTTTTACTGGGGAGCGACGACCCTCGAGGGTGAGCCAATCCGACGAGGGGTCGAGCGAGACGTGCGGATGCAAGGTCGGACGCGTCGCAGACCGGTACGGGCTCGCCGACCTCGACGACGACCTCGTTCGCCGCTGGACCGACGAGACGGACGAGCGATACAGCACCCGCGACCTCGCGGAACACGTGAACAAGCGGGTGCTCGCCGCCGCGCTCGACGATGCCGGACTGGGATACAAGGACGGCGAAGTCGAGAACACGTACCGACTGCTGACGGACGACGACGTCAGCAGCGGGACTCGAGTCCAGACCCGCAAGGAACTGGAGCGCGATGCCGTCCCCGTGGAAGACGTCGAGAGCGACTTCGTCTCCCACCAGACCGTCTACAACCACCTGACGGACTGCCTCGAGGCGTCACTCGAGAGTCCGAGCGACGAGGAACGGCTCGAGCGAAGCAGGGACAAACTCGGGGCGCTGCGGAACCGGACCGCCGCGGTCACCGAAGACACGGTCGAACAGCTCGAGCGAAGCGGCGTGCTCGAGGTCGGCGAGTTCAACGTCCTCGTCAACGTCACGATCACCTGCGAGGACTGCAAGACCCAGTACACGATCAGGGACCTGCTCGACCAGGGCGGGTGCGACTGTCAGTCGACCGGCGAGTGATTCGACGACCGACGTTCGAGTCGTGTGCCTCGAGCCGATCGTCAGTCTCGAGGAGACCTATCTTATTCCAGTCATACTAACGGAACCGATAGGACCTGGGTCGCGTGGTTACTCGATCGGGAAACGCAGGAGTGCGCCGATCCCGTCGAACGCCTCGACGAACCGGTTCCCCGCCGGGAAGTCGTCCGGGACGACGACCGCCGAGCCACCCTGCTCGGTCGTCCGGTCCCCGAACCGCTGGATGCGGTCGCCCTCGAGGGCCGTCGAGAGCAACAGCGTCTCCACCGCGTCGTACTCGAGGGCCTCGTCGACCTCCTCCCCGCCGTACGCGACCGGTTCGTCCCCGCCGACGCCGTCGAAAAACGAGTCGAGCGCGTCGCGGGCCTCGCGGCGGTCCCGTTCCTCGAGCGCCGACTCCCCTTTCTCGGCGAGTTCCCGCAGCCCCTGTTCCGTGGCGTACTCGACCGCGAACTCGCCGAGTAGTCGCTCCTCGAGGCCGGGAGCGAGGTCGGCCTCCTCGCGGAACCGTTCGACCGTCCCCGTCGTGCCGCCGAGCAGCACGCCGTCGACGGGGTCGCCCTCGAGGAACTCGAGTGCCGCCCGCTCGGCGACCTCGTCGAAGAACGCCCGTTTCCGGCGTTCGCGGTCGCGTTCGAACCGCTCCGCCGACTGCCCGCCGGCGCTCGACTTCCCGGGGACGTCGCTGTCGAACGACTCGACTGCCTCGACGCCGTCGTCGAGGCGTCCGAGCGCCGCCCCGCTCCGCTCGACGACGAGCAGGCCGTGCGTGCGGTCCGGAGGCCTGATGCCCTCGATCGGTTCGAGATCGAACTCGGTGGCATGGGCGTAGGTGTGGTCGTCGATCGGGACGGGGAGGTCGTCGAACGTGGCCGTAACGAGGTCGCCGTCGACGACGCCCGCGTAGACGGCGAGCCCGGTCTCGGGGATCTCCTCGTACTCGCTCAGCAGGCTCCGGACGCTCTCGAGGGCGTCGGCGAGGGGCTCGGGGAACGTCCGTTCGTCGAGTTGCGTCGCTTCGGCGTAGTCCGTTTCGACGGGCCGGCGTACCTCGCCGATCGACTCGTTCGGCGGAACCGCGAGCGTGACGAGGACGTCCCGGTCCGCGGACGTGTTCGAGAGCCGTTCGAGCCGTTCGTGGAGTTCGTAGTCCGGATGCGACATGCGTCCTCGGCCGCCGACTCGAATGGGGGGTCGACGGTAGCCGCGGTAGGCGGCTACGCGGGTTGAGCGGTCGGCTGGCGTTCTCAAGGGTGGCGACGGGTAGAATCGTCAGTCGGCCCCGGGACCGCGCGCTTCCTCGGACACGGACGACGAGCGGTCGTCGGCTCCCGGCCGAACGACGGCCCGGAACCGGGCACGCGGATCGACCGATCCGCTGCCGATCACCGCGAATCCGGCGACGATCGCCAGGAACCCGAAGATCGCGCTCGTGGCGATCGTTTCCCCCAGCAGCGCCCACCCACCCAGCGTCGAGACGGCCGGAACGACGTAGAATACCAGGTTCGCGCGGATCGCACCGGTCGCGTCGAGCAGCGCGAAGTAGGCGACGTAGGCGAGGACGCCGGCGAACACGCTGACGTACGCCAGCGCGACGACCGCCTCGAGCGTCCAGGCGATCGACCCCGGTGATTCGCCGGTCGACCACGAGAGGCCGTGGGTGAGCAGGGCAGCGAGGGGAAGTCCCCAGGCGATCCGGACCGTACTCGAGATCGTCGGTTCGGCCCGCCGAATGAGGACGGCTCCGAAGGCGGCGCTTACGGCTCCGGCAAAGAGGATCGACCTGCCGACGGCGTCCCCGCCGACCAGCATCGCGGGGTCGGGACTGACGACGAGCGCGACGCCGACGAGGCCGAGTCCCATCCCGACTCCGCCCCGGACGGAGAGGCGCTCGTCCGAGAGGAGCACGGCGGCGAAGACGGGCGTCAGGATCGGGTTGAGACTGAAGACGATCGCACCGACCGCGCTGGTCGCGTACTGCTGACCGACGAACAGCAGGGCGTTGGCCAGCCCGATCACGAGCCCGCCGGTCGCGAGGATCCCCACGACGTCTCCCCGCGTCGACGGGAGTAGTTCCGCACGCGAGGACGTCAGAACGACGTATCCGAGCAGGAGCACCGCCGCGAGATCGAACCGCAGGGCCACGAACAGAAGCGGCGGGAAGTACTCCAGGCCCGCCTTCGCCGCGACGAAGGTTCCGCCGAAGAACAGGCTCGCGAGGGCGAAAAAGCACAGCGAGCGACGATCCATCACTCGAGAATCACCTCGAAGCGAAGACGGTGCGCCGATCGGGAAGGCGTCGGCGCGGAGAGCGTGGTAGTCATCGTATCTTCGGCTACGGCTGCCAAGCCTATAGTTTCGTTCAGAAAATATTTCGTGGCAAGAAAAACGATCGGGGGGCGCGTACGGTTCGTGCCGTGAAAGAGTTTCACGGTACGAAAAGGGTATGGCCACGGAGGACCGAGCGGGCGCATGGAATCGACGCTCGAGGAGATCGAGTTCCTCGCGCTCTCGTCGAACCGGGTCGAGGTCCTGAGGCTGCTGTCCGAGGATCGATACACCCGGACCGAGTTAGCCCACGAAACGGGGGCGTCCCAGGCGACGCTCGGCCGGATTCTTGGGGACTTCGACGACCGGTCGTGGATCACCAGGGACGGCAGTGAGTACGGGGCGACGGCGACGGGTCGCCTCGTTGCCGAGGGGTTCGCCGACCTGCAGGGGATCGTCGAGACGGAACGAAAACTGCGGAACGTCGTCGACTACGTTCCGACCGAGGCTCTTACTTTCGATATCCGGCGGCTCGCGGACGCGACGATCACCGTTCCGACACAGACCCGGCCGAACGCACCGCTCCAGCGGTTGCTCGCCTTGCTCCGAAGCGCCGACGAGGTCCGGGCCTTCTCACACGCCTTCAACGAACAGGGCCTGACGACCCTCCAGCAACGGGCCGCAGCGGGGGAGACGGACTTTCGCGGCGTCTTTTCTCGGGAGGCGATCGAGGCGCTCGCCGACGAACCCGTGCTGCGCGAGCGACTCCGCGATCTGCTTGCAGCCGACAGCACCGCCGTTCGGATGCGGGACGAATCGATCCCGCTCGCCGTGATGATCGTCGACGACGTGGTGTACCTCCTCCTGCGGGACGAACACGGCGTCCTGCGGGCGTCGATCGATACGGACGATCCGGACGTGCGATCGTGGGCCGAAGACCGATTGGACGGCTACTGGGCTGACGGTGAGCCTCTCGAGCGGGACGCACTCGAGACGACGTAGGCGAGAGAAAATTCGGTCGCTTACGGGGGTGTCGCTTCGAATCAGCCGACTACGCTCCGGAGGTCGGTGACGCGGCGGTCGCCGTGCGGTCCGCGGCGATCGTGAACGTCCCGAGCAACTCCCGCAGTGCCTGGGCGTCGTCCTCGAGGTCCGTCGCGGTCGTCGACACTTCGTCGATCGTCGCGGTCGTCTCCTCGGCGGCGGCGGCGGCCCCTTCGGCCTCGTCGCTCGTCTCCATCGAGACGTCGGCAACGGTGTCGACGATCGTCGCCAGTTCTTCGGCGGCGGTCGCCTGATCGTCGGCCGTCGACGCGATCTCCTGGATGCTGCCGTCGACCTGGCCGATCCCGTCGGCGATCGTCTCCTGTTTGGACTCGAGGTCCGCGACCAGCGTCGCCGTGGTTTTCATCTCCTCGTCGACGGTCGCGATCTCGTCGGCCGTCGTCGCCGTCCGCTCGCGGATCGACTCGAGGGTCGCCTCGATGTCGTCGACGGCGTCCATCGTCTCCTCCGCGAGGGACTTGATCTCGTTGGCGACCACGCTGAACCCGTCACCGTCGGCGTTCGCCGTCGCAGCCTCGATCGAGGCGTTCAGCGCGAGCAGGTTCGTCTGGTCCGCGATATCGTCGATCAGGGCGATGATCTCGCCGATCTGTTCGGTCTCGCGCTCGAGTTGTTCGGCCGTCTCTGCAACCGTCTCCGTGGTGTCGACCAGCGAGTCGATGTTTTCCGCCGCCTCGGAGGCCATCGCCTGGCCCTCGTCGGCGAGCGAGGCGACCTCCTCTGACTGCTCGGCGATCTCGGAGGTCGTCGCCGCGACCTCCTCGGTCGCGGCCGAGAGGTCACTGACCTCGCTTGCGGCCGCATCGAGGTCGTCGGTCTGTTCGGCCGCACCGTCGGCGATCCCCTGGACCGACTCCGCGACGTCCTGACTCGCTGTCCGGATCTGCTCGCTCGAGGTCTGGAGGTCGGTCGCGACGTCCTCGACGGTCTCGGCCGACGTCTGGACCTCGGCGACGAGGTCGCCGATCCGGTCGAGCATCTCGTTGAACGAGTCCGCGATCGCCTCGAGCGCTTCGTCCTCGATCTCCGGCTCGAGTCGGCGGTCGAGGTCGCCGTCGGCGCAGGCGTCCATCACCTCGGAGAACCGTTCGGCCTCCGCGACGAGCCGTTCGTTCTTGCGCTCGACCTCGCGGCGGGCCTCCTGGACGCGCTGTCGTTCCTCCTCGAGTTCGTCGGCGCGGCGTTCGGCCTCCCGCTGGGCCTCCTGTGCGCGTTCCTGTTCGACTTCGAGTTCCTCGAGCGACTCCTCGAGGGAATCCCGCATGTCCGCGACGGAGTCGTAGAGTTGCCCCACTTCGTCGATCCGGCCGGTCTCGAGGTCGACGTCGAACTCGCCGTCCCCGATCCGCTCGGCCCGACCGCCGAGTCGATCGAGGGCGAGTGCGGTGTTGCCACCGATGACGATCCCGAACAGACCGAGATTCATGAAGAAGACGACCAGGAGCCCGGTCACCGCGGCAGTCGCCCGATCGGCAGCCTCGGCCTCCGGCCCCGCGTGGATGTACGCGCCGAAGAGCAGGCCAAAGGCCAGCGTCACGACGACGACGCAGCCGAGTGCCGCGGCGATCTTCGCGCTGTACCGTCGTCGGACCCTGTTCGGGACGACGCTATCTATGTTCATGCACCTGCACCCCGACCGTTCCCCTATCGGTTACAGACATACGATCCGATAATGAGATCGTCATTCCGCCCAAATAACCCTTATTGCCGCTCGAGGGGCGATAAACTACCGTTTTTGACAACGCCGTTCAACGATTCAAGCTCGAGATCTCCATGCGCGATCCGGGGCGAACGCCGATCGGAGACGACCCGAGGTAGGGTCGAATCCCCGCCGAGTACGGTCGACCGGGGCCGGCTACAGTCCCGTCGGAATCTCGAAGTAGGTCGTCTCGAGGTCGGCGTCCCACCCCTCGACCAGATCCTGCAGTGCCCGGACGCCGAACGTCTCCGTCGCGTAGTGGCCGGCCAGCGCGACGGTGATGCCGGCCTCCCGGGCCTCGTGGTAGACCTTGCCCTTGCCTTCGCCCGTCACCAGCGCGTCGACGCCCGCGTCGACGGCCTCGTCGAGCCAGTCGGTACCGCTCCCGGTGACGATCGCCACGTCCTCGATCCGTTCGGGGCCAAAGTCGAGCACCTGAACCGACTCGCCGCCGGTCTCGAGTTCGGACTCGAGGCGGTTCCGGAGTTCCCCGGGCGAGTAGGCCTCGACTGCGGTTCCGCGCTGGCCGACGTACTCGGGGCCGAGTTCGCCGAACGGGGCACGGTTCTCGAGGCCGAGGACGTCGGCGACGCCCGCGGCATTGCCCAGGTCCTGGTGGCCGTCCAGCGGGAGGTGGGAGACGTACAGCGCGACGTCGTTCTCGATCAGCGGCGCGAGCCGATCGTAGGTGCGGCCGGTAACGCGGTCGAAACCGCCCCACGAGAGTCCGTGATGGACGACGAGGACGTCCACGTCGGCCTCGATCGCTCGCTCGAACGTCGCCTCGACGCCGTCGACGGCGAAGGCGACGCGGTCGACCGCGAGATCGTCGGGGCCGACCTGGAGGCCGTTCGCGCTGGCGTCGAGCTCGGCGTAGTCGTCGGTTCGTAGCTCCTCGTCGAGCCGGTCGACGAGTTCGGTGAGTCGGACGGTCATAGGTGTCCGGCATTTGCGCGGCCGACGGCTTGTAAGCTTGCGATCCGTGCCGGCTCCCGGTCCTTTCGCCGACTGGTGCCGAAAACGGAAGTACCGCCCGCGAGCCATCGATTTACCTACCATCGCGACGAACCCCCGCGCATGACACGCCGAACGGTCTCACACGAGGACGGAGCGATCTACGAGTTCACCCCCGACCTCGAGCCGATCGAAACGGTCGAGTCTGGCGCCGAGTTGACGATCGACACCCGCGACAGCTTAGACGGCGCGGTCCAGTCCGAGTCGGACGTCATCGACGCCGTCCCGGACGAGGTAAACGCCGCGACGGGACCGATCGCCGTCGAAGGGGCCGAACCGGGCGACGTCCTGCGGGTCGAAATCGAGGACGTCCGGGTCACGGAGGACCGCGGCCGCGCGGTCACCATCGACGGCTTCGGCCTGCTCGACGAGTACGAGGAGATCGAGGCCCCGCGGACGCGGATCACGCCGGTCGAGGACGGCTCGATCACCTTCGACACCCCCGAGGGCGAACTCGAGGTGCCGATCGAACCCGTCGTCGGGACCATCGGCGTCGCGCCCGCCGAGGAGTCGTACACGACGCTGTTCCCACACGACCACGGCGGCAACCTCGACACGACGGAGGTCACCGGCGGCAACACGATCTACTTCCCCGTGTTCCAGGCGGGTGCGATGCTCGCGATGGGCGACTCCAAGGCGGCCATGGCTGACGGCGAGATGTGCGGCACGGGAGCCGAAATCGCGACCGACGTCGACGTCACCGTCGAGGTGATCGACGACCCCGCGGTCGACCTCGAGCGCCCGCTGCTCGAGACCGACGACGCATGGAAGCCGGTCGCGAGCGCCGACACCCTCGAGAAGGCCTGCCAGTTGGCGAACCGCGACGCGATCGACCTCCTTGCCGCCGAGCACGGCGTCGACGAGACCGACGCCTACATCTTCTCGAGCCTGGTCGGGGGCCTCGAGATCAGCCAGGTGGTCGATCCGCTGGTGACGGTCAAGAACGCGGTTCCCAAGGAGTATCTCTCCGATCCGTTCTAACGGGGAAGTAGGTCTTTTTATTCAGGTTCTGGGTGAGAGTTTCGCGGAGGAAAGTACTCGAGCGATCGTACACATCTATGTGTGTTGTTAAAATTGGTGTGCTGAATATAGAGTATAGATTCATCACCAGTTTCCGCGCGAGCGAAGCGAGCGCGGTTCCCGGGCGGCGAGGCCGAAGGCCGAGCAGCCCGCCTTTTTCATCGAAGTTTTTGCGCGAGTGGTTCGCCTCCGGCGAACCCGACGCGGAAAAAGTTCGCGCTCTGTATTCAGTAGTCGGTAACTGAACTCTCGAGCAGCTACCGAGAGTGATGTCTTGGACCTGGACTCGCTACACGTGCGAACTGGGCGATCCCGTAGATGCACCGAGCGAGAGCCGCGTCACTACTGTCAGAGTTCTCGAGCGACCATCTCGCCCCAGCCCTCGAACCCGTGGCGTTCGTAGAACGCCTGTGCGCGGTCGTTGTCCCGGTCGACGTCGAGGACGAGTCGCTCGAGCGGAAGATCCTGGTCTCGGGCAGCAGCGACGGCGGCGTCCATCAGGTCGTCGGCGACGCCCGTCCCGCGGTACGCCTCGCGGACGTAGATTTCGTTCAGGACGGCCGCGTCCCAGATGTAGGCGTGAGAGTCCGGCAGGAGGAAGACGTAGCCGACCAGGTCACCCGACCCGTCGTCGACCGAGTCGTCGACCGCCACCTGGACGCTGCGCGCGTCGCGGTCGACGCAGCGATCGACCCACTCGAGGTACCCCTCGCGGTAGTCGTCGGTGAGTTTCGCGGCGTACTTTTCGGCTTTCTCCTGGCCGCCGGTTCCGGTTCCGAGCCCGGTCTCGAAGGCTCGCTTCAGATCCCAGAGGGCGTCGGCATCCGACTCGCGGTCGTACGGTCTGACGATCATCAGTTACGTGTGGGTCGCCCGGTAGGGAATAACGCTGTCGTTTCGGTCGGTGGGGACGTCGCTCTCGTACGTCGCCGGTTCCTCGTCGATCGTCGATCTCGAACTCGGTCTCGGTCTCGGTCTCCGTTTCGACCTCGAGAAAGCGAAAGTGAAAGTGAAAGTGAAAGTGAAATTGAAAGTGAAAGCGGAAGAAAAAATGAATTCCCGTCCGATCGCGTCCGTGCAGTGATCACCGCCGTGAGGGAGGCCTATCGCGTACCGTTCAACCCGATCGTCCGCTGTGACCGTCACCTATCGTCCGTTGCGACCGCCACCTACCGCTGGAATTGCAGATCGTACTCGAGCAGGCAGGGCCGGGGTGTGACGCGTTTCGCTTCCGGATCGTAGTCGACGGCGCCGGCGTTCGCCATCGCTGGCAGGTGGACGTGGTGAAGCGAAATCGCGATGGTCTCTACTGTCTTCTCGTCTCTCCCATCGAGCCCGCACTCCCGGGCCGCGATCGCCGAGGCGAGGGGTTCGAGGGAGACTGGCTCCTGGCGACCGGCCAGCAGGTCGAGCGTCATTCTGCGGCGTCGCGGGGCGAGCAAGTGATGATACTCCCGTTCGGAGAGGGAGTCCGATTCGGCGTCGGTGTCCGTCGGCGGACGGTGGTGCGTGGATTCGGACATCGGTGGGGTTCGCGAACGCGGTCGCGTGTCGCTGCCAGTAGAGAGACCCCGCGCAAGCGTAAGCAGGAGGTAACACAAATTAGGTCCAACCGCCGCTCCGAACGGGTCGGGCTGTAAAAAGTTCCCAGCATTACCCGACCTCGAACCCGGTTCAGGCGCTCTATACCGTATTTCCGCCGGCGGAGTTCTAATACGTCTGGGGCACGTCCTGTGGGTATGACCGGCGGAACCGAATCGCTGACCGACCCCCTGCGCGAGACGCTTGCCGTGTTCGACGGCAGCGGCGTGCCGCACACGACGACCGAGGTGTCCGAACGGCTCGAACTCGGCCGGCGTAGCACATACAGTCGACTCGAGCGCCTGGTCGATCGCGGCGAACTCGAGACGAAGAAAGTCGGCGCGAGCGCGCGGGTGTGGTGGCGACCGCGGGCGATGGGCGACCGGACGGAGGTGGACGGAGAACGGAAACGGAAACGACGCATCGAACGCCACCGCGAGCAACTGGTCGCGCTCAACAACCTCAACGGGATCGTTCAAGACGTCACGGAGGCGATCATCGAGCGATCGACCCGGGAGGAGATCGAGCGGATCCTCTGTGAACGGCTCGCCGCGGCGGAGTCGTACGAATTCGCCTGGGTCGGCGACGTCGACGTGGGCTCGCAGACGGTGAACGTGCGAGCCGAGGCCGGCACGGACGACTACCTCGAGGAAGTCACCATCTCGACCGATCCGGATGACGAACACGGCGAGGGCCCGACGGGTCGGGCGCTCCGGACTGGGACGCTCCAGACGACCCAGGACATCCAGAACGATCCGCGGTACGAACCCTGGCGCGACGTCGCCGAGCGCTACGGCTTCCGCTCGTCGGCGGCGATCCCCATCGTCCACGAGGAGACGGTCTACGGGGTGTTGAACGTCTACGCCGATCGTCCGCGCGCCTTCGAGGGCGACGAAGGCGCGGTGATCAGCCAGCTGGGCGAGATCGTCGGCCACGCGATCGTCGCCGCCGAACGCAAGCAAGCGCTGATGGCCGACGAGGTCGTCGAACTCGAGTTCCGCATCCACGACGTGTACGAAGCACTCGCGGTCGGCACCGCCGATGGAGCGGACCGATCGGACGGGTTCGTCGCCCTCGAGCACACGCTTCCCATCGAGGACGAGGAGTACCTCGTCTACGGGACCGCCGCCACGGAGTCGACCGAGCGGCTACGAGGGCTCGTCGCGGAGCTGCCCCACTGGACGGACGTGACGTTCCGGGCCGAGGACGACGGAACGGTCCCGTTCGAACTCCGGCTCTCGGAGCCGCCGGTGCTGTCGGCAGTCGCCTCGGTGGGTGGTTCCGTCGAACGCGCGGTCTTCGAGGACGGGGACTTTCGGATGACGCTTCACCTCTCGCCCAGCGTCGAGGTCAGGACCGTCATCGACGCCGTTCAGTCGACGTATCCCACCGCGGAGATGGTCGCACGCCGCCAGATCACGCGGGACGAAAACGAGCCCGAGCGGACTCGTCGGGCGGTGACGACGGAACTCACCGACCGCCAGCGGACGGTCCTCGAGGCCGCGTATCATGCGGGCCTGTTCGAGTGGCCACGGAGCGCGACCGGCGAGGAGGTCGCCGACTCGCTCGAGATCGCCGCGCCGACGTTCCACCAGCACCTCCGGAAAGCCCAGGGGAAAGTGTTCGACGCGTTGCTGTAGCTCGGATCGGATCCGAGAGGGTCGAGAACGTGCTGCGCTGGACCGGAACCGCCTTACTCCTCGTCCGAAGCCCCAGCAGCGGCCGCGTTCGCGTAGACGTACTCCCGGAGGAGCTTCCCCGCGAGCGATGCGGCCTGTCCCTCGTCGCGGTCGTTGACCTCCACGACGTCGAACCCGGTCGCCCGGGGCGCGACCTCGCGAACCACGTCGCGCATCTCGCGGGGCTCGAGCCCGAACGGCTCCATCGTTCCGGTTCCGGGCGCGTAGGCGGGGTCGGCTCCGTCGATGTCGACGCTCAGGTAGACCTCGCGGCCCTCGAGTCGGTCGCCGAACGTGAAGTCGCCGACGTCCTCGGGCGGGACGACAGTCACGTCGTCGGCGTCGGCCCGGTCCCACTCGGCTTCGCTTCCCGTCCGCGCGCCCAGCACGATCGCTTCCTCGACGGACTCCTCCTCGAGGATCCGGCGAGTCACGCAGGCATGCGAGAGGTCGTTCCCGTCGTAGTCGTCGCGCAGATCGAGGTGGGCGTCGAGACAGACGAACACCTCGGGTTCGACGGCGCGTACACCCGCCAGCGAGACAGTGTGTTCGCCGCCCAAAAGCAGGGGGACGGCGTCGTCCCAGACGATATCGCGCAGGCTCCCCTCGAGCCACTCGAGGTAGTCAGGAACGTCGTCCCACGCGCGGACGTCGCCGTGATCGGCGACGCCGAGGTCGGAAAAGTACTGGTCCGTTCGACGGTCGTAATCGTCGAACGTCTCCGCAAACGTACGGACGCGTCGGGGACCGAAGCGGGTCCCCGGCTGAAAGGTCGTCGTGGCGTCCAGGGGCGCACCGACGACCACGAAGTTCGGGTCCCCACGATCGGCAGCGTCGCCTGCCGTGTCGCTCCCCCCGCGTTCGTCAGTCGCCCCGGGAAACATTAGACGATCTTTCGCTGGTCTTCCATCTCGAGGTACTCGATGTTCTCGTCCGGCGAGGGGTCGGCGTCCTCGGGGACCTTCATCGTGATCGTCTCGTAGGTCTCGAGGTCCATGATCTGCATGTCCGAACCGTCGACGGAGACGACCTGGCCCTGTTTGCGCTCGATGATCGGGACCCAGATCTTCGCGTCGACGGGCTGGGAGAGCGAGCGCTTCTTCCCGTCGAAGACGCCTTCGGCCTCGATGCGGGCCTTGGCGCTGCCGTGTTTGCCGGGCTTTGCCGTGGAGTAGGAGTTGATCTTACATGGCGCGTCGTCGATCATCACGTAGCTGCCTTCCTGGAGATCGCGAACTTCGGTTTGCTGTTTCGCCATGTCCCGGGGTAATCAACCGACGGTCATAAACCGTTTGGAATACGCTCCCGCCGGATTCAGCCCGTTAACAGGTCACTCGGCCGGACGGCAGTTCGTGGCCGAGGAACGGGAACGGGAACGGGAACGAAATCGTCACCCCCGTTCGCGACGAACGATCACTGGAGATGGTCGACGGCGGACTCGAGGTCGAGGCGTTCGTACTCGCCGGAATCGCGGCGCTCGTCCTGATCGGGGCGGCCGTCTGGTATCGGGGACGGTCGGCCCCGTTCGACGAACTCGAGGCTACCCTCGAGTCCCGACTCGAGGAGGCCCTTCCCGCGGGTCGGGGAACCCACCTCGAGCGCCCGCCGCGAGTTCGGCGGATCGATGTGCTCGACCGGGACGAACGCGGCGAGCGATCGACCGCGGTCGCACCCGTCGTCCGGATCGACCTCGAGACCGCCGATACACCGGGATCCGAACTGGTCTTCGACTACGTCGCGGCCGTCCTCGAGGCGCTTCATCCGGAACTCGAGGACCGCGAGGCCTCCGTCGCCCGCTACGACCTCGAGTTCGCCGTCGGCCCCGACGGCCTGCTCGTCGAGGGCGAGCGTCGCCGGGTGACGGTCCCGCCCGCGTTCGCGGACCGCCTGCTCGAGGAGGAGACGTATCGCGCGTTCGACTTGCGGCGGGACCTAGAGCGGGACGACGAGGCCAACGGTACCGCGACGGTCTGGGGAGAGCCCCGACGGTAGCGTCCGCGGTTCGCCGTACCCACGAGCGAATTCGACGGGGACACCGGATATATCACTCGAGAAGACTTATCGTGCGACCGTTCGAACGCACCCGACGATGCCCTCCAGACGTGCCCTGCTTACGGCCTGCGCGAGCACCGGTGCGAGCGCGGTCCTCGCCGGCTGTGGCGACCTCCGTGGCGGATCGAAGTCGGACGTCGACGCCGCGTGGTCCCAGCGTGGCCGGGACAGCACGCGAACCGGCACCCGGTCGAGCGGTCCCGCGCCGCCGCTCACCGACGCGTGGACCTACGACGGTGACGCGGGTTTCGGCGGTATCGACTGTTCGCCGGTCCTCGCCGACGGGCACGTGTACCTCGCTTACACGGCGGACAGAGGCGACGAGCGCGCCGCCGTCGTCGACGCGATCGACGCGGCGACCGGCGAGCGCCGGTGGTCGGCGACCGCTGCCACGACCGCCGAACCGATCCAGCGAACCCACACCTACGCGGACTCGCTTGTGGTCGCCGACGACGCCGTCTTACTCCAGACCGCGACCGGGCTCGTCGCCCTCGAGGTCGAGGACGGAAGCGAGCGCTGGCGCGTCGACAACGTTGGCGACGGCCAGCTCGGCTCGACGCCCGTTCACCCGGGCATCGGCGACGGGGTCGTCTTCGCCGGCTACTACCGCCACGGGCGATCCGAGAGCGAACCCCTGATCTACGCGATCGACCTCGAGGAGGGGACCGAACGCTGGCAGTTCGAAATCGACTGGGACGAACGGCTCGTCTACGCGCCCGCCGTCCGGGACGGAGTCGTCTACGCGGCAGTCGCCGGCGGCGGGGTGAAGGCGATCGACGCCGCCGACGGGACCGAACGCTGGAGCGAGCGCCTCCCCGTCTACGGCGTCCCCGCGGTCACCGGGGAGTCCGTGTTCGTCGGCGTGGACGACGAGCCGAGCGGCGTCGTCGCCCTGTCGACCGACACGGGCGAGCGCCGGTGGTCGCGGACGGACGGCCCGGAATCGACCGTCCCGTTCGGGGTCACCGTCGGCGACGGGACGGTCTACTACGCGGCGATGGACCGGCTCGTCGCTCGAGACGCGGCAACCGGCGAGCGACGCTGGACGAACGGCGGCCAGGGGTCGGAACGGATCTTCTACGGGGCACCGGTCGTCGGCGGCGATTACCTGTACGGGACCGGCAGTTCCCTGTTCGCCGCCGACAGGGCGACGGGCGAACTCCAGTGGCAGGGACCGGACGGCTGGACGGCCGGTTCGCCGGCGCTCGCGGACGACCTGCTCTACGTCTCGCTCGAGCACGGTACGCTCGAGGCGCTTTCAGAATGCCGGGCCGAACTGTTCGGCCGCTGTCTCCGCTGATCGGGCGGGACCTACCCGTCCGAGAGCACGCGCCCGACCCGCTCGAGTCCCTCTTCGAGTTCGTCGGTGGGGAGGCCGAACCCGATCCGGAACCGGTCCGGGTGGCCGAAGAACTCGCCGGGCGCGAGGACGACGCTCTGCTCCTCGAGGACGGTCCGACAGAACGCCTTGCCGTTCTCGAAGCCATCGGGAACCGTCACGAAGCCGTTGACGCCGACCGGGTCGTACCACTCGAGGCCGTGTCGCTCGAGGAACTCGGCCGTGATCTCGTGATTCGTCGCGACGAGGTCCCGGTTCTCCGCGAGGATCGCGTCGCTCTCCGCTATGGCCTGTCTCGCGACGTGCTGGCCGAAGAGCCCGGGCGAGATGGTCGTGTAGTCCTTCCACCGACAGGCGGCGTCGACGACGGCCCGGTCGCCGGCGAGCCAGCCGAATCGCAGCCCAGCCAGACCGTACGATTTCGAGAGGCTGGCCGTCGAGAGCCCGTGGGGGCCCACACTCGCGACCGGCGGCAGGGGATCCTCCGCGAGGAGACGATACACCTCGTCACAGAGCAGGTACGCGTCGTTGTCCGCGGCGAGGTCGTACAGCGTCTCGACCGTCTCGAGCGGGTGGTACCGTCCCGTCGGGTTGTTCGGGTTGTTCAGGACGATCAGCCGCGTTTCGGGTTCGATCGCGTCGGCGACCGCATCGGGGTCGAGTTCCCAGGTCGGCGGCTCGAGCGGGACCCGCGTCACGTCCCCGAGGGTGTCGGGAACGGCGTGCAGCGCCTGGTAGGTCGGGGTGACGACGACGGCGTGGGCGTCGCTCCCGGGCGCGCTCGAGGTCTCGAGGCCGGGCGGCGACTCGCCGCCGAGCACGGAGAAGAAGGCGAGGAAGTTCGCCTCCTGGGCGCCGCTGGTACAGACGACCTCGTCGGTCCCGCGGTCGTACCGCCGGCCGATTTCGGCCCGGAGGTCGGGGTCGCCGTCCGTCGGGATCACGTACCCCAGTTCGCCCGGATCGGTGTCGAACCGATCCGCGGGGAGGCTGCGAACGCCGCTCTCGGCCAGCATGATGTCGGCCTCGTGTTCGTACTCGGCGAACCACCGCTCGAGGCCGAACTCGTCGATCTGCATACCTCCCGGTTCGGGGGCGGACACCTAAACCCCATGGCACGGGTCCCCGGGCGGACCCGCGTGTGCGTCGGTGGTCGCGTACGTGTCTCGTGAGCCGAGTCGACGGCCCTGGGAAAGATGGACTCGAGGGCGACCGGTCGACCGATCGACGGCGAGCGACCCGCCCCGGGCGTTGGGGCACAGGTTCTTATCGGCGTCCGTTGACACGGAATACCATGACGCGAATTCCGGTGACGGTGGTCAGCGGTACCCTTGGGGCGGGGAAGACGACGCTCGTCAACCACCTGCTGTCGAACGAACGGGGGCTCGAGGTCGCGGTGATCGTCAACGACATGGGGGAGGTCAACGTCGACGCGGACCTCATCGCCCGGGAGAACGAGGCGGAGGGGATCGTCGACCTCTCGAACGGCTGTATCTGCTGTCGGCTGCAGGGGGACCTCCTCTCCGAGGCCGACCGCCTCGCGCGGGTACGGAACTTCGACTACCTGCTGGTCGAGGCCTCGGGGATCAGCGAACCGATCCCGATCGCACGGGTGTTCACGGAGGGGACCGAGGAGTCGTCGATCGACCCGACGGAGCGGTTCCGACTGGACACGATGGTGACCGTCCTCGACACCTACGGCTTCTGGAAGGAATTCGACGCGGGGGAGTCGCTTCCGGGGGACGCCGACACGGACCCCGACGCCGACCCCGGACGTCCGCTCGGCGAAGTGCTCGTCGAGGGAATCGAGTTCTGCGACGTGTTGCTGCTGAACAAGTGCGACATGGTGCCCGACGACGTCCTCGAGGAGATCGAGGCGGTCGTGGCCGAACTCCAGCCGACCGCCGAGCGGCTCCGCACGACGTATTCGGACGTCGATCCCGAGCGCGTGCTGGACACGGGGCGGTTCGACTTCGAGGCGGCGAAGCGTTCGCCGGGCTGGAAGCGTCGCCTCGCGGGGCACGCCCACGGCGAGGGACATGATCACGACCACGGCCACGAACCGTCCCCCGCGGAACGCCACGGCGTGACCTCGTTCGTCTACACCGCCGACCGGCCCTTCCACCCCGAGCGATTCGGCGACTGGCTCGAGGAGTGGGACGGCTCGATCGTCCGCGCGAAGGGGGTCTGCGACGTCGCCGGGCGGGACGAGGTGATCGGACTCAGCCAGGCCGGCCCGTCGGTGCAGGCCGGCCCGATCGGCGAGTGGGCGCCGGACGACGACCGCCGGACGCGGCTTGTCTTCATCGGTCGCGGCATGGACGAGGACGGGATCCGCGAGGAACTGGACGCGTGCCTGACCGATCCCGATAGGGTACCGGCGGACGCGCCCGACCCGTTCCCCATCTGAGCCGGCGACGCCGGCGGTCTCGGTCCGCCGGTTCTCCCTCGAGTCGGACGCCGACAGTGGCACCCGGCCCGCCCCTCACAGCGCCAGTTCGTCCTTGAGGTCGTCCCACGAGTCGTGGAAACCGTGGGTCGACTCGGTGGTCGCGTCGGCGGCCATCGCCTCCTGGTAGACGTCGTCGTACTCGAGGAGGGTGGCCCAGCCGTCCCGTTCCCGGTAGGTACAGTAGATGCACATCCGCGCACCGGTTACTTCGACGGCCCGGCGCTAAGCGTTTGCGATCGACCCACGGAAGCAGGCCTGTCATTCAAGTTCGCTACCCGCCTATGGCGGCCATGGATCGACCCCTGAACGGCGGGTACGTCCGCAGTCCGAACGATTCCGTCGCCCGCGGCTGTACGCACTGCGACTGGTACGCCGTCGATGATTCCTACCCCGCACTGATCCGACGCTACCAGGACCACCTCCGCGCCGAACACCCCCGGGCGTGGCTCCGGACCTGACTCCCGGTCGCGTCGGCCGAAAAAACGAGGGATCGCCGCTTACGGCTCGAGCAGGACTTTCGTCACGCCCTCCTCGCGCTCGTCGAACTTCTCGTACATCTCCGGGGCCTCCTCGAGACTGACCCGGTGGGAGACGACCCAGCTCGGGTCCGCGCGGCCCTCGATGATCATGTCTCGAAGGTACCGATTGTACGACTTGACGTTACACTGGCCGGTGCCGAGCTTCTGGCCCTTCTCGAAGAGCTTCCCGAAGTCGATGCCCAGTCGGCCCTGGGCGGCCATCTCGTCCGGCGCGCCGGGGTCCTCGGGGACGTACAGCCCCGGGATCCCGAGTTCGCCGGTCGGCCGGACCACGCGGATGAGGTTGTTGATGACCACCGCCGGGTTCTCCTTGGCGGGGTCGTACGCGTAGTCCTCGGTGTCCTCGTCGACGTCCTTCGGGTCGGTCGCCTGGTAGCCGACCGCGTCGACTCCCTTGTCGACCTCGCCGCCGTGCTCGTCGATGATCTGCTCGACGGGGTCGCCCTCCCGGAAGTCGATCGTTCGCGCGTCGCAATGTTTCTGGGCCAGTTCGAGTCGCGACGGCACCTGGTCGACGACGTAGATCTCCGAGGCCCCCTGGAGCTTCGCGCTGTAGGCCGCCATCAGCCCCACTGGTCCGCCGCCGAAGACGGCGATCGATTCGCCGGGCTGGAGGTTCGCCAGCCGGGTTCCGTGCCAGCCCGTCGGGAAGATGTCCGCCAGCAGCGCGAAGGCGTCCTCGTGGGTCCGTCCCTCCGGGAGTTTCAGCGCGTTGTGGTCGGCGTACGGGACGCGCAGTTTCTCGGCCTGTCCGCCCGGGTACGGTCCCATCGCGACGTAGCCGTAGGCACCGCCGGCGAAGCCCGGGTTGACGTTGGTACAGAAGCCGGTGTACCCCTCCTCACAGTTCTGACAGAACCCGCAGGAGACGTTGAACGGCATGACGACGCGGTCGCCCTCCTCGAGCGTCGAGACCGCGTCGCCGGTCTCTGAGACGACCCCCATGTTCTCGTGGCCGAAGACGATCCCCGGCTCGGCGGCCGTCCGCCCCTCGTACATGTGCAGGTCCGACCCGCAGATGCACGACGTCGTGATGTCGACGATCACGTCGTTCGGGTGTTCGATCTCCGGTTCGTCTACCTCCTCGACGGCGACGTCGTATTCGCCTTGGTATACCACCGCTTGCATTGACATATGTGGTCACCACCCAGGGCAATCCATACCAAGGTGGGGTATAAACCTATTTCACGGCGAACTACCAGTCGAAATCGGTGAATCGATTCGGGATTCCATCCCGAGGTATTCTCCTCTATCGCTTGATAAACGGGGTGACCCCGAGTCCGTCGCGGGACCGCCGTGAACCGGTGGAATCCCCCGAGTCACAGCGACCGCTCGACTCTCACTCCCAGCGGAACCCAGTTGGGTCGGCCGGCGTCGCGAGCGGGCTCGTCGGCAGGTCGTCCGCGACCGCGGGGTCGTTGTAGACGCCGGGCGCGACGTCGTTGGGTTCGTCGGGGTAGAACAGCGCGGCGAGTGTCTGGATCTGGCCGCGACCGACGCCGAGTTCGAACTGGCCGCCGCCGTACAGGGAGACGTCCCGCTCCCGGCAGTACTCGATCGTCTCGAGCAGCGACTCGAGCGAGCCGAACCGCGAGGGTTTGACGTTCAGCCACTCGGGTTCCCACGGCAGGTTCCGGACGTCCTCGAGGCCGTGGATCGGCGCGTCCCAGGAGACCCGCTCGCGGACGTCGGGGTCCTCGAACAGCGGTTCCGTCTCCCCGGTCAGCGCCGGGTCCTCGACGACGGCGGCCGGGAACGCCTCGAGGACGAGTTCGTACAGATCGGGGTCGGCCGGCACGTCGACGTCCGTCCCCTCGTACTGCCCTTTCAGATCGAGGATACGGACGTTCTCGGCCCCGACGGCGTCGTCGATGGTCGCAACGAGGTCACGGTCCCACTCCGGGGTCGGATCGAGTTTGAACTGGAGGTCCGGGACCCGCTCGCGCAACCGCTCGAGGCGGTCGACCGTCGGCGGGTCGCCGAGCCTGGTGCTCGCGACGAACGACACCGGCTCGAGTGATCGGTCCAGCGCGGTCGCGACGTCGGTCCCCGCCTGCCGGCAGGCCAGATCCAGGGCCGCGCTCTCGACGGCCCACCGCCGGTAGTTCCGGAATACCTCGCGGTCGGGCGCCTTCCCGGGAAAGAGATCGAGGTCGGCGACGGTGTCGGCGAACGACGCGAGGGTGAACTCGCCGACCAGTTCGCTCTCCGGGAGTCCGGTCTCGGCGAGTCGATCGTGATCAGCGGTCTCGTAGGTGACGTCCTCGCCGACGCCCGTCGTGGCCGTCCCCTCCGACGGCCCCGCGAGGCGTACCTCCGTCGTCGTCCTGGTGAAGTCGCTCGAGGTGTCGCGCTCGAGTCGCTCCGTCGAGACGGCGTCGATCTCGAGGCCCAAATCGGCGAGTCGATCGTACGTCATACGGAACCATCGATTGCCAGTGACAAGAGGATTCGCACGGATCGGATTCCGGTCGGCCCTCGCCGCGTTCGCGCTCCGGGACTCGTACGGTGTACTGTCCGTCAGTTCCGGCGCGACCGCGACCCGGGCGGCAGTTGCACCGGGACATCGGGACAGGGATCCGCATCACTCCTCGCGGCGTCGCTGCCGGAGGTTCTGGCGCGTGAACTGCGGACGGGCGGCGAGCGCGCGCTGGGTCCGGAACGACCGGTAGAGCTGGATCAACACGACGGCCGAGAACACGGCCGCCACGATCGACCCCTCCGGGGCCTCGAGGGCGTACAGCACGCCGGTCGAGAACAGCCCCATCGTGAGCAACATCCCGTAGATGAGCCGTTTCGCCAGATTCTCGAAGACGTTTTTCGAGTCCTCGACGCCGATCCGGACGTAGAGGTCGTCCCGATCGAGGCGGTCGAGGGCCCGTTCCGTCTTGGGGGCGATCCGGGTCAGCGATTCGGCCGACCGCCGGACCTGCTGGCCGGACTCCGAGAGGTACTGCCGGATCGACTCCTCGCGGTACCCCTGCTCGACCAGGTAGTCGGTCGCCGTCGAGATGAAGTCGAACTCGGGATCGAGCGTCACGCAGACGCCCTCGACGACCGTCGCGACCCGCAACACGAGCGCGAGGTTCTTCGGCAGCCGCAGGGGGAACTCGTAGATCGAGTCCTCGACCTGCCCGATGATCTGCTGGACGCGGTACTGCTCGATGTCCTCGCCGCGGGCGTCCTGAATCGCCAGTTCCATCACCTCGGCCATCACCGCCCGGTCGGCCTCCGGCGAGAGCGTCCCGATCTCGATGAGGGCGTCGAGGATGGCGTCGATGTCCTGGTTCGCGACCGCGATGTAGAACTCGACGATCTTGTCCTGGACGAACTCGTCGACCCGGCCCGACATCCCGAAGTCGTAGAAGACGATCCGGCCCTCGTCGGTCACGGCCAGATTCCCGGGGTGGGGATCGGCGTGGAAGACGCCGTCGTCGATGATCATCCGCATGTAGGCCCACTGGAGGTCCTCCGCGATTCGGCTGCGGTCGATCCCCTTGCGGTCGAGTTCCTCGACGTCGTTGATCTTGGTGCCGTCGATGTATTCCATCGTGAGCACACGCGGCCCCGAGTGGCTGTCGACGACGTCCGGGATGACGTAGCGGTCGTCGGTCCCGATGCTGGCCTGGATCTCCCGGAGCATCTCCGCCTCGCGCTGGTAGTCCATCTCCTCACGGATCGTCTTCGAGAACTCGTCCGCGAGGTTCTCGAGCGAGAACGACCGGGCGTCGTCGACGAAGTACAGCAGGACCGGCAGCGACCAGTGGATCACCCGCAGGTCCGCCTGCACCAGTTCCTCGACGCCGGGACGGCGGATCTTGACGGCGACGTCGCGCGTCCCGCCATCGTCGTCGAGCTGGGCCCGGTAGACCTGTCCGAGACTCGCGCCGCTGATCGGGTCCGTGTCGAAGGCGGCGAACCGTTCGTCGACCGGCCCGATTTCGTCCTCGAGGACGCGTTTCGCACCGTCCCAGCCGGCCGGCGGGACGTCGTCCTGTAGCGACGAGAGGACGTCGATGTACTCGGGGGGCAGGACGTCGGGCCGGGTCGACAGGAGCTGGCCGAGTTTGATGAACGTCGGCCCGAGGGTGAGCAGGGACTCGAGCAACACCTCCGCGCGGTGGCGATGCGTCTCGGGACTGACCCGCCTGGGCCGTCCGAACAGGAGGAACCGACGACGGTCGCGGGCGTAGGCGAGCAACAGGGGCAGGAACTGCCAGGCGACGAGGACGAAGCGTTTGTACGCTCGGAGGGAGGCCAGTCTCGGTCACCTCGATTCGGCGTCGTCGGTCGTCTCGTCGGAGTTGTCCGTCTCCGTCCCCCCGTTCGCATCCGTATCAGTATCCGTATCCGTATCAGTATCCGTATCCGCATCCCGGGCCGCAGTTCCGTTCCCGTCGTCGCCCCCCTCGTCACGGGCACCGGTCGCCGACGAATCGACGTCGGCATCGTCGACCACTTCGATCTTCGTCTCTCCGCCGCCGCGTTTCGGCAGCGTCAACTCGAGGACGCCCCGCTCGACCGCCGTCTCCGCGTTCCCCGGAATCGCGTCCTTGGGGATCGGGAGGGTGACGTCGAAAAACAGCGACCGGTTCTCCTCGATGTACTGGTACTCGTCGGGGACGTCCCGGTCTTTCACGCGCCTGGCGTCGATCGACAGGGTCCCGTCCTCGATGGTGAGGTCGATCGATTCGGCGGTCACTCCCGGCACGTCCACGACGAGCAGATAGGCGTCGTCGCTCTCGAGCAGATCGAAGAAAACGTCCTCGGAGAGGTCCCGCAACGCGTCGCGGAGCGCTGACATAGCTACTGGTTCGAACGCCGATACGAAAAAGGCCGCGGTAGCGGTCGATTCGTCCCCTCGCCGGGCGGATGCCCCGACGCTTTTTCCCTTCGGACGACCCGAGTGAGAGTATGAAAGGTGCCGATAGCGAACGAACCGACGCCGGGTTCAAGGTACGGACGCCGGTCGACGAGGCCCGGCGGGAACTCCGGGCGGCGCTCGAGGAACGCCTGGACGCCGACGAATCCCCGCCGACGGGCCTCGAGACGGTCGACGTAGCGAGCGCGGACGGGCGCGTCCTCGCCGCGCCCGTCGAGTCGGCCCGGAACGTTCCTCACTACCGCCGGGCCGCGATGGACGGCTACGCCGTTCGGGCGGAGGATACCTTCGGGGCGAGCGACCGCTCCCCGGAGCGACTGCGGGTCGCCGGCAGCGCCGAGGACGACGTCAGCGTCCCGCCCGGCGCGGCCGCGCGGGTCCACACGGGCAGCGCGCTCCCGGAGGGAACGAACGCCGTCGTGATGATCGAACGGGTCGAGGAACTCGGGGATGGCGTCGAGGTCGAGGACGCCGTCGCCGAGGGCGAGAACGTCGCGCCGATCGGCGAGGACGTCGCGGAGGGTCAGCATCTCTACGACGCCGGCCACCGGCTCCGGCCGTCGGACCTGGGGCTGTTGCGCTCCGCCGGCTACGGCCGGGTCGACGTCGCGAAGCGCCCGACAGTCGGCGTGATCCCGACCGGCGAGGAACTGGTCGACGCCGATCCGGGACCGGGCGAAGTGGTCGAGACCAACGGCCTCACGGTCTCACGGCTGGCCGAGCGGTGGGGCGGGCGGGCGACCTACCGCGACGTCGTCACCGACGACTCCGAGTCGCTCCGGGTCGCGATCCAGCGCGATTTGACGAAAGACGTCGTCGTCACCACCGGCGGCTCGTCGGTCGGCGAGCGGGACCTCCTCCCCGAGGTGATCGACGACCTCGGCGAGGTGCTCGTCCACGGCGTCGGCCTCAAACCCGGCCACCCGGTCTGTCTCGGCATCGTCGAGGAGACGCCGGTGCTCGCCCTGCCCGGCTACCCCGTCGCCTGCATCGTCAACGCGGTCCAGTTCCTCCGGCCGACGCTGCGCTGGCTCGAGGGGACGACCCCGGACCCCCATCCGACGACGCCGGCGGTCCTCGATCGCAAGATCCCGAGCGAGCCCGGAACGCGAACGTTCGCGCGGGTCCGGCTCGAGGAGCGAGACGGCGAAGAAGGGCCCGATTACCGTGCGATCCCGACCCGGGCGAGCGGTTCGGGCGTGCTCTCGAGCGTCGCCCTGGCCGACGGCTGGGTGGTCGTCGACGACGACCGTGAGGGAGTTCCCGAGGGAGAGACGGTCGCGGTGCAGGACTGGGAGGTCAATCCCTGATACGGTTTCCTGTCCGTCAGTTCCGGCGCAACCACGACCAGGGCGGCGGTCGCGCCGGGATGTCGGGTACAGCAATCCGTATGAGTCGGGATCTGACTGGCGTTAGCCTTCCAGATCGCGTTCACGCTCCCGTTCTGGGACCCTCTCTCGCTCCCCCACCTCCTCCCCCTCCCGCTCCCCCCGGTCGCGCGTCCCCTTCCGTCGCACCCGCTCGCCGTCCCCCTCTCCTCGACGATCGGGGAACACCGTCTCGAGCGCTTCCTCGACTCCGACGAGGCGCTCGAGGCGACGTTCGAACTCCGCGTCGTCGATCTCGCCTTCCGCGTATCGGCGTTTGAGTTCGGCGATCGCGTCGTCCTCGCCCGTCCCGTGGCCGGTGTTCCGGGCTCGCGTCTCCCGTTGTCGGCCCCCACTGCGGTCCGCATCGAACAGCAGGGCGGCGATCTCGTCGCCCCAGAACAGGAAGATCGGCGTCAGGAGGAACCACCCCACGACCGCGACGAACCCCGTAACCGAATCGAGGCCGAGCATGCCCAGCAGCGAGATCGTCGCCAGCGTGACGATCCCGATCAGGAGCCAGAGGTCGTCGGCCACGAACTCCCGGCGGTCGGTCGCCATACGGGCCCTTCGGACGGCGAGTACAAAGTGTCACCGGACGGTCGAGTCTCCCCGCCGGCGAACCGCCCTCGCGTAGCGATACAGGGTCGCGACCGTCAGGGCGTTCGTCGAGAGACTCGAGAGCAACAGGAAGCGGTTGCGCCGCTCGGTCCACTCGATGCGTTCCCGCTGTGTATCCGCTCGCAGGGCGACGAGTTGCGAGAGGGCCGTGCCGGTCCAGCCGACGACCGCGAGGACGGCGAGGAGCCGTCGGAATCGAACCATACCGGTGGTACGACGCGGACGACCGTGACTGTTGCCGCCGACTCGAGTCCTGAAAGCCCGTCGGCCGCGATTATCGGCGGGCCAGCCGGACCGCGTCAGCCAGTTCCCGCACGCGGGTGACGTGTTCGAACGACCCCTCCCGGACGCCGTTGGTCACGTAAGCGAATGCGACGTTCGTCTCGGGGTCGGCCCAGCCGACGCTCGAGCCCAGCCCCGCGTGGCCGAACACCCGCGGGGGCGTCAGCGAGCCGAACGGGTCGGCCGGCGTATCGCCCTTCCAGACCCCCAGCGCGAACCGGGACGGCCGCGAGAGGGTCCCGTCCTCGTCCGTCTCGGCCTCGAGGGTCGTCAGCGCGTCGACGGTCTCCGCCGAGAGGATACGGGTCCCCTCGAGTTCGCCGCCGTTCGCGAGGCAGGCGTAGAACCGGGCCATGTCGCGTGCGGTGCCGATCCCGTTCGCGGCCGGGACGACCGACCGGTGCACGGATTCCTCGTTGAACGGCTCCGCGACCAGCCGGTGGTCGCCCAGCCCCTCACCGGGGTCGCGACAGCGGTCGAAGGCCTCGAATCCGACCAGCGTCGCGACGTCGTCGGGTTCGTCCTCTCGGAGCCCGATCCCCGTCTCGGTCATCCCGAGCGGCTCGAACACCCGCTTCGCAGCCGCCTCCTCGATGGGGTCGCCGGAGACCCGGCGGACGAGTTCGCCGACCAGCCAGCCGAACGTCAGCGAGTGGTACGCCGCCCGCTCGCCCGGCGGGAACGTCGGCTCCAGGTCCTCGATCGCTTCGATGCAGTCCTCCCAGTCGGGCCACCGGTCCGGCCGGGCGTCGAGGGGACTCCGCGGGAGGCCGGCAGTGTGGCTGAGCACCTGTCGAACGGTGATCTCGGCTTTCTCGCTCCCTTCGTCGGCGAACGCCGGCCAGTGGTCGACCACGCGGTCGTCGTAGGCCAGTTTTCCCTCGTCGACGAGCGTGTGCAGCGTGACCGCGGCGTACGGTTTCGTACAGGAGAAGAGGACGTGGCGCTGGCTCGAGGTGGTCGGCTCCGGACCCCCGTCACCATCGCCGCCGTCGGACGGTCCCGTCACCCCGCCGGCGAGGTCGATCGCGAGTTCCCCGTCCACGAACACCGCGAGTTGTGCCCCGTGGTGGAGCCCGACCTCGAGGTGGCGATCGAACCGCGCCGCGATCCGTTCCCGCTCGGTCTCGGAGAGGCGAGACATACGACAATCGACTGGCGTTCGGTTGGTAAGCGTTCCCGTTTCCGTCGCGGTCTCGGCGCGGTTCCGCTCGAGGGTTACGCCCGTTCGGACTCGTCGCCCCCGGCATCGATCCGCGTCGCCCGCGCGGCCGTCGCCTTGAACGAGGCGACCACTTCCCGGCCGGGCTCGAGCGCGAGCCTGTCCGTGCTGGCCCGGGTGATCAGGGCCTGGAGTTCCACGGGGTCGGGATCAGGATCAGGATCGTCGCCGGCGTCGGCCCCCTCGAGTGCGAGCGCGACCGTCACTCGGACGATCGCGTCCCCGGACTCGATCCGCTCTACGGTTCCGCGAAACCGGTTCCGGAGACTGGTCCGATCGGGGTCCGGCGCTTCCGAGGGGTCGGTGAGGACGACCGCATCGGAGCGGATCCCGACCTGAACCCGTTCGGCCCCCTCGGGGACGAGGGCCATCACGGGGCCGACCGACGTGTCGACCGTGGCGAGTTCGCCCGTCCGGTCCCGGACGGTGCCGGTGACGACCGACTCCGTGGCCCGCGCGACGCCGTCCAGTTCCGCGTCGTGGCGCTCGAACCGCCGGCGGAGCTCCCGCCCGGTGTCGGTCAACACCGTTCCGCCGCCGCCGCTCCCGCCGCGTTTGCGCTCGGTGATGGTCCCGACGGCCTCCTCGATCTCGACGACGCGGTTCTGGAGGCGGGCGTAGGAGCGCCCGAGGGCGTCCGCCGCGGCGTGCATCGAGCCGTGTTCGTCGATCGCCTCGAGCATCTCGATGTCCCGCCGGTCGACGGTCACGCCGTCGACCGAGAGCTTCGGACTGTAGGTTTTCTCGACTCTCACGCGTGTCCTCTCCGGGCGGATCGGTACGTCACGCCCGTCGCTTTCCTCAGTATATCAGTTCTCCATCGATAAACTTCCGGGTCCGTTCGTCCTCGGGCTCGTCGAACACGCGGTCGGCATCGCCGACCTCGATGACGCCGTCGCCGAGCAGAACGGCCACCCGGTCGGCGACGCGTTCGGCCTGGTGCATGTCGTGGGTCGCGACCGCGACGCCGATGCCCCGGTTGCGAGCCTCGAGGACGGCGTCCTCGATGACGGCCGTGTTCCGCGGATCGAGGTCGGACGTGGGTTCGTCGAGCAAGAGGACGTCGGGGTCGTACGCGAGCGCTCGGGCGAACGCGACCCGCTGGGCCTCGCCGCCCGAGAGCGAGGCGACGTTCCGATCGGCCTCCTCCCGGAGCCCGACCGTCTCGAGGGCATCCATCGCCTTCGCCGATCGACCCGCGGTCCCGACCCCGACGAGCCGACCGACAGCGCCGCGGATCCGATCGCGCCACGACTGCCGGACATGCAGGCCGTACGCCGCGTTGCGACGAACGCTCGCGTCGAAGAGGCTCGGCTCCTGGAACACCATTCCGATCCGCCGGCGGTAGGCGAGTCGCCGTCGCTTGGACGCGGCCCAGACGTCGTCGCCGTCGTAGGCGACCGTGCCGCCGTCGGGGGCGTCGAACAGCGCCAGCAGCCGCAGGAGCGTCGACTTGCCGACGCCCGAGGGACCGATGATCGCGAGTACCTCGCCCCGACCGACCGACAGGGAGACGTCCTCGAAGACCGTCTCGCCGCCGTAGCCGTGGTGGACGTCGACGGCCTCGAGCACCGGCATCGTCGACCCCCGGTCCGCCGTCCGCTCGAGGGTCGTCCCGGCGTGTCCGTCGATCATCGGTACCGCCCTCCGTCGTTTCCGTTCCCGTACCGGAGCACGATAGCGTTGACGAGCAACACCAGGGCGACCAGGACCGCCCCCAGGAGCAGCGCGGTCTCGAACCGTCCCTGGCGCGCCTCGAGTTGGATCGCGGTCGTGAGCGTCCGCGTCTTCGAGTGGCCCTCGGGACCGACGATGTTGCCGCCGACGATGAGGACGGAGCCGACCTCGCTGATCGCGCGGCCGAACCCCGCGAGCACGGCCGTCGCGATACCGTAGCGCGCCTCCTTGATCGTCACGAGCGCCACGTCGAACCTGGTTCCGCCCATCGCGAACGCGGCGTCGCGGACGTTCTCCTCGACGGCGTCGACCGCGGCGAGGCTGACGCCGGTGATGACCGGCGTCGCGAGCACGAACTGGGACATGATCATCGCCTCGCGGGTGAACACGAGGTTCAGTTCCCCGAGCGGCCCCTGGTTGGAGACCGCAAACAGCACGAGGAGGCCAACGACGACGCTCGGGAACCCCATGCCGGTGTTGATCAACGAAGTGAGTACCCCCTTGCCCGGGAACTCCTTGAAGCCGACCAGCAACGCGACGGGGAGGCTAAACAGCGTGCTCAGCGCGACCGCGACGAGACTCACGTACAGCGAGACCTCGATGATACTGCGGACGTAAGTCCACTCGAAGGGGACGTCGGCGATCGGCAGGAGCGCGGGCTCGAGCGGCATGTTCAGTTACTCGTCGTCGGAGTCGCTCCACTCCCATTCTTCCGGAACGTACTGTCGGAAGTTCGGGTTCTCCGACAGGGCTTCCGGGAAGAACAGCTGTTCGCCGTTTGACGTGTAGTTCTCGATGATCTCCTGGCCCTCGGGGCCGGTGACGTAGCCGATATAGGCCATCGCGAGGTCGTAGTTGACGTGGTCGTGGACCGCCGGGTTGACCGCGACGATCCCGTAGGGGTTCATCAGGAGTTCCGGCCCGCCCTCGATCGGTCCCTGGACGAGGATCTCGAGGCCGAGTTCGTCCCGCATCGAGAGGTATGTCCCCCGGTCGGCGAGCGTGTACGCGCCCTGCTGGTCGGCCTGGACCAGGACTTCGCCCATCCCCTGGCCGGCTTCCGTGTACCACTCGCCGAAGTCCTCGGGGCCCAGTCCCGCTGCGTCCCAGATCGCGAGTTCTTTCGTGTGCGTCCCGGAGTTGTCGCCGCGGGAGACGAACGCCGACTCCGACTCCGCGATAGCGCTGACTGCGGTGGTCGCCTCGTCGCTGCCTTCGATCCCGGCGGGGTCGTCCGGACTCCCCACGAGGACGAAGTCGTTGAACATGAGGTCGCGCCGGTTGACCCCGTAGCCGTTCTCCATGAACTCGTCCTCGAGCGAACGTGCGTGAACCATCACGACGTCCGAATCGCCGTTCCGTGCGGTCTCGAGGGCGGCTCCAGTCCCCTGTGCGACGGCGTCGACGGTGACGCCGTACCGGTCTTGGAACGGCGCGTTGAGTTCGTCGAGAAGCCCGGTGTCGTAGGTGCTCGTCGTCGTGGTCAGCGTCAGCGTCTCGCCTTCGATTTCCGGACCCGCTTCCTCGCCGCCGTCACTGCTGAGTGCCGTACATCCGGCGAGCGCGGCGGTCGCCCCACCCCCGATGGCGGCGAGGAACCCGCGGCGTTGTATCGTCATAGATACTACGACGAACGGTGGAGAGAAATAGCTTTGGATAGCACGTAACCGGATCACGTTTCTCGAGCCGGACAGGTGGACGCTCGGCGGCCGAGGGTAACCGAAACGGGTTATCTGGAGTGCGGAAAAAGCGGCCGATCGTGGACTGAACTGCCGTCAGTCCGTCGGATCGAGCAGTTTCGACTCCGCCTTGCGGAGGTGCTCGAGCAGCGTCGTCTTCGAGATGTCCGCCTCGTCGGCGAGTTCACGCGTCGTCACCTCGCGCGGCCACGAGTAGTACCCCCGCTCACAGGCGAGATCGAAGATCTCGCGCTGGCGCTGCGAGAGCGAGTCGGTCCGATGGGAGACGTCGGTCGCGCTCCTGTTGTCGGAGTGTACCCGACGGACGGTGATCTCCGCGTCGTACTCGTCCCGGAGGGCGTCGAGGCGGTCGGCCAGCAATTCGCGGTCGTCCGTTTCGAAGAACAGCGGCCAGTACTCCCGTCCGCCCTGGATCCGGACGGGCGCCTCCTGATAGAACCCGCCCGTGAGGAGGGCGTCGCTGATGGTGTTGCGCGAGTCGTACTCGACGAACAGTTCGGTCGTCGGCTTGCCTCGCACTGGTCCGTGGCGGTCACCCCCGTGCCGGCGCTCCATCACCGAGACGGAGTCGGTGAGGGCGGAGGCCCGCGTGGCCGCCACGAGGTCGTCGATCGACGCCTCGGTCTCCCCGTAGGCGGTGAAGTGCCCTTTGACCACGTGTCCGTCCTCGTTGTACACCGTGTGTGCGATCAGGCTGGCATCGGTCGCTTCGGTCACCTCGAGGGTCCAGCAGTCGGGATGCCAGACCTCGAGGGTGAACCTGATCCCCGAATCACGACTGTGGTCGTTGTCCGATCCAGGGGGCGCATTCTGGGTCATCGTCGTCCCATAATTGAACGAGCGTGACTGGCTTAAGCATATGGTATACATTCACACCCCAGACAGTCGCCCATGTGAGGGACGTGGTATATGTGTACTGGGAGCAAGGCCCCGGTTAGACGAATGAACGACGAGCAACGATTCGGACGGAATCGCCGCCAGACGCCCACAGAAATCGAGAAGTGCGGACCGACTGCCGAGCGAACGGAGGGGTGCCCATGACCGAGGAAGACGCCGCCACGCTGCCGGACAGCACGGACGTCGCCGTCGTCGGCGGCGGGGTCATGGGAACGAGTATCGCGTACTTCCTCGCCCGCGAGTCGGATCGATCGGTGACCCTCCTGGAGCGGGACGGGCTCGCGGCGGGCTCGACGGGCGACTCCTCGGCGATTCTCAGACACCACTACGGCGACGAGGAGATCTACACCGACATGGCGTGGTGGAGCCACGAGTTCTTCCGCTCGTTCGACGACGAGGTCGGCGCGCGAATCGCCTACGAAGGGAGCCCGCTCGTCAGGTTCGCCGACGAGGGAACACCCGGCGGCGAGTACGCCCGTGACGGGTACGAGGCGCTCTCGAGCCGGGACATCCCCGTGTCGGTCCACCGGGGGGAGGCCATCGTCGAGGAGTACCCGATGTACCGGGGGGCAAGCGAGTTCGACATTGCCGTCAGCGACGACTCGGCCGCTTACTCCGACGGGTCGGACGTCGCCCTCGGGTTCGCCCGCGGGGCGAGCGAGCGCGGTGTCGACGTCGTCACCGGGGTCGCAGTCACCGAGGTCCGGACCGAAGACGGCGAGGTCACCGGCCTCCGAACGGAAGCGGGGACCGTCGACTGCGACGAGGTCGTGGTCGCGGCCGGCCCGTGGACGCCGCGACTCGCCGAGACCGTCGGCGTCGACGTCCCGATCACGCCCGTTCGCGAACAGATCGTGTTGCTCGATCCGCCGACCGACTACGCGGAGACGTATCCCTCGCTAACCCCGACGACCAGCCTCCCCGACGGCGAGTGGTACATCCGCCCCGACTTCGGCGACGGCGTGCTGGTCGCGACCCACCGATACGCGGAGGAAGTCGACCCGGACCACTACGACGACGAGCCCGACGAGGAGACGATGCTCGAGCTCGTCGAGAACCTCGAGGAGGTGATCCCGGAACTCGCCGAGGCCGGGATCAAGGGGACCTACTGCGGCGTCTACTCGACGACGCCGGACCACGACTTCGTAATCGACGAGGCTGGACCCGAGGGCTGTTACTGGGCTTGCGGGTTCTCCGGCCACGGATTCAAGCACGCGCCAGCGGTGGGCTCGCTCGTCTCGGGGCTCGTCCGCGGCGAGGAACCGACCCTGGGGGACGTCGAGATAGATCTCGAGTACTTCTCGCTCGACCGGTTCGCGGACGATCCGGCGGGGAACGGGCTGCCGGACGACTACATCTGACCGGGGCTACGCGTCCGACAGCGTGAACCCGTCCAGTTCGTCCCGGGCGTCGGCGAGGAACGTGTGCCGCCCGGTGATGTAGGCCGACCCCGTCACCTCGGGGGTCGTCACCGCCACGCCGTCCCGGTGCTCGACCTCGAGCAGCCGGCCCGTGAACTCGCTCCCGATCAGGCTCTCGTAACGGTACCGCTCCCCGACCTCGAGGTCGCCCCGTGCGTGCAACAGCGTCATCTTCGCACAGGTTCCGGTCCCGCAGGGCGAACGATCGACCTGGCCGTCGCCGAAGACGACGACGTTCCGGTCGGCTGACGGCCCGGACTCGTAGAACTCGACGATCGACACGCGTCGCCGCGTTCCCGCGAGCGGGTCGACGATCCCGCCGTTCTCGTTCAGCCGTCGGCGGATCTCGAGCCCGAGGTCGACGAACGTATCGGCGTTCTCGGGCGATACCTCGAGGTCGAGATCGAGGTCCGCGACGTCGACGAGCGCGAAGGCGTTACCGGCGGAGACGACGTCGACGGAGAGCGACCGGGGCTCGTCCGCTTCACCCGTCGTCATCGTGTGTTCACACTGGTCCGCGACGTACGACCGAACGTTCCTGACAGTGACGTCCTCGACGCGACCGTCCGTCACCGTCGGCGACGTCGCGACGAGTCCGGCCGGGGTTTCGACGACGATGCGGTCGGCGGGCTCGAGCCGTCCGGTCTCGATCAGCGCCGTGACGGCGCCCATCGTCCCGTGGCCGCACATGTCCAGGTACCCCTGCCCGTCCATGAAGAAGAGGCCGAGGTCGGCCTCCGGCGCGTTGGGGAGGGTCGGTACCGCGCCGAACATGTCGGCGTGGCCACGCGGTTCGCACATCAGCAGTTCGCGCAGCCAGTCGTAGTGGGTCGCGAACCGATCCCGTTGCTCGCCGACGTCGCCACCCCGGATCCGTGCCCTGTCGATGCCGTCCGTGAGGATCCGGGTCGGTTCGCCGGCCGTGTGGGTGTCGATCGTCTCGACCGCGATGTCGCTTTGCATGGGTCGTCCGGGGAGTTACAGGCGTTCGAGCGACCGGATCTCGTCGTCGCTCCAGTCGTAGAATTGCCTGTCGGTCTCCTCGAGGGCATCGACACACTCGTTGTACTGCTCGCGGGCCCGGTCGACGAGCGGATCGTTCGGGTTCGCCTCGATCCACTCGCGGAGTTGCTCGAGCGCCCGCGGCGAGTAGGTGTCCATCCGGTCCTGGTGCTCGAGGATCTCGACTTTTCGGCTCTCCTGGCGCATGGTTCTGACGAGCGCCCAGGAGGCGACCCCCCAGAACGCCAGCAGGGTAAACGCGAGCATGCCGACGACCTCGGCCGTCAGCGCCATCAGTCATCACCCCCCGTGACGTCTGCGGGTTCGGACTGGCCGCCGCCACCCCGTTCTCGCTGCTCGGTCACCGACATGACGACGTAGCCGATGATCGGCAGGGCGACGACGACCGCGACGCCCCCGTACATCTCGGGGGTGCCGAACGAGTCGTAGGCCGAGTACCCCATGATGAACAGCATCACCGCGGGCACGACGAACTTGATGACCGGGTTCCACCAGCGACCCACGAAGATCCCGGCGTTGCGGTTCACCGCCAGGAGTCGTAGCCGTTCCGGCCCCATCACCCAGCCGATGACGCCGATGATCGCGAGCGTCGCCAGCGGCAGCCCCCAGTTGCCGAAGACGAAGTCGAGGTAGTCGAGGGTGTCGACGGAGTAGGCGCTCGGCAGCCCGATCAGCCAGATCGTACCACAGAGCCCGAGAACGGTCTGGTTCCGGGAGAGTCTGGTTTCCTCGGCCAGCGTCGTGACGCCCACCTCTGTGATGATCACCCCTGACGTGAAGGTGGCGAGGAAGAACCCGACGAAAAAGAGGATCGCGACGATCCCGCCGAGCGGAATCTCCGGGAAGACCTGCACCAGCGACACGAACGCGAGCCCCGCGCCCGCGTCCGGCTCGAGCCCGACGGCGAAGACGACGGGGAAGATCGCCAGCGCGGCGAGGATGCCGATACTGGACTCGCCGATGGCGGTGAAGACGCCGCCACCCAGCGGCACGTCGTCGTACTCCCGCAGGTAGCTCCCGACCGTCAGCGCGATCCCCCAACCGAGGCCCGTCGAGAACAGCGCCTGGCCGAGTGCGGCGATCCAGGTGTCGCTGTAGGTGAGGTACTCCCACTGGATGCCGAAGGTGAAGGCGATACCTTCTGCCGCACCGTCGAGGGTCAGCCCGCGGATCGTCATGATGACCAGCGAGATCACAAGCGCCGGCACCGCGTACACGACGAGTCGCTCGACGCCACGCCGGATGCCCAGCAGGAGGACGGCCGCGATCGACCCCATCACGACGGTGTGGAGGCCGATCATCAGCGCCGAGTTCGCGAAGAAGTCGTTCATGAACGTCGCGGGTTCGAAGCCCGACGCGGTGAACGAGAACAGCATCGAGTGAACCGCGTAGTACAGCGTCCACCCGATCAGCGGCGAGTAATACGACATCAACGCGACGTTGACCAGTAACACGACGACCCCGAACCCGACCAGCCCGCCGGGCCCGAGCACCTCTCGGAACGCACCGATGACGCCTTTCTGGGAGTACCGTCCGAGCGCCACTTCGGCCATCAGGCCAGGCACCGCGAGGACGAACAGGAGGGAGAGAAACGCCAGCACGAACGCGCCGCCGCCGTTCTCCCCCATCACGTACGGGAACCGCCAGATGTTTCCAGCGCCGACCATGGCGCCGATCATCGCCATCAGGAAGCCGAACCGAGTGCCCCACTCGGCTCGAGCGGTCTTTGCATCATTGGACGTCATGTGTGACCATACCGTACTGAACTAACAGAGGCTGATAGCTGGGGTGTCTCCCATGGTCGGGGCCGGGCCCGGCTCCGGCCCGGAAACGAACTTCGCGGCCAGAGAGCGAGCGGGAAGTGACGTCCCCTCGAGGGTGCCGACGGCGGCGTCGAACGACGTTTTTAGCCCCCCGTCCCGAAGGGGACGGTATGGACCGCAAGGAGTTTCGCGACCTCGCCTCCCCCGCACAAGCGCGGGAGGCAATCGACTCGCTGTCGCTCGAGGGCGGCGTCGAACGGGTGTCGCTCGCCGACGCCCGCGGGCGGGTGCTCACCGCCCGCCTCGACGCAGAACTGGACGTGCCGGGGTTCGACCGGGCGAGCCTCGACGGCTACGCGCTGCGAGCGCGGGACACGTTCGGGGCCGACGAGGCCGACCCCGCGCGCCTCGAGGTGGTCGGCGAGGTACACGCCGGCGAGGAACCCGACGCCGACCTCGAGGAGGGACAGGCCGTCGAAATCTCGACGGGAGCGGTGATGCCCGCGGGTGCGGATGCGATGGTGCCCGTCGAGCGGACCGACACGGAGGGGTCGGACGTACTGGTGCGGACGTCGGTCGCCCCCGGGGACAACGTCATGTTCGCCGGTGCGGACGTGGCCGCAGGCGAGCGCGCGCTGGGGCCCGGAACGAGGATTACGCCCCGCGACATCGGCCTGCTGTCGGCGCTCGGGATCGACGAGGTTCCCGTCCGGGCACGGCCGCGGGTCGGAATCGTCTCCACGGGTGACGAACTCGTCCGCCCCGGCGACGACGTGAACAGCGCCCGCGGCGAGATCTACGACGTCAACAGCTACACGATCGCCGCGGGCGTCGAGGACGCCGGCGGCGAGGCCGTCCTCTACCCCCACGCCGGCGACGACCGCGAGGAGATGGAGCGCGTCCTCCGGGAGGCCGCCCGGGAGTGTGACCTCGTGCTCTCCTCCGGGTCGACCAGCGCCAGCGCGGTCGACGTCATCTACGACGTGATCGAGGAGGGCGGCGAACTCCTGCTTCACGGGGTCGCCGTCAAACCCGGCAAGCCGATGCTGGTCGGTCGCCTCGAGGACTCCGCCTACGTCGGCCTCCCGGGCTACCCCGTCTCCGCGATGATGGTGTTCCGAACCTTCGTCGCGCCGGCGATCCGAGAGGCTGCGGGGCTTCCAGAGCCCGAGGCGGCCACCCTCGAGGGTCGGATGGCCGTCGAGGAGCGGTACGGCGAGGGTCGACTCCGGCTGATGCCCGTCGGTGTCGTGGCCGATGGCGACGGCGAGACGCTCGTCTACCCCGTCGACAAAGGAAGCGGCGCGACCACCAGCCTCGCAGAGGCCGATGGCGTCGTCGAAGTCGACCCCGCGACCGACTACCTCGAGGCCGGCGAGTCCGTAACGGTCCGGCTGTTCTCGCCGGACGTCCGGCCGCCGACCCTGCTCGGCGTCGGCGAAGACGATCCGACGCTGAACCGGATGCTCGACCGTCTCGAGAACCCCAGGTATCTCTCGGTCGGCTCCCGGCCGGCACTGCGGCGACTCCGCAACGGCGTCCCGGACGTGGCCGTCGTCGCCGGTCCGCTCGAGCGCGAAACCGAGGTCGACGCCGACGCGATCGGCGGCTGGGACCGCGAGTGGGGGCTGCTCGTGCCGCCCGGCAACCCCGACGACGTCTCCGGGATCGCGGACCTGGTCGACCGCGACCTCCGCTTCGTCAATCGGACGACCGACTCCGGACTGCGCGCGAGCCTCGGGGCGGCCGTCGCCGATCTCGCTGAGCAACGCGGCGTCGACAGACACGAGGTCGTCGAGGCGATCGACGGCTTCCAGGTCGCCCTGCGGGCCCACGAGAGCCCCGCCCGGAAGGTCATCGCCGGCGAGGCGGACGCCGGCCTCGGGCTCGCCGAAACCGCGGACAGGCTCGACCTCGAGTTCGTCCCCCTCGGCGACCAGCAGGTGCGCGTCCTCGCGAACCCCGACCGCGTCGAGAAAGCGGGCGTACGCGAACTCGAGCGGACGCTGGAATCGAATCTCGAGTAGGTCCCTCGTCGGATCCGTCGGAATCCCTGACGGTTAATAAGCCGTGAAAAGCGATTTTTGGTCCTCGGCGGTGTACGTGTCGTGATGTCGACGATAGCGGAACTCCGCCTATCGGCCGCGGACACGACGCTCGAGGAGACGTTCGAGCGCGCCCCCGAGGTGACGGTCGAACTCGAGTCGTCGGTCTCGAAGAACCGGCCGTCCCTCTGGGTCACCGACGTCGGTCGCGAGCGGATCGAACGGGCGTTCGACGTCGATCCGTCGGTCCGGTCGTCCGAACTGCTGGTCGAGACCGACCAGCGACTGCTGTTCGACGTCCGGTTCGCCGAGAACGAGGGGCTGAACAGGCTCTACGACGAGTTGCTCGTCGACGGGAGTTCGCTGCTCGAGGCCTGGGGATCGAACGGCTGGTGGCAGATGAAAGTCCGGTTTCCCGACCGGGACGGGCTCTGTGAAGGGTACGACCGCCTCGTCGACCGAGGGATCGACGCCGACCTCCGGCGGGTTAGCGACGTCCCGGAGCAATCGGAGGTCGACAGCCGGCTGACCCCAGAACAGCGGGAAGCCCTCGAAGCTGCGCTCGAGTACGGCTACTTCGAGATTCCGCGCCAGGTGTCGATGGAGGAGCTGGCGAACGAACTCGGCATTTCACACCAGGCACTGTCGGAGCGGTTCCGACGCGCCTACGAAACGCTGGTCAACGACGAACTCGAGTCGGCGAGTCGACCGCCGTAGCTCACGCGAAGTAGGGGTGGTCGAGTTCGTCGAACGAGCGGACGCGGTAGTCTCCGAGCACGCACTGGCCGCGCCGTTCGTGGCCGATCCGCTCGACGTGGATGGCATCCAGTCCGGCGTTCCAGGCCGCGCCGACGTCGCAGGCACCGTCACCCGCCAGCACGCCGCGGTGGCCATTGTGGCCCACGCCGAGGTCGTTCATGACCCGCTGGACGGGCGTCGGGTCCGGCTTCCAGCCCGTCTCCTCGGTACAGCAAAGCCGGGCGTCGAACCAGTCGCGGATGCCGAGTTCGTCCAGGACGGGTTCACAGAGGAACTCCTGGCAGTGCGTGACCAGGCCGACGGGTTCCTCGAGGTCGCCGACGAACTCGGCGTCCTCGTGCAGGAAGGTCTGTTCGGCCCGGACGTAGGGGTCCTCCTCGGCGTGGAACGCCTCCCAGAACTCCCCGGGATCGAGCCCCCACTCGCGGAGCTGGTGGTCCCGGGAGCCGGTGAGCCCGTTCCAGATGATCTCGGCCTCGCGGTCGCTGAAGCGGTATCCGAGCCGGTCACCGACCCGGTCGAACACGTCGCGGGTGTACGACCACTCGACGTCGACCAGCGTGCCGTCGAGGTCGAGCAGCCAGAAATCGTACTCGGAGACCATCGGGACACACAGCTACGGGTTTGCGAAGTTTATGTGTACCGATCGAGGGCACTGCCGTCGGTCACGAGCCGTCGGTCACCCGGATGCTCGAGCCGAGATACTTCGAGAGCACTTCCGAGACGTGCTCGGCGTTGAACGTCTCGAGATCGGCCGCGATCTCGCGTTTGAACGCCTCGTAGTAGGCCTCGTCGGTCCGGAGTTCGCTGAAGGCGACGGATTCGACCTCGAAGGGGAGCCCGCCTGCGGCGTCGGTCCCCGCCGGGTCGGCGTCGTCGCCGCCGAGCCACTCGGCCGCGAGCCGTCGCGCGTACTCCTCGTCGGCGACGTCGCCCCGCCAGAGCGTGGTCCGGAAGAACAGCCAGCCGTCGGCCCCCGGTTCGGGCGCATCCCGGTGGACGGTGAGTTCGGTCCGGGCCGACGCCGGATCGATCGAGACCGACGGCGCTTCGCTCTCGAGGCGGACGGTGACGCGGAAGACGTAGCTGGCGTGCATGGGTACAGTGTACTAGATCGGTGCGGGTGTGCGTTTCGCCGGCATCGCCCGGTCGCGACGGGGACTTCCCTCGAGCCCCCTCGAACGGTTCCCGTCGCCGCTCAGGCCTCGCGCTCGGACTCGATCAGTTCGGCCATCTCGACGTCCTGATCGGTAATGCCACCCTCCTCGTGGGAGGTCAGCCGGATCTCGACCTCCTTGTACCGGATGACGATCTCCGGGTGGTGGAACTGCGATTCCGCGATCTCGCCGACCATCTGCGCGAAATTGACCCCGTGAAGGTAGTCGTCGAACTCGTAGGTACGGACGATTTCGTCGCCGTCTCGAGTCCACTCGTCGGGCAGTTGTGCGTCGATCTCGTCGTCTGAGAGTAGGTCGGCCATATCCGTGTCAACGCAAGCCAACCAGATAACGATTATGCCAAGGTCGTCCCGGCCGACAATTAAGTCGAACCGGCAGGAAACAGCCGTCAGAACCGACAACGCGTCGGGGGCGTTCGTATCAATCGTCGTCGGTCACGTGGATGAGGTCCGTGCCCGCGGTCTCGGCCTCGCCCTCCGACTCCATCGCGTTCGCACCCGCGTCGAGCAGGGCCGCGACCTCGACGTCGTCGCCGAAGTGCGGATCGAACAGCTGTAAGGCGGTGTGAATCGTCTCCCAGTCGTCCTCGGCTGCCGCCTCCCGCAGGCTCGTCGTCGGCGGGGCGAGCAGTTGAGACACCAGCGTATCCGCCATCGACTCGACGACCTCGCGCTGGGAGGGAGAGAGGTCGTCGTCGAGCCTGGACAGCGCCTTCTCGAGTTCGCGTTGCTTGATCCGTTCGGCGGACTCGTACATCGCGGCGATGGCCTCGTCGGCCCGCGCCCGCTTGTACTGTTCGAGGAGGAGGTCGAACTCCCGTTCGACGATCTCCTCGACCTCGCGGGCCGCCTCGGCCCGCTGCCGTCTGGTCCGTTCGGTGACCGACTCGAGGTCGTCGAGGTCGTAGACGGCCACCGTCGGGAGGTCGGCCGCGGCGGGCGCGACGTCGCGGGGCTGGCCGAGGTCGACGACGACGCGTTCGACGTCGGCCTCCGCTTGCGCCGTCGGTTCCGAATCCGAGAGATGGCCGGGTTCGATCACCGGCTCGTCACTTCCCGTCGCCGCGACGACGATGTCGGCTTCGGGTGCGGCCGACGGCACCGATTCGAGGGAAAGCGCGCTGGTTCCAGTGTCCCCGTCCTCGTCGGCACCGGCGTCGCTCGCCAGCTTGTCCGCGAGCGCTTCGGCCCGCGCGAGCGTTCGGTTCGCGACCGACAGCTCCGCGACGCCGGCATCGGCGAGGCTCCGCGCAGCGAGCCGGCCCATCTCGCCCGCGCCGACGACCAGTGCGGCCGCACCCTCGAGGTCGCGTTCCTTGGCGGCGAGTCGCGTCGCCGCCGACCCCAGGGAGACGACGCCTTCGTTGATCTCGGTCTCGGTGCGGGCACGTTCCCCGACGTGGATCGCCTTCGTGACGGCGGGGTCGAGCATCGGGCCGATCCCGCCGGCGTTCCGGGCGTCCTCGTAGGCGTCACGGACCTGCCCCATGATCTGGTCTTCCCCGAGCACGACCGACTCGAGGCCGGCCGCGACCCGCAGGAGGTGTCGAAGACTCTCGTCGTGGCCGGTCCTGACGATCGCGTCGTCGTCGACGCCGGCGAAGAACTCCTCGAGTGCGGCCCGCCCGACCGCCGCGTCGGGACCGACGACGTAGGCCTCGACCCGGTTACACGTCGAGAGGACGTATGCTTCGTCGATCTCCGGCAGCGAGCAGAGGTCGGCAACCGCGTCGCGTTGCGCGTCGGGGCTGGCGTCCGCGAGGTCGTCGACACTACCGCTGTCGTGGGTGACCCGCGCTGCGCTGATGACGCCGGTACCCGTCACTCCCGGTCACCTCCCATCCCCGTTCCGGTGTCGTCGAGTTGCTCGCCGAGCACGTCCTCGATCACTTGCTGGCGGTTGGAGTCTCCACTACGTAAAGTTGTCCAAACTTCCGGCGATCTGGTGACGTCGGTAACCACCTCCCGTCGCCGCTCCGGCGACACTCCCCGCGACCGCAGTTCCGTCCGCAACTCCCCACAGAGCGTCGCCATCTCGCCGGCGCCCGCCAGGGTCTCCTCGAGTTCCTCGCGGAGGTACTTGCTCACGGCGGGGGCGGTCCCGCCGGTGGCGACCGCGACGACGACGGGATCCTCCCTGACCGTCGCCGGAACGACGACGCGGCCGGGATCGCCGTCGCCCGTTCCGGATCGATCCGCCCTGTTCACGAGCGCGCCACGCTCGCGCGCGGCCTCCCCGATCGCGTCGTTGAGCGTCTCGTCGTCGGTCGCCGCGACGACGAGGGTCGGAGTCGTCCGCTCGAGCCAGTCGCCGACCTCGTCGGGATCGGGCGCGGCCCGGATGCGGCTGACGGTACCCGACCGATCGGTACTGCCGTTCCCAGTCTTCACCTCCACCTCCACCGCCACCTCCTCGAAAGCGTCCGTAAACGCCGGACTGACGACGATCACCTCCGCTTCGCGGGCGAACCGGCGGGCCTTGCGTGCGCCGACGCTGCCGCCGCCGAAGACGAGCACCGTCGCGTCCGTGAAGTCGTGACCGAGGGGGATCATGTCGTGTCTGGTCGCGTGTTCGCTTCGACGCGTTCGGTCAGTCGAATCCCCGTCTTCTTCAAGATTCGCGTTGAAAAGAGCGTCTCCCAGTCGTCATCGCGTACGTCGCCGTACTCGGCGACGGTCTCGCGGACACGCTCGATCCGCCGGCGACACTCCCCTTCGGAGCGACCGTGGACCATCGCGAAGAGGTTGTACGACCAGACGCCCTCGTGGCGCGGCCGCTCGTAACAGTGAGTGACGAACGGAAGCGACGCGACGGCCGGCCCGACCTCGGAGACGAGGTCGTCGGGGACGTCCCAGACCGTCATCCCGTTTTCCGTGTACCCGAGCGCGTAGTGGTTCGGCACGACGCCGACCCGGCGGATCTTCCCCTCCCGGTCGAACCGCCGGATCGTCTCGCGAACCCAGTCCGGATCGCGGTCGATGGCGGCGGCGACGTCCGCGTAGGGGGTTTCCGAGAGCGGCAGTCCGTCCTGTACCTCGAGAACGAGGTCGCGTTCCGCCGGCGAGAGGGGACTCGAGGCGTCCGCGGGCGTGTCGCTCGAACTGGGCTCGTCGGCCCCCGGACCGATCTCGAGCGACTCGTCCGACAGCGGCCCGTCGACCGGGAACCGCGCCTCGAGTTCGAACTCCCGTCGCTTGGGCATCGCGTACGTCTCGCGGCCCGTCGCGGCCTCGATCTCGGTCAGCACCTCCGGAACGCGGTCCGCGTCCGCGACGGAGACGACGAACCAGAGGTTCAGCTCCGGGTGGTCGCGTTCGTAGTTGTGGGCCACCTCGCGGCGGGCGTTGATCGTCTCCGCGATCTCGTCGACCCTGTCGTCGGGTGCCGACGTCGCGGCCAGGACCGCGGTCCCGCCGATCGCCTCCGCGTCGATCAGCGGCCCGAACCGGGAGAGAACCTCCCGCTCCGACAGGTCGCGGATCGTTCCGAGCACCTCCCCTGCGGAGACGTCGACGCCCCGCGCCCGGAGGGCGGCAGCGGCGGGTTCGAACGGCCGTGCCGCGACCGGGAATCCGCCCTGGAAGGCGTTGACGACCGCCCGCTCGCGCTCGACGAGGGCGACGTCCGTGTCCATACGCGCCCCTCGGGAGGCGGTACCTAAAAACAGCCCGGCGACTCCAGCGCCGTGGGAGACGGCCGCGTGCGTCCTCAGTCGCCCTCGACGCCGGTCACGTCGAAGCCCATCTCGCGAACGTCCTCGAGGATCGCCTCGTGGTCCGCGCTGGCCCGGTAGTAGACGACGATGTCGAAGCTCCCCTCGCGCAGCAGCTGCTGACACTCCCAGACGAACTCCTCGTCGTCGAGGGTGAGCCCCTGGTGCTGGTTGGAGGAGAAATCGGGGTCGTCGTTGCCCGAGTAGACGAAACAGTCGGTCGGATCGTAGCCGGAGTGTTCGGCGATGACGTCCCCGACGTCGATCGTCGCCTGCATCATCTTGACGTCGTCCTGACCGTCGTAGTCGGTGTGGACGATCGCGCCGTTGAGATCGATCTCGCCGGGCTCGAGCAGTGCCTTCGTCCGCTGATAGAGGTCGTCGTCGATCGTGTCTGGCATTGTCGATACGAGAACCGCCGCACGGATAGCCGTCACGATTCGATCCCGGGGCCTGTGGGCCGTATGAAGGGTGTAGTAACGATTGTGGAGTACCGGACGGTCGGACAGTTCTGCGACGCGACGACAGGAGGGCGTCGGTATCGCAAGACCATGTCGACCCGTCTCATTGGCGGAAAGTAACACGCAAAACACATAGTCGTCGGCCCCTTCCTTTCGGCCGATGAAGCGGTGGCTCCGTCAGCGCGCCGACGCGATCTACGAGCGGGTCCTCTCGAGAGAGATCTCCGGTGCACCGACCCACGTCGCGGTGATCCAGGACGGAAACCGCCGGTACGCCCGTCGGCGGGGCGGCGACGCCCCCGAGGGCCACCGTGCGGGCGCACAGACGACCGAGCGCGTCCTCGAGTGGTGTCAGGACGTCGGCGTCGAAGAACTGACGCTGTACGCGTTCTCCACGGAAAACTTCGAACGGCCCGACGAGGAAAACGAGGAACTGTTCGACCTCCTCTGTGAGAAACTCCGCGAGTTCGCCGATGCCGACCGCGTCCACGAGAACGAGGTCGGCATCCGGGCGATCGGCGAAATCGAAATGCTCCCCGAGCGCGTCCAGGAGGCCGTCGACTACGCCGAACGGCGCACCAGCGACTACGACCGGTTCGTGCTCAACATCGCCCTCGCCTACGGCGGCCGCTCCCGGCTGCTCGAGGCCGCCCGCGACGTCGCGACCGAGGTCGATGAGGGCGAACTCGAGCCCGAGGAGATCGACGTCGAGACGATCGAACAGCGGCTCTACGACCAGCCCGTCCGGGACGTCGACCTGATCATCCGGACCGGCGGCGACGAGCGAACCTCGAACTTCCTGCCGTGGCACGCAAACGGCAACGAGGCCGCGGTCTTCTTCTGTACGCCCTACTGGCCCGAGTTCTCGAAGGCGGACTTCCTCCGGGGGATCCGCACCTACGAGCACCGCGAGGAGTCCTGGCGGCGCACGCGGGCGCGCCGCGCGCTCGCTCTACTGGGGGCGCTGGGCGACACGGAACTCCCCGAAGCCCGCTCGGTCGTCGACCGGTTCCGGGACTCGCTGCCGACGGGCGAACGGCCCGCCGAGGACGAGTTCCCGGTCGGTGAGGACGGCGACCTCGAGGGCGAACCGATCGCGGACTGACGGCGCAGTGGCCGGTCGCGCTCGAGAAGCCCGGACTATTATATCAGCAGGGGAGAATTATCGACCGTGTGTAACTCTGCCTTCCAGACTGCGGTCGTCCTCCTGCTCGGTCTCGCCGCCGTCGTGGTTCTCGGACCGGTCCCTGCCGCTGCCAGTCCTGCCGGGACTGCGACCGCCGATACGACCGAGGAGAACGCGTCGCCGTCCGTCACGTTCTATCGTGCAGCGGACGTCGACGGCGACGACCTGCAAAGCGCCGACGACATCGAACGTAAAATAGCGGACGGATCGATCGAAAACGCGGCCGTAATGCTCGAACGCGAGACGCTGGTCGTGGCGATCGACGACGAACGGGTGGCGTCCCACCACGAACCGGCGAACGACTCCGACGGTTCGGACCCGGCGACGTCATCTACCGGTCGGTTTTTCGCCTCGCTCGAGGAGGAGAACGATGGACACCTTCGGCTCTTCCAGACGAACCCGACTCCGGAAACGCTCCGGACCGAGATACCGCTCGGACCCGAGAACGCCACGGCGTATCGAAACGCGAGCGTGACCTACCTCGTCGTCGATCCCGCGGTGCCGGCCGCCGACGATCGGTCGGTCTCACACCGAGACAGGTACGGGATCGCGCTCGGGTCGACGTACAGACCGTACCCGATGGACGAGCCCGTGGAATTTCACGAGTCGAAAGCCGACGTGCTCCACCTCTCGAGCGGCGACCCGCTCCCGACCGAAGCGGTCCGACGGGAGGTCGAAATCAACGTCCCCGGCGACGGGGACGCCGAACCCGAGATCCGTCTGGAACTCGACGGCGAGAACGGAACGGAGACTCGCACCGTTCCCGTGACGGCGGTCCCCTGGTCCGACCACCACGGGTTCTCGGCGGACCTCTCGACCGTCGAACCCGGCACCGAATACGAACTCGAGTTACGCTACGACGGTGACGTCGTCGACTCTTATTCCGGGGTCGTACGGGAGCCAGGGGCGACCGTCGAGGTCGCCGAGGTGACCGAGACGACCGTCGACGGCGAACCGACGCGCGAGTTGACCCTCGACGTCGGGACCACCCACGGCGGAGCGATCCTGGTGACCGGCCCCGATCGGGAGCAACTGTACTACAGCGCCGGACTCGAGCCACAGGACGACCGTTCGACCGAAACGTTGCGGATTCCCGGCGAGAACGGCCGACCGACGCTGCCGGTCGACGAGGAGATCCACGTTCACCTCGAGCGCGAACACGCCGCGGTCGAGTCGACCTATCCCATCGGCTCGCCTGCCGCCATCGTTCCCGGAGCCGAGAACGCGACGGAACGCGAGGGGATGTCCGATAAGGACGGGACGTCGGAGGGGACCGACGGTAGCACGGAGGACCGGACGGAGTCGGAATCAACAGCCGACGTGACGGATGCTGAAAGCCCTGCCGACGACGTTCCCGGGTTCGGCGTCTCGACGGGCACCGTGGCCGCACTGCTGGTCGCGCTGTCGCTTCTCGTCCGACGAATGGAAGACTGAACGGACGATCACCATCACGTCGAGGCTACGTGTTGGCGGATTCCGTGACGATCGCAACCAGACGGGACGGGCTGGCGGGCCCGCGCGAGGATTGCCGCGTTGCTCGAGGCGCGGTTGCAACCGAATCTGAACGCTCACAGCCGTGCGAATCCGAACGAATTCTAGACGGAATGTGCACCGAAGCCGGAGGGAGTTCGACCCGTTCTTGAAAAATCTATTTTCCCGACGTAGCCGTCCGCTCAATCGGTATGCCCGAGACAGACACGACGCGACGACGGCTCCTACACGGCGTAAGCGGCGCGACGATCATCGCACTGGCAGGCTGTCTGGGAGGTGACGGTGACGGCTCCGACGGCGACGCGATGGACGACGGTTCCATGGACGACTCGACCGACGACACCATGGCGGAATCGACCGCCATGGACCCGAGCGACGCGCCTCGAGCGGAGATCGATCGGTTCAGCGAGGACGCGGGGACGTTGATGGTCCGCGACGAGACCAACGATCTCCCCGAACCCGACGCGCCGATCGACTTCGACCAGGGTCCGTTCGTCACCCAGGGATTCGGGCCGGACGGCGAACCCGTCGAGTACTACAACTTCGACGTACAGCCGACCGACCCCGCGCCCATCTACGCGTTCTTCCGGGAGAACGGCGACCCGGTCGAGGACCAGCTCAACGTCGTCGGCGTAGTTCCCGGCGACGAGGGGTACAACGACTTCTGGCACGTCCACCGGGTGACGGTTCCCGACGACTACGAGGCCAACGCGGTGACGAGCGCGGCCGAACTGATGGACGGCGACTTCGAGATCACGCCCACGGAGACGATCAAGAACTGCCCGATCGTCCCCGACGGTTCCAGGGCCTCGAAACGCTACGGCTACGGGGACGGGGACGGGGACGGAGACCAGGAACTGGTCGAGGGCTGGTACGACGGGACCGTCGTCAGCTACTTCCTTTTCGAGGAGCGCCCGCTCGAGGCGACCGACGACGGAACCGTTCCGACCACACCCATCTACGTCTCGTTCGACGTGAACCCCGACGAGGACGGCGGCGGGCCCCAGTCCGGGTTCATGACAGAGGAGATGAGCGAGCAGACCCACAACGTCGTCGCCTCGCTGCCGGAGGACGAGGGGTACTCGCCGCTGTGGACGGTCACCGTCTACGACAACGAGGAGTTCGGGGACGTTTCGGACCTCGAGTCGGCGACCGATGCAACCGTCCTCGAGACCGACACCGCGACCGTCAACTGCCCCGTCGTCTCCGGGGGGATGGGGTGACCCGATGACGACCTCTCCGTCCCGCAGGGAAGTCGTCTTCGCGGCCCTCGCCGGCCTGACCGGCGTCGCCGGCTCCTACGCGGTGACGGGCTACTCCCGCGAGTTCCTGGTCGCCCCGATCGACGACGCCGTCGTCAGGGCCACGCCGGGCCCGATCGTCGCGTGGATGATACAGAACGTCGGCGAACGGGCACATCTCCTCCACATCGCGCTTTCGTTCGCCATCGCCGTCGGGTTGCTCGCCGTCGCCGCAGTCGTGGGACTCCGCGTCGCTCGGCGACTGGACCGACCGGCGGTCGGGGTCGGCCTGGCCGGCGTCGCCGCGTGGGGTCTGACGGCCTCGATCACGGCCGAGCCACTGCTCGCGATCGGTGCCGGGGTGCCCGTACTGGCGTTTGCCGCCCTCGGTGCAACGCCAGTCGCCGCTCCCGAACACGATCCGTCGCGGCGGCGCGCGCTCGTTTCGGGCGTGAGCGCGCTGGCCTTCCTCGCCACGGCTCTCGGCTTCCGTCGATTGACTGCCGACGACGACACCGCCGGCGGCGAACCCCTCGAGGAGATCGAGGGAGGAAACGAGAGCGAAACGACGGACGACGGGGACGACGAAGCGACGCTGATGGAGCAGGCCGAGGCGAACGCCCTCGACATCGAGGGCGACGTCCCGGGGCTCGTGAGTACGTTCGACGAGTTCTACAACGTCGACATCGCGGATTCGACCCCGAACTCTCGCCCGACGACTGGTCGATGACCATCACCGGGGAGGTCGGCGACGACACCACGATCACGTTCGACGAGTTGACCGGGATGCCGACCGAGCGCCGGTTCGTGACCCTCCGGTGTGTCGGCGAGGACCTGAACGGCGAAAAGCTGGACACCGCCGTCTGGACCGGAACGCCGATCAAGCCCCTGCTCGAGGAGGCCGACCCCGAAGGCGAGTGCGGGTGTGCGATGCTCCACGCGGCGGACGATTACTTCGTCCAGTTCCCGATCGAGGCCCTCGAGGACGGCTTCCTCGCGTGGGGAATGAACGGGCGGTCGCTCCCCCAGTCCCACGGCTACCCGGTTCGCGTGCTGATCCCGGGTCACTGGGGAGAGACGAACGTCAAGTGGCTCCAGGAGATCGAACTGCTGAACGAGGAGATGGACGGCTACTGGGAACAGCGCGGCTGGCACGGCACCGGCCCGGTGAACACGGTCGCCAAACTCTGGAGCGACACCGTACTGGACGACGGGACGATCGAGGTGGCCGGCCACGCCTATGCGGGGACCCGGGGCATCGAACGCGTCGAGGTGTCGACGGACGGCGGCGACAGCTGGGCGGACGCCGAGCTCTCGGAACCGCTTCCGGGCGACGACGTGTGGCGGCAGTGGCGCTACGAGTTCGATCCCGACGGCAGCCACGAGGTCGTGGTACGGGCGACCGACGGCGAGGGGGAGCTCCAACCCGAGGAGCGATCGGAGTCGTTCCCCAGCGGCGCAACGGGGTGGGTCAGCAGGACCGTAAACGGATGACCGCCGGACTCATAGTGCCTCGTTACGAGACCACGCACGGATGGAGAAGGCACTCTGGTACCTCCTCGTCGGAACCCGCGGCGGTGAGAACCGTGCACGCATCATCGCCGCCCTCGACGAGCGACCCCGGAACGCCAATCAACTCGCGGAGTGCCTCGACGTCGACTACAATACAGTGAGACACCACCTCGATATGCTACAGGAACACGACGTGATCGAGTCCGGCGGCGACGAGTACGGGAAGCTGTACTTCCTCACCGACCGGTTCGAGCGACACCGCGAGGAGTTCGAAACCGTCCTGGAGGCGATGTGAATGGAGACCGCGATGGGTCCCTGGCTGATGGTCGCGACCCTCCTCTCGGGAGCGAACGTACTCCTCCTCGGGGTGCTTACGATCATCTGGATCCGGAACTACCGGACCTTCGGCTCCGAGATGACCGCAGGGCTGGCCGTGTTCGGGGTCGCGATGCTGCTCGAGAACATCGTCGCGATCTATTTCTTCTTCAGCAGCGGGATGCTCTACGCCGACTCGCCGGGCGTCCAGCAGTCGGTCGCAACCCTTCGAGCCTTCCAGACCGTCGCGCTGGCCTTCCTGACGTACGTCACCGCGAAGTGACGTCGGGAAACGGCTCCGCGGGCTATCGCCCGAACCGCCGCGACCGGTTACAGTACTCCCGTACCGCCCGCAGGAAGTCCCGCTTGCGGAAGTCCCGCCAGTTGACGTCGGTGAAGTACAGTTCCGAGTAAACCGACTGCCAGATCATGAAATCGGAGAGTCGCTCCGCGCCGGTCTTGATGACGAGATCGGGCTCGGAGGGGAAGACGAGGTGCTGTTCGACCGCCTCGTCGTCGATCTCCTCGGGCTCGAGGGTGCCCTCGTCGACGCTTTCCGCCAGCGTCCGCACTGCGCTGGTAAACTCGTGTTTGCCACCCAGTCCGATCCCGACCCGGATCGGCGCGTCCGCGGGCGCCCGGTCGTCGGGACCACGAACGGCCACCTCCCGCGGGGCGTCGATCGTCTCGAGTTCGCGCCGCAGGGCGGGGACCGCCTCGGAGTCGAGGACGCTCACGTAGACGGTCACCAGCGAGGCGTACTCGGTCGCCCACTCGAAGAAGTCCGCCAGCGTCTCGTAGGCCCCGTCCTCGAGCAGGTCGCGTTCGGTGATGACCAGGGCGACGTGGTCGGGGGGATCGGCCTCGTGGCGGCGAATCCGGAGGGCGAGGTAGCGTTCGTACAGACCCACACCGCCGGATATCCCGCCCGGTATCATACGCGTTACGTTCTTTGCCACGCGACTCCGGCCTCGACGCGCTCGAGCGTGTGAATCCTGCCCTCACAGCCAGGACAGAAAGCTGCGAGAGGCCGGCGCTGTCGCCCGAAAACCCGGTCGATACGAGTTCGGGAACCTTCAAGTAAAGCCGACAGAAAGAGACCGATATCGTGACAGCACCCGTTCGGCGAGCCGGCGTCTTCGCGGCACTCTGTACGCTGTCGCTTGCCGTTCCGCTCTTCGGACCCGAGGTCGCGGGGGCACTCGCCGCTGCGTTGTTGCTCGGCGCGTTCGTCGTCACCGACGGCCCCCTCTTCGATCTCCTCGCCTACCCGGGGGACTACGAGGACGGTCGCCTCTACGGCCTGCTCACGTTCGTTCTCGCGGGCGTCGCCCTGGGACTGCTCGCCGTCGGGACCGCGATGTCGACGGCCATCTTCGTCGGGACCGTTTTCCTCGTCGGCTACGGAAACCTCGGCGAACAGGCCGTCCGCCTGCGAACGGACGACGACGTGGCCCACGTGATCGGCTTCTCGGTCGCGGCGACGGCCGCCGGCGTCGTCGGCCAGTCCGGAACCCTCGCGGTCGACGCGTCCGTCGCAGCCGTCGAATCGGCGCTCCCACGGGTCGTCTTCCTCGCGGCCAGCGGGGCGCTCCTCGCCGCCCTGCTGCGTACCGTGTTGTTGCTCTACGACGACCCCGTGGTCATGCTCTCGGTCGGCCTCCTCCTGTGGCTGCTCGCGGAACTCGAGCCCGCACTCGGGGCCGTCGAAATCGTCGCCGCCCTCGCGGTCACGGTCGCGCTCGGCTACGTCTCCTACGCGCTCGAGACCGCCTCCGTGGCTGGGATGCTCACCGGCGTCCTCCTGGGGCTGTTGACGATCGTTCTCGGGGGGTACGGCTGGTTCGTCGTCCTCATCTCGTTCTTCGGGATCGGCGGCCTCGCGACGAAGTTCCGATACGAGCGGAAACGGGACCTCGGCGTCGCCGAGGACAACGACGGTGCACGGGGCAGCGGCAACGTGTTGGGGAACGCTGCCGTCGCGCTCGCCGCCGTGCTCGGATACGCCGCCAGTTCAGCGACGCTGCTGCCCGCGGATCCCGACCCACACCTGTTCCTGTTCGCCTTCACCGGCTCGGTAGCGACCGCGATGAGCGACACGCTCTCGAGCGAAATCGGGAGCGTCTTCGAGACGCCTCGGCTGATCACGACCTTAGAGCCCGTGGAACCGGGGACCGACGGCGGCGTCACCTGGCAGGGGGAACTGGCCGGTCTCGCGGGCGCGACTGTCGTGGCCGGGATCTCCTTCTGGCTGTTCCCCGAGGTCGATACCGTCGGCGCGGCTATCGTGGTCGCGGCCGGCTTCGTCGGAATGACCGTCGACAGCCTCCTCGGGGCGACGCTCGAGGGACGGCTGCTCGGCAACCAGAGCGTGAACTTCCTGGCGACGCTGTCGGGCGCGGTGGTCGCCGCGCTGCTCGTCGTCTCGTTCGCGGCGTTCGGGTGACGAGCAGTCGTGCGCGTTGCTTCCGCTCAGTTGTCAGTCGCCAGTCGCTGATCCCCAGTCGCCGATCCCCAGTCGTCAGTCGTCCGCCGGCCTCCCGACACCCTCCCCGGAGCGTCGTTGGCCCGTGCACTCGGTCGAGTTCGAGTTCGAATTCGAGTTCGGGGACGTCGCCGGGTCTCGGTCCTCGCTGGCGGGCGTCCGAACCGGCCGCTCCTCGAGCGACCGTCGCTGCGTCCCGCCAGCGGCGTTCGTCACCGCGAACGTCATGAGAATCCATGCGCCGAGAAACAGCCATGCCGCCGCCGGTGGTGGTGACATACTCGGCGGTCGATCCCGACGAGCTATCAACCTCTCGAACCGGAATCGGCGGGCGAACGGTTCTCGAGTCACGGGCGAACAAGTGACACAGCGGTAGCGTAGCGGTTCGCGTCAGCCGTCGTCGGAGTCGCCGCCCGTCGCCGGCGCCTCCGCAGCGATGTCGTCGACCGCGTGGATCCGCACGCTCGTCGGCCGCTTCGTGAACTGACCCAGCGAACGGGCGACGATGCGATCGACCCCACGATCCGCCGCCAGATCGAGCAGCCGCTGACTCAGGATGCCGTCGAGCAGCACCGTCGTCGGAACCGTCTCGAGGTCGTCCAGGGCGTCATACGCGTCGTTCGCGTCCGCCTCCTCGAGGGCGTCACCGTCGGCGTCCAGGAACCGGACCCGATCGGTGCCGTCCCGAACGACCTCTTTCGCGTGTCCGTAGACGGTTTCGGGTGTCGCCTCGGCCGCGTCATCCGCCTTTCCTTCGTCCTCGGTATCGGCCGGCGATTCCGCCGTTTCCGTCGTCTCCGTCGACGATCGGTCCTCGTGGACGCCGCTCTCGGAGCCGACCGACGCGTCGCCGCCGGGCCGGGCACCGACCGTCGACGGCTGGCGGGAGGTCGGGGTGGCGAACTCCGTGTCGGCCCCCGTCTCGCCGTCGGCGTTCGGCTCCGCCGAACGCGTCGACTCGGCCCTTGACGGCTCCGCATCCGCTTCGCCGGCGGTCGGCGCCGGCGTCGTGCTCCCGTCGGTGGCCGCGATGGCTTCCCGGGGCTCGTTCAGTCCCGAAACGGTGTCGTATGGCACCTTGTTCCGGAGCGCGGTGAACAACTGGTGGTGGTCGAGGTCCTCGACTGACTCGCCCGACGGCGCGAACGCAACGTAGTCCACGTCCCCGACCTGGGCCAGTTCCTCGAGGATGAGGTCTCCGCCGCGGTCGCCGTCGAGGAAGGCGGTCACGGTCCGGTGACGGGTGAGTTCCGCGACGGCGTCCGGAACGTTCGTCCCCTCGACCGCGATGGCGTTTTTGATGCCGTACTTCAGCAGCGTGACCACGTCGGAGCGACCCTCGACGACGATGATCGCGTCGCTGTCGCTCACCCGCGGGCCGGCAGGGAGCCCCTCGTACTCGGTGATGTCCTCGACGCGGACGTGCTGGCGGACCTCCGCGAGGATCTCCTCGGAACTCATCACGCTGTCGTCGAATCCGGTCTCGAGCAGTTCCTTCGCACGCTCGACGACCTCCTTGCGCTTTGCGGCCCGGACGTCCTCGATCTCGGTGACCTCGAGGTCGGCCCGACAGGGCCCGACCCGGGTGATCGTCTCGAGGGCAGCGGCCAGCGTCGCGGTCTCGACTTTGTCCAGGCTGGTTGCGATGGTGAGGTGGCCGTGAGACTGGCCCGCGGTGCTTGCTATTTCGACGTCGATACGACCGACTTTCTGAGACTGGCGGAGGTCCCGGAGATCGAGTTCGTCGCCGAGCAGGCCTTCCGTCTGACCGAAGATAGCGCCGACGACGTCGCTCCGCTCGACGACCCCGTCAGCCGTGACGTCCGCGTGAATGAGGTATTTCGAGGTGTCTTCCATTGGAGATCCGTCCCCGAGAGGGGCAACGACGCGAGAGGCGCGGTCGCGCGCGAGATCGGTTTATGTAAGATAGAATCGTGACGGGCAAATAGCTGTTGACATCCGGGGAAATTCGCGCTCGAGGCTTCGGGTCGTCCGAAGGGGCCGATCGGTCAGTGCATCGGCCGGTACCGATACCAGTACCAGTAGCAGGTCACCGCGAGCAACACGACGAGTCCGCCGAGGAAGAACAGCGCGCCCGGCGGGATCGTGTTGAAGACGGCGTCCGCACCGCCGTCGGCGACGGCGTCGACGTCGTACACGCCGGGATCGTCGACGTTGTAGGCTCCGGGGTCGTCCGCGTAGACGTCCGGATCGCCGCCGGCGTCCGCGCCCGCATCGGGTGCATCCGCCGCATCCATGTCGCCACTGTCCCCGGTGGCTTCGGCGTCCTCGGTTTCCTCCGCGCCGTCCTCCTGGGACGTGATGCCGACGTCGTCGCCGGCGTCGTCGGTTCCGGCCTCACCGTCGGCGTCGGCGTCGGCTTCGGCGTCGGCATCCGCATCGACTTCGGCATCCCTACTGTCCGCCGACTCGTCGCCCGATGCCTGGTCGTCGACGGCCGCTGCGTCGCCGCCGGCACCGCCTTCGGGTCGCGCCCGCTGGCCGGGCATCAGCCAGTTCGAGAGCCCGTACTGGACGAGGAGACTACCGCCGGCCAGCGCCCCGATACCGCCGATCAACCGCGAGATAGCCGATTTCAACTGACTCGCTTTGGACTCGTCGCTGGTGACGATCAGCGGGCCGTCGGTCGTCGCGTAGACGCTCATCTCGTTGCCCCGCGAGGAGTACCAGGTGTCGACGACCTCGACGAGGCCGGCCTCCTCCAAGTTCTCGAGGTGGTAGCGAACGTTCTGGATCGAGGAGTCGATCGCGTCGGCGACGTCGCTTGGCGTTCCGGGCTGGTCATCGAGTTGCGAGTAGATCTCCCGGGCGGTCGTCGAGGACAGGGCGCTGAAGACCGCGTCGGCGTCCTCCCCCTCGAGGTCGACGACGCGGGGTGCCCCTTCCTGCGGGGACGTCTCCGAGCGGAAGGGAAACAGACGGGCCATATGGGATTCGCTACTCGTTTTCTCTCCAACACTTATACTCCTTTTCCTACCTGAAAGAGCGGTTTTAGCTTGCCGTAAAACGGCCGGAGAGGCCCTGATACTCCATCTCACCGGCGCTGTGACGAAAGGGACTATTTCTCGGCGTCTTCGGCGAGCGTTTCGTGATCGATCTCGAGAGCGAGCGATCGATGGGAGATAGTCTTCGATAGTCAGGGTTGAAGGGAAACAGTTACCAACGTCGACTCGAACCTCCGAACATGCGTCGCCTGGAACTCGTCGGCTGGACCGCCGTCGCGATCGTCCTCTCCGCGCTCGCGATCCCGTGGTTCCTCTGGGGTAACGCGACGACGGTCGTCGGCCTCCCGCTGTGGCTCTGGTGGCACGTCGGATGGATGCTGCTCGCCGCGGTCGTGTTCCACTACTTCGCCAGACGTGCGTGGGGTATCGGCATCGAAACCGACGGTGGAGCGATCGGGGGTGAGTCGCCGTGAGCGCGACGCTCCAGTTGGGGATCATCGTCGGCTACCTCCTGCTCGCGCTCGCCGTCGGCTTGGTAGCCTACCGGCTGACCGACCGCACGGCCGAGGACTTCTATCTGGCGAGCCGCACCCTCGGAACCGTCGTCCTCCTCTTTACGACGTTCGCGACGCTCCTGTCGGCGTTTACGTTCTTCGCCGGGCCGAACGTCGCCTACCGCCAGGGCCCCGAATGGGTGCTGGTCATGGGGCTGATGGACGGGATCATCTTCGCGATCCTCTGGTACGTCGTCGGCTACAAGCAGTGGCTCCTCGGACGGGAGCACGGCTACGTCACCCTCGGGGAGATGCTCGGCGACCGGTTCGCCTCGACCCGGCTCCGGGGGCTGGTCGCGGGCATCAGCCTGCTGTGGCTGTTCCCCTACGTCATGCTCCAGCAGGCCGGGGCGGGCACCGCGCTCGAGGCGCTAACCGACGGGACGGTTCCGTACGCCGTCGGCGCCGGACTGATCACGGCGTTCATGATCCTCTACGTCGTCGTCGCCGGGATGCGGGGGATCGCCTGGACCGACACGCTGCAGGGGCTGTTCATGCTCGTCACCACCTGGATCGCGATGATCTGGGTGCTCGCCGCGGTCGGCGGGCCGACGGCGGCGACCGCCGCGCTGGAAGCCGAGGCGGCCCAGTACCTCGCGCTCGGCAGCGATCACTACACGCCCCAGTGGATGCTCTCGACGGCGATCGTGATCGGCTTCGGCGTGGCGATGTTCCCGCAGGTCAACCAGCGGTTCTTCGCGGCCGGTTCGCGGACGGTGCTCAAGCGGTCGTTCGCGCTGTGGCCGATCCTCTGCGTGGCGCTTTTCGTGCCCGCGTTCATGCTCGGCGCGTGGGCCCGAGGGCTCGACGTGACGGTGTCCGAGGGCGGGAACGTCCTCCCGGCGGTGCTGGCGGAGTACACCCCGATCTGGTTCGCCGCGCTGGTCATCGCGGGCGCGATGGCGGCGATGATGTCCTCCTCGGACTCGATGCTGCTCTCGGGATCGTCGTACTTCACCCGGGACATCTACCGGCCGTACCTCGAGCGCGACGCCTCGGCCCGGCGCGAGGACCTGATCGCCCGCGCCGGCGTCGTCGTCTTCGCGACGGCGGCGTTCCTCGGCAGTCTGCTCGAGCCCGCGACGCTGTTCGAACTCGGCGACGCGGCCTTCAGCGGCTTCGCACAGCTCGCGCTGCCGGTGCTCGTCGCGCTCTACTGGCGGGGGACGACCCGGACGGGGATCACCGCCGGGATCGCCGCCAGCCAGGGGTTCTACCTCGCGAACCTCTTCGTCGGAACGATCGTCGGCGGACTCGAGGTGGTCGGGCTCGCGCCGGTCGTCGGGGAAATCGCGCCGGCCCTGATCGCGGTCGTCACGACTGTCTTTCAGGGGAGCTACCTGGGATGGTCCGCGGGCATCGTCGGGATGGCCGTCGGCCTCGTCGTCACCGTCGGCGTCTCGCTGGTGACGACGCCCGCGGCCGACGAGCGGCGGGCGATCTACTTCGAGGGGCTCGGCGCGGACTGAGACTGGCCGCTGTATCGATTCTCCGGTTCCCTCGTTCCCTCTAGGATATCGTGTCCGCTCGACCCCGGTGAACGGGATCGGCGGGGAGCAACACACCGAAAAGCACGCCCCGCGTAGGGGGAACCGAGAACCGATGGCCCTCGATCTTCCGGAGTCGCTTTCCGACGCGTGGCAGCGGGTCGGTACTCGAACCGCCGAGACGACCGTGCTGATGGCCACGATCACCGCGGAGACGACGCTGTACGAACCCACCGACGGGGCAGGCCCCACGAGGATCGATGTGGGCCCGAGCGACGTTCCGCTTCGCTCGCTGTTTACGGTGGAGATGACCTTCTCGCCGCCGCTGCCGTCCGTCGGCGTCTCGCCCGCGTCGGTGTTCTCGATGGCTGCGCCCACCGCGAAATCGCAGTTCGTCAATACCATCGAGGACGAAGGCCTGGTCGTCGAGCGGACGCGGGACACCCTCGAGTTCGAGGCGCCCAACGGCGCCGCCGGGAAGTGGTACGTGCTCGACGCCTCGTACCCGCTCGAGTTCGGGGGCGACGAGGAAGCCGCGACTGCACTCCCCGCGGAGGCCCACGTCGCGGTCTGGCCCACCGAGCGCAGTTACGGGATGGCCGGCGGGACGATCCCGCTCTCTCCCGACGGCGATGGGAGCGACCTCGAGTCCGGGCCGCTCGAGTCGCTCGCGGACGGGAACGGAAGCGGCGACGCGGAGGCCGACCCCGGTTCCGACCGACGGAGCCCGGACCGCGACCTCGAGTTCGACCGCAACCTCGACCTCGACCTCGACCCCGACCGCGACCGGGAAACGATCGCCACGCTGATCCGAGAACTCGAGGCGTAGCGACCCTCGTTCCCCGCTCGAGCGAAACAGTCACCTCGATCAATACTGTTAGGAGTCGGACGCTCCAATCCGGGCGTATGCAAACGCACATCGTTCCGGTCGGGTTCGACTACGACCGGCTGATCGCGCCGCTCGTACGCGATCAGATCGACGTCGACCGCGTCATCCTGCTGGAGGGAGCCATCGGCAGCGAGGCCAACGTCGAGTACTCCCAGCACCTCTCGGAGAAACTCGAGACCGACTTTCGGAACCTCCTGGGCGCGAGCACCGAGCGGTTCGTCCTCGAGGACGTCTACGACTACGACGAGGCGTTCGAACAGGCCTACGACCTCATCACGGCCGAACTCGATCGCGGCAACGACGTCTGGGTCAACGTCGCCGCGATGCCCCGGACCGTGAGCTTCGCGTTCGCGACCGCGGCCAACTCCCTGATGGTCGAGCGGGAGGACGACCGCGAGGCGATCCACACCTACTACACCGCCCCGGAGAAGTACCTCGAGACGGAACTGGCCGAGGAACTGCGCGAACAGATCGATCTCCTCGAGGACCTCGCGGCACTCGATGACGACGACGCGCTCGAGGACGACCGCGTCGGGACCCGTCTCGAGAGCGCGCGGGACCTGCTGGCCGAGTTCGACGAGCGGGGGACCACGATCGGCGCGAAGGAGATCGGCGGGAGCCACATCGTCGAACTGCCGGTCGCCTCCTTCTCGAACGTCAAACCCTTCGAGGAACTCATCCTCTACAAACTGGGCGAGGACGGCGAGTTCGCTTCCGTCTCCGAGCTGGCGGAGTCGCTCGCCCGCGAACTCAACGAGGAGTACACCGATAGCTTCCGCTCGAAGGTGATCTACAACGTCGACCGCCTGGGCCCGGGCGGCAAGGGCTACATCGAGCGCGAGGAACGCGGGAAGTCCTACCGGACCAGGCTCTCCCGGATCGGCGAACTGTGGGTGCGGGCCCACTCGGACTCAGAGGAGTCGCTCGACCTCGAGAGCGGCGACGAGGCGGGACCGTAGCCGGGCTGTTACAGCGACCGGCGGACCACGGCGAACGGATCGTAGCCGCCCTCGAGCATTACGCGGGCGAACCAGCCGGAGACGCGGGCGAGGGCGTTCAGGACGTGCAACGTCACGAGCAGGAGCAACAGGCCGACCCCCGCGGCGACGAGTGCCCGGGGCAGTGTCGTGATTTTCCAGTGCCCGAACGTAAACACTGCATCGAAGCCGACGAGCAGGTAGTTCCACCCCAGGTACAGCGTCTGGCTGATTTCGGGCGCGCGATCGGGGACGAGCCCGACGTACAGCCCCGGCCGGTCGTAGTACAGCGGGAGCACGAGCATGCTCAGGCTCGTCGACAGGCCCGTCGTCGCGAGGACGAACCCCGCCAGCCCGATGACGAACTTCGCGGGGAGGTAGAGCAACGAAGACCAGGTCTTGTGGTCGGTGACTAGGGAGACGAACTGGTCCCGTCGGCGTTCGCCGGACAGCTCCGTCCGGGGTTCGATCTCGGGCTCGAGCATGGTCGAGGTCAGCCAGCGCTCGAAGCCCGCGAGCGCGAGGCCGACGGCGAGCGTGAACGCGAGGATCGGGATCCCGACCAGCACGACCGCGAGTCCGAGCCCCAGCGAGACGCCGATCGTCACGAACAGGAAGTACGCAAGGCCAAGCGGGAACGCGAGCAAGAGATACGCCAGGCTGAGATACGTTCGCCGCTCGAACGGGACCGAGACGAACCGCCCGAGACGTCCCCCGAACCGTTCGACTCGATCGTCGGACGCGGTGGCTGCCGACCGTGCCATCTCGAGCGTGACTGCTGGACGCGAGGACATAAACGTTCGGCTCCGGTTGGCGAACGAACAGTTCGTCCCGACGGTATACTCCGTCGGCGGCCGACCGGTGAGGTGGCGATGGTCACGGCAGGGGAATCGACCGGTACGATCGGCACGAGGACCAATGGAACTTTTGTCCTGTCAGCGAAACCGGATCACGATGAACGACGACGGTGAGGCCGACGTCGTCGACGTGCTCAGCGACGACTACGCGCGGACGATCCTCGAGCAGACCCGCGAGGAGCCCAAGTCCGTCGACGCGCTGAGCGACGCCTGCGGGGCCGATCCGTCCACTATCTACCGCCGCGTCGAGCAACTCCAGGAGCGTGACCTCCTCGAGGACCAGCAGAAGCTCGACCCCGGCGGCCACCACTACAAGGTCTACAGCGCCCGGCTCCGAGAGGTGCGGATCCAGCTCGGGGAAGACGGGTTCCGAGTCGACGTCGATCGAGGGCCGGAGGAGTCGGCGGCCGACCGCTTCACCAGACTCTACGAGGGATTCAAATGACTCGCCAGCCACGGGAGCCAACTGTCGGGATCACCGGGGAATGGCCGGGGCCGGGGCCGGGCCTCGAGTCCATCGGTCCGGTCGACGTCCCGGCCGCCCTCGAAGGCGGACCGATCGCCGCCCCGGAGTCGGTCGCGGTCCCCCTGCAGGGGACGACCGGCGGGGCGCCGGAACTGGTCGCGCTGGTGTTTCTCTCCCTGCTCGTCGCCACGCTGCTGTCGATCTATCTGGCAATCCGGCTCTACCGGGGCTACCGCCGCGGCGGCGGCGTCGGCATGCTGGTCCTCGGTACCGGGCTGGTGTTGCTCACCACCGTTCCCATGTTGCTCAGACTCGCCCTTTCGAACGCGCCGAGCGTCTCGCCGGTCTGGCGGGAAACCGTCGCGACGGCGGTACAGCTACTCGGATTGCTCCTGATCCTGGGGGTGGTCTATGGTCGTCGCTGACCTCGAGCCCGCGGCCGTCCTCTTCGCGACGGCGCTCGCGACGGCCCTCGTGGGAACCGTCGTCGCCGGCCTCGCATACCGTGGGTACCAGCGCAACGACAGCGAACCGATGCGGTTCCTTGCCGTCGGGGTCGTCTGCATCACCGTCGGCCCGTTCCTCGTCAGTTACGGGCTCGCACCCGCACTGGCGCTGTCACAGGCCGTGACGCTGCTCGGCGTCTTGCTTTCGAACATCGCCGGCCTGCTCGCGATCCTCTACTCGCTCGAGGCCGTCTGATAAACGTTTCGCCGAGTGGACGACTCGCCAGTTCGCGACCCCGGTTTAGGGGAATCGCGCCCGTCGATGGGAACGAGAACGCATGGCTACGACACCATCCGATTCGGCACGATCGCGGTCGACCGACGCCGCATCCGGCGGTCGCGGGATCGCCGCCGCTCCGGTCGACCCCTGGACGTACCGTTCGCTCGCGTACTTGCTGCTCGCGTTCCCGCTTGGGGTCCTCTACTTCGCCGTCGTCGTCGCGGGGGCATCGACGACCCTCGGACTGAGCATCACGCTGCTTGGCCCGCTCGCGTTCGTCGCGACGCTCCTGTCGATCGTCGCGCTCGCGTGGCTCGACGGCGCGGTGACCGAAGGGCTGCTCGAGGCGGACGTTTCGCCCGGCTTTCCGGAGACGGAGGCTGGCGTCGTCGAGTTCCTGCGAGAACTCGTGCTCGGCCGGGCGACGTGGCTCGGCGCGGTCTACCTGCTGTGGAAGACGCTGCTCGGGTTCGTCGCGTTCGTCGGAATCGTCGTCGGCCTCTCGCTTGCGGCCAGCCTCCTGGTCACGCCGCTGTACTACGGCGACCACGTCGTCGTCGCCGGCTGGTACGAGATCGACACCTTCCCGCGTGCGCTGGCCGCGGCCGCGGGCGGCGTCGTCGTCGGCTACGCCACGCTCCTGGGCGTGAACCTCGCCGGCCGGCTGGCGGCGGTCGTCGCCGAGCGGCTGTTGACCGTCGACGACGACGAAGAGTGACGGGACGGGAGAGCTCTCCCCCTCACCCCGATCGCCTCCCGCCGCGATCAGTCGAAGTGGATAAGCGGCTTGATGATCCCGTCCGCCTTCTCGTCCATCATCTCGAACGCCTCCTCGATCTGGTCGAACGCGAACTCGTGAGTCGTCATCGGCGTCGGATCGACCCGGCCGTTCTCGAGGAGCCGTAGCAGGCGCTCCATCCGGAGTCGGCCGCCGGGACAGAGGTCGGTGACGATGTCGATTTCGGCCATGCCGACGCCCCACTCCTCGCGGGGGACGTGACGGAACTCGCCCTCGCCGTGATAGCCGACGTTCGAGACGGTCCCGCCGGGTTTCGTGACCCGGATGCAGTCCTGAAACGTCGCATCCGCGCCGAGCGCCTCGACTGCGGCGTCGACTCCCTCGCCGTCGGTGAGGTCCATGATCCGATCGGCCGGGTCCCCCTCCTCGAAGTCGACGATCCGGTCCGCGCCGTACTCCCTGGCGAGTTCCTGGCGCTTCTCGACGGTTTCGACCGCGATGATCTCGCCGGCACCCTGCAGCGCCGCGCCCCTGGTCGCCATCAGGCCGACCGGGCCCTGGGCGAAGACGGCGACGGTACCGCCGACGGGGACGTCGGCGTTCTCCGCGGCGGCGAACCCCGTCGACATCATGTCCGTCGTGTACGCGGCCTCGTGATCGCTCACCCCGTCGGGGATGTGCGCGAGGTTTCCGTCGGCGTCGTTGACGTGGACGTACTCCGCGAACGTGCCGTCCTTGACGTTCGCGAACTTCCAGCCCCCGAGCGCGCCGTTCGACTGCGAGGGGTGGCCGTCCTGTGCCGCCCTCGAGTTCCAGTCGGGCGTGATCGCGCCGACGACGACCCGGTCGCCGGGTTCGAAGTCCTCGACGGCGTCGCCGACCGCGTCGACGGTGCCGACGATCTCGTGCCCGAGCGTGAGGTCCTCACGCTCGCCGATGGCGCCGTGGACCGTGTGACAGTCCGAAGTACAGATCAACCCCTTCGTGGGTTCCAGTATCGCATCGGTCGGTCCCGGCTCGGGACGGTCCTTCTCGGTCATCCCCGTTTCCCCGATCTCTTGCATAACGAACGCTCGCATAGCGCGTTCTCGCCACCCCGTCCGTCGGCAAAAAGGTTTCACGTCTCCTGGGGACCGTCACGGATGCGAACGCGTCGACGGTCGACGTCGACGGACTACTCGAGCGCCCGGAGTTCGATCCGCCCGGTCGACGTCTCGAACCGGAGCGTCGGTCCGCCGTCGCCGAGCGCCCCCGTGACCACGTCGTCGCCCCGGGTCGCGTCCTGCAACTCGAGGCCTTCGATCTCGATGCGTCCGGTGCTCGTCTCCACCCGGAGTTCGGCGTCGAGATCCGGATCGATCGCCGCCTCGATGCGGCCCGTACTGGCCGTGACCGACGTATCGCCGTCGATCGCCGGCACGTCGACCTCGATGCGACCCGTACTCGTGGAGACGTCGTCGAGGCGCTCGACGTCGCGGATCTCGACGCGACCCGTGCTCGCGCTCGCGCCGACTCCGCCGTCGACGTTCGCGACGTCGATCCGTCCGGTGCTGGTGTCGACCCGGAGGTCGCCGGCGACGTCCCTGACCGTCACCTCGCCGACGCTCGTCGAAACCTCCTCGAGGGCTAGCTCGCGGGGCACGTCGATCTCGAGGTCCATCGAGGGCCGACTCCGGAGCCAGCCCTCGGTGCCGTCCCACTCCGAGCGGAGTTCGAGGGTGCCGTCAGTGCGCTCGGAACGGAGTTCGAGGTTCTCGAGGTCGGTCCGGACCGAACTGGACTGCTTCTCGATGTCGACCGCGACGTCGTCGCGGTCGCCGCCGGTCACCGTGATCTCGCCGGTCTTCCCGTAGACGCGCAGCGCGTCGACGTCCGCTGCGGGGACGGTGTCGGACCTGGCGAGTTGCTGGCCGACGAACGGCGTCGTGCCGGTACAGCCGGCGAGGGCGGCGCTTGCGGTTACGGCGATCCCCCCGAGTAGCGTTCGTCTGCTCACGTCCGGGTTCGAGTTCGAATCGATCGTCATGGATACGCGTACGGACACTACCCACCTTAATCCGGAGTCGCGACTGGCGACCGGCCAAGCGACCCCCGACAGTTATATAGGAGTTTCACTCCCGGCCAAGCACCCGCTCGCGGAGCACGAGCAGGCTCGGCAACACCGTCAGACAGGCGACGAAGGCGAAGACGATGCTCAGTCCGGTAACGAGGCCGAACCGACGAAGCGGCGGCGCGAGCGCCAGGGCGAGCACGCCGAACCCGGCGGCCGTCGTCAGCGCGCTGCCGAGCAACGCGCCGCCGGTGCCGGTGACCGTCGCCTCGAGGGCCGCCTCGATCGAGTCCGCACGTTCGCGTTCGGCGACGAACCGCTCGCCGAGGTGGATGCTGTAGTCGACGCCCAGTCCGATCGCGAGGCTCGTGATGACGGCCGTCTCGCTGTTGAACGGGACGCCGAGGGCCGCCATCGTCCCGAGCAGCCACGCCAGCGCGGCAACGACGGGCGCGAGGGTCACGACCCCGAGCGAGAGCGTCCGGTGGCGTACCCAGTACAGCGCCGTCAGGAAGACGAGGATAACGGCCAGCGTCACCACGAACGCCTGGATCAGCGTCTCGAGCAGGGCGTCCTGGATGACGGCGGTCGTCACCGGGCCGCCGGTCGCGACCGCCGTCACCGGCGCGCCGCCTTCGATCCCGCTCGCGAAGGCGCGGGTGTCGTCGGCGACGCGCTGGGCCGCCGCGTCGCCGCGCACGCTGACCACGAGGCGGGCCGATTCGTAGGTTCCATCGTCGGTTCGCTCGAGGACCGTCGCAGCCCTCTCGGCGTCGGCCCCGTAGAGCAGGTCGTACAGGCCCTCGAGGTCCTCGTCCGGAACCCCGTCGTCGTTCGTATCACGCTCGGCGAGTCCCGCCGCGACGGTCTCGTTGTCCGCGGCGACGTCCTCGAGGACGGACAGCGGCCCGTCGACGGCGGCACTGCCGTCGGGACGGACGTCGACCGTCCCGCCACCGGCGACCCCCGACCGCGCGTCCTCGATCGCCGCCAGCGTCGCGGGATCGGTCACGTCCCCGCGTATCACCACTTCGGCCTGCGAGCCGCGGTCCTGGAAGTTCTCGCCCAGGTACTCGGCATCCTCGCTGATCGTGTAGGTGTCGGGCGCGAACGGCTCCGGGAAGGATTTCGCCCACTCGGGAGCGTCCTCCGGCAGGAAGTCCGCCTCGTTGAACTCCGTGTCGATGCCGGTCGCGCCGTACGCCCCACCGACCGCCAGCAGAAGCGCGACCGCGACGACGGCGATCGGCGCGCGCCGCGCCGGGACGATGCTGCCCGAGAGGACGCGGTTGATCCGGCCCGGTGTGACGCCGAAGGCGGGCTTGGCCCGGTCTCGGTCGAACCGGTTCTCGAGCAGGCCGTCGACCTCGACTTTCAGTGCGGGAACGAAGATCCCGAACGCGACGAACGTCGCGAAGATCCCCCCGGCGCTGAGGATCGCGAAGTCCTGGATCGCGGGTAGGGGACTGACGACGTTCGAGAGGAACCCGACCCCCGTCGAGAACGTCGCGGCGGCCAGCGCGAGTACGACGCCGCCGACCCCGAGGGCCATCCCGGTTCGGACGCCGCGGGCCGCGGGAGCGGTCGCACTCGAGACGGCCTCCGCTTCGTATTCGCCGTCCGGTCGTCCCCCGTCCTCCGCCACGTCCACGTCGAGCGTGCCCGCCCGAGCCTCCCGGTAGCGCATCACGACGTGCAACGCGTAGTCGATCGAGAGCCCGATCAGGAGGAAGGGGACGGCGATCAGCAACTGGCTCGAGGGGATCTCCAGCCAGCCCATCAGCCCCGCGAGCCAGGCCATCACGACGGCGATGCCGGCCAGGCCGAGCAGGACGTCGACGACGTCCCGGTACGTGATCGCGAGGATTCCGAGGACGAGTATCAGGGCGACGGGCGTGATGACGACGAAGCTGTCGCCGACCGCGCTCGCGGAGGCCGCGTCGGTGATCCCCTCGCCGAAGACGAACCCGTCGTCGAACCGCTGTTCGAACAGCGACTCGACCTCGAGTTGGGCCGCGTAGGCGGCCTCTGGCTCCTCGTTCTCGCCGGCGTCCTCCTGGAAGAGGAACGTGATCCGCGCCTCGGCCTCCGTCTCACCGGGCTCGTAGTCGCTCGGGAGGAACTCGGTCGGGTCCTCGCCGGCCCGGGAGTCGAACTCCGAGTCGGGATCGAGCACCTCCGCGAGCAACGCCTCGACCTCCTCGTCCGAGCGGGATTCGAGCGCCTCGATCCCCTCCTCGAGGGTCGGCTCGCTCGTGTCCGGCGGGCCGTTGGCCGCGGCAGCGCGGTCCTCGTAGACGGCCGCGGCGGCGACGACGTTCTCGAGGCCGACGAAGCCCTCCTCCGCGAGCGTTTCGTTCACCGACTCGTTCGCGCGGGCGTCCCGCTGGAGGTACAGCCCCTCGAGCAACGACTCCCTGGTGAGGACGTCGCCGCCCTCGCGCTCGTCGCGGACTACGATCTGGGTGACGATCGCATCGTCGGTCTCGTAGTTTTCCTCGACGTACTCGAGGGCGGCCTCCTCCTCGGAATCGGTCTCGAACTCGCCGATACCGGCGTCCTCGGTTTCGTTGACGACGGCTCCAGCCGCGACGGCCGCGGTCAGGACCAGGAGCAGGACGACGACGAGTTTGCTCCGGCCGACCAGCGCCGCCGCGTACCGCTCGGCGAGGTTACGCGCCATGGCACCACCCGTTCGCCCCGCGTCCGGACTCCGGTGGGTTCATCGAACGGGTATTGCAACCCGACCGCTGATAACCCTTCGCCCTCAAAGGACTACGCATAATCCGAATCCGATTATGAACACCGACCCGGACCGCGACCGTGGTGTCCTCTCGCCCGCCGATCGGTCGTACCTGCTCGGCGAAACGACGATGAGCCACGAACAGAGCCGCCGGAACGCCGAGGCGCGCATCCGGCAGCGCGTCGAGAACGCCATCCTCGACTTCGATCTCCTCTTGCATACCCTTGCGGAGAAGGATCGACGACAGATCTTCGACGACGTCCACACCGACCAGGCGCTGCTGGACGGGCTCCGCGCGATGGTCGCGTTCGCCTACGTCGGCACGAAAGAGCAGGGCCTCGAGTTCGACGAGGTGCTCGTGCCCGCCATCAGGGCGTCCGAGGAAGCGGCCGCGGCCAAACGGGCGAACGCGAACGTCTCCGTCGACGTCACGTTCGACGTCGAGACGACGAGCGAGACGCCGCTCGAGGGGGTCGCGAAGCGCCTCGAGGCGGGGGAGCCGGTGACGCCCCGCGAACTGTTCTCGCTGATCATGCGCGGCGAGGACGATCCCGCACGCCACGAATCGATCTCGCTGGTCGGGACGGACGCCGAGGGCGTCGACGACCAGTTCCTCGAGCGGCTGGCGACGTACCTCGAGGGGGAGGTCAGACGGGAAACCGACTCGCGGGCTGTCATCGAGTTGGTGGGCGAGCAGAACAGTGACGGCGGCGACGACGGCGGGGACTGACCAGTGACGTACCCCGGGACGTCGATCACTGCCCGTCGAGGTCCCGGACGAACCGCCGCACGACGTCGGTGAACGCCTCCGGGCGATGGAGGTTACAGATGTGGCCGGCGTCCCGCAGGACGACCACGTCCCCACCCGAGGCCGCCGCGTGCTCCCGTTCGCCGCGGCGCATGAGCGCGTCGCGCTCGCCGTTGACCACGAGCACCGGTCCCGGGTACGACTCCAGTTTCGCCCGGGCGTTCCGCCCGGCGATGTCCGGGCCGGGCGTTCCGCCCGGCGATGTCCGGGCCGGGCGTGCCGAACTCCCGCGGGAAGATGCCCGACTCGAGGATCTCCCGTTCGTGTTCCGGCGAGAGGTCCCGGTTGCGCACCCACCGCTTGCCGAGTCGCTGGGCCGCCCGCTCGACGAGGTCGCTGCGCGTCGCCAGCCGCACGACGGCGCCGGTGAGCCGCGTCGCGAGGTTCAGCCCCCGGATCGGGTTGGCGCTGCTCCCGACGACGACGAGGCCGTCGACTTTCCGGGGGTACCGGCTCGCGTACTCTGTCACCAGGTAGCCGCCGAGCGACAGCCCCACGAGGACGGCGCTCCCGCCGGCGTAGGATTCGATCGCGTCGTCGAGCACCGCGATCCCGCGCTCGAGGTCGAACGACTCGCCCGATCGGTCCCCGTGGCCGGGAAGATCGGGTGCGACGACGCGAAACTCCTCGGCCAGCGCGTCCCGCTGTGGTCCCCACATCTTCCGCGTGAACATCGCCCCGTGGGCGAGGACGATCGACTGCGCTTCGGGCGGGCCGGCGACGTCGACGCCGCGACCCGATTCGGTCGCCGTCGAAGTCCATCGGTTCATACCGACGTCAGTACGGGAACGCCCTCCTTAGTGGTGCTGCCGGCAGGGCAAACTCGAGCGACGACTCGCGGACGCGAAACACCTAACACGGAGCCCGCCGTCATTTCCCGGTATGAATCGCTCCGTCGCGGTCCGGACGGGCCGCTTCGACGGTCCGCGTGGCGTGTTCGTAGGGGCCCCGTAGCCCCGCATTCCCTACCCCGTTTCGACGGATGTATTGTCCCCGACCGAATTTCACCGAGCAACGGCCAGTACCAGCTATGGATCATCGACACGGACGACCGACGCTCCCGCGACCGACGCACCGACGACGCCCGCCACGGGCGGTGAGAGCATGAGTACGGACGCACCCGAAGGAGAGGGGGAACAGCAGCCGGCCTCCGAGGACGAACCGACCCTCGAGGGCGGGTACGACCCCGAAGCCGTCGAGGAGCGCTGGCAGCAGCGCTGGGTCGACGAGGAGGTCTACGCCTACGAGAGCGACCCCGAGAAGGACCCAAACACCGTCTACGCCATCGACACGCCGCCGCCGACGGTGTCGGGCAGCCTCCACATGGGCCACCTCTATGGCCACACGCTGCAGGACTTCGCCGCGCGCTTCCAGCGGATGCACGACGGCGACGTCCTCTTCCCGTTCGGCTACGACGACAACGGGATCGCCTCCGAACGGCTGACCGAGAAGGAACTCGACATCCGCCATCAGGACTACGAACGCCGCGAGTTCCAGCAGCTCTGTCGCGAGGTCTGCCAGGAGTACGAGGCCGAGTTCACGGAGAAGATGCAGGGGCTCGGCTGTTCGATCGACTGGGGGAACACCTACAAGACGATCGAGCCCCGCGTCCAGCGGATCTCGCAGCTCTCGTTCATCGACCTCTACGAGCAGGGACGGGAGTACCGCCAGAAAGCGCCCGCCATCTGGTGTCCCGAGTGCGAGACGGCGATCTCGCAGGTCGAGATGGAGGACATGGAGAAGGGCGCACACTTCAACGACATCGCCTTCGAACTCGCCGGGGACGCCCCCCGCGACGAGTTCGTCATCTCGACGACCCGGCCCGAACTGATCCCGGCCTGCGTCTCCGTGTTCGTCCACCCCGACGACGACGAGAACCAGGACCTGGTCGGCGAGACCGCCCGCATCCCGATCTTCGGCCACGAGGTGCCGATCATCGCCGACGACCGCGTCGACATGGAGAAAGGCAGCGGCGTCGTGATGTGCTGTACCTTCGGCGACCAGAAGGACATCGAGTGGTACCAGGCCCACGACCTCCCGCTGCGGGTGGCGATCGACGAGTCGGGGACGATGACCGACCTCGCCGGCGACTACGAGGGCATGTCCACCGACGAGGCCCGCGAGGCCATCGTCGAGGATCTGGACGACGCGGGCTACCTGCGGGACCGCGAATCGATCACCCACACGGTGCAGGTCCACGAACGGTGTGACACGCCCGTCGAGTTCCGCGTCTCCAAGCAGTGGTACGTCGAGATCCTCGATCACAAGGAGGAGTACCTCGAGGCCGGCCGGGAGATGGACTGGTACCCGGAGAAGATGTTCACCCGGTACAAACACTGGATCGAGGGCCTCGAGTGGGACTGGCTGATCTCGCGCCAGCGCGACTCGGGGATCCCGTTCCCGGTCTGGTACTGCGAGGACTGCGACCACGAGATCATCGCGGAGAAGGAGGACCTGCCCGTCGATCCCCTCTCGGACGACTCGCCGGTCGAGACCTGTCCCGAGTGTGGCGGCGACGAGTTCGTCGCCGAAGAGGACGTCTTCGACACGTGGGCCACGTCGTCGCTGACCCCGCTGATCAACGCCGGCTGGGACTGGGACGAAGACGCCGAGGAGTTCACCATGTCGAAGCCGGAACTCTACCCGTTCGATCTGCGCCCGCAGGGCCACGACATCATCTCGTTCTGGCTGTTCCACACCGTCGTCAAGTGCTACGAGCACACCGGCGAGGTGCCGTTCGACGCGACGATGATCAACGGCCACGTGTTAGACGAGAACCGCGAGAAGATGTCCAAATCGCGGGGCAACATCGTCGCACCCGACGAGGTGCTCGCGGAGTATCCCGTCGACGCCGTCCGCTTCTGGGCGGCAAGCGCCGCGGTCGGCGACGACTTCCCGTACCAGGAGAAGGACCTCACCGCGGGCGAGAAGCTCCTGCGGAAGCTCTGGAACGCCTCCAAGCTCGTCGACACCCTCGCGCCGCGCGAGCCCGACGAACCCGAGGACCTCGAGCCGATCGACCGCTGGCTGCTCGCGGAACTCGACGACGCCACCGAGGAGCTGACGGCCCAACTCGAGGAGTACGAGTTCGCGAAGGCCCGCGACCGCCTGCGGACGTTCTTCTGGAACACCTTCTGTGACGACTACCTCGAGATCGCCAAGGAACGCGAGGACAACCCGTCGACCCAGTACGCGCTGCGGACGGCCCACCGTACCTTCCTCGAGCTGTGGGCACCGTTCCTGCCCCACGTCACGGAGGAGATCTGGCAGGCCGTCTACGCTCCCGACGGCGATGCGGACCTCGAGGAGACCAGCATCCACCTCCGCGACTGGCCCGACCCGCAGGGGTACGACGCCGACCTCGAGGCCGGCGAGACGGCGATGGAGGTCATCTCCGCGCTGCGTCGCTACAAGAGCGAGAACCAGCTGCCGCTGAACGCCGACCTCGAGGCCGTCGCCGTCTACGGCGAGGTCGACGGCTTCGCGGACGCGATCGCGAACGTGATGCACGTCGCGGACCTCGAGGTGCTCTCGGATCAGCCGGAGATCACCACCCAGGTCGCCTCGATCGACCTCGACTACTCGCAGGTCGGGCCGAAGTACGGCGAGAAGGTCGGCGAGATCGACGCCGGCATCGAGAGCGGCGACTACGAACTCGACCGCGAGGACGGCGTCCTCCGCGTCGCCGGCGAAGAACTCGCCGAGGACCTGTTCGAGGTCGAACGCGAGCGGACCTACTCCGGCGAGGGCGAGATGCTCGAGACGGAGTCGGCGGTCGTCATCGTCGAGTAAGGCCCCCTGGCCTTCAGTCCGTTCCGATTCCCTCACCGACGGAAACGAGTCGGGAGCCGATCAGTTGATCACCAGTTCCTCCCGCCAGGTCGCCGTCGCGGTCACGCGGTCGCCGTCGACCTCGAGCGATCGGTTCTCCCCCGAAGCGCCGAGTGTCGCCTCGAGCGCGGCCTCGTCCGGATCGTCGATCACGGCCGCGAAGTCGCCGGTAGCCGTCTCCTCGTCTTCTACCGTGAACGAGGAGACGATCCCCGCCGCGCCCTCGAGTTCGTCGTACTCGAACTCGACGTCGGCGAGTCCGTCGCCCGAATCGTCGAGCGGATCGCCGTACCGCCCGACGGCTACGTCGCCGTCGCCAGCGTTCTCGAGCAGCCACGCGACCGTCTCCGAGTCGTCCGTCGCCCGATCGATCTCGCCGGCGGCGGCCCCGATCGCGGTCTCGAGTGCGTCCGCGGGATCGTCGATGGCCGGACGGGCCTCGCTGGCGAGGATCGCGTCCGCTCCGACGGCGATCGCCGCGTCGTCTCCCGGATCGACCGGCGTGTAAACGACGTACTCGCCGATCTCGTCCGTGCGCTCGAGTTGCCGGAGGAAGTCGGCCTCCGCTTCGGCGGTGACGCGCGCGTCGACCTCGTCGGGGTCGATGTCACCGGTCGCGACGAACGCCCGATCGGTCAACAGCAGCTCCTCGACGGTCGAGTCGAACGCCTCCTCCTCGAGGATTCGCCCGATCCTGTACCGGGCGAGATCCAGCCCGACGTAGAAGTACGCCGAGAGCAGCGCCTCAGAGACGGGTGCGACCATCGGATCCGCCTCGAACTCCGGCGGCACTTCCTCGTCCGGTTGGCCCGCCTCGAGTTCCGCCCGGAGGTCGTCGCCGACGCTCGTCCAGTCGACGGAGACGAACTCGAGGGCGTCGTCCTCGAGGGTGAGCCACCGGCTGTACTCGGGGACGTCGTCGGTGTCGTCGGTACCGTCTTCCTGGGCCGTCACGTCGGAGGCGAGTACGCCGGCGGTTCCGACGGCGGAGACCGTCGCGACTCCCATCGCCCCGGCGAACTCGAGGAGATCCCGTCGGCTCGGTGTCATAGCCGTGTGCCACACCGCCGACCCCGATATAGGCGGGGCCTTCCTTCGGTTTCGACTGACGGTCAGCACCGCGTCGAAGTGGGGGCGACCGTCAGATGTCCCGGCGGGTAAAGATCACGACCGAGACCGCGACCAGCACGAGAAACGCGGCGAGGAGGATTCCGGCGTCACCGAACGCGTACTCCTCGTGGACGAGGATCGCGGTCTCGTCGTAGTATCGGCTCGGCGCGAGGTCGCCGATCCACTCGTAGTCGGGATCCAGCCTCGAGACCCCGTCGACGAGCCACAGCAGGAAGACGAGTACCAGGGCCGTCCCCCTGGCGATCCGGACGTGATCGACGAACACCGACAGCACGAGCCCGATCCCGGCACAGACCAGCAGGTAGGGTATCGACAGCAGGTGGACCATCGCGAGGGCGACCGGATCGAACGACTCGCCGATGGCGAGCGCGGCAACGTAGACGACGATCGGCACGCCGACGTTCAGCGCGACCACCGGGACCCACAGCGCGGCGACCTTCTGGAGAACGACCGACTCCCGCGAGACCGGATTCGAGAGCGTGAGGTCCATCCGCCGGTCCTGCACGTCGCCCGCGATCAGGCCGGCACCGACGTACGCGAAGTAGATCGCGAGCAACAGCGACCAGAAGAAGGCATAGAGTTCGGCGGCGACGAACCCTTCGATCGTGTGGAGCGCTTCGATCCCGAAGAGGTCGAACATGTACTCGGGGAACGCCTCCTCGAACGCGTCCATCTCCGCCTGAATGCCGGGGAACATCGAGAAGTACAGCGCCGACAGCAGAGCGAAGACGACGAGCAGGATCACCGAGCCACGGACGCGCTTTCTGGACTCGAGTCGGAGTACGGCCGTCATCTCAGATATCCCTCCGCGTGAAGATCACGACGGCGGCGGCCAACAGGACGAGGAAAGCCGCGAGGAGGATTCCCGCGTCTCCGAATGCGTACTCCTCGTGAACGAGGATCGCCGACGGATCGTAGTACCGACTCGGCGTGAGGTCGCTGACCCATTCGAAATCGGGGCTCATGTGCGAGAGGCCGTCGACCAGCCAGAGGGAGAACACGAGGACCAGTGCCGCGGCCTGTGCGGTTTCGACGCGGTCGACGGTGACCGACAGGACGGTCCCGATGGCGGCACAGACCAGCAGGTAGGGCACGCCGAGCAGGTGGACCATCGCGAGCGGGACGGGATCGAACGGCTCCCCCAGGAGCCTCGCGCCGGCGAACAACACGACCGCCAACCCGATCGTCAGCCCTGCCAGGGGGACCCACAGCGCGGCGACCTTCTGGAGGACGACCGACTCCCGCGAGACCGGGTTCGAGAGCGTGAGATCCATCCGCCGCGTCCGGACGTCCCGGGAGATCGTGCCTGCACTGACGTACGCGAAGTAGATCCCGCCGAGGAGCACCCAGGCGAACGGGAAGATGTAACCGCCGGCGAACCCCTCGATCGTGTGGAGTTCCTCGATGCCGAGCAGTTCGAGCATGTACGCCGGGTACACCTGCTCGACGAGTTCCGCCTCCGCCTGGATGCTCGGGAAGACGAGGAGGAAAAACGCCGAGAGCAGGGCGAGCAGCCCGGTCAGTACAAGCGTGCTGCGAAACAGTTTTCGGGATTCGACGCGCAGGACGGCGGTCATCCGTCCCCCGGGAGCGGCTCCCGTTCGTCCCCGTAGTAGTGTTTGAAGATGTCGTCGAGTTGTGGATCCCCGATCTCGACGTCGACGACCTCGAACCGGACGAGGTGCTCCAGGAGCGCGCCGGCCTCGCCGGTGTAGGTGAAACGGACCGTTCCCTCGACGGACTCGACATCGATCATCTCCGACGTGACGAACGCGTCCTCGTCGACTGACTCCGCCAGTTCCACTCGAACGTCCTTCCCGCCGCGTTCGAGCAAGTCGTCGATGTCCTCGAGGGCGACCAGTTCCCCGTCCCGGATGATCCCGACGCGATCACAGACGCGCTGGACCTCGCTCAGAACGTGTGACGAGAAGAAGATCGTCTTCCCCGCGTCGCGTTCCGCCTCGAGGAACGCGTGCATTCGATCCTGCTTGAGCGGGTCCAGCCCGGACGTGGGTTCGTCCAGGATCGCGAGTTGCGGATCGTGCATGAACGCCTGAACGATCCCGAGCATCCGCCGGTTCCCCGACGAGTAGGTTTCGATCCGCTTGTCGAGCGGCGGACGAAACAGTTCCAGCAACTCCTCGCGTCGCTCGTCGCCCCGCATCCGCGCGAAGTAATCGAGCGCCTGGCGCCCGGTCAGTCGGTCCTCGAACCCGAGCGTGTCCGGGAGGTAGCCGACGTCGGATTTCACCTCGGTGAGCGCCCGCCGATCCCGGACGTCCGCGCCGAGAACGGTCGCCGTTCCGGCGGTCGGTTTGATGAGTCCGAGGAGTAACCGAATCGTCGTCGTCTTTCCCGCCCCGTTCGGGCCGAGGTAGCCGAATATCTCGCCCGCTCCGACGTCGAAGGTGACGCCGTCGTTGGCGGTGACGTCGCCGTACCGCTTCGTGAGACCGTCGATGCTGATGACGGCGGACCCTCGAGCGCTCTCCGGGTCGGATTCGGTCGTGGAGCCGGTCTCGGCCGCAGGATCGTCGGCGTCGGTCTGGGGACGCATGGATCGGGTACCTCCGGGTTTCCGGTCGGACTGTGAACTCGAGTCGAATCGATGTCCGGGAACGGTGACTCACAGCCGCCCGCAGCGATCGGTGACTCAACGGACGCCGCGACGGATCATAAAATGATGGTTGGCTTAGCAGACCGTCCCGGGTCGACCGCAAAATCACCCCCAGTGGGGTCGCCGGAGTCGCGGGCAGGCACGAACACGCTCCACCGGGCTCGAGCTACCGACCGTCGTTCTCGGAGAGGGCCACGGTGAACGAGAACGTCGGCCCCGGCGGGAGCCACACCTGGTCCGTCACCGCCGACAGCGCCTGGATCGACGACGGCGACCGCCTCGGCGGCTCCTCGAGGAGTACGACGCGACGCACCCAATTCTCGGCCACGAAAGCGATTGGGTCTACGCCTACGAAGGACCACTACAGGGCCCGGACGTACGAACTCGAAAACCGGACGGTCCGATTCGGTCCGCTATTCATCGGACTCGACGCAGCGACCGGCGGTCGACGGCCGCCGCATCGAAACCGGCGGACGGCACGGCCTCGAGTCACCCCGAGCGCGACCGCCGACGCCGGGTTGTGATCCCGCTCTGTCGGCCGGTTCGCGTCGAGGGGAAGACTATTCGTCCCGCGGACGGGGCGTAAGCGACGGCCGGACCCACAGCCCGACGCCTGAACCCGTTCGGTGGCCGATGCGGCGGTCCCGCGCCCGACTCCGATCCCCGCGTCCGTCGCTCATCGGAGCCGACCGCCGGTCCCGCCGGCTCTCACCCTCGGCACCCGGCGACCGGTCGGCGAACGCCTCCTGGCGCTCCGCCTCGAGGCGCTGGCAGCCGATCACCAGCGAGTCGGGGACGGACGTCGCCGAAGACTGTAGCGACTCGATGACGGCGGCGATTTCGTCGAAGTTCGGCCCGCGGGAGGCGACCAGCGGTTCCGAGTCCCACTCGACGAACCCGCCGTCGGCGAGGATCGGGAGGTGCTGGTGGTGCAACTCCCGCCGAAGGACGTCGGGGTCGGTGGGCGCGTTCGGATTGACCGCGCTCTCGGGCAGCGGAACCGTCGCGTCGGGCGACGCGTCGAGCAGCGAGACGACGAGTTGGCGCCGCGGTTCGGCGGCGAGCGCCTCGAAGACGCGGTTCCAGCCGTCGATCACCCGTTGTCCGTTTTCGAGCCGTGCATCGAGTCGCATCTTGCGTGCTCGTGAGCGGCGAGTCATATAAACCATATCCCAACCCGCAAGATCGGTAACTACCACCGCGAGTGAGACGTCCGCTCGAGGGCGGTCACTGCGTGGCCGTGCCGTCCGACCGAGCCCGTCCGAGTTCGCATTTCTTGATCCGTGTCGCGAGCGCGAGAAAGAGCGCGAGCATCGCGAACGTCACCTCGCCGGCGGCGACGACCCCGAGCGCGTCGGCACCGAGGAACATCGGCGCGTCGCGGGGGACGGGGATGAACGTGTGGTGTGGCTCGCCGACGATCGGGACGAAGTAGTCGACGACCAGGTTGCTGCCGTACCAGACGAGCGCGACGGCGATCCCCCAGACGGGAAAGTCGGAGATCCGATGGAGGACGTATGCCTGGACGACCATCGCGAGGTGGCTCCAGAAGAGAAACTGGAACATCAGCGGGTGGAGGTAGCCGTAGGCGTCGGAGAAGGCGAGCAGGGTGTACGGCGTCCACAACCCCAGGATGACGTTCCCGAAGAAGGCGAGCGACGTGAGCCATGGCTGTTCGTGGCCGAGTTTCCAGGCGGCGATCGCAAGGGCGATAAACAGCGTCGCCAGCGGGCTATCGGGCACCCACGGCCACATGACGAGGGCGGTGTCGGCCAACTGCCCGGAGTAGTACCAGAAGCCGAAGGCCGTCCCCGCGAGGTTGATCGCGACGACGAGCCACGCAAAGCGGAGTCCGAGATCCTCGAGGACCTTCGGCACCGGTGCCAGATACGTCGGCAGGCGGTCGCGCTCGGGAAGCGACGTGGTCAACACCATCTACCCGTCGGAACGGACGACAGTCGCAAAACAGTAGCGGTTGGCGGTTCCGGTTCCCGTTCCAGATCTCGCTTGCGATCGTACTCTCGTTCTCGCTCTCGTTGTCGTTCTCGTTCCCTGTCATCGTTCTCGCTGTCCACGAGGCGCTCGAGCGGAGACCGTCGATGAGACGGTGAGACAATCGGGCGGGATCGATAGACCAGTAGACACAGCGGTTCTCGAGGTCGGAGTGTGGTCCAACTGGATCACTCGCTTTCGAGGCTGTAGGCACTGAGACCGTCGCGCGTTGCGACGTAGACCGTGCCGTCTTCGATGACGTGTGAGAACTCCGTCGACGAACCGTCCGCAATCGCCCGAACAGTCCCGTCGGTCGAGACGGTGACCACCGCGTAGCCGGTCGAACCAGCAACGAGCAGATCGTCGATCAGTGTGAGGTTCGTGTAACTCCGCCCGCCGAGTCCCGGATCGGTATACCGCCACTGCTCGACACCGCTGTCGGCGTCGAGCGCGACGAGATCGAACCGGGCCGGTGTGTAGACCACGCCGTCGTCGACGACGGGCGTCGTCCAACACTCGAACTCCTCAGTCGTCCATTCGATGGTACCGGTGTCGGCGTCCATTGCGACGACCCCGTCCCCTATCGTCGGAGCGTAGACCTGCCCGTCAGCAACGGCTGGCGTCGTCGCGACCGGGTCCGTTCGCTCATGCCAGATGTCGTCGCCGGTCGCCCGCTCGAGACACTGCAGGCCGTCTTTGCGGGGAACATAGACGTGATCCTCGGTTACGGCAGGTGACAGATCGGCCCAGCGACCACCGCTAGTGGCTGGATACCTCGGTGTGTCGACCGACCATTCGACGGTTTGCTGCTGATACGATAGTGCTGTTACTGCCGATCTCGATTTGATGAATAGGTCGTCATCGGAGAGTATTGGAGCGAACGGTCGACCACCCGGAAGATCGCATTGCCAGTCGATGTCTCCATCCGAACCAACCGCGTACAGCATCCCATTGCCTTCGAATGTAGGAAGGACGATCGTATCGCCAGCTATTGCGGGGGTTGCCGTTATCCCCGTTTCGAACACCGTTTCCGGGTAGCTGTCCGATCCTATCCCTATGGATTTCAGACGCCCTCTGGTAGAAACGTAAATACGGTCATTCAGTACGAGCGGCGAAGTAGTGATGCTGAACTCTTGGTCGACCGACCATTTTTCGGCTAGTTCTGTGTACGACGACCCTGAATCGGTCCGATAGTCCAATACGCTACACCCACTGAACAAAATAGTGCCACTGGATGAAAGAAACGCACGTCGCGTATCGTTTCGCATAAAGTAATTAATGTATTAGCCTCATTCCTTGGTAGTCGGGCATGGCCGTGGGTTACACCCACCGCCTCCACTCCCCCCACCATTTGTTAGGAATTCTGTTTCATAAGTATGACTTGTACCTTCATAGACCACAATCCATTCAACCGTGACAGCTACACCATCAGGACTGTCTACCGAATCGAATTCTGCTACGCTTGAATTGTTAACTCGAACAGTATTACTCTTCAAATCACCACTGAAATCAAACTTGTGTCTTGCTAGATCAAGACTCTTTTCACTCTCATTGTTAACATCTAAATCTGGTTCTGTCCTACTCCATGTACGTCCTACATTCACTATACCATCAGAACTAAATCCAAGTGACCACCCCTCAGAAGAAGTCCCTTCAGTATTACCAGGACCATATGACTCTAACTCAGCATGATCTGAATTCCAATCATGTCTTATACGGGTACGATCTTGTTTATCACCACCGATCTCTGGTTCTACTTGTACGTCCATGGCACAGATAGGAACACTGGGGTCAGAGTGATTTCTATAAACCACTTCATAGTTCGTAACATTTCCACGACTGTCTGCTTTATCATGATTATAATTATGTATTAAATCAAATTCATCGAAATCATATTCATTATGGGATTTATTTGATTTATCTTTGATTGAATCTAATCCAGTTCTAAGTTATGCTCTCCTCTTAAATGATTTGTTCTTTTTATTATTTGCCCTTTTGTGAATTTTTTGGACACTATTTTCCGAATTATCTGACCCAGATATAGCTTTATCCCCTGTTTCACTCGAAACAATTCCGAAGTATTCATCTATTCCTTCTCCTACAAAGTCAAGATTATACGCAACGATAATATCATTTTCTGGTGTTTTTGGGTTGCTCACTACACCATTATTTATAGTACTATAATCCAGGTGTTTATTTATTTCTTGGCTTCTTCTTGAGAATATCTCCGATTTTGAAATAGGGTCTGAAGCGTCTCCTCGAAGTGCTAGACCAGTATTGCTTTCAGACTTTGCCATCCCAATACCCGATCCAACTATTGAGCCAACTGCTATTCCACCGATTTGAATCATCCTCCGCCGATTATTATCAACCATGAGCATTCATATTTTCCAATAGCTATTAATCTTTTCCACCAAATTCTATCTTAGATAATATGCGTCTGTAGATATACACTTATCATATAGCCTGTTATCCGTAAAGGACACGCGTAAGTGCGATGGCTCCTAACCGCGCAGTATGGCAGATACCACCGATCTCGAGGAGCTACGACGCGGGACCGACCTCGTCAAGCGGGGGTTCGCCCGGATGCAGAAAGGCGGCGTCATCATGGACGTCGTCAACCCCGAACAGGCCCGCATCGCCGAGGAGGCCGGCGCAGTCGCAGTGATGGCCCTCGAGGCAGTCCCGGCGGACATCCGCAAGCGCGGCGGCGTCGCGCGGATGGCCGACCCCGCGGACGTCGAGGAGATCGTCGACGCCGTCTCGATCCCGGTGATGGGGAAGGCCCGCATCGGCCACACGAAGGAGGCCCAGATCCTCGAGGCGGTCGGCGTCGATATGATCGACGAATCCGAGGTGCTGACCCCCGCGGACGACGCCTATCACATCGACAAGCGCGACTTCACCGCGCCGTTCGTCTGTGGCGCTCGCAACCTCGGCGAAGCCCTCCGGCGCATCGACGAGGGCGCGGCGATGATCCGCACCAAGGGCGAGGCTGGTACCGGTGACGTCAACCAGGCCGTCCACCACCAGCGTTCGATCAAGGGCGCGATCCGCAAGATCGAGGGGATGACCCACGAGGAGCGCGAGGCCTACGCCCGCGAGATCGAGGCTCCCGCGGAACTGGTCCACGAGACCGCCGAGATGGGACGGCTGCCGGTCGTCAACTTCGCCGCCGGCGGCATCGCCACCCCCGCCGACGCCGCGCTCATGATGCACCACGAGTGCGACGGTATCTTCGTCGGCAGCGGCATCTTCGGCGCGGAGAACCCGCCCGCGATGGGCGAGGCGATCGTCGAGGCCGTCAACAACTGGGACGACCCCGAGGCGCTCGCCGAAATCTCGAAGAACCTCGGCAAAGGGATGAAAGGCGACGCGAACGCTGACCTGCCCGAAGAAGAGCAGATGCAGGATCGCGGCGTCTGAACCGGATCTCTCGCTCCAACCGGCATCGACAGCCCGGCCGAAAGCGGACATCGCGGTCCGCCGCTCGCTCCTAAAAGCGGCTGAACAATACACCGTCCTCGTTTCCCTGCCGTGCTGACAACCGGTCGGTGTGACTGATCACGCCACCAGCGGCCCCGGACGGCGGTACGATCGGACCCCGCTCGTGGTCACCTGGGAACTCACACAGGCCTGCGAACTCGCCTGCGACCACTGCCGGGCCGACGCGACGCCGGATCGCGATCCGAACGAACTCGACACCGAGGAAGGGATCGCGCTGTTCGAAGGGATCGCCGACTTCGGCGAGCGAACCCCGATGGTGGTCCTCTCGGGCGGCGACCCGCTGGAGCGACCCGACCTGTACGACCTCATCGAGGGTGCGCGAGCGGCAGGCATCACGCCGGCCGTGACGCCCGCGACCACGCCGAATCTCGAGGACGGGACGCTCGAGCGACTCGCAGATGCGGGTGTGAGCCGGATCGCGGTGAGCCTCGACGGCGCTTCGGCCGAGAGCCACGACGCCTTCCGCGGCGAGTCGGGAACCTTCGAGACGGCGATCCGGGCGGCAAAGCGGGCTCGAGAACTGGGACTCTCGATTCAGGTCAACACGACCGTCACGGCCGATACGGTGGCCGAACTACCCGATATCGCCGACCTCGTTGAGGACCTGGGTGCAGTGATGTGGGAGGTGTTCTTCCTCGTGCCGGTCGGTCGAGGCGTCGAACTGGCCCAACTCGCGCCCGAACGGGCAGGGACGGTCGCGGGCTGGCTGTACCGACAGAACGAGACGCGCCCCTATCGAATCATCACCGTCGAAGCACCCTTTTACAGGCGAGTCGCGAACGAGTTGCGCGGCGAGGACGCCGCCGTCGGCACGACGGGTGCGGGCAACGGATTCGTCTTCGTCAGCGCGACGGGGGAGGTCTACCCGTCTGGGTTCATGCCGCTGTCGGCGGGCAACGTCCGCGAGGAGTCGCTGGTATCGATCTACCGCGAGTCAGACCTCATGCAACGGTTGCGGGACCGATCGTCGTTCACCGGGCCCTGCGGGAAGTGTCCGGCGGTCGAAACCTGTGGCGGCTCCCGCTCCCGCGCCTACGCGGCGACCGGCGACCCGACCGGAAGCGACCCGCTCTGTCCGTGGGCGGCGACGGAACACGAATACGAGTACGAGTACGAGTTCGAGCTCACAGGGGAACCGGACCCCGGAGCACTCGAGCCACTGTAGCCGTCCGAACCGGCCCGAAGCGGGTAGAGTAGCGTCAGAACCACTCGGCGACCGGCTGAACGACGCCAGCCGCGACCAGTCCGAGGAGGAGAAGATACGCGGCCGTCGCGCCGATCCCGGCCGACAGGAACGGGGTCGGCGAGACGAGCGCCCCGCCGATCACGAGCACGATCGCGACGGCGAGCGAGCCGAGCCTGACCGCGGGCCGAGCCCACCACCGGCGAACCGTATCCGCGTGTGGAGCCATCGCGGCCTCCAGCGCGAGCACGACGATACAGCCGGCGACGAACGCCGGGATCGAGACCTGCGCGTCGCTGGCGACGAACGCACTCGAGAGCACGACGAGTACGACCGCAGCGAGGAGTCCGTCGGTACGCCGTCCCATCGCAGTGGTACGATCCGGGTTACTCCGTGTAAAGCCGCGCGCCGTCCCCGACGACGGTCTGGTATGCTCGGCTGTCGACGCCGACCGCGTCGAAGGCCTCGACCATCGCCGCGGCGACCGCCCGTCGATCCGACCGGTAACAGGCCGCGAGCACGCCCGGCCCCGCGCCGCTTACCGTGACGCCGGTCGCGCCGGCCTCGAAGGCGGCCTCACGGACGCGGTCGTAGCCGTCGATGAGCGCGCTGCGTTCGGGCGTAACGATCTCGTCTTCCATGCCGCGCCCGACGAGTTCGGGATCGTTCCGGGCCATCCCGATCGTCAGGGTCGCCGCACTGCCGACGGTGTCGACGACGTCGCTCATATGGGCCCGTTCGGGGACGACCTCGCGGGCGTCACGCGTGGAGACGGCCATGTCGGGCAGACAGGCGACGACCGGGATCGAGGCGTCGATCTGGGTAACGCCGTCGTCGGTGACGACCGTGAAGCCGCCCAGCAGCGACGGCGCCACGTTGTCCGCGTGGGCCTCGCCGGAGACCAGCGCCTCGCCCTCGGCGGCGATCGGAACCAGTTCTCTCCGGGAGAGGCCGCGATCGTAGAGTTCGTTGAGGGCCACGGCCGCGGCGGCGGCGCTCGAGGCGGAGGAGCCGAGCCCCGACGAGGGTCTGACCCCCTTGTCGATCCGAATGCGCGCCGGAGCGTCGAGCGCGTCGGCGACCGCACCGACGGTGTTCTTCGCCGGGTCTTCCGGGATGTACTGACTGCCGGCTCCGGTAACGGTGATCGTGGTCTCCGGGGCGCGCTCGACCCGAACCACGTCGGCGGGCGTCCCGAGCGCGACGCCGAAGACGTCGAAACCGCTCCCGAGGTTCGCGCTCGTCGCCGGAGCCCGCACGGTGAGCATGCCGATTCCTTTCCAGACGGCAGGGAAAAAGGTAGCGAACGAGTGGCACTCGAGTCGCCCCTCTCGACGCGGTGCCGACTGTGACGCCGGTAGCACGGCTCATCGGGAACACCGCAGAAAAGAACGAGCAGTCGGCTGGCGTTACTCGGAGTCGTCGGTTGGGTCCTCGTCCTCGTCTTCGTCTTCGTCCTCTCCTTCGCTTTCGTCCCCGCCTTCACCGAACGTGAATACGTCGTCGTGTTCGGTTTCGCTCTCGTCGTCAGCCTCGCCGTCGGAACCGGTCGGCGCGAGTGGGTCCGAGCCGCCGGCGTCCGTCACGGCCGCGGCGTCGTCCGCCCCCTCGTCGACCGGGGAGAGCGGATCTGCGGCGTCGGACGGCGCCTCGTCGTCGAACGCGATCGGCTCCGTGTCGGCCTCGACCACGTCGTCATCGGCCGTCGTCGTTCCCGACACCGCGAGCGGATCCGCGTCCTCGTCCGCCGACTGGTCGTCGAACTCGAGTGGGTCCGTCCCGTCGTCGGTTTCGACGTCTGCTTCCGCGTCGCCCTCCGTCTCGAGGCCGAGGATCTCGTCGGCGCTGATCTCGGCCGGCGCGTCGTCGACCTCGGTCTCTGCCGCGTCCTCACCTTCGGCTTCGGCGACCACGTCCGTCGCGAACTCGCCGACGTCGACGGCGACGTCCGAGGCGAGGTCCTCAGGTTCGGCGTCGGTGTCGAACCGGTCGAGCGCCTCGGAAAGCTGGACCGCCTGCTCGGACAGGCTCGAGGCCGACTGGGTGACCTCGGTGAGCGCGGAGGTCTGTTCCTCGGCCGCCGCCGCGACGTTCTCCGCCTCGGCGGTCGTCTCCTCGGAGATCGTCGCCGCATCGTCGACCATCGCCACGACCTCCTGGGTCGACGCGGCCTGCTGCTGGGTCGCCGCCGAGATCTCCTGGACGCCGACGTTCGTGTCGCCGGCCAGATCCGTGATCTCCTCGAGTGCATCGACCGCTTCCTGGACTTTCCGACCGGCGTCTTCGATCTCCGCACTGGTTCCCTCGACCTCCGCAGCCGAGCGTTCGGTCCGGTCACGAATCGCCTCGAGGCGTTCCTCGGCCTCGTCGGCCGCTTCGGCGACGTCCTCGGAGAGGGCCTTGACCTCCTGGGCGACCGCCGCGAACCCTTCGTCGTCGTTGCCGCCCGCCGAGCGGGAGGCCTCGATGTTCGCGTTCAGCGCCAGCATGTTCGTCTGGCGAGCGATCTCCGAGATGGTCGCGATCAGTTCGTCGATCTGCTGGACCTCCTCCTCGAGGCGGCGCATCTCCGCGACCGCGTCGCCGGCCTCGACCTCGATCTCGTCCATCGCCGCGATCGCTTCGCGGGCCGCCTCCTGGCCTCCCTGGCCGGTGTTGACGGTCCGTTCGGCGATGTCGGCGACCTCGTTCGAGGAGGCGGCGATCTCTTCGGTCGTCGTCGAGAGGGCGCTCATCTCCTGGTTGACCGACTGGAGCGACTCGTTCTGGCGTTCCGCGCCGTCGGAGATCTCCTGGATCGACTCGGTCACCTGCTGGGACGCCGAGCGGACTTCCTCGCTCGAGGCCGTGACCTGTTCGGAGGCGGTCGCGACCTCCGTCGCGAACTGGTTCAGCCCCGCGACCGTGGCCTCGATCTCGGCGAGCATCCCGTTGAAATCGGTGGCGATCGTCTCCATCGCCTCGTTCTCGCTGTCTGCGTCCATCCGCACGGTCAGGTCGCCGTCGGCAGCGTCGCCCATCACCGCACAGTACTCGCCGGCCTTCTCCTCGAGGTGATCGTTGATCTGCTGGACGCGTTCGCGTTCCTGCTCGGCCTCTTCGCGGGCGGTCTCGGCCTCTTCGATCTGGTCGCGCAGAGCGACCCGCATCGAGTCGAAGCCGTCGTAGAGCCGGCCGATGTTGTCGATCCGTTTCGTCTCGAGATCGACGTCGAGGTCGCCTTCCTCCATCCGTTCGGCTTTCCGGGTCAGTTTGTCGATCGAGCGGGAGGTGTTCCGTCCCAGCACGGCCCCGATCAGGCCGATCGTGAGGACGCTGACCGCGGTCGCGATCATCCCCCATTCGTTGACGTCGTTGACGAACCCGTAGGCGTGCTCGGTCGGTTCGTGGTAGACGATCGTCCAGTCGGTACCCTCGACCGACGCGGCACTGACGACGTACTCGTCGGCGTCGAACCCGTACGTGCCGTCCGCGAGCGCACCCGAGGCCGTTCCCTCGACGACGTCCGCGCCGCCACCCTCGCCGTCGGCCAGCGAGAGCACCGACCGGTCGCCGTACTCGAGGCCGAAAGTGGTGTAGTTCTCGCCGAGGTTCTCGCTGTCGGCCATCACCGTCCCCTCGCCGGAAAGCGCCATCATGGTGACGTGGTCGTCGACGTGGACGCTGTGCATGTACGACATCAGGTCCGCGGAGTAGACGATCGCGCGGTCGTCGTCCGATGCCACGACGTAGGAGACGACCGGCGTCTCCTCGTCGCTGAGACCGGTGACGAGCGCCGGCTCGGAGACCCAGGTACCGTCCTCACCGACCGCGTCGTAGGCCTCGTCGTCGACGCTCTCGAGGACGTCGGTCGACTCGCCGCGGAACCGGTCGGCCGTACTGGCGAGGACTTCACGCTCCCCGGTGTCGACGTACGAAATCTCGAACACCTCGGTGCGGTGTTCCAGCCGCCAGTCCCCGAGGCTGCTCTCGATCGCCGCGGCGTCGTCGGACGCGACCACGTCGGAAGTCGCGATCAGCGACGCCGTTCGCTCGTTCTGTTCGTGCCACATCTGTAGACTCTGTGCTTCCTGCTGGACGGCCGTTCGATGGTCGTCCTGGACGCTCTCTTCGACTTCGTCGGTGATCGTCGCCGTGGCAACGAACCCGATCATCCCGACAGTTACCCCGAGAACGAGCAACGCGATCGCGAACTTGACCGCGTACCGTCGGCGGATAACTGCGGGTACTAGCCGTCGGACGAGACTCATAATAGCCACGGACAGTCTCGTCACTACATAAGTTATGGTACGCAGTTATCGAAGCTGATAGCTACCCGGTAGCGGAACCCGGGCTGTCGCCGACGATCCGAGGGTCCGACGCCGTGTTACTCCTCGGGGTCGTCCTCGAACGTGAACACGTCTCCGTCCGTTTCTCCGTCGGCGTCAGCGTCCTCGAGTCCGTTTCCGGCCCGGCCTTGGCTTCGGGATCCGGTTTCGGCCTCGTCGTCATCGTCGGTGCGTCGATCCGCGGAGTCGACGTCGGGATCGAGCGGATCAGCGTCGCCGTCGTCCGCCGGATTCGGCTCCCGGTCCGGCTCCGACTCCTCGATAGCTCCGAGGACTGCCGCGCCATCGTCCCCCGCCGTCGCGGACGGCGTCTCGTCGTCCCCGGAAGCGGCGTCGGCGCTCGCCTCGACTCCGGCCGCCGTCTCGAGGTCGGCGGGTTCGGCGTCGGTGTCGAACCGATCGAGCGCCTCGGAAAGCTGGACCGCCTGCTCGGAGAGGCTCGAGGCCGATTCGGTAACCTCGGTGAGCGCGGAGGTCTGTTCCTCGGCCGCCGCCGCGACGTTCTCTGCCTCGGCAGTCGTCTCCTCGGAGATCGTCGCCGCGCCGTCGACCATCGCGACGACCTCCTCGGTCGACGCGGCCTGTTCCTCCGTGGCCGCCGAAATCTCTTGCACGCCGACGTTCGTCTCGCCGGCCAGGTCCGCGATCTCCTCGAGCGCGTCGACCGCTTCCTGGACTTTCCGACCGGCATCTTCGATTTCGGCCGTGGTGTCTTCGACCTCCGCCGCGGAGCGTTCGGTCCGTTCCCGGATCGCCTCGAGGCGTTCCTCGGCCTCGTCGGCCGCCTCGGCGACGTCCTCGGAGAGGGTCTTGACCTCCTGGGCGACCGCCGTGAACCCTTCGTCGTCCTCGCCGGATGCCGACCGCGAAGCCTCGATGTTCGCGTTCAGCGCCAGCATGTTCGTCTGGCGGGCGATCTCGGAAATCGTCGCGATCAGTTCGTCGATCTGCTGGACCTCCTCCTCGAGGCGGCGCATCTCCGCGACCGCGTCGCCGGCCTCGACCTCGATCTCGTCCATCGCCGCGATCGCCTCTCGAGCCGGTTCTTGTCCGTCCTCGCCGGTGTTGGCCGTTCGCTCCGCGAGATCGGCAACCTCGTTCGAGGAGGCGGCGATCTCTTCGGTCGTCGTCGAGAGGGCGCTCATCTCCTGGTTGGCCGACTGCAAGGACTCGTTCTGGCGCTCCGCGCCGTCGGAAATCTCCTGGATCGACTCGGAGACCTGCTGGGAGGCCGATCGGACCTCCTCGCTCGAACTGGTCACCTGCTCGGATGCGGTCGCGACCTCCGTCGCGAACCGGTTTAGCCCTGCCACCGTAGCCTCGATCTCGGCGAGCATCTCGTTGAACTCCGCAGCGATCTCCGCCATCGCCTCGTTGGTGCTGTCGGTATCCATCCGCGCGGTCAGGTCACCGGCGGCGGCTGCTCCCATTACGTCGCTGTACTCGTCGGCCTTCTCCTCGAGATGAACGTTGATCGCCTCGACGCGTTCACGCTCGCGTTCGGCTTCCTCGCGGGCGGCCTCGGCCTCCTCGATCTGGTCGCGCAGGGCGACCCGCATCGAATCGAAGCCGTCGAACAACTGGCCGATCTCGTCGATCCGATTCGTCTCGAGGTCGACCTCGAGATTACCGGATTCCATCTTCGCAGCCCGGTCCTGCAGGGTCCGGAGCGGTCCGACCGTCTGTCGCCCGAGGACGACCCCGACCAGGCTCAGTCCACCCAGGCTCACCAGCAGCATCGTCAACACGTTGTTCCGGACGCTTGCGGCCACGCCGTAGGCCTCGTCGGTCGGCACGCTCGAGACCGCCACCCACCGCGTGTCGCTCACCGGGACGTACGCCTGAACCGTCTCCTCGTCGTTTACCAGGCCCACTCGGCCACCAAGCGCCGCCTCGAGAGCATCGTCGTCGACGTCGGACGATGCCTCGTCGGCCCGGAAGACGTCGTTGCCGTCCGCATCGAGGATGGACGTCGATTCGGACGTGTTCTCCAGGTGGAGCTGTTCGATCTGGTACTCCAGGGTACCGATGACAACGACGACCCTGTCGTCGCGGTCCGGCACCGGGCTGGCGAACGCCATCACCTGGTCGTTCAACGTCGGCGACTCGTAGGCCGACTCCGTGTACCAGACCTCCTCGTCTAACTCGAACTCGGCGTCGAAGTCGTGGTCACGCCACGGCTCCTCGAGGTCCGCGAGCGAGCGGTCGCGGTAGGAGGCTGTCGTGCTGGTGACGATTTCGTCTGCGTCGGTGTCGACGTAGTGGATCGCGCGAACGTTGACGCCCATGCGAGCCTGTTCTTCGACGAGGTGGCCCTGGACCTCCTGTGGGTTCCCCTCCTGAAGGACGGGTGAGGACGATGCGGTGCGTGTCTGGACGGACATCGATTCCATCCAGGTGCTGATTTCGTCCGCTTGCATCTCCGCCGTCGTCTCGAGTTGGGCGTTGGCGTCGGCCCGGACGGTATCGTCGATGGCGACGTAGCTGCCAGCGCCGACGACGCCGATGACGAGGACGATAGTCAGGATGGCGAGCACGAACTTGGCGAGGTAACTGCGCCGGATGAACGAGGGGACGAGTGTTGTTGCGAGTGACATTGTCTGTTAATAGGGGTCGATGCGGTCGAGTTCGGCGATTCCGCCGTCGGCGCTGTCGTCGAACTCCCAGTACTCGAAGGTGGTCTCGGTCGGGTCGCCGTTGTCGTCGAAGCCGGTATCGTTGGCCACGCCGCGGTATTCGACGGCCGACCCCTGTGCGGCGAGGGTGATGCCGTCGGCGATCGACTCCGGCGTGATCGTTTCGCCGCCGGGGCTGGTCACCGAGTGGATCGCGCTCTGGATCGCCTGACCGTCGTTCTGGCCGGCGTAAGCGTTGGCCAGCAGCAACACTGCGGTGGCATCGTAGGCGTAGTACGCGAACAGCCCGGGCTCGGTGCCGTACTCGGCAGTGTAGCGGTCGACGAACGTCTCGGTGCCAGGCCCGTCGATCAGCGGCGCGGTACCTTTGATGCCGTTCAGCGAGTAGTCGACCTGCTCGGAGAGGTCGGGCTCCCGCAGGGCGTCGGTACAGAGAACGTCGAGGTCGGGAGAGGGCCCGAGATCGGTAAACAGCGTCTGGGCCATCTCGGGGTAGATCGCCGGAATCGCCAGGTCGGCCTCGCCTACGCGTTCGAGCGCGTCTGCGTAGGAATCTGCGGTGACGTCGACGGGAATCTGGTCGGTGACGGTGCCTCCGCGGTCGCGGAAGGCACGGCTAAACGCCTGGCTGAGTTGCCACCCGTAGTCGTTGTTGACATAGAGGGTGGCGGCGGTGTCGTGGCCGAGTTCGGCGGTTGCGATCTCGGCCATGACAGTCCCCTGGACGTTGTCCGAGAGAGCAGTCCGGAAGACGAACCCGCCGTCGTTGAGCGTAGTGAGCGTGGGAGTGGTCGCCCCGGGCGAACAACAGACGGTCTGGTAGGGGATCAACACCTGCTGGGTGGCCTGCAGGACGATGTCGGAGTCCAGCGGGCCGGTCACCATCGGATACCCGTCGTCCACGAGCGAGGCGGCCGCCTGAGCCGCGGCCGCCGGGTCGCTTTCCGTGTCGGCGGCCGTATGCTCGATCTCGAGGGGAATCTCGAGGCCGTCGCGGGCCTGTTCGATCGGCAAAACGGCGGCGTCGCGGATTCCCTCCCCGACGGCGCTTCGTGGGCCGCTCAGAGGGAGCATGGTACCGAGTTTGATCGTTCGATCGGTACTGGCACGATCGGTTTCGGAGGAGGTGAGGCCTGTTGAGCCATCGGAGACGACGTCGTTACAACCTGCGAAGGCGGCGACGGCGGAGCCGGCAAGCCCCGCGAGCAGTCGCCGTCGGGTTGAATTCCTGTTCATGTTTGCAGATCTAACCAACCATATATTAGATTAATGGAATCTCATATGACTACTCCAGAGTTGTTGAAATAGACCTTCATGGTTCGGTTGATATATTGTGCCAATATACACAGCAGGTACCGTTCGACGGGAGAAGAGAAACGGAGGCAAAAACGACTTGTGACGATATACGAGCCAGCCGTTTCGAGAAACGGATTCGACGGCAGGCCGAGCACCGTTCTCGCCGTCGGAAGCGAAACGCTACCGACGGAGGTCGTTCGCGGATGACCGCGACGTCACGCTCCCCGACAGCACCCTGACGAACTGCGGCCGGCGACGAAAGGTAACAGGCGGCCCCGCTCGTCCGGTTCGGGTTCCTCCCGGCTCGAGTCTCATCCGTCCGATCCGTCGCCGAACGTGAACACGTCCTCGCCGTCGGTTGAATCGTCGTCCGATTGCTCGGTCGTGTCAGCGTCTCGGTCGACGGTGTCAGCGCCGGCATCACCGCCGTCGGTCGACTCCCGGGTTGCGTCGACACCCGCGCCGTCGCCCGCCGGATCGTCCTCGATACGGCCGTCGGCCCCATCGATGACCCCGAGGGGATCGGAACCGACGCCGTCCCCCGCGTCGTTTACCTGTCCCTGTTCGCCCTCACTTTCCCGCACCGACTCCGGGTCTTCGATGCCCTCGAGACCGACCGATTCGTCGTCGGCTCCCCCTGTGGAATCGGCGACCGAACCGTCGGCAGTTCCGGAATCGACGGTCGACTCGGACTGGCCGTTCTCGCCGGCCCCATCGACCGCCGGCGTCTCGAGTTCCGGCCCGGCCCCGTCGGGTTCGGGTTCGGCGTCGGTCTCGAACCGGTCGAGCGCCTCCGAGAGCCGCCCCGCTTGCTCCGAGAGACTCGAGGCCGATTCGGTAACCTCGGTGAGCGCGGAGGTCTGTTCCTCGGCCGCCGCCGCGACGTTCTCTGCCTCGGCAGTCGTCTCCTCGGAGATCGTCGCCGCGCCGTCGACCATCGCGACGACCTCCTCGGTCGACGCGGCCTGTTCCTCCGTGGCCGCCGAAATCTCTTGCACGCCGACGTTCGTCTCGCCGGCCAGGTCCGCGATCTCCTCGAGCGCGTCGACCGCTTCCTGGACTTTCCGACCGGCATCTTCGATTTCGGCCGTGGTGTCTTCGACCTCCGCCGCGGAGCGTTCGGTCCGTTCCCGGATCGCCTCGAGGCGTTTCTCGGCTTCGTCGGCCGCCTCGGCGACGTTTTCGGACAGCGCCTTGACCTCCTGGGCGACCGCCGCGAACCCTTCGTCGTCCTCGCCGGACGCCGAGCGGGAGGCTTCGATGTTCGCGTTCAGCGCCAGCATGTTCGTCTGGCGGGCGATCTCCGAGATGGTCGCGATCAGTTCGTCAATCTGCTGGACCTCTTCCTCGAGACGACGGATCTCCGTCACGGCTCCCTTGGCGTCGTCCTCGATCTCGTCCATCGCCACGACCGCGTCCCGGGCCGCCTCGCGTCCGCTTTCGCCGGTTTCGGCGGTCCGTTCGGCGAGATCCGCGACCTCGTTCGAGGAGGCGGCGATCTGCTCCGTGGTCGTCGAGAGGGCACTCATCTCCCCATCGACCGACTGGAGCGCCTCGTTCTGCCGTTCCGCGCCGTCGGAGATTTCCTGGATCGACTCGGTCACCTGCCGGGAGGCCGACCGGACCTCCTCGCTCGAGGCCGTGACCTGTTCGGAGGCGGTCGCGACGGCGGTGGCGAACCGCTCGGCCTCGGCCACCGTGGTTTCGATCTCGGCGAGCATCTCGTTGAACTCGGCCGCGATCGCGGCCATGGCCTCGTCGTCCGCGTCGCCGCCGTCGACGTCCATCCGCGCGGTCAGGTCGCCATCGGCGGCGGCCTCCATCACGTCGCTGTACTCGTCGGCCTTCCGCTCCAGCCGTTCGTTGATCGCCTCGACGCGTTCGCGCTCGTGTTCGGCTTCCTCGCGGGCAGCCTCGGCCTCCTCGATCTGGTCGCGCAGAGCGACCCGCATCGAGTCGAAGCCGTCGTAGAGCCGGCCGATGTTGTCGATCCGTTTCGTCTCGAGATCGACGTCGAGGTCACCTTCCTCCATCCGTTCGGCTTTCCGGGTCAGTTTGTCGATCGACGAGGCCGTGTTCCGGCCGACCACGGCCCCGACCGCGCCGATCAGGAGGACCCCGACGGCGGTCGCGATCAGTCCCCACTCGTTGACCGCTGCGACGAAGCCGTAGGTCTCCTCGATCGGCTCGTGGGTGACGACGACCCAGTCCGTGCCCGAGACACGGGCCGCGCTGGCGACGTACTCGTCGGCCTCGAACCCGTAGCTCTCGAGGACGCTCGGGGCACCGTCGAGTTCCTGCGTGCTCGCCCCTTCCGTCCGTGCAGCCTCGAGGAGGCCGGCATCGCCGTCGTAGGCGCTGTTGAGCGTCTCGTACTCGTCGCCGTAGCCGGCGTCGTCGAGGATGATCCGATCCGCCCCGTCGACGACGACCGTCGTCACCTGCTCGTCGTCCTGGAACTGGCTCCCGTAGGCCTCGAGGTCGGCGGTGTAGACGATCGCCCTGTCGTCCTGTCCGGGGACCGAGAGGACGTACGTGATGACCGCGGTCTCCTCGCCGAGTTCGCCCTCGAGCACGTACGGACTCGAGACCCAGGGCACCTGTTCGGTGGCGCTCTCGTAGGCCTCCTCCGGCACGTTCTCGATCTCGTCGGCGGACGCCTCGCGGAGGTCGCCCTCGGTGCTCGCGAGGACGGTCCCCTCGTCGGTGTCGACGTAACTGATCGCGAAGGTGTCGGCGTCTAAGTGTTCCTCCCAGTCGAGGAACCGTTCCTGGATCGCCGCCGGATCGTCGGCGGCGACGACGCCGGACCAGGCGATCACCCCGATCGTGTGCTCGTTCTGCTCGTTCCACATCTGTAGCCCCTGTGCCTCCTGGCCGGCGAACTCCGCGTGGTCGTCCTGCACCCGTTCTTCGACCTCGTGTGTGATGCCGGCCGTCGCCACGAACCCGATCAACCCCACCGACAGTCCGAGCACGAGCAACGCGATCCCGAACTTGACCGCGTACCTGCGTCGGATGGCTGCCGGTACCAATCCTCGAGGGAAATCCATGCCACCGGACACATGAGTACAACGACATATAAATTATGACGTATTATTATCAGATCCGATAACCGCTGGCATCGCGATCGGCCTTCGATCGGAAACTGCACGGGACCAATGGACGAATATCGTTGTTTAAATCGGCGATATATCGTTACTATCTTTCACAATTTCCTGGTCGACTCCGCGAAAGTGAATCCACACCATCACGTCACTCCCACAACTATTAAGAATTATAAACAGAAATACTGGTCGAGATGACCGGATCGGAGCACGGGTTCGAAGAGGGGGCAACCGGAGAGCACGGGGAGCGAAACGACACGGCGACCGGCCGGCGTCGGCGTCGGTTTCTCGAGGGCGCGGCGGGAGCCCTCGCGGTCGCGTCCGCGGGGTGTCTGGACGACGCGGGTACGGAAGCGTACGGCGCCGTGGTCGGCAGCGAGACGGCAGACGACGGGGTGACGATCGGCCTGCTCGCGCCGGACCCGGACGGCGACTTCGTCGGCCGGTCGATGGCCCGCTCGGCGCGGATCGCCGTCGACGAACTCAACGACGCCGGCGGGATCGCCGGCCACGAGGTCGAACTCGCCGTTCGCGACACGAACGCGAGTCCGCTCGAGGCCCGCCGCCAGTACCAGCAACTCGTCCTCGAGGACGACGCGGACGTGACGGTCGGGATCTTCGACAGCCCCGCGCTGTTGAACGTCCTCGACGACGTCGCCGAACAGGAAACGCTTCACCTCACGACCGGTGCGGCGACCTCCGCCGCGAGCAGGCTGGTCAGTCGGCAGTACGAGGACTACAGGTATCACTTTCGCGTCGGCCCGACGAACGACCGCGACCTCGGGCGCGGCGTCGTCGACTTCCTCGCAGACATGGCCCCGGAGATCGGCTGGGAGTCGGTCGCCGTCCTCGCCGAGGATTACGACTGGACCGAAGGGCCGTGGGACGTCTACCAGGAACGACTCGAGGACACCGGCGTCAGGGTTACGCTAGAGCGGCGATACCCGCCCGCGACCGACGACTTCTCGGGACTGTACGACGAGGTCCAGGAGTCGGGTGCGGACATCGCGTTGATCACCACCGCACACACGGGGACCGACGCCCTGCGGGACTGGAAGGTACCCCAGCCGCGACCGTTCGACTTCGGCGGGATCCACGTCCCGATGCAGTTGCCGAGTTACTACCGGCAGACCGGGGGAGCCTGTCGGTACGGGATCGGCCACACTAGCGCGACGGCCCGCAGCCGGAACACCGAGAAGACCCAGCCCTTCGTCGATAGCTATCGGGAAGAGTACGAGTCGAACCCGGTCTACACCGGCTATCACACCTACGACGCGGTGATGCTGTACGCCGAGGCCGTCGAAAGCGCCGGGACCTTCGACGACGGGGAACTGGTCGACGAACTCGAGTCGATCTCGTTTACCGGCACCGTCGGAACCCTCGAGTTCTACGGTCCGGACCACGAGTTCGCTCACGACCTCGAGTACGGCTCCGAACAGTTCCCGTTCTTCCAGTGGCAGGAGAACGCCGCCGGGGTTGGCGTCCAGGAGGTCATCTGGCCGGACGAACTGGCGACGGCGGAGTACGAGGCACCGCCGTGGTTACGGGAGGCTCGATCCTAGTTTTCGGCAGCATCGGCCGACGAGTCCTCGACGCCGACCGCTTTCGAGACGTCCACCTCGTCGGGTCCGTCGCGTCCGCCGACCACGAGCTCGCCGTCCTCGGTCTCGACGTAGGCGTCGTCCGCGAACCCGCCCTCCGCGTGGGGGTGTTCGGGATCCTCGAGTTTCTCGGGCGTCGACGGGGCCGGCGCCAGCCCGTCCCGCGGCGCGAACTGGCCAAGCGGGTCGTCGATCGTGATCTCCCACGTCTCGAAGAAGTCCCGGTAGCGCTCGTAGTGGGCCTCGAGTTCGTCGACCGGGAACTCCATCATCTCGGTCCAGCCGTGGTTGTAGAAGTCGAAGTTGGCCTGGATGTGGGTGATCTCGCGGGCCTCGGCCTCGGAATAGCCGTCCTGGAGCGCCCGGAGGTAGGTGTCGACCGTCGCATCGAACAGGCCGTCGAGGTGGTCCTTCCGTTCGTCGGCCCGCTCCGGATCGGCCTTCCCCAGGAAGACTCGCGTGTGAAGCCGGACGAGTCCCGACTTGGCCGCCGAGCGAACGACCGGCGTCTCGAGGGCCTTGCGGGACGCGAAGTGACGTACGTTCTGCTGGAGTTTCATACACCGTCCTATGGAGGGAGCGCTAAAGAGCGGTTCGGACCCGGAACCCGTAAACGGGGAATGATAGAGATATGAGCGCATACCCCGCCTTCCCGTGAGTGACGAGTGTTCCGACGCTCTGTCGGAACCGAGGAGCGAACAGGCGGGGGTCGAGCGGACAGCATAGTGTGACAGTCCACCGTTCTATTGCAGGGTTGGATTTCCCACCATTTCCGCAAGATATTCGCCATGACATGACCATAGTATGTAGCACGGATGAAGACCACACGGCACGCAACCTACAATCTTAACTACCACATAGTGTGGCTCCCGAAGTCTCGCAGAACCGACGGTTCTGCGGATATCGCGGAACAGGGGTCCGCTCAATACCGCAACGCGGTACTGACGGGAGAGGTTGCCGACCGTGTGGAATCCATCCTCCACGAAATTGCCGACGAGAAAGGCTTGGACATTCAAAACCTGACTGTTCAGCCTGACCACGTTCACCTGTTCGTCAGTAGCCCGCCCAAACACAGCCCATCGCTGCTCGCCAACTGGTTCAAGGGCATTTCCTCACGGAAATACAACCACCGCCACGCCGACCACGACGGCGAGAAAATCCAGTGGGCACGCGGCTACTACGCCGGAACAGCCGGGCACGTCTCCAGCGAAACTGTCGAAAACTACATCAGCCGACACAAGGGGGCCGAAGCGTGACCGAACTCACGAAAACGCTCGAACTGAAGCTTGTGGACCCGAACGTCCACAAGCGTCAGAAGCTTCGTGAGACAGGGGACGCTTACCAGCAGGCGCTTCAGGCCGCGTTCGCCGCTGGTTGTGACACACAGTCAGCGACCAACGACGTGGTTGTCGAGTACGACCTGAGCGGCTACGCGAAAAACGCCCTCAAGAAGTACGTCCCACAACTCTGTGGAAACAGCTACGACGCCGACGAGCTTCACGACGACCACCCGGTGCGGTTCACTAACGAGGGACTGCAACTTGACCACCAGCCACAGAACGCTATCGAGTGGTACGTCAAAATCCCGCACCACGAGGATTACCACCTCTGGATTCCGGCACGCGCCAATCCCGAACAGCGGGATTGGCTCGAAGCGGTGTACGCAGACGACGCCGAGATGGGTGAGAGTCGGCTGTTCGAGCGGGACGGAACGTGGTATCTCCACGTCACCGCTACCCGCGACGTGGAGGACCAATCTGAGGCGTCCGCCGACGAGCGGACGCCCATTGGTGTGGACATCGGAGAAGCGAGTCTCGTCACGGTGTGTCACCGCGACGACTCTGGTTCTCCTGTTCGCCCTCACCTGTGGGCCGACGACGGCAAAGCCGTTCGTCGGCTCCGCAAAACCTACTTCACCGCCAAGCGACGGCTTCAGCAGCGCGGCAGTGAGCGAATCGCGGAGTCCTACGGCGACTCGCTGTGGGACCAGATTGACGATGTGTTCCACCGTGTGACCAGCGAGGTCGTTGAGTACGCCGAGTCTGTCGAGAACCCAGTGCTGGTGCTGGAAGACCTGACGTACATCCGCGAAAACATGGACTACGGCGAGTACATGAATCGACGGTTGCACGGGTGGGGCTTTGCCAAGCTCCACGCACAGATTCGCTACAAAGCCGCCGAGAAGGGGATTTCCGTCGAGACGGTGAATCCCCGGAACACGTCGAAGGCGTGCCACGCCTGCGGTGAACATGGCTACCGGCCACGACAGGCGACGTTCAGATGCTCGAACGACGGCTGTTGGGTCGGTGAGTATCAAGCCGACGTGAACGGGGCGATAAACATTGCAGACCGCTACCGTAGTGGAGAGAGTCACCGCCGAAGCGACCGGAGTTCCCGGCAGAAGGCCGGTGACGATGTCGAGAAAAATCGAAGATTTTTCGACCATTGGAAATCTTCGATTTCCAAGAACTCGGCTACGGATGGGGTGGTTCGAGAGAGCGAAGCTCTCTCGTCATCACGAAAGGCGCTTTGCGCCTTTCGAACGACCTCTTTGACCGGGCCACAAGACAGCCAAGCCGATGCTGAAAACCAGCAGACGACGCTTGGAACGTATGCGTCTTGAGACCAACAGGCCGCTACACTCGGCCTGAAATCCCGTGGTGGGATTCCTCCGCGTTCACGCGGAGGAGGAGGTCAACGTGGGAATATATTCGGGTATTACGCGACAAACGTCCGGACGGTTCAGCTGAACGAGCAAAATGAACGAGATAGCAACCCACTTTAACCCGCATTACGAACGGTCCGGATATGACAGAGTACGTCATCATCGGTGACGGGATCTCGGGCAGTTCGGCTGCCGAGACCCTCCGGGAGGAAGACCCGGATTCGGAGATTACCGTCATCACCGATGAGGGGGAGGCACTGTACAATCGGATTCTGATCAAGGAACACGCGAAAGGGAAACTCCCCGAGGCCCCGATCTCGATTCACGAGGAAAACTGGTACGCAGAGCGGGACATCGACCTCTCGCTGAACACCTACGTCACTTCGGTCGACACCGACGAGAAGGTCGTCCACACCCACGAGGGCGAGGAGTTCGGCTACGACAAGCTGCTGGTCGCGACCGGCGGCACCCCGACCCAGCTCCCCGTCGACAACAGCGACGCCGACGGTATCCACCACTTCTGGACCTTCCAGGACGCTCGAGCGATCAAGGAAAGCGCCGAGGAAGCCGAGAAGGGCGTCGTCGTCGGTGCCGGTCTGCTGGGCATCGACTTCGCGGCGGTCTGTGGCGCACAGGGCGTCGAGGGCAAGTACCTGATGCGGGGCGACCGCTGGTGGCGCTACGCGCTCACGAGCGACGGCGCGGAGATCATCCACGACGGCCTGCGCGAGAAAGGGGTCGAGCCGGTGTTCGACAGCGGCGTCGATCACTTCGAAACGGACGACGACGGCCACGTGAGCGCGGCCGTCGACCCGAACGGCGACCGCTACGAGTGTGACTTCGCCGGCGTCGCGATCGGGCTGACCTTCAACACCGAGTTCCTCCGCGGGACCGGCATCGAGCGCGACAACGGGATCATCGTCGACGAGTACATGCAGACCAACGTCGAGGACGTCTACGCGGCCGGCGACATCACCCGGTTCCACGACGTGTTGCTCGGCGAGCGTGCCCAGAACGGCTCCTGGGGCTCGGCCAAGGAGCAGGGTCGGGTCGCCGCGGTCAACATGGCCGCCGACGACGAGGAGGAGGTCTTCGAGTGGGTCTCCTCGTACTCGATCACGCACTTCGACTTCCCGTTCCTCTCGTTCGGCCACCCGACGCTGGGCGAGGAACACGCCGAGCGCAAGTACAGCGACACCGAGTGGCGTCGCATCGCGTTCAAGGACGGCAAGATCGTCGGCGGCGTCCTCATCGGCGACCTCTCGCCCCAGAGCAAGTTCAAACAGCTGATGCGCGAACAGCGCGAGGTCGCCGACCAGGCCGAAGTGCTGCTCGAGCAGTCCGTCGACCTGGACGAACTGGCACCCGCCCAGCAGTAAGCAGTAGAGCCAGGCCCGGGATCGCCCGTCACCGTCCGTTCTCCGACTCTATCGTACTTCGGTTCGGTTCCGTTCGTCGCAGCGTCCACGGTACTCGTCACCGTCGATCATCCCCTCGAGCACGCCGTCTTCTCGCGTCCTCGAGTCGCCGAACGGTCCGGGACGCGTGAAACGCACGGCGATCGGCGACCCCGATTACGCGTCCGACTCGGCCTCGAAACCGATCGCGTCTCGGATCCACCGGAGGTACTCGTCGTCGGCGTCGATCTCCGTATAAGTGATCCCGGGCAGGTCGTCCTCGTGGCGTTTCTCGACGAACTCGTACAGCGCGGAGAGTTGTGCCGAGTGGGTGAACGCGGTCACCGTCCAGTACGTTCGTTCGGCGACTTCGCCGTCCCACCGGTAGTGACTCGTGCCCGACGTGATCCGGGTTCCCGCAGCGAGCCGGTTTTCGACGAGTAACCGCGACAGTTCGGTGGCGTCCGACTCGTCCGGGACGCCGATACGGACGGCGAGGTGTGACATAGCCCCACCGAGGCGTGTCGTTCCGAAAAAACCCCATCCGACCGGCTCCCGTCAGCTCCCTGCCCCCCCCTCACGAGTCCTCCCGTGGCCTCCGATACCGCTCTCAGCGGACGATCGTCACCGGCACCGGCGCACGCCGTGCGATCCGCTCGGCCACGCTCCCGAGCAGGATTCGGGAGACGCCCGTCCGACCGTGGCTCCCCACGCAGATGCGGTCGACCCCGCGCTCTGCGGCCAACTCGATGATCTCCGTCGCCGGCGGCCCCTCGAGCAGTTCCGTTTCGATCTCGGCCGGCGGCTCCCGCCCGGTCGCCCGCTCTCGGGCCTCCTCGAACAGCTCTTCGGCCCGCTCGCGACGTCTCTCCGCCATGGTGTCCGACCCGAGGTGTGCGAACTCGCCGTAGCCGCTCTCCGAGAGGTCGACGACGTGGGTTACTGTGATGTCGGCCTCCGGGTGTTCCTCGAGCGCGTACTCGAGTGCGGCCCAGCCGGGTTCGGAGTCGTCGAGCGCGACGAGCAGATCCATACGCGAATGTACGGCGAGCCAACACTTGAGTGTGAGCACGGTCGGGGCCGACGGTTTCCGGACGAAACGAGGAACCGATCGGACCGGACGGACGCCGAGGGGTATACGCCTTGCAAAGCCAACCTCCGGAACGATGGGGGTCGGATGCGTAGGTTTGCGAACGCGTCTCATGAGCACCAAAGAGCCGCGAGAAGCGGACATCCTACGGCCGATCCAGACCACGTCGACGAAATACTACGCGGCGGTCGCGATCGCCGGACTCGCCTTGCTCGTCTTCCTCGTCGGCTGGGCCTATCAGCTCTGGGAGGGGCTGGTCGTGACCGGACTGGCCGACTGGGGGACCGGCGGCGGCGTCACCTGGGGAATCTACATCGGCGCGTTCATCTGGTGGGTCGGCATCGCCCACGGGGGGATCATCCTCTCGGCAGCGGTACGCTTGCTCGGAATGGAGCGGTACATGCCCGTCGCTCGGCTGGCCGAGATGCTGACGCTCGCCGGCCTGTCCGCGGCTGGCTTCTACATTATCGTCCACATGGGCCGGCCCGACCGAATGGTCACCAGCGTCCTCGGACACTACCACATCACGGTCCACAACTCGCCGCTGGTGTGGGACGTGACGGTCATCACCGCCTACTTCGTCCTGACCGCGACGTACCTCGGGTTGACGCTGCGGTACGACGTCACACGGTTGCGCGACGAGTTGCCGGATCACTTCGGGCCGATCTACAGCATCATGACGATCGGCTACACCGAGAAGGAAGACGAGATCGTTCAGCGGATGGTCTGGTGGCTCGCACTCGCGATCATCATCATGGCCCCCCTGTTGCTCCACGGCGGCGTCATTCCGTGGCTGTTCGCCGTGCTGCCGACCTATCCGCGCTGGTTCGGCGGCGTCCAGGGGCCGCAGTTCCTCACTATCGCGCTCACCTCCGCGATCAGCGGCGTGATCATCCTCTCGTACGGCTTCCGGCGTGCGTACGACTGGGAACACATCATCACCGACGACATCTTCCGTGGGCTAACGCTGTGGCTCGGCTTCTTCTCGCTGCTTTTTCTCTGGCTGCAACTCCAGCAGGTCACCACGGGCACGTTCTTCCCGCCCGTCGAACTCGACGCCGCCTGGCACGCGACCCTCGAGGAAATCGGCTATCTCATTTCGATGAGTCTGGTACTGATCGTCCTGGCGTACATCTTCGCCCAGACGATCCGCCCGACGCTGTTCACCAAGGGTCGTGCCCTCCTCTGTGCAGTCGCGGTCCTTTCCGCGACGCTCACCGAGAAGGTGCTGTTCGTCGTCGAGGGCTTCCTTCACCCGGCCTTCGAGATCTACGGCGCGACCCCGGGGACGTACGTGCCGAGCCTGATCGAACTCTCGTCGATCACGGGAACGATCGGGATGGTCGCGCTGTTTTTCCTCTCGATCGCGAAGGTCGTGCCGGTGGTCGAACTCCACGCGATCGAGCACCTGCGGGCCGAACGCGACGAGGAAGGGAGCCACGACTGAAGCCCTTCCGCGGCTTTTTGCGCTCACTCGAGCCGAGCAGGTACGGCCTCCGCGATCGACCGCAGCCACGGCTCCAGGTCGCCCGACTCGAGCGCCTCGACCGCGGCCGAAGCCGCACCGGTTGCGTCGACGCCACAGTCGAACGCCCGAGCCACGTCGTCGGCCGTCCTGACCCCGCCGCCGACGAACACCGCCGTCTCCGGGGCGATCCCGTCGACCGCTTCGACGAACGCCGCGATCCGCTCGGGACGGCTCCGGACCGTTCCCTCCTCGGCGGCGATGTCGTTGGGCTGCTCGAGGAGCAGACAGTCGGGCCCCGGCTCGAGCGCGAGCGCGGCCCGTGCGGCTGCGAGACTCTCGACCCAGACGATCGACTCGAGGTCCAGTTCCGCACAGCGCTCGAGGGTCGGACCCACGGCGGAGAAGGGGAGCCGGTTGCCGGGGTGAGTGACGAAGACGCCGTCGGCCCCCGCTGCGGCGACGGCCTCGCAGGTGACCTCGCCGATCCCCGCCTCCTCCCGCCGGACGGCAGTCTGGGCGACGACCGGCAGGTCGGTCCGTTCGGCGACCCGCGCGAGGTCGGGGAGCTGGGGTGCGAGGGCGAACCGGCGACCGGTCTCGGACGCGACCCGGTCTATGGTTTCGGCGACCGCGAGGCCGTCGTCGCCGGCGGTCCCCTCGGCGGTCTTGACGTTGACGAGAAAGAGCGGATACGACAGCCCCATACGGCGCTACTCGGAGTAGCCCTCCTGGAGGAACGTTCCCTCGGTCTCGTACATCGCGACCAGTTCGGCGACGAACTCCTCCGGGGACTGACCCTCGTCGCGGTGGCTTTCGATGCGGTCCATGAGGTCGTCGTCGATCTCGAGCGTGTTTGTCATGGGCGTTCTCCTCGGACGTACCGTCGGTCCGGGAGGGCATATAGCTCGGGGGCGCAGTTGCGTCGTCCCGGCGACCCCAACGAACACTACGATCTCGAGCGTACCCCGTGGTATGGATCCGATCGAGATCCGTGAGACGATCCCCGCGCTCGAGTTCCACCTGGACGACCGCAACGACCGGATTCGGGCCGTCATCGAGGATGTCTCCGGCGTCGGGCCGGCGATCTCGAAGGCGATCGCCCGCGAGTACGACTCGCTCGCCGACTTGCGCGGGACCGGTTGGGACCGCCTCGAGTCCGTCCCCCTACCCGTGCTAAAGGTTACATTCCTAATCCACAGCATCTATAACACATAACCAATAATAATAGTCATTAGAAACTACTAGAAATTATAAGAAAAATATATTTTTATCGGTGTGACATTCGGACTGTGGGAACTAACCTTTCCCGACGGAGGACGATGAAGCTGCTTGCAGCTGCAGGATTACTCACTCCATTTGCGAGTACTCCAGTTACTGCTAGTGATGAGCGAAACGAAATGGACTACAGTGTCGATCACCACAGTGATGAATTCGATGAGAAAACAATAACAAATAGTGGTGCCATTGACTATGTAGAGCAGAGAGACTTAGAGAATCCTGCTACGTCACCCTCAACCTGGCAAGCTGGGTCATGGGTTAATGCATCTGATGATAGTAGTGATAGCAATACGTGGACGGGTGATGTCTGGTTTTCAGGGTGTGACAATAGTCGAGTAACCATTGAGCAAACGGGTAGTGCGCCGTCAGAGCTCGTTCTTGAAACAGTGCATCTGTACAAAGGTGATGAAGATGACGACGACTTCCCCTCCGAATATGCAGAATGGGCATTTGATGCAGTCTGGGCTATTGCTACCGATAGTGCTCCATTCCCAATTCCATCCCCAACAGGTCTTATGGGGGTTGAGGATGAGGACGACAAAAAGACTAAGATTGACCGAACAACAGTCGATATCTCATTTGACGATCCGACACCAGCAATTGATGACGAATCTAGTACGACGCAATCTGTTGACTGGAAATGGGATGTAATGGGTACTCCAGAGTCAGGATGGCACCATGTGGGTGCTAATAGAGAAGTCGAACGCGGGTACTACTACTTATCAAGCGGTCAAACGACGTTCGAAAATGAGTCAGAACACCAACTCCGAATGATATCTGCTTTTTGTTACTACCGCTCAGATTCCAGCGATTGTGAGTTTGATGAACCACCGGGAGGAATTACACCTGAAGAGAGCCAATGCTGTGAAGTTGATGCACTAGATCTTGCAATCGATATTACAGATTCTCACATCGAACATGCCCAATCTCAAGCAGCAGAAATATCTACAGTTGAATCGAGTGAGTTTGGTGAGCAAGCCAAAGCAAATGTTGATATTGCTGAAAAGTTAGATGATCCATTTAGGCGCCTAGTTGCATATCGTTCGGCTGCAGCGCTTGCTGCAGGAAGTATCGCACAGCAGAGAGCTCGCGCCGATGAACTAGACAGAGAACGACTCCCCCAACATACAGAATCGCTAAAAGATAAGATTGATTCACATCAATCCCGACTCGCTTATACTGGAGAATCGCTTCCTGAAGCGCTTGCAAAAGCTTCAGAGATTGAGCGGAGTTTAATTTCTTCCCAGACGTGGTCCAACCAAGTCCCAAAAATATTAGAAAATAATAATTTGGATAACGAAACACGAGCGATGTATGCTGAATCGGGACTTGAATTCGCCCGTGGCAACCTGCATGACGCGAAAATCTTCCAGGAAGCGGTTGACTCTGCTGACCACAATGGATCTGACTATGAGTCCAACATTCGAGATCAGTATGAACGCTTCTCTAAGGCCATCTCGACGAGGCTGAGTGGTGTCTCTCATGACGGTGATCACGCCAGCTATGTGCTTGAAAACGCTGAAGTATATTTCGAGCGAGCAAGGGAGAGATACGAGCAGGAATACATCGGTTTAGCATTGCTGGACTTGCTTTATGCACGGACCTATATTGACGCCTCGTCGCTAGTGGCTTCAGACGATCTGAACGCAAAAGATCGAGATACACTAACTGTAGAGCAGGAACTCACTACGGATGAATTCAATCAAATGGCAAGTAGTGCAGAGTCACTGATTGCTCTACCAATTCTGAATGTTGCGAAGATGGAATTGGGCGAAGGGAACCAATGCCTTCGTGATTTTGATATTTACGGGACAGATCACTATCGTAAGAGGTCATACGTGCACTACCGAACTGCCCAAGCCCTTATGGAACTTGCCCAGGATGCTCATGAACTGTTGTCTGGTAACTAATTGAGTATCCAAGGGTATTTCACTCCAGGAATTTAATAAATTGATGTGGAGTAACACATAGATTTAGATGAGTAATCCATATATGCCCTTCAGGCGTCAGGTGATATCCGTTGCAGTAGTTTTGATAGGAGGACTTGCTGGTTGTACTGAATTTTCAAACCAAGACACCCTTGGTATAGTGGATCAGGTCGATATTGATAATAATACTAACGAGGAGTACACTGCAACTGTACGGATCCACAACGATGAAACAGTATATAATGAAGAGACACACATTCCTCCAAATATTAGAGAAGGCGTAGAGATTCCGCCTCACGAACCAGGAACGTACACTGTGGAGGTTACTATTGAAGAGTTAACCACTACACGGGAAATGAATATTTCCGAGCATATTTCAGAAGAAGAACCCTGTATCAGTCCGATATTTCGGATTGAACCAGAGAGTACAATGTTTTCTGATTCGCATACCTATTCTGAGTGTTAAATTCGATCAGTCCATGCGAACACCTCTACAAGCCGTTTCCGCATGAACTCGCGTCGATACTCTCGGCGTTCGTACTCCGAGAGGTAGTTTTTCAGGACCACAGACGGATCGCTACTCCCCCGTTCAGCAGCGATCACGTCGAGATTCTTGAGCAGGTCGTTCATCGCCTGGTTGTACATCGTGTACCAGAACCGCCGGCCCATCTTCGAGGTCGGTTCCTCCCCGTATACCCGGACGTTTACCTGTTCGGCCAGTCGTTTGAACCGCGCCTGGACGGTGCCACCCGTGATATGGCCGGTTGCGGACTGCCGCGAGGGGAACAGATACCCCGACCACTCCTCGCGACGCTCGAGTTGATCGATCCGCTCCGACAACGCCTCTCCCCCATAAATCAGCGCGACCGTGCCCGGCCCGTTCTTGCGCTCGTCGAACGTGATATGTGGATCGTCGCCGTCGCGTTCGAACGGTGAGTCGTGCAACGACGCGACCTCGTTGCGCCGCAGGTCCCATGCACACACCGCGAGGACGAGTACGCGTTCGGCTGGCGTCTCGGCGGGCGCGTACAGCTCGCTGACTTGCTCGCTGGTGAGTATCGGGTTGTCCGGTTCGTCGGGTCCCAGATTTCCGCATGGTCGACGTTCTCGGCCGGGTTGAACGCCGCGCCGTGGCGGGTGACGAGATGGTCGTAGAACTGGCGGACGTCGCTGAGGTACCGCAGCATCGACTGGTAGCTCTCGAGGTCGTGCTCGAGTTCGTCACAGACGGCTTCGACCCGCCGGAGTACGTCGTACTGGTTGGCCTCGGCCATCACGCGGTCGACGATCGTGCCGGTCGCGTGGACGTCGTCGTACAGCCGGACGTAGGTGCCGAGCCGATAGCGTTTCGAGTCGACAACCTACTGCAACTGGGGTGCGGGCGGACCGAGTCCCCGTCCTGTCGTCAACGCCGCACGGGAGGCGCTCGAGGACCACGAGTTCCGAGCGCCGGCCGAGAACCTGGCGAGTCCGCGTGAGTTCGAGTCGGGACTGGTCACCGTCGCGGTCGACGAACCCGAGCGGATCGTCGATCGGGTCGCCGAGTCGGACGTGGTCGTCCGGTCGCTCCCGACCCCCGAGGCGATCCGGGTCTCGCTGCACGCGTTCAACACCCGCGAGGAGGTCGACCGGGTCCTCGAGGCGCTGTCGCCGGCGTGGTAGCGGCGGTTACTCGGTTCCGTCGTCGGTCGAGGCGTCGCCGTCCGTATCGTCCGCCTCGGCCGCCATCTCGAGCAGCGTCGTCCGGTCCTGCTCCTCGAAGTACGCGGGCGCGTCGTTGTCGGCCTCGAACTCGACGACGCGCCGGATCGCGTCCGTGCCCGACTCGACGTCGGTCGCCAGGTCCGCCGCGAGTTCGGTGTAGTCGGCCGCCAGTTCCTGGAACGCCTGCATCCGCGTATGCTTGGCTTCGGCGAGCAGCTGTTTCTCCTCGAGTTCGTCCTGGAGTGCCTCGATGGCCTCGAGGTCGACGTCGCTCTCGCCGCTGGCTGGCGCGGTCGTCGACGGCGGGCGCTCGGTCGCCTCGACGTCGTCCGGCAGGTCCTCGAGCCGGGAACGGATCTCTGCAGTCCGCTGGTCGATCTCGTCGAGCAGGGCGTCGGCTTCGGTGGCCATCGTATCGACCCGTCCGGAGAGGAGGCCGGCCTGAGTGTGACAGTAGTCGACGAGTTCGTCGACCGAAAGCGAGGGGTTCGAATCCGTCCCGTCGCTCGTAGCGGCCGAGGCATCGGCGTCGACGTCAGCATCCGCGTCCGCATCGGGATCGTGATCGGGAGCTGCGTCCCCGTCGTCGTCCATACGCCCCGTTGGTGCTACCGTCCGAAGACACTTTGGTCCGCTCGCTGGATCGGCCGGCGACCCGTGTTCCTCGGCAGGTCGCCGGTCGATCCCTCGAGCGGTCGGCCACCCGCTGCTAAATTGCTAGCACATATCACGGTGTTGGGCTTTCAGACCCGTTAAGTCCCTCCGACCACTGACTGCACACGATGAATCGAGCACCGCGTCGGACGATCGAGCGACCCCTCTTCGTCGCCGAAACATGAGCAAGGAGTACATCGAAGTACGAGGTGCGGAGGAGCACAACCTCAAGGACCTCGACGTCGAGATCCCCCGCGAGGAGTTGACCGTCGTCACCGGCCTCTCGGGGTCGGGCAAGTCCTCGCTGGCGTTCGAGACCGTCTACGCCGAGGGCCAGCGCAGGTACATCGAGAGCCTCTCGGCGTACGCCCGAAACTTCCTGGGCCAGATGGACAAGCCCCAGGTCGAGACCGTCGAAGGGCTCTCCCCGGCGATCTCGATCGACCAGAAGAACGCCGCGAACAACCCCCGCTCGACCGTCGGGACGGTGACGGAACTGCACGACTATCTCCGTCTTCTCTACGCCCGCGTCGGTACCCCTCACTGTCCCGAGTGCGGTCGCGAGGTCGGCGAGCAGTCGGCACAGAACATGGTCGAGCGCATCCTCGAGTTGCCCGAGGGGACGAAGGCGAAACTCGCCGCCCCGGTCGTCCGCGACCAGAAGGGGGCGTTCGAGGACCTGTTCGAGGAACTGGTGTCGGAGGGCTACTCCCGCGTCGAGATCGACGGCGAAGAGTACGACCTCACGCTCGACGACCCCGATCTCGACGAGAACTTCGACCACACCGTCGACGTCATCGTGGATCGCGTCAAGGTCTCGACCGAGGCGCGGCCCCGGATCGTCGACAGCGTCGAGACGGCCCTGGACGAGGCCGAGGGCGTCCTGAAGCTCATCCTCCCGGACCCGCCGGAAGACGCCGCAGCGGATCTCGGCGAGGAGGCCCGACGGACGGGCGCGCTGGGCGACGAGAGCGAGGAGGACGACCGCTTCGTCGTCGAGTTCTCGAAGGACCTCGCCTGCACGCACTGTGGCATCGACGTCCCCGAGATCGAGACCCGCTCGTTCTCCTTCAACTCGCCCCACGGTGCCTGTCCGGAGTGTGAGGGGCTGGGCGAGACCAAGGAGATCGACGAGGACCTCGTCATCCAGGACGAGTCCAAGCCGCTGAAGGAGGTCTTCGAGCCCTGGAGCTACAACCGCTCGTACTACCAGACGCGACTCGACGCCGTGGCCGAGCACTTCGACGTCTCGCTGTCGACGCCGTTCGAGGAACTCGAGGAGGAGATTCGGGACGCGTTCCTCTACGGGACCAGCGACCAGGTGCTGTTCATGCGCAACACCAAGAACGGCACCCGGCGCAAGAAGAAGCGCTTCGAGGGCGTCATCCCGAACCTCGAGCGCCGGTACGTCGAGACCGACTCGGACTCGACCCGCGAGCACATCGAGGACTACATGTCCGTGACGGAGTGTCCGGCCTGTGACGGCACCCGCCTCAAGCCCGCCTCCCGCGCCGTGCTGGTCGACGACACCTCCATCACGGAGATCAACTCGATGAGCATCGGCGACGCCCTGGAACACTTCGAGTCGATGGAGGCAGACCTCACCGAGCGCGAGAAGGTGATCGCCGAGGAGATCCTCAAGGAGATTCGGGCGCGACTCGGCTTCATGGTCGAGGTCGGCCTCGAGTACCTCACCCTCGATCGCGAGGCCTCGACGCTGTCGGGCGGGGAGAGCCAGCGCATCCGCCTGGCGACCCAGATCGGCTCCGGCCTCGTCGGCGTCCTCTACGTGCTCGACGAGCCCTCCATCGGGCTCCACCAGCGGGACAACGACCGCTTGCTGGACACGCTCGAGGAGCTGCGTGACCTGGGCAACACCCTGCTCGTCGTCGAGCACGACGAGGAGACGATGCGCCGGGCGGACAACGTCATCGACATGGGCCCCGGTCCCGGGAAACGCGGCGGCGAGGTCGTCGTCAACGGCCCGGTCGAGGAGGTCAAAGACTGCGAGGAGTCGATCACCGGCGACTACCTCTCCGGGCGCAAGCAGATTCCGGTTCCCGAGGAGCGTCGCGACCCCGACGGCGGTCCCGCGAGCGAAGCGAGTGGGACTACGTCGGACGAGCGAAGCGAGTCCGACGGCACGCTGACGATCCTCGGCGCCCGCCAGCACAACCTCGACGACCTGGACGTGGACATCCCTCTGGGCTGTTTCACGGCGATCACCGGCGTCTCCGGCTCCGGGAAGTCCACCCTGATGCACGAGGTGCTGTACAAGGGCCTCGCCCGGGAGATGAACGACAACACGTCGGTCATCCCGGGCGACCACGACGCCCTCGAGGGGCTCGACGAGGTCGAGACGGTTCGGCTGATCGATCAGTCGCCGATCGGCCGCACGCCCCGCTCGAACCCGGCGACGTACACCGGCGTCTTCGACTACATCCGCGAACTGTTCGCCGAGACCAAACTCGCCAAACAGCGCGGCTACGAGAAGGGCCGGTTCTCGTTCAACGTCAAGGGCGGCCGCTGCGAGGAGTGTGGCGGCCAGGGGACGGTGAAAATCGAGATGAACTTCCTGAGCGACGTGTACGTCCCCTGTGAGGAGTGTGACGGGGCCCGCTACAACGACGCCACGCTCGACGTCACCTACAAGGGCAGGACCATCGCCGACGTCCTCGAGATGTCCGTCGAGGAGGCCTACGAGTTCTTCGAGTCCTCGAGCCAGATCCGCCGGCGCCTCAAACTGCTGAAAGACGTCGGCCTCGATTACATGAAGCTCGGCCAGCCCTCCACCACCCTCTCGGGCGGGGAGGCCCAGCGGATCAAACTCGCCGAGGAACTCGGCAAGCGCGACACGGGCGACACCCTCTACCTGCTCGACGAGCCGACCACCGGGCTACACAGCGAGGACGAACGCAAGTTGATCGACGTCCTCCACCGGCTGACCGACAACGGCAACACCGTCGTCGTCATCGAGCACGAACTCGACCTCGTGAAAAACGCCGACCACATCATCGACCTCGGGCCCGAGGGCGGCGAGAACGGCGGCCAGGTCGTCGCGACCGGCACGCCCGAGGAAGTCGCCCGCCTCGAGGACTCCTACACGGGCCAGTACCTCCGGGACCTGTTGCCCGACGTCGACCTCGAGGGGCCACGCGGCGAGCGCGTCGAGCCGGTGACGGCGTCGCCTCCGACCGACGACGACTGAGACGGATTACTGTACCGATTTCCCGGCGCGGCCGCAGAACGGGTTGCGCCGGAACTGACGGAGAGCAGTCCGTACGCTACCCCGACTCCGATCGACTATCTTCTTCCAAGGAGAGAATCCCGTCGTTTACGACGGGTGTGAATCCGACAACGTCGACACAAACCACGTTCAGCAGATATACGGATATTTAAGTCGAATCGGCTCGTAGTATGACGTACACCGAGGCGGCATGACCGCCCACCTAATCGGACAATATCGGGACTCCGAGACCCAGAACGTTTGAGACACACTCTTGAACCGCTGTGGTGTCTCTGTCAAGATAACTCCGAGTCCCTCCCGGGATAGGAGTAACGGCGGTGTGGCCCCGCCATCGGCCCGTCATACCGACGAGTCGCAAACCAGCAAATATCCCAACCCAGCGGTACGGTGCCGTGGGAAGCCTCGCCGTTCACGGCGAGGAGGAGGTCACTTGCTGCGGAAACCCCAACCGTTACCCACCGGGCCGCGAAACGGAGCCACCGTGACTCGCAAGGAGGACGTCCGTCGCCGACTCGCCGGCGGCGGCGCGGTGTCGATAGCGATAGCGGGGCTGCTGGTTCTCGCGGTCGGCACGCCGACGGCCCCGACGGAGGTGCTCCCGTTCGCGTGGCTCGTCGTCAGCGGGGCGGCGCTGCTCGCGGCCGGTCGCCTCGAGCGGCTTCCGCTGGGCGTCGTGGCGGTCGGCTGGCCGCGCGTCGCGGCCGTCGGGCTAGCGATGCTCTCGATCGGCTCGAGCACGCTCGGGTTCGGACGACTGTTCACCGCCTCCGACATCTTCGGGCTGGCTCAGGCGGCGCTCGCGCTGTTTACCGCGCTGTTGCTCGCGCTGGCCGCGCTCGAGTGTCTGCTGGGTGGCGTCGGGTTGGACGGAGAAGCGTTCCTCGTGGAATGAGCGGACGGAACCCTCCCAGTCGGCGGGCCGAGACGGCTTACTTCGCCGGTTCGGCCATCAGCGGCCGCGCCTCGCGCCTGGCGGCCCCGTAGACAGACTCAGCCCACTCGCGGGCCGCCGGATCGTCGGTATCGAGCAGCACCCGAACCGTGCCGCTGGTCCGCTCGTAACAGCCGACGGCGATCCGTTCGTCGAAGATCCCGATCCCATAGGGCGGCAACTCGTCGTGGACCAGCAGCGTGAGATTGCCGCTCTCGAACAGCGCCGAACAGTAGTCGGGGTATGTCTCGAGGATGTACCTGGCCACGTCCGGCGGATCGACCACCTCCGTCTCCATCCCGCCGACGATCCGGCGGCGAAAGACGTCCTTGCACGGCTCGAACAGGGCGAGATCGGAGCCGACGAACCGAAACTCCGACGTCTCCTGGAGCAGCGACTCGAACCGGTTCACCGGCGCGTAGGGATCGGTCGGCTCGGCGACGGTTACCGTCGCGTCGGCACACATCTCGATCGTGAACCCCCGTTCCTCGTCCGGGAGCAGATGCCAGACGTCGCGGAGCGCCCGTTCCGTCTCGAGGCGGTCGATCAGTTCCTCCATCGTAGTCGCGACGAGCGTCCCCAGTTGCGTCGCCTCGTAGCGGTTCCCGGTTCTACGAATCCAGGCGCGATCCTCGAACGCGCGGAGCGTGCGCCGGACCGTCGACGACGAGGCGCCGGTCAGTTCGCGCAGGTCCGCCCGACTCCGCGGCCGGGCCGCTAGTGCGACGAGAATCGGGACTCGATGCTCCGAACGGACGAGGTACGCGATGTCGTCGATAGCCGACCCTGTAGAGACACGGCTCTTGATAGCAGGGCACATAGAAGGACTACTCCCAGCGCGGATATAACTATTCAGTCGCTCGAGCCGGACGGTCCCGTCGCGAAGAACGAATTGGGGTCGGTTCCCGCCGATCAGACGGTCTCCATGTGTTCGTGTCGCAGGTCGTCGTCGGTGAACTCCTGCCCGTGGACCTCCCGCATGTGGTTTCTCGCCAGTTCGATGGCCTCGGATTCGTCCTCCGATTGGACGATGAATCGACAGTCGGCGGCTTCCTTCTCGCAGTCGAGTCGGTGTGCTTGTGGCATGGCTGGTCCCCAGGGGAGAGCAGGCGCTCGGAGACGAGATAGCTACCTCCTGCCGGAACGGCAGGGGGTGACAGGGTTGGCACGCACTGCACGCCGGCCGCCGAGTCGGCGGGTTGCCGAGAGCTACGGGGTGATCGCCGCCAGCACACCTCGTTTGTACGAGGGGCACGTACGTCGACCATGGCGAGAGCGTACGCAGCACTTCGGGACCGCCTGCTCGTCTGTCGTGCCGTCGGGGATCACGACCCCGTTCCGAGCGACTGGACGACCGTGACGCGCCTCGAGGGCCACACGCTCGAGTGTGTCGCCGCGTCGGCGGACGCACCGGAGCGGGTCTTCGTCGGTACCTTCGAGGGGAGCGAGGCGCGCGGCGCCTCGGAACTCGGCGGCCTCCACCGGAGCACGGACGGCGGCGACACCTTCGAACGCCTCGAGACTGGATCCGACTTCGTCAGCGACACCGTGATGTCGCTGACCGTGAGCCCGCACGACCCCGACGTCGTCTACGCCGGGACCGAGCCCAGCCGCGTCTACCGCAGTACGGACGGCGGCGACTCCTGGAGCCACCTCGAGGGGATCGTCGACCTCCCCTCCGCCGAGGAGTGGTACTTCCCGCCGCGGCCCCACACCCACCACGTCCGCTGGCTCGAGGTGGACCCGGTCGATCCCGACCGGCTCTACGCGGGGATCGAGGCCGGCGCGTTCGTCTACACCGAGGACGGCGGGGAGACGTGGCACGAACGGCCCGAGGGAGCGCGCCGGGACAACCACTCGCTCGCGACCCACCCCGACCGCGAGGGACGGGTCTACGCCGCGGCCGGCGACGGCTACGCCGAGAGCGACGACGGCGGCGAACGCTGGAGACAGCCCCAGCGAGGGCTCGAGCACACCTACTGCTGGAGCGTCGTTCCCGACCCCGGCGACCCGGGTCGCGTCCTCGTCTCGAGCGCGAGCGGCGCCTCCCGGGCTCACACGGCCGGGTCGGCGGAGTCGTACGTCTACCGGAAGGCCGACGGGGAGCCGTGGGAGCGACTCGAGGATCGAGGGCTGCCGACCGGCGAGGGCGTCGTCCGGGCGGTCTTCGACACCCCCGGACGGCCGGGCGTCGTCTACGCCGTGACCAACCGGGGGCTGTTCGTCACCGACGACTTCGGCGACGAGTGGGAGCGCGTGGAGATCGAGTGGGACGAGGCCCTCGAGACGGGGACGCCTCGCGGGATCGTGACTCTCCCGTCGTAACGTGATCGAACGGCTCACTCGAGCAACGCGATCACGTCAGTCGACGACGCGCGAGCGCTCGAGTAGGACGACGACCGCGACGGCGTGGACGGGCGCCAGGACGGCGGTCGTCGCGAACGTCCCCCCGGGAAGACTCGCGAGCGTCCATCCGGTGAGGCCGACGACGAGGATCACGCCGAAGACCGTCCAGCCGTGGCCACGCGTTAGGCTGACGCTCTCCAGCAACGCTCGCTTCGGACCGCGGCCCGCGACGAGCAGGCCCGGAACGGCAAAGAGCCGGACGGCGACGGCGAGGTACAATACCAGTAGCGCCAGCCCCCACAGGCCCATTCCCTGGAGCGCGTCGATCGATCCGAGCGCCCGCTGGACGAGGTCGACGGCGAGGACGTACCCGAAGACGGAACCCACGGTCGCGATCCGTACGTCCCGATCCATCGCCCGGGCCATCGTGACGACGCCCGCGAGGACGACCACTAGTAAGGGAAGTAGATACAGCGCGAGCCCCCAGACGAGATACTCCAGGTGGAGGCCGACCAGCGACTCGAGCGGCGTCTTCGTCCCTGCCACGCCGGTCGGATAGCCGGCGTACGCGAGGTCGATCGAGAGGCCGTTCTCCCTGGCAACCTCCCGCTCGAGAGTAGGGATGGGATCGTGTCGTCGGAGCGCGTCGACGACAGTGAGAACGATTCCCGCGGCGAGGAACGGAACGAGCGCTGCGGGACTCTTCCGGAGCCGACCGACGGCCGTCGAGAGGATGACACCGACGGACAACTCCCGCCGGTCGTCCCCGTCGATTCTGTCGTGTGACACGATCAGGTCGCCTCCTCGAGCGCCAACAGGCCTTCGTCGGTGAGAACGTACAGCGTGCCGTCGCCGACGATCGGCTGCGTGAAGTACGTGGCTCCCTCGTAGGTCCACCGCCGGTCGCCCGTCTCGGCGTCGATCGCGACCAGTTCGGAGACCTGATAGCCGAGATAGACGACGCCGTCGGCCACGACCGGGTCCGTGTCGGGACCGTAGTCGGCGGTCCACTCCCGTTCGCCGCTCTCGAGGTCGATCGCGTGCAGCGATCCCGCGCCGTCGGTGACGAACACCGTTCCGTCGGCGACTGCAGCGCTGCCGTCGGTGGCGTTCCCTCCGTGGACGTACTCCCAGCGGACGCTTCCGTCGCTCGGATCGAGCAGGACGACGCCGTTCTGGTCGGGAATGACGAGCCCCGCGTCCGTCACCGTCGGTGGGTGGAAGTTGCGATATTGCAACGCGCTGTCCGCGTGGGGCTCGGGCCTGACGCTCCAGCGCGTTTCGCCCGTCTCGGCGTCGACGGCGACCACGTCTCCGGGGCGACTCGAGACGTAGACTGTTCCGTCCCGGACCGCAGGTCGGTTCGTGCCGATCGACCGCGGGTCGCCGATCGTTCGCTCCCACCGGACGCGGCCGCTGCTCGCGTCCACGGCGACGACGCGATCAGTGTCCGGGACGACCGCATACGCCGTCTCATCGACGGTGACGGGTGACGGTTCACGGGGCGTCGAACTGGACCAGCGCCGAGTCTCTCGGCCGTGACTGTGCCAGCGCTCGGCGCCGATCGACCGACCCCCGACCTCGTAGCCGCCGCCCGCACTCAATCCGAGCAGGCCAGCCCGGCCGCTGACGACGAGCGTGTCGCTTCGGTAGGCTCTCGCGGCGGCTCGAGCCGGTGTCGACCAGTACTGGCCGTCCCGCGTGAACCGGATCTCGCCGGTGTCGCGATCGAAGGCAACGAGGGACTGGCGGCCGATCGCGTACAGCGTCTCTCCGACGAGGATCGGCGGCGTCTGCCCGTACATGGGCGTCTCCGTATCTTGCTGCCATACGATCTCGACGTCGTCTCTCGGACCCGAGGCGTCTGGATTGTAGCCGGTCCCGACAGGATCGTATCGGGCCATCGGCCAGTCGAAGGCGGAATTGCCGCCGGTGTCGAGCGGTACCGGCCGCTCGAGGGATCGAACACCGCCGACGACCCCCGCGAGTCCGAGGGTCCCGCCGGCGAGCACGCGGCGTCTGGAGGGCATCGGTTCGATCCTCTCGGAACGGTCGTGTAAATGCTTTCATGAGTCGCCGACCTGCCGACGGGAGAGAACTCGAGACGGGGATGCCTCGAGGGCTCGTCGTACTGGGGTCGACTGGGAGACGGCGGGGAAATCAGAACAGTGACCAGACCGCGCTCTGGGCCAGGGAGACGGCGAGCCAGAGCACGATCGCAATGATCGCCAGCACGAACAGGACCCCGGTCTGTTTCACGCTCGAGAGGTCCGCCCACCCTCGTGCGCCGAGCGCGTTCGTGAGCGGGGGTTCGAACGCCGCACCCAGGAAGCCGATCCCGAAGAGGGTGGCGAACGCGCTGATCCGAGTCTCGAGGCCCAGATTCGGCTGGCCGAGCACCGAACCCACGACGACGAGGACGATTCCGATACCGAGTCGTTGCGCAGGTGAAACGTCTTCGACGTTGACGTCCATACGATTTCGTCTTACACGGACTTGATAAATATTACGACGAGTTCGAAACATTACCTGGCGACGGTGCCGAGGCGAAACCCGGGTACGAGACGGCGATAGTTCGTCTGGAGAGCGGTCCGTCCGGCCGCAGATTCGATCGAAAGGGTAACGCGAGTGCACCCCTGTCGATTCCGGGGAGCGGTGGCGGGTTCGAAATCCTTTTAGGCGCTACACGGGGATAGTAGGGTAACTGAGTGATATCATGGACGTCGACATCATCTCCGAAGAGGAGAACCCCATGTTGCATCGCACGGACGTCACCTTCGAACTGACCCACGAGGACGCCACACCCGAACGGCTGCAGGTGCGTGACAGCCTCGCCGCGAAGCTCAACAAAGACGCCGACGAGGTCGTCGTCCGCGAGCTCAACACCAAGTTCGGCATGCGAAAGACCGTCGGCGAAGCCAAGGTCTACGAGAGCGCCGACGCCGCCCGCGACGTCGAACAGGACCACATGCTCGAGCGGAACAAGATCGGCGTCGACACCGACGAGGAAGCGGAAGCCGAGGCGGAGGAAGCATAAATGGCACGCTACGACCACTACGGCGACGACGGGAGCACCGAGGGCGAACAGTGTCCCCGCTGTGGCGACGTCTTCCTCGCCGACCACGGCGACCGCAAGCACTGCGGGAAGTGCAGCTACACCGAGTGGGAGTAGCTGACGCCCAGTCGCGAGCGTGAGCGTGAGCACCGCCACTCGAGTACTCGGGATCGAAGGCACCGCGTGGGCGGCCAGCGCGGCCGTGTTCGATTCCGGAACGGACGACGTTTTTATCGAAACCGACGCCTACCAGCCCGAAAGCGGCGGCATTCACCCCCGCGAGGCCGCCGAGCACATGCACGACGCGATTCCGAAGGTCGTCGAGCGGGCACTCGAGCACGCCCGCGAGACCCAGGGCGAGGAGAGGCCGGCTGACGAACCGCCCGTCGACGCCGTCGCGTTCTCCCGCGGCCCCGGACTGGGACCCTGCCTGCGGACCGTCGGGACCGCTGCCCGCGCGCTGAGCCAGTCGCTCGGCGTGCCGCTGGTCGGCGTCAACCACATGGTCGCACACCTCGAGATCGGTCGCCACACTTCCGGGTTCGACTCGCCGGTCTGTCTCAACGCAAGCGGCGCGAACGCCCACTTGCTGGCCTACCGGAACGGCCGCTATCGCGTGCTCGGCGAGACGATGGACACCGGCGTCGGCAACGCGATCGACAAGTTCACCCGCCACGTCGGCTGGTCCCACCCCGGCGGCCCGAAGGTCGAGGCGGCGGCGACGGAGGGCGAGTACGTCGACCTCCCTTACGTCGTCAAGGGGATGGACTTCTCCTTCTCGGGGATCATGTCGGCGGCGAAAGCCGCCTACGACGACGGCGTCTCCGCGAACGACGCGAGTGGAGGCTCGTCGGACGGGTCCGACGGCGTTCCGGTCGAGGACGTCTGCTACTCCCTGCAGGAGAATATCTTCGGCATGCTGACCGAGGTCGCGGAGCGTGCGCTGTCGCTGACCGGCAGCGACGAACTCGTCCTCGGCGGCGGCGTCGGGCAGAACGCCCGTCTGCGGGAAATGCTCGCGGAGATGTGCGACGGGCGCGGGGCCGACTTTCACGCGCCCGAGCCGCGATTCCTGCGGGACAACGCGGGGATGATCGCCGTCCTGGGTGCGAAGATGTACGACGCCGGCGACACGCTGCCCCTCGAGGAGTCGCGGGTCGACCCTGACTTTCGGCCGGACCAGGTTCCCGTAACGTGGCGCACCGACGAGCCCGACCTCGAACTCGGCCGCGACCGCGGTACCGTCCAGGGGGCCGAAGCGACCGTCGACCTCGAGCCCGACGCGGGACGTGCGACGAAACGCCGCGAGACGAAGAGCTACCGCCACCCCGAACTCGACGAGCGACTGCGGACCGAGCGCACCCGGCTCGAGGCCCGCCTGACCAGCCTCGCCAGACGCGAGGGGGTTCCGACGCCGGTGCTGTCGGACGTCGACCCCCGCGAGGCGCGGCTCGAACTCGAGTACGTCGGCGAGGACGACCTCCGCGAAGCGCTGACCCCGGAACGGGTACGGGACGTCGGGCGACACCTCGCGCGACTCCACGAGGCCGGGTTCGTCCACGGCGATCCGACGACGCGAAACGTGCGCGTGAACGCGGATCGGACCTATCTCATCGACTTCGGCCTCGGCTACCACACCGATCACGTCGAGGACTACGCGATGGACCTGCACGTCTTCGATCAGAGCCTCGTCGGCACCGCCGACGACCCCGACCCACTGCGGGCGGCCGTCCGCGAAGGCTACCGCGAGGTCGGCGACGAGCGCGTCCTCGAGCGCCTGCGGGACGTCGAAGGGCGCGGGCGGTACGTCGGCGAGTAGCCCGCTTTCGACCTCGACCCCGAACCCCAACCCCAACCCCAGCCCGAACCTGACCTCGACCCCGACCCCGAGGCCTGCCGAATCGCGAACGTTCTTCCGGCCCCGGTTCGATCACCAGTCGTGACCACCAGGACCGTTCTCGTCACCGGCTACGAACCGTTCGGGGAGTTCGAGACCAATCCCGCCCGCCGGATCGCGCGGGAACTCGACGGGGAGACGGTCGCCGACGCGGCCACCGTCGTCGGCCGGGAACTCCCCGTCGTCTTCGACCGTATGGAGTCCGAACTCGAGGGGTACCTCGAGGAGTACGATCCCGATATCGTCTGCGGCCTCGGCCTCGCCGCCGGTCGCGCGACCCTCTCGCTCGAGCGCGTGGGGATCAACCTCCGGGACACGGCGGGCGTGCCCGACAACGACGACTGCGAGGTGACGGACGATCCCGTGGACGTGGAGGGGCCGAACGCTTACTTCGCGACCCTCCCCCTGCGGGAGATGAAGTCCGCGATGCGGGCCGCCGACGTGCCGACGACGCTGTCGACCGACGCCGGCACGCATCTCTGTAACGACTTCCTCTATGCGGCCCGCCACCGCGCCGAAACCGGCGACCGCGAGTTCCGTGCCGGATTCGTCCACGTCCCCTTCGCCCACGCCGACGCGGCCGAGCGCGACGAGGGCGAGCCGAGCATGGCGCTCGAGGCGATGGCCCGCGGCACCCGCGAGGGGCTTACCGTCGCTGTCGAGGGCCTCGAGTGAGCGAGCGAGGCGAAAGCGCCCGTTATCGGCCGCTCTCGGCCGACGAAATCAGCACACAATACTCTTGGTAGGGGAGGACGTATCGCCTCCCATGGCAGAGAAACCGACCTCCGGTGAGATCCTCGGGGTACCGTACAACTTCGAGCGGCCGAGTATCAGCCGCATGCTCTCCTCGTACTGGCAACCCGGCGAGGGGATGCTGGTCGAGAAGCCGTTCGGGATCGGCTACACGCTGAACCTCGCGAACTGGCGATCGTGGATCGTCGTCGCCGTCGCCGGCGTCCTGCTCTGGCAGCAGGAACAGAGCGGTTCGAGCGGCGACGGGACCACCGAGGACGAACCCGTCGAGGTCATCGTCGACGAAGAGTCGGACGACTGAGTAGTCACCGTTTCGTCGCCCGTCGCGGGGTCCGTTACTCGACCGAAACTGACCGTCCCTGCTCGGCGGACCTGTAGATCGCGTCGATCACCCGCTGGACCGTCAGCGCCCGCTCGACGGTGTTCCCTTCGGGCGGGCGGCCCTCCGCGACCGACCGGAGGAAGCGCTCGTCGCTGCCCTCCCAGCCGGTGCGGTCGATCGATCCCTCCGTGAGCGTGGCGTCGAGGTTGTGATCCGTCCCCTGCCTGCCGCTCCGGTGCAGCGTCAGTTCCTCGCCGCCGAGCTCGAGGGTCGCGCCGGCCTCCGTACCGCGAACGACGAACTCCTGGGATTCGGACTGGTTCGCCGCCCAGGCCACCTCGAGCGAGATCGTTCGATCGTCCGCACAGCGGATCATCGCCGTCGCCGAGTCCTCGACGTCGAAGACGGCCGCTTCGGTCTCGTCGTACCAGTCGCCGGGATCGACGTAGTCGTCGCGGTCTCCGAACTCCGTCCGGGTGACGGCGAAGACCTCCTGCACGTCGGGGAAGTCCATCAGGTAGAGCGCGAAATCGATCGCGTGGACGCCGATGTCCACGACCGCGCCGCCGCCGGAGAGGTCCGCCTCGGTGAACCAGGAGCCGACGCCCGGGATGCCCCGACGGCGGACGTAGTTGGCCTCGACGTGCGTGATCTCGCCGAAGTACCCCTCGCGCCGGTAGTCCGTGAACACCTCGGCCGCGGTCGAGATCCGGTTGTGGAAGTTGACTGCACAGAAGGCGTCGGCCTCCGCGGCGGCCGCGGCGATCCGCTCTGCGCCCTCGAGGTCGTCCGCCAGCGGTTTCTCACAGAGCACGTCGTAGCCGCGCTCGAGGGCGGCTACGACCGCGGGTTCGTGGACGGCGTTGGGCGTGGCGACGGCGACCGCATCGAGATCCGCGGCGTCGTACATCGCCTCGAACCCCTCGTAGGTCTCCGCGCCGAAGGTTTCGGCGAACGACGCTCGCGCCTCCTCGGAAAGGTCGGCGCCGGTGACGACCTCGTGGCCGAGTTCCGCCGCGTTCGTCGCGTGAGTCCGTCCCATGAATCCGAGCCCGACGACCCCGAGCCGGACGGGCGTTTCGAAATCACTCATAATCGAGTAAATTACCCGGAGACGGAAATGGCTGCGCGTCGCGGCAGCGACTGCTTATCGATCGACCTCGCCCATGATGCAGTCGAGGCTGCCGATCGACGCGATCAGGTCGGGAACGTACTCGCCGCGGGCGATCTCCGACAGCACGGAGAGGTTCGAGAACGAGGGACCCCGGATCTTGAACCGGGCGGGCGTCTCGGACCCGTCCGAGCGGATGTAGATGCCGAGTTCGCCTTTCGCCCCCTCGACCGCACGGTAGATCTCGGCTCCGGCGTCGGGTTTCAGGGTCCGGGGGACGTTGGCCTGTACCTCGCGGTCGTCTTCGGGCCACTCCTCGAGCAGGTCGAGACACTGGTCGACGATCTTCGCGGACTCCTCGATCTCGCCCATCCGGACGAGCGCCCGCGAGTAGTTGTCCCCGTCCGGCTGGGTGACGACGTCCCACTCGAGATGCGGGTAGTAGCCGTAGGGGTCGTCCCGCCGGAGATCGTAGTCGATCCCCGACCCGCGGGCGACCGGGCCGGTGCAACCGTACTCTTTGGCGACCGCCGGTTCGAGGACGCCGGTGTCCACACAGCGGGCCCGGAACAGTTCGTTCGTGACCAGCAGGTCGTGGTACTCGTCGATCTTGGCGGGCAGCGAATCGAGGACGTCGCGGGTCTCCGCGATGAACTCCTCGCGGGGTTCGGGCAGGTCCCAGGCGACGCCGCCGAGTCGGAGGTAGTTGAACATCATCCGCTGGCCGGTGAGGTCCTCGAGGACGTCGAGGACGAGTTCCCGATCCCGCATCGCATACTGGAAGGTCGCGGTGAACTCGCCGTAGACGTCAAGCGCGTAGGTCCCGAGCGCGATCAGGTGGGCGGCCATCCGAGAGAGTTCGGCACCCATCGTCCGGATCACCTGTGCGTACTCGGGGACCTCGAGGTCGGCCAGTTCCTCGGCGGTGCGAGCGTAGGCCCACTCGTTGAGCAGCCCGGAGGAGACCCAGTCCCACCTGTCGGGGTAGGGCATGATCTGGTGGCGGTAGGTTCCCTGCTGGCACATTTGCTCCTCGCAGCGGTGCATGTATCCGATGTCGGGTTCGGCCTCGACGACCGTCTCGCCGTCGAGCACGGCCTCGACGTGCATGACGCCGTGAGTCGCGGGGTGATGCGGGCCGAGGTTCAGGAAGAGCGTGTCCGACTCGGCGTCGCGTTCGTCGCCGGCAACCGGATTCGCGTGGTCGGAGAGCGTGACGATCTGGGGTTGCTCCTGATCGTACTCGAGGCCGAGCGGGTGTCCCTGCCACGTCTCGGGCAGGAGAATGCGCCGGAGGTCCGGGTGGTCCTCGTACTCGATGCCGACGAGGTCGTAGGCCTCGCGTTCGTGCCAGTTCGCCGTCTGGTAGACCGGCGTCGCCGACTGGCTCGTCGGCCGATCCGTCGCAGTCGGGACGACGACGCTGGCCTCGTTCGTGGGGTCGTCGTAGGACCGTAGATGATAGATCGTCTCGAACCGGTCCTCGTACTGCTGGGCGGTGACGCAGGCGCAGTGGTCGAGTCCCGCGTCTTCGCGAGCGGCGGCGAGCGCGTCCTGAACGTCGTCGGGACGGATCACGAACGCCGGCGCGTTCCGGTGATCGTCCCGGTCGATGGCGTACGGCTCGAGCGCGCGCTCGAGGGCGGCCTCGAACTCGAGCCCATCGGGGGCAGACTCCTTCGTTTCCAGTGCCGACTGTGCGGGCATCGGTGTCGGACGTTCGGGGCGCGGGCGAGGAGTCGATTCTGCGCCACTCGCTAGGGTCTTTATGTCGGGCGTCCGAACGACGACCGATGAAGTCCGTCCGGTTGACGCTCCAGCACGGGCCCGACACCGTCCACCCGATGCACCGATTCGTCGCCGACCACGACGCATTCTACCGGTATCGGCTGGTCAACTGGAACCACGCGAACGACCACAACACGTTGATCTTCCACGTGATCGGCGACCGAGAAGCCTACGAACGGCGGATCGCCGACCTCGAGACGCCGATCGCGGTCGACGTGACCGACGGGGCGGACACTGTCCGAGCGACGGAGGGCGGGGATGCCGATCCGTTCTACGTCTACGTCCGGGAGGAACCCGGCGACCTCGGAGAGCGACTGGTCGAGGCCTTCTCGCGCGGGAGCCTGGTCCCGATCCCGCCACTCGAGTACCGAATGGACTGGTCCGTGCGGTTCGGCCTCGTCGGCGAAGGGGAGGACATCCGGGCCGCGCTCGAGGTCGTACCGGAGGGGATCGATACGACCGTCGAACGCGTCGGCGAGTACCGCGGCGGGAGCCCCGGCCTCGAGCGACTGACCGAGCGCCAGCGGGAGGCGCTCCGGACGGCGCGGAACCTCGGCTACTTCGCGGTGCCCCGCGAGGCGAGTATCGAGGCGGTTGCCGACGAACTCGGGTGTGCACCGGGAACGGCGAGCGAGCACCTGCGAAAGGCCCAGGACCGGGTGATGGGACGGCTCGAGTTCTGAGTCCGGGAGCGGGACGGCAGAACGCGGACCCCGGAACGATCGATCGAGCGCACCGCGACCGACGGCTATATTCGCCCGGAGCACCCGCCCTCGCACACGCACATGCTCGTTCGGTTCGTCACCGGAAACGAAGGCAAAGCCCGCGAGGCCCAGGAGTACCTGGACGGCATCACCGCCGTCAACCGGGTCGAGTACGACTACACCGAGATCCAGAGCGATTCGCTGACCGAAATCGCGACCCGCGGCGCGCGGGAGTCGTTCGAGGAACTCCCGGGGACCGAACCGGTCCTCGTGGGCGACACGGGGCTGTTCGTCGACGCGCTGGGCGGCTTCCCGGGCCCGTACTCGGCGTACGTCGAGGACACCGTCGGCGTCGAACGGCTCTGGCGGCTGGTCAGCGAGGAGGAGAACCGGCGGGCCCGCTTCCGGACCGTTCTCGGCTACGCCGACGGCGACCGAACGGAGACGTTCTCGGGCGAACTCGCGGGAACGATCGTCGCTCCACGGGGCGAGGGCGGGTTCGGCTACGATCCGATCTTCGAGTACAACGGCCAGACGCTCGCCGAGATGAGCCTCGAGGAGAAGAACGCGATCTCCCACCGCGGCCGTGCGCTTGCGACGTTCGCGGACTGGTACGCGGACCTCCACTAGACGCTGCAGGGAGCGGGGAGGACGCCGATAGCGGTCGACACGACGGCCGGGAACCAGTACGCGACGACGAAGCGAGCCGAGAGGTCGTCTCGAGTCCAGAGATACGCCGCGACCAGGACGAACGGGACGACCAGAACCGCCCAGACGGCGATCAGGCGTTGCCCGCCCTCGTTCATACGGCCGCCATCGGAGCGGGGACTGGTGAAGTTTCCGGGAGGTCGGTGCGAGCCGACCCCTACCGAGTGCGGGACGTGACTCACCCGGGGTCGTCCGCCGTCTCTCGAGTCCGGGGGTCCAGATCCGGTCCCGGATACTCCCCGCCCTCGACTTCCTCGTAGAGGCTCCCGGGATCGAACAGTCGCGCGAACGCGTCCGGCGGGCGGACGCTGACGGAGACGTGGGGCTGCATCGAGAGGCCGGCCTTCGCCGACCCGAGTCGCTCGTCGTAGGACAGCAGATGTGCCGCCGACCCGCGGTAGGCCGAGGCCAGCGCGGGGTGGTCCTCGGGCGGGTGGTCGACCGCGACCCGTTCGGCCTCGAGTCGCTCGCGGTGGGCGGCCGCGAGGTCGGCGTCGGCCACGGCCGTGACGAGGCGTTCGGTCCGCTCGAGCAGGTGGTCGCTGGCGACGAGGTCGACCCAGGAGTGACGGCGGACGTGATCGAGCGCCGCGCGGGCGTCGCCGCCGACGAGGAGGTCGGCGGCGAGCACGTCGGCGTCGGCGACGACGCGTGCGGGGTTGGGACGGTCGGCCTCGGGGTCGGTGTCGGGATCAGTCACCGTCCTCCTCCCCCGTTTCTTCTTCCCCGAGGTCGCCCGCCGCCTCCCGGATCCGCTCGAGGGACACGTCGTACTCGCCTCCGCGCTCGAAGAGTTCCGCCCAGGTAGTCATCGGTGGCTGTTGGCAACGCGCTCTGAAAAGGAACCGGGTCAGTCGACCCGCTCGAGCAACACGAACGCGGCCGCGCCGACCGCGAAGGCGACGCCGACGTTGATCGTCAGTCCGAGGACGCCGACGCCGACCACGAGCGCGAGCGACCGTCGGTCCGAGACGGGGGCGAACGCCGCCCGGCCGAGTTCGAACGCGACGACGACGAGCAACACCCCGAGTAGGGCCATCGGGAAGGCCGAAAGCATCGCGCCGGCGGCGACGAGCGCGAGCGCGAGGTAGCCGAGTCCCAGCAGGACGTTCGCGCCGCCGGTCCGCGCGCCGAAGGCGTACTTACCCGCCAGCCCGCCGCTGCCGTGACACATCGGGATCCCGCCGAACGGCACCGCCGCGAGGCAGGTCACGCCCATGCTCTTCGACAGGGCGTCGGCCGAGACGTCCCGGTCGTAGAGGTCGCCACAGAGCAGCGCCGTCGCGATAGCGGCGTTCCCGATCGTCATTCCCAGTTGGGCGACGGTCCCCTCGACGGCGGCACCGGAGAACGCGGGCGTGCCCGCGGGAAACGCCGCGAGTTCGGGGACCTGGAGTGTCGGAACGCCGGCCGTCGCGACCGCCGCGCCCGCGCCGATCCCGAGGACGACGAGGACGCTCGTCTGCCGGTAGCCCGCCACCACGACGGCGCCGACGACGGCGAACCCACCGACGGCGACGACCGGCGCGTCGGCCGCGAGCCCGACCGCGGCCTCGAGCAACAGCAGGGCGACGGCGAACTGGATCCCGCGGACGACCGGCTCGCCGACGACCCGCTGGAGCCGGCCCACGAGTCCGAACTGGCCCACCGTGAGCAGGACCGCGCCCGCGAGCAGTCCGGCGGCGGCCAACTCGGGGTAGGACAGCGAGCCGACGATCGCCAGCCCGACCAGCGCCTTCATCGGCTCGACCGAGAGCGGCATCCCGTAGTACAGCCCCCAGACGATCTGGAAGACGCCGAACCCGACGAAGACGTGCGGAAGGGAGACGGACGTCGTCGCGGCCAGTGCGACCAGCAGTGGAAGCACCGTAACTGAATCACCTAGCGCACCCGTCAGCTCGGACGTCGAGAACTCGAGTCCGTCGGCTGCGTCCGAGCGGAACGAGTAGGACATCTATCGGCCATATGCCGGACTGACTCTTCACTGTTTCGCGTAACTCTCCGAGTTTGCATTCGGCCGGTAAGTAACCACAATAGTTTACGTCAGCTGTCGGCCCGCCGTAGCGTGCCGACGGACCACCACCCCTAAGACCGATCGCTCGGTGAGTTCGGACGTGAGCGAACTCGGCAAGATCGATCGATCCTTCTTCGACCGCCACGTCGCGCCCAACCTCGGCGCGCAACGCGACGACGTCGCCATCGGTCCCCAGCACGGCGTCGATTTCGGAGTCCTCGGCGTCGACGGCCGCGCGCTCGTGACCGCGACGGACCCCATCTCGATCCTCCCGCCGCTGGGCCTCGAGCGGGCCGCGCGGTTCGCGCTGGACCTGATCCTCGCGGACGTCGCGGTCAGCGGCGTCGCGCCCACCCACCTCTCGGTCTGTTTTACCCTCCCCGAAACGATGACCGACGAGGCGTTCGCGACCGTCTGGGAGACCTTCGACGAGGAGTGTACGGATCTCGGGGTCTCCGTCGTCACCGGCCACACCGCGCGCTACTCCGATCCGACCTACCCCTGGATCGGCGCGGCGACCGCGATGGGCCTCGGCGACCACGACGAGATCGTCCGCCCCGACGGGGCCACCCCCGGGGACGGGCTCCTGCTGACGACCGGGCCGGCCGTCGAGTCCGTCGGCCTCCTGAGCACGCTCTACGGCGACCAGCTGGACCTCCCCGAGGACGTCCTCGCTGACGCACGGGAGCGCCTCGAGGAGGTCTACGCCGTCCGGGACGCCCTCGCGGCGGCCGAGGCCGGTCCCGTGACCGCGATGCACGACGTGACCGAGGGCGGACTCGCCGGTGCGTTGAACGAGATGGCCGCCGGCGCGGGGGCGCGCTTCGCGATCGACCGGGAGGCCGTCCCGCTGCGTCCCGGCGTCGCCGAGGTCTGCGAGGCGCTCGAGATGGACCCCTGGGCGGCGACCAGTTGCGGCGCACTGGTGATCGCGGTCGAACCCGACGGCGTCGACGACGTCCGCGGGGCACTCGAGGACCGGGGGACGGTCGTCGCCGAGGTCGGCCGGGTGGAGTCGGCGGACGGCGACGGCGAGGTCCGCGTCGACGGCGAGCGACTCGAACACCCGACCGTGGATCCGTCGTGGGCGGCGTACGCGGAACTGGCCGAATCGGCGGTCGATCCGTCCGAGAAGTAAGTTCGCGCTCCGGGTCCGACGGTGACGTATCACTCGTGCGAAGTTTTTTGCCGGTGGCCGAGGGACGTAGCGACGGCGCTCGGTCCCGGCGTTCGGCGGACCCTTCGCGACCCGCGAGCACGGCCACCGACGGGAACGCGCCGCGGAGGGATCGGCGTCCACCCCGAGTTCACATGGCAGACTCAGACTACCCCGGGGAGGATCCCCGCTCGACTGCATTCGAACCGATTACCGACTACGAATCGCTTCGCGACCGCGACGACGTGGCGTACCAGGAGGAAACCGACGTCGTCGACGAGGCGGTCGTCGATCAGGTGGCCGACCTCGCCGACCTCGCCGCCGTCGGAATCACGAACCCCGACGGTGACCTGCTGTGTCGGCGACTCACCGACACTTGCTCGTGGAAGATCCCCGTGGCGACGGTCGGCCCCGACGAGGAGTTCGCGGCGGCGATCGTCGATCACGTCCGAGAGACCATCGGCTTCGACGTCGAACTCGAGTCGATCGAGACCGTCTTAGACGTCGATCTCCGGACCGAAGACGGGGAGAAAACGGCCTCGCGCGGGTTCGTCACCTTCGCCGGCACGCCGGCTTCGGGGAACTACGACCTCGAGGCGGCCACCCCGAGCGGCGACCCGGTCGAGGAGGCGGGCTGGTTCGACGAACTGCCCGAAGACGCCGACGAGATTCCCGGGACGGAGCAGTTTCTCGAGTGATCGGCCGCGGCTGACGGCTTCGTCAGTTCGCCCCCGTGCCGCCGTGCTCCGCCGTCGAGCCACAGGCCCGTTCCGGTTCGTCCCACTCCCAGTCGGCGCGCTCGAGCAGATCGGGGTTCGCCGGTTCGCACAGCGGATCCGGGTCGACGATCTGCTCCGCTCGCATCCCGGAGACCGATCCCTCGAGCGTCGACAGCGCGTCGGTCGCGGGCGCACGAGCGAGCGTCGGCGCTCCGTCGACGCGATGGAGGCGGCGATCGGCGGGGTGGGTCGGCGAGTGTGACCGCTCGAGGACGGGTCGATCGGCAGCGGGCGCGCCGACGGCACCGTGCCAGAAGTTCCCCATCCCCTCCTCGCTCCAGACGCGAAGCGTTCCGAGCCGCGCGGTCGCGTGCTCGTAGTTCCCGACGAAGTCGTTACCCGTCACCTCGTTGGTCGGCAGGAGGTGGTTGGCCCGGATTCCCTCGAGGTTGGCCACGAGGGCGTTGCCCTCGTAGATCGAGTGGCCCGCGCCGGTGGTCAGCCCGACGTCGGTCCCGGCGACGAGGTTCCCGGCGACGTAGGACCGCGACCCGGACGTGACGATCCCCTGGGACGCACCACGGATCTCGTTGCCGACGACGGCGTTGTGTGCGGGGTCGGTCATGACGTCGATCCCCGTCGAGGACGCGTCTTCGATCCGGTTGTCCGCGATCAGCGCACTCGAGGTGTACATCAGGTGGACCCCGATCCGGTTGCCCACGAGGTGGTTGTTCCGGTACACGATGCCGTCCGAGCGGTGGAGGTAGATCCCGTCGCGGCCGTCGACGAACCGCGAGTCCTCGACGACTGCGTCGGGCGAGCGTACCGCCGTGACGCCCATGTAGCCCTCGTCCCAGCGGTCGCTGCCGTGGACGGAGACGTTCCGGACGACGCTCTCCGGTGCGTCACGGAGCAAGACGCCGGTGGCCGGCGTCTCGATCGTCACGTTCTCGACGAGGACGCCGTCGGCGTCGGCGACCGCTATTCCGGCATCGCTGCGCCCGTAGGCCATCTCGAGGGCGTCGCTGGCCCCGGCTTCGCCATCGTCGGCGTCGGGTTCCGTCGCATCCCCCACGCCGTCGATCCGGAGGTCGACGACTGCGGCGCGGTCCGACTCGAGGACGACGACGGAACCGTTACCGTCGCCCCGGAGGACCGGCTGGCTTTCCGTGCCGTCGCCGTCGCTCCGGCCGGCGAGCGTGATCGGCCGATCGATCTCGAGGCCGTCGCCGTTCGGCACCTCGTGGACACCGCCGGGAACGACGACCGTCGACTCCGGCGGGGCCGCCTCCACGGCCGCCTCGAGCGTCGGAGCGTCCTCGCCGACGACGACCTCGACGGGGCGCTCGCGCAGGCGGTTCGTGTCCTCGACGCGGTCGTCGGCCCGCGCGTGGCGACGCTCGACCCGGTCGCGGACGACCCCCGCGTCGTCGACGTCGAATTCGCGCTCGGGGTCGAGCAGGGATTCCCACCCGACCACGGTACCGCCGTGGGCCGCTGCGAACGCCGCGGCGTCGTCGCGCTCCCCGAAGGGAACGACCGTCTCACCGGCCGGCGTTCGCGCGTCGCTGCCGACGACGTAGGCGGCCGACTCGGCGTCGGTCCACGACGGGGACCCGGCCGCGACGGGATACCCCTCCTCGGAGAGATCGACGTCGACCGTCGAGTAGTCCGTGACGTACGCCGCGATCGGGTAGCCGAACCGCTCCTCGTGGCGGGCCCCGGACCGGTCGTCGACGAAACGCTCGACGCCACGGTAGCCGACGACGTACTCGTACTGGGAGTAAAAGACCTGAACCTTGGGCACCTCGATCCCGCCGGCGTCCGGCGTCGGATCGTTCTCGAGGACGACGCCCGTGGTGACGGTGTCGTGGAACGGGACCGGTTCCGGCTTCGGCTCCGCCGAGCCCGCATCGACGACGAACAGGCCTGCAGCGAAGACGACGGCGACGAGGATCGCGATCGAGACGAGACGGCGACGCGAAGCGGCCATTCGTATCCTCGACTGGACGCGCAGCTGCAATAGGTCGTCTGGTACGACCATCGAAGGACGGGTTGCTCGAGGGGTCGAGACGCCCGATTCGCGTCGAGAGACCGTTGCGGTTTTAGCCCGCGGTTCCCTTGGTCCGGTAATGACAGACCGTTCGCCGTCGCGACCCTGGTCCCGCCGTCGACTGCTGGCCGCGGCCGGCGTCGGCTCGGTCGCCGGGCTCGCCGGCTGTACCGGCGGCGGGGACGCCGACGACGTCGTCGATCCCGACGACGACGACGACGGGGACGGGGACTCCCGCTCTCCGCACCTCGTCGACCACCCCGTCGACGAACCGCTTTCCTTCGAGAGCGACCACCTCTGTGGCGTCTGTACGATGGGGGTCGTCAACTACCCCGAGCGAAACACCCAACTCGCCCACGAGAACGGCGAGGGAATCCCCTTCTGTAGCCCCGGCTGTCTGTTCGCCTACTACGTCGCCCCGGAACACTTCGACGGACCGGACAGCCCGGTCGCCAACGTCTGGGTGACCGACTTCGACACCGGCGAGTTGATCGACGGCTTCGAGGCCCACTACGCGCTGGAACAGGACGAACTGCGGGCCGACGACCCGATGAAGATCGATCCGCGCGTCTACGCCGACGAGGAGACCGCCCTCGAGTACGTCCGGCAGTACGACGACCTGAGCGAGGACGACGTGATCGGTCTCGAGGAGGTCGACGAGGACGTAGCGCGGATCTACCGGAGCACGCGGTTGCCGTGATCCCGGTTCGCGCCGGGCCGACGGCTCACAGCGGCTGGTAGTAGGGCAGCGGCACCGCCGGCAGCCCGACCCCGAACGTCGCGAGCCCGTGTTGTAGCGGAACGTAGCCGAGCGCGACGAACGCGACGCCCAGAACCCGGTGCAGCTTCATCCGGGTCTCGAGGCTGAGCGACTGGAACAGCGTGCCATAGAGGAACAGCGACGGTACGGTCCCGAGGCCGAGCGCCGCGAGCGCGAGGACGCCTTCGACGGGCGATCCCCGGACGAACGCGTACAGGAACGCTGGATAAAGCAGCGGACACGGGAGCAGGCCGTGGGCCGCCCCGAGGCCGGCGATCCGGACGTCGCCGACCCAGGCGTCGACGTTCGCGAGCAGCCGCGCGTGGACGCGCTCGAGGAGCGGCGTGACGAACGGGAGCCGGACGGAGCCGCCGACGAGTCCCCGGCCGGCCAGGTAGTGCAACCCCATCGCGACGATCAGCGTGCCGACGACGATGCCGGCGACGGCGTGGACGTCAGTCGCGACCACGGTCACGGCCCGCGGAGAGACGAAGACGGCCGCGCCGGCGAGGCCGAACAGTCCGCCCAGGAGCGCGTAGCTCGCCGCACGCCCGAGGTTGAACAGCGCGTGCTGGCGGACCATGCCGAGGGTGAGTTCGGTCCGTGCCGCCGGGCCGTCGTTGCCGGCGCGAAGCCGGTCGGAGTAGGTCGTCACGAGCGGGCCACACATCCCGAGACAGTGGGCCCCGCCCAGGAGCCCGATCAACGCGAAGACGACGACGCCGACCGGTTCGACGGCGGTCGGGTCCAGCACCGGATCGTAACACTGCTCGAGGACGATCCGCGGACCCGGACCCAGCGCCGGAGCGATAGCGGACGCCATCCCGCGTTACTGCCAGCCGTCGACGACCCGCTCGAGGTCGTCGGTGATTCGGCCGGCGTCGGGGTTCTCGCCGCGGTAGGTTCGCTCGACGTACCCGTCCGGATTGACGAGGAACGTCACCGTGATGTGGATGAAGTCGTAGTCGTCGCCCATCTCCTCGCGCTGGAAGGGGATCCCCAACCCTTCGTGGACGATCTCTTTCGCCCGCTCACGGCCGTCAGGACGGAGATAGTGCCAGTTGCCCGCCTCGAGATCGACGTCGAACATGTCGGCGTGTTCTCGGAGGCTCTCGGCAGTGTCGCGCTCGGGATCGAACGTGATCGCGAGAAACCGGCTCTCGTCGCCTAAACCACGGTCGGCCGCGTTGTCCTGGACACGTGTAAGCGAGTCGATCAGCGGGATGCACTCGGCGGGACAACTCGCGAAGAACGCCGTCGCCACGAACGCGTCGTCCCCGAGGTCGTCGACGGCGACGGTCGTTTCGGCGAGCGGGTCCTCGGCCTCGAACGTCGGGAACGGATCGCCGTAGGTCGGGTACGAGGGGTCGCCCTCGATCCCCTCCTCCGGCTGCTCGAGGACGACGTCGTCGGACGATTCCTCGGCCACCAGTCCGGTCAGACAGCCCGCGACGGCGGTCAGTCCAGCGGTCGCTCCGGCACCGAGTACGCGGCGTCGGTTCATTGTCGGAAGTAACCACCGTACGACCAAGTACGATCTGGTGTATTCGTCGAAAAACTGCCGGAGAGCGGCGAGACGACCCGTCTACGGGCGAAGGATTCGGGAACCGAACCAGACGGGACTTATTCGGCGGGCACGTATCGGACGGTATGGACGAGCAAACGAGAGACGAGGGTCGGCCTCGCGACGGCGTTGCCCGCCGCGCGGTGCTGATCGGCGCGGCCGGCGTCGGGATGGCGTCGCTCGCCGGCTGTCTCGGCGGCGACGGCGACGCCCCCGATCCCATCACGATCGAGGGCGAGCAGACCTGTGACCAGTGTACGATGGTGATCGGCCAGCACCCCGGCCCCGTCGGACAGGCCCACTACGCCGACGCCGAGGCCGTCGTCGGCGAGGACCGGCCCGCACAGTTCTGTAGCTCGCTGTGTACGTACACCTACACCTTCGAGCGCTCCGAGGCGGGCGACGACCCCGAAGCCACCTACCTGACCGACTACTCGAGCGTCGAGTACAGCATCGACACGGCCGACGACGTCGAGGAGATCAGCAACCACCTCGAGGCCGAGGCGTTCGCGGCGGTCGAGGACCTCTCGCTGGTCGTCGACAGCGAGGTCCAGGGAGCGATGGGACCGTCGATGATCGGCTTCACCGACGGGGACGAGGCCGAAGAGTTCCAGGCCGACCACGGCGGCGAACTGTACGATCACGAGGACGTGACCAGCGAACTGGTCATGTCGCTGATGGGCGGCGGCTAACCGAGGACGAACCGACTTTTTTCGCGACGAGTCGACGAAGCGACACAGCGACGGCCCCCGCTCGAACCACGAGCTACCGGCGGACGCCCCAGATCGCGACCGCGAGCGAGCCGACGGTCCAGGCAGCGAGCCCGACCAGACTGGCCAGCGGCGAGGCGACGCGCGGTCCCGTGCCCGAGGCGACGACGACCGTCGTCTCGAGGACGAGCCCGCGGTAGGCGCTCAGCGGACTGATCGCCAGCGAGTACAGCAGGTCGGCGTCGCCGATCACGCCCTCCGCGAGCCCGTAGACCAGCGCCAGGTCGAAGCCGATCAGCAGGGCGACGAGCGCGACGACCGCCAGTGCGAGGGCGCTGCGGGTCCCGCCGACCAGCGCGGAGATGGCGATCGCGACCGCCAGGAGGACGAGGCCGAACAGGACCGTCAGGACGAGAAACCGGGCGAACAGGATCGGCGAGTCCGCACCCGTATGGGTCGCGTAGATGGCGACGGGATCTTCGCCCCCCAGTGCGATCCCGACCGCGGCCAGCGCGAGCGGCACCGCGATCGCGACGGCGACGCCGACGGCCCGGCCCGCGTAGACCCCGAGGACGATTTCGCGGGGCGAGACGGGATAGGTCTCGAGGACGTCGAGTTCGCCCCGCAGTTCGTCGCCCAGGATCGCCCGGTAGCCGAAAGCGACGGCGACGATCGGGACGAGCAACTCGAGCGGCGTCAGGAGGTCGACGGTCGTGGGGAGATACCCCGCAGTGAACCCGTCGCCGATCCAGGTGATCCCGAGGACGACGGCCGCGAGCGCGGCGGCGAGCAGGTAGAAGGTCCGGGTTCGGGCCACGGTGTGGAGTTCGCGGTCGACGATCGTCCACAGGCGGTGACCGGTGCTCGGGGTCGACGGCTCGCGCTGGGCCTCGGCCGCGGTTGCCGCTCGCTTCTCGCCGGGTTCGGGGCTCATTCGTCGGTCACCCCCTGGACCCGCACGGTGCCGGCCTCGGCCGCGACCGACTCCTCGTAGACCCCGCGCAACGAGTCGACGCCGAGGTCCGCCCGTAGCGCCGCGGGCGGTCCCCGGCGAACGATCCGCCCCTCGTCGAGTATCGCGACCTCGTCCGCGACGCGGTCTACCAGTCCGAGGTCGTGCGAACTCAGCAGGACCGCCGTCCCCTCCGCGGCGAACTCCGAAGTGATCTCGAAGACGTGTCTGCTCATGCCGGGATCGAGGCCGCTCGCCGGCTCGTCCAGTACGACGACGGGCGGATCGCCGATCGTCGCCTGTGCGATCCCGGCGAGTCGTGTCATGCCGCCCGAGAGCGCCTCGACGGGCCGATCGGCCGCATCCGCCAGTCCGACCGTCTCGAGGCGGGCCATCGCGTCGTCGGCGTCGGCGCCGACGAGCGACGAGTAGAACGCCAGCGTCTCGAGGACGGTGAACCCGGGGCGGAAGGCGGGCTGCTGTGGAAGGTAGCCGATCCGGCGTGTGGCCTCGCGACCCTCGTATGCGACCGAGCCCGACGTCGGCTCGAGCAGGCCAGCGAGCACCCGCAGCAGGGTCGTCTTGCCGGAGCCGTTCGGCCCGACCAGGGCGGTGACGGCCCCGGCGTCGACGGCCATCGAGAGGTCCTCGAGGACCGAGACCGAGCCGTAGGCGTGGTCGACGTCCGTCGCCTCGAGAACGGGCGTTCGGTCCGTCTCCGGCGTCGAGTCCCGCTCGGACCGGGTTCTGGACCGCGGTTCGGGGTCAGCGCTCGCGTCGGCCGGGGGTGCGTTTGCCCGTCCCCTGCGATTGCTCTCGGAGTCGTTGTCGTCGTTCGATTCCCGCGCTCGGGACGCGGCGCTCGAGTCTCCGGTCGGCGCCGCGTTCGGGCTGGCCGTCTCGTCGGTCATATCATGTCTCACCGTAACTCGTCGGTTGCGTTCGATCGCAGGACCACGCTCGATCGGCCCACTCGGTCCGCTCGAGGAGGTCCGGGTTGTTCGGCTCGCAGGTCGGTGCCAGGTCGACGACGCTGCCGGTCCGCATCCCGGGGACGGTCCCCTGCAGGCCCTCGAGCGCACCGAGGGCGGGCGCACGGGACAGCGTCTCCGTCCCGTCGACCCGGTGGAGTCGCCTGTCGACGGGATCGGTCGGGGAGTAGGACCGCTCGAGGACGCCGGACCCGTCCCGCGTAGCCGCGCCGAGGTCCGTCGTCCCCTGCCAGTAGTTGCCGACGCCGTCGTCGGTCCAGATCCGCAGCGGGCCGGTTCCCGCGTCCGCGTGGACGTCGTTCTCGACGAAGTCGTTTCGCGTTACCCGGTTCGTCGGGAGCATCGAGCGCGTCTGGGCACCGATCTCGTTGCCGGCGACGACGTTTCGCTCGTAGATCGTCCCGGTCGCGTCGACCCGCAGGCCGACGCGGCTGTCCGTGAGGACGTTGTCGGCGATGTAGGAGTCGCTCCCGCTGGGGAACAGCGCGTAGTCGGCGTTGCTGATGTCGTTGCCGACGACGGCGTTGCGCTCCGGCCCGGTCATGACGTAGATCCCCGTGTTGGACTGGTTCCGTAGCCGGTTGTCCGCGACCAGCGAGTCCGAGGTGTGCATCAGGTGGACGCCGAGGCGGTTCCCCTCGAAGTAGTTGTCCCGGACGACCAGCCCCGGCGACCGGTGGGAGTAGACGGCGTCGCGGCCGTCGTACACCGTCGAGTTCTCGACGACGATCGGCGAGCGAAACGCCAGGATCGCCGCGTGGCCGTCCTCCCACTCCTCGGGACTGTGAACGGTCACGTTACGGACGACGGACTCGCCGCTGCGCCGGAGGACGATCCCGGTGATCTCGGAGTCGATCGTGACGTTCTCGATCAGCGAGTCGGTCGCGGTGTGGGCCGCGATCCCGGCGTCGCCGCCGGCGTAGTTACGCTCGAAGGTCGCGTCCCACTCCTCGTCGTCGCCGTCTTCCCGGGGATCGAACCCGGGCAACTCCCCGGAACCCTGTTGCACGGTACCGGAACCGGTGATCTCGAGGCCGATCAGCGCGGTCCGGTTCGCTGTCGTCGTGATCACCGAGCCGTTACCGCCGCCGTCGATGGTGACGTTCCCGTCGCCGACGAGCGTGAGCGGGCGATCGATCTCGAGACGTTCCTCGTACTCGCCGGCCGGGATCCGGACGGTCGTGTTCGCGGGCGCGTCGTCGATCGCCCCCTGGATCGTGTCGGCGTCCTCGCCGACGACGGTCGAGACGGGCCGATCCCGGAGGTCGGCCGCCGCCGCGACGCGGCGGTCGGCGTCCGCGCGGTGGTCGTCGACTCGGTCACGGACCAGGGTCGCCTCTATCCGGTCGAACTCGACCTCGAGCAGGTCCGTCCACGCGAGGACGGTCCCGCCGCGGGCGTCGGCGAACGCCTCGGCGTCGGCCCGGTCGGAGAAGGGGAGGATCGCGTTCCCCCTCGGCGTCGTCGCCTCGCTGTCGTGGACGTACCACGCGCGTTCGGCGTCGACCCAGCCGGGTTCCCCGCGGTCGTCGACCGCGGGATACCCCTCCTCGGTGAGGTCGACGTCGACCGTCGAGTAATCCGTGACGTACACCGCGAGCGGGTAACCGAACTGCTGTGAATGACCGGCTTCCCGGCTCGTATCGACGTAGGTGTCGATCCCGTAGTAGCCGACGACGTACTCGTACTGGGAGTAGAAGACCTGCGCCTTCGGCAGTGCGACCCGCTCCTCGAGGCCGTACTCCTCGGACAGGGGCAGTCCCATCGAAACGGTGTCGTCGAAGGGGGCCGGCTCCGGCGTCGTCGATTCGACCTCGACGACGAACGGGCCGATCGCGGCGACCGAGCCGACCAGGAGGAGGACGACCACGCCGACGACGCGCCACGGGCGATTGGGCACGGTGGGGATTGGCGCGACGCGTACGTATAGGGTTTGGTGCGGTCGTCGAACGCGACTGTCACTCGCACGGACCATCATGGATTAGTATAACCCGAGAATACACCCGGGTATGCGAACGCCAGCACCGGACACCCGACCCGTCGCGCTGACCATCGCGGGCAGCGACTCCGGCGGCGGCGCCGGGATCCAGGCCGACCTCGCGACGATGACCGCCCACGGCGTCTTCGGCACGTCGGCGATCACGGCCGTCACCGCCCAGCACACCCGCGGCGTCGAGTCCTCATACGCGCTCCCGCGCGAGGAGGTCGCGGCCCAGATCGACGCCGTCACCGACGACTTGGCCGTCGGGGCCGCGAAGACCGGCATGCTCGCGACGACGGAGATCGTCGAAACCGTCGCCGAGCGGGCCGCCGACTTCCCGTTCCCGCTGGTGGTCGACCCCGTCATGGTCGCCACCTCCGGGGATCGCCTGCTCGAGCCCGAGGCGGAACGCGCCTACGAGGACCTGCTCGCGGAGGCGGCCGTCGCCACGCCCAACGCCGACGAGGCGGAGGTACTGACCGGCGTCGAGGTCGTCGACCGCGACAGCGCCCGTGAGGCCGGCGAGGAGCTGCTGACCGTAGGCGTCGACGCGGCGCTGATCAAGGGCGGCCACGTCCCCGGCGAGACCGTCCGGGACGTCCTCGTCACCGGCGACGGGACGACGACGACGACGTACGAACACCCGCGGATCGGCACCGAGGCGACCCACGGCTCCGGCTGTGCGCTCGCGGCCGCGATCGCCGCCCGCCTGGCCCGGGGCGACGGTCTCGAGGCCGCAGTTGACGGCGCGACCGACTTTCTGGCCCGCGCAGTCCGGTACCACTACGACGTCGGCGAGGGGCCGGGCGCGGTCAACCACGCCGTCGAACTGCGCAACCGGGCTGCACGCGAGCCGACCGCCGAGGAGGTCGAGGCCGTCGTCGAGCATCTCGTGGAAGCCGACGCGACGGCGCTCGTCCCGGAGGTCGGGATGAACGTCGTCGGCGCGACCCCCTACGCCGAGACCGTCGCCGAGACGGCGGCCGTCGAGGGACGGATCACCCGGACGCTCTCCGGGATCGAGCCGAACCGGGGCGTCCGGTTCGGCGCCTCGAGTCACGTCGCACGCTTCCTGCTGTCGGCCCGGGAGTTCGCCCCCGAGTTGCGGTTCGCGGCCAACTGCCGGTTCGCCCCGGACGTCGAGGACGCGCTCGAGGACCTGGGCTGGACGGTCGCTGAGTACGACCGCGCTGACCAGCCAGCGGACGTCTCGGAGACGGAAGGCCAGACGATGGGCTGGGGAGCACGGCAGGCGTTTGCCGACCGCGAGGAACCGCCCGTCGCCGTCGTCGACCGGGGCGACGTCGGCAAGGAGCCGATGACGAAACTGATCGCCCACGATGCCGAGACGCTCGCCGAGCGGCTCCGTTCGCTGGCCGGCGCGCTCGAGGAGTAGCGACGAACCGGGGTCGTCCCCTACGACTCCGAGCCGTTCCCGTCGAGTTCCGGCTCGAACAGGTCCTCGATCCGACAGTCGAAGTGGTCGGCCAGCTCGAACGCCAACTCGAGCGAGGGATCGTATCGCTCCCGTTCGATGGCGTTGATCGTCTGACGGGTGACGCCGACTTCCTCGGCGAGTTCGCCCTGGCTGAGGCCCGCTGCCTCGCGACGGGTCGTCACGACGTTTTTCATGCGATCACCGCCGCCGACTGACGACCGTATAGCACGCGCCGTAGAGAAGCCCGAGGGCCGACACCGCATAGATGACCCCCCACAGCGTCGCCCCGATCGTGGCGTAGCCGCCGGCATCGAGCACGTACAGCGCCGGAACGACCGACAGCGTCGCCACGCAGACGGCGGTGATCGTCAGCCCGCTGGCGCGGTCGTGGATCTCGGCGTCGCGCTCGTCCAGCAGCGTAACGTCGGAGACGTAGGGGTAGCCAAATGCCACCGCCATCGCCGCCCAGACCGTCACGAGATAGCTCGCGGTCCCGGCGAGTCGTGCCTCGGCGACGATGCCGGCGACGAGGGCAAGGCAGCCGACGAGGACCAGGCCCCAGACCAGCCGTTCGTACGTTCGTTTCCCGGCCGCGAACGGATCGCGGATCGATCGTGTGCTGTCAGACATGCTTTACAGTAAAGCTCACTTTACACCCCCATAAATCCATCCCAGGAAATCCGGACGGTCACCGATCCTGACTCGAGCACGGTCGCGAGCGGTGCCGGAAACCGAACGCTCATTCCCGACGGTGTGATACCACGAATCATGGTCGAGAACCCGTTCGACGTCGAGATTCGCGTCGGCGAAGTGCTCGAGGCCGAGTCGTTCACCGAGGCGCGGAAGCCGAAAATGACGAAGCTGTGGATCGACCTCGGCGAGGCGGGCGGCGAGATCCAGTCGGCGGCGCAACTCGATCACCACTACGATCCCGAGGACCTCGAGGGGCGACAGGTGCTGTGTGCGACGAACCTCGGCGAGGTGCGGATCGCCGGGTTCAAATCCGAGGCGCTGACCGTCGGCGTCCCCGGCGAGGACGAGTATCCCGTACTGGTCGAACCCGAGTCGGAGGTCCCGCTGGGCGGCCTGCTCTTCTGAGAAGCCGTCGTCGCGGCTAGACCCAACAGTAGAGCTATACGTCCGGCCGGAACAGGGGTCAATATGGGCGACGCGTCGCCCCCGACAGGCGGGACCAACGTGGAAGGGGAAACGCCCCGGATCGAACCGACCGTCGAGACCGAAGAGGCGACGATCACCGACGAAGCCGAACTCGAGCGGACGCTGGGGCTTTCCGGCGGCCTCGCGATCGGCATCGGGACGATGATCGGCGCGGGGATCTTCGTCTTCCCCGGGCTGGCGGCCGGCAACGCCGGGCCGGCGGCCGCGGCCTCGTTCGCCATCGGGGCCGTCGTGGCCCTGCTGGTCGCGCTCCCGACCTCGGAACTCGCGACCGCGATGCCGAAATCCGGGGGCGGCTACTACTTCATCTCCCGCGGGCTGGGGACCCTCGCCGGGACCGTCGTCGGCCTCTCGCTGTGGTTCGGGCTGGTGTTCGCGACCGCGTTCTACCTCGTCGGGTTCGGCTACTACGCGGTCGACACGCTCGCCGAACTCGGGATCACGGTCGGCGAGGGGCTAGTCATCCCGACGGCGTTGCTGTTCGGCGCGGGGTTTACCGTCCTGAACGTCACGGGGACCGAGAACGCGGCGAAGCTCCAGAACGGCGTCGTCGCGCTGTTGCTCTCGATCCTCGTCGCATTCCTGGCGTACGGCGGGCTGGACGCGGCCGGACTCATCGGCGATCCGGCCGCTCCCGAGCAGTTCGCGCCCTTCGGCGCGGTCCCCGTGTTTTCGACGGCAGCGCTCGTCTTCACCTCGTATCTGGGCTTCGCGCAGGTGGCGACCGTCGCCGGCGAGATGAAATCCCCCGGCCGGAACCTGCCCCTGGCGATGGTGGGGTCCGTGGTGATCGTCGGGGTCCTCTACGTCGTGACCGTCTTCGTCGCGACGAGCGCCTTCGGCAGCGATCGTCTCACGGAACTCGGCGAGACCGCGATGGTCGAAGTCGGCCGCCACTACCTCGGTACCGCCGGTGCCGTCGCCATCGTCTTCGGCGGTCTGCTCGCGACGATGTCGAGCGCAAACGCCTCCGTCCTGAGCACCTCCCGTGCGATCTACGCCGTCTCGAGGGACGCGCTCCTCCCGGCGGGGGCGAGCCGGATCAACCTGCGGTACGGGACGCCCCACGTCGCGCTCGGGCTGGCCGGCGGCCCCATCCTCGTGTTGACCGCGACCGGCCGCGTGGAACTGCTCGCGGAGGTCGCCTCCTTCCTCCATCTCATCATGTACGGGCTGATCTGTGTGGCGCTGCTCGCCCTGCGGCGCGACGAACCCGACTGGTACGACCCCGAGTTCCGGGTGCCCGGCTACCCGGCGGTGCCCGTCCTGGGGGCGATCTGTAGCTTCGCGCTGATCGGCTTCATGCAGCGGGCCTCACAGCTCGTCGGCGTCGGCATCATGCTGCTGACCGCCGGGTGGTACTTCTACTACGCCGGCGACGTGGAGCTGAGAGGAAACCTGTGACACCGACACCCACCCAACGACCATGACACGCACGCTCGTTCCAGTGGCGATCCTCGAGGGGGAATCGGTACCGGCCGGCCTCGCCGAACTGCTCGAGCCGACTGACGTGACCGTCCTCGGCTACCACGTCCTGCCGGAGCAGACGCCGCCCGACCAGGCGCGGCTGCAGTACGAGGACCGGGCAACCGACGCGCTCGAGGACCTCGCCCGGGAGTTCGGGGCCGAGGAGGGCACCGCCGACTACCGGCTCGTGTTCACCCACGACGCCGAACAGACGATCGAGCGCGTCGCTGCGGACACGGGAGCGGGCGTCTACGCGATCACGGGCGCGACCGGGCCGATCGATCGACTGCTCGTGACGCTGACCAGCGACGTCGCGGTCGAGCGGATCGTCTCGTTCGTCGCGGAACTGATCGGCGACCGGGAGATCGGCGTCACGCTCTTTCTGGCGACCGACGACGAGTCCGCTGGCCGGGAGTTGCTCGAGACGGCGGCCGGCCCGCTGTCCGAGCGGGGGATCGACGTACGGACGCAACTCTCGCTCGAGGAACCGCCGCTCGAGGCCTTAATCGACGCGGCGGCCGACCACGATGCCGTCGTGATGGGCGAACAGGCCCCCTCACTGCGAACGCTGGTCTTCGGCGAGGCTGCCGAACGGGTCGCCGCGGAGTCGTTCGGGCCGGTGCTCGTGGTTCGGCGTCTCGAGGGCGAGGACGAACGCGAAGCCGCCGGGTCCTCCTCGCTGTCGGATGGCCGCGACGAGTAACTCCTTCACCCACCGTTCTCGCGGTTCTCACCGCTCCTGTCCGCTTCGCCATCGTCACTCTCGTCGCCCTCGTTCGCTTCGCCATCGTCACTCTCGCTTTCCTCCTCTTCCTCGAGATACTCCCCGCGGATGACCAACACCGGATCGACCGTTCCCCTGGCCAGGGTCTTCGCCCGGTCGCGGAAGATGAACCGGCGGATCGACGGTCGACTCTCGCCGAGGACGAGCATGTCGTGCTCCGCCGCGGCCGCGAGGATGGCCTGGGTTGGCGAGCCCTCGAGCGTCACCTGCGCGTGTATCCGATCGCGGTCGACGTCGGCGGCTTCCAGTTCGTCAGCCGCGGTCTCGACCAACTCGTCGGCCGCGTCGCGGTCGCTCTCGTCGCCGATGACGCGGAAGAACGTCACCTCGAGGTCGGTGCCGGTCAGCAGCGTTCCGAGAAGGTCGGCGATGTACTCGAGGTTGACGTCGCCACGGATCGCGACCAGCACCGACTCGAGTTTCGGCGCGGGGTTGAGCATCAGGACGGCGTGGCAGTCCTCGTCGACCGCGACCCGCTCGAAGGTTTTCAGCCGATCGTGCGTGAAGACGAGGCGGGTCGAGACGTCGACGCAGCCGGCGTCCTCGAAGACGGACCGGAGTTCCTCGAGTTCCGCACGGGCGCGGTCGCCGTACTGGTCGCGGGCGTGACTGGTGGCGATCTGGTCGGGAATCTCGCGGTAGGCGAGCAGCGTGACCGGAACGGACGCGAACGCGTCGACGACCGTCCGGGGGACGCTTTGCCCGCCGAGGACGTCGACCGGGACGAGCACGCGGTGATCTCGAGAGCGAGGGGCAGCCATCGGTTGACTCGTGACGACGTACCACGCGAGCCGTAATAGTACCCCGACAGGAGTCACACGAATCGATCCTCTCGTTTCCCTCGCCCGTCGATCACTTTCGCCCCGGATCCCGCAGGGTTTTTGGGGTGGAACGCCACGGCTCGCGTATGACAGAGGCGACGGGGATCGTCGGCGAGTTTCTCTCGCTGAAAGAAGAGACCGACGCGGAGTTGCTGGCGATGCAGTGTGGCGACTTCTACGAGTTCTTCGACGAAGACGCCGAGATCGTCGCCGACGAACTCGATCTGAAGGTATCCCAGAAGTCCTCACACGGATCGTCGTACCCGATGGCCGGCGTCCCGGTCGACGACCTGACGCCCTATCTCAAGGCGCTGGTCGAGCGCGGCTACCGGGTCGCCGTCGCCGACCAGTACGAGACCGACTCCGGCCACGCCCGCGAGATCGTCCGCGTGGTGACGCCGGGAACCCTACTCGAGACGACCGACGCCGACGCACAGTACCTGGCGGCGGTGGTCGCCGGCGGGACGACCGACGACTACGGCCTCGCGTTCGCCGACGTGACCACCGGCCGCTTCCTCGTCGCGGAGGCGGCCGACGCCGACGAGGCGCTGACCGAGTTGTACCGGTTCGACCCCGTCGAGGTGTTGCCCGGACCCGACGCGCGGGCGGACGACGACCTGCTCGAGACGATCCGCGAGCGGATCGACGCCACGCTCACCCTCCACGAGACGGAGGGGTTCGTACCCAAGCGGGCCGACCACGCGGTCGGCGAGCAGTTCGGCCGGGAGACGGTCGACCGGCTGTCGGTCGGCGACTCAGCGATCGCTGCCGCCGGCGCCGTCCTGGACTACGTCGAGGAGACCGGCGCGGGCGTGCTGGCCTCGATGACCCGCATCCAGGCCCACCACGGCGACGACCACGTCACGCTGGACGCGACCACCCAGCGCAACCTCGAGCTGACCGAGACCATGCAAGGCGACAGCGAGGGATCGCTGTTCGAGACGATCGACCACACCGAGACCAGCGCCGGCGGTCGGCTCCTGAAGGAGTGGCTCCAGCGGCCCCGGCGCTCGCTCGAGGTCCTCGAGCGCCGCCAGGAGTCGGTCGCCGCGCTCTCGACGGCCGCGCTGGCCCGCGACGAACTGGGGGACGCGCTGGGCGAGGCCTACGACCTGGCGCGGCTGGCCTCGAAGGCGACCCACGGCAGCGCCGACGCCCGCGACCTGCTGTCGGTGCGGGACACGCTCGGCGTCCTGCCGACGCTCGCCGAGACGATCGAGTCGAACCCCGACCTTGCCAACTCGCCGCTCGTCGAGATCGTCGACCGGCCGGACCGCGAGGCGGCCGCGGACCTCCGGGAGACCCTCGAGGAGGCGCTGGCCGAGGAGCCGCCGTCGACGGTCACCCAGGGCGGGCTCTTCCGGCGGGGCTACGACGACGAACTCGACGAGGTGATCGAGCGCCACGAGGAGATCAAGGAGTGGCTCGATACCCTCGCCGAGCGCGAGAAGTCCCGGCACGGCCTCTCGCACGTCACCGTCGACCGCAACAAGACCGACGGCTACTACATCCAGGTCGGCAAGTCCGCGGCCGACGGCGTTCCCGAGAGCTACGAACAGATCAAGACGCTCAAGAACTCGAAACGGTTCACGACCGAGGAACTCGAGGAGAAAGAGCGGGAGGTGCTCCGGCTCGAGGAACGTCGGGGCGACCTCGAGTACGAACTCTTCGAGGAACTCCGCGAGGCGGTCGCCGACCGCGCGGAACTCCTGCAGGACGTCGGCCGGGCGCTCGCGACCGTCGACGCGCTGGCGAGCCTGGCGACCCACGCGGCCGAGAACCGCTGGGTTCGGCCCGACCTCCACCGCGGGGATCGGCTCGAGATCGATCAGGGCCGCCACCCGGTCGTCGAGCAGACGACCGAGTTCGTCCCCAACGACGTGCGGATGGACGAGGACCGGGGCTTCCTGGTCGTGACGGGGCCCAACATGTCCGGGAAGTCGACGTACATGCGGCAGGTGGCGTGTATCGTCCTCCTGGCCCAGATCGGGAGCTTCGTTCCCGCCAGAGACGCCGAGATCGGACTCGTCGACGGCATCTTCACCCGCGTCGGCGCGCTGGACGAACTCGCGCAGGGCCGGTCGACGTTCATGGTCGAGATGAGCGAACTCTCGAACATCCTCCACACCGCGACCGAGGACTCGCTGGTGATCCTGGACGAGGTCGGCCGCGGGACCGCCACGTACGACGGGATCTCGATCGCCTGGGCCGCCACGGAGTACCTGCACAACGAGGTCCGGGCGAAGACGCTCTTTGCGACCCACTACCACGAGTTGACGGGGCTCGCGGAGGAACTCCCCCGCGTGGCGAACGTCCACGTCGCCGCCGACGAACAGGACGGCGACGTCACCTTCCTGCGGACCGTCCGGGACGGCCCGACCGACCGTTCCTACGGCATCCACGTCGCCGACCTCGCCGGCGTGCCGAACCCCGTCGTCGACCGGGCCCGTGACGTCCTCGAGCGCCTGCGCGAGGAGAAGGCCATCGAAGCCAAGGGCGGCGGCTCGAACGAACCCGTCCAGACGGTGTTCGACCTCTCGAGCGGCCAGTTCCGCGGGGAGGCGAGCGCCGACGGCGGGGAGCGAACCGACGGCGAGACGGACAACGACGCGGTCGATCCCGAGGCGAAAGACGTCCTCGAGGACCTCGAGGAGATCGACGTCAACACGACGCCGCCGATCGAACTGGTCTCGAAGGTCCAGGACCTGCAGCGACGGCTCGAGGGCGACGGCGGCGAGTAGCTCCCGCGCCGACGACCGTCGCCGTTTTCTCCGCGGAGGTATCGAACTCGGTATGGGCTACGACGCACTCGTCGAGCGGCTGGCGGGGGACGGCGACGACGCGACCGCGACCGACGGGCCGCGGATCGTCGCCTTCCCCGACGGCAGCGTCGACGAGTACTACGCCGCTTACGACGGCGAGGGAAACCGGATCGCCGAGCGCGAGACGTTCGGCGAGCGGATCGCCCGCAGCGAGTACGACTCGTTCCCGATCGAGCGCCGATCCAGGGAACCCGCCGGCCAGGCGGTCAACATGGCCCGACAGACCCACGCGCTGGGTGCGGAGACGACGCTGTACGGCCACCTCGAAGACCCCGTCTTCGCGGATCTGCCGTTCGAAACCGTCTCGATGGGCCCGCCCGCACGGATCGACGTCTTCCCGTTCGCCGACGACGACCTCCTGCTCGCCGAACGTGCCCGACGGATCGAGGACTGGACGCTCGCGGACCTCGCGGCCGCCGCGGGCGAAGACCCGGGCGACGCCCTGGCGGCGGACGCGCTCTGCTGTGGCAACTGGGTATCGGCCGGAGGACTGACCGACGCGCTGGCGACGCTCGCGGACGGGACGCTCCCGACCAACGTCGGGACCGTCGTCGTCGATCCGGGTCCGGTGAGCACCCGCTCGAACGACGCTATCGTGGCCTTTCTCGAGGCGCTGGGCGACCTCGACGCGCGGACGGACGTCGTCTACAGCGTCAATCGGGCGGAACTCGAGGCCACGGTTGCGGCGCTCGACGGCGATCTCGGCGGAGGCGACCGCGAGCACGTCCGAGCGGTCCGATCGGCGGCCGGAATCGAGGCCGTTGTCCTCCACGAAACCGAGGCGGCGGTCGCGGCCACGCGGGACGGCACGGTCGCCCTCGAGAACCTCGCGGTCGAGGAGCCGCGGCGACGAACCGGGGCCGGGGATCGATTCAGCGCGGGACTGGCGGTCGGCCGGGCCCGCGGCTGGGAGTGGGAGACGGCGCTCGCGCTCGCGAACTGCTGTGCGGCCCACTACGTCGAGACGGCGACGACGGGCGATCCGTCGGCCCTCCGTTCGTTCGCGGCGACGACGCCCCGCCGCGAGTGAGTCGAACTACTCCCGGCCAGAACGCTTCAGCCCTCGAGTTCGATCGTCGCCGGCGTCTCGTGCTGGATGTTGTCGCCGACGGGACAGCGCTCCTCGACCTCCGCGAACCACTCCTCTATGGTATCCTCGTCGGCGTCGGCCTCGACGTCGAGGGTCACGTCGATCTCCCGGTAGCCCGCCCGGCCGTCGTCGGTCTTCCCCAGGAACTTCGCGGGGTCGATCTCGCCCTCGAGGTCGATCTCGACGGACTCGAGGTCGAAGTCGTACTCGTCGGCGACGATGTGGGCGACGACGTTGAGACAGCCCGCCCACGAGCCCAGGAGGTACTCGACCGGTGTGGGGCCGTCGTCGGTCCCGCCGCTCTCGGGCGGTTCGTCGACCACGAACTCGAAGTCGCGGGTCGAGACCGTCGTCTTCGTGTGGCTGTCGCTCGTCGCCGAGACGCCGAATCGCTGGGTCCGTGCTGAGTCGCTCATCACCCCGACCTTGCGAACGCCGGGTATTCAAGCGTGGGACGGGGGAAAATGGCGGGGCTACCGATGACGTCCGACGTATCGGAAGCCGTCGCCTGGGCCGTCAGGACGGCCGTCCAGGGGCGACCGCGGGCCCGGGGGAGCCTCGGAGGTTTCGGCAAGTCTTCCGCTCCGGTGTCCTGGTGTCTCGGTCAAGGAGGGCCGGTGGTCCCCTCGAGCGAACCTCGAGGTCGTCGAGAGTCGAGTGTCCGGAGTGGATACGCTTTTGCGGCTTCCGCGAAAGCATCACGTATGAACCTCCGGCTTCGACGGGCGCTCGAGGGGATCACCTGTCCGCTCGTGACGCCGATGGACGCGGACGGGGACCTCGACGAGGACGCCCTCGCCGACCTGGTCGATCACCTGCTCGCGGGTGGGATCGACGGCCTGTTCCCCTGCGGGACGACGGGCGAGTTCGCGAGCCTCGCGCCCGCGGAACGGCGACGGGTCGTCGAGATCGTCGTCGATCGCGCGGACGGCGAGGTACCGGTCCTGGCCGGCGCGGCCGCGACGAGCGTCAGCGAGACGGTCGACTACGTCGACGAGGCGGCCGACGTCGGTGCGGACGCCGCGGTCGTCGTGCCGCCGTACTTCCACCCCTCGAACGACCCGGACGGCGTCCGGCAGTTCTTCGACCGGGTCGCCGACGAGACGTCACTGCCCTTGCTGCTGTACAACATCCCGGCCTGTACCGGCGAGCCGATTCCGCTCGAGGTCGTCGAAACCCTCGCCGAGCGCGAGTCGTGCGTCGGCCTGAAGGACTCGAGCGGCGACCTCGAGTACTTCCTGTCGGCGCGAGAGCGCACTCCCGAGGAGTTCCTCCTGTTGCAGGGGTACGACGCCCTGCTCGTTCCCGCGCTCCGAACCGGCGGCGACGGCGGCATCAACGCGCTGTCGAACGTCGCGCCCGAGGCCTACGCCGAACTGTCCGAAACCGCCGGGACGGAGCGGGGCCGAAGGCTCCAGTCGGCGGTTTCGGGGCTGTTCGAGGCCTGCGACGAGTACGGGTTCGCGCCGGTGACGAAGGCGGCGCTGGCCTACCGGGGCGTGATCCCGAACGACGCCGTACGGCCGCCGCTGGTGCCGGTGCCCGACGATGACCGCTCGCGAATCGAAACCGCCGTCGACACACTGCTCGAGGCATGACCGGAGAACCCGACGACTCGAGAGCCGAAACCGACGGAGCGCCGACGAACGCGGACGGGACCGAGATCCACCAGTTGGACGAGGACACCGTCGCCCGGATCGCCGCCGGCGAGGTCGTCGAGCGGCCCGCCAGCGCGGTGAAGGAACTGGTCGAGAACAGCCTCGACGCCGACGCCTCCCGCGTCGACGTCACCGTCGAGGAGGGCGGCACCGAACTGATCCGGGTCGCCGACGACGGCCGCGGGATGACCGAGGCCGACCTCCGGGCCGCGGTCCGCCAGCACACGACGAGCAAGATCGAGGACCTCGAGGACCTCGAGTCGGGCGTCTCCACGCTGGGCTTCCGGGGCGAGGCCCTGCATACGATCGGCTCGGTCTCGCGGCTGACGATCCGCTCGCGGCCCCGCGACGGGAGCGAGACGGGGACGGAACTCGTCTACGAGGGCGGCGACGTGACGAGCGTCGAACCCGCGGGCTGTCCCGAGGGGACCGTCGTCGAGGTCGAGGACCTCTTTTACAATACGCCCGCCCGCCGGAAGTTCCTGAAGACGACCGCGACCGAGTTCGCCCACGTCAACCGCGTCGTCACCCGTTACGCGCTGGCGAACCCGGACGTCGCCGTCTCGCTGACCCACGACGGCCGGGAGGTGTTCGCCACGACCGGCCAGGGCGACCTCCAGGCCGCCGTCCTCGCGGTCTACGGTCGCGAGGTCGCCTCCTCGATGATCCCCGTCGAGGCCGACGGCGACGACCTCCCGCCGGGGCCGGTCGACTCGATTTCGGGGCTCGTGAGCCATCCCGAAACGAACCGCTCGAGCCGGGAGTACCTCGCCACCTACGTCAACGACCGCGCCGTGACCGCCGACGCGATCCGCGAGGGGATCATGGGCGCGTACGGGACCCAACTGGGGAGCGATCGCTACCCGTTCGTCACCCTCTTCCTCGAGGTGCCCGGCGACGCGGTGGACGTGAACGTCCACCCCCGCAAGCGCGAGGTGCGGTTCGACGACGACGATGCCGTCCGCCGGCAGGTCGACGCCGCGGTGGAGTCGGCGCTGCTCGAGCACGGCCTCCTGCGGTCCCGCGCGCCCCGCGGGCGGTCCGCGCCGGGCGAGGCACGGATCGAACCCGACCGCAGCGGGCCGGTGACGGGACGGGACGCGGAGTCGACGGCGTCGGACCCGAGCGACGAGTCGGATCACGGGGAAGCGGCGCTCGACTCACGGGGAGTCGACGGGACGGACGGCGAGATGGAGGGCGAGACGGACGATACCACGGAACCGGAACGCTCGAGCGCGAACCCGACCGCGAGCGCCGCTACGTCCGGGGACGACACCAGCCCCGAGTCGGAGCCGGACGCGTCGAGTTCGACGTCCGAGACGCCGCCGGACTCGACGCGAGACCGGACCGGATCGCCCGAGCACTCGCCGACCGAGGGGGTCGAGCCGGGTCGAGGGGCGACGGAGCCCGATGCGTCCGGTGATTCGGGGCGGAACGCGACACTCGAGTCCGGGTCCGAGTCCGGGCCCAGGTCCAGGTCCGGAACCGCAGACGCCCGCTCCGCCGGGGAACGCGGGTCGGACGCGGACGGGACGGACGCCGCGGGCGAGCGCGACTCCCACGACCCCGAACGCAAGTTCGACGGCCCCACCGAACAGCGCACCCTCGAGGGCGACCCCGCCACCGGCGAGCGGACGGAGTTCGACTCCCTGCCGCCGCTGCGGGTCATGGGCCAGCTCGACGACACCTACCTCGTCTGCGAGACGCCCGACGGGCTCGCCCTGGTCGACCAGCACGCCGCCGACGAGCGGGTCAACTACGAACGGCTGCGGGACGCCTTCGCCGACGACCCGCCGGCACAGGCCCTGGCCGAACCCGTCGAACTCGAGCTCACCGCGGCCGAGGCGGAGGCGTTCTCGGGGTACGCGGACGCCCTCGAGCGGCTCGGCTTCTACGCCGACCGGGTCGGTGACCGCACGGTGGCCGTCACGACGGTCCCCGCCGTCCTCGAGGAGACGCTCGAGCCCGAACACCTGCGGGACGTCCTCACGTCGTTCGTCGAGGGCGACCGCGAGGCGGGCGCCGAGACGGTCGACGAACTGGCCGACGAGTTCCTCGGCGATCTGGCCTGTTACCCGTCGGTGACGGGGAACACGTCGCTGACCGAGGGCTCGGTCGTCGACCTGCTCGCGAAGCTGGACGACTGCGAGAACCCCTACGCGTGTCCGCACGGCCGCCCCGTGATCGTCCGGTTCGACGAACGGGAGATCGAGGAGCGGTTCGAGCGGGATTATCCCGGCCACGGCGGCTGACGCGGGTTACCCCTCCGACGGCGTTCCCGGCGCGGGGTCGACGATCGGCGAGGCGACGAGGAACCCGACGGCGGCGACCCCGAGGAAGCCGCTCCCGAGCGCGGCGACGGCGACGGTCGGTGCCGTCCCGTCCGCGACGACGCCCGCAAGCGGCATCAGCGGCGCCCGGACGGCAGCGTACACCATCGAAACCGCGCTCAGCACCGTCGCCCGGCCGGCATCGCCCGTCCGATCGTTGAGATACTGCCCCACCAGGGGCTTCGAGAGGGCCTGGCCGGCCTTCATACCGAAGAAGATCGGGACCGCAAGCGCCGAGACTGCCAGCGGCAGGAGGAAGGACGCGGCGACACAGACGGGAAGGTATCGAAGCACGCGCCGAACTCCGAGCCATCGTCGCGCGGTGTCGGCGTGGTAGCTGGCGACGGCCGCGACGAGGGCGAATCCGGCGTAGACGATCCCGAGCAGCGCCTCGGACCGGACGGCGACGCCGGCGACGGTCACGCCCTCGAGTGCGCCCCCGACCTGCGCCCGGAGGACGTCGACCGTGATCGGCTGGACGTACGTGTCGGCTGCGTGGACGATCCCGAAAAACAGGGCGACGTAAGCGACGAACGTGCGCAGGCCAGGGGCTCCGAACCGGGCGGCGAGAATCGACAACGATTCCCGGACGCCGAGTCGGTCCTCGGTCGGGCCCTCCGCGGACGATCCCTCGAACCGCTGGTTTCGGGGCATAGCGACGACCACCAGCACGCCGACCGCGTTGAGCAGCGCCGAGGCGACGAACGGGTACGTGGGATGGACGACGTACAGGAAGCCGCCGCCGATCATCGTGACGGCGGACGTCCACTGGTGGACGGCCCCACCCCGTCCGCGAACGCGCGTGAACGCGCCGTCTCGCTTCGTTCCACCGCCGAGCGCGTCGTAGAGCCACGCGTCGGCGGTCCCGCTCTGGAGCGCCATCGAAAGCGCCCAGAGCGCGTACAGCGCCGCGAACTCGAGGAAGGCGTCGGCGACGACGAATCCCGCCGTCGAGACGGCCATCGCGAGCATGGCCGTCCCGAGGACGAGCCGACGGCCGTACCGATCGGCGACGTACCCCGTCGGCACCTCGAGCGAGACGACGAGGACTGCAGAGAGTGCACTCAGCGTTCCGATCTGGGCGTAAGTGAGGTGGTTCCACAGCAGAAAGAGCGTAAACACTGGCCAGATGAACCCAACCGAGTCGGTCATCCGGTACAGGTAGTAGGCGACAGCCACCGATCCACGGCCGCGGACTCGAGACATGCGTCGTATCCATCAGGTGTGGCCCCGGCTGGAAATACGCTCCCGAACGCGAGTTTTGGTTGGATACTTCACAGGAATGTGTCACCGCCGGGATTTTAGCGATACCGGACCGACTGCGGAGTCATGGACCGCGAGCGCGAACACTCGGACCCGAACGACCTCGACCTCGACCCCGCCGACGCGTTCTCCCTCCTCGGCCACGAACTCCGCGTCGACATCCTGCAGGCGCTTCTCGAGGGGAGTCGAACGGACGGTGAGTACCCCGCGTCGTTCTCGACGCTGCGCGAGCGGGTGGGTGCCGAGGTGAGTGCGCAGTTCAACTACCACCTCGGCGAACTGACGGGCCACTTCGTCAGGCGCACCGACGAGGGGTACGAACTCCGGTACGCGGGGTGGGCGGTGGCGACCTCCATCCTCGCGGGAACGTACAACCGACGGGCCGCGTTCGGACCGACGGGGATCGACGGTCGCTGTCCGCACTGCCGGGCGGGAACGCTCGTCGCGTCGTACCGCGAGGAGTGGCTCGCCATCGAGTGCAGCGCCTGTGACGACCGGCTCGTCAGGTACCCGTTTCCGCCGGGCGGGCTCGAGTCCCGGTCGTTGCCGGCGGTCCTCGAGGCGTTCGACCGCCGCGTTCGGTCGCACATTGCGCTCGCCCGCGACGGGGTCTGTCCGGCCTGTACGGGCCCGATGGACGTCACGGTTCCCGCAACTGCCGACGGAAAAGCGGGCACGGGTTCCGGCGCAGACCGCGACGACGCGGACGCCGGGGACGATCCGATCGTGGCCTTCCGCTGTCGGCGGTGTAGCAATCGGATCCGACCCGTGCCAGGACTGGCCCTGCTCGAGCACGAACGCGTCGTCCGCTTCGCCGCCGAGCGCGGTCGATCGCTCTCGGAGCCGCCGTTCTGGGAACTCGAGTGGTGTGTCTCCGGCGACGCTGCGTCGGTGACGGGAACGGAGCCGTGGCGATGCACAGTCTCGATTCCGATCGAAAACGAGACGTTGCAGGTCACCGTCGACGACGGGTTCGCGGTCCGGTCCGCGACGGTCGAGAGCGGCGAGCCGGATCGGTAAGGGCTCGGTCCGCTCTCCTTCCCGGCGACCTCATCGAAACAGGTCAATACAAGCCTATCGTGAATTCGACGTCGTCGGAAACGGTGACGACTCCAGGAGAGCGATCGGCTTCAGGGAATGCTGGCCACCAGTATCACGAGCGCGTCGCTGGCGCCGGTTCCGAGCGGACCGTAGTCACACGAGGACGCGACGACGGCTCATACGGACTGCTGTCCCGATGTCCCGGCACAACCGCGACCTGGGCGACAGTTGCGCCGGAACTGATGGACAGTAACCCGTATCAGTCGTCCCCCACTTGTCGAGCGATCGTATCCACGGCGTCCGGATTCCTGAGCGTGGACGTATCGCCCAGTTCCTCGCCGTTCGCGATGTTCTCGAGGAGTCGTCGCATGATCTTGTCCGATCGCGTCTTTGGAAGTTCGGACGTGAAGACGACTTTTTCAGGCCGTGCGATCGGGCCGATCCCGTCCTCGACGCTTTCAACGATTCGATCACGCATTGCAACAGTCGGTTCTTCACCGTTCTTCAAGACGACGTACGCGTAGACGGCCTCGCCTTTGACGTCGTGATCAGCCCCGACGACGGCCGCCTCGGCGACGCCCGCAACGTCGACGATCGCGGATTCGATCTCCATGGTTCCCAGCCGATGGCCGGAGACGTTGATCACGTCGTCGACGCGGCCGAGGACGGTGATGTATCCGTCATCGTCGATCTTCGCGCCGTCTTCAGGGAAATAGATCCACTCGTCTTCGTCGGGATCCGAATACTCTCCCCAATACTCGGAACGGAACCGCTCGTCGTTCCCGTAGAGGGTCCGGAGCATCCCAGGCCAGGGGTTCCGGATCACGAGATACCCCGCGTTCCCGGACGCAACCGGGCTACCGTCGGCGTCGACCACGCGGGCGTCGATTCCTGGCAGGGCCGGGCCTGCGGCGCCGGGTTTCATCGTGTCGATCCCCGGTACGGTCGTGACCATCGTGCCACCCGTTTCGGTCTGCCACCAGGTGTCGACGACCGGACACTCTTCGCCGCCGATGTGTTTGTAGTACCACTTCCAGGCGTGTGGGTCGATCGGTTCGCCGACGGATCCGAGCAGCCGCAAACTCGAGAGGTCGTGGTTCGCGGGGTACTCTTTGCCCCACTTCATGAACGCTCGGATCGCCGTCGGTGCCGTGTAGAAGACGTCGACTCGGTTCTTTTCGATAAGTTTCCAGAACCGATCACGATCGGGATAGTCCGGCGTTCCCTCGTACATGAAGGTCGTCGCGCCGAGCGCCAGCGGCCCGTAGACGACATAGGAGTGGCCCGTGATCCAGCCGACGTCCGCCGTACACCAGTGGGTATCCGTCGGTTCCAGGTCCAGTACTGCGTGGGCAGTCCAGGCAACGTAGGAGAGGTAGCCGCCGGTCGCGTGCTCGACGCCTTTCGGCTGTCCCGTCGTTCCCGACGTGTACAACAGGAACAGCACGTCCTCGGCGTCTCGCGAGACCGCCGGTACCGATGTACCCTCGTGTTCGGCGACGAGAGCGCCGTAATCGTGGGTACCGTCACCGAACGACAAATGCGACTCATCACCGAGCCGATCAACGACGATCGACTCGACGTCGTGGTCGACGTTTCGAAGCCCGTTCTTGACTTTCTGCCCGTGATTTAGCGCCTCCCCGCGACGGTAGTACCCGTCGCACGTGACGAGATACTCGCTGTCCGACGATTGCATTCGGGTCGCCAGAGCATCCGCCGAAAATCCAGCGAAGACGACCGAGTGGGGTGCGCCGAGGCGGGCACACGCCAGCATCGCGATCGGTAGTTCCGGAACCATCGGCAGATACAGGGTAACGACATCGCCCGCCTCGACGCCCATCTCGCGTAACGCCGCGGCGAACGCTTCTACCTCGTTCAGCAACTCGCCGTAGGTATACGTACGGGTTTCGCCAAGTTCCCCTTCCCATTTGATTGCGGCGCGGTTCTTTGCACCATCTTCGATGTGACGGTCGAGACAGTTGTACGAGGCGTTGAGTCGACCGCCAGTGAACCACTCGTACTGTGGTGCGTTGGCAGCGTCGACGACGCTGTCGTACTCCCGATCCCACGAGAGGAACTCAGCGGCGCGTTCCCAGCACTCGGGCCAATTCTCTTCGAACTCCGTACGAATCGCGGGATTCGTGACGTTCGCTTGCTCGACGAACGACTTCGGCGGTTCGAAGGTCTCCTGTTCCTCGAGTCTCGATTCGAGTTTCACGTCTGTGGTATCGCTCACAAGCGCCCTTCGAGACCGATCTATCATAAATGTTCGCTTTAGTTGGACTGAGATCTAAAATATAGAAATTTGTTGGTGATAAATGCTGCTTATATCTTGTATTCTATTCATTTACTCCATTCGAATATCGTATAAAACACCAGCATATGATGTCTTTAGGGCTGGCTATCGGGTTTCGCCGTGTCGGTGACGGGAACGGAGCCGTGGCGATACACGGTCTCGATTTCGATCGAAAACGAGACGTTGCAGGTCACCGTCGACGACGGATTCGCGGTCCGGTCCGCGACGGTCGAGAGCGGCGAGCGGATCGATAAGGACTCGGTCCGCGCTACTTGCCGGCGACCCCTCGACTCCCGTCGTCGCCGTCCGCGTTCTCGTCGTCCAGATCGGACGAATTCCCGGCCCTCGAGGCGTCCGGATCGACGAGGCTCGTCGCCCCCCGCTTCTCGCGGTAGTAGAGCCAGACCGTACAGGCGAACGCGACCGCACCCGCAGCGGTGGCGATCCCGAACGCGAGGCGATAGCCGGCCTCGGTGTAGACCCGGACGCCGCCGACGAGTTCGCCGGTCCAGTAGGCGTCCAGGGCCCAGCCCATGATCGTCGGGAGCGTCGCCGCGCCGAAGAAACCCGCGCCGTTGACCGTCCCCGTCGAGATACCGCTCGCGCTGTCGGGGTGGCGGTCCTTGACGACCGCGTAGCCGAGCAGGAACGCGCCGAGCAACGCCCCGGAGAGGAAGAACGCAACCCCGACGACGGGCAGGGGCGGGTCGCCGATGACGGCGATGACCGCCAGCGCCGTAGTGAACGCGGCCCCGCCCGCCACCATCAGTTCGACCCGTCGCTCGAGTCGGTCCGAGAGCCAGCCGATCCCCGGCGGGCCGATCATTAGTCCGACACCACCCAGCAGCGTGAAGACCGAGGCGTAGGTGACCGACACGTCGTAGGTCTGGACGACGTACGGGACACCCCACAGGCCGAACAGGGTGAGGTTGACGCCGCTCGAGCAAAACAGCATGACGCTGACGACCCAGATCAGCGGATCCCGGAGCACCCCCTCCAGGTGGGAGCGCAACTGGGCGTTCGAGGGCGTCGGCTGCTCGGGGACGCCCTCGAGCGGTTCGAACCCGGCTCGGGCGGGCGTATCCCGCACGAGGGCGAACACGAGCACGGTGAAAGCCAGGCCGGCGATCCCGAGCCAGCCGACGGTGGTCCGCCAGCCGGCGGCCTCGACGGCGATGGCGAGCGGCGTCGTTGCGAGCACGCCACCGACGCCCGAGACCGCGAAGGTGAGACCGCTCATCGTCGCGAACTCGTCGGCCCGGTACCAGTTCGCACAGAAGCGCAGGATACAGACGAAGATCACGCTCCCGCCGAGGCCGACGAGTCCGCGGGCGACGAGCGCGGCGAGGTAGCCGTCGGCGACGGAAAACCAGATCGCGCCGACGTTCATCACCGCCGCGCCGGCGGTCGCGGTCAGGCGGGGACCGATCCGGTCGGCGAGGACGCCCGTCGGGATCTGCATGACCGCGTACACCCAGAAGAACATGGCGTGGAGCGTCCCCAGTTGCGCGCCGGTCGTCCCGAACGCCACCATCAACTGCTCGGAGAGGACCGCCGTCGAGAGGCGGTTCACGTTGACCAGCAGGAAGACGACCCCGAGCGTCGCCCAGAGGAGCCACCGGCGACGGAGCGGGTCGGATCGGAGTCGCAGGCGCATTCGGTTGGACTCCGCCGCCGACCACCGAAAACCTTCACGAAGCGGTAACCGCGACCGATTCGTCCGTTCGAGCGGCCGCGAAGAGGGGACGGTACTGCTACGACCCTCGAGGCCGTAGGCCCTCGCGTGACGCCGACGTACGAACTCGACGGGAGCGACGCCGGCGGCCAGTTCGTCCGGACGGCACTGGCCCTCTCCGTCCTCGAGAACGAGCCGATCCGCATCGAGAACGTCCGCGGGAACCGATCGACCCCCGGACTCCGGCACCAGCACCTGGCGGTCGCCGAAACGATGGTCGAACTCTGCGACGCCGACGCGACGGGCGTCGAACTGGGGTCGGAGACGATCGAGTTCGATCCGAACCTCGAGACCCAGGGTGGACACCCCCGACTCGAGGGCGGCAGGTACGCGGTCGACATCGGCACCGCCGGCAGCGTGACGCTGCTGTTCGACGCCGTCCTGCCGCTCGCCGCCGTCCTCGAGTCCCCGCTGCGGCTGACCGTGACCGGCGGGACGGACGTGAAGTGGTCGCCGCCGCTGGACTACGTCCGGCACGTCAAACTCCCTCTCCTGCGGCAGTTCGGGCTCGTCGCCGCCTGCGAACTCGAGCGGCGCGGCTTCTATCCGAAGGGCGGCGGGCAGGCGACGCTGCACCTCGCCCCGTCGACGATCGAGCCGATCGACCTCCGGTCGCGGGGGGAACCCGACGGCCTGCGGCTCTACTCGACGGAGGCCGCCGCGCTGTCCGAACAGGACGTCGCCTTCCGGCAGGCAGAGGGCGCGCGCGAGCGGCTGGACGACGGGCTCGAGGTCCGCGAACGCTGCGAGACGACCGCCGAGAGCGCCTGTCCGGGTTCAGCGATCGTCCTCCGACTCGAGTACGAGGCGGGCCCGGGCGACGGGACCGGGCTCGCCGGCTTTACCGCGCTCGGGGAGCGAGGCACGCCCGCCGAACGCGTCGGCGAGGACGCCGCGGACGCCGCGAACCGCTTTCTCGCGGGGACCGCGCCGGTCGACCGCCACATGGCCGACCAGACCCTCGTCTTCCTCGCGCTCGCTGGCGGCCGGGTCCGCGTTCCCGAGGAAACGGACCACGTCGCGACCAGTCGGGCGCTGCTCGAGGCCGTCGACGTTCCGACGACGCTCGAGCGAGCGGCCGACGGGGAGACGGCGGTCGTCTCCGTCGACTCGAGCGCGGCGCTTCTCGACTGAACGCGTCGGCGGAGACGACGGTTCGACGGTCAGCAACGGTCTTATACCCGGCCCGGTTGTGTACCGACATATGACAGCCGTATGTACCGAACGGGAGGGGGACGCCCGTGAGTGAGACCGACCTCGTCACCTTCGGCGAGACGATGCTCCGGCTCTCGCCGCCGGACCAGGAACGGCTCGAGGACGCCCGCGAGTTCGAGGTCCGGGCCGGCGGTGCCGAGAGCAACGTCGCCATCGCGGCCCAGCGGCTCGGCACGCCCGCGACCTGGATGTCGAAGGTGCCCGAGACGCCGCTTGGCCGGCGAGCGGTCGGCGAACTCCGCCAGCACGGGATCGACACAGAGGTCGTCTGGAGCCACCGCGGCCGGCAGGGGACCTACTACCTCGAGCGGGCCGGCGAGCCCCGCGGGACGAACGTCATCTACGACCGGGAGAACACCGCCGTCTCGACGGCGAAGGCCCGCGAACTCGACCTGAACACGATCAAGGACGCGAGAGTCTTCTTCACGACGGGGATCACGCCCGCGCTCTCGTCGACGCTTCGGGACACGACCGCGAGCCTCCTCAAGGCCGCCCGCGAGGGCGGGACGACGACCGCATTCGATTTCAACTACCGGCGTAAGCTCTGGTCGCCGGAGGAGGCCGAGGAGACGATGACCCACCTGTTCCCGGGCATCGACGTGCTCGTGATCGCCGCGCGGGACGCCCGGACCGTCCTCGGGTTCGAGGGCGATCCCCGGCAACTCGCGCACAAACTCGGCTCGCAGTACGAGTTCGAGACCGTCGTCGTCACCCGCGGCTCCGAGGGCGCGATCGGCTGGCACGACAGCGTCGTCCACGAACAACCGGCCTACGACACCGACACCGTCTCCCGGATCGGCACCGGCGACGCCTTCACCGGGTCGTTCATCGCCCGCCGCCTCGAGGGTGACGACGTCCCGACCGCGCTCGAGTACGCGGCGGCGACGGCGGCGCTGAAGCGGACGATTCCGGGCGACGTGGCGCGGGTGACCGAAGAAGAAGTCGAGGCGGTCGTCCGCGAGGGCGGCGAGGAGTTGTCCCGGTAACCCGGTGTTCGACGCCGGTCGCGGCTCGGGGGACTCCAGTTCCGTTCGCCGATCCTGATCCTCACGGCCGGTGATGCATCGATCGGTCACGAGCGCAAACACTGTTTTATCGCCGCGTCGGCGTATTGTGTCCATGGTCCACGTAGCCATCGTCGGCGGGTACGGCAGCGCCGGCGTCGCAGTCGCCGACGAACTCCTCGAGCAGGTCGATCCGGACAGCGACCTCGAGGTGGAACTGACGCTGATCGACGACGGCGACCCCGGCGGCGGGCTCTGCATTCTTCGCGGCTGTATGCCGAGCAAGGAGGTGCTCTCGGCCGGCCAACACCGGTTCCAGGCCCGCCACGACGACCGCCTCGAGGGGGTCCCCGAACCCGACCCCGAAGCGATCGTCGCCCGGAAGGACGACGACGTCCTGGGGTTCGCCGAACACCGGCGGGATCACGTCCACGACCTGGCAGCGCGGGAGAACGTGGAGTTCGTCGCCGACACCGCCCGGTTCGTCGACGACCGGATCCTCGAACTCGCCGGGTCGGGACGACGGCTCGAGCCCGATTACGTCGTGATCGCGACGGGATCGACCCTGAACGTGCCCGACCTGCCGGGGATCGACGAGGTGGGGCTGGACTCGAGCGCGGACGTCCTCGACGCGACCGCGTTCCCGGAGTCGGGCGTCGTCATGGGCTTTGGCTACATCGGGCTGGAACTCGCACCCTACCTGAGCGAGGTCGGCGGCGTCGACCTCACCGTGATCGAACACGACGACTACCCGCTCGACGAGATGGATGCGGCCTACGGCGAGACGATCCTCGAGCTCTACCGCGAGGAGTTCGGGATCGAGGTGCTGACGAACACCGACGAGAAGCACCTCGAGCGCACCGACGACGACGGCGTGCGGCTGTACGCCGAGCAGGCGGGCGAGGAACGGGTCGTCGAAGCCGACCAGCTATACTGTTTCACCGGCCGTCGGCCGAACCTCGACGGTCTCGGTCTCGAACACACCCGCCTCGAGGCCGGCGACGGCTGGGTCGAGCCGACGATGCAGGCGGTCGACGACGAGCGCGTGTTCGTCGTCGGCGACGCGAACGCCAGGGAGCCGATCCTCCACGTCGCGAAGGAACAGGGGGTCGCGGCCGCCCGGAACGTGATCGCTCATCGCCGCGGCGCGGACCTCGAGCCGTACACGAACGTCCCCCACCACGTGATCTTCTCGGGGCTCGGCGTCTACCCCTTCGCCCGGATCGGTCACACGCCGGCGACGGCCGCCGAGTCGGCGATGGACCCGATCGTGGTCTCCCGGGAGGCGTCGGACGACGGCGTCTTCAAGACCAAGAACCACCCCGAGGGGCTGGCGACGCTGATCGTCGACGCCGACACCGGGTCGGTGCTGGGCTACCAGGGGCTGCACCTCCACGCCGACGTGATGGCGAAGACGATGCAACTCGCCGTCGAGATGAAACTGGACGTCCGCGAGATCCCCGACCGGGCGTACCACCCCACGACGCCGGAGATCGTCGACGGCCTCGTCCGCGAGGCGGAGGCCGAACTCGAGCGGCGCGGGGGAACTGCAAACGGCGGTGCCGGGGACCGATAGCCGCGGACGGGTCGGGAGTCGGCGACTGTCGCCCGGTCGATAGGTCGACGACCCGCTCGAGCGCGAACGGGAACGGGGTTCGACGGCCGGCCCCGGATTTTTGACCGTCCCCGTGATAGGTTTCCGCGTGACTCGAGCAGTTCGGCAGGCGACGACCGACGACGCGTGGACGGTCCACGAAACGGCGCGCGCGAGCTGGCACGCCGCCTACGACGACGTGCTCGGCTCCGAGCGGGTCGACGAGATCGTCGACGAGTGGTACGCGCTCGGGGACCTCGAGTCGTCCATCGAGGACGCCGACGACCGATCCGACGCCCAGTTCCTCGTCGCCGTACCGTCCGACGAGCGACGCGAACCGGCGAACGACGGCGGGATCGGAGGCGAGGACTGCCTCGGCTTCGCCCACGTCGTCCCCTGGCCCGAGGACGAAGCCGTCGGCTACCTCGCCCGGATCTACGTCGCCCCCGACCACTGGGGGGAGGGGATCGGGACGGCGCTGCTCGAGCGCCTCGAGAGCGAAGTGCGGGAGGAGTTCGACCGGCTGCGCCTGGCCGTCCTCGCGGACAACGAGGTCGGCGTCTCGTTCTACGAGTCTACCGGGTTCCGCCGGGTCGAAACCCGGGAGACGGATCTGGCGGACGGGCTCGAGGAGCACGTGTACGAAAAGCGGCTGTGAGGTGAGGGTGCGCGGCGCCGATTACAGCGTCTTGTCGGCCTCGCTCTCGTCGACGACCTCGATCCCGCGGTTGTTGACCGCCATCGGATCGAGGCCGACCTCCTGGAGGAAGTCCTTGTACTCGCGTTCGCACTGCTCGGCGTCTTTCTGCTTGTCGCTCGCGCGGTCACAGAGCTCGATCAGGTTCTCGGGGACGTCGTTCTTGTAGACGATCCAGTGGTTGATCAGGTCCGAGAGTCGGCGAATGGGGCTCGTGAAGTGGCCGTAGATCTCGAAGTTCAGCGCGTGGTGGCCGCCGAACGGGTCGTTCATGTACTTCGCACGGGGCATCACCTTCATCACGGCCCACTGGATCTTGTCGAGCTGGCGGGCCGGCGCCTCCTCGAGGGTCGCGTTGACCGCCTTCCGGGGGTCGTCCCACGTGCTGCCGGGGATCGACACGCCGTCCAAGTCCTGGATCTCCTGGAGGGCTTCGGACCACTCGTCGGGGCTCGGCTGTGGGTGGACCCGGTACATCGCCTCGACGCCGCGGTCCCACATCAGCGTGTGCGTGACGGCCTTGTTGGCCTTCAGCATACACTCCTCGATGATCGTGTGGGCGCGGTCGCGGGCCGGGTTGAGGACGAGCGAGCCGTCCTCCTTGCGCTGTTCGTGCATCCTGTCGGCGAGTTCGTGCACGAGTTTGTTCTCCTCGTGGAGCGGGGCGTCGGGGTCGTCCAGCCGGTTCTCGGCCTGGGTGTAGGTGAGCCGCTCGTCCGACCGAATGACCGACTTGTAGATGTCGATGCTCTCGTAGCCCAGGTTCTCCTTGTCGAGGTGCATCTCGACGGTGTGGGCGAGTCGATCCTCGTTGGGGACCAGCGAACAGACCGTCTCGGCCAGTACCGGCGGGAGCATGTGGATCGTGTACCCCGGCAGGTAGACCGTGTTACTCCGCTCGACGGCCGAGTCCCACATCGCCGTGTCGGGCGTGACGTAGTGGGTCACGTCGGCGATGTGGACCCAGAGGACGTACTCGTCCTCGCGTTCTTCGATCGAGAGCGCGTCGTCGAAGTCCTGTGCGTCGATCGGGTCGGTCGTCCAGGTCGTCAGGTCCCGCAGGTCCTCGCGTTCGTCGACCTCCTCCTGGATCTCTTCCTGGACGCCGTCCGTGCGTTCCTCGGCCTCCTCGAGCACCTCCGGCGGAAACCCGTCCGGAATCTCGAACTTCTCGAACAGTTCCTCGCGTTTGTTCTCGAGGTGGCGCGCGAGGTCCTCGGAGATCTCGACGGGGCCCTGGCCTTCGGCCGTACCGGCTTCGGCCTGTGCGTCTGCGTCGTCGCTCATGGAGACGGGTACGGACGTGGGCGTGAAAGTCGTGTCGGGACGAGGACCGCCTTCGGCTCGAGCCGCCGCGTGGATCGATCGTCGCCGGCAACACACCCCGTTCCCCCGCGACGCAGTCAATCCTGCCCTTCCTCGAGTCGGCCGTACCGCTCCTCGACCGTCGAGAGGTAGCGCCCGAGGAACGTGACCTGGTCGGCTTCCCCGGCCTCGAGGTCGACGAGCAGGTCCTCGAGGCCGTCCCGCGGCTGGTGACAGAGGTCGCCGTGACAGGACTTGCAGAGGTGTTCGAACGTCTTGTCGTCGCGATCCCAGCGGTCGCCGTGCTTGTCGTACTCGCGGGCGTCGGACCGCGCGACGTCGACCCCGCAGGCGAGACAGGTGACCGTCTCGGTGCGGTTCCGAGAGGACCACAGGGCCATGGTCGTTCCGACACCGTGCTATTACTTAGCGGTTGGCACAGGTTTCGTGCGGTGGGACAGTCATGGCGTTCGACTGACCGGGCACGGACGCCGTCACTCCCGGCCCGGCGACGGTCCCCGGAGGCCGGGATGGACGTCGAGGTCCCGTACTCGGCGCATCCGGGCACGGAGCGCGGGGGAGGCGGCCGGCACCCCCGGATCGGACGGCTCGACTCCCCGGGGTGACGCGTCCTCATCCACGTCGTCGCCCTCGCTCGCGTCGGTCCGATCGGTCACCTGGTCCCGGACCTCCTCGAGGGGCTTCGGAAACCGCCGCAAGTCCTTGTGGACGGCCAGGCCGGCGTACGCGCCGTCGCCGATGGCGATGGTCGTCTGGTTCTGGCCGTGGGTAACGTCGCCGACGGCGTAGACCCCGTCGACGCTGGTCTCGCGGCGGTCGTCGACCGCGATCGCGCCGTCGTCGGTCAGTTCACAGCCCAGGTCCGCCGCGAGGTCGGCGTTGTACGCCGACCCGTACATCGCGAACCCGCCGAGGTAGTCGCGTTCGGTCCCGTCGCCGAAGGAGAGGCCGCCGAGCCACGGGGGACCGTCGGACCTGCCGCGCTCGGTCTCGTCCTCGTAGGCGGAGACGACCGTCGTCTCGACCCGATCGACGGGGTGGGCCCGGAGCTGTTCGTCGGTTTCCTCGTCCCACTCGGGCTCGCGGCCGTCCAGCAGCAGGTCGACCTCGTCGGTGAAGTTGCACATCGTCATCGCGACGTGGGCGGCGCTGTCGGCGTGTCCCAGCACGAAGACCGGCCCGTCCCCCAGCGTGTACGCGTCGCAGTGCAGACAGTAGTGGAGGCCCCGGCCCGCGAAGCGCTCGAGCTCGGAGACGTCGGGGGCCCGATCACGGAACCCGGTCGCGAACACGACCCGTTCGGCGTCGACGGTGGCGTGGGCCGCCTCGAGTCGAAACCGGGGTTCATCTCCCTCGAGCCTGGTAACGGCGTCGACGGCGTCCGGGAAGAAGTCGCCGCCGTAGTGCTCGAGCTGGGCGACGGCGTGGGCCGCGAGTTCCTCCCCGGAGACGTTCTCGGAGACGCCGAGCAGGTTGTGGACGTGCTCGACCGCGGCGTGGCGGCCGCCCTCCTTCTCGAAGACGGCCGTCTCGTGGCCGAGCCTGGTGGCGTAGATCGCGGTCGTCAGTCCGGCCGGGCCGCCGCCGACGACGACCACCTCGTAGGCGGGGACGGACCCGGCGGAGTCGTGATCGGAATCGGAATCCGAGTCGAGGTCGCGCTGGTGAGCCATGGCCCAACTGCAGGTCGGAGACGGTTGACTCCCCGGCGTGCATGTGCACTCGACGTGCTCGAGTCGCGGTCCCCGGTCAAACCCCGGCGTAGATCGCGTAGTTGAGCACCGCCGCGAACGAAACCCAGGCGAGATACGGCACCAGGAGGACCGCCGCCCGGCGGTCGACCCGGTCGAAGGCGACGATCGTGGCGACGATCGCCGCCCATAGCGCGACGATGACGACGAGTCCCAGGTCCGGCCGCTGTAGCCCGAAGAAGGCGGGCGTCCACGCGAGGTTCAGCGCGAACTGGCCGGCGAAGGCGGCGATCGCGACGCGCACGTCGCGGCGCTCGAGGCCGCGCCGGACGACCAGAAAGAGCGCGACGCCGAGCAGCGTAAACAGCAGCGTCCAGACGATCGGGAAGGCTACCTCCGGCGGGAAGAACCACGGGCGGTCGATCCACGAGGTATCGGAACTGAACAGGACCGCGGGCGACGCGCCGAGAGCGTTGACGACGACGACCAGCGCGAGCGCCAGGAGAAGGTCCCTGACGGAGGCGTCCGGACGCTGCTCGGTGACGGATTCCATACTCTAGCTTAGACGGGTAGGACGGTATGCGTTCCGGCGATCCGGTCCCACGGGGGGAAATCCAACGCTTAAATGGGCACGGGCGGTAGAACGCACCGATATGGACGTCAAATCTCGACACCACCTCCGCAGTGACGCCGTGTCGGAACTCGAGACGGCCCTCGAGGACGGACTGGGCGTCACGGCGGACGGCGACACCTACGAACTCGTCGAGTTCGAGGAAACCGACTGGGAGGTCGTGCTCATCGACGGCGAACCGCGGGTCGCGTACTTCGACGACGAGCCGTTCCTGACGGTTCGGGGGGCCAACGCCTACGATCCCGACCGGCGGCTGGTGACGGTCGACGCGGGCGCGGTCTCGTTCGTCAGCGACGGGGCCGACGTGATGCGGCCAGGGATCACCGAGGCGACCGACGACATCGACCCGGACGACCTGGTCGTCATCGCCGAGGAGTCACACGGCAAGGTACTGGCGATCGGTCGCGCCCGCGTTCCGGGCGAAGAGATGACCGGCGACGAGGGGAAGGTCGTCGACTCGCTGCACCACGTCGGCGACGAACTCTACGAGTTCTCCGGGTAAATCGCGCTCGAGCGTCGGCGTTTCCCGTTACTCCGTTCCGGCGAGCGAGTCCTCCTCGTAGGCCTCCTCGTACTTCACGAGCGTCTCCTCGTACCCCTGCATCGCGAGGTCGTAGGTCTCGCGAAGGTCCGCGATCGGGGTCTCGCTCGCGTCGACCCGCAGGTCGTTGTACGGCGGGGTCATGTCGTGGCTCTCCGTCGACTCGACGACCACCGCGGCGCTCTGGACCGCCAGTTCCTCGCGTTTGTCGCCGCCCTCGTGGTGGCCGGCGGCCAGCGCGTCGATCAGCCGTTTCGCGAGCGGCTCCGGCTCGTCCCCGTCGTCGCCGTGGGCGGCGTTGGGACCCGTGACGGGATCGGTCGTCTCGTGTACCGCAGTCGCCTCGTAGGCCTCCGCGGTCGCCTCGAGCACGGACTCCCCGGTGAGCATGTTGCCGGCGACGGTGTAGTGGTCGCCCTCGCGGTCGCCGAACCACTCGACGCACTCCTCGCCGGAGAAGGCGAAGGTGTCGTCGCTGTCGACCCCGTGGAGCTGGCGCTGGGGCGCGCCGTCGTCGGCGCTGATCAGCGCCTCGAGGGCGTCTTCGACGGCCAGGCCGTCGTCGACGTACCCGACGCCGCGGCGCCCGAGGTCGACGTTGACCAGGCTCTGGGTGGCGACCGCGGCGTTCTCGCTGACGAACGGACAGAGCGTACCGACTCCCGGCAGGCGCGTCGTGACGGCGACGCCGAACCGTTCGTGGGACTCCCCGTCGGGCGTCTCGTAGGACTCGTGGACACAGATGCTGAACGTCATGTCCGACGACAGGCGACCGGCGAGTAAAAAAGTCGGTCTCCCGGAGAACGCGTCGGGATGTCGCGGTCGCCGGAGCGCCGCGAGGGGTGGTTTCGCCGACTGCGATCGGGATCGAAGCCGCCGAACGAGTCGCTCGAGACGACGGTCACGACGCGACGACGTTCCGTCTGACGTAAGAACTATACTGGCGGCGACGGTCCCTTCTGGCAATGGGACTCATGAGCAAAATTCTCGGCGGCGATCAGTCACGCACCGCCGAGGACTACGTCGAACTGGACCTCGACGACGTGTCGTCGGAGTCGGCAGCGGCGACGATGCAGGTACATATCGCCGAGGTTAGCGGCCAGGCCGACGCGATCGATATCAAGGACGCAGTCTACGATGGGGACATCGTCATCGCCGACGTCACGCGGCTGCGGACCGAGGACAGCACCGTCGAACACATCGTCGACGAGTTGCGACAGGTCGCCCAGGAGGTCGACGGCGACATCGTCCGGAAAGGCGACGACCAGATGATCATCACGCCGACGGGCGTTCGGATCAGCCGCGAGAAGCTCGGCCAGTCGCACTGATCCGGTTCGGGGCTCGACTGATAGGGGTTACTGTCCGTCAGTTCCGGCGCAACTGCCGTCCGGGTCGCGGTTGCGCCGGTACATCGGGAGGGACAGCAATCCGTATCCCGGAACGGGTCACAGTCGGTCGCGAAACGCCGAGTCTGGCGGCTGGTGGTCCCCGGGGGACCCGGTGTCGAACCCCGTTTTTGACCCCTGGACGAATATGATCGGCTTTCGTAGCGGATGTTTTCATACCCCGGGAATTACGGGGTTCGGTTATACTCCCGGCGTATGTATCCCGTTATATGACAGGCTTTCGAGCAACTGTCGTCGTCCGCGATCCTGCCGAATGCCCGGTCGCGAGCGTCTCCGCAAGCACCGAGCAATCGATCGACTCGGTGAGCCGAACGCGGGTTCCAGCCGGCTCGGGCGAAGACGAAGTCGTCGTCGAGGAGTTCGAACTCCCGACGAACGCCTCGCCCGAGGACATCGCGGACGACGCACCGACCGACGTCGAGATGACGCCGGTACAGGCCAGCGAACACGAAGCCGTGTACCGGTTCGAACGCGACAGGTCGAACGACTGTGCGTGTGAAATCGTCGAGGAGACCGGGACCCCGATCTCCTCGGTCCGGGCCCAGGACGGGTCCCTACTGCTTTCGTTTCGCACCCTCGAGCTCGAGGAGGTCGCCGGCATCGTCGACGAGTTGCGGGATAGCTTCGACGGCGTCCTCGTCGAGGACCTGACCCAGGACCACGAGGAGTCCTCGAGTGACCCGGTCATCGTCGACAGGGAGGAGTTGACCGACCGCCAGCAGGAGATCATCGAAACGGCCTACGAGATGGGGTATTTCGACTACCCGAAGGGGGCGAACGCGACGGACGTCGCGGAGGAACTGGGCGTGGCCCGCTCGACGTTCACCGAACACCTGGCGGCCGCCCAGACGAAACTGATGGACTCGATCCTCGCGAAGTAATCGTCGCGGGGACGTCCCCCCGGCACAGCCCCGTCAGGCGTAGTTCCGGAGTGGACGAATCTATCACAATTATTCTACATCTTTGTCCGGCGCGGACGCCCTTCGAAACAGACCTACACTCGAGGAGTCAGTGACGCAACGCCTGTCCGAAAGTACGCCCCTGATATGCCTGGACGTGCGTCGGAACGGGCGAAAACGGACGGCAAACGATAATGCTTTTCCATGGGCGACTGAAAGGTCGGAGTATGGCAGACGACCTCAAAAAAGGGCTGGAGGGTGTCCTAGTCGCAGAGTCGGATCTTAGCTCGATCGACGGCGACGAGGGACGACTGATCTACCGCGGGTACGAGATCGAGGATCTCGCCCGTGGTGCAAGCTACGAGGAAGTGCTGTACCTCCTCTGGCACGGCCGCCTGCCCGGCGAGGACGAACTCGCCGAGTTCGCCGACGCGATCGCGACCGAACGCGAGGTCGACGACGACGTCCTCGCGACGATGGAGCGACTCGCGGAGGCCGACGAGCGGCCGATGGCGGCGCTTCGAACGGCCGTGTCGATGTTCTCGGCGTACGAACCCGAAGACGAGGCCGACCCCGACGACCTCGATGCGACGCTCCGGAAGGGGCGGCGTATCACCGCCAAGATCCCGACCGCGCTCGCGGCCTTCGAGCGGTACCGGCTGGGCGAAGAGCCGGTCGATCCGAACCCCGATCTGGGGCTTGCCGCCAATTTCCTCTACATGCTGACCGGCGAGGAGCCGGACGACGTCGCGGCCGAAACGTTCGATCAGGCGCTGATCCTGCACGCTGACCACGGTCTGAACGCCTCGACGTTTACCTCGATGGTGATCGGCTCGACGATGGCCGACATCTACAGCGCGGTCACCGGCGGCGTCGCGGCGCTGTCCGGGCCGCTGCACGGCGGGGCGAACCAGGACGTCATGGAAGTCCTGATGGAAATCGACGAGAGCGGCAAGGACCCGCTCGAGTGGGTCGAGGAGGCGACCGACGAGGGGCGGCGCATCCCCGGGTTCGGTCACCGCGTCTACAACGTCAAAGACCCCCGCGCGAAGATCCTCCAGGAACGCAGCAAGGAACTCGCCGACAACGGCGACGACAAGTGGTACGAGATCACGACCACGATCGAGGACTACCTCACCGAGGAGAAGGGCCTCGTCGAGAAGGGGATCGCTCCGAACGTCGACTTCTACTCGGGGTCGGTCTACTACCAGCTCGGCATCCCGATCGACATGTACACGCCCATCTTCGCGATGAGCCGCGCCGGGGGCTGGATCGCCCACGTCCTCGAGTACCAGGAGGACAACCGCCTCATCCGACCACGAGCGCGCTACACGGGCTCCGAGGAGGAGGAGTTCGTCCCGCTGGGAGAGCGGTAACGCGCCTCGAGAGCGGATCGTTTTTGTTCCGTTTCGTCGCTGGTTCTTATCCCGTTTCGTCGCTGGTTCGCTGGTGCCCGGACGTAACCGAGAGAGCCGGATTTCGATCGACACCGCGACGGTCACTATCGTCGGTTTATCCGTTCGCCGCCAGGTACACGACTGCCAACTCGTGGAGGGCGGGGTTGGGCATCGCAAACGGTCGAGCCTCCTGAACGATGCGTAGCGCTTCGCGGAAGCGCCGATCCTCTTCGGCCGCTATCGCCGTCGCAACGAGCGTACTGCTGCGAGAGATGCCAGCCTTACAGTGGATCAGCAAACGACCATCTGCATCGAACAGCGTCCGAGCGGTATCGACGGCAGCCTCGAAATCAGCCTACTCGTTCCCGGAGCCATCGATCAGGGGCCGATGATGTGTCGTACGGGGGAACGCCTCGTCGGTCGCCGAAATCACGAAGTCGAACTCCTCGGGGTGTTCCCCGGGAATCGCCGCGAATTTGTTGCCCAGGTAGAGGTCCCGATCGCCGATACGACGGACGACTGTCCGTTTCGACGTATCCGAACGGTCGGACAACTGGGTCAGAAACCCCCGTTGAACTGTTCGAGGCCCCGTCCTCTCGAGAACCCATCGTCCGTCGGAACGAACGGTTCCCGTAAAGAGGCTGTGCTCCTCTCGGCCGGTGGTCGGCGACTTCCCGGATCAGTTCAGTTCAGTTCAGTTCAATTCAGCTCCCGGAGGACCAGCGAAATGCCGGTCAGCGAGCCGAGCAACACCACGACGTTGAACGCGGCCCGCATCAGCGGCTGATAGCGCTCCGTCACCCAGAGGTCGATCGCCGCCGTGACGCTCCCGTAGAGCCGGACGGTCGCGACGACCGCGAGCACCGAGCACACCGCCAGCGCACCCCAGGCGAGGTAGCGCCGGATCGTCGCAGCCTCGAGGTCGATGCGGCCGCGGCGATCGTCGACGTCCGGGCGTTCGGGCGGGCTCGAGGGGTTCGGTTTCCGGGGCTTTTCGCTCTCGCCCTCGCCCTGGCCCTCGAGGCCGTCGAACACTTCGGTCGTCGGGTCGTTTGCGTCGGTCGCGTCGGTCGTTGCAGTCTGGTCCGTCGGAGTAGTGGATGGCGTATCGGTCATGGCAGTCCAGGTTAGCGGTCGATCGTTCGGGTCGCTGCGAGGGCAGTTATCGCGGCGAGAGCCGCGAACGCGGTCGAGACGATCCCGAACCCGGGCGTTCCGTCGGTGCCGCGATCCTCTTCCGCGTCTGCACTCGCAGCCTCGTCCGCGGCGTTGCCGTTCTCCGCATCGCCGGCGTCGGCCGCGGTCGTCTCGAAGCCGTCGTCCTCCTCGAAGTCGGCCGTCTCGAACGTCGCATCCGTCTCGTTCCCGTCGGGGCCGAGGTCGGCGACCGCGCGGTCGGTCGCGACGATCGTTCCGTCGTGCCAGAGCACCGCGTCGAGGTAGTAGGCGTACTCGTCGGCCACCTCGAGTTCGGTCGATGGCGTCGCGGTCTTGCCGGGATCGACCGCCGGGACCGACACGGTGTCCGCGTCGGCGACGACGTTCGAGTCGGCCTGGCGAGCCTTCAGTTCGAGTTCGAGGTCGTCGGCGGGGTCGTCGCCCGCGTTGGTGAGATAGCCCGTCACCTCGACGGTCGCCTCGCCGGCCTCGTCGTCCGTGTCGACGACGGAGTACTCGATGGCGGGCACGTCCGTGAGGAGGCCGTCCTCGCCGCCGAAGCGGTGAAACTCCAGACTCGAGTCGGCGTAGGCCGGCGTCAGGGCGTCGACGCCGTAGACCCGGTGGGTGGCCGATTCCGTTCGCGTGCCGTCGGCGTAGACGAAGGTCTCGAGGGCGTAGCTCCCCTCCCGGGGGACGTCGACGGTCGCGGTGGCGACGGTCTCGCCGCCATCTTCGAGGGTACCGACCTCGCGGGAGGTCTCGTCCTCGACCAGATCGGTGTCGGTATCGGTCGCCCGGTGGACGACCGTGACGTTCTCGACCGGTTGACCGCGGTGTTCGAGGTAGCTGTCGATCTCGAGCGAGACCGTTTCGCCGGAGACGTCGTCGGCGGCGATCGTTACCTCGAGCAGCGACGCGTGGCCTTCGATTTTCGATTCGGCATCGGGTTCGGCGGGGTCGGCGACAGCGCCGGAGAGGGCAAGCGTCGCGAGCGCGAGGACTGCGACGGCGAGCGCGGCACCGCTCAGGGCAAGCTCGCGATTCATGGTCGTGGTTCCCTACCGATATTATAAGTGTTTTGTGTGCTGATATGATGGATCGAGACTCCACGACGACCCTTCGAACACAAGTAGCCCGATGTTCGAGAGGCGAACGTGTACGTCTTCGTCTACGGAACGCTGACCGACCCCGACCGCGTCGAGGCCGTCCTCGAGGGCGAGCCACCGGCCCGATACGAACTCCAGGGTCGAGCAACCCTCGAGGGGCTACACCGCGTCGACGGGCGGTATCCGACGCTGGCACCGGGCGGACGCGTCGACGGGCGACTGCTGGCGGTCGACGACGTGGGGCTCGAGCGCCTGGATCGGTACGAGGGGGTCGAGGACGGGTTGTACGTCCGGGTGTCGGTTCCCTGGAAGACGGATGCGGCGAGCGCGGTGGACGGAAGCCAGGAGGACGACGCGACCCTCGCGGTCTACGTCGGCGACCCCGCCCGCCTCGGCGTCGCCGACCGGGTCGACTGGCCGGGCGACGGGCCGTTTACCGCGCGCGTTCGGCGCTATCTCGAGCGGACCAACGTCGTGTTACACAGTGACGAATGACGGTCGTCTGTCGATCGTCTGTCGGCCGTCAGACGGGCGATTCACCCCGACGCCGTCTTGCACTTTCACTTCCAGTCCGGAGGGGTGGGTTTTATGTTCTCGGCGTCCCCGTCTACACTCGCACGTCACACGCCGTGTATTCCCTGTCGTGCTGCCCGCACCCGGCAGCACTTTCCCGTCCTAACATCGCCAGCCGACGGACCGGGGTCAACCGCTCCCGTCCGTCGACGTACGGTTTGTGCGATTCGTGCCGTCAGCGGTGCCGTTCCGTAACACTACGGCGGAGCCGTCGGCCTGATCCCAACAATATTACGAGGGTGGCCGAAAACTCGGACGTATGCTCGAACTCGACGACATTCTCGAGGCGCGAGAGCGGGTACGGGAGACGTCCCGCCATACACCGCTCGAGTACTCGCACACGTACTCGTCGATGACAGGCGCTGACGTCCACCTGAAACTGGAGAACTTCCAGCGGACGGGGGCGTTCAAGATCCGCGGGGCGACCAACCGGATCGCGACCCTCTCCGAGGACCAGCGGGAGGCGGGCGTCGTCACGGCGAGCGCGGGTAACCACGCCCAGGGCGTCGCGCTCGCGGCCACGCGCCAGGGGGTCGACGCGAAGATCGTGATGCCCGAACACGCCCCGATCTCGAAGGTCAAGGCCACGCGCAACTACGGGGCCGAGGTCGTCCTCGAGGGGGACGACTACAACGAGGCCGCCGAGCGCGCCCACGAGATCGAGCGCGAGGAGGGTCGCACCTACCTCCACGCGTTCGACGACGAGGACGTGATGGCCGGCCAGGGGACGATCGGCCTCGAGATCCTGGAGGACTGTCCGGAGGTCGAGACGGTCGTCGTCCCGATCGGCGGCGGCGGCCTCATCAGCGGCATCGCGACGGCGATCAAAGGGGAGAAACCCGACGCGCGCGTGATCGGCGTCCAGGCCGAAGGGGCCTCCAGCGCCGCCCCATCGCTCGAGAAAGGCGAACGGGTCACGCTCGAGGGCGTCGACACGATCGCCGACGGGATCGCGACCCGCAGCGTCGGCGAACGGACCTTCCCGCACATCCAGGAGCGGGTCGACGAGGTGGTCACCGTCTCGGACCCCGAGATCGCGATGGCCATCGTCCACCTGCTCGAGCGGTCGAAGACGGTGGTCGAGGGGGCCGGCGCGGTGGCGCTTGCTGCCGTCCTCTTCGAGAAGTTCGACTACGACGAGGACGAGACGATCGTCCCGGCGCTGTGTGGCGGCAACATCGACCTCAACACCCTCACCAACGTCATCGTCCGCGGCCTCGTCGAGACCGGGCGCTACCTGAAGATCCGGACCATCCTCTCGGATCAACCGGGCGCGCTCGAGGACCTGCTCGAGATCTTCACCGCCCATCAGGCGAACATCTACGCGATCCACCACGACCGAACTTCGCGGGGCGTCGAGCTCAACGACACCGAGGTCGAGATCGAACTCGAGATGCGCGGCCCCGACCACGTCGAGGAGTTCCTCGCGGACCTCCGCGAGGAGGGGTACGACGTCGACGTGCTGGTCTGAGCGCGGCTTCGATTCCGACTCCGATTCCGATTCGCCTGCCTTTAAGCCCACTCGCCGAAAGGTACCGGGTATGAAACGCATCACCGACACCGACGCGGCCCCCGCGGCCGTCGGCGCGTACAGCCAGGCGACCAACGACGGCGACGTTCTCTTTACCGCCGGCCAGATCCCGATGACCCCCGACGGCGACCTGCTCGACGACGAGCCCATCGAGGCCCAGACCGAGCAGGCACTGGAGAACCTCTCGGCGATCCTCGAGGAGGAAGGCGCCGACCTCGAGGACGTGCTCAAGGTGACGGTGTTCCTCGACGACATCGAGGACTTCGACGCGATGAACGAAACCTACGCCGACTACTTCGACGCCGAGCCGCCGGCCCGCAGCGCCGTCGAGGTGGCCGCGCTCCCGAAGGGCGTCGGCGTAGAGATCGAGGCCATCGCCTCGCTTGACTGACGGCCCCACGAGTCCGAGAGAGATGGAACGGCGCACCAAATCCGCCCTCCTGTGGGGAGCGGTCGGGTTCATGACGTTCCTGGTGCTCCTCCAGGGATACGCCCTGGTCGTCGAGCCCCTGCTGACGGTTCCCCGCGGTGCGGCCGTGGCCGCGCTCGTCGGCGTCGCGACGACCGCCAGCGCGTACGTCCTCGAGCCGCGACTCGCCGCCCGGTCGGCGCGTGTGGGGGGCGAAACCGAGGCACACGGCGACGACAAAAGTAAGAGTTAAACGACGGACGTGGCTAGGTGCACTCGAGCCAGGATGGCCGAACGGTAAGGCGCACGCCTGGAAAGCGTGTTCCCTTTGGGATTCTGGGTTCAAATCCCAGTCCTGGCGTTCTTTTCGAATACAGTAGTTTTGGTCGAGAGGTTTCCAGTTCGAGAGAACGTTGGTCAATCAAAAGCAGTCGTCGATCGGTCGAGACTTTATCAGTAATAACGCAGGAACGTCGTCATAGTGACGGGAGACGAGTACCAGCGTCGCACCGCTATTACCCGTGTATCAGTCTCATCGTCACAGTCAGAACTACTCGAACGGACGATCTCCGAGTGGCTCGAAGCGTGTAATATCGCATCGAGGATGGCGTGGGGAACGTGTGATTGTGCATCCGCCGTCCAACGTCTCGCGTACGATCGGATCCGAGAAGAAACCGAACTCGGGAGCCAACACGCGGTTCTCGCGACTCATCACGTTGCCCGCGCGATCAAGTCGGGGATCGAACGCAGGAAAGACGGAAAGCACGCTACTCGACCCGAGTTCACGTCGGAGTCAATGACGTTCGACGCGCGGACGATGACCGTGTTCGAAGAGGAAGAAGAAGTGTCGCTCGCGACGTGTGATTCCCATTCTCGAGTTCGTGCACGTCTCGAACTCCCCGACGACGATGGCTACCAGTACCAGTATCTCGAGGACGACGAGTGGGAACTGACGGAATCGACGCTCCACTACCGGGACGGTGACTGGTTTCTCCACCTCGGATTTCGAACACCGAAACGAACCGATCCACCGATCGAGAACGGAACGGTTCTCGGAGTGGATCTCGGGGTGGCCGAGATTGCGGTTACCAGTACTGCACAGTTTTTCTCGGCTGGCGAACTGAGCCATGCACGCCGCGAGTTCGAGCGAGTGCGCTACGGTCTACAGGCGCAAGGAACACGAAACGCCTATCGAACGCTCGAGCGTGTGAGTGCTCGCGAATCCGAGTACATAAAGCACGCCCTCCACGACGTGGCAAACGGTATCGTCGACGAAGCTCGAGGACACGGCTGTGACGGTATCGTTTTCGAAGAACTGGACGGTATCCGTGATCGGCTTCCGGAAGCAGACTGGCACTCGGAGTGGGCGTTCGACACGCTCTACGAGTACGTGAAATACAAGGCGAGGGCTGCAGGACTGTTCGTCGACACCACGTCCCCGAGGAATACGAGCCGGCGGTGTCCCGAATGCGGATTCGTGCACGAAAACAATCGAACGTCACGCGATCAGTTCGAATGTCAGGAGTGTGGCTGCCGAGGTCACGCGGACTACATCGCAGCCAAGAACGTAGCAGATACCTATCTCTCCCGGGGCCAACAGACGTCTCGGGAGAGGGGCGTCGGCCAATACGCCCTGAAGTCCGGGACGATGACTCCAAACGGTACGTACACTCCGTACCCGAACGGGTCCGAGGACGAGTCGACGGACAAGTCGAATCCATAACGAAGCGAGAAACGGACGTTTCGACCGAAGCGGTTCGACAGTTGGTATCCCTGTTCTGGCGGTTCGATACTCGAGCGGAACCAGTTTGACCCAGGAGCACACAGTAGGATGCATGTGCGGCCGGTACACCCTCACCCTCGAGCGCGACGACTTCGAGGAGCGATTCGACGCGACTGCTCCCGACTCGTTCTCCCCGCGATACAACATGGCCCCGGGCCAGCGGCTTCCCGTGATCACCGACGCCGATCCCGGCGTCGCACGACGGCTCGAGTGGGGGCTCGTCCCGTCGTGGGCCGACGACGACAGCGGCGGACTCATCAACGCCCGCGCGGAGACGGTCGACGAGAAGCCGAGTTTCCGCGAGGCCTACGAGTCCCGTCGGTGTCTCGTCCCCGCTGACGGGTTCTACGAGTGGGTCGAGACGGCAGACGGAAAACAGCCGTATCGCGTCGCCCTCGAGGACGACCGGCCGTTCGCGATGGCGGGCCTGTGGGAACGGTGGGAGCCGGACGAGGCGACGACCCAGGCGGGGCTGGACGCCTTCGGCGGCGGCAGCGACGACGCCGGACGGAAGGACGGCCCGCTCGAGACGTTCACGGTCATTACGACCGAGCCGAACGACCTGGTCGCGGACTTACACCACCGGATGGCGGTGATCCTCGAACCCGAGGACGAACGGCGGTGGCTCGAGGGCGACGGCGACGAGGGCCGCGACCTGCTGGAGCCGTACCCGGCCGACGGGATGCGGGCGTACCCGGTCTCGACGGCGGTCAACGATCCCTCGATCGACGAACCGTCGCTGATCGAGCCCCTCGAGACGGGTTAGAGGCCCTCGCGGCCCCCCTGCGAGAGGAGCACGACCATCGAGAGTCCCGACACGACGAGCAGCATGAGTGCAGGGATCGCGGCGTACTGGAAGTAGGCGGCCTCCTGGGCCCGCCAGATGACGGTGACGAGGGTGTCGAAGCCCGTCGGCCGGAGAAACAGCGTCGCGGGCAACTCCTTCATCGTCGTCAGGAACACGAGCGCAGCGCCGGCGGTCATCCCCGGCGCGATCAGCGGCAATGTGATCTTCCGGAACGTCCGGGTCGGCGTCTCGCCGAGCGTGCGGGCGGCCTCGACCAGTTTGGGGTCGACCTGCAGCGTCGTGGTCCGGATCGAGCCGACGGCCTGGGGCATGAAGCGGACCACGTAGGCGAAGATCAAAAGCGGCAGCGTCTGGTAGAGCGTCGGGGCGAACGAGAGGTTCAGCGACTCGTAGCCGGTCGCGAAGTAGACCAGTGCCAGCCCCAGGACGATGCCCGGCACCGCGAAGCCGACGTACGTGGCCCGCTCGAGCACGGTCGAGACCAGTGAGTCGTTCCGGGCGGCGAAGTACGCCACCGGCAGGGCGGCGAGGACGGCCACCAGTGCGGCCGCGCCGGCCACCAGCACGGAGTTCATCGCGTACTCGAGTTCGAACGCCAGTTCGGGCCTGGCGTTCGGGTCGGCGGTGACGAGCCAGAGCCCGAGGATCCACAGCGGGACCGCGAGCGCGATCCCCGTCACCGCCGCGGGCAGCGCCATCGCCGGCCAGCGCCAGGCGCCGAGTTCGACGACCGGACCGCCGCCCGTTCCCTCGCCGCCACCGCCGCCGCGACTCGAGTCGCCCCGCCGGACGCGCCACTCCAGTGCCAGCACGACGAGTACGATCGCGAGCAGTTGGAGGGAGAGCAGCGAGGCATAGTCCCGGTTCCAGGCGTTGAACTCGACGTAGATCTGGCGGGTGAACACCGGGAGTTGCATGATCGCGGGCGTCCCGAAGTCGGAGACGGAGTACAGCGCCGCGAGCAGGGCACCGGCGACGACCGCGGGACGGATCTGCGGGAGCGTGACACGGCGGAACGCGGTCCAGGTGTCGTGGTTGAGCGTCCGGGCAGCGTCGAGCAGCGTCGTATCGAACGAGAGGAGGGCGGCGCGGGTCGTCAGGTAGACGTAGGGATAGGTGTAGAGCGTGATGACCAGCGTCGCACCGCTCAATCCGTAGATCTCGGGGAGTTGTTCGACGCCCAGTGGCTCGAGGATCGACTGGAACTCCCCACGAGGGCCGAAAGCCGAGACGAACGCGAACGCGCCGATGTAACTGGGGACGACCAGCGGCAGGGCGACGACGACGGACCAGAACCGGCGGAAGGGGAGGTCCGTCTGGACGGTGAGCCAGGCCAGGGGAACGCCGAGCAGCACGGAAAAGAGGGTCACCGCAGCCATCAACAGGAGACTGTTGGTGAGGATTTCGAGGGTCTCGGTCCGGACGAACATCTCCCACGCGCGGCCGGTGTCGACCCGGGTGGCCTCGACGAGGAGCCACGTCAGCGGAAACAGCATCGCCGCGGCGATGGCCCCCGACAGCAGCGTCAGCCCGAGCGGCAGTTCGTCGTTCGACGTATAACGGCGGACTGAGAGGAGAGATTTCATAGGGGTAGTCGGGAGTGAGTTCGTGTTCGGAAATCCCGTTTCAACGGGTATAAGGGTTTAGGTTTGCCTAATCCGAACGTATGGAGCTGACAAGACGGGATGCGGTCGCGGCGCTCGCCGCGCTGGGGGTCGGCGGGGCCGCGGTGGCCGGCCTCGACCGGTCGGACTGGGGCGCAAGCGGGGACGCGGACGCCCGGGCGGAGACCGTCGACGCCGACCGGATCCGGGAGACGCTGCTCGCTGCCGCCGAGGTCGTCTATCCACGGGAGGTGACCGGCATCGAGGAGTTCGTGGGGGCCTTCCTCGAGGGCCGACTCGAGGATCCGACCCACGCGACCGCGCTGGACGAGACGGTCGCAAAAGTCGACGAGTTGGCCGAGGCGTGGTACGGCGCCCGGTTCGCGACGCTCTCGGCCGGCGGCCGCGAGTCGTTCCTCCGGGAAGTGGGGGCCGACACGGCCGACGAGGACCCCGACGGGACGACCGCCGAGCGGGTCCGGTACTACGTCGTCAACGAACTGTTGCTGGCGCTGTACGCCTCGCCGACCGGCGGCGAACTCGTCGGCATCGAGAACCCGCAGGGACACCCCGGCGGGATGGACACCTACCAGCGGGGGCCGGAACCGTGACGGGGGTGAACGCATGAGCGGGCGACCCCCGGCCGAATCCGCAAGCCCCGCCGACGGCGCGGCCGACCGCTCGCCCGTCGAGGACGCCGATGTCTGCGTGATCGGCGCGGGACCGGCCGGCGGCATCGTCGCGGAGCGACTCGCCCAGGCCGGCCGGGAAGTCGTCGTCCTCGAGGCGGGGCCGCGCTTCGATTTCGACGACAGGCTCGCCCGGCAGGAGCGTGCGATCCGGCCCGCATACGACCGGCCGGACGTCTGGGACGGCGACCCCGAGCGGGACGCCCACTCGGCGAGCGGCGAGTGGTTCTATCCGCTCAACCACGCCCGCGTGAAAGGTGTCGGCGGCTCGACGCTGCACTGGCAGGGGATGGTGATGCGCCTGCACGAGGACGACTTCCGCTCCGAGACGGCCCGGGGCGTCGGCGTCGACTGGCCCCTCGAGTACGACGACCTCCGTCCCTACTACGCCGAGGCCGAGCGGGAACTCGGCGTCGCCGGCGGCGAGGACAACCCGTTCGCGCCGCCCCGCGAGGAGCCGTTCCCGATGGAGGCGTTCCCGCCGTCCTACAGCGACGGGCTGTTCGCCGAGGCCTGCGACGAACTCGGGATCGAGATGCACTCGGTCCCCAACGCCCGCAACTCCGAGCCCTACGACGACCGGAGCGCCTGCGTCGGCTACGGCACCTGCCAGCCGGTCTGTCCCTCCGGCGCGAAGTACGACGCGACGGTCCACGTCGAGCGGGCCGAGAGCAAGGGCGCGACCGTGATCGACCGCGCGCCCGTCCAGCGACTCGAGCACGGGCCGGACGCGATCGACGCGGCCGTCTACGCGACGCCCGACGGAGAGTACCGCCAGGCGGCCGACGCCTTCGTGATCGCCTGCGGCGGCGTCGAAACCCCGCGTCTGCTGTTGCTCTCGGAGTCGAGCCACTACCCCGACGGGCTCGCGAACTCGAGCGGCCTGGTCGGGCGGTACTTCATGGACCACCTCTTCGCGGGGATGGGCGGCCTGCTCGACGAACCGACGCGACAGAACCACGTCGGCTTCCTCACCAGCGAGTCCCACCAGTTCTACGACGGGGCCGACGCGGAGTTCGCGCCGTTCAAACTCGAGTTCTTCAACTACGACGGCCCCTCGCCGGTCGAGATGGCGCTTTCCGGCGACGACTGGGGCGACGACCTGCTCGAGCGGCTCCGGTCGGAGTACGGGAACCACGTCGGCCTGGGGGCGCTGGTCGAGCAACTCCCCCGCGAGGACAGCTACGTCGCGCTCGACTACGACCGCACCGACGACCGCGGCAATCCGGTGCCGGACGTCCACTGGAACGTGGGCGACCGGGCGCTGCGGACCATCGAACGCGTCAACGAGATCCAGCGGGAACTCCTCGAGGAACTGGGCGCGGAGATCACCTGGCAGGTCGGACCCGAGGACACCGGCCCGGCCTACCACCACATGGGGACGACGCGGATGGGAACGGACCCGACGGAGAGCGTCGTCGGTCCCGACCTGCGGACCCACGACCTCGAGAACTGCTGGATCGCCTCGAGTTCCGTCTTCCCGACCGGTGGGGCGATGAACCCGACGCTGACGATCGCCACGCTGGCACTGAAGGCGACGGATCACGTCCTCGAATCGGTCTGACCGCCGACCTGTTTTAGGCAAACCTAAAAACCTAAGTGCGACCGGACGAGAGTACCGCCAATGAGTAGTACGGACACGACAGGCGGGGACGGAACGCGGGACGCTATCGCACCGACAGACGAAGACGCAAGCGACGCGGACGGATCGACGCCCGAGGCGATCGACGGGGCCGGCAGCGACCGGTTCACGTTCGAGGACGTCAGCGTCGTCATGGGAACGTACAACGAGGAGGAAGCCATCGGCACCGTGCTGTCGGACGTCGAGGAGATCACGGACGGGAAAGCGGAGGTCGTCTGCGTCGACGGCTCCTCGGACCGCACGCCCGAGATCGCCCGCGAGCACGGCGCGACCGTGATCGAACAGGAGCCCCAGGGGTACGGCGTCGCCGTCCGCGCGGCGATCTTAGAACCCGACCGGCCGATCGTCGTCACGGCCGACTGTGACGACACCTACCCGATGGAACAGCTTCCGGAGTTCCTCGAGTTGATCAACCGGGGGTACGACGTGGTCAGCGGCGACCGGCTCTACCACGGCGCGGAGGCGATGCCCGCGTTCAATCGGCTTGGCAACCACCTCTTCGCGGCGGTCGCGAGCGTCCTGATGGGGACCCGTGTGCACGACACCACGACGGGGATGCGCGCCTACCGCCGCGAGGTCGTCGAGTCGATCGAGTGGACCGAAAACACCGGTCTCTCGGCCGAGCTCCTGATCCGGCCGCTGATGCGCGGCTACGATATCCGCGAACACCCGATCGAGTACCGCGAGCGCGCCGGCGAAACCAAGCTCGACCCGATCCAGGGCGGCCTCGAGATCGGCCGCTCGATCGTCAAGGTCGCGCTCGAGGAGCGGCTTCGGGAGCTACCACACCGGACGGACTAGAAGAACCCGAGCGACTCGAGGACGACGTCGAGCACGATATCGAACCAGCCTGAACTCTCCTCCTCGTCGTCGTCGGTCGAGCGCTCGGACCCGGCATCGGTCATGCGACCGACTACGCACGCCGACACGTAAAGTATTGGTTCGGTGATCGGTTCTCGTGCGAACTACGTGTTGCCGACCGCGAACTTTCCCGGTCAGGCCGGAAAATCGTACCGCAGACCGGATCAGTCCGCCGGCTCGAGTCGCGTCTCGAACCGCTCCCACTCGGGGTGGACGTCCGGCCGATCGGGCAGGTACGTGCCCTCGCGCCCGCACTCGGTGACCAGTCGGCAACCGGTCCGTTCGGGGGGCCAGACGGCGGCAATCCCGTCGTCGGTCGCCCGGACGGTCGTCGCCTGGCGGTAGGTGAACGTCCCTCCGTCGGACTGGACGAGCGTGATCGTCAGGACTACCTCGTCCGTCTCCTCGAGCGCCACCGAGGGGGCCGCGCTTCCCTCGTCCGGCACGTCGAGGGAGGCGACGGCCGGCGCGGTGCCGTTGTCGGTCGCGTCGCCGGCCCCGGCCCGCAGTTCCCAGTCGACGGCGAGCGAATCGCCCGGGTCGTCGACGGTGTGCCAGGCCGTCGAGCCGTTGCTCGCGAGGCGGATCGACGCCCGGGAGACTCGATCCGGGACGCCGACGACCGTCTCGCCGGCGAGGGTTTCGCCCTCCCGGACCTCGAGCGGCTCGAGTTTCGGGATCACGGGTTCGTCCGGCCCGGCCGTCCACTCGCCGCGGTAGTCATAGCGGTAGTAGTCCCGGTCGGGATAGGCCTCGAGCACCGCGAAGTCGTGTTCGGGGTCGCCCTCGAGGGCGTAGACGGCCTCGCCGTCGAGGCCGGGATCGTTGCGAAGCGCCTGGAAGGGGTGGCCCTGCCACTGGCCGTACGGCGTCGGCAGGAAGACGAGCGCGTTCTCGACGTCCCGTTGCTCGAACGGTTCGTAGGCCGTCTCGTACCGCTCGGTGTGAGCCGCGTTGCGTTCGACCGGCCCGGCGAGCAGGGCGGCGTTGACGCCCCCGACGACGAGGGCGCTGGTGACGAGGGCGGCGAGCGCGAGGCGGCGAGCGTTCCGCGCGGTCGGTTCCGGGATCCGCTCACGGATCGCCGCGTCGCGGAGGCGTCGCCAGCCCGCGACGAAGCCGAACGCGGCGAAGATCGACAGCGGCGCGAGCAGGTCGAAGTGGTAGAAGGGGCCGAACTGCGAGATCAGCCCGTTCGTCGGGTCGTTCATCGTCGCGAGGACGTTGAAGTTGCCCCAGAACGCGAGGTTGCCGAGCGGGACGGTGACGAACAGGGCGGCCAGGAGGATCCCGGCGGTTCGGTCCCCGTCGAGCGTCCGCTCGAGGCCCGACGTCGACGGGGCCCACCGTCTCAGCGCGAGCACGAGACCGGCCAGCGCCGCGAGCGTCCCGATCGGCCCCGCGACGAACCACCGTGTCGCGAAGTACCAGAGGACGTAACCGTTGGCCTCGAGCGCCAGGGCCGGCGTGTACTCGATCGAGTGACCCTGGATCTCGCGGTAGCCGAAGCCGGGACCGTCCAGCGGCGCGAACGCCTCGTAGGGAAAGAGCAGCGGCGAGCCGGTTACGCGGGCGTTGTACGCGAGCGTCAGGCCGACGAAGGCCAGCCCGAACAGCCCGGTGACGGCGTGTCGCCGGACCGGATCCGGCAGCGCCCGGAGCGCGACCGTCCCGTCCCACTCCCGGCGAAGCGAGCCGGTCACCTGCCACAGCGCGTGTCCGATGAACGGCGCGGCAAACAGGACGGCGGTGTAGGGCCTGGCGAAGAAGGCCAGCCCGATCGCGACGCCCGCGAGCGCCGCGTCGCGGAGCCGCCCGGTGCGGACGCCTCGCAGGTACGCGACGGCGAACGCGAGATTGAAGAGCGTCGTCGGCGCGTACGGGAGAAAGACCGACGAGGTCAGCAGTGCAAGCGGGGAGGCCGCGAAGAGCGCGGCGGCGACGACGCCCACCCGTCGGTCGAAGACCTGCGATCCCAGAACGTACGTGAGTGCCGCGTTGCCCGCCGCGACGATCGCGAGCGTCACGCGGGGCTCGCCGAAGACGGCCATCGTGGCGGCGTACATCGCCGCGGGCACCGGCGAGTACTTCGGGTAGAGCCGGCCGCCGTCCTCGACGAAGAACCAGGGCCGGAACGCGTCGACGAGGTCGCCGACGTACAGCTCGAGTTGCCCCTCGAGTAGCATGGCGGCCTGCATGAGATAGACCGCCTCGTCGTCGTTGCTCGAGTGGTAGGGAAACAGCTGTGTCGCGACAACGAAGACGGCCGCGCCGGCGAGGGCGGCGATACAGAACGCGTACAGGGTGGGCCGATCGACGCGATCGCTCCGGATCGGACGCGAGAGGAGACGAAGAAGGCGATCGGACATTACGGGAGAAGGGGATCGGCAGTCAGGCGTCGATCAGGTGTCGATACCGACCTCTCGCATGAGGTCGATCGTCGGCTCGAGTTCCGACAGCCGCGAGAGGTCGAGGTCCGGGACGTCGAGTTCGTCGATCGTCGGCAGTTCGCCCACCGGTTCGACGTCGGGGATCAGCGGGTACTCGAAGGTCTCGGTGGCGAAGTACTCCTGGGCCTGGGCCGAGAGGAGGTGGCGAATGAAGTTCTCGGCGAGTTCGGGATCGTCCGCGGCGTCGGTGACGGCCGCGCCGGCGACGTCGAAGACAGCGCCGGCGTCACCCTCCGTGAACGAGGTGGCGATGGGGGCGTCCGGCGAGCCGTCGAGAACGCGCTGGATGTAGTAGTGGTTCGTGAAGCCGGCGTCGATCTCGCCGTCGGCGATCGCCTGACAGACCGCGAACTCGTCGTTGTAGTCGGTGATGCCCGACTCGGTGACTCCCTCGAGCCACTCGCGGGTAGTCTCCTCGCCCTCGAGCAGCCGCATCGCGGTGACGAACCCCTGGCAGGAGCCGTAGGACGGCGCCCAGCCGAGGTCGCCGTCGAAGTCGGTGTACGCCTGGATGTCGTCGGGCATGTCGTCTTCGGAGAGGGCGTCGGTGTTGTACGGCACCGTTCGAGCGCGCCCGGACGTACCGATCCAGTTGTCGGTCCGGAACTCCTCACGGACCATCTCGAGGACGTCGTCGGACAGTTCCCGGGACCGACCCTCGTCGGCCAGCGCGCCGAGCGCGGCCGCGTCGACGGTGTAGAAGACGTCGGCGGGCGTCCCGTCGCCCTCTTCGGCGATCTGGTTGACCAGTTCGGAGGAGTTGCCGTAGCGGGGCTCGATCGTGAAGTCCTCGTAGTACTCCTCGAGGTCGTCGAGCAGCGTGCCGACGAGGAACTCGCCGCGACCGGAGTAGACGTGGAGTTCGCCCTCGAGGTCGGGCAGGTCTTCGATCTTCGTCCCTTCGGGTTCGGGTCGGCCCGCGCGGCCGGAGCCGATCTGGCCGAAGACCGACGACTCGGTCTCCTCGTCCTCGCCACCGATGAGGCCTGTACACCCGGCCAGGCCTGCCGTACCGAGCGCGGCCGAGCCGGCGAGGAAGGCCCGCCGACCCGTCGCGTCGTGATCTCGAGTCATATGGTTTAGGCTCGCCTAAATACACTTATAGGCGTCGATTCCCGGCAACGGCGACGGGTCGGTCGAGCGCCTCGAGGCACTCGAGCCAGTCGAGCATGTGTTCCCCGACGTAGTTGAAGAACGCTCCGTTGTTGTACTCCTCCCAGTCGCCGTCGGCGAGTTCGTGGGCCATCGCCTCGAAGACCTCGGCGTAGGAGTCGGCGTCTTCGCCCGCATCGTCCTCAGACGGCTCCGCCGGCTGAGCGGCCCGTGGAACCTCCGGTTCCACGCTGTCGATGATCCGCCAGAGGTGCTCGTTCAACTCGAGCCCTGGCACCTCGTTGTTGAGGTCGTCGAAGGTGCTGCGTGGCGCCTTGTTGTGTTCACAGAGCGGCGCGCCGTTGTAGATGCGCTTGCCGAGGACGTCGCAGGCTCGCTTGAGGAACACGCCCGACCAGATGTCGTCGAACCGGCCGACGTTCCACTCGTTGTCGTCCATCGGAAGCTGGTAGAACGCGGGGATCACCTCGCGGCGGAAGGCGAGGTTCATCGAGCAGACGGTGAGGTAGTTACCCCGCTCGGCGACGAAATCCTCGCCGAAGTCGTCTGCCGTCGTGCGCGTCTGGGCCTGCCCCTCGAGGTCGCCGTCCATGAGGATGCGAACGGCGTCCAGGTCGGGGACGTTGGTCCACAGGCCCTGCGAGGCGACGACCTGCCCGCCCTCGATTTCGGTCGTGCCGGTCTCGACGGTCTCGTCCATCGCCGAGTAGGGGTAGCCCCGCGGGTAGAGGCCGTGTTCATCGGCGTTCTGGTAGAGGACGTTCACCCAGTTCTCGTCCGAGGAGACCGACTCGATCTCGCCCTCGAACGCGAGGTTCTCCATGTGCGTGCCGAAGAAGTCCTCCTCGGGATTCGGGAGGGTGTCGTCGTCGATGAAGAAGCCGTACTCGAACTCGTCGTTTGCCCACATGTACAACAGCCCGAAGCTCGTCTCGGCGTGGCTCGCCGCCGGGACGACGTGTTCGTACTCCTCGACGCCGTGCTCGGCGTACCACTCCTCGCGACGGGAGCCGTCGAAGACCTCGCCCGAGACGTCCTCCTCCTCGAGCATCCGTTCCATCTCGTCGGTCTCACAGAAGTCCTCGGTCACGAGGACGACGTGCAGCCTCGAGAGGTCGAAGCCGTGCTCGCGTGCGTTCTCGAAGTACGAGCGCATGCATTCGTACTCGCGGATCGTCGGAACGACGACGCAGATGTCCTGACTCATTACTCCGCCATTTTTTAGGCTAACCTAAAAAGTTGCCGGAATCCCCCGATCCGGACGCGTCGCCGGCGGCCTCGGACAGGGAGAGTCCGAGCGCGGCGACCGAGACGCCGCCGCCGACCAGCGTCACCGCGTTTTTCAGCGCGTGGTCGACGATCGCCGCGGCGAGTGCCGTTCCCGCACCGATCGGCGTCAGCGCGACCACGAGCGCGGTGAACGCGGCCTCGTAGAGCCCGACGCCGCCCTGGGACAGCGGCAGGACCTTCGCGAGGTTGCCGACGCTGACCGCGAGCGTCCCGACCGCGAGCAGGGAGCCGACGGCGAGCCCGCTGTCCAGCGCGGCGAGCACGAGCACGGCCGTCACCACGTCGAGCAGCCACACGACCAGGCTGGTCGCGCCGACGGCCAGCGCCGCCCGCGGGTTCCGGGCGACGAGCTGGACGTCCGCGACGAACTCGAGCAGGGCATCGAGGGCCGCCTCGAGGCGCGGCGATCCCTCGACGCGGCGACGGAGCCACGGTGCGATCCCGACCTCCGATCGGGCGGAGGTGACGACCGCGAGCCCCACGCCGACGGTCGCGGTGCTGACCGCCGAGGCGGCGACGAGCGCGGTCCGGGCACCGCCGGTCGTCGCCAGGTCGAGCGGCCCGGCCTCGCCCTGCAGCGCCAGCCAGCCGGTCGCGACCCCCGCGAGGGCGGCGATCGTCGCCAGGTCGAAGAGCCGTTCGACCGTCAGCGACGCGAAGCCGGCGGTGTAGGGGACGTCCTTCCGGGCGACAACGTACGCGCGCGTCGCGTCGCCGGCCCGCGCCGGAACGGCGAGGTTAGCGGTCTGGCTCACGAAGATCGCCGCGGTGAGAAACGGCGTCCCGACCCGTCGTCCCATCGCCGCGAGGACGTCGCCGTACCGCCGGCCGCGGACCGGCCACGAGACGAGATAGACGGCGATCGCGGCGGCGAGCAGCCGCGGGTCCGCGCCCGCGACCTCGGCGACGACCGTCTCGAGGTCGATCTCGCGAACTGCGACGGCCAGGCCGATGAGAACGAGGATCGTGCCGGCGATCGTCAGCCGACGGCGGGTCAGGGCGGCACCGATGCCCCCGCCTGTCGATCCGTCCTCGTCGGCCCCTGACCCGTCGCGCTCGCCACCGTCGTTCATACTCCGCCCTCTCGAGCGCAGATATTTAAGCCCACCTAAAACTCGTGCGATCGTCGCCGTCCGTCCGTCTCGGTCGACTTTTCGGTCAACCGACTGATCCGATCAACGGAGTTCCGCGAGGATCTCGCGGGTCGCTCGCCGCACCGCCTCGTCGCTCGAGAGCGTCGGCTCCCAGCCGAGTGCCGAGAGCTTCTCGATCGAGAGGCGCATCTTCGGGACGTCGCCGGTCCAGCCGCGGTCGCCGCCGGTGTACTCGAAGTCGGGATCGAGGTCCATCTCGTCGGCGACGATGGCGGCGATCCGGTCGACCGACGTGGTCGTGCGCGTACCCAGGTTGAACGTGTTCATCGCGTCGTCTGCGTGTTCGATGGCGTGGAGGATCGCGTCGAGACAGTCCTCGACGTGGAGGTAGGACTTCTCCTGGCGGCCGTCGCCGAGGATGGTCAGCGTCCCGGGATCCTCCTCGAGTTTCTCGATGAAATCGGGGATGACTGCACCCCGAAGGCGCGGGCCGACGACGTTCGCGAACCGGAAGGTCCAGACCGTCAGGTCGTGGCTGTGGGTCCGCGCGGAGAGCAGCCCCTCGTCGGCGAGTTTGCTCGCCCCGTAGGCGCTGATCGGCTCGAGGGGGGCGTAATCCTCCGGCGTCGGCCGCGGGGCCTCGCCGTAGACCGTCGACGAGGAGGTGTAGGCGAGGTCGGTCACGCCGGCGTCGGCCATCGCCTCGAGGAGGTTGCGGGTCATCCGCGTGTTGTCGTCGAACTGTCCGTGCGGGCGGTCGGTGTCGACGTGTTTCGACGCCGCGAGGTGGAAGACGAGGTCGACGCCCTCGAGGTGGCCCGCGAGCGCGTCGGGTTCGGTCAGGTCGGCCTCGACGAAGTCGACTCCGTCGGGGACCCGGTCGGCGTCGCCGTTCGAACAGTCGTCGACGACCGTTACGTCGCTGCCCTCAGCCAGCAGTCGCTCGACGAGGTGAGAGCCGATGAAACCGGCCCCGCCCGTCACGAGCACGCGTCGATCCGAGGCGATCATGCGTACGGATTCGCGGATGGGTGGTTAATCCTTGTCCTCTCCCGCGGGGTTTCACGACCGGCGCTCGCCCAACTACTTAAAAATAGGGGTCGAAACCGAGCATCGATCGCTCGATCGGGTGGTATCGATTCACATTCAATCCCGAACATCCGGCCGCATTACCGTGGTTTTCAGCTAACTCTTCAGTTTCCGGCTGGGGATGCGGTATCGGTGTAGCGTTATTTTTATGTAGAAGCACAATCAATGGTTCGCTTGACTATGAGCCAGCGAATGCAGCAGGGACAGCCGATGATCGTAATGAGCGAGGACTCCCAGCGCGTCAAGGACAAGGACGCGCAGGACTACAACATCTCGGCGGCGCGAGCGGTCGCCGAGGCCGTCCGCTCGACCCTCGGTCCGAAAGGGATGGACAAGATGCTCGTCGACTCGATGGGGTCGGTGACCATCACCAACGACGGCGTGACCATCCTCGAGGAGATGGACATCGACAACCCGACGGCCGAGATGATCGTCGAGGTCGCCGAAACCCAGGAGGACGAGGCGGGTGACGGCACCACGACGGCCGTCGCGATCGCCGGCGAACTGCTGAAAAACGCCGAGGACCTCCTCGAGCAGGACATCCACCCGACGGCGATCATCAAGGGCTTCCACCTCGCTTCCGAGCAGGCCCGCGAGGAGATCGACGACATCGCCACCGACATCGACACCAGCGACGAGAACCTCCTGCGTAAGACCGCCGAGACCTCGATGACCGGCAAGGGCGCCGAGGTCAACAAAGAGCACCTCTCGCAGCTGATCGTCGACGCCGTCCGCGCGGTCACCGTCGAGAACGACGAGGGCGAGAACGTCGTCGACCTCGAGTTCCTCAACATCGAGACCCAGACGGGCCGCAGCGTCGACGAATCCGACCTCCTCGAGGGCGGCATCGTCGACAAGGACCCCGTCCACGACAACATGCCCGTCGAGGCCGAGGACGCCGACGTCCTGCTGCTGAACGAGGCCATCGAGGTCGAGGAGACCGACGTAGACACCGAAGTCTCCGTTACGGACCCCGACCAGCTCCAGAAGTTCCTCGACCGCGAGGAACAGCAGCTCCGCGAGAAGGTCGATCGCATCGCCGACCTCGGGGCCGACGTCGTCTTCTGCCAGAAGGGTATCGACGACCTGGCTCAGCACTACCTCGCCAAGGAGGGCATCCTCGCCGTCCGCCGCGCCAAGAAGTCCGACCTCGAGTTCCTACAGGAGGTCGTCGACGCGGCGATCGTCTCCGACCTCGAGAGCGCCGACGCCGACGACCTCGGCCACGGCGACGTGACCCGCGACGAGGAAGACGAGCTGTTCTACGTCGAAGGCGAGGACGCCCACGGCGTCACCCTCCTGCTGCGCGGCTCGACCGACCACGTCGTCGACGAACTCGAGCGCGGCGTCAACGACGCGCTCGACGTCGTCGCCCAGACCGTCTCCGACGGCCGCGTCCTCGCGGGCGGCGGCGCGATCGAGGTCGAACTCGCCTCGCGACTCCGTAACTTCGCCGACTCCGTCTCCGGCCGCGAGCAGCTGGCCGTCGAGGCCTTCGCCGACTCGCTCGAGCTCGTCCCCCGCGTGCTCGCCGAGAACGCCGGCCTCGACTCCATCGACACGCTCGTCGACCTCCGCGCCGCCCACGAGGACGGCGACGTCAAGGCCGGCCTGAACGTCTTCTCGAGCGACATCGAGGACACCTTCGAGGCCGGCGTCGTCGAGCCGGCCCACGCCAAGGAACAGGCCGTCAGCTCCGCCTCCGAGGCCGCGAACCTCGTCCTCAAGATCGACGACATCATCTCCGCCGGCGACCTCTCGACCGACAAGGGCGACGACGAAGGTGGCGCCCCCGGTGCCGGCGGCATGGGCGGCGGCATGGGCGGCGGCATGGGCGGCATGATGTAAGGAGGCCGAGCGAAGCGAAGCCCTCCGCAATGCAAGCTGGGAGCGTACGCGACCCGCGAGCCGAACGAAATTTCGCCCTGCGCTCTGACGCGCCGACGGTCGGTGAAATTCGATCAAAAGCCCCCTCGCTCCCGTGCTCACGGCTAACGGCTAACGCCGTTCGCGATTCGGTGGCGCGTCGCGCCGCGCTTTCGGTCGCCCGTCGGCCCGCGAGCACCCCGGGCGCTCGCGGTGAACGGCGTCTCACGGGCTTCGCCCGTTCGCGTTCCGCGGTCCCTGCCTTTCGAGTTCCGAACCGCACTCTGCTCGAGTTCTTCGAACCGCTCGCTCGCCGACGGAGTACCCGAACAGTTGTCAGCGCCGATCACACGCAAGTATCCGTTTTGGCGCGATCGCTACGTGAATTCGCTCGAGTCGAGCTCCCGCTCCGGCAAGCCCGCCATCTTTTGTGCTCGCCGTCGTACGCCGGCCATGGCCTTCCAGACAACGCTCGGCTGGTCGCTGATCTCGTCCGGTATCGTCACGCTCGTCCTCAAGGTGTTGCCCGGCGACTCGCTGTGGTGGGGACTGCTGTTCCTCGCGCTCGGCGCGACGCTTCTGTACGTTCGCCGCTAAATCGCCTCTGAACGGTCCCCTCGAGCGTACCGACTGCGGCGAACCGTCGGAGACTTACGTTTCGAAACGAAACTGGCGTGCCAGTGAGTGCCACCGACGACGAGACGCCGTTCGACGCCTACCGCGAGGACGTCGAGCGACCGCTGACGAGGCTGTTCCGCGAGTACGCGCCCGGCCGGCTGGGCTACTTCACCGTCGGGATGGTCGCGAACTTCCTCGCCCGGATGGCGAGTCTCGTTCCTCCGATACTGCTGGGGGCCGCCATCGACGCGATCTTCACCGGGGAGTCGGAGACGCTCGAGTTGCCGCTCGTCCCCGCAGCCTGGCTGCCGGCCGGCGAACTCCCCCAGTTCTGGTTCGCGGTCGGGGCGGTCGCCGTCGCGTTCCTCGCGACGGCAGTCTTCACGTGGATCTACGGCGTCACGGCCAACCTGTTCGCCCACAGCGTGATGCACACCGTCCGGGTCGATTCTTTCCGGAAGATGCAGCGACTGGACATGTCCTTCTTCGACGAGAAACAGACCGGGGAGGTCATGGCCGTCCTCAACAACGACACGCAGAACCTGGAACGGTTCCTGGACAACGCCCTGATGAACTCCGCGCGACTCGTCGTGATGGTCGGCGGCATCGCGGCCGTCCTCTTCTACCTGAACTGGCAACTCGCCGTCGTCACGCTGTTTGCGGTGCCGGCGATGGTCGCCTTTACGATCTGGTTCATGCGCGCCGTCGAACCGCGGTACGTCCGCCAGCGCTCGGCCGTCGGCCGACTCAACACCCGCCTCGAGAACGCCATCGCCGGGATGGGGCTGACGAAGACCACCTCGAGCGAGGCGTACGAGGCCGACCGGGTCAGCGACTCCTCGATGACCATGTTCGAGCGGACGATGGACGTGCTCAAACTGAGTTACTTCTACCGGCCCGGGATGGAACTGCTCGCCGGCGTCTCATTCGTCGCGACCTTCCTCGTCGGCGGGCTCTGGCTCACGACGGGAACCGCGCCGGGGCCGTTCACCGGCACGCTGTCGGTCGGGGACTTCGTCGTCTTCCTGACGCTGACCCAGCGGATCGTCGACCCGCTCGCGGAGGTGTCGAACATCGTCGACCAGTACGAGAACGCCAAGGCCTCGAGCGAGCGGATCTTCGGGCTGATGGACATCCCGGTCCACGTCGACGACGCCGAGGAGCCGGTCGACCTCGAGCCGGTCGCGGGGCGAGTCACCTACGAGGGCGTCTCGTTCAGCTACGCCGACAGGGTGCGTGCGACCGACGACAGGGCGTTCGAGGAGCCCGTCATCGAGGACGTCTCCTTCGAAGCCGAACCCGGCGAGACGGTCGCGCTGGTCGGCCCGACGGGCGCGGGCAAGTCGACGCTCCTGAAACTGCTGTTGCGGCTGTACGATGTCGACGAAGGGTCGGTGCGGATCGACGGCCACGACGTCCGGAACGTCGCGCTGGCCGACCTCCGGTCGGCGGTCGGCTACGTCAGCCAGGACACGTTCCTCTTCGACGGGACGATCGCGGACAACATCCGCTACGGACAGTTCGACGCCTCCGACGAGGCCGTCCGCGAGGCCGCGAAGGCCGCGCAGGCCCACGAGTTCGTCACCGACCTCGAGGACGGCTACGAGACGCGCGTCGGCGAGCGCGGCGTCAAACTCTCGGGCGGCCAGCGCCAGCGGATCGCGCTCGCGCGGACGGTGCTGGCCGATCCCGAGGTGTTGATCCTGGACGAGGCGACCAGCGCCGTCGACACGAAGACCGAACTGCTGATCCAGCGGTCGATCGATCGGCTCACCGAGGACCGGACGACGCTGGCGATCGCTCACCGCCTGTCGACGGTCAAGGACGCCGATACGATCCTCGTGATGGCCGACGGCGAGATCGTCGAACGCGGCACGCACGAGGAGTTACTCGAGCGAGACGGGAGATACGCGACGTTGTGGCGCGCCCAGGCCGGCGACCGTGATTCGGCGGCCGAACGGCTCGTCGGCGACGACGACTGAGAGCGAGAGCGGGAACGAAAGCGACCGCAAAACCGGAAGTTCAGGTATCCTCGACGTCGAGTTCGAACTGCTCGTTCTCACTGACGGCGTTGAGGACGACGCTCGTGTTCGAGGCCTTGATGTCCGGATCCGTCAGGAGTTCCTTGATCTGGTCGTTCATCCCGTCCGTATCTTTGAACTTCCCGATCGCGATCACGTCGTAGTCGCCGGTGACCTCGTACACCGAGATCATCTGGCGGTGATCGCGCAGCGTGTCCGTGATGTCCGGGAGCGCGTTCCCCTCGACCTGCAACTGGATGACGGCGGTGACGTCGTACCCGACGGCGTCGTAGTCGAGTCGCGGCGTGTATCCCTCGATGACGCCCTCCTCCTCGAGATCCGAGAGGTGGTTGGAGACGGTGGTGACGGAGACGTCCAGCTCCTCGGCGAGGCTGCGAAGGCTCGCACGGCCGTCGCCGAGAAGTGCATTCACTAGTTTTGCATCGAGATTTTCGTACGTCATCAACTGTAACGACTCATGCTACCCTTTAGAAGTTTACGAATATGCAATTCCTTGTTGGGAAGGGAAGATTTGCTCAGAGCAGCAGGGTTTTAGTAGGCGAGATACGAGGGTACCACGACAATACGGATGACAAGCGGAAACATCAGTGCCGCCGAACAGGCGGTACTCGACGAAATCGAGGAGAAGGAGATCGATTTCCTCCGTCTGCAGTTTACCGACATTCTGGGCACCGTCAAGAACGTCTCGGTGCCGGCCCGCCAGGCCGAGAAGGCGTTCCGCGAGGGGATCTACTTCGACGGCTCGTCGATCGAAGGGTTCGTCCGCATCCAGGAGTCGGACATGCGTCTGGTTCCGGACCCGGACACGTTCGCGATCCTCCCCTGGCGGGACCGCGAGGACGGCTGCTCGGCCCGAATGATCTGTGACGTCTACGACACCTCCTCCGGCGAACCGTTCGAGGGCGATCCGCGGTACGTCCTCAAACGAGCCCTCGAGCGGGCCGAGGAGATGGGGTACACGGTCAACGCCGCGCCGGAACCCGAGTTCTTCCTCTTCGAGGAGGACGAGGAGGGCCGTGCGACGACCGAGACCAACGACGCCGGCGGCTACTTCGACCTCGCGCCGAAGGACCTCGCGAGCGACGTTCGCCGGGACATCATCTACGGCCTCGAGGAGATGGGCTTCGAGGTCGAGGCCAGCCACCACGAGGTCGCGGAGGGCCAACACGAGATCAACTTCACCTACGACGACGCGCTGGCGACCGCGGACAACGTCGCCACCTTCCGCACCGTCGTCCGCGCCATCGCCGCCGAACACGGCTACCACGCGACGTTCATGCCCAAGCCGATCCCGAAGATCAACGGTTCGGGGATGCACACCCACATCTCGCTTTTCACCGAGGACGGCGAGAACGCCTTCCACGACGAGGACGACGAGTTCGACCTCTCGGAGACCGCCCGCTCGTTCCTCGCGGGCGTCCTCGAGCACGCGCCGGCGATCACGGCGGTCGCGAACCCGACCGTAAACAGCTACAAGCGCCTGGTGCCCGGCTACGAGGCGCCGGTGTACGTCGCCTGGTCGGACCGCAACCGCTCGTCGCTGATCCGCAAGCCCGCCGCTCGCATTCCGGCGGCGAGTCGCATCGAACTGCGTTCGCCCGACCCGTCGTGTAACCCCTACCTCGCCATCGCGACCATGATCCACGCCGGCCTCGACGGCATCGAGAACGACCTCGAGTGTCCGGACCCCGTCCGCGAGAACATCTACGAGTTCGACGAACGGAAACGCGAGGAGTACGGCATCGACACGCTGCCCTCGAACCTCGGAGACGCCGTCGACGCCCTCGAGGAGGACGAGGTCGTCTACGACGCGCTCGGCGACCACGTCGCGCCGAAGTTCGTCGAGGCCAAGCGCCAGGAGTTCGAGGAGTACCTGGTCGACGTCTCCCAGTGGGAACTCGACCGCTACCTCGAGACGTTCTGAACGCCGTCCGGTTCCGGTCGGCATCCGACCTCGCCGTCTTTTCTCGGCGCGCGAGCAAAGCTACACGTTGCCGGATCGACGAAACGGAAGGCATCGAGGAGTCTCGAGTAGAAAGGAAGAGGCGTCGTCCGAAGGGGATCCGATCGGGGGGTGCGATCAGGACCGCCAGTCGCCGACGCGATCCCGCAGACGACCGGGAACGCCCAGCAGGGACAGCCCCGCGCTGAACAACACGAACAGGACGTAAAGCCCCAGCGTGGACGTCCAGACGACGAACATCGCCAGGATCGCCCACCCACCCTGGAGGAAGTAAAACGCCGCGATGGTCATCGCGGTACCGTACAGCAGGACGAGGTACGGCCCCCAGTCGCGGGCGTGCCCGCGGCGGATCCGGCGGCGAACGTAGCGTTTGAGTTCGCCCTCGAGCGAGGACTTCTCGACGGTGCGGGACTCGACGTCGGACTCGAACGAGTCGACGCGGTCCCGGAGCCGTTCGATCTCCTCTCGAAGCGCCGCGGCGTCGGCCGATCGGTCCCGGGTTCGGGCGGTGGCCGTGGCCGTACCCGTGCCCGTACCTGTGCCGGTGCCGGTGCCGGTCGTCGCGGCGCCACGATCGGCATCGACGCCGATATCCTCGCGGTCCTCCCCGTCGACACCGTTCGTCCCGTTCCCGCTACCGGCGTCCTCCGCGGTCCCGTCGTCCGCACCCGTGGCGTCGTCGGTCATCGCTCCTGTTGGGACCTGTCGAGCGCCGGGACTTTGTAGCTGCCGATCCACTTCACGGTCGGCAAGCACGGCGTTGCCGATCGCCCCGAGGATCAGGAGAAGTGCGCCGACGTACAGCCAGACGAGCACGAAGAAGACGGCCCCGAGCGCGCCGTACACCGTGTACTCCCCCGCCAAGTTGGTGTACAGCGAGAACGTCCGGCTCAGTACGAACCAGCCGATCGCCGCGAACAGCGTTCCCGGCAGCGCCTCGCGGTACCCGACGTCCGCGCCAGGGAAGAGCACGTACAGCGGAAAGAACGCCGCGACCAGCCCGAGAATCACGAATACGTGACCGAGGATGCCGATCCGGAGGATCGGGACGAGGCGGATCAACACCTCGAGAGCGCCGACCGCCGCGAGTCCGATCGAGATCGCGAGGAAGGCGATCGTCGAGTTCCAGAACGCGTCCAGCAGCGACTTCGTGGCCACCGTCCCGTAGATCGCCGAAAACGCGCGGTCGAGCCCCCGGAGCGCACGGGTACCGCCCCACAGCAGGCCGAGCGCGCCGGCGACCGTCGCGCTGCGTCGTCCGGTCTCGTCGAGGACGGTCTCGGCCAGCAGCTCCTGGGCTGCCGGAGTGAGCACGTCGTTTGCGGCCGTCGTGAGTCGCATTGCGAGTGCCTCACCCCCGATCGAAGCGGCGATCCCGATCCCGAGCAGCGCGAGCGGTACCAGCGAAACGAACCCGTAGAACGCGACCCCCGCGGCCAGCAGGGTTAGCTGCTGGGTGCGCGCGATCCGGACGGTACGGGTCGCGAACTCGAGCCCCGAACTGTGATCGAGCACGTACGAACTGACGGCGCGCACGGACTAATAGGCAGGCTCCGTCGCGAACGGGGAACTAGAAACCGAAGTCGGGGTCCGTCAGACAAGGCGGTCCTCGGTCGCCTCGCGGATCTCGCCGACGCTCGCATCCGTCTTGAACGTCGTCCCGCCGTAGTGAGCCCGCGAGGCCTCGTACCCGGCGTCCCGGAGGTCCGCGAGGAACTCGTCCATCGCGTTGGCGGGCAGCCCCCAGTTGCGACAGAGTTTGTGCTGGTCGTAGTGGGTCGGCTCGTCGAGTTCGTCCTCGAGCGTCCCGCAGAGGTCCCGCGCTTTCTCGGCGGTCCCGAACGAGTCCGGGATCTCCTCGCGTACCGAAGCGACGAACTCGCGGTCGCGAACCGGCCCGAGCCAGACCGGTCCCGCCGTCAGCAACCGCTCGCCGTCACAGTGGGGACAGCGCTCGAGCGGGTCGGCGATCATCCCGGGTTCGGTCTCGCGATAGGTGCAGTCCTCGCAGTGATAGACGTACCCCAGTTCGTCGACCGCGGCGTCCGCGGCGGTCGCCCGGTGCTCGAGTTCGAGGTAGGTCCGGACGTAGTGGCTGGTGGCGTGGGTCAGCAGGGGGGTGACGCCGACGTCGAACCGCGCGGCGCTGCGGGCGAGCGCCGACAGCAGGATCCGGACGCCCATCTCGGGGTGGTAGTCGGTGTTCCGGGGGACGGCGGAGTACGACCGGACCCCGCTGTTGAAGTGAGCGCCACACAGCGGCGCGGTGTCGGTCGCCGTCACGCAGACGAGGTCCCGGCAGTTGGCGAACGCCGCGTCGGCGAACGGCATCGGCGTCCCGTACGGATCGAGGTCGATCACGTCGAACACCTCCTCGTGCATGAGGGCGTTGACGTTGCGGTGTTCGACGGTCGCCTCGTCGAAACCGTTGCGCTCGAGGTTCTCGCGGGCCAGTTCGACGGCCTCCTCCTCGACGTCGCAGCAGGTCACGTCCCAGCCGTCGGCCGCGGCGCGGACCCCGCGGATCCCGCTGGCCGCCATCGCGTCGAGATAGTACTCGGCGCGGTCCTCGCGGTCGCGGTAGGCCCGCAGCGTCGCGATCGTCAGGTCGCGGTTCAGTTCCTGTCTGGGATTGTAGAAGACCGACTCCTCGACTCCCTCGGTCTGCTCGCCGGGGACCTCGAGTTCGACCCCGCCCTCGGTGACGCGCATACCTACGCTCGTCGGGGGACGGCGAAAAACGGCGTGGTCTCGGCTGCCCGTCGCCGGGGTCAGGCCCGACGATCTCGAACGTTCATAGTTGACATACGCCCATCGTTTACCGATACCGATGCACAGTTCCCGATCGTATCTGAACGTTTATTTCGAAAGGGAAGCTGCGAAGAGGTGTGAGCCGACGATCACTTAGCCGCCGACGGTTCGGTGCAGGTCTCACGGCCCTCGCGGCCGTCGGACTTGCGGGTTGTACCGGCGACGAAGAGCAGGAAGAAAGCGACGACTCCGCCGACTTCGAACTCGACGATCCCGGCGACCTCACGATTCGACTCGAGAACGAGGACGGCGACCCCGTCTCCTCCGGAGTCGCGGTCACCATCGAAAGCGAGGAGGAGGACTTCACCGCGAACTACCGGAACGACATCCAGAACGGCGAGATCACCGGTGCGAGCCTCATCTACGAGGGCGAATACACCATCACCGTCGAGAGCGTCGACGACGAGTTCGAGACCGTCGAGGAGTCCGTCACGCTCGAGGAAGACGAAGACGAGACGGTGACGATCGTGCTCGAGGGCGCGACGGGCGATTCGGACGCCGAGTAACGGCGATTTTCGATTCGTTGGTTCCGTCGGTCAGCGATCCGCGGGATTGCGCGGTCCCCTCGCGGGTTCCCGACGGAACAACCAAACCGATTTTACAGTGCGGTACACAGTTCCGGTCGTGTCGGAGGCCACGCCCGTCGAGCGGTGGCAAGCCCAACTCGAGGAGGAGGGGGAACTGACCCCGGAGATCGTCGAGCAGATCTCCCGCCTGCACGGCGACCGGGGGATCCGGGCGATCGACGCCGTCAGCGAGAACCGGGTCAAGACCTACCGCGATTTCACCATCGTCGTGGGCTACGAGGACGAGTACATCGTCGAGGGCGGCGGCTGTACCTGCAAGGACAGCGAGTACAACCTCGACGCGGAGGATCCGACGGACCTCTGCTGGCACGTCCTCGCGGTGGCCATCGCCCGGCGGGTGGGCCACGTCGACTACCACGACATGTGGTACTCGGAGGTTCGCGAGTTCCTCTGACCCGATCTGGAATCACTCCGACTCGTTACAGGCCGCGAGGATGACCGCCGGATCGTCGATCAGCCGGTTTTCCATGTAGTTGCCCTTCCCCTTGCCGGCCCACTTGCGCTCCTGTTCGATGATCGAGAGGAACTCGAGTTCCGAGAGGATGTCCCGAACCCGGCGCAGTTTCAGGTGATCGGACTGGTCCCGCTCGCAGAGGCGCTTGTAGAGGTCGTAGGCCTCGTTGGTCGTCACGGGCGCGTCGTCGCCCTCCTTCTGCTGGGTCAACAGCGCCATCGCCTCGAGCACGAGTTTCGCGTGGCTGGGACTCTTGGAGATCAGTTCCGCCAGCCGGCTTGTCTCCTCGCGCTCGTGGGCTTGATCGACGCAGTCCTCGGTGACCGTCTCGAGGTCGTTCTCCTCGGCGATCTCGCCGGCAAAGCGGAGGATGTCGATGGCCTTCCGCGCGTCGCCGTGTTCCCGGGCCGCAAGCGCCGCGACGCGGGGGACGACGCCGTCCTCGAGGACGCCCTCGTGGAACGCGTCCGAGCGCGACCGGAGAATCTCCCGAATCTGGGTCGCGTCGTACGGCGAGAAGACGTACTCGCGCTCGCAGAGGCTCGATTTGATGCGTTCGTCCAGCGAGTCCTTGTACCGGACCTTGTTCGAAATGCCGATGACGCCGACGGTGCTCGAGGTGAGTTTGCCGGACTCGACGGCCCGCGAGAGTTGCATGAGGATGTCGTCGTCCTCGATCTTGTCGACCTCGTCTAAGATGATGAGGGCGACGTCGTAGCGGGTATCGATGATCCGCCACAGCCGCCGGTAGTACTCCGACGTGCTCAACCCCGAGTGGGGGATCGAGATGTCGGTCTCGGGCTGGTCGTTGAGCTGGTGGCCGGCGGACTGGACGGCCTGGGTCTCGGTCGACTCCTGGAGGCAGTCGACGTAGGCGACGCCGATCGACACGTCGTTGCGCTCTGCCCGTTCGACGGCCTGGGTCGTGATGAACTTCGAGCACAGCGATTTTCCGGTCCCCGTCTTGCCGTAGACGAGCACGTTGTTGGGCGTGTTGCCCCGCGTCGCCGGTTTGATCGCGTTCGCGAGGTCCGACAGTTCGTCCTCGCGGCCGATGATGCGGTCGCCGTCGGGGAGATGGGAGACCTGCAGGAGTTCCTTGTTCCGGAAGATCTCGTTCTCGCTCCCGAAGTAGTCCATCGAATCCGACATTCGGATACGAGTACCGTTTCGCGGGTCCGACTTAAGCGTTCGGAACCACAGTTCCGCTGTATAGCGTGACTTTCGGATTTTGACGTCCGCTGAATAAGAATTTGGACCCCGTATTTCCGCTGTATAGCGGATCGGACACCCCTCGGTTCCGCTGTATAGACGTGGACGACCCCGCGGTGCCGCTGTATAGGTGCGGTCGACCCCGCAGTGTCGCCGTATAGCCCCTCCCGGTCCGCGATAGAGCTCCGCAGGCGAGTCTCCCGGTCTCTCGCCGGGTCGGAGCACACGAGAGCAGGGGGCCCGACCCCGGAGTGCCGCTGTATCGTGTCGTCTCCGGTCGTCTCCAGTCGTCCCACGGGCTTCCGGCCACGTTGCGACAGGCGACGCGAAGCCGGATCGCCGGCCTCGAGCGCGATGCGAACACCGTATTTCCGCTGTATCGGTTCAAAAGAATTGTCATCGAGGCCGAACGGATCGTTCGACACCCCGCGGTGCCGCTGTATGGGGAGACACACACCCCGGAGTGCCGCTGTATCGGTGTGGTGAGGCCGTCGATTCGAAAGGGGGGTCCGATCGTGCTGGGATCGGACGGACGGCCGCGAGAGGCGCAAACACGCAACTGACGGCGAGGAAAGCGTCTACTCGAGAGCGTACGGGCGTTCGACCCCGCCCGAGCGCCGAGCCGTTCGACCCGCTCGACGGAATTTGACACAGGTTTTCTATTTAATGATAGCGATTCACAGTGGCCCGGCCTATCGCTCACCCTCCTCTTCGCCCGATTAACAAGAGTCATAATCGACGTATTCAGAACGCTCCGTCCTTCTCGAGGGCCCATACAGCGGCACCGAGGGGTGTGTCTCCGGGCGGATCGGGACCCGCCGCTGGTCACCGATCCCGTGGCTTCCCCGTACCGTTCCGGAACGACCCTCTCGAGCGTCGCTCCCGAGAGAAAGAAGCGAAAAACTACTCGTCGGCGCAGATCTCCACGAAGTTCCGCAGGATCCGCAGCCCCGTCTCGCCGCTCTTCTCCGGGTGGAACTGGGTCCCGAAGACGTTGCCCTCCTCGTTGGCGACGATCGAGGGGAACTCCCGTTCGTAGTCGGTCGTCGCGACCACGGCGTCCCCGTCGTCCGGAACGGCGTAGTAGGAGTGGACGAAGTAGGCGTGTTCCCCATCTATTCCCTCGACGAGCGGATGCTCGCGCTCGACCTCGAGTTGGTTCCAGCCCATGTGCGGGACCTTCTGGCCGTCGTCGAAGCGAACGTTGGTGCCGGGGATCAGGTCGAGTCCGCGGACGGCCGACTCGCCGTCGTTCTCGCCCTCCTCGCTGGTCGTCAGCAGCATCTGCATGCCGAGACAGATCCCGAACAGCGGCGTGTCGCTTTCCGCGACCGCGAGCAGGTCCTCGCGGAGGGGGTCGGCGTTCTCGACGCCCTCGCGGAACGCGCCGACACCCGGCAGGACGACCCCGTCGGCCGCCTCGAACGCCGCGGGATCGTCGGTGATCTCGACGTCTGCGCCCGCACGCTCGAGGCCGCGGGTGACGCTGCGCAGGTTCCCTAACCCGTAGTCGACGACGACCACGGAGGCGAGCGACTGCGTCGGTTCGGACGGGACGGTGCTCATACCCGTACTCGGGGGAGAGCGCTCAAGTGTGTTGTCTTTCGTGCAACGAGCGGCACGCTCGAGACCCGAAACGAGGACGCGAAACCCCTCCCGCGGGGGAAACGCGGACGACGGAAGGGCAGCACAGCCTCCATTACCCGGGCCGTCGTCGTTCCGGTATGCACGCGTCCGCGCCCGAACTCGTCGCCCACAGGGGGTACGCCGGCGTCGCGCCCGAGAACACCCGCCGTGCCGTCCGGGAGGCCGCCGCGAGCGACGCGACGATGATCGAGATCGACGTCCAGCCCGCCGCCTGCGGAACGCCCGTCGTCGTCCACGACGAGCGCCTCGAGGGGACCCGGGAGCGCGACGGCCGGCCGCTGACCGACGCCGAGGGACTCGTCCGGGAGACGGCCCTCGAGGAGATACGGTCGGCGCGAGTGCTCGGAACCGACGAGACGGTGCCGACGCTGGCCGAGGTGCTCGAGGCAGTCCCCGAGACGGTCGGTCTCAACGTCGAGCTGAAGAACCCCGGCGCGGCGGACCTGCGCGTCGGCGAGTCGCTCGCGCCGGACGAGCGCGACGAGCGGCGGGCGGTCTGGGAACCGTTCGTCGAGCGCGTCGTCGACGTCTGCGACGGGTTCGGCGGGGAACTGCTGTTCTCCTCGTTCTGCGAGGGCGCGCTGGCCGCGCTCCGGGCGGTCGACTCCCGGTACGCTGCCGGGGTTCTCGTGTGGGACGACCTCGAGGCCGGGTTCGAGGTCGCTGACCGATACGACTGCGAGGCGATCCACCCGCCGCGAAACGCCGTCGCCGGAACGGCGCTCGCGACTACGAGCTACGCAGGGTTCCCGTCCGATGAACCGGAAATCGACGTGCTCGAGCGGGCCCACGACGCGGGGCGAGCGGTCAACGTCTGGACCGTCGAGACCTGGCACCAGTACGACCAGCTCGCGGCGGCCGGCGTCGACGGGATCGTCGCGGAGTATCCTGGGCTCTCGAGTCGCTGACCACCCGTAGCCGTGCTCGAGCGGGAGCGACGGTCCCGTCAGTTCCCGGGCGGCTCCCGCGACGGCAGCCCCTCCGTCGCCGGCCCCTCGAGGAGGGTGCCGTCGGGCGAAAACCGCGAGCCGTGGCAGGGACAGTCCCAGGTCGCCTCGGCGTCGTTCCAGTCGACCAGACACCCCGTGTGCGGACAGATCGCCGAGACGGCGTAGCGGTCGCCGGCGGCGTCGCGCGCGCAGGCGATCGGTTCCCCGCCGCGTCGCAGGACCCTCCCCTCGCCCCGCTCGAGGACGGAGCGGTCGGGCGAGAAAAACGTCCGCAGCCAGTCGGTCGCGAACTCGCTGACGGCGTCGGCGTTCTCGGTGAGCGCCGTCCCGAGCGAGGCCTTCGGCGTCAGCCGCAGCGGGTCGAAGACCTCGAGTTCGGCCGGCCCCTCCCCCGGCGTCGCGATCCGCTCGGCGAGGAGCCGTCCCGCCGCGACGCCGTTCGTCATCCCCCACCCGCGAAAGCCGGTCGCGACGAAGACGTTCGTGGCCCCCGGGCCGGCGCGGCCGACGAACGGAACGCGGTCGGCGGGGACGTAATCCTGGGCTGACCACCGGTAGGCGACGGAGGCGACGGGGAACCGCTCCCGGGCCCAGCGCAGCAGGCGGCGGTACCGTTCCCGCGTCGATCCGCCCTGGCCCGTCTTGTGGTTCTCGCCGCCGACGAGCAGGAGCCGACCGTCCTCGTCGCGGTGGGTCCGTACCGACCGGTAGTTCTTCCCCGTCCGGTAATACATCCCCTCGGGCGCGCGGCCCTCGAGCCGGAGTCCGAGCACGTAGGAACGTTTGGGGTGCAGCCGGGTGAAATAGCCCGCGCGGTCGAGGATCGGGTACCCCGTCGCGACGACGGCCCGACGCGCGGCGACCGTCCCGTCCGGACTCCGGACGCGAACCGGCGCGCCGGGCTCGAGGTCGGTGACCCGGGTTCCCTCGAACAGGAAGGCGCCCTCGTCCGCCCGCAGTTCGTCGGCGACCGCGAGCAGGTACTTCCGCGGGTGGAACGCCGCCTGGTCGTCGAACCGGACCGCTGCCCGGGCCCGCTCGAACGGCGGCACCGAGGTGACGTAGCTCGCGGGCAGCCCCGCGGCTTCGGCGGCCTCGGCCTCGCGCTCGAGTGGGTCCGCCTCGTCGCCGTAGAGATAGGCGGGCCGTCGCTCGAACGCGGGGTCGATCCCCAGTTCCTCGATGCGGTCCTCGACGGCGTCGATGGCGTTCTCCTGAACCCGCCCGTACGTGGCGGCCGTTCGCGGGCCGAACTCCCGGCGCAGGTGGTCGTAGATCAGCCCGTGCTGGCTGGTCAGTTTGGCCGTCGACCGCCCCGTCGTCCCGGCCGCGACGCGGTCGCGCTCGAGGACGGCGACCGTCTCGCCCCGGTCCCGGAGTTCGATCGCGGTAGAGAGGCCAGTGATCCCGGCCCCGACGACGGCCACGTCGACCGACCGGAGGGACTCGAGCGAGCGGTCGGATGCCGGATCGCCGGCGTCGTCGCTTGCCACGCGGTCGCTTCCGGTCTCCTCTCGGGTCGTCGCCAGCCACGGGGAGGTCGGTTCGCCGGGGAGATCGTCGTCGCGGGTAAACGCCGGCATGGGCTGGCTCCCCTACACCGACGACGGGCAAAAAACGGGCGGCGGTCAGCGTTCGGCCCTCACTGCGTGCTCCGTCACGCCCCGTCGGACAGCCGTAGAATCGAGGAATCGCCGTCACCGAGACGTTGATCCGATTCGCCCCGTACTATCCCGTATGAACCCCCCACAGTCTGCGGATGCCGTCACGATCCTGCTCGTCGAGCCGAACGAAGGGGACGCCAGACTGTTCTCGGAGTCGTTCGAAGACGCGGGCATCGCCTGCGACGTCAACACCGTCTCCGACGGCGAGGCGGCGCTCGATTTCGTCTACGGACGCGGCGAGTACGCCGATCGTCCCGACCCGGACCTGGTGTTGCTCGATTTCCACCTGCCCGGGATCAGCGGCGCGGACGTCCTCTCGGAGCTGAAGTCCGAGCCGGAACTCCGCCGGATCCCGGTCATCGTGATGACGAGTTCCGACGCGGAGGAGGACATCGCCCGCTCGTACGACCTCCACGCGAACGCCTACGTCCAGAAACCGGTCGAACCCGAGGAGTTCGTCGACCTCGTCAGTTCCTTCGAGGAGTTCTGGCTCACCTTCGTGCGGCTCCCCTCGAAGTGACGGCTCCGACGACGACGGTCAGGACTCGAGCAGTGCCGGCAGATCGTTGACCGACGTCAGGACCGCGCTCGCGCCCTCGCGTTCGTACTTCCGGCGACCCTCCTCGCCGGTGAGGCCGCCGGTCAGGACGCCAACGCCGCGGTACTCCCGGTCCGGGTCCGCCTCCGCGGCGTTGACCGCGGTCCGGACGTCGTCGAGCGTGTCGCCGACGAACGCGACCGCGTCGGCGTCGAACCGCTCTGCGAGCGTCGTCAGCGCCCGCGGGTGGGGCTTCCCTTCCTCCCAGTCGTCCATCGTGAACCGGTGTTCGAGGGGCACCTCCGACTCGAGTCCGACGCGCTCGAGCGCGATCTCGGCCTCCGCCTCGGGGCGGCCGGTCAGGATCCCGACGTCGTACTCGGCGAGCAGTCGCTCGCGAGCCTCGTCCTCGAGCAGAACCGGTTCGTCGTGGATGAAGCCCGCGTCCTCGGAATCGATGTCGTCGTCGAACTCGCCGCCCTCGAGCCCCCGGTAGAGTTCGGGGCCGAGGTAGAGTTGCTGGAAGACGTCCCGGAGCCGTTCGCGATCCCAGCGATCAGTCACGCGCTGAGTGGCTCGCGCGCCGATCCCGTCGCGGACGGCGGTCTCGGCCGCCTCGAGGCCGCCACCCTCCGCGGCGATGTGGTCGGTGAATTCGTCGATCGAGGCGTCGTACCCCTCCTCGGTCGCCAGGACGTACAGCGCAGCCGCGTAGGTCAGTTCCCAGTCGTTGTTGAACCCGCCCGCGTCCTTGAACGGCTGGACGTCCTCCTTGCGGATCGTCCGGCCGTAGACGTGCTCGACTGACTCGAGGATCGCGCGCCGGTAGGAGTCGGCGACGTCGACGAGCACTCCGTCGACGTCTAACACGACGGCGTCTGCGTTCATACGGCCACGAACGAGCCGGCGGGAATAAAGGCGGTCGATTTGGGGCGCGGACAACAGCGAGCGCTTCCCCAGCGATTCGTTCGCCGCCAGCTACCCGCCGCCGGAACCCGGCCCCTCCCGGGCGACGTACAGCGTCCCCTCCCGGATCGTCTTCCGCTCGACCGGAACCGCCGGTTGGTCGCCGCCCAGCGTCGTAAACAGCAGGTCCGCGTCGACCTCGCGGGCGACCTCGAGCGCGGGCCGGTGGAGTTCGGGCGGCAGGTTCCGGGCGTAGACCGCGTCGGCGCCCGCGTAGACCGCAGGGTCGGGGTCGACGACGTCGTCCTCGACGAACCGGACGCCGTCCGGGACCGCCCGCGGGTGGACGTCGGTCGCCGTCACCGCCACCCCCTCGCGGACGAGGGTCGCGGCCAGTTCGGTGCGGCGACCGATCCCCACCTCGACCACCCGATCGTACGCGAGCAGGTAATCGATCATTGACTCGAGATTTCGGCGAGAGTGGGACACGGCGGGACGTTTATGGTATCGCCGCCCATAGCAGTTGCCATGCTCGTCGACATCGTGCCGGTCGGTAACGTCACCGCCGAGGTCAAGCGGGCGGCCTCGTCGGCGTTACGATCGGTCTACGACTGCGAGGTGACGATCAACGACTCGCAGTCGGTTCCAAACGGTGCCTACGACTCCGGCCGGAACCAGTACTCCGCGGAGACGTTCATCCAGCTCGCCGAACGCGTCGGCCGCGGCGACAAGAACATCGCGATCACGCCACACGACCTCTTCTATCGCCGGCGAAACTACGTCTTCGGGCTGGCCTACCTCGACGGCAGCGGGAGCGTGGTCTCGACCTACCGGCTCCAGACCTCGAGCGACGGCGGCTTCTCGAACAAGAGCGCAAGCGAGATCTTCGAGAACCGCGTCCGAAAGGAGATCGTCCACGAGATCGGCCACACCTACGGGCTGGAACACTGCGACAACAACCGCTGCGTGATGAACTTCTCGCCGACCGTGCGCGAGGTCGACATCAAAGAGGAGAACCTCTGTGGGAGTTGCCAGCGACTGATCGGCTGACTGGCTCACCGGCTGACTGGCTCACCGGCTGACTGGCTCACCGGCTGACTGGCTCACCGGCTGACTGGCTCACCGCCCGACTGGCTCACCGCCCGACCGTTCGACCAGTTGTCCTTACCACCACCGCAAGAAACTGGCGAGGTCCCGGACTCGGGACTCGGACACGAGACTCGCACACGAGACGGCGAAACGAACGGAACCGTCGAAAACCGGAACGCAAACGCAGACGCAGACGCAGATGCGAACGCGAACGCGATGTCGCCCCGCAGCGACTCAGGGCGCGTAGTAATACTCGCCCTGCGATTTCTGTTCCTTGTCCAGCTGAGAGCCGGGCTTGTTGATCCGCGGCCGCGACGTGCGGTCGTCGCGCCGGAACGTAACGTCGAGGTTCGCCAGGAACTCGTTCATGCCGTCACGCATCGACTGCGGCGGGGTCGCACGACCCTCGACGGCCGGTTCGCCGTCGAAAACCATCAGCCGGTCGGCCAGCAGGTCGATCGTGTAGATGTCGTGGTCGATGACCATCACCGTCGCGTCCTGCTGTTCGGCGTACCGGCGGATCGCGCTCGTGGCCTGCACCCGCTGTTCGACGTCCAGGTGCGCGGACGGTTCGTCGAGCAGGTAGAGATCGGCGGAGTCGGAGAGACAGGCCGCGATCGCCACCCGCTGGCGCTCCCCGCCGGAGAGATCCGAGAGGTTCTGTTCCATGATCCGCTCGAGCTGGAGCGGCTGGGCGATCTCGGTGTTCCAGTACGAGGAGCCGAACTGGTCCGTGATCGAGGAGAGGAAGGCGTCGACCCGCATGTGCTGGTCGATCGTCACGTACTGTGGCTTGTACGAGATGTCCAGATCGAGATCGGTCTCGCCTTCGTCGGGCTCTAAGTTGCCCGTCAGGAGATTTGCGAAGGTCGATTTCCCGATCCCGTTCGGCCCGACGATCCCCAGTACCTCGTTCTCGCGGATCTCGCCGCCCTCGACCTCGAGGGTGAACTCGCCGTCGCCGTAGCTCTTGGTGAGGTCGGGGTAGTCGACGAGGACGTCGCCGTGGGTAGCCGTCCGGGGCGCGTGCTCCTGGAACTCGATAGGATCCTGGCGGATCCGCATGTTCTCGTTGTCGAGGTAGCCCGCGAGGTACTCGTTGATTCCGTTACGGACGGACTTGGGCGACGTGATGACACCGTAGGCCCCGGGCTCACCGTAAGCGACGTGGAGCGTGTCCGCGACCAGATCGAGGATCGCGAGGTCGTGTTCGACGACCAGCATCGACTTGCCCTGTTCCTCGGCGAGTTCGCGGATCAGCCGCGCGGCCGTGACCCGCTGGCCGATGTCGAGGTACGGCGTGATCTCGTCGAGGAAGTAGAAGTCCGTATCGCGGACCAGCGTCGCCGCGAGCGCGACCCGCTGGAGTTCGCCGCCCGAGAGGTCCTCGATCGACTGCTCCATGACCGGACCCAGCGAGAGCCGTTCGGCGATCTCCTCGAGTGCGCCGCGTTCGTCCGTGCTCTCGAGCAACTGGCGGGTGTTGCCGTCGAACTGGTTCGGGATCTGGTCGACGTACTGGGGCTTGCGGGCGACGGTGATCTCTCCGTCGCGGACGTCCGCGATGTAGTCCTGGATCTCGGTGCCGCGGTACTCCTCGAGCACCTCGTCCCAGCCCGGCGGGTCGTCGTGACGGCCGAGGTTGGGCTCGAGTTCGCCCGCGAGGATACGGACCGCGGTGGTCTTCCCGATCCCGTTCGGACCGAGGATACCCGTCACCTTGCCTTCCTGTGGCGCGGGCAGCCCGTACAGCGAGAAGGCGTTCTCGCCGTAGCGGTGGGCCGGATCGTCCCCCAGTTCCTGTGGGAGGTTGATGATCTCGATGGCGTCGAAAGGACACTTCTCGACGCAGATGCCACAGGTCTCGCCCAGACAGATCTCCTCGGAGATACGGACCTGTTCGGGCTGACCCTCGTCCGTCTCCTCCCCCCGGAGAGTGATACACTCCTTGCCGGTCCGGTTGGGCGGACAGTAGTTCTTGCACTCGTAGCTACACCGATCGGGCTGGCACCGCTCTAGGTCTACGACGGCGATACTATCGTCAGCCATGGTTAGAGCTGGGCCTGGAACTGGGCGGTCAGGAGGATCCCCCAGACGACGAACCAGAACGAGAACGTCATGAACGTGATGAACAGGTAGTGTTTCACGCCGAACTCGTCGTCCTCGTAGAGACCCGAGTACTCGATCAGCGGGAACTGGACGAGGATCGCCCCGACGACGATCGCCAGCGCCCGGGAGTCGGTCGCTGCTTCGACTGGCGGCAGATCGCCCGTGAGGGCAAACGACGCCAGCGCCGCGCCGACGCCGAGCAGCGCGGACAGCGCGGTCACGCTGACCGAGCGGATGTGCTCGCGTCGGTCGCTAATCGATTCGGTCGACATGGACGTGACTCTGTCGTCGGTGGTGAAAAGGGGTTCGGGTTCGGGATCCAGGCGACGGCTCGAGTCGAAGACCAGCGGGCGGAGGAAAGATCCCTACTCGAGGCTCCGGCGGAGAGTGGTTGTCGGTCCTGGCGTATGTCTCCCTAAAAGGAAATATTATCATGGTCGTTGCTGAACGTCCGGTCATGGAGACACCACTCGTCGTCACGGACTTCCTCGAGCAGGCTCGCAACCACTACGCCGACGAGGAGGCGGTCGTCGGGGCCGACGGCGACCGCTTTACCTACGCCGAACTCGGAGACCGCGTCGACCGGTTCGCCGCGGCGCTCCAGGAGCGGGGGATCGAGAAGGGGGACCGCGTCGCCGTGCTGGACCCGAACACCCACTATCACCTCGAGGCGGCCTACGGAGCGATGAGCATCGGCGCGGTGTTTACGCCGCTGAACTACCGGCTCACGTCCGACGACTACGAGTACATCCTCTCGGACGCGGGCGTCGACGCCATCTACGCCGACTACGAGTACGCAGAGAAGGTCGAGGAGATCCGCGACGAGGTGCCGACGGAGACGTTCATCACCAACGATACGGAACGCGTCGACGGCGAGTGGGAGTCGTTCGACGTCGCGATCTCCGATACCGATCCCGACTACGACGAACCGGAGATGGCCGAAGACGAAATCATCACGATCAACTATACCTCGGGAACGACGGGTGATCCGAAAGGCGTCTGTCGCACCCACCGGACGGAGACGATCCACGCCTACCTGATGTCGATCTACCACGAGATCACGAGCGACGACACCTACCTGTGGACGCTCCCGATGTTCCACGTCAACGGCTGGGGCCACATCTACGCGGTGACAGGGATGGGTGCAACCCACGTCTGTACGCGTGGGGTCAACGCCGACGAGGTCGTCGACGCGATCCGCGAGGAGGACGTCTCCTTCCTCTGTGCCGCGCCGGCAGTGCTCAACCAGTTGATCGACTACTACGAGAACAACGACCAACCCGAGATGAGCGGCGCGAACCAGGTCCGGGTGACGACCGCCGGAAGTGCGCCGCCAGAGGCGACGATCCGGGCGGTCGAGGACGAGTTCGGCTGGTACCTGAAACACCTCTACGGGGCGACCGAGACCGGCCCGCTGATCACGATCTCCGACGCCAAGCGGCTCATCGACGACGAGAACCGCTTCGAGATCAAGAAACGACAGGGGATAGGCGTGCTCGGGACCGAGGTCCGGGTCGTCGACGAGGACGGTAACGACGTCCCGCAGGACGACGAGACGCTGGGCGAGGTCGTCGTCCGGGGCAACCAAGTGATGGACCACTACTGGAACAAGCCCGAACAGACCGAGGAGGCGTTCAACGACCGGGTCGAGGGCTACTACCACATGGGCGACCTCGCGACGGTCGACGAGAACGGCATGATCGCGCTCCGGGACCGCAAGAAGGACATCATCATCTCCGGCGGCGAAAACATCTCGAGCATCGAACTCGAGGACGCGCTGTTCGACCACGACGCGGTGGCCGACGCGGCGGTGATCCCCGCGCCGAGCGAGGAGTGGGGAGAGACCCCGAAGGCGTTCGTCGTGCCATCGAACGGCGATGCGGAGAACCCGCCGGTGTCGGCCGAGGAGCTAACCGACTACACCCGCGAACGGCTCGCGAGCTACAAGGTCGTCCGCCGCGTCGAGTTCGTCGAGGAGCTACCCAAGACGGCCACCGGAAAGACCCAGAAGTACGAACTTCGCAAGCGTGAGTGGGAGGACGAGGACCGGATGATCGGCGAAGGATAACGGAGTCCGGCCGCGACCCGTTGTTCTCGCCGTCTCTCCACCGGACGATCCTGACTAGGTAGTCAAATGCGTATTTCGTCCGTCTCGACGCCACACAATACATTTTAACTCCGCCAGATTCACGGAATTTTGTACGAAAGACGCTGGTAAGGCTCAAGCTTTATACTCCTGGGACCTTTCGAAACGTAATATGGCAGAGACTGACGGGGAGGAAATCGAGGACTTACCTCCAAGTGCGAAACTCGTTTTCAAGGTACTCGAGTACGACGGGCCCCTGACGCAGAAACAGATCGTCGAGGAATCGATGCTTTCGGCCCGGACCGTTCGATACGCGCTCGAGCGACTCGAGGAGATCGGCATCGTCGATGAGGACATCTACTTTGCGGACGCGCGACAGAGTCTCTACCGGCTCGAAGAACCGGTCGCTGCGGACGGCAACGGCGTCGACGAGTCGCCGAAGAAAGACGCCTGCTGCGCGGAGTGAGCCTCCCGACCCGACGCTGAATCGTCCCGGCGATGCCGGTCACGAACCGGGAAACGGACAAACGGCAGGATTATTTTCCAGCAGTAACCGTTCCCGATCATGGACAAGGAACGGTTACCGCGGTGGGGATGGCTGCTGGTGGGACTGTTCGCCGCGTCGCTCGTCGCGCAACTGGTCAACGCGGTGTTGATCTCCCAGGGGATCCTTCCGGAACGGTACCAGGTCATTACCATCATCACGGCGATGTCGCCCGTGCTGATCTACGTCGGGGTCTGGTACGACGAGGACCGACAGCACTACTGGGAGAACCCGCGCGAACGCATCGTCGGCGACGTCGCGTTCGTCCTCGTCGGTGCGGCCGTGGGGTCGTCGATCGCACTGGTCGCGATCATCGATCTGGGAACCTGGCGACTGCTGCAGGAACTGGTCGCGATGGCGGCCGGATTCCTGCTCTCGTGGGGCCTGTTCTGGTGGCGCAATCCGGATCTGTACACGATGGACACCGACGGCTAGGCGGTCTTCGTTTTCCGTTGCGGGTCTGCCCGCGTCTCCCGCCGACCGGAGGGCGATCCCGGCGGACCGCCACCGGAAACTTGAGCTACCCACCGCTAAAGCGGTGGGATTCAGCGTGGACTCCCGTTCTGGCCACTAGCAGTGGCAGGAGAGTAGCCTCCGTTCACGTTCAACATCCCGCTGTTCAAGCGCACGCCCAAGGGTGCGCCTCCGTCGCCCCCAGTTTGGTTGCGACGGAGATACCGTAACCCGATGTTTTTCGCGGCGTTGTAGTCGGCGTGGTTCTCGTACCCGCACTTCAGGCACTCGAAGTCTTCGTCCTCGCGGTTGTCGGGATGGGTGAACCCGCAGTGAGAGCAACGCCGACTCGTGTTCTCAGGGTCAATCTGCTCCACAGAGATGCCGTATTCTTCGGCTTTGTATTCGACATACTCGTAGAGACGGTCGAACGCCCACTTGTGCCCCCACGATGCACCAGTCCGCTCACGAATGTCGGTCAAATCCTCGAACGCAATCACAGAACACCCATTCTCGCGGGCTTCCGCGATCAATTCGTTGCTGATGCGGTGGAGCATCTGCTTGAACCGTCCTTTCTCTTTCCGTCCAACGGCTTGGATGTTCTCGTGCGCCCATCGCGTCCCGCACTGTTGGAGTGAGCCACGCCGCTTTTCGTACTCACGCCTCCAGTGGTCGAACTTGTCGCCCATCCAGAACGTGCCCGTCGAAGCGACGGCGAGGTTGTTCACGCCGAGGTCAACCCCAAGAACCGTTCCGTTCTCGGTGGTCGCCTGTTCCGACGTGTCAGACTCCACGTCCTTCTTGCAGTGGATGTGAAGCACCCAATCGCCGTCTTGGTAGTGCAGTTCCGCACCCGTGGTTTCGTACTCATCGGAAAACAGGTATTCCGAGTGCGGCGTGTCGCTATCCTCATCGGGCAGTACGTAGTCGGCTTCGATGCGACCGTCTGTGGTGGCGAGGCTCACGTAGTCGTCGTGGAACGTCGCAGTGCGTTTGTCGTAGACAACGTGCGGACTGGTGAACGTGGGTTTTGATGCCTTCTTACCTCGCTTCCAGCGTTCGACGACGCTTTTGCAGGCTTCAGCGGCCTTGTTCCGAGCGGCTTGCACCAGTCCACCGTTGAAGCCGTCCGTTTTCTCGCGCACGTCATCGTAGGTTTCGTCGTCCAGCGCGGTTTTGCTGGTGGTGACGTACTCGCCTTGGAAAGCGTGGTCAACAACATACTGTGCCGACCAGAGGAACGTGTCTACGGTGTCTTCGAGGAGTGCGGCGTCGTCACTGTCCACGTCGAGCGCAACGGGGACAGTACGCCGCACCTCCATATCTTATATGTAGGGCAGATGTTTCTTAAACGTTGGGGGAGTCGGCCTGTTACTGGAGCGTGGTTGATTCCCAGTTGTCGGCTTCATCCCACGGCTAAAGCCGTGGGTTTTCGCCTCGTACTTTCTATAACACCGCCGATACGTTTACCGGCCTCGAGTCGGAGTTGCTACCATGGCACCGACGACGGTCAACGTCGCCGTCGGCGCGTTGTTCGCGCTCGCGTTGCTGGGTTCGGCGTTCGATCGCCGGTCCGTCCTCGTCGTCGCCGTCGCCGCGGCGGTTCCCGACCTCGACGCGGTTCTGGGCCTCGCGGTTCCGGGCGCGACCAACGCCGCTTTCCACACGCTGTTGCTCCCGGGCGCGGTGTTCGTCGCCCTCTACTGGGATACCCGCTACCGTGATCCCGACCGATCGTGGCTCCGCCGACGGTGGGGCTGGGACGGCGTCCGCGTCGCCTGGGTCGCGCTCGCTGCCTACGCAGTCGCCGGAATCGGTCTCGATCTGTTCGGGCCCGGCGGCGTGAACCTGCTCTATCCGGTCCACGACCGGTTCTACGCGGTCGTCGGCCGACTCCTCCTGTCGACCCACGAGGGCGTGATCCTGACGTTCGTCGAACGCGGCGAGGGTCTGCTGTGGCTGTCTTCGCCCGGCACGACCGCCAACCACCACGTCGAGACCTGGGTGAACCCGACGCCCGGACCCGGACTCGAGACGGGCATCGAACGGCGACTCACGATCGTCGAGTCGGGCTGGCAACTGACCGTCGTCGGGGCTGCGGTGGCTGCCGTCGCTGTTCGATTCCACCTCTCGGGAACGGCGGGTGAGCGGTGATGCCGTCGACGACCGTCCACGCCGGCTTCGCACTCCTGCTCGCAGCGGGGCTGTGGCGAGGCGTGCTCGATCGACGGGTCGTCGCCGTCCTCCTCGCTCTGGTCGCTTTCCCCGAGATCGACTCTGCTGCCGGGCTGTGGTTAGACGGTGCCCACCGTGCCCTGTTACACAACCTGACTCTCCCGTTGCTGGCCGGCCTGTGGCTGTACTGGGACACCCGCTACCGCGACTCCGAGCGGTCGTGGCTCCGCGGCCGATGGGGGCAGCGAGGCGTTACTGTGGCGTGGGTCGCCCTGTTCGTCCACGTCTTCGCCCACGCGCTGCTGGATTACGCCCATCTCGAGGGGATCAACGCCTTCTATCCTGTCTACGATCGGTTCCTCCGCCTCGAAGGGGAACTCGCCCTCTCGACGACCGATGGGATCGTCCAGACGTTCGTCGACGTCGACGTCGGCGCCGACGGCGGCGAGGTGACGGACGTGGGGGCGACGGGGACGACCGCGGACACGCACGTCGCCAACCCGGTCGAACCCTCGGACACGGTCGAGGAACCCGACGAACCGGTCGAACGGCTGTTTCCGGTCGCCGAGAGCGGCTGGCAGCTGTTTCTGGTACTGGCGGGTCCGTTCGTGCTGGTCGCTCGTCGGTTCCAGAAGCGACGCGACGAGGCCTGACTCGAGTCGGTGGCTCGGCCGAGTTCAGTCGTGTGAGAGGTACCGGCCGATCGAGTACACGACGGAGGAACTGATCGCCGCCGCGGTGCCGACTGCGATCACGGGGACGGAGAGACCGGTCGCTCCGTAGGGGTTGCGCGGGGCGGCTTCGACGACTGAGGAGAACGTCTCGGGACCGGCGTGGCCGAGCAGGAAGAACCCGACCGTGATCAGGATCGCGAAGCCGCCGGTCGCCAGTCCGAACATCGACGCGACGTCCTCGACGTTCAGTAACGCGTGCACCTGCGACTCCGAGAGCCGGGGTTCCCATCGGCGACGAACGAGAGCCACCGCAACGAGACACGTTGCCGTTGCCAACTCGATGCCGCCGGCGTAGACGCCGACCCAGAGGACAAGCGGCGACGACCACAGGGGATCGCCGCCCGGGAAGCCGGCCTGGACCGAGGACGGATAGGTAGCGACGATCGGAACGACGAGCGCGAGCGCAAACAGGAGGGCGCTCTGGTAGACGAGTTTTTCCGGAATCCGGCGTTTGATCAGCGCGTATCGCTCCACTCGGAGCCGTTCGTACGTCGATTCGCCGAGCAGTGCGTCCGCGATCGGATCGTTCGGATCGGTTGGGGTCATCTGTTCTGAAAGGAATCGCGTCGGGCTATGTATTGGGAGACGAGGACGCTGGATATACGCTACGGTTTTGTACCCATGGTCAACTATCCGGACGTTCAGTCGCTCGTAGGTTGGAGGGGGGGTATCTCGTTAGGCATAACCAGTATATAACAATCGATCGAACATTTATATATGACCACAGCAGTCGGTCCGGAATCCCTGTGGCTGTGGATCGGGACGATAGGAATGACACTCGGCACCCTGTACTTCGTCGGCCGCGGACGCGGCGTTCGCGACGCGAAGATGCAGGAGTTTTACATCATCACGATATTCATTACGGCCATCGCGGCGGTGAATTACTTCGCGATGGCGACGGGCTTCGGCGTCACCGAAGTCATGGTCGGCGACGAGGCGCTCACGATCTACTGGGCGCGATACACCGACTGGCTGTTCACGACGCCGCTCCTGTTGCTCGACCTGTCGCTGCTCGCCGGAGCGAACCGCAACACGATCGCGACGCTGATCGGACTCGACGTGTTCATGATCGGCACCGGCGCGATCGCGACGTTCGCGTCGACTCCCGCGACCCGCATCGCGTGGTGGGGCATCAGCACCGGCGCCCTGCTGGTCCTCCTGTACGTCCTCGTGGGGACCCTCTCCGAGAAGGCCCGAAGCAAGTCCGCCGAGGTCGCGTCGCTGTTCGGCACCCTTCGTAACCTGGTCATCGTGCTGTGGCTCCTGTACCCGGTCGTCTGGATCCTCGGCACCGAAGGAACGTTCGGCATCCTCCCGCTGTACTGGGAGACGGCCGCGTTCATGGTGCTCGACCTCTCGGCGAAGGTCGGATTCGGTGTGGTCTTGCTCCGCAGCCGCTCGGTCCTCGAGAGCGCCGTCACGCCGACGGCCGCACCGAGCTAACGAGCCGGCAACGCCGACCCGACGGCCGGTTCCGCGCCGGCCCTCGCGGGACCGCGAGACCGCGAGACCGCGAAACCGACCCGCGATTCATTTTTTCGGCGACCGAACGTAATCGACGGACAGCGCCGGCGATCACGCTCCCGCGCGACACCAGGATCTCGCACACGTACCTCTTTCTCGTCGGAGCCGCTCGCGGTGCTCGCCTCTCTCCTCGAAAAAGCTACGCTAAAAGCCGTCTACGAGGACGGCACGACCGTAATCGGATCCTTCCGATCGATCGCCCCCTCGAGTTCCTCGGCGATCGCGCTCCCGCGTGACACCTGGATCTCGCCGCCGCGGCTCACCGTCGCGGTGAAGAGGTAGTCGCCTCCGGCCTGGACTTCGACGGTCTCGCCGTGGTTGCCGTCGACGGGGATCACGATGTGTCTGGAGGTCACTTCGGGCGTGACCATCTGTCCGGCCTGACCGCCGGTGCCGCCGTCACCGCTCGCGCCGGCGCCGCCGGAACCAGCGCCGTAGTTCGGGTTCTCGTCGTGAGTCCGTACGTCGATGTCGATCCCCAGGCGGTTCTCGACGTCCGTGATGCGGCCGCCGCCCTTGCCGATGACGCTCGAGATGTCGTCCTCCTCGACGTAGACGACCGCCTTGTCCTGGCTTCGGAGTTCGACGTCGACGTAACCCCGCGCGATCGAGCGGATCTCGCGTTCGATCTCCTGTTTGGCGATGCGGTCGACGCCGGACTCGCTGCCGGGCCCGCCCTCCTCGTCTTTGAGCGGGACGGTGACGACCTGGCGGTTGAACGTGTAGATCTCGTACTCGGGTTCGCCCGTCTCGAAGTTGGTGACCTGGATGACCGGGCGGGCGAGGTCCTCCTCGGTGAGGCCCGCGGGGACCTTGACCTCCGTCCGCACGTCGTAGACGGTCTCGACCTCGCCAGCCTCGATGTAGACGACGGTGTCGACCACCTGGGGGATCATCCCGAGTTCGACGCGGCCGACGAGTCGCTGGAGGGCGTCGATCGGTCGGGTCGCGTGGACGACACCGATCATCCCGACGCCGGCCAGGCGCATGTCGGCGAAGACCTCGAAGTCATTGGTCTTGCGGACCTCGTCGTAGATGGTGTAGTCGGGACGGACCATCAGCAGGGCATCGGCGGTCTTTGCCATCTGCCCGCCGAGTTCCGTGTACTGGGTGATATCGGGGCCGACCTGCAGGTCCCGGGGCTTCTCCATCGTCTTGACCGCGTAGTCGTGGTCCGAGATGAACCGGGCGACCGCCTGCGCGAAAGTCGACTTCCCGGCCCCGGGCGCCCCCGAGATGAGAACGCCGCGCTGGCGCTCGAGCAGCCGTTCTTTCAGCTCCTCGGCGTTCTCGTAGTCCTCGATGTCGGTCTGGGCGATCGGGCGGACCGCGGTGATCTCGATACCGTCCGAGAAGGGTGGCCGGCCGATCGCGATCCGGTAGTCACGGAACTGGACGATCTTCATGCCCGGCTCCGAGAGCTCGAGGAAGCCGTCCGGCGACTCCTTGGCGGCGTCGACGACCTCCCGGGCGTACTCGTCCATCGTCCCCTCGTCGAGGGGATCCTCGGCGATCTTCTGGTAGTGCATGTCGCCGAGTTCGCCCCGCTTGGCCATCGGGACCATCCCGGTCTTGAGGTGGACGCTCATCGTCGAGTCGTCGAAGTAGGTCTCGACGGTGAGCGTGCCGACCTCGACCTCGCGGGTCTCGGGGGAGATATGTTCGACGTCGAGTCCCTTCGCCTCGGCGACCTCCGCCTGGACGACGTCGCTGGTGAGGAAGGTCGCGTCCAGGTCCTCCGCCAGATCGCGGATGATCGCGTCGATCTCGCCCTCGGAGGCGTGACCGCGCTCGATGGCGCTTGGCCGCTCGCCGACGTACTCGAGTTCGATCTCGCCCTCGTCGGCCAGTTCGGCGAGCCGCTGGAGCTCCTCGAGGCCGTCCCAGCCGGTCTCGATGCCGTCGTTGGCCTGCGCCTCGAGTTCCGCGACGACGGCTTCGGGAACCGAGATCGTCGCTCCCTCGAACTGCCCGTCTTCGATCGTCGACGAGACGCGGCCGTCGATGACCACGCTCGTGTCCGGCACGACGTTCATACGCTCACTCGGGTACGTACGCCCATAAGGGTGTTCACGTCGTAAGACGGGGTGCTAGCCCGCTCCGGTCACCGTCGGCCGAACTATCACGTTGTTGGAATCACCGACCAAAATTTAAATCCCGGACCGAACACGTTCTGCCATGAATCCGGAGCAAACGTTCGGCCAGGGTGGGCTGAACGAGTTCCTCGAGGTCGAACGGCTCGTCGACGGGATCGGACTCGACGCCAAAGACGTCGCCTGGCGGAAGGACTTCATCGGATTCGACGAGGCCGACGAACGGCGGCTGGCCGACCTCGAGCCGATGCTGCGCGAGAGCCAAAACGAGATCGCCGACGAGTTCTACGAGAACCTGCTCGAGTACGAACAGGCCCGGGAGGTGATCGAGCGCTCGCCGAAGGGTGTCGAACAGCTCAAGCAAACCCAGCGGGCCTACCTCGTCTCGCTCGCGACCGGCGACTACGACCTGTCGTACTTCCGGAACCGGGCGCGGATCGGCAAGCTCCACGAACTGCTGGACATGCCCCTGAAACAGTACGTGGGACAGTACGGCGTCTACTACGACCTCATCATGCGCCGGGTGAACGACCGCGTCCAGCAGCAGGTCGTCGACGCGATCGAGGAGTGGCTCGCCGACCGCGAGGAGGAGACGGAGGGCGGGCTGGGAGGACTCGTCGCTTCTCTCGGTCTCGGGAACGACGATTCCGGGGTCGACGGAATCGAGGAGACCCTCGAGGACGCCGTCCGCGAGGCGATCGACGACGGGATGCAGGACGTGCTCTCGCTGTTGCGGATCATCAACCTCGACATGCAGATCGCGACCGAGACGTACGTCGACTCCTACGCGCGGGACCTCGAGGAGGCCATCGAGCGCCACGAACGGCTCGCCCGCGACGTCGAAGCCGACGTCGAGAAGCCCCTCGACGAGATCCACGAGGCGAGCGAGGTCGTCGCGCGCCGGGCGGAGGGGATCAGCCAGCACACCGAGAGCCAGGCGGCGAACGTCCAGGAGGCCGCAAGTGAGATCGACGAGGTCAGTGCGGCCGCACAGGAGGTCGCGAGCGTCGCGGCAGAGACCCGCGAGGAGAGCGAGCGAACCGAACGGCTCGCGGCCGAGGGGACCGACGCCGCAGACGAGGCCCTCGCGGAACTCGAGGCGATCGAGGCGGCGACGGATCGGGTTGCGTCGGCGGCGGCGGATCTCGAATCCCGGACCGAGGAGATCGACGAGGCCATCGAACGGCTCGACGCGCTCGCACAGCGGACGACCGTCCTCGCGTCGAACGCGAAGATCGAGTCGACCCGCTCCGGGGCCGACGACGACGCGCTGGCGATCATCGCCGACGAGGTGCGTTCCTTCGCCGAGCAGACCAAGGCCGACGTGGAGGCGATCGAAACCGCCCTCGAGGGCGTCGCAGCGGCGACCGAGGACGCCGTCGAAACGGCCGACGAGACGAGCGAACGCGTCGACCGCGGCGGCGACTGCATCCGGGAGACGGCCGCGTCGCTCGAGGAGATCCACGAGTCCGCCCGGTCGACCGCCGCGGGGATGGACGACGTCGCCGCGGCGGCCGACCAGCAGGCCCGCAGCGTCGAGGCGACCGCCGAGTCGGTCGACGCCCTCTCGCGGACCGCCGAACAGGTCGCCGACGCGGCGGAGTCGGTCGCGGCCGCGAGCCAGGAACAGACCGCGAGCCTCCAGAAGGTGAGCGAGGCCGTCTCGCGGCTGACCGACGTCGACACGGTCGACCGGGAACCGGTGTACGAACGTGTCGCCGAGGGCGGGGACGGGGCCGAACGGCGAGCGTAGCCGACGCGAACGCGCCGGTGCAATCAACACGCGGGACGCCGAACCGTGGTCCATGGACGCGAACGCAAGCGTCGTCGACCTGACCCGCGAGTTGGTCTCGATCCCGAGTTACGACGACGAGACCGCCGCGGGCGATTTCCTCGAGGAGTGGCTGCGACGGGAAGCCGACGCGGAAACGACGATCACTCGCGACGAGGTCGGGAACGTGATCGCGAGAAAGGGTGCTGCGGGCGGGGAGACGCTCGCGCTGGTCGGCCACCACGACGTGGTCGAACCCGCCGCGTCGCAGGTCACGAGCGACGACGAGTACGCCGTCGAGGAACGCGACGGGCGGCTCTACGGCCGCGGGACCGCGGACATGAAAGGCGCCGTCGCGGCCGCCGCGCTCGCGTTCGTCGAGGCCGACCCCGGCGGCGAACTCGTCTTCGCCAGTTTCGTCGGCGAGGAGGTCGGCGGCGTCGGCGCGCGACACGCAATCGACGAGGGATTCTCACCCGACTACGCCGTCGTCGGCGAGGGGTCGACCGGCTACTCGAGTCCGGGCGTCACCGACGTCGCCGTCGCCCACAAGGGTCGACGCGGGAGTACGATCACGGCGGTCGGGACGGCCGCCCACGCCAGCGAGGCCGACGCCGGCGAGAACGCCGTTTACCGGGCGACCGACGCCGTCTCCGTGGTTCGGGACCTCGAGCCCCCGGCGGTAGAGGTGGCCGGCGAGCGACTCGAGGGGAGCGTCGTCGTCACCGAAGTCGAGGGCGGGACGGCGATGAACGTCGTCCCCGACCGCTGTGAGATCACGGTCGACGAACGGACGGTGCCCGGCGAGCGCGCGCCGCTCGAGCGCGTCGAGGGGATCGAGGGCGTCGCGTGGACCGTCGACCAAGACCTGCCGCCGATACGGTGCGGCGACGAGGCGTTCGCCGAGGCCGTCCGCGAGGCGGCCGACGCGGCCCAGTCGGGGACGCCCGAACGCGTCGTGAAACCCCACGCGACCGACGCCGGCTGGCTCTCGACGGCCGGCACGGAGTGTGTCGTCTGTGGCCCCGCCGAACCCGGCGAGGCCCACACCGACGGCGAGAGCGTCTCGATCGACGTGCTCGAACGCTGCCGGGAGACGTACCGGCGGGTAGCGGAGGGGTGGACGGGCGGGTAAGGGAAGGGGCCGCCGCGGCGACGGCCTGGTTACAGCCCCGGGACGCCGACCGCGTTGAACCCGGTGATCCCGACCGCTGCGAGCGCGTAGAGCGCGACCAGGACGGTCACCCACGCGAGCAGGCCGATCATCGTGGCGGCCGTCCAGTCGCCCGGGTACCGGACGTTTATCACTGCGACGTATGCGAGCAGGGCGAGCAACGGCCCCAGAAGCGGTATCCAGCCGACGAAGAAGCCGACGATCGCCCAGACGATCGCGCCGATCAACGCGGTGACGATCGCGTGATCGTAGTCACCCGCGCCGACGATCACGCGCGCGCCGACGTAGATGCCGAGCGCGCCGATGAGCAGGCTAGCGACGAAGACGATGATCGATGCGACGACCATGTGTAGAACTCGTCAGCCGGAGCGAACAGTTCACGGCTTGCACCTTCTCGTCGGATTTTACCCGTGGCCTCGAGCCGTTCCGCGAACCGCTCGAAGACGCCCGGAACCAAGACGTTGATGACAGTTCATCCAATACATCCGACGATGGCAACCGATCAGGCCGAGCCCGAAGGGGACGGAACCGAAGACGCCTACGAACGGTTCGAGGAGCGCGTCCAGCGCATCTCGAACGTCTCGAACGCTGCCGGCGTCCTGCGGTGGGACCAGGAAGTCGTCATGCCCGAGGAGGGGACGCCCGCACGGGCACAGCAGCTCTCGACGCTGTCCTCGCTCGAACACGAACTGCTGACCGCCGACGAGACCGGCGACCTCCTCGAGACCCTCGAGGACGCGGAGCTCTCGGACGAGCAGGAGGCGGTCGTCCGAGAGGTCCGCCGCCAGTACGACCGCGAGACCAGTGTCCCGGCGGAACTCGTCGAGGAGATCTCCGAGACGACCGCCAACGCCCACCCGAAGTGGAAGAAAGCCAAGGAGGAAGACGACTTCGAGGAGTTCGCGCCCGTCCTCGAGAAACTCGTCGACCTCAAGCGGGAGTACGCCGAACACGTCGATCCCGACGCCGATCCCTACGCGGTCCTCTTCTCGGAGTACGAGCCGTACCTCGATCTCGAGACCGCCGAGCGCGTCCTCGAGCGGCTCCGGGACGAACTCGTCCCGCTGATCGACGAGATCGACGCGAGTGACGTCGACCTCGCGACCGACGCGTTCGCTGGCCAGTTCGACGACGACGACCAGGAGGCGCTGGCCCGCGACGTCCTCGACTCGCTGGGCTACGACTGGGATCGCGGCCGTCTCGACACCGCGCCCCACCCGTTCTCCTCGGGGACGCAGTTCGACGCCCGCGTCACCACGCGGTTCGACGAGGAGGACCTGCTGGGCTCGATCACGTCGACGATCCACGAGTTCGGCCACGCCAACTACACGCTCGGCCTGCCCGACGACGGCTACGGGACGCCGCTTGGCGAATCCCGCGACCTCTCGGTCCACGAGTCCCAGTCGCGGCTCTGGGAGAACCACGTCGGTCGCTCCCGGCCGTTCTGGGAGGGCTTCCTGCCGACCGCCCGCGAGCGGTTCCCCGAACTCGAGGACGTCACGCCCGAAGAAGCGTACGAGGCCGCCAACCAGGTCTACGACGACAACCTCATCCGCGTCGAGGCGGACGAACTCACCTACCACCTCCACATCGTCATCCGGTTCGAGATCGAACGCGAACTGATCTCGGGCGACCTCGCGGTCGAAGACGTGCCGGAGGTCTGGAACGACAAGTACGAGGAGTACCTGGGCGTCCGTCCCGAGACCGACGCGGAGGGCTGTCTCCAGGACATCCACTGGTCGCACGGCTCCTTCGGCTACTTCCCGACGTACTCGCTGGGTTCGGTGCTCGCGGCGCAGCTGTACGCCGCCGCCGAGGACGAGCTGGGCGACCTCTCCGAGGACGTCCGCGAAGGCGAGTTCGACGAGCTCAACGGCTGGCTCCGCGAGAACGTCCACCAGCACGGCTGTCGGTACACCACGCCCGAACTGATCGAACGCGCGACCGGGGAGCCGTTCACCGCGGACTACTTCCTCGAGTACGTCGACGAGAAGTACGGCGAGCTATACGACCTCTCGTAAGGTAATTCGGTCGCCACCGCGCGTTCTCGCCGAGCCGTTCGTCAGTCGCCCCTACCCGAGGATTTAGTATCGTTCCGCCTTTCGAACCGAAACATGGCAACTGCTGACGAGGGCCACGACATCGAGAGTGCGCCCGACGCGTACCGCGACCTCCTCGAGCGCTCCGAGAAGCTGACGAACCTCCGGATGGCGTCGATGGCGCTGGGCTGGGACCAGCGCGTGATGATGCCCGAGGGCGGGACCCCCGCCCGCGCGGGCCAGCTCTCGACGATTTCGGGCGTGAGCCACGACCTGCTCGTCGACGACGACGTGGGGGAGTGGCTCGAGGAGCTATCGTCGGCCGACTTGACCGACGAGCAAGCGGCCGTCGTCCGCGAACTCCGGCGGGAGTACGAGCGCTCCGCGGAGGTGCCGTCGGATCTCGTCGAACGGCTCGCGGCCCACCAGGCCGAGGCCCAGCAGGTCTGGCAGGAGGCGAAAGCCGAGGACGACTTCGAGCACTTCGCGCCCGCCCTCGAAGAGCTTCGGGACCTCCACCGCGAGCGGGCGGCGGCGATCGACCCCGACGCGAACCCCTACCGGGTGCTCTACGAGGACAGCCAGCCGTACCTGCCGCTCGAGACCGTCGAGGATATCTTCGACGAACTCCGCGAGGGGCTGGTCCCGCTGATCGAGGCGATCGAGGAGGACGGCCGGGAGCTCCCGTCGGTGTTCCGCGATCCGGAGTACACCTACGACGAGGCGGATCAGATGGCCCTCTCGGAGGAGGTCGTCGACCTGCTGGGCTACCCCGAGGAGCACGGCCGCCTCGATACCGCACCCCACCCGTTCATGTCGGGCAATCAGTTCGACGCGCGGATCACCACCCGCTTCAGGGAGGACGACCCGATCGACGCGCTGACGGCGACGGTCCACGAGTTCGGCCACGCGAGCTACCAGCTCGGGCTGCCGAAAGCGGAGTACGGCAACCCGCTCGGCCAGTCCCGGTCCTCCGGCGTCCACGAGTCCCAGTCGCGGTTCTGGGAGAACCACGTCGGCCGCACGAAGCCGTTCTGGGAGCTGTTCCTGCCGCGGATGAAAGAACACTTCCCGCACTTGGAGGACGTCACCGTCGACGAGGCCTACGCGGCGGTCAACCGGATCTACCCCGAGAACCTGATCCGGGTCGAGGCGGACGAACTGACCTACCACCTCCACATCATCCTCCGGTGTGAGATCGACCGGGCGTTCGTCGAGGGCGACCTCGACGTCTCGGAGATCCCCGAGGTCTGGAACGAGAAGATGGAGGAGTACCTGGGCGTCCGCCCCGAGACCGACGCGGAGGGCTGTCTCCAGGACACCCACTGGTCGAGCAGTTTCGCCGCCTTCCAGGGGTACACCGTCGGCAGCGTCCTGGCCGCACAGCTAGACGCCGCGATCCGGGAGGACTTAGACGTCGACGGTCTCGTCCGCGAGGGCGAGTTCGAGCCGATCTGGGAGTGGATGACCGACCACGTCCACCGGTACGGGCAGCGGTACCCGACGGAGGAACTGATCGAGGTCGCGACGGGCGAACCGCTGACCGCCGATTACTTCCTCGAGTACGTCGAGTCGAAGTACGGCGAGCTATACGACCTCGACGGCTACTGAGCCGCGTTCCGGCCGCGGGTCGCGGAGCCGACTCGAGTCCACGACGGGTCGAAACCGCTACCCGGAGCCGCAAAACCTTATGCTGCGGGTCGGTCTTGTACGCACATGGACACGAGCCACGATCGGGACCTTCTCGAACACGTCCTCCTGCCGGTCGCACACCCGGACGACGCCCGCCAGTCGGCGAAGGCCCTGGCGCGGTACGACCCCGGCCGCGTGACGACCCTGCACGTCGTCGAGAAGGGGGGCGGCGTCCCCGACAAGACGCCGGTCGAACAGTCCGAGGAGATCGCCGCGGAGTCGTACGCCGCCGTCCGGGAGGTGTTCCCCGACGCCGGCGAGCACACGGCCTACGCCCGGAACGTCGTCGGCGCCATCCTCGAGGCCGCCGACGAGGTCGGCGCGAGCGCCATCGTCTACCGCTCGCGCGGCGGCAACCGACTGATGCAGTTCCTCTCGGGGGACCTGTCGCTGAAACTGGTGACCAAGGCCGACCGGCCGGTCGTCGCGCTCCCGACCGCCGAGGACGACTGACCGTCGACCGCCCCGGGGACTGCACGGCTCGGTCGACGTCCGTTCGGCTCGAGCGAGGTCCTCCCGAAACCGATTAGGGCCGCGACGCGGTCGTTCCACTCGATGACACGACCCAGCGACGGCACCCTCGAGCGAAGCGTCGCGATCGTCACGGGCGCGAGTTCGGGCATCGGCGCGGCGACCTGCCGCCGGCTCGCGGCCGCGGGAGCGAACGTCGTACTGGCGGCCCGCAGCGAGGATCGGCTGACGGAACTGGCGACCGAACTCGAGGCCGAACACGGCGTCGAGACGCTGGTCGTTCCCACGAACGTTCGGGAAGAGGACGAGGTCGACGCGCTGATCGACGAGACGGTCGCGACGTTCGGCGGCATCGACGTGCTGGTGAACAACGCCGGCCTCTCGCGGGGCAGCGACGTCGCCGAGATGACGACCGAGGAGTACGAGACGATGCAGGAGACCAACGTCGACGGCGTCTTCTACGCGACGCGGGCGGCGATCCCCCACGTCCGCGAGCGCGACGGGCACCTGATCTTCGTCGGGAGTTTCGCCGGCCAGTACCCGCGGTCGTTCAACCCCGTCTACGCGGCCTCGAAGTGGTGGGTTCGCGGGTTCGCCAAGAGCGTCGCCGCACAGGTCGGCGACGACGACGTCGGCGTCACGATCGTCAACCCCGCCGAGGTCCGTTCGGAGTTCGAGACCACGGACGGGAAGACCTTCGCCGAGCACTTCGAGACGGGCGAGGCGAGCGAACCCGAGGAGGTCGCCGACGCGATCGTCTTCGCCGCGAGCCAGGAGGGCTCGAGCGTGAGCGAACTCGATATCAACCGCCGGGACAAGTTCGCGGACGGGTTCTGATCGGCGGAGAGTCCGTTCGCCCGATATACCCCGACCCTGGATCTGCCGGCATGGTACTCAGGAGCCGTCGTCGCCACGACTCGAGTATGCGCGTCTCCATTCCAGGCGTTCCGGGCCTCTACTACGACACCGATGCGGGAACGACGGCGATCGCGACGGTCTTCTCCGCGGCGGGTCGCCGAGCGCCGAAGCCCCAGGGATACGCACTGCAGGTCCTGCCGTACCTCTGGTCGTTCGACGTGGACCTGCGGGAAGTGCCCAACGAGCACCCGATCCAGTACCTCCACCCGGAAGGAGCACGAAGCCCCGGCGAGTTGCCCTCCGGGGTGGCCCGCGACCTCGGGGCCGGTCCAGCGATGGCCGCGGGTGACCTGTCTCCCGAGTACGACCGCGACCGCGACCGCGACCGCGGCCACGACCACGAGCACGATCATACCCACGACTCCGAACTCGAACCCGAACCTGAATCCGGCCCCGAACCCGACCGCGGACACGGACCCGGACGCAGCGCCGTCGGCTCCGCCGGCGCGGAACTCGAGTCCGTGTTGCGGTTCGTCTGGGAGGTCAACCGCGAGGTCGAGTCGGCCGCGAGCCGAATGCTCGGCCGGTCCGAGGACCACGACGGCGTCGTGATCGAGATCCAGGAGGGAAGCGTCAACGTCGACGGCGACGAACTCGAGACCGACGAGTTCGACGTCGACGACGGCCCGGACGGATCGGACCTCGACGCCGATCCGGACTCGAACGCGGACGCCGATCGATACGACACCGGCGGCGAGCGATAGCCCGCGCCAACCACTCCGGCGTTTGTTTCACTATGACAATGATTTTGTCCGTCGGCGTCCAACCGGGGCTCATGCGCGTCGTTACCACGCTCCCGTCGGCGACGGAGATCGTCGCCGCGCTCGGGCTCGAACCCGTCGGCGTCTCTCACGAGTGTGACTTTCCCCCCGAGGTCGAATCGCTGCCGTCAGTTACCCGGTCGCGCATCGAGTCGGCCACCTCGAGCGGGGAGATCGACCGACAGGTACTCGAGACGACGGCGGACGAGGACGGCGTCTACGAGGTCGACGTCGCCACACTCGAGCGGCTGGACCCCGACCTGATCGTCACCCAGGGGATGTGCGACGTCTGTGCGGTCGACGAGGCCGTCGTCGCCGACGCCGTCGCGGAGATCGACGCCGATCCGGAACTGCTGACCACGGACCCCCACAGCGTCGAGGACGTCCTCGCCGACGTGGAGCGCATCGGCGCGGCGACGGGCCGCGAGGAGCGCGCCCGCGAGGTCCGGACGGAACTCGAGGAACGGATCGCCGCCGTCAGGGACCGCACCGCCGGGCTGGGCCTCGAGAGCGAGGAGCGCCCGCGGGTCGCGATCTTCGACTGGACCGACCCGGCGATGATCGCCGGCCACTGGACGGCCGAACTCGTCGAGTGGGCCGGCGGCGAGTACGGCCTGGCCGAGCCGGGCGAGCGGTCCCGGCCCCGCGAGTGGGACGAAATCCGCGATTACGACCCCGAGGTCGTGATCGTCGCCCCCTGCGGGTTCGACCTCGAGCAGACGGCCGCGAACCGGACCGACCTCACCGAACGCGAGGGATGGACGGACCTGACGGCCGTTCGGGAGGGCCGGGTCTGGGCGATGGACGGCGACCACTACCTCAACCGGCCGGGCCCGCGGCTGGTGGACACGCTCGAGGCGCTCGCGCCGATCGTCCAGCCGGGACCGGGGGACGTCGGGCCGCCGACGGAAGTCGCGAGACCGTTCGACGACCTCGACGACCTGGAGTCGCGCACCCTCGCGCCGGCCGACTCGGGGTCGCGAGGGGAGTAACCGTCCGACCCTCCCGCGAGCCGACGCTGGCCTCGAGGGGGTCGGGGATCAGGAGCCGTCGTTTTCCTCTTGCTCTCGTTCTTGCTCTCGTTCTCGCTCTCGCTCTCGTTCTTGCTCTCGTTCGAGTTCGTGTGCCTGCTGGCGGATCTTCGCGGCCTCCTCGCGCAGCTCCGTGATCTCGTCTTCCAGTTTCTTCCCGACGAGGTACTCGAAGTCGTCGGGCATCAGCCCGCGCTGGATGTCGATCGTGACCATCGCGTCGCAGTCCTCGACGATCTCGGGCGCCCACGATCCCTGGGCGAGCTTCGACTCGTCGGAGACGACCGCCTCGCCGTCCTCGACGTCGATGAACGCCGTCACGGTGTTCCAGATCCCCGGATCGCTCGTCGTCGCCTCGTCGTACAGGCCCTCGAGTCGGGTGTCCCTGACGGGCTCGTCCCGGAGTTCGACGATCAGGTCCTCGAGCCCACTGGCGATCCGTTCGAGTTCGTCGGCCTCTTCCCGGAGTTCGTCGGGGCCGGGGTCGCCCACAGCGGCCGTCATCGTCGCCACACCCCCTCGGGTTCGTTCGCGTCGTCGGTCATGGACGGAGGTAACCGCCTCGGCACCGTAAACGTACGCTTTGGCGAGGGCCGATCGCGTCACGGGAGTCAGCCCGCCGACGTCTCCTCGAGGTCGAGGACGTCCGGAACCCACCCACGGTTCGGGTCTTCCGTGCGACCCATCCAGTCGACCAGTCGCTCGCGCATCGCCGCCCGGACGTCCGCGTAGTCGGGGTGATCGATCAGGTTCTGTAGCTCCGCCGGATCGGCCGCGAGGTCGTACAGTTCGTCGACGTCCGGCCCGTTGTAGACGTACTTGTACCGGTCGGTGCGGACCATCCGCTGGCTGTAGAGGCCGAACTCGTCGCCGTGGTACTGGGCGAAGACGGAGTCCGGCCACTCGCCGTCGTCGGGGACCGCCCCACCGTTCTCGAGCAACGGGCGGAGGCTGCGAGCGTCGAACTCCCCGGGAACCGAAACGCCGGCCAACTCGAGGAACGTCGGTGCCAGGTCGTGCAGGAGGACGGGGGCCGCACGGACCGACCCCGGGTCGATCTCGCCGGGCCACCGTATCTGCAGCGGGATCCGGTAGGTGTCGTCGTACATCAGCGGCCCCTTGTTGAACTGGCGGTGACCCCCGGCGAAGTCCCCGTGGTCGGAAGCGTGAACGACGACCGTCCCGTCGGCCAGGCCGTACTCGTCGAGCGCCTCGAGGACCCGTCCGAGTTGGTCGTCGATCAGCGTCACGAACCCCCAGTACTTCGCGATGGCTTCGGCCCATAGCTCCCGGTCGAAGCCGGCGACGCCCCGGTAGTGGAGGTAGTTCTCGTGGACCTGTGGCTTCCCGTCGAAGGTCTCGGCGTAGCTGTCGGGTAGTTCGACCTCGTCGGGATCGTACATCGAGGCGTACGGTTCGGGGACGACGTAGGGGTGGTGGGGCCCGTAGAAGTCGGCACGGTGGAAGAACGGGCCGGGGTCGCCGTCCCCATCAGCGTGGGACTCGAGCGCCTCGATCGTCCGCTCCGCGAGGAACCAGGCGCGGGTCTCCTCGACGTCGACCGGCGTCGTCGCCGCGACGAAGGTTCCCTCGCTGCCGTCCCGCGGGTCCTCGCCCGTGTAGAGTTCCTCCTCGAGGTCGACCTCCCCTACGGGAGTGCCACGCTCCCGCCGGTACTCGCGGAACGCGTCGTCGATGTCGTCGTGGTGGACGTCGCTGCCGCCCAGATAGGAGAAACCGAACGTTTCGGGCGTCTGATCCCGGCCGACGTGCCACTTCCCCGTGTACGTGCAGTCGTAGCCGTTCGCGTCCAGCAGTTCGGAGAACGTCGGGATGTCGGCGGGCAGGTTCGGTCGGATGGCATCGTCCTCGTGGCAGTTGTTCAGCATCCCGTGGCCGTGGGGGAACTGGCCGGTCAGCAGCGACGCCCGGGCGCTCGAGCAGATACTGATCGGGGTAAAGGCCCGCTCGAACCGCAGTCCTTCACTCGAGAGCCGGTCGATCGCCTCGGTTTCGACCGGCGGGCCGTCCGGGGCCGAGAGGTCGTATCGCTCCTGGTCCGTGAGCACGAGTAGAACGTTCGGGCGGGTGTCGGGGTCGGAATCGGCCATCGGGCGTCGTACACCGGCCCCGTAGTTAACGGTGGGCCCGGATCACGACGCGTTTTCCGGCCCGCGGTCTCCGTCCCCGTTAGCGTCTCCGTCCCGGTCAGTATCGGCATCGGCCTCCTCGAGATCGGCACCCACCGTCGACCCGACGAGCCGCGAGAGCCCGCGGTGGAGCCGCCGGGAGATCGCCCGCTGGCTGAGCCCGAACTCCGCCGCCAGTTCGGTCTGGGTGACCCCCCGGGGCTGGCGGAAGTAGCCCGCCTCGTAGGCGCGGCGGACGGTCTCGCGTTGCTCGTCGGTCAGTTCGTACCCGCCATCGGTACCGGCTTCCGTCCCCGTCTCCGCGGCCGTATAGATCCTGTCGACCGTGATCGAGACGTCGTGCTCGCGGCAGTACTCCCGGAACCGACTCACAGCGGCCCGCTCGCCGAATCGGATGGCGACGCGCCATCCCTCCTCCGTCCCCCGCCCGCGGAGGATCGTCCCGCCGATTTCGGTGACGCCGCGGACGAACCCCTCGATCTCCGCGTTCCACCGCGCCCGGTACAGCCGGCCCTCGTCGGTCCGGGAGACCTCCTCGAGTTCCCGGACCGCGCGACGTTCCCGGAGATCGGACTCGAAAGCGTCGCGCTCCGTCTTCCCCCACACCCAGAAGAAGGGGAGGGCCGTCTCGTCGGTCGGGACGATCCGCTCGAGTTCGACCCGGCGCGACGGCTCGCGTTCGATCGCGACGCCGAGCGGGAACGCCGCTAACGGAAGGCGAAACTCGAGTATCGTCGACATATCGGTCCTATCGGTGTGATCGGAAAATATTCTGTGCCTGTACCGATCGGTCGCCCTCATCAACCCCATCTATGTAGAACCAGTTCGTTCACGGGACGTGCACGCGTCGATGCCGTCGTGGGGGACGCGTACTGCAGAACCTGCGACTGGCAGGAAACGTCGGGGGAGTCGACGGCACTGGATCGGGCGATGCTCGAACACTTTCGCGAAACGGGGCACGCGGTCGAGCGAGCGGACATCGAGCGGGGTGGCTCCGGCGATCACGGAAGGCTCGACACAGCGGAGACGTCCGGAACGGGCACGGCCCCCGGAGGCTCCGGCTCCGGGGATCGGTTTCCGGCGATCGGTCGACTCGAGCGGACGGAAGAACGTTGAGGGGGCAAGGGCGTAACGACTGCGAAATCGACACCGACACCGACACCGACACCGACACCGTAGACCGCCGCGTCAGGCGAAATCGTCGAACGTCGGACGGTCGCGGTCGCCGGGGAACTCGTCGACGGGGACCTGTGTCTGGTCGCCCGTTTCCATGTCTTTGATCGTTAGTTCGTCGTTCGCCAGGTCCTGTTCGCCGACGATGACGACCGTCTCGGCGTTGATCGAGTCCGCGTAATCGAGTTGCGCGCCGAACGACCGGCCCGCGACGTCGGTCTCGACGACGTGACCGCGGTCGCGCAGCGTCTGGGTAATCCGGGCGGCTTCCGTGCGGGTATCGCCGATCTGGAGGACGTAATAGTCGGTCGTCAACTCCTCGTCGGGCCAGACGCCCGCGCGCTGACAGAGCAGAGAGAGCGTGGCGTGTCCCGGCGCGACGCCGACGGCGGGCGTCGGCTGGCCGCCGAACCCTTCGATTAGGTCGTCGTACCGGCCGCCGCCGAAGACCGACCGCGACACCTCGCCGGTCGAGTCGAAACACTCGAAGACGACGCCCGTGTAGTAGTCCAGCCCGCGGGCCGTCTCGAGCGAGATCGTACAGTACTCGCGCGCGCCGAAGTCCTCGGCGGCCGCGAGCACGGCCTGGAGGTTCTCGACGGCGTCGGTCACCCGTTCGGTCTCGGCGAAGGCCTTGACCTCCTCCAGGTCGCCGCCGGCGACGAGGTCGTCGAACTCGGCGGCCTGATCGTAGTCGAGGCCGGCCTCGACGAGCAGGTCGTGGTACTCGGCCGTCGAGAGCTTGTCCGATTTGTCGACCGCGCGGATCGCGTCGTCGGTGTCGACCTCCGCGTCGTAGGTCTCGAGAACGCCACCCAGGATATCGCGGTGGGAGATGCGGAACTCGAAGTGCTCGCCCGTGAGCCCGAGGTTCGTCAGAGCGTCGGCGGCCCACGCCAGGATCTCGGCGTCGGCCTCGGGTTCGGCCGAGCCGAAGATGTCGACGTTGGTCTGGTAGAACTCGCGCTGGCGGCCCTGCTGGACCTGCTCGTAGCGCCAGAACGGCCGCGTGGAGAACCACTTGATCGGCTTCGAGAGTTCCTGCTGTTTGGCGACGACCATCCGCGCGACGGTCGGCGTGAGTTCCGGCGTCAGCGTGACGTGGCGGCCACCCTGGTCCTCGAAGGCGTACAGTTCCTCGACGATGTCGTCGCCGCTCTTGTCGGTCCACATCTCCGCGCGCTCCAGAGCCGGCGTCCCGATCTCGCGGAAGCCGTACCTGCGGGCGGTGTCCTCGAGGGTATCGATGGTCTCCCGACGAGCGGCCATCTCCTCGGGGTAGAAGTCACGAAAGCCCTTGATTCGGTCGTACATGGAAAGGAGTTGGCCGAGCGCGGACTTCTATCCTTTCCTCTCGACCGGAGAGTCACGCGCCTGTGCGTACCGCTCGAGTCGGGCCCCAGAGAGCAGGGCCGAACCCCGAAAGTTTCGCCCCGCTATTCACCCTGGGCAGGAGCGCGATCGGGATCAGCGTCGGCATCGGCCTCGTCGTCGCCGAGATCGCCGGTCGCCGCGTCCCCGCTGACGAGGAACTCGAGAACGTTTCCGATGAATACCTCGTTGTCGGCGACGTTGTAGTTCTCGGTGGTCATGAGGGCCGTATCACCGATAGCGACCGCGTTGTCGTTCCGGGCAGCGACGGCGTACTCGTCGGCTTCGCGACTCTCGGAGTGTTCCGCCGTCGGGTTCGTCGTCAGCAGTTCGTCGCCTGCGGTCAGCACCTGCGTCGGACCGTCGAGAACGACGCGATCGACTCCTTCGGTGAGGTCCGAGTCGGCCGGCGGCGTCACGCCGATCGTCCGGTAGTTCGTCTCGTAGTTCTCCATGTCGTACAGGTAGCCGGTGTCGTAGCCGATCCCGAAGGGGGAGGTCACCGACGCGAACTCGCCGTCGTCGTCCATCGCCGGCCCCATCAACCCGAACGCACCGAGGATCGACCCGCCGTCGTCGCTCTCGGGACCGCCGAGGAACAGGACGCGACCGTCCGCCTCCGCGAACTCGGAGACGAGTTCCGCCTCGCTCGGCAGGTACCGGGCTCCGGGGTCGACCACGACGTACGCGTCGGCTCCCTCGAGCGCGTCGGTAAGCCCTTCCTCGCGCTTCTCGGGCCGTGCGTCGGGGTCGAGGTCGTAGTATTCGACCGTGTGCCCGGCCGCCGTCAGGGCCGAGACCGCCGGCTGGAGGTCCTCGACGGAAACGTCGTTCGAGTGGGCGACGTCGATCACGATCGTCTTCGAACCCGTCCCAGCGTCGATCGAGATGTCGCCGCCGCGCTCGAGTACCGGTGCGTCGACGCTCTCGGGCTGAAAGTGAGCCTCCTCGACGGTGGGCTTCTCGGTCGTGCCCTGGTCGGTGACGACGCCGGCGGTGGCGACGCCAGTGACCGTCAACGCGACGACGACGACGAACACGAGGAGCCGCGATCGAAGTTCGTTGCGATCCACGGTCATGGTCGTTCACCCCCGTTGGTATCGGCGTCTCCGTCTTCGTCTCCGATCTGCGTGGCGGCATCGGATTCGGCCGTATCGACGACCGTCCCGCTCTCGCCCTCGACCGAGCCCCACACCGCGAGGAACGCGGGCGTCTCGACGCCGCCGTAGTCGCCGAACGTCTGGGGATGGTCGTGCGGTTCGTCGACGACGACCGGCTCGCCGTCTTCGCCACCCTCGAAGAGGATCGGCAGTCCGAGCGTCCGATCGTCGCTCAGTTCGACGACCTCGTAATCGTTCAGTCCGGCCTGTTCGGCGGCCGCTCCGATCGCGACGTCCGTGTCACCGATCTCGTCCGCGAGTCCGTTGTCGACGGCTTCGACGCCGATGTAGACGTTCGCGTACGCGAGTTCCGTCTCGGAGAGCTCGAGTTCGTCGCCGCGGTGTTCGACCACCGAGCCGATGAACGTCTGTTTCATCTTCTCGGCCCGCTGTTTGACCTGTTCTCTCGTCATCCCGGATTTGTCCGGTCCCGTGGTGATCTCCCGGTCAGGGGACGAGGAATCGATGTGGGTCGCACGCACGCCGATGCTTCCGACGGTCGAACTCGGGTTGACGTAGATCTCGTCGCTGGGGGCGCTCATGTAGTAGCCGCCCGACGCACCAACGGACTGGATGCTCGTGACCACCGGCATCTCCTGGGCGGTTCGCTCGACCGCCAGATAGAGGCTCTCGCTGGCCGTGACCCCGCCGCCGGGACTGTCGACAGCAAGGACGACGGCGTCGATCGATTCGTTCTGTCGCGCCTCCCGCAAGTCGTCCGTCACTGCTTCGGCGCTTCGTTCGGTTATCGAACTGTCCATCTCGATCACTGCAACCGTGCCGTCGGGTTCGCTCGTCGCCCCCCAGGCAACCGGAGCGACGGCGGCTCCGACGAGGAGGGCGATCAGGACGATCGTCACGTACGACCGCGCGATCGTCCCGAGCAGGTTCCGGACGGCGTCTAGATACCCACTCATGTACCAGTGCGGCCAAAGGTATCTAGTAAGTATACTAAAATCATTCTATCTTATTTTACGCTAGGAATCGTGGACTAATGGCTGGCGAGAGGCGGACCGGGAATCGACAGCAGCATCACCTTATCGAACTGGCATAAAAGAGGGAGACGAGCGTTTTCCGGGTCTGAAATCGCGCGACGGACCCCTGCTGGCCCACCACTGGTCGAACGCTCCGCTACCAGCGACGGGACGCTTCGCACTCAGGAACTGGTCGTCCCGTCCAGTAAGGGACGCAACACTGCAGCCAGATCGTCGAGGTCGGCCACCGTCAGTGTCGCTTCCGTGCGAGCGTCGTCGCCGACGTACACCGTTTCGAACCCACACTCTCGAGCAGGAACGATGTCCTCCTCGAAGGTGTCGCCGACGTAGACGAACGTTTCGGCGGGAAGTTCCGCCTTCGCGTGCTCGAAAATTTCGCTCGCCGGCTTGCGAGCGCCGAACTCGTTCGAGACGACGACCGACTCGACGAGGTCGTCGAGTCCGTGCGCTGTGAGTTTGCGCCGCTGCATCCGCCCGTCGCCGTTCGTGAGAACTCCGGCGCGGTGCTCCCGGGCGACGAGTTCGACGAGTCGACGCGTCGTTTCGGGGACCCGGGTCGCGGCGACCTCGGTCTCGACGTATTCGTCGGCGAGCGCCGCTGGATCACCAGGCACGTCGTACTCGCGACAAACCGCGGCGAACGCCCGCTCGTAGGGATCGTCCTCGAGGTCGTCCAGGGCGGCGAGCACCCGGTCGGAGTAGGTCTTCACCATCGATTCCGTCGCGTCGACCCCGTCGGGAAGCGTCCGCGCGAACAACTCGTCGAACGGGCGCGTGTACTCGAGCAGCGTTCCGTCGAGGTCGAAATACACGGTCGCTGTCACGTTCGCTGGTCGATTTCCCGGTATGTAGTCGTTGCTATCGGGGACGGGAGACGACCGATAGGTACGACGACACTGCGTCGGATCCCGAGTCCAGAACGGAACGGCGAAACCGAAAACCAGGTGGCGTTATCGCACTCCCGTCACGTACGTCTGCTCGTGATCCGGGAAGAAATCCCGGACCGCTTCGCGGCCGTCTTCCTCGGCGATGATCGCCCGTAGTTCGGCCTCGTAGTCGGCCCGGCGAATCTCCTCGCTGGGGCCGACCGTCACCTCGAGGTGGGTGTCGACCAGGCGGTCGACCGCGCCGCGGCCGAACCCCGAGAGGGGTGCGATGTAGTCGACGCCGTGTCGGTCCTCGAGGCTCTGTGCCTGTGCGCGGGAGACGGTCGGCACGCGGTCGTCGCGTCGGGTCCCGTCCGCGATGGCGGCGAAGTCCGCGGCCGCGAGTTCCTCGAGCGCGTGCTGGTGGACGTGCTGGATGCCGTTCCGGGGGAAGCCGTCCTCCCGGATGCGGTCGACGGCCTCGTAGGCGACGTCCGGATCGAGTTCCAGGCGTCGGAAGTCGAACCCGAGGTCGTCGGCGGTCTCGCGGGCGTGCTCCCAGTCGTCGCTGATGCCGAAGTGGGCCGTCGTCAGGGTCACGTCGTAGAAGTCCTCGAGGAGAAGCGCCGCGAGCGTCGAATCCTTCCCGCCGCTGTAGAGCAAGCCGAGGTCCATCACCGTCACGTCACCGGCGCTGGATGTCGAAGCTCTTGGAGTCGGGTTTCAGCTCCTTGAGGAGCTGTTTCATCTTTTCGTCGTCGATTTTGCCCTGAATCCGGCCGCTGCGGGCGAGCGAGACGACCTGGCGCTCGACCTGCTCGCCGAACTGGGGCTTGCTCATCTTGACGGTGTTGAGTCGCTTGCGGGCGTCGTCGGTGAGATGCTGGCGCAGCACCGCGTTCTTCTGGGCTTCGGCCTGTTGCTTGGCGGCCTCCTGTGTCTCGGCGTCTTGCCCTTCGGCCCGTTCCTGCAGTTGCTCCATCTTCTTCTGTCGCAACTCCTCGAGTTTCTCCTCGTCCGGGCGTTCGCTCATGACTATACGAGTATACTCCTGCAGGCGGGAAAATGATTACGGACTTCCGACCGACAGACGCCGGGCTGGCGGAGAAAGCGAGGGTGTCGCCGGGAAAACGAACGTCCGCGGCGTCGGGGTAGGTTACGGTATCGTGCCGTCTCGTCTCGACTCGTATAGTGTAGCGTAATCTACGCGTAGCGCTCGAGTTCCGGACGGTCGAGTTCTTCGAGGACGTCGCCGGCAGTGTCGTCCAGCAGACTCTGGCCGTCGGGGGTGACGCGGCGACCTTCGCCCTCGGCGGTCTCGACGAGCCCTTCCTCCTCGAGCTGCTGGAGGATGGTCCGGATCAGGTTCCGGGAGCCGTCGGTGCGGTGAGCGGGAGCGACGCGGTAGCGGGTGGAGCCGCCCTTCGCGCCGCCGTACTCGGTCGCGAGCCGTTCGACACCGATGGGACCGCGGTCGGCGACCTTGCGCAGGAGACTCGCGGCGCGGACTGCCCAGAAGTCCTCCTGTTCGGGCGGGAGTTCGCGATCGGCGCCGGTCTTGGTGAACTGCGCCCAGTCGGGTTCGTCGAGCCGTTCCTCGAGGTCCTCGGCGAGCGCCTCGATGAGGTCGTCCGCCGGAACGTCGTACATCGTAGCCATTGGCGTTGGGTTCCCTGTCGCGGCATTTAAGACCATCGTATTCGTGTCCACGCTGCGGTCCCCGCTCCGGTCGACGCCGCTCGTGCGCGACTCGGTCCCGGACCGTTTTTCGCCCTCGAGTCGAAACGGCGGGTATGGACGAACGCGGGGCACTGGCGCTTTTGGACGCGGAACTCGAGGCCGTCGGCGACGACGCGGCCGTGATCGACGGGCTGGTCGTGACGACGGACATGCTCCACGACCGGACGGACTTCCCCGAGGGGACGACCCGGTACACGGCCGGCTGGCGGTCCGTCGCCGCGTCGCTGTCGGACGTGGCCGCGATGGGGGCCGAAGCGACGGCCGCGGTCGCCGCCTACGCCGCCCCCGCGTTCGATCGGACGGAACTGCTCGCGTTCGTCCGCGGCGCGAGCGACGTCTGCGAGGCGGTCGACGCCGAGTACGTCGGGGGCGACCTCGACGAACACCAGGAGTTCACGGTAGCGACGACCGCGATCGGTCGCACGGGCGCGGACGGCGACGGTGCGGACCCCGTCCCCGTCCCCAGAAGCGGCGCTCGTCCCGGCGACCGCGTCTGCGTGACCGGCACCCTGGGGCGAAGCGCCGCCGCCCTCGAGCTGTTCGAGCGGGCGACCGACGCCGACGCCGACGCCGACGCCGGCGACTCGAGCGCGGCCGAACTGCGGGACCGTGCCAACGACCTCTTCCGATTCGAGCCCCGGGTCGCCGCCGGCCGCGCGCTCGCCCCGCACGCGACCGCGATGATGGACTCGAGCGACGGGCTCGCCCGCTCGCTCCACCAGTTGAGCGAGGCCAGTGACTGCGGGTTCGCGATCGACGGCGGTCGAGTCCCGATCGACGACGCCGTTCGCGACGTGGCCGACGACGAGGCGGCGGCGCTCGAGTTGGCGACGACGTTCGGCGAGGACTTCGAACTGGTCGCGACCGTTCCCGAGGACGAACTCGCGGCCGTCCGGGAGGCCGCTGACGTACCCGTGACGGAGATCGGAACGGTACTCGAGGGCGAGGACGGAATCACCCTCGACGGGGAGCCGTTAGCGGACGAAGGGTACACGCACGGGTAGGGCTACTCGATCACCACGATCGGTACCTGCATGAAACACAGCAGGCCGAGCGCGAAGGTGACGATCCCGAGGACGAACCGGCCGGTCCCGAGCTCCCCATCGTCCATCGGCTCCGCGGGGCCGACCGACGCCAGCACCGCGGTGAACACCCCCCAGATGCCCCAGATGAGCACCGAGTTCAGCCCGTAGTCGGCCACGTAGTAGAGGTAAGCAGCGAGGCCGAACAGCACGCCGGGCACCAGCGCCGCGATCGTCTCCTGGTAGCGGCCGGCCATCGCCCGCAGGATGTGCCCGCCGTCGAGCTGGCCGACGGGGATCAGGTTGAGGAAGGTGACGAACATCCCGACCCAGCCGCCGATGACGACCGGGTGAACTGCCGTCGCGGGATCGTCCCGGTACAGCGGCTGGTCGAACGCCGCCGCGAGCAACTCGAGCAGCGGCGGGTAGCCTAGCTGGATCTGGATGGCGTTGGGATCCTGGACGACCTCCGGCGGCGCGGTGACCGGCGGGAGGTGGAGCCCGACGATCGTCACCGCGATCGTGGCGACGAGGCCTGCGAGCGGCCCGGCGACGCCGATATCGAACAGCGCCTTGCGGTCGGGCATCCGCCCTTTCATCTTGATGACCGCGCCCATCGTGCCGATCAGCGTCGGGACGGGAATGAAATACGGCAGCGACGCCTTGACCTTGTGGTAGCGGCTCAGCACGTAGTGACCCATCTCGTGAACCCCGAGGACACCCAGGATGGCCACCGTGAACGGCCACGCGCGCCACATCTCGGTCGGGTTGGCGATCGGGTCGATGTGATACCACATCGACCCGGCAAACAGCGTCGAGACGACCGTCAGCGCGAGCAGGAGAACGTTCGTCCAGGGGACGCCGTCGATGCCGACGCTGATCGGCTCCGCGACGAGTACGTACTCCCCGTGGCGTGTCCGCAACTCGAGGTCGTACCCCGCTTCGCGGAAGACGGGCCACAGGTCCTGCATCACCTGCTCGGGCTGTTTCAGCGGGTCGCCGTAGTACACGAGCCGGTCGTCGTCCTCGCCCTCGGTTCGGACCTCGTAGACCGCGAACGCCGACCGGATCCGCGAGAGGGGCGGCCCAGCCTCGAGGCCGGCGTCGGAGGGCGCCCTCCCGAACCCGGTCGAATCGCCGTCGTCCATCGTGTGTTCTTGACGATGGCCGGGTATAAATCGACTGCTGTCGGTTCGCCTCCCTGCGAACGGGCGAAATCGAGTGCCCTGGCTCCCGGGCCAGAGTTAAACGCAAAACGGGGCAGAGCGGGGCGAGGGAGAACAGTGAAAGCGGAAAACGCGATGATGCGGGGACCAGACCGATCTACGCGGGTTCCACGCGCCACGTGGTCGCGCTCGTGTACGACCACTTCTCGATTTCGAGGTCACTCGCCGACTCCGAGAGTTTGACCATCAGCGCGCCGATCTCCTTGGGGGAGAGCCCGACCTCGTCGGCGATAAACTTGCCCTTAAAGTAGAGCTCTCCGTCTTCGGCGCGTTCGCGCAGGTAGCGTTTCAGGCGGCGTTCCTTGCTTTCCGTGGAGGGTTGCGTTGTCGTGCTCATCGACGTCACCGCGTTGTGGCGAGGATATGTTATAAAGGCGGGACGGTTAGCGCCGTTTCGTCCGCGTTCAGCAGTTCCGGCGGTAATTGATCTTTTATTCTTTCGTAGTAGATGTTTTACTGTCTCCTCAGATGGCTCGAGACTTTTTATCGTCGCATCTAATCTATTATACCGTTCGCAATACTCACGGTACCTTCTTGTTCTATTTATCTCGAATGTCTTCGTATTCTACCGGTGCTGACGTGGAGAAAAGCGGGTCAGGGTCGGTCGTGGACCCAGAACTCGTCCTCGACCGTCACTTCCTTCTTGAACAGCGGCACCTCGTCTTTCAGACGGTTGATCCCGTCCTCGACCGTTCGGAACGCCTCCTCGCGGTGGCCAGCGAGGACGACGACGAAGACGATGTCCTCCCCGTCCTCGACGACGCCCGTCCGGTGGTAGAGTTCGACCTCGAGGACGCCGTCGCGGTCCTCGAGTTCCCGTTCGATGGTCGCCATCCGCTCGTCGGCGACGCCCTCGTACTTCTCGAACTTCAGGTACTCGGTGCGGGCGTCGTCTTCGGCGTCTTTCGCCCGGACGCGGCCGGTGAACGTGGCGATCGCCCCGGATCGCTCGGCCTTCGGCGATCGCTTGACGCGTTCGACGAGCGAGCCGAGCGTCTCGTAGGGTTCAGTTGCCTCGAGGGCGGCGACGAGGCCGTCGTCGGCGTCGCCCTGGTCGGGTGTGGGGAACGCCGTCTCGAGGTCGGCGGGAGCGTCGATGACGGCTAGCTGGGAGTCGTCCCCGTCGGCTTCGGCCGCCTCCGGTCCGATAGCTATCGACGGGTATCGCAGTTCGGAGACGCCCACGACGACCGCGTAGTCGCAGTCGACCGCGAGTCGGTCGAGCGCGTCCTGGACGGTCAGCCCCGTCCCCGTGGCCGTCCAGTCGCCGTCCGCGCCGAGGTCGTAGGTGACGTCGCCGCCGAGCGCGACGGATCCCCCGTCGTCGCGGGTCTGGACCGGCGTCCCGTCCGCGATGGTGGCGTCGTACCTGACGACGCCGACCCGTCCGGTCCGGGAGAGCCGGTCGACGACCCGATCGACGACTCGTTCTACCGCGTCGCCGTCGACCCCGCGGTCGATGATGCCGAGTACGTGCATATGCCCGAAACATGGTCGTGTCGGGGTTTGTAGCTGTCGCCACCCCGCCGCGACCACCGTGGCACCCTGGATCGTTTTGTCAGTCACTGTCGAACGTTACCGTATGTCTCGAGAGGAAGAGACACACCGGATCGGCTTCGTCGGCGACGTCATGCTCGGCCGCCTGGTCGACCGGCGACAGCGCGAGCGGCCGCCCGACGCGGTGTGGGGAACGATGCTCGAGCGGCTCCGGGAACTCGACGCGCTCGTCGGCAACCTCGAGTGCTGTCTCTCGACGCGGGGCCGGGAGTGGCAGCGGACGAACCGCCCCTTCCACTTCCGGGCGGACCCCGACTGGGCGGTGCCGGCGCTCGAGGCGGCCGGGGTCGACGTCTGTACGCTGGCGAACAACCACGTGCTGGACTACGAGGTGGTGGCGCTGCGGGACACCCTCGAGCACCTGGACGAAGCGGGGATCGCCCGCACGGGTGCCGGGGAGACGATCGACGAGGCGCTCGAGCCGGCGGTCGTTACGGTCGACGGCGATGGCGATGGTGGCGACGAGGACCACTTCGAACTCGCCGTCGCCTCCCTGACCGACAACACCCGCGAGTACGCGGCCGACGAGGACTCGCCGGGAACCGCCTGGATCGACGTCGACGTCGACGACGACCGGACGAGACGGCGCGTTCGGGAGGCCATAGAGCGCGCTCGAGAGGCGGAGCCGGACCTGCTGGTCGCGTCGCTGCACTGGGGGCCGAACATGGTCACGGAACCGCCGAAGTCGTTCCGCGAGTTCGGCCGCTGGCTGATCGAGGAGGGCGTGGACCTGGTTCACGGCCACAGTGCCCACGTCTTCCAGGGGATCGAGGTTCACGACGGGCGGCCGATTCTGTACGATACGGGCGACTTCGTCGACGACTACAGGGTCGACCCGGAGCTGCGAAACGACCGGAGCTTCCTGTTCGTCCTCTCGGTCTCCCCGGACGGCGAGCTTCGGGAGTTGCGACTCGAGCCGACGGAGATCGACGACTGTGCGGCCCGCGAGGCGGGTCCCGACGCGGCCGAGTGGGCACGGGATCGAATGCGGGAGCTGTCGTCGCCGTTCGGGACCGAGTTCGACCGCGACGCCGAGTCGCTCGTGCTCCCGCTCGAGCGGGATGGGTAGCGCTATCGGAGCGTATCGGCCGACAGCGGTCGGCTCGTGTCGGTAGGTTGAACAGCCACAGTTCCGTACGAATCGCCATGGCGACGGACGAGGCCGGAGTGGCGACCGAATCCGACCTCGAGCGGACGGTCGGGTTCGTGGGTGCACTGACGATCGGCGTCGGCACGATGATCGGGGCGGGAATCTTCGTCTTCCCGGGACTGGCCGCCGGGCGGGCCGGCCCCGCTGCGTCCGTCTCGTTCGCGATCGGCGCGGTCATCGCGTTGCTCGTTGCGCTCCCGACCGCGGAACTCGCGACTGCGATGCCGAAAAGCGGCGGGGGTTACTACTTCGTCTCCCGGAGCATGGGCGCGCTCGCGGGGGCGATCGTCGGGATCGGCCTGTGTTTCGGGCTGCTGTTCGCGTCCGCGTTCTACCTCGTCGGCCTCGGCGAGTACGCCCTCACGACCCTCCTCGAGGCCGGCGTCGTCGAGACCGAACGCGCGACCGTCGGTCCGTTCCCCCTCGCGGTCTTCGCCGGCGGCGCTGCGGGTCTCCTCCTGACAGCCGTGAGCATCTCCGGGACCGAACACACCGAGTCGATCCAGAACGCGGTCGTCGGCGTCCTGCTGGCGATCCTCGCGGTCCTGTTGTCAGTCAGCGCCCTCGACGTGGTCGGGATCAGGGGCGACCCGTCGCTTCCGGCGGCGTTCGCCCCGCGCGGGTTCGGGCCGGTGCTCACGACGGCCGCGCTCGTGTTCACGTCGTATCTCGGGTTCGCACAGATCGCGACGGTCGCCGAGGACGTCGTCGAACCCGATCGGACGCTGCCGCGCTCGATGGTCGGTTCGGTCCTGCTCGTGGGAATACTCTACGTCGTCACGATCCTGATCGCGGCGAGTACCTTCGACCCGGGGACCATCGCCGGGATGGGCGAGACCGCGATCGTCGAGGTCGCACGCGCCTACCTCGGCTCGATCGGGGTGCTCGGCATCCTCGTCGGCGGACTCCTGGCGACGCTCTCGAGCGCGAACGCCTCGATCCTGGGGGCCTCCCGGGTCATCTACGCGCTGAGTTCGGACGCGCTCGCGCCGCCGGCCGGCGCCCGACTGAGCCGGAAATACGGCACCCCCCACTTCGCGCTCTCGTTCGTCGGCGGGGTGGCGGTCCTGTTGGTGGGCTCCGGCCGAACCGAGATCCTCGCTGAGGTCGCGTCGTTCCTCCACCTGGTGATGTACGGGTTGATCTGCGTGTCGCTGCTTGTCCTCCGGCGATCCGACCCCGACTGGTACGACCCGTCGTTCGAGAGCCCCGGCTCCCCCCTCGTGCCGGCCCTGGGTGCCGTCGCGAGCTTCGGCCTGACGGCGTTCATGCAGCCACTCTCACAGCTGCTCGGAGCCGTCGTCGTGGCCGGAGCGGCGGTGTGGTATTATGTGCACGGCGCCGAGACATCCCTCAAAGGAGCGCTCGAGTCATGACTCCGACGCCGACCATCGTCGTCCCGATCGAGGTGATGGCGGGGCCGACGGTCTCGGACGCCCTCGCCGAGTTCGTCGCACCGCTCCCCGTGCTCGTCCTCGGCGTCGTCGAGATTCCCGATCAGACGAGTTCGACGCAGGCCCGGGAACAGTTCGAGGAGGGCGCGTCCCGGACCATAGAGACCGTCGCGGAGGGGTTCGCGGCGGCGGGCGCCGACGTCGACACCCGGCTCTCGTTCACCCACGACGCGAACGAGACCGTCGAGCGGGTCGTCGCCGACCTCGAGCGGGCCGTCGTCCTGTTTCCGGCGCCGGCGACCGAGATCGAGGACGTCGTCGTCGCCGTTCGAAGCGACGCGACGGTGCCGGCCGCCGCCTCGACGGTCGCCGCGCTCACGCAGGGCGATGAGTCGGCGATCACGGTCTACCACGCCGCCCTCGAGGACGAGGGCAACGACGAGATCGACCGAATCCTCTCGGCCGTCGAGACGGCGCTCGAGGACGCCGGCATCGATCCGGACCGGCTGACCCGAACGGTCGAGCGGGCGGACACTCCGATCGACGCACTGGTCGCCGCCGCGAACGATCACGACCTCCTCGTCGTCGGCGAGACTGAACCCCGTCTTCGGGACCACATACTGGGTGAGACACACGAGCGTATCGCCACGGGAGCCGCGGCGCCCGTCCTCGTCGTCCGGCGGCCGGCCGTCGAGTGAGCCGGCGGCGCTCGAGGCGCTGGCTGGCACCGCTTGCCAGACGAACGCGTGCCGCTCGCCGGTCAGTTGGCAACCCTTAAGATAGCATCCCGGTTACACCGGGTTAGCATGAAAGTGGTCGTCTCTATCGGTGGGAGCGTGCTCGTGCCGGAACCCGGTGCGGATCGAGTGGCAGAACACGCTGCCGTCATCGAGGACCTCGTCGAGGACGGCTGTCGGGTCGGCGCCGTCGTCGGCGGCGGGGGCGTCGCGCGCGAATACATCGGAGCCGCCCGGGATCTGGGGGCGAACGAGATCGAACTCGACCAGCTCGGCATCGACGTCACGCGGCTCAACGCACGGCTGCTGATCGCCGCGCTCGGCGAGGAGGCCGTCACCGCGCCCGCGGAGGACTACGACGAGGCCGGCGAGGCGCTGCGTCGCGGCGACGTCTCGGTCATGGGCGGGGTCGCCCCGGCCCAGACCACCGACGCCGTCGGGGCCGCGCTCGCGGAGTACATCGACGCCGACCTGCTCGTGTACGCCACGAGCGTCCCCGGCGTCTACAGTGACGACCCCAACGAGTCCGACGACGCGACGAAGTACGACCGGCTCTCGGCCGGCGAACTCGTCGACGCCATCGCCGGCCTCGAGATGAACGCCGGGTCCTCCGCCCCGGTCGACCTGCTGGCGGCGAAGATCATCGAGCGCTCGGGGATGCGGACGATCGTCCTCGACGGCACCGATCCCGACCGGATCGCCCGCGCGGTTCGACAGGGCGATCACGAGGGAACCGACGTGATCCCGGACGGCGTCGGCGAGGAGCCGACGTACTGGGCCGGGGACGAGGAAGCGGAGGACGACCGCGAGCGATGACCGAAGAGACCGATACTGGCGACGCCGGCGACCTCGATTCGAACGCCGAGATCAGCCCCTACACGCTCCAGCGGGACGACATCGAGACACAACACGCGTTCTGGGCGGACACGGTCGCGGACCGGATCGAAGACCGCGACCCCGAGGAACCGATCGTCATCAAGGGCGGCATCTCCCCCTCCGGCGTCCCCCACCTCGGGAACGTCAACGAGATTATGCGCGGCTACTTCGTCGCCGAAGTCCTCCGCGAGCGGGGCCACGAGGTCCGCCAGGTCTTCACCGCCGACGACCGGGACCCGCTGCGGAAGCTCCCGCGAACGCTCTGTGACCTCGAGGGGAACCTCGTCGACCTGGGAGAGGTCGACGCCGGCGCGCTCGGCCGCAACCTCGGCTCGCCGTACACCGACATCCCCGACCCGTTCGGCTGCTGTGACTCCTACGGCGACCACTTCTCGCAAATCATCGCCGACAGCGCCGAGGCCGTCGACGTCCCGATCGACCTCGTCTCGAACACGGAACTGTACGAGAACGGCGACCTCGAGGACGTCACGCGATTCGTCCTCGAGCACCGCGACCGTGCCCGCGAGGTGCTCGCGGCGTACCAGGACAAGGTCGACGACGAGTACGTCCCGTTCAACCCGATCTGCGAGGAGTGCGGGAAGATTACGGAGACGGTGACGAGCGTGGATCTCGAGGGCGACGGACCGACCGTCGACTACCGCTGTACGGACATGGACGCCGGCGACCGCACCATCGAGGGCTGTGGCCACGAGGGCACCGCCACCCTGCGGGAGGGGAAGATGCCCTGGCGCTTCGAGTGGCCCGCCCAGTGGAAGGAACTCGGCGTCGACTTCGAACCCTTCGGCAAGGACCACGCCGAGGGCTCCTGGCCCAGCGGCCAGGACGTCGCGCGCAACGTCCTCGAGATCGAACCACCCGTCCCGATGGTCTACGAGTGGTTCACCCTCGAGGGCGAGCCGTTCTCCTCCTCCGAGGGCAACGTCATCCTCGTCTCTGACGTGCTCGAACTGCTCGAGCCCGAGGTTCTGCGGTACTTCTTCGCGAAAGACCCCGTGAAGGCAAGGGACTTCAGCATCGAGCGGCTCGACCAGCTCGTCGACGAGTTCGACCGCCTCGAGCGGATCTACTTCGGCGAGGTGGAGGCCGACGAGGACGAGACGGCCTTCGCCGAGCGCGTCTACCCGCTGCTGGTCGACGAACCCCGCGAGGAGCGGGTTCGCCTGCCCTACACGTTCGCCGCCGTGCTCGGGATGTTCGACGATCCCGACCTCCGCGAGGAGGTCGCCCGCAAGCAAGGACACATCCCCGACGACGCCCCCGAGTGGGCGGTCGACGGAGCACTCGCACGCGTCGAACGCGCCCGCAACTGGGCGCGTCGCACGGGCAACGAGTTCGATTACGAGCTCAAGCGCAGCGAGATCCCCGACCACGACTTCGACGCCGCCACGGAGGACGCCCTCGAGGAGCTGGCCGACTTCATCGAGGCGGGCCACGATCCCGAGGAGATCCAGGGCGAGATCTACGAGACGGCCAAGCGCCACGACGTCGACGTCGGCGCGTTCTTCGCGGCCGGCTACCGCCTGTTCTTCGACGAGGACCAGGGGCCGAAGCTCGGGCCGTTCCTCGCGAAGCTCGATCGGGAGTTCGTCGTGGCTCGTCTCCGCCGCGAGCGGTGATCCACCGCTCGCCTCGAGACCGCGACACGTCCGCACCTGCACGGCCGGAAACACACATAGACAAAAGCCCTTTGAGAACGCCTCCCTGAGTTAGGACCGATGGACTACGGGTTCCCTGCTTTCATCTCGCCGCCCGAACTCTTCGGTTCGGAGCTACTGACGTGGGTCGTCGTCGGCCTGGGGCTCTACTGGGCCGCGATCATCGCGCTACGGAACGCGGACCTGCTCCCCGACTTCGTCGGCACCCAGGGTCCGATCCTCACGTTCCACACCAAGCGTGGGCGCGAGTTCCTCGACTGGCTGTCCGGCCCCAGGCGGTTCTGGCGAGCCTGGGCGAACCTCGGCATCGGCATCGCGCTCGTCGTGATGGTCGCGATGTTCGGGTTCCTCCTGCTCGCGGCGATCAGTTCGCTCTCCTCGCCGCAGCCGTCGACGGCCGTCCAGCAACCGCGGAACGTCCTCGTCATCCCCGGCGTCAACGACTTCCTGCCGCTGTCTGCCACCCCCGGCATCGTCTTCGGCCTCCTCGTCGGACTCGTCGTCCACGAGGGCGGCCACGGGCTGCTCTGTCGCGTCGAGGACATCGACATCGAGTCGATGGGGATCGCGATGCTCGCCGTCCTCCCCGTCGGCGCGTTCGTCGAACCCGACCAGCAAAGCAGCAAGAACGCCTCCCGCGGCAGCCAGACCCGGATGTTCGCCGCCGGCGTCACGAACAACTTCGCGATCACGCTGGTCGCGTTCGCCCTGCTTTTCGGTCCCGTCGCGGGGTCGATCGCCGTCGCCCCGGGTGCCGCCGTCGGCGGCGTCGCCCCCGACTCGCCCGCCGCCGAGGCCGGCCTCCAGCCCAACGATCGGATCACCGCCATCGACGGGAGCCCGGTCGCGGACAACGACGACCTCGCCGACCGCCTCGAGAGCGCCGACGGCGAGCAGGTAACCGTCGAGATCAACGACGGAGAGACGATCACGTTCGACCGCTCGCTGATCGTCACCGCGGCGGTCGACGGCGGTCCCGCGGGACTCGAGGCCGGCGATGCGATCGTCGCGGTCGACGGACGGGAGGTCGCGACCGAACACGAGTTCCGCCAGGCCGTCGGCGACGACGAGGTCGCGACGCTGACGATCGATCCGACGGACGGAGACCGCCTCGAGCGCGAGGTCCCGATCGGTGCGGCCGTCCGGGTGCTCGAGGGTGAACCGCTCGAGTCCGAACTCGGCCCGACCGACGAGACGTTCGTCATCACCTCCTTCGAGGGCGAACGCGTCCACAGCTACGCCGACCTCGGGCCGCTCCTCGACGGCGGGGAGCCCGGCGACGAGGTGACCCTCGCCGGCTACCTCGGCGGCGAACGGCAGGAACTCGAGGTGACCCTCGGCGAGAGTCCCTACCAGTCCGACGACGGGTTCCTCGGAATCGGCGCGACGCCGGGGACGACCGGCTTCGAGGTCGCGGACGTCGGCGTGCAACTCTACCCGGCCGAAGAGTACCTGACGGTCCTCGGCGGCGAAGGTGACAGCAGCTTCGGCGTGCTCACCGACAGCTTCCTCGGCAAGATCGGCATCGCCCTGCTGTTGCCGATCGTCGGCGTCATCGGCGCGCTCCCGTTCAATTTCGCCGGCTTCACGGGCGGCATCGAGAACTTCTACCAGGTCCAGGGGTCGCTGGCCGCGCTCGGCGACACCACGGTGTTCCTGATCGCGAACCTGCTTTTCTGGACCGGCTGGATCAACGTCCAACTGGGCTTTTTCAACTGCATCCCCGCCTTCCCGCTGGACGGCGGCCACATCCTCCGGACCAGCACGGAGGCGGTGATCTCCCGGCTCCCGATCGACGCGACCCGCCGGATGGTCCGAATGGTGACGACCTCGGTCGGGCTGACCATGCTGATCAGCTTCCTGGCGATGTTGTTCGCGCCGGGAATACTCGCCGGGTAACGCCGCGTACCGGCGGCGTTCGTTCGAAACCGGAGCCAACGGCCGTCGTTCGACGCGGCTACCGCTCGAGGCCCGGATTCCGTCCGCCGATTCCGACGAGATCTGCCCGCCCGCCAATCCGCGGCCCTTCCGTCGGTCGATCTCGAGACCGGGAACGGCGCGGCCGACCGAACGTATCGGAGCGATACGGACTCGTTGGCCACGAAAAAGGAACTGGTAACTAAGAGCCAGGAGTCCCCGTCCCCGGCAGAGAGATGTCCGCCGCTCACCCGTTGCGGGTCGGAGCCCTGAGCGAGTCCTTTCTCTACGAGTGGCAGGTCCGTGCACTCGAGCGGTTACGGGACCAGACGGGAACGGAACTCTCGCTGGTCGTCCGGAACGCCGATTCGGACGCGGAAGCCGAATCCTGGAACACGAAGGATCGGATCACCCTCGCGGACGTCCGCGAGTTCGTCGACACGTTTCGCCTGGAACGGGCCTGGACCTTCGTCCTCGCCGAGCGGGCGCTGGGACGGGTGCTGGGCGACGAACAGCCGCTGTGGCACCGCCGGTCCGTAGAGAACGTCGACGCCGTCGCCGACGCAGATCACCTCGCCTGCGAGCCGTTGACCGACGACGGCTGGAACGAACTCCCCGACGACGCTGTCGATACGATCGCCGACCGGTGTGACGTCGTCGTCCGGTTCGGGTTCGGACTCGTCCGCGGAGACGTTCTCACGGCCCCGGAGTACGGCGTGGTGAGTTTCCACCCGGCCGACATCCGGAGGTACCGGGGCATGGGGCCGCCGGCGATCTTCCACGACGGCCGGTCCCGCGCCGGCACGACGCTCCAGCGACTGGACGAGTCGATCGACGGCGGCGAAATCGTCGCCTACGACGAGGTGTCGCTCGAGGGATGTTACACGCTCTGGGACGTGTTCGACCGGCTCGCGACGGTCCAGATCCGACTGTTACGCGAGGGAGTCGCCAACCTTCGGGACCCGTCGTTCGAACCCGAATCGGTTCCGGACGAACAACTCGGCGAGTTCTACTACCGGAGCCAGCGCCGGACGGTGCCGTTCGCGACGCGAGTGCTCGCGAAGAACGTCGCCGGACGGGTTCGCAGACGGCTCGAGAACCCGGAGCCGCTCGAGGAAGGGGTACAGCGGGGCGAACGAACCGAGTCGTAGGGAGGTCACTCCTACTCCTCGTCGATGCCGTGGCGCTCGTAGAACTCCTCGGGAGTCGCGTCGATCCGCTCGAACTCCGTATCGAAGTAGTGTTCGTGGTGGCGAACGACCTGTTCGACGACCCACCTGCTGAACTCCTCGTCGAACCGCCACTCGCCCTCGACTTCGGGGATTTCGAACCGGTCGTCCGTCGAGAACGCCGCGTAGACGTGGAAAAAGCCCAGGATGACGTCGGCGAAGTCACGACCCTTCTCGGCGCTTTCCTCCCGGCGGGCCGCGAGTTCCTCGCGCCCGTCGTCGGTGAGTTCGAAGTACTTCCGGTCCGGTTCGTCCTCGCGCTCGATGCGCTCGGCCCATCCCTTCTCCTCGAACTTGTAGAGGATGGGGTACACCGACCCGTAAGACGGCTCCCAGTGACCGCCGCTGATCTCCTTGATCTCCTTGAGGATCTCGTACCCGTACCGCGGTTTCTCCTCGAGGAGTTCGAGGACGAGATAGGCGATGACTCCTTTCGGCGGCCCACTTTTCCGCATGTGATCCGTGATTTAAACGGACGTACGTAAAGGGTTTCGGTCCCAGCAACGCGCCGTTCGCACGGCCCGTCGAATGCCGGGGGCTGAAAACGAAGCAGTCCCTTCTTATCGGTCGCTTCCTAACCCCCGGCCATGGAAGGACGGACACCACCGCGAACCAAAGAGGGCTGGTACATCCTGCACGACTTCCGGACGATCGACTGGGACGCCTGGCGAGACGCCCCGGAACACGTCCGCGAACGTGCACTCGAGGAGGGGCAGTCGTTCCTCGCCGACTGTGAGGCGGTCGCCGACGCCGAGGACGGCGACTCCGCGCTTTTTGCCATGCTCGGTCACGAGACGGATCTCCTGTTCATGCACATCCGGCCGACGATGGCCGACGTCGAGCAGGTGGGTCGGCGGTTCGATCAAACTGCGCTCGCCGAGTTCACCGAGCGAACCGACTCCTACGTCTCGGTCGCGGAGGTCTCCGACTACGTCACCGACGCCTACTTCGAGGACGACGAGGAAGTCGAGGATACCGGCCTCTCGCGGTACTTAGAGCAGAAGCTCTACCCACAGATCCCCGACGCGGAGTACGTCAACTTCTACCCGATGGAGAAACGGCGCGATCCGGAGTACAACTGGTACGACCTGCCGTTCGAGGACCGCTCGGAGCACATGAGTTCCCACGGCGACATCGGCCGCAGCTACGGCGGCAAGGTCAGCCAGATCACCGCGGGCAGCATCGGGTTCGACGACTACGAGTGGAGCGTCTCGCTGTTCGCGGACGACCCCGCGAACATCAAGAACCTGCTCGCGGAGATGCGGTTCGACCCCTCGACCTCGAAGTACGCCGAGTTCGGCCGGTTCTACGTCGGACGGCGGTTCGAGCCCCACGATCTGGACGCCTACATGGCCGGGGACGCGGTTCCGGCGGAAGACGACGACACGGGTCATCCCCACGCTCACGGCGAGGGGCATCCGGGTGAGAGCGACGGCGAGGGCCACGGTCACGGCCACGACCACGGCGACGGCGACGGCGACGGCGAAGACGACGCCGGCGGCCCCCCCAGCAGCGTCGCCGGCGACGGCGTCCGCGACGAACTCGAGGAGATGGGCGTCTACGGCGGCCAGCCCCACGGCGAGGACGTCTACGCGGTCGTGCTCTACTCCGAAGCCGACTCCGAGGAACTGTTCGAGGAGGTCGAGGGGCTCCGTTCGAACTTCGACCACTACGACACCCACGTCAAGACCGCCGTCTACGAGTCCGTGACCGGCGACGAGGCTGCCGAGAACGCGGTCGTCAGCCTCTGGGACACCGAACGGGCCGCAGACACCGCGGCCGGGTTCCTCGCCGACCTCCCCGACGTCGTCCGCCAGGCCGGCGACGACGACGCGGACTCCTGGGGAACGATGGGCATGTTCTACACCGTCAAGCCCGAACACCGCGAGGACTTCGTCGGCACGTTCGGCGACGTGTCCGGTCTGCTCGCGGAGATGGACGGCCACCGGAAGACCGACCTCCTCGCGAACCGCGAGGACGAGAACGACATGTTCATCGCCAGCCGGTGGGACTCCCGCGAGGACGCGATGGCGTTCTTCCGCAGCGAGGAGTTCTCCGAGACGGTCGACTACGGTCGTGACGTCCTCGCGGATCGGCCGCGCCACGTCTTCCTGGCCTGACCCGGGTTTCGGCTTCTCCACTTCCGTCGGAGATAACGGTCAGACTCACCGATACCGACACAGGTTGCCGCTCCCTGTCCCAAACGGCAGTCGATGAGTACGACATCAGAGTCGCTTCCGAGACGTACGTGGCGTCGGTATCGATCGATTCCCATCATCTATCGCATCGCGGTCGCGTTCGTCCTCGGGACCGCGGTCGGCGGCCTCGTCGGCGAACGGGCCGGCGTCCTCGAGCCGCTGGGCGATCTCTTCCTCCGTCTGCTCGAGATGCTGATCGTCCCGCTGATCGTCTTCACGCTGCTGGGCGGGATGCGGAAGCTCACGCCCTCGCGGCTCGGCAAGGTCGGCGGATTGACCGTCGCCCTCTACGCGGTGACGACGACGATCGCTGCCGCGATCGGCCTCGCCGTCGCGAACCTGTTCGACCCCGGGACCGCGGTCGAGTTCGTCGGCGGCGAAGCCCAGGAGGCCGAGCCGCCGACGGTCGCCGAAGTCGTGCTGGGCATCGTCCCCGAGAACCCGCTGGCCGCGATGGTCGACGGCGACATCCTCTCGACGATCTTCTTCGTGGTCGTGTTCGGGCTGGCGCTTTCGATGGTCCGCGAGGCGACGACCGACGAGACGGTCGCGGACGCGATCGACGGCTTCTTCGCCTTCGTCGACGCCGGCACCGAGGCCCTGTTCAAGATCGTCTGGGGGGTCATGGAGTACGGCGTGATCGGCGTCTTCGCCCTCATGGCGGCCTCGATCGGCACCGAAGGGCTGGGTGCGATCGTCCAACTCGGGGCGCTCGTGGCCGTCATCGCGGTCGGGATCGTCATCCACATGAGCGTCACCTACCTCGGCGTGATGACCGTCGGGATCCTCGGGGAGTCGCCGCTGTCGTTCCTCGCCGGCGCGAAAGACGCCATGGTGACGGCGTTTACGATCCGCTCCTCGAGCGGCACGCTGCCGGTGACGATCGCCGACGCCGACGAGAACCTCCGGATCGACGAGTCGGTCTACGGCTTCGGCCTTCCCCTCGGCGCGACGATCAACATGGACGGCGCGGCCATCCGGCAGGCGGTGACGGCAGTATTTGCCGCCAATCTGGTCGGCGTCACCCTGGGCCTCGGCGAACAGGTGCTCGTGCTCGCGACCGTGATCCTGATCAGCATCGGGACGGCCGGCGTCCCCGGTGCCGGGTTGATCATGCTGTCGGTCATCCTGACCGCGCTCGGACTTCCCCTCGAGATCGTCGGTTTCGTCGCGGGCGTCGACCCGATCCTCGGCCGGATCGCGACGACGAACAACGTCACCGGCGACCTCGCCGTCGCGTCGGTCGTCGGCAAGTGGACCGACGGCATCGACCTCTCCTCCGGCGTCTGGGCGGACGTGCCCGACGAGCCGGCCGGTGAGGGCGGTGGCGAGGGCGTCGCCGCCGGGGACTGATCAGCGTCCCGCGGTCGCTTCGTCGTAGAAGAAGTACCCCGCAACGCCCGCGAGTCCGAGCGCGAGCGTGATGTAGGGCCAGTTTCCGGCGTCGCCGTCAGTCAGCACTGCGTGTCCGGTCACGAACCCCGCCAGTCCGACGTGGGTGACGAGCGTCGCGAGGAGAAACGCCGAGAGGTCCATGTCCGAGGTATTCGAGGGTGCGCGGATAGCCGTTTCGAAGCCGGGGGAGAAGCTCCGGCCGATCGCGATACCCGTCGCTGGGTCGACGAACTTCCGGAACAGGGAGAGAACAGTGGGTTACGCTCTCAGGCGTCGACGTCGTGGTCCGGGTCGTCCTCGACCGCGCGTTTCATCGAGTCGCGGCGGGCCTTCGCGTCCCGACCGGTCGCCTCGAGGAGGAAGTCGTTCTTGGCGTCGACGGCCTCGCTCGCGGCCTCGAGTTCGTCGGGGCCGAGTTCGGTGGGGTCTCGTTCGTGGAACTCGACGCCGAGTTTGTCCTTCTTCCCGGAGTATTCGACTGCGCCGACGACGATCTTCTCGAAGACGGGGTTGTCGGGCTCCTCGATCACGTAGAGGTCGCTGCCCTTGTACTCCTGGGTTCCCGTGACGGACCCGAAGTAGTCCTCGATCGTGTCCTTCATGTCCGGGATTCGCTCCTCGAGATATTCACCGCGACGCATCTTGTACTCCTTCATGGATTGGAGATACACGGCGGACTGTTTACCTCTTTTCATAGCCGTCGATATCGGGAGGGAGTGGCGCGTGCGGGACGCGAATCGACGGTTCGTGTTGTCTGCCCGATTGACACGAGGGGACCGTCGCCACAGGGATTCGAGAGAGAAAGAAAAAGACCGGTGGTCGATCCGCGTCGTACGATATTCTGTGGGTCGGTTCCGGCGCACCCGCGACCAGAGCGGCGGTTGCCCCGGAAACCCGTTACAGCACTCCGTATCAGTGCCGTGGTCGCTCGCCGAGATACCCCTTGCGGCAGTCGGGACAGATGTCGCCGGCCCGCAGCGAGGCGCGGTTCTCCGCGGCGACGTAGTCACACCGGGGGCAGTAAAACTCCGTGGGCACGTCCTCGTCGGCCGGATCCTCCTCCGTCGGCACCGGTACCGAGCCGTCGCGTTCGATGCCGGAACCGCTCTCGAGGGAGGGTTCCTCGCTCGAGTCGTCGTCTTCCATCGCCTCGAGGTCGGCGGTCACGTCGGCAGCACTGATACCGTCGGAGCCGCCCGTCCCGCCGGCGGCCGTCCCGACGTCGCCCTCGGAGACGCCGCGGTCGACGCCGTCGGGGACGCCGGTCTCGGTCGAGTCGTGCTCGAGGACGACTGCGTCGTCGTCGGTCGGGTCACTGACCTCGGCCTCGGGCCACTCCGTCCGGTTCTCCTCCTCGACCGGCGGGCCGACGTCGCTCGAGTCGGGCCACTCGCCGTGCTCGCGGTCGCTGTCGCGGTCGCGATCGGCCGGGGCGTCCTCGAGGATCTCGCCGTCGTCGTCGGCGGCCGTCGCCACGGTGTCGTCCGCGTCCGCGTCGGCGTCGGCCGTCGGCTCGACGGTCTCGGTTTCGCCGGCATCCGCGTCGATGAACTCGACGTCTTCGCCGTCGGCGGCGCTCTCGGACTCGGAGCCGGACGGTTGTTCGGAGTCGATGTCGGACTCGGGCCCGGGCCCGGGTTCGGGTACGGGTTCGGATTCGGGTTCGGGTTCGTCGGGCAACTCGTCGCCGTCGAGAGCGGAGGAGATGCTCGTCACTTCCGTGTTCTCGCTGATGACGTTTCGTTCGCCACAGCGGGTACACTCCTCGTACTCCTGGACGGTAACGACGACTTCACTGCCCCGTTCTTCGCGCTCGCGTTCGACGTCGGGATCGCCGTAGTCGTGTCCGAGCAGCGAACATCGCAGGACCATTGTCACACCGTTCCGAGCGGGGCCATAAAAAACGTACCGCCTGGGTCCGGCGGGACGACGGCAGTGCCGCCCCGACTCGAGGGTCGCCAACGACAAACGTCAAATCCCGGGTCGTCGAATACCAACACGGATGAAAGCAAAGCGGGAGTACCGGAACCGGGAGCGAACGGAAGTCGCGGTACTCGACGCACTCGTCGATCGAGCCGACGACGGCATGACCGTCTTCGAACTCCGCGCGGCCGTCGAGGCGGAGATCGACGACCTCGAGGACGCTCTCGCGACCCTGAAGACCGACGGCCTCATCGTCGTCGAATCGGACGGCGACCAGACCCTCATCAAGCCCGCCGACCGGGTGATTCCCGAGGTTCCCGACGAAGAGCCCGAGGAATCGATCGGCGACTGGCTCCGGGACCGACTGCCTTTTTGAATCGAAACGCCTGATACGCTCAGGCTCCTGACTGGAGGCATGAGCGTCATCGAGTCGATCCACGAGGACCACGGCGCGACGTTCGGCGAACGGGGCGACCGGACCGTCGTCGAACACTTCGGCCGGCCCGAGCGGACCCACCGTGCGGTCCGCAACGGCGTCGGCCTGATCGAAATGATCTACGGCGTGGTCGTCGTGGAGGGCGACGACCGCCTCGAGTACGTCGACAACGTGGTCTCGAACCGCGTCCCCGACGAGGACGGACAGGGCTGTTACGCGCTCGTCCTCGAGCCCCAGGGCGGGATCGAGGTCGAACTGTACGTCTACAACGCCGGCGAGCGGCTCTTGCTCTTCGTCCCGCCCCGGAAGGCCGAGCCGCTGGCCGAGGAGTGGTCCGAGAAGGTGTTCATCCAGGACGTCGAGATTCGGGTCGCAACGGACGACTACGCGATCTTCGGGATTCACGGCCCCCAGGCTACCGAGAAGGTCGCGAGCGTCCTCAACGGGGCCGCCTCGCCCGAGGACCGACTCTCGTTCGTCCGTGGATCGATGGGCGACTCCGGCGTGACCGTCGTCCGGACCGACGCGCTCGCGGGCGAGGAGGGCTACGAGGTGATCTGCGCCGCCGCCGACGCCGAAGCCGTCTACGACGTCCTCCTCAACCAGGGGCTGAACGCGGCCCCCTTCGGCTACCGGACCTGGGACTCCCTCTGTCTCGAGGCCGGGACGCCCCTGTTCGACACCGAACTCGAGGGCGAGATCCCGAACGTCCTCGGGTTACGGAACGCCCTGGACTTCGAGAAGGGCTGTTACGTCGGCCAGGAAGTGGTCTCCCGCGTCGAGAACCGCGGGCAGCCGAGCCGCCAGTTGGTCGGACTGACCCTCGCCGACGAAATGGAAGCGGAATCCGGCGAGGAGCCAGTCCCCGACTCCGGCGCGGCCGTCTTCGACGGCGACGCCTCCGTCGGCGAGGTCACCCGCGCCGGAGAGAGCCCGCTGCTCGAGGAGACCATCGCGCTCGCGGTCGTCGACTACGGCCTCGAGAGCGACGACCTGACGGTGCGGGTCGGCGGCGAGGAGGTGCCGGCGACTCGGACCGAATTGCCGTTCTACGAGGGGTCGGATCGGTCGGGTCGGCTGCCGACCTACGAGTGACGGGACGGGGCCGGAAGCCGCCGGCCCGGTCCTGACGGCCGTCCGGGTTCGAACGTCCGTATGAACGACAGCATCGACGACGCCAATCTCGAGGACCTCGCCGAACGAGTCCGCACCCAGTCGGCCGAAGCACCCGGCTCCGACACCGAACGCGTGACGATCCGGTCGCTCGGTGCCGTCGACCTCGAGTCGCTGACGACGCTGGTCGAGGCCTTCGAGGGCGACGTGACGTCCGGGACGACGGAACCCGTGTTCGTTCTCTCGGAGGCGAACGCCGATCGGCTCTCGGCGGGGACCGAGAACGAGGACGACCCCCTCGAGGCGTGCGAGAAGCGCCTCGGTCACCCGATTCACGTCGACGAGGGAATGCCCGACGACACCGTCCTGTTGCTCGCTCCCGACGCCGTCGACGGGACGGAACTGGTCGAGCCCGAAGGGGTCGCCTGCGGAATCGTCGGGACGGAGTGACGCCCCGCCGCCGGCGATCCATTGTCGTTCCTCTTGCTAGCCCCGTGTCGATAGTCGCTCCAGCAGGCGTCATCTGGAGATCACGGTCCGCGAGCGAGGTCGGCGAGCAATGGGCACGGACAGCGAACGCGACCGTCGCCTCCGAGCGGACCGAATAACTGACCGTCACGAAACCCGTAGATGCGCTATATTTTGGATGGGCGCGTAGCTATACCATGGCAACGACCGATGAATCGCCAGGTGAGGAAACGCTCTCGAGGATTCCCCGCGATGCAGTACGCTCGCTCGAGACTGCGGTCGCCGGGGACGTAGTACTCCCCGGAGATCCGGCCTACGGGGACGTCCGCCGGCTCTGGAACGGCATGATCGACAGGTATCCCGCGATCGTCGTTCGGTGTACCGGCGTCGCCGACGTCGTCGAAGCGGTGACGTTCGCCCGCGAGGAGGGACTGCCCGTCGCCGTCAGGGGCGGCGGACACAACGTCGCGGGGACGGCCGTCTGCGACGGCGGACTCGTCGTCGACCTCTCGGAGATGAACGCCGTCCGCGTCGACCGCGAGGACGGGACGGTGCGCGTCGAGGGCGGGGCGACGCTGGGGGACGTCGACCGGGAGACGCAACGCTTCGCGCTCGCGACGCCGCTCGGCGTCGTCTCCGAAACGGGCGTCGCCGGACTGACGCTGAACGGGGGGTACGGTCATCTGAGCCGGCAGTACGGCCTGTCCCTGGACAATCTGACGAGCGTCGACGTCGTCACCGCAGACGGGCAAGTGCGTACCGCCAGCGCGGAGAGAAACGAGGACCTGTTCTGGGGCATCCGCGGGGGCGGGGGCGGTCTCGGCGTCGTCACCTCGTTCGAGTACGAACTCCACGAGGTCGGCCCCGAGGTCTACGCCCTCTTCGCGTGGTTCCACGGCGACGACACGGCGGCGGTGATGGCCCGGTACCGCGAGTGGACGGCCGATGCGCCCCGGGAGGCCTCGGTCATCGCGTTCACCGCTCACGTTCCGGAGATCGAGGAGTTCCCCGAGGAGACCCGGGGAGCGCCGGCGTTTGCAGTGTTCGGCTGTTACCGCGGCGACCCCGAGGACGCGACCGACGTCTTCGGGCCGCTGCTCGAGGGCGACGACGGGGAGGGGATTGCGATCGCCGACTTCAGCGGCCCGATGCCGTACGTCGACCTGCAGTCGATGCTCGACGAGGACTACCCCGACGGGTTGCGCTACTACTGGAAGTCGGTCTTCCTGACCGAGGTCACCGACGAGGTCGTCGACCTGATGATCCGGTACAACGAGGCCGCCCCCTCCGCCTTCTCGACGGTCGACCTGTGGCACCTCGGCGGCGCCATCGAGGAGGTCGCCCCGGACGCAACGGCGTTCAGCCACCGCGACAAGCCGTTCATGCTCAACTTCGAGGCGAACTGGGAGGAGGCGGCCGACGACGAGGCGAACGTGGCGTGGGGCCGCGAGGGGATCGCCGAAGCCGAGCGGCTGGCGGTTGCCTCCGGGGGGTACGGAAACTTCCCCGGAATGAACGAGGATCCCGCGAGGCGGCGCTTCGGCGACAACCACGAGCGCCTGGTCGAACTGAAGACGGAGTACGACCCGGAGAACCTGTTCGGCGCGAACGGGGGCGTTACGCCGGCAAGCAGTGACTGACGCTGGGCTCCGTCACCCCGACTCCGCGTCCGTCGACGGCCGATACTTCCGACTCACCGCCTTCCAGCGGCCGCGCCGGAACAGCCAGTAGTTGATCCCGCCGGGGACGTAGGTCTCGAGCAGGAAGGCGAGATAGAGTCCGCCGACGCCAAGCGGCGTGACGAGACCGATGGCGGCCGCCGGAAGCGCGAAGACGTAGCGGCCGACCAGGGAGGCGACGAACGGCAGTCGCGTGTCGCCGGCCCCCAGCAGCGCGCCCGCGGCGGCCCCGTCGATCCCGTAGCCGACCGCGCTGACCGCGCCGACGGCGACGAAGACCGCGGCCTGGGCGATCTCGCCCGGGTCGGCGACGAATAGCCCGGCGATCGGTTCCGCGAAGGCGATCACCAGGAGGCCGGCCGCGGCGTAGATCAGGACCGACAGCCGGACGATGGCCGCGCCGAACGCGCCGGCCTCGTCCTCCTCGTTGGCTCCGAGTCGCTGTCCCACGAGCGAACTCGCGGCCAGCGACAGTCCCCAGTTGATGCTGTTGATGAGCCCGCGGATCCGGCGACCGACCTCGACCGCGGTCACGACGACCGGCCCGAAGGCGGCGGCGATCCACAGCAGCGGGAAGACGGCGACCCCCTGGGCCAGCCGGCGGCCGATCTCGGGCGTCGAAATCTCGACCAACTGCTTCGCCAGCCCCGGTTCGACCCAGGGCCCCGAGCGCGTGATCGGCACCGGACTGGGCTCCATCCCGAGGCGGCCGTACGATCGCCCGCTCATCCCCCAGCCGAGGACGAGGGTGACGAACCCCGTCGACAGGGTCGTCCCGAGTCCCGCGCCAGCGACGCCCATGCCGAGGCCGAAGATGAAGGCGGCGCTGAGGACGATGTTCAACACCGCTCCCCCGGCGCGGGCGACCATCTCCGTGTACGTGTCGCCGACGCCGGTGTAGGTCCGGCTGGCGATGAGGTTCAGCAGTTCGAACAGCACGGCCGGCGCGACGAAGACCAGGTACGTCGCCCCGTGTCCGACGAGCGCCGGGTCGGCGTCGAACAGGCCGATCAGCGGCTCGGCAAACAGGAGGAACGCGCCGACAAGCGGCAGTGCGATCGCCGTCGCCAGCAGGACGCTCTGGGTCACGACAAGGGAGGCGCGGTCGGTCGCCTCCCCACCGTAGTTCTGCGAGACGAGGCTGACGGTGCCGCCGGCCAGCCCCAGCCCCAGCATCGTCACGATCTCCCAGTACGCGAGCGCGAAGGCCATCCCGCCGGTGCCCGCGATGCCGACGGCCGTCCCGACCATCGCCAGGTCGGCCGTCTGCTTGGACATGATCGCGAACCCGGTGACGATCCGGGGCCAGGCCAGGTCCATCGTCGGCCGGAACCGGTCGCTCGAGATGATCCCCAGGCGCTCGAGCGCCCCGGCGATGCGATCGACCGCGATCCGACGCCAGCGGCGGCTCCGACCGTCCGTCATCGGACGTTCGTTCCCGGACGGGAGCCTTCGGTCTGTCGGCTCGCCGTCAGCGGAAGGCCCGGGAGATCATCGCCCGGAGGTGATCCCGCGAGAGCAAGGAGGTCGGGCGGTCCATGTGTACCCCGATCTTCCCCGACAACGCCCCCAGGCCGATCCGCTGGACCGGTTCGGGCAGCGAGTATGCCCGGCGGAGCCAGTGGCCGAGCGACTGCTCGCGCTCTATGTCGTCGCGCCAGGCGCGTTCGTAGGCCGCGAGTGTCGTCGGCCGGTCGGGGTCGATTTCGCGGGCGGCGTGGTCGGCCGAGGTCATGCCATAGAGGATGCCGCCGCCGGTGAACGGCTTGGTCTGAGCGGCCGCATCGCCGAGCAGGAACCCCCGGCGGGTGGTCACTCGCTCGGGGGGACCGATCGGGATCGCGCCCGAGCAGCGATGGGAGACGTCGACCTCGTAGCCGTCGATCAGTTCCTCGAAGTGTTTGTTCACCTGGACGCCCGGCGGCGCGGCGAGCCCGTACTCGACGCCGGCATTGCCACGCGGAATGCGCCACGCGAAGAACGTCGGCGCGGTCAGGTGGACGTCGACGAAGTCCTGGTGGTCCTCCTCCTCGGAAAAGGCGAGTACGCCGTGGAGGAGTTCGTCCGGTTCCGGCAGGTCGAGTTCGTCCCGCACCCTCGAGCGCGGGCCGTCACAGCCGGCGACCATCTTCGCCTCGAAGGTGTAGACGTCATCGGGGCCGCTGGCGACGACCTCGACGCGGTCGCGGCGTTCGCGAACCTCGGTGACGGTGTGTTCCTCGCGGACGTCGGCACCGGCCTCCCGCGCCAGGTCGGCGAGGTGCCGGTCGAGGCCGACGCGGTCGATGACGTTCGAGGCGACCTCGTCTTTGTAGAAGGGGTAGGCGTCGCTTCGCGGCCCGCCGACGTGGAACCGCGCGCCGTAGATCTCGTTCTGGAAGAGCTCCGCGCGGGCCCCGGGGCCGGTAAACTCCCAGACGTCGGTGCTCACGTGGCCCGAACAGGCAAGCGGCGTGCCGACGGTCCCCTGCTCGAGGGCGAGCACGTCGTAGCCCTTCTCGGCGGCCCGCCGGGAGAAGCGCGCGCCGGCGGGACCGACGCCGACGACGACGAAATCGTACTCGTACATGTCGGTCACGTTCACCTGGGTCGATAAATATCCTGTCGAACGGACCGCTGCCGGAGAACGGACGGAAGAATCACTCGAGTAGCGTCCAGAACCGCTCGCGGTCGCCGTCGAACCGGTCGAGCAGGTCCCGGACCTCCTCGCGGACCTCTTCGGTCACCCGGACGTGGACCATCCCCTCGCCGGGCTGGCCGTAGACGACGCTCGCACCGAGGGGCGCGGCAACGATCGCCGGCAAGACGACCAGGTCCTCCTCGCCGTCGACCAGGATCGTCGTCGGCTCCATCCGCTCGAGGGCTTCACAGAGCGCCCAGACCACGTCCTCGGTGATCTCGGCGGGCGGGTTCACGGCCTCGAGGCTTGTGCCTTCGGTGACGGTGTCCCGGATCTCCTCGTCGACGGTCTCGCGTTCGGTGCGCTCGTCGACGAGGGCGACGTCGGGACGGCAGTCGGCCTCGAGCAGGTGGTAAGTGACGACGTCACCGACCGCGATCAGCGGCTCGCCGACGTCCTCGAGCAGGGCGTCCGCGTCGGTCTCGATCGGCCCCAGCGGCTCTTTGAGTTCGCTCCGCAGGTCGTCGGGCAACACGAGTAGCTGGTCGGCCGGATCGGAGACGACGTCGGTCGCTCCGGGCCCGGACACGTCGGTCGCGCTCGCGTCCTCGTCGCCGCCGCGGTCGCGGTCGGCGTCGTCGGGTTCGTCGCTCGTCACGGCGGGTCAGCGGACCTTCAGCGCGTACGCGCCGGGTTCGGTGATCTGCATTTCCGTCGCGATCTCGCTGTCCTCGGGATGGGCGATGACGACGTAGCCGGCCCAGTCCTCGGTCAGCGAGGAGGAGTTACACGCGTCGCAGGTTTCGTTGTCCGGTTCGTTGACGCGGTGACACTCGCGACAGACGAGACGATCGGATGCCATGGTTATTCACCTTCGGTCGCGGTTGCTTCCCGCTTTTCGTGTTCTTCCTCGAGCCAGCCGTGTTTGCCCAGGCCGGGCTGTTTCGCCGTGAGGCCGATCTTCGAGTCGCGGGGGTTGCGCTCGTCGATGCTCTTGGTGACGATTCGGGCGCGGACCGCATCGTCGACCGCCAGCGTGCGGTTGGACTCGTTCGAGGCGAGCTGCTGGTTCTCGCCGTCGAAGGCGAGGTACTCGTCGCTGATCTGGGAGACGTGCAGCAGGCCGTCGACCGGTCCGATGCCGACGAAGGCGCCGAACTCGACGACTTCGACGACCGTGCCGTCGACGACTTCCTGCATCTGCGGGTCGAAGGTGACGGCGTCGAAGTCGGCTTCGTAGTAGACGCCGGGTTCGTTGGGCAGCACCGTCCCCTCACCGATGTCGTGGACCTCGGTGACGGAGACGACGCTTCCCACCTCCTCGTCCATGCGTCCCTCGAGTTTGTCCTGCAGCAGTCGCTTCACGAGGTCCGGCGAGACGTCGCCGAGCTCCTCCGGCGGTACTTCTACCGTGTCCTTCAGTCTGACCCGTTTGTACATTCTATGGTTGAGTGATCGCTAACTTGTTTCTCCCGCGTAATGCAATTACCGGTACGTTCGCCTCGAGCACACGGTCACGCAGCGGGCGATCGTTCGTGACGACGTAGTCGACCGCCCCCTCGCGGGCGAGTTCGACCAGGGCGTCGTCCGCGTACGACGCTTCCGTGTCGACGACGAGACAGCGCTCGGTCGCGAGGTCGCGGCCGACGGTCGCGGCCGTCCCCTCCCGTCCGCCCTTCTCCGAGAGGCGGCGCAGTTCCTCGAGGACGGCCTGTGGTGCGGTCGGCTCGAACGAGTCGAGGAGTCGCTCGAGTTCGTCGAACAGCCGCACGTCCAGTTCGACCGGCATCATCAGCGCGCTCGTATCGAGTGCGACCCGCGTCCGGCCCTGCGTACTCATTCGTCGTCCCGTGTTACGTCTCCTTGAGCGTGCCGAGCCCGATCAGTCGCCAGCGCGCGCCGATCCGGCGGTTGATCGCGATCTTCGCGCCGGGTTCGGCCGCGACGGGACGTTTGAGATTGACTTCACACTCCCCTTCGCGGGCGCTGGTGACCGCGCCGACGGTCGTGGCGGTGCCGACGGTCATCATCAGGGGCTCGCCCGTGCTGATCTCCTCGACCTCGCCTTCCTCGCCGTCGGTGCCGACGACGCGGTCGAGCAGGTCGACGTCCATCGTGAAGCCGTCCCAGGTGGGCGGCAGCGACCCCGCGGGACCGGCCAGTCGGCCGGCCAGCGCGTCGCCTTTCGTCAGCGACGGGTCGAGGCCGGTACCGACGCCGAGCAGGCCGCCCGGCGTCGCGGCGTCGACGTCCTTACCGCCGGCCTGGAGCGACCGGATCGTCGTCTCGATGGGGACGTACTCGGTCTGGCCGCCCCGCTCGACCTCGCGGCCGGGACGGATCTCGATCTCGTCGCCGACCTCGAGTTCGCCCTGGACGAGGCTGCCCCCGAGGACGCCGCCGGCGAGGTCGTCGGCGGTCGTGCCGGGCTTGTTGATGTCGAAGCTCCGGGCGACGTGCATCCGCGGATCGGTGTCGGGATCGCGTTCGGGCGTGGGGATCTCCTCCTCGATGGCCTGCATCAGCAGATCGAGGTTGACCTCCTGGCCCGCGGAGACGGGGACGACCGGCGCGTCCTCGGCGACGGTCCCCTCGACGAACTCCTGGATCTCCTCGTAGTTTTGCCGGGCCTGATCGCCGCTGACGAGGTCGACCTTGTTCTGGGCGATGACGATGTTGTCGATGCCGATGATGTCCAGCGCCATGAGGTGCTCTTCGGTCTGGGGCTGGGGAACGGGTTCGTTCGCGCTGATCACGAGCACGGCCCCGTCCATCAGCGAGGCACCGGACAGCATCGTCGCCATCAGCGTCTCGTGTCCCGGCGCGTCGACGAACGATACGGTCCGTAGCGGCTCGCTCTCCGAGCCGTCCGGACACTTCTCGGCGATGGTGTAACACTCGGGTTCGTCGAGGCCCTCGCAGTGGCGGAACGTGGCGTCCGCGTAGCCGAGCCTGATGGAGATGCCGCGTTTCATCTCCTCGCTGTGCTGGTCGGTCCACGAGCCGCTGAGAGCCTGGACCAGCGTGGTCTTGCCGTGGTCGACGTGACCGACGAGCCCGATGTTCACCTCCGGTTGTTGATTTCCTGCCATAAGACGGTGAGTAATCTTAGATATGGCTTCCGCCGTGCGCTTGATAAAGGTTGCGAGCTACACCCGCAGCCGCTTCCGGCCCGCGGACGGATCGAAGCCGGATACCCGGGTTCCCCGAGGCCGACGGAACCGTCCGAACGACCGGGAACTACGCGTTCGCCTCCGTTCCCGGTTTCCCGTCGCCATCGGCGTCGGCGGGATTCTCGGCGTCGATCCCGGAGCCCGACCGCCCGTACCGCGCCCAGAGTGCGAGCGCGCTCGGGAGGACGAACACGCTCACCACGAAGGCGGTCACGATAGCGAGAACGACCAGCGTCCCGAAGCTCTCGAGCTGGGGATGGGGATGCAACAGCAGGGTCGCGAACGCGCCCGCGGACGTGAGCGCGCTGCCGAGCAACGCGCCGCCAGTTCCGGTGACGGCCCGCTCGAGGGCCGCCAGCGGGCGTCGCCTGTGATCCGAGTCACCGCGCTCGAGTTCCTGGGCGAACCGGTCGCTGACGTGGATCCCGTAGTCGATCCCGAGGCCGATCACCAGGCTCATCAGCAGTGCCGTCAGCAGCGTCAGCGGTACGTCGAGCAGGTACATCCCGCCGACGACCAGCCCCGTGACCAGCGCGATCGGGAACGCGGTCACGATTCCGAGCGTCGCGCTCCCGTGGACGTACCGGTAGACGATGGCGAGCGTGGCGAAGACCGCGCCGAGCGCCAGGAGCAACACCCGGACGACCCCGTCGGTGATCTCGGCGAGCTGGGAGTCGACGACGATCGTCTCACTGACCGGCGTGGCCGCGAGGTCGGCGTCGGTCGCCCTCCCGGACTCGGCCTCGGGAGACTCGATCGACGCAGCCATCGCCTCCACGTCCGCCACGCGGTCGTCGTCGAACCCGGCCCGCTCCGGCGGGCCGACGACGCGCAGCGATCGGTACTCGCCGTCGGTTCGCTCGATCACCTCCGCGGCCTCGCCCGGCGCGGCCTCGTAGAGCGCGTCGTACACCGTCTCGAGGTCCTCGTCCGGAACGCCGTCGCCGTCCGCGTCGGCCGCCTCGAGCGTCGCGGCGAACGCCTCGTCCTCGGCGGCGACCGAGGCCATCACCGTCGTCGGCGACCGGAGGTCCCCGGCCTCGCCGGACGCGTCCGCGATCGCGCCGCGTTGCTCGCCGACCTCGAGACCCCGATGGACGCGCTCGAGCGCGCCGTCGTCGGTGACCTCGCCCTCGATCAGCAACTGGAACCGGTCGCCGTCGGCGGCCGCGACGGGCCGGTACTCCTCCCGGACGTACCGGTCGTTCCGGTCGTACTCCGAGACCTCCCAGGCGAGCGGTCCGGGCAGTTCCTGTTTCCACTCGGCGGCCGGTTCCTCCTGTTGCTGGACGCCTTTCTCCTCGAGGGCCGTCCAGGCGACCGCGCCGCCGGCGCCGGCGAGCAGCGCGACCACGAGGACGAGCGGCGCGACGCGGCGCGCGAGGACGACGCTACTCCGGAGGAACGGCCGGAGCACGGCTCCATCGCCCAGCGGCCGCTTGCGGCGGTCGATCCCGATTCGCTCGCAGAGGCCGTCGACGCTGATCTTCAGCGCCGGGACGAGCGTGAGGAAGATGACGAACGCCGAGAGGACCCCGAGCGTGATCCCGAGGGCAAGTTCCCGGATGATCCCGACGGGATTGACGACGTTCGAGAGGAAGCCGATAGCGCCGGTGATCGCGACGAGTCCGAGCGCGACCGAGACGGATCGAACGGCCCGACCCATCGACGGTCGAACCCCCGCGTCGCCTCCGGCATCCGTCGCGACGCCCCGCTGTTCCCGATACCGCATGAAGACGTGGAAGCCGAAGTCGATGCTGAGTCCAGCGATCAACACCGGGCCGATGAACGCCGTCATCCCGGCCGAGATCCCGAGCCAGCCGAGGATCCCGAACATCCAGACGATCGCGGTGACGACCCCGACCATGCCGACGAACACGTCCAGCGGATCGCGGTAGGTGACCGTCAGCACGACCAGCACGAGCGCCAGCGTAAGCGGCACGAGCAGTTCCATCGTGTTCTCGTTCAACTGGTCGACGGACTCCTGTGCTGCCGGCTCCCCGAGCGTGAAGTAGGAGAGGTCGGCCTCGCCGGCCTCGCCCGCCTCGAGCGCGCCGGCTTCCTGGCCGTCATCGCTCCACTCGCCGGCCGTCTCGTGGAGGGCCTCCCGTGCCTCGGCCACGGATTCCTCGCCATCGCCGGCCGCGTCGGCTTCGAACCGGAACAGCATCCGGTGGCTCTCCGCCGTCGCCGTGCCCGGCTCGTAGCTCTCGGGCACGAGCCGCGCCGCCTCGGGGTGGTCGGTGACGGTGCGGTCGACCAGCGACGCGACCGTCCCCTCGTCGGCCCCCTCGAGGGCGTCGATCCGGGTCTCGAGGTCGGCGTTTGGCTCCTCGGCGAGCTGGACGGCGACGATGTTCGCTACGCTCGTGACGGCCGGCCCGGAACCGTCCCCCCGGTCGCCGTCCGCGAGCGCGTCGGCGACCGCCTCGCGTTCCGTCACCGCCCGCTGGTAGCGCAGCGAATCGACCAGCGCGGCTTTGGAGAGGGCGTTGCCGTCGTCCTCCGTCGCGACGTAGACCGCCGCGTACGCGGCTCCGCGCTCGTTTCCGTCGGCGTACTGGTCCTCGAGGTAGTCGGCCGCCTGCGACCGCTCGGTCTCGGGGAACTCGTCTTCGGCCGCTTGCCCGCCGGTGTCCAGGGCGGCGACGCCGACGACCATACCGGCGGTCAGCGCCAGCATCACGAGCAGCACGATCCGGTTGTGTGTCGTGACGAACTCGACGAAGTCATCGATTGTCACGTTCGTCATCGTTTCTCCCTCCGACTCGGTTCGGTGTCTGATTCCATCTCGTTGCAGGTCCAGGACGTCACCCTACGTAAGTATTATCGAAGAAATTACATGTAACAGATCCGTTTCAAAATCGCAGTTGAGCCGTCCACGGGGACCGGCCATCGCTCGAACCGTCTCGGCCGTCGGACCCGCCCACGTGGCTCAACGGCCGTTTTGTTCGACTGCTGTCAGGAACGGCGATTCGCCAGCGATTTGTGTCGCACGCGCTCGGTCGCCGTGACCGACAGGTCGGCGGCCAGTTCGAGCCGGAGCGCGTCGTCCTCGAGCCGGAGCGTCACCTCGTACTCCGTCGGATCCGTCGCGGTTCGCGTGCCGGTCCACTGCCCCTCGGAGGCGTAGCCGAGCAGTTCCCACGGCGCAAGCGTGAACACGTCGACGCCGCGCTCCCAGCAGAACGTGATCGCCTCCGGGTGGTACGTCGACCTGAGCGTCAGCGGCGCGGAGTACGACCGGAGACACTGCCGACACCGGTCGACCGCGCGGAACGGATCCGCCTCGAGTTCGCCGCCCTCGACCACCTCGAGGGTGAGATTCCCGCCGCAGGAGGGACAGACGCCGCCGCGAACCTGCCGGTAGTGGGCGCTCATGCGGTGTGCGAGCGTCTCGACGACGGCCGACGGCGACCGGTCGCGGACCTGTGCCGGCGTGACCTCGTAGCCGGCGACGCCCCGCTCGCAGTCCCGGCACGCGACGGTGAGAAACTGGTTCTCGAGGGACGCCTCGAGCGAGTGGGCCCCACAGAGCGGGCACGGCCCCGAGACGTCGGTTCCCTCGAAGCCGGTCGGCGCGCCGTAGTTCTCCGATAGGAGCAGGCGGACGATCCGCTCGCCGGCGTGAGTCAGCGAGTACCCGCCGTCGGTCTTGCGCAGGAACAGGCCCTCGAGTTCGCCGAGGTGGTAGGAGAGTTTCGATGTGTTGTCGATGTCGACGCGGTCGTACAGGGTCGAAAACGAGAGTTCGGCCGGGCCGCCGGTGTGTGCGCCCTCGCTCTGTGCGACGGCGACCTCCCGGAGGACGTCGATCCGCGTCCCGTCCGACAGTAATCCGAACGCCTCGACCGCCGAGCGATCCTCGCTCATGCCGACGACCACACGCCCCAGCACGGAGATCCTTTCCACGTATCAGGTATAATACACAAATGACGTTCGGGGAACTATTTTGGCAACCGATCGCATATCGCACCGTATGAGTCGATCGGACGTCTCGAGCGAGGAGGAAAGCCCGCTCGAGTGTACGGACTGTCTCGATCCCGCCGAGGCCTTCGCGCTCGTCAGCAACGAGACGCGGCTGGCGATCCTCGAGGCGCTGTGGGCCGCCGACGAGCGGCCGGTTTCCTTCTCCGAGTTGCGCCGCGAGGTCGGCATGCGCGACTCCGCACAGTTCAACTACCACCTCCAGAAGCTGACGGGCCACTTCGTCGCGCAGGAGGACGGCGTCTCCGCGAGCGAAGCGAACGGAGGCTCGTCGGACGGCCGGTCCGACGGCGGTTACGTGTTCAGACACGCCGGCGAGAAGGTCGTCCGGTCGGTGATCGCGGGCACGTTCAACGAACAGCCGACGGTCGACCCGTTCCCCGTCGAGGGGGACTGCGTCTCCTGTCGCGGCCCGTTACGGGCGGTCTACGAGGACGAACGGCTCACGATCGAGTGTCGCGACTGCGGGCAGCGCCACGGCGAGTACGACTTCCCGCCGGGCGGGCTCAACGACCGGACGCCCGAGGAGATCGCCGAGGCCTTCGACCAGCGCGTGCGCCACCTCCACTGCCTGGCGGCCGACGGGGTCTGTCCGGAGTGTACCGGCCGGATGGAGAGCCGGATCGTCGAGGAGGGCGAGTGCTGTCTCGGCGTCGAACTCCGCGTCGACCACGAGTGTGCCCAGTGTGGCCACACGCTCTGTTCGGCCGCCGGCCTCCGACTGCTGGATCACTCCGCCGTCGTCGGCTTCCACCGCGAGCGCGGCGTCGCCCTCGAGGACCGTCCGTACTGGACCCTCCCCTGGTGCGTCACCGACGAGTACACCCACGTCCTCGAGCGCGACCCCTACCGTCTCGAGGTCCGCATCCCGCTGGAGGGTGACCTGCTTGCGGTGACGATGGACGACGACCTGAACGTGCTCGGGACGCGGGTCGAAGCGGACGGCTGAGTCGCGGGTTTCGTCCCGTTCCTCTTCTCTCCCCGACACGACCGACAGGAACCGATCGTGGCTCGCCGTACTGAAACCGATTTCAGTAAGGACGGCTACAAAAATATAATTCAGATTACAATTATGGGCGTGGCTCCCCTCCGACTAGACACGATGCACGACCCACGCCGACCCCGACGGATTCCGTCGATCGACGACCGAACCGTACTCGAAACCGCCCTCGTCTCGCTCGCGACGACCGGCGTGTTCGTCGCGGCGATGCTGGCCGCGCTCGTCGCCGCGTCGATCGCTGGCGACGAAACGGCCGTGTCCGCCCCGGTCGCGGTCCTGACCGGACTCGCCACGATCGGCGTCGCCGCGATCGTCCTCGGCCCGTTCAGGAGCCGTCTCGCGCGCGTGGTTCGACGACGGCGAACGGCGGCTCCCTGACGGGCCACTCCTCCGACGAGCTTTTTTCGACCGACTCCCTCTCTCGGACCGTATTCGTGTCCGCCCCCGTCTCGGAGTTCGCGTTCGAACTCGAGTTGTGCGCCCGCCTCGAGGCCGACGACCCCGAGGGGATCGTCGCCCGCCAGCTCGGGGGCAGCGTCGCCGAGCCCGGCGGCCGCGTGCTCGACGCGGTGCGCGTCGAACCGGGACCGGAGTTCGACGAGCGAGTCGCCATCGCGAGCGAGACCATCCCCGACGTGGCCATCGCCGCCGACGTGGGCCCCGGGCGGGCACGCTACTGGAAGGACGCCGTCCCGGACGACTGTCATCCCGACCGCGCCCGCCGGGCGGTGGAACGGGCCTGCGAGATCGGGTTTTTCGAACGCGAGCACCGGAACGGCCGCGAGTACGTCCGGCAGGTCGCACGCTATCCGGACTGGTACGGTCGGATCGTCGGCATCGAGAACAAGCCGGACCTCGGCCGCCCGGGCGACCTCGAGACACAGTTGCGGACGGACGTCAGCCTCGCCCTCGTCGACGAGGTGATCCTCGCGACGGAGAGTTACGTCACCCGGGCGCACCTGAACCGGATCCCCGAGGAGGTGGGTGTCTGGCGCATACACCGCGACGGACCGATCGACGAGCGCGACCTCGAGATCGAAGTGGTCCGCGAGCCGACGGCGCTGCCCGTCGAGGAAGCCGGGGTCGAACCCCTCGAGTCGCTGCCCGGCCGGACCGACGTGGCGGTCGTCCCGCCCGCGGAGAAGGCCCGTGCCCGCCGGCGACTGGCCGAGCGCGCCTACGGGAAGGGGTGGCGGACGTACGGGTTCCCGGACTGTGAGGCCTGCCGAGCGGCGACCGTCGCCGGCGCGACGCTGCCGTACTGCGAGTGGGCAGGTCGTGTCGTCGACGCGAGCGCCGACTGCGGGGAGTCCTGTCCGGGGTACGAGCCCGTTCGCGAGGCTGCCGACGTCGACGTGGATCTCGAGGCCGAACGCGACCGACGAACCGCCTGGACCGCGGACCCGGCGGGCAAGCGGCGACGGCAGTCGGGACTCGATCGGTTCGGCTAAACGGAGGCCGAATGCGACCGTCACTCCTCCTCGAGTTCGCGGCTAACCGTCGCGAACAGGACCGCGTCACACGAGTGGCAGGTGAAGACGTCCGGTTCGATCGTTTCGGTGCCGTCGTCCCGGTGGACGGTCACTTCTTCCGGTCCGATCGCTAGCTCGAGCGGGTCCTCACAGTGGGGACAGGTCGCCATACTCGACCTGACGGGCCCGGGCGGAAGACCGTTACGCGCGCTCGGATCGGTCGGGCGTGGCGCTCGAACGCCCTCGAACCGCCGCAGATCTTCGAACACGCCCCGTTCGGCCGACGGGTGATTTCCGCTCCTTTTCAGTCAGAGCACGTACTCCTCGCCGTCGACCGCCAGCGGGTCCTCGAACGCCTCCTCCGGCGGGTAGTAGTGGGCCGCGTGCACCAGCCGCGTCCGGTCCGCGTTCAGGTCCTCGGCCAGTGCCAGCGCCCCCTCGCGAGTCATGTGTTTGTGGCCGAACGTCCGGGGGACGCCGTCTGGACCCTCGTGCCGGCCGCCGGCCGGATGGTGTTCACAGAAGTACGCGGGGACGATGGCGTCGGCCAGCAGGAGGTCGGGATCGGCGAGGGCCTCGCGGGACTGAGCGGGGATATCGTAGTTCGTGTCCCCGGATATCGACAGCTTCGCACCCGTCTCGGGGTCCTCGACCGCGACCCCGTAACACAGAAGCGGCGGGTGTTCGACCGGCACCAGCGTCACGTCGAACCCGCAGGTCCGGACCGGATCGAGCGGCGTCGTCGCGTGGACCTCGAGCGCCGAGAGGTAGTGGTAGTCCTCGGCGACGGTTTCGGCGACGCTCCGGCCCGTCTGCGGGTCGGTTTCGCCGGAGGCGTACACCGTCAGCGAGTCGAGCACCCGGAAGACGTTCCCCAGGCCGTCGAGGTGGTCGAAGTGAACGTGGGTGACGACACCGGCGTCGGGCGGCGCGACCCCGTCCCGCAGGAACTGGTAGCGGAAGTCGGGGCTGAAGTCGATCAGCAGGGCCTCGCCGGTCCGCTCGTTCTCGACGTGGACCGAGAACCGGGTGCGCTCGAGGTCCCGTTCGCGGGCGGCCTCGCAGGTGTCGCAATCGCAGCCGACCGTCGGCGTGCCGGTCGTATCGCCCGTCCCGAGCAGTGTGACGCGCATCAGTACGGTGGTCGTCCGCGGACGCGGTCGAAAGCCGACTCGTACTCGAGTTTACACATACGACTCACCCTCCTCGAGCGCCCGTTCGACCAGCGGGTGGTCCCGGTTCCCCTCGAAGCGGTCGACCGGCAACACGTACACGGAGAAAACGATCCCGTGTTCGATCCCGACCGTCTCGCCCAGCCGCTCGAGGTCGCGTTCCCGCCGTTCGTCCCCCTCCTCGAGGACGACCAGTACGTCGACGGAGGCGTGAACGCCCCGGTCGTCGCGGACGGCGTCGCCGAAGACGACGAGGCGGTCGATCACGTCCCCGTGTTCCTGGCGTGCCCGCGCGGCGAAGGCCTCCGCGGCGTCGACCCCGTCCTCCTCGTCGAATCCGGCGTCGACGGCCCGGTCGCGGTCGCCGTCGAGACGCAGTTCGTTGTCGGTCATCGCCACCACGTTGGCAGTCGTCACGTAAAGGGATTCCCCGACGGAATGACGGAATAGGTCTTTTACGGCCGCGTTCGCGCCGCTCCCACGACGCTCGCCGTTACGAGTCCGGTTCGTACTCGTGCTCGTGCTCGTGCTCGCGCTCGTACTCGTATTCGTATTCGTACTCCCTGAGCAGATCCGGCTCCACGTCGCGCAACACCGCCTCGTGGGTCGCCTCGAGCACGACCGGCGGCGCACACCCCGCTTCCTCCGCCTCGAGCCACCGGCCGAGACAGAGACACCACCGATCGCCCGGCTCGAGGCCGGGGAAGTCGAACTCGGGGTTGGGGGAGACGAGGTCGTTCCCCTGGGCCTTGCTGAACTCCAGGAACTCCTCGGTCATCACGGCACAGATCTCGTGGCGACCCCGGTCCGATTCGACGCGGCGACAGCAGCCGTCGCGCAGGAACCCCGTCATCGGGTCGGTGCTACAGGGCTTGAGTTCCGTCCCGTAGACGTTGCGGTCGCCTCGCTCGTTCGACTCGGCTCGGTCGTCGGGCTCCGACCGCCCACCACGGTCGCTCGCACCCGGATCCTCCGACATGTCCGCCGTATCGGCCGCCGGGGGCGAAAAGGGTGGTGCTGTGATACTCCGTTGCCGGTACCTGCGAGCACGGGCGGGCCCACGGCCCACCCGTGCCCTTATTCCGTTATAGGGCCAATCCGCGACCGATGGACGGCGAAATCTCCACGGACGAGGTCAAAGAACTCCTCGAGAGCGACGCGGACGTCCGGATCGTCGATATCCGCGACCCCGGAAGCTTCGAGCACAGCCACATTCCCGGCAGCGAGAACGTCCCGTTTCACGAGCTGACGAACCGTGTCGACGAGTTCGCGGACGCGGACCGCGTCGTCACCGTCTGCCCCCACGGCGAGGCGAGCGTCCAGGCCGCACGGCTCATCGGCTCGTACGAGGGCGCCGACGACACCAGGGTCGAGAGCATGGCCGGCGGCCTCGAGAAGTACGGGATGAAGTTCGGGCTCGTCCGCGAGGATGGCGAACCGGACGCGGAGTCGACGGACGTCGAGTCGCCGTTTTGATCGGGGTCGCGAACCGACGAGAGTCGACGTCGTTGGAATCGCCGGACAGGACGGACCTACCGCTCACCGGCGGAAAAACTGGAAAAGCGATACGAGAGACCGCCGCGGGTTCGGAAGTCGTCTCAGATCATCGCGGGCTCATGCGACGTTGAAGCCGCGGTCCCGAAGGAACTCTTCGATGCGGCCAGTGTGGTTGCCCTGAAGTTCGATCTGGCCGTCCTCGACAGTGCCTCCACAGGCGAATTTGGACTTGAGATCCGACGAGAGACTGTCCAGATCGACGTCCTTCGGATCGAATCCTTCGACGATCGTTACCTCTTTCCCGTACCTGCGCTCGTCAATGCGGATATTGAGTTGCTGTTGGCCCTTGGCCACGTCCTCGCAGACGCAGAGTTCCTCGGGCAGCCCGCACGTCGAGCAGACTTCCGACATTACGTTCCATGCTACGAAATGGCCATATTAAACACTATCGGGACCCGCATGCCGTCGTGCGGTTCTTTTTGAGTGATATCCGTCAATTTCGGAGCCGAGCGACGGCTGGCAGCCGCTTTCGCACGATCTCGTCGACGATCTCGATCGACTCGTCGGCCGCCGCGCGGTCGACGCCGTCGCCGTAGACCGCCCGTTCGTACCGCTCGAGTACCTGCTCGACGCGGGGATCGAGCTCGTCGCCGTGGGCGGCCTCGAGCGCGGTCAGGTAGCCGCGGGCGGACTCCGAAGGCCGCCGCGGCCGGTACTCGCGCCCGAGGACGCCCTCGAGCCGACGGAACGCGCGTTCGACGTCGCGGTCGGGATCCTCGGTTCGCCGCTGCCAGTAGCGGCCGACCAGCCGTCGGGCGCGGACCGTCGCGCCCGTTCGATGAGCGCCCGCAAGCAGGCCCACGAGGAACACGGAAGCGACGACGAGCGCCTCGCGCGTGATCGGGACGGGGCTGGAGACCCCCTCCTCCTCGGGCGTCGACACGGTCCCGTCGCCGGCGGCGACGCCGGGCGGACCGGTCTCGCTGGCCTGTCCTTCGGTGCCGTTGCGGTCCGACGGCCCGCTCCCGGGGTCCGTGGGCGACTCGTTGCCGTCGGGGTTGTGGTCCGGCGCGTCGGGACCGTCGTCGGGGTCGTCGCCTCGAGTATCCGATCCGTCTTCCCCGTCCGATCCGTCTCCGTCGCCGCCGTCGGTCTCGATGTCCACGTTCTCGATGTTCTCCTCGCGGGCGTCGACGAGCCGTTCCGTGTGCTCCGCCTCGCGGGGCTGGGGCGGCGTCGGATCGAACTCGACCCAGCCCTCGCCGGGGAAGTACACCTCGACCCAGGCGTGGGCGTCGGTTCCGCGGACGACGTACCTGTCGTCCTCGACCTGCTGGCCGCTCGTGTAGCCGGTCACGTACCTGGCCGGAATCCCCTCGGCTCGCAGCATCTGTGTCATCGTCGTCGCGAAGTAGACGCAGTAGCCCTCCTCCATCTCGAGCAGGAACTCCTCGGCGACGTCGCCCTCGGGGCGGTCGACCTCGAGCGAGTAGTCCTTCGACGAGCGCAGGTGCCGCTCGATCAGGACGGTCCGTTCGTAGGGCGAATCCGCGCCCTCCGTGATCTCGGCCGTACGCTCCTCGAACGCCGGAGAGATGCTCTCGGGCATCTGGAGGTACTGCTCTTCGATCTCGTCGGGGTAATCCGTCCCGGCGTTGTGCAACACGACCGGCGGGGGGTCGACGACCGCGCTCCGGACGACGTACGTGTCGTCCTCGATCAGCGTCGTCGCCGGCCGGATCTGGCCGTGTGCGGACACCTCGGTGTAGTCGGCGATGCCACCCTCCACGTCGACGGGCTGGGCGGCGGCCGGCATGACCCCCAGGTCGGTCGCGACGGTGACGGTCTGTTCGACCGTCCCCGTGGTTCCGGCCGGCTTCTCGATTCCGGCCTCGCCGAAGGGCTGGGACTGGCCGGTTCTGACCCACTCGTCGCCGGTGTACCGGTCGTAAACCCCGGTTCGCCAGTACGAGCCCTCGTCCGCCTCGACGGTAAACCGGATCTGCGGCGAGAGGTCGACCTCGCCCGCGATCCCGGACCGTTCCGATGCGGAGTCGATCGTCGCCTCGAGGGTGCCGTCGCTGGCACCGGCGGTCGTCGGGTTCGCCGTACCCGTGCCCCCGGGGACGAACGTCACCGACAGCGAGAGCGCGACGATGACCGCGAACAGCACCGCGATGGCGTCGGCCTGGGCGACGGAGCCGCCCCGGCGCTCGAGGTCGCCGAAGCCGACCGCCCCGAGCGCGGCGAGGACGCCGACGAGCGTGGCCGTCGTGCCGGCGTCGCCGGTCAGCACCAGGAAGACCAGCGCGAACCCGCCGGGGAGGACGCTCAGCCCGTACCGGCCGCGCAGGGCGAGATACCACGAGAGAAAGACCGGTCCCGGGGCGAACGCGAGCGTCCAGGTGCCGGCCTCGACGACCCGGAGCAACTCGAGGCCGGTTGCGAGCGTGACGACGTCGGCGAGGACCGTCTCGCTGGCCGAGAAGAGCGCCTCGGCGCCGACGCCGCTCCGTTCGAAGTAGTAGACGAAGCCGACGACGGCGACGGTGACCGCGATCGTCGCCGCCGTCCGGAGTCGGATCAGCCGCGCGAGAGCCGTCGCCGCGAGCAGCATGCCGACGACGAGGGTCAGCAGCGTCCGGGTGCCGCCGACGACGCGGGTTACGTCCTGCAGGACGCTCACGTACGCGGCCGTCAGGACCAGCACGGAGCCGAGCGCGAGGATCCGGAAGGCACCGGGCCCGATCGTGCCGTCGGTCGAGAGCGGGATCGTTCGGCCGTCCCGATCGACGCTCATCCGACCACCCCCGAGCGCGCGTCGGCATCCGTGTCCGTGTCCGTGTCCGTATCCGCGTCCGCGTTCGTCTCCACGCCCGCGCCACCGTCGGGGCTCGAGCCGTCCAGGTCGAGCCCAACCGCCCCGTCGGCCCCGACGAGTCGCTCGAACGGGAGCGTCCGCCCGTCGACGACGACGCGGAGCCCGTCCGCGTCCGCGAGCACGAGCACCTCCGCAGTCTTGCGGTCTCCCTCCTCGAGGTCGGCGGCCTCGAGGGTGGCGAGCGTCCGAAGCAGGTCCCGCCGGTGCCCCCGCCCGGCGTCGGGCCGGCGGTGGTCCTCGCCGAGGCGAAGGCCGACCCGAAGCTCAGACTCGAGCAGGAAGTCGACGACGCTGGCGACGGCTTTCGCGAGGTCGTCGCAGTATCCCGCCGCGCAGTCGGCGGCGACGGTGACCGCGTCGTCGGTCGACCCTGTCGCGTACTCGGTCACGACGAGTTCGTCGTCGGGGCGTTTGGCCGCGGACTTCCAGTGGACGTCCCGCAGCGAGTCGCCCCGGCGGTACTCCCGCAGGTGGGCGAACTCCTCGCGCTCGTGATCGAGGTCGGCGCCGCCGCTGCGGCTGCAGGCCGTCTCGACGAGTGCGCGGAACTCCCGGGTCCCGCCGCCCAGGAGGTCGACGGGCCGCGGGTAGACGCGAACTCGGGTCGTCCCCGGCCCCTCGAACCGGCGTTCGACGAGTCCCAGCGCATCCTGGACCGCGATCGAACCGGGGCCGATCTCGTGAACGCCCCGCTCCCGGAGCGCCAGATCGTACTCGAGGGCCGTCTCGCCGGACTCGAGCGTGAGTTCGGCGACGTACTCGTCGGTTCCGCCGTCCGCGACCGCGACACCTTCGCCGACGGCGTCACGAACGGTCGCCGCGACGGATCGGTCGTACTCGAGGTCGATCGCAACGGTCCGTCGGTCGCCGACGGGGCCGTCCGCGACCGGGTGGCGTCTGACCGTCGGCGGATCGAGGCGAACCGTCGCGATCACGGCCGCGGCCAGCGCGATGGCAAGCGGCGCGACCACGGCGTTGAGCGCCCGCGGCCCGGACTGCCAGCTCATGCCGATCGAGAAGGCAAGCACCGCGAGCGCGGTCCATCCTCTGCGGGTCGGTTTCATAACTCGTCTCTCGTCAGGCGTCGACGGGCACCCGCTCGAGAGCGTCGGCGACGATCGTATCGCCGTCGCGGTCCCGGTCGCGATCCGCGGTCTCGATCCGGTGGCCGAGCACCGTCGGGGCCTCGACCTGAATATCGTCCGGGATGACGTACTCCCGGCCCTCGATGACGGCACGGGCCTGGGCGGCCCGCAGCAGCGAGATGGTGCCCCGCGGGCTGGCCCCGATGCGGGCGTGTTCGCGGGTGTAGCCGACCAGCCGGGTCGCGTACTCCCGGACTGGCTCCTCGACGCGCACGTTCGCGACCGTCTCGCGCGCCCGGACGATCGCTTCACGGTCGGTCACCGGCTCGAGCGACTCGATGGGATGGTGGCCGACGGTCCGGCCGAGCAGTTCCGCCTCCTCGTCGGGGTCGGGGTAGCCCAGCCGGAGCTTCTTCATGAACCGGTCGAGTTCCGCGAACGGGAGTTCGTAGGTACGGTCCCGCTCGACGGCGTTTTGCGTCGCGATGACGGTAAACGGGTCCGGCAGCGGTCGGGTGTCGCCGTCGACGGTCACCTGCTCTTCCTCCATCGCCTCCAGCAGCGCGGACTGGGTCTTCGGGGGCGCGCGGTTGATCTCGTCGCCCAGCACGACGTTGCCGAAGACGGGCCCGGGCTGGAACTCGAACTCGCGGGTGCGCTGGTTGAAGACGTTGACCCCGGTCACGTCCGTCGGGAGGAGGTCGGGTGTAAACTGGATCCGGCGGAAGTCACAGTCGACCGAGGTGGCGACCGCCCGTGCGAGCATCGTCTTTCCCACGCCGGGGACGTCCTCGAGCAGGATGTGTCCCCGACCAAGGAGCGCGACGACGGCGTGTTCGATCGCCTCGTCGTGGCCGACGATCACCCGGGAAACGTTGTCGACGACGTCGGTAGAGAGCGTCGCGACCGTAGGGACCGGGAGCGGGTCGGGTCGGTCGTCGGTCGCTCGAGTCGGCGAGTCAGAGTCGCCGTCGTCGCGGGTCCCCTTCGTATCGGCGCCCTCGTCGCCGGCCGGTTCCGGTGGCTCAGTCATGACTGGCGGCCGCAGGGCGGAACGGACACCTGATTCGAGCGGGACGAGAGGGCTGGCGACTTTTCATGGCGTTTATCTCTGTTCAGGGACAGCGAGACATATGCTTTGTGTCACTATAGTTACCTATGAGTGAACGGAACGAACCCGTCGTCGCCACTCGAGAGCGAGACCTCGCCGAACGTTCGGTCAAGGGAGCGCCAGAACGCGTGCGGTCGCCCGCGGGGACTGAACCGGGAACGCCGAAGCCGTCGCTATCCGGTTAGCAATCGGAAAACGATACCCCTTGCTGGAACAGCTTACAGTCGTTCGAGGTTCGTCGCGCGCGGGCCCTTCTCGGCCTGCTCGATGTCGAACTCGACTTCCTGACCTTCCTCGAGGTCCGGACCGCCAACGTCCTCCATGTGGAAGAAAACGTCCTCGTCCGCGTCCTCAGTCTCGATGAAACCGTAGCCGCCAGTATCGTTGAAGAATGCGACCGTACCTTGCGCCATTGCAGGCGTACAAAGCCACGACTGGGATATAAATGTTCGGGCGATACTCGCCGGCCCACGTTCGTCGAGCGACCGTTTTCGTGCCCTGGACACGGGTGAGACGCAGTTTTTCGGTCTCGAGTTCGACACGGCTCGAGCGGCCGAAACGGACGGCTATTCGGACTCGAGCGCGGGCGGCTGGCGTCCATCTTCCTCGCCCTCGAGCGCGGCGTCCGCCTCCTCGAGGCCCGCCGCGTCCGTCGTGAACTCCGCGAGCAGTTCCTCGAGCCGGTCCGCGCGCCGGTGTAGCGCCGTCACGTTCTCGGAGACGCTCGCGGTTGCCTCGGTCTGTTCCGTCGCGCTCTCTAGGATCGCCTCGGCCTCGCTCGCGGTCGTGTCGCTCAGGTCCGTCACCTCGTCGGCCATCGAGACGAGTTCGGCCGCGGAGTCGGCGATGGCGTCGGTCGCCTCGTCGATGTCCTGAACGCCCTCGTCGGCCCGGCGCACGTCGGTTTCGATCTCCCGGAAGGCCGCGACCGAGCGGTCGATCGTCTCCGAGCCGTCGGCCACGCGCTCGCGCATCGCCTCCATCTCCCCGACGGTGGCGTCGGTCCGGCGCTGGACCGTCCCGATCAACTCCTCGATCTCGCCCGCGGCCGTCTTCGTCTCGGCAGCGAGCGCCTTGACCTCCTCGGCGACGGTCGCGAAGCCGCTGCCGTCGGCGTTTCCGTTCCCGTCTCCGGCGTTGGCCGCCTCGATCGACGCGTTCAGCGCGAGGATGCTCGTCTGGTCGGCGATCTCCGTCACAGTCCCGACGACCTCGTCGATCCGGTCGACGGCCGCCTCGAGGTCGCGGATCTCCTCGAGGGCGGCCTCGGAGCGGGCCTCGATGGCCCCCATCTCGTCGACGACGTCCTCTGCCGCGTCCATCCCCTCCTCGGCGCGCGAGGCGGCCTGCCGGGAGGTGTCCGCGACCGAGTTCGCCGTCGAGGCGATCTCCTCGACCGTCGCCGACGTCTCCTGGATCTCCGTCGACATCGCGGCCATGCGGTCGTGCTGGCGCTCGGCGACGGTCGCGATCTCGCGGATCGACTCGGTCACCTCGTCGCCCGTCTCCTCGAGGGCGACGCACTCGCCCCGCACGTCGTCGCCGGTCTCGGCGACCGCGCCCGCGAACGACGCGATGGTCGCGACCGTCCGCTCGAGGTCGGCCACCATCGCGTTGAACGTCGTCGCGATTTCGGCCATCGGCTCGCTCTCGGGATCGGGCTCGAGCCGCCTGGTCAGGTCCCCGTCCGCGCAGGCCCCCATGACCTCGCAGTAGTCGGCGGCCGTCCGCTCGAGGCGGTCGGTCCGTTCCTGGGCCTCCCGGCGGGCCTCCCGGGCCCGCTTCGTGGCCGCCTCGGCCTCCTCGCGTGCCTCGTCGGCCCGGTCGCGTGCCTCCTCGGCGCGCTCTCGCGCCCGTTCGGACTCCTCGAGTTGCGTGACCAGGGAGTCGCGCATGTCGTCTATCGCCCGGTAGAGGTCGCCGATCTCGTCGGTGCGCCCGGTCTCGAGGTCGACGTCGTACTCCCCGTCGCGGATGGCGGTCGCCCGGCTCGAGAGGGCCCGGATCGAGGTAGCCGTGGTCCGGCCGACCGCGACGCCGAAGACGCCGATCAGAGCGACCCCGGCCGCGGTGAGCAGGTAGCCGAACCGGTTGACCGTATGGACGAACCCGAAGGCGTCGGCCTCGCTCGTGTGGACGAGGACGGCCCATCCCTCGTCGGTCGTGTGGTAGCCGACGACGTACCCGTCGGGGGCGAATTCGTAAGGCGGCTCGGCGAGCGCCCCGCTCGGTCGCTCCTCGACCGTCGTCGCGCCGGGGCCGTCCGATCGGGCGAGCTCCAGGAACCGCTCGTGGTCCGCGTACTCGCGGCCGAAACTGGCATTCGCCTCGTCGTTTCCGTAGCCCAGTTGCCTGTCGTCGGCGACGATCCGCCCCTCGTCGTCGAGGATCGTGACGACGGTATCGCCGCCAGTGTAGTCAACCAGTCGCTCCGAGAGCGCGAAGGTGTAGACCAGCGCCCGATCCGCGTCGTCCTCGCCGCCGACGCCGACGTAGTAGGAGACCACCGGGTGCTCCTCGGCCGAGAGCCCCAGCGCGTCCGGCATCGCGTACGGCTCCGTCCGCCGCACCTCGTGTTCCGAGAGGTCGTCCGCGAGCGCGTCCGCGTTCGGGAACTCGAGATCCGACAGCGTCTCGGCGTCGTAGTCCGCGCCCGCCAGGATCTCGCCCGTCTCGGCGTCGACGTAGAGCGCGTGCATCCGCTCGTCCGGCAGGTCGTAGTAGACGTCCCCCAGGTACTCCCCGATTTCCTCCTCCGAACCGGACTCGACGACCGGCGCACCGGCCGAGGCGACGACGAAGTTCTCGTTTCGCTCGTTCCAGTCGTCGAACGACGACGCCTCCCGGACCGCTGCGTCGCGCTGGTCCTCGAGCGCACTCTCGGCGACACTGTCGGTGATCGCCCCCGTCGCGACGAACCCGATGCCGCCGATCGACAGCCCGAGCACGAGCAAAACGATGCCGAACTTCAGCGCGTACCGTTGTCTGACTGCCGACGGCACCAGCCGGCGGAGCGCCGCGAGCAGGGATCCTGACGGTCCACCCATCTATATGTTATGAAATAATACATCATATTTATGTAGATTGTGGCCACGAGCGAGACGACTCGAGGGTCGAGGTCGAACGGGGTACTACGCGGGCTCGAGAACGCAAAATCGGGGCGAGGCCGTCGAATCCCGAAACGACGACTCGAGAAACCGGAGGCTACCACTCCTTGCAGTCCGGACAGACCAGTCGCCCGTCGTCGCGCCAGACGCGTACGGTTCCCTCCTCACACCGGTCGCACTCGTAGTCGCCCCACGCGTACGTCGAGAGGGCGGTCGTGTCGGGATCGCTGGACTCGGAGTCGGACTCGAGGGAGTCTCGCGAGGCAGCCCCGGAACCGGACGCCGACTCGTCGGCGTCCTCGGACGTTCCCGCGTCGGCGAACTCGGAAAGCGTCGCGTCGTCGCTCGCGTCGGTCACGCGCAGCCCTACGGACGGTCGCGGTTTAGTGCCACCGACTCCCGGCCGCCCGTCGGGCCTCGCACTGGTCCTCGAACAGGTCCGGTCCCGACCGCCGAAAGACCGGGTTGCAGCGCCGGACCGGCATCGCCAAGTACCCCGGTTGACAACTCACACGCATGGAACCCACAGCGTTGAACGTTATCGTTGACAACTTCGTCGAAATGACCGAACAGTTCAGCGAAGTCGCTGCCGGGGACGGACTCGCGCCGCTTCTGGTGCTTGCCGGCACCCTGCTGATCGTCTTCGCCATCGGCGTCTTCGGCCTGCTGACGCTGGGCGCGGTCAGTAGCCTCTTTTCCTCGAGTTCGAGCTAGACGTCGACCCGGTCCAGCGCCTCACTCGCCCGCTCGACCGCGTCCTCGAGGTCCGGGCCGAGCGGCGAACCGACGACGATGCCATCGACGTGTTCAAGCGCCGCCTCGAAGCGGTCGGCGACCGTTTCGGTCGTCCCGGCGATGCAGAACGCGTCGATCATCGCCGGCGTGACGTGGCCGAACGCCGCCGTGAGGTCGCCCCGCTCGAGCGCGTCGGCGACCGCCGTCGCCGCCTCGCGGTCGATATCGTGGCGTTCCAGCACCGGTTCCGCCGCGCCGCCGACGATGAACGCGACCGGCGGCCGCGCGGCCTCCCGTGCAGCACCCTCCTCGGCGGCGACGCTGACGCTCGCGAACGCCAGCGCCTCGAACTCGCCGCCTTCGTCGGGTCGTTCCTCGAGTCCCTGCGCGATCTGCCCCGCCGACCACTCGAGATCACGCGGGTGGGAGGCGTTTATCAGCACGCCGTCGGCGTGTTTCGCGCTCATCCGGAGCATGTGCGGCCCCTGTGCGCCGACGTAGACCGGGATCTCGGTCGGCTCGAGGTTGAGCGAGGCGTCCTCCGCCGTGAAGGTACCGTCGTGGGTGACCGTCTCGCCGGCCCAGAGGTCGCGGGCGACGTCGAACGTCTCGAGGACGCGCCGCAGCGGCCGATCCCGTTCGACGCCGAGGTTCGCGAGCGAGGAGCGATCGCCGGCGCCGACGCCGAAGACCGCGCGGCCGTCGCTGATCTCGTCGACGGTCGCGACCTGCGCGGCGAGTTTCACGGGGTGGGTCTCGTAGGGGTTGACGACGCCCGGTCCCAGTCGGATGTCCTCGGTCGCGTCCGCCATCCGCGAGAGCGTGACGAACGGGTCGCGGTTGAAGTAGTGGCTGCTGGCGAAGGCGACGTCGAACCCCTCGTCCTCCGCGAGGGCGGCCAGCGAGGCGATCCGGTCCGGCGGGTGCTCGGGCGTGAGTTCGATGCCCCGGATCGGTCCCGTGCGGTCGCTCATGGCTCGAACCTCCACTCGCGAAGCGCCCGGCGGATCAGGTCGTCCTCGACCGATCGGAACAGTTCGTCGCTGCCCTCGAGGTCGCCGAACTCCCAGTCGCGGACGACGACGGCGGGCGTCCCGCCGGCACCCTCGCCCGTAACGAGGTTCGCGGCCCCGGCGAGTTCGTCGACCACCGACTGGACGGTGACGCCGAGTTCGCGCCCGTCGCGGTCGCGTTCCCCCCGCCAGTCGCGGCTCGCGGGCATCCCCGCCCAGCCGAGCGCGACGCCGCGCTGGCCGTGGCGGAACGGCCGTCCGCTGGTGTCGGTGACGATCACCGCGACGTCGTCGTAGCCGTGGTCGGCCAGCCCCCGCCGAATCCGCTCGGCGCTCTCGGTCGGCCGTTTCGGCAACAGGAGCAGGTCGTGGTCCGGCACGTTCGAGCGGTCGATGCCCGCGTTGACGGTGATGTGGCCAAAGCGCGTCTCGGTCAGCAGGAACGGAGCCTCGATGAGCAGTTCCGTGCTCTCCTCGAGGACGGCCTGTGCGAACCTGGGGTCTTTCTCCTCGCCCGCGACCTCCTCGATCCGGGCGGCGATCTCCTCCGCGCGGCCACTGACCGGGTAGTCCTCGAGGTCGGCGGTCCGGCCCTCGGCCTTCGAGACGACCGTGCTCGCGACCGTGAGGACGGTCCCCTCGCGCTCGCGCTCGAGGTCGTCGGCCCGATCGGCGATCAGTGCGGCGAGGTCGTCGCCGGGACGGATCTCGGGCAGGTCCGTCACTGGCGTCAGTTCCATACCGGAGGGAGGGCCAGTGGCGTCAAAAACGCACCGTCACCGGAGAATGGCGTCGCCGTCGGCGTCGGGGGCGTTACGAGTCGCCGTCGGTCCGTTTCCCGGCGCGCCGGTCGGCCTCGAGGGCCGCGTCGTCGCGCTCGTCGGGGTCGCCGTGTCCGCCACCTCCGGGGGTCCGGACCGTCACGGTCGTCCCCGCCGGCACGTCGACGGTCGTCTTCGCCGAAACGGGGTCGTCGTCCAGCAGGTTCTCGCCGGTCGCGCCGTCCTCGCCGCCGGCGACGCCCTTCGGCGCGTGGCGGCGCCGTTCGGTGAGCAGCGAGACCGTCGCGTCCGTCTCGACCGTCACCGCGCGCTCGAGTCCGAGGCCGCCGCGGTACCGACCTTCGCCGCCGCTGTCGGGCCGCAGGGCGTAGCGCTCGACCCGTAGCGGGTACTCGGTCTCGAGCGACTCGACGGGCGTGTTCAGCGTGTTGGTCATCCCGACCTGGACGCCGTCCATGCCGTCCCGATCCGGCCGTGCGCCGAAGCCGCCGCCGATCGTCTCGTAGTAGGTGAAAGAGCCGTCCCGCGCGCCGATAGTCAGGTTGTTCATCGTGCCCTGACCCTGGGCCGGCACGCGGTCCGGCGCGGCCTTCGCCAGCGCCGCGAAGACGACGTCGGTCACCCGCTGGCTGGTCTCGACGTTGCCGCCGACGACGGCCGCGGGCGGCTCGGGATCGAGCAGCGTTCCCTCGGGCGCACGAACGGTCACGGGCTCGTAGCAGCCGTGGTTCGGCGGAATCCCGGGATCGGTCACACAGCGCACGACGAAGTAGACCGCGCTCTTTGCGACGGCGAGCGGGGCGTTGAGGTTGCCCGCGAGCTGGCCGTCGGTGCCCGAGAAATCGACGTCGATCTCCGCGCCGTCGATCGTCACCGTCACTGCGATCTCGAGGTCGTCGTCCGTGACGCCGTCCCCCTCGAGGACGTCGGTCGCCTCGTAGGTGCCGTCGGGCAGGGCCGCGATCTCGTCGACGATCCGTTCGTGAGAGTAGTCGATCACGGCGTCGAACCCCTCGAGCACCGTTTCGCGGCCGTGTTCGGCGAAAAGCGACTCGAGGCGGTCCGCCGCACGCTCGTTGGCCGCGAGCTGTGCTCGCAGGTCCGCACGGCGCTCGCGGGGGTTGCGGACGTTCGCGAGCACGAGCGAGTGGACGTCCTCCCGGAGGTCGCCGCCCTCGACGAGTCGCGTCGGCGGGAGGCGCAACCCCTCCTGGTAGATCTCCCGTGCACCGGCGGGCATGCTGCCGGGGGTCATCCCGCCGACGTCGGCGTGGTGGGCTCGAGAGACGGCGTAGCCGACGATCTCGCCCTCGTTCCCGCCGCCGTCCGCGCTGCCGTCGTCGTCGGCCGTGGCGAGCACCGACACCATCGTCACGTCGGGCAGGTGCGTCCCGCCGGTAAAGGGATCGTTGAGCACGAACACGTCGCCCGGTCGGGGATCAAGGTCGCGGACGGCGTCGACCGCTGCCGGCATCGCCCCCAGGTGGACCGGGATGTGTTCGGCCTGTGCGATCATCCGCCCGTTGGCGTCGAACAGCGCCGTCGAGCAGTCCCGCCGTTCCTTGATGTTCGGCGAGTAGGCCCCGCGGATCAGCGTCTGGCCCATCTCCTCGGCGACGCTCTCGAGTTGGTTGCGAAGCACTTCTAGCGTTACCGGATCGATCGTGGTGTCGGTCATTGGTCCACCCCCTCTCGAGTCATCACGAGGGTTCCGTCCTGGGTTATCTCGCCCGCCCACGTCGGCGGGACGACGGTCGTGCTCTCGGCCTGCTCGAGGATCGCCGGCCCGGAGATCGTCACGCCGGGCGCGAGCCGATCGCGTTCGTAGACGGTGGTCTCTCGCGGCCCGGTGCCGGGGAAGTACGCCTCACGCGTGTCGACGAGCGCGTCGCCCTCGCCGTCGTGGCGGACGGTCGGCTCCGCGCCGGGGACGGTCGCCGTCGCACGGAGGTTGACGACCTCGATCGCCTCGTCCATCGCGTAGCCGTAGGCCCGCTCGTGGGACGAGTGGAACCGCTCGGCCACGCCGTCGGCGTCGAAGGTGTCGTCGACGGGGACGGTCAGTTCGAAGCTCTGTCCCGCGTACCGACAGTCCGCGGCGCGTTCGACCCCCGCCGCGTCGGGATCGGACGCGTCCCCGAGCACGTCGTCGACGAGGTCGTCGTAGACCTCCTCGAGTGCTGCCGGTTCGGCCTCCTCGAGGTCGACGCCGACCGTTCGCACCGCGTCGTAGCTCTCGTCGGCCGCCAGCAGCCCGAACGCCGAAAGTACCCCCGACGGCCGCGGGACGACGACGCGGTCGACCTCGAGGGCGTCGGCGAGCGCCGCGGCGTGCATCGGCCCCGCGCCGCCGAACGCGACCAGCGCGAACTCGCGGGGGTCGTGGCCCCGCTCGACGGTCACCGCGCGGATCGTTCGGGTCATCGTCGCGTTCGCCACCCGGTAGACGCCCTGGGCCGCCTCGAGTGCGCTCTCGAGGTCCGCTTCGTCGGCAAGTCGGGCGAGCGCCTCGTGGGCCGCCTCGACGTCGAGGGTCATCTCGCCGCCGAGTGCGGTCTCGGGGCCGATGTAGCCCAGCACGACGTTCGCGTCGGTGACGGTCGGCTCCGCCCCGCCCTTGCCGTAACAGGCGGGACCGGGCTCCGCGCCCGCCGACCGTGGGCCGACCCGGAGCGCGCCGCCGGAATCGACCCAGGCGATCGAGCCGCCGCCCGCGCCGACGGTGTTGACGTCGACCATCGGCGTCCGGATCGGCACGCCGGCGATTTCGGCGTCGGTCGTCCGCTCGGCCCGGCCGTCGCGGACGAGGCTGACGTCGCTCGAGGTGCCGCCCATGTCGAAGGTGACGAGACCCGAGACGTCGTCGTCCGAGACGGTCGCGGCCGCGCCGACCACGCCCGCCGCCGGCCCGGAGAGCACCGTCGTCACGGCGTGCTCGCGGACGGTCTCGGGGTCGGCGATGCCGCCGTTGGCCTGCATGATTCGCGGAGCCGGAATGCCGGCGTCCTCGGCCTCGTCGACCAGTCGGCCGACGTAGCGGTCGATCGCCGGCCGCACGTAGGCGTCGACGGCCGTCGTCGACGTCCGTTCGAACTCGCGAAACTCCGCGAGTACCTCGTGAGAGGCCGAGACCGGGACGTCGTCCCCGAGTTCCGCCCGCAGCGTCTCCGCGACCCGGCGTTCGTTCTCGGCGTCGGCGTAGGCGTGCAACAGACAGACGGCGACCGCCTCGACGTCGCGCTCTTCGATCGTCGCCGCCAACTCGCGGACTTCGTCGGGATCGACTCCCCGCTCGACCCCGTCGACGGTCGTTCGCTCGTCGATCTCGAAGCGGAGTTCGCGGGAGACCAGCGGCTCGGGTTTCTCGGCCTCGAGGTCGTACAGATCCGGCCGGTCCTGGCGGCCGATCTCGAGGACGTCCCGGAACCCCCCCGTGGTGACGAGCGCGGTCCGCGCGCCGCCGCGCTCGAGCAGCGCGTTGACCGAGACGGTCATCGCGTGGGCGAAGTCCTCGATCTCCCCGGGGTCGATCCCCGCGCGGTCGCAGGCCTTGCGGAGGCCCTCGAGGACGCCGACGTGTTGCTCGTCGGTAGTCGGCACCTTCGCGGTGACGAGCCGATCGTCGACCGAGAGCGCGACGTCGGTGAAGGTGCCGCCGACGTCGACGCCGACGCGGGGGCCGCTCGCGGGGGCCGCGCGGGTGCGGTCGTCCGTCTCCCTCGAGTGCGTCATCGGATCGTCCCTCCGGGGCGGACGCGCCAGCGTTCGGGGTTCGCGGGTCGGCGTCCGGGCGAGTGTCGTCGTACGGTACGCATTTACACGCATTCGACGCGCCCGACGGGAAAAAGGCTGTTAAGATGGTCACGACCCGAGGAGTGTCGGGTGTGGCGTCTCGAGCCCCGCGGGACTACCCGGTCAGCAGTTCGACCGTACACTCGCCGTCCGCGACCGTCGCGACGTACATCGTCTCGCGGTCGGCCGGCGCGGCCTCCGTCGCGCTCCCGGGGTTGAGCACCCGGATCCCGTCGACAGTCGTATCGACGACCTCGTGGGTGTGTCCCGCGACGACCACCGGGTCGACCTCGGGATCGGTCTTCGACCGCGCCGTTTCGACGACGCGATCGCGCCAGCCGTCCGGCGACCCCGTGCCGTGGGTGACGACGAACGTGACGCCCTCGACGACCCGGGTTGCGGCCGCCGGAGCCTCGAGCGTCGCGGGATCCATGTTCCCGCGGGCGCAGGTCAGGTCGCCGTCGGCCAGTTCCTCGATCCGGTCGTAGGTGCGTCTCGAGTCGAAATCGCCCGCGTGGATCGCGTGGTCGGCCCGCCGAAGCTCCGCCGCGACCCAGTCGGGCACTTCGTTCGCGCGGGACGGGACGTGCGTGTCGCTGCAGATGGCGACGCGTCGCATGGACGGCGGTACGCGAGCCACTCCCGAAAGCGATTCCCTCCGCCGGGTCGTTCGCCCGGATATGACTGACACGAGCGAGTCGGGCGAGGGGACGGACGCGGACGCGGCCGACGCTGGAACCGCGAGCCACGTCGTCACCGCCTTCCTCCGGCACCGCGGACGAGTCCTCCTGTTGCGCCGCAGCGACGCCGTCGGTACCTACACCGGCGCGTGGGGCGGCGTCTCCGGGTTCGCGGAGGGCAACCCCGACGAACAGGTTCGAGTCGAGATCCGCGAGGAGACCGGCCTCGAGGACGACGACGTCTCGTTCGTCCGCTCCGGGCGGCCGGTGGAGTTCGTCGACGAGGACCTCGAGCGCGAGTGGGTCGTCCACCCGTACCTGTTCGACGTCGAGAGTGACGACCCCGGGATCGAACTCAGCGAGGAACACGACGAGTACGCCTGGCACTCGCCGACCGCGACCCTCGAGGGCGTCGGCGAGGCCCTCGAGACGGTGCCGGAACTGTGGACCGCCTACGAGCGGGTCGCCCCGACGGTGCGGTCGATCGCGGCCGACGACGAGCACGGCGCGGCCGCGCTCTCGATCCGCGCGCTCGAGGTGTTGCGGGACCGTGCGGGGCTGCTCGTCGCCGAGCGCGAGGCGTTCGGTACGGACCCGGAGGGCGAACGCGAGGAACTGCGGGAACTCGCCGACCGGTTGCTCGAGGCTCGCCCCTCGATGGCGGTCCTCCGGAACCGGGTGAACCGCGCGCTGGCGGCGGCAAGCCACGAACGCGACGAGATCGAGACGGACGACGCGGCCGCGCCCGCCGTCCTCGAGGCCGCGCTCGAGGGGATCGACCGCGCGCTCGCGGCCGACGACGAGGCAGCGGCGACCGCGAGCGAACTCGTCGAGGGGACCGTCCTGACGCTCTCGCGGTCCGGCACCGTCCGCGAGGCGCTGTGCCGGGCCGATCCCGACCGCGTCTTCGTCGCCGAATCCCGGCCCGCACGTGAGGGGGTCGACGTGGCCGAGGAACTGGCCGACGACGCGCTCGAGTGTCCCGTGGCGGTCCACACGGACGCGGCCGCGGCTCACGTCCTCGCGAGCGAGGACGTGGATCGGGTCCTCGTCGGGGCCGACACCGTCCGCCCCGACGGCGCGGTCGTGAACAAGACCGGTACGCGAGCGGTCGCCATCGCCGCGGCCCGCGAGGGGGTCCCGGTCACCGTCGTCGCCGCGACGGACAAGGTCTCGACCCGCGAGGAGATCAACCTCGAGTCCGGGCCCCGGGACGCCGTGTACGACGGCGACGCCTCGCTCGACGTGCTGAACCCGACGTTCGACGTCACGCCGGCCGACTGCGTCGACGCGGTGGCAACCGAACGCGGCCGTCTCGAACCCGACGCGATCACGGACGTGGCCGCGGAGTTGCGCGACCTCGAGGCACAGTCGACGGGGGCGGAAACGACAGACGGAAACCCCTCGACGGAGTAGTGACCGGCGGCGGCCGTGACGAGAGGTTACCCCCTCCGAGCCCCTTGTGACGAGGGTTTTTCCCCGAGCCGCCGTTTGCACCGTGTCGCGAACGAGGCGTACTCCTGTTCGGACAAAGTTTGAACCCCGAGTCGGTCGTATCCCGAGCCATGCACCTCGAGTGCGATCGAATCGGCGTCCACGAATCCGTCGCCGACGTGTTTCCACCCGAAAAGCTGGTCGACTACCTCGACGATACGTCCGTCGCCGTCGAGGTCGTCGGAGACGCGGACGTCGAGGCCTGCGATGCCGTCGTCACCCTCGAGCATCGCGACGAGTTCCTCGAGGTCGACTGGATCCACTCGATCCAGGCCGGCGTCGACCGGTTCCCGTTCGACGCCCTCGAGGACGCGGGGGTCGTCCTCACCAACAGCACGGGGATCCACGACCGAACGGTCGGGGAGACGGTCGCGAGCTACCTGCTCGCGTTTTCGCGTCGCCTCCACGACCACGTCGCCAACCAGGGGGAGCGGCGGTGGGACCAGCCCGCGTGGGACGAGGCGTTCACGCTGCCGGGATCGACGGCCTGCGTGCTGGGCACGGGCACCCTCGGGCGGGGCGTCGCCGACGTGCTGGGCTCGCTCGGCATCCGGACGGTCGGCGTCCGCCGGTCGGCAGACCCCGTCCCCGGCTTCGAGGAGGTCTACGCGAACGACGACCTGTTCGAGGCGGTCGCGGATGCCGACTTCGTGATCGTCACGCTGCCGCTGACCGAGTCGACCCGGCACCTCGTCGACCGCGAGGTCTTCGAGACGATGGGCGAGGACGCCTACTTCGTCAACGTCGGCCGCGGCCCCGTCGTCGACGAGGGGGCGCTAATCGACGCCCTCGAGTCGGGAGCCATCGCGGGCGCTGCCCTGGACGTGTTCGAGACCGAGCCGTTGCCCGAGGAGTCGCCGCTGTGGGGCATGGACGAGGTGATCGTTTCGCCACACTGCGCGGCGTTCACCGAGGACTACTTCCGGGACGTCGGCGACCTCGTCCGGGAGAACGTCGATCGGCTCGCGGAGGGCGATCCGTTCCACAACCGCGTCGTATGAGAGACGGCGAATGACCGCGACCGACCCGTTCGACGTCCGCGACGCAACCGACGACGCACCCGCTATCGCGGCCGTCCACGCCACGGCGGCCCACGAACTCGGGAGTAGCGCCTACGACGAGCGCCAGGTGCAGGCGTGGATCTCGAACGTCCACCCCGAGCGGTACCCGATCGGCGATCCCGGGTTCCGCGTCGTCGTCGCCGAACGCGGCGACGAGGTCGTCGGCTTCGGGCTCCTCGATCTCGCGCCCAACGGGCGCGACGGATCCGTCGGCGAGATCAGCGCCGTCTACGTCCACCCCGACCACGCCCGGGAGGGCGTCGGCGACGCGATAATGGACACGCTCGAGGGGACGGCCCGGGACGCCGGCCTCGAGGCGCTCGTCCTCACCGCGTCGCGAAACGCGATCGGGTTCTACGAACGGCAGGGGTACGAGGGCGTCGAGACGGTCTCCCTCGAGATGAACCAGGGGGTCCCCCTCGAGTGTCTGCGGATGCGCAAACGGCTCGAGGGCGGCGAGTAGTGCCGTCCGCCGGGCGCACGACTCTCGACATCCTCGAGTCGTGCGCCCCGGGGGAGGGCAGGCACCCACCGTAGCGACTGCGAGCGACCGAACGCGGCGCTACGCGCCACGGAGCGACGAACGGCCGGAGGTCGTGAGTCGAAGAGCGCGGGCCGACGACCGATGTGAGCGACTGGAAGGAGCACGGAGGGGGGTGCTTTTGATCAACCTTCTGCCGAGTGACGACGCGCCGTGTGGCAGCATCGCTGCCACCGGCGCGAAACGAACGCAGCGCAAAAGGTTGGTTCAGAAGAACTTGAACAGGTCGTCCCGCTGCTGTTCGTGCAGGTGTTCCCGGACGGCCTCGTTCAGCGGCTCGATCCGCCCCTTCTTCGCGGTGATCGGCGCGATGATCTCCTGCCACTGTTTCCACGGCGGGTAGAGACCGAGCCGATCGCAGAGTTCGTTCAGCCGCTCGTCCCTGTCGTCGACCTTGTCCATCTTGTTGACCGCGACGACCGTCGGGATGCCCAGATCCCGCAGGAAGTGAAACATCTCCACGTCGTAGGGGACCTCGTCCGGGCCGGAGTGGCGATCGATGATGTCGATGACGCTCTTGCCGTCGACGACCAGGATCGCGACGAGGATGTTCTCGGCGTACTCCTCGAGGTAGTGGACGATGTTCGTCTTGATCTGCTCGCGGCGTTCCTCGTGGACGCCGCTCATGAAGCCGAAGCCGGGGAGGTCGGTGATGACGAAGTCCTCCGGCGCCCAGTCGTAGTGGTTGGGTTCGCGGGTGACGCCGGGGTTGCCGCCGGTGTCGAAGTCGTGGCCGGTCAACTCGCGCATGAGCGTGGACTTGCCCACGTTCGAGCGACCGACGAGGGCGACTTCGGCCTCGCGGTCGGGACGCGTATCGAACATACCACACCGTAGCGCGGTCGTGACTTTATACTCTCCGTCAGCGGTTCGGCGCTGGAAGACGGCTCGAGTCGGCCCCGCCCGTCCCGCCGTCGGTGGGAACCCGAACCGAGACCGTCGTTCCCTCGTCGGTGGAATCGAACTCGATGGTCCCGCCGATCCGATCGACTCCCCACGTAACGATCCACAGGCCGAGCCCGCTCCCGTGCTCGAGGGGGTCCTCCCCGTCGGGATCGATCGCCTCGAGTTCCGCGGGCGGGATCCCGGGACCGTCGTCTTCGATCTCGATCGTGTAGGCCTCGCCGGGCCGTGCTTCGTCCGTGGCCTCTGTCCCGGTCTCGGTCCCAGTCCCGGTCTCGGTCCCAGTCCCCTCGCCCGTTCCTCGACCACGGATCCGCCCCGTCGGCGGCTCGCTATCGGTGTGCTGGACGGCGTTGGCGACGAGGTTCGCGAGGACGATCCGCAGGATCATCGGATCGGTCGAAACGGTTCCGTCGGCCGCCTCGAGGTCGATGCGCGCCCCCGGCTGCTCCTCCCGCGCGGCGTCCGCGACCGACTCGAGGAACGGGGCGACGTCGACCGACTCGAACGACGGGTCCCGGTCGCGCAGGACGTCGAACTCGCGGGCGCGCTCGCCGATGTCGACCAGCGCCTGGCCGCTTTTCCGGACGTCGGCGACCCACCGCTCGAGTTCCGGGTCGTCGACCGATGCCCCGAGGACGTCCGCGGCACCCATGATGACCGTCATCTCGTTTCGGAGGTTGTGCCGGAGGATCCGGTTGAGCACGCTCAGTTGCTGTTCCTGCTCCAGTCGCTCGGTGATATCCTGGAGGACGATCGTCTCCCCGACGACGGTTCCCGCAGGATCCGTAAGAGGCGAAACAGAGATCGAAAACCGACGGGTTCGATCGGCCCCTGTCGTTCGTGCCGTCCGGACCTGCCGGTCCGACGGGGCGTCGTCGAGCGGGATGGCAAAGTGGTCCGTCAGTTCGGTACCGACGACGCTCGAGGCGTCGGAATCGATCAGTTCCGCCGCCGCATCGTTGAACGCGACCAGGCGGTCGTTGGGATCGAGGATCAGGACGGGGTTCGGCAGGTCGTCGATCGCGGCCCGCTCCGCGGCCCGCCGGGTCGTCGGGTTCGACTCGAACATATCGGTCCCGACGAACGCGTAGCCGTCGAGGGCCGCGTGAACCAACAGCGAGGCCGGAGCGAGGTTCAGCGCCGGCCAGTACCCGACGCCGCCCAGCCAGGCGAGTAACGTAACCGACGGCGGGACGGTGCTGAGTGCCACCGCGATCGCTTCCCGCCGGTAGAGCGGACCGTAGGCCAGGATCGTCTCGACCAGCAGCAAGACCCCGACGCCCGCGGCGACGAGACTGACGAACATCGCCGCGTACCCCCACGGCTGGATCCCGTAGGTCACCGTCGACAGCCCGAAGACCGGATCGATCCGCAACTCCCGCCACAGCAGGTCGTGGTACGGATACGTGAACGCGAGGGCCGTCGTCCCGGCGGGGAAGACGAACAGCAGACGAAACCCCTTCCGGTCGAGGACGCCGCTTCGCCCGGTGTACTCGAGTGCGAAGGCCAGGAAGAACGGCCCCATCCAGGTCATTCCGAGCCAGGCGACGGCCTCGGCGTAGCTCCGCCAGACGGGATCGAAGACGAGGAGGCCGATCCCGTACCCGAAACACGACAGCGACTGAAACGCGAGCGTGTACATGAACCAGGTTGCGCCGGCGCTGCCGCGGTGGCGGTCGAGATACGCGACTAACGACGCGGAGGCGATCCCGGCGGCGAACGATCCGAGGACGATCGCAGTACCAACGTACCCGAACAAATCCTAACGGATCCACGAACAACGGTCCGATAACCCTTGTGGCCCGCACCGCCGCTTGCGATCGACGCTGCCTCGAGCCGATACCGAGCGACGCAAGCGCCCTGAATTATGATCCCCGAGTGTCTCACCCATCGACGTGCGACTCGTACAGTTGACGGTGCCGACGGGGAAGCGGGAGACGGTCCTCGGGGCCCTCGACGATCGCGGGATCGACTACGTGGTGACCGACGAGGACAGCAAACGGGAGTACACGGCGGTCGTCTACTTCCCGTTGCCGTCCGCCGCGGTCGAACCCGTCCTCGACGAACTCGAAAGCGTGGGGATCGACGAGGACGCGTACACGGTCGTCGTCGACGCGGAGACCGTCGTCTCCCGCCAGTTCAGCGCGCTCCGCGAGGAGTACGAGGACGGCGACGTCGAGTCGGACCGCATCTCCCGCCAGGAGCTACAGGCCGAAGCCGACGAGCTGACGCCGACGTTCGGCGTCTACACGATCATGACGATCATCAGCGCCGTCGTCGCGACCGCCGGTCTCCTGCTCGACTCGCCGGCGGTCGTCGTCGGCTCGATGGTGATCGCGCCGCTGATCGGGCCCGCACTCGGCGCGAGCGTCGGCTCCGTGATCGACGACGAGGAACTATTCACCGAGAGCGTGCTCTACCAGATCGTCGGCGTGGTGCTCGCGATCGCGGCCGCGGCTGCGTTCGCGTGGCTGGTCAAGACGACGAACATCGTTCCCCCGGGGCTGGACATCGCCAGCGTGGGGGAAATCTCCGAACGACTCGCGCCGGACCTGCTCTCGCTGGCCATCGCGCTCGGGGCCGGCATCGCAGGGATCATCAGCATCGCAACCGGGACGTCCGTCGCCCTGGTCGGAGTCATGATCGCCGCCGCGTTGATCCCGCCCGCCGCTGCCGCCGGGATCGCCATCGCGTGGGGCCAACCCTCCGCAGCGATCGGCTCGACGGTGCTCGTCTCGGTCAACGTCCTGTCTGTGAACCTCGCCGGCCTCGTGACGCTGTGGTACGTCGGGTATCGACCCGACGACCTCTTTTCCCTCGGCGAGACCGAACAGCGGGTTCGCCGCCGCGTCATCGGGCTCGCGGCGATCGTGTTCGTCTTCGCGCTCTTTCTCGGTGCGATCACCTACACCTCCTACGTCAGCACGACGTTCGAGGAAAACGCCCGCGAAGAGGTCGAACTCGTCCTCTCGGAGGAGGAGTTCGAACAGTACCGCCTCCTCGAGTTCGAGGTCGTGATGGACGACGACTACCCGTTCCGGAGTCCACAGCGGGTGATCGTCACGATCGGCGGGCCGCCGTCGGAAACGCCGCCCGTGCTGGCGGAGACGTTGCGCGACCGGATCGGCCGCCACACCGACGAACCGATCGACGTGGAAGTCAGGTACGTGAACGTGATCGAGGGATAGGAAGAGCCGCTCGGTCACCGTCGACGCCGAACGCGCTCGAGCAGACTCGACCCGTCGGCGCTCGCCGACCCCGTTTCGGGATCGCGGTCGATGCCGGCGCTGGTGCTGGTGCTGGTACTGGTACTGGTGCTTGCATCCTCGGCGGAAGGGGCGGTTTCGTCGGAATTTTGCTCGGGTTCGTACCCGTCACTCTCACCGTCGCCGGCCTCGTCGCCGGCCTCGTCGTCGGCATCGTCGTCATCACTCCCGTTTCCGTCTCCCGATTTCCGTCCGATCCGTCGCCTGACCCACGCCCGTGGCCCACCGATCTTGTTGACGAAGTACGTCGGGAGATACACGGCGATAGCTCCCAGGAGGAGAAACCCCGTTCCAGAGAGGTACTGGCCCGAATACAGGTGCGAGAGCCCGATGACGAACATCGGCCCGGCCATCGAGAGGCCGGCCGCGGTCTGGAGCATCCAGAGGATTCCGGGTCCCTTCATTCGTTTGCGACGGTCGAGTTCACTCCTCGAACGGCAGTTCCGGCTCGTAGTCGACGGCTTCGATGGCCGCCTCGAGGACCGCCTCGACGTTCTCGCCGGTCTCGATGCTCATCGTGTAGTCGGCGTCCATCTCCTCGAGGTCGGCGTTCCAGACCTCCTCGCGGTCGCTCTTGTTCGCGACCGTCAGCACCGGCACCGACTCGAACTGGTCGACGATCGAGTCCCGAAGCTCGAGCTGGGACTCGACCGGGTAGCCACACTCGCCGCTGGGATCGACCATCACGAGCATGCAGTTCGCGAGGTGTTCGATCGCGCTGACGGCCTGAGATTCGATCTCGTTGCGCTCCTCCGGCGGGCGGTCGAGCAGCCCCGGGGTGTCGACGAGCTGGTAGCGGATGTGATCCTGCTCGACGTGGCCGACGCCGATCCCCTTCGTCGTGAAGGGGTAAGACGCGGTCTCCCCGCGGGCGTTCGTGACGTCGTTGACGAACGACGACTTCCCGACGTTGGGGTAGCCCGCGACGACGATCGTCGGCTCCTCGGGATCGATATCGGGCAGATCCCGGAGGTCGTTGCGCGCCTCGTTGATCCGCAGGAGGTCGTCGTCGACCTGTTCGACGATGTCCGCGAGGCGGGCGAAGGCCTGTTTGCGGTGTTTCCGGGCGGTGTCGACGTCCGTCTTCCGCAGGCGGGGCTGGTACTCCTGGTGGATCTCGCGGGCCTTCCGGCTGGCCCACATCACCTCCGAGAGGCTCTGGCGGAGCTCGTCGACTCCGCCAGACGCTTGCGCGTCTGCCGTACCCTCCGAGCGTGGCTCGGAGACGTCGACGATCGCGTCCGCGAGTTCGTAGTAGAACGGGTGGGCGTCGTACTCGAAGTCCGGCCACGCCGTGACGACGTTCTCGAGGTTGTCCGAGATGATGTTCGCCGCGGTCTGGAGCATCGACTGCTGGGCCTCGAGGCCGCCTTTGGCCTTGCCGGCCCGCGCCGCCCGCGAAAACGCCTTGTCGATCAACTCTTCCGACGTGGGCGTCGTCGGAAGGTCTTCGAAAATCATAGCGTGAACTAGAACGTGCGGTCTTAAAAGGTCGTTCGTTATCCGCCGAGCCCTTATCAGCGCGGCGCACGTACCGTCCGGCATGACTGACTGGCGAGCGGTACTCATCGGCTTCCTCGTCGGGGCCGTGCTCGGACTCGTCGGACTCACGCTCCCCGGGATCGGCCAGCTGGCGGCCGGCCTGGTCGGCGGCTTCGTCGCCGGCTACATCGCGGGCGGTGGCCTCCTGCGCGGTCTCTGGCACGGGCTGCTCGCGGGGGCGTTCGGCGGAATCCTCGCCGGACTGCTGATCGCGCTGTTGGTCGCCGTCGCCGGCTGGGCCGCCGGCCCCGTCGGCGGCATGGTCACCGGCATCGCCGGACTGGGCATCTTCGCCGCAGCAGTCCTGCTCGCGTTCGTGATGGCACTCGAGAGCGCCGTCGCCGGCGCCCTCGGCGGCGTGCTCAACCCGCGTCCCGGCCCGGACCGGACCGGTCGCGGACGGGAACCGTACCGGTAGTCGCGAGCAGTCCTGTGACGCAGGATACAAAAATTGGCTCCCGGAAAAAGTGACTATCCCGGCCGTTCTCGACTAGCACGGAATGTCGCCGGATCTGCCACCGCGGACTCGAGTCGGAAGCGATCCCCCTGGAGAGGGTGACCCTCGGCCCGCCGTCGAGGCGTATCTCGACCGCATCGGGCTCAAACCGGACGCAATCGAAACGCAGGACCTCGAGTCGCTAGAGCGACTCCAGCGCGCCCACGTGCGGTCGGTCCCCTTCGAGAACCTGGACATCGTCGGGGATCCGCGCGGTCGGTGGCCCGAACGGCCGATCGACCTCTCGGTCTCGGCGCTCTACGAGAAGATCGTCGCGTCGAACCGCGGCGGCTACTGTTTCGAGCTCAACGGGCTGTTTCACTGGCTGCTCTCGGAAGTGGGATTCGAGGTCGACCGCGTCGCCGGACGGGTCGTCACCGACGGCGAGCCCTCGCCGCCCGCGAACCACCACGCGAACGTGGTCCATCTGGACCCGGACCGTCGCTACGTCGTCGACGTGGGGATGGGGACCCCGGCGATGCGCCGCCCGACCCCCTTCGACGGCACCGCCCGGACCGACGGGGCCGGGGTCGCGTGGCGCGTCGCCGACTGCGACCGGCCGGGCGAACCCTACCGGACGGAGTACCGCCCGCCGGGCGCGGACGAGTGGGCCACCCGGTACGTCTTCAGCGACGAACCGCGTGACCTGGACTACTTCGCGGCGACCAACGACTACCTCCAGCGGGCGCCGGAATCGCCGTTCACGGGCGATCCGATCGTCTCGATCGCCACCGCCGACGGCCACTTGAAGCTCACCGGCGACACCCTCCTCGAGACGGTCGACGGAGAGGAGCGCAAACGGTCCGTTACCGAGGACGAGTGGTACGCGACGCTGGCGCGGGGGTTCGATCTCCGCCCCGGCGGAGCGTCGGTTTGATCCGAACCGGAGTCGAGGGAACTGTGTCCGAGTAGCGAGTTCGCTCGTCGCGCTCGAACGGCGCGACGGCCCGGAATCAGGCCGACGCCATCTCCCGACAGCTCTCGGCACACGTCGGCAGGATTTCGGCGCAGGCCTGACAGTGATCGTGGTCGTGCTGTTCGCACTCCTCGGCACACTCCTCACAGAGGTCGGCACAGAGTTCGCCCAGTTGCCCGTGATAGCCCGAGTTACGGGCCATGAATCGTGCGTGCAGCGAAGCGATGTCGGCTACGTCCCGGCAGAGCCGGATACACCGGGCCATTCCTTCGCCCTCGTCCGCACAGGCGTCGGCACACCACTCACAGACCTGGGCGGCCTCGAGGCAGTTGTCGATACACTCCTGCATCTGGTCGTCCGCGTGTTCGAGTTCTTGGAGCGCCATCGAGGTCAACGACGTCGTTCGGTACAATGAATCCGTGACGGGCGGTTGCAAGCAGGGCTCCGGGCTCGCTGTTCGTTCGCGGGCCGTCCCGACCGGCGCGGCGAAAACACCGCCGGACTCGAACCGGACCGCGAACACCGACTACCGGCGCGCCTCGAGTTCGGCCTCGAGGTCCTCGAGGTCCATGTCCTTCATCGAGAGCAGGACGAGCAGGTGATAGACGATGTCGGCGGCCTCGTAGGCGATCTCCTCGTGGTCGTCGTCCTTGGCCGCGAGGACGAGTTCGGTCGACTCCTCGCCGAGTTTCTCCAGGACCGCGTTCTCGCCTTTCTCGTGGGTGAAAAGCGAGGCGGTGTAGGAGTCCTCGGGGAGCGTTTCCTTGCGATCCTCGATCACGGCGAACAGGTCTTCGAGCGTATCCTCCATCTACATCTCACCGGAGACGTCGCGGATGTCTTGGAGTTCCTCGAACTTGCTCCTGTCGTCTCGGCCGTTCTCGTATACCTCCTCGGTCACCTCGATGTCGGCGTTCGTCCGGGCGGCAAGCGCCAGCGAATCGCTCGGTCGGGCGTCGACCACCGCCCCCCCGCGGGGCGTCTCGAGGTGGAGGTCGGCGATGTAGGTGCCGCCCTGCCCGTCGTCGCGTTCCTGGATCTCGCTGACGACGACGCGGTCGATCCGGCTCCCGAGTTCCTCCATCACGTCGAGCAACAGGTCGTGGGTCAGCGGGCGACCGATGTCGTCGGCCTCGAGGCCGCGAGCGATGCTGGTCGCCTCCTCGAACCCGATGAAGATGGGAACGACGTCCTCTTCGCCGTCGACTGCGAGAACCACCACCGGAACTGGACCCTGCGGTGTCCCCGCGACGCGGACCGCGTCGATGGTTGCCTGCATATCGCTACCGACGGGTGCAAGGGAGAAAAACGTGTTCGGTCGCGAATGCATGCACGAGGGCGACGGCCGGAGGCCGAACGGAGAGTCGAGAAACTGGGACTGGGGACCGGCGCGGTCCCGTGCGAACGGACCGCAACCTACCGGACGCCCGCCCCGGTCTGGGCTTCTGATTCGGCCTCGGACTCGAGCGTGCCCCCCTCCGGAACCGACGCCGCCTCGTTCTCGAAGAACGCGAGTCCGTGGATCCGACTGTCGGGGGTCAGTTCCGGGTGGAACGCCGTACCGACGACCGGTCCCTGTTTGACGGCGACTGGGCGGTCCTCCCAGGTCGCGAGCACGTCGACGTCGCCGGTGACGTCGTCGATCGCCGGCGCGCGAATGAACACCGCGGGGAACGGGGACTCGTCCTCGTCCCCGTCTCCGTCTCCGTCGCCGTCGCCGTTTTCCCCCACGAGACCCGTCACCTCGAGCGGAGCCTCGAAGCTGTCTTTCTGTCGTCCGAAGGCGTTGCGTTCGACGCTGACGTCGAGCAGGCCGAGTTCGTCGACCCGGTCGTCGCGGGCATCGCTCGAGGCGACGATCAGCCCCGCACAGGTCGCGAGCAGGGGTTTACCGGCCTCGACGTGGTCCCGGATTTCGGGTGCGATCCCCTCCTCGCGGAGCAGCCGCGAGATGGTCGTCGACTCGCCGCCCGGCATGGCCAGCAGGTCACAGTCCGGGACGATACCGGACTCGCGGATCTCGTGGACGGTCACCTCTCGGCCCCGGGATCGCGCAGCGCGTTCGATGGCGGCGGCGTGCTCCTCGACGTCGCCCTGGACGGCGACGACGCCTGCCTCGAGTGTCATGCAGGCCCGTAGGGAGAGTGCGTTCAAAAATGACGCGCATGCGATCGGCGGACTGTCGGCGTCCGAAAACGGCCGCGTCCGCGGTGTCCGGTTCGCTCACCGTCTCCAGAATGTATCGGCGACACGACGGGCGACTCCAGGGCTTCGAGAGGGGAACTCGACGGGAAAGCACACGTAGGGAACGACGGCCCGACCGCTCGAGGGGGGTCTGAGGTCGGAGGCCGAAGGGAGAAACCGGCAGCCAGTCCTCGATCAGGAGACGAACGTCAGCAACTGGACGACGACGCCCAGCATGACGCCGGTCGCGATGACCGTCTTCGGATTAATGAGAATCGCGTTCGAGTCCTCCGAGTCGAAGTACCGGATGAGCCCGGCACTGGACATCAGTCCGCCGGTGTTCTGTCCTCTGTCCATACGCGTTCCTACGCACCACCGGAACTAAATCTTTCGACCCGCGTTCGGGTCGATCGAACGGTTCGACTCTCGGTTACGTCTCCCCGCCAGGTACAATCAAGTGTCCCTCCGCCCAATGAAACCCCAATGGGCGAGTCACTCGACGAGCGCGACGTTCGGATCATGTTCGCCATCGCCGAAGAAGAGTCGTTCAATACGGAGACCATCCACGAGGTGACCGGAATCCCGAAATCGACCGTCCACTACCGCATCCAGAACCTGAAGGAAGCCGGCGTCATCACCAACGACCTGTTCGACATCGACCGCGAGAAGTTCGGCCTCGAGATCACCGTCATCTCGGAGGTGTGGGCCGAATACGACGAAGGATACCACGAGGCCGTCGGCCGAAAGCTCGGCGACATCGAGGGAGTCAACCAGGTGTACTTCACGATGGGCGATACGGATTTCATCGTCATCGCTCGGCTCACCTCGCGTGACATGGTCGAGAAACTCGTCGAGGAGTACGAGTCGATCGACGAGATCAGGCGCACGAGTTCGAAGTTCGCCATCTCGACGATCAAGGAAGACGTCGGGATCAGCATGCTCCAGGACTACGATCCGGAGGTGCTGCTGGCCAGGCAGGGGATCCGCGGCGACGAGACCGAAGAGTCGGACTAACCGCTCGCGTCGTCTGTCGGGCCCCGTTACCGATCGCCGGCCGCCGTCTCGATCGCGTCACAGATCACGTCCGCGCCGATCCGGGCCTGTGTTTCGGTCAGAACGAGCGGCGGGATCAGCCGCAGGACGTTGCCGTGTCTGCCGGCGCTCCAGACGAGTACGCCGTTCTCGTAACAGTTCCGCTGGATTTCTTTCACGAGTTCCTTGTCTGGTTCGCCGTCCGTGACGAACTCGAGGCCGACGAACAGTCCCTTGCCGCGGACGTCCGTCAGTGCGGGCGTCTCGGCAGCGACCTCGCGGAACCGGTCCCGCAGGTAGCTGCCCACTTCGGTCGCGTGCGCGAGCAGGTCGTGCGACTCGATGTACTCGATGGCCCGGATCCCGCCGACCATCGCCGGGACGTTCCCGCGGAACGTGCCGACGTGGCCACCGGGCCCCCAGGTGTCGTGGTCCTCGTGATAGAGCATCGCGCCGATCGGGAGCCCGGTCCCGCCCAGCGCCTTGGCCATCGTGATCGCGTCGGGGGTCACGTCGAAGTGGTCGGCGGCGAACCACTCCCCGGTCCGGCCGAGGCCGGTCTGGATCTCGTCGACGATCAGGAGTGCGTCGTTGTCGTCGGCGATGTCGCGAAGGCCCTCGAGGAACCCCTCGGGCGGGACGACGACGCCGCCCTCGCCCTGGATCGGTTCGACCCAGATCCCCGCGGGCGTCTCGTGGCCGCCGTAGGGGTCCTCGAACTTCCGTTTGACCGCCTCGAGCGCCGTCGATACCGAGACGTCGTCGCCGCTCGCGGAGGGATAGGGTGCGTGGATCGCGTCCGGCAGGAGCGGCCCGTACCCCTCCTTGTACTTCTTGCCGGCGGTGAGGCTGAGCGCGCCGGCGGTCGTCCCGTGGTAGGCCCCCTCGAACGCGAGCAGGCCGTGGCGGCCGGTGTTGTGTTTCGCGAGTTTGATCGAGCCCTCGATCGCGTCGCTGCCGCTTGGCCCGCCGAAGACGACGTTGCTCGCCCCCTGCAGGTCGCCGGGCGCGATTTCGCGCAGGCGCTCGATGAGTTCCAGCCGCGGCTCCGTCGGGAAGTCGATCGTGTGGGTGAAGGATTCGAGTTGGTCCTGGACCGCCTCGAGGACGTACGGGTTGGAGTGGCCGACGTTGAGCACGCCGATCCCGGCGAAGAAGTCGAGGAACGTGTTCCCGTCGGCGTCGCGGACGGTCGCGCCGCGGGCCTCCTCGAGCGCGATCGGGATCCGTCTGGGGTACGCGACCGCGTTACTGTCGATCTCGCGTTGTGTCTCGAGGAGTCGCTCCGAGTTCGGACCCGGGACGTCGTCGACCGACGGTGCGTCCGCGAAGTGGAGTTCGTCCAGTGCTGGGCCTACAGTCATATTGTAATCTTCCCATCGTGAGAGATATATTTTGTCCTGTCACCAAACATCCGATCTATCGTTGACTCAGATCCAAACCGACGGGGAACCGGCGAGCCCCCTCCCCCCAACGTCGGGGTCTCGAAAAACGGGAGGGCGACGCGGGGAGGCGTCAGCGCCGCTGCGGTCACTCTCCCCGCAGTTCGGCGATACGCGTCGTTCCGGTCGCCCGGGAGATGTGGACGTTGAACGCCCGATCGTCGTTTTCCGCGTGGACGATCCAGTAGCCACCCATCTCGTGGGGATCGTCCTCGATGTCGAGGTCGGCGACGTCGATCCCCTCGGCGTCCTCGAGGGCCTCACGGGCGACGTCGACCGCCGTGATGGCGTCGCCGACGGGTTCCTCGTCTTCGTCCGCCCGGGTAACGAGGACGGAACAGTCCGCGTTACGCATCACGTGCTCGGTCACGCTGCCGAGCAGGAGTCGATCGATGCCGCGGCGACCGTGGGTCCCCATGACGGCGACGTCGATCGCGTTGTCGTCGATGTACTCGAGGATGACCTCCCGCGGGTCGCCGTCCTCGACGCTCGTCGTCACGTCGACGGAGTCCGGGGTGCGTTCGGCGACGCCGTCGACCAGTTGTCGACCGTGTTCGCGTACCGATTCGACCGGCTGACTCCCCGAGAGATCCAGGGGCGTCCGCTCGTCGACGTCGGCGGCAAAGAGGACGTGCAGCGTGGCATCGAACCGGTCCGCCAGTTCGATCCCCTGTTCGACCGCCCGCGTGGCGGGATCGCTGCCGTCGGTCGGCACCAGGATGTGTCGGTACATACCGTGAAATTCGACGGACACGTATAAAGAACCGAGGCGAATGATCAGCGAGTGGGAACGAACGCCGGCCGTTGCGACCGCCGATCACGGCGGCCCCTGCTGGCGGTCGTCGCGAGAACCGTGCCGATGCAGCGGCAAACGATCACGACTGGGAAACCCTTATGCGCGGCGGGTAGCTACGTAGCGATGACCGCATGACTGTCACGCTCAAGGACTTCTACGCGGACTGGTGTGGCCCCTGCAAGACCCAGGACCCGATCCTCGAGGAACTCGAGGAGGACTGGGAGGGCCGCTTCGAAGTCGAGAAGGTAAACGTCGACGAACAGCAGGACGTGGCCAACGAGTATCAGGTCCGTTCCCTGCCGACGCTGATCATCGAGAACGACGACGGTATCGTCGAACGCTTCGTCGGCGTCACCCAGCGCGAGGACCTCGAGGACGCGCTCGAAGAAGCCGGCGCGTAAGGTCCCGTTCGTTCCGTTTCTCGGCGCGGACCGTATCGCCGTCCTGACTGCTTGCTGGCTCGGTATGCCGGGTTTCCCGGTCTGTCGTTTCCCTCCTCCAGCGTTTTCGAATGGACGTCGACTCGAGCCGACGGCTCGACCGCAGGGGGGATCCGACGCGGCCGGGTACCGGATCGCGACCGCGATCAGATCCACTTCGCGCCCACGTCCTCCAGGTCGTCGTTGTACCGAGCGATGTTGATGACAAGCGGCGTGACGCTCTCGACCTCCGCCGCGTTCGCGAGCGGGCCGGCGTCGAGCGGGCGCAGCCCCTCGATCTCGTTCGTGAGGTCCCGGACGCGTTTCTTCGCGTCCGCGTCGTCGGCGACCAGCAGCGTATCGAGGTCGAACTCGATCTCGAGGTCGGCCAGTTTGCCGGCCGCGAGGTTGTGGAACGCGCCGACCACCGGGACCCCGTCGGGGGCACGCTGGGCGACCAGTTCCGTCACGCTGCCAGCGCCCGGCGGGTGGTAGTGCATCCCGTCCTCGTCACCCTGCATGCCGACCGCGGGCGTGACCAGGACCGTGTCCTCGTCTACCCTGTCCGCGACCGCGTCGACGGTGTCGCCGACGTGGTAGGGCGGCACCGAGAGCACGACCACGTCCGCCCGGTCGGCTGCCATCTCGTTTGCGAACCCCTTCAGGTCCGCGTCGACGCCGTGCTCGGCGAGAGTCCCCTCGTACTCTTCGACCGCTTCCCGGGCCTTCTCGGGGTCGCGGGAGCCGACGAGGATCTCGTGGTCCGTGTCTCGAGCGAGACGCAGCGCGAGCCCTTCGCCGATATCGCCAGTGCCGCCGAGTAGTGCGATTCGCATAGGGGCCACTGTGTACGGCACCAGAATAAAAGGGAGGGGGTCCGGCCGACCTCGCCGCGACTCGGCCAAACCGCGCCGTCGGATCAGTCACTCACTTAATCAAAACCACGACCGCCGTGAAAATGTGTGTGAGTTAATGGTTTGGGGCACGTCGCCCGAGAGAGGTGGACAGTATGAGCAGGAGAGACGACGTTTTCGACGCGTTAGCGGACCCACAGCGGCGAGAGGTGTTACTCGGCTTACTGAGGCACGATCTGCAGACGGTATCGGAGTTGCCCGACGCGTCGCGGGACGTGGCCGAGGCGAACGAGGCACTTCTCGAGGAGCACCTGTCGGACTCTCGAGATCTGCCGGGGGTGGACGAAGCGCTTCTTCGCCTGCACTGCGTTCACCTCCCGAACCTCGCCGACTACGGCTTCATCGAATGGTATCGGGCTGCTCGCGTCGTCACGAAAGGACCCCGGTTCGACGAACTGCGCCCGTTCCTCGAACGGGTGGCCGATCACCGGGAGGGCCGGCCGGAAACGGTTTCCGCCCTACCGGAAGGGCAGTGGACGACCGATCAGTGACAGGGACGACACGTCCGACGACCTTTCTCGAGAGACGCTACTCGTCGGCGAGTTCGATTCCCCGTGCCACGACGTGAATCAGGACGACGGCGCTCCCCACGGCGAGGACGAACTGCGAGAGCAGCGTGAACACGAGGGCACCGGACGCGACCGCCAGCAGGAACGGGACGGCCGCGATCGCACCGAACACGGCGACGAGTTTTGCGATCGGAACCAGTTCGGCGTTTAGCCGACCGACGTTGAGCGCGCCGCTGTCGTCGAAGAAGGGGCCGGAGGGCGACATGAACGAGCGGTCGCCCGCCCGTCGTATTAGCGTTCCGAACTATCTCGATCCCCGACCAGTCAGGCCACGACTTCGACGGTCACCTCGTCCTCGTCGTCCGCGCCGACGATCCGCACGGGGAACCGCTCGTCCTGCCGGACGGGGTAGGTCTCGAACTCGAGCGTCGCCGAACCCGTCGCGCCGCCCTCGAGCGAGACCGGTTGCGTGTCCACGCGCTCGGGGTCGTGGCCCACGATCAGTTCGAGTTCGTCCTCGCGGTACGTCGATCCCGTGTTCTCGAGGTCGACGATCACCTCGAGGGTGTCGCCCGCCGGCACCGGCGAGTTAGTCCCGCGGATCGAGACCGTCATCCCGTCCGCCGATCGCTCGCGAACCTCGTCGATCACCCACGCCGACTCCGGGCTGGCGACGGTGCCGTCCTCACAGATCACCCACGGGAGGACCCGGCAGGTGTGACAGAGCGAGTCCGTCGTCAGCCGCGCGGTGTCGGTCTCGCCCTCGAGGTCGGTGACGCCGAGGATCGTATCGGCCTGCGTGAGCCACCAGACGACGCGATCCAGCCCGCCGTCCTCGCGGGTCGCCTCGAGTTCGAACTCGACGGACTCGCCTCGCGTGACCGAGACGGTGTCCCCGTCCGGCCGCAGCGGCTCGACCGCCGGGGACGGAAGCCCGTCCTCGGCGACCTCGACCGTCCACCGGGCGGCGTAGGTTTCCTCCTCGTCGTCTGCCGGAACGACGGCCGCGGCCACCTCGTGGGTGCCATCCTCCTCGAACGTCTCCCGGTGGTAGTGGGCGTCCAACTCCCCGTAGTACGCCGCCTCCCACGGGCCCCCGACTGGACTGCCGACGCGCTCGCCGTCGACCCACCAGACGGTCGTCTGCCGTTCGTCGGGCTCGAGGGCCCCGGCCTCGAAGAGCACCTCCGTTGCCTCGCGGATCGAGATTTCCGGGTCAGGGCGCGATGTCGGAAGCTCCGACGCGCCGATCACGCCAACGGTGGTCTCGGCGATGTCGCCCTCGATCGCCACGCCGACCGGGAACTCGTCGTCGGTCGGTACCGGATACGTATAGAAGTCGAACCGGGCTGTCCGCGTCTCGCCGGCCGCGACCGGCATCTCCCGCCGTTCGACGCGTTCGGCGTCGTGGCCGACGAGAAACTCGACCGGCGTTCGGACGTCGGCCGCGCCCCGGTTCGTGATCTCGGCGACGACCCGCAGGCGGTCGCCCGCACCGACCGGCGACGAGGTGTCGGCGATCGAGACCTCGAGGTCCGGACTGGCGCCGGACCCTCGATCGGTCGACTCGAGCGGTTCGAACTCGTCCGAACCGGAGTCGTCTTCGTCTCCGCCTCTACCGTGCTCCCGCCGTCGCCTCCGCGCGAGCGCGCCGGCGACCCCGATACAGACCGCACCACTCGAGGCACCGTACAGCACCCGTCGTCGACTCGGTCCGCTCATAATGAGGGCTTAGCGACGAGTCGCGCAAAAACCGGTCCTACCGTTTCGGGATCCAACGAGCGGTTTCGAGTGAGTGCCGGAGAGAGCGACTGGCGGTGCCGTTCGACGGCGGCTGTACGACGTGGTTACCGTTTTCCGGACGAGAGGAGGTCCGCGAGTCCGTCGCCGGGTACTCAAGGAGCGTCGTCCTCGTCCGGGTTCATCGCCGCGCCGAGTTCTCCCCGGTAGGCGTCGCGGTTCTCGACCTCCCGGATGCGCTGGTCGAGCGTGTCCTCGAGTTCCCGGCGGCGCGTCTCGTCGACGTCCGGATCGCTCCCCAGTGCCTCGAGGTCCTCGCGGGCGCTTCGCAACACAGCGACCGCCTCCTCCGTCTCGAGGTCGGTCGCCCGCTCGAGGCTCCGCTCGACGTCGTCAAGCGTGAGATCGGTCATGGTCGTCCTGGGGCGGCCGGGCGGTTCAAGTGACTGCCGGCGAGCGAAACCTCCGCCGACGAGTTACCGTCCGCCTGGTCCGCACACCGGTCAGAAGCCGTCGAGCCGCGTCTGCCCGCCCTCGCTGCCGTCCGCCCCGGCGAGGTCGGCCGCACGTTCGATCGTCTCCGCGAACGTCTCCTCCTGGCTGCGGTCGTACAGCGTCGCCGCCGGGTGAACACAGATCAGCAGTCGGTACGGCGAGCCCCGGATGCGGACGTCCTCGACCGTTCCCGCCTCCTTCGTGACCGCGACCGAACGGTCCAGCAGGTGCTCGCTGGGCACCTTCCCGAGCGTGACGATCACCTCGGGGTCGAGCCGCTCGATCTCGGTCTCGAGGTATCCTCGGCAGTTCTCGAGTTCCTCCGTGGTCGGGTCGCGGTTCTCCGGCGGGCGACAGCGTACGCAGTTGGTGATCCGAATCGTCTCGCGGTCGAGGCCGGCGATCCGGAGCTGGTCGTCGAGCACGGAGCCGCTACGGCCGACGAACGGCTCGCCCTGCTCGTCCTCCCGTGCGCCCGGCCCCTCGCCGACGAAGAGCACGTCGGCGTCCTCGGGGCCGGTGCCGTTGACGATCCGGCTCCGACAGTCGACGAGTTTCGGACACTGCGTGCACTCGGTGACCCGGAGATCCTCCATCGTTCCCATGGTGGGTGCTCAGCCGAGGGCCACCTACGTTTTTCCGTTTGTCGGGACCGAACGATTGAACCCCCCGTCGCACCCATCCGGGGGTATGCGCCGTCGCCTCCTCGTCGCCACCGTCGTCGTCGCGGCCGTCGCGACCCTCGGTAGCCTCTACTTCGGCGAGATCCGGGGGTATCCGCCCTGCGACCTGTGCTGGTACCAGCGGATCTGTATGTACCCGCTCACGGTCGTCCTCGGCGTCGCCGCCCTCGAGGACCGCACGGGAGCGTGGAGGACCGCCCTCCCCCTCTCGGGGGTCGGCCTCCTCGTCGCGGCGTATCACGTCGCGATCCAGGCGACGGGTTCCTCAGGCGCGACCTGCGGGGTCGGCGGCGGTTGTGGCTCCGTCTACTGGCGTGGGCTCGGCGTCTTCACGATTCCACGGCTGTCGCTGGTCGCGTTCGTCCTCGTGACCGCCGGGCTTCTCGGCGTGGCGGCGCTCGAGCGGCGGTCGGCGTGAGTTGGGCGGCCGGAACGAACCTTAGCCGTCGGACTCGTCCGGCGGCTTCCCCTCGTCGGCGCGGTAGCCGTCCGCCGCCCGCGCCGCGAGGCTGGCCACCCTGACCGGCTCCGGACGGCCACCCTCGGGCGTGAATCCGCGTACGACCTCGTCGACCCGCTCGGCCTCGAGGCCGCTGGCCCGGACGTACACCGTCTCGTCGTTGACCGACAGTTCTCGGCGGGGCGGCAGCGAGCGATACCGCTCGAGACGCCGCTGGCGTTCTTCGCCCGAAAAGGCGTCGCGGATCCCGCTCTCGAGACCGTCGCTCTCCTCGAAGGTGACGGCGATCACGGGCCGGTCGGCGGCCTCGTGGATCCGCGACAGCTCGAGAAGATTGTACCACGCCGGGGCGACGGCACCGAGCAACACGTACCGGACGTCGGGACGGTCCAGATCGGCAAGCAGCGAGACGACCGCGTCGGTCGCGTCGGTGCCGCCGACGGTACAGGAGTCGTAGGCCAGCCCGTCCACGACGCGGTCGGCGCGGACGACGGCGGCGGCGAACGTACTCCGTGCCCCGCCGTCGCGATAGGACTCCGCGACGCCGAGCGCCCGCACCCCGGCTTTCATCGGTATCGCCACCGGAATCGGCGCCGGGACCGAGACCGGCACCGACCGCGGGGGTTAGCTATCACGGTCAGGACTCGTCGTCCTTGATCTCCTTGAGGCGATCCAAGAGTTCGTCGCTGGAAGCTCCGTTCTCGAACTCGATCGTTCCGTTGTGGTCGGTTTCCGATGACTGAACGGCGTCGTCGTCGTCAAAATCAGCGTCGACCTCCTGCTGTTCGGATTCGTCGTAACTCCCGAATCCCATACAGGTAGTAGTACGGGTTTGGAAGTGAAAAATTCCATGGTTGTGTCCATCGGGGTCGCTACCGGTCGCTCAGTGGAAATTCCGCGAACTGGCGGCAACGACGCCAGGATTTTACTCGCGGCCGACGAGACCCCCGATATGGACGTGTACCACGTTACCGACGAGGCCGAGACGTTCACCTGCAACGCCTTCCTGGCGGTCGGCGACACCGTCACGCTCGTCGACGCCGGCGCATACGAAGGCGTCGTCGACGTCATCCGCAGGCACGTCGACGACCTCGATGCGGTCGTCCTGACCCACCAGCACAGCGATCACGTCGCCCAACTCGAGAGCGTCGTCGAGGCCTTCGACCCCGATGTCTACGCCTACGGCGACCATCCGGCACGGACCCACGCGCTCGAGGACGGCGACTCGGTCCGGATCGGCGACGAGGAGTTCGACGTGGTTTACACGCCCGGCCACGCCGACGATCACGTCTCGTTCGTCTCCGAGACGACGCTGTTTTCCGGCGACGTGGTCGTCCACGACGACGGCGCGTTCGACTACGGGAGCTTCGGCCGCACCGACATGGCCGGCCAGTCCCGCGAGCGGCTCATCGAGAGCATTCGGGACCTGCTCGAGCGCATGCCCTCGGGGGACGAGGGAAGCGAGTCCGCCGGCGTCGAACACATGTACGCGGGCCACGGCGAGGTCTTCCACGGGGACGTCCGCGACGTCGTCGAGACCGCCCTCGAGCGCGCGGAACGACGTGAGCCGAAGTACCCCGAAACGGAATGAGTCGACCGTGGCAGCCCTCGTGAACCGACCCCGACGAACCCGCTCGCGTTAGTCGTCGCCGGTCACGGCTTTCGTCTCCCCGGCAGCGTCACGCGTTTGCGCGAACCAGTCGTCGATGTTTTCGGCGACGTAGTCCTTGCCACCCCAGCCGACAGCGATGCCGATCGCTAGCGCGGCGGCAAGGCCGATCGCGTACGCGAACGCCTGGCCGAACGTGTGGAGAATCCCCGCATCGATCGGCATCGTCTCGAGGCCGATAACGAGGACCAGAAAGTACAGGATCGTCTTCGTCGCGCCCGCGAGAACCGGGGCGAAGCCGAGTTGTTCGGTTGCGGGTGAGTGACGAACCTGTTCCGTCCCCCAATTAGCCAGGTAGAAGCCGACAAACAGGACCACGATGCCGATGACGATCGGGGGAACGTACGCCAGCAGATCCTGCCCCCAGGTCGAGACGAGCCACGTCGAGGACATCGCAGTCCGCGCGGCAACCCACTCGATCGCGGCGAACACCCCGACCAACGCGACGTAGTACTTGAGAAAGACTGCAAACGTCCGGGAGACGCCGTCGGACCCATCGGGGAACAGAGCTTCGAAGGGGGTAGCTCGAACGGTTTCGTCGATTTCGACCCGACGGCCGGCATCCGCCACCTTTGGCTGTAGTTTCCGGCCGAGGAACACGCCGAACGAGACGACCAGCACAGCGCCGAATAACGTCGGAACCAAATCGACGAATCCGACGAGATTGGACTCGATCGACGCGCGGATTCTGGTGGCGAGCATCGGTCCCGTCATCGGGAATCGCCCCCTAACTGTCGTCGTTCAGTAGTCCGTGTATCGTCGTTGGTATAACAAACCATATTATATAATTCCAGCCGCTATTTTTATTATTTTTGGTTTGAAGTGACCATTTCAAACTAAGATATTATTCGCACATAGGAGGGAAAAAGCCGACTTCCAACCCGATAGTGAATCGTAGAGAACAGTGAAGCTCCGAGACAGGAACAGTATTCGCCGGCAAAACGACGCCCCGATCTTCTCCGTTTATGCGGAGGCGGCAACCGTGCCCCCTCGCCCGATACGACGGGCTATGGACGGTCTCACGGTGTCACGATTGCGGATGGACGGGGTCCGGATCGCTCCGCCGGGGGAAAGAGATCGGAGAACGACCGGAGAACGCGATTACGCTGCGCGGGGCTCTTTCGCCTTGGGGCGAAGGTTCCCGTAGCCACACTTCCGACAGGAGTCGGCTCGCTTCGGGTTGCGGGCGTTACAGCGCATGCAGATCATCTTCTCGAGCGACCGGTTCTCGGCGGCGTCGAAGCTTGGCATATCGCCCCGTTGGGGGGACGCGCATATAACCGCTGTGATTGTGCGACTACCGGGCAGTCACTCCGCGGTGGTGCCGTCGCCGTCGTTCGCGGTCTCGGTTTCGTCTTCCTCAGCGTCGGCCAGATACTCCTCCTGCACCGCGACGACCTCGCTCGAGTCCGCACACTCGCTGTACCGTCGCAGGGGCTCCTCGTTGAGCGTCAGGAAGGTCTCGCCCCAGCGGAACGGCTCGAGGAGTTCCTCGGCGCGGTCCCGCTCGCCGAAGATACAACAGGCGCCGGCCAGCGCCTCGACGGTGGTCAGCCGGAACGGCCGGCCGTAGTTGATCGGGTTCGCGGCGACGAGGAAGGGCAGGGCGCGATGGACGCCGTTCATCCGGAAGGAGGCCGCCTCCGCGGACTCCCACGAGCAGTCGAGGGCGACCAGCGTGCCGAGCCCCTCCTCGGCGTCGGCCGGCGAGAGCGCCCGGTCGGCGTGGGGGTTGAGGACGACGCCGTAGGGCACCTGCGACATCTTCCGGTAGAGGATCGCCTCGTCGAACTGCTCGAGGCGTCGCGCGGTGCACTTTTCGGGGTCGTCGTCCCCCTCGTAGTAGACGTGACACTCCACGCGGAGTCGTACGGTCGGGGTGGAAAAAAGGCAGTCGATGGGCGGACGCGATCAGCCCGTGGCGGTCACTCGTGGATCCGTTCCCCGCGACCGAGCCGCGTCGCGATCGAGAACGTCTGCTCGGCCTCCCGGCGCGTCGGGAAGTGGGCCGCCATGTACCGGGCCGTCCCGATCAGCGGGATGCGGCGGCGCCGCTCGAGGTCGACGTTCTCCCCGCCGTCCGGCCGCTCCTCGACCAGATCGAACCGCCGGAACGCCGCCTCGACGTTCTGGAGGGTGTGGAAGTCGGCATCCTCGCGCAGCAGCCCGTGTCCGAGCGTCCGCTTCAGGGCCGCCGGATCGCCGCCGCAGTCGAAGAACTCCCCGACCAGCCGACCGGCCCGGTTGACCTCCCCGTCAGTGTCGAACGTCTCGAGCAGTTCTTCGCGGATCGTGTCCGGGTCGCGGCCGGTGTCCTCGCCGGGCTCGGGGACTCGCGCGGGCGGCGTATTGAGGAACCGATCGAGGTAGACGCTTATGGCGGCGTCGAAGACGGCCCGGTAGAGTTCGATCGCGTCGGTCCGGCGGGTCGCCCCCTGGACCGCGTTGGCGTAGGTGAACGTGTGGTGGACGGTGTCCCAGTCGCCGAACTCGTTTCCCGTACCGAACTGCGCGACCCGCGTCGCGGCGGCGTGGGCGACCGCCGCAGCGAGCTCTTCGGTCGTCGCGCCGGCCCGGACCGCGTCGGCGAGCGCGTCGACGATCGCTTCGGGGTCGTCCCCCAGCAGCGTCGCCTGGAAGTCGGCCGGGGGAGACCACGACTCGCCGTCACCCTCGTTCGCCAGTTCTTCGAGCCCGCTCGTCTCGGTGACGTCGCCGCCGTAGACGTCCTCGAGGAGCGCGACCAGGTCGACGGGCTGTCGCCAGGCCGACTGCTCGTCGCTGCGGTCGGCGGTGACGAGCGGTTCGACGAGGCTCGCGAGGGCGTCCGCGGTGTGCTCGGCACCGACGTGATCGAGCGTCTCGAAGGCCGTGTTCGCGAAGTCGAGGACGTGGCCGGTCGAGAGGTAGGGGTGATCCGTCGCGGCCGAAAAAACCAGTTCCGCGAGTTCGGCCTCCGACCGGCCCGACTCGACGGCGGTCCGCAGGCAGCGTTCCGCGCCGTCGGCGTCGCGCAACTCGACGCAGTCCCGGAACCAGGTCTTGAGCCGGTCGAACCCGACGTCGTCGGTCGACAGCGACGGCTGGTCGAAGTTCGGCGTCTCGCCGGCGCAGTCGTTCGCGACGTACCGGACGCCGGTGTAAAGCGCCCGCTTTCGGTCCCGCTCCTCGAGGTCGTCGATCACGTTCGCCATACAGCCGAGGACGGTGAGCCCGCGGCCCCAGCCGGCGTCCCGGTACTGGGTGCCGAACTCGAGGGTCCGTGCGGCCGGCTCGCGGTAGTCGACGCCGGCGTCGAGGAGGCCGATGGTCGACTTCGCGACGACCAGCCGCAGGTTCTCCTCGAGCCCCGTCTCGAGGCGGTCGGTCCAGTGCTCCTCCGGCGGCAGCTCCCGGACCGGGTTCGGGTTCACGTAGACGGTCCCGTCGCGCACCTCGACGGGGTAGGTCTGGACGTCGTCGGCCCACGGGTCGAACGTGTCGCCACAGGAGAGTTCGAACCGGGCGTGGTGCCAGTGGCAGGTGAGGATTCCGTCGTCGACGGTGCCCTCGACGAGCGGGAACCCCATGTGGGGACAGCAGTTGTTCACCGCCCTGACCTCGCCCTCGTGGTGGAAGAGGGCGATCGGTACCCCGTCGACGCTGGTCAGTTTGCGGCCGCTCTCCTCGAGGTCCGCGAGCGGGACGGCCTCGTGGAAGTCGTCGGCTGTTGCCATAGGCTCACACACGACGCGATGTCGTGTAAGCGTTCGCTGAACTCAGTTCCTGTAGAACCGCCGACATACGGTCGACGGGCGAGTACCACGCTTTTGCCCCTCCACCCGAAACCGTCCGGGCATGGACCCGGTTGCCCTCGTTCGGCGGTACTACGACGCGCTCGACGACCACGACTACGACGCCCTCGAGTCGGTCCTCGCGCCCGAGTTCGTCCAGCGCAGACCCGACAGGACCTTCGAGGACCGGACATCGTTCGTCCGGTTCATGCGCGAGGAGCGCCCGAACCCGGACACGCGCCACGCGCTGTGTTCGGTCGTCGCCGACGAGGAGGCGGCAGTCGCCGCCCGCGGCCGCGTACTCGAGCAGGCGGACGGCGAGACGACCGAACTGTTCGAGTTCGCCGACTTCTTCGAACTCGAGGAGGGACGGATCGTCCGCCTCGAGACGTACTCGCGGTGAGACGGCGGGACGGCTCCCCCGGACCCGAGGGCTGGTCGCGGTCGACTCTCTCAAAATGGCGGTAAGACGGGAGGAAGTCCGATCCCTGCGCGTGCGAACCGACCGCCGGTCCGACAGCTACGCGTGGTACCTTCCGGGCGACTACACTCGCGGACAGGGTCCGGAACCGAACAGTACGCCTGGAAAGAACGAAGCCTTATGCTGTTTGTTAACACGAGTCAGCATATGAGGTACGCCATCACTGGCGCGACCGGGTTCATCGGGACCCACCTCGTCGAGCGACTCGTGGACGATGGACACGAGGTGGCTGCGGTCACCCGCGACGAGTCGAACGCCGAGCACCTCCCCGAGTCCGTCACGGTCGTCGAGGGGGACGTCACGGAACGGGAGAGTCTGGGAAACGCGATAGACGGGACCGACGGTGTCTTCCACCTCGCCGCCTGGTACCAGGTCGGGCCGGGCCCGTGGAACGAAGGGAAAGCCGAGCGCGTCAACGTCGAGGGAACGCGGAACGTGCTGGAACTGCTGGACGAGTACGACGTACCGAAAGGCGTCTACGTCAGCACCGCCGGCGTGTACGGCGATACTGGCGGCGAGTACGTCGACGAGTCCTACCGGTCGCCGAACTCGTTTCCCTCGGTGTACCAGCGTACGAAGTGGCGCGCCCACTACGAGGTCGCGGAACCGATGATCGACGACGGGCTCCCGCTCGTAATCGCCACGCTCGGCGCTATCTACGGACCCGGTGACAAGGCATACGGCGGCACACCTCGGACTGCGTTCCGGGGCCACCTCAAACGGGAGCTTCCCATGGTTCCGAACGACTTCACGCTTCCCTGGAGCTACGTCGAGGACACGGCCGCGAACCTGATCCGGGCCATGGACGAGGGATCCCCCGGGGAGGAGTACATACTCGCGGGCGAACCCAGGAGCGTCCCCGAAATGCTCGGGATCGTAGAGGAGTTGACGGGCATTCCAGCACCGCGAGCGGTTCCGAGCGCGGTTTTCGGCGCGTTGAGCCGTGTCGTCTCCGCCGTCGAACTCGTTACCAGGCCCCCCGAGGGGTTCGAAAGCGAGCTGTTGGCGTTCTTCGACAGCGGCGAAGTGCTCGTCGACAACTCGAGAGCCCGACGTGAACTCGGGATCGAACACCGGCCCGTGGAAGACGGCCTCCGTGAATATCTCGACTGGGAGCTGACACAGCTGGGGATGCGATCGGAAATACGCGAACCGGTTTCCCCAGCCCGACGGTCGCCGTGACGGGTGACCGCTTTCGTCGCTGAAACCCGGACGAGTCTCGAGACCGTCCCTCGTCCCGGTCTCCTCGAGCGACGCTCAGGCCGAGCAGTTGTTCGGCCCCATCTCGAGTTCGACCCGCTCCTCCGGTGCGATCTCGAGTGCACCCCGATTGCGGTCGATGATCTCCTCGTAGTTGGCCGGCTTCTCCCCGGCGTCGGCCATCCGCTCGACGAACGCCTCGCGCTCGAGGTCCAGCAGGTCGATCTCCGTCCGGGCGTCCCTGATCGTCGTCGTGATCGGTTCGCCGGGCGAGCCGTGGGCGAACTCCCCCGCCTCGGTGACGGTGACGTGGCCGGGGAGGACGACGACCGACTCGGGTTCGGCGAGGATCGTCCGGTGGAGCGTCTCGTAGAGCATCTTTGCGCCCTCCTCGCCCTCGTCGTCGCTGAACTCGAGTTCCGTCCGCCCAGTCGAGTCGACGTGCAGCGTGTCCGCGGTCAACAGCGCCCGGTCGTCGACAAGGAGGTTGATCGTCTCGGTGGTGTGGCCCGGCGCGGCCAGCGCCTTCACCTCCCGGTCGCCGACCGCGAGCACCTCGTTGCGCTCGAGCGGCGTGAACTCGACCTCGACGTCGCGCTCCGTGGCCCGCTCGCCGAGGTAGTAGGGGACCTCGAGGTCGTCGGCGAGTTCCCGCCCGCCGGATACGTGATCGGCGTGGACGTGGGTGTCGATCACCCCCTCGATCGAGAGGGCGGCCTCCTCCGCGGCGACCGCGAACTCGTCGCCGTCGGCGGTCGGATCGACGACGACCGCCTCGCCCGTGCGTTCACAGCCGACCACGTAGCCGAGACAGCCCTTCGCGCGGCGCTGGACCTGAACGACCGTCAGCCCGTCGTCGACGTCGACGTCGACCCGCGCACGATCGTAGACGCCGCTCCAGCCTTTCATCCCGCCGTCGACGGCCTGGGCGTCGAACTCGTCGGTCGCCGACTCGAGTTGCGTCGCCAGGTTGCCGGACGAGAGCCCTTTCGCGCAGATGGCGATCACCCGGTCGGCGTCCCCGACGACCTCGCGCAGGTCCTCGAGTTGCCCGTCCTCGTCGAGGTCCTCCTCCGGGCCGAACTGGAAGTGTCTGGCCCCGGGAACGCGCCAGGCCTCGTAACTCTCCGCCGGGCGCGTATCGACGAGCGCGAACTCCTCGTCCCCGTCGATCAACTCCGCGAGCCGGTCGGGGGAGATGGTCGTGACCATACCGCTCGTACGACGCCGACGGACGTAAACGTCGTCGCGCAGCCGCCGGCAGTATAAATTAGGCGAACATGTTCGTCCGCGATTCTCGGCCGCTCGGAACATCTCCTGAGCGGCGAGAATTACGATCTCCGTTCAAGTATACGACCGTCCTACCTTCACCTGTAAGAGGTGACAGACGATGTCCACTACAACTCCAAACCGGCTCGAAAGCCGCTACGGCGGGATCACCCTCACCGGCGAACCGCACGCCCTGAGCGCGTGGTTCGTGGTCGCACTGCGGTTCGTGATGGGCGGGATGATCCTGTTTGCGGGCCTGGGGAAGGTCTCCGACTGGCCGTTCGACGCCAGTGGCTACCTCGCCCACGTCGACCCCGCGAGCCCCGTGAGCGGGCTCTACGGCGCGATGGCCGCCAACCCCGCGCTGATGGAGGTCATCAACGTCGTCGTGCCCGCGACGCAGTTGCTGATCGGCGTCGCGCTGATCGCCGGCGCGTTCGTCCGCCTGGCCGCACTCGGCGGCGCGATACAGATGACCGCCTTCTACCTCGGCGGCTGGGAAGGCGAGTGGCTCGCGCTGTTCGACTCGACGCTGATCTACGCCGTCGCGTTCCTCGCGCTCGGCGCCTTCGCTGCCGGCCGCATCGCCGGCCTCGACGCCTACCTCGAGCGCATCCAGGTCGGCGGCGAGAAGCTGATCGACCGCTACCCCAAGCTCCGCTATCTCCTGGGCTGAGCCGTGCGACGGCGTAGCCCGGGATCGACGGAGTCCCGCTCCGCTTTCCTCCTCACGCGCTTTCGCTTTCGAGCGTTTCCGCACGTTCTCCCGTGTCCCTCCCGATATCGTCGTGACGGCTCGAGCATCGACTCGGTCGCGGTCGGATCGGGGAAGCTTTCATCCCGTCGCCTGCTAGTACTCGGATATGAACGTCCGAGTCCGACCGGACTCGATCCGGACGGGAGCCGGAACCGGAACCGGAGCCGGAGCCGGGGGTGACCGTCGTGCTCGATGAAGTCGACGAACTGCTCGACGACATCGGGTTCGAACCCGAATCGAGCGTCCTCACGTATCGACAGGCCCAGGTGCTGGCCCTGCGCGAACGAGACATCTCGCAGGCCGACATCGCCGACGAGCTGGGTACCTCGCGTGCGAACGTCTCCTCGATCGAGGCCAGTGCCCGCGAAAACCTCGAGAAGGCCCGCGAAACCGTCGCGTTCGCGGAGGCGCTTCGCGCGCCGGTCCGTGTCCGCGTCCCGGAGGGGACCGACCTCTACGACGTGCCGAACCGCGTCTACGAGGCCTGCGACGAGGCCGGCGTCAAGGTCGACTACACCGCACCCGACCTGATGAAGGCCGTCAGCGACGCCGCCGGCGCGGCGATCACGGGCCGGGAGGTCTCGACCCCGCTGATCGTCGGCGTGACTTCGGACGGGATGGTCCGGGTCCGTCACCAGGAGTAGGCTCGACCGCCAACGGCCGTCCACGAGCGCCCGCGACCACCACGAGCACCGCGGCCGTCGCAGGGTCGAAACTATGCGTCTCGCCGTGGTCGATCCCCGCATGGACCTCGAGTTAGCCGACACCGCGGCGCTCGTGACGGCGTCCGCGAGCGGACTCGGCCCTGCGTGTACTCGAGCGCTCGCCGACGAGGGGGCGAACGTCACGCTCTGTGGCCGCGACCGGGAGCGACTCGAGCGCGTCCGCGAACGGATCGCCGACGGGACGAGGGGGGACGTCCTGGCCGTCCGGGCGGACGTCACCGATCCCGACGACGTCAGCCGCGCCGTCCGCGAGACGGTCGATACGTTCGGCGGACTCGACGGCCTCGTCGCCGGCGGCGCGGAGCCGCCGCGGACGACCTTCCTCGAGACCGACGAGCGCGACTGGTACCGGGCCTACGACGCGCTCGTGATGAGCGTCGTCTGGGCGATCGAGGAGAGCCACGAGCACCTGCTCGCGTCCGAGCACGGGACGATCACCTGTCTCACGCCGCGGGCGAGCCGCGGAGGTTCGGGTTCCGAGGGGGTCGCCCCGTCGAACGCCGTCGGCGGAGCAGTCGTCGAACTGGTCACGACCGTCTCGCGGGAGTTCGCGCCCGAGATCCGGGCCAACGCCGTCCGCCCGGGGGCGATCGAGACGGCACGAACCGAGGAACGCCTCGAGGCTCGAGTCGAACGAGGGACCCACGACGACTACGAGGCGGGGCTGGCGGCGATGGCCGACGGGATCCCGATGAAGCGCGTCGGCGAGCCGCGGGAACTCGGCGACGTCGTCGCCTTCCTCTCGAGCCCGAAGGCGAGTTTCGTCAACGGGGCGGAGATACCGGTCGACGGCGGGCCGGCGGGGCGCTGAAGCCGGCCGGGCAGCCGGTTGGCTGATCGTCGCGCCGACGATCCGACAGCACACGCCGAGTTTCCGAAGCGTAACCCTCTCGATCCCCCTCGGGTGAGTGGGGGTGTGTACGGTTCGATTCAGTTCGCCGGCTACCTCGCGTTGCTGGTGACGCCGGCTACGTTGCTTCTCGGTGCCGTCCGCGGGCCGCCCGAACTCCGGGTCGGGGCCGTGGGTCTCCCGCTCGGCGTCGCGCTCGTCGGGACCGTCGTCGCCGCGACGGAACGGCCGCGACTCTCGCGGCTCGACGGCCCCGGACTCGCTCGCGCGGATGCCGTCGACGCGCTTGCGGTCCCCGCCGCGGCGGTCGTGACCTACGGACTGAGCGTTCACGGCGGTCTCGGCCCGGTACTGGCCGCCGCGGTCGTCGGCCTGCTCGTCGGCGGCGGGCTCCCCCGGATCGACGGCCCGGCCTACTGCGGTACGTTCGTCGGGATGGCCTCGCCCGCGGTCTTCCCGTCGCTCGAGGCGGTCGCGCTCGCGGGGACGGTGGCCGGGCTCGCGTTCGTCGCGACGACCGACTCGTTCGCCGGGTTCGGCGGCAAGTACGGCACCGTCGCGCTCTTTGGCTGCATCGTGGCGGGTTCGCTGCTCGGCGTCGACTACGCCGCCGCCGGCGCTCTCGACTCTCGACTCGTGGCGCCGGTCGTCCTCGTCGCCGTCGTTGCGGCAGTCGCGACCGTGGCCCTCCGGACTCGCGGCGGGGCGAGTTCCGTCGTCGCCTCCGCAGCGGTCGGGGTCGTCGCCGGGGTCGCGTTCCCCTCGCTCTTCCCGGAACTCGGGACGACGCTCGCCGCGGTCGCCTTCTGTGCCTCGTTCGTCGGGATGTCGAGCGACGACCGGCTGGCGACGACGGGACAGGTCGCGGCCGCCGGGCTCCTCTGTGGACTCGTCTATCTCGCCGTCGCCCCGTCGCTGGCCGGTGCGGGCGGAAAACTCGGCACCACCGCGTTCGTCTCCTGTCTCGCCGTCGCCGGCGTGCTGGAACTGTCGGGCCTTTTGCCCTCGAGCGGTCGCGACAGCCCGGCGAAGTGACGGGGAGACGGACTCGAGGGGGCCGTCCGGGTTTGGCGGTCCGTCTCCGTCGTCGTCCGATTCGCGGCTCAGTCCGCCGAGATCTCGCAGGTCCCCTCGTAGGCCACGTCCGAGACGGACTCGATCTCGGGGTCGTCGCCACAGACGGGACAGTCCGGGTTGGGCCGGACGGGGACCTCCTCGAAGCTCATGTCCATCGCGTCGTACATGAGCAGTCGGCCCTCGAGCGGGTCACCCTTCCCGAGCAGGTATTTGACGACCTCCGTGGCCTGGATGCAGCCGACGGTACCCGGGAGGACGCCGAGGACCCCGGTCGTCGCGCAATCGGGGACGGTGCCGGGTTCGGGGGCCTCCGGGAAGATACAGCGGTAACACGGCGGGTCGTCCTCGCCGGTACGTTCGTTGGTGAACGTCGTCACCTGGCCCTCGAACCGGTAGATCGCGCCGTGGGACAGCGGCGTCTCGGTGAGCACGCAGTGGTCGTTGAGCAGGTACCGCGTCGCGAAGTTGTCGCTGGCGTCGAGGACGACGTCGTAGTCGGCGACGAGGTTGCCGACGTTGTCGGCGGTGAGCCGTAGCTCGTTGGTCTCGACGTCGACGTCGGGGTTCAGCGCCGCCACGTAGTCGGCCGCGCTGTCGACTTTCGGCCGGCCGACGTCGCCGTCGCCGTGGACGATCTGTCGCTGCAGGTTCGACCGCTCGACGACGTCGTCGTCGACGATGCCGATCCGGCCGACCCCGGCGGCCGCGAGGTACTGGATCGCCGGCGAACCGAGCCCGCCCGCGCCGACGACGAGTACCGACCCCTCGAGCAGCCGCTTTTGTCCTTCGGGCCCGACTTCGTCCATGATTACGTGTCTCGAGTACCGATCGAGTTGCGTCGCGTCGAGGCGCAGATCCGTCATACGCCTACGTTGGAGCGAGACCGGCAAAAACTCGAGGGTCGGCACGTACCCGCTTCGACGCCGCAAATCCCCCGTTCGTGACGAGTACGGTACCTTACCTGTCGGAAACTCTGAGGTAGGATCTAGAGGCAACCCTACGATTTATTACTGTGGTGTGCATTGACACACCTATGGGTACCTCACCCAACGATGCCGGTGACGACGTCTTCGATCAGTTCCTCACTGACCGCGGTCACACGGTCGAACGAGTAGGGTGGGAACAGGAGTATAACAAAAAGCAGTGTCCGGAGTGTGGCGGCCTCCACGAGGACTCGGCGACGCTGTGTACAGTTTGCGGCTGGGAGCCGACGGCGTAGGCGGCTCCGCCCATCGTTTTCCTCCACCGACGAGCGGTGCCGGTACAGTTTTCGCCCGGAACATTCGACATAACTATAGTGTATTAATTGCAAACAGTAGCGGTGAGGAGATATGCCGGAATGCCAGAACTGCGGTGCGTTCGTGACCGACGCGTACGCGCGGGTGTTCACGCCGCGAGGTGTCGACGACCCGCGCGTCTGTCCGGACTGCCAGGACAAGATCCGAGACGGCGCCGAGGTCCGAACCGCTCGCTCCCCGCGAAACCCCTGACGCCCTGAACCGCCCGTCAACGGTCCGTTCCCGTCGTCGAAAACCCACGTCACTTATGAGTATCGCGCTCCTGAATGGCTACAATGGCTACCACGGAGACGAAGGTGACCCGGCTGTTCGGTGGTCCGGGGAGCGGGAAGACGACCGCGCTTCTCGACCACGTCGAAGAAATCCTCGAGCAGGACGGCGTCACGTTCCGGGATATCCTCGTCGTCTCGTACACGCGAGCGGCCGCACAGGAGGTTCGCGAACGACTCGCCGACCGACTCGGTGAGAGCCCCCGTGCGCTGCAGGGCAACGTCTGTACGATGCACGCCAAGGCGTACGATCTGCTGGATCTCTCCCGGAGCGACGTCATCGGCGAAACCGAAAAAGAGGAGTTCTGCGAACAGTACGGCCTCGAGTTCGAGGACGAGTACTCCGGCGCGGGTCGCCGGACCGCCCGTTCGACGACCATCGGGAACAAGGTCATCGCGACCAGCCAGTGGCTCCAGCGGACCCGCCGCGACGTCGCCGACTGGTACGACGTCCCCTTCCAGTGGGACGAGGAGGAGGTTCGACTCCCGCCGGAGATCGACCCCAACGCCCAGGAGGGTAACAAGTACACCCCGACCTGGCCCAGCGACGACGACCGGATCGACGTCCCCGAAGCGATCCGCGCCTGGCGCTCCTACAAGGGCGAGGAGGGCAAGATCGGCTTCGCAGACATGCTCGAGCGCGTGCGACAGCGCTCGCTGCTTCCGAGCGTCGACTACCTGGTGATCGACGAGTTCCAGGACATCACGACGCTGCAGTACGACGTCTACGACGAGTGGAAACCCCACATGGACCAGGTGCTGATCGCCGGCGACGACGACCAGGTCGTCTACTCGTGGCAGGGTGCCGATCCCGCCCTGCTGCTCGAGGAGGAGGTCGACGAGGACGTCATTCTCCCGAACTCCTACCGACTGCCCTCGAACGTCCTCAACGCGGTCAACAAGGAGATCCGCCACATCGAGAAGCGCCAGGACAAGGACCTCAAGCCCCGCAAGGAGGGCGGTGCCGTCGAGGCCCGCCGGAACGCCTCGATGCTCGACGTGGTCCGGATGGTCCGGCGGACGCTGGTCGAGGACCCCGACGGGACGATCATGGTCCTGTTCCGGGCCCGCTACCAGATGTTCCAGTTCATCGACGAGTTCATCACCGAGGGGATCCCGTTCACGTCGCTGACCGACCAGCGGATGTGGACCGACCGGCTCACCCAGTACGTCCGCGCGATCGAGGCGATCGACCGCGGCGACGACGTGACCGGCCTGCAGGCCCGCAGACTCGCGGACATGCTCCAGGAGTCGGCGTTCGGCACCGAGGAGCGCGACGACCTCTTCGACGAGATCGACGAGCGCCAGGAGGAGGCCGGCATCGACGACCTCCAGGAACTGCTGATCCCCGCCGAGGTCGTCGATGACCACGTCCCGTTCATGCCCGACCCGGCCTCCGCGGCCGACATGGTCCGGAAGGTGACCAACTTCCAGAAGAAGAGCATTCGCTCGTACTTCGGCATCGGCGAGTACGTCGGGATGGACACCGACCGGGTCCGCGTCGGTACGATCCACTCCGCGAAGGGCCGCGAAGCCGACCACGTCATCGTCGGCACCGACCTCACGGAGAAGGTCGTCGAGCAGATGGTCGCGACGGTCGACGACCCCGAGGACGTCCCCGGCGTCGAGGAGTTCACCAAGTCCACCTCGCCGGTCCCCGTCCTCACGGACAACGAACGGCGCGTCTTCTACGTCGGCATGTCCCGTGCCCGCGAACGGCTCGTCCTGCTCGAGAACCTCGTCGACGGCGCGCCGACGCTGCCGATCGACGTGTTGCTCAACGGCCACCTCACCGACGTCACCCTCGAGGAACTGATCGAAGAGGCCCAGCAGCCGCTGGCGGACGAAGACGAGGGCGACGCCGAGGGCGAGGACGAGGGGCAAGACGAGGAAGTCGAGGCCGAAGCGCCGTAACCGTGACCGACGGGACGCCACGAGCCGACGCGGACGGACGCGAGCGTTCGTCGTCCGACCGGAGGAGCGACGCCGACGCCCTCGAGTCGGTCCTCGACGACTGTCTCGAGTCCCGTAACGCGGCGGCGTTCGTCCACGTCGGGACCGACCGCGATCCGGGGGTCCGGTACGCTGTGGCCGCGGTCGCCTCGATCGAGGACGACCACGATCTCGCCCGCGGGCGACCCACCTACGCGATCGGCTACGACGGCGAGGAGTGGCACCTCGAGAGCGAACGCCCGAGTGCCCCGTCGGACCGGCATCCGGCGGCACGGCTGGCCGACGCGCTCGCGGATGCCGTCGACCCGACCGTGAACGACGGTTCCGCAGAGCCGACGGTACTGACGCCCCCGAGCGTCCCCCACGACGCCGCCCTCTACCTCGAGCAACGCGGGTTCGACCTCGCCTCGACGGACGCCCTCGAGCGGGCCCGAACGAAAAAGACCGACGCCGAGCGTGCGCGCATCGAACGCGCCCAGCGGGCCGCTCGAGCGGGGCTTCATCGGGGAGCAGAACTGCTCGCGGGGACGACGGTCGAGGACGATCGGCTCGTTCTCGAGGCTGAGGACGATCGAGCGGAGGCGCTGACAGACGACCGACTCCGAACTGCGGTCGACGAGGGAATCGCCGCGGCGGGCGGGTTCCCGGACGGCAACACCGCGATTTCCGTGCCCGGCGACGGCCGACTGCGGCCCGGCGAACCGATCGTCGTCGCCGTCGCCCCCCGCGACCCCGATGGCTACTACGGCGCGCTCGCCCGGACCGTCGTCGTCGACAGCGACGGCGGCCGGGAACGGCGCGCACACGTCGCCCTGACGCAGGCGTTCGGCTCGACCCGAGCGATGCTCACCGCCGGCCCGGAGACCGTCGCCGCCGTCGAGGGCGACCTCGAGGCCGAGATCCGCGCGTTCGGCGAGGACGGCGCGGTCGAGACCCGGGTCACCGGCGTCGGCCTCGAGCCGGCGGAGCGGCCGCTCACCCCGGGAACGGAGATCGGACCGGGCGCGGTCGTCCGGATCGACGCCGCGGTGGAGGTCGGCGAGGGCCGATTGCGGATCGCGGATCTGCTGGCGGTTCCCGGCGGCGAGGACGAAACCGAACCCGCCGAGTGGCTCGCCGCACCGTCCCGCTCGCTCGAGCCGACGGCACTGCTCGAGTCGCCCTGACGGGGTTCCTGATCGCTCGCGCTCGCGCTCGCGCTACCGTTCGTCGTTCCGGTTCGTGTTCTCGCGTGACTTTCCGTCGGACGAATCGCCGCCACCGAGGAGGCCAGCGCCGAGCCGTTTCACGACGAGTTCGGGGACGTCGCCGGGCGTCGTCAACCGCTGCTGGACGACCACGAGCCCGACGGCGAGAAAGAGCAGGGCCGCTCCAGGACCCGTGCGCCCCCGGACGACGAGGAGTTCGATCCCCGCCATCGCCGCGGGGAGCGCGAGGACGAGCACGCCCGCGAGTTTGACCGTATCGATGATACCTGCCACGTCGAGTGGGGTACGTCCGACGCGGTAAAAAGGGCGGCGACCGGGGACGAGAGACGACCTCGAGCGACGTGAACCGTGCCGTGTCATCCGGTCCAGTGTAGTTCTTTACCCATGATCGCCGTCCCGCCGGAGCGATCACCGGTAAAACGCTACAACGATCCGTCTCAGTCGCTCGTCTCGACGGTCGCTGCCGTCCTCTCGGACAGCGACTCGACGACGTGGCGGTCGGGCAGGTCGGGTTCGGGCTCCCGGCCGACCGTGAAGAACCGCTCGGTCCGGGTGAGTTCCTCCGTCGCAGGGCTGGGTTTCCTGATGCGCTCGAACTCGACGGCGACGCCCGAGACGTCGGAGGCGGCGTCGGTCGCCGGCTCCGATCGCTCGGCGGAGGCATCGACCGGCTCGATCCGCACCGCCGCGAGCTGGTAGGACGGGTAAAACACCGGCGGCAGGATGCCGATGATCCCGTCCCGGCGATGAAGGCGCTTGAGCCACGTGCCGCTGTTGACCATGATCCCGCCCTCGAGTTCTCGGATCCCCGGACGGTGGGTGTGCCCGTAGCAGAAGATCGTCGTCTCCGGTCGCTCGTCGAAGACCGCCTCGGCGGCCTCCTCGTATGGGGCTTCGGGATCGACGGTGAGTTCGGTCTCGAAGATGCCGAACCGATCGATCGTCTGCCTGACGTCCCGGCGGATGAAATACAGCGGGATGCCGACGAGGACGAGCAGGCCGGCGACGGTCACGTTGAGCGAGAGGAAGAACCACGCCGCTTCCCCGGCCCGACCGAACTGGCCGAAAAACGACGCCGTCCGGTCGATCGGGATCGACCAGACGCCCGCCACGTCAAGCCCCGTCAGGATGGCGAGGATGGCGCTGATGTTGAAAAGCAAGAGAAACGGGACCAGCGAGTACCGCAACAGTGGGTTCATCTCCCGGTAGAAGTACTTCGAGAGGAGCCAGACCGGCATCCGCTCGGTCGGCGTGACAGCCTGGACGTCTTTCAGCCAGTTGTACCGCCCGCGGTCGGAGAGTTTGCCCGCGCGGCTCGTGACGAGAGTGTTGTAGTAGTAGCCAAGCGGCGTCGCGTGGGGGTTTCCCCAGTCCTCGATCCGGTTGTTCGGATCGCGTTGGTGGCCGTGCTCGAAGTGGATCACCTGGTCGCCGACCCGGCGAGTGATCGACTGCTCGGGGATCAACTCCACGTTGTACTCGGCCAGGCGGTCGACGTACTCGTCGTAAGCCGCCAGTTCGTGGTCGTGATTGCCCGGCAACAGCGTGATCCGTACGTTCTCGCCCGTCGCTCGGAGCTGGTCGAACAGCTCCGGGTACGTCTCCTCGAGGACGTCGAACTTCTCGATCCCCTCGACCGTCGTGAACTCCCAGAGGCCGAACGCGTCGCCGTTGATGATCAGTTCGGCGTCCTCGTCGGTCCGCTCGAGGCGCTCGAGGAAGTCCAGGAACTCCCCGAGAAACGCGGCCTCCTCGAGTTGCTCGTCGCCGCCGATGTGGAGATCGCTGACGACGTAGTAGACTCGATCGTCCGGGCCCGGATTCGGGTCCGTATCCATTGCTCTCAATCTGCGGGTCCACCTCAAAAGGAGTTGCGTTCGTCGCCGTCGCGGAGGTCCGGAGGGGACGAAAAGGGAGCGGAGCGGAACGGAACGGCTTTGCCCCGAGCGTACCACGTTCGACTAGAGCATGTTCACGGGAATCGTCGAGGAGACTGGCGAGATCATCGGCCGCGAGCGGACCGAGGACGGGTTGCGGCTCCGTATCGGCGCGGACGACGTCGCGACGGGGCTCGAGCACGGCCAGAGTATCAGCGTCAGCGGCGCGTGTCTCACGGTCGAACGGTTCGAGGACGGCGACTGGTTCGAGGTCTTCCTGGCGACCGAGACGGTCGAGCGGACCTACCTGGGCGATCTCGAGGGAGGCGAGGAGGTCAACCTCGAACGAGCGATGCCGGCCGACGGGCGGTTCGACGGCCACGTGGTCCAGGGCCACGTCGACGCGGTGGCGACGGTCACGGGGATCGAGTCCGTCGACGAGGACTGGTTCTTCGAGTTCGAACTTCCCGCGGGCTACGAGCGGTACGTCGTCGAGAAGGGATCGATCACGCTCGACGGTATCAGTCTCACCGTCGCCGACCTCGATAGCGGTGAAACCGCCGACGCCGGTGCCGGGGCCGCGAGCGTCACCGTCGCGATCATCCCGGCGACCTACGAACTCACGACGCTCTCCGAGAAGGAACCCGGCGATCCGGTTCACCTCGAGGTCGACGTCCTCTCGAAATACGTCGAGCGACTGCTCGAGGCACGTTTCGAGTGAGGCGAGCGGGGGATCAGAGCCCGGGAACGCCGAACGCGCCGATACCGAGACCGAAGAGGTTGAGAACGAACAGGATCACGAGCGCCGCGACCCAGGCGACCAGCCCGATGACCGCGGCGTCGGTCCAGCCGCCGGGGTAGCGCCAGTTGATCACCCAGACCCAGGCGACCAGCGCGATCAGCGGGCCGAAAAGCGGGATCCACGCGGTCAGGGCCCACGCGATCGCACCGAACAGGGCCGTCCAGACGGCGTGTGAGTAGTCGTCGGAGCCGACGACGGTCGATGCGCCGGCGTAGATCGCCAGACCGCCGACGAGCAACGCGACGACGAACGCGACCAGCGAACCGATGAGTGCGACCATGTCCGCGGGTTCGTCGGGGACGGCTATATATTTCGGGGAAACTGTCCTGAATTCGAGGCCGTCAGCGCTGATTCGAACCCGTCGATCGGACGACGGAAGGAGCTACCGCTCCCAGCGACGGCGTCGCGGCGGATCGAACTCGGTGAGTTCCGGCGACGGCGAATCGGGAACGTCGGCCTCGGCGTCGCGATACCGGCGGCGATACCGGGCGATCTTCCGGTAGAGGTAGTAGCCGACCGCGGCGTCGAAGACGATCATGTAGCTGACGAGCGCGGCGTCGGGGCCGAGCGCGGTGAGTTCGGCGGCGATTCCGGGGACGATCCCGACCGTCGTATTGTAGGTGGCGTGGACGAACGCAGCCACGAGCAGCCCCTTCGCGACGATGGGACCGGCGTGTTGTGGGTTGAACTTCGCGAGGCCGAGATAGTAGCCCGCGATCGCCGAGTAAATGACGTGTCCCGGACCCGCGAGCGCGCGGACGGTGGTGATCCCCGTCGCGGCCGCAAACAGCCCCGCCTCGGCCTCGGCGACGGTACCGGAGATGTAGATCGCGTTCTCGATCGCGGCGAACCCGAGGCCGGCGACCGCGCCGTAGACCGCGCCGTCGACGACGGCGTCGAACGTGTCGCTCCGATAGGCAAAGACCCGGACGGCGAGCAGTTTGACCGCCTCCTCGACGGGGCCGACGATCAGATAGAAGAAGAGCACGGGCCCGATCAGTGACAGCGTCTGGAACCGCGGGCGCATGACCGAATTGATGAGGGCGGCGAACGTCGCAAAGAGGATCGCCAGCACGAACGTCGCCACGAGCAGCGTCAGCGGTTCCTCGCTCGTGATGTCGGTCCGCCAGATAAACGCCGCCAGCAGGGCTGCGGGGACGATCGACAGGCCGAAGAAAGCACCCAGCAGGGGGTCCTCGAGGACGAGTACTGCCGGCTGGACGAGCAAGGCGAGCGTGATCACCGCCGCGACGAGAAGGACGATCGTCTGTAACCCGTAGCTGACCCCGTTGTAGAGGGCGTACGCGAGCAGATCCACCGTCGATCTCGGTTCCCACGTCGAGACGTCGTAGAGGTCGCTCGAGCCGTCGTCGGCCCGTTCGACCGGGTCGCGCCTGCGTTCCATACCCGCCGGTTATCGCTCCTGACCGGTAAGCGTTCGGCGAGAATCAGCCCGGGACGACCGTACGTCGAGCGAAAAGGACCGCCGAGCCGAACGGTCGCCGAAACTCGGAATCCACAAAGGCCCGGTGCGCGAACCGACGTGTACGAACGCCGGTTCGCGTTTCGGCACCCGGTCGAGGACCGATCGGCGGTTCCGACCGGCGACGGCGACCGTCCCGGGCCCGGCCACGGACGGTTCGGCCGACCGTACCGGAGCGAACCGACCCGAATCCACTACGACACGACAATGACCCGAACGACAGTACGCGTCCGCGGCATCTACACGACGGCGCTTACCAAACTACTCGAGGAGAGCGACGGGAGCGGCACCGAAAGCGAAGACGAGCCGATCGAGGTCGTCCAGGCATCCGACCCCATCGAGGAGCGGTTCGACGACCCGTTCGCGGCCGTTCCAGCGGACATCCGGATCGAGACGACCCGGGACAGGCAGGGGATCGAGGTCTCGGGCGCGCCCGACGACCTCGAGCGGGTCCTCGCGGAACTCGAGGGCCTCGCGATCGACACGTTCCGCTGGGACGACGGGACGCCACGCGGCGCGGTCTTCGACGCGGAAGTGCTCGAGGCCGGCGGCGGGAGCGGCGCGGTCGTCGACCTGGGCGACGGTCGGCGGGGCTATCTCAAGTACGACGACGTCGACGGCTACGTCGGCGAGGGCGACCGGTACCGCGTCCAGGTCGACGAACCGACGCCGCCCTGGGACGGCGACGAACCGCGCGTCCGGCCGACCCTCGCGGTCGGGGGCGGCCTCTGTACGCTCTCGCGGGACCGAACGGGCGTCTCCGCGGCCGCGAGCGGCGAGGCCGGGACCGAACTCGTCGGCATGACGGACCTGCTCTCGACGTCGATTCCCGAGGGGTGGGGCCTGCGCTGGAAGCGCGCGGCGACCGACGCCGACCTCGAGGCGATGGAGACAGCCGTCGAACGGGCCGTCGACCGCGCCGAGGACCTCGAGGCGGCGATCGGAGACGCGCCGGACGAACCGGGCGAACCCGGACGGATCGCCGCGCCGCGACGGACCGCCTGGTGCTGGTTCGGCCGCGAGTCGCGGTTCGCGCTCGACGACCACCGCCGCGCGGTCGAGACGACGATGCCGGGCCACCACCGGATCAAGGCGGCCGATCGGGCCGCGAGCGCGGCCGTCGACTTCGCGGAGGCGGTCGGCGCGTCCGGTGCCGACGGGGAAGCCGCGTTTCCCTTCGACGCCGTCTCCCGCCAGTTCGGCCCGACGACCGGCGACCGCCTCGAGATCGGTCACGGCAAGCCCGACGGCCGCCGAATCTCGCTGGGCTACGGCGAGGTCACCGAGTGGGACGCCGACGGCTCGATCACCCTCGAGCGGTCGATGCGCGGCGGCGGGACCTACGACGCGCTGGGGACGCCGAAGGAGGAGGGCGACGTCGCGATCACGAAGTTCCGCGAGGGTCGGTGGTGGTACCCGACGACGTACAAGTCGGCCGACGGCGAGACGAAAGGGACCTACGTCAACGTCTGTACGCCGGTGGAACTGTTCCCCGACGCGGTACGGTACGTCGACCTCTACGTCGACGTGATCCGGACGCCGGACGGCGCCGTCGAGATCGTCGACGCCGACGAACTCGAGGCTGCGGTGGACGAGGGGCTCGTCTCGGAGGAACTCGCGGAAAAAGCACGAAACGTGGCCGAAGCGGTCGAACGCGCGCTCTCGAAGTGACCTGCGGTCAGTCCGACGCTGCCGCTGCGCCGCCCTCGTCGGCGGGCAGGAGATGGAGGTAGTCGTCGAGATCGAGGACGAACTCGCGGCCGGTCGAGGGCCGGACCCAGTACAGTTCGAACTCGGAACCGTGTTCTTCCCCGCCGTCGGTCACGGTGTGGGTCCACCCGTCGCGGGGCTCGTGGACCGTCGCGTGGAAGAAGTGGCGGACGTACCGTTTGGGCGGCGACTCCCGGCGGGTCCAGACGTCGGTCGTCAGATGACACGTCGCGTTGAGGGTTGAGAGTCCGGTCTCCTCCATTACCTCCCTGAACAGGGCTTCTCTGGGGGACTCACCGGGCTCGAGGGTCCCTTTCGGGATCTGGAGGCCGTCGTGGCCGGGCCCCTCGAACACGAGCAACTCCCCCGTGGCGCGGGTGATGTACGCACACGCTTTGGGGACGTATTCGGGATCGGTCACGGTACGTGCCACCACGGGACAATATATAAGCTCGTTCCACAAGGGAATCTAAGGTGTCTAGGGGTCTTCGCGGCTCTCGCTGCGACCGACGTAGCTAGCCGGCGGTTCCGTCCGCTCGTCGATGCTCCCGGTTCGGTTCGGTCCTGTCTCCGTCGCCGGCCACGGTGGAGAATCAACGGAAAAGAGCTACGCGGTCGGTTGGCCGCCCTCGACCGTTGCTCCGCAGACGGGACAGCCGTGGCGCAGCGTCGCCTCGAGCATCGCCTCGGTGACGGGTATCTCTCGACCGCAGTCCGGACAGGTGAATTCGCGCTCGTGGGGCGTCATAGTGGGGTTCCTCCTACGTGAAACGTCGTTCCCTACCGGGAAAGCGAGATTACCCAGATATAGAGGTGCTTATAAGCGATCGCTCGAGCGGGCCGAACCGGCGGCTCGAAGTCGGTCCCGCCGTTCGAGTCGAACCTTCTTTACCGCCACTCCCGAAGTGCCCGTATGGTCGAAGCCCGTGACGGCCGCGACTCGAGTCGGATCCTGCTCGCGGTCGTCCTCGGCGTCGCCGTCGCCCTCCCGATCGCCGCGACCCGGCTCGAAGTGAGTCCCCATCGGGTCACGGCCGGAACGGTCGTCGTCACCGCGTTACTGTTGACGGGTGCGATCGCGCTCCCCGCGCTCATCGTCGCGAAGTGGGACGCCGACGCGGGCGCCCAGCGGGACCGATCGCCGTAACTCGGCGGGCGGTAACACTCGTGTCACCGGCCGAGAGCCGGCGAGACGAACGGACAACCGAACCCCTATCAACTCCGCGAGCGATACGTCGGGATATGACAAAGCGGTACGTCTCGCTCCCGGACGAGGCGGAGGCGGGAATGCGAGCGTTCATCGACGAGGTGGACCGGCGGCTCTCGAGCGACGAGGACACCTGCTCGGTGGTCGAGGACGTCCTGATCGACCTCTCCGGCGACCGCGAGGCCTACGAGCGCTGGCAGAACGGCGCGTCGGTCTCGCCGGCCGAGCGCGTTCGGCTACAGAGCTACGACCCCTGTAACACCACCCTCGAGAGCGAGTACTACGCCGAGAAAGACGAAGAACAGTTCCGACGATCGAAACACCTGCAGTGGCTCTGGCGGCAGTTCGACAGCCTGCCGATCGCGGACAACGTGGAGTTCGCGCTGCGGTTCCGGCGGATGCTCGCGGACCACCTCTTCGAGGAGTGTGGCGACGGCTGCCGCTTTTTCAAGGGGATCACGTTCACCTACGGCCACAACATCACGATCGGCGACAACGCGGTGATCCACGACGACGTCCACCTGGACGACCGCGGGAGGCTCACCATCGGCGACCGCGTCTCCATCTCCGACGGCGTCCACGTCTACAGCCACGACCACGACGTCGTCGACCAGACGGAAGTCCGCAACTATCACACGATCATCGAGGACGACGCCCGGCTCACCTACGACTCGATGGTCCGTGCGGGCAACAGGGTCGGCGAGAACGCCATCGTCGGCGCGCGCGGCGTCGTCCAGCACGACGTGCCCGCTCACCACATCGCCGTCGGGATGCCAGCAAAGAGCGTCAAGATCAAGCCCGGCTGGGAAGACGCCGCCACGCCCATCGAAGAGGCCGGCGTCAACCGCCAGGAACGGCGACGCATCGAGTACGACCTCCCCGACGACCTCGAGGTCTTCGACGAGTTCGAACGGGATCTGGAACCGCCTCGCTAGTCGAGGCGCCTACCTCGTCGCTCGTTTTCCGCGCTCTGCTCTCGTCCACGCTCCCACGCTCGAGTCCTGTAACTTTCTCTTTCCCTGATCGGTCCCGTGGAGCGACGCGGGGAATACCCAAGTGTGTTGAGAACATATACCACACTGATGGAGCTCTGGGGCTGGCTCATCGGCTACCTGGTGCTGTTTGCCCTCCTGCACCTGATACTGTACTACGTGTACGTCCGCCGCGACGGCGACGGTGACGGGGCGGGAACGCCGTCGTTCGCCGATCCGAACCGTGCCAGTTCGCCGTCCTCGCCGGGACCGGACAGCTATCCGAGTTCGCGCGAGATCGACGAGTTCGACGCTCCCGACGAGGACCGCGACCTCGAGGGGGAGACGATCAGGTGTCCGCACTGCGGCGCACACAACGCGTCCGACCAGGCGTATACCTACTGCTGGCACTGCGTTTCGACGCTCCGTCGGTAGGGCACGCCCCGCGTGTGACACATCCGGTCGACGTCGGGTGCCGGAGCGGTAGCTGTCGAGCGTTCGAACGGTCACGAACACCGGACTGACGGCCTCGGAGATAGATCCATGAAGGAGTACGCTTTTAGCAGTCACCTCGAGAGTAGCAGGAAGGACAGTCATGCACGAACGCACACCCCCCGCATCGCAGCCCCGACCCCCGGAGGTCTACCGAGTCACGCACGACCCCGACGGGCCGGCGACGCTCAGTACGACCGTCGTTCACGCGCTCGCGGACTGCATGGGAGTGGACCCGACCGACGGTCGCATCTCGCTGTACGAGGCCGTCGATCCGGACGCGCTCGACAAACTCTTTCGACCGCGCTACGACGGCACGGCCAGAACGCGCGGGCAGGTCTCGTTCGTCGTCTCCGGCTACCGCGTCACGATCGAGGCCGACGGCGACGTCGTGATCGAACCACCCGCCGAGGAGTACCGGGCGGCGGACTCGCGCTCGAGGCGGCCGACGGGACGGCGCTGACGTGCAGACGCGGACGCGGACGCGGATGTGATTCTTCACGCCCTCAGCGACGGCCTCGAGGACAGCGGTGGCTACCGGCAGTAGCCCGGGAAACGGAAAACGACCGCCCGCAGTCAGGCGAGTTCGTCGGCGATGGTCTCGAGGTGGTCGATCCCGACCACAGCGACGACGTCGCCCTCCTCGCGTCGCAGCGACTCGAGTCGGTCGACCATACACTCCTCGCGGGTCCCGTCGCGGTAGGCGAGCGCGCCGTCGTCCGCGACGCTGCCCAGCAGCGCGCGGACTCCGGCGACGTGGGACCGCTCGTGAGCGGCCTGGCGCTCAGGCGGATCGTCGTGGCTACAGTCGTACTCGATCGGTTCGTGCTCGTCGCGGGCGACCGTCATCGACGTCGCGTTCGTCACGGTCGCGGCGATCCGGCAGGTCAGCGCCTCCCGGGACGCCGCGCCGAGACTCGAGACGACGCGGCGGGCGGTCTCGGCCGAGGCCCGGTCCGCGACCAGCCGGGTCAGGAGTCGCCGGAGGAACGACCAGTTCGGTGCGTCGATGCCGACGATCTCGGCGTCCGGAGCGGCCCGGATCGCCGCACTCATCTCGCCGCCGAACCGCGGCCGCGTCGACTCGGCGGCCGCGTCGCGGGCGTACGCTTCGTATAACGGGACCGCGGCGGGGGGCAACTCGAGTGCGACCCTCTCGGGGTCGACGGCCTCGAGCACGCGCTCGACGCGGCCGACGCTCGCGGGGTGGTCGTGGACGACGCCGAGGAGGGTGACGTCGCCGTCCGCGCCAGGGAGGCGGCGACAGAACTGCCGGGTAACGCGGGGGTCGTCGATCGAGGCGGGGAACTCGCACGCGTCCATTGATCGCCTGGTAATACGGGACTACCGCTATAACCCTTCTGTTGTGTGTGAGTAGGACGTCGTTACACCGCTCGAGAACGGTCAGAAACACCGACAGGTCCTTCGCCGTCCGTTCCGCGAGCGGTAACGGTTCAGTGGGGGAATACAACGGTTTCGGTCGTTTATTACGCGTCACCCCCACCGATCCACTGGCGCTACCGAGCGATTACTCGACGCACACGGCGGACCCGATATGAACAGAGACACGATCACGAAAGCCGACGAAGGAAAACGCGTACTGAACCCCGACGGGACCGAAGTCGGTCGCATCGTCGAAGTCAGGAACGGGCACGGCTACGTCGATCCGAACCCCGGAATCACGGGCACGATCAAGGCCAAACTGGGCTGGGGCGACGTCACGGAACGGGCGCACCCGCTCGACGAGGGGAGCATCGAGCGGATCACCGAGAACGCGATCTATCTTCGCGGCACGCTCTAAGCGGTCGCGGCCTCGAGTCGGCCCGAACCGATAGCCGACGGGGGTCGGAAAACGAGGGGAGCCAGGAAGACAGCGAAGCGACCGTTAGACGCCGGTGGAGTACCGGAGGATACCCGCGAAGCCGCCGAAGGCGTTGTACAGCTGTTCGCCCTTCTCGAAGTCCGTCGAGATGAACTTCGTCTCGGTACCGCGCTGTTCGGCGATCTCGATGAGGTGGTCGATCGCGTCCTCGCGGTCCTCCTCGTCGGCCTCGATCTCGGTCCCGCAGTCGCTGCACGTGTGGTCGGGCGTCGCCTTCCGGCGGTCGATGACTTCCCGGTCGGTGTTGCCACACTCGGGACAGTCGTAGGTGACGACGTCCTTCCGGAGGTCCTCGCTGATCAGCAGGCGGTCGACCGCGCCCATCACGAGATTCTGCCGGGTCTGCTCGAACCCGTAGGTCGCGAGGTCGCCCGCGTTGAGTTCCTCGAAGAACTCCTCCATCTGCTTCTTGTCCTTCATCACCTCCGCGTCGGCCAGCGCGTCTTCCGCGCTGTCGACGAGGTCGTACAGCCCCGACTCGTCGGTGTAGGCGACGTCGAACTTGCCGATCACGTTGTCCTGAAGCTCGTGATGGAGGTAGTCGCCGTCCAGGAACTCGTCTTTCGTCGGCGACGGACCGCCGACGAGCACGCCGTCGAGTTCGTGGCGCTTGGGGACGAACAGGTCGTTGGCCATCCCGGCGACCTCCTGGTAGAAGTTGTCGATCGCCTCGAGTCGCAGGCGGGCGAATCGCTGGGCAGACTGGCCACCTTTGCGCTGCTTGCCCGGGACGAGCGAGGAGGCGGACTTGACGGGTTCGACGCGTTTGCCTTTCAACCAGCCGACGTTGGCCTCGCGTCGGTCGAGGACGATCAGGCCGTACAGCCCCTTGTCCGCCAGCATCTCCTCGAGCGGCTCGGTGAGGAAGTCGGAGTCGCAGTGATAGCGGAACGACTCGACCGGCTGGGGCGGGCTCTCGAGGACCTTGGTGACCATCTCGGTGCGGCCGCCACCGGAGTCGACGGCGCCCGAGAACAGCACCATCCCGTTTTCCGGCGGGTAGGTGTCGTAGTAGCGCAGCCTGTCCTTGATGCTGGTCAGCGCGTCCTGGACGGCCGTCCGCGTCTGCTTGGACTTGATGTTGGCCGCTTCGCTGTGCTCCTGGGTGACGTGTTGAACGACGTCGCTGATCTGGCGGTCTTCGGGAACGTAGATCGAGACGAGTTGCGTCCCGGACCCGTCGTAGTCCTTGAGATCCTCGATGACCTTCCGGAACTCGTATTTTTTCCGGTCGGATTGCTCCTGCTCGCCCTCCTGGCTCATTGGGCGTACAAAACGGTGCTGCGGCTAAGTATTCTTTGACACGCCGACGAACCGTGATAGTCTCCCACGAAAACCGAAGTATTCCGACTTGTTTTCCCATCCGCGGGCCCCGGACGCGAAGTGACGATTTAAGGTGTTGCCGTTCGTCGGTTCGGACAGTAATCGAGTATGTCTCAGGAGACGGTGTACGCCATCGCGAGCGGGAAGGGCGGCGTCGGGAAGACGACGACGACGGTAAACCTCGGGACCGCGCTCGCACAGGCGGGCGAGCGGGTCGCCGTCGTCGACGTCGACCTCGGCATGGCGAACCTCGCAGGGTTCGTGAGCCTCTCCCCCGACGCGACCACCCTGCACGACGTGTTGACCGAAGACGCATCGCTCGAGGACGCCACCTACCGGCTGGCGGATAACATCGTCGCGGTTCCCAGCGGCACGGGGCTGGACGACTACGCGAAAGCCTCCCCCGAGGGACTTCGTGACGTCGTCGCGGAACTGCGGGAGACCTACGATTTCGTCTTCCTCGACGTCGGCGCGGGCATCAGCCACGAAACCGTCCTCCCGCTGGGGCTGGCCGACGGCGTCCTCGTCGTCTCGACGCCCGAACCCGCAGCGGTCCAGGACTCCCGGAAGACGATCGAGTTGACCGACCGCGCCGGCGGCGAGGTCGAAGGCCTGATCGTCACCCGCACGCACGCCGACAGCGACGTCTCCTACGAGGAGATCGCCGCCCAGCTCGGCGTGCCGCTGATCGGTGCCGTCCCCGACGACCCCGCGGCCCGCGAGAGCGTCTACGCCGGAACGCCGCTCGTCGTCTACGAACCCGACGGACCCGCAGCGAGCGCGTACCGCCGGATCGCCGCCGACCTGGCGGGCATCGACCTCGAGGAACGTGCGAAACGCCGTCGCGGAGAGACGACGGACACGTCGGCCGGAGGCGACGCCGACGCGCCCGTATCCGACTCCCGGGACGAAGCGGACGACAGCGACGGCGACGGCGACGGCGGCGAGGCCGCACACGACGAAGTCTCGAGCGCGATTACGGAAGCGGAATCCGACTCCTGATACTGCGGGACAGAACGATATAACGCCGGTCGCATACGTGTGGCCGTTCCTCGTTGGAACGGCCGAAAATTCGCGACCGGCTTCGTATCGACTTCTGTTCGGATGTCCCGACCTGCCGTCTCTTTCTCTCCTCGCCGTCCTCGGCCACCCCGCGACGACGCCGTCCCCGCTCGATCCCCGTCGTCGACCGCCGTCCCCGCTCGATCCCCGTCGTCGACCGCCGTCGATCGTCCAGCAGCCCGTTACCTCGGGGTAGGCCCCGCCTGTAACGGCCGCTACGGGGTCTACAACCGATTATTTGTCGAAACCGATGACTACCGCACGATCCGGAGACTCGATCGCTCGAGACTGTGGGCGGTCGAAACTGGTAAGCGTTCGTGAACGTACGACAGGCGTGTTCTGGTGACGTTATATCGGCCAGAGGAGCATCTAACGGCGTCCTCGAGGAGTTTGCACGACAACATCAACCACGATGACAGTACGAGCTAATTACTAATCCCGGAGTCCCTCGACCGCTCGAGCATGGAGCGACGTAAGATCCTCCTCGGCAGTGGAGCCGCGCTCGCAACCGTGCTTGCGGGCTGTTCAAGTACCGAAACCGGCGACGAAAACCCCGACGACGGGGACGACGGGATGGACGACGACAACGGAGACGACGGGTACGATGACAACGGTGACGACGGCAACGACGGCAACGACGGAGACGACGGCGACGACGGCGACGACGACGTCCCCGGCTTCGACGACGACATGGACTCCGAGAGCGACGTGATGACGGTCATGGAGGTCGACCGTGAGGACGACCGGCTCTACGTCGTCACGCAGACCGAGACCACCGACCCCGAAGTGCTCTCGCAGGAACTCGAGACCGTCGCCCACGACATCGCGGACGCAGTCACGGATCCCGACAGCTTCAAGGCCGAGATCAGCACCGTCGAGTGGGTCCTCGAGTACGAGGGCAGCCACGTCCTCGCCGTCCTGGTCGACGTCGAGTGGGTCGTCGACTACATCAAGAACGAACTCAGCGAAGACGAGTACATCCAGAAGGTCCTCGACGCGAAAGAGGAGTAACGCGACGGCCTCCTCGACATCGCGGTCGCGAGCACGCAGGCGTGGCTCGCAACCCGCAACTCGGTCCCAGGAGAGCGGAGAACTGTCGGACGAGGTCGTCCTCGGCTTCGGTTTTCGTTTTTCGGCGACGAGACACGTGCGGTGAGCGGCGAGTCCCCGTCGGCGGCGTGACCTCGGCTCGCGTCGATTCGGCCCAGCCTCGCGGGGCGACGCGGGGTTACAACGTCTTCAGTCCGCTCCCCGTCAGCGGGACGACGACGTCGTCGTCCGGATCGACGACCCCTTCCTCGCGGTACCGGGAGAGCGCCGCCGGGGCGACGGCGCTCGTCGGTTCGACGTAGAAGCCCCCGCGGTGGAGTCGGTCGATCGCGGTCTCGATCTCGTCGTCGTCGAGCGCGATCGCGTCCCCGTCGGTTTCCTGGATCGCCTCGAGGATCTCCGTCCCGCGTGCGGGCGTGGTGATCTGGATGCCGTCGGCGATCTCGCTGGGCTCGGTCCCGTCGTCGACCCCGCCGCCGTCGAGTTCCTCGACGATCGGGGCATAGCCCTGGGCCTGGCCGGCGAGCAGTTTCGGCATCCCGTCGACGATCCCGGCCTCGTTGAGCCGGGCGAACCCCTGGTAGGCGCCCAGGAAGAGGGTGCCGTGCCCGACCGGGAGCACGACCGCGTCCGGGACCGTCCACCCTCGCTGGGCGGCTACCTCGAAGGCGAAGGTCATCGTCCCCGCGTAGAAGGCCGGGTTCCAGGCGTGACTGGCGTACCAGCCCTCGCCCTCCTCGACGGCCTCGATGCAGGCGTCGGTCACGTCCTGCCTGGTACCCTCGATCCGGACCGGACGGGCGTCGGCGCGCTGGATCGTCATCAGTTTCGACTGCTTGACGTCCGCGGGGACGTAGATGTCCGCCTCGAGGCCCGCACGGGCCGCGTAGGTCGCGATCGCCGCGCCGGCGTTGCCCGAGGAGTCCTCGATGACCTTCTCGACGCCGAGTTCGACCGCCCGCGAGAGGGTCGTCGTCGCGCCGCGGTCCTTGAACGACCCGGTCGGGAACACGTACTCGAGTTTGAACTCGGCGTCCCACTCGGGCGCGTCGACCAGCGGGGTAAAGCCCTCGTGGAAGGTGACGTGCGGTTCGATCGGCAGGAACTCGAAGAACGTCCACAGGCCGTCGCTGGTATCGAGCCGCGAGAGCGGGAGCGGATCGCCCTCCGGGAGCGGCCGCTCGACGTACTCGAGGGCGCGTCCGCACTCGCAACGCCACGGTTCGTCCGGTCCGGCGGCGTACGTGGTCCCGCAGGCGGGACAGGTGAGATCCGAGGACATGATCAGTAGGAGTCGAGGTCGGTCCCGAGCGAACAGACGTACTCCCCGGTGGCGACCTGGGGGAGCCGGCGGGTCCGCCAGAGGATCCCGTCGCTGTCGGCGGTGACGGTCTCTTTCGTCTCCCCGAAGGGTGTGGTGATCCGGTACAGCGTCTCGCCGCGGGCGACCTCATCGCCGAGGTCCTTCTCGAAGTCGATGAGGCCGCCACAGGACGCGCCGTACTGTTCGAACCCGTTGGCGCGAGTCTGACGCTCGGGGTCGACCGTCCCCTCGAGGAAGTCGTAGTAGGTGAGGACGTTGAAGACGCCCTCGACGCCCTTCCGGATGCTCGTCTCGTCCCAGCCGACGCAGCCGCCGAGTTCGGGGTCGACGGTCGGGATCCCCTCGTCCGGCGCGGCGCGGGCGAGCTGGCCGTCCGGCCCTTTCTGGTCGAGGACGTAGCCACAGCCGAAGGCCTTCGCGAGCTCGAGACACTCGTCGTGGAGGCGGTGGCGGGTCCCACAGCGGACCCTGACCTCGTCGATCATCCGGCTGGTCGACCCCTGGTGGAGATCCAGAATGAGGTCGGCGCGGGTCGCCGCCTCGAAGGTCGCGGCGGCGATGCGTTCGCTCGAGGTGCCGTTCTCCGAGCCGGGGTAGGCCCGGTTCATCTTCGTGTCGTCGATGGGGTTGCGGTGCTCGGCGACCTGGAACGCGTGGTAGTTGACGATTCCGACGATCAGGATCGTCCCCGCGATCTCGGCGGGGTCGAGTTGCGGGACGACCCGCTGGAGGACGCCGACGCCGTTGAGTTCGTCGCCGTCACTTGCCGCCTGCATATAGAGCGTCTTCCCCGGCTTCGCACCGTTCACGACGGCGACGGGGAGGCCGAACGTGCTCCCGTCCCGGGTCTCGCCGACCTCGAGACGGCCCGTATCGACCTCACCGGGCCCCGCACTCGCCGTTCCGAGCCTCGTCGTCATGTCACCTACGACGGACCGGCCGGCCTTTATTGGTTCGGTCTGTTCGCATGGAGGGAACGGGGCGGGCGTGAAATCCGGAGGGTATCGCCGGTTCGTCGGCTCAGAGGAACGGCTGGTAGTAGTACGGGCTGACGAACCCCTCGATCGCGGCCGCGACCGCGAGCAGGATACCCACGCCGACCAGCACCCAGAACGCCCGCTCGAGGTCGTCGGCGAACGCGACCCGCGGGAGCCGGCCCCGGAGCCGTCGCCAGAAGGCGACGCCCAGGTAGATCCCGAGCGCGCCCGCGATGAAGATCGCCGGGATTTCGAGGATTCCGTGGGGGACCACGAACGCGACCAGTTCGAGGGGGTCGGCCTCGAGACGAGCATAGATCCCGAAGAACGCCCCGTTGAACAGCACGGAGACGACCGCCGGCACCGCGAGGGCGATCCCCGAGAGGGCGGTCGAGAGCGCAACCATCCAGTTGTTCCCGAAGAACTCCAGCGCGGCCGCGGGCGGGACGTGACCCTCGAGTCGCCCCGAAATCGACGCCTCGAACGCCTCGACGCCGACGAACGGCGCGGCGGCGCGCCAGCCGAGCCAGAAGCCGACCAGCGCCAGCGCGACGACGGCGGCGTGGAGCAACGGCGTCGCACGGACGAACGACCACATCTCGCCCCAGCCCCGGCCGAGGCCGGCCCGGAACTGCGCCCACACGGATCGGTCCGGGGTCGCCGGCGGCGTCAGCCGACCCCGGTGGTCGCAGTACAGCGCCGTCTTCAGCAGGTCGAGCGCGGGGAGCAAGAGCAGCGTCGAGAGGACCGGGACGAGCGACGCGACCTCGAGCAGCGCGAACGCACCGGCGACGGTCGAGAGCGCGACCGTCGAGCCGATCGCGATCACGTAGTAGAAGGCGGCCCCGACTGGCCGAGCGCGGACGAACGAGGCCGTCGCCGACAGCGAACCGAAAACGCTCGCGTCGTCGACGACGACGGCGACCGGTGCGAAGGCGAACGCGGCCCGGACGGCGGCCACTGCCGCGATACCGACGAGGGCCGCGAGGAGGGCCGCGAGCGCGCCGGCCAGCGGAGCGCCGGCGAACGAGAAGCCGCCGACCAGCGCCGCGACGACGGCCCCGACGCTCGCGATGACGACGATCCAGAGGACCACCTCGAGGACGTACAGCGCCAGGAATCGAAGGGCGTACCGCCTCCCGCCTGCGATGCCGGCGATCAGTCCGCGTTCGCCGCGCAAGCGCCCGTAACAGGCCGACAGTTGCGCCGCGGAGACGATCGGGACGAGCACGATAACGAGGAGGACGAGTCCGAGCACGGCGGCGGCCGCCAGAGCACCCGTCGTGGGAGTCAGCAACTGTTCGACGACGGGGACGAGTTCCTCGGTCCACGCCTCGAAAGCCGCCGGGTCGGCTTCCGGGTCGGGCGGTGTCGTCTCGATTCCGGCGAGTTCGTCCCGGGCCGCCCGGAGTCGGCCCGTCGTCTCGAGGTGGAGATAGGCGACGGCGGCCGTGAAGAACGGGACGACCCGGGCGACCGCCGGAATCGCGGTCCCGAGCACGTACAGCGGGAGGAGGTCCCCGGGTCGGCGGCGAAACACCGCGACGACCGCGGCGACCGCGTCCGAGAGCGAGCGTGACATGGTTGTCTGTTGTCCCGTCACTAGTTAAAAGAAGCCGTTCCGGCACGACCGGCCGCTCGAGTCCCGATCGGACTCCGGTCGTCGAACTCGTCGGACGCCTAATCGGAGCCGCCGCTCGAGAGACACGACGAGAACCGTCGATGGATGACGCAAGACGATTAGCAACGGCGGAGAAAGGAAAGGGAACCGTCCCGCGAATCGTTCCGGGACGACGACCGTGATCGTACTCGTGACCGCGCTGCAACCGAAACCGTGACTGTCCACTCGAGGGCTTACGAGCCCCAGAAGTTCTCGCGACTGCCGAGTCGTTCGCGGTGTTTGTTCGCGTCGTCCCCGGCGCTCTCTTCGGCGTCCTCGTCGCCCTCGCCGTCTTCGCCGTCCTCGGCAGCGTCGTCGGCCTCCCCTTCGTCGTCGTCCGCCGTGTCCTCCTCGTCGTCTTCCTCGGGCTCCATCGGCAACTGCTCGAGTTCCTCCGCGCGGGCGTGGTTGCTGTGAACCTGCGTGATCTCGACGCGAGCCCGGGCCTCCGGGAGCACGCCGTCGACCATGACGATGAAGCCGTCGTCCGTCCGGCCGACACCGGCCCCGCTCTCGTGCATGTCGACGACGTCGATGACGACCTCCTCGCCGGATTTGACGGGCTGTGTCTTCAGATCCTCGATGGGCTGGCCGTAGTGGTTACACCACTCCTTGCCACCCCTGTCACCGTAGTGTTGACATCCCATTCCCGAGATCCGTTCGGAGAAACTCGGACAGTCGTCGGCGAGCGGACAGTCTGCCATGGCGCGTAGTACCGGCGGCGTCGTTAAACCGTTTCCGTCTTACTCCCGAGTAGGGACTCTTTGGGGCCTGTCCCGGGACGGGCGGGGACAGGTTGAGTCGACCGACAGCCGGGGCAGTCGAAAGCGCGACCGACGAACTCGAGGAAACCGGGAGAATCGATAAATGAACGACGACTCCCCAAAACAATGTTTCGAAAACGTTTACGGGAGGGGCGTGTGAGTGATCAACGATGAAAATCCTCGTTACGGTCAAAGAGGTCGCGACCGTGGAAGACGAGTTCGAAATCGAGGGGACTGAGATCGCGGATCAGTACCTCGGTGCCGACCTGAACGAGTGGGACGATTACGCCGTCGAGGAGGCCGTCCAGCTCCAGGAGGCCGGTATCGCCGACGAAGTCGTCACGGTCACGATCGGTCCGGAAGACTGCGAACAGACCATCCGGCAGGCGCTCGCCAAGGGCGCGGACCGTGCGATCCGCGTCTGGGACGACGCCCTCGAGGGCGTCGACCTGCTCGACGTCGAGGCCAAGACCGAGATCCTGCGCGGCGTCGTCGAGGAGGAAGACCCCGACCTCGTCCTCTCGGGCGTCCAGTCCGGCGACGACAGCTGGGGTGCGACCGGCGTCTCGCTGGCCGAAGACCTCGGCTTCGAGTGGGCCGCCGTCGTCAACCACCTCGAGCACGACCTCGAGGACGGCATCGCCTCCGTCCGCCGGGAACTCGAGGGCGGCGTCGAGGAACTGACCGACGTCGAACTGCCGGCCGTGTTGACGATCCAGACCGGGATCAACGAGCCACGCTACGCCAGCCTGCGTGGCATCCGACAGGCCCAGCGCAAGGAACTCGACGTCCAGTCGCTGGCCGACGTCGGCGTCGACGAGGGGGTCGTCGACTCGGACCTCGAACTGACCGACATGTACGAGCCCGAAAGCGAGAGCGACGTCACCGTCTGGGAGGGGAGTGCAGAGGAAACCGCCGGAGAGCTCGGTGATCTCCTCCGCGACAAGGGGGTGGCACCATGACGGACGTCCTCGTCGTGGCGGACCACCGCCGCGGAGACCTCCGCGACGTCAGCTACGAACTCGTCACCGCCGGCCGCGAACTCGCGGACGAAACCGGCGGCGACCTCCACGTCGCGGTCATCAGCGGCACCGTCGACGAGTTCGCCGACAAGCTCAATCGCGAGGGCGTCGACGCCGTCCACACCGTCGACTACGGCGAGGAGTTCAACCACGGCGTCTACACCCAGGCGACGACCCAGCTGTACGACGAACTCGCGCCCCAGTACGTCCTGACGCCCAACAGCGTCAACGGCCTCGACTACGCGCCGGCCGTCGCGAACGAACTCGACCTGCCGATCGTCACCGACACCGTCGCCCTCGAGACCGACGGCGAGACGCTGACAGCGACCCGCGAGATGTACGGCGGCAAGGTCGAGACGACGACCGAACTCGAGGGGCCCGCGGTCGTGACGATTCGCGGCGCCGAGTGGCCCGCCGCGGAGGGCACCGGCGACGCCGCGATCGAGGCCTTCGACGCCGATATCGACGAGGACGCACTCGGCACGACGGTCAACGGCTTCGAGGAGGTCGGCGGCGGCGACGTCGACATCAGCGAGGCCGACGTGCTGGTCTCGGTCGGCCGTGGCATCGAGGAGGAAGAGAACCTCGAGATCATCGAGGAACTCGCGGACGCGCTGGACGCGACTGTCTCGGCCTCCCGCCCGATCGTCGACAACGGCTGGCTGCCGAAGAACCGGCAGGTCGGCCAGTCCGGGAAGGTCGTCACGCCCGACGTCTACATCGCGATCGGCATCTCCGGCGCGGTCCAGCACGTCGCCGGCATGAAAGGCTCCGATACGATCGTCGCGATCAACACCGACCCGAACGCGCCGATCATGGACATCGCCGATTACGCGATCACGGACGACCTGTTCGACGTGGTCCCGGCGCTGACCGAGGAGTTCCATTGACATCCTCCCCGCCCTGAAGGGAGAGGATTCCCGCGTTGGGATATTGTGGTTTACGACGTGACCGGTTCTTGAGGCGCGAACGCGCCAGTTTCCTTGTCAAACAGGAACGTCGATGGCTGTGCCAACCAGCCGTTACTCCTATCGCCGCCATCCGTGGCGGGACTCGGAGATACTTTCTGCCGAATGTTCTCAGCACCGTTCACATCTGCGTTCGCCACCATATCGCATTCGTCGCACACGTACAACCCGCGTTCAACACGGTTCGCGTCACGTTTGCGACCACAACACGAACACGACTTCGACGTATCTCGCTCGGACACTTCTTCGACCGTGATGCCCTCCATCTCGGCCTTGTATTCGAGCAGGTCAGTGAAGCGGTCGAACGCCCACGAGTGCAAGTCAAGATTGCCATGCTTCCCCCAGTCCTTCGCCTCACCGTTCTCATCGTCTTCGCGGATACCGGAGAGGTCGCCAACCACGATGGTTCCAACACCCTCGTCAACACACCGCTGGACGATGTGTTTTGAGAGCGTGTGGAAGTAGTGAGTGCGCCGGCGAGACTTCTTCTGGTCCAGTCGCGTGGCCTGCTCGGAGTCCGAATCGTCACACCGAGCGATCCGCTTGCTGAAGTAGTAGTCATCTTGCTTCAGACAGTTCAGCGGGTACAGTTCAGCGTGACCATCTTCGTAGGCGAGTGCCGCGAAGTTGTTGATACCGGGATCGACACCGACGGTCTTCTCACCGGGTGCTTCAGACACTTCGATTTCGACCTTACAGACAAAGTGCAGTTCCCATTCATCCCCTGCCCAAACAGCCCTGACTTGTTGAACGCTCTCTACGGTCGAGAGGTCAACGTCGGGGCGGGTCTGGTATTCACAGAGGATGAAGTCCGACCAGTAGTCCCTGAGGTTCGACCCTTTGGAGAGTCGAACGCGGTTGTACTGGGTGTCGAATTTGAAGCCAGCGGCTTTGAACGTGACTGTGGAACGTGGGTGTTCGTCGCCGTGTTTGCGGTAGCCGGGCGGGTTCGCGTTCGTGTCTCCGTTGCGCCGTTTGCCGTACCAGCCGTTGAACGCCTCAGAGAGTTCTTGGAGGACTCGCTGTGCTCAATGAGCGAAGCTCATTGGCATCACGAGACGGCTTCGGCGTCTCGAACGAACTTGACTGAGAATGCAGGTCATCGTAGCGTTCGTGGCTCTTGAGGTACGCGGTGAGTTCGTCGTGTTCAGGGATGTAGTTGATTTCATCCCAAACACGACTGATTGTCCACCGTCCGACGTTCCAGAGTTTCGAGGCTGAGAACCCGAGCGAATCAAGGTCGTCGGACACCTGTTGCTGGTTCCGTATGGAAGCAGTGAAGGTGCGGGTGACGACCTCTTTCGCCATACGTAACTAATGTAGACAATCCTACTTGAAGGTATAGATTGCGCAGCGTGGAATATCCTGCCGTGCCATCGAATGGTGGCTGGTGTAGGGTAGTGTCGGATTCATCCCCATCCCGAAGGACGGGGCTTTCTCCTTGATTCTCCGTAACCGCCCGCGGGCGGCTTTTTTGGTCCAGATTTTCGAGGAGCGGTTCCCCTCAGTCGAACCCGCTGACCAGCGTCACGACCCACTGGGCCGGATCGGACCGCCGGCGGACCTCCACCCGCTCGAGCCACTTGACCCACTGGAATCCGCGCCGTCCGGGGGCGACAAGGCGCATCGGCGCGCCGTGGCCGTGGCTCAACCGTTCGCCGCCGACGTGGGTCGCGAGCAACGCCTCTCGCGCCTCCTCGAGCGGCAGCGACCACCGGTAGCCGGTCACCGAGACGAACCGCACGAACGCCGCCCCGTCCCGAACGTCGGCTGCCGCGAGCAGGTCCCCCACGCGGATGCCGCGCCACCGCTGGACGGTGTACCAGCCGCTCGTACAGTCCAAAAGCGCCCGCTCGTCGCTGGTGGGCGCCAACTCGTCGTAGGAGTACTCGAGCGGGGTTTCGACCTCGCCCCGGATCGTTAGCGTCCACGCCGACGGGTCGATCGGATCGGGGTCGTCCGCGACCCACGAGGTGACCGGAAAACTCCCGTTGCCCCTCCCTTCACGGGGCTGGGACCCGGTGAACCGGCGGTCCGCCCCGGGCGTCTCGAGGGCGCGATTGAGGAACTCCTGGGTGCGATAGACGAGGGCCCCACCGGCCAGCAGCGCCGCGTACTCGAGCGTCGTCCGGCGACGGTCGAAGTCGCGCCGTTTCGGGAGCCGGAACCGGGTCGAGAGGTGCCACACCATCAGCGGAACGAGGACGAGCCCGAACCCGACGTGGACGCTCAGCAGCGTCCAGTAGGAGAGTCCCACGTCCAGCCCGAACGTCCAGAGGACCCCGGTCGCGATCGCTCCCGTCGCCGCGATCACGGTGAGGATCGACAGGAGCGTCGAGGGGCGCCACCGTTCGGTCTCGAGAACCCGGTGTCGAACGCGAGCGAATTTGAACCCCAGCAGCGCGACGAGCGTCAGTCCGAGGATCCGGTGGAGCCAGAACAGCGGCCAGCCGGCCGGCGAGCCGACGGTAAACGAGACCAGCCCGGAAACGGCCTCGAGCACGACGACCGTGAAGATCGACCAGTCGACGAACCGTGGTGGTGGCCTGACGGCGGCCAGGGCACTCCGCACGGGGGTCGACGGGCTATCCACCATGGTATGTGTTACGGATTCGCGGAAAAGAAGCGTTCGGTACGGCACCCGACGTGTTCGACCGTCTCGAGACGAGCGACGCCAGGAGCGAGGCGGACGGTTCGTCGGCGCAACCGTCGCTGCAGTAAACAACGTGACAGCGACAGGACGGGAAGGAAGAATTGGACCGCGTTCCCCAGCGGAAGGGCACGGAAACTCGGAACGTTGCGCCCCTCACGTACTTTTCGTCCCCGTCCTGAGCGCAGGTAATGAGGGTTCTCGAGCGCCGTCGGGCGCTGATCGGAGAGGACAGGTGCCCCCACGGGCGAGACGAGTACCCGTCCGGTTCTTCTCGGCTACCAGCGAAACAGAGACCTACGGTCGGCAATCGCTCGCAGTTCTCTCATTCTCGATCCCCACAACCGACATGACCGAGTCCCGTCGATGACTTCGGTGCGAACCGTCTCATAGTACCGTTTCCGTTCCCGTTGCAGGCGTCGACTGCAGGGTCGAATCGACCCGCAGCGCCGGATTCGAGCCAGGTGTTCAGGCGTAGACTGCCGTAGCCGTCGCTACAGGTGGATTCCCACCTCGAGGGGGAGTTCTCAACGACGCAACGATGCGCTCTTGCGGGAGACTCTATCTGTCGTCACGGCTTCGGCCGCCGGCCGTGACGACGGACAACCACTGTAGAGCCACCAGCAATCAGAAGGTAGTGATCTTCAAACTCCTCGGGAAGAGGCTAAAATATGTTCGGAATAATATCTCGATTGGTTCTGGGCTTCATATATACATGCACAATGTAGTAGATGGCTCCAAAATGGCCATCAGAACTACATGCAGCAAAATTTACCCCAGTAATATGGGCAGCAATTCGACCAGACGACGACTACTTTCGGGGATTGCCGGTGCTTCCCTCGCCGGCCTCGCCGGTTGTACCGACGCGATTCCCGGCATCGATTCCGGGACAGCCGGTTCTAGCGTCGGAACTCGTAGCATCGATCGGACGATCAAACTCGGTATTCTGCTCCCGCTTAGCGGTCCACGCAGCGCCGTCGGCGAAGACATCCTCGCCGCTGCCACCCTCCCTATCCAGCAGGCCCGCGACGATCCCGATCTCGAGATCGAAATCGAGTACACCGAAGCGGATACCGAAAGCGATCCGGTGACCGCTGCCCAGGCGGCGGCATCGCTCGTCGACGACGGCTATCCGATGGTGACGGGGCCGCTCGACTCCGATATCGTCTTGCAGGCGACCCAGCAGGTGCTCATTCCATACCAGATTACCGCCTGTTCGCCTGCAGCGACGACCCCGACTCTCACCACGCTCAACGACGGGGGGTTCGTCTTTCGGACAGCACTCTCCGATGCCGTTCAGGGGGCAGTCATGGCCGACGTTGCCGCGACCGAACGGGGCGTCGATACCGCTGCAACGCTGTATGTCAACAACGACTACGGCTGGCAACTCAGCCAGGCCTTCGAGCGCGCGTTCGAAACCACTCACGACGGCACGATCACCGATCACGTCCCCGTCGAAGTCACTGCAGACTCCTACGACAGCGCTATCGACCGACTCACCGAAGCGGATCCGGACCTGGTGATCCCGGCGATCTACCCCGAAATGGCCCAGACGCTGTTTACCGATCTCGACCCCGACGGCACCTTCGACCTGTTGTGTACAGACGCCATCCGCCTTGGCGACCTTCACGAACAGGTCGACTACCCACTCGATGGGGTCAGGGGAACCGCACCGCTCATCGACGGCCCCGGCATCGACACCTTCACCGAGCTATACACCGACGCCCACACCGGCGACCCCGATCTCTTCGCGTTCTACGCCTACGACGCGACCGCCGTGCTCTTGCTCGCAAACGCATACGCCGGCCAAAACGACGGCCAGGCGATCCAGAACGCCATTCACACCGTCACGAGCCCCGGCGGCGAAGAAATTACCCCTGATACGATCGCCGAGGGCATCAGACTCGCCGCGCAGGGCTCGACCGTCGAATACCGCGGCGCGGCCAACGAAACCGGCTTCGACGACAACGGCGACCCCACCGACACGACCTTCGAATACTGGGAGTTCGACAGCACTGCTGACACCGGCATCACGGAAATCGACCGTCTCGATCCATACTAACACCATGTCACTCGCAACAACACTCGTCCCGTCGTTCATCAGGCGCAGTTATCTCGCCAAGTTCGTCCTCGCTATCCTGGTCGTCGTCCTCGTCATGAGCGTCGTCGGCGCCGGCAGCTACGTCTACGTCGACAACACCGTTCAGGACGACGCCAACACGCAGTTGAAAACGACCGCCGAAATGCAGGCCGACGAAATCAGTTCCTGGATGGAGTCACTCTCCGTCCAGACCCGTACCGCGTCGGCCTCGCCCGTCCTCCAGGAGGGTAACCCACAGGAAGTACAGGCCCACCTCGTCGAAGAACAGGCTCGAATGGGCGTCAACGTCCGCGCAATCCACTACCTCGACACCGAATCGGACGAAATCGTCACCAGCACGACCGCCGCCTATCGCGACAGACCGCTCGCGGATCTCGAGGAGCCATGGAGCGATCACGACTTCGACGCGGAGTTCATGCTGGACGAAGAAGTCTGGCACACGCCGGAAGCGTACGAATCACCCACCCTGGAAGATCAGGTGATGGCGTTTGCCAGCCCAGTCCAGGATCGCGACGACCGCGTCGTCGTCGTGATCGGTACTCTCGAGTACCAGATCGAACAGTTACAGGAAGACGACACGTCACAGTCGACGCTCATCCTCGACGCGGAGGGCAACGACGTGTTCCAGGCCGACCACGCCACAGTCGATGCCGACGAGGAGGCCCTCGAGGCGGCTCTCGGCGGTCGATCACAGTTGGTGACCGACGAACAGCGAGTCCACTCGTACGTCCCGGTGAGTGACACCCAGTGGGTCGCCGTCTCGAGCGTCCCGACCGACGAAGCCTACGGTGTCGCAGCCAGCGTCGGAAACAACATCCTGCTCATGCTCGCCCTGAACCTGGGTGTCCTGAGTCTGATCGGGGTCGTTCTCGGTCGACAGACCGTCGGGCCGGTAACGACCCTCCGTGACCGGGCAGCATCGATGGAAGCTGGTGACCTCGAAGTCGATCTCGAGACGAACCGAACCGACGAGATCGGACAGTTGTTCGACGGCTTCGATGCGATGCGGACGTCGCTTCGCGAGCAAATCGAGGAAGCCGAAGGGGCCCGGGAAGAGGCCGAACAGAAGCGGGAAGAGGCGACCGAGGCACAGCGTGAGGCTGAAGCGGCCAAACGCGAGGCCGAGGCGGAGCGCGAGGAGATCGAACGGATGACCCGTCACCTGGAGCGGAAAGCCGAGGAATTCAGCACGACGATGGCCGCCTGTGCTGACGGTGACCTCACCCGGCGACTCGATCCCGAAAGCGAGAGCGATGCGATGACCGACATCGCGGTCGCGTTCAACGAGATGGTCGCACAACTCGAGGAGACGACGGCGGACGTCAGAGCGTTCGCGGACGAGGTTGCCGCAGCCAGTGAACAGGTAACTGCGAGCGCACAAGAAGTGCAAGCAGCGTCTCAGCAGGTCTCCGAATCGATTCAGGAGATTTCCGACGGAGCCGAGGACCAGAACGAGTCCCTGCAGACGGTCGACCGAGAGATGGAAACCCTATCGACGACGACCGAAGAGATCGCGGCCTCCTCGAGCGAGGTCGCCGACATGGCCTCGCAAATGGCTGAAACCGGCCGTAATGGGCGAGAAGCCGCCAAAGAGGCGATCGACGGCATGCACGAGATCGAAGCCGAATCCGAGGAGGCGGTCGAGGCAATTCGTGACCTCGAGACGAAGATGGCACAGGTCGACGAACTGGTCGAGTTGATTACGGATATCGCTCGTGAGACGAATATGCTCGCCTTGAACGCGAACATCGAGGCAGCACGCGGTGACACCGCTGACGGTGCTGGCTTCGATGTCGTTGCAACGCAGGTCAAAGAGTTGGCAGAGGACACCAGATCGACTGCCGAAGACATCGAGGATCGGCTGGACCGCATCAACGATCGGACGTCGGAAACCGTCGCGGACGTCGAGCGAACGGCAACTCGTATCTCCGAACACGTCGATTCGGTCGAGGACGCAGCCACTGCACTGGACGAAATCGCCGACCGCGCCGAAAACACCAACGATGGCGTCCAGGAGATTTCCGCCGCCACACAACAGCAGGCTGCGTCGACACAGGAAATCCTCGCAATGATCTCCTCGGCGACGGAAATCGCTGAATCGACCGCCGAAGAGTCACAGAGCGTCGCCGCTGCAGCCGAGGAACAGACGTCCGCGCTCTCGGAGGTCTCGGAAAGCGCCAGTTCGCTCGCCGATCAAGCGTCTCAGCTGAGTGAAACGCTCGACCACTTCGAACTCGGACAGAGAGGGGCGGACCATCGTGCGACGAGAGAGGAAAGCGATCGACCCAGTGTAATCGAGACGGGTCTCGGCGAGGACGGAGACTACTGACCGAGAGATAAGAATGTAAAATGAATTATAATAGTGATGGCTGAACAGTGATATAATAGAGAACGACACGACGACTCTGTCGGCAGTGACACGGACGAAACGAAGGAATTCGAACCTTTCCGAACCGTCACGTATTTTTCACCCCCGTCCTAAGCGCGGGTAATGGAACTTCTCGAGCGCCGTCGGGCGCTGATCGAAGAGCGCCTCACCGACGTCGTTGACGGACTCGAGCCCGAGACGCTCAACGAGGAAGTTCGCCACGTGACGCTCTCCGGCGGAAAGCGTGTTCGACCGATGATCACTCTGCTTGCCTGCGAGACGGTCGGCGGCACCGCGGAGGAGGCCGTCGAGTTCGGCGTCGGCATCGAACTCGTCCACAACGCCTCGCTGGTGATCGACGACATCATCGACCGCTCCGAACTCCGTCGAGGAACCGCTAGCGCGTGGGCCGAGTTCGGCCACGGGCCGGCGATCATCACGAGCGACGGACTCCTCGGTGAAGCGTTCGCGCTCTTCTCGACCGATCCGCGCGCGACGCAAGTCGTCGCGGAGGCGATGGTGGAACTGGGCATCGGCGAGGCGACGGAACTGTCGGCCAAACCCGGAAACGAGGAAGAGTACATGACTCTCGCACGCCGGAAAACGGGCGCGCTCTTCCGGGCCGCCGCCGAACTGGGTGCGATCGCCGCCGACTCCGACCCGTTCACCGTCGAGGCCCTCGGCGAATACGCCGAGCGTGTCGGCGTCGCCTTCCAGATCCGGGACGACGTGCTCGACGCCGTCGCCGACCCCGACGAACTGGGGAAGCCGACGGGCCACGACGCCGCCCTCGAGCGCCCCTCCGTCGTCCAGGTGACCGACCTCACGCCCGAAGAAGCGAACGCGCGCGCCCGGACGGAAGCGGATCGAGCGATCGACGCCCTGGAGCGTGTCGACGTCGTCGACCCGGAGGCGAAGGAGTACCTCCTCGAACTGGCCGAGTTCGTCGTGGAGCGAGAGCGGTAGGACACGCGGCCCACGACCCACGAATCCCAGCAGTGGCTACGAGCGCGCGCCTTCCGCGGCCGGCCGGCTCTCGGCGTCGGAATCCGCATCGTGGTCACGGTCCGAATCGCGCTCCCGCTGCTCCCGACCCTGGCCCTGGCCCCGACCTCGACCCCGACTCCGACTCCGACTCCGACTCCGACTCCGTCCGCCACTGCGGTCTCGAGCGTCAGGATCCGAACCCGGACCCCGGTCCGTCTCCGAAAAGCGCGATTCCGCCACCGCGAACGCGAGGGTGCTCGCGATGCCCAGCAGCGTCCCCGCCGTCAGGGCCGTCGCCAGGTAGCCGACGTCGACCCGGCCGAGGAAGTAGGCGCTGACCGCGTGCAACACGATGGCGATCGAGACGACGTAGAACGGCGCGTTGAGGTATCGCCACTCGAGGTCGCCGGCGATGTACTCGTCGGTGATCTGGCCGAGGCTCGTGGTGACGCCCGCCGCGGCGAGCCACTGGATCGAGCCGTAGACCAGCGCCGCAAGCATGACCGGGACGCCGACTTCCCCCGGCGTCGACTCCTGAATCGCCTCGAGTTCGTTCATTCCGCTGACCCCGCCGAGGACGAACAGGGTCGTGGCCACGACGTAGGCGAGAAGCGTCGTCCGACCCGCATAGAGGGACCTCCGGGCGCGCTCGGCCGCCGAATCGAGGCGGTCGCCCAGCCCCAGCCCCCGGGAGATGAGGTACAGCCCCAGGAGCGCCGAGGTCGTTCCGAGGACGAACCCCGGCATCTCGAGGGCGCTGCCGACCAGCGCGAGCGGGTAGATCAACAGGAGGATTCCGAGCGGAATGAGCACCGTACCGCGGGTCTCGGGGTCGTCCAGCACCTGTTTGAAGGTGTAGTACATGGACTCGAGGTTCTGGGCCTGGCGGACGACGACCCGGCGGACGCCGTCGATCGGCACCCGCGAGCGGATGATGGGGATGACCGACTCGTCCTGTGCGCCGTCGGTGATGACCAGCGCGGTGACGTCCTCCGCGGTCGAGAGGCTCGCGAGGACGGTGTCGACCTCCTCGCCGACTTCGCGGTTGGCGGCGACGTCGCTGTCGTCGTTGCCAGTGACGACCGCGACCTCGACGCTCTCGTCGCGCTCGGCGAGGTCGTCGTAGACGTGCAGCCCCTGGAAGATCACGTTGACGTCGGAGTCCTCCGGGTCCGCGGTCGCGAGGGCGATCGCCGCCTCTTCGACGGGTTCCCGGCCGATGACCGGCGTCGAGAAACCGGTCTTGCGACCGAGGTCGTCGTCGAGGTCGACACAGAGGACCAGCAGCATCGATTCGTCGTTGGACGGCGTGGTATTTCCCTTTTCTGGGACCGACGGAATTATCGAGCGGTCGTCGCGGTCGGCGGTTCCGGACGCCCGGACGCCCCGATCCGAAGAGGGCCGACGGCAAGCTGAAGGCACCCCGCATTCGTCGGCCCCGTTTCGCACGGCTTTTGAGGCTCGGACGGGTAGGAACGGTCGAATGATTTCGAAGGGGTGTGAGCAGTGCGCCAAGGGCGGCAAGATGGTCCTTTTCGTCTACGGTTACTGTGATCAGCGCGACTGCTTTTACTGCCCGCTCGGCGAGAACCGCAAGAACGTCACCGACGTCTACGCCAACGAGCGCCGCGTCGAAAGCGACGAGGACGTCCTCGAGGAGGCCCACCGGATGGACGCCCTCGGGACGTCGATCACGGGCGGGGAACCCCAGGAGGCGCTCGAACGAACCTGTCACTACCTCGAGCTCGTCAAAGACGAGTTCGGCGAGGACCACCACACCCACCTCTACACCGGCATCACCGGCGGCCGCGAGAACATGCGCCGCCTCTCGGAGGCGGGCCTCGACGAGATTCGGTTCCACCCGCCGTACGAACAGTGGGGCGACCTCCACGGCACGGAGTGGGAAGACATCCTCTACATCGCACGCGAGGAAGGGCTGACCCCGGCGTTCGAAATCCCCGGCATCCGCGCCGAGGAGGAGTTCCTTGAGTTCTTGGACGAGGGCGCCGCCGACTTCTGTAACGTCAACGAGTTCGAGATGTCCCAGGGAAACTACCGGCGGATGCAAAAGCAGGGGTACGAACTCAAGGAGGATCACATGAGCGCGGTCGACGGCTCCCGGGACGAGATCCTCGAGGTGATGGGCGACCACGAGAAGGTCTATTTCTGTACCTCCGTCTTCAAGGACGCCGCCCAGCACCGCCGTCGGCTCAAACGGATGGCCCGTAACGTCCGCCGGGAGTTCGACGACGTCACCGACGACGGCACCATCGTCTACGGGAAGACCTACGCCGACCCGGAACGCTTCGAGGAACTCGGCGTCCCCGAGGAGTTCTACACCGTCAAATCGAACCACGTCGAAGTCGCCTGGTGGCTGCTCGAGGAGATGATCGAGGAGGGCGACGTCGACGACGGCGAGATCGTCGAGCAGTACCCGAATTACGAGGGGCAGGTCGTCGAACGGACCCCCCTGGCGTAGCTACCGGACCGCGGGCGCAGTGCTCGCCTAACGCTTTGGAGCGTGGTTTTCGAGGCTCGAGTCGGTGATACCTCGTGACGTGCGGTCCCCGACCTTTCCTCCGTCGTCGCACGGGGACGATCGGTTCTACGGTATCGGTTGTGCACAGGATAACGACCGTTTCGCGCGCTGCAAATCACGGAAACGTCGATCGCAGGGCCGGACTGACCCGTCCGTCGGCGAACCGGTCGCCGGCGCTTATCGGGATTGTAATAATGGGCACCCCGTCGGAAACGGGAGCCACGATGCGATTTCGAAACGTCGCCGTCGTCGCGGTTGCGTTGCTCGTGGTCCTCTCTGGGTGTAGCGCCTTCGGGGGGACCGGGGCGGAACCGTCGAACGACACCGAGACGGGCGCGAACGGGATGGAAGACGTGGAAGACGCGGAAGACGAAGCGGAAGACCGAGAGGACGGAGAAGACGAAGGGACCGAGCAGATCGACGAGGGAGTCGAGCCGAACGGGACCGATAACGAAACGGACGGTGACGGTGGCGGGGGCGGGGACGGTGGAGACACCACCGCGGACGCGGAGTGGACCCCGCCGGAGGAACCGAACCGACCGCTCGAGGACAAGCGCGAGGACCGAATCGAGCGCGTCGAGTTCGTCGACAAGGAGCCCGCGGAGGACGGCGAGGGCTACTCGAACTTCAACCTCGAGGTCGTCGCCAACACCAGCATGGAAAGCGTCGACCCGCCGGAACACGGTGACGTCGTCGGGGAGCCGTACTTCTTCGTCAAGATCAACGAGGACGAACAGAAGATCGTCGAACGAACGGGACACGTCTCCATGGCGGAAAACGGCACGTACCACATCGAGGTTCGCCCGGCCGGAATCGAGGAGTTCGGAGAAGGGGCGCTGACCGTCGAGGTCTTCCTGATGGACGAGGACAAGGACTGGGACGACATCTACGACGCCGTCGGCAAAGACGTTCAGTTCAACCCGGGCACGGGCGCCGAGAACTCGAGTCCGACCGACGGCGAATCGGATTCGAACGATACGTAACCGGTACCTGCGGATCGGCTCCGTCGGTCGGGAAGATCAGTCGATCTCCGTTGGATCCACGTCCGGCAGCGTGATCAGGTTCTCGCGGCCGATCCGGAGTTTCTCGATCTCGCCGTCCTCGTCCATCTGCGAGAGCAGTTGCGAAACTTTCGCGTTCGACCAGCCGGTTTCCTTGACGATGTTGGCCTGTTTCATCCGGCCGCCGTTTTGCTTGAGCAGCCGATGAACGCGCTCCTCGTCCGCCAGCAGTTCGGGATCGATGTCGTCGTCGATATCTTCCTCGTACTGGAACTGTGTGTCCGGCTCTCGAGTGGCGTCGTCGACCGACGCCGCCTTCGGTGTGCCGTCGGCGGTATCGGAACGACGCCCGTCCGCTACTGCTCCGCCGTCCGATTCGCTCCCGACGACCGGGAGTCGCTCGAGCGGCGAGCCGTCCCCGTCGGCCCCCAGATAGCGGTAGAGGGCGTACCCGCCCACAGCGCCGACGATGGCGACCAGGAGCCCACCGGCGACCGACCAGTCGAACCACGCCCCCGTAGACGTAGACGGTCCGCGGACGAAGACGATCTCGAGTTCGCCGTCCTCGAACTGGTGTGGGCCGTCCCAGGTGAGGTTGGTCGGCGTCTCGAGGGCGTATCCCGGGGGCGACTCGACGACGAGCCGTTGGTCGTCGGTCAGGCTCGGGAACCAGGTCCCCTGCGGGGACTGGAATGCGTCTCCGAAGTAGACGCGCTCGTCGTCGACCGTAGCGAAGTTCTCCCAGGTCAGCGAGTAAGAGATGATACCGACTTTGACGGTCTCGTTTTCCGAATTCCTGTCGCCTAAGAGGGCGTCGTCACCGCCGTCTTCGAACGGTTCGTACGGCTCCGTTCGCGGTTCGTCCCAGCCTGCGTCGACGATATCCATGTCGCGGTCGGTCTCCGCCTCGGCCGCCTCGAGCGCGGTCTCGAACGACTGGATGTCGTAGCCGACGCCCCGCTGACCGGAGACGACGGCCTGGGCGTGTTCCTGGAACGTCTCTTCGTCTTCCTCACCGACCAGCAGGAACCGGCTCTCGATCGACCAGTTGACGTCGCCGTCGTCACGAACGGATAGCCGAATTATCTGTCCGGGATCTGCGGGCTCGAGCGGTTCGCGGTCGGAGGCGACGGTATTAGCTTGGATGCGTGGAGAAGACGTCGCATCCGCTGTCCCTGTCCCGGACAGCGTGGACGGAGACCGTTCGGTCACCGTCGGCGATAGCGCCGAATCCGGGGCTTGGGCCGGAACCGGGTCCGGGTCCAGTTCGGATCCGACGTCGGGGTTCGGTTCGGAAACGAACCCCGAATCCGACGGTACGGCGGCCACCGCCCCCACGGCGGGCGTAACGAGGAGGGCTATGAGGGCGAGCGTAACGGCGGTGGATAACCGCATACCTACCAACGGGTGGTTTCCCGGGGGAAAAAACCCTTTCCATAGAAGACAAGACGCCATTTACTATCGGCAGACGGCCGATCGAGTGGCGAATACGTTCATTACGACGGGTGCGACCGTCTTTTATATCAGGAGCCCGTACGGTGGGCCGATGAAGGGCGCGATCCCCGCTGTCCTCGCCGCGGTTCTCCTGTCCTCTCTGTTCGCGATGCCCCTCGTCGCGGCCGGTCCCAGCGGCGGGGCCCACGGAGAAGTCGGGACGACCGACCAGATGAGCGCCGTCCAGCAAGCACCCTCGGATCCGGTCTCGGTCGAAAACACCACGAACCGTCTCACGCTCCCGAACGCCGGCGAAACGGAGCGTGTCGAGCACGGATCGGATCTCGGCCTGGGCCTCGCGAGTACCGACGATGCCCTGCGGATCGATCACGAACTCTACGTTCTGTCGGATGGGGCGTTCGCCGAGGCCAATACGACCGAACGCAGAGAGATGGCCGAGCGAGCACACGAGCGAATCCAGGATCGGATCGACGAACTCGAGGAGCGCGAACACGAGGCAGTTCGATCGCACGCGAACGGCGAACGATCGACCGTCGAATTGACACAGACCCTGCTGCGCAGCTACAACGAAGCGAACGAACTCGAGGCCGCGCTCGATGAGTTAGAGAATCGTGCGAGACGAATATCCGGTTACTCGCTTTCACGGAACGAGCTTCGGGCGGATCGCGCGGTGCTCGAGGCGTATCAGACCCAACCCCGCACGAACCTGGCCATTGCGACGCAGAATACCCAACCAGGGACGGAATACGAGTTTGCGCTTCGGACCACCGAGAACGGCTACAGCATCGCGACGATCGAAGACCAGACGTACCTCGTCGAAACGATTCGGTTCGACAATCGAGATACCACTCAACCCGATCAGTTCCGGGAGTTCGAGTCGTTCTACCACAGTAACGAACTGTATCCGTGGGCATCGGAAGCGACCGGTGACAGTCCAACCTTCCACGACCACAGCTCTGAGCGACACTTCTACTGGCTCGAGTACGTTCACGACCAGGGCAACCTCGAGGTCTACCTCGACGCCGGGACCGGGAACGTCTACCGCGAAATTCAGGAGCTGTCGGTCGACGAACTCCCGATCACCGCCGAAGACCAGTGGAGTGAAGCCGGACTCGAGCTCACGTTGAACGAGACACCGGCCGACGGTCCGGCGGAGATCACGGTCCGCGAATCCTCGAGCGGCGATCCACAACGGGCGACGATCTCCATTGACGGCGTCGAAATCGGCGAAACCGATGCTGAGGACGGTACGCTCTGGTACGTCCCGCCGACCGACGACTACGAACTCGGAGTAGAGACGTCGACTCGAGCAATCAGTCCGACGGTCGAAAACGACGGGGTCGAGGGCGAAGAGGGATGAGTGACTCCAGCCCCACCGTGGCCTGTTGAACGGCCGTTCGCGGGGATTCTCGGGCGGAGGCGACCGGAACCCATAATCCACCCGTCATTACTTCGGTTTATATAGTAACAGGGGAGCAGAACGCTCCGTGGCACAGTCATCGCGTCCCCGGAGGGCTGATCTCGACCAGCATCCCGGTCGCCAACCACGGAACGTGTGCGAACGCGGCGAATGGGGAGATCGAGGTATCAGTCCGCTCCTCGGGACAGTCCTCCTGGTCGGAATCACGATCTGTCTCGTCGCGGTGATCGCCGTCGGTTTCGTCACGGGGCCAGTCGAGGCCCCGACGATGGCCGCGTTCGAACTCACGACCGACGGCGGAGGATCCGAAATCACCATCGAGCACGTGACCGGCGACGCTATCGACGTCCGGGAACTCTCCCTGACGGTGGCCGTCGACGGCGAGGAACTGTCCGAACAGCCGCCGGTGCCGTTCGTCGGCGCTGTGGGGTTCGACGGCGCGCCGACGGGACCGTTCAACGCGGAGGCGAGTCCGCAGTGGCGGGCCGGCGAGCGCGCGGGCTTTCGGGTGGCCGAGACGAACGATCCGACGATCGAAGCCGGCGACACGGTGAACGTCGGGCTGGTCGTCGACGGGCGACTCCTCGCGGAACTCGAGGCGACGGCCTGAGACGGATCCCTGTCCCGATGGACCGGCGCAACCGTCGCCCGGGTCACGGGTGGGCCGGAACTGACCGACGGTAAACCGTACGAGAGTCGTTACTCCGGCGCGCGACCGACCGTCGTGATCGCAACGTCGGGATCGTAGGACGGTCCCATGAAGGCGTGTTTCACGTCCTCGAAGCCGGCCCGTTTGAACATCGCGTCAGCCTCGTACTCGTCGTAAAACAGCATTATCGAGTCCGCGAGCCGCTGAGCGAGGAAACTGTCGGGGTAGTTGGGGCCGACGACCAGTACCTGTCCGCCGGGTTTCAGCACGCGGCGGAACTCCCGGAGCGCGAGGATCGGGTTCGGCCAGTACTCGATCGAGCCCGACGACCAGACGACGTCGAACGTATCGGTCGCGAACGGCAGGCGTTCGGCGTCGCCGCGGTGGAAGTGGACCGGCGGCGCGCGTTTGCCGAACTTCTCGTAGGCCTGCTCGAGCTGGTGGCGGCTCTGGTCGAGCCCGTACACCTCGTCGACGTGTTCGAGCAGCCCTTCGGTCGCGAAGCCGGTGCCACAGCCGACGTCGAGGACGGTCATGTCGTCCTCGAACTCGAGCAACTCGAGGGCGTCGGCGCGCATCTCCTCGTTCCAGATGAACGGGTTGACCTGATCGTACACCTTCGAGAGGTACTTGTAGAACAGCCGGGCCCTGGCCTTGTTCTCGAGGATTCCCATTACTCAGGGATTGCGATCCGATCGGGATATGTCTACTGTTCCAGTCGGCGGGACTGTGGCTCTGTGGTCGACGCGGCGACCGGTCGTCGTTCCGACTCCCGGGTCCCGGGAGTCGAACACCTTCGACCGGGATCGGAGTAATCGACCCATACCGGCGTCGGGACATCGCGGTCGGCGAGGTGGTTTCGCAACTACCATATACGCGCTCTTTCAAACGTTCGCTTGCTTAGAGTATGCCGAGGCCACAGGTTCTCGAACGAATTAAGTCGGCGGAGCAAGAGGCCGACGAGATCGTCGCAGAGGCGGAGCAAGAGCGCGACGAGCGAATAGCCGAGGCCCGGGAACGAGCCGAGGAAATTCGCACGGACGCGCAACGAGAGGCACAGGAACTCAAAGAGCGCCAACTCGAGGAGGCGCGCGACGAAATCGACGAGGAGTGCGAACGGATCCTCGAGGAAGGCGAGCAGGAACGGGAAGAACTCGCCGGACAGGCCGAAGATCGGATCGACGAGGTAACCGACTACGTCGTCTCCCTGTTCCAGGAGGACGTCCATGCTCAGACCTGAGAAGATGAGCAAGGTCTCGGTGACCGGCTCCAAGGGCGTCATGCCCACGGTCATCGAGACGGTCCACGACCTGAACCTGGTCCACCTCTCGGACTACGACGGCTCGTGGGAGGGGTTCGACAACGGGAGCCCGATCGAGGGGGCCGACGACGCCTCCGAGAAACTGGTGACCGTCCGGGCCCTCGAGAGCACGCTCGATCTGGACGAAGACACCAAGACCGCGGGTCAGCAGGCCGCCGAGGTCGTCGCCCCCGTTCCGGACCTGGACGAGGACACGTCGGCGACGCCGCTGGGACAGGTCGACGACGACTGGGAGGCCCACCTCGAGGAGGTCCGCACGCGGGTCAACGAACTCGACGACCAGCGCAGCGACGTCGAGGCGGAACTCCGGGACGTCACGGACCGGATCGATCGCATCGCTCCGTTCGCCGAACTCGGAATCGACCTCGACCTGCTGTCGGGATACGACTCGGTCGACGTCGTCGTCGGCGAAGGGTCGGTCGACGAGATCGACGACGCGCTCGAGGCGTCCGACGACGTGCGGGCGTTCGAGACGTTTACCGGCGGCGACGTCGTGGCCATCGTGGCCGCCCCGACCGACGACGCCGACCCCGATTTCGTGGGCGATGCTATCGTCGGCGTCGACTTCACTCGCCACGAGGTGCCCGACACGGACCAGAGCCCCGACGCGTACGTCTCCGACCTCGAGTCGCGCAAGCGCGAACTCGAATCCGAGATCGAGAGCATCGACGCAGAACTCGACGAGATCGCGGCGGCACACGGCGAGTTCCTCCAGACGCTCGAGGGACGGCTCTCGATCGAGGTCCAGCGGGCGGAGGCGCCGCTCCAGTTCGCGACGAGCGAACGGGCCTTTATCGCCGAAGGGTGGCTGCCCCGCTCGGAGTACGACCGACTCGTCAGCGCCCTGCGGGAGACCGTCGGGGACAGCGTCGAGATCGAGGAACTCGAACAGGCCGACTACGACGAGTACGAGCACGGTGCTGAAGCCCACACCGGAAGCGGTGACGGTGAGGGCGGCGAGGAGACCGAAGCCGAGACGGGTCCGACCGCCGAACCCGACGAGGACGAAGAGCCGGTCGAGCGCAAAGCCGCGACCGACGGCGGCGTCCGGGCTGACGGCCACGGTAGCGGGGCCGTTACCATGGACGACGAGCCGCCGGTGATTCTGGACAACATCACGCCGGCCAAGCCGTTCGAGTTGCTGGTCAAGATGGTCGCCCAGCCCAAGTACAGCGAACTCGACCCGACGGTGCTGGTCTTCCTCACGTACCCGTTCGCGTTCGGGTACATGATCGGTGACATCGGCTACGGCCTGCTGTACATGCTGATGGGCTATGGCGCCTGGAAGGCCTTCGACTCCGACGCCGGCAAGGCGGTCGGGACGATCGGTCTCTGGGCCGGCGGATTCACGGTGCTGTTCGGCTGGCTGTACGACGAGATGTTCGGCGTCCACATCGAGTACTGGATGCCCGAAGGGATCCACAGCGTCCTGTCGACGTACCTGTTCATGGATACGCTCGACAAGGGCCTGCAGTCGACCGAGTGGGCGATGCTGTGGATCGTCTTCAGCCTGGTCTTCGGCCTGATCCACCTCAACATCGGATTGATCCTGGGCTTCATCAACGAACTCAGCCACGGCCTCAAGGCCGCAGTCTACGAACGGCTTTCGTGGATCCTCACGATGAACGGGCTGTTCGTCTGGATCTTCAGTGGCCACGCGGTCTCTCAGAAGCCGGATTTCGTCGCAAACTACGCCGTCGTGCCGGAGGCCGTCGGTCTCGCGGCGATCGTGGCCTTCTTCGTCGGCGCCGTGATGGTCGGCATCGGCGAGGGGATCTCGGGCGTCTTCGAGATTCCGGCGTGGGCGTTCGGCCACGTCCTCTCGTACCTGCGGCTGGTCGCCGTCCTACTCGCGAAAGCCGGGATGGCGTTCGCGGTGAACCTGCTCGTGTTCGGCGGCTACACTGACCACGGGTACACCGTGTTCAACCTCCCGACGTACGACGTGACCGGCTACGAACAGGACTTCGTCGGTCTGATCTGGATGGACCCGATGTGGATCGGCATCCCGCTTGCCATCCTCGTGTTCGTGTTCGGGCACGTTCTGGTCCTCCTGCTGGGGATTACCGCGGCAGGGATCCAGATGCTCCGCCTCGAGTACGTGGAGTTCTTCCAGAAGTTCTACGAAGGCGGCGGCGAGGAGTACGATCCGTTCGGTCACGAGGAGACCGACACCCAACCTGCCGACTGACGACGAGGCCCGTCGACTGACCCTCGGCCTGCCGCTCGCAACTCGCGGCGGTCTCGTCTCTTCTATCGATCGCCGACACGGTAGCGACGGCGCAACACTGACCACACCCATCGCCGTCGGTTCCGATTTCACGCTTTCGGGAACCGTCCGCTCCAGGGGGCGACAGCCGACCGTTCGACGACGGTCGACATATAAGGACATTATATTGACTAGCCCGTCGGAGATCCGCGGCGCTGGCTGCTATCGTTTATCCATATCGGATTTTTTCGAGAGTTTTATGGGGAGGGCAGGGCCAGATACGGCTGTTCGGAGCAATCGAACTCACAACACGTCTAACCATGATCGAAGCCCTAGCGGATACGACCGGCCTTGTACTGCAGGAAACCGTCGAAGAATCCCCCTTCCTCACCGACATCGGTGCCGCGGCACTCGCCGTCGGTCTCTCGGCGCTCGCCGCAGGTTACGCCGAGCGTGGTATCGGGGCTGCCGCCGTCGGCGCGATCGCCGAAGACGACGACATGTTCGTCCCCGGGATTGTCATGACGGTTCTCCCGGAGACGCTCGTCATTTTCGCGATCGTCGCCATCTTCCTGGTCCAATAACCACCCCCCTTTCTCCCACCAATGAGTTTGGACACAGTCGTAGAAGACATTCGAGAAGAGGCCCACGCGCGTGCGGAGGAAATCCGTAACGAGGGCGAGGCTCGCGCCGAGGAGATCGAATCGGCCGCGCAAGCGGACGCCGAGGAGATCGTCGAGAGCGCCGAGCGAGACGTCGAGCGCGAGATCGAGCAACTGCGCGAACAGCGTCTCTCCAGCGCCAAACTGGAGGCGAAACAGAAGCGCCTGGAGGCTCGTCGCGACGTCCTCGAGGACGTCCACGAGCAGGTCGAAGACGAGCTCGCCACCCTCGAAGGGGACAGCCGCGAGGAACTGACTCGCGCCCTCCTCGAGGCCGCAAGCGTCGAGTTCGACGACGGCGACGACGTCAGCGTTTACGGTCGCGAGGGCGACCGCGAGCTGATCGAGTCGATCCTCGAGGACGCCGAGTACGACGACTACGAGTACGCCGGCGAGTACGATTGTCTCGGCGGCGTCGTCGTCGAGAGCGAGGGCTCCCGCGTTCGAGTCAACAACACCTTCGACTCCGTGCTCGAGGACGTGTGGGAAGACAACCTCCGGGAGATCAGTAACCGACTCTTCGAGCAATGAACGCGAGTGGCTCGAATCCGGAATCCGGGACTCTCGGTGCGTCGAATCCGGAGTACGTCGTCGGTCGCGTCCGTTCGCGCCGAGCGTCGCTGTTTGCGGACGAGGACTATCGGAAGCTGATCCGGATGGGGCCGAGCGGGATCGCGCGGTTCATGGAGGAATCGGAGTACGAACGCGAGATCAACGAACTCGGAACGCGCTTTTCGGGCGTCGACCTGATCGAGCACGCCCTCAACCGGAACCTCGCGAAGCACTTCCAGGATCTGCTCGACTGGTCCGAGGGTCGGCTGTACGACCTCATCGCCCGATATCTCCGGAAGTTCGACGTCTGGAACCTCAAGACGATCATTCGCGGGATCTACACCGATACCGATCCCGAGGAGTACCAGACGGACCTCATCCGCGCCGGCGAACTCGACGATCGCACCCTCGATCGGCTCATGGAGGCCGACGAAATCGAGGACGCGATCGAGATGCTCTCCCGAACCACCTACTACGAGCCGCTCATGGCGGCCTACGAGGAGTTCGAGGAGACCGGCGCGCTCGTGCCGCTCGAGAACGCCCTCGACCGGGCGTTCTACGAACGCCTGCTCGAGGACGTCAGCCGTCCGCCGGGCCAGGAACAGCCCCAGGAGGGCCCGGAAGCGCGCTACATCGAGTTCCTCCAGGCCGAGATCGACTTCCGCAACGCCCGCAACGCACTGCGGCTCGCACGAAGCGGGGCCGACCTCGATCCAGCCAGCTACTACATCGAGGGCGGCGTCCTGTTCGAGGAGTCGGAGCTGAACCGCCTCGTCGCGGATTACGACGAACTGATCGATCACATCGCCGAGAACAAGCGATACGGGGATCGACTCTCGGGAGCACTGGATCGGCTGCGCGATGCTGACAGCCTTATCCAGTTCGAGCACGCAGTGGATGCTGCGTTGCTCCAGTACTCCGATACGCTCTCGAGCATCTACCCGGTCTCGGTCTCGGCCGTGCTGTCGTACATCCTCGCGAAAGAGCGCGAGGTCGAGAACATCCGCGCGATCGCGCGCGGCCGAGAGGTCGGACTCGACGAGAGCGAGATCGAAGAGGAGCTGGTGATCCTATGAGCCAGGAAATCGCGGTCGTCGGCAGTCCGGAGTTCACGACCGGCTTCCGTCTCGCCGGCGTTCGCCGGTTCGAGAACGTCCCGGACGAGGAGAAAGACGCCGAGCTAGACGATGCGGTGACCGACGTACTCGAGGACGAGGGCGTCGGGATCGTCGTCATGCACGACGACGACCTCGACTACCTCTCGCGGGGCGTTCGACAGAACGTCGAGACGAGCGTCGAGCCGGTCGTCGTGACCATCGGGAGCGGCACCGGTGGCGGCGGGCTGCGCGACCAGATCAAGCGAGCGATCGGTATCGACCTGATGGAAGAGGACGAAGACAGCTAAACTATGAGCCAGGCAGAAGACATCGAATCCGTCGACGAAGACGGTGTAATCGAAAGCGTGAGCGGTCCGGTCGTGACCGCCACGGACCTCGACGCCCGGATGAACGACGTCGTCTACGTCGGCGACGAAGGACTGATGGGCGAGGTCATCGAGATCGAAGGGAACCTGACCACCATTCAGGTGTACGAGGAGACGTCCGGCGTCGGCCCGGGCGAACCCGTCGAGAACACGGGCGAGCCACTCTCGGTCGACCTCGGACCCGGCATGCTCGACTCCATTTACGACGGCGTCCAGCGTCCGCTGGACGTCCTCGAGGACAAGATGGGGACGGCGTTCCTCGACCGCGGGGTCGACGCGCCCGGTATCGACCTCGAGAAGCAGTGGGAGTTCGAGCCCGAAGTCGAGGAAGGCGACGAGGTCGAACCCGGCGACGTCGTCGGGATCGTTCCCGAGACCGTCACCATCGACCACAAGGTCATGGTGCCGCCGGACTACGAGGGCGGCGAAGTGACCGCCGTCGAGAGCGGCGAGTTCACGGTCGAGGAGACCGTCGTCGAACTCTCCTCCGGCGAGGATATCCAGATGCGCCAGGAGTGGCCGGTCCGTGAGGCCCGACCCGCGGGCAACAAGGAGACGCCGACCGAGCCGCTGGTGACCGGCCAGCGCGTCCAGGACGGCCTCTTCCCGCTCGCGAAGGGCGGGACGGCGGCGATTCCCGGTCCCTTCGGCTCCGGGAAGACCGTCACCCAGCAGCAACTCGCCAAGTGGTCCGACGCGGACATCGTCGTCTACATCGGCTGTGGCGAGCGCGGCAACGAGATGACCGAGGTCATCGAGGACTTCCCGGAACTGCCCGACCCCCAGACCGGGAACCCACTGATGGCCCGAACCTGTCTCATCGCGAATACGTCGAACATGCCCGTCGCAGCCCGTGAGTCCTGTATCTACACGGGAATTACGATCGCCGAATACTACCGCGACATGGGCTACGACGTCGCGCTGATGGCCGACTCCACCTCCCGGTGGGCCGAGGCCATGCGCGAGATCTCGAGCCGACTCGAGGAGATGCCCGGCGAAGAGGGGTACCCCGCGTACCTCGCCGCCGCGCTCTCCGAGTTCTACGAGCGAGCCGGCAAGTTCCAGCTGATCAACGGCGACGAGGGGTCGATTTCGGTCGTCGGCGCCGTCTCGCCGCCGGGCGGTGACTTCTCCGAGCCGGTCACCCAGAACACGCTGCGTATCGTCAAGACGTTCTGGGCGCTGGACGCCGACCTCGCGGAACGTCGACACTTCCCGTCGATCAACTGGAACGAGTCCTACTCGCTGTACAAGGACCAGCTCGACCCCTGGTGGACCGACGAGATCGCCGACGACTGGGCGGAGGTCCGGCAGTGGGCGGTCGACACGCTCGACGAGGAGGACGAACTCCAGGAGATCGTCCAGCTCGTCGGCAAGGACGCGCTGCCGGAGGACCAGCAGCTCACGCTGGAGGTCGCTCGCTACCTGCGTGAGGCCTGGCTCCAGCAGAACGCCCTGCACGACGTCGACACCTACTGTGAACCCGAGAAGACCTACCGCATGCTGACGGCCATCAAGACGTTCAACGACGAGGCCTTCGACGCGCTCGAGGCGGGGGTCCCGGTCGACGAGATCCAGGACGTCGACGCTGCACCGCGGCTCAACCGGATGGGCACCTCCGAGGACTGGGAGGAGTTCATCGAGGAGATCGAAAACGATCTCGAAGAACAACTGCGAGCACTGTACTAACGATGAAAGAGTACCAGACTATCACGGAAATCAGCGGTCCGCTGGTGTTCGCCGAGGTCGACGAGCCCGTCGGGTACGACGAGATCGTCGAGATCGAGACGCCACAGGGCGAGACCCTGCGCGGACAGGTACTGGAATCGAGCGAGGGGATCGTCTCGATCCAGGTGTTCGAAGGGACGGGCGGTATCGACCGCAACGCCTCCGTTCGCTTCCTGGGCGAGACGATGAAGATGCCCGTCACCGAGGATCTGCTCGGACGGGTGCTGGACGGTTCCGGGAACCCGATCGACGACGGCCCGGAGATCGTCCCCGACAAGCGACAGGACATCGTCGGCGAGGCGATCAACCCCTACTCGCGTGAGTACCCCGAAGAATTCATCCAGACCGGCGTCTCGGCCATCGACGGCATGAACACGCTGGTTCGTGGCCAGAAGCTGCCGATCTTCTCCGGCTCCGGGCTGCCCCACAACGAACTCGCGCTGCAGATCGCCCGCCAGGCGACGGTGCCGGAAGAAGAGGAAGGCGAAGGCGACGGCTCCGAGTTCGCAGTCATCTTCGGCGCGATGGGGATCACCCAGGAAGAGGCAAACGAGTTCATGGACGACTTCGAGCGTACCGGCGCCTTGGAGCGCTCGGTCGTCTTCATGAACCTCGCGGACGACCCTGCAGTCGAACGGCAGGTCACCCCGCGACTCGCCTTGACCACGGCCGAGTACCTGGCCTTCGAGAAGGACTATCACGTGCTGGTCATCCTCACGGACATGACCAACTACTGTGAGGCGCTGCGCGAGATCGGTGCCGCACGCGAGGAGGTCCCGGGCCGCCGTGGCTACCCCGGGTACATGTACACCGACCTGGCCCAACTCTACGAGCGGGCCGGTCGAATCGAAGGCAAGGACGGATCGGTCACCCAGATCCCGATCCTGACGATGCCCGGCGACGACGACACCCACCCGATCCCGGACCTCACGGGATACATCACCGAGGGTCAGATCATGATGGATCGGGACTTGAACAGCCAGGGCATCGAACCGCCGATCAACGTCCTGCCCAGCCTGTCGCGGCTGATGGACGACGGTATCGGCGAGGGTCTGACCCGCGAGGACCACGGCGACGTCTCCGACCAGATGTACGCCGCCTACGCGGAGGGTGAGGACCTGCGCGACCTCGTGAACATCGTCGGTCGAGAGGCCCTGTCGGAGCGGGACAACAAGTTCCTCGACTTCGCGGACCGCTTCGAAGCGGAGTTCGTCCAGCAGGGGTACGACACCAACCGGGACATCGACGAGACGCTCGAGCTCGGCTGGGATCTGCTGTCGACGCTCCCGAAGGAGGAACTCAACCGTATCGACGAGGACCTCATCGAGGAGCACTACCGCGAGGACGCCCTCGAGGCGGACGCCGACGAGGGCGAAGAAGCGGTTCAGGCCGACTGATCGGGACGGCGTTCGACATCGATCGACATCGATCCGGAAATAACGGCGCTTCGTCCTTTTTCGATCGGTTGCGATCCCCGAGTGTCACGCCTGGTCCCCTCCAGTCGTGACGCTTATATCTAACGCACCGTTGAAACTCTCTGCACCGTGATGGACCCTCTACTGGTCGCGGGACTAGTGGTTGCGTGTTTCGTCGCGTTCAACATCGGCGCGACGACGACCGGGCCGGCGTTCGGCCCTGCCGTCGGCTCCGGCGCGATCACTCGGGTGACAGCGGCCGCCCTGATGTCCGTGTTCTTCTTCGGCGGAGCGTGGACGATCGGCCGTCGCGTCGTAAACACGCTCGGCGAGGACCTGGTCGGGGACCCGTCGGTGTTCACGCTCGAAGCGAGCATCGTCATCCTGTTTTTCATCGGTGGCGCGCTCCTGGTGGGTAACCTGACGGGTGCGCCGGCGTCGACGTCGATGACCGCGGTGGGTTCGATCGCCGGCTTCGGTCTCGCCCTCGGTCAACTCGACCTCGCGGTCGTTGGCGAAATCCTCGCGTGGTGGGTGCTCTCGCCGGTGCTCGGCTTCTGGCTTTCGATGATGATCGGCCGATACCTCTACCCGCGGGTCGATCGAGTGATCGCGATCGATCGAACCGAGGGACCGCTCCTGATCGTCGATCGGTCGGGACCGGTTCCCCGGCCCGCGCTCGAGGAGCACACGACTCGCAGAGAAGTCGTCGGCGTCGGCGTCATCGTCACGATCGGCTGCCTGATGGCGTTCAGTTCGGGGACGAGCAACATCGCCAACGCCGTCGCGCCGCTGGTCGGCAGCGGCGACGTCGCGATGAACCCTGCGATCGGACTGGGTTCGGTGGCGGTCGCGGTCGGGGCGTTCACCCTCGGGCGGCGGACGATGGAGACGCTCGGCAACGACATTACGGACCTCCCCCTGACCGCGGCTATCCTCGTCGCAGTCGTCGCTTCCACGATCACCGTGTTGCTTTCGGTGATCGGTATCCCAGCGAGTTTCGTCGTCATTGCGACGATGTCCATCGTCGGTCTCGGGTGGGGGCGGGCGACCAGGACCGTGACCATCGCCGATGCGGTTCGCGGGAGCGCGCTGCAACTCTCGATCGGTGCCCTGACAGCGGACGAACGCAGTCCGACCGTTGGCGATCCCGAGCGGAGAACTGCCGGGAGTGCAGACGGGCCGACCCAACCGATCGGTGAAGAATCCGCCGAGGAGGTACCTCCCTCTGCCGACCTGTTCGATCCGTCGACGACCGCTCGAATAATTCTCATGCAGAACGTGGTGCCAATTATCGCGACCGGCGGCTCCTTTCTCACCTTCCAGCTAACAGTCGTCTGACCCGAAGCGTCGGATTCTTGGGGCCCACACTCCTAGCAATTACTGATGATCGGGCGCCTGCGCGGGCGACAGACGCACTTCTACATCGACGTCGTCTACGGGGGCGTCTTCGCGCTCGGCTTCGTCTACCTGCTGGTATACGGGATGGACGCCCGCGTCGCAACGTTTCAGGGCGGGCTCATCCTGGGGTACTTCCTTCGGGTCTGGGAGAACATGTCGGTGTACGAGCAGATACTCGAGGAGGAGGTCGCTGCCGAGGCCGAGGAGCAAGTCGAGGCGGAACTCGGCGAACAGGTCCCCGACGAAGTCGAAGCGGAGGTCGACGAACAGATCCCCGACGAGGTCGCCGCGGAACTCGACGAGCAGTTAGCGGACGAGGTCGCCGCGGAGCTAGACGAGCGGCTGGCAGAGGAGGTCGAGTCCGAACTCGAGGACCGACTGGCCGAGGAGGTCGCGACCGAGATCGCCGCCCAACTCGGATACATCGACGAGGATCTCGCCGACGACGTTCGCGAGCGTCTCGAGCACGCCAGATCCTGACCGACCGTCGTACGGAGTGATCGGAACCGGATCGGAGCATCCGCCGCGACAACTGCGCGTTCGGAATCGGTCCACCCACGGAAACGGGTCGATCGTTGCGCTGTGGACGGACAAACCCCATCGTTCGTCATCGTGCGGAGTGCGAAGCCGTCTTGCGGGCAAACTGTAAACAGTTATCCGACTGGGAACGCAATCCCCCGACAAGATGGCCAAGGACGTAAAGCCCACCCGCAAGAACCTGATGGAGATCGAAGACCGGATCGAACTCTCCGAACGCGGGCACGGGACCCTCGAGAAGAAACGGGACGGGCTGATCATGGAGTTCATGGACATCCTGGACAAGGCCCAGGACGTCCGTGGCGACCTCGCCGACGACTACGACGAGGCCCAGAAGAAGATCAACATGGCTCGAGCGATGGAGGGCGACGTCGCGGTCCGGGGCGCGGCCGCCGCGTTGCAGGAACACCCCGAGATCACCACCGAGTCCAAGAACATCATGGGCGTCGTCGTCCCGCAGATCGAGTCCTCGCGCGTCTCCAAGAGCTTAGACGAGCGCGGGTACGGGATCATGGGGACCTCGGCGCGCATCGACGAGGCCGCCGAAGCCTACGAGGACCTGCTCGAGAGCATCATCCTCGCCGCGGAGGTCGAGACGGCGATGAAGAAGATGCTCCGCGAGATCGAGACCACCAAGCGCCGCGTCAACGCCCTCGAGTTCAAGCTCCTGCCCGAACTCAAGGACAGCCAGGAGTACATCGAGCAGAAACTCGAGGAACAGGAACGCGAGGAGACGTTCCGCCTGAAGAAGATCAAGGAGAAGAAGGAGGCCGAAGAGGCCGAAGAAGCGGCACGCGAGGCAGCCGAGGAAGCGGAAGCGACGGACGAGGAAGACGAGGACCTCGATGAGGTCCAGCCGGATACGGCCGCACAGTCGCCGACGGGTAACTGATCCGACGGCCGGTCCCGTTCCGTCAGTTTCGCACACGGCGTCTCCCCCGACTCGGAACCGATCCGTTCACTACCGATCTTCATGTCCTGTTCCGCGTGTGACTCCCCGACGATCGAATTCGTCGTCCCCGAGGAGTACCGCGAGTACGCGCCCGAGACCGCTACCGTGGTGTCGGTTTGTACGCGCTGTCTTCGCCTCGAGTCGGCCGAAAGGAGCGACTCGGGGACGGACTCCGATTTCGACCCCGACCTCGACTCCGATCCCGACCCCGACCCAGACTTCTCACGCATCGGCGACGGCTTCCCCACGGACCCGAGGCGGGCGATCCCCCTCGCGCTCGCGGTCGACCGGTGTTCCTCGCTCGCGACGAACCGCGAAGCGATCGAGACGCTCCTGCGGGCAGTCGAACGGGCCGGCGCCGACCCGCTGCTCGCGATCGATCGACTCGTCGACGATCCCGGCGTCGACCCGGCGATCGACCTCGAGCGGCGACGGCATCAACTCGAGCAGCTACTGTACTGATCGTCGAGAAGCGATGCTCCGAGCGAAGGGCGCTTGGAAACGAGTAGAAGGAACCGAAATCGAGACGCGGGGGACGGTTACTTCGCCGTCGGCGTCACGTTGCTGCCGATCGCTTGCTTGACCTGCAGCGCCGCGCTCGCGGCCAGTCCGCGCGCGACCTCGTCGCGTTCGTCGGCCGTGATGAGTTCCTCCGACGCGTCCTCGAGGTCCGGGGTGAAACCGGCGCTGACGGCGTGGCCGACCGGCGGTCGGACGGCGACGGTCACCTGTGGACCGGTCGCGCTGGTCGACACGTTGGCGTCGACGACGTACTCGTTGGGGAGGTACTCCCGCGTGCGCGCAGCGATCCGGGAGACGTCCCGGTGGAGCGTACGCTTCTGGGTTCGCGAGAGATCGGGAACGTCCGCCGCTGCGCGCTGACCAGCGGCCGTTTCACCCGGCAGCCCTGCGTACGGCGTATTTCCGTTCATGAGAAACGTATGCCCTACCAAAGGGCCGGTGGGTCAAAAGGGTTCGCCTTCGCTCAACGTCGTTGTGCCGTTGCAAGGCCCGAACGCGCTATACGATCGGGTCGCTGTCGCCGTAGACCGCGAGGACGAGCGCGGTGGCGTACTCCCCCGGTTCGGCGCGACTGTTCTCGACAGCGACGTTCGTCTCCCCGAACGGCCACTCGCGGAGATCCTGTCCGGCTGCCAGCCCCTCGCGGACGCGACGCTCGACGTCGTCGGGGTCGGTCTCGCCGGCGGCCTCGTAGAACAGTCCGGGGCCGGAGCCGGGGTCCCCGTCGTCACCCGTTGACTGTGACCAGGCGAGCGCGGCGCTGACGCTTCCCGGGCCTGCCGTGGTCGCTCGTCCCTCTACGACGGTCAATCGCTGCCCCGCGGGCCCGAGGTCGGGCGCGGTACCGACGGCTTCGACGTCGGCGACGGCCGGAATGACCGACGAGACCGCGACGAGGTTGTAGTTCTCGACGCCGGCATCCGCGAGGGCCGCGTCGTACGACGCCATCTCGGTCGGCGCGGTCGCCGACCCCCAGACGACTCTGATCGTGCTCATAGGCCTCCTTGCGGACAGCCGACGTAAGGGGTTGCGATTCGAGTTCTGCTCGGAACGTGAGACGTTCCCAGACAGTGGAACAAGGGAAGGCGAAAGAGGAAACGGGAAACGGGAAACGGGAAACGGGAAACGGGAAACGGGAAACGGGAAACGGAACCGCCGACCGAACCCGAACGGTCGCGATCGAACCCGGACTCGAGTTCGATCCGGGGCTTACTGGTAGAAGTACCCCGCCGAGGAGACGACGTCGCTCGAGTCCTCGTCTTCGAGTTTCTCTAAGGCCTCGAGGAAGTCCTCGTGGCGGACCTCGTCGCGTTCGTTCCGGATCGCGAACATACCGGCCTCGGTGGCGAGGCTCTCGATGTCGGCGCCGGAGTACTCTTCGGTCTCGTCGGCCAGTTCCGCGAAGTCGACGTCGTCGCTGACGTTCATGTCGCGGGTGTGGATCTCGAGGATCTGCTCGCGGCCGTCGCGGTCGGGTTCGGGCACCTCGATGAGGCGATCGAACCGGCCGGGACGGAGGATGGCGCGATCGAGCATGTCGAATCGATTCGTGGCGGCGATGATCCGGATCTCGCCGCGGGGCTCGAAGCCGTCCATCTCCGAGAGCAGTTGCATCATCGTCCGCTGGACCTCGGCGTCGCCGGAGGTTTTCGACTCGGAGCGGGTGGTGGCGATGGCGTCGATCTCGTCGATGAAGATGATGGCGGGTTCGCGCTCGCGGGCCATCTCGAAGAGGTCGCGGACGAGCCGGGACCCCTCGCCGATGAACTTGCGGACGAGTTCGGAGCCGGCCATCTTGATGAAGGTGGCGTCGGTCTTGTTCGCGACGGCCTTCGCGAGCATCGTCTTCCCGGTGCCCGGCGGGCCGTACAGCAGGACGCCGCTCGGGGGATCGATACCGACCTCCTCGAAGCGTTCGGGCTCGGCCAGGGGCTGTTCGACGGCTTCGCGGACCTCGCGGACCTGCTCGTCGATACCGCCGATGTCCTCGTAGCCGACCTCGGGGCGTTCGGTGATCTCCATCGACTGTGCGCGGGCGTCGGTCTCAGCATCGAGGACCGTTTGGATCGCGAAGGAGTCGTTGACGGCGACGCGGTCGCCGGGTTCGACGCGGTCCGCGACCCGCGGGGAGACCTCGGTGAGCACTTCCTGGTTGTTCCCGTGCTGTTTGACGACGACCTCGTCGTCGTCCATCACGTCCTCCACGGTCGCGATGTACAGCGAGGAACTCTTGAGCGTCTCGTTCTCCCGTTCGACGCGATCGACCTTCTCCCGCAGCCGCTTTCGGCGGTCCTCGGCCTCCTCGAGTTGCTCCGAGAGCTGGTCGTTCACGTCGACGAGATCCTCGAAATGGCCCCGGAGCGCCTCGAGTCGCTCGTCGTCGGGGAGATCCGGATCGATATCGCGATGAGGTCGGTCGGGGATAGACGGGCTTCGAGACATCCTGACGTTCGCCGATACGTCCCCGACGATAAATGTGCCTTTGGGTCGCGGTCGGTTTTCCGTCGATCGATCATCGACGAAATCCGGTTCCGCGCCGGCAGTCGGCTTCGTTCCCGCCGAAACGGCGGAAAGGTGTAGTCAGGATGAGACGAGCGTCGTTGCTCGCGGGGCCGCGAGCCGCGATCAGTCCAGCAGCGACTCCATCTCGTCGAGCCGGTCGCCGTAGGTCTCGAGCGCGCGGTCGATCGGCTCCGAGGAACTCATGTCGACGCCGGCGGTCCGCAGCAACTCGAGGGGGTACTCCCGGGAGCCCTGGCGGAGGAACTCGAGGTAGTCCTCGGCCGCGGTCTCGCCCTCCTCGAAGATACGGTCGGTGATCGCCAGCGCGGCGGAGATTCCCGTCGCGTACTGGTAGACGTAGAACGCCCGGTAGAAGTGCGGAATGCGCATCCACTCGCGGGCGATGCGGTCGTCGATCGCGGCGGGTTCGTAGTAATCGGCCTTGAGCCCCTGGTAGAGGTCGTCCAGCCGGTCCGCGGTCAGCGGTTCGCCCTCCTCCTCGAGCCGGTGGGCCTCGTGCTCGAACTCGGCGAACAGCGTCTGCCGATAGAGCGTCGAGCGCACCCGCTCGAGGAACTCGTTGAGGACGTGTTGCTTGAACTCGGGGTCGTCGACCGTCTCGAGGAGGTGGTTCGTGAGCAAGGCCTCGTTGACCGTGCTGGCCACCTCGGCCACGAAGATTTCGTAGCTCGAGTAGACGTAGGGCTGTTCCTCGGTGGTGAGTTCGGAGTGCATCGAGTGGCCGAGTTCGTGGGCCAGCGTGTACATCGAGGCGACGTCGTCCTGGTAGTTCATCAGGATGAAGGGCTGGGTGTCGTAGGTGCCGCCGGAGTAGGCACCGGACTGTTTGCCCTCGTTCTCGTAGACGTCGACCCACCGGGACTCCAGTCCCTCGGCGACGCGGGACTGGTACTCCTCGCCGAGCGGTTCGAGCGCCTCGACGACGTACTCGGCGGCCTGGTCGTACTCGAGGTCGGGACCCTCGTCGCCGGTCAGGGGCATGTAGAGATCCCACATCCGGAGTTCGTCGACCTCGAGGGCCTCGCGTTTGAGTTCGGCGTGGCGATGGAGTTTATCGAGGTTGTCGTGGACGGTGTCGACGAGCGTGTCGTAGACGTCGACGGGGACGTTGGGGCCGTCGAGGGCGGCTTCGCGTGCGGTGTCGTAGTTGCGGGCCTGTGCGAGTTTCACGTCGGCCTTGACGCTGTTCTTGTAGGCCGTCGCGACGGTGTTTCGCATCGACTCCCACTCGTCGAAGTACTCCTCGTAGACCTGCCGACGGAACTCCCGGTCGGACCGCTTGAGCAGGTTCGTGAAGTTGCTCTGGGTGATCTCGACGGCCTCGCCGTCGGGGTCCTCGACGGTCGGGAACTCCATGTCCGCGTTCGAGAGCATGTTGTAGACGTCCCCGGCCGCGCCCGTGACCTCGCCCAGGTCCGCGAGCAGTTCCTCGACCTCCGCCGAGCGGGTGTGGGGTTTCATCCGGAGCACGTCGTCGACGTAGTGGTCGTAGGTCTCGAGGTCCGGTTCTTCGTCGACCATCTCGTCGAACTCCTCGCGGGTCAGTTCCTGGAGTTCGGGTTCGATGAACGAGGCCGCGGACTGGGCGTCGGCCGACAGCGACTGGGCGCGTGCGGTCAGCGCCTGGTAGTGCTGGTCGGTCGTGTCCTCGTCGCGGCGCATCCGGGCGTAGGCCGACACCATCTCGACCTCGCGCATGATCTCCTCGTAGCGTTCGAAGACCTCGAGGAGCGTCCCGGCGTCCTCCGTGACCTGCCCCTCGTAGGACTGGAGGTCCTCTATCCGTTCCGAGACGGTCTCGTAGGCCGCCTCCCAGTCGTCGTCGGTCGCGTAGATGCTCTCGAGATCCCAGGTGTACTGCTCGTCGATCTCCGAGCGTTCGGGGACTGAACTCATACCACGGGTTTCGAAACGAATGTGGTAAAACGTATCGGACTCCCGTCCCGCGTCGGCCGACGGCTTTTGTCGATCGGTCGACAACGGGGAGCCAACGCATGAGCGAACGCGACGCGACCGACGACGTCGACGACCCGGACGTGGACGGAGCCTCGAGCCCCGCGCTCGAGCGGGCGCTCGGGCGGGCCTGGCGCGACGACCGGCCCTGGGAACTGCTGACCCGATTGACCGAGCTCCCCCACCGGATGGGGGGCTCCGAACACGAACTCCAGGCGGCCGAAGTCGTCGCCGAGACGTTCGAAAACGCGGGCCTCGAGAGCGTCGAACGGCGGGAGTTCCCGATGCGGCGCTGGCAGCGGGGACGCACCGAGTTCACCGTCCTGCGATCGGACGGGCCGAACCGTCCGTTCGCGGCGATCGCGCTCCCGTACTCGCCCGCCGGCGACGTGGAGGGGCCGCTGGTCGACGTGGGCTACGGCACGCCAGAGGAGATCGCGGAGGCCGGCGACGACGGGGGCCTCGAGGGGGCGATCGCCGTCGCGAGCACGACCACCCCGTCGGGCGAGCGGTTCGTCCACCGGATGGAAAAGTTCGGCCACGCCGTCGACGCCGGCGCGGACGCGTTCGTCTTCGTCAATCACGTCGAGGGACAACTCCCGCCGACGGGCGCGCTCGAGTTCGCCGGCGAGGCCGAGGTCCCCGGAATCGGAGTCAGCGCCGAGACTGGCGACTGGCTCGCGGAGTACGCCGAGCGGGGCGCCCGCGCCCGGATCTCTGTCGAGGCGACGACAGAGGACGCCACGAGCCGGAACGTCTCCGGCGTCGTCGGCCCGGACACGGACGAGGAGGTCGTCGTCCTCGCCCACTACGACAGCCACGACGTCGCGGAGGGTGCCCTCGACAACGGCTGCGGGATCGCGACGGTCGCCGGGGCGGCCCCGATCCTCGCGGCCCTCGAGGACCATCTCGCGCGTCGGGTTCGCATCGTCGGCGTCGGTTGCGAGGAGATCGGCCTGTTAGGCGCCGAGGCGCTGGCCGAGGAACTCGACCTCGAGTCCGTTCACGCCGTGGTCAACGTCGACGGGGCGGGCCGGTTCCGGAACCTGGTGGCGATAGCCCACGGCTCGGACGACCTCGGCGACCTGGCCGAGCGCGTGACCGACGGGGCGGGACAGCCGGTCGTCCGCGACGACGATCCGCACCCGTTCAGCGACCACTGGCCGTTCCTCCGGGCGGGCGTGCCCGCGCTACAGCTACACAGCGATCCGCCCGAGGGCGGCGACCGTGGCCGGGGCTGGGGCCACACCGCGGCCGACACCCGGGACAAGGTCGACCCCCGGAACCTGCGGGAACACGCCATGCTGACCGCGCTGGTGACTCTCGAGATCGCGGGGACGCCGGTGTCGCGGATCCCGGTCGAGGACCTCCGCGAGCGGCTTCGAGAACAGGAGTACGAGCCGGGGATGCGGGCGGCGGATATCTGGCCGGCGGAGTGGGACGACCGCTAGAACGGGACGTCCGGCGGCACGTCGCGGGAGGTCCCCTCCGCGAGGCCGTCGAACCCGGTCGACACCGAGACGACGTCGACGGCCTCGACCTCGGAGGGCAGTCGCTGCTGGATCGCCTGGGTCGTCATCGAACTCACGCCACAGCCGCTGCAGGCTCCCGAGAGGGTGATCGAGACGCGAGCGTCCTCGAGGTCGACCTCGGTGACCGCGAAGTCGCCGCCGTGGCCCCGGATCTGGGGGAAGTTCCGCTCGAGAAAGCTCGCGACGGCGGTTCGCACCTCGTCCTCCCGGTCGGAATCGCTCATGCGAACGGGGAGGGACTCGAGGTGGATATACCTGTCTTCGTCTTGGTCTTGGTCTTGGTCTTGATCTTCTACCTACCCCCGCATCTCGGCGTCGACGGCCGTCCGGACGACCCGGGCGACCCCGAGCATCGCGGCGAACGAGCCGACGAAAAACAGGGCGACGAGCAGGAAGATCCCCAGGCCGACCGCGCCGGGGTTGGGGTGAGAGAGCAGCGGCGCGGTGAGACGCACCGCGAGAAAGAGGATCAACGCGCCCCCGGCGACCCGGATCGACGCGCGCCAGTACGCACCGTACTCCTCCGGCGACAGTTCCATGGGCCGACCTGTGTGCCGCGATATAAAAAGCCCTCTCTCTCTCATCGGCAGCACTCGAGGACCGATCACTCGAGGGAGGAATCCACGTCCTGGGTGTCGACGCCGGCCGCCAGTTGCCCCGCGACCCGCGCGCCCGTCTCCCGTTCGACCGACCGCGCGCCGAAGACGTCGCGAGCGCTCTCGGCCGCGACCGGGTCGACCCGGAACTCGAGTGGATCGGGGTACTCGACGCCGGTGAGCACGAGCGGCTCCGGCGGTGCGGGACCGACCCCCTCGGGGCCGGGCAACGGTTCGTCCGCGAGGACGCGATCGACCTTCTCGAGGGGCGAGTCGCCGGCTCCGATCTCGCGGACGAGCGAGACGAGTCGCCGGACCAGTTGCCGGGCGAAGCCGTCCGCCTCGACCGTACAGACGAGGTAGTCGCCGTCGCGAGTCGCCTCGATCGTCAGCGAGCGTTCGGTACGGTCGGGGTCGTCGTCGGCGGCGAGATTGTGGTAGTCGTGTTCACCGGAGAGCGCGCGACAGGCGGTCTGGATCCGCTCGTCGTCGACGCGAGCGGCGTCGGCGGGCGGGACGGGCGGGCTGGACGGGGGCCGCCGTTTGGGGTCGCCACCCGGAGTCGAGCCGTCGGTGCCACCCTCGAGCGGCGCGTACAGGTGGTAGGTGTACTCCCGGTTCCGGGCGTGATGGGTCGCGTGGAACCCCTCCGGCGCGTCGGCGACGGCCCACGCGCGAACGTCCGCGGGCAGCTCCCCGTTCAGCGCCCGCGGAGTGAGCCAGTCGGGGGCCTCGAAAGCGATCGTCTGCGCGATCGCTGAGACACCTTTGTCGGTCCGGCCGGCGGCGGCATAGCCGGCGGGTCTGACTGCGGACCCGGTCCCGTCGTCGGCATCCGGATCGAACACCTCGAGCGAGCGCAACGCGGCGAAGATCGCTCCCTCGACGGTCGGGACCGAGGGCTGGCGCTGGAAGCCGTGGTAGTCGGTGCCGTCGTAGGCGATCCGGTAGGCGCGCATGGACCCCGAACTCGAGTCGCCGTCGGTACCGGAAGCGACATCGGTGTTGGCATCTTCATCGGCATCAGCATCGGCATCGGAACCGGCGGTGCCGTCAGCGTCTCCCCCGTCGTTCGACTCCGAGATCGACGTCGGAAACCGTGGCGCGGGCATGTTCTCGACTCGAGGGACTGGGGCCACGGAGTTAGGAGCGTCGAAGCCGGGGGCGCGGGCGAGGCTACTCGCGGGGTCCGGACCCCGTATCGGCGCCCTCGTCGACCGGATCGTCGATCCAGCTCAGCGCCGCCATCGCCTGCGGGAACCCGATCGTCGGGATCGAGAGCACGGCGACGTGGCGCAGCGTTTCCGGCTGGACGCCTTCGTCGCGGGCACGCCGGACGTGGGAGTGGACCGCGCCCTCCGATTGGGCGGCGACCGCGAGCGCGAGTTTGACCAGTCGCTTCGCTTCGCCGTCGATCGGGCCGCTGGCGGCACAGGCCTCGCCGAGATCGGCGTACCGGTCCCAGACGTCGGGGTACTCCGCGGCGAACTCGCCGGCGGTCGACGGCAGTTCCTCGGGGTCTATCGGGTTCTCGGTCTCCTCTGACATGGCCGCAGCGTCAACGCGGAGGGCGATAACGCTCGGGGTCGAGAAGCCGCGCGAGCGCTTCGTCACGATATCGTGATATCGTGAAGCACCTGCATAGTCCGGGCGGACGGCCTTTTCCATGAGGGGTGGAGTGGGGGTGTACCAACCATGTCGGAATCCAACGGACGTGTCTCCGAGTCACATGAGACTATCGACAACGTGGCGCTTGTCGTCCTCGACACGGCTCGCGCCGCGAGCGTGGGGGAACGGACCACGCCGACCCTGATACAACTCGCCGAGGAGGGGACGGCCTTCGACAACGCCTTCGCGACGGCCCCGTGGACGCTGCCGTCTCACGCCTCGATGTTCACCGGAACCTACCCGTCGGAACACGGCGCTCACGGCGGACACACCTACCTCGACGGCGACCTCCGGACGCTCCCCGAGGCGTTTTCCGAAGCCGGGTTTCGGACGATAGGCGTCTCGAACAACACCTGGCTGACAGAGGAGTTCGGCTTCCACCGGGGCTTCGACGAGTTACGGAAAGGGTGGCAGTACATCCAGTCCGACACCGACATGGGAGCGGTCGTTCGGGGGGAGGACCGACGGGAGAAGCTCCGGGCGGCCCGCGATCGGCTCTTCGAGGGGAATCCGCTGGTAAACGCCGCGAACGTCCTCTACAGCGAGTTCCTCCAGCCGGCCGGCGACGACGGCGCGGACCGGACGACCGACTGGCTCCGCGACTGGTTCGTCGGCCGGGACGACGACCGGCCCTTCTTCCTGTTCTGTAACTTCATCGAACCCCACGTCGAGTACGATCCGCCGCGCGAGTACGCCGAGCGGTTTCTTCCCGACCACACGAGCTACGAGGAGGCCGTCGACGTCCGGCAGGATCCCCGCGCCTACGACTGCGGGGAGTACGAACTCTCCGACCGCGAGTTCGCCGCCCTCCGTGGCCTGTACCGCGCCGAACTGGCCTACGTCGACGACCAGCTCGCCGAGCTCCGCACGGCCCTCGAGGACGCGGGCGAGTGGGAGGACACCCTGCTGGTCGTCTGTGGCGATCACGGCGAGCACATCGGCGAGCGGGACTTCTTCGGCCACCAGTACAACCTCTACGACACGCTGTTGAACGTCCCGCTGGTCGCACACGGCGGCCCCTTCACGGGCGTCGGCCGGCGGTCCGACCTCGTCCAGTTGCTCGACCTCCCGCTCACGCTGCTCGAGGCCGCCGGCGTCGACGATCCGATGTTTCGCGACCAGGGACCGGGGCGTTCGATGTTGGCGGCGGTGACGGCAGCGGGAGGCCAGGGGGCGGGAACGAGCGGCACCGCAAAAGTCCGCGAGGCGGCCTTCGCCGAATACGTCGCCCCGCAGCCGTCGATCGAGCGCCTCGAGGCCAGGTTCGGCGAGAACGCGATCCCCGAGCGCGTCCGGGCGTTCGACCGTCGCCTCCGGGCGGTCCGCACGCTCGAGTACAAGTACGTCCAGGGCAGCGACGGCTACGAGCGGTTACATCACGTGCCGACCGATCCCAGCGAGCGCACGGATCGCAGCGACGAGAACCGGGAGCGGGTCCGGCGGTTGCGGAACCGACTCGAGGAGGAACTCGGGCCGCTGTCCGGGGCGGCTGCCGGCGGGGACGTCGAGATGGAGGCCGGAACGAAAGAACGGCTCGCGGATCTGGGCTACCTCTGACTCGTCGGCGTCGGCGTCGGCGTCGGCGTCGATATCGGCGTCGACGGAGTCACTCCTCGACGGTCGTCGTCGCCCCACACTCGGGACAGACGAGTCCGTCCTCGCCGATCCGCAGGTGTTCGTGCCCGCAGTCCGGACACGTCACCGACCCCTCGTCGAGGACAGGGATCCGATCGACCAGGACGTCCCCGCTCTCCCGAGGTGCGCCCAGCCCCAGCGCGACCAGTCGCTCGTCGTCGGCATCGTTCCCTCCGGTCTGGAACTCCCCGGGCGCGAACCTGATCGCCTCGTTCTCGCCGACCGTGACCGTCCGCGGGCCGCCGTCGTCCGTCGCCTGCCCGACCTCGAACGTCGCCTCCCCCTCGAGGACGACGAAGACCTCCTCCTGATCGGGGTGGGCGTGGGCCGCGCCGCTGAACCGCTCGCCCGGCTCGAGGGCGTAGCGGACGACCGAGACGTTCGCGAGCGACAGCGGCCCCGTGAGGTCCCGGCGGTCGGTGTGGAGGTCGTCGTCGTACGGGTCGGGCTCGAGGTCGTCGATCGAGAGTCGCTCCATGGACTCGTTCCGTCCGCTCGACACAAATAGCCACCCACCCCCGCAGCCTCGCCGCCAACGTTTATTTTCGCCACCGGTGTCCGTCGCCCATGACGAGTTCACCGCGGATCAACTCGCTCCGCCGAACCCTCGAGTCCGATACCGTCGCGCTGGGCGTTCTCGAGAGTACCTACTCGCCGACGCTGGTCGAACTGTACGGCGAACTCGGGCTGGATTTCGTCTGGATCGATCTGGAACACGGCGGCCCGAGCCCGCGGGACGGCGACCGCCTCGAGGAACTCCTGCGGGCCGCGGATACGTCGGGGACGGAACTGCTCGTCCGGTTGCCCGATCCCGATCCCGGGACGGTCAGGAAGGTCCTCGACGCAGGCGTGCGAAACCTGTTCGTCTCGCGGGTCGAGAGTGCCGACGACGTCCGGCAGGCGGTGCGTGCGGCCCGGTTCGAGTACGACGGCGAGCCGGGCCGTCGGGGCTTTGCGAACCCGCGGGCGAGCCGCTGGGGAACGACCGCGGACTACGCGGCGACCGAGGACGAGGAGATCGTCGTCGGCGCGACGATCGAACACCCGACCGCGGTCGACAACCTCGAGGAGATCCTGTCGGTGCCGGAACTCGGCTTCGTCTTCGCCGGGCCGCTTGACCTCGCCGTCGCGACGGGTCACCCGGGCGAACCGGCCCACGAGGAGGTCGAAGAACTGGTCGAGGAGATCCGGACGGCGGCACTCGAAGCGGACGTCCCGCTGGGCGGCCTCGGGTTCGGAATGGACGACGTCAACGAGAAGGCCGACTCGGGTTACCAGTTGCTGAACCTCGGGAGCACGACCGGCGCGGTACAGGGGGTCGTGCGGTCGTGGCTGACCGAGTACGAGGGAGAACGCGAAAGGGACGAAGAGTGACCGGTATCGGGCCGACATCCGAAAAACGGGAAGGGTGACTGGTGGTGGCAGGAACGGGTCGGGAGCCAGGTCCAGCCGGCGGTCCTCGAGACCCCGGATGCGGCTTCCGAGGGGACGGCATAGAGGGACTAGCTCGAGGTCGAGTCGTCCGCCTCGTCGCCGTCGCCGCTCGCCGGCGGCGTCTTCGAGACGAACTGGCCCCAGCGGTCCCGCTCGTCGGCGATCGACCGATACCATCGCTCGCGGAGCCGTTCGTAGTCCTCGAAGTTCCTGAGGAACGGGACGACGTCCCGGAGCGGTCCGGCGACGTCCGAGCGGACGAACGCCTCCTCGATCGACGCGCCACAGGAGTAGACCCGGTCGTCGGTCACCAGGTGCGAGCAGGCCTCGTAGTTTTCCGGCAGGCGGTCGCGCAACTCGGGGGTCAGGTCGCTGAAGCCGACGATCCGGAGGTCGGTGTGCTCGTCGAAGGAGTCGGCCCACCAGGTACAGAAACCGCAGTCGTCGTCGAAGACGAACGTGTCCTGGGTGTCGGTCACGTGGGGATAGACGGGCTCGAGGTACAAAATAGGCGTCCCGGTCTCGGTGAGTGGAGTCGCCGAGAGGCGTTCCGACGGTCGCTCCCGGCCCACCGAGAGGCGTTCCGACGGGCGCTCCCGCTCCCCTCGAGCGGCGGTCGTCGGACTCCGGCTGGTGTCCCTGTTCGATCCCGGGTCGGTCATCCGGGCGGCGGGCCTCGCGCTCGCCGCGCTCGGGACGGTCGGCTCGCTGGCCGGAGCCGGAGCCGGAGCGAACTCGAGGGATCGTCGTCGCTGCGGTGACCGTCGGCGGGGAGTCCTCCTCGGGGGAGCGCGAACGGTGACCAGTTGTATTCAGAGAGGGGAAAACTCGCGTTCAGTCCGGACGGGAAATCGGGCCACACCTCCGAGCAACCATAGTGGTTAAATAAAATACATGAATAAAACCCGCCCGTGAGCGACCACACCGTACCGAAGATCGTCGTCGACGAGAAAGTGGAGATAGCTGTCTCTTTGCTCGGAATTATAGCGGCCAGTACGGCCACCTACTATGTGGGAAAGACGGGAAACTGGGAACCGCTGTCCGCGGTAACTATGGGTCTGGCACTCGTTGTTCTGTTCGTTACGTCCGAACCGTAAGCGACCGTAGGTACCGGAGCACCCGGCGCAGCTAGAGAGAACCCGTGTGGCGATCCACCGAGGACGTGTCGTTCGATCGCTACGTTGACTGTGCTCCAGTCGGACGGTGCGGGTATGAGCGACGTTCCGGATGGGGCGATGATCGGGGCCGCGGGTGGCGCCGGTGCCGTGGCCGGTGGCGCGATCGCGGCGATAACCGAGGGGAACCTCGTGCTCGGACTGGTATCGTCCGCGGCTGCCGGAGCGATCCTGAGCGGATCGATAGCCCTGTACCTGTCCGCCCGCCGGTAGGCACGCCCACCGCGTTCGGTACCGGCGGAGCCAGGTACTGTTATGGGGGCGCGGTCTCAAGCCAGCTCGTATGAGCAGCGCGGCAGAGTCGCTGTCGGAACCGCGGGTGCTCGCCCACACCAAGCAGCGCCTCTTCCCGGGCGAGGAAGCCGGCTCCTACGCCGTCGCCGACACGCAGTTCTCGCAGGACGAGTGGCGACCCGGACGACAGATCGATCCGACGGTCCGGGACCTGCTGGCGCCGTTCAACCACGTTCGGGTCGGCGGCGGCTACCCGGACCTCGTCGGCGTCCGGACCCTCGAGTCGGACCTGCTGGCGGTCGAACGGCTCGGCGACGAGCCGCCGCTGATCGCCGTCGAAGCCAAGGGGTACGCAAGCGGCGGCGTCGACACCCAGCGGGGGATCGTCCAGGCCCACGACCGGCTCGGCGAGGCGAACGTCGCGTACGTCGCCGTCCCCGCCGGGTCGGTCTCGGAGACGGATCGGACGCTCGCCCGGGAGCTGAACGTCGGCGTGCTCGGCGTCGACGCCGCGGGGAACGTAGACGCCCTCGAGGTACCCCGCGTCGTCGGCAACCGGACGACGACCGAGGCGCGGGCGCTGCGGTTCCAGGCCGGCGCCCGGGGCGTCGCGGACCAGTCGTTCGGGCTGAACCACCCGAAGAACTACCTCGGCTACGTCCTCGCGGAGTACGCCGACAGCGACACCGCAACCGTACTGTCGACCCACGACGTGGTCGACGCCGTCGCGGACGCCCGGCGCGGGGCCGCGTTCCTCGGGCTGATCGAGGACGGCCCACGGATCGAACCCACGTCGCTGGGCGAGGAAGTGATTCGGTTCGCGAAGTCCCGGCACGGGAGCGTCGAGTCCGCCCTCGAGGAGTTCGCGGCGTGGCACGGCTCGCCGAAGCGGTTCGTCGACCTGGCCCCGGCGTGGGGTCGGCTGGCCCGTCGCGTGGTGTTCGACTACGAGGCGACGGAACTCCTCGTCGGCGAACTCCAGGCCATGCACGACCACGACATCCCGGAACCGTCGCTCGTCGACGTCGTCGAGTGGCTCCACGAGCAATTCCCCGCCTTCGCCGTCGAACTGTTCGTCCGGGGCGACGACGACGTCCGCCGCCGAGTGCTCACCGAGGACGGCGACCTGCGGCGAGGACCTCTCGAGCGCGGCGAGGTCTATCACTCGCCGACCGTCTTCCAGTTGAAGGCGATGCTGTACCACGCGGGGATACTGACCGAGCGCGGCAGCGAGCCCTGCGACCTCGAGCCGACCGAGGACGTCTGGGCTCTCCGTGAGCCGGTGTGAGCACCGTCGCTCCCGGTCGAAGGGTCCGGAAAAGTCGCGCGTTCTTAAATCGAGGGCTCGGTGTCGACGACGTCTCCGCTGGCGTCCGCGGCGACGTCGTTTTGCAGCGAAACTCGAACCTCGTCACCGGCGTCTTCCAGGATCACCGTTCGCCCCTCGTAGCGGAACTCGAGGGAGGAGAAGCCGTCCGATCGAAGAAGCGAGTCGAGTACGTCGGGATCGATGGCGTCGTAGAGCGGCCCGAGTTCGACGACGTCGGTACCGGTTTCCCGCGCGACGAGTTCGACGATGGCCATACTCGGTCGTCGGTCGCCGTCGACTGCTACCGTCGCCGCGGACTGAGGAGAGGGTGAGTTCATAACTACTGCTCACGCCAGCACCAGTAAAGTATGTTCCTCAAAATTCCGAGCCGAACCGTGTCGATCGTATGACCGTCAGGGTTTCGTGACAGTCCGGAAGACCACCGTGATATAGCGTCCCAGAGCGTCCTTAGGGCGGATAACACGAGAGTCAGTTTAGACGTTTCGGAATTCGTCGGGTCTCCCTCGAGCGGAAATCTTTCGTGAGAGACGAATTACCGTCGCGGGACGTCGTGGCGACCGAACCCGTACCGGAGCCGGCTGGCGAGTCGCCGGGAGAACCGTCCGTCCTCGGCACGGGAGCCGAACCGTTCGCCCAGGGCCGTGTAGATCAGCGGCAGCGGCACCTCTTGCTCCAGGCCCTCCTGAACCGTCCAGGTGCCCGTCGACCCGCCCTCGATCCTGTCGGCGACGTCGCCGAGGTCGTTTCCTTCGTCGCGGAACGCCTCCTCGCAGAGTTCCAGCAGCCACGACCGGATCACCGCGCCGTTGTTCCAGACGGAGGCGACCGACTCGAGGTCCAGGTCGTACCGGCCCTCGTGGAGTAGCTCGAACCCCTCGCCGTAGGCCTGCATCAGGGCGTACTCGACGCCGTTGTGGATCATCTTCACGTAGTGGCCCGAACCGGCGGGCCCCATCCGCTCGTGGCCGTCGGGACCGGTGGCGACGGCGTCGAACGCCGCCTCGAGGTCCCGGTAGGCGTCCTCGGGACCGCCGATCATCAGCGAGAAGCCCAGTTCCGCGCCCGCGGGGCCGCCCGACGTTCCGCAGTCGAGGTACGCCGCCGGACAGGACTCCGCACGCCGAACGGAGTCCTCGAAGTAGGAGTTGCCGCCGTCGACGACCACGTCCTCGGGCTCCAGGTGGGGCTCGAGTTCCTCGAGGGCGGCGTCGACGGCGTCGCCGGCGGGGACCATGAGCCAGATGCGCTTGTGGTCGTCGCCCTCCTCCAGTCGCGTCGCGAGGTCCGCGATCGAGTCGGCCGGCTCCGCGCCGACGGCCGCGGCTTCGTCGACGGCGTCGTCGTCGATGTCGAAGGCGACGACGTCGTGGTCCGCCGCGAGGAGTCGATCGACGACGATCCGGCCCATGCGTCCGAGTCCGATGACGCCAAGTTGCATGCCGGTAGCTCCGCGGGGGACCGAGGTAGTGGTTGTGATTCCGCGCCGCGGCGGCGAGGACAAGAGAGGAGAGGAAAGGAAACGAAAGGTAGCGACGAACCGACGACCGGAAACCGGGTCGAGAGCAAAGCGATGCGAGCGAGCGAAGACGGCGTCGTCGGAGTCGGAGTCGGAACGAAAACGAGAACGGAAACGACCCTCAGTGTCGGGGCCGCTCGAGGCGCGCCCAGCCGATCGCGTCCAGCAGGACGATCCGGTCGCCGTGGCGGACGTAGACCCCGTTGTACTCGGCGTCGCTCCCGTCGTAGTAGGGGAGCGAACTCCTGACCGCGTCGACGATAGACCAGGCACCGTCCCGATCGAGCGTGACGTGTGCCCACTCCTCGCGGGCGTCGTTGCGAACGGCGCGACGGATCGCGCGTCGCGCACCCGGAATCTCGGAGAAGCGATCGGACGAGACGTCGACGATCGTCGCCCCGTCGGGAATCTCGGAGCGATCGACGATGCGCGCGCCGAGGTTGGCCTTCGACCGCGAGCCGGTGTCGGCGCCACCGTCCCCGCGTGAGCTGAGTACATAGCCGGCGGCCGCGGCCGCCCCGACGGCGAGCAGCGAGAGTACCATGTCTTTCCCCCTAGCCATCATGAGGTGTACCTTACAGCAATCGACTAAGTATCTTTTGTAAGAATTTTCGTCACATATCGAACCGATAGAACCAGTGGGGAACCGCGGGTCGTCCGATTAGAGGAGGGCCGCGACGTTCGTCGTGATCGCCCCTGCGACGAGGAGCAACGCGATCGCGACGACCGCAGCGGCACGATACAGACCCAGCGCGTCGCCGGCCGGCTCGCGCAGTTTCTTCCCGTTGAGGCCCGACTCGAACCGCTTCGAACCGACCTCGACGAGTCCGGTAAGTGCCAGCCAGAGCACGACCATCAGCAACACGAGTTGTCCGTTCGTCGAACTAAACAGCGACTCCGACGTGTACCGATTCCCCGCCAGATGGCCGCCGGTCAGCAACAACACCAGTGCGCTCGTTCGCGAAATCGTCGTCAGTTTGCCCGAGATCGTCTCGAGCGGCGACGTGGTGTTGAATTCGCCGTCTCGAGCCAGCGGTAACACGACGAACGCGACGTAGAAGACGCTACCCGCCCAGATAGAGGCGAACGTGAGGTGAATCGCCTGTGCGATAAATTCGTCGACCATACCGTTGCGTTGGACACGGATGGTATCAGCGTTCCGACTTGCGGTCGGCTATAGCAGGGGCAAACGAGCGGAGGACGCGGACCATCGGGATCGATTTCCGGGTATCCTACGCCCACTCGGCGATTCGCCGACGGAACAGCGCGTAACACAGCGAGATCGCCACGCCGGCGACGACGACCGGCGTCATCCAGCCGTCGAAGACGAACAGGGACGCGACCCCGAGCGAGACCGCGAGGCCGGCGTCTTCCGGCGCGCCGTCGTAGCGGATCCACCGCCGGGGCCGGATCCACCGCCCGCGCACGTGATCGTACACGGCACGGTCGCTCGAGTTGTTCCACGGATCCAGTTCGGGACCGGCACCGATCGCGTCGCTGCCGGCGTGGAGCCAGGCCCCGAGGGCGAACGCGGCGAGGCCGACGGCCGTCGGCGAGCGAGTCTCGAGCGCGATCGCACCCGCAACGAGCGCGCTCGGGAACCCTGCAACGGGGAAGTGAAGCGTCCGCCGATGGTCGAACAGGACGTCGAGGTCGGGAGCGAGACCGCCCAGCACCGCCCCGATCGACAGGGGGAGGGCGAACTCGGGCGCGACCACCGCGAACGGGGCGACGGCGACCAGCGCGACGAAGACGTGCGTGGTGGCCATCATCGGTTCCGGTCACCGATCATACCCAGCCTAGGTCCGCGAACGCAAAAACGGTATCCTCGAGGTCCTCGAGGGAACGACCACGGTCGGTCGGGTCTCACTGGCCACCCGAGAGGTTCTCGCCCTGGTAACTGCCGTCGTAAACGTCGTCGTGGTCGGCCTCGGCAAAGACCAGTTGCGCGATCCGGGCACCCCGTTCGATCTCGACGTCGTGGTGGACCTGGAGCAGCCCCTCGCCGCGACCCTCGTAGCCGGCGTCCCAGACGGCCGTATTGAGCATACAGGAGTTGCGCATCAGCGACGAGCGCGGGTAGACGAAACCGATGTGGCCGTCCGGAATCTCGATCCGCTCGCCGTAGCGGGCGACGTAGGCACCCTCCGGGAGGTAGTAGGTGTCCGGATCCTTCTCCTCGAGTTCCTCCATCGAGCGGGCGACCCGGTCGCCGATCTGCTTGCCGTCGCGACCGATCCGCCCCGGCTCGAGCTGTTCGAAGACGACGTCCAGGGTAAGATCGACGCCGTTGGGCTGGACCTGCTCGTCGGTCGTCGGCGAGACGTGCTCGGCGACGAACGTACCGGACCTGAACATGTGGGTGTTCTCTCCGGGGGAACGAAAAAAGCGTATCCGTTCTGCGCCGGAGCGACACCGCGAACCACGGCGAGGCCAACGGCCGCTCGAGCGCCGACCCGCCGTGGCGCGTGTCGGTTCACGAACGTCGACCGACTCGGCAAAAATTACGGGAAGGCTTGGCCAATGGTCGGAATTAACACGGTCGTTCCTCATGGAAACACGCTGGTTTTATCAGGACGGACGGCCGAGATTCGGGTGCTATGGGACAAACTCTCACCGAAAAGGTTCTCGACGACCACCTCGTCGACGGCGAACTCGAGACCGGCGAGGAAATCGGTATCGAGATCGATCAGGTCCTCACCCAGGACACGACGGGTACGATGGTGTGGCTGCAGTTCGAGGCGATGGGACTGGACGAAGTCCAGACCGAAATCGCCGCCCAGTACTGTGACCACCAGACCTACCAGTTCGACTTCAAGAACACGGACGACCACCGCTTCCTGCGTTCTGCGGCCGGTAAATACGGCGCATACTTCTCCCGTCCGGGCAACGGCATCTGTCACAACGTCCACCGCGAGAACTTCGCGGCGCCCGGCAAGACGCTGCTCGGTTCGGACTCTCACACACCCACGCCCGGCGGCCTCGGCCAGCTCGCGATCGGCGCCGGGGGGATCGACGTCACCGTCGCCATGGGTGGCGCACCCTACTACATCGAGATGCCCGAGATCGTCAACGTTCGACTCGAGGGCGAACTCCCCGAGTGGGCCACCGCGAAGGACGTCATCCTCGAGCTGCTCCGCCGTCTGTCCGTGAAAGGCGGCGTCGGCAAGATCCTCGAGTACACCGGCCCCGGCGTCGAGAGTCTCACCGCGCCCGAGCGCATGACCATCACCAACATGGGCACCGAGCTCGGCGCGACCTCCTCGATCTTCCCGACCGACGAGCAGACCAAAGACTACCTCGAGCGCCTCGACCGCGGCGACGAGTACACCGAACTCCAGCCCGACGAGGACGCCGAGTACGACGACGAGATCGTCGTCGACCTCTCCGATCTGGAACCGCTGATCGCCCAGCCGTCGATGCCCGACAACGTCGTCCCCGTCAGCGAGGTCGCTGGCCAGGACGTCGACCAGGTCATCGTCGGTTCCTGTACCAACGGCGGCTACGAGGACATCCTCCCCGCCGCGAAGATGCTCGAGGGTCGCGAGGTCAACCCGACCACGGAGATGATCGTCGCGCCCGGCTCCAAGCAGGCCTCCGAGATGCTCGCCCGCGAGGGCTGGGTCGCCGAGATGATGGCCGCCGGCGTCAACTTCTCCGAGGCGACCTGCGGGGCGTGTATCGGCATCGGTCACGTCCCCGCCTCCGACTCCGTCTCGCTGCGAACCTTCAACCGCAACTTCGAGGGTCGCTCCGGCATCGAGGACGACAACGTCTTCCTCTGCTCGCCGGAGGTCGCCGCCGCCGCGGCGATCAAGGGCGAAATCGTCGACCCCCGAGACCTCGCCGACGAACTCGGCGACCTCGAGGCACCCGGCATCGAGCTCCCCGACGAGTACGACGGCTCGAAGACGGACCTCATCACGCCCGACGAGGCCCCCGACGACGAACTCGTCAAGGGCCCGAACATCGGCGACGTCCCGCTGCGTGACGAACTCGACTCGGACATCGAGGGCGAAGCCCTCCTCAAGATGGAGGACAACATCACGACCGACCACATCATTCCTGCGACCCAGGACATCCTGATGTACCGGTCAAACATCGAGAAGCTCTCGGAATTCACCCTCTCCCGGGTCGACGACACGTTCGCCGAGCGCGCCCAGGAGGCCGACGGCGGGTTCCTCGTGGCCGGCGAGAACTACGGTCAGGGCTCCTCGCGCGAACACGCCGCGATGTGTCCGATGTACCTCGGCATCGAGTCCGTCCTCGCACAGAGCTTCGCCCGGATCCACCGCGCGAACCTCTTCAACTTCGGGATCGTCCCGCTGACGATCGACGAGGAGACCTACGAGGAGATCGACCAGGGCGACGAGATCGAGATCGTCGACGACGTCTACGACGCCGTCACCTCCGGCCAGGAAGAGTTCACCGTCCGCGTCAACGGCGAGGACGAGTACACCGCCACGCTCGACGCCTCCGAGCGCGAACGCGACATCCTCGCGGCCGGCGGCAAGCTCGCCTGGACGAAAGAACAGGCCGAGGAGAGCGGCAGCGGCGCTGCGCCCGCCGACGACTAACGACTAACGACTAACGACAACTGACGAGCCGTCGGTACCGACGACGCGGCCGTTTCCGCGGTTCGCGGTTCGCTTTCTTTCGTCTCGAGTTCGATATCGAGCCCCGAGACCGGATAGCCGCCGGTCCCGGTCCGGGTCCGGGTTCCGGTTCCGTCACCGTCATGCCACCGGAGCCGATAGCTCGAGCGAATGTCGACCGCGAACGGGACCGCGACCGACTGCCGGAACGCGGGGTATCGACGCCTCTTCGAACGTGATGGGCTGACCTTCGGGACCGGGTTCCCTCTGACGGGAACGAACCGCTCGACGCCCGACATCGAGCGGGAACTGGAACTGGCGCGTCTCGCGGAGTCGCTCGGCTTCGCGGGACTCTGGGCCCGGGACGTCCCCACCTACTGGCCGAAGTTCGGGGACGCGGGCCAGACGTTCGATCCCTGGCCCTGGCTCTCCCACGTCGCCGCGGAGACGGACGAGATCGCGCTCGGGACCGCGAGCATCGTCCTCACGCTGCGCCAGCCGATCCACGTCGCGAAATCGGCGGCCACCGTCGACCGGCTCTCGGACGGGCGGCTCGTACTCGGCGTCGCCTCGGGCGACCGGGACCCCGAGTTCCCGGCTTTCGACGTCGACCGCGAGGACCGGGGCGACCTGTTCCGGGACCGGTTCGAGGCCGTGCGGACGCTGTGGCGCGAGGAGTACCCCGAACTCGAGGGCGAGTGGGGCCGCCTCGAGGGCGACCTCGACGTCGTACCGAAGCCGACGACCGACACGATTCCGATGCTACCCACGGGAAACGCCCGCCAGTCCCGGGAGTGGATCGCCGAACACGGGGACGGCTGGCTGTTCTACCACCTGCCCGAACGGACGCTCGAGGACTACGTAGAGCAGTGGCGCGCCGATGCCGGCGAGAAGCCGTACGCGATGGCGGTCCGCGTCGAGTTGGCCGACGACCCCGAGGCGGAGCCGGAGCCGCTTCATCTGGGGTATCGGGCCGGGATCGAGTGGTTCCGCGACTACTTCGACCGGCTCGAGGCGTCCGGCTTGGATCACGTGATCGTCTCGCTCGAGAACGAAAACTCGGAGACGGCGTTGCGGCGGTTCGCCGAGGAGATCGTCGACAACCGGGAGTGAACGGATCAGGGCGATACGGAGACCGTCACGCTTACCCCCGCGACAGGATGGAGTTTGACGCTGATCGGCCCTTTCTCGAGCCCTACGGGATCGCCTGGACCGCTCTCGTCCGCTTTCTCCGGATTCGGACTGGTATCCGTGACGTTCCAGTTGCCTGACTTTAAATTCAGGTCGAACGTCTCCTGTTTGCCAGACTCGAGACGGTCCCCATACGTCTCCATGTCTTCGCCATCCGAATCAACGGTAACTGTGACGTCGAAGGCGGTTTCGTCCCAGCCAACCGTGACGGTGACGTCGACGCAGTTGTCGCTCTCCCCACGACACACCGTGAACGCGAACGTCTCCGCCTCGGGCACGAGCCGAAGCAACCGCTCGGCCTCGATCCGGGTCGAATCGCCCTCGGCGGTGATCCCGATTGCGTCGGTCGCCCCCGCCGGATCGTCCGGCAGGGACGGCAGGTCGACCGTCACCTCAGTGTCCTCACCGATCGGCAGGTCAGTCTCGTCGGGGTCGAACTCGAAGGCGTCCGACTCGAACGAGACTGTCATCGGCTCCGTGAGTTGGTTCAGCAGGTGGAAGGTCTCCGGTGCTTCCCGCAGATTCTCGTCCTCGAAGAGGAGGCCACCCGTTTCGACGCCATCCCCGTCTTCCGTCAGGCTGAGGAACGCGTTGGGGTCGTCGACGACGTCGACCGATACCGACCGTTCCGCCTCGGCGCTCGAGAAGCCGAGCGTATCGACGGCTAACAATCCGCTCGAGCCGGCGAGCATCGCCAGCGTGGCGCGTCTCGTTTTCGCTTTCTTTCGGTTCCGTCTCATGGGATCGATCGTTTACCGTCCGATCGTTCCACCGCGATCCCGGCGACCGTCGAACGGGCGATCGGTCGAGCTACTCGAGAGATGCGTCGGTCGCCAACGGCCACGAGTCACCCCTCCGTATCGGAGTCCTGGTACTCGAGCGCGACGTCCGGCGGATCGTCCGCGATCCCGAGCCGGTTCCGACGGGCGTAGTAGCGGTGGGCCACCGCCGAGACGCCGAACGAGACGAGGACGAACACCCCCCAGGCGTACGGCGTCAGCGCGTCGAACGGCCCGAGTCCCAGCGCGGTCCCCGCGAGAAGAACCCCGGAGAGTGCCGTCAGTCCGATGTAGTAGTCGCTCCAGGGAATCTCGCGCCCGCGCACGACGTCCATGTAGATCTCGACGTCCTCGAGGGCCGGCGTCGGTTCGACGGTCCCCCGATCCTTGTTGAACTCGAGGACGCCGGCCTCGTCCATCTTCGGGAGATGGGACTGGTGCAAGGCCGTGTACACGCGCTTGCGGTCGCTGCTCGAGACCTCGTGGAGCTCGAGGCCGTCCTCGTAGGCCGCGATCTCCTCGGAGAGCGTCCCGATGTCGATGCCGCCGTCCTCCTGTTCCTGCATGAGTTCGTGGAGGACGTGTCGTCGTCGCCGATTCGAGAGGATCTCGAAGAGTTCGTCCTCGGTGAGCGTTTCCTCGGACGGGTCCGCAACGGACGACGAGTCGGTCGAAGACGAAGACGAGAGTCCGCCGTCGGCCACCCCATCGGCCGCGTCCCGCTCCGATGCGTCCGTCTCCCCGGTCGAGCCTGCTTGCGTTACCCCCATGTCAGATAAGTCGTATCACGTTCCCCGATAAAATAGTTATGCAGTCAACAGTTCGTTGAAACTAACTGGTCCGAAGAGTGATACTATTCCCGGCTCGCGTTCCGTAGCGCCCGGACGCATACTCGAGAAAGAGAGAATCCACCGACGTGAGTCGGGTATAACGGTCGTTCAAGGCCGACTTGAGAGCGGTTCAACCTCCTTGATACGTCTTTTGGCCGTCGTTCTCGAGGCGGTTGAACCGGAGTCAACCGGAGTCGGAAGGTCGGACACCGGTCGTTGAGTTCGGGCCCCGAGCGGCCAACCGGTCGCGGATTCGCGGTTCGATTCGGTCAGCAGTGGGTTGACTGTCGACACTCGTTCTTGAAATTAATTCCACGAGCGTATTACAATATCCCTTGCCGAGGACGGACGAGATGTGATCCCCGCGGTGGGGATCGGGCGGACGACGAGCTCGAGTCGGTCGGCGTGGAGGTGTGGTCGCCCGCGAACACGAGACGACGACAACGGAGAATCCAACAATGCAACGACGCAAATTCGTCATCGGAATGGGAGCACTGGCATCGGGAGCAGCTGCGGCCGTCGGTACGGGCGCGTTCAATATTGCGCGTGTGGACCGAAATATGGAAGTCGACATTGTCGACGACGGTGATGCGTATCTCGGTCTCGAATCGAGCAGCAAGTATGCTGAGGAAAAAGACGATGGCCAACTCGAAATTGCTTTCGATGGATCGATTGACGGTCAAAATGGTGACGGCCTGAGCGATAACGCTAACTATGTTTTCACCGATGTCTTCTCGATTCACAACAACGGGACGGACGAAATCGCCGTGACCCTCTCGGATTCACTCGATTCGATCGGCTGGGAAACCGAGTTCCCGCGAGCGTACTATTCGTTCGATAAAATTGGCACGACGAACGATGTGAACGGTGATGGCGATTTCACCGGCGGGACCGCAGATGATGGGGCATTCCTGGCGCCCGGTGAGGAACTATACGTTCACTTCGAATTTGTCGGCCGCGAAGCGGAACTCGAGAATGGCCGAGATGATTGGCCGGGCTCCATCGGTGTCTACGCTGAGGCCAAAGAGGACAGCAACTGACCCGACTGCGGGGCACGGAGTTCTCCGTGTTACCGCGAGAGGACATTATGAAACGACGCCACATCCTCGGTCTCGCAACTGGTACATTGAGCGGATCGCTACTGGTCGGTAGCGGGGCGTTCAACACGGCTCGCGTCGATCGAAACATCTCTGTCGACGTCGTCACTGATGAGCGTGCATACCTCGCATTGAACGCATTACCCACAGAAAACGAATCGGGCGACGTACTCGGTCGATCGACGAATCCGGGCCGAAAGACCCGGTTTCAATTCCCCGGGACATACGAGGAACTCGACGACCTCACCCGGGGAGAGGGCCTAGGGTCCAACTCACGGTATTATTTCGACCGACTCGTCGAAGTTAGAAACCAAGGCACAAACAACATCGTGGTCTACACCGAATACGAGGGAATGCTCGATTTTGTCGCATTCTACGACACCGATGACGATCGTCGGCTCCTGACAGATAAATCGACAGGGATCGAACTCGCTCCTGGTGAGGATTTCGACGCTGGGGTTGTTATTGATACCTCGGGAACCGAATCAGGGACGACTGTTGATGAAACGGTGACGATAGTTGGACGTGCGATCGACGGTGATTAGAAAGCGAGACCGAGTTCCGTTTCCTATAGCGGGTTTTTGATAGCAATCATCAATCAGTGAGGATTGATCGAATTCATCCGACAAGGAGTAGAGCGCTTATAAGCAGGTCAAGTTTATATCATGTGGGTTCTATACCGATCAATCCGATCTAAACATCCAATCGGATTCGAATATTCTGGTTGACTCCCGTTGAAACCCAGTCAACACCCGTATTACAATAGCGATAGCCGATCTTCCCTCGAGCGGGAACGCGACGCCACGAACGTCGCCCGCCTCGAGAGGAGGGGGCTCCACGAGGCGGTCCCGACGCGGGCGCGATCGATCACCCGTTCACTCACCCGCCACGTTCGCGGCCGCGTCGCGGCGCTCGCTCCGATGTGTCCGCCACCCATCACGGTCACCGCGTCGCGTTCCCCGGCGACGACCGATCGTCGCCGACCCCCACTGCATCCGCCAGGGATTGGGGGAGTGGGGACCTGCACAGCGCCGGGACGGCTCGTGCCGGGAGACGGCGCGAGCCGGCTCGGTCAGCGCACCCGAACGTGTCGAGCGACACGCGGTCCAGTGAACGCAGTCACGATCGATACACCACGCATCCCACCACGTCGACGACGCTCCGGGACGTTTCGCGCCGGTCCCGACCGGAGACTCGCCGTACCGGTTCCGATACGAGAACACGATCACGATCGCCAATGCCGACTCGAGACACCGACGCCGACATCGACGCCGATGCTGACTCCCGCGGGAGGTGGCCGTACCCATGAGCCGACGGGCCGCCGCCGGAATCGCCGTCCTCTGTCTTCTCGCGCTCGTCGTCGCCACCACCGGCGGGAGCGGCCCCGGCCCCGGGACCGGCGGCTACGACGACATCGGCGAACGGATCACCGCCGAACCACACGACGGCCCGAACGGCGCGTACGCTCACCTGGACGACGAGGGGAAACTCGCGGTCGACCTGACCGCGGGCAACGACGCCGTCGAGGGCGACGGCGTCCCCGCCGAGGCGATCACCGGGGTAGACGACGTGTTCACGCTCAACTACACGGGAGACGACTACGCGCACGTGTGGCTCGAGCACGAGTCGGACGACGTCACCTTCTATCGCTCGGACGGCGACGGTACGGGCTCGAACCCGAGTTCGATCGAAGGGATGGAAAACAACGCGACGCTCGAGCCCTACGAGTCGATCGACGTCGGGTTCACCGTGGATTCGCACGGCAAAGAGGCGACGGACGTTTTGATACGCGAAATCACGATCCACGGGAAAGTACCCGACGAGGACGAGGACGACGAGAGCGACTCCGACGCCGAGTCCGACACGACGGTCGCCTGTCCGACGGGACCGAGCGTAACCGTCGAAGCCTCGGACAAGACGACGCGAGCGATTTCGATCGCGGACGCCGACGGCTGCGGGCTCGAATCGATCGACCTGCACGGGTTGACCCTCGGCGACGGCGTTTCCCTCGCCCGCCTCGACGTCACGCTCGCGGGCGACGAGGCCTCGTTCGCGGTCGCGGCCGAGAAACGATTTGACGGCGCACGGTTCGAACGCCTCCGAACGAAATACGGCGTCGAACCGATCGGTGCCGTCGCCCTCGAGAACGCGTCCGGGGACGGGGACGCCCTCGAGAACGTCTCCTACCGCCTCGTCGTCGACCGCTCGCGGCTCGATCGCACGGGAACCGGCGGAACCGGGGTCACCGTCTGGCGCTACGACGGGAAGACCTGGACCGACGGCGAGATCGAGCAGGTCGCCGGGACCGAGTCGACGCTCGAGTACGTGATTCCCGCCGACCCGACTGCGGAGTACGTCGTCGCCCTCGAGGGGGAGAAACCGGACTCCGACGAGACGGCTCCCGGGGACGACCCCGAGGATCGGGACGCTGACGAAGACGGGACCGACGAATCGAAAGCGGACCGCGAGGAGTCCGGGCCGGCCGACGGGATGCCCTTCCTGGCGCTGGGTATCGTCGGTCTCGGGTTCATCGCCGCCCTGCTCGGCGTCCGCTTCGTTCGAACGCGGACGTGAGCTATCGGAGGCAATACAGATCAGATACCCTAAAATTCAAATGACACAACGTGATTGATCCGATCTGGGAATGATTCGACGGGGGGTGAGTCGTGGGGGCCAGGGACTCCTAGCCATCGTGCTCGTCGCGTTGCTGGCCGGCCAGTTGCTCGGCCAGCCGATCCTGCTCGGGTTCGTCGAGACCGGGAGCATGGAGCCGACGATCGAGACCGGCGACGGGTTCGTCGCGGTGCCAAGCGAACTGGCGGGCGAACCGGAGGTCGGCGACGTCGTCGTCTTCGAGGCCGAGGAGATCGAGGGCGGCGGACTGACGACCCACCGGATCGTCGAGGTGACCGACCGGGGGTACGTCACCCGCGGGGACGCGAACCCGTTTACCGACCAGGACAGCGGCGAGCCGGTCGTCCAGGACGGCCAGATCGTCGCCACCGCCCTCCAGGTGAACGGCGACGTGGTCACGATCCCGAGCCTCGGGACCGCCGTGATGGGGATCGGCGAGGGCCTCGAGCGCGCCCAGCGGTGGCTCGCGGTCACGTTCGGTCTCCGGGCCTTTCTCGGGACGACGGGGCTCGCGTACATGCTGCTGGCCGTGTCGCTCGTCCTCTACGCCGTCGAGACGATCCGGGAGCGACGCCGCCCCGACGCCGGCTCCTCGCCGGACCGATCCCGCGGACGCGGCGAGGAGGTGGGCGTCGATCCGCGACTGCTCGCGGGGGCGTTCGCCCTGCTGGTCGTCGTCGCCGCCACGGCGGCGATGGTCGCGCCCGCCGGCACCCACTCCTACGACGTCGTCAGCGCGGAGTTCGACTCCGATCGGCCGCTGGTGATCGAACGCGGGACGACCGCCGAGATCCCGTACGCGATCGGAAACGGCGGATTCGTCCCGGTCGTCACCTACCTCGAGCCCGGCGGGCAGGGGGTCGACACCGAGCAGGGGCCGACGGTCGTCGGACCCAGGGAGACCGCCGAAACGACCGTTTCGATCACGGCACCCGACGAGACCGGCTACTACCCGACCTACGTCACCGAACACCGCTACCTGTACGTCCTCCCGCTACCGGTGCTCGACGCGCTGTACGACCTCCACCCCTGGCTCCCGTTCGTCGCCGTCGTCTCCCTGCTCGGGGGCGGCGTCTACCTCCTCGGGCGCGTCCTGCTGGGGCCCGGCAACCCGCGGGCACGCCGGGAACGGACGCGACGGCGACGGGCGACGGATCGGCGGCAGAATCGGCGAGGAACCGATACGACGTACTCGCGGACACCGCGGGAGAACACCTGACCATGCAGACGGACACCGACGACGCGACACCGACGGAGGGGACCGCCAGGCGACTGAAGTTCCGCGCGCTGCTCGCGGAGTACCGGACGGCGCTCGTCGTCGTCGCGGTCGCACTCGTTCTGATCGGCGCGTGGGTGAGCTACGGCGCGTACGCCGCTCCGGACGAGAAGACGGAACAGCGACTCGAGCCCGCCTGGACCGCCACGGGGGAGCTCTCCCACGGGGCGACCGTAACCGAGTCGACGCCCGTCCATGCGAACGGGACCGTCCTCGAGAACGAACCGCTGTACTATACGGCGATCACCCCGGAACTCGAGGGGGAGTTCGTCGGGGGATACGAGGCCGACAGCGCCCGGAACGTGGAGGTTGACGTGACGGTCGAACTCGTCTACCGGGCCGTCGATCCCGAGACCGAGACGGTCTACTGGAGCCAGCGGGAGGAACTCGCGTCGGCGAGCGAACCCGACGTCGCGCCGGGTGAGGACGTCGCCGCGGCGTTCACCGTCGACGTCCCCGAGGTCGCGGCCGAGATCGACGAGATCGAGAGCGACCTCGGGGCCAGCCCCGGCACGACGGAGATTTACCTCGCGGTCGACCGGGAGATCGAAGGCGAAATCGAGGGCGAGTACCGGGCCGCGAGCGACGGCTACGCGGTCGACATCGAGTACGACGGCAGTACGTACTCGGTCGACGACGAAGTGGGGTACCGGGAGGACCACGGCGAGGAGTACGAGACGGTGGTCGTCCCGGAGACCGTCGGGCCGACGCGGACGATCGGCGGGCCACTGTTGCTGGTCCTCGGATCGGCGGGGCTCGCCGGCCTGGCGCTCGCCTCGTGGCGATACCCGGAGCCGACGCCGACCGAGCGGGAGTGGCTGGCCTACCACGAGGATCGCGAGCGGTTCGCGGAGGTCGTCACCAGGGTCCGGCTTCCGCCCTCGGAACTCGAGTTCGACTCCGCCCGGACGGGCGAGGCCGGGGACGGAGCCGCGGACGAACCGGAACCGAACCCCGACTCCGGGTTCGAGTTCGTCGAAGGGGGGTCCGACGACCACCGCTCCGCGGGCGACGAACCAGCACCCGGGTACGCGACGGTCGAGAGCCTCGCGGAACTCGCACAACTCGGGATCGACGTCGGGGCCGCCGTCGTTTTCGACCGACGGAGCGAACGGTACCTCGTCCGCCACGGGGGGACGACTTACGTCTTCGAGCCGCCGTCGCTCGAGGCGGCGGGAAGCGACGTGGGGAGCGAAGGGGAGAAAGAGGGGGAACGGGACCAGGAACGAGCAGAGAACCCGCCGATGGACACCGAGGCGGTCGACGACGACGCCGATTCGGAGGCTGCCGAGGACGTCACCGAGGATCCCGAACTCGTCTTCGCTCGAGCGACCGGCGGCCGAGACGGGGATGGGGACGACGACGCGAGAACGGACACTGACGGTGAATCGACGGGCCAGCGGGGCACGGTTCGGGAGTACGCCGACCGTCTCCGGGCGCTGCTCGATTCGAAACTCACAGCCGGCGAGGCGGAAGCGTCCGGCGGTGCCCTCGAGGCTGATGCCGACGACCCAGGCGGTGAAAACCGCGACGAGAGCGAAGCTAAAGTCGACGGCTAGAACCGGTCCAGCGCGAACATCCCGATGTCGTGGTCGGTCTCACCCTCGAGCGCGAGATCGGCGAGGATCTCGCCGACGACGCTGGCGAACTTGAACCCGTGTCCGGAGAAGCCAGCGCCGACGGTGACCTGCGGGTGGTCGGGCAGCGTATCGAGCACGAAGTCTTCGTCCGGCGTATTCGAGAACAGGCAGGTCTCCATGCGCATCGTCGGCCCCGCACCGGCCGGGAAGTACTCCTCGGCGAACTCCCGCAGGAGTCGTTCGTCGGCCTGGGTCGGCTCCCGCTCGAAGGCGTCGGGATCGACGGTCTCCTCGCGGTGGTGGTATCGCCCGAACTTGAACCCCGGCAGGTCGTGGACGGGGAACCCGTAGAACCGGCCGTCGGGTGTCTCGAGGTTCCAGACGGGGAACCGATCGGGCCCGAACTGTTCGGGCCGGTCGGGCTGGAGCCAGGTCACGACCTGCCGCTCGGGGACGACGACACCCTCGAGGGCGTCCACGAAACGGGAGGCCCACGCGCCCGCGGCGATCACGAGCGAGTCGGCCTCGTAGGCGTCGTAGTCGGTCTCGACCCGGACGCCGTCGACGATCGGCGACCAGTCGACGACCCGTTCGCGGGCCCGGACGGTGGCCCCCTCGCGATGGGCGCGCTCGACGTGGGCCACGATACACTCTTCGGGGACCAGGAACCCGCCGTCGGGCTGGTAAATCGCCTCGTAGTCCGCCGGGAGGTCGTACCCCGGGTGGCGATCCGACAGTTCCTCGCTCGAGAGCCGTTCGTACTCGAGGTCGTATTCCTCGCAGGATCGCTCCGAGGTCGCGACGAAGTCGGAATCGGCCGGGCCGGCGTCGATCGATCCGGTCCGGTACAGCAGTCGGCCGTCGTGGTCGGCCTCGAGGTCCGCCCACAGCTCGTCGGCCCGCCGGAGCAACGGAACGTACGCGGGATCCTCGCCGTAGGCGAGCCGGAAGATCCGCGTCCGGCCGTGCGAGGAGCCGTAGCCGTGAGGGACGTCGTACCGCTCGAGGCCGAGGACGTCGACGCCGCGGTCGGCAAGGTGAGCGACGGTGGCGCTGCCCATCCCGCCGACCCCCAGGACGATGACGTCGTACCGGTCGGTCATGCGTGGACGTACGGCGAGAGGCGCGAAAATACTTCTCACTCCGCGGTCCCGTCCGCCGCTCGCGGCCCTCGCCGAGTTGCGCGTCCTCGAGGAATCGGACCCTACGGATCACCCATCGTCCTCGGTTCCGTCCCCGCCGTCGTTGTCGTTTTCACCTCCACGGCCTCTCTCGGCCTCGCCTCCGCCATACTCGTCCGAATCGGCCCGCTCGCGCAGGTGTTGCTTGTGTCGCCGTTCGGAGACGTGCGGAGTCCCGTCGGCCAGGTCCTCCCTGACCGAGGCCTCGAGATCGTCCATCTCCTCGAGGAACTCCGCGGAGAACTCGTCGACGAGTTCGAACGTCCACCGGTCGTCGATCGCCCCCGCGGGCAAGTGCTCGTCCCGGAGTTGGTCCGCCCACTCCTCGTGGCCGGCCTCGCGGAGTTCGTCTTCCGCGTCGGCCATCCGGTTCATCGCGCGTCCGACGTGATGATGGAACTCGAGCAACGAGCCGTACGCACGGTAAATATACTCGATCCCGAGTTGCATCGCGTGGAGCGCCTGCTCCTCGGCCTCGGTCAACTCGAGATCGTCGCCGTCGGCCACATCCGGGTCAGCGTCGGAGTCGGGATCGCTCGTCATACCCCTCGGACCACGAACGGCTCAAAAACCGTTGCCGGGCCGGCAACCGCTGCCGGTACCGGGGTCGTGCCCGCATCGACCCCGGAGCCGGGCACGGCGGCCGGTGCCCGAGCCGTCGTCAGGAAACCAGCGTCGAGAACTCCCGGGCGAACGACTCGACGTCCTCCCAGTCGGTGTACTCGTAGTCCCGCGAGGTGTCGGTGTCGCCGCTCTCCTCGCTGGCGATCCGACGCATCATGAACCGCTTGAGCAGCCCGTACTCGCTGTACCTGAGCGCCCCGGCGACCGATAGCGTCCCGTCCGGGTCCCACCCCGTCTCCTCGAGGAACCCCTCGAGCAACTCCTCGGCCGCCGCTTGGCTCTCTTCGTCCTCGGAGGCGGCCGAGAGGCTGACGGAGTAAAAGGCCGACGGCAGCCGGTTCAGCGTCTCTCGGTGATCACGGACGAACTCCGCGACGTACCGCTGGTGAGCCCCGGCGTGGATCGACGCACCGACGATGGCACCGTCGTACTCCGCCGACTCGAGGTCGGCCGAGGAGTGACCCAGGTCGACCAGCGTCGGTTCGTGGCCGTCGGACTCGAGTACGTCGGCGATTCGCTCGGCGACCGCCGCGGTCTGGCCCTCGCTCGAGCCGTAGGCGACGAGAACCCGCGTCATCGGTGCTCACCCCGACAGTCGCCGACGGCGGTGCGACGGAGAAGTCCCGAACGGACGGCCTGTGAATCGACTGACATACGGAACGTACGCGCTCGAGCAGTATCAAGGCATCCGGGCCAGCCTAGGGAGCGACCTCGAGTCGCTCCCCGAGTTCCGGCGCGCTCGCCGCGAACCCCTCGGCCCGCAACTCCTCGGCGAACGCCTCGCACCGATCGCCGTGGTTGACCAGCACCGCCGCCCCTTCTTCGCGGTAGGCGGCGAGGAACTCGAGCAGGCCCTCGCGGTCGGCGTGGGCGGAGAAGTCGTACTGCTCGACCTGCGCGCTGATCCGCATCATCCGGCCGTCTATCTCGGCGCTGCCGGTCTCGAGCAGGTCGCGCCCGGGCGTCCCCTCGACCTGGTGGCCCGTCATGGCGATCTTGTTGGTCGGGTGCGACCGGATCGCGGGGACGTAGGTCATCGCGGGGCCGCCGTGGAGCATCCCGCTTGTCGTGACGATCACGGTATTTTGCTCGGCGATCCGCTCGCGCTGGCCGTCGCGGCCGTCGACGAAGCGGGCGTTGCCTTTCGCCCGCCGCAGGAGGTCGGGATCGCGGAGGAACTCGCGGTTGCCTTCCCGGAGGAAAATCTCCGTGACGCGCTTGCCCATCCCGTCGACGTAGCACTCGAGGTCGTGTTCCTCGCAGATACAGAGCACTTCCTGGGTTCGGCCGATCGCGAACGCGGGGACGACGACGGTGCCGCCGCTCCAGATCGTCTCCGCGACGCTCTCGGCGAAGGCCGCCTCGATCTCCTCGCGTGGCCGGCGCGTCACGTCGGAGTAGGTGCTCTCACAGATCACGGCGTCGGCGTCGGGACGGGCCGTCGTCCCGGCGAGCAGTTGCTGGTCGTCCGCGTGGAAGTCTCCCGTATAGAGCAGTCTGGTCTCACCGTCGTCGATCAGGACGTGTGCGCTGCCGGGGACGTGGCCCGCGTCGAAGAACGTGATCTCGTAGCCGGCCGCCTCGAACGGCTCGCGGTAGCCGTGGGTCTCCGAGACCTGGGTGAGGCGAGCGACTTCGGCCTCGGTGAACGGGCAGTCGTAGGTACCGCCGTGGAGTCGAAGCGTGTCCCGGGCGAGTACCCGCGTGAGTTCGTACGTCGGCGGCGTCCAGTGGATCGTCGGTCGGGCGTCGCCCGATAGCAGCGACGGGATCGACCCGACGTGGTCGAGGTGACCGTGGCTGACGACGACGGCCTCCGGATCGACGTCCCCGGCTCCGATCGGGAACGCCGGCGGGTTGCCGGAATCCATACCGAAATCGAGCAACAGATCGTCGTCGACGAGGATCGCGCTCCGACCGATCTCGCGGGCCCCGCCGAGAAACTCGACCTCCATACGGCCCGATTGTGGCTCGAGGCGTTTGCCTGCGTCGGTTCCGGCCGCCCCGTCGCCCGGGCCGTGGCCGCTCACCGCCTCGTTCGATCGAACTCGCGCGAGCGATCGGTGTCGACGTCGCGTCGGGTCGGGTCCTCGTCGAGTACCCGATCCAGTTCCCGCTCGAACTCCGCTTCGCTCAGTTCGCCCGAGACGTACCGCTCGCGGAGTCGGTCTTCCGGATCGCGACCGCGAGAGGTGTCGTCCGTCTCGAGGCTCCGCTCGGCCTCGATCTTCGTTCGACTATCGGACGAACCTCCGCGAAGCAGCGACGTCAGCCCGACGAGCGCCAGCACGAGAATTCCCAGCACGGCGAGGGTGACCACGATCGAGAAGACGGTCGCGACGATCGAGAACACGATGCCGACGATCGTCGCGACGACGCCCAGGACGACGAGCGCGAGGACGAACACGCCGAGCCCCTTCACCAGAAGCGTGCCGAGACGGTCCATACGGGGCGTTCGACGGGAACATACAAAAGCGGCGCGATTGATCAACTTTCCAACTAGTGCGACGGGAAAGAGCGGCGACCGAAACCTCAGGACCCGTTCGACCGTGGTTCCGTCGCCGGCGACGCACCAGTGCGTTCGGCCAGCCCGATCAGGTACACGTCCAGCAGGCAGACGATCAGGACGGCAAGCGGGACCGCGACGTCCGTAAAGGCGACGCGTTCGAACTGCAACGCCGTGAGGACGAACGGCTCGCCCGGCTCGAGCGCGCCGGGGATCGTTCGCGCGCTCAGGAACGCGAGCGCGAGTACGTACAGCAGGAACCAGCTCGCGCCGCGTTTCAACCGACCCAGGTAGCAGTGACCAAGCCCGGAGACGAGCACCGAGAGCAAGTAGGCAGGCCAGATCGGTCGTACGAACGAACTCGTGTTCATGGGTTGGCGTTGCCGGTCCCGAAGGGGACCCGTGTTGCCCGCTCGAGGCGGACGAGTGGGGACTCGAGGTTTGCCCTGGCCCGGGGATCGTCGCCGTCTTCCGAGGTCGAAGCCGAGGTCGAGGCCGAAGCCGAAGCCGTGGACGCGGCCGTGACCTCGGGGTCGACCGCCCGCTCGAGGGTAGCGACTGCTTCGCGAGCACGCTCGAGGTGGCACTCACCGTCGCTGTCCGCCGGCTCGGCCCCGGGCACAACGGTACTGGTGCCCTGCTCCTCCGGAACGCGAACCCCGTCGGTAGTCGAGAGGACCCGAACGACCGTCCGCCGCAGGTCCAGGCCGATCGGTCCCGCGAACGAACCGACCCCATCGGATGGGTCGGCGTCGCTACTATCCCCGGAGGAAGCGACTAGCGCCGCCGCCAGCGAGCGACTGTACGTCTCGAGTGCGGCACGTATCTCCCCGCTCGCGCCGAGTGCCGTCGCGCCGAGTTCGGCGGCGACGCCGGCGACGGTCGCCGGCGGCAGCGACTCGGCGTGTCCGCCGTTCGGGTCACGCGTCTCGAGACTCCGCTCGAGAAACTCGTGAGAAAGCGCCGTCGACCCGGACGCGAGGACGCGATACAACTCGAGCCCGCGCCCGGCCGGAACGGGCGTTTCGCCGGCTGCGGCGTAGGCCGCTGCGTGGAGGTAGTCGCTGGCCAGGACGGCGGCGTCGCGGTCGCGGTTGCGGTCGCCGATCGGTCGGCCGCTCCCGGGATTCCTCCCGGCACCGACGTCACGAGGACAGCCCATGCCCGCGCTCGAGTCGCCGTCGACTAGCTGCCGTCTGATCCGAAGATACCCCTCGAGGGAGACGACGGCCTCGATCAGCGGTTCCGTAACTTGTACCGGCGAGACGTCGGGATCGGCCCCCCGATCCGCCATCGCGGCGACCTCGACGGCGACGGTACAGAGCGCCGCGGGGACCGACCGCTCTCGAGCGGGGAGCGCCGCGGAGACGAGCCTGCCGATCGGCGAGGCCAGTCCGGCCGCCGCTTCGGCGGTGGCGTTCGCGTCGTCGGTGTACGTTCGTTCGCGCATGACGGGTGTGTGGTCGACGCAGGCGTCAGGTGTCAGGTTCCAGGATCCAGGTGTCTGATGTCTGACATCTGGTTCCCGGGCGTTACTCCGCCCCGTCCTCGGACGATCCGTGTTCGTCTTCCGGCTGGCGGGTCTCGCTCGAGGGGCCCAGGTCCGATGTTCCGTCGACGCCGCCCTCGATATCGATCTCGTCGGGGAGCAGGCCTTCCGGGAACGAGACGTCCTCGGCGAGTATGTCGTCGAAGATGCGGGCCACCATCGCCGACCGGACCTGCCCGATGTAGTCGTCCTCGGCGAGCGTGAGCTGGCGGATACGCGCACCGTCGAGGGTCGCGATCAGGAGGGCGGCGGTTTCCTCGGGGTCGTGGTCGGTGAACTCGCCCGTCTCTATCCCGTTCCGGAGGATCTCTTCGGCGATCTCGCGGAGCCTGTCGTCGCTCTTGCGCAACTCTTTACGGTACTGCTCGTTGTACGGTGCCTGCGTCCGGATCTCGAGCATCGCGGTGTGGAACGACTGACGCTCGTCGTCGTCGCCGGAACCGTAGAGGAACCAGTCGACGAAGGTCGCCAGCCGCTCCGAGGGGGTGAGATCCCGCGTCTCCGCGATCCACTCGTCGAACCGCTCGACGAGGTAGTCGACGAAGTCGGCGACGAGGTCCTCCTTGGAGTCGTAGTGGTAGAACAGGAGGGACTTGCTCTTGTCCGTGCGGTCGGCGATGTCCTGTGCCGTCAGATCGGTGTAGCCGTGCTCGCAGAGGGCCTCGTAGGTGGCCGTCATAATCGCGTCGCGAACGTCCGGATCGGTCACTACCTGACTAATTGGTCAGGGTGCATAAAAGTCGTTTCGTTCTCCCCGGGGTTACGTCGCCGAATAGCGGTCGATCCGGAACCGACCGTACCCCCCGTACGCGATCTCCAGGGAGCCGATCCACCAGTTCCACCGGTCGGCGGGCGTCCCGTCCGGCGCGTCGGCCAGCTCCGAGACGACGATGTCCGTCGTCAGCGTATACCCCGTGTCGTCCCGATACCGGCCCGCATCCGCGAGGTCGACGGCCTGCCGGACGACCACCCGCCGCTCCTCGGCGCTGCCGCCGAACTCCTCGCCCAAGCGCGCCTCGAGCCGTTCGGGATCGATGAACACGCTCGAGGGTACGCAGGGAACGCACTTGACTGTTCGAGTCGGCCCGCAGCGGACAAGACCGCGTTCGAGACCTCTCCGAACGTCGTGGCCGGGAGCGACATCGTCGAAACACGGGGATGTCGCGACCCGGGCAGAGCAGACAATCCCGAACACCTGACCGCGAGCGAGTGAAACGAGCGAGCGGGCCGACGACCGACGTGAGCGAGGACGGGAGGACGAGCGAACGGGGGGAGGAGTGCTTTTGATCGATCTTTTGGCGAGCGACGACGTGCCCTGGAGCAGTGACGCTGCTCCCGGCACGAAACGAGCGTAACGCAAAAGGTCGGTGTGAAACGATGTTCTTTTGAGCCACGACCGTCTTCCGTCGGGCATGGCAAGTTTCACTGTCGTCGTCGGTGATCCCGACTCCGGGATGACCTACCAGCTCGAGGCCGAAGAACAGGACGCGAACCGCTTTATCGGCAAGTCGATCGGCGACGAGGTCGACGGCGGCGCGGTCGGACTCGACGGCTACACCCTCGAGATCACCGGCGGCTCCGACGAGGCCGGACGTCCCCTCAACGAGGACGTCGCCGGCGCGAACCTGAAGGAAGTCCTGATGAGCGAGCGACAGACCGGCTACCGACCGAACCGCGAGGGCGAGCGACGCCGCATCACGGTCCGTGGCCGCGAGGTCTCCGACGCAGTCGCACAGATCAACGCCTCGATCGTCGACCGCGGGAGTACCGACGTCGACGAGCTCCTCGGCGACGGCGAAGACGAGTAAGCCTCGTTTTGCATTCGATTCGAGCCAATGGTAGATAGAGTAGCGAGCGACCATCCGTCGGTTCGGACGGTTCGCTCGACGTGTACCGAAACGGCAACCGGCGTTCGACTGGAGATTCCGGCCGACGACCGCGACGCGTTCCCGACCGACGAGGTCGTCCGGATCGTCCTGGACGGCGACGAACTGTTCGCTCGCGTCGAGCGAGCACTGACCGGCGACGAGCTGTCGATCCCCGGCGTCTACGAGACGCCCGACCTGGCCCGCGATCCCGGCGGTGGGACCGACCGACTGGCCGAGTGGGTCGACGATCACGGCGTCCCACCGGGCGGCTCCGCGCTCGTCGACGTCGTCGAACCGGAGTTCCTCTACGGACTGCGGGAACCGGGCGAGACGACCTATTACGACGCCCACGAACCCCCGAGCGACAGCCTGAGCGAGATCGCCGAAACGCTGGCTACCGGAGACGGGGACCGAACCGAACCCGAGAACGATCCCGCCGATCGATAGTTCGAGGGCGATTCGAGGGCCGGACTCGAGGGTGTGCGGAGCCACGTCTCGAGTGACGGCCGGAGTCTCGACCGCGAAAAGCCACCGCCGCTAGAATCGCGTCAGAAACGCGTACAGCAACAGCCCGAACGAGAGGTGCTGGACCATCGTCTCTTCGACCGTCTCCCGTACGTACTCGTCGTCGGCGATCGAGTACTCCTTCGTCTGGACCTTCGCGTGCATCGAGAGCACGTCCTCCTCCTCAAGGTCGTGAAGAGAGGGGTAGACGGTCCCCGGACTGAGGTTCGCGTCGAACAGTCGGGAGAGATCCGAGAGTAACTCCTTCCCGTGGGTCTCGCCGCGCAACGCGACGAGCAACAGCAGGACCTCCTCTAAGTTCTCCTTGATCAGCGCCTCGTCGAGCGACACGTCCTCGATCGGCAGCGTCCCTTCCACCTCGGCCACCAGTTCGTCGAGTTCCTGCTGAACGTCGTCTATCGCCCCGTTCGTCCCGTTTTCGACCTCGAGAGGGGTACCATCGCTACCGAGTTCATCCGATTTCGTTCCCTCCCGCTTTCGATCCCTCTCCTCCCGATTCCGGTCCCCCGAGGTCGTCATCCGAATCAACTCCTCGAGGACGGATTCCGTACTCGTTACGTTTTCCTGCATTACCGATCACCGATTGGGGGTGGTAGTGGCCGGTCCCGATCGGCTGCCGACGGCCCACACCGTCCGACGGGGTCCCGTTCGGGTGCCACCCACGACTACTCAATCACTGGAACTGATACATCTTAAACGACAGGGAACTGAACGTATCACAGCGCGAAATTTTAACCCGTCGGACTGAATATAATAATCGACGGAGCGCCACTCGAGTGAGTGATTCGGTTTTTCGTGTGTTAGGCAGTAGTATTTCACATTCTCTGTCCATTATTCGGACGTGCGACCATAATTCGCGCGAATCGGACCGCATACATTAATCTACTGGCCGCATGTCAGGGTTCGTATTATTCGGGAGGGCCATCCAGGGAGAACCGGGACGACTGGTCGGGACGAACCGAACGGCCGTTGCAGTTATGCGTCCGACCCGGCGACGGACCCCCATGGAACGAATCTCCGTCGAGAACGGGTTCAGTATCCACGACTATCGGTCGAAACTGAAACTCCTGAAAGACGGCGGCGATCAACGGATCCTCGAGAACCGCGACGACGTGGGGTGTCCGGCGTGCGGGCAGGGGTTCGATCGGTTGTTCGTCACCGAACGGCCGACGACGTCGTTCGAGACGCCGCCGGATCGACGGTTCTGTCTCGCCCGGACCGACGAAAAACTGCTGTTGCTGACGCACTAGACTCCGGTAGTTCTCCGGAACCGACGAAATCGAGTTTCCGACGGGCGAGGGAACTGGCGTCTCCCTCGAGGACGTCCGACCTTTGACAGCGAGAGAGTCCCGCCCTTCTCGTGAGGGACGAGTGTTCCGACCACAGTCGGAACCGAGGACTGAACAGGGCGGGCGTGAATCGCGTCTGCTCTACTGAGATACCGTCGTCTTCCTGCCGATCGCGAGTCTCCACCACATCGACTCCACTTTCACTTTCACTCTTGCTGGGCGGTCTTTACCTTTCTACGGAACGAACTGGTAGTTGGTAGATGAAGCGTACCAACACATTCGCCGTGCGACCACTCTCTAACGATGGAGAGCAGGTGCTACGGGACCTGTTGGACGCTACTGCCGCTCTCTGGAACGAAGTCAACTATCAACGTCTCATGCGGTATAACGACGAAGATGGCTTTGAGGGCAGTGTATGGAACGTCGATACAGGCCGGCTCGAGGGCAAATACAAAAGCGTTCTCGCGGCCTCTACCGCCCAACAAGTCATCGCGAAAAACAGCGAAGCGTGGCGAGCGTTCTTCCAGCTGAAAGAGCAGCACCACGACGAGTCAAACAGCTCGGTTACGGAACACCCCAAACCGCCGGGCTTCCGGGGCAACAAGGACGACGGACGTATTCTCAAAGGCGTCATTCGCAACGATGCATACTCCATCAAATGGGGTGAGCGTTCCCGACTTGAGATTGTCGTGGGGGATGACCTACGAGACAACCATAATAGTCCGGGAAGTCGCCTTCGATTAGAAATCGTTGGCGACCCGAACTGGTCCGAGTACGAGAAACAGGGCCGGTTGGACCTCTGGTACGACGAGACTGACAGCACCTTCCAAGCTTCACAGCCTGTGACTGTTTCTTCAGACGAACAGGCAACTCCACTGGCCGACGAAACGGCCGCTCTGGATATCGGTGCGAACAATCTCGTCGCCTGTACCACGACGACCGGCGAGCAATATCTGTACGAGGGCCGCGAGTTGTTCGACCGCTTCCGTGAGACGGCGCGAGAGATTGCCCGACTACAGTCGAAACTTGAGGAAGGTCGATACAGTAGCGACCGGATTCGGCGACTGTACCGACGCCGGACGCGCCGTCGCGACCACGCCCAAGAAGCCCTTTGTCGCGACCTGATTGAACGGTTGTACGCAGAGGGCGTGGACACAGTCTATATCGGCGGGTTAACCGACGTCCTCGAGACACATTGGTCGGTCGAAACCAACGCCAAGACACACAACTTCTGGGCGTTCAAGAAGTTCACCGACCGGCTGGCATGTACTGCTGAGGAGTACGGTATCTCGGTCGAAGTTCGGTCGGAAGCGTGGACGAGCCAAGGGTGCCCGCAATGTGGCAGTACAGAGCGGACGACACGGCATCAGGACACACTCACCTGTGAGTGTGGCTTCGACGGCCACGCCGACCTCACGGCGTCAGCAACGTTCCTCGAGCGGCAGACGGAGACAGCAGTCAGGCCGATGGCACGGCCCGTGCGGTTCCAGTGGGACGACCACAACTGGTCGGGGACACCACACCCTCACGAAAGTCCCAACGAACAGCGCACAGACCCGAGTACCGTCCACCGTGACGGGAATATTGCCTCCGGGGAATCTTAGACCGACTGAGACTCCCATGGAGGAAACCGCGCCGTTTACGGCGCGGAGGATGTCATAGTTCTCGGATGGTGATCCCTTCCGGGCGGAGCACGATCGCGACCGTCTCCGTTCCCTCGCCGAACGTCTCCTCGTGAGAGGTGATGTCGTCGACGCCGGCACCGACGTCGAACCGCTCGGCGTCGGGGAGGCAGTCGAACGTGCGCCGCTCGTTCTCGGCGAGTTCGAAATCCTCCACGAAGACGACGTCGTTCTCGGATCGAACTCGTACTCTGACCAGCGACGTCCGTGGCAGGTCGTTCTGGACGATGACCGTCCCCGAGTCGCCGAACGGAACCGCACCGAGGACCGTATTTCGTAACTGGCGCGCTCGCGCGCGGACGGTCGCCGGGTCGTCGCGGTACTTGATGACGCCCGCTCCGACCGCGATCGCCCCTGCGATCGATGCGAGCACCACGAGGAGCGTCGCGGGGCTGACCGGCAGCGACAGCGACGACCCCTCGTCGTCGGGTGCGGATTCCGTCTGCGTCGCGGTCGCGACCGACGTATCGCTGTACTCGTCGTCGTCCGTCGACGCACCGAAGGCATAGGTCCCCTCGTCGGACGTCGGCACGCCTGCCGACAGCGTCACCTCCTCGTCCGGTTCGAGGACGATCTCCTCCGTCCGGATCGGTTCGCCGTCGAGCGTGAGTTGAACCGTCTGGGCACCCGACACCCCGCCCGCGTTGCGGATCGTTCCCGTCACGTCGAGTCCGGAGTCGGGATCGTCCGCCCCCTCGAGGGTCACCTCCTCGACCACGAACCGCGACACGTCGTCTCGGACCTCGACCGACGTGGTCTCGACTGCATCGCCGGTGCTGGCTCGTAACTCGAGGTTCGGTGGCGCGTCCTCGGTAAGTTCGAACGTCACGGTTTCGGTGGTCGATTCGCCACCCTCGAGAACGATCGTCCGCTCGCGTGTCGCATTGTCGACGGCGACGGGATTCGTCGTCTCGATCGTGAGCACGTCCCGGCCGGGCGTTTCACCGACGTCTTCGACGGAGACCGTCGCCTCGAGGGTCTCGTTGCGTGCCGCCGGATCGGTGACGTCGGTAAACGTCACGTCGGTCCGACGGTCGAATTCGACGGACGCGTCTTCGCCCGGCGTTTCGATCGTGACGTTCTCGATCGGCGGATGCGTTTCGTTGCGAGCGAACACGAACGTCTCGTTCGTCGGATCGGAACCGGCAAGCGTCACGTTTCGCCGGTCTTCGACGTCCCCGTTGACCACGAAATGCGCCTGGAACTCCGTCTCGCCTCCGGGAATGTCCCCATCGTAGTCGAACGCGGTGTCGACCTCGAGTTCGCCGGTTAGGTTGAGTTGGTCGACGTTCGTCCCCGTGATCGCCGCTTCGATGCTTCGATTGTGTTCCTCTCGGGAGACGACAGGGATGTCGACCGAATCCGAATCGGTACGGCTCGAGACTTCGACATTGGTCTCGGGGACGTCATTGTGATCGGTTTCGTACGAGAAGGTCGTCGTCGTTTCACCACCGGGAGCCAACGTGTGTACTTGCGTCTCGACCTCTGCACCGTCGATAAATAGACTGATCGGATAGGTTTGTGACCCCTCTGGCTCATTTCCGTACCGGTCGATATCGGCGGTTACGCTTAGTTCACCACCTTCGACCGTCGAGGTGCTGTTAGTAATGAAGACCGCCGCGCCCGCAGCACCGATTTCGACGGAGGCAGTATCGGAATCGCCGTCAACGGTTACGTCGTCTGTGTTGCGGTCTTCGATCTCGACTCGAACCTCCTCGAAAATGTAGTCATTGTCGTCTCGCTCTGTATCGTACGTGAACGTGTAGGAAGAGTTACCATCTCCGTCGACATCAATAGTGGTAGTATAGTCTTCAATTTCCTCCGGATCCTTCGGATTACCGTCCGAATCGTGTAAGCTGAAAGTCATCTTCGCATCATCTCCCGTGGCATCTGCCCACCGCGAATTGTGGACGGCGACGTCCACGGAGATGGACTCCCCCTCACTGGCGTTTTCGACGTCGGTAATCTCGAGGCCCAGATCGACGTAGTCGTACTCCGGATACTCGATCGGCGTCCCGTTGACGGTGACTACCTCGTCACCCTCGACGGTTCGAACCAGTCCGTCTTCCCGGCTTACCTGTAGTTCGTCGACGACGACTTCCTGCTCGTCGTCGAGGACGACCAGATCGGGGTCGTCGTCGACCCGGTACACCGGTCGGGTGCCGTTTACTTTCGCAACCTCGCCGTCCGGCGTCTGGACGACTTCGAGGTCGTAGTCGTCGTGTTCGTCGACGATGAGGTCCTCGTATCCCCCGTCGCTTCGATTGACGGCGATTGCCGGCTCCGGCGGGAGGTCCTCCTCGAGGGACCCGCTGACGACGTGGTCCTCTTCGAACCGAACGACGACCCGTTTGTCGTCGGGTGGTCCCGACGGAACGTTGATCGGATCGCTCGTGACGCCGTAGACGTCGGAAGTGCTAGCCGTCGTTTCGAACGTCAGGGGCGAACCGTCCGCCGGGGACGCTCCCGTCACCGACGGTTCCTCGCGGTCCGTATCGACCCGGTCGTCGACGGCCGGGAGAACGACGCTGCCTCCGGCGAGCACGGCAGCTACGACGACGAAAAGGGAGAGAACGGCTATCGCGCCACGGAGTTGTCCGCGCCGACGGTCCCCGTGAGGCGACAGGCCCCGATTCCGACACCGATCCTCGTCCTCGGAGTTCGTCCGCCCCGTTGCTATTCCGAGTCCGGCGAGAAGAGAGCGGGCGACGACGCTCGAGAACACGGTCCGAGCGACCGCCGTTCGGAGAGAGACAGTCGAGTCAGTACAGAGGTTTCCGTTCATCGAGACGGCACCGGTCGTGTGTTCGCAACTGTTTGCAGGGGCCCGTAATATACTCTCTGGGCGATTTAATTCCCTATATTTGATACTTTTGACGATGGCCGACGCGCTTTTCACCCATTGGTGAGACCATCCGTAACGATGACTACGGGTCGCGGGTGCTCGATAGAAGAAAGCGACGGCGGCGAACCCGGAAACCGCTCGCCGACGGATACCGAACCGGACGGCCGACCGACACGCCGGCGTGTCCTTGCCACTGCCGCAGCCGTTTCGGTCGGAGCGACGGCGGGGTGTCTGGACTCGGCGCTGAATCTGGACGACACGCGAGTCGAAGTATCGCCGGAAGACCCCGGCGACGATCCCGAAGCGACCCCCGGCGAGTTCTACTTCCTCCTCGAGAAGAACGGCATCGTCGTCGACGAACTGTACCACGATACCGAAGACAACGATCTGATCCTGTTCTACGAGTCGACCGCCGAGAACCGGGCGGAATCCGACGAAGAGGTCGCACTGATCTACCGCGTGTTCAGCGAAGGGCTCGTGGATCGTGGCTCGGACGTCAACCACCTGTACACGGAGGTACTGGATCGGTTCGACGGACAGGTCGAAGGGTGGGGTGTCAACTCGCAGTGGGCGGAACGCCACCTCAACGACGAGGTCGGCGATCTCCAGCTCTGGAACCAGATCGTCACGACGATGGTGTACGAGGACGGCGAACGGGGCGCTTCCGAAAACGGAGGTGACAACGACTCCGAGGCCGTTCTCGGCGACGGCAACGAAAGCGCCCCGACGACGGATACGGAGGACGGTGAGGAACGTGACGACGGCGACGAGAACGAGTAGGCGTCGCTCCGGCCCCGACGAAGCCCCCAGCATTCGCTCGGGGAAGGCCTGCCGATCTGTGACCGGTGAACCGCAGACGGTTCCCACGTGTCGGGCCGGAACGAAACCGGACAGGAAGAGTGAATATTCAGCGGTCGCTACCGATCCGGTACGGACGGGAGCCCGTAACTCCCCCGAGAGTTTCGTTCCGTCCCGAACTGCGGTGAAGACCGGGATGGATGCGGTGACGGGAACGGTGATCTAGAACAATGTCCCTCTTCGAACTCGAGCGCAACGCGGAATTCGAACGACTCGTCGAGGTTCTCGAGGAGAGTTCGAATTCGAACGTCCGGCGGCGGGCCGCGGAGATCCTGGGGAGTCTGGAAAGCGAGACCGACGATACGCGATACCCGCGAGCGGACGTCGTCGACGCGCTCGTGGCCGCCTCCCAGGACGACGACGACGAGGAAGTCCGCGCGGCGGCCATCGACGCCCTAGACCAGTACGGACAGGAGGCCCTCGAGACGTTCATCGGCGAGGAGTCGGGCCAGCAGATCGACGGCGTCGCCGAGTGGAAGAAGGCGAAAGTGCTGGCCCAGGGACTGACCGCCGACCGGCCCGAACTCCGGATGGCCGCCGCCACGGGTCTCGGCCGGATCGGCGAGGACAACGTGATGAAACCCCTCGTGGAGCGACTCGAGGATTCGGACCCCCGTGTTCGAAAACGAGTCGCGCGTGCGCTGGGGCGGATCGGCGCGCCCGAGTGCGTGCCGGCGCTGACGAACCGATTACACGAGGACCGCTACGGCGTCCGCATCGAGGTCGCCTACGCGCTGGCCGATATCGGGACGAACAACGCCCTTCGGGAACTGGTAGACGTCGCCGACGCCGACGACGAGCGGCTCCGCCGGATCGCCGTCGACGCGCTCGGCCGGCTGGGGAGCATCGAGGCCGTCGAAGTCCTCGCGGAGGCGCTGCGGGACGAGTCCGATACCGTCCGCCGGACGGCGATGTTCTCGCTCGTGCAACTGCTCTCGGAGGCACCGGCCGACGCCAGCCACCAGATCCGGGAGAAGATCGTCGGCGAGCTCGAGGCCGTCACCGAAACGGAGGTCGTCCAGCCGCTGATCGACATCCTCGATCAGAGTACGGAGACCGCCCAGCGGCGCAACGCGGCGTGGCTACTGGGCCGGGTCGCCAACGACGACTACGAACGCGAGGCCCAGGAGGCGTTGATCGAGACGCTGGCCGACGACGACGAGATGACCTCGAAGTTCGCCGCGACCAGCCTCTCCCTTCTTGACGGTAGCGACCTCGAGAAACGGCTGCTCGATCTGGTGGAAGACGACACCCGGGACGAGGAGGCCCGCGTGAAGGCGCTGTTCGTCCTGGGGAAGATCGGGACGGAGACGTCCCGCAACAGGCTCGCGGGGTTCGTCGACCGGACGGAGAGCGACCGACTGCGTAAACGCGGGTTCTCCGCACTATCGAAACTCGGCGGCGCGGGGATGCCGAGTGGTGACTTCGCATGAGCAAGTCCGAACAGAAACTCGCGGACGTCACCGGGCAGTTCACCCAGGTGATGCGGGACGGCCGGAAGCTGTCGGATACCGACTGGTCCAACGGCCGGATCATCCTCTCGAACAAGCGGATCGTGATCGCGAGCAACGACGGGAAACACACGATCCCGCTGTCGGAGATCCAGTCGATCCGCGGGCGGTACGACGTCAACCAGACCGTCGCGAAGGTCTCGGACTACATCAGCATCAACTACGGGGCCGACGTCTTCCTCGTCTCGATGGGCGACGTCGAGGAGTTCGAACTCCAGATCCAGAAGGCGATCCTGGACGGCGAGATCGTCCTGATCAAACACCCCGCCGTGAAAGGCGGCGTCGTTCAGGACAGTTCCTGGGAGAAGGCCCGCGTGAAGATCAACGACGGCGTCGCGAACTTCGCGGTCGAGTCCGGCTCGCTGGTCCAGATCGAGGTCGACGACGTCGGGACCGTCGAGAGCGACGAACGGACGATCCGTTCAAAAGAGCGGCCCGTGATCGAGGCCGAACACACCGAGGACGGCTCGAGCGTCCAGACGTACCTCTCGGGGGGCGCACAGAACTGTGCGATCCTCAAGTCGGTGCTCGATAGGGGGGCCGAGAAGAACGCCTCCCAGATCGAACTCTCCGGGAAAGAAGAGGAAGTACTGATGGCGATCTACTCCGGCGTGTCGCCGTTCGAAGTGCCCGAGTTCCTGGACATGGACGTCGACGAGGTCGAGGAGATCTACGAGCGGCTGATCGAACTGGACGTGTTAGAGGAGGTTCGGGTTCGGCGCGAAGTCGCCTTGAAGCCACGCGGGCGGAATATCGCGAGCGAAGCGATGAATAGCAAGTGATTGTCTGTCGTTCTATCTGAACCGCGGGTTCGTGAACGAAGACGAGAGACAGTTAGTCTCTCCTCTATCGGTAAGAAAATCCCGCCCTTCCTGCGAAGGACGAACGTTCCGACAGGGGCGGAACCGAGGAACGAACACGGGGTGACTACTGCAAAGTCGCTCGTACCCCTGCGACGAATGACGGGAGTCGTATCGTTGCAACGACCACTTCAGACATCACAATCTGCCCTCATACGGATACAACAGTAACCGACGGATCTCGTTGCCAGGACTGTGAAACGCGTCAGTGTTCGGATCCATGTCGAGACAGACCCTCATCCGTCGTTTCGTCGCATCAACACTTTTCGGGTTTGTGTAACGAAGGGTAACTGATCTCCAGCCCTGAGACAGTCCGCATCTACTCGTGGAAACGTTTACCCAGTTACGGATGTAACTGAAAGACATGACGACGGCGGTCAAAGTACACGAAGACGCGAAGTCCCGTCTCGAGGAACTCCAGGCGGAGATTCGACTGCAGACGGGGCGCAGCGTGACACAGCAGGAGTTGTTAACACGACTCATCGACGACGCGTACGAATCGCGCGACGAGGTGATCGATTCATTCCGGAAGTCGGCAGTACCGCTCTCGGAAGAGGAAAAAGCGGCCATGCGCCGCGATCGGTACCACTCCGGTGTCGAGACGGACGAGAGCGATATCGACGACGTGCTCTACGGATGACGATCTGTATCGATACTGGCGTTCTGTATGCGGATCACGATCTGGATGCATCGAGACACGGCGCAGCGAGCAATGCACTCGAGGCAGTTTATGACGGGGAGTTCGGCCAACCGTACGTGAGCGACTATCTTTCTTCAAGGAGAGAATCCCGTCCTTCAGGACGGGCGTGAATCCGACACCGCCGACACAGTCCACGTTCGGTAACAATACGGATATTTA